>NZ_CP113063.1:0-2680484 GCF_026625785.1 Gordonia sp. SL306 | reverse complement strand
CATCGTCGCCTTCCTCACCACCGACGAGCAGATGGACGCATGGGGATGGCGCATCCCGTTCCTGCTCGCACTGCCCCTCGCACTGATCTGCCTCCGTGTGCGGTTGAAGTTGGAGGACACCCCCGAATTCGAGGAGATGGCCGACAAGGAGGAAGTCACCAAGAGTCCGCTTCTCGACGTCATCAGGAAGAACCCGATCTCCGTACTCCAGGTTGTGGGCGTGGCGATCGCGATGAACGGCTCGGGCTACATCGGATTGACGTACTTCAGTGTCTATCTCATCAACGATCTCGGCTTCTCGAAGGATGCTGTCTACTGGACATCGGCGATCAGCATTGCCCTGGCGTGCGCCACGTTCCCTCTCAGCGGGATGCTGACGGACAGGTTCGGGCGCAAACCCGTTCTGGCAGGGGGCTATATCGCCTATCTCGTGATAGCGGTGCCTGCGTTCATGATCCTGGGCGCCACGGCGAGCGTCATCGTCGTCGGATTGGTGTACTTCGTGTACATGGTCCTCAACGGTGTCGTCCAAGTACCGGCGTTTCCGTTGTTCACCGAACTGTTTCCGCGCACGGTCCGATACACCGGAGTGTCATTGGGATTCAACATCGGAACCATCGCCGCAGGCGGGACCGCGCCCTACGTGGCTGCTCAGCTGGTCGAATCCACCGGAAGCGGTATGTCCCCGGCCTATTGGGTGATCGGCGTGTGCATCATCGGACTCCTGACGGTTCTGACGATCCGCGAGACCGGCAAGACCGCGCTCCCGACGTGACCCCGGACGACCGAAGTCTGAGGCACCGGCAGACCTGCCAGGCAACCTGGAGAAAAAGATGAGCAGTGACATGACACCGGACCATGAGCCGCCGTGGTTCGCTCTCTACCCGAAGGGACTGTCTCCCGATCTCGAGCCACGTTTCGCCACTCTCACCGAGGCGTGGGAGTGGCGTGTGGACGAGGAGCCCGACGCGGCGGCTCTGATGTATTTCGATGCGGTCCTCAGTGTCCGAGAGACCGACACGCTCGCCGATGCACTGGCCGCCGTGTTGTCCGAACGCGGAGTGGGCCACGGCGACCGGGTAGGCATCCACCTGCAGAACATCCCCCAGTACGCGCTCGTCCTGATCGCGCTCTGGAAACTGGGTGGGGTCGCATTGTTGCTCAATCCCATGTACCGGGGCCGCGAGCTCACCACCCTGCTCGCCGACGCCGAGCCCGTCGGGATCATCACCACCGACCGCGACGTCGAGGCCGTGCACCAGAGCGCCGTCGGGACGTCGGTTCGGTGGGTGCTGGGTACGGCCGAGTCGGATGTTCAATCACGCAACGATCCACGGGTTTTCCGGCCGGGGATGACCGATACCGCGCGCGCCGACAACGACTTGATGACGTTGATCGGAGAGCGGATCGGAAGCCGCCCACCGACGGTCGCAGTGAGCGGCGACGATCTGGCGTTCCTCGCCTACACGTCCGGCACCACCGGACCGCCGAAGGGCGCGATGAACTCGCACGCCAATGTGCTCGCGGTGACGACGAGTTTTGCCGGAATCGCCGGGATCAGCCCGGGTGACGTCGTATTCGCACTCGCACCCCTGTTCCACATCACCGGAGCGGTCATCATCGGTTCGCTGGCGTTGTCCGAGCAGACCGCGCTGGTGTTCACCGGGCGCTTCCAGGTCGACACCGCGCTCGACGCATTCCGCGAACACTCGGTGACCTACACCATCGGCTCCATCACCGCCTTCAACGCCATGATGAACTCCGAGTACGCCACCGCCGACCATTTCGCCACCGTCAAAGCACTTTTCAGCGGTGGCGCCCCCGTTCCGCCCAGTACGGTCACCAGGTTCCACGAGCGTTTCGGGCCATACATCCACAACGCATACGGGATGACGGAGACATCGTCGGGAGTCATCGCGGTGCCCCCCGGAACCAGCGCTCCTGTCGATGAGACCAGTGGAACGCTGTCGATCGGCGTCCCGCTCCCTGGCGTCGAGGTCCAGATCGTCGACACCGACGGCCGTCCCCTGCCGCCCGGCGCACAGGGCGAACTCGTCCTCGTCGGGCCGCAGGTGATTCGCGGATACTGGCGCAACGCGGAAGCTTCGGAGGCGACCATGCCCGCGGGTCGGCTCCACACCGGAGACAGCGCGATCTCTGATGCGCAGGGCTGGATCTACCTTGTCGATCGCATCAAGGACCAGATCAACGTGTCGGGTTACAAGGTGTGGCCGCGCGAGGTGGAGGACGTCCTCTACGAGCATCCCGCGGTACTCGAGGCGGCCGTTGTCGGGATCCCAGACGAGTATCAGGGCGAATCCGTCGCCGCGTACGTGTCCCTCAAGGACGGACAGACCGCCGATGTCGACGAGCTCGTGGCTTTCGCACGCACTCGACTTGCGCCTTACAAGAGACCCCGAGCTGTGCAGATCATAGGGGAGCTGCCGAAGACGCAATCCGGCAAGATCCGACGGCGGGCGCTGCGCGACAAGGAGTTCACCCCGACCTGACGTCGATCTACGTCGACACGGACATGTTTCAGGTTCGATGCCCGACACTGGATCCGTGCCGCAACGCATCTGGAAGCTGACCCCTCGCCAGAGCATCGAACGCGAATGCCGACTCCGGGGCCGGGAACGATTTGTCGAAGGCTGCGCCAGGATGCTCGACGGCGACGATTCCGACCCCGGCCTCATCGTCGCGCTCGGCGGGCCGCCCGGGGCGAGCTTGATCGACAAAGGGATACCTGATGATCAGCGCTATTGGCTCCGTGTCTGGGCCGGGCGCGGCCTGTTCTGGGTCTGGGATGACCGGGCGCTGCCCGTCGTGATCGACGCCGCCGACGACGAGCATTGGCGGGTTCGTGAATGGGTCGCGAAGATCGCCGGAAAACACGGGCTCGTCTCTGCGACGCCGACACTGCACCTGCTCACCCGGGACCCGACACCCCGGGTCCACACCGCGGCGCAACGTGCGTTGACGGCCCTCGACGACACCCCCTGATCGTCGGGACCGATGTTGTTCACAGATCTGTTGCGCGGGTCCGTTCCGGTGGCGGACCGACGAATTCGAGGTCGAGATCAGCGGCCGCGGCGCCGAGTTTCGCCATCATGTCGCCGGGGTTGATCAACCCCTCGGTATGCACCACGTCGTCGGTGTCCTCACCGGTCACGTCGAAGAATTTCTCGAAGACGTCCGAGGTGAGCATGCCGAGCATCTTGGTGTTGTGCGCGTCGAATGCGAAGCTGTGGATGGTCCCGGCCGGTGCATGCAGGTAGTCGCCGGCGGTCAGCAACGTCTCGACACCGTTGGCGTACAACCAGACTCGACCGGCCAACACAAAGAAGTTCTCGGTGTGCTGCCGGTGGAAGTGCTGCGGGATGTACGGGAGTTTGCCTCCCAGCGTCAGTACCGAGAAGTACCGGCCGCCAGTGGTGCGGCCACGCGCACCGTAGGCGTTGATGGAGTCGGGCCACGCACGACGGTCGCCGGTGTGCGCGCGGAGAAAGTATCCTTCGACGCCGTCGGGTAGGACCTCGTCCCATGCGTCACTCGCCGAGACGAGAGGCAGATCGTGCAGCGATGCGGCAGACGGTGCGAACAGTTGCTCCGGAGATTGACGTACACCGGCCGTTCCATCAGCCGAATACACCCGGGACGCGACCTCTCCTCCCGAGTTCGCCAATGCGTCAAGCGCTCCGCCGGGAGCGGACCAGAACAGGAGCTTGGTCATGTGGCCGAGCATCCGATACGCGACGGGAACACCGGGTGGCACGTGGACGGAGTCTCCCGGCGTGAGGATGCGGCTCTCACCCGGCAGCCAGAACTGGGCGCAGCCGTCGAACACGTAATAGGAGCGCTGATGGCCGGACAGGCTGTGGAATCCGGCTCCCGCACCGCGCGGGCCGAGAATGAAAGCGGCATCGAACAATCCGCCGGTGTCGGCAGCGCGGGCGATGACCGTCCACAGTTGATTGTCGACCTCGTACCGCAGCCCCTCCCCGTCGGCGAGCCGGTAGGGCACGGCCTCGCCGGGAAGGGCATCGATCACCGGGGCAAGGCGGTGGATGGCGCTGAGGTCTGCTGGGGAGGTCATCGGTTGTCTCCTGAGGTGGTGGTGATCAGGTCGGTGCTGACGCCGAGGTGGCGGGTGAAGAAATCACCGATGTCGTCGAACCCGAAGCGGGTGCGCTCATCCGTGCGTTCCTCCCCCCGGGCCGACAGGTGGCGGGCCGGCGCAGGTCCTTCGGAATCGAGCCGCCCATTGTCCATGACGGGCGGCGATGGGACGTCAGACCTGTTGGGGGGATTGAGGAATCCATGCTGATAGCCATCGATCAGGTACAGGTCGACCTCGACTCCCGCCTCGGCCAGTGCGTCGTACAAGAGCAGGCTGTGCCGATGATGGACCAGCACGTCACCCGTGCCATGGGAGATCTGGAACGGCGGGGCGTCGGAGGTGACGAAGTACCGCGGGCTGGCATCCCGCGCGGCGACGGGAAGGTCGGCCGGATCGCCGCCGATCAGTCGGCCCTCAGGCGTGTCGGCCGCCGACGTGACTCCCGGCAACGGCACACCCGGCGCGACATCACCATCGACCAGAGTCGACGGCCCGTACGATTCGGCGACGGCCTGCACAGCTGCATCCCCGTCTGCGGCGTCCTCCCCGGGTAGCTCCGAGACTGCCGAGAGCAGGCCTGCCAGTGCGGCGAGGTGCCCACCGGCCGATGCTCCCCAGACACCGATCCGGGCAGGGTCGAGTCCGAGTTCCCTTGCATTCATGCGGAGATGACGAATGGCAGCACGCACGTCATGGAGCTGGGCCGGGAACAAGGCATCGCCGGACAACCGGTAGTCGATACTCGCCATGGCGAACCCGCACGCGCAGAAGTGGTCGCTCAGATCCGGGCACAGTGTCCGGTCGCCGGTGAACCAACCGCCACCATGGACGAACACAATGAGCGGGGCGGGTGCGGACTGCGCCGGTGTGACCAGATCGAGGTGTAGCTCGCCGGAGGCACGCTGTGCGTAGATCACGTCGCGTCGGTGGGCGGACTCAGAAGTGGGACTCACGCCGTCCAGTCTGTGAGCAGAGCCCGATCGGAGTCCACATGGAAATGTCACACAATCATTCGGGGCAGCCTCATGATGGATGCGACCAGCGCCCTCGCGGGCTGCGCTGTCACTCTGCCGCAGGCGCCGGCGGTCCATCCCGGTGCGCGGCGACCTCCACGGCGAGTCGTGCGAACGCGTCGACCAGTTCGTCGGCCCTGGACGCCTGATAGCACAGGAATGTCGTCACCCGCGGGAGGTCGGCGACGGGTATGTAGCGCAGCCCGGGCCGGGCATACGTCTGGGCGGCGCCGGAGCCGCAGATGTTCACCCCGACGCCCGCGGCGCACAGTTGCAGGACCTCGTCGAAATGCGCGGCGAGCGGGAGGATCTTGGGGCGCTTGCCTCCCGGCCGCGGATCGACGAACCACTCCTGGGTCCCGCCGAGTTCGCGGATTCCGATGAAGGTCTCGTCGTCGGTCTCGGCCAGACTCAGTGACTCGCGGTCCGCGAATCGATGCCCCTCGTGAACCACCAGGACCCGATCTTCCGACCACAGCGGCATCACCACCAGCCCGTCGACCTCGGGGATCTGCGGACTGAACATCAGCGCGACGTCGACCTGCCCTTCCTGCACCGCAGGGAGGGACTCGGTCAGTCCGAGGCTGCGAATCTGCCATTCGACGTCCGGGTACCGCTCGACGACGGTTGCGAGCAATGCATTGCTGAGCTCACTCGCTGCCGCGATGCCGATCCGAAAGGTCCGTCGTGGTTCGCGCCCCCTGTCGATCCACCCGACGACATCGTCCATCGCAGCCACCGCGGCGCGGGCCATCGGCAGCAGTTCAGCCCCTCGCGCGGTGAGCGCGACGTGCCGGGAGGTCCGCTCGAACAGCGGCTCGCCCACCCGTCTCTCGAGTTGCTGGATCTGTTGACTCAGCGATGGCGGCGAGATGTGCAGCCGCTCGGCAGCGCGAGTGAAGTGAAGCTCGTCGGCAACTGCGAGAAAGTACCGCAGGTGCGCGGCGGTGAGATCCACGATGACCTCCTACCTGGGCGGACACCGAACAGTGTGGCACATCGGCCGTCCGATGACGGCTGCCGTCCACCTCGCGAATCCCACGATTCGGGCGCCGCGATTGGTGCAGAGTGGTTGTCACACGCACTCGTCGAGGAGCAGCCATGGTCAACTGGGACGGCGATCGTTATGCGGATGTCAGCGCTCTGCAGCGCATGGTGGCCGAGGCATCGATCGGCGGTCTCGACCTCGCGGGCGACGAGAGGCTCCTCGACGTGGGCTGCGGTGACGGGTTCATCACGATGCAGCTGGCCGACCGGCTGCCTGCGGGATCGGTGGTCGGCGTCGACGCATCGCGACGGATGATCGACAAGGCCCGCACTCGTGTGCCACCCGACGAGCTCCGTGTCCAGTTCCACGTCGACGACGTCCTGGCACTGCCGTTCGAGCGCGACTTCGACATCGCGGTCTCCTTCAACATGCTGCACTGGATTCACGATCAGCCCGCGGCGTTGACGCAGATCGCGCACAGCCTGGACGACGGCGGACGGGCAGTGATCCAGATCGTCTGCGCCACCGAGCGTCGCAGCATCGAAGACGTGGCGATGGACGTGGCCGCCCTGCCACGCTGGCAGCAGTACTTCACCGACTTCGATCCGCCCTATCTGCACGTCACACCGGATCGGTTTCGCGAGTCCGCCACGTCGGCGGGGTTCGCCGTCTCCGACATCGAGATCAGCGACCTGCGTTGGCAATTCGAGTCAGTCGATGCCTTCACCCAGTGGTTCACCGTCGGCGCCACCGATTGGACCGGCCGCCTACCCGACGACTCGGTGAAACACTTCGCCGGCGAGGTCATCGAGCAATATCAGGAATCGATCGGCGAGACGGCGGTGTTCCTGTTCGGTCAGATGCGGGTGGGGTTGGAGCTGGGCTGACGGCGCCGACCGCGGCTCAGTCGACCCGCGTGATGGCCGGCACCTCGTAGTCACCACGCAGAACCGCAGGGTCGGGTTCGTACATCCGGAGCACTGGGCGGAACTCACCGCTGGGGGCCGGCAGCCAGTTCGCGGTGTCGGCGGGGGCCACGTTGCTGATCACGATCGTCAAGGAACCATCAGCACCGTAAGTCAGACCCGGGGTCCGGTCGCCGATCGAGTATCGATCGATCGGGTTGTCGACGAGGTAAAAGTCGGGAAGGTCGTACATGGTCAACGACCAGAATGCTCCGACCGGCGGCGTGGGATTCAAAGTTATTGTGTACTTGCGGCTTCCCAGCAGCTGGTCACCTCGATCGTCGACGTAGGTCATGATGTACGCGGCCTCGTAGGGATGATTGCCCCACAGTCCTCCTTTGGCAGCGGCCGCCCGCTCGATGATCCGGAGCTTCGGGTCGGCGATCTTGAACTGCGGATCGTCGAGCGCACCCACCTCGAAGTAGTCGAGGTTGTAGTCGAACGCATGAAAGGTCAGCTTCCACCCGTTGACCTGAGGACTCGACCCGGACGTCAATGCTTTCTGCAGATTCCGCTCGCCGGTCTTGCGACCCGCCACGAGTTCCGCGGCGAAGTCCGGGCGCGCGTCGGCATACGGCGATGTCTCACCGGGGTCAGCGATCCCGACCTCACCCAGGCCCCGCTCGATCACGGCGTCGCGCGGTGCGGGCGGGTAGGCCTGCGACCAGAGCCGGAGTTTTTCGAAGAACAACAGTTCGTCGGGGACTCCGGCAGACAGCGTGGGCAGACCCGCGGCGTCGGCATCACCGTCCACCGGAGTCAGCGTGGTGACATCTTGGAGCGCATGAACCATCGACAGGTCATCGCCCCCCGTGCAGGCCCATCGGCCGACGATGGACGCGACCGTGGTCGGGAAATGAATCAGGGTCTCATCGGCCTCCGCGGTTCCGTCGTATCCCGGGGGAACCAGTAGGAAATTCCCCTCCTTGGTGCCGGTTGCACGGTGGCCGACATAGGCAAAGTTGTTCGTCCACGCGTCGACGAATTGGAGGACGTAGTAGCGGCCGTCGGTGTCGGGCACATGCAGTCGCACGGGCCCGACCGAAAGGTCGACCTGGGCCATCGAGTACAGCGTGTCGTTGTTGATCGTGACGAAGGTGTCCGCGGGGCCCGCGAGGGTTCGGGCGTGACTGAAGGTGTTGAACGGCCGCGCCGGATTGGCCCCCACGCCTTCGGTCACATACCGGGTGACCTGATCCAGATTGAACACCAATGGGAATCCGTAGATATAGGCTTCCGCGGCAACATCTGCCACCAAATGATCCGCCACTGTGCATCACCCATGCTCTCCGTGCTGACCCCGCCCCGCGACTATCCTGCCATATCGGGCACGCTCCCGAAGCGGCCCTTTCACCACCTTTCCGACTCCATTGCGGGGCAGGGTATCCACGAAGTACACGTCCTTCGGACACTTGAAACCGGCAAGGTTCTGCCGGCAATGCGCAAGCAGATCGTCCGCCGTCGCCTGCGTCCCATCGGATACGGCGACCACGAACGCAACCGGTACCTCGCCCCAACGAGGATCGTCGCATCCCACCACCGCCACCTCGCGCACCGCGGGATGTCCGGCCATCACTCGCTCGATCTCGGCGGGGTAGACATTCTCGCCGCCGCTGATGATCATGTCCTTCGTGCGTCCGACGATGCTGAGATAGCCATCGGAGTCCACCGATCCCAGGTCGCCGCTGCGATACCAGCCATCCGACGTCCACGACGCCGCTGTCGCCTCCGGGTCACCCCAGTAGCCGCGAACCAGACTCTCCCCACGGATCTGCAGCTCGCCGGGTTCGCCTGGGGCCGCGGGTGTTCCGTCGGCGGTCCTGATCCGCACCTCCCAGCCCTGTGTGATCCGACCTGCGGTGGCCAGTGTGGCGCTGTCCGCCCGGTGATCCTCGGGGCGGAGCACGGTGAGAAATCCCTGTAGTTCGGTACTGCCGTAGATCTGACGGAACCGTCGACAGATCGTGGCCTGCGCCCGGATCAGGAGATCGGGGGTGATCGGTGCTGCACCGTACTGGACCTCGATGAGACTCGACATGTCGGCTCCCCGCCTGCGACCCTCGAGTGCATCGACGAGGATCTCGAGCACGGCCGGCGCCGCAGTGAAGAAATTGATCTGCTGGTCCGCGACCGCGTCGATGACCCGATCGACATCGAACTCTCGATGAACTGTGAGGCTCCCGCCCGTGAGGAAGCACTGCATCGCCTGGGCGAAGCCGGCGAGGTGGAACAGCGGCATCATCGCCAGGTGGCATCGTCCGGGACGTTGATCTCCGATCTCGATTGCGAACCCGGCAAGACTTCGGATGAGAGACCCGTGATCCAACGGAATGACCTTGGGATTACCTGTCGTTCCGCTGCTGTGCATGAGCACCGCGGTCTCTGCCGCCGCCAGCCGTTCGACAGGCCGGGAGCCCGGATCTCCGACGAGGTCGGTGACGGGAACCCATCCGCCCTCACGGTTTCCGTCGACGACGGTCAGCATGTCGCCTATCGTCACCAGCTCGGTGGAGACCGGGTCGGCAAACACCGCCCGCGGACGGCAGACGTCGAGGATCCGGGCGAGCTCGGGTGCCGGCATCCGCCAGTTGAGCAGCAGCGGGATCGCACCGAGACGCATCAGTGCCAGCACGTTCGACACATACTCCACGCTGTTGTGCGCGATCACCCCGACAATGTCACCCGAGCGAACTCCGAGCGTCAGCCACCCGCCGGCACGCTCCTCGATTCGTGCGTGGAGTTCGCCGTAGCTCAGACACTGCCGATCGTCTCGCACCGCCACGATGTCGGCGTCACAGGTGGCGCGCCATTCGATCACATGTAGCCAGGTGTGCACAGGGTCTCCTTCAGATACCGCGATGACGACGAGCGTGCCGAAGTCCGGGCACCATCGGCGTCGATCTCATCCGTTGTGCCAAGCGAGCTCTCGCGTCCGGACCAGTCTCGTGAGCGTCTCGTTCACCGGCGCCTCGAGCCCCACCCTGGCCGCCTGCACCGGGATCGCACCGTTGATGAAACCGATCTCGCTCACCCTGCCGGATTCGACGTCCAGAAGTGCCGACGGTTTCGCTGCGGGCATCGCGGCGCCGAAGTCCTGGACGTGGGCCACCGGGTCGTCCACCGTGATGGCGATTCCGAGCGCCCGGGCGACCTCCCAGGCCTCGCGCGCGGCGGACCGGCTGACCGGTCCACATTCCGGATGCGTCATCACTTCGCCGACGGTCAGGCCGGTCAATGCGCACGGCGCACTGTAAGCCACGTTGCAGATGAGCTTCTCCCACTGCATCGCCACGATGTCCGGCACGGATTCGGTCGCGAAACCCGCTGCCCGCCAGGCATCTACCACGGGATCAAGCCGCTCACGGGGCAGTTCGGCGTACGCACCCAGTCGCACGGCCTTCATCGCGTTGTGATGGACCTGCCCCGGCGCGGGGCGTGATGCGCCGAAACCACTGGCGATTCCGACCGCCAGGCGATCGGCACCGACGACATCCGCGACCTCGTCGGCGGACCCGAGCCCGTTCTGGATCGTGACGACGACGGTACGCGGTCCGAGCGCCCCCACCACGGTTCTCGCGGCGCCACCGACGTCGGCCGCCTTGACCGCGAGGACCACCATGTCGACCGGACCGACGTCCAGGGTTGTCGATGCAGACCTCACTCCTACCGTGTCCTCGCCGTCGGGTCCGGACACAGTCAGTCCCGATCGCGCAATGGCGGCCATGTGCTCGGCCGAGCGATCCAGCATGTGGACATCGTGACCACCGGCCGCCAGCCGCGCGGCATAGACCGATCCCATCGCGCCGCATCCGACAACCAGAATGGAGAGTTTCTCTGTCACTGCGTCATCCCACCAATCTCGTGATCAGCCCGGCCAGTTCGGTCTTCGCCTCGAGGCCGAAGCCCGGATATTCAGCCGGGGTGACGGTCCCGTCCTCGATCGCGCAACCGTTGCTGTATCCGCCGAAAGGCTGGAACACACCCGGATACGCCTCACACCCACCGAGTCCCAATCCGCCGACGATGTGCAGGTTGATCAGGTGACCACCGTGTGGAACGGCATGCGCGCGACCGACGCCCGCCGATTCCATCAGGTCCAGCATCGCCCGGTACTCGGTCAACCCGTAGCTCAGTCCGGCATCCATCTGCAGGATGTCGCAGTTCGGTCGGATACCGCCGAATCGCAGGAGATTTGCCACATCCTGCCGGGAGAAGAGATTCTCACCGGTGGCGAGCACACCGTCGTACGTGGCGGTCAGGTCGGCAGTTGCCCCGTAGTCGAGCGGGTCGACCGGTTCTTCGAACCACCGTAATTGGTAGGGCTCCAGTGCCTTTGCGTACGTCAACGCCATCTCACGACCGAATCGGCCATTGGCGTCCACCGCCACCGCGCCACCCGATCCGACGATCGACACCACCTCGTCGACTCGCCTCAGGTCGTCGTCGAGCGACAGCCCACCGACCTTGATCTTGACCGCCCGGTACCCGCTCTCCAGGTAGCCAGAGATCTCCTCGCGCAGCTGTGCGATGTCGTCGCCGGGCCGGTAGTAGCCGCCGGCCGCGTACACCGGGGCCGCCCGCCTGGTGGGTGTCCGTCCGTCTGCGCGCGCGATGGTGGCATATGCGGGCTCGTCGGCGAGTTTGCCGAGCAGATCCCAGCAGGCCAGTTCGATTGCCGCCGCAGCGCAGGCGCGATCGCCGTGGCCACCGGGCTTCTCATCGACCAGCGCGCTCCGCAGCACGCGTTCGGGATCGAGAATCCCGGTGTCGGGGTCGAGCAGTTCATCCGGGGGTGCGTCGAGCACCCGCGGAATCATCCGGTCACGGAGAAGCCCGCTTTGCGCAAACCGGCCGATCGAGTTGAAGGCCACCCCGTATACCGGCACGCCGTGCCGCATCACGTCGGTGATGACGGCGACGAGCGAGACGGTGTGGCGGTTGAAGCTGACGACGGCGTTGGCGACCGAGCCCTCCAGGGGCACCGCTACCTCGCGGATCTCGACGATGCGCATCTCGTCCTCACGCGATCGATCGGCTGTGCTGTGACCAATAGACCTTACGCAGTTCGCGTTTGAGGATCTTCCCGCTCGGGTTGCGGGGTAGTTCATCACTCAGGTCGATCGAGGTCGGGCATTTGTAGTGCGCAAGTCGATCCCGACAGAACAACGTCAGCTCTCCCGGATCCAACGGCTCCCGTGCGACGACGACGGCTTTCACGGTTTCGCCCCACTTCTCGTCCGGCACCCCGATCACCGCCGCCTCCAGCACCTGCGGATGTTCGAGCAAGACATTCTCGACCTCGATCGGATAGATGTTCTCGCCACCGGACACGATCATGTCCTTGATGCGGTCGCAGAGAAAGAGGTACCCGTCCTCGTCCAGGTAGCCGGCGTCACCTGTACGGAACCAGCCGTCCGGGGTGAGCACCTTGACGAGTTCATCGGGCCGATTGCGGTACCCGTTCATGATGAGGGTACTGCGCGTCCGCACCTCGCCGGTCACACCGGGCGGGCATACCGCGCCGTCGATCGGATCGGCGACGACGAGTTCGACCCCCGACACCGCCCGACCCGCCGCCGCCAGTCGCGCGCCGCCGGCACGATGATCCTCGGGCGTGAGAAATGTTATGGGACCGCAGGTTTCGGTCATCCCATAGCTCTGCACCAGATCACATCCGAAGATCGCCATCGCATCGCGGGCCGTGGCGGGTGCCATCGGCGAGCCCCCGTAGATCAGGGTCCGGAGGTTCGGATACTCCCTGCCCTGCGCGTCCGGGTGCGAGATCAGCATGTGAACGACGGCCGGCACTGTCAGAGCATGGTCCACTCCGCCACCGGCGAGCACGTCGAGGACCGTCGACGGCTTGATGTCGGTGGTGTAGAGCGCTTCCGCACCGATACCGAGGCAGTAGAAGAGCCAGCCCGTTCCCGAGACATGGAACAGCGGAGCCGGAATCATCACCGTGTCACCCGGTTTGATGTCCCAGGGCGCAGACGATGCGATGTTGGCCGCGATGGCGCGATTCGGGAGTTCGACTCCCTTCGCCCGGCCCGAGGTTCCTGACGTGTACACGATCATCGCGACGTCATCGGATTCAGGCGCCATCTCGGGTTCGGATGCTCGCAGCCCGTCGACCCAGGTGTCGTAGGCGATCGGGGCAGCCTCTCCGACGATCACCCGCGTCACACCATCACCCGGATCATTCTGTCCGAGGAGCGGCAGGAATTCCGGTTCGACGACAATCACGGAAGGTGCGGCGTCGGCCACGGTCTCGGACATCTCTCGACGGCTCAGCCGCCAGTTGAGTGGTACCCCGGCGGCGCGGACACACGATGCGGCGACCAGCACCTCACCCCACACCACCGCATCCTTGCCGAGGAACCCGACCGTATCACCGGATCCGATGCCGAGATCATCGAGGCCGCAGCCAATCCGAGAGCTACGCCGAAACCACGACCCGAAGGTGTGCGACCGGCCGTCGACGACGCCGATCGCGGGCTGCTCGGCCGCCACATCGGCCCAGTACCGGAGCATGGCGCCGAGCGACCGAAGGTGATGCGTATCCATGGTGGCCTACCCCGGGTCAGGCGTTGATCTGGCGACGACGCTCCGCCGCGGTCCGTGGCGCATGCTCGACGTCGTGTGGGCCGAAAGTCCGCAGCCAGCAGGCGAACTCCAGGAGGATTCCGTCAGGGTCCTGGAAATAGAACGACCGCACATAGACGCCGTCGTGCATCTCGGTGGCGATCTGGCTGGGGCTGTCGTCGTGGTTGACGATCGGCCCCACCCGGACACCCGCCGTCTTGAGCGAACGACGATATTCCTCGAACCGGTCGGCAGGCACGTCGAACGCAATGTGGTTCAGCGAGCTCACCGCACTGATCCACTCGCCGAATCCCGGCTTCTCCTCGGGAGCGGAGATGCCCGGCACTCCGTCCTGGGCATCGACGAACCAGAAGAACGCCAGCGAATTGCCGTTGCCGGCATCGAAGAAGAAGTGCTGGCCCATTCCGCCCGGCAACTCCACCGTCTTGACCAGTTCGAAACCGAGCACATTGCTGTAGAAGTCGACCGTGCGCTGCATGTCGGAGCACACCAGCGCGACGTGGTTGAAACCGCGGACGTCGAATCTCGGATTGTCTGTCATGTCGTTTCTCCTCCGTGGACAGGAAACGAATGTAACATCAGATTCGTATCCTGTGAATAGGCCGCACTCGACTCCCGGAGCACCCGATGGACCAGAATGAAGCCGTGGCACCACAGCAGACCCGGCCGACCAAGCGCGGCCGCGAGACCCTCGAGGCAATCCACACGGCTGCCCGCAAGGTGATCGCGGAGAAAGGCTTCCTGAAGACGACGGTCGCCGACATCGTCGGCGAGGCCGGAAAGTCGCCGGCGTCCTTCTACAACTACTACGACTCGAAAGACGCGCTGCTCGAACACTGGGCACGCGAGTTCCAGCAAGAGGCCCGCAACCGAGTCGAGCAGGCGATCCACGACTCCCACCCTGATCAGTACGAGCAGATCGTCGCGTCGGTCCGGGCCCACTGGGAGACCTACCGCGACCGACTCGCCGAGATGGTGGGCGTCTTCCAGCTCGCGATGGTCAACGACGAGTTCGCGCGCGTGTGGGACTCCCTGTGTGGAGAACTGATCACGGTGATCGCCCGGGCAATCGGACGTGCACAGACCGACGGCTACTGCCCGGGCGTCGATGCGGAGCTCACCGCGCGCGCGATCGTGTCGATGTTGAACATGTTCTGTTACGACAGCCTCGCGAACGGCCGCGCAGCGGATGTCGACGACGAACGGTGCATCAGCACTCTCGCCGACGCCTGGTACCACGCCGTCTACTGGAAACCCGAGTCCGCGTGAGATCCGGGTCTCGACGCTCACCGTCGAACCGGCTAGGATACGAATCTGACATCAGATTCGTATCCTAGGAGAGTTGCCGTGCCCATCGAGCAAACGTTTGTCGGTCTCGAATCCCCAACCGTCGGTCGCGCAGGCGCGGGCGGACATCCGTGCCAGGGCCTGTATCACACTCCGTCACAACGCAAGCCGCGTATTGCCGTGATGGCGACGCATTATCAGATCGATTTCTCCGAGCATTACCTCGCCGAGTATCTGGCGCGGCGAGGCTACGGGTTCCTGGGCTGGAACACCCGGTTCCGGGGAGATGAAGCACATTTCCTGCTCGACCATGCCCTGGTCGAGATCGGTGTCGGTGTGCGCTGGTTGCGCGAAGAGGCAGGCGTGGACACCGTTGTGCTGCTGGGTAACTCGGGTGGCGGATCGCTGATGGCGGCCTATCAGTCGCAGGCGTCGCAGCCATCCATCACAGCTGTCGCGGGCTCACGACTCGCCCGCGGCGTCGAGGATCTCCCCGCCGCCGACGGGTACATCTCGAGCGCGGCCCACCTCGGCCGGCCGGACGTGCTGACCGCATGGATGGATGGTTCCGTCGTCGACGAGAACGATCCCCTGGCGACCGATCCCACGCTCGACCTGTTCAATCCGGACAACGGGCCGTCGTATTCGACCGAGTTCGTCGAGCGATACCGCGAGGCGCAGTCCGCGCGTAACCACAAGATCACCCGATGGGTCAAGGACGAACTCGCACGACTGGCAGCGGCGGGATACCACGACCGCCCCTTCTCGGTGGCCCGGACCTGGGCCGACCCACGCATGGTGGATCCGACCCTGGAACCGACGAAGCGGGAGCCGAACCGGTGTTATGCCGGAACACCGGAGCGCGCCAACAAATCCGTGTTCGGGATCGCCTCGGCCACCACGTTGCGGACGTGGCTGTCGCTGTGGAGTCTCGAGGATTCGCACACCCGCGCCCACACCCACCTGCCGCGGATCACGGTGCCCTCCCTGGTGGTGAACGCCGATCGCGACACCGGAGTGTTCCCCAGTGACGCCGTCGCGATCCGCGATGGCCTGGGCGCAACGGACAAGACGTTCCACGAGTTCGACACCGACCACTACTTCCAGGGGAACAACGGCCGCGACGACGTCGCCGATCTCATCGACGCGTGGATCGCCCAGCGGTTCTGATCGCGGCGGACGACATTCCCGCAGGTTGGGTACGCTCGTGACCGACACCTGACAACGAAAGACACACCATGAATGCATCGGTCACCCCCGAAGCCGAGAGCGCCATCGCCGACATCGCGCAACGTCACGGGCTCTCCCGCGAGGCGGTGCTGGCCATGTTGCTCGCGGTGAACAACGGCGGCGGCACGATGGCCCAGTTCTCCATCCCCGAACTCGGCGGCTCCGGACAATGGATGCGCGGCGGCATGACGATGGTCGGCAACATGTTCGACAACGCGCTCAAGGCTCGCGTCGATGCGCTGTGTGGCGATCTGTCGCAGCTGCTGGCCACCACGACCGTGTTCCCGACCACCTCCGCGTCCCCGCAGGGCCAGTTCACCGCGAACAACTGGTGGCCGGGTGATCTCGGCATCCCGAGCTCGTCCGGCGGGCAGAACGACGCCCGCTACGCGATCTTCCCCAGCACCAGGCGACTCGCGATCCAAGTCAACGGTGTCACAAGGGTTTTCGATACGGGCGAGCATCACATCGGCGGTGTCCAACAGCAGCAGGGCGGCAGCACCTACGGATCGGTGACCTTCACGAGCCAGTTGGGCACCTTCGATGTGTCGGGCCTGCCAGAGCTGGGGAGCCGGCAGGTGGCCGAAACGCCCGTTGCCGCGCCTGCCCCGCAGGACCTGCGCGATCAGGCACCGCCGCAGTCCGCACCGCCGCAGTCCGAACCGGTCATGGCGGCCCCATCCGACGACGCCGCCGCGATCATCTCGGCGATCGAATCACTGGCAGGACTGCATCAGCGCGGAATTCTGTCCGATGAGGAGTTCGCGACGAAGAAGGCAGAGTTGTTGTCGCGGCTCTGAACGCAGTCGGCCCTCAGGCGAAGCGTGCTGCCAGGCCCCGAAGCGTGCTCTCGATACCTGCGCCGTTCTTCTTGTCGTAGCCGAGCATCTCGATGATCTTGGGCACCTTGATCGTCGAGTAGTCGAAGGTCTCCGTGACCTCGGTCGTGGTCGGCGACGTCTCGTTCAGTTCCCACCGCCACCGGTGTCCCATCGGGTGCTGCCACTCGACTACCTTGCCGTCGTCGAAGTCGGTCACGGTGGAGGTGATCTTGTACGGGACGCCGAACTGCTTCATGCCCACGCCGAACCTAGCACCAAGACTCAGGACGTCGGGCCCGGTCACCGGGGTGTCGCGCACAGTGCCCGATCCATCCAGTTCGGGATGCCGATGCGGGTTCGCGACCAGGCCGAAGATGTCGGCGGCGGGGGCGTTCACGACCACCCGGCGCGACACCTTGTGGGGGCCGGAGTCGACGGTTGTGACGATTGTGTCTGCCATGATTCCAAATCTACGCTCCGGCGTCCGTCCGAAGTGTCGATGTGAGTCGATACAGTGAACCGGTGGATGACGAGTTCAGCCTCCTGGGAGAAGCCGCCGACGAACTCGGTTTACGGGTCCCCATCCCGGGTGTCACGCGCGCAGACACGACGGTCGACGAGCACGGCGTGAGCGCGCTCGTCTGGGGTTCGTCGAGTCCGCGCGCAGTGTTCCTGCACGGTGGCGGGCAGAATGCGCACACCTGGGACAGCGTTCTCCTGGCGCTCGGAATACCTTCGATCGCGATCGACCTTCCCGGCCATGGCCACTCCTCCTGGCGTGCCGACGGCGACTACACGCCGGCACCGAACGCCCGAGCAGTCGCGCCGGTCATCGCGAAGCTGGCTCCCGATGCCGAAGTGATCGTCGGCATGTCACTCGGCGGACTCACCGCCATCAGCCTCGCCGCCACGGCCCCAGACCTGGTGCCACAGGCCGTCATCGTCGACGTCACACCCGAATCCCCGCACCGTGCAGCCGAACTCGAAAAGGAGGCACGCGGCACGGTGGCCTTGATCGAAGGCCCGCAGGAGTTCGACAGTCTCGACGAGATCATCGAACTCACCGCCGCGGCCGCACCCACCCGGCCGCTGCCATCGATCCGTCGCGGCGTCATCCACAACACCCGCCGGCGCGCGGACGGACGCTGGGTGTGGCGGTACGACCGATTCCGGGAAGCTCCAGCGGCGCAACCGATCTGGGATCACCTCGGCGCGACCACAGCACCCATGACGCTGGTCCGTGGTGGCCGGTCCCCCTTCACCACCGATGAAGACGCAGAACGCTTTCGGGCGCGACCCGGGCCCACCGACATCGTCACGATCGAGGACGCCGGGCACTCGGTACAGAGTGACGCACCGCTACAACTCGCGGATGTGATCGCACGCGTGCTGACCCACGAATGAATGCCTCCCGCGAATGATTTGTGTGTTCACGCAACAATGTGAAAGCGGGAATCCGGGAGCTCTTTAGTAGGGTGTAGAGGCTCAACACCCGGCAACCGCAGATATCGACGATTGGTGAGTCATGGCCAAAGTAGAACGCGTGGAGTTCATTGATGACCTCGATGGCAAGCCGATCGATGCGGACGATCTCAACCGCGTCGAGTTCGAGGTCAAACTGCCGGGGCGCCAACCGGTCAGATATGGCATGGACCTGCGCACGGCCAGCGTCGCCAAGTTCGAGCGGGACATGGGCAAATACATCGCCAAGGCAGACAAGATGCAGCGCAACGGCAGAGCGGCGACCAGACCCGTCCGCGCATCCGTCGATACGACCCCGGCCCCGGCACCAGTCGCATCAGAACAGACGCGCACCATCCGCGAATGGGCGATCGACAACGGTTACGAGGTCTCCGGTCGCGGTCGGGTGCCGGCCAAGATCGTCGAAGCCTACGAGGCCGCGCACTGAGCGGACCTCGGAGTCATCCCCGCAGGAGCGCCGGACTCGAGGTCGCGAGCCGGGTCGACTGACCAGTGCGATCTATGAACAGAGCTGTTCAACAACCCATTTCGGGGTATAGGGCTCAATGGAAGACTGGTTTGGCCCACAGGCGGACAGGCTCATCTCTGTCCCATCCCGGCGCTGACCGGCATCACCCACCGGCCCGCTGACGCCACTTCCCGCTGGACGTGTTCGCTGACACGACCCGATCCTTCGCAAGAAACCGCGGTGTCAGGTTTGACGGCGTGGCGAGTCGGGTATCTCGACTCCAAGGGTGTTGAGCCCTTCGACGAGTGACCAGCTACTGCAAGGAGTGCATTCATGAGTGAGAACAGCGGCCCCGCCGAGGGAATCAAGGGCGTCGTCGAAGACGCGAAGGGCAAGGCCAAGGAAGCCGTCGGCGCGGTCACCGGGCAGGATTCGATGACGCGCGAAGGCCAAGCGCAACAAGACAAGGCAGAATCCCAACGGACTGCCGCTGAAAAGGAAGCCGAAGCGGAGAAGGCTCGCGCCGAGGCTCGCGTTGACGAGGAACGCCAGCGGAGCGAACAGGAATAGCTCGCTGCTTCGTCGTCGCCTCATGCTGGCGGCAAACGCCTGAGAGATCGAAGGTCCGGTACGCGGGTATCACCCGCGCACCGGATCTTCGACGTTCCGATTCGATGGGCGCATCGACGTCAGACGCGAACGACGACCTTGCCACGCACGTGGCCGGACTGGCTGCGCTCGTGCGCACCCGCAGCGTCGGCCAGGTCGAACACCTCGGCGATCTCCGGCTTCAGCTCGCCTGCCTCGCCGAGCCGGGCGAGCTCGGCAAGGTCTGCGGCGTCGGGCCGCACCCAGACGTACTGCCCGCCGAACTCATCGCGTGCCCGTGCATCCGTGATGGAGGCAACTGTGCCACCGTCGCGCAGGAGGTCCGGCACCGAGTCGAGCGCGTCACCACCCACGTAGTCGAGGATGACGTCCACACCCTCCGGTTCGAGCGCGCGTACGCGGTCGATCAGTCCCTCTCCGTAGGTCACAGGCTCGGCGCCAAGAGTTCGGAGGTAGTCATGATTGGCTTCCGATGCCGTGCCGATCACCCGCGCGCCGAGCGACCGTGCGATCTGCACCGCGAACGATCCGACACCGCCCGCGGCGGCATGGACCAGCACCGTGTGGCCTGATTGCAGGGCCGCCCGGCGAATCGTCTGGAAAGCAGTGAGCCCGGCGAGCGGAGTGGCCGCAGCTTCCTCGAACGACCACCCGGCCGGCTTGTGCGCGAGTGTGCGCACCGGCGCCGCGACGAACTCGGCCAGCGTTCCGCCAGCCACTTCCCCACCGACGACGTCTTTCCGGACGTAGCCGAACACCTCGTCGCCCACCTGGAACTCGGGTGTGTCCAAGCCGACCTGCTCGACCACCCCAGCGACATCCCAACCCGGAACGACCGGGAACACGGTATCCAGGATCTCGGCGAGATACCCCTCGCGGACCTTCCAGTCGACCGGGTTGACGCTCGAGGCGCGGACGCGCACAAGGACGGAGTCGGGACCCACCTTGGGCGTGGGCAGATCCGTGAGCGTCAGGACATCGGAGCCGCCGAAGCGGTCATACGTGATTGCTCGCATATCGGGACCAACAGGCTCCGCGACCGATTGATTCCGGAGAGCGACGGATCAGTGAGGTCGAGACAGACGGCACATCCAGTGGACGCCGCCTACCCAATATCCGATCTATGAGTCGGCTCGATCGGCAACCGACATGGCGACTTGGGCTGACGTGATTGCCCATGCGTTCCGAGGACGTCGTCGACGGCTCCGGCGAAGGCGCGCGGTCTGTCAAAAGACTTCAGAGAATCGCGCCTTCGTAAGCTGATACGTGCCCGCCCGATAACCCACGCGTGAAAGGACTCACCCCCGCGCCATATCGACGAACTTGCTCAAATGCAGTTGGTGCGCAACGGTTATCGTCGCGGTTGGACCGTTTCGGTGCTTACCCAATATGATGTCCGCCTCGCCTGCACGCGGGTCGTCACGTTCGAATGCGTCGGGTCGATGTAGCAGGATCACCATGTCCGCATCCTGCTCGAGACTATTGTGCAGCGACAGACCATTGGCGATGAAGTTGTGGGTCCCCGGCACGGTACCGTCGAACACATCTTGCTCGCCTAGACCTTCGATCTCGACAATTCGGTCCCAGTAGACATCGTTGGTGGCGAGCATCTCGATGTCTGCGCTCTGAAGGATCTGCGCGACCCGCGCCAAGCGCGACCTACTCGGCGAGTGTTTCCACATCGTCGAACCGCAGAATCGTGAACCCATCGCCGCAGCGAAATCGCGATGGGTCATCCCCTTGTCGCGCAGCATGGTCCGAACTTGATCCCACACGGCCCTCGGGACCGTGTCCGCGTTGGTGTTGGCCTCGACGTTCTCCAGCTTTCGAAGAACCTGACGCGCCTTGATGCCACGCGCACCATAGACACCGACCTTCGCCAGGAACGTCGTCTGGTTGTCCACACCGTTGATGGTGAGGTGCCAGCACGGTCGGTAGCCGGCCTTCTCGGTCCGGACGATCCGTCCGTATATTCCGAACCGGAGCAGCAGCTGTGCGATGTCGTCAGCGAGTCGACGTGACGTGGTCGCGTAATAGACCCTGCCCTGACCTGCCTTTTCGTCCCAGCGAACCGAACCATCTGTGGACCACAGGTGCTGCAGGAACAACGCGACCTGATCCGTGGGCAGCGAGAACACCACGGGCGGAACGAACTTCTCGTAGCTTCGCAAGCCGAACAATCCGAGGTCGTCAAGCCAGGCCGCGATAGGGTTTCGCTTGCCATGCGTCAACCGATACGGCGCACGCAAGCGCAGGGTGGTCACGCGCGCGGCGGGGTAGTCATCGCGAATCGCCTTGACACCGAAGTATCCAGCCGCGAATTCAACCGCCTGCAGGTTCTCCTCATCGACACTCGCATATCGGATCGGCTGACGCTTGACGCATGAGCCATCTCCGATCATGTGCGCGAGCATCACAAGTTCCTGCTCCGCCATCAACCCGGTGTCCCGCGGCTCCGGCACCCACCTCGGCGCCGCAACACGATCGTCGACAGCCAATTGCTCCAACGGGATCCAGCCGTCGACAGTCTGGAACGGATGATTACCCGTCGCCTCGATGACACGTCCGGACGCCATCCGAACACGGAACACCTCTTTGCGACCGCTCGGAAAAACTTTCACCATCCGGCGTTTCACCATGCGCATGCGCTGGTCCAGCGACCACACCAGAGGCTTCTCACCGGTCGCCATGAGCTCACCGAGAGTGACCTCAGAACCGTTGTCGGCACGCAGAATTCGCGCAGAAGCAGGCAGGCACCCCGACTCACGTAGATCAGACACCTGCGGCTTCTTGTCCGTCCGCTGTTCTGGTCCACGGTTCAGCTGACTGATCGCAACCACCGGAACCTCGAGTTCCTTTGCGAGCAGCTTCAATTGACGAGAGAACTCGGAGACCTCCTGCTGACGGGACTCCACCTTCTTACCCGACGTCATCAGCTGCATGTAGTCCACCACAACGAGTTTCAGATCCTGGCGCTGCTTCAGCCGACGAGCTTTGGCGCGGATCTCCATCATCGTCAGGTTGGGTGAGTCGTCGATGAACAGCGGCGCCTCGGAGATCTCGCCCATCCGTCGCGCGAGCCGGGTCCAGTCGTCGTCGGTCATCGTGCCGCCGCGCATGTCACCGAGTTTCACCTTCGCCTCCGCCGACAACAGGCGCATGACGATCTCGGTCTTGCTCATCTCCAGCGAGAACATGGCGCTGGTCAGGTGATTGGTGATCGAGCACGAACGCAGGAAGTCCATGGCGAGCGTCGAGTTGTGCGTGGGCACCATCGCCTCGCCTGCCAGGTACATGTGCTCGTCGTTGTCGACCTGCACGCACCGCACCGGCACGCTGTCCACCGGCCGCACGGAGATCAGTCGACGCACACCGGCTCGACGGCGGAGTTCCTTGTGCCGGATGGCCTTGTGATGGACGGTGAAGACGTCGTCGTCGGCGTCCACCCGCAGCCAGCCGGTGACCGATCGCTTGTAGTTGTAGCCGAGGCCTGCCACCAGATCGGCGACGACGGCGGTCATGTGCCGCGTGGCGGCGGGCACGGTGATCCAGCCGTCGTCGTCGACCGTGGCGCGGGCGTCGAGCAACCCCGCGAGCAGTGCTCGACGCTGCGCGATCGACCCCCGGAGATATTCGAATGGGATGCGGCCGCCGAGGTCGGCCATCAACGTCATCACGTCAACTGGGCCTTCGGCATCGATCCGCATGGCGATCTCGGGGTCGTTGAAGGCCATCCCGGCCAGCGCCGCGACGGTGTACGGGCCGTACGCGAAGCGCTTCCGCGGCAATTCCAGCGGTCGGGTGTTGCGGATCACGGCGCAACCGACGTGGGCGCGCATCCCATCGGTGGTGACGGTCTGTCGTTTGCCGTCGATATCGGCCACCCACTGGTGCTGTTCGTCGGCGACCAGGATGGTGCCGTCGTTGAATTCGACCTCGTAGCACGGGCGTTCGGTCATCACCTCGGTGGCGGCGACCACCTTGGTGGGCGTGCCCTGGGCGTCGAGCAGCAGGTCGCCGACCCCGACCTTGCCCATCGTGGTCCAGCCGGTCGGTGTGGGCAGCGGGGTGTCGAGGGCCAGCGCCTTGCCGACACCCGGTCGCGCGGCGACGATGATCATCTGGCCCGGATGCAGACCGTTGGTGATCTTGTCGAGGTCGACGAAGCCGGTGGGCACGCCGAGCGAGATACCGCCACGAGAGGCGATCGAGTCGATCTCGTCCATGGTCGGCTGGAGCAGTTCTTCGAGCGGCACGTAGTCCTCGGCGGTGCGGCGCTCGGTGACCTCGTAGACCTCGGCCTGCGCGCGGTCGACCACCTCGGCGACGTCCTGGCCGTCGGCGCCTGCGTAGCCGAACTGCACGATGCGGGTCCCCGCCTCGACGAGCCGCCGCAGGATCGCCTTCTCCGCGACGATCTCCGCGTAATAGCCCGCATTGGCGGCTGTCGGCACCGTGGAGATCAACGTGTGCAGATAGGGTGCCCCGCCCACCCGGCGGAGCTCACCGGCACGCTCGAGCTCGTTGGCGACGGTCACCGCGTCCGCGGGTTCGCCCTTGCCGTAGAGCTCGAGGACCGCTTCGTAGACGGCCTGGTGCGCAGGACGGTAGAAGTCGCCGGACCTGAGTTTCTCCACCACGTCGGCAATCGCGTCTTTCGACAGCAACATGCCGCCCAGCACCGACTGCTCCGCAGCCAGATCCTGAGGCGGCTGCCGGCCGAAATCCTGGGCGGGGACACCATCGTCCCCTCGACCCGCTCGCCCGCCGGCAACCGACTCCAGGTGTCCTGGGTCGTGCCCGCGGTCATCGACAACTGCCACGCGTGTCAAACCTCTCGCAGTACTTTGCACCACTCGACTTCGAGTGGGTCCGACTCTGTGTGGCGTCCACGGCATCCGCCGCCGACGTCGGTCGTGCTGGCTCCGTGATAGCGACGACCACCGACACAAAAGTCCGGCGGCGCGCCCAGAGCTATCGCAGAGGCACTGTCGGAGCACACTAGAGCGACCTTCGTGTCCGGTTCAAACGGAGCTGTGCACAACATTGTCAGCAAACTGTGGACCGTCTGTGGACGCTGGCGAGTGGCTTGTGCACCCCCTGTGTACAGCGTGGGGATTTGTTCTGTGAGCAATTGAGTAACTGCAGGTCAGTGCACTGAAAGTTTTCCACAGCAGGTCAAAGAATTCGTCTCGGCGTGTCACGCTGGACACGTCGTTCGGCGTGTTGCAGGTCAAGCCCGAACCACCTGCAACCAACAACTCGGTAAACATTCGATGTGACTTGGGTTACACCTGCTCAGAGGTGGTCCCGATCGGCGGTTGTGGACAAACGTCCCACAATCTCCGGAGTTCCGGTCCACCCCGACGCGGGTCGTGTTCCAATGTTGGCCATGGGGCGGTATCGGGCGACACGAGGTCGACATCTTCGGTGGCAGCAACTCGTCGTGGCCGGAGTCGCCGTCGTGCTGGCCACGGCCGCCCCGTTGGGTACGGCCACGGCTTCGGCAGCACCGGCGCCGGGACCGACGATGCCGGTCGAGTTCGACCTCTCGAGATATCAACCGGTCAACCCGGCCGCCTACCGTCCGCTGGCGTACGCCGACAACGGTCGCGGATTCCTGCGCGCCGGCCGATGGCTGTGCCAGATCGGTCCGACGTACCGCTACGCCGGCTGTCAGGGCACCCCGGCGACCGCACCCCCCGACGTCCGCGGTGCAGCGATCTCGGGCGACCAGCAAGGGCCCTGGTGGGTACCCAACTGGTCGAACTACCGATTCGGTGCGCCGTCGGGTTTCCGCGCACCGACCCTTCCCGTCGGCAAGCGGGTCACCATCGGCGGGGTCACCTGCACCGCTCCCCGACCCGACACCGTCGCCTGCCGGACCGGCTCACGGGCACTGATCTTCACCCCGGGCTGGCACAAGTTCTTCTTCCCCAGTGGCGACAGCGCGCACAGCAACAACCCGGCACCCCGGTATCTGCCGCCACGACTGCAGTACTGGAATCAGCTGCCGGCGACGCCGGCCCCACCGCGCTGAGCCCTGCGCCGGTGTCGTTGCGGCTCATCGCAAGTCACCGGTCACCGGCGAAGCCTCAGAGAAACGACCTCATCTGAGTGGCGAACTCGAACATCCACGCGCGCGAAGGGGTGCCGGCGGGACGAGCGGCCCGGTCTGCCTGCGCGGCCTCCTTGGCCGACGCCGGCGCCTGTTGTCGAGCTGCTTTCTCGAGTGCACGCTCCCGCGTCGCAATCGCCTGCCGCGCTTGATAACCGGGAATGTCGACGCTGGGCAGTCGGAAGAACAGCAGGACGAAGACGATCACGCCGGTGATGACGAAGATGATGAACATGGCGAACGCCTCCTGGTGTGAACATGATCGGTTGTTCACGAGTCCCGTGGACGTTGCGCTCCTTTGCGGTCGATCCGGCCCCCCGGATCTGATGAACTCGTAGCACCGAAACTACGTCTCGGCAGCGCAGGTGAAACGCGTAGTCGACTACCCGAGTCGTGCGGTCCTCCCCCACGCGTACGCGAGGGATTACTCATGGTTGCGCGTACCTGCCCCAGAGAGACGACGAGGCCGGGCGGACCATGTCCGCCCGGCCTCGTACCAGGTACTGCGTCGGTGTGCTCAGCCGGCGATGACGGCCAGCTCGACAGTGGCCTCCACGTCGGGGTGCAGACGCACGACGACGGGGTAGCTACCGGTGGCCTTGATGTGGCCCTGCGGCAGCTCGACCGAACGCTTGTCGACGACCGGTCCACCGGCCGACTTGATCGCGCCTGCGACGTCGGCGGCGGTCACCGAACCGAAGAGCTTGCCCGAGTCATGGGTCTTGACACCCAGCGAGACCGCGGTGAGGCCTTCGAGGGCCTGCTTGAGCTCGTTGGCGTGCTCGAGACCGCGGACCTCGCGGGCCTCCTGGGAACGACGGATGCCGTCGACCTGCTTCTGCGCACCACGGGTGGCCTTGATGGCCAGACCGCGGGGCAGGAGGTAGTTGCGGCCGTAGCCGTCCTTGACCTCAACGGTGTCGCCTGCTTCGCCGAGGTTCTCCACGGCGGCGGTAAGGATGAGTTTCATGTCAGCTCCCTTTCCGCTCAGCGACCGATCGAGGTGAAGGGCAGCAAGGCCACCTCACGCGAGTTCTTCACGGCCACAGCGACATCGCGCTGGTGCTGGACGCAGTTGCCCGTGACGCGACGCGAACGGATCTTGCCGCGGTCGGACAGGTAGCGCCGCAGCAATGCGGTGTCCTTGTAGTCGATGACAGCCTTCTTGTCCTTGCAGAAGTTGCACGCCTTGGTCTTGGTGACCTTCTCGACGCGCGGCTTCCGGCTGCTTTTTGCCTTTGCCATTGGTACTCCAGTGTGTTTCTAGAAAGGTGGTTCGTCGTCGCCCCCGCCGAACGATCCGCTCGCGGGCGCGCTGCCCCACGGATCGTCGGCGACCTGCTGGCTTCCGCCGCCTCCCCCGCTGCGGCTTCCGCCGCCGCCCGAGGAGAAGCCTCCACCGCCGCCCCGCGAGGCCTTGTTGACCTTCGCGGTTGCGTACTTCAGTGAGGGGCCGATCTCGTCGACCTCGAGTTCCACCACTGTGCGCTTCTCGCCCTCACGGGTTTCGAAGGATCGCTGCTTGAGGCGACCCTGCACGACGACCCGGGTTCCCTTGGACAGACTCTCGGTCACGTTCTCCGCGGCATCGCGCCAGATGTTGCAGCGGAGGAACAGCGCTTCGCCGTCCTTCCACTCATTGGTCTGACGATCGAAGGTGCGCGGCGTGGAGGCCACCGTGAAGTTGGCCACCGCGGCTCCCGACGGTGTGAACCGGAGCTCCGGGTCTGCCGTCAGGTTGCCTACAACGGTGATGACCGTGTCGCCTGCCATGTGTCTCCCCTTGGGTCGTGGTTGGGCACTCGCTGATCGACGTGCACCGGGCAATGGTTCAACGCTATGCGTTCAACCCTAGAGCCCGGCACCGACTGCTTACGTGTCGATCGAGGAACTGTGGATTACTTCCGCAGGACCTTGGTGCGCAGGACCGACTCGTTGAGCTTCAACTGACGGTCGAGCTCGGTGACCGTCTTGGGCTCGGCGTTGAGATCGATGACGGCATAGATGCCCTCGTTGTGCTTCAGGATCTCGTAGGCAAGACGGCGCTTGCCCCAGATGTCGACATTGTCCACCTTGCCGCCGTCGTTACGGACAACGTTGAGGAAGGTATCCAGTGAGGGTGCAACGGTGCGCTCGTCCAGATTCGGATCGAGAATGACCATCAATTCGTAGTGACGCATAAGACCACATCACCTCCTATGGGCTAGTTCGGCCACGGACTGTCCGTGGCAGGAGGGTCGCCTGCGTCGGCAACCGCTCCAAGATACACGACGTACCCCTGACCAGGGAAATCGCCATCCGCACCCGCGACGGTTCCCGTCAGCCGCGACGGTCATCCGGGGGCGCGGCTGACGGGAACCATCGCGGCTGGGGATAGGGGGTCGGTGAGTGGGTGCGCGACCACTTAGTCTGTAGCGCATGTCGGACGTCCGCCGAGCGCCATCGCGGGCGTCACGTATCTCCACCACCATCGCAGGCCGCGGCCAGATGGCCGTGATCCTGCTGACCTCGCTGCTCACCACCTGTCTGTGCATGTTCTGGAGCTATTCGGCGAAGATCGTATGTGGAGGGCCGCCGTTCCTCGCCGAGGGCCGGAGTTCGCATTGGCCGGTCGGCGACCCGAACGCAGTCATCCCCTGTTACTCGGACCTGATGTACCTGTGGGTCGGACGCGACATCAACAATCACGTCTTCCCGTTCATCCACGGCGGCATCACCCCGGACGGCAAACTGTTCGGCGGCGTGGTCGAGTACCCGGTGTTGTCGGGCATGTTCATGTGGCTGGGCGCGATCGGCGCGCACACCGACACCGAGTTCTTTCAGCACTCGGTGTGGTTGCTCGTCCCGTTCGGCCTCGCCGTCACGGTGATGCTGGCGCTGATGACCCGCTGGTCGGTTCTCTGGTGGGCCGCGACCCCGCCGCTGGTGCTCTACGCGTTCCACAACTGGGAACTGCCCGTGGTGGCGACCGCGGTCGGCGCGGTCGCGGTGATGGCCTGGGGTTCGACGATCAGCCCACGCACCGGCGAGCGACGCCTGTCCGTGCGGACGGCCGCGATCCTCGCCGCGATCCTGCTCGGCATCGGGTTCTGTCTGAAGCTCTATCCCGGCTTCTTCGTGCTGCCGTTGGCGATCTACGTACTCACCTACGGAACGGCGCCGGGCCTCGGCGGTGAAGCCCCGATCCGCAGGACACTCGACTGGGTCGGCGCGGTGTGGGTGGCGGCCGCGGCGACGCTCACGGTCATCGCGGTCCAGCTGCCGTTCATGGTCCTCGGATTCGACGGGTGGAAGGCCGCTCTCTCGTTCCAAGGCAAGCGGAAGTCGGATGTCGACACCAATTCGATCTGGTACTGGGGACTCCGTCACTTCACGGGCGGCCAGACCGACACCTACAACTCGCTGGTGGGTCTGCTGTCGCCGATCCTGATCGTCGCGGCGTTCGCGACGGCGGTCTACCTGGGCTGGCGGGTATATCGCCGCGATGGGCTGTACCCGTGGATCGGGGTCTCGGCGTCGATGCTCGCCGGGTTCATGCTCTTCCACAAGGTGCACTCGCCGCAGTACACATTGTGGATCCTCCCGTTCTTCGTGCTGCTGAAGATCCGCTGGCCGGTCATCGTCGGCTATCTGGTCGCCGATTTCATCCTCGATACGACGATCTTCCGGTTGTTCGGCATCTATACGTCGGGTTCGCCGATGAAATGGTGGGTGATCTCCGGGGTCAACGTCGGCGTGTGGGTGCACGCGGTGTTGTTGGCATACCTGATCGTCGCGTTCGTCCGTGCACCTCTCCGAGAACCGTTGGCGTCGTTCGGTCGTCGCACGAGCTCGCCGGAACCCGAACTGGCCGTCGCCCGCTCATGAGCGGGTGGTTGGGCACGGGTACCCTGTCGGCCGGACGGGTGACCTTGCGGCCGTTCACCTTCGACGACGTCGCCGCTCTCGCTCAGGTGGTGAGGAACCCCGAGGCCTACCGGTGGACAACCGTGCCCACGGACCCCGATTCCGCCCGATCATGGATCGAGTCAGCGCTCGCCGACCCGGCGCGCCGCGTGGCCTACGCCGTCGTCGACAACACCGACGGACGATTGATCGGATCGACGAGCTTCTACGACATCGATGCCGACAACCTCACCACCGCAATCGGATACACATTCTATGCGGAGGGCGCCCAGGGCACGGCGATCAATCCGACGGCGAAGTTCCTGCTGATGCGTCACGCATTCGAGGAGTGCGGGGCGGTGCGGCTGGTGTGGCACACCCACGAGAACAACGCACAGTCACGAGCGGCGATCGCCAAGTTGGGTGCCACCTTCGAGGGACTGTTACGCAAGCATCGACGCTTCGCGGACGGTTGGCGGACGACGGCGCAGTACGCCCTGGTCGACGACGACTGGCCCGCGGCGAAACAGGTCTTGCTGGAGCGGATCCCGGCCGAGGAGCGCTGACACCGCGTCAGCCGCGCTACGCCTCGGATTCGACGAGGTCAGGCGGGTCGAGGTCTGGCGGATCGAGATCCTGGAGTTCGGACGCCGTCGTCACGGCGCGCAGTCGTCGGAGGAACGCCTCTTCGTCGAGACCCTTCCGTCGCATCCACGCGGTGACCTCCGCATTACATTTGCTGGCGTTGCACGAACGGCAGGCCGGCACGACGTTGAGCACGGTGTACCTGCCGCCCACCGACAACGGCTGCACACAATCCCGTTGCAGCGGGGTGCCGGATCGCCCGCAGTAGGCGCACCCGCCCCATGCCGCCTTGATCTCGAGCCATTGCTCGGGACTGAGGTCGTTGTCGGCGTTGCGCATCCGGCGCTGCCGTTTGCGCCCAGCCCGCGCCCGCCTGGAGTTGCTGCTCGCCATGTGCCGATCGTAGGCCGAGGAGTGCGGCCGGATGGTGAGGCACGACGCGGAGGTTGCTGTCGGCAGGATTCGGGTTGCTGTCGGCGGGATTCGCGTTGCTGTCGGCGGGATTCGGGTTGCTGTCGGCGGGAATCAGGTTGCTGTCGGCGGGTGGGCGGGTTCCGCCGGCGGTCGGGCGGTGCGTGGGCGCGATGGGATGGTGATCCGGTCGGGCGCGCCGTCGAGGACGCCGCCCGCCGGGTCGTCGAGCATGCCTGCGGGCCGCGCCCGGAATCCGTCGCCCGAACGTTTGCGGACGAGGTCGTCCTCGGGATGCCAGATCTGCCACAGCACGACGGCACACAGTGCGAGCACCATCGCGGCCCGCAGCAGGATCGCCGCGGTGAACCATTGCTCCGGTAGCCATCGGCGGTCGGGATCGAGGTACAGCGTCATCCGCGGGACCCAGACCAGCGCGTCGACGACCATCCAGGCGAGCAGCAGACGCGTGTGCGGGATGGCCAGCACCGCAAGCGGGACCAGCCACAGCGAGTACTGCGGACTCCACACCTTGTTGACGAGGAGGAAGCCGGCAACCATCAGGAACGCCATCTGGGCGAGCCGAGGACGTCGAGGTGCGCACAATCCCACCGCACCGAGCCCGACGACGACCAGCACCACCAATCCCAGAGATAACAGATTGAGGACGGTCGGTGTTCCAGGTGAACCCGCCCGCATCACTGATGATGCGATAGAGACTGTCCTGCTCGGCCGCACGATCGCTGTTGTACCGGAAGAACTCCCACCATCCCTGCGGATAGAGGATCAGGATCGGGAGGTTGACGGCGGTCCACGTGAGCACCGCCGCCGCCGCGGCCGCGGCGAACTCACGAACCCGGCCCGCGCGCAGACAGAGGATCAGCAACACGACCAGCAGCAACACCGGATAGAGTTTCGCCGCGGTCCCGAGGCCGATGAAAACACCTGCCAGCCACGGTTTTCGGCGCGCCCAAAAGAGGATGGCGAGTGCCACCATCGCCATCGCGATGGCATCGAAGTTGGTGAAGATGTGAACGATCACCAGCGGCGACAACGCCGCCAGCCAGGTCGCCCAGACACGCGTGCGTGCGGTGAGGGCGGTGGCCCAGATGGTCACCAGCCAGAACAGGGCGAGGCCCAGGGCGGCGAGGTCGAAGAACAGCACCACTTCCAGCGCGCCCGGCACACCCCACTTCTCGTGCGCCGAATCCCATTGATGCGCAAGCCAGGACGCGCCGTACATGTACATGCCGGTCACCACCGGGTACTCCATGTACCGCTTGACCTGCTGCCCGTCGGCGCCCTTCTCGAACCAATAGGTCCGGTACGGAAGAGCGCCGTCGTCGAGCTTCTCGGCCCCGAACAGGCCGATCACGTCCGAGTAGCAGAGATTGGTGTACTGCCGCTGGTTGTCCCAGTCCAGGCGCAATTGTGTGCCGGTCGCGGTATTGCCGTCGGCGGGCGCCTGCTGGAGACAGGCGGCCTTGCCGAACCATCCGAACGCCATGGCGCAGAGGGCCAGGAGGAACAGGACCCGGATCGGCGTCCACAGCCGGCTGCGGCCGATGGCCGCATGTCTGCCCACCGGGCCGCCGACCACGTCGGAGGCCTCCCGCACCACCACGTCGGTACGGCTCGGCAGGACCCGATCGGTGTCGATGCGCCGATCTCCCGCGAGCGGGGCCGCAGCATCCCAGGACTCGGGCGCCACCGGATCATGCTCGACGAGCACCGGATTCGTGTCCGGGGATTCCGGACCTGTCGAGTTCTCCTCCGCCACGGCGACTGTCGGCTCAGCCGACCGGAGGGGGCTCCGGAATGTCTCCGCCGCCGGTATCGCCACCGCCGGTGTCACCGCCGCCGGTATCTCCGCCGTCACCCGTGCCACCACCGGTGTCGCCGCCGCCGGAGTTGCCGTCACCCTGGCCGCTGTCGCCGCCTCCCGGTGCCGCGTTGCCCGGCAGCGGGATCGTCACGCCGGGGGCGAGCGTGATGCTGCCACCACCGCCACCGCCGCCGGGGAATCGCTGGGACGGTCCTTCGTCGCCGGTGCGTGGCGAGCGCGTTCGCGGCGAGTCGTCGTAGGTCACCGGCGGTGGCTCATAGGGGACACCTGCCTGACCGCCGACGGCCTCGGGCTCGGGGAACTGCTGGATGGGCTTCCCGTCGAGCGCACCGTTCATCGTGGCTTGCCAGATGTCGGACGGCAGCATGCTGCCGTAGATCGGCGAGCCGCTGTAGTTCTTGAGTGCGCTGCCGTCATCGGTGCCGACCCAGACAGCGGTGGACAGCTGGGGCGTGTAGCCGACCATCCAGGCGTCCTTGTTCTGACCGGTGTCGCCGAGCTGGGCGGTTCCGGTCTTGGCTGCCGACGGACGCGAGCCGAGGCTCGGGTCGCTGAGAGCGTGCCCGTTGGAGTACGAGGCGATCGGCTCGAGGGCGGAGGTCACGTTGTCGGCGACCTTGGCCGGGAAGACCCGTTCGCCCTGGCTGGCCTGGTGGTCGTAGAGGACCTCGCCGTCGGAGGTCTCCACCTTCTGCACGAAGTAGGGATCGTGCTTGACACCCGACGCGGCGAGCGTTGCATACGAGGACGCCATGTCGAGCACGCGCGACGGATACTGACCGAGGACCACGCCACCTTCGATGTTGCCGTCCTTGCCCTGCAGAGTCTGCTGGATGTCACCGAAGCTCTGCGCGACGCCTGCCTTGTGCGCGGCGGCCGCCACGGCCTTCGCCTGTCCGTCTAGATCCATCATCAAGCGGTAGTAGACGGTGTTGAGCGACATCTTCATCGCGGTGGCGAGGTTGCACGATCCACAGCTCTCGCCGTCGGAGTTCTCGACGGTCAGCCCTCCGGGCGCGTCGTAAGGCGCCGAGCTGTAGACCTTCGAGAGCGGGATGCCCTGCTCGAGGGCGGCGACCAGCGCGAAGACCTTGAACGACGAGCCGGTCTGCAATCCGGCCTGGGCGTAGTCCCAGCCGTTGGCATCGTTGCCGCCGAAATAGCCACGGATACCACCGCTACGCGGATCGACCGACACCACGGAGGTCCGCAGGTCCGACGGTTCACCCTTGAGCTGATCGTTCGCGGCCTCGACGGCGGACTTCTGCGCCTGCGGATTGATGGTCGTGGTGATCTTCAGACCCTCGGTGCGGACTTGCTGCTCGGAGATGTTCAGTCGGCCCAGCTCGGCGAGGACCTGCTGCTTGATGAGACCGTTCGACCCGGGGGTGTCGTCGGACTGGGCCCGGGCGTTGGGCACCTTCGGGTATTTCATCGCGGCGCGATCACTCGGGGTGATCGATCCGATCGCCACCATGCCGTCGAGCACGTAGTTCCAGCGCGCCTCGGCGGCCTCGGGATTGACCTCAGGGTCGTAGTACGAGGGCGAGCGGATGGCCGCGGCGAGAACCGCGGATTCCTCCGGCGTGAGGTTCTTGACGTCCTTGCGGAAGTAGGCCTGCGACGCCGCGGACACGCCGTAGGCGCCACGACCGAAGTAGATCGTGTTGAGGTAGGCGGCCATGATGTCTTCTTTGGACCACTCGTTCGACATCTTGGTCGCGAGCGCGAGTTCCTTGAACTTGCGCTCATAGCTGTGCTCGTCACCGACGAGCGCGTTCTTCACGTACTGCTGGGTGATCGTCGAACCGCCACCGGCCTCACCACCGTTGCCGGTCACCTGACCGATCGCGGCGCGGGACAGGCCGCGGACCGAGAAGCCCGAATTGCTGCGGAACTCGCGGTCCTCGGCAGCGATCACCGCATCCTGCATCGATTTGGGGACGTCGGAGATCTTGACGTCGCTGCGGTTGCCCTCGGGCGGGACCACTCGGGCAAGGGTCTTGCCGTTGTCATAGGTGATCGTCGCGACCTGGTTCTGCTTGATGTCTCCGGGCGCGGGCACCGACGCACCGAAGTACGTCAGCATGAACGCCAAAATGCCCACCAGCGCGATGGCCGGGACGACGGCGCCAATGATCCCGAAGCCCCAGGCGAGCCGCTTGTGACGTCGGCGCACAGGGTCGTCGGCCTGTGCGCGCGGCGTCCGGCCGCCGCCGCGTGGGGCGGACGACGTTCCGCGTGTGCTGCTCATCGACCCACCTTCCTATCGTCGCGACCGACCAATTCAGCGCTTTTCACAGACCTTCTCCGTCGTTATTCGTTATCCCACTGTGACCCACGCAGACGTATCCAAGCAAAAAGGACGTCCGGGGTCGATGGGTGATCCGCGGCGGGGCGGGCACCCGGGCAGTTACTTCGCCACCCGTCGCGTGCGCGTGGAACGTGGTGGCAAACCCGTAACGTACGACTGCACGAGATGGTTCCAACTGCACGTCCGGCACACCTCGACCACGTGCACCGAGAACTCTTCGGCGGTGGTGGCCAGACCGGCGATCTCGTCGTTGGTGCGGGCCGAACCCGACACCTGCCCGAGCTTCTCGCCGAATACCCAGGAAACGAGGGTGACCTGCTCTTTCCGGCAGATCGGGCAGAGCGCATCAGAGGGGCGGCCGTGGAACTTGGCCGCACGCAGCAGATACGGACTCGCATCGCAGACGTCGGCCATGGCGGTCCGTCCGGAATGGACATCGGACAGCCGTGACCTCCTCTGCAGGGCGTAGTCGACGATCTGGCGTTGCACGAGTTCAAGGGTACGTGGTCGATCCGGCAGCTGTCGGTGTGACGGTCATCCCGACAGAGCGTGTCGAACTGATCGCCCACACGGTGCACCCGCTGTAGACGCGAGTTATATCGCTGCGATACATTGGTGATCACATCAGAGCGACGTGTCGAACGGGAAGGAGTGAGCACCGATGTTGGAGCTCGCGATTCTCGGATTACTCCTCGAATCCCCGATGCACGGCTATGAGCTGCGAAAACGCCTCACCGGCCTGCTCGGCGCGTTTCGTGCGTTCTCCTACGGGTCGCTCTACCCGACGCTGCGTCGTATGCAGGCCGACGGCATCATCGACGAGGCAACAGCGCCGACCGGGGTGAAGGTGCGACGCGGTCGTCGCGTCTATCAGCTCACCGACGTCGGCCGGGAACGCTTCAGCGAGCTGGTCGCCGACACCGGGCCGCAGAACTACACCGACGACGGATTCGGAGTGCATCTCGCATTCTTCAGCCGAACACCGGCCGTCGCGAGAATGCGGATCCTGGAAGGTCGCCGTCGCCAGGTGGAAGAGCGTCGCGAAGGCCTCCGGGAGATCGTCGGCCGTTCCAATCGCGCCGTCGACCGCTACACCCGCCAGCTCCATCAGCTCAGCCTCGAATCCAGTGAGCGTGAGGTGCGGTGGCTGAACGAGCTGATCGCGGCCGAGGCATCGGAGAACGAGGCCGACGCCGAAAACCGACGGGATCCGCTCACGGACCCCGTCGACAGTGACTTCCACGTTGCCGGCTCAGAGCAGAGCCGCGACGTGGGGCAAGAAGAAACCGAACACCAGAGAACACCGGTGGCGCAGCGATCTGCGACGCCCCGAGTAGAAGGAGAACCCGACCATGGGTGAGCCAAATAAGGTGCGCGTGGCCATTGTGGGCGTAGGAAACTGCGCTTCATCCTTGGTCCAGGGCGTGCAGTACTACAAGGACGCCGACGAGAATGCCTCGGTGCCCGGCCTGATGCACGTGAAGTTCGGGCAGTATCACGTCCGCGACGTCGAGTTCGTCGCCGCCTTCGACGTCGATGCCAAGAAGGTCGGTTTCGACCTCTCCGACGCGATCTTCGCGAGCGAGAACAACACCATCAAGATCGCCGACGTCCCGCCGACCGGCGTGACCGTGCAGCGCGGTCAGACCCTCGACGGTCTCGGCAAGTACTACCGCGAGACCATCACCGAGGCCGAGGGCAGCGGCGTCGACGTCGTGCAGACGCTCAAGGACGCCGAGGTCGACGTGCTGGTCTCCTACCTCCCGGTGGGATCGGATCAGGCCGACAAGTTCTATGCGCAGTGCGCCATCGATGCGAACGTCGCGTTCGTCAACGCCCTGCCGGTGTTCATCGCCTCCGACCCCGAGTGGGCCCAGAAGTTCACCGACGCCGGTGTCCCGATCGTCGGCGACGACATCAAGAGCCAGGTCGGTGCCACCATCACCCACCGCGTGATGGCGAAGCTGTTCGAGGATCGCGGCGTGACGCTGGACCGCACCTACCAGCTCAACGTCGGCGGCAACATGGACTTCAAGAACATGCTCGAGCGTGAGCGTCTGGAGTCCAAGAAGGTCTCCAAGACCCAGGCCGTGACCTCCAACCTCACCGGCTCGCTCGCCGGCAAGGTCGAGGACAAGAACGTCCACATCGGACCGTCGGATCACGTCGCGTGGCTCGACGACCGCAAGTGGGCCTACGTCCGCCTCGAGGGTCGTGCCTTCGGTGACGTGCCGCTGAACCTCGAGTACAAGCTCGAGGTCTGGGACTCCCCCAACTCGGCCGGCATCATCATCGACGCCGTGCGCGCCGCGAAGATCGCCAAGGACCGTGGCATCGGCGGCCCGATCCTCCCGGCTTCGGCCTACCTGATGAAGAGCCCGCCGGAGCAGCTCGCCGACGATATCGCTCGCCAGCAGCTCGAGACGTTCATCCAGGGCTGATCACTGCACTGAGTCACTGAGTCACTGAGATCGTCCCCGTGAGCGGGGTTCGGGGGCATATCCCCCGGACGAAGCTCACGGGGACGATTTTCGTCGGTGCCCCAGGTCGGCCGGCGCTAGCCTGGGAGCATGCGCGTTCAACGCTGGGTGGCGACCGGGTTCGGCGGTCTCGACGATTTCGCGTTCATCGACGACGATCTCGGTCCGCCGGGGCCTGGTGAGGTGACCATCGGCGTGCGGGCGGCAGGCGTCAACCCCGCCGATCTCAAACACGCACAGCGCGGCACCGACCCGTCACAGCTCCCGCTCCCCATCGGCTACGAGGTGTCCGGTCAGATCCTCGAGATCGGCCCCGACACCGAGATTGCCTCGGGTGGCGGCGCCGTCGGCGATGCGGTCTTGGCCTTCCGAGTCCAGGGTGGCTACGCCACCGCTCTCACCGTGCCTGCGGAAAAAGTGTTCGCCAAACCGGCATCGCTCGATGAACCGTCTGCCGCCAATCTGCTACTCGCCGGCTGCACCGCCGCCGACATGCTCCGCGCGGCGCGCGTGGAGCGCGACGAGACAGTCCTCCTGCACGCCGCGTCCGGCGCGGTCGGAGTCGCGGTTCTACAGCTCGCCAGACTGCGCGGAATCACGGTGATCGGCACCGCGCGGCCGGAGAACTTCGAAAGGATCCGCGAATTCGGCGGTGTCCCCGTCCAATACGGCCCCGGACTGGCCGATCGGGTGCGCGCCGCCACGCCACGCCGCAGGCACCGATGAAGCCGTCGACACCTCGCTCGAGCTGGTGGCCGATCGCTCCCGGATCGTCACGGTCGTGTCTGCGCAGCGCGCCTCCGCCGAAGGTTTCATCGCGCTGGGCGGAGGGCAGCCGGAGAGCCTCGAGTTCCGCGACGCGGTGCGCTCGAGCCTCATACGTCTCGCCGCCGCGGGCGATCTCGTCGTACCCGTGGCGCGCACCTTCCCACTCGCGGACGCGCGTGCTGCGCTCGAGTTCGTCAGTGATGGCCATCCGGGCGGAAAGGTCGCGCTGATCCCCTGATCGACTCCGTCAGCTGATCTCGCCACTGTGCTGCAGGACGGTCTCCTTCGCCTCCTGCACATCGGACTCCCCCTCGGCGGCCAGCCGCGGGATGAGTCCGCCCGCGAGGACGTCGGCGACCTGCCGAGGCGACAAGCGGTGCCGAACCGGGAATGTCGTTCCCTTCGTGACGTTCTCGATCGTCAGCTCGTCCGTCGACCCCAGACTGTCCCGAAGGCCGGTCACCTTCAGGACGTCGTCCTGATCGATCGCATCGTGGTCGGCGGGATCGCCGAACTCGACCGCCAGCACACCGAAGTTCGCCAGGTTCTGCCAATGGATGCGCGCAAAGGATTTCGCGATCACCATCCGCAGGCCGAGATGTCGCGGGGCGATGGCCGCGTGCTCGCGCGACGAACCCTGACCGTAGTTCTCGCCGCCGACGATGATGTGTCCGTTCTCGGCCGCTTCCGCGCGCTTCGGGTAGGTCTCGTCGACCTGAGTGAAGCTGAACTGGGCCAGCTTCGGGATGTTCGACCGGAACGGCAGCGCCCGGGCACCGGCAGGCGAGATCTCGTCGGTGGAGATGTTGTCGCCGACGGTCAGCAGGACGGGCGCCTCGATGACATCGGGCAGCGCGTCGAGTTCGGGCAGGCTGGAGATGTTCGGGCCCTTGATCGGTTCGACCTTCGCGGCGGCCTCGGCGTCGATCGGCGACACCAGCATGGCGGTGTTGATCGAGTGTTCGCGTGGGAAGTCGAGCTGCGGGTACGTCATGCCGACGTCGGCTGCCCAGTCCCGGGGATCGGTGATCCGACCGGTGAGCGCCGATGCCGCCGCGGTCTCGGGCGAACACAGCCACACCGAGTCCTCCCGGGTGCCCGAGCGCCCGGGAAAGTTGCGCGGCATGGTGCGCAACGAGTTCCGGCCGGTCGCCGGCGCCTGCCCCATCCCGATACATCCCATACAACCGGCCTGGTGGATGCGTGCACCACCGATCACGAGCTGTGTGGTCGAACCCATCTTGGTGAGATCGGTGAGGATCTCGCGCGAGGTCGGATTCACGTCGAAGCTCACCTCCGGCGACGTCTGTCGGCCATCGATCATGGCTGCGGCGATGGCGAAGTCCCGCAGCCCCGGGTTCGCGCTCGAACCGATGACCACCTGGGAGACCTCCTCCCCCGCGACCTCCCGCACCGGCACGACGTTGCCGGGTGACGACGGTTTCGCGATCAGCGGTTCGATCCCGGACAGGTCGATGGTGTCGGAGATGTCGTACTCGGCGTCGTCGTCGGCCGTCAGTTCGGTCCAGTCGTCCTCGCGGCCCTCGGCACGCAGGAAGTCGCGCACCTCGTCGTCGCTCGGGAAGACCGTCGTGGTGGCGCCGAGTTCGGCGCCCATGTTGGCGATGACGTGGCGGTCCATCGCGGTCAACGACGCCAGACCCGGTCCGTGGTACTCGATGATCCGATTGACGCCGCCCTTCACGTCGTGGCGACGCAGCATCTCGAGGATCACGTCCTTGGCCGAACACCACTGCGGCAACTCGCCTTCCAGCCGGACACCCCAGATCTCCGGCATCCGGATGTTGAGCGGGTGTCCCGCGATCGCCAGCGCGACCTCGAGTCCGCCCACGCCGATCGCCAGCATCCCGAGCGACCCGGCCGCCGGGGTGTGCGAGTCGGATCCGACCATCGTCTTGCCCGGCGCACCGAACCGTTGCATGTGGGTCGGGTGCGAGACCCCGTTTCCGGGTTTGGAGAACCAGAGCCCGAATCGTTGGCAGGCCGTGCGGAGATACTCGTGATCTTCGGCGTTCTTCTCGTCGGTCTGCAGCAGGTTGTGATCCACGTACTGCACGCTGACCTCGGTCTGGGCCCGGTCGAGACCTAGTGCCTCGAGTTCCTGCATGACTAGCGTGCCGGTGGCGTCCTGGGTGAGGGTCTGATCGATCCGGATCGCGATCTCCTCACCGGCCGTCATCTCGCCACGCTCGAGATGCGATCCGATGAGTTTGCGGGCGACGTTGTCGGGCATCAGGCACTCCTCGCCGCAGGTCGTGCACAGCAGCGACGTCTACCGACAGCTCGGGTCCGAGCAGATGGGCTGTCGTCGAACCGTCGGTGGGGCCCGCCTCGGGCCCGGCCACTGCGACGCGATCTGACGTTGCGCTCGGACTGCCATCCATGGTTGCAGCCGGGCGGCGTTCGCGCCACCACGGTGCCGGGGCGCCTCGATCGGCGGCAGCAGAGACGAATCAATGAATGCCGACGAAAAAGTGAAAACCGCGCGCCGGTGAGTTCTGCACGGTGCCAATGACTCGGCCCGACAATCTCGTCGGTCGACACTGGGATCCGGGGCACGAGCGCCGACACACAGCTGACGATCAGTGGCCCCAAGGCCGCGCTCGTCTCCGTGCTGTTGCAGCCTGCCTCGGCCGATGCGCTCGCCGAGGGAACGATCGACGTGTCGGGGGACTCCTCGATATTGACCGCCTTCGGCGGAGTACTCGACGAGTTCGACCCGTCGTTCCCGATCGTCACGCCGTGAAGCCTGAGGTTTCAGGGCCCTTGGACCCAGGACATCGGACGTCGATCGGCGCATGCTGAGGTCATGAACACCGCACGGGTCCTCCTGGCCGCGACATTGGCAGTGGGTGCTACAGCGGTCGGCTACGGACGGCTTCTTCGGCAGCCGATCCTGACCTGGGGCGCCACCGATGACGAGGTCGCGGCGACGTTGCCCGGCGACGACCTTCTGCCCGAGGCCGACGGCGTCTCGACGAGAGCGATCACGATCTCCGCCCGGCCGGAGCACGTCTACCCGTGGCTCGCCCAGATGGGCCCCGACCCGCGGGGCGGCGCCTACACCTACGACTGGATCGAGAACCTCCTCGGTCTGCACATGCACAGCACCGATCACGTACTCGAGGAGTTCCAGCATCCGATGCTCGGCGAGGTGATCGCACTCGGCCCCAATCGCATGCGGGTGGCGCTCGTCGAACCGGGGCGCGCGTTCGCCACGCGCTCCGAAGACGGCAACTGGGTGTGGGCGTTCACGCTCGTCGAGTGCGGCGACAGCACCACGCGCCTGATCAGCCGTAACCGATTCCGGCTGCCTCGCCTGACGGATCGGATCGGCATGCTGCCGATGGAACCGGGCTCGCTGATCATGGAACGCAAGATGCTGTACGGCATCAAGGAGCGCGCCGAGACACTGACACAAGAGGCCACGGCCACCACCTGAACGGCCCGGCGGGCAGCATAATCAGCGCATGAACTCCTACGTGCTGGTCATCGTGGGACTCGCCGCGCTCGTCGCCGGCGCGGAAGGACTCGTCCGGGGCGGGTCCGCGATCGCTTCCCGTCTCGGCATCTCGCCGATGCTGGTGGGCGTCACGGTGGTGTCGATCGGCACCAGCCTGCCCAACTCGCCGTCGGGATGGACGCCGCGGTACATGGCGCCGGTCCGCTGGCCGTCGGCAACATCGCAGGCACCAACATCGTCAACCTCCTTCTGATCCTCGGCCTTTCGGCGGCCATGGTGCCGTTGGCGTTGCGCCCGCAGACCATCCGGCTCGATCTGCCGGTCATGGTCGCCAGTGCGCTGCTCCTGTGGGGGCTGGCAGCAAACGGCGTGCTGTCGCGACTCGATGGTGCCGTGTTGCTCCTACTCGCCATCGCGTACACGATCACCGTCGGTGGTGGCGATCGGGACGTCGGCACCCGAACTGGTCACCACCGTGATGTCGACCATCCGCGGCGAACGTGACCTTGCCATCGGCAATCTCATCGGGTCGAGCATCTACAACCTGACCTTCATCCTCGGCGCGACGTCGCTGTTCCGGCCGCTCGACGTCACCGACGAACTGATCCGTATCGAGCTGCCGCTGATGGTGGCCGTCGCGCTGATCTGTGTGCCGGTGTTCATCACCGGGCGACGGATCACACGGGTCGAAGGGATCGCGTTCGTGGCGGGCTATGTGGTGTATCTGGTGTTGGTGGTGGTGTTGCGGACCTGAGAACGGGCAGGTGTGGGGCGGACCCTTCGAGACGCTCGCTCCTCAGGGAACAGGAGACGCTCGCACGCTCGCTCCTCAGGGATCAGACAGTCAGTCCTCGACGCGGTTGCCCTTGTCGTCCCAGTGGGCCGCAACCTTCTTGCTCGGTTGCACACGGGGTGGCTCGCCGGGCATCTTCGGGTAGCTCGGCGGGTAGGGCATGTCGCCGAGTCCGTTGCCGTCGTCGCGCTGCACCATCTCCAGGAGCGGCTCCAGCCCGCGGCGGTGGTCGGCGATGTCGGCCATCGGATCTCCGCGTCGGGCAACGAGATCCGGAACCGTCGCGATGGTGCAGTCGTCGGGATTCACGTCGGCGAGCTCATCCCACGTGACCGGCGTGGACACGCGTGCGTTGGGACTGCGGCGGGCCGAGTACGGCGATGCCATGGTGCGGTCGCGGGCGTTCTGGTTGTAGTCGATGAAGATCCGCTCACCGCGCTCTTCCTTCCACCATGACGGGGTGACCCCGTCGGGATCGCGACGTTCCATCTCGCGGGCGAGGGCGATCACCGCTCGGCGACCGGCGATGAAGTCCCATTTCGGCTCGATGGGTACGTACACGTGGATGCCTCGACCGCCCGATGTCTTCGGGAAGCCGGTGTAGCCCAACTCATTCAATAGCGGCGCCAGGACATCGGTCGCGACCCGGCGGACATCGTCGAAGTCGGTGCCGGGTTGCGGATCGAGGTCGATGCGCAACTGGTCGGGGTGATCGTTGTCCGGGTCGATGGTCGGCCAGCTGTGGAAGGTGAACGTGCCCAGGTTGGCGCACCACACGATGTCGGCGGGAATGGTCGGCTTGATCGCGTCACCTGTTCTGCCCGAAGGGAACACGATGCGTGTGGACTCGACGTGGTCGGGCCGCTTCTTCGCGATGTGCTTCTGGTAGATCTCCTCCCCCTCGACGCCGTCGGGGAAACGCTGGAGGAAGGTCGGACGGTCGCGCACAGCGGTCATGATGGCACCCTGCAGGGCGATCTCCCGGTAGTAGGCGACGAGATCCCGTTTGCGACCACCGTTCTCGCCGAGTTCCGGGAAGTAGATCTTGTCCGGATTGCTCATCCGGACAGCGACGCCGTCGACGTCGAGTTCCTCTGCGGGAGAACGAGATGGCATGTCAGGAAGCTCCTTCCAGCACATCGTGCAGGTCATAGGTGAGCGGGACCTCGAGCTGGTCGTAGGTGCAGCTCTCCGGCTCACGGTCGGGGCGCCACCGCACGAACTTCACGGTGTGCCGGAAGCGGTGGTTCTCCATCTGGTCGTAGGCGACCTCGACGACGAGCTCGGGCCGGATCGGAATCCACTCGCCCGACTTCTCCGATCGCCACCGCGTCGGTTCGCCCGGGCTCGGTTTGTCCGGGTCGGTCCGCATCGGCTCGAACATCTCCTGCAGTTCGATCCGCTTCACGTCGGAGAACGCCCCGGCGCCGCCGACCATCCGCAGCTCGCCATCGGCGTAGAGACCGAGAAGCATGGAACCGAGCCCGGTGCCGCTCTTGTGTACGCGATAGCCGAAGACGACGCAGTCGGCAGTGCGCTTGTGCTTGATCTTGACCATCTCGCGCTTGCCTTCGACATATCGGCCGTCGAGTTTCTTGCCCACCACGCCGTCGAGGCCTGCGCCCTCGAAGGCGGTGAACCAGTCGGTCGCCAACGCCGGATCAGCGGTCACGCGGCTGACGTGCAATCGCCGATCTCCACCGGCTCCCGGCGCGATTGCCTGCAACAACGCCTCGCGACGGACCGGAAACGGCTCATCGAGGACGCTCGCCCTACCCAGCGCGAGCGCATCGAAGCCGATGAAGATCGCCGGCGTCTTCTCCGCGAGCATGGTGACCCGTGATTCGGCTGGGTGGATGCGTTGGGCGAGCGAGTCCCAGTCCAGACGGTGGGTCTCGCCGATCAGAGCGGGTACCCCGATCTCCCCGTCGACCACGGCCTTCTCCGGTAGCTCCGCCTTGGCCGCGGCGACGAGTTCCGGGAAGTAGCGGGCCAGATCCTTGCCGCCGCGCGATCCGATGGCCACCTCTTCGCCGTCACGAAAGATCAACGCACGAAAGCCATCCCACTTGGGCTCGTACGACCACGCCGGATCGCCGTCTGGCTGGTCGGGAACCGTCGTCACGGCTTTGGCGAGCATCGGCGCGATCGGTGGCATTACCGGGAGGTCCACGCGTCTCATGGTACGTGCGGAGCAGTCTCGACACGCCTGACTCGCTACGCTCGCCAAACCGCTCGACCAGCGGGCCGCTAGTGTCATGCGCAATGGTCCTGGGAGAAACCTTGCCGCCGGCGGGACGGTACGCGCCGTCGCCGTCCGGTGAACTGCACGTCGGCAATCTCCGAACCGCCGTGCTGGCCTGGTTGTTCGCCCGCACCACCGACCGCTCGTTCGTCATCCGGATGGAGGATCTGGACCGGACCGCCGTCGGCGCGGATCGTCGGCAACTCGGGGATCTCACGGCGCTGGGGATGGACTGGGTCCCACCGGTGGTCTACCAGTCGACGCGCCTGGCCGCGTATCAGTCCGCGATCGATGGCCTACGAGACGCAGGACGCACCTTCGAGTGCTTCTGCACGAGGCGGGAGATCCAGGAGGCGCCGTCGGCCCCGCACGCTCCGGAGGGCGCGTACCCGGGTACGTGTCGCGAGCTCACCGATGCCGAGCGAGCCGACCGCCGAGCCGCCGGTCGACCGCCGGCGATCCGACTTCGCAGTGACACTCCCGAATTCACCGTCTCCGACCTCCTGCACGGTCGCTACACCGGCATGGTCGACGACTTCGTCGTCCAGCGCAACGACGGCACACCCGCCTACAACCTCGCCGTCGTCGTCGATGACGCTGCTCAGGGGATCGATCAGGTGGTGCGCGGCGCCGACCTGTTGTCGTCGGCACCGCGGCAGGCATACCTCGCGACACTGCTCGGACATCTCCCCCCGGTGTACGCGCACGTGCCGATGGTGCTGAACGCCAAGCGGATTCGCTTGAGCAAACGCGACGGCGCGGTGACCCTCACCGACCTCGCCGCACGCGGAGTGACCGTGGCACAGGTGCTCTCGCACATCGCACAGTCGCTGTGGCTTGCCGATCCTGGCGAGGTGGTCGACCTCGCGACGCTCGTCGAGCGATTCCGCCCCGATGCACTACCCCACGACCCGTGGATTCTGACGGCTGACGAGTGGGAGTGATTTCGACAAGCAGGAAGGCCGGAGCGTGTCCCAGACGACACCTCAGCGGGAGGTCACGGCCTCGGGAGACGTCGCTGCTCGCTCAGGTGTCATCTGGGACACGCTCCGATCCACCCGTGGTGGCCAGCAGCCGCTCGAGTACGTCGTCGAGGGTGAGCAGGCCGATCACGCGGTCATCGTCGACGACCGTCGCGATGTGCTGCCGGGTCTCGCGCATCGTGGCCAGTGCCTCGTATACGGGCACGGTCGACGCCAGCGAGAGCACCGGCCGCATGAGATCAGCCGCGATGGCGTCGGGTGGCGCCGCCAGGCTGTCTCGGACGTGCACGACACCATCGATCATCGAGTCGGCGGAGCCGTTGCCGCGCACCAGGAGTCGTCGGCGCCCGCTGTGGCGGGAGGCGTCACGGATCTGCTCGGCCGACGCGTCCCGCGGCACCCCGGTGACCTCGCCGTGGCCGGTCACGTCGGCGACGGTCAGCGATTCGAGTTCGAGTGCACTGGTCAGATGCGCGTGATAGCGCTCGTCCAGCGTTCCGACAGTCGCCGAGTGCTCGACGAGATGCCGCAACGCCTCCGAATCCTGACCAGCGCCGAGCTGGTCCACCGGCTCGACACCGACCCGGAGCAGACACCAGTTGGCGAGCCGGTTGAGGCGAACGATGATCGGACGGGTCAGCCACATGAACGCCCGCATCGGGATCGCCAACAGCGTGGCCGAACGTTCCGGATGCGCGATGGCCCACGACTTCGGGGCCATCTCGCCGACGACGAGATGCAGGAACGTCACGATCACCAACGCGAGGACGAAACCGGCGACGTCGGCCGACCACGTCGGCAATCCCCAAGTCTCGAAGGCCGGGGTCAGCCAGTGGTGCACCGCAGGCTTGGTGATGGCGCCGAGCGCCAGGGTGCAGACTGTGATGCCGAGCTGCGAACCCGCGAGCAGCACCGACAGTTCCGACGCACTGCGCAGGGCTGCACGCGCCGAACGACTGTTCGGGGCCGCATCCTCGAGGCGGTGCCGGCGGGCGGCGATCAACGCGAACTCGACGGCGACGAAGAAGGCACTCGCCGCGATCAGCGCGAACGTCGCTACGGCCACGATCCACGGGTTGCTCATCGGGTGCCTCCATTACCGGCGACCTGCAAGTGCGCGACGGTGACCAGCACCGACGACGGCACATGCCGCTCCACCTCGAGGACGTGGATGGTCATCGTGCGCGGACTCGATTCCTCGTCGGCCGGCAGCCCGGGCTCGGGCGCCAGCTCCAGCGACACCGTGTCGCCGACGTCGGGCAGGTCACCGAATTCGCTGATGACCAGGCCCGCGACCGTCTCGTGATCGCCGTCGGGCAACTCGTGCCCGATCTCTCGCGACACCTCGTCGAGGTGTGCGTCTCCGCGGATGCGCCACCCGTCGTCGGTGCGCTCGATAGCGTCGGGCAGGTCGGGATCGTGCTCGTCGTCGATCTCGCCGACGAGCTCCTCGGCGATGTCCTCGACCGTCACCACGCCGTCGAAGCCGCCGTACTCGTCGATCACCACGGCCATCTCGTCGGACGCGTCGTGAATGCGGGTCAGCACCTCCGTCAGCGGCAGGGACGTGGGAACGATCACCGCCAGACGGCACAGCGTCGCCGCGGTGGCGGCGGAATCCGCGTCCGAGGAGGCCTGCCAGTCGAGCAGATCGTGCAGCCTGATCACGCCGATGACCTCGGCGTCGTCGTCGACGACCGGGTACCGGGTGTGCCCCGAGCTCATCCTGGTCAGCACCGTCGACGCCGTCTCGTCGGCTCGGATGCTGTCCACTCGGGTGCGTGGGATCATCGCGTGCCCGGCTGTGCGCGTGGGGAAGTCGAGAACGCGGTCGAGCAGGGTGGACAAATCGGCGGGGAGTTCCCCGGCGTCGCGCGATTCGGCGACGATGTGCTCGAGATCGCGCGGCGTGGCCGAATGCTCGACGTCATGGACCGGCTCGATGCGCAGCAACTTCAGCAGGAGGTTCGACGACTTGTCGAACAGCGCAATCAACCAGCCGAATACCGCAAGATAGGCGGTGGTGGACGCGGCGAGCCGACGCGCGACCGGCTCCGGCCGTGCGATGGCCAGGTTCTTCGGGAACAGTTCGCCGAGCACCATCTGGACCACGGTGGAGAACAGGATGGCGAACACGGTGCCTATCGCGACACCGACGGCGACCGGGATGCCGACGTCGTCGAGCAGGTCGCCGACCCCACTGCCGATGAGCGGTTCGGCGACGTAGCCGACCAGCAGGCCGGTGACGGTGATGCCGAGCTGGGCGCCGGACAACATGAACGAGGTGCGGCGAGTGACCGTGAGAGCACGGGCGGCGGCGGGGTCACCGGCTTCTGCACGCGCCTTCAGCCGGGAGCGGTCGACCGCCATGTAGGCGAACTCCTGAGCGACGAAATAGCCGGTCAGGGCAGTGATGAGGATGACGACGAGAATGCCGGCGGCGATGCCGAGAAGGGTCAGCACGACGACCTCCGGGCAGCCCCGACCGGGTGGTCGTCAGGCAGGGTCGAGCAGGGGTGGCCGGATCGTCGTCGGCGTTTTCGGCGCTTTGCGCGTCGCATTGTCTCTCTCGGTTCGGGCTCGGCTGGACCCTTCCCAGGGTGCCGAGTCGGATGGGTCTACGCAAACCGAACGATCGGGGTGGGAGATCTGTTCCCGTGAAATATCATTCCGATGTGCTCCCATCCGCTTTCGGCCGTGCTACCCGCGCGGCACTGGTCGCGGTGACTGCGGGGTAGACCATGGACATCGGTCTGCACGCGCTGGGGATCGGAACAGGCGCTCGCCGCGAGGTCATCGACACCGTCGCGCGACAGGCCGAACGTCGGGGATTCGCGACGCTGTGGTCCGGCGAACACGTCGTGATGGTCGACGATCAGGCCTCCCGCTATCCCTACACGTCCGACGGGAAGATCGCCGTGCCGGCCGCGGCCGACTGGCTCGACCCGACGATCACGTTGTCGTTCGCGGCGGCAGCCACCACGACCATCCGGCTGGCGACCGGCGTGGCCCTTCTGCCCGAACACAATCCGGTGATCATGGCCAAGCAGCTCGCATCGCTGGACCGCCTCAGTGGGGGACGGTTGACCGCAGGCATCGGCATCGGGTGGTCGCGCGAGGAGTTCGACGCGTTGGGTGTGCCCTTCGAACGCCGAGCGGCACGCACCGCGAGCTACGTCGACGCCATGCGCACCATCTGGCGTGATGAACCCGCCTCGTACACTTCCGAGTTCGTCGCGTTCACCGACATCCGGGTCAAACCCGCTCCCGCGCAGGAGAGCATCCCGATCATCGTCGGCGGGAACAGCGACACCGCCCTCGAGCGCGTCGTCGGCTGGGGCGACGGGTGGTACGGCTTCAATCTCGACGGTGTCGAAGCCGTTGCCGAGCGCGTGGCACGGGTCACCGAGCTGTGCTCCTCATCCGGTCGCCCGCGAGATGAGCTCTATCTGGCCGTCGCGCTGCGTGATCCCTCGGTCGACGACCTCGTGGCGGTCGAGGCGCTCGGCGTGAACGAGCTCGTCGTGGTCGCCTCGCCACCCGAGGACGCGAGTGACGCGCCCGCCTGGGTGGACGGACTCGCCGACAAGTGGTTCCGCTGATCGTCAGGTCCCGCGACTACCGCGAACCCGCGTAGTACCGCCCCAGGAACTCGTCGCGATACTCGGTGTAATTGCCGTCCTCGATGGCCTGGCGTGCCCGGTCGACCATCGTCACGATGAACGACACGTTGTGCAGCGTCGCGAGTGTCGCGGCGAGCCCTTCCTTGGCCTTGAACAGATGGTGCAGGTAGGCACGACTGTATTGCGATGTGTAGTTCTCGACTTCGGGATCGAGCGGTCGAAAGTCCCTGCGATACCGCGCATTGGTGATGTTGTAGCGGCCGTCGAGCGAGTAGATCGCGCCGTTGCGGGCGACCCGGGTCGGCGAGACGCAGTCGAAGGTGTCGGCGCCGTTCTCGATGGCGGTGAAGATGTCGTCGGGCTCGCTGATGCCCAGCAGGTGCTTTGCCGAGTCCTCGGGCAGCTCCTCGTTGACCCAGCCGACGATGGTGCCGAGGTCGTCTTTCGTCAACGCACCGCCGATCCCGTACCCGCCGAAGCCCCGTCCGCCATCGGCCTGGTCCATCTTGCTCATCGTCACGAGATCCCGAGCAGCCTTGCGGCGCAGGTCCTCGTACTGGGCGCCCTGGATGACCCCCCAGAGCGACTGCTGCGGCCGGTGCACACGCTCTCGCGACAGCCGGTTGTGTTCGGCAAGGCAGCGGATCGCCCACAGCCGGGTTCGCTCCAGCGAATTCTCTTGGTATGCACGGGTGTTCATCAACGTGGTCAGCTCGTCGAAGGCGAAGATGATGTCGGCGCCGAGCTGATGCTGGATCTGCATCGACACCTCGGGGGTGAAGCGGTGCGCCGAGCCGTCGAGGTGCGATTTGAAGGTGACCCCGTCGTCGTCGACGGCGGACAGTCGTTCCTTGCCGGGTGCGACGGCATCGTCGTTCTGCTCGCCCGCGGCATCCATCGAGATGACCTTCTTGAACCCGACGCCGAGCGACATGACCTGGAATCCGCCACTGTCGGTGTAGGTGGGACCCCGCCAGTTCATGAAGGCGCCGAGCCCGCCGGCCTCGTCGAGGATGTCGGGCCCCGGCTGCAGATAGAGGTGATAGGCGTTGGCGAGCACGGCCTGCGCGCCGAGCGCCTCGACGGACTCGGGCAGCACCGTCTTGACCGTGGCCTTGGTCCCGACCGGCACGAACGCTGGTGTGTGGATGCGGCCGTGCGGGGTGTCGATGACACCGGTGCGGCCCATCGTGCCGGGCAGCGACGTGCCGACGGTGAAGGAATGGTCGGGGGGAAGAGCTGTGTCGCTGGAACTCACCCGATGCATCCTTGCAGGTGGGCGGGTGTAACCCAAACCCAGCAGGCATTCGGGGCGCCACCGGAACCCGGTACGGTGATCACATGTCGAGCAGCCTGCATCGCATCTCACTCGCTGTCCTGGCCGGATTCGCCGGTGTCGTGCTCGCCGCATGTGGTGGCGAGCAGGAGGCCACGTCGTCGTCGGAGACCTCGGCGGCCACCATCTCGGAGAACCCGAACGCATCCGTGGTGGGCGGACCGAAGCCGGTCTCGCCGACCACGTCTGTCGCCGACGACCACGCCGGCCACACCCAATGTGGCACCACCAAGGGGCCCGACGGCTCGCTGCGGATCCTGATCCTGCAGGGCGACCTCTCCTGCGACACCGCGCAGCAGGTCGCCACGCAATACAGCCCGAAGATCGCGACCGGGCAGCCGCAGCGGGTGTCCGGCTGGCAATGCGGGCCGTCGGAGACCGCGGGGATCCTGGCCTCGTGCAGCAAGGGTGACCAGGAGTTCGGGCTCGCGCCGTAGCGGACTTGACCCTGACGTGACGTGAGGCCCGACAGTGTCCGGTGTGAGTGAGTCAGAACCCTCTCGGACGGTCGGCGCGGTAGCACGTCTCACCGGCGTCAGTGTCCGCACGCTGCACCATTACGACCAGATCGGTCTGGTGGTGCCGTCGGACCGGACGTCCGTCGGCTACCGCGTGTACGACGACGCCGACATCGAGCGGCTGCATCGGGTCCTGACCTACCGTGAACTGGGCTTTTCGCTGGAGCAGATAGCGACCCTGCTAGACGATCCGTTGGTGGACGCTTCGGCTCAGCTGCGTGATCAGCACGATCGGCTGATCGACCGGATCAATCGCTTGCACCGGATGGTCGCAGCTGTGGAGGACATGATGGACGCGAAGGACAACGGAATCCAGCTCACCGCCGAGGAACAGGCGGAGATCTTCGGGCAGGACTGGCCCGGCGACGACTACGCCGCCGAAGCCGAGGAACGCTGGGGTGACTCCGAGGCCTGGGAGCAGAGCGGCAAGCGCACCGCCCGATTCGGCAAGGATGACTGGCGCCGGATCAAGGCCGAGGGGGACGCCCTCGAAGCAAAACTCGCCGACGCACTGCGGTCCGGTGTGGCGCCCGGGTCACCCGAGGCCAACGCCCTCGCCGAGGAGCATCGTGCGGGCATCAACCAGTTCTATGACTGCGGCCACGAGATGCACGTGAATCTCGCGAACATGTACGTCGCCGATCCGCGGTTCACCAAGCATTACGACGATGTGGCGCCGGGGCTCGCGCACTATGTCCGGGACGTCATCGTCGCGAATGCCGAGCAGCAGCGAAGCTGATCTCGACTGCGACAGCGTCCTCTTTCTCGACTCCCTGAAACGGAAATGCGCCCCCGAAATGCGCCCTCCTCAGGGGAGGCAACGACCCATGGTCGATGACGGCTCGCCCCGGGGTGCTTTCCTGGGGCGCTTTTCAGGGGCACTTTTCAGGAACGCTCACGCACCCAGCGCAGTGGCCACCCGTTCGAGGGCCGCGACCCGACTGCCCTTCACGAGCACCGCATCACCCGCGGCGAGGTCGGAGAGCTCGGCGAGCGCGCCGTCGACGTTCGCCACATGGCGCGCCACATTGCCGTAATGCGACTCGTCGACGGCGATCACCTCGATGCCGAGGTCGTAGGCACGCTTGGCGATGGCAGCGTGCTGGGCAGCGGAATCCGATCCGAGTTCGGCCATCGTGCCGAGCACGGCGACTCGACGACGGGCGTCGAGTGCGGCCAGTGACTGCAGGGCGGCGGTCATCGAGGTCGGATTGGCGTTGTAGGCATCGTTGAGGACGGTGACGCCTGCCGGCGTGGTCACGAGTTCCATCCGCAGTCCCGACAACGCGGCCCCGAGCAGACCGTTCGGGATCTCGTCGACCGGGACGCCCAGCCATCCGGCCGCGGCGGCCGCGGCCAGCGCGTTCGGCACCTGGTGTTCGCCCCGGGCACCGAGCCGGACGTCGGTCTCGCCCCACGGGGTGTGCAGGCGGAACGAGGCGCGCAACTGATCGTCGAGGGTGACGTCGGATGCGTACACGTCCGACGACGGGCTCAGACCGAAGCTCAGCACACCCGCATCGGTCCGGTTCGCCATCGCCGCGACACGCTCGTCGTCGGCATTCAGCACGGCGAGACCGTCCACCGGCAGCGCCTCCACCAACTCGCCCTTGGCGCGGGCGACGGACTCGATGTCGCCGAACAGTTCCAGATGCACACCCTCGACGCGCGTGATGATGCCAACGGTCGGGCGGGCGATGCCGCACAGCAGGTCGATGTGCCCGATGCCGCGCGCGCCCATCTCGACCACGACGGCCTCGGTGTCGTCGGGGGCGCCGGCGAGCGTGAGGGGCAGCCCGAGCTCGTTGTTGAACGATTTCTCGCTGGCAGTGGTGCGGTACGTCGTCGTGAGAACTCCCGCGAGCAGATCCTTCGTCGACGTCTTGCCCACCGAGCCGGTCACGCCGACGACTCTCTCCGGCAATCGATCGCGCGCCGCCCCGCCGAGGTCGGCGAGCGCCGCGGCGGTGTCGGTGACGGTGATCGCGGGGAGCGTGATGTCGGGATCGGTGCCCTGGGACGTCAGATATGCCGAGGCACCTCCGTCCGCTGCGGCCGCCACGAACTCGTGGCCGTCGCGCGTCGCGACGATCGGTACGAACAGCTGCCCGGGACGCATGCTCCGGGAGTCGATGCCTGCACCGTCGATCTGCACGTCGTCGCCGACGAGCCGTCCGGCGACGGCTGCAGCGACCTCACTTGCCCTGAAATGCACACCGCAACGCTACAAGCACCACGTCCGGTAAGCCGGTTGTGGTGGCCGTATCGTGTCAGCCATGGCTTCACCCCTGCTGCGTCTGGTCGTCCTCTTCGGTGGCGTGTCCGCAGAACACGACGTCTCATGCGTCACCGCGGCCCATGTGCTCGCAGCCGCCGATCGCGACAAGTACGAGCTGGTGCCGATCGGTATCGCGAAGAACGGGATGTGGCTGCGCAACGACAAGGCGATCGCGACGCTCGCCGAGGGCGGCGAACTGCCCGATCGGCTGGAGACCGCCGGCACCGAGGTGGAACCGCTGGCCGCGATCCGCGGCGACCTCGATGCCTCGACGATCACCGTCGTACTGCCGCTCCTACACGGACCGCACGGCGAGGACGGCACCATCCAGGGGATGCTCGAGCTCTTCAAGGTGCCGTACGTGGGAGCCGGAGTGCTGTCGTCGGCGCTGTGCATGGACAAGGCGATGGCCAAGATCGTCGCCGAGCAGGCGGGTATCCCGCAGTGCCGGTGGATCGAGTTCCGCGACGGCATCGACGACCCGAACACCATCGTCGGCCGAGCGATCGACGAGCTCGGACTGCCGCTGTTCGTCAAACCGGCCAACCTGGGGTCGTCGGTGGGCATCACCAAGGCGCACGACGCGTCCGAACTGGACAAGTCCATCGACCTCGCACTGCGCTACGACGACGTGGTGATCATCGAGGAGAGCGTGACCGCACGCGAGGTGGAGGTGGCCGTACTCGGGAACACCGCGCCGGAGGCATCGGTCCCCGGCGAGATCCTGCCCGGCAGCGAGTTCTACGACTACGAGGACAAGTACGTCACCGGCGCGGCCGCCCTCGTCATCCCTGCCGATCTGCCTGCGGAGGTCACCGGGGAGGTCCGCGAACTCGCGGCCAAGTCGTTCACCGCGCTGCGCTGCGCAGGCATGGCCCGCGTGGACTTCTTCTACGAGGCAGGCGGCCGCGGCTGGCTGTTGAACGAGGTCAACACGATTCCCGGATTCACCCCGGCATCCATGTATCCCAAGCTGTGGGAGGCCTCGGGTCTGAGCTACCCCGACCTCATCGATCGTCTGGTCACCTTGGCGCTCGACAACCATCGTCGACGGGTCGGCTTCTCCACGGAGCACTGAGCGCACGGTCGGCGAGATTCCGTACCCGCTCGGCGGGAAACCGGGCACAGTCGGCGAGATTCTGTACCCGCTCGGCGGGAAAGTGGGCCCGCTCGGCGCGATTCTGCGCACGGTCGGCGGAGATCTGACGGTAATGTGCTCGACGTGACCGACCCCGCCCGCGATGCCGTCTCGGCGCTGCGCGTGTTGGTCTATTCGGATCATTCGGACACCCGCGCGGCGGTCATCCGCGCACTCGGCCGCAGTCCCGATCCCCGCCTCCCCGAGCTGAGTTTCGTCGAGGTCGCCACCGCCCCCATGGTGTTCGCGCAACTCGATGCCGGCGTGATCGACGTGGTCATCCTCGACGGCGAGGCGACACCCGCGGGCGGGATGGGGCTGGCGAAGCAGATGAAGGACGAGATCGATCCGTGCCCGCCGACGCTCGTGCTGCTCGGCCGGGCCGACGACCGCTGGCTGGCGGACTGGTCACGGGCCGACGCCACCGCGACGCTGCCGGTTGACCCGATCACCTTGTCGACCACGGTGGTCGAGATGCTCCGAAACGCCGAACTGTAGAAAGCTCGACAACGGCCCCTCCCCCGCTAGTAGGCTTGTGGCACAGCTCACATCAGGCCGCAAATGTGGGGAGCAGCCACCCTATGAACGCCTACGTCCCGATCATGGTTCTCGGGGCAATTGCCATGGGATTTGCGGTGTTCTCGGTCGGCATCGCAATCCTGATCGGTCCGAAGCGGTACAACCGCGCCAAATTGGAACCGTACGAATGCGGCATCGAACCGCTCACCGAATCGCACAGTCTGGCCCCCGGCGGCGCGTCGGTGACCACCACGCCACGCATCACCGACCGCGTGGTCCAGCGCATCCCCGTGAAGTACTACCTCACGGCGATGCTCTTCATCATTTTCGACATCGAGATCGTCTTCCTCTATCCGTGGGCCGTCGCCTTCGACTCCCTCGGATGGTTCGGACTCGCCGCCATGGCCCTGTTCATCGTCAACGTGTCGGTGGCCTACGCCTACGAGTGGCGACGCGGAGGACTGACCTGGGAATGACCATGGCCGCTGCGTGCGCCCCGTCGGGCGCACGCAGCGACTGCCCGGCACACGCAAGGAGGTTCGCGACATGGGACTGGAGGAGAAACTGCCCAGCGGCTTCCTGCTGAGCACTGTCGAAGATCTGGCCGGGTTCATGCGCAAGGGATCGTTGTGGCCTGCCACCTTCGGCCTGGCCTGCTGCGCCATCGAGATGATGGCGACCACCTCCGGCCGCTACGACCTCGCACGATTCGGGATGGAGGCATTCCGGGCATCGCCGAGGCAGGCCGACCTGATGATCGTCGCCGGCCGCGTCAGCCAGAAGATGGCCCCGGTGCTGCGCCAGATCTACGACCAGATGGTCGAACCCAAATGGGTACTGGCCATGGGTGTTTGCGCGTCGTCGGGGGGCATGTTCAACAACTACGCGATCGTGCAGGGTGTCGACCACGTCGTCCCGGTCGACATCTACCTGCCCGGCTGTCCGCCCCGGCCCGAGATGCTCCTCAACGCGATCCTCAAACTGCATGAGCAGATCGCCGAGATGCCACTCGGGGTCAACCGCGAGCAGGCGATCTGGGCGGCCGAACAGGCCGCGCTGCAGGCGAAGCCGACCATCGAGATGAAGGGGCTGCTCCGATGAACACCGAACGGCCCGAGGACCCCGCCCCCGCGACCACCGGGACCGCAGGCGAGATGACGAGAGACGAGCAGACCGGACCCGAGCAGATCGGTGTACGCCGTGGCCTGTTCGGCGTGCAGGGCAGCGGTGACACCTCCGGATACGGCGGGCTGGTGCAGGCCGTCACCCTTCCGGGGAGTTCCGACCGCCCGTACGGCGGCTACTTCGACGACGTGGCAGACGAACTCGCCGCCGGATTGGACGAACTACCCGGAACCGACTACCGCCAGGCCATCGACAAAGTGGTGATCTTCCGCGACGAGATGACCCTGCACGTCCACCGAGATCATCTGCGGGCGGTGGCATTGACGGTCCGCAATCGCGACACGCTCCGTTTCGAATTGTGCTTGGGCGTCAATGGGGTTCACTACCCGGACGACCGCGACCGCGAACTCCACGCGGTGTACCCGCTGGCCTCGATCACTCACAATCGCCGCCTGCGGCTCGAGGTGTCGGTCGCCGATGCCGATCCGCACATACCGAGTCTGACCGACATCTACCCGACCAATGACTGGCACGAACGCGAGACCTACGACTTCTTCGGCATCGTCTTCGACGGTCACCGCTCCCTGACCCGAATCCAGATGCCCGACGACTGGCAGGGGCACCCGCAGCGAAAAGACTACCCACTCGGCGGGGTTCCCGTGGAGTACAAGGGGACCCGGATCGCACCGCCCGATCAACGGAGGTCCTACAACTGATGACCACCACCGACCACGGCAACACCGGCTCTCATCGTTCCGCGGATGTGCACCCAACGCAGACCTACACCGTCTCCGGCCAGGACTGGGACGAGATCGTCACAGCGGTGCGGGAACGGGCCGCCGAGCAACCCGGTGACGAGCGCATCGTGGTCAACATGGGTCCGCAGCACCCCTCAACCCACGGCGTGCTACGACTGATCCTGGAGATCGAGGGCGAGACCGTCACCGAAGCCCGCTGCGGAATCGGCTACCTGCACACCGGGATCGAGAAGAACCTGGAGTACCGCAACTGGACGCAGGGCGTCACCTTCGTCACGCGGATGGATTATCTCGCGCCGTTCTTCAACGAGACCGCCTACTGTCTCGGCGTCGAACGCCTGCTCGGCATCACCGACGATGTCCCGGAGCGCGCGAGCGTGATCCGCGTGATGCTGATGGAACTCAACCGCATCTCATCGCATCTGGTCGCGTTGGCAACCGGCGGAATGGAACTCGGGGCGGTGACGGCGATGTTCCTCGGATTCCGCGAACGGGAGATGATCCTCGACGTCTTCGAGCACATCACCGGGTTGCGGATGAACCACGCCTACATCCGGCCGGGCGGGGTGTCACAGGATCTCCCCGACGACGCGGCCGACAAGGTCGCCGCGCTGCTCGACGTCCTGCCCTCGAGACTGGGCGAACTCGAGGACCTGCTCAACGAGAACTACATCTGGAAGGCCCGCACCCAGAGCGTCGGCTACCTCGACCTCACCGGATGCATGGCGCTCGGCATCACCGGCCCGGTGCTCCGGTCCACCGGACTGCCGCACGACCTGCGAAAATCCCAACCCTACTGCGGCTACGAACATTACGAGTTCGATGTCATCACCGACACCACCTGCGACTCCTACGGTCGCTACCTGATCCGGGTCAAGGAGATGCAGGAGTCGGTGAAGATCGTCCGGCAATGCCTCGACCGCCTGCGCCCCGGTCCGGTGATGGTGTCCGACCGGAAGCTCGCCTGGCCGGCCGACCTCGCCCTCGGACCCGACGGCCTCGGCAACTCGCCCGAACACATCGCGAAGATCATGGGCACCTCCATGGAAGCCCTCATCCACCACTTCAAGCTGGTGACCGAGGGGATGCGGGTGCCCGCCGGGCAGTGCTACGTCGCGGTCGAATCCCCACGCGGCGAACTGGGGGTCCACATGGTGAGCGACGGCGGCACACGACCGTACCGGGTGCACTACCGGGATCCGTCGTTCACGAATCTGCAGGCGGTGGCGGCGATGTGCGAGGGCGGCATGGTCGCCGACGTGATCACCGCCGTCGCCAGCATCGACCCGGTGATGGGAGGGGTTGACCGATGACCGACCCGGTGTTCGTGGACCTGACGGCGCCACCCGCGGAGGGCGTTCCGGTGGAGATACCGGCACCGCACCCGACGATCCGCTTCGGCGGCCCCGCCGACTACCCCGACGAAGTGGCCGAACGACTCTCGGCCGACGCCGCAGGCATCATCGCCCGCTACCCCCGGTCCCGTTCGGCCCTGCTACCCCTGCTGCACCTGGTGCAATCCGAGGACGGCCAGATCACCCGGGCCGGCGTGACCTTCTGCGCAGACCAACTGGAACTGACCACGGCCGAGGTGTCCGCGGTCGCCACCTTCTATTCGATGTACCGCCGCTCGCCGACCGGCGAGTATCTCGTCGGCGTCTGCACCAACACGCTGTGCGCGATCATGGGCGGTGACGAGATCCTCGCCGCGCTCCGGGACCACCTCGGCATCGACGCGGGCGAGACGTCGGCCGACGGGCGCATCACCCTCGAACACGTCGAATGCAACGCCGCATGCGATTTCGCCCCGGTCGTGATGGTCAACTGGGAGTTCTTCGACAACCAGACCCCGACCAGCAGCGTGGAACTCGTCGAGGATCTCCGCGCAGGCGTCCCCCTCACCCCGGCCCGCGGGACCGGCACCGTGTGCACGTTCCGGCAGACCGCCCGGCTGCTCGCCGGCCTTCCCGAGACGGAGGACAGGGTATGACCGACCCCGCGGAGACCCCCGTACTCAGCCGATTCTGGTCCGAGCCGGAGTCCTGGACATTGCGGAACTACGAATCGCACAACGGCTACGCAGCGCTGCGGTCCGCGCTCACGACCCCGCCGGACGAGATCATCGCGTTGGTCAAGGCATCCGGGCTCCGCGGCCGCGGCGGCGCAGGATTCCCGGTCGGCATGAAATGGTCGTTCATCCCGCAACAGGACCCCGACGCGCCCGCAGATCCGGCGGCACCACCGCACTACCTGGTGGTCAACGCAGATGAGTCCGAGCCGGGTACCTGCAAGGACATCCCGTTGATCCTCGCTTCCCCGCACTCCCTGATCGAAGGTGCGATCATCGCCGCCTACGCGATCCGCGCCGAGCACGCCTTCATCTATCTGCGCGGTGAGGTCGCCTCGGTGCTGCGGCGGCTGCGCGACGCCGTCGACGAGGCCAGGGCGGCAGGCTATCTCGGCACCGACATCCTGGGGTCCGGTTTCGATCTCGATCTCGTGGTCCACGCCGGTGCCGGTGCGTACATCTGTGGGGAGGAGACCGCGCTCCTGGACTCCCTGGAGGGCCGCCGCGGGCAGCCACGCCTGCGTCCCCCGTTCCCTGCCGTCGCGGGGCTGTACGCGAGTCCGACCGTGGTCAACAACGTCGAGTCCATCGCGAGTGTGCCGCCGATCATCCGCAACGGCGTCGACTGGTTCCGGGCGATGGGCACCGAGAAGTCGCCCGGCTTCACGCTGTACTCGCTGTCGGGCCACGTCGCGCGACCCGGTCAGTACGAGGCTCCGTTGGGAATCACGCTGCGGGAGTTGCTCGATCGGGCCGGCGGTGTGCGGTCCGGCCATCAGCTGAAGTTCTGGACACCCGGCGGGTCGTCGACACCCATCCTCACCGCCGAACACCTCGATGTGCCCCTCGACTACGAGGGGGTCGGCGAGGCCGGTTCGATGCTCGGCACCAAGGCCTTGCAGATCTTCGACGAGACGACGTGCGTGGTGCGCGCCGTGCTGCGGTGGACCGAGTTCTACGCGCACGAATCCTGCGGGAAATGCACACCCTGCCGGGAGGGCACCTACTGGCTGGTGCAGTTGTTGCGGCGTCTCGAGGCGGGCGACGGACGACCCGAGGACCTCGACACCCTCACCGACATCACCAATACCATCGTCGGAAAGTCGTTCTGCGCGTTGGGTGACGGTGCCGGCAGTCCGATCGTCTCCTCGCTCGAGTACTTCCGGGACGAATACCTGGCACATTTCGAGGGCGGCTGCCCGTTCGATCATCACCGGTCCACGCTGTTCGCCGAATCAGTATCCGCCGCAGGAGGTGCGCGATGACCGCCGTCGACGACTCCACCGCCACCGGGCAGAAAAAGCCCGACCTCGTGTCGGTGACCATCGACGGGATCGAGATCTCGGTGCCGCCGGGCACTCTGGTGATCCGGGCGGCCGAGATGATCGGGACACAGATTCCGCGGTTCTGCGACCACCCACTGCTCGATCCGGTGGGCGCCTGCCGCCAGTGTCTGGTCGAGGTCGAGGGACAACGCAAACCGCTGGCCTCGTGCACCACGGTGGTGACCGACGGGATGGTGGTCCACACCCAACGCAGCTCCGAGGTGGCCGAGAAGGCCCAGCGCGGCGTGATGGAACTCCTGCTGATCAATCATCCCCTCGACTGCCCGGTGTGCGACAAGGGTGGTGAATGTCCGCTGCAGAACCAGGCGATGTCGTCGGGGCGCGGGGATTCACGCTTCACCGGTGCGAAACGTACCTTCACCAAACCGGTGCCGTTGTCGTCGGAGGTGCTGCTAGACCGGGAGCGATGTGTCCTGTGCGCCCGGTGTACCCGCTTCTCCGAGCAGATCGCCGGTGACCCGCTCATCGGCTTCGGCGATCGTGGTGCACTGCAACAGGTCACGATCTATCAGGACGACCCGTTCGAGTCGTACTTCTCCGGCAACACGGTGCAGATCTGCCCGGTCGGCGCACTGACCAGCACCGCGTACCGCTTTCGCGCCCGTCCGTTCGACCTGGTGTCGTCGCCGAGCGTCTGCGAGCACTGTGCGAGCGGATGCGCACAACGTACCGACCACCGCCGCGGCAAGGTGTTGCGGCGCCTCGCCGGCGACGACCCCGACGTCAACCAGGAATGGAACTGCGACAAGGGCCGGTGGGCGTTCGCGTACGCCTCCGCCGACGACCGGCTGACCGGGCCGATGATCCGCAGGCCCGACGGCACCCTCGTGGAGGTGTCGTGGGCGCATGCCCTGCGGCATGCCGCCGAGGGACTCACCGCCGCACGTGGACGGACCGCGGTGCTGACCGGCGGCCGGCTGACCGCCGAGGACGCCTACGCGTATTCGCGTTTCGCCCGTACGGTTCTCGACACCAACGACATCGACTTCCGGGCCCGCGCCCACAGCGCCGAGGAGACCGACTTCCTCGCGACGCACATCGCGGCTCGGCCCGACGACGTGACCTACCGTGAGCTCGGCGTCGCCCCGGCGGTCTTGCTCGTCGCCTTCGAACCGGAAGAGGAATCGCCGATCGTCTTCCTCCGGATGCGGCGGGCAGTGCGCACCGCCCGCCAGCAGGTCACGGCTGTCGCCGCCTTGCGCAGCGCCGGGGTGGCGAAGTTGAACGGCACACTCGTGCCGACGGCGCCCGGAGACGAACCGGCCGTGCTCGATTCGGATGCCGCCGCTGACGCGGTCGCCGCCGAGGGGTCGGTCATCGTGGTCGGTGAACGGTTGGCCGCGGTCCCCGGCGGTCTCAGCGCCGCAGTCCGGCTCGCCCGACGCACCGGTGCACGCCTCGCCTGGATTCCGCGCCGCGCAGGCGAACGTGGCGCCGTCGAGGTGGGAGCGGCGCCGAACCTCCTGCCGGGCGGTCGCCCGGTGGCGGATCTGTCGGCGCGCACCGAACTCGCGATGGCCTGGCAGATCGCCGATCTGCCGAGCACCCCGGGGCGGGACACCGCCGCGATCCTCGACGCGACACTGCGTCAGGAGATCTCCGCGCTGGTGGTCGGCGGAGTGGAACTCGACGATCTTCCCGATCCGGCGTCGGCCACCGCCGCGCTGGCCGATGCCGACTTCGTGGTGAGCCTGGAGATGCGCCGCAGCGCGGTCACCGAATACGCGGATGTGGTGTTCCCCGTCGCCGCGGCAGCGGAGAAACCCGGCATGTTCGTCGACTGGGAAGGGCGCGCCCGTCCGTTCGCGACGGCGCTACCCGAGGTCGGGACCATTTCGGACCACCGGGTTCTCGACGCGCTCGCCAAGCAGATGGGGGTGACGCTGCACTGCGACGACACGACCGCCATTCGTGGTGACCTCGAACGCATCGGTGCGTGGCGCGGTGCGCGGACCGCGATGCCCGAGGTGGAACCGAGGTCCAACCGCCCGAGCAGCGGCACGGAGACCCGGCGCGCGGTGCTCGCCACCTGGCGGATGCTGCTCGACGCCGGCCGGATGCAGGACGGTGAACCACATCTCGCGGGCACGGCCCGGGCGCCCGTCGCCCGCATGTCCCCGACCACTGCGGCGGGTATCGGGGCCGGGGCGGGCACCGACGTCGAGGTGGGCACCGATCGCGGCGCGATCATCCTGCCCCTCGAGATCGTTCCCATGGCCGACGGCGTCGTCTGGGTGCCGATGAACGCACCAGGTGCGGGCGTGTACACGCACCTGCGGGCCGGGGCCGGTGACGTCGTGGCCATCGCACCGGCGGCGACGCGGGAGGTGCGATGACCTTCCCGACACTCGCCGACTTCGGCCATGATCCCTGGTGGCTGATCCTGATCAAGGCGGTGGCGGTCTTCGCGTTCCTGGTCGCCAATCCACTCGCCGCCATCCTGATCGAGCGAAAGATCATGGCGCGGATGCAGACCCGCATCGGACCCAACCGGGTCGGCCCGCACGGTCTGCTGCAGAGTCTGGCCGACGGCGTGAAGCTGGCGCTCAAAGAGGGCATCATCCCGTCGAGCGTCGACAAGCCGATCTACCTTCTCGCCCCGATCATCGCGGTGGTGCCGGCGATCATGGCGTTCGCGGTCATCCCGTTCGGTCCGATGGTGTCGGTGTTCGGGCACCAGACCCCGCTGCAACTCACCGACCTCCCGGTCGGTGTGCTCTACGTCCTCGCCATCACCTCGGTGGGCGTGTACGGCATCGTGCTGGCCGGGTGGTCGTCGGGCTCGACCTATCCGCTGCTCGGCGGGCTGCGCTCGACAGCCCAGGTGATCTCCTACGAGATCGCGATGGGGCTCACCTTCGCCGCGGTGTTCCTCGATGCGACCACCATGTCGACATCGGGCATCGTGGCTGCACAAGAACATCATTGGTATGTCCTGCTGCTGTTGCCGTCGTTCGTGATCTATGCCATCTCGATGGTCGGCGAGACCAATCGCGCACCCTTCGACCTGCCCGAGGCCGAGGGCGAACTCGTCGGCGGATTCCACACCGAGTACTCGTCGCTCAAGTTCGCCATGTTCATGCTCGCCGAGTACATCAACATGGTCACCGTCTCGGCACTCGCCACCACCCTGTTCCTCGGTGGCTGGCAGGCGCCCTGGCCGGTCAGCATGTTCGACTGGGCGAACTCCGGCTGGTGGCCGATCGTGTGGTTCACCATCAAGGTCTGGGTGTTCCTGTTCGTGTTCATCTGGCTGCGAACCAGTCTGCCCCGCCTGCGCTACGACCAGTTCATGAACCTGGGCTGGAAGGTCCTGATCCCGATCTCCCTGAGCTGGGTGATGGTGGTCGCCCTGATCCGCGCGGCGATCGGCAGTTCCTCCGACGACGACCTCGTCCGCTCGCTGGTCTCGGCGGGCGCCGGACTCGTGGTGACCGCCCTGATCGGCTACGCCATCTGGCGGCTGATGAAACTGCCTGCTGCGCCGGAGGTCTCAACACGCGGCTCCTCCGTCGCCGCTACTCCGCCGGATCGAGTAGCCGGCGCGCGAAGCGTGTCGGCGTATCGAGATCGACCAGCAGGGGAAACGTTCGACCCGATGGCAGGCGGATTCCCGGTGCCTCCGATGCCGGGTCAGGTACTTCCGGGCGGACCCGCCCACAGACCTCCATCCGACCCCGAGAAGGAGACGACCGATGCCTGAGTTCCTCAAACCGATGAGCGGTCTCGGGGTGACCTTCTCGTCGATGTTCTCCCCGACCATCACCGAGCAGTATCCCGAGGAGAAGACCCCCACGGCGCCGCGCTATCACGGGCGGCACCAGCTCAACCGGCATCCCGACGGATTGGAGAAGTGCATCGGCTGCGAGCTGTGCGCCTGGGCCTGCCCGGCCGACGCCATCTATGTCGAAGGTGCCGACAACACCGACGAGGAGCGGTATTCGCCCGGTGAGCGTTACGGGCGCGTCTACCAGATCAACTACCTGCGCTGCATCGGCTGCGGCCTGTGTATCGAGGCGTGCCCGACTCTCGCGCTCACGATGACCAACGACTACGAGATGGCCGACGACAACCGCGCCGACCTCATCTACGAGAAGGACCGCCTACTCGCGCCGCTCGAGCCCGGAGTGACCCCGGCACCCCACGACATGGCACCGGGTTCCACCGAGGAGAGCTACTACCGGGGCGAGGTGTCGAAGGACGGGCGACTGATCGCGAAGGACGAGTCGTGACAGCGACACTCGCCGCAGAGTTGGTTCGGACGTCGACATCGGTCCCGCTCGCTGCGCTCCCGGCGACCAGCACGGGCGAAGCCGTGCAGTTCTGGGTCCTCGGTGTGGTCGCGGTGGCCGGCGCGCTGGGCGTGGTGTTCGCGACCAAGGCGGTCTACTCGGCCATCTTCCTGGCCACCACCATGATCATCCTCGCGGTCTTCTACGTCGCGCAGGGCGCGCTGTTCCTCGGCGTCGTCCAAGTCGTCGTCTACACCGGTGCGGTGATGATGCTGTTCTTGTTCGTGCTGATGCTGATCGGTGTCGACTCGTCGGATTCCCTGGTGGAAACCCTTCGCGGACAGCGGATCGCCGCAGTGGTTCTCGGAATCGGTTTCGGTGTCCTGCTGATCGCGGCGATCGCGAACGCATCGCTGGCGGTGTTCGCAGGTGCGCCGACGGCGGCCGGGCCGAATGTCTCCGGCACCGGCTCCGACGGCAACATCGAGGCGATCGCGCGGCTGATCTTCGTCCAATATCTGTGGGCGTTCGAGCTGACCGGCGCTCTGCTGATCGCCGCCACCCTCGGCGCGATGGTCCTGGCGCATCGGGAACGGTTCGGGCCACGGCGAAGTCAGCGTGAGCTGTCGGAGGAGAGGTTCCGAAACGGCGTGGACATGACGCCGATGCCGAGTCCCGGCGTCTATGCCCGCCACAACGCGGTCGACGTCCCCGCACTGCTGCCCGACGGTACGCCGTCGGAGCTCTCGGTGAACGCGACTCTGCGTCCACGACCGGCGGCCGCGCCGCCGACGTCGGAGCCGGACGGCATCCGTCGAGCCCTCGGAAAGGCCGGCCGATGAATCCCGAGAACTACCTGTACCTCTCGGCGCTGCTGTTCACGATCGGCGCCGCCGGGGTGCTCCTGCGCCGCAACGCGATCGTGGTCTTCATGTGTATCGAGCTGATGCTCAACGCGGCGAACCTGGCCTTCGTGACCTTCGCCCGGATGCACGGTTCCTTCGACGGTCAGGTGATCGCGTTCTTCACGATGGTGGTCGCGGCGGCCGAGGTGGTGGTGGGACTGGCGATCATCATGACCATCTTCCGCTCCCGCAGGTCGGCTTCGGTCGACGGCACAGATCTGCTGAAACGGTAGGAGACCACCGGTGAGCACCGAATCGACCGCAGATCTCCTCTGGCTGGTACCAGCACTTCCGTTGATCGGCGCGGCGATCCTTCTGCTGGGTGCCCGTCGGACCGACAAGTGGGGTCATCTCCTCGGCACCGCTCTGGCTCTCGCATCCTTCGCGCTCGGACTGGCGATGTTCATCGGCATGCTCGGCCGGTCCGCCGATGACCGCGCCGTCCACCACATCCTGTTCTCCTGGGTGCCTGTGGGCGAGCTGCAGATCGACTTCGGGCTGCAACTCGACCAGTTGTCGATGTGCTTCGTCCTGCTGATCACGGGTGTCGGGTCCCTGATCCACATCTACTCGATCGGCTATATGGCCGACGACCCCGACCGTCGTCGATTCTTCGCCTATCTCAATCTCTTCCTGGCGGCCATGCTGATCCTGGTGCTCGCCGACAACTACCTCGGCCTGTACCTCGGATGGGAAGGCGTCGGCCTCGCCTCGTATCTGCTGATCGGCTTCTGGCAGTACAAGCCGACGGCGGCGACCGCCGCGAAGAAGGCGTTCGTGGTGAATCGGGTCGGCGACATCGGTCTGGCCGTCGCGCTGATGATCATGTTCGCCACCTTCGGGGCGGTCTCCTTCGAGACCGTGTTCGCCGGCGCCGACCAGGCAGGCCAGAGTGTGCTCACCGCACTGGGTTTCGTGTTGCTGCTCGCGGCGTGCGGCAAATCGGCGCAGGTGCCGCTGCAGTCATGGCTCGGCGACGCGATGGAGGGCCCGACCCCGGTGTCCGCGCTCATCCATGCCGCGACGATGGTGACCGCGGGCGTCTATCTGATCGCACGCTCTAACCCGATCTTCGATCTCGCACCGGCCGCACAGGTCGGGGTCACCGTCGTGGGCGCGGTCACCCTGTTGTTCGGCGCCATCATCGGCTGCGCGAAGGACGACATCAAGAAGGCACTGGCCGCATCGACGATGAGCCAGATCGGCTACATGATCCTGGCCACCGGATTGGGTCCCGCCGGTTACGCATTCGCGATCATGCACCTGCTCACCCACGGGTTCTTCAAGGCGGGACTGTTCCTCGGTGCCGGTTCGGTGATGCACGGGATGAACGACGAGACCGACATGCGACGCTTCGGAGGACTGCGCACGGTCATGCCGATCACGTTCGTCACCTTCGGCCTCGGCTACCTCGCCATCATCGGTGTGCCGCCGTTCGCCGGGTTCTTCTCCAAGGACCCGATCATCGAGGCCGCCTTTGCCTCCGGCGGCGCCGGGGGATGGCTTCTCGGCGGTGCCGCGCTGCTGGGCGCCGGGATCACCGCGTTCTACATGACGCGGGTCATGCTCTTGACATTCTTCGGTGAACGTCGCTGGCGTGAAGACGCTCACCCGCACGAGTCGTCGGGGTCGATGACCGCACCGATGATCCTCATCGCGATCGGTTCGGTGGTCTCCGGCGCACTGCTGGCGTGGGGGGATTCGCTGGTGCACTGGCTCGAACCCGTTGTCGGCGAGGAACATCACGAGCTGGCGGTGCCGACTTGGGTGGTCACGGTGACGATCCTGGCCGTCGTCGCGATCGGGATCGGCCTCGCGTGGCGGCAGTACGCCACGCGCCCGGTCCCCGAGGTCGCACCGGAGGACGTGTCCGCACTCACCGTGGCCGCGCGCCGCGACCTGTACGGCGACGCGGTCAACGAGAACCTGCTGATGCGGCCGGGACAAGAACTGACCCGGGAGCTCGTGCTCGTCGAGAATGATGGCGTGGACGGCCTCACCACCGGGATCGGTCGCACCGTCGGCGCATTGTCGCAGCGAATACGTGGCTGGCAGAACGGTTACGTCCGGTCATACGCGTTGTCGATGTTCGCCGGCGCAGTCCTGATCGTCGCGATGGTGATGGTGGTGAACGTCCTGTGAGCATGCCCTGGTTGACCATCTTGTGGCTGTTACCGGCGGTCGGGTCCGTTGCGGTGCTGGCGATCCCGAGTAGCCGGCCGGATGTTGCGAAGTGGCTCGGGCTGGGCATCTCCGTCGCTGCGCTGGCGGTCGCGCTGGGTCTGGCCACCGGCTTCGACACCACCGGCGCTCGCTACCAGTTCGTCGAGGATCACAGTTGGATTCCCGCCTTCGGCACCCGGTATGCCCTCGGCCTCGACGGCATCGGTCTGGTGCTGGTACTCCTCACCGCGGTGCTGCTCCCGCTGCTGATCCTGGCGGGCTGGAACGACGCCGATCACGCCGGTTCACTGGACCATTCGGCCGGGCGCCGCCAGAAGGGCCCGCACACCTATCTCGCGCTGACCCTGGCGGTCGAGGCGATGGTGCTGATGAGTTTCGTCGCCCTCGACATCCTGCTGTTCTACATCTTCTTCGAGGCGATGCTGATCCCGATGTACTTCCTGATCGGCGGCTTCGGTGCCGGCGCGGGCCGGTCCGCCGCAGCGGTGAAGTTCCTGCTGTACAACCTCTTCGGCGGGCTGATCATGCTGGCCGCGGTGATCGGGCTCTACGTGGTGACCGCGCGGTCGGGCCTCGGGGCCGACGGCGGCGGCACGTTCGACCTGCGGACGGTGGTCGATGCCGTGTCGTCGGGACAGCTCGACGCCGGGGGCGGCCTGCTGAAGCTCCTCTTCCTCGGTTTCATGTTCGCCTTCGCGGTCAAAGCACCACTGTGGCCTTTCCATTCGTGGCTGCCCGATGCCGCGGTTGCCGCCACCCCGACCAGCGCCGTACTGATGATGGCGGTGGTCGACAAGGTCGGCACCTTCGCGATGCTGCGCTATTGTCTGCAGCTATTCCCCGATGCCGCACGGTATTTCGCACCTCTGATCACGGCGCTCGCGGTCATCGGCATCGTGTACGGCGCGATCCTGGCGATCGGGCAGACCGATGTGATGCGGCTCATCGCCTATACCTCCATCTCCCACTTCGGATTCATCATCCTGGGCATCTTCGCACTCACCACGCAGGGGCAGACCGGCTCCACGCTGTACATGGTCAACCACGGGATCTCCACCGCCGCAATGTTTCTGATCGCCGGGTTCCTGGTGTCGCGCCGTGGCAGTCGGCTCATCGCCGACTACGGAGGGGTGCAGAAGATCGCCCCGATGCTGGCGGGAACGTTCCTCGTCGCCGGTCTCGCCACCCTATCCCTGCCCGGGCTCGCTCCGTTCATCAGCGAGTTCCTGGTCCTGATCGGCACATTCACCCGATATCCGGTCGCCGCGGTGGTGGCGACGAGCGCGCTGGTGCTGTCCGCGATCTATGTGTTGTGGCTGTACCAGCGGATGATGGGTGGTCCGGCACGACAGGTCGAGGGGCCGGGAGCGGCGACCCGGTCGATGCGTGACCTGCACGGCCGGGAACTCGTCGTGGTGACCCCGCTGATCGCGCTGCTGCTGGTGTTCGGGGTGTATCCGAAACCGTTGCTGGATCTGATCGATCCGGCGGTTTCGCACACGATGAGCACCATCCACGAACCGGATCCGCGTCCCACGGTGACTGCCCCGACGGATCGGGTACCGACGGAAGGGGTGCCGAAGTGACCTCCGAGTATCTCGCCGCCATCGATCCGCCCAGCATCGAGTACGGCCTGTTGTCGCCGATGCTGATCGTGTTCGGGGTGGCCGTCGTCGGTGTGCTGGTGGAGGCATTCGCGCCCCGCAGGTTCCGCTATCCCACCCAACTCACTCTCGCGCTCGGCGGTCTGGTGGCAGCGTTTGCCGCGCTGGTGGCCGTCGCCGTCGCGGAGGCACGGGACGGCGGCCACGGCCAGTTCGCGATGGCGGGCTCGGTCGTCATCGACCGGCCGACTCTTTTTCTGCAGGGCCTCCTGCTGCTCGTCTCGATCCTGGCCATCGCGTTCATGGCCGAACGACGACTCGAACGGGTCGTCGCGGCACCGGCGATCACGCTACGAGTGAGCGACGGACCCGGCGCCGCCGCCCAGGCGGCCCTGGACTCGGTCGACGCCGACATGTTCACACCGTCGGGCGCATCGGTCCCCAACACCGACGCCGAGTTCGAGGCGACCCGGGCCGGTGCCATCACCACCGAGGTCTTCCCCCTCACCTTGTTGGCCGTCGGCGGCATGATGCTGTTCCCCGCGTGCGGTGACCTGCTCACGATGTTCATCGCGCTGGAGGTCTTCTCGCTGCCGCTGTATCTGCTGTGCGGCCTCGCACGTCGTCGGCGATTGATCTCGCAGGAGGCTTCGCTCAAGTACTTTCTCCTCGGCGCGTTCTCGTCGGCCTTCTTCCTCTTCGGCGCCGCCTTCGCCTACGGTGCCACCGGGTCGCTGCAACTCGGGGCGATCGGCAGGGCCGTCGGCGCACCGGGCACCGACACCACGCTCCCGCTGATCGCCTTGGGACTGCTCTCGGTCGGCCTGTTGTTCAAGATCGGTGCCGTGCCGTTCCATTCGTGGATTCCCGATGTGTACCAAGGCGCGCCGACGACGGTCACCGCGTTCATGGCCGCGGCCACCAAGATCGCCGCCTTCGGCGCACTGCTCCGGGTGTTCTACGTCGGATTCCCCGACCTGAAAAACGATTGGGAACCGGCACTCTGGGCGGTCGCCATCGCCACGATGCTGGCCGGGGCGATGATGGCGGTCACGCAAACCGACGTCAAACGGATGCTCGCGTACTCGTCGATCACGCATGCCGGGTTCATCCTGCTGGGCCTCGTCGCCTTCGACGACGCGGGCCTCGCGGCGACGATGTTCTACCTGGCCGCGTATGCGTTCTCGACCTTCGGCGCCTTCGCGACGGTCGCGGTGGTACGCGAGCCGGATCGGGTGTCCGGACCGCATCTGTCGGGTCGGGAGGCCACCGAGATCGCCCAATGGGCGGGGCTGGGCAGAAGATATCCGCTTGTCGGCGCGATGTTCTCGATGTTCCTGCTCGCCTTTGCCGGCATCCCGCTGACGAGCGGCTTCATCGCGAAGTTCGACGTCTTCGCGGCGGCCGCCGGCGCCGGAGGCGGCGTGCTGGTCGTGATCGGCGTGATCAGCAGCGCGATCGCCGCCTACTTCTACATCCGGATCATCGTCGCGATGTTCTTCGCCGACGTGCCGGTCGACGCGCCGCATGTCGTGAAGCCGAGTGTGCTGACCACGTCGTCGATCGCGGTCTGCACCGTCGTGACCATCGTGCTGGGAATCTTCCCGCAGCCGCTGCTGGACTTGGCGCGGGACGCGGCGCAGTTCCTCGTGTGACCCGGTCGCCGCAGCGCACCCATCCTCTGTTCGCGGAAGCCACCTTCATGTGGAACCAAGGCGATGCGACCGGACCGAGGTATCTGGAGAGCGGAAGGGCTCACACACACGAAAACGGCCCCTCATCTGGTCAGATGAGGGGCCGTTCGCTGCGGTGGCGGAGGGATTTGAACCCTCGGTACGGGGTTACCGCACACAGCATTTCGAGTGCTGCACCTTCGGCCGCTCGGACACGCCACCGCGGAAGACTGTACCGCAGGACGCGCTCAGCCCTAAATTGGCTGGTCAGAGCGGGGAACGGGTGCGCTAATTCCCGGTCAGCTTGTCCTTGACGTCATCGACCTTGCCCTTGACCTTGTCAGCGGCCTCGGTGACCTTCTGCTTGCCTTGCGCGACACCTTGGTCGCCGCGGCCTTCGTCCTTGAGATCTTTATTGTCGGTGAGGTCGCCGGCAGCTTCTTTACCGCGACCCTTCAACTCTTCGGCCTTGTTCTTGGCGTCGTCTGCAACTCCCATGAACTGCCTCCTCGTTGATGTGACCGGGACATGGTTGTCACCGGTTGCAAGGCACTTCCCACCGTGCCACGGATGGCCCGGACGGGCCAGGTCTGCTGGTCAAAGCCTCGTCAGCGATCCGTGATCTTGGTTTTGATCTCGTCGAACTTGTCTTTGGCGGTCGAGAGGGCGTCCTGGACCTTCTCGTTCTCGGCGAACTCACCGAGCTTCTCCTTGGCAGTGCCGACAGCTCCCTGCACGGTGTCGCTCGCCGCGAACTCGTTGATCTTGTCCTTGGCCGTACCGACCGCGTCCTGGACCTTGCCGCTCTCGGCGAAATCGTTGATTTTGCCCTTGACGGTCTCGAGTGCCTCGTTGACCTTGTCGCTGGGATCGGACATGTCAGTCTCCTATGGATTCTCCGAACGCGGCGGGTGTCGCGCCCATATGTCCAATCTGCCAGAGCATCGTCGCAGGCGAACCCTGATTTCCACCCTGATTCTGACCCCGCAGCCGCCCCGGGGTCAGTCCGTCCGGCGCGCGGTGAAGAAATCGATCATCAGGGCCTGACAGTCCGGCTCGAGGATGCCGCCGACGACCTGTGGCCGGTGAGACAGCCGCGGATCGCGGACCACATCCCAGAGCGAGCCCACAGCGCCCGTCTTGGGCTCCCACGCGCCGAAGAGGAGCGCACCCACCCGGGCCAGCGTGATCGCCCCGGCGCACATCGTGCACGGCTCGACGGTCACCACGATGGTGCAGCCGGGCAACCGCCACCCATCACCGAAACGCTGTGCGGCCGCACGCAATGCGAGGATCTCGGCATGCGCGGTCGGGTCGCCGTCCGCCTCGCGCCGATTCGCGGCGCGCGCGAGCTCGATGCCATCGGGGTCGAAGACGACTGCGCCGATCGGCACGTCGTCGTTCCCGCCGTCGCGGGCGGCAGCCAGCGCCGAACGCATCATGGTCTCCCACAGCGCGCGCGGAGGTCCTACGTCGGCAGGTGTCAATGCCCCAGCGAGTCGAGCACCTTGGACAGCTCGTCGGCGAATCCGAGTCGCGCGGCGATCATGCCGAGCTGCTCGTCCGCGTAGAGGTCGGTGTCCCCGACGATCACGCTCATCACGGCATCCGGCAGCCCCAGATCGGCCAGGATGCCCAGATCGCCCTCTTCCCAGGGGTCGATGTCGTCGAGCTCGTCGGGATCGAGATCCGGGACGTCGATGTTCATGGCGTCGAGGGCGTCGGCCGCGACGTCGTAATCGATGCCCGCCGTGGCGTCCGAGATCAGCAGCTGTGCGCCCGACGGCCCGGGCCGCACCACGATGAAGAACTCGTCGTCGACGTCGAGCAGACCGAACACCGCACCTGCGGCGCGCAGCTCACGGAGCTGGCGTTCGGCGTCGTCGAGGGTCAGCAACGCCGACGGCTTGAGCGCACTCACCTTCCACGCACCGTCGTCGCGTACCACCGCCACCGCGAAACCCTCGATCTCGTCGGTGACGTCCTGCTTGTTCGAACCACCCGATACACCTGCGCCGGCACCTGCCATGCAGGTCACCGTAGCCGTAATCCGCGGGTCACCCAAGTCTCGGTCCCCGGCTCGCTGTTCACCGGATCAGGCCATATGGGAATCTGAACGGGTGACTGCCGCGTCGACCCACCCCGACCCGTCCACCGGTCCCCCGGTCTGTGTGCTCGGACTCGGACTCATCGGCGGTTCACTGCTGCGCACACTGCACGACGCTGGTCGATCGGCTTACGGTTACAACCGGTCCGGTGAGACCGTGTCCGCCGCGACGGCGGCCGGCTATCGCGCCTCCACCGACCTCGCCGCGACGCTGCGGCAGGCCTCCGCCGACGACGCGATCGTGGTGCTGGCGACGCCGGTGACCACCATCGACGACCTACTGCCTGCCATCGCCGAGTACGCCGCGAACTGTCTGCTCACCGACGTCATCAGCGTCAAGCAGGCCGTCGCCGAGTCGGTGGCGCGACTGGCTCCCGGCGTGCGTCACGTGGGCGGTCACCCGATGGCGGGCACCAGCCAATCCGGTTGGATCGCAACAGATCCCGAGTTGTTCCGCGATGCGATGTGGATGGTGACCACCGAAGACCACACCGACCCCGACGACTGGCTGGCGGTGGCCGCCATCGCTCGGTCAGCCGGCGCATTCGTGGTGCCGGCGGCCGCCGGGGCACACGATCGCGCGGTCGCCGCGATCTCCCATCTGCCGCATCTGACCGCCGCGGTCACCGCCGCGGTCGGGGCGGGGGAAAGTGATCTGGCGCTGCGCCTGGCGGCCGGCAGCTTCCGCGACGGCACGCGGGTGGCGGGCAGCGCACCAGCGCTGCAGCGAGCCATGTTGGAGGCCAACGGCATCGCCCTGCTGAACGTGCTGAGCGAGACCATCGACCGTTTGATCGCGGCACGGGACGAGCTGCGGGACAAGGGCACCGTCGAGATCGTCGTCGACGACGGCCACCGCGCGCGATCCGCCTACGAGGCGATCGCCGGCGCGGCACCGGCACCGATCACCGGCGTCACGGTCGGCGAGCCCGGCTGGGCGCAGGAACTGCGCCGACAGGCGCACCAGGCGAAGGTCTGGGTCGGGTGATTCAGACCCGGGTGGCCAGCCCGGCGTAATCCACCACGAATCCGTTGTCGTCGACGGTCAACGTCGAGGTGACGACGGGCGAGACCACCGCGATGGAGTCCTTGCTCGCGGTGTAGTGCAGCGTGGCGGGTTCGACCGTGCCTGCCGGTAGATAGAGGTAGGCAACCGGCACGTCGATCTCGCCGGTGCCGTTGTGCAACCCGTGACGACGGATCGGCAGGGCGTTGAACATCGGTGACAGCGCCAGATCGACATCCTCGGCACCGTTGAAGTCGCTGCTGATGGTGCCCTCGGGCGTCTGCACGAGCCAGTTGTTCTGTCCGTCACGGGTGATGCCCAGTTGTGTTTCGCCACTCGCACGGAGCAGGTGAACCGACAGACGCCTGGTCACGCCGCTGTCGTTGGTGACGAGTTCATACGATGCCGAGAACGCCTCGTGCTCGTCCGAGGCGGCTGCGATGATCCGGCCGTACGCCTTGATGCGCGCGCCGGTCACGTGCAGGCGCACCTGTTCGAGCCGGTCAGAGGACTCGCCGCGCCACGTGATCACCGTCTTGAGATCGGCCGACGGCGTGATGACGTCCGGTGGAGTGGTGCCGTCTGAGGCTGTCTGGGAAGAACTCACAGATCTACGGTAGCGACCCGAGTGCCTCGGCACACAGTCGATGCGCGCGATGGGGACGTCGACCGGTGACGTCGGTCACTCAGGCACGGCAGGAAACAGTTCGGCGGGGCGACTGCGCGGTGATGCGATCCGCGGCCACCGGCCGGCCGCCGACCTTGATCAGGCACTGCGCGTCGCCGTCTCCGGCGAGGACCAGGACCCGCAGCGGATTGCCCGTCCCGGTGAAACGGACCGTCCAGGTGGTCGGTGCGCCGATCGTCGTACGCAGCCCATCGGCGTCGACGTAGAGGATCGTGGTCGGGCTCGACGCGGTCACCTCGTAGACGATCTCCTTGCCGACCGGCGATGCAGGCGAGTTCGGGTCTCCGGGTACCTCGTCGGGGTTTCCACCAGGTGGAGCGGTGGGCATCTGCGTGGGCAGCTCGGTGGGAAGTTGTGTGATGACCACGGGGAGTTGCTGGTCCGCCGCGGGCTGAGGGTCGTCGCGCAGCGCGGCGCGGCCCACTGTCATGGCCAAGAGCCCGAGCGCCGCCACCGCGACGATCGCCAGCACACCGACGAGACGGCGATCGGAGGACCGGGCGCCCGCAGCGGGGGTCGGGGCGTCGGTGGCCGGGATACCGGAGTCGGGGCCGTTCGACGTGCCGTCGGGGGGCGCCGACGGCCGTTCCGGCTCACCGGGCACGAAGATCGGTCGCCCGTCCGGTGCATAACCGAGCGGCGGGTAGAGATGGGGGTAGAGCGGGATCCGGTAGAGATCGTCGGGCGGCGGGCGGTCACCCGCACGCGGCGGCGGCCCGCTGGGTTGTCCCATCCTCGCCTCCCGTTCCGTCGCGTCGCCCACTCCGACTCTCGCCGGAAGCGGGTGCGCGCACCCGCACCTTCGACAGTACGACGACCGCGTGACGGCGTCTGCCGCGAGATCTACAGGCGGCTCTCCAGACGCGCCGACAGACCGGCTTCCTGCAGGTCGAGGCGTTCCAGCATCGCGCGGACGGCTTCGTCCTCGAGATTGCCGGCGTCGCGGTCGGCGACCAGCGCCTCCCGCTGCGCGTTCAGCACCGAGCGATAGAGCGTGGCGAAGGCGTCGTTGCGGGCGGTGTGCGCTTCCGGGTCGGGCATCTCCTCGGCGTCGCGGGACTGGCGGGCCACCGTCTCCATGATGAAGGCGACGGTCGCTGCATCGAGTCCACCGGGCGGGCTGTCGACGAAATCCGTGATGACCTGATCGGCGGCGGCGTGCACCACCTCCTCCGTCCGCACGGTCTGGTCGTGGTCGTAGCGTTCCTCGTCCTCGTTGCGGAGGTGTAGTCGCGCGATGATCCACGGCAGCGTCGCCCCCTGGATCAGGATGGTCCCGACGGCGACGACGAAGGCGATCGCCTGGATCGCCGATCGCTCCGGGAACGGCTCACCCGAGGCGACGGTGACCGGGATACCCGAGGCGGCCGCCAGGGTGACCACGCCACGCATCCCGGTCCACGCGACGACGGTGGACTCCTGCCAGGTCAGCGGACGGTGATCGATCCGCTCGGACCATCGTCGACGGCGCCCGGGCGGTCGGTCCGGATCACGCGTGCGCCGGACCGAGCGACGCGGGTTGGCAGGTACCTCGACGTTGACGGCACTGTCGATCCGACGACTCAGCGCACCTCGGCCGAACATCGCGAACACGCAGATGGGACGGATCGCCAGGACCACCACCAGCACCAGCAACGACGCCATCGCGATGTGCACCAACGACTCCCGCGCGTCGCGGAGGTCGGTGATGATGAATCGCATCTGGAGCCCGATGTAGGCGAACACGAAGGCCTCGAGCAGCACGTCCACCGAGTTCCACACATACCGCTCCTGCAACCGGGTCTGATAGCCCGCATGAACCGAGCCGGAGCCCACCACGAAACCGGCGATCACGACGGCCAGCACGCCCGACGCGTGCAGGTGCTCGGCCGCCAGGAACGCGGCGAACGGCACCACGAAACCCTGCACCGTCTCGAGCGCCGGATTCTGCAGGTGCCGGCGGATCCACAGCGTCAGTATGCCGAGAACGGCGCCGACGATCGGCCCGAGTATCGCGTTGTAACCGAACAGGACCAGCGGGTTCCCGATGAACGAGTGGGTGTCGGCGATCTGCGAGATGGCGATCGCGAACAGCGAGAGGGCCGCGGCGTCGTTGACCAGACTCTCGCCGGTCAGGATGGTCATCAGCCGCTTCGGCAGGCCCAGCTTGCGGCCGATGGCCACCGCGGTCACCGCATCCGGTGGCGCGACGATCGCGCCCAGCAGCAGGGCCAGCATGAAGGTGAACTCGGGGATGACCAGCGAGGCCACCCACCCCACCGCCAGCGCCGTGATGACGACCATCGCGACGCCGAGCCCCAGGATGGGCTTCAGCTTGCGCAGAAAATTCGGGAACGAGAAACCCAGCGCCGCCGAGTACAGCAGCGGCGGCAGCACCACCGTCAGCAGGATGTGCGAATCGAGTTCGACGCGCGGCATTCCGGGGATGAACGAGACCGCGAGCGCGATCACGATGATGATCAGCGCCGGCTGCATCCCCCGGCGATCGGCGATCGCGGTGACGATGATCGCGCCGACGAGGACCAGGATGAGCAGTTCCATGGCCGGGATTCTCCCAGGCCACGGGCGATGTGGTCGGGTGGGGCGACGCGGACGGGCCGCCCCACCCGTTCGCTATGCCGTGGTGCGGTCGACGTCCGTCCGCTCAGCGGCGGCGGCGGCGCGGTTGCCGAACGCGAACTTCCCGTTCTCGAACAGCAACGGATAGAGCAGACCGCCGATGATGCCGCCTATCAGTGGCGCGACCCAGAACACCCACAACTGCCCGGGCGCCCCGTTGCCGTTGAAGAAGGCGACACCCGTCGACCGGGCCGGGTTGACCGAGGTGTTGCTGATCGGGATGGAGATGAGGTGGATCAGGGTGAGGCTCAGGCCGATCGCCAGCGGTCCGAAGCCCCCGGGGGCACGCCCGTCGGTGGCGCCGAGCACCACGATGAGGAAGAACGCCGTCAGAAGGACTTCCGCGATGAACACCGAGGTGAGGTTGTAATTGCTCGGCGAATGTTCGCCATAACCGTTTGCGGCCATGTTCCCGGTGGCTTCGAATCCGGGTTGCCCTTTCGCGATGACGAACAGCAGCAAACCGGCGACCAGGCCGCCGACAACCTGGGAAATCCAGTATCCGGGCAATTCCTTCCAGGGGAGGCGTCCACCCACAGCTGCACCGAGAGTGATCGCGGGATTGAAATGCGCACCCGAGATATGCCCGACCGCATATGCCATGGTCACCACGGTGAGGCCGAATGCAAGTGCAACACCGAGGAATCCGATACCGACCTGAAAAGTGCTCTGTCCATCGTCGGATTGCGCTATCTGCTTTGCGGCGTAAATCGCGCTACCACAACCACCGAACACCAGCCAGAAGGTACCGAAGAACTCCGCTGCGAGTTTCGCCGCAGGCGATGGAGAGGTCATGCTGATCCTTTCACTAGGTCCGCGCATAGGTCCCCCCGCGTGCACACGGTAACCGAAACCGCCCGATTTTCGGTGAATGCTGCGAAAACTCTGTTATCTGTTCAGGAATCGTGACCGGCACGACGCAACGCCGGAATCACGTGGTCGACAAGCAATGGCGCGAGATCATCGGCCACGATGTCGGCATCGACGTCCAGCCACCGGATCTCGTCGATCTCGGCCGTCGGGATGATCTCCTGATCGATCACATCGGCTTCGAAAATCGTTGCCACCACGTCCCATCCGGCCTCGTTGGCGGCTGCCGACCGAAACCGTCCCCATTCACGCAATCGAAACAAGTCGACTCCGAGCCCGATCTCCTCGGCACACTCCCGAACTGCCGCCGCAGCCGCCGATTCACCCTGTTCGGGCTTACCTCCGGGCAGCATGAACCGCTGCGTCCCGCGTTTGCGCACGGTGAGCAAAAGGCCGCGGGCATCACGGACGACGACTCCACTCACGACGATGGTGGATGGGCCCGGCACCCCGGAGATGTTACTGCGCCGTGCCCCGAGTCGGGCAGCGGGCGGTTCCATCGGGAACACCCATTTCCGACAATCGGTATGGCAGAGTCGCACACGGGGCGACCGGGCACGGAACAGCGCGCATCGGCGTACGCGAGGGGGCCGGGATGGAATCGTCGTTCGCGACAGTCGGGCTGCCGATCGCCCTGGCCGTCATCATGTTCGGGCTGGGTCTGTCGCTCTCGGTCGCCGACTTCGGGCGCGTCGCGAAGAATCCCCGCGCGGTCGCGATCATCCTCGGCTGCCAGGTCGTGCTGCTCCCGCTGATCGGCTTCGGCCTCGCGATCGCCTTCGGTCTGCAACCCCTGCTCGCCGTCGGCCTGATGACCCTCGCCGCCGCACCGGGTGGCACCGTCGCGAACCTCTACAGTCATCTGTTCCACGGAGACGTTGCCCTCAACATCACCCTGACGGCCCTCAACTCGATCCTCGCGCTCGTCACATTGCCGATCGTGGTCAATCTCTCGGTGGCCTGGTTTCTCGATTCCGCCGACAACCTCGGTGTGCAGCCGACCAAGATGCTCCAGGTCTTCGCCCTGGTGCTGATCCCGGTGGCGCTGGGCATGTTCGTGCGCGCCCGTGCCTCGACCGTCGCCGCCCGCGCCGACCGTCCGGTACGGATCGCCTCGGTGGTCCTGATCGTGGTGGTGGTCCTCGGCGCACTGCTCGGCGAGGACCGGGCGTTGGAGTACGCCGCCGAGGCCGGCGCGGTGACCGCGATCTTCTGTGCCCTGTCGCTCACGATCGGATACGTGGTCCCCAGACTTGCGGGTCTGTCCGCCGCGCAGTGCATCGCAGGCGGGTTCGAGATCGGATTGCACAACGCGACCCTCGCGCTCGCCGTCACGCTCACCGTGCTCGACAGCTCGGAGATGTCGGTGGCCCCGGCCGTCTACGGGATCGTGATGTTCCCCCTCGCGATCCTCTTCGGCGTGGTGGTCACGAGGATCGGGCGGATTCGGACGACCGCCGAGGCCCCCTGAAACGCGAGAACCCCGGCCGGAGCCGGGGTTCTCGTTCTGTGCGCCCGTAGGGATTCGAACCCCAAACCTTCTGATCCGTAGTCAGATGCTCTATCCGTTGAGCTACGGGCGCGTGGTCTTCAGTTGTAACTCCCGCTGTCGGAGACAGCAGAGGCATTCTCCACTGTCGGAGACAGCAGAGCCTTTCCACAGTCGGCGCGACTGCGGTTCGGCGGAGGCGAGAGGATTTGAACCTCCGGTCCCGTGTTAGCGAGACAACTCATTAGCAGTGAGTCCCATTCGGCCGCTCTGGCACGCCTCCTCGCGGAGTCCTTTCGAACTGCCGAAGCGAAAGATTACACACTCGTCGCAGCGGTAAGCAAACCGCGACCATTTTGGCCGTTCACGTGCGGTGCACCTACATTTGACGGGTGACCCTGCGCATCCGTCCAGACCTCGACGATCTGCCCGTCTACGTGCCCGGCAAGACCTTTCCCGGCGCCGTGAAGCTGGCGAGCAACGAGGTCACCGAAGGGCCGCTGCCCAGCGTCCTCGACGCGATCGTCGCGGCCGCCGGGTCGGCGAACCGCTATCCCGACAACGGCATGGTCGAGCTGACCGCCAACCTGGCGAAGAACCTCGGGGTGACCGAAGATCAGGTGCAGGTGGGCTGCGGCTCGGTGATCCTCTGCCAGAACCTGATCACCATCACCAGTGGGCCCGGTGACGAGGTGTTGTTCGGGTGGCGGTCCTTCGAGACGTATCCGCTCGCGACACGGGTGACGGGCGCGACCCCGGTCCAGGTGCCGCTGACCGCCGATCTCACCTACGACCTCCCGGCGATGGCCGCGGCGATCACCGACCGCACGCGACTGATCTTCGTCTGCAACCCGAACAATCCGACCGGCACCGTCGTCGAGGCGGACGCATTGCGGGAGTTCCTGCGCGCTGTCCCCTCCGACATCATCGTGGCGCTCGACGAGGCGTATTTCGAATACCTGCGGCTCGGCCCCACACAGGCCTACGACGCCGTGGAGCTCTGCCGCGAGTTCGGCAACCTGGTGGTGCTGCGGACGTTCTCCAAGGCCTATGGGCTGGCCGGACTGCGGGTCGGCTACGCGATCGGCGATCCCGAGGTGATCACCGCACTCGGCAAGGTGCACGTCCCGTTCTCGGTGAACAGCCTGGCCCAGCACGCCGCGTTGGCGTGCCTCGAGGCCGGGGACGAGTTGCTGGCGCGGACCGACGCCGTGGTGTCCGAACGCACCCGGGTGACCGGGCGACTGCGGGACCTCGGCTATCGCGTGCCCGATTCGCAGGCCAATTTCGTCTGGCTCGAACTCGGCGACGCGACGATGGATTTCGCCGGGGCAGCCGTCGAGGCCGGAGTGGTGGTGCGGCCGTTCGCCGAGGACGGCGTCCGGGTCACGGTCACCAATCCCGCCGAGGACGACATCTTCCTGCGCTTCGCGGAGCAGTGGCGCCAGAAGGCGTGACCCGCAGGCGGATGTTCCCGGCCGGCTAGAGGCCCTGCGAGATGGTCGGCCAGGCCACCGGCAGATCCCGCTCCCAGTAGACCCAGTTGTGGGTACCGATCACCCGGAATCCGTCGGTGAAGGGGACGTTGTTCGCGCGCAGGGTCGCGGCGAACTCGAGCGAGCAGCGCCATGCACCGAGTTCCAGCGCCGAGCCGGCGGCGGTGACGGCCGACCGTGGGCCGTCCTTCGGGTCGTAGGGCGCGGTGAGGTCCAGCGGGCCGACCGCCCCCGAGCCCGCGGAGATGAAGATGTTCTTGCCGCGCAGCTTGTCGAGGTGCCTGCTGGGGTCGTGCGCGTCCCAGTTGGCGGAGCCGAACGGGCCCCACATGTTGGTGGCGTCACCACCGGACTTCGCGACGGTGGTGCGCACATAGCTCTCGTTCACCGGGCCGGACACCGGCGGGCATCCGCTCAGCGACGCGATCCCCGAGTAGAGACTCGGATGCCGGAACGCCAGCGTGAAGGCCGACTGGCCACCCATCGAGAGCCCGATGACGGCGTTGCGGCCGGTGCCGTCGAACTTGGCGTCGATCAGCGGCGGCAACTCCTTGGCGAGAAAGGTCTCCCACTGGGGCTTGCCGATCTTGGCGTCGCGATGCACCCAATTGGTGTAGAAACTGCCGGCACCGCCGGTGGGCAGGACAACGTTGACGTTCTTGTCGGCGAAGAACTTGCCCGCCCGGCCCTTGGTGATCCAGTCACTGACGTCCTCGCCGGCGTCTGCCCCGTCGAGCAAGTACACGGTGGAGCGCGGACCGCTGCCGTAGCGAGGGGTCAGCACCGACACCTTGACCTTGCCGCCCATGGCCGGTGAATTCACCCAGATGTCGGTGCGCTCCGGGCTCAGCTTCGACGACTTCGAGATCTGCGCTGCCTTGAGGTCGTCGGCGTGCGCCACCCCCGAGGTACCGACCACAGCGACCATCAGTGAGGCGACCACCGCCGCCCAACGGCTCGACTTCCGCATCTTCTCCCTCACTGCACACACCACGGCTGCATCCACCCGCCGACATCGTCGTCGCGGGCATCGCAAACATCGATAGTGCGGTTTCCCCCTGGCACCGCATCCTCCTCCTGACAGAGTACTGATGAGTAACCGTCTCGCGTAACCCCAAAGCGGGGTTCGGTGCGGATACGACCACTGTTCGACGACTTCCCGAAAGGCGGATGCGATGACTCCGGCCCCCGACGACCCCGATGGCACCGCAGCCGAGACCGGTGCAGGACTCGGCCCCGGCGGCTTCGCATTCGTCGCCGAGGTGGGCGTTCGCTGGTCGGACATGGACGCGTTCGGTCACATCAACCATGCCCGCATGGTGACGCTCATGGAGGAGGCGCGCATCGAATGGCTGCTGTCGGCCGGCGCCGGGAGCGAAGCGAGCGGGCCGAATAGTGCGAGCGCCGGGAGCGAAGCGAGCGGGCCGAATAGTGCGAGCGCCGGGAGCGAAGCGAGCGGGCCGAATAGTGCGAGCGCCGGGAGCGAAGCGAGCGGGCCGAATAGTGCGAGCGCCGGGAGCGAAGCGAGCGGGCCGAATAGTGCGAGCGCCGGGAGCGAAGCGAGCGGGCCGAATAGTGCGAGCGCCGGGAGCGAAGCGAGCGGGCCGAATAGTGCGAGCGCCGGGAGCGAAGCGAGCGGGCCGAATATCGCGAGCGGGGAGTACGCCTCGCTGATCATGAGTGCGATGATCGTGCACGTCGAGATCCGCTATCAGCGTCAGCTGCGCCACGACGACTCACCGCTACGGGTCGGCATGTGGATCAAGGGGTCGCGGTCGGTCGACTTCACCATCGGCTACGAGATCCGCGCGTCCGGCGACGAGCCGTCGGCGAAGGCGGCCTGCGTCGCGAGTACACAGATGGCTGTCGTCGACATCGAGGCGCACACCCTGCGGCGCCTCACGCCGACGGAGAAGGAGTACCTGCGGTCCTGGTCGCGGTGAAGCCCCGGTACCGGGCGCGGGCCGGACTCAGGACGGCTCGTAGCGGGCCGGGAGTTCCCGCGGTACCGCCGGGGATATCCGAGCGATGTTGCCCTGCAACACGTCCCGATAGATCCGGAGTTGCTCTTCGCCGCTGCGCACCTGTTCGGTGAGTCGCTTGGCGTTGTCCACCGAGATCTCCCGGTCACCCGAACGCGCGATGAGATCGTCGATCCGGTCGTCGATCGTGCTGGCGCGGTCGTACTCGGCGAGCACCCGCAGTTCCACCGCGGCCGATTCCACGACGGCGGCCACCTCGCCGAGCGCCTGAACCCGGTCGATCAGTTCGGTCCACACAGGACGCAGCGCCGCCTCCCGGCGGTCGATGTGCTCGGCGAAGGACCGATCGAACCCGCCGTTGCGCTTGGCGCGATCGAGGTCGATCCGCACGGCGCGCAGCGCGATCACGTCGGCGGCGATCTCCGCCAGCTCGGCATGGAGATTCACCTGCGTGCGCTGGATCTCGAAATGGTCGGACAGCCAGGCGGGATTTCGCACGATCCGGTCGTAGAAATGTCCCGCGACGAACAACAGGGTCTCGTAGCCGTCGACAAAGGTCACCGACCCCGGGGTGCCCAGCGGTGCCGTCGAGGCGCCCTCCTGGTCGGGCACCAGGATCTGGTTGGCCCACTCGCCCGCCTGCGGGTAGCCCGACTTCGCAGCGACCTGGCCGACGACGCCCGCGAGGCGATCCATGGCCGCGGTACCGGCCCGCCGCATGTAGCCCGACGTGTTCGCGTCGGGAGTCGGGGTGCACATCAGCCCGGCGAAGAGTCGTTCGCGCTCCTCGATCTCGAGGTACACGTTCTCGCGGCGCTCGCGGCGGATGGCCCGGGTCCCACCGGCGAACACGCCCTTGGCGGTCACGATCAGTTTCCGGGCGTCGTCGCGCCGACGATGCAGACCGTTCACTCGATTGCGCATCACCGCTGCCACCACGCTCGGCATCATCGGGTTGGCCAGCTGATGCTCGCTCTGCGCGATCGCTCTCCCCAACCGCCGGAGGTCGCCGAACCCGCTGTGGAGCACCGGCACCGGCAGGCCCGTGGAGATGCGGCGCACCAGGATGGCCCGGCCGGATGGTGTCAGGAAACCGGAGGCGACGAGAATCGCTGCGGTGTCGGACAATTCGGGGCGATCACCGGGCAGGCGCGACTGGTCGCACCACGACCGGATCTCGTCACTCGTCGTGCCCGTGGCCGGGAGACCACGACGCCGGTTGTCGACCATACGAATGTCCCTCGATTTCCCCGTCCGGTCACCGTCCGGACGTCACCGTCGATGCTACCCGCGACTGTGGGACAGCCCGGGCGTACGAGCACGCCACAGCGGTGCGGTGAGGCGGTGCAGCAGCCAGGCGACCGGAATGCTGACCGCGGTCGCGGCGAGGAACGCGATCGGCATCGACCCGCTGAACACACCGAAGCCGAGCACGTCCATGACGATCTCCAGCACCACGACATGCACGAGGAAGAACTCGTACGAGATCTCGCCGAGCCACACCATCGGACGACTCCCGCACACCCGGGCCCACCAGTCCGACTGATCGCGAACGGTCAGCGGGCCGATCAGGCCGACGGCGATCACCAGGTAGAGCAGGTGCTTGACGACCGTCGCCGACGCGGTGGTCGGGGTGATGGTGGGTTCACCGGCGATCGAGGTCGCCGACAGCACGAACGCTCCCACCGCGATCGCCACCGACACCGTCGCATCCCAGCGTCGGATCAGGTACACGCACACCGCGAGCAGCATCCCCGCGACGAACCAGCCGAAGAACGCCGGTGCCCACAGTCGCGCGGTCACATCGACCCCGGCGCTGCCGGCGACCACCACCGACCAGATCGGCGACACCAGCAGCAGCGCCAGCAACCCGACGATCAGCAGATCCGGACGCCATCGTCGACGACAGACCACTGATACGACGAGCCACGCGATCGGTGGCAGCACCAGGTAGAAGACCACCTCCGCGGCCAGACTCCACATCTGCGTGAGACCGGAGTGCAGGTGGCCGAACCCATAGACCTGGGTGAGCGTCATGTTGCGCAGGAAGCCGGACCACCCGGTGCCGGTCGGCGACGCGTCGGCGGGTTCGTAGAAGAGGTAGAGGGCATACACCACCACGACCGTGATCCAGTAGGCCGGCAGGATGCGTCGCGCCCGGTGCCAGAAGTAGCGCCCGGCCGACGGTGCGCCGCGCCCCTCGGCGAGCGCGGTCACCCACGGCGAGAACAGCAGGTATCCGGACAACACGAAGAAGATGGCGACGCCGACCTCGAAGCGCGACATGAGTCTGCCGAGGAAGTCATCGGTGTAGTGGCCCGTCCAGAAAGCGGCGTGGGTGAGGCAGACCGAGAGCGCCGCCACGGTCCGGATTCCGGTGAGAGATGGGATCCGCGCGGCCATGCTGCGATCCTGCCATCCGGCCCCGGTGGCAGAATGCGGGCCATGTCGGAACGAATCCGCGGACAGATCTGGCGCGACGGCGAAAAGGTCGACGGATTCGAGCTGAGCAAGGTCTCCGACTGCCTCGAGGATTCCGATCTGCTCGTCTGGGCCGACCTGGAATGCCCCACCAGCGAGACGATGGCGACCCTCGCCGACGAACTCGACCTCGACCCCTTCGCGATCGAGGACACCACGGCCACCGCGGAACGGGTCAAGACCGTCGCGTACGCCCACCACACCTTCCTGATGGTCTATGCCGTCGTACTGAAGGGCGCGGACACCGACCAGCGGCCCGAAGCCCAGAAGTCACCGGCCGAACAGGCCAAAGCATTTGATCTGCATCGCATCTCGGTGTTCGTCAAAGGTAATGCGCTGATCACCGTTCGACGGACCGCCGATTTCGACATCGACACGGTGGTGCAGCGGTGGGACGACATCGGTGGCGAGCAATACGGGATCGGGGCGTTGCTGCACGGACTTCTCGACGTCGTCGTCGACGGTCATTTCGATGCGGTCCAGCAACTCGACGACGCGATGGAAGACCTCGAGGGACTGCTCTTCGACGAGCGGGTCGCGGGTCGCGCACTCCAGCGTCAGACCTACGATCTCCGCAAGGATCTGGTGCTGCTGCGGCGGGTGGTCCTGCCGATGCGGGAGGTCATCGGAGGTATCCAGCGTCGGCGATTCGAGAACAAGGCTCCTCCCGAGCTCGATCCACACTTCTCCGACCTCTACGACCACGCGCTGCGCGCGGCGGAGTGGACGGAGTCGTTGCGCGACATGGTCACCACGATCTTCGAGACCAACCTGTCACTCGCGGACGCACGGCTCAACACGGTGATGAAGAAGCTGACGGCGTGGGCCGCGATCATCGCCGTACCGACGGCGATCACCGGGTTCTACGGCCAGAACGTGCCGTACCCGGGCTACGACCACACCATCGGATTCGTCACCAGCACCGTGCTGATCGTGGCAATCGTGGTAGGTCTCTACCTCAGCTTCCGCCGGCGCGACTACCTCTGAGCCGCAACCATATCCGAGTGGATGTCAGGCGGGACGCGGGATCGCCGACGCCATGCTCTGACCGATCCAGTCCGGCACGTCGCGCCGCACGTCCGACGGCGCCAGAACCGTTATCCGGTCGTCGCGCAGGCCGGTTCGCCAGTCGATGTCACCGCGCCACACCTCGGTGAGGGTGCGCAGATCGGTGACGACGGTGGCGTCGACGTCATAGCCGGGATTGAAATCGCAGACCTGGGCCTCGCCGTCGCTGACCACCAGCCACCACGAGCCCTCCTTGCCGATGACATCGCGAAAGTTGAACTCCACCATGGTGCGCCGTCGGGGCCAGCGGTCGATGGGCACGGTGCGGTGGATGTCCCACATCAACAGATGCGGGTCCAGGTCGGCGTCGCCGAGCTCCCCGATCCAGCGCGTACCCCAGGCGCTCAGGGCGGTCACCACCTCGGTGAGTTCCTCGCCCTTGTCGGTCAATGTGTATACCGACCGACCGCCGACCTCGGATCGTCGCACCACTCCCGCGCGTTCGAGCCCGCGCAGCCGCTTGGTCAGCAACGCAGGCGACATCTTGGGCACGCCCCGCCGGAGTTCGTTGAAATGCCTACTGCCCAAGAGGAGTTCACGAACGACAAGGATCGTCCAGCGCTCATCGAGCAGCTCCATCGCCTTGGCGACCGGGCAGAATTGTCCATAGGAGGTCATCGGGACCCCTTCCCTCGGTGCATCAAGTACACACCCGGACCGCGACGATGACCAGTACAGATTCAGTACCACCACCGGTTCATTTCCTGGCCTGGATCGACAGACGCCGCAGCGCGATGCTGACTGCGTCATTCATTCCGATCGAGGAGACACCATGTCCATCGACAACATCACCACCGACCAGGCGCTGAAGAACAAGCACCGCGCACTCTGGGCGTCCGGCGATTACCCGGCCGTCGCCGATGTGATCGCGGCGCTGGGCCCGCGCCTCGCCGATGCCGCCGCGATCGGCCCCGACGACCGAGTGGTCGACATCGCCGCGGGCGCAGGCAATGTGGCCATCCCGGCCGCGCGGACCGGGGCACACGTCGTCGCGACCGACCTCACCCCCGAACTGCTGGAGATCGGCGAGTCTCGGGCACCCGATCTCGGAATCATCTGGCGCACTGCCGACGCCGAGGACCTGCCATTCGACCAGGGCACCTTCGACGTCGCCGTCTCGTGTGTCGGCGTGATGTTCGCGCCGCATCATCAGCGCTGCGCCGACGAACTGATCCGGGTCTGTCGGCCCGGTGGTCGGATCGGCCTGATCAACTGGACGCCCACCGGCTTCATCGGCCAGTTGTTCTCCGTCATGAAGCCCTACGCACCGCCGCCACCTCCCGGCGCGAGCCCCGGTGTGCTGTGGGGAGACGCCGACCATGTCCGCACCCTGTTCGGCGATCGCATCCACGACGTCACCGCCACCACCGAGACGGTCCCGATCAGTCGATTCGCCGACGGTGCCGCATTCCGGGACTTCTTCAAGGCGACATACGGACCGACCATCGCGACCTACAAGGCGATCGGCGACGATCCGACACGGGTTGCGGAACTCGACGCCGCGATGGCAGCCTTGGCCGACGACCACATCGCCGACGGACAGATGGCCTGGGAGTACCTGCTGGTCACCGGCACCGTCGCCGGCTAGACGACCAGATTACGCTGAGGGACAACAATTCCCACACTGCGGCTATGATCGGGCAGGTGGATACGACGACCGTTCACCTGCCCGACCTCCCGACACAGGCCCGTCGCCTCGTCGACCTCGGCGTCGCGCGACTCGCCGGCATCGACGACGCATCGATCATCGACGCCGCGGCAGCCGCGGCCGACACCGGCAACGCTCTGCTCGTCCCACACCCGGAACTCCTCGCGCCATCGGCGGCCGCAACACTGCTCACCCGTGCCGACAAACCCGGATTCGTCGTCGTCGACATGACCGACCTCGACGAGTTCACACCGATCACGGGCATCGATCCACCGATGGGCCCGTTCTACCTGGTCACCGGCATCGATCGCGGCGACGAGATGGCGAACTGGAGTCCCGACGAGGCGCTCCCGGCGATCACCGGCGCTGCCCGCACCCCGCTGACGATCGGCGAAGGGATCGCCTGGCTCCTGCAGCAGCCCAGACAGCTCGAGCCGAATCGGTGCTTCATGACCATCGGCTCTCGGCTGCGGAAGCGGGACGGACGCCTCGACGCCCGCACCCCGGCGATCTGGATCTCCGGGGGCACCGGCAGGGACGGACGCGAGCGCAAGGGCGCGCCGAAGGTCGGCTGGTGCTGGGCGGGTAATCGCCACACGTGGCTGGGGTTCGCCTCGGCAGCGGATCGTCGGGCCATCAGCTGACGAAGGCCGCCTCCCCCTCCGGATGACGGGCCGCGTGTCGTCGGGCAGCGACAAAACAGATCTGCGCCACCACGGCGGAGCAGACCATCACGCAGGCCATCGGGACGGCGGTGTCGTCGCCTGCGAGACCGCCGAGGGGCGAGACCACACCGCCGACGAGAAACATCAGACCGCCCAGCACGGCGCTCCCGGCGCCTGCTGCATCGCGGGTGTGTTCCATCGCGAGCGCCGCGCTGTTGCCCATCACGAAGCCGACGGACGTCACTGCCACGAAAAGCGGCACGACGAGCAGGACCGGCACCGGTGAGAGTGCCGCACCGAGCACGCACCCCGACGCGACAAGCAACACCGGCACCGCGATCCGGATCGTGTGAGCCGGGTGCACGCGCCTGCGGGACAGTCGGGCGGCCACCAGACCCGCGATGGTCATCCCCAGCGCGTTCACCGCGAAACACAGTCCGTAGACCACCGATGACGTGCCCAGTACCCGCTGATAGACGAACGACGAGCTCGAGATGTAGGCCATGAGCGAGCCGAACGCGAAGGCCTGGGTGAAGACGTAGGCGAGGAATGCCGGCCGCCGGAACCGGCCGAGCAGGTCGCGGTAGCCGAGGCGTGGCGCGCGGTCCGTCGCGGCGAGGGTCTCCGGAACGGACGTCACCGCCATGATGAGCTGCACCACGGTGGCCGCCAGGATCACCGCGAGGACGCCACGCCACGAGACATGCCCGGCCAGGACACCCCCGACAACGGGTGCGATCACCGGGGCGAGACTCTGGATGGTCATCATCAGCGTCATCGATCGTGCGCCGGCGAACCCGACCAAGAGGTCGGCGATGATGGCCCGGGCGATGACCATGCCCGCCGCCGCCGCAACGGCCTGGATGAAGCGGGCGGCGATGAGAACCTCGATGGTCGGTGCCGCCACCACCACGATGCCCGCGAGAACCGCGGCGGCCGAGCCGATCAGCAGCGGGCGACGCCTGCCGTAGCGGTCCGAGACCGGACCCCACAGCACCTGCCCGACCGCGACCCCCACCAGGAACGCCGTGAGTGTCAGCTGCACGGACGTGGCGTCGGTGTGGAGCGATTCCTTGACCTCCAGGAAGGACGGGAGGTAGAGATCCGTCGCTATCGGCGCGGTTGCCGAGAGCAGCGCCAGGGCCAGGAGCAGCCGCGGCCCCAGGCCGTCGCGGGTCGTGGTCGTGGTCACGCGGAAACGATAGTGTCGGCGATCAGTCGTAGGTGATGCGTACCCGGCAGTCACGCTCATCCGCCCGGCGAGACACCTCGGGTCGGTGAATCCACCTTCGTTGCGAATGAAGGTGGATTCGTCGAGTCGAGGTGGCTGATTCGCGGATGAGCTCGGTCCCGACGCTTGACGCGGAAGCGGAGGGATTTGAACCCCCGGTGGTTTTACCCACGCTCGCTTTCAAGGCGAGTGCATTCGGCCGCTCTGCCACGCTTCCCTGACGACGAGGCTACTGGAACGGGCCCGTCAGACTCGCATCGACCTTGCCGAACACCGACTCGAGCGTACGCACTTCACCCTCGTCGATCCGGTCGAAAAGGTGCCTGCGAATCCGCGCGATGTGATCGGTGGTCGCTGCCGCCGCCAGGCCGCGTCCGGAGTCGGTCAGCCGGACGAGCCGACTGCGTCCATCGGAGTCCTCGGTGAACTGTTCGACGTAGCCGAGAGCCACCAGCCGCGCGACCAAGCGGCTGATACCGCTGCGGGAGACCATTCCCTCTTGGGCGAGCTCCGACATCCGCTGCGGCCCCTCCCGCGCGATGGAGACCATCGTCCGATACTCCGCATAGCTGATCCCGTTGTCGGCGGTCAGCCGTTCGTCGAGGTGATTGATCAGCCGCATCGTGCCGACCAGAACGGCCAGCCAGGCGCGCATCTCCTCCTCCGACAACCCCTCAGGTGCGGGCATGTCCTCCCCTGTCTCCCCGACCCGATCTCGCAGATTGTGACAGCATCGGCACGTGCGCGCCATAGCCGGAACCGACCAGCTCTCCGTGACCGCCCTGCCCGACCCGGAGCCCGAGCCGACCGAAGTGGTCATCGACGTCGTCGCCGCGGGAGTCAATCGGGCCGATCTCCTCCAGCGAGCCGGTCACTATCCGCCACCGCCCGGTGCGGTCGACACGCTCGGCCTCGAGGTGTCGGGGCGGATCTCCGCGGTCGGACGGAACGTCTCGAACTGGTCGATCGGCGACGAGGTGTGCGCCCTGCTGGCCGGTGGTGGCTACGCCGAGAAGGTGGCCGTGCCTGCCGTGCAGGTGCTGCCGAAGCCCCTGGGCGTCGACCTGACCTCCGCTGCCGCATTGCCCGAGGTCGCCTGCACCGTGGCGTCGAACCTGTTCGACACCGCGCACCTGGACACCGGTGAGTTGCTGCTGATCCACGGCGGATCGAGCGGCATCGGCACCCACGCGACCCAGGTCGCCCATGCGCTGGGGATCAGGGTCGCGGTCACCGCTCGCACCTCCGACAAGCTCGCCCGCTGCCAGGATCTCGGCGCCGACATCCTGATCAACTACTCGACCGACGACTTCGTCCGGGTCGTCCGCGACAGCGGCGGCGCCGACGTCATCCTCGACATCATGGGTGCGGCCTATCTCGAGCGGAACGTCAAGGCGCTGCGAACCGGTGGACGGCTGGTGATCATCGGGATGCAGGGCGGGATCAAGGCCGAATTGCCGATCGGCACACTGCTCTCCAAACGCGCCGCCGTCCACGGCACGATGCTGCGGTCCCGCCCCGTCGAGGGCGCGGGCTCCAAGGCGGAGGTGGTCGCGACGACCCGACGGGTCACCTGGCCGCTCATCGACGAGGGGACGGTTCGTCCGATCGTCGACTCGACGTTCCCGCTCGACGACGTCGAGGCCGCACATGCACGCCTCGACAGTGGCGACGCGATCGGCAAGGTGCTGCTGACGATGGAGTGACGCGCGTCGTCGCACAATGTGGGCGAGCACGCGGCGATCACTCCGGCAGGTCCGACAGCCCACCGTTGATCTTGCGGAACACCTCTCCGAGAGTCTGGTACTCGTCGGCCGTCACCCGGTCGACCACGAGCCGCCGGATCAGGTCGTTGCGTACCGACACATGCCGATCCCGCGCAGCCAGACCGCATTCGGTGATGCGGACGTACCGATGCCGGGCGTCGGTCCCGCATTCGACCCGCTCGACCAGGCCGTCGGCGATGAGCCGCGCGATCTGCCGCGACACGGTACTCACCGTCATGTGCACGTCTGCGGCGAGCTCACTGATGCCACGCGTGTGGGAATCGCCGAGCGCCTCGAGCACGCGCAGATCGGCCTGGGACATCCCCTCGGCCGACATCGCAGTGTTGATCTCCGCCAGCAGACCCCAGCCACCCTTGACCACGGCCCGCCAGATATCCAGCTCCGTGGAACTCAAGGCCTGATCGGCCGCTCCGGAATCGGCGCGCATCAGTGCACAGCCGAAATCGCGACAACCTTCATTGTCGTAAACTTAATGGCCGCGATGCCGAATTGCGAGTCAGGTGACCCACTTCTCAGACAATTGACCAACTCGCGTCGTTCAGCCGAGCGACCCCAGCGCACGCGCGAGGTGATCCACCTCATAGGGGGTGGAGTAGGGCCCGAGACCCACCGTGACCGCGCCGCCGAAATCACCAGCCCCCAGGCGGGTCAGCGCACGACTCGGCACGTCCGCGAGGGCACAGATCCCGTTGTCGGCGAGCCGCCTCACCACCTTGTCCGCACTGACGCCGTCGAAGGTGAAGCTCACTGCCGGGACACGATCCTCCACGGTGCCCACCAGGCTGACCTGGTTGAGGTGCTGCAGGGTGGTGGTCAGATAGAAAGTGAGCCGCCGCAGGTATTCGTTCACGCCGTCGAGCGCGGTCACGAGCCGGCGGCGACGCTTTCCGATCGCATCGTCGTCGAGGGCGGCGAGGTGTTCCACGGACGCGACGAGTCCGGCCAGCAGGGCTCCCTGATGCGGCTCGGGCTCCAACCGTGCCGGCCCGACGGCGCGCGGATCCATCGCCAGGGAACGCAGGCGATCCATGGCGGCGGCGCTGCGGAATCCCATCGCGGCCACACGCGGCCCACCCCAGCGTTCGGCGGAGACGATCAGCACGTCGGCACCCAATTCGCTGATGTCGAGCGGAAGATAGGGCGCAGCGCTGGTCGCGTCGACCACCAGGAGCGCACCGGCGGCACGCGTACTGGTCGCGATCGCGCCGACGTCGGTGATCGCACCGACGGTCGACGACGCCAGGGTCACCGCGACGACGTTGGTCCGCTCGTCGATCAGATCCCGGTACTGCCAGGTCGGCAGGGCGCCGGTCTCGACCGTCCACCTCCGCCCACCGGGTCCGGGCGCCGTGCCGGTCGGCGACGCGCAGCCAGGGCACGATGTTGGGTTCGTCGTCCTGGCGGCTGAGCACCACGTTGCCGCCCAGCCAGGACGAGACCGGCATCGCATCCGCGAGGCCGCTCACCAACGCCGACCTCGACGGACCGAGGACCACCGCCGCGGAATCGGCGGCCATCAGGTCCGCGATCGCCCTGCGGGCACCGTCGACCACCTCGGCGGATGCCCGAGCAGCCGGGTACACGCCACCGGGTGCCGCCCCGAGCTGCCGAAATCCTTTCGACACGGCGGACGCGACCGAGTCCGGTATCTGCAGACCGGCCTGCGGATCGAGATGAATCCAGCCGTCACCGAGCGAGGGAAACAATCCACGCACGTGTGCGACGTCGAAGGCCATGGCTCTCACGATAGACATGGGGTAGCACGACCACCGACACACGTCCTTCGGCACAATGGTGGCATGACATCTGGACCGTTCGGAGGCAGCGACCCACGCACCGGCGTTCCCGGCGAGGAGCCGGAGAACGTGATCGTCGTCGGGGGGCAGTCCGGCGGCGACGCCGACGGTGACGGCAGCAGCGTCGCCGACATGGTGGAACAGCCGGCCAAGGTGATGCGGATCGGCACCATGATCAAGCAACTGCTCGAGGAGGTGCGGGCGGCTCCACTCGACGAGGCCAGCCGCAACCGGCTCCGCGAGATCCACGAATCGTCGATCCGGGAACTCGAGGACGGTCTCGCCCCCGAGCTGCGCGAGGAACTCGAGCGGCTGGCGCTGCCCTTCACCGACAACGGGACGCCCTCGGACGCGGAGCTACGGATCGCCCAGGCCCAGCTCGTGGGCTGGCTGGAGGGCCTGTTCCACGGTATCCAGACCGCGCTTTTCGCCCAGCAGATGGCGGCCCGCGCACAACTCGAACAAATGCGGCAGGGAGCGCTCCCTCCCGGCGTCGTGACCGGCGGCGGACCGCACGGACCCAGCACGGGGCAATACCTCTGATGCCCCGCTTGTATGCTGAGTCCCCGTGTCATCGGTAGTCAACAGCGAGGTACCCCCAGCACCGGCGGTGTCCGATTCCCGCACGCTCCGTCGGGCGGTGAAGGATCTCCGCGACGGCCTGACCACCTCCGAGCTGTGGCTTCATCTCGGGTGGCAGGACATCAAGCAGCGGTATCGGCGGTCGGTGCTCGGTCCGTTGTGGATCACCATCGCGACCGGCGTCACCGCGGTTGCCATGGGTCTGCTCTACGGCGAGCTCTTCGGGATGGACATCAAGGTCTTCCTGCCCTACGTGGCGCTCGGCTTCATCTTCTGGAACTTCATCCAGAGTTCGATCCTCGAGGGTGCCGAGGTGTTCTCCAAGAACGAGGGGCTGATCAAGCAGATACCCGCACCGGTGAGCGTGCACGTCTATCGCGTGGTGTGGCGGCAGCTGATCATCTTCGCGCACAACGTCGTGATCATCGTGCTGATCTTCGTGATCTTTCCGCCGCCGATCCATTGGTCGGTGCTGCTGGTGTTCCCGGCCATCGTCCTCTTCGTGCTCAATTCGGTGTGGGTGTCCATCGTCTTCGGCATCCTCTCCACCCGATTCCGCGACATCGGCCAGCTCCTCACCACCGTCGTGCAGCTGGTGTTCTTCATGACGCCGATCATCTGGAGCACCCAGAGTCTCGGGAACACCGCGGCCGGCGACAAGTCGCCGCGATTGAAGCTCGTCGAGCTCAACCCGATGTTCCACTACCTCGAGATCTCCCGCGGCCCACTGCTGGGCCAGTCGGTGGCGTTCTACCACTGGGCGATCGTGATCGGCTGTACCGCGGTCGGCTGGCTGTTGGCCATGCTGGTGATGCGCAATTATCGAGCCCGCGTGGCGTATTGGGTTTAGGACGGGCGAGAGATGGCACCTGAGGACAGAGTTCGCGTTGACACGTGGGGGGCGTGCGTCGACTTCCCGATCTTCGACGCCAAGACCCGTTCACTGAAGAAGTCCGTGATGGGCGCGGCCGGCGGCGTGATCGGTTCCACCGAGTCGAACGTCGTGGTGGTGGAGGCGCTCAAGAACATCGATCTGCACCTGCAGCACGGCGACCGGGTCGGGCTCGTCGGGCACAACGGTGCGGGTAAGTCGACACTGCTGCGCCTGCTGTCGGGCATCTACGAGCCCACCCGCGGATCGTGCCGGGTGAGCGGGCGGGTGGCCCCGGTCTTCGACCTCGGCGTCGGCATGGACCCCGAGATCTCCGGCTACGAGAACATCATCATCCGCGGCATGTTCCTCGGGATGACCCGCAAGGCGATGCTGAAGAAGATCGACGACATCGCCGAGTTCACCGAGCTCGGTGACTATCTGCAGATGCCGCTGCGGACATACTCCACCGGCATGCGGGTGCGCGTGGCGCTTGGCGTGGTCACCAGCATCGACCCGGAGATCCTCATCCTCGACGAAGGCATCGGCGCGGTGGACGCGGACTTCATGAAAAAGGCACGCACTCGTCTGCAGGCGCTGGTCGAACGATCCGGGATCCTCGTGTTCGCCAGCCACTCCAACGAGTTCCTCGCGCAGCTCTGCGACCGCGCGCTCTGGATCGACCATGGTCAGGTCCGGATGGAGGGCGGCATCGAAGACGTCGTCGGCGCCTACGAGGGCCCGGCCGCAGCAGCTCACGTCCGCAAGGTTCTCGCCGAGCTCGAGGCACCGGGCGCATGACCGACCGCGTGATCGCGGTGGTCGTCACCCACCGCCGGGTCGGACTCCTCGCCGGTTCGCTGGCCGTGGTCGCCAACCAGGACCGTCCCGTCGACCACCTGATCGTGGTGGACAACGCCGACGAACCGGAGGTCGCGGAACTCGTGGCCGGACAACCGATTCCGACGACCTATCTCGGTTCGCAACGCAACCTCGGCGGTGCGGGGGGCTTCGCGCTCGGCATCCTGCACGCTCTGGCCATGGGTGCGGACTGGGTCTGGTGCGCCGACGACGACGGCCGCCCCGACGGCCCGGCCGTGCTGAGCACACTTCTCGACTGCGCTGCACGGCATCGGCTCGACGAGGTCTCGCCCGTCGTCGCCAACATCGACGACCCGGACACCCTCGCCTTCCCGCTGCGTCGTGGACTCGTGTGGCGACGCAAGCGCTCCGAGCTGTTCTCCGACGCCGGGAGCGCAGCGAGCGGGTCGCATATAACCGACGCCGGGAGCGCTTCGAGCGGGTCGCATATAACCGACGCCGGGAGCGCAGCGAGCGGGTCGCATGTAACCGACGGAGAGGCCACCTCGGACGATCTGCTGCCCGGAATCGCCTCACTCTTCAACGGTGCGCTCTTCTCGGCGCGCGCCATCGAGGAGGTCGGCGTGCCCGATCTTCGCCTGTTCTTCCGCGGCGACGAGGTGGAGATCCATCGACGCCTGCAGCGGTCGGGACTCGCGTTCGGCACCTGCCTGACGGCGGGCTACCTGCATCCCGACGGCTCCGACGAGTTCCGGCCGATCCTCGGCGGACGGATGCACACGCAGTACCCCGACAACCCGACGAAGCGCTTCTTCACCTACCGCAACCGCGGCTACTTGATGAGCCAGCCAGGGATGCGCAGGCTGCTGCCGCAGGAATACGCCCGATTCGGCTGGTATTTCCTTGTGCAGCAGCATGATCCGAAGGGTTTCGCGAACTGGATGCGGCTGCGACGGCTGGGCCGTCGGGAGCGGTTCACGCGGCCGTAGCACCGCCGACCAATAGGACTAGTCGAACTGGTCCGATAGCGGGCTAGGATGGCGCTCATGAGAGTCATCACCAGCACCGAGGCAAAAGCGCGACTCAACGCGCTCCTGGCCGAGGTGGAACAGTCCGGGGCGTCGATCACGATCACGAATCACGGTCGCCCGGTGGCAACTCTCTCCCCTGTCGAGACGCAGCCACGGACATTCGGTCGGCTACCGAAGCTCGTCGTACCGGAGACGCTCGACGATCCGCTACCGGACAGCGATCTCTCGGAGTGGGAGGGTGGACGTTGACCGCCTACCTTCTCGACACGAACGCATTGCTCTGGCTCGTCTCCGAGCCGGACAAGATCTCCGGGCCGGCGCGGGAAGTGTTGGCGGATCAGGCTAACGATCTCCTCGTGTCAGCGGCTTCGGCATGGGAGATCGCCATCAAGACCCGCCTCGGGCGGCTCGACGGTGAGCCGCTGTTGTCGGCCTGGCAGGAGACCTTGATCAGCATGAATGCCACCGACCTTGCCATCGACGCCGCCGATGCCGCGATGGCCGGACGCCTGAAGTGGGACCATCGGGATCCTTTCGACCGCATGATCGTGGCGCAGGCCGCCCGACGCGGGCTGACCATCGCCACGAGCGACCACCGCGTCGTCGACGGCGCCATGACCTCCGTTCTCGACACCCGCCCATGAGCGCGACGATCTCGAGATGAGTCCAGGCGATTGTCCTGAGGTCGGACACTTGCGGACCGCCCTGAACGGTTATGCCGCACTGCTGGCCGCAGCGGCCGAGATCGATGGCTTCGATCGGCCGTCCGGCTGTGCCGGTTGGACGGTGGCCGATGTCGCCGACCACGTCATCACAGTCACCGAGAAGTTCACGAGATTCGCCGCCGGGGGCACCGACACCCCGCGGAGTGCGCCGGTCCGAATCGACCCGAGAGACCACCGCTACGCCTTCGACCGGGCTGCGCAGGCGAGCCTGGCCGCCTGGACCACCTGCGATCCTGGGCGGACGTGTCGGCTGCCGTTCGGCACCTTCAGCGCCGGGGAAGCGGCCGGGATCAACATGATGGATCTCCTCGTGCACGGGTGGGACGTCGCCGTCGGGATCGGTCTGTCCTACCGGATGCCCGAGCCATTGCTCCCCACGGCGATCACGACAGCACGCCGACTTGTGACCCCCGACTCCGTTGCGCGCGGGCTGTATTCGACGCCGATCGCCACGATCGGCCGGGAGGGCCAGGCTCTCTTGCTCGCCATCACGGGCCGACAACCGCTGGGACAGTATGAGAGGCAGAAGGGCAGCGAGTAGCGGCGAACTCCCCACCGCCGGTCGAGTAGCGGCGAACGAAGTGAGTCGCGTATCGAGACCTCCTGCGATTCCGGCGATCTCGATACGGCTCATCGCTGCGCTCGGTACCTACCCGACCGGCGATGAGGCCCGCCTCGGCGGGGTCATCCCCGGCGCGGCCAGCGCCCCGAGTAGTGCGACGGCGCCGAGGACCCACCACGCCTCTTGGAAAGCGCTGTGCGCCGCGGCATATCCGACCGGCGTGCCCAGGATCGCGACCAGCAGACTGACGCCGAGGGCCATCCCGATCTGACGGCTCATGTTGACAACTGCACTGCCGGTTGCCGCCTGGTGCAGAGGAAGATCCGCGGTGGCCGAGGACAGGATCGAGGGCAGTGCGAGACCCACGCCCACGCCACCGATCAGCCATCCGGGCAGGATCTCGGTCGCGTAGTCGGGAGTCTGGTCGACCGACATCGCGATCAGCACGCCGCCGAGTCCGAACAACAGACAGCCGGCCGCCACGATCGAGCCGACCGGCACCCGAGCGCTCAGCCGATGGGCGACGGCGGCGAAGATCGGCACCATCAGCGGTCCGGTGGACACCGCGAAACCCGTCTTGATCGCCGAGTATCCCCAGACCTGTTGCAGCCAGAGGATGTTCGCGAGCAGCGCGCCTGCGAACGGTATGGCGAACAGCACCGCGGTGATGTTCGCGAAGGTGAAGGCCCGCACGCGCAGGAGCGCCGGGTCGATGACCGGTTCGGGGTGCCGCGCCGAGCTGAGCACGAATCCGGCCAGGGTGACGGCGGCGATGATCCACGACCCGACGATCTTCGGGTCTGTCCATCCCCATTCACTGCCCTCGACCAGGCCGAGTGTCAACGCGCCGATGGAGACAGCGAGCAGGACCGCCCCGAGGAGGTCGGGAAGACCGGTGGCGGTGTCGTTTCGGGATCGTGACAGTACGACCGCGCCGGCGATCAGGGCTGCGACGCCGACCGGGACGTTCACCAGGAAGACCCATCGCCACGAGGCCTCGACGAGTAGCCCGCCGACGGCCGGGCCGAGCGCGGCCGCGAGTGCGCCGGTGGCCGCCCAGATCCGCACCGACCGCGCACGAAGTTCGGCGGGCATGGTGGAGACCACCAGGCCCAGGCTGGCCGGGGTCAGGATGGCCGCGCCGATCGCTTGGACGCAGCGGAACGCGACCAGCCACCACACTCCCTGCGCCGCAGCACATGCCACGCTGGCGACGGTGAAGATCGCCAGCCCGGTCAGGAATCCGCCCTTGCGTCCGTAGCGGTCGACGATTCGCCCTGCCGGCACCAGGAGCGCGGCGTAGATGATCGTGTAGGCGTTGAGCACCCACGACAGCTCGGACAGGCCGACGCCGTCGAAATCGCGACCGATGTCGTCAAAGGCCACGTTCACGATGAACACGTCGAGGCTGGCCATGAAAGCGGCAAGCGACAGGACGAGCAGCACCACCCCCGGCCGACGCGGCCCGGCGGGCGCGGCGGCCGGCGGGTGCGCCGAGGGGGAATCGGACCGGATCAGATCGGCCATATGCATCTCCAGGGGTGTCACCAGCTGGGTTGTTTGACGAAACCCAGCTAAGCAGAGTTGAGTTGTTTCATGCAACTCGCTACGGTGGTCGACATGCGACGTACCACTTTCACCGACATGAACTGTTCGGTCGCCCAGACGCTGGAGATCGTCGGGGAATGGTGGACACTGCTGATCATCCGGGACGCCCTGTTCGGCGTGACCCGGTTCGACGAGTTCTCGACCCGCCTCGGAATCGCCCGCAACGTCCTGACACAACGCCTCGACACCCTCGTCGAGCACGGCGTGCTGACCAAGGATCCCTACCAGGACAAGCCCGTGCGCTACGACTATCGCCTCACCGACAAGGGGCGGGATCTGTGGACCGTGGTCGCGGCCCTGCGTCAATGGGGCGACAAGTGGGCCGCCGACGACGGCGCACCGATCGTCACCACCCACCGCACCTGCGGGCACACGATGACGGTCGAGCCGGTGTGTTCCGAGTGCCACGAACCACTGGTGCCGGGCGCACTGCGCGTGCACCGAGGACCCGGTGCACGCGAGAACACCCCGTTCCCTCGCCACTGACGGCCCACAACGCCACAGTCACACCCCCACGAAAGGACCACCATGCAGATCGACGGCAGCACCCTCCTGATCACCGGCGCATCCAGCGGCCTCGGCGCCGAGTTCGTCACCGCGGCCCTCGACCGCGGCGCGGCGAAGGTCTACGCGGCGGCACGACGCGAGATCCGCCACCCCGATGCGCGGGTGGTAGCGCTCCACCTGGACGTGACCGACGCCGACAGCATCGCGGCGGCCGCGCACGCCGCCCCCGACGTCGACGTCCTGATCAACAACGCAGGCGTCCACGGCGCCACGTCACTGCTCACCTCACCGATCTCGGAAATCCGGGATGTCTTCGACACCAACGTCTTCGGCGTACTCGACATGACGCGGGCGTTCGCGCCGGTACTCGCGTCGCGTGGCGGAGGCGCCGTCGTCGACATCGCTTCGGCCCTCAGCTGGATCGCCACTCCGGGCGCGTACTCGCCGTCGAAGGCCGCACTGTGGGGGTTGACCAACAGCCTGCGCGCCGAGTTGGCCGGCCAGGGCACGCAGGTCCTCGGCGCGCATCTGTCCTACGCGTCGACACCCATGACCGAGAGCCTCACCGACGTACCCAAGCTCGCGCCGGACACCGTCGTCCGATACATCCTCGACGCCCTCGAGCAGGGCGCCGACGAGGCCATCGTCGACGACATCACCGCTGCGGTCCGGGCCTCACTCGCCACCAGCACCACCGCTGCGCTGGGTGCCTGACCACGCAATTCCGCACACCGGCAGACGGCGGAATTAGAACGTGTTCTACTCTTGGTGAAGACTGTCACACGTCCCGAGGAGCACGATGCGCTTCACCTTCGCCGAGGCAATGACCGACCCGACGTTCTACCCGCCGCTCGCCCAGGCGGCGGAGCAGGCGGGATACGCGGGTTTCACCATCCCGGACTCGCTGGCCTACCCCGAGGAATCGGACGCCACCTACCCCTACACCGAGGACGGGAACCGCGAGTTCCTCGAGGACAAGGCGTTCATCGAGACGTTCATCCAGGCCGCCGCGCTCGGCGCGGTGACCTCGACGATCCGTTTCACACCGTTTGTCGTGAAGCTCCCGGTCCGCCCGCCGGCCCTGGTGGCCAAGCAGGCGAGCTCGGTCGCGTTCCTCACCAACAACCGTTTCGCGATGGGTGTCGGCACCAGTCCCTGGCCCGAGGACTACGACTTCATGGGCGTGGACTTCAAACGCCGCGGCAAGCGCATGGACGAATGCATGGACATCATCCGGGGCCTCACCACGGGTGAGTACTTCGAGTTCCACGGCGAGTTCTATGACATCCCCAAGATCAAGATGTCGCCGGCCCCCACCGAGCCGATCCCGATGCTCGTCGGCGGTCACGCCGACCCGGCCCTGCGCCGGGCGGTCGTCCGCGGTGACGGCTGGATGCACGGCGGCGGCGACGGCGAGGAACTCGACGCGCTGATCGAGAAGATCGACGACATCCGCAAGGCGGAGGGAAAGCTCAACGACCCCTTCGAGATCCACGTGATCTCGGTCGACGCGTACTCGGTCGACGGATGCAAACGACTCGAGGACAAGGGCGTCACCGACGTGATCGTCGGGTTCCGGTTGCCCTACATCAAGGGCCCCGACACGGAGCCCCTGCAGAAGAAGATCGACCACTTGAACTGGTACGCGGAGAACGTCATCGCCAAGGTGAACGGTTGATCGCCGTCACCGATTGAGGTACCGCAACGCCGCCTCTGCGGCGTTGCGGCCGCACATCCCGTGCACCCCGCCACCGGGTGGGGTGGCGGACGAGCAGAGGTACACACCGGGCACCCCGGTGGCATACGGATTCGGCGACAGTCGCGGTCGCGCGATCAGATGGGTGAGATCGTTTCGTCCGCCCCCGATGTCGCCGCCCACGTGGTTGGCGTTCTTCTGTTGCAGCTGCGCAGGCGACGTGCTGATCGAGTCGACGACCTGCGCTCTGAACCCCGGCGCGAATCGTTCGATCTGCGCGGTCACCGCGGGCGTCGCATCTCCGGTGAACCCGTGCGGCACATGCGCGTAGGCCCAGAGCGGCCGCAATGAGCCGGTGGTGCGCGTCGGATCGGCCAGCCATTGCTGGCCCACCAGGGTGAAAGGGCGAGCCGGCATCCGGCCGGCGACGACATCGTTCTCCGCCGCGACGATCTCGTCGAAGGTGCCGCCGAGATGCACGGTGCCTGCGCGCCCGCAGTCGGGGTCGGACCAGCCGATGTCGCCGTCGACGAGGTAGTCGACCTTGAACGCCGCCGGACCGTGACGGTGCGCGAGGTAGCGCCGAAACCGGCGCCCCGACAATCGATCTGCGAGGATGCCGGCCGCCGCCGCAGGCATGACGTCGAGCAGCACCACGTCGGCCGAATCCACCTCGTCGAGGCTGGTCACCTCCTGGCCCGTGGTGATGGTGCCACCCGCATCGATGAGCGCCGAGGCCAATGCGGTGACGATGGCACCCGAACCGCCCTGCGCCACCGGCCAGCCATACCGATGACCGGCAGCGAGCAGGACCAGTCCCGGCGCGGCCGAACCCGGTCGATCGAGACGCGTGAAAGCGTGTGCGGCGACACCGCCGAAGAGTGCGCGGGCCTGCGCGCTGCGGAAGACCCGGGCCAGACCGGTCGCCGGATAGAGGGCGCGATGCCCGAACTCCGCCAGCTTGATCGGATGGCGCGGCATGGCCACGAGGGGACCGAGGAGGTCGTCGGCGAGGTCGTCGAAGTCCGCCGCGATCCCGCCGATCATGTCCCGCCAGGTCGCCCGGTCCTCACCCAGGCCATCGGCGGTGTCGGCGACCGACCGATGGAGCAGGGCGGCCCGGCCGTCGTCGAGCGGATGCGCGCAATCGATCTCCGGCCACCGCCATCGCAGACCGTGCTCGTCGAGGCCCAGACTCCGCAACGCGGGCGAGCCTGCGCCGATCGGATGGAACGCCGAGCACAGGTCGTGCACCACGCCGGGTCGCAGCAACTCTGCCGAGCGCGCGCCGCCACCGATGACATCCGCGGCCTCGATCACGTGGACCCGGCAACCCGCGCGGGCCAGTACGACCCCGGCGGTGAGACCGTTGGGCCCGCTTCCGACAACGACCGCGGAGGTCATCGCGTCAGCGGATCCGGAAGATGACCAGGCGTTGCACGATGAAGTTGATGACCGTCGCGGTGCCCTGCGCGATGACATAGGCGGCGAAGCTGTAGACGATCGTCTGCGGCCACAGGTGCGAGCACCAGGTGTACAGACCGACGTTGACGAAGAACGTCACACCGTAGAGCGCCGCCACCGCCACGAACCGCAACGCGCTCGGCTCGGCCTCGAACGTCCAGCGACGATTCAGCAGATATGCGGTGGTGGTGCCGAGGATGAAGCCGAACGACTTGGCGATCCAGAACGGCGTGCCGACCACGTATTGGAGGAGCAGGGTCAGCCCGAAGTCGAGAACCCCGGACCCTGCGCCGGTGATGGCGAATCGGATGATCTGTGTCTTCAGGTCGACATTCGTCGACGCCTCACCATCGCTGAACGGCAGCTCCAGGGGCGTCGGAGCATGGCGGGTGGTGAAATCCTCATGGCGCGGATGTTCGTCCCCTGCGCCGGACTCGGGTCGAGACACGCCTGCAACCCTAGTCCAGCCGTCGATCGGATGGCCGACGGTGGCCCCGGTCCCCAGAACTCTGGCCCCGGTCCCTAGAACTCTTCCTCGACGTCGGAATCGCGTGCGGCCTTCTCACCCCGATCGAGTTCGGCCAGCGCGGCCAGGTCGTCGGGCTCGAACGCGAAGTCGAAGAGATCTGAGTTCTCGATCTGACGGCCGGCGTGCGACGACTTCGGCACCACGCTGATCCCCTGTTGGACCGCCCACCGAAGCGCGATCTGAGTCGGCGACTTGCCGTACTTGCGCGCCAGCCGGATCACCGCCGGCTCACCCAGCATGCCCTCCTTGCGCCCGGTCGGGTGCCATGCTTGGGCATGAATCCCGTTCTCCGTCATGAATTCCCGCAGTTCCGTGCGCGCCAGCGCCGGCGAGCACTGGATCTGGTTGAGCGCGGGCCAGCGGCCCGTCTCGTCGTAGAGCGACTGCAGTTGGTGCTGTGTGAAGTTCGAGACGCCCGCGGTGCGGATGAAACCCTCGTCGGCCAGTGTCAGCAGCGCCTTCCACGACTCGACCGTGCGGCCGAGACTCGGGCAGGGCCAATGGATCAGGTAGATGTCGATGTGGTCGACGGCCAGACGTCGCGCACTGTCCTGCGCCGCGTTGATCGCCTCGTCGAATCCCTGGTCCCCGCCCCCGAGTTTGGTCTGTACCACCACGTCGTCGCGGGGGACCCCGGACTGCCGCAGACCCATCCCGACGCTGCGCTCGTTGCTGTACCGGCTCGCCGTGTCGATCATCCGATACCCCGACCGCAGGGCTCCGGCGACGGCGGACACACTCGGTCGCCCCAGCAAGCCCGACGTCCCGAGTCCGACCATCGGGATCACGTATCCGTTGTTCAGCTTCACTGACGGAATGTCCACCCACCAAGGATAGGCGTATCGGGGCATCTCGGTGAGGCGGTCGAAGACGTGATCTACGCTGCCGTTCATGAAGTCTCGCTCGCTGCGCCGGGGCGCCGCCGCAACCATCGTCGCCCTCGCCGTCGCCGGCGCCGCCTGGGCCGCGTCTCCGTCGGCCGTCGCCGCCCCGGAACCGGGCACCGCACCGCCGCAGTGGTCGGGTCTGGACGTCCGCGATTACCCGGGCCCGGTACCGACCAAGGCGGGAACGCTCATCTCGCAGGTGCCCCTCGAGGCCGGGCTGAGTGTGCCGGGGGCTGCGAAGGCATACCGGATCCATTACGCGACGCCCGATCAGCACAACCGCCCCGCATCCAGCACCGGTGCCGTGTTCGTGCCCGGTGGAACACCGCCGCCCGGCGGCTGGCCGATGATCGCGTGGGCGCACGGCACCACCGGCCTCGGCGACAGCTGCACCCCGTCGGCGCAGCCCCGCAGCGCACGCGACGCTGCCTACCTTGGACACTGGCTACGCCAGGGGTATGCCGTGGTGGCGACCGATTACGTCGGCCTCGGCACACCCGGGTTGATGAGTTACCTCAATGGGGAGTCGGAGGCGCATTCGATCGTCGACTCGGTGAAGGCCGCACGACAGATGGCCCTCCCCCTCGCGTCACGATGGGCCATCGTCGGCCAGTCCCAGGGCGCGGGGGCCGCGCTCGGCGGCGCCCGGCGGGCAACCGAACTGTCCGCGGGCAGCGGCCTGGACTATCGCGGCGTGGTGGCCACCGGCACGCCGGCGAACATCGAGTTGCTCCTCGGTCTCGGTGGGCCCGCGTTCCCGCCGGTGACCCTGCCGGCCGCGCTCAACACATATGCCGCCTACATCCTGGCCGGTTTCGCCGACGCCCGACCGGATCTCGACCCGATGTCGATCATGACCCCGACGGGCCGCCGACTGATCGGTGCTGCACGGACCCTGTGCTATCCGGAGATGACCGCCCTCATGAAGGGGCGCGATCTGCGGACCATGTTCCGCAAACCGATCTCGTCGCTCCCGGGCGGACAGGCGGCACTGACCCGGTACATGGGCACCCCCTACTCCGGCTACGACCGGCCGATCTTCCTCGGGCAGGGTCTCCTCGACACCGATGTGCCTGCGCCGTCGGCACTCTCGCTGTATGGCCAGATGCGCGCCAACGGCCAGCCAGTCGAGTTGCACGTCTACCCGGACAAGGACCATTCCGGCACGGTTATCGCATCGATGGTCGACTCGACGCCGTTCCTGGCGCGCATCATGCGCTGATCGGTGTCGCACCACGTGCCGTGAACCCCGCCCGCCGCGTGCAGCGATCTGCGAGGCTGGACGGTGATGACCTACGACGACATCATCATCGGTGCCGGACACAACGGACTGACCGCGGCCGCGTATCTCGCAGCCGCCGGACGCTCGGTACTGGTGCTCGAGCGGGCCGATCACGTCGGCGGCGCCGCGGTGTCGGCGATGCCGTTCCCCGGGCTACCCGCCCGCGTCTCCCGCTACTCATATCTGGTGTCACTCCTGCCCCGGGAGATCATCGCCGACCTCGAACTCGACATCCGGCTGATCCGACGGCGTTTCTCCTCGTACACCCCGCTCCCGGCCGACCCCGCCACCGGCATCCTCGTCGACAACGAGGACACCGCGGCGACCGCCGCATCCTTTCGGCGCGCCACCGGCTCCGAGGCGGCGTTCACCGCGTGGGAGTCGTTCGGCACCCGGATGGGCACCATCGCGCAGCGGGTCTTCCCGACGATGATCGAACCGCTCCGCTCGGCCGAGCAGATGCGCGACCTGGTGGTCGGTACCGACACCTCGGATGCCGAGATCTGGGAGATGCTCACGTCACGTCCGCTCGGCGAGCTCCTCGGACAGTACTTCGACGACGACGTGGTGCGCGGCATCGCGGCCACCGACGGACTCATCGGCACCTTCGCCGACCTCGACGAATCGGCGCTGCGGCAGAACATCTGCTTCCTCTACCACCTGATCGGCGGTGGGACCGGCGACTGGGATGTGCCGGTCGGCGGGATGGGTGCGGTGTCCGGCGCGCTCTATCAGGCGGCGGCCGCGGCGGGCGCCGAGATCCGCACCGGCGTCCGGGTGCTCGGCGTCGACCCGTCGGACGGGACCGTCGAACTCGCCGACCGACGCGTGACCGGGTCCATGCTCTACGCCGCCTGCGCGCCACAGGTGATCAACGGCCTCCTCGACGACCCCGTCGACACCGAGGCTGACCCGAAGGGTTCGCAGCTGAAGATCAACCTCCTGCTCGAGCGTCTGCCGCGCCTGTGCGACACGTCGACGTCGCCGGAGGCCGCGTTCGCCGGCACCTTCCACATCAACGAATCCGCGAGCCAGCTGCGGATCGCGTGGCAGCAGGCCGACCGCGGCCAGGTGCCCGAACTGCCGCCGTGCGAGATCTACTGCCACACACTCTCGGACGGCTCGATCCTCGGCCCCGAGCTCGAGGGCAGACACACTCTGACGCTGTTCGCCCTGCACATGCCCCCGGAGGTGTTCGACGCACCCGGTGCCGTCGAGCACGCGGTGGGCGCCACCCTCGCATCGTTGAACTCCGTCCTCGCCGAGCCCATCCAGTCGGTCATCGCCCACGACGTGACCGGCAATCCCTGCATCGAGGTCAAGACCCCGCAGGATCTCGAGGAGAGCCTCGGCCTGCCCGGCGGCAACATCTTTCACCGCAGCCTCCAGTGGCCGTGGGCCGAGTCGGAGTCCGAGGTCGGCTCCTGGGGCGTGGAGACCCGGCATCCGCGACTCCTGCTCTGCGGCGCCGGTGCACGGCGCGGCGGCGGGGTGAGCGGCATCCCGGGCCACAATGCGGCGGCGAGAACGCTCCGCGGATAGCGATCCGGGGCAACCGTCGCAGATGCACACCCGTCCCTCAGCGTTTTCTCACCGTGAGGGCTCTGTGCCCGCGCACCGTGCAGGTACCCTCATGAGCGATGTCTACAGAAGAGCTGTTGCCGATCGAGACCCGCAAACTGATGGGGTGGGGACGCACGATGCCCATTCAGGGCCACGTGCTGGCGACCCCATACCCCGAGGTCATCGCCGAGGCGGTGGCGCGAGTTGCCGACCAGAATGCCGACAAACCCGACTATCTGAAGCGCGGCGTGATCGCCCGCGGACTCGGTCGCTCCTACGGTGAGAACGCACAGAACGCCGGTGGCCTGACCATCGACATGTCGCTGCTCAACCGGATCTACTCGATCGACCCCGACACCGCCATCGTCGACGTCGACGCCGGCGTAGATCTGGACACCCTGATGCGCAAGGCCCTGCCACACGGTCTGTGGGTCCCGGTTCTGCCGGGCACGAGACAGGTGACCGTCGGCGGCGCGATCGGCTGCGACATCCACGGCAAGAACCACCACAGCGCGGGCAGCTTCGGCAACCACGTGGTCGAGGTCACGTTGCTGCTCGCCAGCGGGAAGATCATCACGATCACCCCGGACGGCACCGACGACGATCCCGACGCCTCGATCTTCTGGGCCACCGTCGGCGGCATCGGCCTGACCGGCATCATCCTGCGGGCGAAGATCAGGATGACCCGTACCGAGTCGGCGTACTTCATCGCCGACGGCACGGTCACCTCCACACTCGACGAGACCATCGCCCTGCATCAGGACGGCAGCGAGTCGAACTACACCTACAGCTCCGGCTGGTTCGACGCGATCAGCAAGCCCCCGAAGCTCGGGCGCGGCACCTTCTCCCGCGGTTCGCTCGCCACCCTGGATCAGCTGCCGCCGGAACTGGCCAAGGACCCGTTGAAGTTCGACGCCCCGACGCTGATGAACTTCCCCGACATCTTCCCCAACGGGCTGGCCAACAAGTTCGACTTCTCCATCGTCGGCGAGGCCTACTACCGCATGGGCGGCAACTACACCGGCAAGATCCAGAATCTGACGCAGTTCTATCACCCGCTGGATCTGTTCGGGAACTGGAATCGGGCCTACGGCTCCAAGGGATTCCTTCAGTACCAGTTCATCGTCCCGCCCGAGGCCGTCGAGGAGTTCAAGCAGATCATCATCGACATCCAGGCATCCGGACACGTCAGCTTCCTCAACGTGTTCAAACTGTTCGGCCCGGGAAATCAGGCGCCACTGTCGTTCCCGATGGCCGGATGGAACATCTGCGTCGACTTCCCCATCAAGAAAGGCCTCGCCGAGTTCTGCAACGAACTCGACCGGCGGGTCATGTCGATCGGTGGCCGCCTCTACACCGCAAAGGATTCGCGCACCTCGGCGGAGACCTTCCACGCGATGTATCCGAGGGTCGACGAGTGGATCTCGACGCGACGCCGTGTCGATCCGGAGCGGGTGTTCATGTCCGACATGGGCCGCCGCCTCGAACTCGTCTGAACAAGCCCGAACTACCAGGGCCACAATGCTTCCCAAAGGAGAAATGACACCATGATCAATGCCGTCGGCGTGCCGCGGTCCGTCCTCGTGCTGGGCGGGAGTTCCGAGATCGGGCTGGCCATCACCGAGGAGTACCTGAAGAAGGGCCCGATGCGGGTGGTGCTGGCCACCGTCCCCGGCGACCCGGCGGCCGCGGCCGCTGCCGAGAAGATGACCAAGGCCGGCGCGTCGAGTGTCGAGCAGATCGACTTCGACGCCCTCGCCCCGGACACTCATCCGGCCGTGCTCGACAAGGCCTTCGCCGGCGGCGACATCGACGTCGCGATCGTCGCATTCGGTATCCAACCCGACGACGAGAAGGCCTGGCAGGACCAGAAGGTCGCGGTCACCGAGGTGGGGATCAACTACACCGCCGCAGTGTCGGTTGGCGTGTTGCTGGGCGAGAAGATGCGCGCACAGGGATTCGGGCAGATCATCGCGATGAGCTCGGTCGCCGGAGAACGGGTGCGCCGCAGCAACTTCGTCTACGGCTCCACCAAGGCCGGCCTCGACGGCTTCTACCTCGGACTCGGTGACGCATTGCGCCCGTTCGGCATCCGCGTCCTGGTCATCCGGCCGGGACAGGTCCGGACCCGCCTCTCGGCGCATGTGAAGGAGGCGCCGATGACGGTCGAAAAAGAGGACGTCGGACGCCTGGCCGTCGCGGCCGCCGACAAGGGCAAGGAAATCGTCTGGGCGCCCGGGCCGTTCCGCTTCGTGATGATCATCCTGCGGCACATCCCGCGCCCGATCTTCCGTCGACTGCCCATCTGAGAATGGGGATCCCCGCTCGCCGCGCCCGCGACGTCGGAGAACTCGTCGTCGGTGCGATCGTCGCCGTTCTGATCGCCTACCTCGGTCTCAAGATCATCGGGGCTGTCGACTGGCCCGCGTTCAACTCGTCCAACGTGAGTCGGGCGCTCACCACCGTCGGCCAGGTGGTCGCCGTCGCGCTGCTGGTGATCGCCGTCATCCTCCATCGCGGCGGCCGTGCCCGATGGCTGACCAGCCTCCTGTCGGTGGTCGCGTCGGCCGGTCTGGTGACGGTCACGCTCGGCATGCCACTGGGCGCCACCAAGCTCTATCTGTTCGGCCTCTCGGTGGATCAGGAGTTCCGCACCGAGTACCTGACCAGGATGACGAGCAGCCCCCGGCTGGCCGACATGACCTACATCGACCTGCCGCCGTACTACCCGGCCGGCTGGTTCTGGTGGGGCGGGCGGTTCGCCGATGTCGAGGGCCTTCCCGGCTGGGAGGCCTACAAACCGTGGGCGATCATCTCGATGTCGGTGGCCGCGGCGGTCGGCATCCTGCTGTGGACCCGGATGGTCGGCGCGAACCGCGGGATCCCGATCGCGCTCGCGGTCACCACCATCACCCTCATGTACGCCTCCCCGGAGCCGTACGCGGCGGTGCTGGTCATGATCGGCACGCCGATGCTCATCACGTTGCTCTGCGCGCTACGCGGCCGATCGCGCATCGCCGACGGCCCGGTGGGCGGTTTCCGGCGCGGGACGAGTTGGCCTGCCGTGGTCGCCGCGGGTGCGTTCTTCGGCCTCAGCGCCACCTTCTACACCCTCTACACCGGTCTGTTCGCCCTCACGGCGGCCCTGATGGCTCTCTATCTGATCGGCCAGGCATGGTTCGGCGCATCCAACAAGGCCGTCCCCGACCAGGCCGTCTCCGCCCGAAGGCGTTCGACGATCGGTGCGATCATCGGCCGACTGGTGTCGGTGGGCGCGATCGCCGGACTCATCGCGTTGCTGGTGTGGGCGCCGTACCTGTGGTCGAGGGTCCGCAGTGAACCGGCCAGCGGTGGTACCGCCGAGCACTACCTGCCCGAGCGCGGCTCCATCCTGCCGCTGCCGTTCTTCCACTTCACCCTCGTCGGGATCATCACCTTCATCGGACTGATCTGGCTCCTGCTGCGTTTCCGGAAACGAACGATCGCCCTCGCGCTGGGCTTGACGGTGTTGACCGTCTACCTGTTCTGCCTGCTGTCGATGCTGCTCACCGCCGCGGGCACCACGCTTCTCTCGTTCCGTCTCGATCCGATCCTCGATGCGACTCTCGGCGCCGCGGGTGTGCTCGGTGTGGCAGAGGTGTCGCGGTGGGCGGTCGGTAAATTCGGCGATGTCCGGTTCGCGATCGGTGCCGTCGCAGCGATCTCCGCCATCGCCCTCGCCCAGGGCGTGCCGGGTTATCTCTCCACCGAGATCACCACCGCCTACACCGACACCGACGGCTACGGGAAACGTGCCGATCAGCGGCCGCCGGGCGCCGAATCGTACTTCCCCGAGATCAATCGACTCATCCACCGACAGACCGGCCGACCGGCCGATCAGAACGTGGTCCTCACCGCCGACTACGGATTCCTCTCCATCTACCCGTACTGGGGTTTCCAGGGTCTGACGTCGCACTACGCAAACCCGTTGGCCCAGTTCGACAAGCGCGCGGCCACGATCGCGCGGTGGTCTGAATCGACGACGCCCGACCAGATGATCAGAAAACTCGACCGGTCACCGTGGAAGCCGCCGAATGTCTTCCTGTTCCGCTATGGCGCAGACGGTTACACACTGAGGTTGGCAAAGGATGTCTATCCGAACGACCCGAACGTCAGCCGGTACTCGGTCACGTTCGATCCCGCGGTGTTCGCCGATCCACGGTTCGCGGTGACCGAGGTCGGCCCGTTCGTGGTGGTGGTCCGGCGATGATCGTGGGTCAGGAGTGATCGTGCCGAAGAGCAAGTTCCTGATCAGCCGGGTCGACGCCGGATCGTCGTCGGCCTTCCTGGTGCACACCGACGTCGTGAACTGGGTTCTGCTCCAAGAGGGTTCGGGCATCACCCTGATCGACGGCGGATACCCGGGCCAGGCCTCCGAGGTGGTGGAGTCGATCCGTCACATCGGCGGACGCCCCGAGGACATCCGAGGGGCTCTGCTGACCCATGCCCACGTCGATCACCTCGGCGGACTGGTGCCCCTGAGCGAGCAGTACGGATTCGACGTCTACATGGATCCGGTCGAGGTGGCACACGCCCGACGTGAGTACCTCCAGCAGGCCGGCCCCCTCGACATCCTGCCGATCGCGTACCGGCCACGTGTCCTTCGTTGGCTGGCCGCGGTCACCCCGCTCGGAGTGTTGAGCCGCAAGGGAATCGACGGCGCCAAGCCGTTCGGAACCCCGCTCGATCTACCCGGCGGTCCGACTCCGGTTGCCGCGCACGGTCATACCGACGGACACAGCGCCTATCTCGTCGCCGACGGTACCGTCCTGGTGTCCGGTGATGCGCTGGTCAGCGGGCATCCGATCTCGGCAATCGCGGGTCCGCAATGTATCTCGGATGCCTTTCAGCACGACGTCGAGACGGCGCGGCGGACCGTCGAATCGTTCACCCGGCTCGACGCGAACGTCCTGTTCCCCGGCCACGGACCGCGATACGACGGTTCCGTCGCGGATGCCGCCCGACGAGCGCTCGACGTGTCCTGAGCGGTTGCTCCGCGATTTTGGAGCGGTTGCTCCGGCGTCCTGAAAACCGCCCCAGGAAAGCACCCTCCGGGCGGCCACCGATCGGGATACGTCGATGGGAGCTCTCCGGCGGGCGGTTTCCTGGGGCGGTTTTCAGGGGCGGCCGTCCTCGGCGATCGACCTGATCCGGTCGAGGCGGCGGTCCCAGCCACGCGCGATGGCATCGAGTTGTCGGGCGACCTGGCTCAGCCGCGCGCCCACCGGCTCGTAACGGAGCTCCCGGCCGGCCTTGGCCGAGCTGACCAGCCCCACCTCCTCCAGCACGCGAAGGTGTTTCGCGATCGCCTGTCTGGTGATGGGCAGTTCGGCCGCCAGCGCCGACGCCGACGCCGGGGACCCGGAGAGCGTCACGAGGATCTGCCACCGACTGTCGTCGGCGAGCGCCGCGAACAGATCGACCGGCGCGGCGTCGACGAAATGCCCCGTCGCTTCGCTCGCCCCGGCCGGATCCCCATCAGGCACGGGCAGCGGCCCCGGTGAGATGGGCGCGAGCCAGATCCAGCTCGATGCCCCACCCCTGGGTGTGGTCGTCGAATCGCGAGCGGCGATCGGCCTCCGGCTCGGAGAGCGACCCGAAGCCCGACTCGGCGACCTTGAGTACGACGCCCGTCTCCGCCTGGGTGACCCAGAACTCCACCAGCGTCGACGAACTCGACAGGTCGTCGGCGTCGATGTGCCAGCGGAAGGCTGCGTAGTTCGGTTCGTCGAGTGTCACCGTCCGAAAGGCGAACCGACCGTGGTCGGGGTCGGTGACGTACGAGATATCGCCGTCGCGACTGATCTGATGATCGAGAATCTTCTGATCGTTGATGTACCAGCCCGGCTCGCTGACCAACGCCCAGACACGGTCGGCGGGTGCGTCGATGCTGATCTCGCGTTCGATGCGATCGAATTGGGTGTCCATGGTGTCCTCCTCGGGACTCGTCGGTTGTGCAACTCGATAGTTGCACACACGGCGGTTGTCTGCAACCCCTTGGTTGCAATTGAATGTGCACCCTTGACCTCAAGCGAGGTTGAAGTATGAGAGTTGGCGTCATGACATCACCGCAGCTCCACCGCATCGACAAGTTCTCCGTGCCCGCCGAGGCGATGACCGAATTCCTCGCCCGGGTACGGCACACCCACCAGATCCTCGGGGACCAGCCGGGCATCGTCCGCAACGACGTCGTCACCCTGGTCGACGGCGAGAGCGACTACAACGTGGTGACCGCGGTGACCTGGGAGTCGCGCGCGGCACTCCAGAACGCCGGTCGTGCGGTCGCCGCCGACGTTGCCGCGAGCGGATTCGACCGAGCCGCTTTCCTCGGGCGACTCGGGGTCACGGCGGACTTCGGGACGTACTCGTGACACCGTGAGGCCCCGTTGCCGGCCCCAGACCGTCAACGCCGCCGAGTACCCGCCAACAGCGACGCCGAGCTCATCCCCGGCCGATTGATCGGCCTGCCGTGCGCCGCGAGTACGGACCTGGTGTCGCTCAGCGAGCACTCCCATCCCGCCGCGTCCAAGGCGGCGGGGACGTCCGGATTGTCGTGCCAGAGTGCGCGGATCTCGGCGAACGGATCATCGCGGCCGGGCGCGCGTCTGCGGGCGCGGCGCACGGTGACACCGATCCTCGAATCCGCTGTCGCCGCCACGCTGACACCCTCGATGACGCGGGTCACGACGTCGGCCGGCAGATATGCGAGTAGCCCCTCGGCCAGCCACGCCGACGGCTCGTCGGGTCGAAAACCGTTGTCCTGCAGCGCACGCAACCAGTCGTCGACGAGGTCGCAACGCACCGGCCGCCGATCGACGACGGGTTCGATCCCCACCTCGGCCACCACGGCCTCCTTCACGTCCACCACTGCGGGGCGGTCGACCTCGAACAGCCGGGAGTCGGGTGTGAACCTGCTCCGGAATCCTCGGCCGTCCAGGCCGGAGCCGAGGATGACGAACTGCCGAACTCCCGCCGCGGCGGCGTCGGCGAAGACATCGTCGAGGAACAGGGTCCGCGCCACGAGCCACAGGTACATCGCCTCGACTTCCACACGGGCGCCCTCGCTGTCGCGTTCGGCGGAATACGGCCGCGGACGCACACGCGCGATGGCCTCGGCGAGCGGGTCATGAAAGAGGGCATCCGGACGCGAGGACTCTGTCGCCCGCGCCCATGCCACTCCGAGGGCTGTTCTGCCGACGGCATCCAGTTCGCTCAACCGGCGTCGACCAGTTCCGCGAGCCTGCGGATCGCGAACTCGTAGCCCGGGATGCCGCAACCTGCGATCACCCCGGACGCGATCGGCGACACGTAGGAGTGATGCCGGAACGCCTCGCGACGGTGGATGTTGCTGATGTGGACCTCGATGATCGGCACCTCCGGAACCAGCAGCGCGTCGGCCAGCGCGACCGATGTGTGCGTCCAGCCGCCCGGGTTGATCACGATGCCGCTGACCTGCCCGCGGGCCTCGTGGATCCAGTCGATCATCTGGCCCTCGTGATTCGTCTGGGCCGCGCGCAGACCGAACCCCACTTCCGACGCGGTCCGTTCCGCGAGCGCGACGACGTCGTCGAGGGTCGCCGATCCGTACACTTCCGGCTGCCGGACGCCCAGGGTGTTCAGGTTCGGGCCGTTGAGCAGCAGAATCGGCAGGGGTTCGGGGCTCGACGAGGTGTCCGGCATGTCTCCAACCATAGTTCAGTCCTTTGCGCCGACATCGCGCCCAGGGACAACGGTTACCATCTCTCTTTGTGCCATCGCTGACGGTCCGACGAGCCAAGATCGTCGCCATCATCACCGGACTGCTCGGACTGTTCATGGCACTGGCCACGCCGCTCATGCCGGTCCAGCAGACCACGGCGCAGATCAATTGGCCACAGGACAACACCGTCGGATCGGTTGCCGCCCCGCTGATCAGCTATGTCCCCATCGACTTCGACGCGCACGTCCCGTGCAGGGCCATCGAGCAACTCGGCGACGGCGAATCGGTACTGCTGTCGACGACGCCCAAAGAGGCCGAGAAATCCCCGGAACGCGGGCTGTTCATCCGCAAGACCGGGCAGCCCGGCGACCCCGCCGATCGGCAGACCATCGAGGTGGTCATCCGCAACCTCCCGCTGGTCTCGGCGACATTGGCGCAAGTCCGAGCGCAGGACTGCCGCGAGATCGTCGTGCACGCGGACTCCGAAGCGGTGTCGGCCGAGTTCGTCGGGATGCACAACGACCAGGGCGAACCACTCGACGGCACCACCGCGGGCCGGGAGTCCAACACCTACGACCAGGATCAGCGACCGCAGGTCACCGGACTGTTCACCGACCTCTCCGGTCCGGCCGCGAGCCAACCGGGCCTCAGTGCGCACGCCACCATCGACTCCCGCTACACGACGGCGCCGACCATCCTGAAATGGCTCGTCCTGGTCGTCGGCATCATCTGCACCCTGTTGTCGTTGGCCGCGCTCGCCGTCCTCGACTCCACCGACGGCCGCAAACACCGGCGCATCCTCCCGGCGCGCTGGTGGCGACTCAACGCCCGCGACTACGTGGTCATCGGCGCGCTGATCCTGTGGCACTTCATCGGACCCAACACCTCCGACGACGGCTATCTGCTGACCATGGCCCGCGTCGCGCAGAACGCGCAGTACACGGCCAACTACTTCCGATGGTATGGCGCGCCCGAGGCGCCGTTCGGCTGGTACTACCAGGTCTTCGGACTACTCAGTCACGTCAGCGTGGCCAGTCCGTGGATGCGCATCCCCGCGTTGATCTGCGGCATCGGCGTCTGGCTCATCATCAGCCACGAGGTGCTGCCGAGACTCGGTCGTGCCGCCATCACCCGCCCTTCCGTCGGGTGGACCGCCGCCTTCGTGTTCCTGGTGTCGTGGTTCCCGTTCGACAACGGTCTGCGCCCGGAGCCGATCATCTGTCTGGGCGCCCTGCTCACGTGGTGTTCGGTGGAACGTGCCATCGCGACCGGACGTCTGCTACCCGCCGCGGTGGCCTGTCTGATCGGAGCGTTCAGCCTGGCCGCCGGTCCGACCGGTCTGCTCGCCGTGGCCGCGCTCATCGCGGGCGCACGACCGATGATCCTGGCACTGATCAAGCGCGCGAAGGTCATCGGCGGCGGTCGATGGGCCTACGTCGCACTCGTGGCACCGATCCTCGCGGCAGGCACCTTCATCATCTTCGTCGTGTTCTCCAATCTCACGCTGCGATCATTCGTCGAGGCGTCGCAGATGAAGACCGCCCTCGGACCATCTGGCCACTGGTACAACGAGATCAATCGCTACTCGTCGCTGTTCGCCTTCTCCGCCGACGGCTCCATCGTCCGACGGTTCGCCGTCCTCGCGATGATTCTCGGCCTGGTGGTCTCGGCGGCCATGCTGATCCGCCGGTCCCGCATCCCGGGCACCGCGCTGGGTCCGTCCCGACGCATCGTCGCGATCACCTTCGCGTCGTTGGTCTTCCTGATGTTCACGCCGACGAAGTGGACACACCACTTCGGGGTGTTCGCCGGACTCGGGGCGGCGCTCGCCGCCATCGCGGCGATCGCGGCGAGCAATCACGTCATGCATTCCAGGCGCAACCGCACACTGTTCGCGGCGTTGGTCCTGTTCATCGCGGGGCTGGCGTTCACAGCACCCAACTCGTATTACTACTCGTCCGCCTGGGGAATGCCCTGGGGCGTCATGCAGGTCACCATCGCGGGCGTGAACCTGGCAAATCTGCTGCTGTACGCAGCACTCGTACTCCTGTTGGCAGCCTTGTGGTTCCACTTCCGTGAGCCGTTCACCGGTGCCGATCCGGCCGACGAGATCCCCGACCCCTCGGCTCGGCCGTGGTACCGACGGCTCGCGGCGATGCTGGCCTCGGCTCCCTTGGCCTTCGTCGCTGCGGCGGTGGTGATCTTCGCCCTGGTCACCGCGATGTTCGCCGGCATCCAGCAGAGCTCGTCGTATTCCGTGCCGCGTGCGAATCTGGAGGCGCTGAAGGGCGAGGAATGCGGTATGGCCGACAAGGTCTGGGTCGAGACGGACCCCAGCCGATACCAGCTCACCCCCGTCGACGGATCGATCGCCGACCCGTTGGCAGGCCCGCCGAGGGCACCGACCGACGCAACCCAGCCGGCCACCACCGGCTTCACCGCGAACGGGGTGGACGAGGATCTCGAGACCACGGCGAGCGAGGGCTCACTGGGCGTGCTGGCCGGCAGCGCAGTCGCGTCGCCGGATGTACTGACCGCCAACGCCGGCGGCACCGGGGGCGGCATCGAGTCGACTGCCGGGGTCAACGGCAGTTATGCACAACTCCCGTTCTTCCTCGACCCGGCGAAGACGCCGGTGATGGGCAGCTACTCGAAGACCGATCAGGTCCCGGCACATCTGACGTCGGCGTGGTACGCGATGCCCGCTGATTACAAGGACCGTCCGATGGTGGCATTCTCGGTCGCCGGTCTCTTCGACAATCCGGACCTGCTGCTCGAATACACCACCGACCCGGTCGGACCGGGTACCCGCGACGCGTCGCTGCATGCCACCGGTGACACCGAGATGATCGACCCCGGCCCGCGCCCGTCGTGGCGGAACGCCCGTGTCACAACTGATTCACTGCCGGACGACATCACCGCGGTGCGGATCGTCGCGACCGACGAGAACCTCTCGGAGGACCGCTTCATCGTGGTCACCCCGCCTCGACTCCCGGAGATGCAGACGCTGCAGCAGGTGGTCGGGCGCGAGGACCCTGTGCACGTCGACTGGACCTCCGGCCTCTCTTTCCCGTGTCAGCGGCCGTTCACCCACAAGGACGGGGTGGCCGAGATCCCGAAGTGGCGGATCATGCCGGGTGCCGACCTGGCCGCCGCGGTGTCCGCATGGCAGAACTCCTTCGGCGGAGGCCCGCTCGGCTGGATCGAGGTCTCTCAGCAGGCCACCGCGATGTCGACCTACCTCCAGGACGACATCGGACGTGACTGGGGCGCGCTCGAGCGCTACACCCCGTACGGCGACGTGACCACGCTCGCCGATGTCGACACCGGAACCGCCACCCGCAGTGGGTTGTGGAGCCCGGCGCCGATCCGGCACTGACTCCCGGACGACGCACTCCACACCGCGCTCCACACCGCCGATCGAGTAGGCGACCCCCGACGAGGCTCTCCACACCGCCGATCGAGTAGGCGACGAGCGGAGCGAGGAGCCGTATCGAGATCACTGGTAGCACAGGTGATCTCGATACGCCCTCCGCTGGCGCGTCGGGCTACTCGATCAGCAGGCGGGGCGGCGAGAACGCGGGCGAGTCAGTTCTTGATCGCCCGCATCGGGCCCGGCGTCCACGTACCGCCGTGCACGTCGTCGGTGACCTTCAGTTCCGCTTCGACCTGGGGCTTGAGCGGCACCAGTCGCTGCAGGCTGCCCCAGTCCCGGGCCCAGCCGTTGCGCAGGTAGGTCGGCAGCACGATGGGACGCAACTCGTTCTCGACGATGCCCAGCGGCCCGCCGTAGTCGCCTGCCATCCACCGACGCGAGTTGACCCGTTCGCCCTCAGCGTCGGGCGTGACCCGCCACTTCGGTGTCTCGAGCACACCATTGACCGCGGCGGCCGGTCGCTGACACGGGAACGCCAGGGCGACCTCCCAATCCAAGAGCACCGGGTCATCGCTGCCCACCAGCGAATTCAACGTCACCATCTTGGTGACACGCGGCGGGGTCATCGCCAGCCACTGCTGGGAATCCGTCGAGGTGTCGTCGGCGACGATCCGCGTGACCGTGGCCCGCGGTGGCACCTGATCGAGTGGCACACGCATGTTGCGCCACTCGGGGTCGGTGTCGATGCCCAGCGGCACCACCGACGCCACCGTGGTGACATGGCCGTCCGGCTCCACGCGCCCGAACTCGAGCCTCAGCTTCTGGCCGGGATGGGTGACGGCGAGGTGATCGACGTACTCCACCTTGCCCGCAACCGACATCGTGAGCAGCGGCGCGTCGTCGCTGCGTGCCGGGAGCTGATACCAGTCCGACGTCAGATGCCCTCGGCCGGATGGCGACCCGTAGCTGCCGAGGACGGGGACCCGACGCTGGTCGAGGCCGAACGGCAACCGCACCGACGACCCGTTCACGCCCTGGGTGGCAGTGGTGCCACCGCCGGTGTCGGCGGCACCCGCCGAGCCACTCGGTTCTTCCTGCGCCGACGTCGGATCCGATTGCGAACGGTCCAGTTCCGTCGAACTCTTGTCCGCATCCGCGTCCGACGAGCTCCCGCCGGAGTCGGCGTCGCTTTCCAGATCCGTCGACACTCCGTCGGGGTCGAAGCCCGTCATACCCCGGCCGGCCAATGCCGCACCGGCCGACGGATTGTTCTGTCCGGCAACATCGGCCGGGTTCAGCAGACCCGTGTTGGGGTCGGCCTCCACCATGACCGCATCTGCCAGAGCGCAGGGGTTGCCCCGCAGGGCATCGATGTTGGAACTGGTCCACGACCACGAATCCTGCTGCGTCCGAGCCGCCTTGGCGAACGACACGAAGTTGAACAACAGGATCACGGTGGAGATGATCGCCAACGAGTAGGTCGGCATTCGCTGGATGATGCTGCGTCCCGAATCTGCTTGTTCGGCAACCGATTCACCCCGCTGCGCAAGCTGATCGTCTCGGTAGTACTGCCAGACGCCGTACAAGGTCAGCAGCACAGCCACCACCAGGATGGGGACGAACAGCCCCACGCCGGCGACATTCGGGGTGTCGTCGGCCCACGGGATGCCGTAACTGCCGACGTACCACCACTGGTTGCGCCCGGCGAACGCCACTGCGAGTGCATACGCAGCGGCTGCGGCGATGAATGTGCGGTTGCACCGGCGGCGCATCACCGACGGTTGCAGGAACACCGTCGCCGCGGCAGCGAGAACGCCTGTGAGACACGCGAAGGCACCCATCTGGTGGGTGGCCTTGGTCGGGACGAACGCGAGTATCGCGACCGCACCCGACGTGACCGCGATGAGCCGCCACAGCGGAGCGCTCGGCACGCCCGACACCCGACGCTTGCTCAGCAGGGTGAGGACGATGATGCCCACCGACAGAATGGTGACGAAGATACCGACCCGCCGTGCGATGGAGCCGTCCGGAGTCGGGTTCAGCAGGATGTAATACCGCATCGCCTCGGTCCACCATTCGTTGGTGGGTCCGACGATGCCCTGCACCTTGATGCCCTCGCGAATGGCGGCCAGCGACTGGTCGGCGAAGATCTCGAACAACACCGCCAAGCCTGCTGCGAGAACCGGCATGAGCAGGGGCAGCAGGCCATCCCGCACACGGCGACGGCGCAGGCGCCTCAGCAACGGACGCACGGCGGCCAGCAACGGCAGGACGGCGATTGCGCCGGCCGGATGAATCGTCAGCGTGAAGGCCGCGGCCAGCACGGCAAGAGTCAGCGGGAAGAACCGTCCGGTGGCGATCGAGCGCTCGACCAACACCCAGGTGAGCAGGATTCCGACACTGAGCGCCGGCTCCACGCGCAAGCCGTTGTTGAACGCGAGCCATACAACCAGGAAGCCGAGTGCCGCCGTCCATCGGGCCGCGTTCGACGACCGCACCGCTCGACCGAGACGAGGCAGCGCCGCGCGACTGATCAGGAACCACCCAGCCAGCGCGAACAGCAGCGGTAGCACGCGTAGCCACGGGGTGGCCGTACTCACCTGCATCCACAGCGCGAGATAGCGATAGTGCCAGCCGAACGGGTCCTGCGGCGCACCGAAATAGCGGTAGTAGTTGTCGAGATAGCCCGCACCGGGCGCGACGCGTCCCACGGTGACCTGATAGCCGTCGTCGGCGGTGTTGCCACCCACGAACAGCCACACCACCAGCACACCCGTGACCACCACATCGAGCGGCTTGATCCGCCACCAGCGATCTCTGCCCGCGCGGACCATGCGCCGCAGCCGCCGTCCATCGCGTGCGTCGAGCACGGCCAGCGCGATCATCGAGACGATCGTGGAGATCACGCCGAGGATCAGGAGCGCACCCTTGAGGGTCGTCGGACTCGAGATGAATCGCGTGTCGATCGCCGACCGGTACGAGAGCCCCTCTGTGGAGACGTCATTCGGAAGATCGGTGTAGACACCGATGATCTGCGGGCGCGCGTTCGGGTCGTCGAGGCGGAAACTCTGGGTCCCGGCATCCGGGTCGACACCCTCGACCTCGCCGCGGCTACCGGAGGTGTCGGCGTGGATGACCACCCGACATTGCGCATTCTGTTGCGCATCGGCGCGAGGTACGTTCAGCAACACCGCGTTTCGCTGGGTCACCAACAGTCGGTCGTGGGTGGCGCGGACGAACAGGCCGACGGTGCCGGCCTCCGCGCCGTTCTCGGGCACCGTCGACAGCAGCACCCCGCCCGACGGGGGCAGGTCGGCCGCGAGCCGGCACGGCACCGAGATGTCCATGGACACCGGCGCATACGACACGTTGGGTGCCGCGACATTCTCCACGACAGGTTTGCTCGGCTGCGGCCACTGCAGTTCGGTCTTGGTGTAGGTCACCGGCAGGAACGGCGCAGCGATCGCGAGCAGCACCCCGAGCGCACCCGCCACGATCGCGACGATCTTCGCGATCCTGATGGTCCTGCTGTCCGGCGCGAAGCGCATCGGCCGTGCTGTCTTCTCCTGTGACGTCGGCTCAGTCATTCTGCGGCACCACCCTGATCGATCCCGGTCGCGTCCAACCCCAGGCTGTCGTGGTCCCGGTGTTCACCCGCGCGGGCGTTGCATCCGGCACCAGTGGCGACAACCGTTGCAGCCCACCCCAATCGCGATACCAGTCGTTGTCGAGGTAGGTGGCAACCGTCGTCGCACTCGTCAATGCATCCGGCGTGCCGAGGATGCCACCGTTGACCGATGCCTGCCACGTCTTCGACTTGGAATTGGTGGTCGTCTGGTCCGGGACGATGCGCCATTTCGGCACTTCGCTCACACCGTTTCGCGTACTCATCGGGTGCTGGCAAGGGAATTGGCTACCGACCGACAGATCCAGCAGTACCGGGGTCCGGGATCCGACGACGTCCTGCAGGGTGTGCAGTTCCGGTGCCCTCGGCGGCGTGAACGCCAACCACTGGTCAGGGCTGACGTTGTCGTCCACCGCTACGATCCGCATGGCCGTTGCGCCGGCGGGAACCGCCGTCATCGGGATACGCAGGTTCCGCCACGGTCGATTCGGTCGGCCGGGACCCGGATCGATGGGCGTGTATGCCTTTCCCACCTGCTGGAAGTCGCTCGCGCCGTCGGTCTTGCCGAACTGCACCTGCAGCGACCGGCCGGCCTGCGGCACGCCGTCCTGGTCGACCGAGAAGACCGGCCCGGCCGCGGTGATCACCAGCAGCGGCGACGCGTCGCGAGCCGGCAGCCGATACCAGCCGGAAGTCAGTTCGGCGGTGCCGTTGTCGTGTCCGTAGCTGCCCAGGACCGGTGTGGTCTTCGGGTCGAGGCCGAACGGCAGCGCCGCCGACGAGCCGTTGATCGTCTTCGGCCCGGAACCACCGGTGGTGCCGGGCGGTCCGCCGGTGACGACGAACGGACGCGACAGGTCGCCGGACGTGTTGATGGTGCCTGCGCCCAGCGACGTCGGGTCGGGAAGCAGGTCGCCCGCGACGCCGTCCGGGGTGAAGCCGGAGGATTCGCCCGCGAGCGCCCGGGAGATGTCGCGGGTACCGATCGGCGACAGTGCGCCACGATTCGGGTTCTGTTCCAGCAGCACCTGATCGGCCATCCCGCAGGGATCACCCGCGAGCGCACGGGTATTCGCGTGGAACGTGGTGTACGTGTCCGAGCGGTCCACGGCGGCCTTGGCGAACAACCCCATCTCGCCGACCACCACGAGCGTGGCGATCACCAGCATGGGTGCCGATGCCACAGCGATCTGCATGCGCGACAGGCGAGTCCGGTCACCGCGAACCTTTCCGCGGTCCGCGTCGACGTCGATCCGCAGGTGGTACCAGGTCGCCACCGCAAGTGCCAGGACGGTGAGCACCAAGAACACCGACGACAGCGGCGTCCCCGCCACCACCGGCGCCTTGTCGAACCACGAGATGCCGAAATCGTAGCCCCAGCCCCACGCGTTCTCACCTGCGACGGCGACCGCAGAGGCGAACAGCAGCACCGCGATGTACATCCACAGATTGCGCGGCGAACGTCGTGCCGATTGTGCGACGGCGACCGTCGCCACCGCGGCCATCGCCGCACCGACACCCGCATAGATCCCGAACTGGATGGTCCACTTGGTCGGCGTGAACGACAGCAGCAGCACCGTCAGCAGGATCGAGCCGACGAGTCGCCACACCGGACCCGGGTCGACACCGCGGATGTGTTTGCGCCGCAACATCACCGCCAGCGTCACGAACAGCGCGGCAACCAGCAGGAGCAGCGGCACGCGGCGCACCAGCGACCCGTCCTGGGTGGTCAGGGAGAGATAGTAGAAGCGCAGGAGTTCCTGATACCAGGCCAACGTCGGGCCAACGGTGTAGCGAAGGCGGATCGCCTCGGCGACGTTGGCGAGCGTCTGGTCGCGGAAGACGACGATGACCACCACCGCAAACGCCCCGGCGACCGGCGCCAGCAACGGGAGCATGCCGTTCTCGCGGCGGCGGGTCCGGATGGTGCGCAACATCGGTCGCGAACCCGCGATGAGCATGGCGAGCGCGATGACGCCGTGCGGGGCCACCGCCAGGGTGAGGCCGGCGGCCAGCGCGGCGCCCGCCGCCGGCAGCATCCGGCGGGTCGCGACGGCCTGTTCGACCCCCCACCACGTGAGCAACGATCCGAGCACGATGATGCCCTCGCTGCGCAGCCCACTGCACAGCGGCATCCAGAAGGCCACGAACACCGCAGCGGCGGTGAACATCGCCCACTGGGAACGTCGGACCGCACCACCCAGCCGTGGCAGCAGGACCCGGCTCAGCACGAACCAGCTGACCAACCCCGCCACCAGGGCGGGCAATCGCATCCAGACACCGGCCGTCGAGACGGTCGACCAGTGCGAGAGGAAGCTGTAGTACCAGTCGAACGGCGCCTCCGGGATCCCGAAGAAGCGGTAGTAGTTCGCCAGGTAACCGGCGTCGTGCGCGTTGCGGCCCATGTTCAGGATGTAGCCGTCGTCGGACGATCCGGCGCCCAGGAAATGCCACACGACGAGTGCTGCGGTCACCGCGATGTCCGCGGCCCGCGGCGCCAGCAGCCGACGTAGGTCGAGGCGTCCGATCCGGCGGTGATATCCGTTTCGGACGTCGAGGATCGCGATCGCGATGAAGGCCGTGGCCGCGGCGATCAACCCGACGATCATCACGATGAGCTTGAGCACCGACGGACCGGTGTCGAAGCGATTGTCGATGTCCACATGGACTGCCAGTCGGTCTGCGGACGGGCCCTGATCGGCGGCCTGGCGCACGGCGGACGGTTCGAGTCCGGTGAAGACCCCCGACACCTGTGGGCGGTCGCCCGGGTCACCCGCGACGGCCGGGCCGAGCCCGACGAAATGTGCTTCGACCGCCGACGACGATGCGCGCACGGTCAGCCGGTCGCAGCGGGCCAGGTCGGCCCGATCGGCACGGGCCAGTTCCTGACCGCGCATCGACACCGAGACCGCCTGGCCGTCCGCAGTCACGAACAGCGCCTTGTTGGACGCGTCGCGCCCCGCAGACGGCATGGTGGAGACCACGACGGTCGTCTTGTCGGCCGGGGTCTGCGCCAGGGCGCGGCACCCGACGGTGACGTCGAGGTCTGCGGCCGTCTGGGCGACCAGCGGCGCGGTCACCGACGCGCTGGTCCCGGTGGTCTCCTGGGGCCAGTCGATGGACGCGGTGTGCTGGCTGACCGGCAGCAATGGCGCCAGCACGGCAGCGACGATCGCGACCAGTCCGGACACGATGGCGATCGCGGCCCAGACACGTGTGGGCGCTCGTCGGGAAGAGGCAGTCATCAGACGGTGACCCTAGTTCACGGGAAAAAACCTGTTGTAGCGCAGTCCGGGTCTGACTAGGTCCTCTCAGGGAAGTCCCATAACATCAGACATCGTGCCTGTGACAGCCTCGACCGCTGCGTCCGACGCCGCGCCGCCGACATCCAGGGTGTCTGTGGGCACCGCCCGCACGGTCGCCATCGTGGCAGGCATCATCGGCATCGCCCTGTGCGCCATCACGCCATTTCTGCCGGTCAAGGCCACCGATGCCGCGTTCGACTGGCCGTCCGGACAGAGTCTGTCGGCGCAATCGGCCGATGTCGTCGCGCCGTTGATCGCCCAGACACCCCAGGCTCTCGACGCGCGGATCCCGTGCGGCGTGTTGTCCGGATTGCCGGCCGAGGGCGGCCTGGTGTTCGCGACGATGCCGACCGACGCACCCAAGAGCAGGTCGTCGGCGCTCTACGTCACCGCGACCCGGGACACGGTGACGGTCAGTTTCCGCAACACCGTGGCGGCGAGCGCACCGCGCGATCAACTGGCCGGGTGTTCGGAGCTGCACATCTGGTCGGCGCCGACCGGGCCCGGCGCACAGTTCGTCGGCCTTGGCGAGTCGACCGTCCTGCCGCCGGACAAGCGCCCCCAGGTCGACGGCATCTTCACCGACCTGGACACCGGGCAGGTGCAGTCGGCCGCGAGCGCGGGCCTGCGGGTGCACGTCCAGATCGACAACCGCTATGTCAGCTCGCCCACGGTGCTCAAGCTCATCGTGATGGTGCTGGCGGTGATCGCCGTCCTCGTCGCACTGGTGGCGCTGTACCTCCTCGACCGGGCACACGGCCACCACCGGCGAATCGGCAGGCGCGCCGACGGCGGGACCAGGCCGAACCGTCTCGGGTCCTGGTGGCGCAGTCTGATCCCGCGCACCTCCGATGTCGCGGTCACCGTCGTCCTGCTGATCTGGGCGCTCCTCGGGGCCGGGACCGCCGACGACGGCTACATCCTGAACATGGGCAGGACGGCCGACGCCTCCGGCTATCTGGCCAACTACTACCGCTGGTACGGCATACCCGAGGCGCCGTTCGACTGGTACTACAGCTTCCTGGCCCACTGGTCGTCGATCTCGCCCACGATCCTGTGGATGCACCTGCCGTCGCTGGCCGCAGGCCTCGTCTCCTGGTTCGTCCTCAGTCGGGTGCTGCTGCCGCGGCTGGGTGCGGGCGTCCGCCGCAGCGGCTGGGCCGTGTGGGCCGCGGCGCTGGTGTTCATCGCGTTCTGGCTGCCGTTCAACAGCGGCCTGCGGAGCGAACCGATCATCGTGCTCGGTTCGCTGCTCACCTGGTGGGCCGCCGAGCAGGCCATCGCCACCCGCCGCCTGCTCCCCGCGGCCCTCGGTGCGATCGCGGCGGGCTTCACCCTCGCGCTCGCCCCACAGGGTGTCATCGCGGTGGCGATCCTGCTGGTGTCGGCGCGGCCGCTGCTGCACATCCTGCTCGACCGCCGGCGCGAGTCGGGCACGCTCGCACTCATCGCTCCGATGACCGCGGCCGGCCTGCTGGTGCTGATCGTGGTGTTCCGCGACCAGACGCTGGCCACCGTCCTCGAGGCGATGAAGGTCCGGTATCAGGTCGGACCGGTGATCAGCTGGCATCAGGAGTTCCTGCGCTACTACTTCATCTCGGTCACCACCGACGACGGCGCTCTGACGCGTCGGGTGCCGGTGCTGCTCCTGCTGGCCGGACTCATCGTCACCGTCGCGGTGATGCTGCGCCGCAACAAGATCCGTGCGGTCGACCCGGGACCGACCTGGCGACTCATCGGCTCGATCGGCGTCACGATGCTGCTACTGGCCTTCACGCCGACCAAATGGACCATCCAGTTCGGCATCTTCGCCGGGCTCGCCGCCGCGATCGCCGCGACCGCCACCCTCGCGGTGGCCCAATCGGCGGCCCGGTCGGCACGGAACCTGACGGTGTTCGTGTCCGGGCTGTTCTTCGCGCTCGCCGCTGCCATGGCCGGTTACAACGCCTGGCCGTTCGCCTACGAATACGGGATCTCCTGGTTCGACCGTGCGCCGGTGCTGGCCGGACGACCGGTGTCCACGCTGTTCCTCGTCCTGGCCGTGATCACCGCGGTACTCGCCGTCTGGCAGCACCTGCGACTCGATTACGTCGAGAACAAGGGTCTGGCCCATGCCGGCGACGGTGCGGGCGAGAGCAAGGCCGATCGTCGGCGACTCTTCCTGGCGTCGTCGCCGATCGCGGTCATCGCCGGTCTGATGGTGGTGGCCGAGCTGCTGGTGTTCGCGAAGGCGGCCGTGACCCGCTATCCCGCCGACACCGTGTTCTCCGAGAACGTGAACGCTCTGCGCGGCAACAGCTGCGGCATGGCCGACGAGGTGCTCGTCGAGTCGGACCCGAACACCGGGATGCTGGCCCCCGCAGGCGATGAGTCGGTGTCCGCAGCACTGGGCGGGACCGATCCCGTCGGATTCACCCCGGACGGTGTCCCCGACGACCTCACACCCGACCCCGGCAATCAGCGGCCAGGCCAGATGAATGTGTCGGCAAGTGTCGCCAAACCCTTCGTCATCACGGGTGGGCTCGGCGCCGGCACCACCGGTGGCACCGGACCCCGCACCGTCAACGGGTCGACGGTCGCACTGCCCTACGGGCTCGACCCGTCCACGACCCCGGTCCTGGGCAGCTACGGCTACCCGGGCGAGGCGCACCTGACTACCGGCTGGTACCAACTGCCGACCGCGCGCGCCGCGTCACCGCTGCTGGTGTTCAGTGCGGCCGGCGCCGTCTCCACGATCGACACCTTCGGTGTCCGCAACTTCGGCCAGAAGCTCGTCGTCCAGTTCGGACGTCCTGGCGCCGATGGATCGTTCAGCCAGATCGGGCCCGACGTGCTGCCGATCGATCCAGGGCCGGTCATCACCAACCGGCCATGGCGCAACCTCCGGGTGCCGATGAGTGCGGCTCCGCGCGCTGCCACCGTGATGCGGCTGTCGTTGCTCGACAACAACCTCGGACCGAGTCAGTTCATCGGGATCACCCCGCCCAGGGCGCCGCGATTGCGGTCGCTCCAGGACGTCGTCGGGTCACAGTCCCCGACACTGATCGACTTCACCGTCGGTGCACACTTCCCGTGCCAGCGACCCCTGCGGGTTACCAACGGCGTCGCCGAGGTCCCTCGATGGCGAATCCTCCCCGACTACCCACTTGCCAACTCGCAGTCCAAGACCTGGCAGTCCGGCGCCGACGGAGGACTGTTGTCGATCTCGGAGTCGACCACCTCGGCGCAGGCGGTTCCGACATATCTCAAGGACGACTGGGCACGCGAATGGGGAGCTCTGGAGCGGTTGACGCCACTTGCCGAGAACGCGGGGACGGCGCAGGTGAACACTTCTCAGACGACACAGTGGGGCTGGTCACGCACCGGTTCGATCAGGGTGGAGCCACAATCAGATGACGAGTGAGACAGTGACGCACCCATCGACGCCACGCTCCCGCGATCACCGGACCGCGAAGATCGTCGCGGTGGTGGCAGGCGTGTTCGGCTTCCTGGCTGCCATCCTCACCCCGCTGCTGCCGGTGAATCAGTCCACCGCCGAATTGAATTGGCCGCAGGGTGACAGCGTGGGCAGTGTCGCTGCGCCACTCGTCTCGTATGTCCCGATCGATATGGACGTCACGGTCCCGTGTTCACTCGCCACACAATTGCCGCGAGATGGCGGGCTCCTGCTGTCGACGATCCCGGAGGGTGGTCAGGATGCCGGCGCCCGCGCGCTGATGATCCGCGCGACGAGTGACGCGCTCACCGTCACCGATCGCGACGTGGTGATCCTCAATACCGACCGCGCCGCGGCCCAGTCGAACCCCGACTGCCGGATCAGGTTCCACGCCGACGGGTCCGGCGTATCGGCCCGCTTCGAGAACGCCCCGGGCGACGGTCTGCACAACTTCTCGGTCGCCGATCAGGAGATGCGGCCCCAGATCGTCGGCATCTACACCGATCTGCCCGATTCGGCGCCACGGGACGGTCTGTCGGCACATGCGACGATCGACACCCGGTATGTCAGCACCCCGTCGGCTCTGAAGCTGGCGGTCATCGTCATCGGCATCATCATGACGATCCTGTCGTTGATCGCCCTGGGCATTCTCGACCGCCGGGATGGCAGGGGACACAAGCGGTTCCTGCCCACCGGATGGTTCACCATCCGTGGCCCCGACGTCGCCGTGTTCCTCATCCTCGCGTTCTGGTGGTTCGCGGGGGCCAACACCTCCGACGACGGGTACAACTTCACCGTCGGCCGGATCGCCGGGGATGCGGGCTACGCGGACAACTACTTCCGCTATTTCGGCGTGCCGCAGGACCCGTTCGGCTGGCATTTCCAGGTCATCGCCGCGATGACCCACGTGAGTCTCGCCGCACCGTGGATGCGCCTGCCCGCCTTTTTGCTCGGCCTGCTCGGCTGGTGGCTCATCAGCCGAGAGGTGATCCCGCGTCTCGGTCGTGCGGTCCGCAACAGCACGCCTGCGGTGTGGTCGGCTGCCTTTGTCTTCCTGGCCATCTGGCTGCCGTACAACAACGGTCTGCGTCCGGAGCCCGCCGAAGCCGTCGGCGCATTGCTGACGTGGTGCTGTGTGGAGCGGGCGATCGCGACCCGGCGAATGCTGCCCTACGCCATCGCCGTCGTGGTGGCGGCATTCACGCTCGCCCTCGCACCCGGCGGCCTGATGGCCGTCGCCGCACTCCTCGCCGGCATCCGTCCGGTGATCAAGACGCTGGTGACGCGACGCAAGCGCGACGGCCTGCTGCCCATGCTCGCCCCGGTCCTCGCGGCGGGTACGGCGGTGCTCTATCAGATCTTCTACGACCAGCCGCTGATGCCGCTGATCGTCGGCAACAAGGTCGCCACCGACGTGGGCCCGACGCTGGAATGGTGGCAGGAACCCGTCCGGTACTACTACCTGATCCTGCCCACCGCCGACGGCACGCTCGCACGCCGGTTCGGCGTGCTGGTCATGATCCTGTGCCTGGTAGTCGTGCTGCTGCGTCTGCTGCGTCGCCTGCATCCGAACGGGGTTGCCCGAGCACCGATCTGGCGACTCATCGCAGTGATCCTCGGCACCATGTTCTTCATCGCGTTCACCCCCACCAAGTGGACCCATCACTTCGGCGTGTACGCAGGGATCGCGGCCGGTCTGGCCGCCGCGGCGGGCGCGATGATGGCCCCGGCCATCCTCCGGTCGCGACGCAACCGGACCTTCTTCGCCGCAGCGGTCCTGGCGGTGACAGCGATCTCGTTCACCGGTACCAACGGCTGGTGGTTCGTCGGCAGCTACGGCATCCCATGGTGGGACCGGCCACCATCGATCGCCGGGATCAAGCTGGGCTGGCTGATCCTGGTGGTCGCGGTGATCACCGCCCTCGTGGGCCTGTGGTTCCATTTCCGCGACGACTACGTCGACGACACGACCAGGACACGTGGCGGCGACGGCTGGCCGTCGAAGCTGAAGTTCTCACCGCTGCCGGTGATCTCGGGACTGGTCGTGATCTTCATGGTGCTGTCGTTCGCCAAGGGTGGCTACGAGCAGCGCGACAGTTGGTCGTGGATGAAGTCGAATGCGCGGGCGATGACCGGCAACGAATGCGCACTCGCGAACGACGTCCTGGTGGAACAGGATCCGAACACCGGCCTGCTGTCTCCCGCGCCGGTCGACGGCCGTGCGGCTCCGAACATCTCGTCAGCCTTGGCCGGCTCCGGGAACGGCCAGGAAGATCCGGGTGGCTTCACGCCGAACGGCGTGCCGAACCGACTGTCCATCGATTCCACCGAGGAGCAGGACTCGGCGACCTCGACTGCGCAGAACACCGCCCAGTCGGGCGCGGGCTCCGACGAGTCCGCCCAGACCACTGAATCCGCACAGGGCGGAACCGAAGGCGGGCAGGGAGCGCGCGGCGTCAACGGTTCGACCGTGCGGCTCCCGTTCGGGCTCGACCCGGCCAAGACACCTGTGCTCGGTTCCTACGGCTCCCAGAGCGGGACCGGGTCGCTGACCACGGACTGGTATTCGCTCCCCGCGCGCAACGCGAATGCTCCGCTGCTCACCATCGCGGCGGCCGGATCGGTACAGGCGGTCGACGGACTCGGCGTGCAGCACAGCGGCCAGCAGGTCACCGTGCAGTTCGGCCGGACCGGCGCCGACGGTCGGGTGACCCCGGTCGGCATGATGTCGCCCATCGACATCGGTGAGGTGCCCACCTGGCGGAACCTGCGCTATCCGCTCGCCGACGCCCCGCCGCGTGCCGACGTGGTGCGGGTGGAGGTGCGCGACACCGCCGGTGCGCCGTCGGAGTGGGTGGCGATCACGCCACCCCGGGTGACCGAACTCCGCACCCTCAACGACGTCGTCGGGACCACCGATCCGGTGTTCATCGACTGGCTACCCGGCATGGTCTTCCCGTGCCAGCAGCCGATGAAGGTTCGCGACGGTGTCCTCGAGGTGCCCAAGTGGCGCATCATGCCCGACGCCGAGGCCACCCGGAAGAACAGCCAGACCTGGATGTCCGGCAAGGCGGGCGGCCCGCTGGGCATCACCGAGGCCATGCTGACCCCGACGTTGCTGCCGACCTATCTTCGCAACAACTGGGGACGGGACTGGGGTGGCCTGCAGAGGTTCACCGAGATCGATCCCGCACCACCTGCGCAGCTCGATTTGGGGACCGCGCGGCATTCCGGGCTCTACAACCCGGCACCCATGCGGTCGAGCGGGTACTGAGGCGGAGTCCGCCGCCGGCTCATCCGCCGGTCGAGTAGCCCGCGAGGAACGAGCGCGCGTATCGAGACTGTGAGAATGGTTCCAGGCGGTTTCCACGTCAGTGGGGAACGTCAGCGACAGATCGTGCGTGACTCATATCGAGACTGGCCGAGTGCCTTTAACGGGACTTGTCCGCATGGTCTGTCGCGATCCCGGCCCGGTCGGAATATGACTGGCCTGATCAGGAGCTTGACCGACGCCGCTAACGCGTCGTGTCTCATCACAGTCCTGCCGTGATTCCTCCCGGACCGGAAACATCACGTCCGTCCTGTCCAAGGGAGAACGCATGACCAGTTTGGCTGATGTCGTCGAGATTGTCATCGGTGTTGATACTCACGTTGGTACCCACAGCGCGGCGATCATCCACGCAGGTACCGGTGCGGTGATCGATGAGATCACCGTGTCTACTACCGAGGAGGGCTACCAGGAGCTTCTGGATTTCACTGAGCCCCATCCCGCTTTGCGGGCGTGGGCCATCGAGGGCACCGGCAGCCACGGTGCCGGCCTGACGCGTCTGCTTGATGATGAACTGGTCATCGAGCTGGACCGACCCGCCCGAATGAAGCGCCGTAACGGCGCCAAATCCGATCCTCTCGACGCGGTCCGCGCCGGCCGAGAAGCGTTGTCACGCACTCTCAACGGCACCCCACGTGGCAACGGCGACCGACAGGCACTGTCGGTGTTGCTCGCGGCACGCCGCTCCGCGGTCGACGCCTACACCACCGCCCAACGCCAAATCCACGGCCTGATCATCGCTGCACCCACGGTGCTACGCGACAAACTGCGCGGCCACAACACCGCACAGATGGTCACGATTGCTGCCGGCTGGCGCATCAACACCGTCTGGGACACTGAAACACGCACAACCGCAACAATATTGAAGACCCTAGCGCGACGGGTCCGTGATCTCAAAGCCGAAGCGGCCGTGCATGAGAAGGCGATCAAAACCATCGTCAACAGCTGGCGGCCCGACGTGCTCGACATCCACGGCGTCGGCCCCATCGTCGCCGCAGTCGTGCTATGTGCCTGGTCCCATCCCGGACGCATTCATTCCGAGGCAGCCTTTGCCATGCTCGCCGGCGCGGCCCCAATCCCCGCCACCAGCGGTCAAGTCACCACCCGCTATCGACTCAACCGCTACGGCGACCGCCAACTCAACCGAGCCCTCCACACCGTCGTATTGACCCGACAACGCTACGACGACCAGACGAAGACCTACACCGAACGACGCACCACTGAAGGCAAAACGCCCCGCGAAATCCGCCGCTGCCTCAAACGCTTCATAGCCCGACAAATCTTCCGACAACTCGAGCACCAACACGCTTGACACACCATAGGAGCGTCCACCCGCACCCGGGATCTCGATACACCGGCTCGCTCCGCTCACCGGCTACTCGATCGGCGGGCCCAGGCCACCGGCCATTCGATCGGCAGGGGAGCAGCCACGCCGATTCCACCCTCCACACGGGCTCGCGCGTTAACCTGGCGAGATGGAGCGTGGCCAGGGCACGTACCAGCACGCGCATGTCGCCGACGTCAGGCCCGCGCGGGGGCGTCGTCGTGTGCGGCGGACCGGTGATCTGGTCACCGGCCTCGGCCCGACCATCGCCGGGGCCAACGTGATCATGCAACTGGCGAATCCGAAGGTCGGCCACGGCGTGGTGGAGAGTCGCGTCGACTCCGGCAGCGCCGTGAAGCATCCGATCAAACGCAGTCGGACCACCGGGACCTTCCTGGCGGTCGCGTTGATGGGCGACGACGAGGACCGGGCATTTGTCGGCAGCGAGCTCAAACGTATCCATGACCTCGTCTACTCGACCGCCGAGAGCCCCGTTCGCTACAGCGCCAACGACTCCCGACTCCAGCTGTGGGTGGCGGTGTGCCTGGTGAAATACTTCCTCGATCAGTACGAGCTCCTGTACGGATCACTGAGTCCGGCCGAGAAGGACCGTGTCGTCGACGATTCCCGGTGGCTCGGGACAACCCTCAACGTGACCGAGGATCAGTGGCCGGGCAGTTACGCCGATCTACAGGAGTACTGGCGCACCCAGCTCGACGACATGACCATTGACCCGCCGGTACGTGCATTGCTGCAACAACTCTCGGATCTGTCGTTTCTGGAGGACCGGATCGGACCGGCGGGCGCGATGGCACACAAGGTACTCGGCCGTCCGATGAGTTATCTCATCAAAGCCGGCCTGCCGCCCGAGTTCCGCACCATGATGCACTGGCGATGGAGCCCCGCGGACGAGGCGGCCTACGACCGAACCCTTCGGGTGGCCCGCCTCGTCGAGCCGGCCACCGGACGTGTCGCGCGAGGGCTGCTCCAGGCCTACCTGTACGACATGCGTCTCCGGCGTCGGTTGGGGATCAGGGTTTTCTGAGTCGTCGTGCCCGCTAAGGCAATCGTTTCCTACCTTGCGGGAATGTCGCTGTGGCAGTTGAGTTGACCCATGACCGTCGATCACGAACACCAGCATCGCGGCGAACCGCACACCGGTTCCCTGGCGAATCGGCTGAACTGGCTGCGCGCGGGGGTCCTCGGCGCCAATGACGGGATCGTCTCCACGGCAGGCATCGTGGTGGGCGTGGCGGCAGCCACTGCCGACCGTGGGCCGATCTTCACCGCGGGCGTCGCCGGACTGGCCGCGGGTGCCGTCTCGATGGCGCTGGGCGAGTACGTCTCGGTCAGCACCCAACGTGACACCGAACGAACACTGCTGGCGAAGGAAGAACGGGAACTCCTCGAGCAACCGCAGGCCGAGTTCGACGAACTCGTGGGCCTCTACGAGGCAAAGGGACTCACGCACGAGACCGCGTGCCGGGTGGCGCGGGAGCTCAGCGACCACGACGCCTTCGAGGCGCACGCCGACGTGGAACTCGGCATCGATCCGGACGAGTTGACCAACCCCTGGCAGGCCGCCCTCTCGTCGGCGGTGTCGTTCACCGCCGGAGCCCTGCTCCCCCTGATCGCCATCCTCGCGCCGCCGGCCTCATGGCGGATCCCGGTGACGTTCATCGCCGTCATCGCCGCCCTGGCACTCACCGGTGCCGTCGGCGCAACTCTCGGCGGCTCCCGTCCATGGCGGCCGATGTTGCGCGTGGTGATCGGCGGAGCGCTCGCGATGATCGTCACGTTCGCCATCGGCAGGCTGGTCGGGCACACGGTGGCGTGATCGCGGCTCCGCTTGGGCGGACGTGCCGGTACCGCATGGGCCGAAACTGTCGGAGTCGAGCGGTATTCTGAAGAGTTTGCGTGAGGCCAGAATCAACGAGTTTCTTTGCGGCACTGAAGAATCCCTTGACTCGAACACATGTTCGAGTCATACTGGATTGCATGGGGGAGATCAGCTCGGCCATCCAGGTCATGCGTGAGGTCACCGTCGCCGATGCGGCGTCGGGGCGGCAGGTGTTCGACGCCACGAAGGCGTTGATGGAACTGCGCAATATCGTCGATCATCGACTGGCAGTCCATGCCGCGGCGTTGGACCGACTCGGGGTCGCCACACAGTCGGGCGGCACAACGCGCATCCTGTTGATGGAGATGGGTGCCGCACCCGGCGTGGCAACACGCTGGCTGCGCATCGGCGCCGCCCTCGCCACACTGCAGCGGCTACCCGGCTACGCCGGTGACGGCGCGTTCTCCGCCGAACACATCGATGCGATCGTGCATGGCATGGCACATATCGTCCGCCGCGCCGCCGACGGCCTCTGCGGTGAGGAGCGCCTCGAACACGAGCGAGCCTTGATCGCCCAGGCCATGTCCGGGGCGACACCCACAACGATCGAACAGGTCGCGCGGGGACGCGGCAACCAGGTCGCCGACGAAACCGGTGGCCTACCGGCCGCCGAGGACCGACGGCTCAACGAACTCGGCGTCACCCCGACCTCCGACGGACGGGTGACTCTCAAGGGTGACCTCGACGTCGTCATCGGCGAAAAGCTGACCGCAGCCATCGATTCCTTGGCGCAACCACGACCAGAACCCGATGGATCCCCCGACGCCCGCACCCCCGGTCAGCAACGCGCCGACGCGCTCGAACAGATCCTCGACGCCGCCGCTTCCGCCGATCCACGAGTCGTCACACCCCCGAAAACCCACATCAACGTCACCATCCCCGTCGACACCCCCGACCTCGCACAACTGCAATGGCTGGGTCCGATCTCCCGAGCACTGGCGAAACAACTCGCCTGCGATGCCGGGATCACCGAGATCATCATCGACGGCAACCGCGCACCCCTGGACATGGGCTTCGAACAACGCCTGTTCACATCCCACCAACGCAAAGCGATCATCGCCCGCGACCGGTGCTGCATCAAATGCGGGGCACCAGCCTCCTGGGCGCACGTGCACCACATGGTCCATTGGCAGGACGGCGGCCCCACCGACCTCGACAACGGCTGCTTGCTCTGCCCGTCCTGCCACGCCCAGGTTCACGCCCATGGCTGGGACATCGCACTGGGCATCGACCGCCACCCCTGGCTCATCCCACCGAGCACCGTTGACCCACACCGAAAACCATTGCCCGCCCATAACCGACGCACCATGCACCTCGACAACATCGCCGCCTGAAGTCCCGATACGCCCCTTCACTACGCTCGTCGACCACTCGACCAGCCGACCGGGACAGATACGCACTCCAGCGCAGCACATTTCAGGTAAGCACCTTCACCGCGCACCCGACCACCGTCGGGACCGCGCACGACCATTGACAATTCCACAGCGTGAGGGCGGCTCCCCAGTCCGGTCTCGTCTCCCGTTCACCACCAGGTCAGGCACAACGCCGGTGTTATCCTGACGACAGGCAACACAATTGCCCTGCCCCAGGATGTGAAGAAGCTCGCGTCCGCTCATCGCGATGTGAGCGATCGTCCGTTCCGACGGGAGGCCCGAATGGCCCCGTGTCCCAGAAGACCGATCCACGATGACACCTGACCCTCGCCGCACACCGGTGACCGAGAGCGGGTTCACCCTGTTCGAGGATCTCGAACTGCACATGCAGTTCGCGCCGGTGTGCCGATTGACCGACGGCGCCGTCGCCGCGCTCGAACTGCAGCTCCGCGGACCTTCCGGGACCAGACTCGGGACGGCCGACGCGCTGCGTCGCGCCGCGAGATTGATGGAACAGCATCACGTCATCGACCGGCGACGCCACGAGTTCGCGCGCTCTGCCCGCGCTCGGTCCGTCGCCACCATCGTGCCGCTCCTGGTGGCGACGGATCTCGAGCTCCTCGACCAGCTCGAGGACGACACCGCCGACACCCTCGAACGTCAGATCATGGTCGTCATGCCGGGCGCGGTGTCTCGCAGTCCCCAGCGCGCGCTCGCTCGAGTTGCCCGGGCACGGGCAGCAGGAAAGATCATCTGCGTCGACGGCATCGATCGCAGTGAGGACGCCGCGACCCTACTCTCCCTGATCGAGCCGGACATCATCATCACCGGCGCAGACCTGCTGCAGCACAACGCTACTCAGGACTCCGCTCGCCTCGCACACATCCTGGCCGCACACACCGAGCGAAGTCATGCGGTCGTCATCGCCGAAGGTGTCGACGACGACGCCCGACGGATCACTGCCATGACGATGGGGGCTTCGTTCGGGATCGGCGGACTCTACCCGTCGGTGGAGAGTCCCACAGCACTGTCGAACGTCCCGATCGTGCCACTTCCCGACATGCCGGTCTGGTCGACCCCCGGTCCGGACCAGGCCACCCCGTACGCCATCGCGTCCGCCTCCATCGCACCGCGCCTCGGCGACAAACGCCTGCTCATCGAGATGAGCAAGGCGCTCGAACACCAAGCGTCCATCGGTGGCGCGGCCATCGTCCTCGGCACCTTCCAGCATGCCGAGCATTTCACCGCACGAACCGCGGAACGATGGCGACTGATGTCCGAGAAGACCGGTCTCGCAGGTGTATACGGCGTCGGACTGCCCGACCTGAGGGAGGGGAACGTCCACCGGGCACCGTTGCGACGCGATGACGACCTCGTCGACGAGTGGAACGTGGCCGTTCTCGGCCCGCACTTCGCCGCACTGTTGTCGGCGCGCGACAAGCACAGCGGCCACGATGATCTCGACCGCACGTTCGACTTCGTGCAGAGCTACGACCGGATGACCGTCACCCAAGCGGTGCGTTCGATCCTGCTCCGCTTCGACTGAGACGCCGGGCCGCCGGGCCGCCGGGCCGTGATCCTACGCCCGACGACTCAGATGGGCATCAGATAATGCTTACGCGGCGTGCGGTACTCCGTCTTGTCGCGCAACTGCGCCAAAGCCTTTCGCAGCTGTAGCCGGGTCTCGGCCGGCTCGATGACAGCGTCGATGTAGCCACGCTCGGCTGCCAGGTAGGGCGTGGCCATGTTGGTGTTGTAGAAGTCGATGAAGTCCCGGCGCACCTTGTCGGCGTCGGCCGCCGACATCCCGTCGGTCTGACGACGGGTCAGCACCGCAGCCGCCGACTCCGCGCCCATCACCGCGATCTTGGCGCTCGGCCATGCCAGGTTGATGTCGGCGCCGAGCTGTTTGCAGCCCATCACCGCGTAGGCGCCGCCATAGGCCTTGCGCAACACCACGGTCACCTTCGGGACGTCGGCTTCCACGTAGGCGTACAGGAACTTTCCGGATCGACGGATGGTGCCCTTCTGCTCCTCGGCAAGCCCGGGGAGAATGCCCGGCGTGTCCACCAGGAAGACGAGCGGGATGTGGAAGGCGTTGCAGATCCGGACGAAACGAGTGGCCTTCTCCGACGAATCAGTGTCCAGCACACCGGACATCACGTTCGGCTGGTTTGCCACCACGCCGACGGCGCGACCGTCGACCCGGGCGTACCCGGTCAGGATATTCGGCGCGAACAACTCGCCGACCTCATGGAAGGCGCCGTCGTCGAACAGCTTGATGACGATGTCGTGCATGTCGTAACCGGCATTGTCGTTGTCCGGCATGAATTCGTTGAGCGACAGATCCGACTCGGTGATCTCCGGCTCCAGACCGGGATTGATGATCGGCGGCAGCTCGTACGCGCTCGACGGCATGTACTGCAGGTACTCGCGCACCCACTCGAATGCCGTCTTCTCGTCCACCGCAACGTGATGGATATTGCCCCAGCGCGCCTGGTTGTGCGCGCTGCCGAGGTCCTCGGCCGAGATGTCCTCGCCGTTCACCTGTTTCAGCACATCGGGTCCGGTGACGAACATGTAGCTCTTGTCCTCGACCGCGACCAGGATGTCGGTGTTGGCGGGCGTGTACACCGCACCACCCGCGCACTTGCCGAGGATCACCGAGATCTGCGGCGCCAGACCGGAGAGCAGCAGATTCCGCCTGCCCATCTCCGCGTACCAGGCCAGTGACGTGACCGCGTCCTGGATGCGGGCGCCCGCCGAGTCGTTGATTCCGACCATCGGGCAACCGATCTTGCCGGCCCACTCCATCAGTGCGGAAACCTTGCGGCCGAACATCTCTCCGACCGTGCCACCGAATACCGTCTGGTCGTGTGAGAATGCCGCAACCGGACGGCCGTGCACGAGTCCGTGTCCGGTGACAACGCCGTCGCCGTATCCGCTCTGAGCGGCACCGGGCATCTTTGCCAGCGCACCGATCTCGACGAAGGTCCCCGGGTCGAACAGCATGGTCAAGCGCTCACGTGGTGAGCAGATGCCCTTCGCCTGGCGCTTGGCGATCGCCTTCTCGCCTCCGGGTTCCTTGGCGGACTCCAGCTTCTCGCGGAGGTCGGCCAGCTTTCCGGCGGTGGTGTCAGTCACGGTGCTCTCTTCCTTACTCGCCGGCGTCGCCGCGGCGGCCCACATTCTTCAGACGCGCGGTGAGGTCCGCCCCGATCCTGCCGATGTAGGGCTCATCGACGATGGAGAGGTGATCGCCGCCGATGTGGATGATCTCCAGATCGTCGACCACCTCACCCCACCGGCCGTCCTCGTCGATCTTCGCCCACTGCGGCTCGAGTTCGATCGCTCCGTCGTGCATCTTGTCGGCACGATAGAGGATCACCTTGCCGTCGTAGCTCGTCGGTTCGATGTTGGTGAGCGCGCGGTTGTCGAGGAACGAGGTGCGCTGGTGCTCGATGATGCCGCCGGGGATCTTGGTGCCCGACATCGACATCATCTCCATGATGATCTGGAACTGTCCCTCGTCGTCGGCCTCCACGAGGCGATCCATCGGGATGGGGACGTCCTCGTCGAGGTCGTAGGTCTTGACCGCGAAGTCGCGCCAGCGCTCCAGACGGGCCCGTTTCGTGTCGGCGGTCTCGACCACCGGTTCCGACGGACGCACCACGTCGATCAGGCCGACGAAGTCGACGACCTCACCCTCGTCGCGCAGCACCTGCGCACATCCGTAGGCCAGCGCACCACCGAGCGACCACCCGATCAATACGTACGGCCCGTGCGGCTGAATCTCACGCAGGCGCGGCAGGTACTGCAGCACACGCTCCTCGATCGAGCCCTCGACGCGGTCGAAGCCGATCACCGGCTGATCGTCGGGAAGTCGCTTGAGCAATGCCTCATACGCCGACGTGTTGCCACCCGCCGGGTGGAAGAGCAACGCGGGCACCGGATCACCGGCCAACGGGTCATACGACTTCTTGCCGTCCGGAACCAGACGCAGGTACCGGATGAAGCCGTCGGTGTGCGCGCTCGCGTCGAGGAACTCGCGAACGTAGTTCGACATCTCCTCGATGGTCTCGGAATCGAGGATGTCCTCGACGTCGATGTCACCGCCGGTCCGCTCGTTCAAGCGATCGGTGAGCTGCTGGGCCGCGTCGTCGGTGAGTACCGGGAGTTTGTTGAAGACGCCACCGGCCGACTTCTTGGTGACCACCGCGTACACACCGAACGTCAGGCGCTCGGCCGCATCCCGCGGCGGCACATCGGAACCCGTTGCGTCGGCGACCGCGGACTGATCCGTCAGGTTGGTCGCGGGTTTGGTGGTGCTGTCGGCGGGAGCCGGGTTGCTGTCGGCGGGTTTCGTGTTGCTGTCGGCGGGATTCGTGTTGCTGTCGGCGGGAGCCGGGTTGCTGTCGGTGGGTTTCGTGTTGCTGTCGGCGTCGATGAGTGCGTTGAGTGCGGCGGTGTCGAGATCGCCTTGTCCGGCAGAGCCTTCCGCGAGCTGGGCGACCTCGTCGCGGTGCTCGACGGCGTAGGTGACGAACTTGACCACGTCGGCCAGATTGGCCTGCCGCATCGCCTGGAGCTGCAGCTGCGGGATGTCGAACTCGAACTCGACACGGTTCTTGATGCGGACCGCCATCAGCGAGTCCAGCCCGAGCTCGATCAGCGGGATCTCGCGCGGCAGATCCTCCGGGTCGTAACCCATGGACTCCCCGACGATCACTGCGAGTCGATCCTCCACGGACTCATCGGAATCCGGGTTCCACTTGTTGCCGATGTCGTCGACCACCTCGTCCTCGACGACGACCTTGTCGTCGGCGAAGACCGCTGCCGGCGACGTCTGCTCGGGCGCGGGCGTGTCCGCCGGGGGCATGTCGCCCCCGGTCACGACCGCCTCGAACAGCATCCGGAAGTCCTTGTCCTGCTTGCTGTGCACGGTGACCGATGCACCGCCCGGGTGCGGGCTGAGTGTGGTGGTCAACGTGCCGACGGCCGGGATGTCGCCGTGACCGAGAGCAGCACCGACGGTGGCGCCGGCGAACACCTGCGCTGCCGCCGCCCGCACGAGTTCACGCGGATCGGTGACCGCCGAGGCGTTCACCTCCCAGGCGTGACGCCCGTCGGGGAGTGCGACGTGCGAACCCGGGACCTTGCCCGAGGATCCGCCGGACGACAGCTGCGCCTTGAGCCAGAAGTCCTTGCGCTCGAAGCGGGTCCGCGGGATCTCCCCGAAGCCACCGATGCCGAACAGCGAGCCGACGTCCACCGGGTGTCCGTGCACGTACAGCTTCATCAGCGCGTTCACCACGCCGAAGCTCTCGTCCTCCTTGCGCCGCAAGGTCTCGATGAGCTCGGCGTCGTGCAGACCGGCCGAGAAGGTCACCGCGGCAACGGAGATGAGGACGGCCGGATTCGGCGAGAGTTCCAGGAACGTGCGATGGCCGTTCTCCACCGACTTCGCGATTGCCTGGCTGAACCAGACGCTGTGGCGCAGGCCCTTGGTGAAGTACTCGATCGTGTGGATCGGGTCGTGACCCGGCCGGTAGAACGTCTCCCGATCGACCGAACTGTAGAAGCCGACCTTTGGCCGCAACGGTTCGATCCCGGTGAGCTCGTAAGCGAGTTCGCCGAGCAGCGGGTCCATCTGCGAGGTGTGGCTGGCGCCCTTGGTCTGCAGCTTGCGACCGAGCTTGCCCTCCGCCTCGGCCCGCGCGACGATCGCGTCCACCTGGGATTCGGGACCACCGATCACGGTGTGCGTCGGCGCCGCGTAGACGCAGATCTCGAGATCGGGATAGTCGACGAGGACGTCGTTGATGTCCTCGGCGCTGTACTCGACGAGGGCCATCAGGCGGATGTCGTCTCCCTGCAGCATCGACTCGCCCTCGCCCATCAGACGCGAACGCTGGCAGATCACCCGGGTCGCGTCTTCCAGCGAGAGTCCGCCGCTGATGTACGACGCCGACGCCTCGCCCATCGAATGCGGTACCAGGACCCCGGGTTGCGCACCGTGGTGGCGGAGCAGATCGGCCAGGGCGACCTGGATGGTGTAGATGCCGACCTGGCTGGTCTCGATGCCATAGGTCTGCTCGTCGTCGAGGAACACCTCGGCGATCGAGTAGCCGAGCTCGTTCTGCACGTACTCGTCGACGCGGTCGACGTACTTCGCGAACACCGGATTCTCGGTGTAGAGCTGCTTGGCCATCTTGCGGTGCTGCGAGCCGAAACCGGACAGCAGCCAGACCGCTGACGCGGCGTCAGGAGAATCGGCCGAGTAGACGAGCGGATTGTTCTTGCCCTCGGCGATCGCCCGCGCACCGGTGATCGCATCCTCGTGGGTCCGGGCCATCACCACGGCGCGGGAGCGTCCGTGGTTGCGGTGCGCCAGGGCACGGCCGATGTCGGCGAGCGATGTCGCCTGTCCCGCTTCGGATTCCAGCCATTCCAGCAGGTCCTGGGCAGACTTCCGACGACGCGACGGCAGGAATCCCGAGATCACCAGTGGCACCACGGACCCCTCGGCGGCGCAGGGGGCGAAGCCCTCGGCGGGGTCCTTCTCGACGACCTCGACGGTCTCGCGTTCCGTCTTGGCCTGCGCGGCGAGAATCGCACGCTCTGCTTCGGTGAGGTACTCGTCGTCGTCATCAAGGCTGCTCTCGGCGACCAAGACGTTGCTCTCGGCGAGATTCTGGTTGCTCTCGGCGGGAGTCGCGGCCGCACCGGCCAGATCCGACGGGAGCACCTCGCGGACCACGATGTGCGCGTTGGTGCCGCCGAACCCGAAGCCGGAGACGCCTGCGATCGCGTGCCCTGAGTAGCGCGGCCACTCGGTGGTCTCGGGGACGACCTTCAGTCCGTTCGACCCGAACTGGATGTACGGGTTGGGACCCGCGTAGTTCAGCGAGGCCGGGATGCTGTCGTTCTGCATCGAGAGCACCACCTTGGCGAGCGCGCCTGCGCCCGCAGCGGACTCCATGTGACCGAAGTTGGTCTTCGCGGATCCGAGCAGGGCGGGTGTCCCGACCACACGACCCCGGCCGACCACGCGACCGAGCGCATCGGCCTCGATCGGGTCACCCAGGATGGTGCCGGTGCCGTGCGCCTCGACGTAGTCGACGCTGCGCGGATCGATGGCCGCGTCGGTGTAGGCGTCGCGCAGGACTTCCACCTGCGCCTCGGGGTTGGGCGCGAAGATGCCGTTGGAGCGGCCGTCCGAGTTGACCGCGGAACCCGCGATCACCGCGAGGACCTGGTCGCCGTCGCGGCGGGCGTCGGCCAGTCGCTTCAGCACGAACAGCCCGCCGCCCTCGGAGCGGACCATGCCGTCGGCGTCACTGGAGAAGGCCTTGATGTGGCCGTCCTTGGCGACCGCGCCGATGGTGTCGAAGCCGACGGTCGCCGCGGGGGTCAGGATCATGTTGACGCCGCCGGCCAGTGCGACCTCGGACTCACCCGATCGCAGGCTTCGGACCGCCTGATGCACGGCCACCAGCGACGACGAGCATGCCGTGTCGAGGGCCACGGAGGGACCGTGGAAGTCGAAGAAATAGGAGACGCGGTTGGCGATGATCGACGTCGCCGTTCCGGTCAGTGCATAGGCCGCCGTCTCGTCGGAGCCTTCGCCCAGACCCAGCGCCGCCATCAGCTGGTAGTCGTTGGTGGACGTGCCGACGAAGACGCCGACCGAGCCGCCCTTGAGATCGCTGGGCGGGATGTGGGCGTGTTCGAGCGCCTCCCACGTCAGTTCCATCGCCAGACGCTGCTGCGGGTCGACCATCTCGACCTCACGCGGGCTCATCTGGAAGAAGTCGGCGTCGAACGCCTTCACGTCGTCGAGGTAGCCGCCGCGCAGGTTCCGCTTGTCGAGCACCTCGGCCATCCGCGCGTCCGACTTGAACTCGGTCCAGCGGTCGTCTGGTAGGTCGGAGATGCCGTCGCGGCCCTCGATCAGGGCCTCCCAGGTCGACTCCGGAGTGCTGCCCGCCTTCGGGAACCGGGTCGACAGTCCGACGATCGCGATGTCGTCGTCGGCGTTGCGCTCGCGCTGCCAGAACGTGTCGGAGACCGCGTCGAGGCCCTCGTCCGGATCACCCTCGATGATGCGCTTGGACAGCATCGCGATGGTGGGATGGTTGTAGGCGGCAGTCGCCGTGAGGATGACGCCGGTCTTGTCCTCGACGTCGGCGGCCAACGCCACCGCGTCGCGCGAGGAGAGTCCGAACTCCTCCATCGGTCGATCGTCGGAGATCTGGTCTGCCGGGATACCGGTGGCTTCCGACACCCAGCCTCGCAGCCAGTCGCGCAGTTCCGCGACGGTGAGATCGCCGACGGTCTCGCCGGCGGTTCCCTCGGTGTGTCCCTCGATGTGCGAAGCGTCGTCAGCGCGGCTCGACGACGAATCGTCGCCGGGCTCGAGATTGCCGGACTCTTCGGTATTCAGTTCAGACATCATTTCCAGACTACTGATCGAGGGCACCCGCAGAGGTGACCACGGGTGATTCGGGTACCGGGGGCGTCGACGTCGCTACTCGGCGTCGGGAAACGCGGACTGCTTGTAGCCGCCACGGAGGCTGCCGTCGATGTAGGCCGCGCGGGTGGCGCGACGGGCGATCTTGCCGCTCGAGGTCCGCGGGATCGATCCGGCAGGCACGAGCAGGATGTCGCGGGCCATCACGCCATGGCGCGACGCGATGGCGGCCCGGACGGTGTCGGCGACCTCCTGCGGATCGTTCCGCTTGCCCGGTCCGCGCTCGGCGACGATCACGAGCTGCTCCGACGCGTCGTCGGCATCGAACTTCAGTCCGCTCGTGGACTGCTCGAACACCACCGGAGGGAGCTGGTTCGACGGCACGGCGAACGCCGCGACGAAACCGGGGCGCAGGCTCGCACTCGACTCCTGCGCGCTGTACTCGAGATCCTGCGGGTAGTGATTGCGTCCGTCGACGATGACGAGGTCCTTGACGCGGCCGGTGATGTACAGCTCGCCGTCGAGCCAGACGCCGTAGTCGCCGGTGCGCATCCAGATCGAGTCCGCAGGCGCGCCCTCGGTGTGGCTGCCCTCGGCGAGCGGATTGGCGACCTTGTTGTGGAAGGTCTCCTCGGTCTCGTCCGGCTTGTTCCAGTAGCCGGCACCGATGTTGAGACCACTCAGCCAGATCTCACCGACGTGGCCGTCCTGCTGCTCGGTCGCGGTGTCCGAATCGACGATCGCCGCCCACTGGCTGACCGCCACCTGGCCACAGGAGACCTGCGCGACGGCGTTCGGCGAATGCTGGTCGACGACCTTGAAACGGCCCGCGTTGAGCTCGTCGCGGTCGACGTAGATGATCTTGGCCTCGTTCTCGCGCTGCGTCGCGGAGACGAAGAGTGTCGCCTCGGCCATGCCGTAGCACGGCTTGATGGCCGTCTTCGGCAGGCCGTACGGCTCGAAGGCGTCGTTGAACTTCTTCATCGAGCTGACCGTGACCGGCTCCGATCCGTTGATCAGACCGATGACGTTGGACAGATCGAGGCTCTCGCCCTCCTTCGGCAGACCGCGTACGGCGGCGTGCTCGAAGGCGAAGTTCGGGGCGGCGGCATAGGTCTCCGCGCCGTCGCTGGCGGCGGCGAGCTCCTTGATCCAGCGGCCGGGCCGACGAACGAAGGCCTGCGGACTCATGATGGTGATGTAGCGGCCACCGAGCGCAGGCAGGATCACGGTGAGCAGGCCCATGTCGTGGAACATCGGCAGCCACGTGACGCCACGCGCATTGCGGTCGATCTCGATCGTGTCGTAGATCTGCAGCACATTGGCGGCGACGGCCTGGTACGTGATCTCGACGCCCGCGGGCACGCGGGTGGATCCGGACGTGTACTGCAGGTAGGCGACGGTGTCCTTGTTGTGGTCCTTGCCCGCGACCGGGGCCACCCAGCTCGACCCGACCGAATCGGGAACGGCGTCCACGGCGATGACACGCGGGCGTTCCTTGGCGGGGAGCGGCTTGAAGAAGTCACGGACCGCTTCGGCGGATTTCGTGGAGGTCAGGATCGCGGTGGGCCGGCAGTCGCCGAGGACCGCGTGCAGGCGGTCGGTGTGCCCGGGCTCGTCGGGAGAGAAGAGCGGGACCGCGACGTTGCTCGCATAGAGCGCGGAGAAGAAGCCGATCACGTACTCGAGCGACTGCGGCGCGAGGATCGCGACCCGATCGCCCGGCTTGGTGACCTGCTGCAGCCGTGCCGCCACCGCGCGCAGTCGTTTGCCGAACTGCGCCCACGTCAGATCCTGCGCCTCACCGTCACGCTCACGGCTGTAGTCGATGAAGCGGTAGGCAAGGGTGTCGGCCTTGTCGCGCACATTGCGCTCGACGTAGTCGACGAGTGTGGCGTCCTCGGTGAAATGCAGTTGTCCGTTCTCATCGAGGAACTGCTCGAATTCTGTGTTCAACATCCGTTACTCCTGTGGCCCCCACGTGGCAGGCAGCACCCCCTGGTCAGTCGGCACTCCCCGCGATGCCGTCCGGCCTACGCCTTCCACGCCCTGTGTACTACCGCGGTCACGGTAGTCCAATTTCGTTATCTGCTCGAAATGCTCATGATCGTCAACTTGATCTTCGTGGCGGTGCAAAGCGGGCAAATCCCCCGGTTCGCCGTCACCCGATGTCTGTTCACCTGGTCATATGCGTTCAGGCCGTCGGCAATCTTACTCTCCCTTGAGAAGCTGGATCACCGGCGCGAACGCATCCATCTGGGTGGGGAAGACCCCGACGTAAGACATCGACGTCCGCCGCCGGACCTCCCGGATCTGGTCCGCGATCTCCTCGAAGGTACCCATCGCCAGATACGGCGAATGCAGCACGTCCGCGACGGTGAACTCGGTGTCCCGCTCGATGTTGGGCGGATAGCCCTGCTCGAGCGCCTTCAGAGCCATCTCCGCCGTAGCCTCGCGGTCGTCGGTAATGACGATGACGGCGATCGTCCAGTTCAGTTCGATCTCGTCGAACCGGTCACCAGCGGTCTCACGAATCCGGTCGACGCGCTCGGCCGTCTTCTCGATCGTCATGTCCGAGAGCTTCATCTTGCCGTCCCGCGTGGTGCTCGGCGCCACGGAGATGATGTCGGCGTGCTTGGCGGCCAGCGCGAGCATCTTCGGCCCACCGCCGCCGACGGCGATCGGCGGGCGCGGCCCCTGACGCGGACGCGGGCTGCCCTCGAGTCCGTTGATCTGATAGAACTCGCCGTCGAAGTCGACGGTCTCGCCGCGCATGAGGCCGTCGAGGATGGTCAGCGCCTCGTCGAGGCGCCGGATACGGACGCCGGGGGTCTCGAACTCGATGCCCGCCTTGTCGAACTCTTCCTTCATCCACCCGGCACCGATGCCGAGCTCCAGTCGGCCCTTCGACAGCACGTCGATGGTGGTGGCCTCCTTGGCCAGGAGTGCCGGATGCCGCCAGCCGTTGGCCAACACGGACGTGCCGAGCCGGATCGTGCTGGTGGCCTGGGTCAGCGCGCCGAGTGCCGCGATGGGGCCGACCTGATTGCCGAGATGGTCCGGGACGGCGAAGGTGTCGTAACCGTATTCTTCGGCCGTCTGCGCGAGCTTCACGAACTTGCGCGCGCCGCCCTCGTCCTTGTTGCCTTCGCCGCCGGCGCCGAACCGGAACTTTCGCAGGTTCCCGGGTTCGCTCATTCGAAATATCTCCTCATGCGCGTGTGCGCGGTCGTCTGGGGCAGGTGCCCGATCGCCAACACACGTTAATGGAGCGAGAGGGCACCACCAAACGAATCGGTGAAGGTCGGCGGCATATTACGGCGTGTGCCACATCTGGGACCTTCGACCCAGTCGATGGCGACGGCCTCAGTTGTGCGCGGGCCGCGGGGCGTCGCGGATCACATCACTCGCCCAGCCGTACATCCACTGGGTCGCGGTCGAACCGTCGTGTGACCAATACCGAGGCGTCCCGTACATCGCGTGCACCGGATTGTTGATGGCACCCGCGAGCTGGCTCACCGCTCCGATCGGATTCGTCACCGTCGGCGAATCACAGATCAGATCACCTGGTGCACAGATGGATTGGACGCGGTCCTGAAGTTCCCCGAAGCCGCCGCTGCGCGCGCCGGTCATGGTGATCCCCGGCACGATGCCGCGCATGCCCGACAGTGCGACCTCGGCTCCCACGCCCTTCGGCGAAGGTGCGATGTCGTTCTGCTCGCCGGGTTCGCGCCGGCCGTCGGCGATGAGTCCGACGCCGAGGACGAGGTCCTGATCCGATGCCGGGAGCACTCCCCGCCCGTTGCCGATGGCGCTCGCGAGGTCACCGGCGATCACGGCTCCCTGCGAGAAGCCCATGATCACGTAACGCGTCAACGGGCAGTTCTTGTTGGTCTCGATGATCTTGCCCGCAGCCCGCTTGTAGCCCTGCGTCCGTGAGACGTTGTAATCGCTCTGGCGGTCGGTCAGGTTCGTCGGATTCCGGAACTGCGCGATGTAGGGCACCGTGTAGACGCTCGTGCGCGACGACGGGAACTCGTCGGCCAACGCGCCCGACACCCGCAGCATCAGGGACTTCGGATTGGCCGTCGGCTGATACGGGTCGTCGTCGGGTGCGGATTCCCACGTACCCGGGATGACGAGACTCAGGACGTCGGGACAGTCGGCCGACTGGGCGTCGGGACGCTCCGTGGTCTCCGACGTCGAGGGCCCGCCCGGGGTGGGCAGTCTCGGGGGTCCCGGCTGGAGGAGGGTGATCACCAGGATCACGATCAGGATGATCGCGACGATCGCGAGCAGACCGAGGAACAACAGCAATTTCGGCAGCCGGCGCTTTCCGCGCGGCTTGGCCTTACGTGCACTCACGCGTCAGCAGTAGTGCTCGTCAGCGGCTTTGATCACCTTGTCGGCCTTGGAGTTCGCCTCCGCCACTGTCTTGGTTCCCGGGCCCACGGATGCCGTCACAAAGGCCTTGACCGTGACCGGATCGGTGCCCTTGCGCCGCTCGTTGCAGACGTACTCGGCCATCGTGAGGGCCACCGAGTTGTCGGTGTCACCCATGAACGTCACCTTCTGCGTCTTCAGGGTCGCGAGATATGCCTGGCCCTTGGCGCCCACCTGCTGCCCGTTCGGGCCGGGGAAGCTCTGCGGCACGCCGGTGCTCGGATCGGGAGCGGTGGCCGGCAGCGCCGAGCCCGGAGCGGCCGACTGGCCGTTTTGAGTGGCGGAGCCTGACGTCGGGGCCGCGGAAGCGCCGGAGGACTCGCCTGCCGAACTCGGCTGTGTCGAGTACATCGACGTGGTGGTGACCGGGTTGCTGGTGATCGGGGCGGTGGCCGTCGAGTCGTCGGAACAGGCCGACACCGAACCCAGCGTCAGCGCGGCACCGGCCACGACCATCGCGAGTTGCAGAAACTTACTGGTCATCGTCACTTCCTCGTCGCGCCCGGGCGGTGGTTCCGACGGTGATCCATCGACCCCGACCGCCCTGGCTCTCACCTGTTGCCGCGCCTCGCCATCCGGCGATCGGCCTGCCGCAAGGCTACCTGCTCAGAGGTGGCACTTCGGCACAGTGACCCGCCCGACCTGCGGAAACACACCGATTCCTCAGCGAAGTCTCAGCACGGGCGACACCTGCACTCAGATTTGCGACCCCAGCCCGGGTTCGTCACCTGGTGACCCGGGCCCCATCCTTGGCGGTCCACACGATCCGGCCGTGCTGGAAGGTGTTGAACCGGCCCTTGCCGTCTCGGGTGGGAAGCTCGTCACTGGTCGGCAGACCGAGCCTTCCGCCCGGGCCGCCGGCGCCGACATAGGCCCCGCCGATGCCGCCACCGATGACCTTCGGACCCTTCGGCCCGGTGATGATGCGGCCGCCACGGAAGTCCTGGGCCTTGCCGCCGGGCACCGAGTACACCGGTGTCAGGCATTCACCCAGCGATTTCCGGTTGGCGTCGTAGACCTTGCGGAACCCGACCTTGCAGGCGGGACGATCGGCACCGAGCCCCAGCGCCGCGGCAGCCTGAGGCCAGGACTGTTCCATCTCGAACTGCCAGTACGGCCACGTGTGCGTGCCCGACGGCCGGTACACGGCCTGCCCGGGGATCCCGAGCTGGTTCAGCTTGATGGCGAACTGCTGTGAGGTGACGCGACTCAGGACCTCCAGGCCGACGCCGGAGTAGTTGGTGGCCAGCATCGGTATGTCGGAGGCCTTGTCATGCGGACCGATCAGACCGTTGCCCGACGACACGTAGAGACTCGTCCCGCGCAATTTGTCGGCGAGCAGGTAGGGATCGTGTTCCTTCCACGCCGGATCGCTCGGCGGACCGAACATCTTCATCGAGTCGTAGCCCCCGCCGTCGCGCAGGGCGAACTGGATAGCCTGCGGCATGCCGTACGAGGTCATCTGCAGGATGCCGGAGAACGACGCCGCGTACTTGTAGTAGCCGGGGTTGCGGGCCGCGAGCATCATCGCCGCCGAACCGCCCATCGACAGGCCCTGGATACCGCGGACGTCGGTGGACCGCCACTGACCCTCCAGGACGGGCGGGAGTTCCTTCTGCAGGAACGTCTCCCAGCGATAGAGCTTGCCCTTGTCGCCGTCCTTCCAGTCGGTGTAGAAGCTGGACTCGCCGCCGATCGGGAGCACCACGTTGACGTTCTTGTCGCGGTAGAAGTCCTCGATGTCGGTGTTGAGGATCCAGCCGCTCTGGTCCTCCTGGGCACGCAGACCGTCGAGGGTCACCAGTTGCGGGAAGCTCTGCTTGGGCTTGGCCCACCAGTCGCGGGCCAGCAGGATCTGCACCTGGATGTCGTTGTTCATCGCCGGCGAATGCACCCACAGGGCGACACGGCGATCCGAGTACCAGTAGGTCTTGGTGACCTTGACCTCGCCGACGGGCTGAGCAGCCATCGGGGCGGGCGCGGCCGGGGTCGCCTGCGGAGCAGGCGACTGCGGTGCCGGTGCCTGCGGTGCGGGCGACCGCGGAGCGGCCTCGCGAGGCTGAGCCGGGGCCGCCGGGGCGGCGGGAGCCGCGGGAGCCGGTGGCGCGGCGGGCTCAGCGCTCGCCGGGGCCACCACGGCCGCGACGACGAGCACCACCGCGACGGCACTCGCCGCGCCGGCCGCCGTCCACCGGGCGATCACCATGTTCCGCCCCCGTTCCTGCTGCGTCTCGTGACGCCGAACCACTCGCCGTTTCACCCTCGAACTCCTTCGCGCACCTGAGCATCACGGCGTCCGCCCTGGTGAGTCGGTAACTTTCTCCCCAGAAGTCACATCAACCTCACAGACAACAGAACGCCCTACGTGTTTCTTACACGTAGGGCGTTCTGTTTTGCGTGCGCCACGCTGTTACGCGTGGGATTTCTGTGACTTATGTTGTTCGCCGGGTCACCCCGCCGTCCGCGATCAGCGGAAGAAGCCCCGGTTCTTGGCGTTCCACAACATGTCCTGCCAGTAGCCCCATGCGTGGGTGCCGTTGGCGTCGTAGGTCATCACGGGCACACCCTGCAGGGCTGCGGCCGCCTCGAAGGCCTTGGCCTGCGTGAACGCCAGGACCTCGAGAGTCGAGCCCTTGAACAGGTCGTCGAAGACGTTCGGCAGGGCGTTGTACTGACCGAACAGGCCGTTGCCGGAGCCGACGAAGATCTTCATGCCGTGCATACGGTTGATGTTCATGAACGGGTCGTTGTCGAACCAGCGCGGGCTCCACGGCGGGCCCCACATGCTGTCGATGTTCCACGGCTTCGGGTCCACGTCCAGCATCGCGATGCGCAGTGCGCTGCGCATGCCCGGCGCGTTCAGGAAGTTGTAGCCCGACAGCGATGCCGCGCGGTCGAAGTTGCGGCGGTTCTGCGCACCGATCACGAGGGCCGCGTTACCGCCCATCGACAGTCCGGCGATGGCGTACTTGCGGCCGGCACCGACGCGGTAGCCGCGCGCGTCGAGGGCGCGGACCAAGCTGTTGGTGATGACGCAGTTCCACTTGTACGTGTACTTCTGGCCGTTGAAGTTGCTGGGCGCATCCCAGTCCGAGTAGAAGCTCGCCGGGCCGCCGATCGGCTCCACGACGTTGACGCCGGAGCGCACCATCTCCTGGACGTTGCTGTTGATCTCCCAGCCGCTGTAGTCGTACTGGGCACGCATGCCGTCGAGCAGGACGACGGTCTTGTAGTTGCCCGGACGCTTCCAGGCACGAACCTTCACGTTCGGCATGCCGCAGCCGTTCACGAAGAACTGCTCTTGTCCGACCGATGTCCCACCGATTCGGGCGTTCGCCTGGCCCGCTCCCCCGATTACTCCGGCGAGTCCGATCACTGTCGCCATCGCGACGAACACGGCGACGAAACGACTACTCGTCCGGCCGGTCGTTCGCGGCTTGGCAGCACCTTCGCGCATCGACTGTTTTCTCCCTCTGTCACCTGTCAGGTCGGGGACCTTCTGTCCCCGGCCCGACCGGCATCTTCTACGACACCCGGCCGCTGGCCCTCCCCGAACCGGTGCTCGATCGAGTCGTGAACGACTCGACCATCGGCCTATATCGGGCCGATCAGCACCGTTGTGGGAGCCTATTGCAAACCCCCTACCCTGACAAACCCTGTGACAGCAGTCACAAGAGCCAGGGAGACCCCTCGGTGGCGGGTCAGCGCACGGGTGTCCTGGTCACGCTGGTCTATCGACCAGATCCCGCCGAACGTTACCGATTCGAGATATTGAACGGCAAACCGAACTGTTGCCGATCCGTTGCCGATCCGACGACCAGGAACGACGAGATCATCAGCGCGGATGGATGCGCGGAGGCATCTCCAAACCACACCGCGCGATCTCGTACTCGGGGTCCCGCTCGATCCGGTAGTCGGTGAACTTGAACGACTCTTTGAGGTTGCTCTTGAACCGTGCGAAGGTCCACGGACCCTCATACGACTCGAATCGGTCCTTGGTCTCCGGACAGGTCAGTGCGACCTCGGCCTGCCGGACGACGTCCTCGTCGAGATAGCCGGGCAGCACCGGCTTACGGGGGAAGGCGTGCGCCTCGGCGACCACCCATTCCGACGGCAGCACCTTGTCGTGCCCGATCCGGCCGTCCTCGAGGCGTTCGGTATGGGCCGCGAGCGGGTACGCCAGGCCCATCTGATCGATGACACGAACGTCGAGCGGGGCATTCATGCTCGTCATGCCCAAATTGAGGAAGTAGACCGACAGCTTTCGCTTCTCCGGCGAGATGTCGCCGGGCAGCTTGGCGATGTACCACTCGTCGTAGTTGAACGACGGCAGGATGACCCCACCCTGACTGCGGTACTTGTCGATCCACTCGACCATCGCGCGCATACGCGGGTAGTCGAGGTAGTCCTCCGCGGTGACCGGATTCTGGTTGCCCATGTTGGTCGTGTAGAAGCGACGCTCGTCGACGATCCCGCTACGACCGATGTCGATACCGGCATTGGGCAGGACGTTCTCGTGGCTGTCGATGGCCCAGACCAGCGTGGTGACCCAGATGGCCGCCATGACGAGGGAGCCGACGAGCTGGACCCGCGTGCGCCGCGCGCGATCGGCGGTCGCGGGGGTGCGACGGAAGGCTGCGCGGACGTGGCCCGGAATGGTGACCGGAATCACCATCAGCGGCAACATCAGGGTGAAGAGCGGTACGAGCAGGACGCGCCCGTGCATGAAGTCGCCGCCCTGCCGAATCCAGTAGACGCCGCTGATGAGGCCGGCGACCAGGATCATCACGACCACTGCGGTCGGGCTCTGCAGAGAGGCCGACCACCGCGCCAGCCGCGCCCGCGGACCGGTGGCGGGGGCCGGGGCATCGTCGTCATCGTCCGATACGCCGTCGTCGGTGACCCGCATGCGGTTCCCGACGACGATCAGGATTCCGGCGACGACCGCCAGCACGACCGGCAGCACCAGCACATAGGGACCGAACAGGTTGCCCACGTAGATGAACCCCTGATGCCACTTGGACCCGCTGGCGTCCTTGGCCACGGCCGGATTCGGTACGAGCAGCGCGTAGTAGCCCATCCGGAAGATCTGATAGCCCACGGGCAGGACGGCCGCGGCGACCACCATGGCGATCCGCATCTTCCACGACGACGGCGCCAGCAGTACGAGCAGCAACGCCAGACCGCCGACCACGGTCAGCTCGGGGCGGATCAGCGGCGCGAGTCCGGCGGTGAACGCCAACGTGATCGTGGCCGCTCGGCCGGGCCAGGAGACGCCACTGCCGCGACGTCGACTCCACGCGACCAGCTGACACCACAACACCGCCACCCAGAAGATGCAGAGTCCGTTCTCCAGCCCGCTGGTGGCGAAGTCACGCGCAGGCGGCAGCGCGATGTAGACGATCGCACCCAACGGCAACAGGAGGGTCCACCCGTCGCCGCCGAGCCCGCCGAGGCGGGTCCCGAACAGTCGCGCGGTCCCGTACATGGCGATCGGGATCGCCGCGACGGACAGCACGAGCGCCACCCAGAGGGCGACGTACTCGAGTTGACCGTCGGTGACCCAGGCCCAGAACCACAAGAGGTAGGTCCACGCGGTCGAGGTGTTGGCCTCCACGCGCTCGCCGGCGTTGAACACCGGGCCGTTGCCGGCGAACAGGTTGCGGAGCGTCCGCAGGACGATGAGCCCGTCGTCGGCGATCCAGCGTCGCTGCCACGCACCGATCGCGAAGAACGTGGCCGTGGTGACGGCCCCGATGACGAAGCTGATGGTCGGAACCCATTGCCGCGGGCCCCAGCCGCGCACGCCGGTGCGGGTCGTCACGGTTCCGTCGGCCGGATCCTGGTTGCTCTCGACGGGATTGCCGTTGCCGTCGGCGGTTTCGCGCGGCGCGGCCTCGAACTTCTCGGTGTCGGACTCGTCGGGATCGACGTCGGTGGTGGGACCCTGGGCGGAGGACGAGTGCTCAGGAGACTGCATAGACCGCGACACCCACGCATACTAACCAGGCGACGGCCAGCAACTGCAGGACGCGGTCCCCGAGCGCGATCTCCTCCGGTTCACCCGCCTGGCCACCGTCGATGTCCACGGCGTAGCGCAGGATGGCGATGGTGAACGGGACCATCGAGATGGCGTAGGCGACGTTGGTGTCGTGCCCGGAGTTCTTGTCGAAGGCCCAGAGTCCGTAGAACACGACGACTGCGGTGGCGGCCACCGTCCACACGAACCGCAGATAGGTCGTCGTGTAGTACTGCAGTGCCTTACGGATCTTGGCGCCGGTGCGTTCGGCGAGCTGGAGCTCCGCATACCGCTTGCCCGCGGCCATGAACAGCGAGCCGAACGCCATGACGAGCAGGAACCACTGCGAGAGGGCGATCTCGGCAGCGACGCCACCGGCGATCGCACGCAGCAGGAATCCCGACGACACGATGCAGATGTCGATGACGGGCTGGTTCTTCCACCCGAAGCAGTAACCGAACTGGATGGCCAGGTAGATCGCGATCACCAGTGCGGTCTGCCAGTTGGCGATGAAGGCGATGCCGAGCGATGCGACGAACAACACTGCCGCCAAGCCGTAGGCGAGCGGCACGGGCACCACACCCGCGGCGATCGGGCGGAAGCGCTTCGTCGGATGGTTCCGGTCGGATTCGACATCCTTGGCGTCGTTGACCAGATAGATGCACGAGGCGGCGAGGCAGAACGCGACGAACGCGATCGCCACCGGGCCGAGTACATTGCCGTCGCCCACGCTCCCCGCGGCCAGTGGCGCCGCGAGAACGAGGACGTTCTTGACCCACTGTCGCGGCCGAACGGCCTTGATCAGACCGGTCGCCAGATTCTTCGGGGGTCCCAGCACCGGTTCGTGCTCGATCGGCTCTTCGCTCATGTCCTCGGGCTCATCTCGTTCCTGGATGTCGCGAACAGTCTGTCACCCGCCATCACGGCAGCCGCGCTCGCGGCTCCGATCGCCGCTCCGGCGAGCACATCGGTGGGGTAGTGCACACCCAGGACCAGCCGCGACAGCAGCATCGGGGGCACCAACGCGGCCGGCAGCGCCGCTGGGGGCAGACCCGCGGCGCGACCGATGAGGATCGCCGCGGCCGTCGTCGACGTGGCGTGCGACGACGGGAAGCTCAACTTGCTGGGCGTCGAGACCCCGATGCGGATGTCGGGATGGGAAGGCCGGGGACGCCGGATCACCCGTTTGATCACGACCGATGCGGCGTGGGCACCGAAGGCTCCCACCCCGGCCTCGATCCACCGGCGCCGCGCGTCGGTGTCGCCGCGACGGTGCGCCAATGCGGCGCCAGAGCCGGCCACGGCCAGCCAGCCGAGAGAATGCTCGCCGAAATGCGAGAGACCCCGTGCCGCCGGAACCACACCGGGCCGATCGGCGATCGCGGTCTGCAGTCCGACCAGGAGCCCGGCCTCGCCACTGGTCGGCCCGCCGAAGCCGTCCACCCCCGCGCGGTGTGAATCAGTCGATTCCGAAGACACGCGCCCAACTCTCCTGACTCGTCAGTTCTTGATGCTTGGCGCGGTAGGTCTCGCGCATCTGCGGGAACCGTTCGCGCAGTTCCCGCACCAGTGCGGCCGATTCCTTGGCCAGCGCGATCATCTTGTCACGGTCGCGCTGCCGATAGACCACGCCGCGTCCGTCGGCGGTGGTGACGGTCACGCCGTCCACGCGGCCGAGGCTGAACCAGCGCGCCTCGATCGGCGGATAGTTCGCCTGCGGCACCTCGTGATGACGGGGGTCGGCCGGACGCGCGTTGTTGATCACCGCCGCCGCAAGAGACTTGATCTTGGCGACCTTGCCCACCGGCACCCGGGTGCCGAGGTGGGTCGCCTCGCCGCTGGTCCGCGGGAGTTCGGTCGCGGACGGCAACACCACGGCGTCGGGATACTGCTTGCGCATCGCGGCGATCTTCGGCAGCGCAGTCGGCAGCAGATCCCGGATGTGCTCGGGTCCGGCGAGGAAGTCGCGGATCGCCTCGTTCTGGATCGCGACTGTCGAATACTCCAGGCACAAAAGGTGTTTCGACGTCGCCTTGACCATCGACTTCAGGATTCCGTCGATCGGACCGTCCTGGATCAGCGACGCGACCACCAGGCGATTGCGCAGGTGGAAATAGGCCTGCCAGTCGATGGCGTCGTCCTTGTCGCTCCAGGCCATGTGCCAGATCGCGATACCCGGAACAGTCGCCGTGGGATAGCCGGCCCGCGCCGCGCGGAGCGCGAACTCCCAGTCGTCCCATTTGATGAACAGCGGCATGGGCAGTCCGATGGACTCCGCGCACTCGCGCGGGATCATGCACATCCACCAGCCGTTTCCGTCGACGTCGATCCGCCGATGGAGGTTCTTGGAGTTCTCCCGGTCGCGCAGTGGATGTTTCGCGAAGTTGTGATCATAGGAGACGAACGGCGCGGCGGTCCACATGAAGTTGTGCCGGTTGATCACCTCACCCATGCAGTGCAGATGGCTGCGATCCTGCAAATTCAACATCTGCCCGCCGACGAGCATCGGGGTCTTGGCGAATCGGGACATCGCCAGCGCCCGCAGGATCGAGTCGGGCTCGATCATGATGTCGTCGTCCATGTAGAGGATGTAGGGAGAGTCGGTGAGCCGCAACGCCTCGTACATGATCCGCGCGTAGCCGCCCGACCCGCCGAGGTTGGGCTGTTCGAAGATGTGCAGCCGGTCGCCGAGCGCTCCGGCCGCCTCGCTGTAGCCCGGCTCGTCGATCACCTTGCGGGTGCCCTGATCGGGCATCAGTACGGCGTCGATGACCTCGTCCACGAGTGGGTCGGACGTCAAGGCCGCCAAGGCATTCACCGCATCGGTCGGCCGGTTGAAGGTGGGGATGCCGACGGTGACGCGACGGGTGTCCGGCCCGGCGGGACTGTCGATCGGCGCGTACCAGCCCGCCGCCACGATCTCGGTGTCGGTGTCGCTGGTGATGTCGAACCAGATCCAGCCGCCGTCCTCGAACGGACCGAGGTCGAGTTCGAACTCCGCGACGCCGCGCCCGGTCTCGTCGGTGGCGACGAGGTCGCCGCCGATGCCGATCCGGGAACCGTCGATCTTGGAGCGGTACAGGTCGACTCGACAGGTGCCGATCACCTCGACACGCAGTACGACCGATTCCAGGATGCTCCAACGCCGCCAGTACGACGCGGCGAAGGCATTGAAGTAGGTCTCGAAGCTCACCTCGGACTCGGCCCCCACGAGCACCGACGTCCGGCTCGGGGCGTGGGCGCGCCGTGAATTGTCCTCCGACTCGACCAGATACAGCGATCGCACGTCGATCGGCTCACCGGGCCGCGGGAAGATGACCCGCTGCAGAAGCGCTTTCGCCTTCGACGGCGCGGCGCCGGCTTCCGGGATGTCGGTCTGATCCACCGGGGTCACGGTCATCTACTCCACCACCTTCTGATTCGGCCCGCTCGCGTCGCTCCCGGCGGCGTCGCCAAGCGGTGCACCCTCGGCGAGGTGCGGAGCGAGCGTGTTGTCGAACATGGTGAGCGCGCTCGCGATCGCCATGTGCATGTCCAGGTATTGGTAGGTGCCCAGCCGGCCGCCGAAAAGCACCTTGTGCGTGGCGGTCTCGGACTTGGCGAGATCCCGGTACCGCGCCACCATGGCGCGGTCGTCCGGGGTGTTGATCGGGTAGTACGGCTCGTCGTCGTCCTTCGCGAACCGGCCGTATTCGCGCATGATCACGGTCTTGTCGTCGGGATAGGTGTCCCGCTCCGGGTGGAAGTGACGGAATTCGTGAATCCGCGTGTACGCCACATCGGCGTCGTTGTAGTTCATCACCGGGGTGCCCTGGAAATCGCCGGTCGGCAGCACCTCGGTCTCGAAATCCAGTGTGCGCCAGCCCAGTCGGCCCGCCGAATAGTCGAAGTAGCGGTCCAGCGGTCCGGTGTAGACGACCGGGGCGTCTGGACTGGCGGCACGCAGCTCGTCGCGTACGTCGAACCAGTCGGTGTTGAGCCGGACCTCGATGCGGTCGTCGGCGGCCATCTTCTCCAGCCATGCGGTGTACCCGTCGACCGGCAGGCCCTCGTAGGCATCGTTGAAGTACCGGTTGTCGAAGGTGTAGCGCACCGGCAGCCGGGTGATGTTGGCGGCGGGCAGGTTGACCGGGTCGGTCTCCCACTGCTTGGCGGTGTAGTGCTTGATGAACGCCTCGTAGAGCGGGCGCCCGATGAGGCTGATGGCCTTCTCCTCGAAGTTCGCCGCTTCCTTGGCGTCGAACTCGGCGGCCTGCTCGGCGATGAGCGCACGAGCCTCGTCAGGGCTGAAGTAGCGACCGAAGAATTGGCTCACCAGGCCGAGTCCGAGCGGGAACTGATAGGCCTGGCCCTTGTGCATCGCGAACACCCGGTGCTGATAGCCGGTGAAGTCGGTGAACTGGTTCACGTAATCCCACACCCGTTTGTTGGAGGTGTGGAACAGGTGCGCACCGTATTTGTGCACCTCTATCCCCGTGCTGGGCTCGGGCTCGGAGTAGGCGTTGCCGCCGATGTGATGACGCCGGTCGAGGACCAGGACCCGCTTGTCGAGCTGGGTCGCCGCCCGCTCGGCGATGGTGAGGCCGTAGAAGCCGGATCCGACGATGATCAGATCGAAGGGGGCTTCGGTTCCGCTGCCGGCGTCGGTGCCCTGACTATTGCTTGCCACGGGAGTTCAGGGTAACGGACCCTTCCTGAGTAATCGCCGTGCACACGTCCCGACCGGCCGGTCGCGGCGTGACCGGCCGTGACGAAGCAGCCGAACACGAGTATTCTCGACCCATTCGGCCTGCAGCCATCGGGCCTGGACATCCAGCGTTGAGTTCAGGGGCTGCTCGTGGTCGTTCTTCCCGTTTCCTCTCCCGGTCGACCTGCGCCCGACCGCGTCGTGGTGGTGGTCCCCGCGCACAACGAGGAGCGATTGCTGCCGGCTTGCATCGCCGCCCTCGACGACGCCACGAGCCGGGTCGCTGTCCCGGTCGAGCTCGTCGTCGTGCTCGACGCGTGTACCGACGGATCCGCCGGGCTGATCCCCGAGCATGTGACGACCGTCATCGGCACGGCTCGGTCGGTCGGGGCGGCGCGCCGGAGCGGGTTCGCGCCCTACCTGGACGTCCCGCACGCCCACCGGACCTGGTTCGCCACCACCGACGCCGATTCCGAGGTGCCACCCGACTGGCTCGCGACCCACCTCGACGTCGCCGGTCGCGGGGCCGATGCCTTCGTCGGGACGATCAGCCCGAAGAACTGGGACAGCTGGTCACCGCACACCGCGCTCATCTTCGGCGACCGCTACCTGCCCGGCGACGGGCACTTCCACGTCCACGGCGCCAACCTCGGTGTCCGCGCGGACTGGTACCGGAGGGTCGGTGGCTTCGCCGCACGCACCGGCGACGAGGACGTCGATCTCGTCCGGCGTCTGCGCGCCGCGGGTGCACGCATCGACCGGAGCGGGCGGTCGCCGGTGACCACATCCACCAGGGCCGTCGGCCGCACCGACGCCGGATTCGCCGCTTACCTGAATCGACTCGAGACCCTGGGCCGCCAGGACCCACCCGAGAGAAAGGTGTCACCGTGATCGTCGACGCTCCCGCACTCGCCTACCGCATCGTCACCGAGGGCGCGCTGGATGTCCCGTTACCGGGCCGTGGCGAGACCGCGGTTCGGTTGCGCACGCTTGCCGAATTCTGTCATCGCGACATCTCGGTGGGACGACTCGTGGAAGCCCACCTCGATGCCGACGCGATCCTCGCGGAGATCGTCGGTGAACGTGTCGGACCCGACGAGATGTGGGGCGTGTGGGCGGCCGAACCGCCCGAACCGCGGGTCAGCGCCGAGTACTGCTCAGGGCAGTGGTTGCTGTCCGGCGCGAAGCCGTGGTGTTCGGGCGTCGCGGCCTGTACGCACGCCCTCGTGACGGCAGACCACGGATCGGATCGTCGGCTGTTCGCGATCGACCTGCGGCAGCCGGCCGTGCGCGCCGAGCGCGGGGGCTGGGCCGCCGCCGGGATGCGGGCCACCGAGACCGGTACCGCCCGCTTCGACCGGGCGGTCGCGCGCCCGATCGGCGAGCCCGGTCAGTATCTGAGCCGTCCGGGCTTCTGGCACGGCGGCATCGGTGTCGCGGCGTGTTGGCTCGGTGGGGCCCGCAAGGTCGCCGGGGTTCTCTATCAGCGGGCGGGACGGCGCGACGGTGCACACCACGCCGACGACCTCACCCTGATGCACCTCGGCGCGGTCGACGCGATGCTGGCCGGCGGCCGGTCGATGCTCGAGCAGGCGGCGACGACCGTCGATGCCGCGCCCAAGGATGCGGTGGCCGCGCGCCTGACCGCCCACCAGGTGCGATGGGGCGTGGAACAGATCGCCACCGCCGTCATCGACCGGGTCAATCGCGCGCTCGGCCCCGGGCCCCTCGTCCACGACCGCGAACACTCGCGTGCCGTCGCGGACCTCGCCGTCTACATCCGCCAGTCGCATGCCGATCGAGATCTCGTGGAGCTGGGCAGGCTCGCGGTCGAGCGGCACGACTCGGACGAGCAGCCACCGTCGTCGACGGTGCCCGGGAACAGCGACGGGACCTCGACGGTCGTCCCTCGCCCGATCCCGACAGAGATCCTGCGATGAACTCGGCGGGACCCGCACCGGGCGCGGCCGAGGGCCTGTCGGTGAGGCCGGTGTGCACCGACGGCACGCCGGAGGAGCAGTGGCAGCGCTGGCTGCAGGAACGCGCGCCGTGGCCGCCCCTGGAGCTCGACGTCGAGCGCCTGGTGGTGCTGGGCGCTCATCCCGACGACGAGGTGCTCGGAGCGGGCGGGATCATGGCGTCCGCCGCGGTCGCGGGGATCGAGGTGGTGGTCGTCTGCATGTCCGACGGCAGCGGCTCACACCCGGGCTCGCGGACCCTCACCCCCGAACAGCTGGCGACCCGCCGCCACGTCGAGCTGGAGACCGCGACCGCACTGCTGGGCCTGGCCACACCGCGCTGGTTCGGATTGCGCGACGGCGGGCTCACCGAACAGGCGCACACGATGGCAGGCATCGTGGACGCCGTCCTCGACGACGGGCCCGACGTCGCGACCGGCCTGCTGTCGGTGTGGTCGAGGGACGGACATCCCGATCACGATGCGGTCGGCCGCTGCGCGATCGAGGTCGCCCGGCGTCGACGTCTGCCGCTGTGGATGTATCCGATCTGGATGTGGCACTGGGCGGCGCCCGGTGACTCGTCGGTGCCGTGGGACCGCGTGCGAGTCCAGCGCCTCGACCCGGAGGTGCTCGCCGTGAAGCATGCCGCCATCCGCTCCTTCGACACCCAGATCAACCCGCTGTCACCCGACCCGGCCGATGCCGCCATCCTGCCGCCGCATGTCCTGGCGCACCTCACCCGACCATGGGAGTTCGTGATCGTATGACCGGCCAGCCAGCCCCATTGACACCATCACCGGCTTCACAGCCGCTGTCCGACAACTACTTCCACGACATGTACGCCGCCGCCAACGATCCGTGGGGCTTCAGCGAGCGCTGGTACGAACGCCGCAAGTACGCGCTAACCCTCGCGTCGCTGTCGTCGGAACGGTACCGCCGAGCCTTCGAACCGGGCTGCTCCATCGGGGTGCTCAGTGCCGAACTCGCCCTCCGCGCCGACCACCTCGTGTGCATGGATCTCAGCCCCCGGGCGACCGAACTCGCGAGGCAACGCCTGGCCCGGCACACCGGCCACGTGGAGGTCGTGACGGGCAACTTCATCGTCGACTGGCCCGACGGCGAATTCGACCTGATCGTGCTCAGCGAGATCCTCTACTACCTCACGCCGACTCAGCTCGACGACCTCATCCGGGGGCTGCCCCGTTCGCTCTCGCCGGATGGCGAGGTCGTCGCCGTACACTGGCGTCACACAGTTTCCGAGTACCCGCAGTCCGGGGACGATGTCCACGATCGTCTGCTCGCCTCGGATCTCGTCCATTCCGCGGGCTACCGCGACACAGATCTTCGACTTGATCTGTTCGGACGAGAGCCGAGACGGTCGATCGCCGAACGCGAGGACCTCGTAGGCTGATCGAGTCCGTTTCAGTACCCGGCCTGGCCGGGAATGGCGCCGAGGAGCGGCATGAATTCCGAAAAGACCGTCCGGATGGCCGAGATCGTCCGGGAACTACGGATGGAGAGCACCGACACCGAATCGGTGCTGCGGGGAATCTCGAAGACGGCGGTCGGGTCGGTCCCCGGCGCCGAGTACGCCAGCGTCACCATGGTGACCAAGGGGCAGATCGAGACACCCGTGATCGTCGGTGATCTCGCAGGCAAGTCCGACGCCGTGCAGCGTGAACTCAACGAAGGGCCGTGCGTGCGGTCCGCGGTCGACGACGTCACGATCATCATCGACGACATGAGTCGCGAGCAGCGGTGGCCGCGATTCGCCCCCGCCGCGTCCGAACTCGGTATCGGATCGATGGTCTGCCTCTGCCTCTACATCGACGGCCGCGACTTCGGCGCGCTCAATCTGATCAGCACCGCGACCCATGCCTTTGGCCCGGAATCCGTCTCGGTCGGCGAACTGTTCGCCGCGCACTGTGCCACCGCATTCTCCGCGGTCCGAGAGAAGGAGCAACTGCGGGCGGCGCTCAGCTCGCGCGACATCATCGGCCAGGCCAAGGGGATGATCATGGAGCGCTACCGGATCGACGCCGACGAGGCCTTCCGTCTGTTGTCGCGCCTGTCGCAGGACGGCAACATCAAACTCGTCGAGGTGGCCACCCGGATCGTCGAGTCGGGGCCCGAGTAGTCGGTCGGGCCACGGATCAGCGCAGGACGTCAGAACGCGGGAATCCCACCACCGGTTGACCGCCGCGGACCAGATAGTCCGCGAGTCCCTTGCCGATCAGTGCGTGCGCACCCGTCTGCTCGCTGAACAACATCAGCCCTCGCTGGAAGAGCTGGATGACGCCTGCGCCGTCGGGGGTCAGGTTCGGTACGCCGATCGCCTGGCCGAGCGGGCCGGTGACGCCGCCGAGGTCGTCGAACTTGCCGTTCAGCGCAGAGGTGCCGATGGAGAGCAGCTGGGACGAACCCGGAATCAGCTTGTCGGGTAGCGAGCTGAGGCTGCCGAGGTCGAGCGAACCGCCGCCCGGACCGTCGGGGCCGGTCGGGGGTTTGACGATCTTCGGTTTGGCCACCTGCCCCTGCACCGCGAACCAGGATGACTTGAGTTTGAGCATGGTGCGCGCTTCTTCGCCCGAAACCTCTCGGGTACCCGACGAGCCGACCGCACGGACCTTGACCGCGCGACCGTTCTCCGGCCCGAGCCCGTTCGCCTCGACGACATCGAGGCTTCGCAGTGCACCCACGCCGAACGCGGCGCCGACACTGCCTGCGTTCACCGTCGCCGTCCAGTTCCGGTTCGGCGACGCCGAATCGCCGTCGTCACGCACCGCAGGGAATCGGCCACCAGCCGTGTACCCGCCGGTGGACGAGGAGAATTCGGTGAAGGCCGGTTGTCCGCCCTGGCGCAGGATCTGTCCGGCGGTCGCGTCGGCGGCGCGGTTGGTGCGCGGGTCCTCGCTCGCTACGGCGCCGTAGACCTGGGAGTTCTGGGTGTCGTCGATCTTCTTGCCCCCGGCGATGGCCGCCAGGGCATAGGTGCGCGCGGCGACGGCCTGCGCCTTGAGCGCCTCGGCACCTCCGGCGTCGGCCCATCCCGGCGAACTCTCCTTGGGGATCACGCCTTTGACATAGTCGTCGATGTGGAGGCGGTTCACGACCCGGCCGCCGTCGAAGCCGAGCGCACCGCGATAGGCCTGGTTCGATCCGCACATCTTGAGGAATTCGTTGCCCGGTCGGCTCGGCCCCATGTTGATCGGCTCCACGGACGGCGCGGTCACCGTCCGTACCGGTCCACCACCACAGCCGGTGGTGATGGTGGCGGTGTTCCCGGACAAGCTGACCGCCTGCCCGGGAGCCACCATTTGGCCACCGACTCGCATACCGGCGTCCGCGTGCACATTCACCGAGTTCTTGCCGGTCAGGATGACCGAGATCTCGGGCCTGTCCACCTTCCCCGCGGTGGTGCCGCCGTAATAGTGGCGCAAAATCTGTTGTGCCGACCAGCCTTTGCGGGCGTAGCCGAACGCACCCCACTGTCCCATCCCGCGTCCGTGCCCGAGACCGTGCCCGATGAGGGTGATCTGCGATCCGGCCGTGAGCGCGATGTCGTCCGACGACCTCTTCGCCTCGTTGACCACCATCAGGCCCCCGGCGATCAACACAGGCGCCAGCCCGATCGCAGCAAAGGACAGCGATCGGGTTCGGGCGTGCCGAGGGCGTGCTCTGACCAACGTCTTCCGAAGACCTTCCGTGCGGCTTGGACTGCTTCGTACGTGTATGGAGTGCGTGTTACTGGTGTGACTGTTGTGACCCTAGTGAACTATCCGACGAATCATCAACCCCAGGAGATAACAACCGCATCACGAGTTTCACAGACTCGGCGCGCGGCGTGGACGGTGCACCCGCCCGCCGACACGATGGCGAACCATGCGCCGCCCACGTCTCAGCAGATCCCGCCCCAGACCCTCGATCGTGCTCGCCTCCGTGGCCGCGGCAATCGTCGCGAGTCCGTTCGCCGTCGTCATCGCCGGGTCGGACCCGCGCCCGACCGACCGCCACCGCGACATCCCGACGACGAGCATCGACGAGCTCGGCCTGGCCGACGTACCGTCGGCGGTTCTCGACATCGCGGAATCGGGGCTCGCCGCAGCCGGAATCCGACTTCCTGCGCCCGATCCGGCACTCCCGATGCCGGCCACCGACGATCGACCGGTCGGCGCGGCCGTCAAACACATCGTCGGGGACAAACCCCTGAAGATGGTCGCGCTCACCTGGGATCGCGCTGTCGATGCGTCGATACTGTTGCGCGCCAAGCACTCCGACGGTGACTGGGGAGACTGGACGAAGCTCGAACCGGTCGAGACCGCGGGCGCGCCGTCTCCCGAGAACCCGACCGGTACCGAGCCCGTGTGGGTGGGCGACGCCCGCGAGGTCCAGGTGGCCGTGACCGACGACGGGCTCGCCATCCCCGCGGCCCAGGCGCCCGGCGGTGGACTCGTCGAGTGGGGCATCGGCACCGCGAGTGCCGTGGTCGAGAAGCTGCTGACCACCGCGATGTCGGCCATGACGGCGACGCTGATCAGCCCGGAGAGCCTGCTGTCGCTGGGCTCCTCGCTGTTGACCCCGCTGCTCGGCGGTCCGTCGGTGGTCGCCCGCGCGCAATGGGGGGCCGACGAGTCGATCCGGTGTTCGCAGCCGGCCTATTCACCCGCGGCGCGAGCGGCCATCGTGCACCACACCGCGGGCAGCAACGACTACACGCCCGAGCAGTCCGCGGAGATCGTGCGCGGTATCTATGCCTATCACGCACGCACTCTCAACTGGTGCGACATCGGCTACAACGTGCTCGTCGACAAGTACGGACAGATCTTCGAAGGAGCGTTCGGCGGGCTCGACCGCAACGTCGAGGGCACCCACACCGGCGGCTTCAACAAGGCGACGGTCGGCGTCTCGATGATCGGCAACCTCGACCAGGTCGCACCCACCCCCGCGATGATCTCGTCGGTCGCGCGGTTCCTCCGCTGGCGGCTCGGCAAGGCAGGCGTGAACGGCCTGGGCAGCTCCCAGCTCACCGCGGAACCGTTCACCGACAGCAAGTTCCCCGCCGGAGCGGTCACCAGCCTGCCGGCGATCAGCGGGCACCGGGACTACAACAACACCAGTTGCCCAGGCGAACTGGGCTATGGCGCACTGACCGCCATCCGATCCATGGCCGGTTAGTCCCCACCCCCAACCCCCCTCCGCAGCCGCGACGGTTCTTGGCAGCCGCGCCCCCATTTGGGCGTCGCGGATGACGGAAACCGTCGCGGCTGCGGAGGGGGGTTGTTGGGGTGGGTTAGGCGAACCAGCGCTCGAGGATTCGGGCGACGCCGTCGTCGTTGTTGGTCATGGCGACCTCGTCGGCGGCCGCGAGCGCCGCCGGGTGCCCATGCGACATCGCGACACCGTGATGGGCCCAGCTGAGCATCTCGACATCGTTGGGCATGTCCCCGAACGCGATGGTCGAGGTGTCGCGCAGGCCGGCGAGGCCGACGAGATCCCGGAGCCCCGCGGCCTTGTGGGTGTCGGGCATGGACAACTCGATCAGCCCGTTGTCGGTGGAGAACGTGATCTGGGCGAGACCGCCGATCGCGTCACGCAGACGGGCCGCCATCTCGTCGCTGCGCATGTCTGGTTGCCGGACAAGGAGTTTCACTGCCGGTTCGGCGTACACCTCGTCGTCCCCGACCTCGATGTGGTCCGGGTTGAGCCACGCGTGCCGGTACCCGGAGGTCGCGACGAACGGAAGCGTCGCGGCGTCGTGAGCCGACCGACCGGCGCGCTCGGCCGCGATGCCGCAGCCCGGGATCTGCCGATAGGCGCGCTCGACCAGTTTCTCCAACGTGTCGGAATCCAGTGTCGCCGCGGAGATCACCCGATCGTGCGCGACGTCGTAGAGGATGGCACCGTTCGCACACACCGCGTAGCGGACCTGCGCAGCGGTTCCCTCGAACTGGTCGGTGATCTCGGCGATCCAGCGGGGTGGCCGGCCGGTGGCCAGCACGAACTCGACCCCGGCGTCGACCGCACGGCCCACAACCTCGATGGTCCGGTCGGACACGCGGTTGCGGTCGTCGATCAACGTACCGTCGACGTCGGTCGCGATCAGTGTGGGCGGACCGAATCCCTTGGAAACCAGATCATCTCGGGTCACTGCCCACCACGCGCTTTCTCTGCTCGCGCGGCCGCCTTCGCGGCGGCCTCGGCATCTTCGATCACATGCGCCTCCTCAGGCGTCGGCGCGGAACCGCCCAGTCTCGACGGCACCCAGAAGGCGTCCGCCGGGTGCGGTCCGTACGCGTCCTGCACCTCGTGCAGGAGGGTGGTCATCGTCTCCTTGAGCCGCGCGGTCGCCTCTTCCGGGCCTTCATCGGGCCGGACCGTCAGCGGCTCGCCGTACCGCACCGACACCGGGAGATGACTGCGGCCCATCTCTCGGGAACCGGTCTTCGTCTTCGTCCACTGCCGATGTGCGCCCCACACGATCGACGGCACGATGGGGACCTGCGCCTCGACGGCCATCCGAACGGCGCCGGTCTTGAACTCCTTCAGCTCGAAGCTGCGGCTGATGGTCGCCTCGGGGTACACGGCGACGATCTCGCCCTCCCGCAGCCGCGACACCGCCGCCCGGTATGCCTCCGCACCCACCGAGCGGTCCACCGGAACCGTTTTCGTGTGGTTCACCAGAAATCGCATGATCGCGATGTCCATCACCTCGGACTTGATCATGTATCTGGTGCGGCGGCCCGCCCGGTACATCCCCAGGGCGGCGGGCAGGAAGTCGGTGTAGGCGGTGTGGTTGACGGTCAGCACCGCACCCCCGGCCCTCGGGATGTTCTCGAGCCCCGAGAATCGCAGGTCGAGCCCCTGCGCCCGGACCAGGCCGTGCGCGATGATCTCGAGCGTCCGGTAGACCGGTTCCATGACGGCAAGCCTATCTGGCGCGAATGATCAGGATTCCGCGTCCGGTGCGTCCCGTTGCGCCCGCTTGGCGGCCTTCGCCGCCTGCTCCTCGGCGTCCATCCGGTTGGCCTCCTCGAGCGTCGGGGCCGAGCCACCAAGCCGCGCGGGCACCCAGTACTCGCCCTGGGGATGTTCGCCATAGGCATCCTGCAGTTCGAGCAGCTTCTCGCCCATCACCTTGTGGAGGCGGGCGGTGATCTCCTCGGCGCTGCCCACCGGTTCGACGGGTTCGGCCACGCCGATCATGATCTTGGCGCCGCTGCGGCCAAGGTTCTTCGGATGCCCCTTCGTCCACACCCGCTGCGCTCCCCAGATGACCGTCGGAATGATGGGGGCATCGGCCTCGAGGGCCATGCGGGCCGCTCCGGACTTGAACTCCTTCAGCTCGAAACTGCGGCTGATGGTCGCCTCCGGGTACACCCCGACGAGTTCACCGCGCTTCAGATAGTCCACCGCGTCCCGGTAGCTCTGCGCGCCGCTCCCGCGGTCGACCGGGATGTGCTTGAGTGCACGCATGATCGGTCCGGAGATCTTGTTGTCGAAGACCTCTTTCTTCGCCATGAAACGGACCTTCCGGCGATGCTGCAGGAATGCCGGGATTCCCGCGTAGGTGAAGTCCATGTAGCCGGTGTGGTTGATCGCCACCACACCCGGTCCGTCCTTCGGCACGTTCTCGACGCCGGACACCGTGAACTTCAGCCCCTCGGCCAGCCACAACAGTCGTGCGGTCGTGATCACAGCGTCGTAGACGGGTTCCATGCGTCGAGCTTAGGTCATCGTCGAGGGGCTACCCTGAAGGCCGATTTGTTCTCGGACCATCCCCGCTCGGTCCGAGTGCTCAGGAGGCGAGAAGTTGCAGATCACCAGCATCGGACATGCCGGTTTCCACATCCGGACCAGCGCCGGTTCCATCCTGTGCGATCCGTGGGTCAACCCTGCGTATTTCGCGTCGTGGGTGCCGTTCCCGGACAACTCCGAACTGGATTGGAAGTCGCTGGGCGACTGCGACTATCTCTACGTCTCACACCTGCACCGCGACCATTTCGACGAGCGCAATCTCCGCGAGAACGTGAACAAGGACGCCACCGTCCTGCTGCCCGACTATCCGGTGCCCGATCTGCGCCGCGAGCTCGAGGAGCTCGGCTTCCATACCTTCGTGGAGACCGAGGACTCCGTGAAGACGACGGTCACCAACGACAAGGGTTCGCTGGATGTGATGATCATCGCACTGCGAGCACCCGCCGACGGCCCGATCGGCGACAGCGGGCTGATCGTCTCCGACGGTGAGACCACCTGCTTCAACATGAACGACGCACGCCCGATCGACCTCGATGTGATCGACGAGGCGTTCGGCCACGTCGACGTCCATCTCCTGCAGTACTCGGGCGCGATCTGGTACCCGATGGTCTACGACATCCCGCGCAAATCGAAGGCCAACTTCGCGGCGCAGAAGCGACAGCGCGGCATGGACCGGGCGCGGTCCTACATCGAACAGGTCGGGGCGAGCTGGGTGGTCCCGTCGGCCGGGCCACCGATGTTCCTCGACGACGATCTGTTCGGTCTGAACGACTTCGGCTCCGGCGTCGACGGTGCGGACGAGACATCGATCTTCCCGGACCAGGAGACCTTCCTGGAACAGATGCGGATTCACGGCACCGACGACGGCGAACGCCACCGCGGCCTGATGATGGTGTCCGGGTCGGTCGCCGAGTTCACCGGCCCGGCGCTGAACGAGGTCTCGCATCCCTATGCGCCGAATGAGGTGTTCGGTGAGAACAAGCGGGCGTACCTCGAGCGGATGAAGGAGAAGTTCGCGCCGGTCATCGCCGCCGACAAGGCCACCTGGGCCGTCGACGACGGCGAGCCGCTGCTGCCCGCACTGCGGGAACTCTTCGAGCCGATCATGGCGCAGTCCGATCTCATCTGCGACGGCATCGGCTATCCGGTCGGCCTGGTGATGGACGACCAGACCGTGGTCCTCGACTTCCCGAACCGCATCGTCCGTGAGCCGAAAGAGGGAGAAGGAAAGTACCGCTACGGTTTTCGGATCGCACCGGAGCTGGTTCGGACCGTGCTCCGCGACGACGAACCCGACTGGGTCAACACGATCTTCCTCTCCACACGATTCACCACGTGGCGGATCGGCGGGTACAACGAGTACCTCTACACATTCTTCAAGTGCCTCAGCGACGAGCGGATTGCCTACGCGGACGGCTGGTTTGCCGAGGCACACGACGATTCGGCGTCGATCACCAAGGACGGCTGGGAACTACAGCGCCGCTGCCCGCACCTGAAGGCCGACCTCTCCAAGTTCGGCGTGATCGAGGGCGAGAAGCTGACGTGCAATCTGCACGGTTGGCAGTGGGACCTGCCGAGCGGCCGGTGCCTCACATCCAAGGGGCACGAGTTGCGCGCCCAACGGCTCGACGGCTGAGCCTCGCGAGCCGAGACGGCAGAATCCGGGAAACCCAGTGGCACAACGCTCTTACCGCGGCCGCACAGTAGAGGAACGGCAGTCCGAACGCCGGGACAGGTTCATGTCCGCTGCGCTCGACGTCTTTGGTACCAGCGGCTACGACCGCGGTACCGTGTCCGCCATCTGCGCCGCCGCCAAGTTGTCCCGCAGGCAGTTCTACGAACTGTTCGACACCCGTGAAGACCTGCTGATCGCGGCCTACGACATGATCCACGGCGAGGCGCGCACCGCCGTCCTGGAGGCGTTCGCCGAGATCGACGAGGTGGATGCCGGGATCGAGGACCGGACCCGCGCGGCCGTGGGGGCGTTCTTCGACTCGGTCGCGACGGATCCACGTCGCATGCGGATCGCGTTCGTCGAGGTCGGCGGCGTGAGCAGTCGGGTCGAGGGTCACCGCGTGCAGGCCCGGGGACAGTGGACCGAGTTCTTCTCTGCGGCGGCCGCCGAGTTCACCGGATTGTCGGAGTCGGAGTTCGGGTTCACCTACGAGGCCGCCGCGTTCATCGGCGCACTGACCGAGGCCGGGCATCTCTGGGCGAGCAGCGAACATCGGCCCGACCGGGACACCGTGGTGGAGATGCTCGTCGGCATCATCCTGTCGTTTGCCGCGGGCCGGTCCACGCCGAAAGACCTCTGACGCAGCAATTGCCCACGTTGACCTGCCGTGCTACCTTCTGCGCAATGTGGAACCCGGTGTTCTCACATTGCCGGCTTCGCTGGTGACCACGGCGTGCCGTCCCGTCTGATCGCGGGAGGTCATGTCGGTCTGGGGGTCACCGGAGCGGTGCTCGGAGATCACTTCGGCGCCGCTCCGGTGGCGGACTTGTCACATCTTCCTTCTCTCATCCCTGCGGAACCGCAGGCGACGACGCCACGGTGACCGCACCCGCGACCGCGGCGACGAATGCGATGGCGGCCACCGGCCCCCACCCGGCCCGCGTGGTGTCGCCGAGCAACGCGATGCCCACCGCACCCGGCACCACCGTCTCCCCGACCACGAGTGCCGCGGCGGCACCGTTGACCGAACCGGTCTGCAACGCCACGGTGAACAGGTAGAACCCGCCCACACCGCACAGGACGATCGCGTACGCGGCCGGATCGGTGAGCAGGTCGCCGACGGAGAACGGATCGATCCCGTGCACTATGCGGACGGCGACAGCCATCAGCCCGAAGACGACACCGCCGAGCAGCCCGGCGACCACCGCGATGCGGGCTCCCATCACCCCGACGATCGCCTGGCCGCCGACGATGAGCACGATCCCGAGGATCAGCACCGTCCAGTGCAGCCACGCCCCGTCGTGGCCGTGACCCTCGTCTGCGGAGGCCAGCGCGAGCACGACCAGCGCGACGATCACGACCGCGATGGCGACCTGGTCGCGGGTGCGTAGGCGGACATGAAGGATCACGGTCGCCAGGATCGCCGTCACGACGAGGTTCGCGCTGACGATCGTCTGCGCGAGGAACAACGGGATCTCTCGCGCCGCGACGAGATTGCCGACGAATCCGATGCCGTCGAAGACCAGACCGGCCAAGAACGAGACCGTGAGCATCGCGGTCACCGTCGACCGCAGGCTGGGAGCGTGGGACTGTCCGGATTCGTCCGTGTCCACTGTCGGGTCCGCCACGCTCTGGGCGCCCCGGGCCTGCAGGACGGATGCGGTTCCGTAGCCGAGCGCGGCGACGACGGCGGCGACGATGCCGATGATCATCGGATCAGTATGTCCCGTTCCGGCACGTGCGACGTCGGACTCGACGCGCTGCCACCGGGGTCACCGCTGCCGATCGACCTCACGCTGGGTACGGCCGTAGCCCCGGGGCATGTTCGTGACGTCGGCGGATTCGACCGCCGTGACCGCCCCCGAAGAGGCGAGAACGACCCCACCCCCGACCGCGGCGGCGAAGGCGACGATCGCGACCGGACCCCAGCCCGCGCGCGTCACATCGCCCAGCAGCAGGATGCCGACCAGGCCGGGAAGTACCGTCTGGCCCACCACCAGGGCGGCGGCCGCACCGTTGACCGAACCCGTCTGCAACGCGACGGTGAACAGGTAGAAGCCGCAGATCCCGCTGAACAGCAACCCGTAGAGCGCCGGGTCGGTGAACAGGGTGCCGGGATGGAAGGGGTCGAGGCCGTCGAGGATGCGTGATGCCACTGCCATGACGCCGAAGACCGCACCGGCGATCAGTCCGGTGGCGGCGGCGATGTGTTTGTGCATCACGCGCATGACGACGATGCCGAGTCCGAACAAGATCGGGCCGGCCACCAGGACCGCCCAGTGCATCCAGCGGGCGTCGTCGACCCCCTCTCGACCGGCCGACACCGCGAGCAGCACGAGTGACGCGATCACCACCGTTCCGGCGAGCCAGTCCCGCATGGTCAGCGACACGTGCAGGACGACCATCGCCAGCAACGCGGTCGCCACGAGTCGCGCCGAGATGATGGTCTGCGACAGGAACAACGGGATCAGCCGGGCCGACAGGATGGTGGAGATGAACCCGACGATGTCGAAGACGAACCCGATCAGGAACGGCACCGTGAGCATCGTCGCGACGGTTGACCGAAGCGACGGATGGGATTTCGACGATTTCCGGCGTTCTTCCCGGATCGCCGCACGCTGCGCGACCTGATCTGCCCCCAGCGCCTGCAACACTGCTGCCGCGGCGAACGCGAAGGAGCCGATCACCGCGATGACGATGCCCGTGGTCATCCGAGGGTGGCTATTGGCGTGTGCCGGATCATTTGGGCTCGAGCACGTCGGTGCCCACGAACCGTGCGAGCTCCGGCGGGAGCTTCACCGAGCCGTCGGGCTGCTGGTGATTCTCCAGGATCGCGACGATCCAGCGGGTGGTCGCGAGGGTGCCGTTCAGCGTCGCCGCGATCTGCGGTTTGCCGTTCTCGTCGCGGTAGCGAATGGACAGTCGCCGCGCCTGGAAGGTCGTGCAGTTCGACGTCGAGGTCAGCTCGCGATAGGTGTTCTGCGTCGGCACCCATGCCTCGCAGTCGTACTTGCGGGCGGCCGACGAGCCGAGATCTCCACCGGCGACGTCGATCACCCGGTACGGCACGTCGATGGCGGCGAGCATGTCCCGCTCCCAGCCGAGCAGCTTCTGATGCTCGGCCGCGGCGTCCTCGGGCCTGCAGTAGATGAAGCCCTCGACCTTGTCGAACTGATGGACCCGGATGATGCCTCGGGTGTCCTTGCCGTAGCTGCCGGCCTCCCGACGGAAACAACTCGACCAGCCCGCATAGCGTTTCGGCCCGTTGGCCAGATCGATGATCTCGTCCGAGTGGTAGCCGGCCATCGGCACCTCCGACGTCCCGACCAGATAGAGGTCGTCGTCCGCGAGGTGATAGACCTCGTCGGCGTGGGCGCCGAGAAAACCGGTGCCGCCCATGATCTCCGGCCGCACCAGCACCGGCGGGATCATCAGGGTGAAGCCGTTCGCCACCGCCTTCTGCGCGGCCATGTTCAGCAGTCCGAGCTGGAGCAGGGCGCCCTGACCGGTCAGGAAGTAGAAGCGTGAGCCGGACACCTTGGCCCCGCGCTCCATGTCGATGAGCCCCAGCGACTCCCCGAGCTCCAGGTGGTCCTTCGGGTCGTCGATCGTGCGCGGTTCACCGACGTGCTCGAGCACCACGTAGTCGTCCTCGCCACCGGCAGGCGCGCCGTCCTCGACGAGGTTGGAGATCGCACGGTGCGCGGCCGTCGCCGCCTCGTCGGCCGCATGCTGGCGGCCGACCGCAGCCTTCACCTGCTCGGCGAGGTCCTTGCCCTTGGCCAGCAGCGCGGCCTTCTCGTCACCTTGAGCCTTGCCGACCTGCTTGCCGAGCGCCTTCTGCTCGGACCGCAGCGTGTCGGCCTCGACGATGGCCGACCGTCGCGTGGTGTCGGCGTCGAGCAGGGCGTCGACCAGGCCGGGATCCTCGCCCCTCGTCCGCTGCGAGGCTCGCACGAGGTCGGGGTTCTCACGAAGAATCTTGAGGTCGATCACGTATGAAACCCTACTTGAGGTGTGGTTGCGCCCGTAACGGAGTCGCACCGCCCACCGATCCTCATCACGACACCTCGCGCCCCGCACTCGCCCGGCGCTCCTCCGGTTCTGCCCGGTCCGGAAAGGACTCCCCTCATGCACGTGACCCGTGCGTTCGTCACGCGCGCCGCGACCGTCGCGGCTTCTCTGGTGACCGTCGCGATCGTCGCCGCGGGTATGGCGGTCGTCGAGCTGAGCAGTCCCGACGTGGAGGCATCTGCGGCGCGCGCCGAGCGCCCGGCGTCTGCCGGGCGTCCCGCGGTGAGGTATGTGGCATTGGGGAGTTCGTACGCGGCCGGTCCGGGCGCCACCCGGCTGGTGGACCGACGGTGCCTGCGGACCGCGGACAATTACCCGCATCAGGTGGCCGCCGCCCGCGGCCTGTCGCTCACCGATGTCACCTGTTCCGGGGCGACCACGGCGAACATTCTCCGTACCCCGCAGTCGCCGTACGCCGACGTCCCGCAGATCACCGCGGTCACCCCGGACACCGATCTGGTCACCGTCACCATCGGCGGGAACGACCTGAGCTACATCAGTCGCGTCGCCGCCCAGGGCTGCGCGAACACGGTCGCCAATCTGGCGCGCGACAGCGTGATCAGCGGTTGCCGCGCCGGCGCACGGGTCCGGCCGGAGCCATCTGCCGACGCCTACACGGCGGTCGAGCACGCGATCGTCGAGATCGTCTCGCAGGTACGGTCCCACGCACCGCATGCCAAGGTGGTGATCGTCGACTATCCGCCTCTGATCGATCCGCATGCACCGCAGTGCAGTCGGATTCCGTTGACCGCCGACGAGGCCGCCGAGACCGTCCGCGTCCACGACGGCCTGGTCGCCGCGACCGCGCGCGCCGCCCGCATCTCCGGGGCCGCGCTGGTGACCGCGTCGAAGACCGGTGCCGCGCACACGGCGTGCTCGTCGCAACCGTGGCTGTCGGGTTTCGAGCCGCCCGCGCCGTACCATCCGACGGAACTCGGCAAATCGGGTGTCGCACAACTGGTTCTGCGGGTGCTGAACCGGGCGGGCTGAGGGGTGGGGATCTCGATACGCGTCTCGATACGCCACTCGCAAGCTCGCGGCTACTCGACCGGCGGTTGGGCTCGCGGCTACTCGACCGGCGGTTACTCGACCGGGCGCTCCCAGTATCGGAGGTAGTCGGTGCGGCCGAACATCTGGGCGGCGTCGTGCGCCGACGGCGTTCCCGCATGCGGGTCGGCACCGGCCCGGACCAGAAGCTCCACCACATCGTCGTGGCCCTTGAACACCGCACCGGCCAGCGGCGTCTGTCCCTTGTCGTTGGCGACGTCCGCGTCCGCGCCGTGGTCGAGCAATGCGGTCACCGCGGGCCCCGAGCCGTGGTAGGCGGCGAGCATCAGCAACGAATCCCCCGCCTGGTTCCGCAGATCGGCGGGCACACCGGCCTCCAGGTAGGCCCGCAATGTCTCGGCATCGCCTGCCCGGGCCATGTCGAAGAGTCGACCGGCCAGTTCGGCGACGTCGTCGGGGACCTCGGCGCCGGTCTCGTTCGGGTGGTCGGGGTTGTCGGGGGTCACGGGCGCGAGTCTAGTGGCGCAATTCCGGCACCAGGCGATCGTCGCCGCTCGGCAGCGGAACGGCGGGGGTACTACGCCCTCCCGACAACAGGCATGATGGATCCCGATGAACGACGACGACCCCACCCCCGACGACGCCGACGACTGGGTGCGCCTACCCGGCGACGACGACACCGATCGTGTGGAAGTCGTCGACCCTTCCCCAGGTGAGGGCCGCTCGACCGGTGCCGACGCCGACCAGGACGAAGCGACGAAACCGAGCGGGTGGCTCACCACCATGCTGGCCCACCCCACGCGCGTGGTGTTGTCGGCGGTGGTGATCGGCGCGATCGTGGCCGGCGGGATCGCGCTCGCGATGGGGGTCTTCAATGACAGCGGCAGCGTTGGCGGGACCGACATCGGCGAGAACGAACGGATCGCCCAGAACGCCTTCACGAAGTCGGTGACCGGGGACTGCCTCGATTGGCCCGCCGGTGACCCCGGCAACCCGAGCAAGGTCGGCTGCGATCAGAAACACCGGTTCGAGGTCGCCGGACCGCTGGACACCGCGGTGCTGCCCGGCTCCGAGTTCGGCGAATCCGCCGTGTGGCCGGGTACCGAACGATTCGCCGCGATCCGCGACGAGCAGTGCCCGGTGATCGTCGACCAGTACCTGGACGGACGGCTCGATCCGCAGGGACGGTTCTCGGTCGGCATGATGTACCCGTCGCAGGTGCAGTGGGACAAGGGCGCCCGCGAACTGCGCTGCGGGGTCCAGCAGACCGGCAAGGACGGTGCACCGGAACAGTTCGTCGGCCGGGTCGCCGACCAGGATCAGTCCTTCCAGTGGCCTGCCGGCACCTGCATCGGGATCGACCGGGCCACCAGGAAGCCGACCGGGACCACGGTCAACTGCACCGAGGCACACGCGTTCCAGACGACTGGCACGGTCTCCCTCGCGCCGCGGTTCGGGGATCGGCTCTCGGGCAAACCGTGGCCCGCCGCCCAACAGCAGAACGACTACCTGCAGTCCATCTGCCCGGTCCAGGCGAACAGATTCCTCGGCGGCAAGAACAAGCTGGATGCGACCACCCTGAACGTGCAGTGGTCGGTGCTGTCGGAGCCGAGTTGGCTCGCCGGCAGCCGAACGGTCGTCTGCTACCTGGGCCTTCCCGACGGCGGCGGGTTCGCCACGTTGGTCGGCGATGCCCGATCCACCCTGCTCATCAACGGCAAACTGCCCGTCCCGCCGCCGGCGGCTCCCCCTGGCCGGGCGTTGCCGACACCGGTTCCGCTGCCGCCCGGCGTGGAGCCCAATCCGATCGAGACGCCGGCCCCGGCCGGGTGACCTGATGCCGATCCGGATGTCCGACGACGAGTTCGACGGGCTGGTGTCCGACGCTCTCGACACCATCCCGTCGGAGCTGACCGACAACATGTCGAATGTGGTGATCCTCGTCGAGGCACACAACACCGAGGAGCCGACCATCCTCGGCCTCTATCACGGCGTCGCGCTCACCATGCGAGACCACGAATACGGCGGCTACCTGCCGGACACCATCACCATCTACCGCGAACCGATCCTCGCGATCTGCCGCGACCGGGACGAGGTGGTCCGGGAGGTCGCCGTGACCGTGATCCACGAGATCGCCCACCATTTCGGCATCGACGACGCCTGGCTGCACGCCAACGGCTGGGGCTGAGAGTTCCGGCTGAGCGATCAGCCCATCGGATCGGTCACGAGGGGTTCGTCGACTGTCGGACCGAACGGACCGGTGACCGCGCCCCAACGATGCAGCCGCCACAATCCGTCGACGTACTCGAGTTCGATGCTGCCGGTGTTCTGTAGATGCGTACTCGCGGCGAACGTCGGGTCGACACCGGCGAGCCGTGCCGCGATCAGCCGGATCGCAGCGCCATGACTGACCACATAGACATCGCGCTGATCGGGTCCGACCAGGTGCCGGCTGGTGAGATCGTCGATCACCGGCAGATAGCGTTCGTAGACCATCGCGAGTGATTCACCACCCGGGAGCCGCGCCTCGATGTCGCCCTGGTGCCAACGTTCCACGATGTCCTTGAACACGCCGTGGGCGTCGTCGTCGGAGCGGTCCTCGAGCTCGCCCACCTGGACCTCGTGGATGCCGTCGGCGACGTCGGGGGCGGTTCCCCACACCGATCCGATCAACTCCGCGGTCTGCTGGGCACGCCGCGCCACCGAACTGACCAGGACCACCCGATCGCCGGGCGTGTGCTCGAGCGCGAACCGCACGCCCTGGCGACCGCCGAAATCCGTGAGGCCGGCGCCGGGCAGCGCGGTGTCGAGCCGCCGCATCACGTTCGAGGTCGTCTCGCCGTGCCGGACCAGGTGCAGCCGCGTCACTACCGGACCTCCCCGCGCCGCAGGGCGGCGAACCAGGCCGCGCTGTCGGACGGATCCGGCGGCGGAGCCCCTGTTCCGCGATCGACCGGCCACGAGCCCAGGTAGACCACCCGCTCACACCGTCTGTACAGGGCGCGCAGCGCCTCGCCGACCGCGTCGTCGTCTAGATGGCCGACGGCATCGAGATAGAACCGGTAGGACCCCGGGACATCCCGCCGCGGACGGGACTCGATTCGGGTCAGATCGATTCCCCGCGAAGCGAATTCGTTCATCGCAGACATCAGGCTGCCCGGCACGTTCGGCAGGTCGAGGATCACCGACGTGCGGTCGGCGCCGGTCGCGGGCGGCGGCGGCGCCGGACGCCCGATCAGGAGGAATCGGGTGTAGGCGTCGTCGGCGTCGGCCACCCCGTCGGCAAGGGTCACCAGCCCCGACAGCCCGGCGGCCAGCGAGGTCGTCACCGCGGCATCGGCTCGTTGCGCCGCGACGTCGGCGGCGGCCGCCGCGTTCGATAACGCCGTCACGAATTGGGCGTTCGGATAGAGCTTCTCGACCGATTCACGCACCTGCGCAGCGGCTACCGGGTAGGCGGCGAGACTGCGCACCTCGGTGGCGGGGATCGGCGTGCGAGCGGCGATGGTGAACGCGACGTCGAGGACCACCTCGGCGAACACCTGCACGCGGCCCGAGGTGCCCGGATCGGGCGGGACCAGGGCATCCGCGGTGGCGGGAACGGCTCCCTCGACCGAACTCTCGATCGGAACGCATCCGTAATCGGCGACCGCCCCACGAACCATCTCGATGGTCGACGCCGGACTCTTCGCCGCGATCTTCTGCACGTCACCGGTCGTTCGCGGCAACGGCACGCCCGCGGCGAGCACTTTGTCGAGGGCGATCTCGGTGAAGGTCCCCGATGGCCCGAAATATGCGAACACTGACACGACAAGATCGTAGTCGAGGGGGCGCTCTGTCCGGTTCTTCTTCGGACCGGCCAGAACGAAACGTTGACGAGCAGCGCCCCGATCTCTTAGGTTAGGGTTACCTTCATTGATCGAGAGCGAGGGAGCGCATGACCCACGCAGTCACCGACCATCCGTCGGATGCCGAACTGATCCAGACCGCATGCCGGCGCGTGACCGGGGCGACCCTGGCCGTCGAGGGTGCCGAGACGGCGCCCGTCAACGTGATCCACCTGTTCGAGTCACAGGCCTTCGTGCTCGTCCCGACGGACGGCGAGGCGATGCTCCTCGCCCGCGACTGCCCCGACGGGCTCGCCGCGATGGTGGAGGTCACCGACTGCGCTCCCATCGATCTCCGCGAACGTGTGCGGTCGCTTGTCTGGCTGAACGGTCACCTGCACGCGGTCCCGTCGAACCTGGAACGCGACCTCGCGGTGGAGATCGCCGCCGAGCACCCCGACGACGGGCTCCTCGACATCGGCCACGGGCACTCGATGCTCCGCCTGCAGATCGACAGCGCGGTCATCGCGACGGCCTCGGGGGCCGCATCGGTCCCGGCCGCCGAGCTCGCCGGAGCGCTCCCCGATCCGTTCTGGGAGTACGAGAGCGACTGGATCGCCCACCTCGACGCCGACCACGCCGACGTGGTGGGGCAGCTGGCCCGAAAGCTACCGCGACAGCTGCGCACCGGACGTGTCCGTCCGCTCGGGCTCGATCGCTTCGGCATCCGGTTCCGCATCGAGGGCCCGACAGGCGATTCCGATGTCCGGTTGCCCTTCGCCCGGCCGGTCTCCGACGTCTACGAACTCTCCCAGGCGCTCCGCAACCTCGCGGGCTGCCCGTTCATCAACAGCCTGCCCGACTGACCGCTCCGGCGCGCACCCGTAAGCTGTGCGCCATGCGCGCCACGCTCCGATCGGTACTGACACCGGGGCGCCCGCGGACCGTCGAGGTCGTCACCGACCCAATCGAACGGCGGGCCATCGTCGTCGAACTGGTGATCGTCGGTGTGCTCACCTTCCTCTTCTCCGCCATCGCCGCCGCGCTCTCCCTCATCGAGGCACAGTTGTCGGGAGGGATCGGGAACTCCACCGTCGCACTGAATCCGTCGCGATCGGATCTCGGCTGGATCGACTTCGTGCGGCAGCTGATGAGCGCGATCCGACTGATTGCGATCGGCGCTCTCGGGATCTATCTCTTGTGGCGCAGCGGGATCGGCCTGAACCGGGTCGGACTCGGCCGATGGGCCCCGCGTCGCGACCTACCGGCAGGCCTCGGCCTCGCCGCGCTGATCGGATTGCCCGGCCTCGCTCTGGTCGCCATCGCCCGTGCGCTGGGGATGAACGCCCACCTGGTGCCGAGCGAGGTCGACGGCGTGTGGTGGCGCTGGCCGATCCTGATCCTGATCGCGATCGGGAACGCGGCGGCCGAGGAGATCATCGTGGTCGCCTACTTCATCACCCGGCTGCGGCAACTCGGCACGTCGGAGAACGCCTCCCTGGCCGCCAGTTCGGTGCTCCGCGGCGGTTATCACCTGTACCAGGGCGTCGGCGCGGGCCTCGGGAACATGGTCATGGGGCTGGTGTTCGGGCGGTTCTTCCAGATCACCTCACGCGTCTGGCCGTTGGTGATCGCACATGCGGTGATGGACGTCGTCGCATTCGTCGGATATGCGCTGCTCCACGACCATCTGAGCTGGGTGGGTTGATCCCGACCGTCAGATGGTGAGCGGCTCCAGCGGATACGGCGGCTCGCCCACACCGACGACCCGCACCGCGCCCGACGGCGTGACCTCGGCCAGGCGCGCGTCCACCGGTTCGCCATCCCCGATCGACACGGTCACGTGCTTCACCCGATCGTCCTTCCAGGTCCGCACTTCGGCGCCGAACGCCGTTCCGGCCCAGTGGTACAGGCCGTCGAGCGGATCCAGATACCCGGAGACGCGAAGGTGCGCCACGATCTCGTCACCGTCTGCCGAGAGCGTTGCGTCGCCGTCGAAGACGTCGTCGTCGATCGACTCGGTTCCGACCCAGTCGTAGTCGTCCGGACGGAAACCCCGCAGTCGCTTGCGGCGAGCACGCTCCGAACCAACTGCGGCCCACTCGTTCTCGATCGGACGCCGCACCACCACCGACCTCGCGCCGGAGACGACGAAATGCTCGACCAGATCGACGAGATAGCCGATCGACCGCTCATCGGTGAGAAAGAATTCTCCGGGGCGTCCTGCCGACGCGACCCCCAGATAGCCACCGTCCGGAGACGGCTCCTCGCGCACCGCGAGATCACCGGGCGCCGGATCGTCGACGACCTCGATCATCAGCCGTGACCGACCGATTCGCGTCTTGAACCGTCGGGCGAGCGGCCCACGCCCGATCACCGCGACCGACGTCGGCTCAGGGACCGCCGCCGGGACCGTCACAGGAATCCGCCACGACGCCAGCCGTACCGTGAGAGTCTGCTCATCAGCCCGGCACTCTCGAGAAATGCTGCGAGGGAGGCGAATCCGCGAACCTGCGCCTCGTGGAACCGTGGGTTGGCGCGGGCGGCGCGGGCCGCCGCCCGCCCATCGAGTCCGGCCCGGCGATACATCGCGGGGTTGGTGAAGAGCCGACGGAAGAGCACACCGGCGAAGGCGTGCCCGTTGGCCGCGACGAAGGTCTCCCAGCGGCCGCGGATCGGCTTGCGCCGCATGATCCCGTCGCGGGCGAACCCGATGTGCCGGGCCTCCTCCGCGACGTGCACCTGCATGAGACGGGCCACCAGGGGCTGCAGCCGTGGATCGTCGAGCATCTCGCGCTGCAGCGCGTCGAAGATCTCCTCGCCCACCAGTGCGGCCACCCACAGGAGGCTCCCGCGCAGTGCATGGGGCAGCAACGCCATCCCGACCCGCTCCAACCGGCGCATCTGGAACGGCCGGGCACCCGACCACTCGATGGCACGTCCGAACATCACCATGTGCCGACATTCGTCGCCCATCTCGGTCAGGGCGTAGTGCGTCGTCGGTGACGCGGGGTCGGCGACCATCAGCCTGGCGAGCAACGTGCGATTCAGCAGATTCTCGAACCAGATGCCGACCGAGAGGATGTTGGCCATCTCCTGTCGGGAGAGCTCGATGCGCTGCTGCGGCGAGAGTCCTTCCCAGATCTCGGTGCCGACCAGGCTGAGCACGCTGGGCGGCAGGAAGTAGCGCTCGGGTTCGGGCGCCCGATCCCAGTCCAGATCCACGACCGGCGCATACGACCGCTTCACGGAGCCGTTGATCAAGCGCCGCGAGACCGCCTCCCGGCCCGCGGTGTCACCGCGTACCTCCTGGGTCGTCGCCTGAGTCGTCGCGGTCACCGCACACCTCCCGGTCGTCCTGCCTGTGACCTCCGACACTAAGTAAGCAGACCGTATGTGTCAATACTCACTGTCACAGTTGTTGATGATGTTTTGTGGGATGGATCGCAGGCTGCCCTTCGACGGGCCGGTTCCCGATCGCCGATGCGTACATTGGTTGGGATGAATACGCCAGAGCCGCCGATGATGCGTCGGCGCGGCGCCCCTCCCGGGCCTGCGCCACGCTCCGGTGACCCTGCTCGACGAGCCGCCCCCGGCGGCCCCCCGCCCCGCCGCAACCCGGCGCCGCCTCCACCCCAGGGACCACCACCCCAGGCACCACGCCCTCAGCAGGCCCCACCACCGCCGGGCGCGCCCGAGCCCACCACCCACCTGCGCGATCGCCGCCCTGACGGCTCGCAGTACCAGCCCCCGCTCGCGTGGTCGAACTCGCCGGGGTCACCGAGACCCGGCTACGCACCGACTCAGCAGCCGGAACCCATCCCGGCGCGCCCGTCCGGATCGCCCAGGCGTTCGGGGGAGCCGGGTCGTTCGGGCTCGCGGGGGTCGGGAGGTGCGCCACCCCGCCGGCCACGGTCGAGTTCGACGGTCGCACCGCCTGCACCCAAGCCGAAGCGCAAACGCCGTCGAGTACGGATCGGCCGACTCATCCTGGCAGTGCTGCTGCTCTTCGTCGTCGCGTCGGTGGGCCTGCTGTTCTACTACGACGGCAAACTCCACCGCACCGAGGCGCTCGTGCCCTACGCAGGCAGGCCGGCCGACACCCCGGGCACCAACTGGTTGATCGTCGGCAGCGACTCACGCGCCGACTTGAGTGACGACCAGCGTCAGCAACTCTCCACCGGCGACAGCGACGGGTCTCGTACAGACACCATCATGATGGTGCACAAGCCGCCGAGCGGTTCGGCGATGATCATCAGCATCCCGCGCGACCTCTACGTACCGATCCCCGGTCAGGGATCGCACAAGATCAACGCCGCATTCAATTTCGGTGGACCCCAACTACTCACCCAGACGGTCGAGCAGCTCTCGGGCGTCCGGATCGATCACTACGCCGAGATCGGCTTCGGCGGGTTCGACAGCGTGGTCGACGCCGTCGGGGGCGTCACCATCTGCCTCGATCAGCCGCTCAACGATCCGAAGGCCGGTCTGCGGCTACCGAAGGGATGCCAGGAACTCAACGGCAGGCAGGCCCTCGGTCTCGTCCGCACCCGCGCCTTCCCGAATGCCGATCTCGAGCGCGTGGTGAACCAGCGCAAGTTCCTGAATGCCTTGATGGCCAAGGCGACGAGTCCGTCGGTGCTCGCCAACCCGTTCCGGCTGATCCCGTTCGTCAACGGAGCAGTCGATGCGCTCACCGTGGACGAGGGTGACCACATCTGGAACCTCATGGGGCTCGCATGGGCGTTGCGCGGCAACCCGATCACCACCACGACGCCCACCGGCGGCGACGAGTACACCGACGACGGGGACTCACTTGCGGTGGGGGACAACACCGAACAGTTCTTCACCTACATCCGCAAGGGTCTCCCCGTGCCCGACGATCTGCTGTCCGGCAAAGGCGGCGTGCTCGGCGGGTGAGGCGAGGCGAGCCGAATGTTGGTGAGGCTGAACTCAGTTAGGCTCAACTGGGCTGAACTGGGCTTTTCGGGCCTTCTACGATGGACCGCATGACAGCCACACGTGACGAGACCGTCTTCCACAAGCTGCTGCACGACCAGATCGGCAACGAGTTCGCCGCCGCGCAGCAATACATCGCGGTCGCCATCTATTACGACAGCCACGACATGCCCCAGCTGGCCAAGCACTTCTATGCCCAGTCGGTCGAAGAGCGCAACCACGCGATGATGATCGTGCAGTACTTCCTCGATCGCGACATCGATGTGGAGATCCCCGCCGTCTCCGCCCCGCGCAACGACTTCGCCGATTACCGGGCACCGATCGAACTGGCCCTGGAACAGGAGAAGGCCGTCACCGAGCAGATCGTCGATCTGGCCCGTGCCGCCCGCGACAGCGGTGACTACCTCGGCGAGCAGTTCATGCAGTGGTTCCTCGCCGAGCAGGTCGAGGAGGTCGCCACGATGACCACCCTGCAGACGATCGCCGAACGCGCACAGGGCAACCTGTTCGACCTGGAGAACTTCGTCGAGCGTGAGGTCAACGGCGCGCCCGCACCCGCGACACCGGCACCGGCTGCCGCAGGCGGGAATCTGTAAGAGCCCGCGTGGCCCGTCTCACACTGCTCAGCGCAGCGTGACCTGACGACCGCGGATACCGTCGCGCGAACGTAGTTCGGCGGTGCTGAGATCGCCGGTCTGGGCCATCGCCTCGGTGAGCCATTCGTCGAACTGGTCCAGGCCGGCGTACCACTCCTCGTGGTGGAGTTCGTTGTCCAGATCGAACACCGGCACCAACAACCCGTGGGTGCGGAACGACCCGGCGAAACGCGAACCCTCGCCGAGGGTCAGGCGATCCGCGGCATGCAGCCGGGCCAGCGCGGTCATCAGGTCGTCCTCGTCCTCCGGTCGCACCCACCTCAGATGCGCGCGCTCGCCGGCGTCGACCCACCAGGGTGCGCCGACGCCACTCTTCGGGTTGAGACGCGCGGTCGGCATGATCGAGTCGTTGGCCCGCGCCAGCATATCCGCGATCTCCGGCGGTACATCCGTTCCCGGCGGGAACCACCACGAGAAGTCGTCGTAGACCACCAGATCCAACTGTGCGTCCACGTCGAGCAGCTCGGTGAGCGACCGCGACGTGCCGCCCGGCTCGTACTCCGCATCCGACTCCGCGTGTGCGGCCCACTCGATGGCATCCGCCATGGATCCGGGCACATCGACGGGCTCCGGGTCGGTCTGCATCGCGACGAGACCCTCGGGCCCGTTCGTCGCGTCGCGGACCAGCGCAGGCACCGCGCCGGGCAGAATCGTCGCGAGTCGAACCTCGTTCCGAACCCCCTCCGGCCGTTGAGATTTCGCCGGAGCGGCGGCATCGTCGGGTACCGCCGACGTCAATTCGGGTTCGGCCGGTCCCGGTTCGACGAGCGCGACGTCGGCGATGGCAGACGCCACGAACGCACGCAACGCCACGAGGTCGCACTCGGCCGCGAGTCCCGCAAAGGGCCTGGGCGGCGGCGCCATCGCGGCGAGCTGCCGCTCCTTGCGTGCGGCCACCCTCTCGGCCCGATTACTGCCCGGACGCGGTCCGCTGCCCCGCTTGCTCTTCTTCGCCATACGTCCACCCTCTCACGAGGCGACACGGCCGAGGCCATGGCCGCAGCCCATCGCCGATGGGCCGGCGGTGGGTGGGGGCGTCCACGACAGCCCGGGGAAAGCGCACGGACACACCCCCACCCGAGCGGAGACGGTAGCAGTTGTTGCACACACCCGTCCAACACTGGTAGTTGTCGAAGAGCATTTCGCCATCGGCGAATTCGGAGGGGGCACGCAGGGGCGATGCCTCACCTTGTCGTGGACAGAATCGGGCACCCGACCCGTTTAGACTGGTCGGGTATGGGCGTGAAGGATCGGACCTATGGCGGCATCTCGGTGACCGAACGCCGAGATCACCGTCGCGTCCTATTTCTCGACGCCGGTCTGGCGGTGTTCGGGGAGGACGGCTATCAGAACGCCTCCGTCTCGGCGATCTGCGCCCGCGCCAATCTGGCCCGAGGCCACTTCTACGAGCAGTTCTCCGATCGTGAAGAGTTGTTGCTCGCGGTCTATGACCGAATCCAGGACGACGGGCGCGCGGCGGTCACCGAGGCACTGGCGACTCTAGGGGACGGCGACATCGAGACGCGCGCGCGGTGCGCCGTCGACGCCTATGCCCGGAGCATCGGCTCGGACCACCGGCGAGCCGCGGTCGCGTTCGTCGAGATCGTCGGCGTGAGTGCTCGTGTGGAGGAACACCGCCTCGAGCAGCGCGCCGTGTGGGGCGAGTTCATCGCGGCTGAGCTGAAACGGGCTCTCGGCGAGGATTACGTTCCCCCGGGCGGCTGGTCGGCGGCCACCACCGCGATCGTCGGCGCACTGATAGCGATGGTCGAACAATGGGCATCGAGCCCGACCGAACGCGCCCGCCGCCTTCATGACGTCAGTGACGTCCTCGTCCGGTTCCTGCTCGCGCTCACCTGAGGGTCGGGTCGCGTCTGGTGCTGCGGGCACCACGATGGGGCGGTAGTTTATGATAGTGAACGAAGTTCACCTGTGTGGTCGCGCAAATCAGAGGAGGACACATGCTGCATCACGACATGGTCGGTACCGCCCGCGGTACGGAGGAGGTCGGACAGACATGGCTCTTCTGAAGAAGAAGCGTGAGCCGGAGCCCGAGGTCGAGCCGGTCGCCGAGACCCCACCGACCGAGCCGGAGATCGTCATCGGCAACGCGGTCTCGGCCACGCTCGATGATGGCACCGTCGTGGAGGCGGTCGTGGTCGACGATTTCGGCGAACAGACCGAGGCCTCGCTGACCCATATCGGGTCACGCCCGATCCGCGCCAAGCGCTGGGCCATCAAATTGGCCACCGGCGAGTTGGCCTTCACAGACACCATCGAACCGCACCACTAGCCGACACGCGAGCGCACTTCCCAAGTGCGACACGGCGAATTGTCAGGGGAGGGCAATCCGTTGCTCAGTAGTTCTGCCGAGATATTCACGTCCGAGGACCATGCCCGGATCACCGCGGCGGCGCGAGTGCGCAGCCATGTCGCGTTCGATGAGGTTGCGGCGCTACGTACTCCGGGTCCCGCGTGGTCGTCGTATCTGAATGCGCTCGGGCTGCCCGATCTGGCCGACCGCGCTCGGACCAGGCTGCCCGCCGACATCGCAGATTTCGGTGCGCGCTCACGTGACGTCGGCTCACGTTGAGATCCGCCGTGCCTGCGCACGCGAGGCTCAGTCGACGGTGACCAGCCAGTCACGGACCTTCGCAGGACGATTCGTCGCGAGCCAGCGAACGCCGAGATCCGCGCAGAGTTGGACGTCGACCTGCTCGTCGACCGTCCAGCAGTAGGTGACCCGACCGGCCGCGGCGGCGCGGTCCACCAGATCCGGGTTCAGCCGCAGGGTTTCCACGGACGGCCCGATGCCGGTGGCACCGACCGCCGTCGCGGCACTTCCGCCGAGCAGGCGAGCGGTGTCGCCGAGCAGGATCGTCGGCAACATCGGGGCGTGCCGGCGAATCCGCCACACCCCGGCCGACGAGAACGAGATGACCACCGCGCGACTGTGATCCGCCGACGGCGGGGTACCCACACCGAACTCGTGGAGAAGTGCCAGCAGCTTCTGCTCCACCAGGCTGCCGTAGCGCACCGGATGCTTGGTCTCGATGAACAGCCGCACGGGCCTGCGCCAATCCAGCGTGAGGGAGAGCAGCTCCCGCAGGGTCAGCACCGACGCCTTGTCGCCTGCCGGATGCCAACTGCCGAAGTCCAGATCGCGTAATTCCGCCAGCGACATCTCGCTGACCACACCGGTTCCGTCGGAGGTCCGGTCGACGGTGCGGTCGTGGACGCAGACGAGTTCCTGGTCGCTGGTCAGCCGGACGTCGCATTCGAGCCCGTCGGCCCCCTGACTCAGGGCCAGCTCGTAGGCCGCGAGGGTGTGCTCGGGGAGCGCCTCCGAGGCGCCACGATGGGCCACCACCGCCGGCTTGCCGGATCGGGAGATCTGCTCCACACCCGTCATGCGACCGCCACCCAGCGTCGTGACGGTACCGGTTCGTCCTGTGGTCCACCGAAAATCACCATCAGACGGGTGCCGAGCCACCACGCGAACACGCCGGACACCGCCGAACTGATAACCACCGCCGCAAGCCCGTTGGCAGAGGTCTGGATCGAGCCCGATGCCGTCGCGACGATGCGGGTGACCACCGTGATCACCGCGAGCACGTTGACGATCGCCCAGGCCACCCACAACTTGGTGAGCCGGCGCCGCGTGCGTTCGACCTCGAGATCGTCGCGCATCCGGGCGACCTCGTGCAGCAGGACCGCCGCTCCCGCCACGTTGACGAGCGGTACAGCTGCGAGCAGCGCGATCTGCCACCGGGGTCGCGGGTCGCGGAGATCGTGTCGCCGATAGGCATCGTCGCGCAGGGCGATGATCCACCGGGTGAAGACCACGGTCACGTAGACGAACACCCCGAATGCCACCAGCCCGCCGAAGATCACGAGGAACGCGGATGCCCGGTCCGTCCAGCCGGCGACCGGCACGGACCTGTTCACCACCAGCAGGACGTAGCGCAGCAGATGGACGATCGCGGCCAGCCCGAGGGCGCAGGCAAGGAGCCGAAGCGCGTGGAGGAGGACGGCCGTCAGCGCCTCCAGCGGGTTGCGACTGTCGACGTCTGTCTCGATCGGGACGTCACGCAGCCCCCATCGCGGGACGTAGACGTATCGCGGGATCGGCCGCGGCCCGGGCGGGACCATCGGTCGCCGGGCCGGGATGGCCTCCGGCGGTCGGCGGGCGACCCACCGGACATGCCTGCTCCGGTAGAGCCGACTGCTGCGCGGTCCGCTCGAGGGCTGACCCGGGGCCGACGACGCCGTCGGCCGTACCGAGGTCTCACCGGGGGATGCCGACGAGCCTCGCGTTGCCACCGGGCCGGCCTGGTCACCGATCAGATCGCTGTCGACCACGCGCAGCGGTCCGCCACAACGCGGGCAACGCTCCCGCCCCGGACGATGCGGTGCCTGGATACGGCACCGCGGACACAGGTCGATCATTTCGACCCGGTACTCCCCCGCCTCGACCGGCTTCTCGTTCTCGACCCACGCGAGCATGCCGCCGCGGACGCAGCTGCCCTCGTAGCCGAGCTGTGCGAGATACTGCAGCACACGCATCGACCGTCCGCTCGAATGGCACACCACCAGGAGGTCGGCGTCGAGGTCGATCTCGTCGATGCGGGCGGGCACATCGCCCAGTGGGATGTGTACCGCACCCCGGACGTGACCGGCAGCCCACTCATCGTCCTCGCGGACATCGAGCAGGACGCGGTCCACCTCGTCGGTGAAATCGTCCGGCAGCTCCGTGACCGGCACCTGCCGGATGTCGCCCATGCTCACGAATCCATGGTGGCACAGCCGCGCCAGCCGCGGCGCGCCCTGTGCACAACCGCGCGGATGGGCTTGGCGAATTGACACGGCCGATGCGATCGAAACAGCACTATGTAGACCTACATATAACTATCCACATGCCGGTTTGCGCGACCGGCGCAAGGTGTGCATCGGCCACCATAAAGCTGTGGATGAGACTGTGGAAACTGTGGACAACCAGGCCACACGCTGCACTGTTCTGTGACCGCTACCACATCCGTTGTGACGGGGGTCACGGATCTGGTTGCGCAACGGTTGAGACTATTCGACAACCTGCAGACCCACGTCACAGTCAAAGGTTCTTCGCGATGACCGCATTTCCTGTGGATAACTTGGGGAAAGTTGGGGAGAAGTGGGCGTGACCCCGATGCGCACGGACCCGTTGTGCACCAGCCCGCGGTGGCCGTCGCCCGTAGATCAGCCCAGACGCGTGGCGATCGCCCGATCGACGGCGACGACGGTCCCCGCGACGGCACTCTCCATCAACCGGTTCACGCTGACCTGCCCGCCCACCAGACGGGCGAGGAGAGGTTTCGGTGCCTCGATCGTGGTGATCTCGGCGTCCGGGTAGCGCTCGGCGATGACCGATCGCATCACGCCGATCCCGTCGACGAGCCCGACCTGCACCGCACGGCTGCCGACCCAGATGTCGCCGCTGAACAATTCGTCGTCGGGAGCGCTGAGCCGCTTGCCGCGGCGCTGCCGGACCCACGCGATGAAGGCCTCGTGCAGTTGTGCCTGCAGCGCCCTGAGCCACTCGACATCCTCGGGCCGCTCCGGAGAGAAGGTGTCCAGGCGGGCCTTGTTGTCGCCGGTCGTGTACAGCCTGCGCTGCACGCCGAAGCGCGTCAGCACATCGGAGAGACCGAACCCCGACGACACCACTCCGATCGACCCGATCATCGAGGTGTGCGCGGCAAAGATCTCGTCGGCCGCACACGCGATCCAGTAGCCGCCCGATGCCGCGACGTCTTCGCAGAAGGCGATGACCGGGACGCCCTTCTCCGCGGACAACTGGCGGATTCGTTCCGCGATGTACTCCGACTGGGCGGGCGAGCCACCCGGAGAATTGATGACGACCACGACGGCCTTCACGTGTTCGGTGCCGAAGGCGCGCTTGAGGACCGACTCGACATTGTCGGCGGTCAACCCGGCACGACCGAGACCACCGATGCCGATCGGACCGTCGAGGCGAACGACGGCCACCCGGTCCGCCCGCGACCGCGCCACCCGTTTGGTCACCTTGTCCCACGGTCCACGACTCATGTGCCGAGTGTAGTGCCACGTCTCGGCCGTCATCGGGCCCGTCGACGCCCGCGGCGACATTAGACTCGCGGCGTGGAGATCCGATGGCTCACCGCATTCCTGGACTTTCCCGCCGAGCAGTTCGGTGCCGAGGTCACGTTCTGGCGCGCGATTGCCGGCAGCACCGTGTCGCCGCCGCGCGGCGAGCACCGCGAGTTCGCCTCGTTGGAGCCGTTCAACGGGGATCCCCATCTCCGTGTGCAGCGGGTCGACGCCGGGCCCGGCGGGATCCATCTCGATCTCCACGTCGACGACCCGCGGTCGGCGACGGCGGAGGCGATCGCCCTGGGTGCCACCGTGGTTCGCGACCACGCCGGGCCTGCCTACATGTCGTTGGCCTCGCCCGCAGGTTTTGTGTTCTGCCTGGTCGAATGGCAGGGCGAGTCCGTGCGCTCGCGCCCGATCCGATGGCCGGGCGACACGATCAGCATCATCGACCAGGTGTGCATCGACATCCCACGCGAACTCCACGAGCGCGAGGTCGCGTTCTGGACACGGTTCACCGGCATGCCGACCGAGCCGACCAGCCGTCCCGAATTGCTCCGCCTGCGTCGCGACCACGCCCTGGCGATCGGCATCCTGTTGCAGCGCAACGGGCCAGACGACGAGGCGACAGTGGCCACCGGACATCTCGACCTGGCCGCCACCGCGGTCGAGGACGAGGTGGCACGGCACGAGGACTGGGGCGCTCGCGTGGTCGAAGAGTTCCCGACCTGGACCGTGATGTCCGATCCCGTTGGCCGGCGCTACTGCATCACGAGTCGCAATCCGCGAACCGGCGACTGACTCAAGCGCGCGTGTCGCAGAACTGTTGCAGTCGTTGACGTTCGGCCTCGAGTTCGGCGCGGCCGCCCCGCGGCAGGTCGATCATCATGTCGGCGACCACGCGGCCGTCCGCCACGCGCCATGAGCCGGCGAGACGTCCGTCGACCAGCACGAAACCTGGGTACCGGCCGTTGGCGGTGAGCAGGCTGCGATAACGGTCGTCGTCGGCGATCCGACGCCGATCTGCCTGCGCCACAATCACGTTGTCGTACGGGGCGAGGAACCGGATCGGGGCGGAGACGTCCTCGTCCACGATGTCGAGACCGTCGAGGTCGAACAGTTGCTCCCCGTCCGGACCGGTGCGGATCACGAGTTCCCAATCCGCTTCCATCGCGTCGAGGAGCGGCCGCAACCGGGTACGCCCGCACCAGGTCTGGATGCCCTTCACCGTCGCGGGACCGAAACCTCGGAGGTAGAGCCGGATGAGGTCCTTACGGGCCTCGTCGTCGACGACGGCCGGCTCGCCGGGCCCGACCCAGTCGTCGAAGAGTTGGTAGGTGGGTGCCGCGGATCCCCGCCAGAGGCCGCGGGGCGGCACCTGGACGAGCGGCAGACCACATCTCGCGACCGCGACCAGCGTCGACGGGTCGTCGTCGGGGTGCCGTTGTGCCAGTTCACGACCCAGTGCGGCGCCCGACATCTCCCGCCCCGCCAGCAGTCCGGCGGCCTCGGCGAGCACATCGGAGGCGGCGGTTCCGGAGAGACGCCGCTCGTGGATCGCGACCTCGGTGTCGAGCAACGGTTGTGCGATCGGCCGTATCCATCGTGCGTCCTCGGCGTCGATCAGGAAGACGGTCGACCGGAGCAACGCCATCCGGACCACCTCCCGATCGGTCAGCAGACCGTCGAGTTCCGCCGGATCGAAATCGTTGATACGCGACCACAAACCGAAGAACGGCGCCGTGGGTTCCTGTGCCTGGAGGCCGACGCAACGGTCGAGCACCTCGATGGCATCCTCGTCGACGCGTTCGAGCAGATGCTGACGCTGCAGCAGCGTCCGGTTCCACTGTCCCGGACTGATCTCGTCGGCCACCGATCAGGCGACCGGGTAGTGCAGCCCCGTGGCCGCATGGCACCGATAACCGTGCGGATTCTTCGCGAGGTACTGCTGGTGGTAGTCCTCGGCGTAATAGAACCGGCCGTCGCCTGCCTCGGCGAGCGGCTTGATCTCCGTCGCGATCGGGTCCAGTCCCGCATCGGCCAGCACGGTGCCGAACTTCTCGGCAGTTGACCAGGCGAGCTCGGCATCGGAATCCGACACCGTGTAGATCGCCGACCGGTACTGGGTCCCGACGTCGTTGCCCTGCCGCATCTCCTGCGTTGGATCGTGGCTCTCCCAGAAGATCCTCAGCACGCCCTCGAGATCGATGACCGACGGATCGAACACCACCAGAACCGATTCGGTGTGTCCGGTGCGAGCGGTGCAGACCTCCTCGTAGGAGGGATTCGACGTGTAGCCGCCCGCATAGCCCACGGCCGTCGTATGAACACCCGGTACCTGCCAGAAGATCTCCTCGATGCCCCAGAAGCATCCGCCCGCGAGGACCACGGCCGTGAGACCGTCGCCGAACTCACCGATCCCGTTACCGTCCGGGTCGGTCGCACCCTTCATCGGATGGTGCAGGAGGAAATGCTCGGGGGCGACCGGCACCGCAGCCTCGCGGCCCGGCAGCGCCTCATCGGCGGGTACGAGATGACGCTTGTGCGATTGCCCGGAAAGTAGCTGGTCAAGCCATGACATGTCCCGATCGTACGCCCGCGCCGAACATCGTCGGGGTTGATGTATGCCCGACGGTCTGCCTATCATGACCGACTATTGGGCGTGTGACCGCAGTCACTCCGGGTCACCCCTGCCGGTCCAGCCCCGCGGCACTGCTGCCGCGACCAGCGACGACGAAGGGTTTCGATGGCAACGCACGCGAGCACGGACCTCCGTCGAGCGATGAGCCCTCGCGCCGTGGCGCCGCGAGCGACCTACGACGTCCGCTCCGCGTGTTTCGGTACGGCCGTGAGCATTGCCGGACTGATCGCTCTGCTCGTCCTGCTGATCGTCATCTGACCGCCCGATCCGCCTCCGCTCCCGGCGAGACTTCAACCGCACTTGAAGTGGATTCCGCCGCAATGTTTGCAATCCCACATGCTGTGGGTAAGGGTGGAAGTACCCGCGTGACCGACGTCAGACGTCGCAGCTTTTCACGCGCGCAGTGAGAAACGCACAGCACCTCAGAGAGGAAAATCGTGGCTGAATACACCTTGCCGGATCTCCCGTACGACTACGCGGCACTCGAGCCGCACATCTCCGGCAGGATCATGGAGCTCCATCACGACAAGCACCATGCCACCTATGTGAAGGGCGCAAACGACACCCTCGAGAAGCTGGCCGCGGCCCGCGACGACGAGACCATTGCCGGCAAGGTCTACGGACTCTCGGCGACCCTGTCGTTCCATCTCGGTGGCCACACCAACCACTCGATCTTCTGGAAGAACTTGTCCCCCAACGGTGGCGACAAGCCCGAAGGTGATCTCGCCGCAGCTATCGACGATCAGTTCGGCAGCTTCGACAAGTTCAAGGCGCACTTCACCGCGGCCGCCACCACCCTGCAGGGCAGCGGCTGGGCCATCCTCGGCTACGACACCATCGGCAAGAACCTGGTGATCCTGCAGCTGACGGATCAGAGCGGCAACATCCCGGCGGCGATCATCCCGGTCGTCATGCTCGACATGTGGGAGCACGCCTTCTACCTCGACTACCAGAACGTCAAGCCGGATTACGTGAAGGCGTGGTGGAACGTGGTCAACTGGGCCGACGCGGCCGAGCGCTTCGCGACGGCGAGCAAGCAGGGCGCGGGACTCATCGTTCCCGCCTGATCGCCACAGTTCGATCGACCTCGACGGCGGTCACCCACGACGGGTGACCGCCGTCGTCGTCCGCCGATCGGGCGCAGTTGCGCGTCGATCGTGCACAGTCGTTCGTCGATCGTGCACAGTTTCGCGTCGATCGTGCACAGTTTCGCGTCGATCGGGCACAGAATCCCGCCCACTGTGCGCATAGACCGATCGGCGCGCACGATCGGCGCGAAAGTGCGCACGATCGGCGGGATTTCGCGCACGATCGGCGCGAAAGTGCGCACGATGGGCGGGTCGGATCAGAGCAGGATCGTCGCGACTATCACACCGGCACAGGCGATTCCGACGACGACGAGCACCACGGCATCACGGCGTCCCGGTCGCGACGGGTACGCGGTGAGACGGCCGGTACCGCCACGGGCGGTGATCGCCTCCGCCATCTCCGCACTGCGCCGCAGAGCGCTCGACATCGCGGCCGTGATCATGTCCACCACACCCATCTCGGCGGCCGGATGACCACTGCGTGCCGGAGCGGACGGGCGGAGCCGGTGAGCGGCCCGCAGCATCCGCAACTCGTCGATCAGCAGCGGCAGACCGCGCAGGCACAACGCGATCGCGACGGCCCACTCGTCGACGGGGAGGCGCAGAAACCGCAGGGGGCGCATCAATGTCGCGATCGCGGGTGCCACCTCGGCCATCGGCGTCGTCCAGATCACCAGGATCGAACTCGCGACCAGCACCAGCCCCAACGTGACGGCCCGCAGATAGACCACCAACGCGGACGGCCCGAACGTCAGGTTGAGCGCACCGCCCGCGATGATCAGACCCCAGAACCACCAGGGCGGACGGGGAATCGCGCCGAGCGGGATGCCCGCGGTGATCGCCGTCAGGAGCACCACCACGGCGACCAGCCCGAGCGCGGGCCACGACGGCAGCACCCAGGTCATCACGCCAAGGGCCATCACGACGATCAGCTTGGTACCCGCCCAGAGGCGGTGGATCAGCGAATCACCCGGCACCTGCCGGAGCGGAACTGTCTGCACGCTCATTCGGTCACCTCCGGTGATGCAGGCTGAAAGTTCGGTTCCCCGAACGTCTTCGACGGTTCGGTCAAGGTGGCCAGCGTGCCGTCGGTCAGCTGCACCCGACGGTTCACCACCGCGTCGAGGTCGGTCAGATCGTGGGAGATGATCACGATGGTCAGCCCGTCGGCCCGCAGCCGCGCGAGCATCGCGACGATCTCGGTGCGTGCGTAGGGGTCCACACCGGCGAGCGGTTCGTCGAGGATGAGGACCTTGGGCCGCCGCGCGACGAGTCCGGCGAGCACCACGCGGCGCATCTGGCCGCCACTGAGTGAATCGATCCGCCGGGCCGCCATCTCGCGGGGCAGCCCGACCGACTCGAGGACGCGGGCGACCTCCGCGGTCCCCACCTCGATGCCGCCCGCGGCCATGATCTCGTCGCCGACGGTCTGTTTCTGCAGTTGCAGGCGGGCGTGCTGGAAGGCCAGCGCGACGTCGCCGACCTGACCCGTCACCGGGTTCCCGCGCAGATCGGCCGTGCCGGCCGTCGGACCGATGAGCCCGGCCATGACCCAGGCGAGGGTCGTCTTGCCCGAACCGTTTCCACCGACCACCAACACGCCGTCGCCCCGGCGCACGGTGAGGGACACGTCGTGCAGCGCTTTCACCTGCCACGGAGAGCCCCGCAGATAGGTGTGCCCGACGCGGTCGAGCACCAGCAGCGGCTCGCCGCCCGCCGCGCCGGGCACGTCGTCGAGCCCGGTCAGGACCACCGGCTCCTCGACCGAACCGGGCCGTGGAACCCACTGCGGCGGATGATCGATGACCCGTCCCAGGTGCAGGTGCACCACCCGGTCGGCGGCCGCGGCCTCAGCGCCGCGATGGGTGATGAGCACGACAGTCATCCCACGTCGGGTCGGCAGGCCGGCGAGGAGTGCGAGCAGTTCGTCGCGGCCGGTGGGATCGACCATCGAGGTCACCTCATCGGCGATGAGCAGGGCCGGTTCTCGCGCGAGTGCCGCGGCGACGGCCAGACGCTGCTGCTGACCACCGGACAGATCCGACGTCTCGCGCGCACCCAGCCCGGCCAGGCCGACCTCGGCCAGCAGCGCCTCCACATCGACGTCCACACCTGGAGGCAGCCCCCACACCACGTCGTCGGCCACGCGCGAACCGAGCATCTGGGTCTCCGGACGCTGCAGCACCATCGCGGTACCCCCGTGACGCCCGAGCCCGGCGGCGCCGGGCCGGGAGACCGAGCCGGACGTCGGTGCGCGACCGGCCAGGATCTTCGCCAGCGTCGACTTGCCGGAACCGTTGGCGCCGACCACCGCGACGAACTCGCCCTGCGCCAGCGTCAGGTGCACGTCGTCGAGGACCTGCGGCATCTCCGGTCCGTAGCGGAAGCCCACGCCCGACAACGAGAGCGGCAGCGGACCGACCGGTGCGTCGCCACTCGCGACATCGCCGGCGTCGAGAGTGTCCTCGCTCGGGACGTCGGCGAGCCGAGCGACCACACCACCGAGCAGCCACCACGCCACCGCGAGGGAGAGCGCGGTGCCCAGGGCGCCCGACACCCACATCCAGATCCACCACTGGTCGACCATGCTGTTGCCGAGCGACTCGACGGTGTCGGCGAGCCCGGACAGCGCGGGGAACTTGTCGAGCAGCTTCACCAGCCCACCGATGGTGTTGCCGAGCGCCTCGAGAGCCAGTTTCCGCAGCGGCACCAGGACCAGCAGCACGAGTACCGAGAGGCCGCCGATGATCGGCGATGCGATCAGGCTCGCCACCGTGATCGTCCCGAGGCCGCGGCCGCGGCGTTTCGTGTCGCCGACGATGCCGCCGACGAGAGCCGAGCCCAGGACGGTCGCGGCGGCGCCGGTACCCGCCATCGCGAAGCTCACCCCGGTGGCCGCCACCGAGGCGGTGATCAGCGCCCGGGGACGGGTACGCGCGGCCACCAGAGCCAACGGAACCGGTGCCAGCAACCCGACGGCGGTCGCCAGGGGCACCACGGATGCGACCACGATCGCCGCGACGGTCAGTCCGCCGAAGATGGCGATCGAGGCCATCTCCATGGGACGCAGCGGGGCGGAATTTCTCACCCACCCAGTGTGCCTGTTCCCGCAGGCGCTGCGGTGTCGCGGCGGACACATCGGCCGTTGGGGGCCGTGTTCCACCCCGCCTCCCGGGACGCCGGCGGGTTACGGCGTGTAAAAGAACCGTCACAACAGTCGTGTTCGAGTTGTCTGCGATGCATGGCTGGTGGATATTTCTTCCACAGGATCTCCGCTCTCGGGTCCGAGTCCGGAGTTCCGCCCTGTGGACGAGGGAGACCAGCGATGACGACATCCATCCCGATCGGCCTCACGCCGTTTCAGTTCGACGGAGCGCTCAACGGCATCCTGATCTCGGGCCGATGGCCCGAATCCACGCTCGAGTGGACGCAGACGCTCGTCGCCTCCGTGCGCATCGCCTGTCGGCCGGGTTTTCTGCCGACCACCACCATCTTCGGGGTCGTCGAGGAACGGCCCGACGATGCGGAGGCCGACGCCGTCGGCATGATGGTCGCGGTCGGCAACGTCATCGACGACAGTTTCGTGGAGGCGGGCCGATTCCTCAGCAATCCGCCTGCCCTGGTCATGCTGCATCCCCCGTCACAGACCCGGCCGTCGCTGCCCGAGTGCTCGGAGGTCGCCTCGGGATGCGTGTTGCTGCCGGGGCTGCCCGAACTCGGCCTCGAACACCGCGCCGGTTGGGCGGAGGCCGAGGCGGACGGGACGGTTGTCACACTGCGTAACCAAGTTGGCATAGATCCCAACTCAGACCCCGACACCGCGGTCCTCGCGATGCTGCTGGCAGCCTGACCTGCACCGGACGATTTAGGGTCCCCAAACTTTTAGTTTTGTGCGTCCTACCTGCGGAAATATGGCTCGGCAATCTGTTGCAATGGCAACTGAGGCCACACTAACCTAGCTCTCATGATTGCTGCCCTGTTGCTGAGCTTCGGCGTGATCTTCGTCGCCGAACTCGGCGACAAGTCGCAGCTGATGGCCATGACCTATGCCCTTCGCTACCGCTGGTGGGTGGTCCTGGCGGCGATCACGGTCGCCACCACGGCGGTGCATGCCGTGTCGGTGTTCTTCGGTCACTTCCTGGGGGTGTCGATCCCATCGGACGTGATGTCGATCCTCGCAGGTGTCGCGATGCTGGTCTTCGGCCTCTGGACCCTGCGCGGCGACCATCTCGACGACGACGAGTCCACCAAGGCCGACCGGGTCGGAAAGTCCGTGTTCTTCGCCGTCATGTCGTCGTTCTTCCTCGCCGAGCTCGGCGACAAGACGATGCTCGCGACGATCACCCTGTCCACCAACAACGACTGGCTCGGCGTGTGGATCGGTTCGACCATCGGCATGGTCGCGGCCGATGCGCTCGCCATCGCGATCGGCGCATTGCTCGGCAAGCATCTGCCGGAGCGAACCATCGCCCGTGCCGCCGCCGTCCTGTTCTTCGGCTTCGCCGCATGGTTTCTGTGGGAGGGACTCGCCGACGCCGGCACGGTCACCGTGATCGCCACTCTCAGCGCCGTCGTGGTGCTGCTCGGCATCGGCGCGGTCTACCTCGTCCATCTGCGCCGATCCGCGGCCACCGACTCGTCTGGCCAGGACGATGGCGCGTCCGACAACGAGATCGAGGAGCCCCGAACGATCGTTCGGTGATTCCGGGGGCTGCGGTCCGACCCCACCACGGCCGTTCTAGTGTGATCGGTGACACCCCGACCGGCCCTCGGGCGGCCGGTGCACCCGAAAGGATCGCTCATGGACGTAGCCGGATCATCTGTACTGGTCACCGGAGCGGCCTCCGGGCTCGGCGCCGCGACGGCCGCACGCTTCGCCGGCGCGGGCGCACAGGTCTTCGGACTCGATCTGCAACCCGCGATCGACAAGGCCGAGGCAGTGGGTGGCGTGACCCTGCTGGCCGCCGACGTCACCAGCGAGATCGACGTACGGGCCGCGATCGACACGGTCGCCGATACAGCTCCTCCGCTACGCGTCGCGGTCAACTGTGCCGGCGTCGGCTGGGCCGCGCGCATCCTCGGCAAGGACGGACCGCACGATCTGAGCCTCTTCCAGAAGATCATCAACATCAACCTGGTCGGCACGTTCAACGTCATGCGCCTGGCCGCCGAACAGATGGCCACCGAGCCGACCGTCGACCACGACGGTCAGCGCGGCGTCATCATCAACACCGCATCCGTCGCAGCGTTCGAGGGGCAGATCGGCCAGATCGCCTACGCCGCGTCCAAGGGCGGCGTGCACGCGATGACCATCTCGGCGGCCCGCGACCTCGCTCGCGCCGGGATTCGCGTGTGCACCATCGCACCCGGCACCATCAAGACCCCGATGCTGGCGGGCGTCACGCCTGAGTTCCAGCAGACATTGGCCGGTGCCATCCCGTTCCCACAGCGACTCGGTGAGCCCGACGAGTATGCACAGCTCGCCCAGGTGATCGTCGAGCACAACTACCTCAACGGCGAGACCATCCGGATGGATGGCGCCATCCGGATGGCACCGCGCTGATCGTCGCGGTCCGGCACGGTCACGCCGACTGCGCGGCGACCGCCCTCGACAACCGCAAGAGCGGTTCCGCATCGGCATCGATGTCCGGCCCGCCGGGCACGATCTCGCGCACGGCGCCCCGCGGCCGTCCGACGATCGTGTACTCCTCCACCGCCGCCCAGAGCATGTCCACCCGGGCGTCGTCGTCCACGACCTCGAAATCCTCGGTGAGAAACGGGCTCAGCTGGGTGAGCGCATCGCGCGTCTCCACCACGCGGCGATGGAACACCATCGACGGCGACGGCGATCCCGACGTCGGCAGGACCACCTCGGGTACCGGCCCGGTCACCATCTCCCAGAGCGGGATCAGGTCGTCGGCGGCACGGCGATGGCGACGACCCACGGTGATCGAATGCCACCGCGACCTCAGCATGGGAAAGCTGATGCCGATCAGGAAGGCGACGACGCCGACGATCGAGCACACGCGACTGACGTCCAACAGCCACGGCAGCCGGACCACATCACCCGCCGAGCCGATGACGAAGGCGATCTGGAGCACCGTACTGGCGGTCAGGAAGACGAGGCCGACGAGCAAGAGGCCCAACGAGATCCGCAGGTAACCCTCCGCGAGCACGATGACCCGGCCGACGCTGCGCACGCAGGCGACGAACCCGTACGTGAGGTAACCGCTGGCGATCAGCATGAACAGGGCGAACGCGACGTTGCGGACCGACCATTCGGAGATCTGCTCGGTGCGGAGGTCGGTGGGTATGACGAGCATCGTCACCTGCAGACCAACGAGCGCCACCACCAGCGGGATGGCCTCGATCCCTGCCCGGCGCTCTCGGGTGGTGGACCGACCGGGATAGAAGAAGACGACGATCAGTGCGGCCACACCGATGGCGAGCAACGCGTAGAACAGGACGCGGTCGGCACCGGTGAACGTGAGCGTGTCGATGGCATCCGTGACGTCGTCACCGGAGACCACGAATGCCATGGTCAGGGTCGCGATGGCCACGGTCATGGCGACGGCCTGCAGGCCACCGCCCTCACGTCGGATCTGTTCGAGCCGCCAGCACAATGCGGCCGCGAAGACCAGTGCGGCTATCGCGTTGACCACGCCGACGACGATCACGCTACAGCCAGCCCTTGTGCCCGCCGAGGACCCGCTGGATACCCCGGAGATGGGTGTCGTCCGGTGTCGATCCGACGGTCAGACGCGCTTCGCCTGCCCAGTTGAGGATCATCGACGCCAGCATCTCGGCTTCCCATTCACGCTCGTCCGAGTAGCACGTGCGGCTCAGCGCCTCGTCCGACTGCTCGTCGGAGGGGATGGTCAGGGCTGACGCCGCGACCGCGCCCAGCATCTGATGTCCGGCGATCAGGTGGCCGAACTCGTGTACGACGATCTGATCCTGGTGCAGCTTGGACGTATTCGCCTGGTAGAAGAAGTAGTCCGCGTCATCGGCGGCGAGCCAGATCCCATTGGGCACCCCGGCAGGGAGGGGGTGGGCGATCAGCCGGATGGCACGTCCCCGCTGCACACCGAAGCGATCGCAGAGCTGGGTGACGTCGAGCGGGAGGTCGAGATCGAGACCCTTGAGCGTGTCACGACACAACGCACGTAGCGCACGTTGACTTCGCATGGATCAGTGGACCTCGTCGAACAAGGGTGTTCAGTCCACCGCTCGCGCGCCCACGACGCGCAGACGTGCTTCCTCAGTCGCGGCGTCGGAGATCCCCGCAGCGAGGATGTCCGGCGGATCCTTGGGCAGACCCTGCTGCTCACGCAAGACCTTGATCAGCTCGTTGACGACCGTGACCGAGTCGCTCGACAGTCCGGCCAGACGGAATGCCGCCAGCTGGACATTGGTGTCGGCCTGCAGGCGCATGAGGTCGATCTCGTCGCGCGTGCGCTGCGCGGCCCGATCCTCGAGGAAGTAGTGGACGTCCACGCCGAACGCGGCGGCGATGCCCTCGACAGTCCGGAACGACGGCGACTTGGCCTTACCCGAGCGCAACTGGCTCAAGTAGGACTCGCCGAGGCGGAATCCCCTCTCCGTCGACCGCGCTGCGATCGCTTTCGCACTGTAGGCACGCCCATTGGGTCCCGGAACCGTACGGAACAGTTCTTCGAGACGACGTGCGAACAATCCTGGGTCCAGTGCTTCTCGTGGTGCGGAGTCGATCCCCTCGACGTTCATTCGACGGTCGCCCCCTACTGACACATCCGCAATTCGTGAAGTCATTCTTCTCCCCGGCAAATCCAAAGCTTGAACTTGCAAACATTTAAGACCGGCGTGCATCGTGGATGCAACGCCCGTTACGATTTGAACGTACCTGAACGCATCCACCCACGCGTATCACCTGTGCCGATGCTGTAACGATTGCCCTGTGTGGCATTGTTCACACTCGATCGTGAATTACCTGTGGTGGCGCAAATCAGAGCTTACCGGAAGATGAACTCTGAGCGACCGTAAGGCGATCATCGTCGCAGGACAGGCACCGAACCCGGGGGGTCCGATGAATCACCGAGCCGCGCGTCGGATCGGGGCGCGCCGACGCATCGGGGCGCTCACCGCCGCCATCGCTCTGATCTCCGCTGCTGTACTGGGCATCGGTGCGGGCGTCGCCTTCTCGGCGCCCGACTCGTCGTCGGGATCCGGTACCGGTTCCGGGTCACACAGCGGTTCGGATTCACACAGCGGTTCGGATTCACACAGCGGTTCGGATTCACACAGCGGTTCGGATTCACACAGCGGATCGGGGTCCGACAGAGGGTCCGGACCCGACGGCGACTCCGGGTCCCGCTGGGGCGGTCACGATCACAGCGGCGACGACCCATCCGGTGCCGGCGAGTCCGGGGCAGGCGGCGCGACGAAGGACGATCCCGAACCGACGGCAGGCACCCCGGATCCGACCGAACCCACGACCGACCCCACAGAGCCGACCGGGCCCACAGACCCGACCGAGCCGACCGATCCGACAGGCACGACCGAGCCGACCACTTCCACAGGCGATGACGACTCTCCCGCGGCCGTGTTCCCGTCCCGCCCCCCGCTCTTCACCTCGACTCCGCAGACCGGCGGACGCATGCCCGGCAGCTCTGGCGACGGAAATACGAGCCGGAATGGCGCCGGCCCGAGCAGCACAGATCAGGGCAGCGCAGATCAGGGCAGCGCTGCACCGGGTGCCGAGGTCCCCAGCGTCCCGACCGCCGGCGCACCGGGCCCGGCTTCGGCCGGACCGTCGGGTAGCGGAGCGTCGACTGCCCGACCGGCAGCTCCGCGACCGTCGACTGCCCCCAGGGCATCGCCTCCGGACACACGCACGCCCCACCCCGCGCTGGCTGCCTCCCGGCCGACCGCGGCACCACCCGCCGCCGACGACAGCGCGCTCACCACGACGCGGCGGATCGTCCTCGGCCTCGCTCCCGGGGCCCTTCTGCTGCTAGGTGCGATCGCCCTGCTCGGGAGCGGCTCGTTCCTCGAAGCGCTGCGCGCCACACGTTCCTGATCGTCGCTGCAGCGATGGACGAGCTCAGCGGTCGCGGAACTCGAGCACCGTGTCCGCGTGGGGGACTTCGTCTTTCGCCGGCCCGTCGATCCATTCGCGCAGCACCTTGGTGGCGCGGACATCGTCCTCGTTGTACTCCAGCAGTCGTTGCCGCTGCGCGGGATCGGGAGTGGCGCCACCCAGACCGACGGCATCCCGATACCAGTCCATCGACGCCTCGCCGCTCGCCTCGGCATCGCGCCAGGTGAAACCGGCGACCGGGGCGACCCGTTTGAGCCCCTTGCCGTTGGGACAGATGAAGTTGCGGCCGACCGCCTCGTAGATGTCCACCCACTCGTCGGAGGCGATGAACTCCTCGATCTCGGTGCGCGGCGGCACCCCGTCGTCGCCGGCGAAACGCTGCGCGGATCCCAGCAGCCACCGATTCTCGGCCTGCTGCGAGTAGCAGTACGCCGCAAAGGTTTTCCCGGCGGCATGGGCGGCCTCACGTTCGGCGGTCAGCCAGCCCCAGAACTCGGCGAACGACCTGCCCTCGTCCCGCGTCGGCAGCGGCTCCCACGTGGCAAACGCCCGATAGCGGACCTCCCGCGACGGATCGGCGTTGTCGGTGAGCAGGGTGCCCCACAGGTAGGCACCATGTTCTCCGTAGCTCTCCATGTCCACATCGACCTCGACGTCGGCCCGGTCGACCTGCGGCTCTCCCAGCCGACGGATGAGCGGGATGTCGGTGAGCCAGGCGATCGCATTCAGCACCGCGTCGTCAAACCGGATGTTTCCCGGCCAATCCGGTGGTGGGTCACCGCGGAAATGGGCCAGTTGGTCGATGGTCGTGATCCCGATCTCGCCCAGCGCGATGCTCTGATTACCGCCGACGACGAGGCTCACGTCGCGGCGCTCTTCGAGTTCCGGCCCGCAGCGCGGCCACCACGGACAGCTCCGGCACTCGCCGATGCGGCGCGGTGCGGTGGGGATGGTCTGCCGGGCGATCGCCATCCGGCGTTCGAACGACTCGGCATAATCGTCGAGCAGGGCGGCCATCTCGAAGACGACGATGCAGTCGGCGTCGATCCCGATGACACCGCCCTTCAGGTCCGCCGGGTCGTCCGACGGCGTCAACCCGAGGTCGAGCAACATCGCGGTCAACTGGGCCAGCCGCAGCTGATCGCGACGCTGATTGCGCGCGTTGCGGGATGCGTCCGGTCGCGGCGCCCACGTCCAGACCGGACTCGTCAGCGTCGAGCCGCCGTTTCCGCCGTTTCCGCCGTTTCCGGGTTTCGCGCGGTAGCTGACCCGATGGTTCACCACGATCACCGGGACATAGCCGGAGCGGTCGCGGATGAGCAGCTCGGCGTGCCCCCGCCTGCCATGGTCGAGGTCAGTCGGCAAGGTGGCGTTCCAGATCCAGGCGGCCTCGGCCGCGCACGCGGCCATGGTGGCCGCCACCCGCGTCGCATGATCGGACGTCGGGTCGACCAGCACGACCGTGCCGGGCGGTTGATCGCTGTGCAGGCCGCGAACCATGTCGCGCACCCCGGCGCGGTGGTCTGCGGCCGCATCCTTGCGCCGCTGCGCCTCGGGCGTATCGGGACGCGCACGGACGAGGTCGGGGTGCGATTGGTCGAGCGCGAGACGATGTTCGCATCCGGCGAGATCGCGCGGGTGCAAGACCACTGCCGCTGCCGCCACTCGCCCATCCTTTCCGACATCGGTCCGTGCCTCGCGTCGTGTGCCGACGCTTCACGCGGGACCGCCCTCGTCGAGCCTATGTAATGCTTGTACCGATGCACGCACTCCCGCTCGGTTTCCGGGCCGGGTGGTATCTCAAACTCCGGGACACCGCACAGGAGGTAGGTTCCTCAGATGGGATTGTTCTCGTCGGATGGCAAGACTCGCGCCCAGCGAAAGGCCGAGGCGAAGGCACTGAAGACCAAGGCCAAGTTGGAGGCCAAGCTCGAGGCGAAGAGCGCGCGGAAGTCGGAGAAGGCCCGACGCCGCGCCGATCGTAAGCACCGCGGCAAGGAACTGAAGCAGGAGCGCAAGACCACCAAGGCGGCCGGCAAGGTCCAGCAGAAGGTGGCCAAGGCCGATGCCAAGGCGACCGCGGCCAAGGCGAAGGCCGCCGCCGACGCCCAGGCGTTCAGCCCGGCGAGTGTCCGCCGCTATCTGACCGTCGTGCGGCTGCTGTCGCCCATCGTGGTGCCGATCGCCTATCGCGCGGCGGTGGCGGCGCGCGGTCAGGTCACCGCGCTCCAGGCGAGCCGTGCCGGCGTCTCACCGGATGTGCTGCGTCAGTTCTCCGGCCACGGCGCGACGCTGTCGGCGCGGATCGCCACCACCCGGGCATCGCTGGAGAAGGTCGCCACCAAGGACACCACCGACGAGGGCTCGGCGTTCGTGTCCGCGATGGCGACCCGTCTCGACAACCTCGCCATCGCCGTCGACGCCGCGGAGGCCATGCCGGCCGCTCAGCGCCGGACCGCGCATCAATCGATCGAGTCCGAACTCGAAGCCATCGAAGCGGACATCCTGGCCCGGCTCGGCGTGCGCGCCTGATCGTCCATCGCGTGGTGGGTGGCCCCGCCGTCGTCTTAAAATGGGGCCCCTACCCGCCGCACCGATTCACCACGCAAGGGAGCGTGAGCAGCAGATGACCGACCCCGGCCCGAACAACACTCCTCAGGATTCCCCGTCCGACGACTCGGCATCCGAGGTGACCGGGCCGGCGGAGTCGACCGGCGCCGAGACCGGCAGCCAGGCCGAGAGCGCGTCGTCCGCGCAGACGCCTGCCCAGAAGACGCCACCGAAGAAGGCGGCGAAGAAGCCGGCGGCGAAGAAGGCACCGGCAAAGAAAGCTGCGGCAAAGAAGGCACCGGCAAAGAAGGCGCCCGCCAAGAAGCAGCCGACCGACAATCAGGCCGCAGTAGAGCACGACGCAGACAAGTACGACGCAGACAAGCAGGCCGCAGACAAGCAGGCCGCGGCGGAGACAAAGCCGACGACCGAGACGCCGGCCGAGCCGGGACCGCCTGCACCGCCTGCCGACACCCCCGCACCGAAGCCCGACGTCGCCGCGCCGCGTCCTGTCGCGCCCAAGTCCGCACCGTCCAAGCCCCCGGTCAAGAAGAAGGCACCGACCGGACCGTCGGGGCCCGCGTCGACCGCACCGTCGGCCCCGCCGTCGCGTCCGTCACCGGCCGTCGTCGACGCCGTCGCCGAATCCGATGCGCAGCGAGCGACATTCGCGCAGCTCCGGGCCGGCGCACCCACCGAGCTCCCGTCCGCGAACCGGACCGTCCCGATCGTCGCCGCCGCCGCGCTCGCCGCCCTGGTTGCGATCCTGATCGCGGTCCTTCGGCGCAGAGGCGACTAGGCCGACCGGGCCGCCACACGGTCGAGGATCGCCGTGGCGACCTCCTGCGGGCGGTTCTCGGGCAGCCAGTGGTCGGCATCGTTGATCACACGGAACTCGTACGGTGCGTCCACCCAGTTCCCGGTCATCTCCGCACCCCTGCGACCGAGCGCGAAATCGCCGTCACTCCACAGGTAGGTGGTCGGGACGATGATCTTCGGGAACCGCCGGTCCTCGCGCGTCCCGAAAGGCAGCCCGCGGTACCAGTTCAGCGCCCCGGTCAGCGCACCCGAGGCGACGATGTCGTCGTAGAGACGGCCGGCGAACGGCTCCGGCAACCCGATCCGCTTCCCGCCGCCCGCCGATGGCCGAAAAACCCTGGACAGGAACAGTTCCGGGATCTTCGGCAGGTTGAAGAACGCCATGTACCAGGACCGCAGCAGCTGTCCGCGGGGCATCGCGCGCAGAAATGCGGCCGGATGCGGCACCGACACGGCGGTCAGTGTGCGGATCCGATCGGGATGCGCGCCCGCAACCGACCACGCGACGGCAGCACCCCAGTCATGGCCGACGAGGTCCACCGATTCGACGCCCAGTGCATCGATCAGCGCGACCACGTCCCCGACGAGCTCACCCATGCGGTAATCGCGACGGGCGCCCGGCCGCGCGCGGGGGGAGTAGCCGCGCTGATCCGGCGCTATCGTCCGAAATCCCTTGTCGTGCAACAGTGGTACGACCAGATCCCAGGCCGTCGCGCGTTGCGGGAACCCATGCAGCAAGACGATCGGCACGCCGTCGATCGGTCCGCTGTCGATCACGTCGAAGACGTAGGGGCCATTGGCGAACTCGGTGAGTCGGTCGGTCATCGTCATCCTTCCCCGGTGAATGACCCGACAGTACCCGCCGCAGAAACACCGACGACGCGAAGAGCCGCCCACCGGTGAGGGTGAGCGGCTCTCCGAGTCGCCGATCGGGTCGAGGCGCCCGGAATCAGTTGAGCTTGTAGACCGTCGTCCCGCCGACCGTGGTCGCCGTGTAGTTCTGCGCGACCCAGGTGGAGATCTCCGAGTTGCCGCCGGGACCACCCTGTCCGCCACCGATGTAGTAGCCGATCTTGCCGGCCTTCACATAATCGATGAACTGCTGCAGGGTCGGAGCGGGGTCGCCACTCCATCCCCCGATGGCCATCACCGCGGTACCCGTGGCGATCTCGATGCCGGAGGCGGACTGCGAACCGTTGGTGGCCGCCGACCACGTGGCGTCCGAGGACTTCAGCAGGGCGACGAGTTCGGTGTTCGACGAGATGTCGCCGCCCATACCGCCACCCATGCCCCCGCCACCGGACGGACGCTGACCCTGACCACTGTTGGTCGTGGTGCCGCTCGGCGTTTGACCACCTTGGGTCTGGCCATTCTGGGTCTGACCGCCCTGGGCCTGACCGTTCATCGCCGGAGGAGTGCCGCCGGGTCCGCCCATGCCGCCACCTTCCATGGAGGTGCTGACCGCGGTCGGGATCGATCCGCTGTGTGCGGACGCGGCGGTCGCGATCGCGAATCCGACGCTGCCACCGGCACCGGCGAGTGCACCGATGATCACGGCGCCGGCCACGGCCTTACGCCAGGCCATCACGCTGCCCACGAGCAGCACGGCCACGCTGATCAACGCCAGCGCGCCGATCAGCCAACGGCACCAGACGGGACCGAAGTCGTTGCGGTTCAGCAGGACGATGGACCACCAGCCGGCCAGACCGATCATCGCGGCCAGTGCGATCCGGCCGTCCCAGCGATCCCGTCGCCGCCAGGCGAACACGCCGCCCATGCCGACCATCGCGCCGATCGCCGGCGCCAAGGCCACTGTGTAATAGGGGTGGATGGTGCCGCTCATGAAGCTGAAGATCAGTCCGGTGATCACCAGCCAGCCGCCCCAGGCGACCACGGCGCCACCCTCGACACGGCTGATGCCGTTGGTGAAGCGGAAGATCGGGAAGCTACGCACCCCGAGGTAGATCGCGAAGGCGAGTGCGAACAGAGCTACCGGGAGCAACCACGAGATCTCGTTGCCCATCTCCGAACTGAAGAGTCGGTTGAGGCCGGTAGAACCGCCGAACGAGCCGCCGGCCTGTCCACCACCGGGGCCACCGCCCCCACCTGCGCCGCCTCCGCCGCTGATGCGACCCACGCCGTTGTAGCCCCACACCAGATCCATGAAGGTGTTGTTCGTCGAGCCGCCGATGTACGGGCGCGCCGAGGCCGGCACCAGGATGGTGGCCAGCACGAACCAGCCCGCCGACACGATGAGCGCGACGGTCGCACCGATCAGGTGACCGATCCGCTTCCACCAGCCGTTGTCGGCGAACATGAGGTACGCCAGCCCGAAAGCGGGCAGGACGAGCAATCCCTGCAACATCTTGGTGAGGAAGGCGAACCCCAGGGCCACACCGACGAGCGCGAGCCAACGGCCCGAGTTGGTCGCGATCGCCCGGGTCACCGCATAACCGGCCGCCACCATCAGCAGGACGAGCAGCGCATCCGGGTTGTTGAACCGGAACATCAGCGCCGCGGCCGGGTTGAGAGCGAGCACTGCGCCCGCGATCAGGCCCGCGGCGGTGCCGTGGCGTGGATCGGCGAAGGTACGCCGCATCGCGCAGTACAGCAGCGCAACCGCGGCCACTCCCATCAAAGCCTGCGGGACCAGCACCGCCCAGCTGTTCATCCCGAACACCCGCACCGACAGCCCGGTCACCCAGAGTGATGCCGGCGGCTTGTCCACGGTGATGAAGTTCGCCGAGTCGAGCGATCCGAAGAACCAGGCCGTCCAGCTCTGCGAGCCCGCCTGGGCGGCCGCCGCGTAGAAGGTGTTGGCGTACCCGCTGGCCGCCAGGTTCCACAGGTAGAGCACCGCGGTGGTCACCAGCAACCCGGTCAGGGCGAACGGGCTCCACGCGACGGCGCGCTCGGGCCTCGGTGTGTCGTCGGCGTGGCGGCCGCGCGCTCTGGTCGGGGGTGGCGGTTCGCCGGGCGTCGGCGCACCCGGGCGTGCCAGCACTGTGGTCATGGGTCCTCCTGTGTCGGATGTCTTGATCCCACAGTGGGGCCTGCGACTCACGCCAGGCTGGACGATGACTGGGAGAAGCCTGTGAGCGCCGGCGCGGGGTCGCAGCGTGTCATGTCCATCACAGAAATGACCGTGTACACGGTCGTCGCTCGCCATTCCGCCGTTTTCGGCAGATGCTGGGAGTAGAGGTCCCGGATCAGATCGACCCGAATCAGATCGACACCGATCAACACCGTGGGGAGGACGAACGGTTTGCGGTACGCGCTCGGCACGATCGGCGGACGGATGCCATGGTCGTCCAATCCGCTCCTGCGGCGTGGCGACCGGATGGTCGCCACCGTCGGTCTCGTGGCTGCGGTCGTCGCACTGCTCGCCGTCCCCGTCGCGGTCCTGGCGGGGTGCTCGACGTACGGCCAGGTGTCGGCGCGCGCCGCATCGACCACACCGGTGACCGCACGCGTGGTCGACGTGCTGCCCGCTGATCCGACCGCACTGGACACCGGCGCCACGGTCAGGTGGATGCACCATGGCGTGGCCCGTACCGACACCACATCGGTGCCGTCGACGACCCGTGCCGGCACGACGACCCGGATCTGGACGGATTCGACCGGCGACGTGGTACCGCAGCCGCCGGATCGATTCGGACGAGTGGCCGGTGCCGCCGCGGTCGGGGTGTTCGGATGGCTCACGATCGCTGCCCTGCTGCTGGCCGGTGTACGCCTGCTGGGCCTCGGGGTGGCGCGCCGGCACGAGGATCGCTGGGATGTCGAGTGGCGGCAGGCGAGTGCCGCCGACGGCTGGGCGTCACACTGATCCCACGGCCGACGTGATCGAAGGTAACCCGAAGGGTGCTCAGACCAGGGCCAGCACTCGTGCCGGCCCGCCCGTTCCGCCGGCGAATCGCGGCGCCCCGACCATCACCGTCGCGCCGGACGCCGGCACCGACGACAGGTTCGCCATCGCGTCGACGGCATAGCGCCCGGCGCCGAGGATCGCGGTGTGCGCACCGACCGCACCGCTCACGTCGACGCTGAGGGTGTCGGTGCCGATGGCCACCACACCCCGCTCCCGCACGAGCATCGTCACGGCCGACGCGTCGAAGCCGGGTGCGTCCACACCGCCGCTGCGCGGCTGCCAGCCACTGTGCAGGGCCACCAGCGCTCCCCGCGGAATCCGGCCGTGCCGCGCCTCGTGACGCTCGAGGTCACGTTCGGTCAGCGTGGTCCGACGATTCGTCCGCGCGCGACCGGCGATGCTGATCACCACCAGCGGGGCGACCAGGTCACGGGCCGCGATCCGTTCGACGGTGATCCCGTGACCGATCTTGTGCGCCGGCGCATCGACGTGCGTGCCGGAGTGCTCCGAGTACGACACCCAGTTGGTCGCGAAACCTTGATTGCCCGCCCCGACCCGTGAGGTCGGCACCGTGACCACCGGCGCACTGCCGGGCCAGAGCGGAAAGTCCTTCGAGAGCACATGCGTCAGATCGACGACCCGATTCGGAGCCGCCTGCGCATCACCCGCGCCCCGGGCCGTGGCGGCCGCAAGGCTCGCAGCACCCGCCGCCGCACCACCGGTCATCAGGAGCGCCGTACGTCGCGAGAAGCGTCGTGCCTCGGTGTGGGCGTGGCGCACCAGTTCGTCTCGCACATCATCGTCTCCAGTCGGCTGGTCGGCTCAGGCCAATCGAACTCGGAGGATGCGGTCGTTGCCGCCGTCGTCGGTGCTGATGAGCAACGAACCGTCGCGGTCGAGCGCGAGGCCCCGCAACCGCCCCTGCTGATCCTGTAGTGCGTCCGTGGTGCGGACTACGCGGTTGCCTGCGCCGTCGAGGGTCACGAAGAGCAGATGCTTGCCCTTCTGCGCGGAGATCGCCACTGCTCCGTTCAGCGATCCCCAGCCCGAGCCGGGCAGGAACGTCAGTGCCGGCGTGGCGATGGTCGGTTTCCCGGATCGCCAGATGGCGCCGACGGCACCGGGCACCCGGACCGGATCCGTCATCGGCACCGATTCGTCGTAGATGAACGGGGCCCGATCGGGCTTGTAGCCGTAGTTGGCGCCCGCCCGCAGGAGATTCAGCTCGTCGTCGGCGTCGGTGCCCTGTTCGATGGCATACACACGGTTCGACCCGGGCCGGATCGCGATGCCCTGGACGTTTCGATGACCGAGGGTGTACACCGGGCTGCGCGGATTCGGGTTGCCCGCTGCCGGCGCCCCGCCGGCCGTGATGTGCAGAACCTTGCCGCCCAACGAGTTCGGGTTCTGAGGGTTGCTCGGGATGGCGTTGTCACCGGTCCCGACCCACAGCGTCCCGTCGGGCGCGGCAGTGAGCCCGCAGCCGGCGTGCCGCCCGGAGGCCGTCAACGGGATGCCGGTCAGCACCGTCCGCTCACGCACCATCTGCGACCACGCGCCGTTCACCCGCCACGACACCACATTGATGACCTGCCCCGTGTTCGGCCACGGCAGCGGCAGATTCGCCACCGATCCGGGGATGCTCGCAGCGCTCCCGGTGGTCGACTCCGCCTGGCAGGAGTAGACGCGCCGGGTCTGGGCGAAGCGCGGATCGAGCGCCAGGCCCATCAGCCCGGCCTCTTTCACCGCGAAGACCTTGGAGAGATCGGCCTGCACCGTCTTACGTCCACCGCCCGGCATGATCGCGACGAATTTTCCGGTCCGCTCACCGGTCAGGATCACCCCGTCGGGGGCGACCACGATGTCCCAGGGGTGGTCGAGGCCCGACGCCACTGTGGAGACCGACAGGGCCGGTGCGGCATTCGCCGGTCCGGTGCCGCACAACGCCGCGACAAGGGCTCCGGCGGTCAGGCCGATGGTCAGGGCACGGGTCACGAAGGAGCGCGATCGCTGTCCGGTCACGGGCTCACGGTAACCCGAGAGCAGGTGGATCCGTGGCACTTGAAGCGCTTTTCGCGCCCGTCCAGTCCGAGAGAGCCCGGATGTCAGCCGGAGCGCGTCGTGCTGCGCTACCGCCCGGGCAGGTACTTCAGAGCGCGAACCGCGTACGGCGTGACCGCCCGATACACGCCCTTCGGAATGCCGGGTGCGCGGTCGATGCCGATGAAGCGCTGTTCGGCGACGGTCTGCGGCTCGGTGTACTTGAGCAGCCCCTCTTCTCCGTGTCGGCGGCCGACACCCGAGATCCCCATGCCTCCCATCGGGGCAGCGGTCGACGCCCAGGCCGCGGCATAGCCCTCGTTGATGTTCACGGTGCCGGCGCGCAACCGGTCGGCGATCCCGTTGGCCTCGGCACTGTTCCCCGCGAAGACGCTCGCGTTGAGTCCATAGGCGGTTTCGTTCGCCAGCTTGATCGCCTCGTCGGTGGAGTCGACGGGGTAGATCGACACGACGGGTCCGAACGTCTCGTCGGCGTAACAGGTCATCTCATCGGTGACGTCGGCGAGCACCGTCGGCTCGAAGAAGAACGGACCGAGGTCGGCCCGACGACGACCTCCGGCGAGTACCTTCGCCCCCTTCGACACCGCGTCCTGCACATGGGCTTCGGCCGTGTCGATCTGCGCGGCCGAGGCGAGTGACCCCATGTCGGCGGCGAAATCGTAGCTGGCGTCGAGCTTCATCGCGGCGACGTACGCCGCGAACTTCTCGGTGAACTCGTCGGCGATCGCCTTGTCCACGTAGAGCCGCTCGATGGAGATGCAGAGCTGGCCCGAGTTGGAGTAGCACCCGCGCGCAGCGCCTTCGACGGCTCGATCGATGTCGGCCTTGGCGGTGACGATCATCGGGTTCTTGCCGCCGAGTTCCGCGGAGAAGCCGATCAGTCGGCGTCCGGCCTGTTCGGCCAGTGTCGCGCCGGTAGCCGACGACCCGGTGAACATCACGTAGTCGGTGGTGGCGACGATCGCCTGGCCGACAACACTTCCCGGTCCCGGCACCACCGCGAACAGCTCCGGCGCCAGGCCTGCCTCGTAGAGCAGTTCGGCGAGTGCCAGTGCGCAGTAGGGGGTCTGGCTGTCGGGCTTGATCACCACACCGTTGCCGGCGAGCAACGCGGCCACCGCGTCCGACACCGCCAGCGTGAGCGGATAGTTCCACGGACTGATCACGCCGACGACGCCCTTGGGCTGGTACCGAACCCGCACGCTCGTCGCACCGGGCAGCATGCCCTTGACCTTGTGGTCGGCCAGGGACTTGGGTCCTGTCGTCGCGTAGTACCGCGCGGTGAGCGCGACGTCGATGACCTCTTCCTGCGCGTAGATGCGGGCCTTACCCGTCTCGGCCTGCGCGATGTCCATCAGCTCGGCGGCGTGGGCATGGACGAGTTCGGAGAACGCGGCGAGCACCTCGGCCCGCTGCGCGGCGGTCCGCTGCGCCCAGCCCTCCTGAGCCGTGCGCGCACGAGCGACCGCGGTCTCCAGGTCCTCGGCGGTACCGACCGGGATGGTTGCCATCTCCACACCGCCGAACGCCTCGAGGACGGGACGGGTGGGACGCGCGGCCGCGTCGTCGATGGCCACCAGCGCGGCCAACCGGCGGAAGTACTCTGGTGTGGGCTTCGGCATGATCGGTTCCTCAGCTCTCGGTGGAGGCGGTGTCGGACGATTCGGTATCGGAGGTCTCCACGTCGGCTGCTTCCACGTCCGTGGTCTCGACGTCGGTCTGTTCGGTTGCGGCCACGTCAGCGGCGTCGGCGTCGGACTCCTCGCCCGCGACGATCACGATGCCGTCGTCGTCGGAGTACACGATGTCGCCGGGGTTGAAGGTCTCTCCGCCGATGGTCAGCGGGATGTCGCGGTCCCCGACGCCGGTCTTGGTGGACTTGCGCGGGTTGGTGCCCAGCGCCTTGACGCCGATCTCCATCTCGCCGATCGCCTTGGCGTCACGGATCGCTCCGTTGACGATGATCCCGGCCCACCCGTTAGAGCGCCCGAGCTCGGCGATGATGTCGCCGACCAATGCCGTGTGGACCGATTCCGCACCGTCGACGACCAGAACGCCGTCGGGGTTGGACTCGGAGAGGATCGATTTCAGCAGCGCGTTGTCCTGGAAGCACTTGACCGTGGTCACCCGGCCGACGAATTCACGCCGGCCTCCGTACTGGGTGAACTGGGTGTCGCAGCTCCGGACGAGGTCGCCGATCTCGTCGACGAGGTCAGCGGTCGGCGTGAAGGTCAACTCGGTCATGGGACTCAGTTTAGGCCGATCAATCAATAGATGTTACCGGCGGGTACATCTATCGGCCGACCACACACGGCCGACGGCCGCACCGTCGTGCCGATCCGGGCCGGACGGGGATTCGGCTCGGGTACCGTCGTTCACTGCCACCGATCCACAGCACGCAAGCACGCCGACCGAGGAGCGTCGACATGTCGAGCGCAGATCTCCCGCCACCTTCGCCGCGTCTGCGCGACATGCTCGCCGCGGCCGCACATTTCACCAGCGGTTCGGTGCGACCGCGGCGCCCTGATCAGCGACTGCTCGCATCGATCGTCGATGTCGGCTTACCGGACGGTGAGCGGACCGTCCGTGTGCGCGCGCTGCCACAGGTCTCGCGCCAGGTGCCCGCGATGGGGGTCGTCGAGGGGGCTGCACCTTATCGGCGGCTGCCCTCTGCCATGACCACCTTCGTCGTCGAGCATCCTGACGCAACTTTTCTGGTCGACCCCGGCTACTGCCGGAACGCCCGCCAACGCACGATCGCAGAATTGCCGCCGTTGACTCGTCTCCTGGTCACACCGCCGGCGGCGACGATGAGCACTCTGGATGCCCTGAACAGCCGACCACCATCCCGCACACCTGACTTCGCCCTTCCCACGCACGCTCACTGGGATCATGTCTGCGGACTGCTCGATTTCCCGGGCATGCCGGTTCACCTCAGGAAATCCGAACGAGACTGGCTGTTGGGGCCCGATCGTCCGCCGGTGGGAGGCGTACGTCCCACCGTCACCGACGGACGTCCATCGGAGATCTACGAGCTCGACGGCCCGCCCGTGGCCACGTTCGCGGCCAGCCACGATCTGTTCGGCGATCGCTCGGTGCTCGTCGTCGACCTCGCCGGCCACACCCCGGGAAGTGTGGGCATCCTCGCCCGGACCACGAGCGGCTGGGTACTACTTGCCGGGGATGCGGCGTGGCATCACGAACAGATCGAACGACTCCGTCAGAAGCCGGCGTTTCCGGGCGAGTTCGTCGACGAGGATCGTGAGGAGGCGTTCGCCAGCTTGCACCGTCTACACCTCGCCCGTCACCTCATGCGAGTGATTCCGACCCACGACTCCGCCGCATCCGGCCATATCTGCACCTGATCGGCCGGCGCTGCTCAGTTCTCGCACACCAGATCCGTCGACGACTTCAGGTACGGCGGCGACGAGTACGGCTGCACGATGGCCGCCACCCACTTCTTGGCCATCGGTGACCACACCGGGTCCTTCCGGACACCCATGGCGAAGCAGCCGCCCCGACGCACCAACAGGTCCAAGCCGGTATCCGATCGGAGCCATTCCCCGACCCCGGCGAACGGGAGATTCGAGTCGGCGAACGGCGGCACCAATCCGGAGGCATCGATTGCCCTGGTCTGAGCGGCGTTGAACAGGGTGTTGTACTCCATCCAGACGCCGGCCTGTGGCCAGTAACGATGCTGATAGACCGCGGGGAACGAGTTCCAGCTACCGCCCGCGGGAACGCGCATTCCGGGCATGACCACTCCCGCTTTGCCCGATCCGACCCCGACCGGCGAAGCAGTCGCGGTCGAACCCAGTCCGGCCACCAATGCGGCGGCCGCGACGGCCACCACCAGCACTCGAACAACTGATCTCATGATCCGTGTCCTCTCGCGCAAACCGGCGACCTGCGGCCGTGGCCGAGATCTGCCCGCTTGGCCGTCCGACAGTTCAGCTCAGCAAACAGTATTTGCCATCGCGGACACAAGGGCGATTGTGCCAGGCGCCGACCGATCGCGCAGCGCCTCGGGCAACCGCGAGTGGCCTCAGCCTTCCTGGGGCTTGGCCAGCGGGAACGCCAACGACTCGCGGATCGACTGGCCGGTGATCAGCATGACGACGCGGTCCACGCCGATACCGAGACCACCGGTGGGCGGCATCGCGTATTCGAGCGCCTGGAGAAAGTCCTCGTCGAGTTCCATAGCCTCGGGATCTCCACCGGCCGCCAGGATCGATTGGTCGGTCAGCCGCTTGCGTTGCTCGACGGGATCGGTCAGCTCGGTGTAGGCGGTGCCGAGTTCCACACCCCACGCGACGAGATCCCAGCGCTCGGCCACCCCGGCGATCGACCGGTGTGCGCGGGTGAGCGGCGACGTCGACGTCGGGAAGTCGGTGTAGAAGGTCGGGAACGTGGTCCGATCCTCGCCGAGGTGCTCGTAGAGTTCGAGCACCACCTGGCCGGCGTCCCAGTCGGGGCGGTGGGCGATGTCGAGCCGGTCGCAGATTGCGCGCAAGACCTCCACCGAGGTCCCCGGCGTCACTTCCTCCCCTGCCCCCTCGGATACCGCCTGGTGCACGGTCTTGACCGGCCAGGGACCCGAGATGTCCACGCGCTCTTCATTTCCGTCTGCGTCCGTCCGCACGATCACAGGTTCGCCGTACGCAGCAATCGCGGCGTGCTGGATCATCTCGCGGGTGAGGTCGAGCATCTTCAGGTAATCACTGTGCGCCGCATAGGCTTCCAGGCTGGTGAACTCGGGGTTGTGACTGAAGTCGACACCCTCGTTGCGGAAGTTGCGCCCGATCTCGAACACCTTCTCCACGCCGCCGACGCAGAGCCTCTTCAGATAGAGCTCGGGCGCGATACGCAGGTAGAGATCGAGATCGTAGGCGTTGATGTGGGTCTGGAACGGGGTGGCGTTGGCACCGCCGTGGATCTGTTGCAGGATCGGGGTCTCCACCTCCAGGAAACCGCGTTCGGCGAGGAAGTCTCGCAACGACTTGACCACCACACTGCGTGTTGCGAGCAGTTCCCTGCTGCGTGGGTTGATGGCCAGGTCCACATAGCGTTGGCGTACCCGGGCCTCCGGATCGGTCAGCCCGCTCCATTTGTCCGGCAACGGCCGCAGACACTTTCCGTTGAATCGCCAGGCATCGATGAGGATCGACAGCTCGCCCGACCGGCTGGCCCCGACCACACCACGGGCCTCGATCAGATCGCCCAGGTCGACGTCACCGCCGAAATCCGGTGTGCCCGGGATCAACCGCGACTCCTCGACCAGGACCTGCACCTGACCCGACCAGTCGTGTACGTCGGCGAAGACCACCTTGCCGAAGTCGCGGAGCCGGGTCACGCGGCCCGCGATGGTCACCACGGAGCCCTCCGGCTCGGCGACTGCCTGCGCGATCGTGTGGGTGGGCGCATCCGCGGGGGGATAGGGATCGAATCCCGCCTCGACGAGGCGTTCCATCTTGGCCAGGCGGACCCGGACCTGCTCGGGCCGATGCACGTCCACCCCGGTGGCGTCGGCCTCGGCCGCCAACTCGGCGATCAGTGCGTCGACGTCCACGCCGGCCGGGATCGCCGACGCACCCTCGGTGTAATGCCGCGCGCGGCCGAATCGGGGCAACCGGACGAAGCCCTCGGTCACGATGGCCGCGAGTCCGACCCGGGGCATCACGCGGGCGTCCTCGAAGCAGAGATACCGCGGCTGCCAGTCCGGGCGGTACTTGGCGTTCGACTTGTAGAGCGACTCCATCTGGAAGAACTTCGAGCCGAACATCAGCACGGAGTAGGTCGCGCGCATTACCGGCCCGGCCCCGATCTCGGCGCCGTGCTCGAAGAACGCGCGGAAGGTCGCGAAGTTCAGCGAGATCTGGGTGATGCCGTACTGCTCCGAGTTCTTCGCCAGTTCGGTCACCATCGTCTCGACGATGCCGTTCACCGATCCCCGATCGCGACGCATGACGTCGAGAGAGACCCCGGTCCGTCCCCACGGGACGAACGACAGCATGCCGACGACCTTCTCCCCCGGCTCGCCCTCGTGCTCGACCGCTTCGACGAGGAGGCAGTCGCCGTCGGACGGATCGCCGAGTCGGCCCAACGCCATCGCGAAGCCGCGCTCCTCGTCGGTGTCGCGCCAGGCATCGGCGCGCGCGACGATCTCCGCCATCTCGCCACCGTTCCCGTCGACCGTGCCCAGTTTCCCGTCGACCGTGCCCAGTTTCCCGTCGACCGTGCCCAGTTTCCCGTCGATCGAGCCTGTCGAGATCTCCCCGTGACGCCGGATGCGCACCGTGATCCCGGCCCGCTTCGTCCGTGTGACGGCCTGCCGGACCCCCTTCATCGCGGGCCCGTTGATGCTGTAGTCGCGGGTGTGGAGGATCGCCTCGTCGCCGATCGAGAAAGAGCCGAAGCCGGCCGCGTCGTAGGCGGCGGCGCCGCGTGCGCTCGACCCCATCGCCGCCGGATGCCAGCCGTATCGATCGCAGAGCGTGAGGAACTCGGCCACCGCGTCGTCCCAGGACTCCGGGTCACCGATCGGATCACCACCGGCCAGTCCCACCCCGAGTTCGACACGATAGGTGAGTGCCGCGCGACCGTCCGGCGCGAAGACCACCGCCTTGTCGCGACGGGTGGAGAAGTACGCGAGCGAATCGTCGTCGTTGAATCGGGTGATCAGCGCCCGGATGAGCTTCTCGTCGTCGGCGGTGATCAGGGAGCGGAGCCGCACCGACCGGAACAGCACGATCGCCGCCGCGATCAGCGCCAGTGCGCCGAACAAACCGAGCAGCCCGTTGATCGGCGGATAGCTGTGCCGTCCGTCGAAGGTCGCCTCCTGATCGATCGAACCGAAGGCGACGACCCGGTTGATGGCGTACGGGAGGCGGTCGGCACGAGTGAGGGTATGCGGGAACAACCACACCAGAGCCCAGCCCAGCAGCGTGCCGACGACGAGGCCGCCGAGCAACACACCGACGGCTCGCAGTACCGCGCCGCGCCGCACGCGCGTGTGGAACTGCTTGTAGGTGGCGATCAGATAGATCAGCGCCGCCAGATCGGCGACGATGCCGATCCACAGGTTGATGCGGTCGTTGTCGGTGACCGCGAGTTGGTCGGCGAGCGCCGGGATCAGGTAGAGCGCGTTGCCCAGCGTGTACAGGACCAGGTAGACCACGCAGATCCACCAGGCGATGCGCTTGCGCATCGACAACGCGAACGCGACCAGGGCCAGCACGAAGGCCCACGCGAAACTGGTGTCGGGCAGGGTGATGACGAAGGTGTCCACGTAGTCGCGCGGCACGTGGATGAGGTGCCGGAACCATGGGAAGACGCTGGACAGCAGTGCGATCGTGGCGAGCACACCGACGACGGTCCCGGCGATCCGCGGCGCATGCCGCCCGAAACCGCGTGGCGTGCGGATGCTCTCGATCAGGTCGCGCGACCGCCGCTCGGCCGGCGTGTGCGGTCGCGGACTGGAATCGATCATCTCGTGCTCAGAGATGCTCTCGGCAGCACGTTCTGAGCGCGGCGCTTCCAACGTCATGGATAAACGTTAGCCGTCCGGGCTCGCTCGGCAGGCCATCGTTCGGCAAGATGGTTGCGATGTACGACGTACCCATCCGCGACGGCTCGATCCGCCTGGGTCAGTTCTTGAAGCTGGCCAACCTCATCGACTCGGGCGCCGAGGCCAAAGGCGTGATCGCCGACGGGCTGGTGTCGGTCAACGGGGAGGTGGAGGACCGTCGAGGCCGGCAGTTGGAGCCGGGGGACGTGGTGGAGATCGGTGGTCAGTCCGCGCGTGTCACCGCGGAATGATCAGCGGCTTGCGCTGATCATTCCGCATGGTGATCACGTATGAAGGCGTCGGAGTTCGGCTTGGGTGACGAGGCGCTCGGCCTCGGCGGGAAATGCGCGGGTGGTGGTGCGCGCGCGGCCGAATCTGCCGCCGGTGATGGAGCTCAGCATCGAGCTACGACGTGGACTGGAGGATGTATCAGCCAACCTCATGACCAATCACTTCCCTGGTTCGCTACAACGGACTCGATCTTCGGCTTACTGTAATCGGTCGGTCGGTCGCACCCAAGTCATTTGGTCCATCGAAGAACGTATTCTCCGCCACACCTGGACTCCGATTCGCCGGGTCCGCCCGCCGCAATGTCAGCCATCCGGTACATCGATGATCCCACGCCGACCGTTACATCCCGGGTAGCGACGGGCATGGATCTCTCCCCGCGTGCGCGTCGGCCGTCATGCCAGTCGGGCGAGGAAGTCGTGGGCCCACTGCACCGCGGTCACGCCCGGGCGAACCTGGAACGCCGCATAGTTGCCGTGCGTACCCGACTTGAGGAAGGCGTTGAAGATCGTGATCTGCTCGCGCGCACGAGCATTGCTCAATTCCCCGACGATCTTTCCCGGGCCACCGAGGGTGAGGAGCTCGGCGACGATGGCTCCGGCCTCCGCCTGGTATTGACCGATCTGGCTCGGGGTCGGATCACTGGTCTCCGCCAGGTACCCCACGATTCTCGTGATGAAGTAGTCGCGAGGAACGTTGCAGTACAGGTCGAGTGGCTCACAGATCGTGAAGGCCCGCGGCTTGACCCACCCCATGCCATCGAGCCGTGGGCCGCCGCTGCCCTCGCCGGTCAGCGGCGGTCCGATCAGGTTGTCCTGCCGAGATCTGCGGGGATCGGAGATCAGCACCACTCCCGCCACCTGACCCGGCCGGATCGCCGCCCGGCCGGTCCCGATCTCCGACGCCACGTCCCCGGCGGCATCAGCGCCCTGGCTGTATCCCGTCAGTGCGATCCGCGTCCCGGGGCACCGGCGCAGCATGGCGGCGGCCAGTCCGGTCGTGTTGGCCACTGCCTGCGCCTTGGACTTTCCGTAGATCGCCTTCTCCCACGGGAATGCGGTCGCGTCGTATCCGACGAACTGCACCCGGGTCTCCGGCCCGAGTCCCGAGGTCACCTCGCGCAGCATGCCGGGACTCTGGCCGTTGGCCCACGTGCCGGGAACCGCGAGCACATAGATCGCGGGACATCCCGGTGGCGCCGCCACCGCAGGCGATCCGACACCCACCGAGATCCCGGCAGCCGTCATCACGGCCACCACAGAGGCGAACATCCTGCGCAGACGCATCGTCGGCACTCCCCTCGCGCCCGGTTCGTGTCACGAGTGTAGTCGGCGAAGGCCCATCCGGAATCTCGTCGGCGACGAATCCTTGCCGGGTTCACCTCGCACCCGGTGGCGGGGTGAGCTCACCGATCGTTGCCGATTCAGAGGAGTTCCCGTGGTCGATGTGACCCGCACGTTCACCGTCGCCCGTCCACTCGGCGAGGTCGTCGCCTATCTCCGCGATTTCGCGAACGCCGTCGAGTGGGACCCGGGTACCCAGAGCTGCGAGCAGATCGGCGCCGACCCGGTCGGGCCGGGTACCCAGTGGCACAACGTCACCCGGCTGTACGGGATCACCACCGACCTCACCTACGAACTGACCCGCGACGACGCCGACCACCTGACGTTCACCGGCACCAACAAGACCGCGACCTCCGTCGACGACATGACATTCGGTACGAGCGACGGTACGTCGACCATCGTGACCTACCACGCACATGTCGAGTTCAACGGTGTCGCCCGACTCGCCGACCCGATCGTCCAGATCGCCTTCGGTCGGCTCGCAGACACCGTCGAGCGCCAGATGACTTCGGCTCTGCTCACGATCTGACGTGGGCTCGGCGACGCGAATAAGCTCGGCGACGCGAATAATCAGTGGGCGACCGGGATGATCGGGGCCTCGAGTACCGCACGCGCCAGGTGACGTGCCGCCTCCGGCAGATCAGGATTGCGCAAGGTGGGGATGCGCACCACACCGTTGATCACCGCGAGCGCGAGGTGGACCAACGCCTGCGCTTCGTCCGGACTCAGCTCCGGCCTGCACTCCATCTCGAGTCGCCGCCACTCGCCCACATAGTCCACGTAGGTCCGCTCGAGCACGGTCCGTGCGGTGTCGTCGAGGATGCCCGAATGCGACAGACAGACGGTGATGAGATCCCAGTGATCGTAGGCGAAGCGCGCGTAGTGATCGGTCAGGTCGTCGAGCGCCTGTCGCGGCTCGGACGCACTGCGCAGGACCTGCCCCAAGGTGAGCCAGAGCGCTTCGAACGCCCGGCTGACACCCGACGCCACGATCTCGCGCTTGCTGGCGAAGTGGTTGTACACACTCGGACCGGCGATGCCCACGGCATCGCCGATGTCGTCGAGGCTGACCGTCTGGTACCCGCGCACGGCGAACATGGTGATCGCCGTCCCCAGCAACGCTTCCCGCCGCGATGCCGGCCGGAGACCGCCCATGGCATCGGAGGCGGACAGGGCATCGGCCGGAGACATCGCCTCGCCACCCGATGGGTGGCCGACCCCCAGGCGACCGGCGACCACGATCGCGTCGACCGCTGATGCCAGGGTCCGCCGTTGATCGGCAGCCGGTACCGCGAGCGGCCGATGACCCGGCCAGTCCAGCGCGGCGAAGACAGCCCATGCGGTGGTCCGCGAAGGCACACATCCCGCCTCCGAACCCACTTCGATCATCGCCGCGACGCGGCGGCCGACGCCACGCAGTCGCTGGAAGAGCTGGTCGTACTCCACCGGGGACAGATTCCCGCTGTCGCGGGACCAGACCAGATCGAAGGCGCGGGCATCGAGCGCAGCCTGCGCGATCCGGTCGGTCGCCGTCTCCCAGTCGTCCACACCCTCGACGGCCCGCTCATATCGGGCCAGCGCGGCGTCCAGGACCGCGACCAGGAGATCGTGCTTGCTCCGGTAGTGCCGGTACAGGGCGCTCGGCACGATACCGAGATTGCCGGCGATGTCGCTCATCCCGACGCCGTGGTACCCGTGGTCACGGAACATGTCCGCGGCCGTTTCCAGGATCCGCTGCTTACGGTCCTTGGGACGGGATCGCCTGGCCGGGCGATCCACCCCTGTAGTCATCATGGTCTTCCCGTCGGGTCGGGGCGTCTGGATGCCACCGGTACGGGAGCACCCCTCCACTCTGCTACATGTCCGACCCTGTGCACCACATATCCGTGGATGAACCACTCTTGCCCGGCATCCTTCGTACCCGAAACAAACGAATCAGTTGGGCGACTCGGCAGTTCGGTGACTCAGCAGTCCGGGTGACTCAGCGTTGGGCGGCCTGGGTCGGGACGATCGGCGCGGGCAGATCGGTACGGCCGGCCAGGAACGTATCGGCGGCCGCAGCTGCCGATCGACCCTCGGCGATGGCCCACACGATCAGCGACTGTCCGCGACCGGCGTCGCCTGCCACGAACACACCCGGCACACCGACGGCGGCGAAGTCGTCGTCGCGCTTGATGTTGCCGCGCTGGTCGTATTCGACGCCGAGCTTGTCGAGGAAATCCGCACGCTCGGGTCCGACGAAGCCCATGGCCAGCAGGACCAGGTCGCACTCGAGCTCGAACTCGCTGCCCTCGACCTTCTCGAACCGTCCGTCACGCATCACCACCTCGTGCGCCTTCAGAGCGGTGACCTTGCCCTCCGCGCCGGTGAACTCCTCGGTGTTGACCGAGAAGACACGCTCGCCGCCCTCCTCATGCGCCGACGACACGCGGTACATCAGCGGGTAGGTCGGCCACGGAGTCGACTCGGCGCGCTCGTTCGGCGGCTTCGGCATGATCTCGAACTGGTGCACCACCTCGGCGCCCTGGCGCAATGCGGTGCCGAGGCAGTCCGCACCGGTATCGCCGCCACCGATGATGACGACCTTCTTGCCCTTGGCGGTGATCTGTCCTTCTACGGTGTCGCCGAGCTGGATCCGGTTGGACTGAGGCAGGAACTCCATCGCCTGGTGCACGCCGTCGAGCTCACGGCCCGGGATCGGCAGGTCACGACCGATGGTGGAACCGTTGGCCAGCACGACCGCGTCGAAGTCCGCTCGCAGTTGCTCCACGGTGATGTCGACGCCGACGTTCACGCCGGTCCGGAAAACGGTGCCCTCGGCCTCCATCTGGGCCAGACGGCGGTCGATGTGCCGCTTCTCCATCTTGAACTCCGGGATGCCGTAGCGCAGCAGTCCACCGATCCGGTCGGCACGCTCGAACAGCGTGACGTCGTGTCCGGCACGGGTGAGCTGCTGTGCGGCAGCGAGACCCGCGGGACCCGAGCCGACCACGGCGGCCGAGCGGCCGGTCTTCTCGGTGGGCAGCACCGGGGTCACCCAGCCACTCTCGAAGGCGTTGTCGATCAGCTCGACCTCGACCTGTTTGATCGTGACGGCCGGCTGATTGATGCCGAGGACGCACGAGGCCTCACACGGCGCCGGGCACAGCCGACCGGTGAACTCCGGGAAGTTGTTGGTCGCGTGCAGCCGCTCGATACCCTCACGCCATTGGTCCTTGTAGACCAGGTCGTTCCACTCGGGGATCAGGTTACCCAGCGGGCAACCGTTGTGGCAGAACGGGATACCGCAGTCCATGCAGCGGCTGGCCTGGGTCTTCAACTCCGACTTGTCGAAGTCGGTGTAGACCTCTTTCCAGTCCAGCAGCCGCAGCTCGACCGGACGACGGTCGGGAAGCTCCCGCTCGGTGTGCTTGAGAAAACCTCTGGGGTCAGCCACGTGCGGCCTCCATGATCGCTTCGTTCACGTCTCGTCCTTCGCGCTCGGCGGCGTCGATAGCCTGCAGCACGCGCTTGTAGTCGCGCGGCATGACCTTGGCGAACTTGCCTTGCGTCGTCTCCCAGTCGTCGAGGATCGCCGCGGCGACCGGGGAATCGGTCTCGGCGCGATGTTCTTTGACGATGCCCGCCAGGAACTCGACATCCTCGGCCTCGAGCTCCTCGATCTCGACGAGTTCGGTGTTCAGGTTGTCCCCGAGCTTGCCGAACGGGTCGTACACGTAGGCGATACCGCCCGACATACCGGCCGCGAAGTTGCGCCCGGTGTCGCCGAGCACCACCACCCGACCACCGGTCATGTACTCGCAACCGTGATCGCCCACGCCCTCGACGACGGCGGTCGCGCCCGAGTTGCGCACGCAGAACCGCTCTCCCACCACACCCCGGAGGAAGATCTTCCCCTTGGTGGCGCCGAACCCGATGACGTTGCCCGCGATGATGTTGTCTTCCGCGACGAATCCCTCTGGCGCGTTGCGCGCCGGACGCACCACGAGGCGTCCACCGGAGAGTCCCTTGCCGACAAAGTCGTTCGCGTCGCCCTCCAGCCGGAGCGTGATGCCCTTGGGCACGAATGCGCCGAAGCTGTTACCAGCCGAACCGGTGAAGTCGATGATGATCGTGCCGTCCGGAAGCCCTTGTGCGCCATAGGTCTTGGTCACCTCGTGACCGAGCATCGTGCCGACGGTCCGGTTGACGTTGGTGATCTTGGAGCCGAAGGAGACGCGAGTGCCGTGATCGATGGCCTCACGACTCTGGGCGATCAGCTGCTGATCGAGCGCCTTGTCCAGCGAATGATCCTGGGCCCCGGAGCAATACAGGTCCTGGTTCATGAATGGCGACTCCGGCATCGCCAGCACCGACGACAGGTCGAGCTTGCCGGCTTTCGCCGAACCCCAGTGCGCCAGCGCCTTTGCCGTGTCGAGGGTCTCGACGTGCCCGACCGCCTCCTGCAGGGTCCGGAAGCCGAGGCGGGCAAGCAGCTCACGCACCTCTTCGGCGATGAACATGAAGAAGTTCTCGACGAACTCCGGCTTGCCGGTGAACCGTTCCCGCAGCAGCGGGTTCTGGGTGGCCACACCGACCGGGCAGGTGTCGAGGTGACACACGCGCATCATGATGCAGCCGGAGACCACCAGCGGAGCGGTCGCGAAGCCGTACTCCTCGGCGCCGAGAAGCGCCGCGACGACGACGTCGCGGCCGGTCTTCAGCTGCCCGTCGACCTGGACGACGATGCGGTCGCGAAGACCGTTGAGCAGCAGGGTCTGCTGGGTCTCCGCGAGACCGATCTCCCACGGTGAACCCGCATGCTTCATCGACGTCAGCGGCGTCGCGCCGGTGCCACCGTCGTGGCCCGAGATGAGCACCACGTCGGCATGGGCCTTGGAGACTCCAGCTGCCACCGTGCCGACCCCGACCTCGGAGACGAGTTTCACGTGAATCCGAGCCTGCGGGTTCGCGTTCTTCAGGTCGTGGATCAGCTGCGCGAGATCCTCGATCGAATAGATGTCGTGGTGCGGCGGCGGCGAGATGAGGCCGACACCCGGCGTCGAACCGCGCACCTCGGCCACCCACGGATAGACCTTGTGCGGCGGGAGCTGACCACCCTCGCCGGGCTTCGCGCCCTGCGCCATCTTGATCTGGATGTCGGTGCAGTTGGTCAGGTAGTGCGACGTCACGCCGAAGCGGCCGGAGGCGACCTGTTTGATCGCACTGCGGCGCCAATCGCCGTTCTCGTCGTGGTGGAAACGGCGGGTGTCCTCGCCGCCCTCGCCGGAGTTCGACCGACCGCCGAGACGGTTCATGGCGATGGCCAGCGTCTCGTGGGCCTCGGCCGAGATCGAGCCGAAGCTCATCGCTCCGGTGGAGAACCGCTTGACGATCTCGCTCGCCGGTTCGACCTTGTCGATCGGGATCGGATCGCGGTCACCGAAATTGAAGTCGAACAGGCCACGCAGTGACGCCATCTTGGACGACTGGTCGTCGACGAGCTTGGTGTACTCCTTGAAGACCTTGTACTGCCCGGTCCGTGTGGAGTGCTGCAGTTTGAACACGGTGTCCGGGTTGAACAGGTGGTATTCACCCTCGCGACGCCACTGGTACTCGCCGCCGACCTCGAGCTCACGATGCGCCCGTTCGGTCGGCCGCTCGGTGAAGGCCAAGGCGTGCCGGGTGGCGACGTCGCCGGCGATCTCGTCGAGGCCGATGCCGCCGAGCTGGCTGTTGAGACCTGTGAAGAACTCGTCGACGGTGTCCTGCGACAGACCGATGACCTGGAACAGCTGTGCGCCGGTGTACGAGGCGAGGGTGGAGATACCCATCTTGCTCATCACCTTGAGCACACCCTTGCCTGCGGCCTTGATGTAGTTCTTGCGCGCTGTTGGGAAGTCGATGTCGCCGAGAACGCCCCGCTCGACCATGTCCTCGATCGACTCGAAGGCCATGTACGGGTTCACGGCTGCGGCACCGAAGCCGATCAGCGTCGCCGCGTGGTGCACCTCGCGGCAGTCGCCGGACTCGACGATGAGCCCGACGCGGGTGCGCTTGCGCTCACGCACCAAGTGGTGGTGGACGGCCGCGGTCAGCAGCAGCGACGGGATCGGCGCGAGCTTCTCATCCGACTCCCGGTCGCTGAGCACGATGATCGACACGCCGTCGGCGATGGCGGCGCTCACCTTGGTGCGCACCTCGTCGAGTGCACGGCGCAGCCCGTCGCCACCCTCGGCCACCGGATACAGGCCGTGGATGTGGGCGCTGCTGAAGTCCGGCAGCTCGTCGTTGTCGTCGATGCGGACGAGCTTGGCGAGCGTGTCGTTGTCGAGGACTGGCTGCGGCAGCATGATCTGCCTGCACGACTCGGGACCGGGATGGAGCAGGTCGGCCTCGCGACCGATGGTGCCGCCGATGCTGGTGACGACCTCTTCGCGGATCGCGTCCAGCGGCGGGTTGGTCACCTGGGCGAACATCTGCTGGAAGTAGTCGAAGAGCATGCGCGGACGCGCCGACAGCACCGCGATCGGGGTGTCGGTACCCATCGAGCCGATCGCCTCGGCGCCGGTCTTGGCCATCGGCGCGACCAACAGGTTGAGCTCTTCGTTGGTGTAGCCGAACACCTGCTGGCGCAGAGCGACCCGGTCATGGGCCATGTGCACGTGCGGCAGCGGGTCGACGTCGTCGATGTGGACCAGGCCGGCGTCCAGCCACTCCTGGTACGGGTGCTCGGCGGCGAGTTCGTCCTTGATCTCCTCGTCGTCGACGATGCGCCCGGCCGCGGTGTCCACCAGGAACATCCGGCCCGGCTGCAGGCGCATCTTCTGCACCACGTCGGCGTGGTCGATGTCGAGCACACCGACCTCCGAGGCCATCACCACGAGACCGTCCTTGGTGACCCAGACGCGGCTCGGGCGCAGCCCGTTCCGGTCGAGCACCGCGCCGACCACGGTGCCGTCGGTGAAGCAGACCGATGCCGGTCCGTCCCACGGCTCCATCAGCGCCGAGTGGTACTCGTAGAACGCCTTGTGCTCCGGCTTCATCGACTCGTGGCGCTCCCACGCCTCGGGGATCATCATCAGCACCGCGTGCGGCAGGCTGCGACCGCCGAGATGGAGCAGTTCGAGCACCTCGTCGAAACGTGCGGTGTCCGACGCACCCGGCGTGCAGGTCGGGAAGATCTTGTCGGCCACGTCGCTGTCACCGAACGCACTGGCGTCGATCAGCGCCTCACGCGCCCGCATCCAGTTCTCGTTGCCGGTGACGGTGTTGATCTCGCCGTTGTGCGCGACGCGGCGGAACGGATGGGCCAGCGGCCACGACGGGAAGGTGTTGGTCGAGAATCGCGAATGCACCAGCCCGAGAGCGCTCTCGAGGCGCGAATCCTGCAGATCCAGATAGAACTCACGCAGCTGCGGGGTGGTCAGCATGCCCTTGTAGACAAAGGTCTGACCGGACAGGCTCGGGAAGTACACGGTCTCGCGGCCCGGACCGTCGGCCCCGGCGCCCTTGGTGCCCAGCTCGGCCTGGACCCGCTTGCGGACCACGAACGCCCGCCGCTCCAGATCCATGCCTTCGGCGCCGGCCAGAAACACCTGCCGGAACGTCGGCATCGCGTCACGTGCCAGAGCGCCGAGCGAGTTCTCGTTGGTCGGCACCTCGCGCCAGCCGAGCAGGGTCAGCCCCTCGGCCTCGATGATCTTCTCGACGCCCTCGCAGGCCACCCGGGCGTCCTCGGAGCCCTGCGGCAGGAACGCGATACCGGTGGCGTACGCGCCCTCGGCAGGCAACTCGAAGTCGACGCTCTCGCGCAGGAACCGATCAGGAACCTGGATCATGATCCCGGCGCCGTCGCCGGTGTTCGGCTCGGCGCCCGCGGCGCCGCGATGCTCCAGGTTCACGAGTGCGGTGATCGCCTTGTCCACGATGTCGCGGCTGCGTCGTCCGTGCATGTCGACCACGAATGCGACACCACAGGAGTCGTGCTCGTTGACCGGGTCATAGAGCCCCGTAGGGCCCGGAGCATGCTTCATAAGTTCGCCTCACTCTGTGCGCGACGCTGCGCACGCAATCACCGTTATGTGTCCTTGGGACACCGTTGACGTGTGTCCGTGGACACCGACCACCGGCTTGTCGCGAATCCCCCCGAATCCTTGGGCTGACCTGGGAGTCTTCTCCAGCCATGTAGCGGTGTCCGTGTCAGCGTCGTTGCTGACGGCGCACCCGGGATAGAGCTGCTCTACCCGGCACCACCCTGCTCTGCGAAAGCATTGTGAGTCATTTTCTCACGCCGGGTACCAGGTATCGAAATCCGGATAGCACAACCGTGATGATTCCGCAGCGTACCCGCCATCTCGGGCCCCTCCGGCCCCTCTCTGCCCACCCAGTATCGACCGGTCCGGCCGACTGCGTCGGATCCACCCCTGCGACTCCCCGGATCCTCTAGCGTCGACAGGGTGCGAACGCCCACCTCGGAGCAGTGGTGGCCGCCCTCCGAACGCGGCTCGTGGCGCTCCCGTGCGATCAACGGATACCTCTCGCGCGTCTCCCACCCGTTGATGACGGCTGCGGGCCTCGGTGGTGCCGTTCCACCCGCTGCACTGATCAGTGCGATGCGGCCCGGGGTGAACCGCTCACTGGTCGCCATGTCGCCTGCACCGTCCGGGACGACGGTGGAGAGCGTGCGGGACGTCTTCTACGACGGCGGACGAGTCCGACCCGGTCGGGTACGCGGCGAGTGGGTCGGTGCACATGCCGGCCCGGCCCGGCCCGCGACGGCCGAGCGGACCATCATCTACTACCTCCACGGCAGCGGATACGTCGTCTGCTCAGCCCGGACACACCGTGGCCTGGTCGCCCGGCTCTCCCGCCGTACCGGCTGGTCGGCATTCAGCCTCGACTATCGCCTGGGCCCCGAGTACGTCTTCCCGGCCGCGGGTGACGACGCGATCCGCGGCTATCGCTGGCTGTTGGCCGCGGGCTTTCGTGCCGAACGGATCGTCGTGGCAGGCGATTCGGCCGGTGGCCACCTCGCGGCCGATCTGTTGGCGGACAACCATCGCACCGGCACGCCGCAGCCTGCCGGGGTGGTGATGTTCTCGCCCCTGTACGACCCGACGTTCGAACTCGCGGTCGCCAGTCAGCTCCGCGGAGTGCGTGATCCGATCATCGATGCCGTTGCGGCACAGCGAATCCTGCGTCTCTACACGGGATCGGCCGAACCAGACCACCCGAGGATGCGGATCGCGCTGAACACCGAGATGACGCTCCCACCGACGCTGATCCAGGTGGGGGCGCTCGAGGTGATGGGCGACGACGCGCGGGCGATGTACCGCGAGTTCCGCGCGGCGGGTGCCGATGTCCGGCTGCAGGAATGGCCCGACCAAGGCCATGTGTTCCAGATGTTCCCGCGCTTCTCTCGCGAATCCGGCCGCGCGGTGGGTCTGGCGGCCGACTTCATGACCGGGCTGCCGCTGCCGGCGGCGGTGCGGCCTCGCAACGCCGTGTGAGCTACGGCCCGTCCTCGCAGCGTTCGTCCTGGGTCACGGGGCGGCGAGGATCCTGCGTCGGAACCCACAGGCTGCCCCACTCCGATCCGTAGCCCTGACGGTCTGCCGCGGAGGCCAGATCACGGTCGAGGTCGTCGGGCCAGTCCCGACGGGCCTGGGCATCGAGCATCGCCGACCGCTCGTGGATCGGAGCCTGCTGGCCGGTTGCGCACGCCGCCAGAAGGGTGGTGAACAACGCCCTGAGCCGACGCTGCACCTGCGCCTGTCCGGTGCTGTGCCTGCGGATCTCGTCGGTGCCGATCGCCAGATAGTCGGCCCACGTGCGCCGGACGCCCGTGACGACCGCCCCCGACTCGGCGGCATCCGCGGCGCGCACCCGAGGCGCCAGCATCAGCAGGAGTTCCTCGGTGTGATCGAGCGCCTGCACGACGACCGTCGGATCGTTGCCTCCCGACGACATCGCCTTGAGCGCGATGTCGGAGATCGCCTGCAGCGCAGCGGCCGGACTCACCGACGGTTGATGCGCATCACCGAAGAGCAGACATCTGAGTACCCGCGGCGTGTCCACCTCCGCGACGTCACCCCGTACCTCGACCACCGGGACGCCCTGCGGGACATGGTCACCCACCGCAACCAGGACCTCGATCCGGACACCCCAGTCGGCCGCGTGACGCTGAAGTCGTGCGACGTCGACCGCCAGCAGGATTCGGCCGCGCGTCGCAATGTCCTGCATCGTGATGACCGCCACCGGGAGTTCGACCGCATCGACGACGGGACCAGGTGCCACCGCACCGACGGTCTCGGCGAACTCGTCGAGCGGGTACTGGCGGTACACGGCGGCCCGGCCGTCGTGCGCGATCCACCTGAGCAGGTGTGCGGTGTTCAGGATGGCGCCGACCTTGACGACCAGAGCGATGAACAGATACGCGCTGACGGTGGTCAGCACGAACGCTATCGCCGTGGACAGGCCCGGGGTTGGCCCATTCGGGTCACCGACCGACAGATCGATCGCGATGATCACGCTGTAGACGAAGGTGGCGAGGAAGAATCCGGTTGACCACCGCATGACCGGTTCCTGCTGGAGCATCGGGATCACCCGCACCGAGATCGACGAGGCACCGAACTGCATGGCCAGGGTCACCGCGGTGAACACCAGGCCGGTCAACGTCGCCATCGACCCGGCGATCACGCTCAGCAAGGTGGCGAGGGTCCCGGCGTCCACCTGGAGCTCCAGGAACTCGTCGAGCCCGACGGTCACCCACGCGGCGACGATGGCAGCGGTCACCAGGACGACGGGCAGACGCCAGGTCGGCACGGTACGCAACTGTCGCCGAGTACGCCGCCACCTGATCGCGGAGGCGAGCGCTCCCGGCACCCGCTCCGCGAGATCGGGGGCGACCGGTGACGGCGGTGGAGGCAGCGCGGGCTTGTCGGGCACACCGAACCGGCCGGCGACCGCCTCCTGCGCGACGATCTTCCACCGCATCAACGGTTCCCGAAACCGCTCCTCGCGGGAGATCGACTTCGCCAGCTTGCGGTGCCGGGTGCGGTAGCGCCAGCGCGCCCACGGCGAGTGCGGGCGGGCGAGACGGATCGCGCCGAACCACAACAGGACCGGGACGAACAGGCCCGCGAGACCCGTCCACACCTTGCCCTTGAGGAGGGTGATGGTCGCGAGCGCGACGTTCATCACCACGACGACGAGGACCACGATCCGCGTCGCCGCGTCCTCGGCGTCGCGGTACTCACCGACCACATCGGTCACCCCGAAAGGCTGCAGCCCCAGGAGGAACAGCAGACCCACCGCGATCGCGACGAACACCGCGTCGATCGATGTTCGCCCCTCCTCGGACCAGTAGACGTCGCGCAGGTGGAGCAGAAGTGCGAATTCGTCGAGGACGAGGGCACTTCCGATGCCGAAGAGAGCGGCGAGCGTGCAGTCCAGGACGGGTGTGCGGAACGGGTCGACAGCCACGAATCCGAACCCCGACAACAACATCAGCATCATCCCGAAGAAGACGTGATGGACATGGACCCCGCCGGGCGTGACGTTCCCCGGCCACCAGCTGACCTCCGCGCGGATCATCCGCACGCTGAAACGGATGAACAAGAAGGTCAGCACGAAGGCGATGAGCAGGAAGAACAGCGGCAGTCGACCTGTGTCGACGATCGTCTGATCGAACCACCGCGCCATGATCAGACACTACTGCGTGGCCGGCCGCCCGGTTAGGCGATTCCGGGGTGGTGGATTTGCGGTCGCGAGCCCGGGTGCCACCCTATTCTGAGCCGATGGACCTGGTGACCGTGGTCGTCGTCGACGATCACCCCTTCTTCCGCGACGGGGTCGCCCGTGGGCTCACCCAGAGCGGGCGGGTGCGTGTGCTGGGTGAGGCGGGCGACGGCACCGAGGGATTGGAGGTGATCCGCCGGGAGCTGCCGGACGTGGCCGTCGTCGACTATCAGATGCCCGGCATGACCGGGGTGGAGGTTGCACACGCGGTGGCCCGGGACGGATTGCGCACCAGGGTGCTGCTCTTGTCGGCCGTCACCGACGGTCCGATCGTGTTCCGGGCGTTGGCGGAGGGCGCGGCGGGCTACCTGGCCAAGGATGCCGACCGCGACGACATCGTGGGCGCCGTGACGCGAGTGGCCAAGGGCGAGACCGTGGTGCCGCCCGAACTCGCCGCGGGCCTCGCAGGCGAGATCCGCATCCGATCGCAATCGGACGCGCCCGCACTGAGCGAGCGCGAACGTCAGGTGCTGACCGGGTTCGCACGCGGCCAGTCGATCCCGCAGGTAGCCGCCGAGCTCTACATCGGCGCGTCGACGGTCAAGACGCACACCCAGCGCCTGTACGAGAAACTGGGCGTCTCCGACCGCGCGGCCGCCGTCGCCGAGGCGATGCGCCGTGGCCTCCTCGAGTAGCCCGGCGCCCCTTCTGGGGCTTGCCGAACTCGCCGACGAACAGCGGATCGACACGATCCTGATCGATCACGCCCTGCAGGGCATCCGGATTCAGGTGCTGCTGCGTCTTCTGCTGTCGGTGTTCGTCCTGTTGTCGGTGGCCCTAGAACCCCCGGTCCACAGCGCAGGGATCTGCATCGCGATCGCCGCGGTCTATGTGGCGTGGTGCCTCGGGGGTGTGGCCGTCGCACCGCGCGCCGGCATTCTCGCCATCCGATTCGCCTGGCTGACCCTGTTCCTCGACCTCGTGGTGCTCGTCGCGGTGACGGCCGTCGCCAGTCAGTCGGACGAGAGCAGTTGGACCGCAGATGTTCTGGTGACCGGTTTCGCGATCGTCCCGATGATCGCCGCGATCGGCATGCGCCCCATGGTGTGCGCGGCGGTGGTCGTCCCGACGGTGGTGGTCTACTTCGTCGCCAACGCGATCGCGCGTGTTCCCAATGGACGGCCGTGGTCGGTGATCCTGCTGAGCACCTTGGTGATCGGCATTCTCGCGCTCGGCGCCGTACTGCTCTCGCGACTCCAGCGCTCCCGGGTGGTGACCATCGGATCCCTCGCCGCCGAACGCAGTCGGCTGCTCGACGAGGTGATGCAGATCGAGCACCGCGAGCGGCGAGATCTGGCCGAGCACTTGCACGACGGCGCGCTGCAGTACGTTCTCGGCGCGCGCCAGGAACTGGCCGTACTCGCCGCCGGAAGTCCCGATCCGCAGGTCGTCGGGCGGATCGACGAGGCACTCGGCGAATCCGCGCGCCTCCTGCGCTCCACGCTCGGGGAGTTGCACCCCGCGGTCCTGGACCAGTCGGGCCTGGCCGTCGCGCTCATCGACCTCGCCGACTCGATCGAGCGACGGGGCGCGTTCACGGTCTCGGTCGACACCGTCGGCTGGCCCGACGGCATCCGGACGCCGGTCGATGCGGTGCTCTTCGCGTCCGCGCGGGAGTTGCTGACCAACGTCGTCAAGCACGCACAGGCGGGCACGGTGCAACTCACCGCGGAAGTGGACGAGGGCCGTGCGCGGGTGGTGGTGGTCGACGACGGCGTAGGTGTCGACCCGCAACTGTTCGACCAACGTGTCGCCGGTGGCCACATCGGTCTGGTGTCCCGGCGGGTACGGCTCGAAGGACAGGGTGGGAGACTCACCGTCGCGCCGCACCCCGCAGGCGGAACGGTCGCGATCGCCGAGGTGCCGGTCGGGGAGCTCTGAGGATCCCGCCTCACTCCCTCCCGAACCTGATCAACCCCGGCACGTCGGCGGGTGATGTCCACCCTGCCCGCGCGAAATCGGCCCAGATCGCACGGAGTCGACGACCGTTCGCCTCGACCTCGGACCACCTGTGCCCGACCAGGACCGGCGCTCCGTCCCACGTCGACTGATCGCCGAACAGCAACGGGATGTCGACGGTGTGCGCTGCCCGCAATGGGTCGCCGGGGACGCCCCATTCCAGGACGTACTGCGCCGCGAGTCCGCCGACTCGTCTATGGCGCCGAATGAAATCCTTTGCGGCACTGGTGTACACCGCCTTGGTGGCACCTCGCACGATCAGCTCGTACAGCGCCGGCCCGGCAACCGGGATCTTCTGCAGCCCACCGAGAACGGAGATCCCGGCGGTGAAGAACGCCGCCTCACGCTCGTTCCAGCCGATCAGGACCTCCACGTCGGCGGCTCGCTGCTCCCATGCGGCGTCGACCTCGTCCTCGGCGGGCAGCGGCGCGTGCCCGTACTGCGTGCCGAACGCCATCAGCGCCCCCAGGCCGTAGCGGAGCAGGGCGGGGTTGCGGGCCAACGCACTCTGCGCGGCCAGGACGTCGTCGATGGGCGTGGTCGTATCGATCTGGCGCGTCGCGTCGACCATCGCCGCACTCAGGCCCGCGCGCCCGCGCGCGAGACCCAGAGGGGCGCTTTGCATGATCACCCGCCGGAACAATCCCTCGGTACCGTCGGCGATCATCAGGTGCGCCGCGGCATCCGCGCCTGCGGACTCGCCAAAGACGGTGACGGCGTCGGGATCACCGCCGAACGCGGCGACGTTCCGTCGTACCCAGCGCAGCGCCTCGATCATGTCCAACAGGCCGAGATTCGCCGGGCGGTCGACGTCGTCGCCGACGAAGCCGAACAGCCCCAGCCGGTACGTGATCGACACCACCACAACCCGTTGCTCGGCAACGAGATTCGCTGGATCGTGACACGGCGCATCTGCGGCGCCGAGCACATAGGAACCACCGTGAATCCACACCATCACCGGCAGCGACTCACCCGGCTCGCGGTCGGCGGGGACGGTGACCGACAGTCGATGGCATTGTTCGTCCTCGGGCACGTCGCCGAGGGCTGCGTCCCCGAACCGACTCCGGAGCAGATCCTCGGTCTCGTTCTGTGGACAGGCCGGCGACCAGGATGTCGCGTCGATCGGTTCCGCCGACGATGGTTCCGGCACTGGCACCTCGAACCGATCGGCACTCGCATACGGGATGCCCGTCGCGCGGATCACGTCACCGTCCATCCGGGCGACGACGTCGCCCGCCGGGCAGTCGATGGTGAGGGTCAGGAAACCGGTGTCCGTCATGGTGCTCCTCCGCGTTCGGCTATCCACCGATCCATTGTTCTCCACGGCTGCGCTCCACCGCGTATCCCCCGATCGGTGGACGCCGCTGTCCACCGGCGAATCCGCCGGTCGGCGGAGGTTGCCGAGAGTCGTTTCACGGGAAAGTTCTCGGTGCCACCCGGACCACACAGTCCACACCGAACCGAACGCCAGGAGAAAACCATGAACACCACCGCCCGCCGCATCACCGCAGCCACCGCCGGGATCGCCGGAATCGCCGCAGCAGTCGGCATCGGACTCATCGGCACCGGAACCGCGAATGCCGGCACCATGCCGGTGACCCACCCCGGTGAGCCGTCGATCGCGATGACCATCACCAACCACACCAACAAGGCCGAGCACCTCGTCGGTTCGGGCACCAGCGGCAACGGCGTCTGGGTCAACGGTCCACGGCAGACGCTCGGACCAGGCGCCAGCGAGACGATCACCGCAGTCGCCCCGCACGGCAACAAACTCGCCATCAGTGTCGCGTACAAGATCGGAGTCGGCGGCCCCACTGCCACCTATGAGGTGCTCAATTCCCAGTCCAACACCAACACCGGCACCAGCGGTATCTCCGGACCAGGGGCCTCGCAGTACTGGATGAGCCACAACTTCGGCAGCCACTACCCGGCCACCAACGTCGGCTTCGATCAGTGGTGACCAGACGCCGGTGAGCAGCTGTCATCCCACCACAACGGGCCCGCGACCATCACGGTCGCGGGCCCGTTCTGCGGTTGTCAGGAGCGATCAGGGGATGAGCGAATCCAGCGATCCGAAGGCTCCGCTTGCGCCGGTGGCGGCGAAGTTCGTCGTGCAGCCGTTGAACGACACATTGTCGACGTTCACCTTGCCGGTCTTCTCGTTCGGCTGGCTGGAGATGCCGTAGTAGTCGACCACGGTCTTGTGGTTCGCACTGTTGGCGGCCGCAGTGAGCTTCTCGAGCGTGGCGTTCGTGCCCTTCGTGATGCCGGGCAGGTCACGAGTCGCCCACCACTGATTCGACGAGGCGGCATTCTCCTTGCCGGCGCCCGCCGGAGCAGACCAGACAAATGTCGCGAAACCACTCTTCTCCCCGGTGTTGGCGCCGGTCACGCGTATTTGCCAGTTCGCGTTTCCGGCCGACTTCTCGAATGTCAACGGCTTCTTCGCGACGTCGGCCAGAGGCAGCTGACCTGCGGCGTGATACGACGCCTCGCGCGGCTTGTCGGCGGTGGTCATGAATTCCAGCGACCCATCGTCGTCGACGACCTTTGTCGCCGTCACCTTCCCCGCCTGGCCCCGCTCGTCGGAGAAGGTGTTTCCCCACCCGTTCGCGCTGGTAGGCGTCGAAGTCTTGGCGCAGTTCATGTCTGAAACCGGCGCCGCCGTCGCCATTGTCGGGAATGCCAGGCTTGCGGCCCCCAAGGCTGCACCCACAACAATTCCTCGGATGACATTACGTCGCATTCTGTTCATCGCCTCCAGTTCATTATTCGGCAGATAGCCTCTCCGAAACTAACAAATCAATCCATCGATAAACACCCCATCGCAATGGAGATCGAGAAAGAGAATGGAGAAATGACATTAGAAAAGTTCTAATCAGGTGAAATGCGCCCGATGACGAAGTCGCGAAATCTCTCGGCGGCGTCGGGCAGGGGACGCGGCCGCAACCAGGTCAGGCCGATCTCGCGTGACTCGCCGGTCAGCGGGATGAGGGCAACGTCGGAGCTGCGATCGGCGTCGTCGACGGGCACGACCCCGATCCCGAGTCCCGCGCCGACGAGGCCGGTGATGGTCGCCAGCTCGGCGGAGGAGAAGGCGATCGTCGGGACGATATCGGCTGCCGCGCACAGTTCGTCGAAGATCCGACGCATGCCGAATCCGCGCTCCATCACGATGAACTCCTCGTCGGCCGCCTCCGCGAGACCGATCGTGGTGCGATCGGCGAACCGATGATCGGACGGCACCACCAGGGCGAGCTTCTGCTCGGCGATCGCGTACCAGGCCATGTCGGTGCGCATCGGGCGCGGCGACACGATCGCGAGGTCGGCGTCTCCGCCGATCACATGGTCCACGACAGTTGCTGCCGCGTCCTGGGTCAGGGTGAACCGCGCCTCCGGGTTCTCATCGCGGAACCGCCGGATCAGATCGGGCACCAACGTGACACCGAAGGAATGCAGGAAGGCCAGCCGCACCACCCCTCGCGCCGGCCGCCGCATCTCGTCGATCTCGCGATGGGCGGCATCGAGTTGCACCCGCGCCCGGCGAGCACGTTCGAGGTACACCTGCCCGAATCGATTGAGCACCAGACGCCGACCGTGCCGATCGAAGAGCGCCACACCGACGTCTCGCTCCAACCGTGCGATGAAACGCGACAGCGTCGGCTGCGAGACATGGGCCTGCTCACCGGCGGCGGTCAGGTTCTCCGCCTCGGCGATAGCGATGAACCAATCGAGTTCGTGGTGCACATTCATCCTGGCGATCTATCTTAGCTGCAATTATTCAGAGATGAATGATCTGGGAGAGATCCATTCATTTTGAGGTGCAGACGGGTCGGGTGACGCTTGACCACGATGACCACGAGAACCACCACCTCCGCCCCGAACACCCGGCACACGCTGGGCTCACCGGGCTATCGGCGCGCCACCACGGCACTGTTCGCCGCAGGCATGACGACGTTCATGGCCCTCTACTACGTGCAGGCCCTCCTGCCGCAGCTCTCCGACCACTTCGGGGTCTCGCCTGCCACCTCAGCGCTCGCCGTCTCACTGACCACCGGGTTCCTCGCCATCGCGATCATCCCGGCGAGTGTGCTGTCCGAGCGGTACGGGCGAGTGCGGGTGATGGTGATCTCGGCGCTCGCCGCGTCGATCATCGGCATCGTGCTCCCGTGGTCGCCGTCCATCGAGGTACTCCTCGCCGGCCGTGCGTTACAGGGTGTGCTGTGCGCAGGCGTGCCCGCGGTGGCGATGGCCTACCTCGCCGAGGAAGTCGACGGCGCATCCCTCGGCACGGCGATGGGTCGCTATGTCGCGGGCACCACGATCGGCGGACTGACCGGTCGTCTCGTCCCCGGTGTCGCGGCCGATCTGGTGTCGTGGCAGTGGGCGCTGGAGGCGGCCTGCCTCGTCTCGCTGGGTTTCGCGCTCGTGTTCTGGCGCACGGTCCCCGCATCGCGCTTCTTCAGTCCCCAGCGTGTGGCACCACGGATCACGGTCCGGAACCTGATGAACCATCTACGCGACCCCGGCCTGCTCCCGCTGTTCGTCCTCGCCTTCGTCCTGATGGGCGGGTTCGTCACGGTCTACAACTTCATCGGCTACCGACTCCTCCGGCACCCGTTCGATCTCAGCGAGGCGACCGTCGCGGCGGTCTTCCTGATGTACCTGGCGGGGACGTTCTCGTCGACCTTCGCCGGCCGCTTGGCCGACCGGAGAGGTCGCAGGCAGGTACTGATCGTCGCGGTCACCACCATGCTGGTGGGACTCGCCCTGACCGTGCCCGACCGTCTACTGCTGGTGCTGATCGGCATGCTGCTGTTCACCGGCGGGTTCTTCGCGGCGCATTCGGTGGCCAGCGGGTGGGTGTCCGCGCGTGCCACCGCTCACCGGGCCGAGGCCTCGTCGCTCTACCTCTTCCACTACTACCTGGGCAGTTCGGTGGTGGGCGCCCTCGGCGGGCTCGTGTTCGCGGCGTTCGGTTGGACGGGGGTCGCGACCTACGTTGCGGTGCTCGTCGTCGTGGGACTGGTGCTCACAGTGCTGTCGCGACGCTGAACCCGATGGACCGCTAGATGGCAGTACCCTTCGGCGGGGCCGCGTCCACCCCGTCGCGCTCGAGCCGATCGATCAGCTCGAGCCCCTTGTGCGCCCAGTCGATTTCAGACTGCGCGCGACTGATCATGCCGTCGTAGGTATGTGCCTTGTAGGCGACGATCCGAGCACGCTCGCTCCCGGGATACCTGTGAAGGCGGCGCACGATGGCGGGGTCCGTCTGGGCCGTGATCCCGTCGCGCACCTTGGTGAGCAGGTCGACCTGTTCGGTGTGGTAGTCGATGTGCCGTCGCAGGATCTCGCGCGCGGCATCGGGATCGGCCCACTCGAAGTAGGCCGCCTGCATGTGGTGGGCATCGCGGACCGGAGCGTGACCGAGGGGTGTGTTCATCCACGCCCGGAATGCCTCGATCCCCTCGTCGGTGACGCTGTACTGGGTCTTCGTGCTGCGCGGACCCCAGCGGACCTCCTCACCGGCGACCAGCCCGTCTCGCTGCATCCGCCTCAACTCGGGATATATCTGCGAGTCGGGAGCGTGCCACACGTGGCCCACCGAACCGCCGAATTGCTTCGCGGCGTCATAACCGGTCAGCGGCCCTGCGGTGAGCAGGGCGAGCAGGGCGTGACGAAGGCTCATGTCTCCTCGCGGGGTGGTTCGTGTTGCGGATCACTATATCGGTAGATAGAGTGTGCTCCACCTCACCGACTAACTATCGATATAGCTATTCGGTGACAGCAGCCGAACCCCAACGCAAGGACCTCTCATGACCGATCTGGGACCCGGCGGAGCGACCGCCACCAACATGGACTTCCCATTGGACGCCTGGTACGTCGCCGCGTGGGATCACGAACTCTCCACCGCCACGCCGATGGCACGGACCGTTGCGGGCAAGCCGATGGCGCTGTACCTCACCACCGAAGGGCGGCCGGTGGCGTTGGCCGACGCGTGTTGGCACCGGCTGGCCCCGCTGTCGATGGGCACGCGCGTCGGCGCCGACGAAGTGCAGTGCCCCTATCACGGCCTCCGGTACAACTCGGCCGGGCGGTGCACCCATATGCCGGCACAGGAGACGATCAATCCCTCCGCGATGGTCGCCTCCTATCCCGTCGAGAAGCGATATCGGTTCTTCTGGGTCTGGCCGGGAGACCCCACTCTGGCAGATCCAGCCCTGATCCCGGACATGTTCCAGATGGATTCCCCCGAGTGGGCGGGCGATGGGCGCACCATCGAGGTGGAAGCCAATTACCAACTGGTGCTGGACAATCTGATGGATCTGACCCACGAGGAGTTCGTCCACTCGTCCTCCATCGGCCAGGACGAACTCAGCGACTCGGGTTTCGCCGTCACCCACGATGAGCGGACCGTCACGGTGAGTCGGTGGATGCACGATATCGACGCACCGCCGTTCTGGCTCAAGAACATGCGTGACAAGTTCCCCGGTTTCGAGGGCAAGGTCGACCGCTGGCAGATCATCGAATTCCAGGCACCCGGAACCATCCGGATCGATGTCGGCGTCGCCAAGGCCGGCACCGGCGCACCCGAGGGCGACCGCAGCCAGGGTGTCAACGGCTTCGTGATGAACACGATGACTCCGGTCGACAAGAAGACCTCGCTGTACTTCTGGGCCTTCATGCGTGACTACTGTCTCGACAGCCAACTGATCACCACTGCTCTTCGTGAAGGCGTCCACCGGGTGTTCGGCGAGGACGAAGCGATGCTCACGGCGCAGCAGAAGGCGATCGAGGCACACCCCGACCACGAGTTCTACAACCTCAACATCGATGCAGGCGGGATGTGGGTGCGGCGCATCATCCAGCGGATGATCGAGGCCGAGCGGTCCGATGCCGCTGCCGACATCGATGGTCTCGCCACCCAGGTCGTGAACTGACATGACGGACAACAAGATCACCTGGCAGCGCGGCCGCGTCTCCTCCGTCACCGCCGCTGCCGACGGGATCGCCGAGATCGTGATCGCGACCGAGCGAGCCGACCGGGTCGCCCCGGGCGCACACGTCGACGTCCGCATCGACGATGGTGACATCCGGTCGTACTCCGTCGTCTCCGCCGGAACCGACGGCCGGAGTGTCACGCTCGGGGTGCGCCTGTCTCCGACGTCGCGCGGTGGGTCGCGGTTCATGCACTCACTGCGACCCGGCGACGGGATCGAACTGACCGCGCCGATCCAGAATTTCCCGCTCCGAATCGGCGCAGCACGCTACGTCTTGCTCGCCGGTGGCATCGGGATCACCGCGATGGCCGCGATGGCGGCGGCGCTCCGGCGAGTCGGCGCGGATTACCGGTTCGTCTATGTCGGACGCCGCCGATCCGACATGGCCTTCCTCACCGAACTCGTCGCCACACACGGCGACCGCCTCGAGGTCCGTGCCGACGATGAAGGTCATGGGCTCGACGTCGCGTCACTCGTCCGCGAGGTCGACACGCACACGGAGATGTACATGTGCGGACCGATCCGCCTGATGGACGCCGTACGACGCGCCTGGCTCGACCGCGAATTGCCGCTGCCGAACCTCCGCTACGAGACATTCGGCAACAGCGGCTGGTTCGAGGCCGAGGACTTCGTGGTGACCATCCCGCGCCTGGATGTGACGGCTTCGGTCGGAACGGGCGACTCCCTCCTCGGCGCCCTCGAGCGGGCCGGTGTGGACATGATGTTCGATTGCCGCAAAGGGGAATGCGGCCTCTGCCAGGTCGACGTCCTCGAGACCGATGGCACCATCGACCATCGGGATGTGTTCTTCAGTGAGAAGCAGAAGTCACTGTCGGACAAACTCTGCAGCTGCGTGTCGCGAGTGGTGCATCCCGGTGGTGGTGGCGGCAGGCTCGTCCTGGATGTGCCCTGAAGTAGCAGCGCCCGGATTCAGAAGGGCGGCGGATTCGCCGCGTTCCAACGATCCATCGCCCGTTTGTCGGCACGTTTGATCGACGTCGCACGTCGAGCGCGGAGGGCGTCGATGCGTCGTCGTGCGGCATCGTCCGGCGGCCGGCCGGTGCGGGTGAGAGATCCGAACAAATCGCGTCCGGTGAACGCGTTGCCCAGGTAGGTGTGGCCGGCGGGCGACTGGAAGAACACCTCACCGAGGGGATCGTGGTAATCGCGCCAGCCGACCGCGAAGGTCTTGATGCGGTGGTGAAAACGGCACAGCGGCTTGAGGTTTCGCGAGTCGGTTGGCCCGCCCTGGGCGAACGGGATGTCGTGGTCGACGTCGGCGTGGAAGGCGCGGTTGTTGCAGCCGGGGAAGCTGCAGCACAATTCACCCGCCCGGACCTGGTCGGCGAGCTTCTTGCTCGGCGCATAGCGGTCGATGCGCCGGGGCTCGGCCACGATATCCGGCCGGATGTACGTGCGTCGCGCCTCCTCGACGAGTCGGCGGGCGGTGTCAGCATCGAGAATGCCTTGGCCGTCCAGGAAAGCCGGATCGTCGTCGAGACCGAGGAGGCTGCTCAGATTGACGACGATGTGGAAGGTCGGCCGCGGCGCACACGGTGACGGGGTTTCATCGGGCTCGTTGTCGGCGACGGATGCGGAGCCGGCGTCAGCGTCGATGTCGGCGGCGTCATGGTCGGGGGTGCAGGTTTCGCACCGGCAGTCGAGAGTGGTGGCCCCGTGAGCCAGCGCGACCAGCGCATCAGCGCGCCGTTGGGCAGCGGTGCGGGGATCTTCGGCATGCACCGCGGCGGCCATCGCGGTCAGGCGCGCGTCGACGGCGGCGGCCTGTTCGGCCGGTAGCGAACCGCCGATGCGAGACTGGCCCGGGGTGTGGCGGTCGGGTGGCACACTGATGTTTCGCTCGGAATCGACGAGTTCGCGGCGTCGGCGGGTGGCCGCGGGATCGTGGGTGGCGATGTGTTTGTCGATCATCACCAGGAAGCGGGCCATCGACATCGGCTCGCGGGACTCGATGTCGGCGGCGATGATCTTGTCGAGCAGGTCGAGTTTCTCGGGGGTGCACAGGGCGGTGCGACGCACCACTGCGAGAAAGCGGGGCAGGTCGATGCGTCCGGCGCCCAGGGTGGCACCGATGAACGGCAACTGGTGGCGCAGCACGCTGCCGGCTTCGATGAACTCCCGCGCGCGGGCCGGGGGCACGGTCAGCGCGGCGCCGACTTCCGCGATGGCGGCTTCGAGGCCGTTGGGGCCGAAGCGGGCGCGCGGGTCTTGTCCGGCGGCGGCACGCGCGGCGAGGCGCTCGAGGTTGGCCAGCGACGTCGATTGTTCGCCGAGTTCTGCGGCCAGGCGCACGAGATGGTCTTGTTCGCGTTCGTCGTGAATGAGACTGGCGGCCTGCAACATCCGATAGTCGGCGGCCGCGCGCACCGCGGTGCTGTGATGGAGCACCTCGACCAACTCGGTGGCCGAGTGGTGCTCATCGTCGGCCATCTGGGCCAACGCGGGCGCGGTCGATTGCATGACACAAATCTATCGGCGGCCACCGACAATTTTCGTCGCCGCAGGTCAGACACGTTCCGAACGGTGGATGGCAACGGTCACCGAGAGCGTCGAAACCGCACCGAGCATGATCTACCCATGAGCACAATCGTCTTTGTCCATGCCCACCCCGACGACGAGGGCACGGCCACCGCGGGAACCATGATCCGAGCGGCGCGCGAGGGTCACCGGGTCGTGGTCGTCTACTGCACCGACGGAGACCCGGGCGACGTCCCCGACGATCTGGCGCCTGGCGAGACGGTGGCGAGTCGACGGCGCGGCGAAGCGGAGGCCTCGGCCGCCATCACCGGCACCGCGCGGGTGGAATGGCTCGGATATGCCGACTCCGGAATGACCGGCTGGGCGCAGAACAACACCGACGGCGTATTCGCACGCGCGGACCCGGACGAAGCGGCCCGCCGACTGGCCGACCTTCTCGATGAGGAGAGTGCAGACGCAGTCGTCGGGTATGACTGGCACGGTGGCTACGGCCATCCCGATCACGTCATGTTGCACAGGACAACGCTCGCCGCCGTGGAACTCGCCGCGAAGCGCCCCCGCTACCTCGAGGTCACGATGAACCGCGACCTCGTGCGACAACTGTTCGTCCTCGCCGCCGAGAGGGGCATGGAGGGATTCGACCCGGACACCCGCGGCGACGACGGCAATCCGATCGGCACTCCCGAGAGCGAACTGCACTGGGCCGTTGACCTCGGCGACGACGTGATGACCAAACGCGAGGCCCTCGCCTGCCACGCCAGTCAGACCGATGTCCGGCAACTCCTGGCGATGCCGGTCGAGATGTTCCCCGTCGGTTTCGGAACCGAGCACTACATCGAACCCGGCAGGCCGCCGGGCATGGTCCGGGGCTGGTGGCTCGACGATCCGTGGGCCGGTTAGCCGCGCCGCGACGACACTGCCGCCCCCCAGGTCGCGCTGACGACCCGATCTACGCCTCTGCTGGCAGGTCCGCGAGGACAGCGTCGAGTGTCTCCACGAGGAGGTCGATCTCGTCGGGACCGAAGACCAGTGGCGGGCGGATCTTGAGGACATTGCCATAGCGCCCGGACAGCCCGATGAGCACACCGCGGTCTTTCATGGCGTCAGGGATTTGACGGGCCAATTCCGTTGCAGGAGTGAGACTTTCGTTGTCCCTGACCAGCTCCACACCGATGAAGGTACCCAGTCCCCGGACATCGCCGATGATCGGATGGCGCTGCTGCAGCTCGCCGAGCCGGGTCAGCAGCAGCGCTCCGGTGTCCTGGCAGCGTTGCGGAAGGTCGTTGCGCTCGCAGATGTCGAGGACGGTCCTGCCGACCGCGGCCGAGACGGGATTTCCCCCGAAAGTGTTGAAGTAGAACGCATTCGCGGCAAACTTCTGCGCGATCTCCCGGCTCGTGATGACGATGCCGATCGGGTGTCCGTCGCCCATTGGTTTGCCGAGCGTCACGATGTCGGGGACGACCCCATAGTGCTCGAATCCCCACCACCGACCGGTGCGGGCCAATCCAGCCTGGACCTCGTCTGCGATGCACAGCCCGCCCGCAGCTCGCACGTGCTCGTACGCTCGCGCGAAATAGTCGGTGGGGGCCGCCAGCCCGCCGTGCGAGTCGAAGATCGTGTCGCACAGGAACGCTGCAGTTCCGTGGCTCCGAGCGTCGAGCCGTTCGGTTGCCTCGGCCACGAGGTCGGCATAGCGGGCACCGAGCTCGTCGTCGCGATCACGCCGGTAGCTGCCGCGATAGGTGTTCGGGGGCTCGACCGCTTCCACCCAGTCCGGCCGGTCGTCCGACGCGGGGTGGATCAGAAGAGACAAGGCGTCCACGGTACTCGAGTTGCCGTGATAGCCGCCCTCCATCACGACTACCCCGTCATTGCCCGTGACCGTACGGGCGATCCGCAGGGCGAGGTCGTTGGCTTCCGTGCCGGTGCAGACGAACGTGCACACGTCGAGTCCGTCGGGCATCAATGAGGTGAGCTTCTCCGCGTACTCCACCACGCCCTCGTGCAGATAGCGGGTGTGCGTGTTGAGCCTGCCCGCCTGTTCGGTCAGCGCGGAGACCACGTCGGGATGGCAATGTCCCACCGAGGCGACGTTGTTGTAGCAGTCGAGATAGGGCCGGTCCGCGTCGTCGTAGAGCCATACGCCCTCGCCTCTGACCAGCTTTATCGGGTCGTGGAAGAACAGGACACTGTTGGCGACGTGCTGCATCCGCCGTTCGATCAACGAGTGATTCCGTACATCGTCGGAGTACTCACCGAGGTCGAGGTGCGCGGCACCCAGCAGTGCGGGTCGGTCGCGGGCGGCTTCGGCGGGCATGGCGTGAGTCCTAACGGTGGGTATACGTGATTCACGTAACTCGAATGAATTTGAGTTCACTGTATGGGCCGCCCCGACGGCCGTCAACCATCCGCGACCTCCCTCTGCGACGTCGCGCGGGGAAGCGCGGCCGGGAGGTAGGTACGGAGATAGGCGACAGCCGCGCGGACCGCCTCGGCCGCCATCTCCGGCGTGATCCCGCCATTGCGCATCGTCGACAGCGAGTAGAACAAGTCGATGATCTCGACTGCATGGAAGTAGACGTCGTCCTCGTAGGGAATCTCCGGCAGCACGAAGACCTCGGCGATGTGATCCCGCAGAATCGACCCGAGGCGCCGATCGTTCTCCCGGTCGGAGCGTTTGTACTGGGCCTGCGTCTTCGGGCCGATGAGCAGCTGCCGCGCGTCCGCACGAGCGGCGTAGAAGCGCACGGCCCGTTCGGCCGCAACCTCGATCACGTCCTCCCACACGGTCAGTCGATCCGGGCTGATCGGTTCGCGCAACGCCGCGCTGAGGTCGTCTCCGATCTCTTCGGTGAGGGCGGCGAACGCGTCGGAGGCGTTGGCGTAGAAGTGGTACGCCGAGCCCGTCGGGATCCCGGCCTCCTTCGCGAGGTCCTGAAGGCTGATCTCGTCGAGTTCGCGTTCACCGAGCAGGGTCGATGCTGCGACGAGGAGTCGGGCGCGTCGCTGGCGCCCACGCGCCTGTGATCGTCGCGCCCCTCCGTGTTCCGGCGCGTCGGACGTGTCGGTCATGTGTGAGGTGGGCTCCGTTTCCGGCCTGCGGCCATCGTGCGTACACGTCAAATTCTCGAAGAGATTCGGGTTTCACTTGACGTACAACTATTGCGTGCATCACACTCGAATCAATTCGAGTTTACCTCAGGAGAGAACGTGCCCGATTTCGACGCCCTATCCATCGACGCCCAGGGTGCAGCACTGGCCCGACTTGCCGGCGTCGCAGCGCAGAGCTGGGACCTCGGTGGGCAACCGGAGATCACCCTGCTCAAATGCCGCGAGAACGCAGTGTTCCGAATCGACGCCGCCGACACCACACTGGTGATGCGGGTGCACCGCGCCGGCTACCACAGTGCCGACGCGTTGGAATCGGAGTTGCAGTGGATGACCGAGCTTCGGCGATCGGGAATCGCCACACCCGAAGTGGTACCCAATAGTCGAGGGCGCCTGTTCGAACTCGTCGCCTGCGACGAGGTGCCAGAACCCCGTCTGGTGGATGTGCTGTCATGGGTCGCCGGGGAGCCACTCGGTTCCCTTGAAGAAGGTATCGCGGCCGGAGACGGCACTCGCAAGTCGTTCTTCGAGACCGGGCGACTGATGGCGCGCCTGCACAATCACGCGCAGAGTTGGCAGCGGCCAAAGGATTTCACACGGCATGCGTGGGACGTCGAGGGACTGCTCGGCGACCGACCGCTGTGGGGCCGCTTCTGGGAACTCGACGCACTCGACGCCGGCCAGCGCGACGTCGTGCTCGCGGCTCGCGAACAGGCCGCCGCCGAGCTGGCCGAATTCGGCACAGGGGATGACCGTTACGGGCTCATCCACGCCGACTTCCTCCCGGAGAACCTGTTGGTCGCCGACGGCACGATCGCACTCATCGACTTCGACGACGCGGGTTTCGGTTGGCACCTGTTCGACATCGCCACCTCACTGTTCGTCGTCGCCGACTCGCCCGACTTCGATGGTATTCTCGGCGCGTTCACATCGGGCTACCGCGCCGAACGACACCTGCCTGACGAGCATCTGGCCCGGCTCCCCTTGTTCTTCCTACTTCGTGGTCTCACCTATCTCGGCTGGCTGCACACGCGGAGCGAGACCGAGACGGCTCAGCAACTCACCCCGGAGATGGTCGCCGCCGTCAGCGGACTCGCAACCGAGTACCTGGCCACGACTCCCGCAACCACCCCCTCTGCGATCCGCGAAAAGACACCGTGGGTGTCTACGCGTGGGCCCGCGCCGGGAATCTGACCCCGCTCGCCAGGTGGATTGCGTTCTCGAGCCACCCGAGGACGACCACCAGCCGGGCACTCCACCCTCCGCCGCACGCCCCCGAGTCGCAGCGTTCTTAGCCATCACCTCCGTCGCCCATGCGGTACCGATTACCGACCAAGGCTGAGCAATACCCGAGGAGAAGAAGCGATGTCCACCACCACAAGAGAATCCGACGCCGACGGTTCCGTCGGCGGGGAGGCACTCCTGCATCGTGGCCTCGGCGCGATCGCGATCATGTTCATGGTCGTGGCAGCTGTCGCCCCGCTGGGCGCCACCACCGTTGTCTTGCCCACCGTGTTCGCGTTGAGCGGCAACGCCTCGGCACCAACGTATTTCATCGGCGCCGCCATCGTCCTGTGCCTGTTCTCGGTAGGCTTCACCCTGATGGGGAGGCACGTCCCCAACGCAGGCGCCTTCTACACCTACGTCCAGGCAGGCCTCGGCAAGATGGCCGGTGCAGGAGCTGCCGTCCTCGCGTTGGTGTCCTACCTCGGTCTGCTCGTCGCCCTCTACGCCTATCTGGGTGTCGCCGCATCTGGAGTGCTCGAAACCTACCTTGACGTGTCCATCCCCTGGTGGGTCCTCGCCTTCGTCGGCGTTGCCCTCGTTGCGTTCCTCGGCTACCGCGATGTGGATCTCAGTGCAAAGGTCTTGGGCGTCGTCCTCGTGCTCGAGATCGTGCTCATCATGGTCGTCAACGTGGCAATCATCCTCAAAGGAGGTGCATCCGGGCTCTCCGCGGCGCCACTGGACCCTCGCGACGCCCTACACGGTGCGCCAGGGTTGGGTCTGATGTTCGCCTTCTTCGCCTTCGTCGGATTCGAGGCGACCGCAGTCTTCCGAAGCGAGGCCGCCCGACCCAACCGCACCGTCCCGCGGGCGACTTACGGTGCCGTCATCTTCATCGGCATCCTCTACGCACTGACCTCGTGGGCACAGGCGATTGGCGTCGGCACCGACAAGGTTGCCTCGGTCGCCGGGCCCGACCCGTCGATCATGATGTTGAACCTCGCCGGAACCTACGTCGGCTCGGCGTTCCAAGATCTTTTGCAGATCCTTCTCGTGACAAGCATCTTCGCGTGTGCGCTGTCGTTCCACAATGTGGTCGCGCGCTACCAGCTCAGCCTGGCCAACGGCCGGCTACTACCGGCAACTCTGGGCAGAGTCCACCCGAGACACCGTGCCCCGTCGCGATCTTCGCTCACTGTAACCGTTGTAACGGCACTCGCGCTCGCTGTCATGATCCTGGGCGGACTCGACCCCGTCGCCCAGATCTACACCTGGTTCTCCGGTGCTGCGACACTGGGCATCATCGTCTTGATGGCTCTCACGAGCCTCGCTGTCATCGTGTTCCATCAACGCCGCGACCACGACGACCCGGTCTGGAAGGCAACCGCCGCACCGATCCTCGCATTGCTGGCTCTGTGCCTGGTCGTGTATCTGGCGGTCGACAACCTCGGCCTCCTCGTCGGCGGGCAGACCCCCGCTCTCGCGGTCTGCGCCGGCATCGTCGGTTGCTTCGTGCTCGGCGCCGGGATCGCCGGCGTCAAGAGAATACGCCGCCCCGAGGGCTACGCCGAGATGCTCGGCTGACCGAACTCTCGCCCGCCCACCTCGATCACCGAAATACACAGGACAAGGAACACCATGATGAAATCGTTCGAGAACAAGGTCTGTGTCGTCACCGGTGGCGCGGCCGGCATCGGCCTGGCCACTGCGAAACTATTTGCCGCACAGGGCGGCAATGTGATCATTGCCTGCCGCAGCGACGCCCGTGACCTCGCCCGGAAACTGGACGGCCACTACGTCCGCACCGACGTCAGTGTGGAGGCCGATGTGGAACGGCTGTTCACCGAGATCGCAGACCAGTTCGGTCGAGTCGACGTACTCGTCAACAACGCCGGCATCATGGCGACGGCCGAGATCGAGGAGCTCGCCGCCGACGAGTTCGACCGGCATCTGGCGGTCAATGTCCGCGGAGTCCTGCTCGGCACCAAATACGGATCCCGCCTGATGAGTGGTGGCGGGGCCATCGTCAACAGCGCTTCGGTCGCTGGACAGATCGGCCTGAGCGGCTACGCCTCCTATTCGACCTCCAAGGCAGCAATCATCTCGCTCACCCAAGTCGCAGCGATCGAGTACGGCGCCCGCGGCATCCGAGTCAACTGCGTGTGCCCGAGCTCGGTGGAGACCCCGATGCTCGCAGCCCAGGAGAACGGCGATCTCGAACGCGAGATATCGCGGCTGGCATCACCTCTCGGTTTCACGATCCAACCTGAGCACGTCGCCGACGTCATCGCATTCCTCGCCTCACCGGCCGCGGCAGCGATAACCGGCCAGGCCATCAACGTCGATGCGGGCATGACCGCCGGGTACTCCGACCCACTGCTCGAGGCGGTGGCTGCCACCCTGGTGAGCTGACCGCTCAGATATCCGCGGTTGCACCCGTCAGCGGCGGATTCGCCGCGAGGACCTCGTTCTCGTCCGCACTGAAAGCCCTTGAGCGGGAGAGGAATCGAACGCCTTCAGGCGCCTCCAGGCTGAAACCTGCGCCCCGTCCCTTGACCACGTCGAGGATGAGCTGCGTGTGTTTCCACAGCTCGAACTGGTCGCCGTTGATCCACACCCGGACATCGGGAATCGGTTCCGGGAGGTCGATTTCGCCGACGAGTACGTCGCGCTGGCCGACACGATATTCCCCGACCGGGTAACACATCGGGGCCGAGCCGTCACAGCATCCACCGGACTGGTGGATCATGAGTCCGCCGTGCAGCTCCGACAGTTTCGTCAAGAGCTGCACGGCGGCGTCTGTGGCGACCACCCGATCAGGAGCGTGCTGTTCGGTGGTCATCGGAAATCACCTGTCCTGTCAGAAGAAACCCTTGGCGTTCTGAGCGTAACCAACCAGGAGGTTCTTCGTCTGCTGGTAGTGCTCGAGCATCATCAGGTGGTTCTCACGCCCGATGCCCGACTGCTTGTAACCGCCGAAGGCGGCGTGTGCCGGGTAGTCGTGATAGGTGTTGGTCCACACCCGGCCTGCCTGGATCTCGCGACCCGCGCGGTAGGCGGTCGCGCCGTCGCGGCTCCACACACCGGCACCGAGGCCGTACAGAGTGTCGTTGGCGATGTGGATGGCGTCCGCGTAGTCCTTGAACGTCGACACGGCGAGCACCGGCCCGAAGATCTCCTCCTGGAAGATCCGCATCTTGTTCTGTCCCGCGAACACCGTCGGCTGGATGTAGAAGCCTCCGGACAGGTCGCCACCGAGGTCGGCCGGTTCGCCGCCGGTCAGCACCTTGGCGCCCTCTTCCTTGCCGATGGCGAGGTAGGAGGTGATCTTCTCGAACTGGTCGTTGGACGCCTGCGCACCCATCATCGTCTCGGTGTCGAGCGGGTTGCCCTGCTTGATCTGCTTGACCCGGTCGATCGCCTTGCCCATGAAGTCGTCGTAGATGCTCTCTTGGATGAGCGCCCGGCTCGGGCAGGTGCAGACCTCGCCCTGGTTGAGCGCGAACATGGTGAAGCCCTCCAGCGCGCGGTCCAGAAAGCCGTCGTCCTTGCTCAGCACGTCGTCGAAGAAGATGTTCGGGCTCTTGCCGCCGAGTTCCAAGCTGACCGGGATCAGGTTCTCCGAGGCGTACTGCATGATCAGGCGGCCGGTGGTGGTCTCGCCGGTGAACGCGATCTTGCGGATGCGGTTGCTCGAGGCGAGCGGCTTGCCCGCCTCCACGCCGAACCCGTTGACGATGTTCACCACGCCGGCCGGCAGCAGGTCTGCGATGAGGCTCATCACGTAGAGAATCGACGCAGGAGTCTGCTCGGCCGGCTTGAGCACGACGGCGTTGCCTGCGGCGAGCGCCGGGGCCAGCTTCCACACGGCCATCAGGATCGGGAAGTTCCACGGGATGATCTGGCCGACGACGCCGAGCGGCTCGTGGAAGTGATAGGCGACGGTGTCCTCGTCGACCTCCGAGATCGAGCCCTCCTGGGCACGCAGTGCGCCGGCGAAGTAGCGGAAGTGGTCGACCGCGAGCGGGATGTCGGCGGCGAGGCACTCACGGACGGCCTTGCCGTTGTCCCATGATTCCGCGATGGCGATCTTCTCGAGGTTCTCCTCGATGCGGTCGGCGATACGCAGCAGGACCAGTGATCGCTCGGCCACCGACGCCTTGCCCCACTGCGGCGCTGCCTTGTGCGCAGCGTCCAGGGCGAGGTCGATGTCCTCGGCGGTCGATCGGGCGACCTCACAGAACGTCTTGCCGTCCACCGGCGAGGGATTCTCGAAGTACTGTCCCTTCACCGGTGGTGTCCACTGACCACCGATCCAGTTGTCGTAGCGGGACTCAAAGCTCATCACCGATCCATCGGTGCCCGGCTTCGCGTAGACGGTCATCTGGTGCTCCTCAGCGTTGTTCCGATTGAGGTGTCTGGGTTGTCGCATGCGCCACGTGATGCCGCACATGTGATCTGCTACACAGAGTAGGAGCAGGTCAGTTGCACCTACGTTGCAGCGGGGTACACAACGTTGCAACGTTTCTTCTGTGCTGGTCAGGGGCATATTCTGTGAGCTCTGCGAGACCCTTCGTGACCCTTCGTGACGCTCGCAAGCTCGCTCCTCAGGGCGCAGGGGAGCCCACCGCGATCCCTGAGGAACGAAGCGCCAGCGGAGTCACGAAGGGCGCTCCTCAGGGCTCGGCGCTCGCGAGCTACGTCAGCCAACCGCATCCTCGACCCGGAATTCGGACAATGACTTAGGGCGCGACCTTGGGCAGACTGGGGCACATGACCTTCACCGCACGCGATTTCCCTGTCCGTATCGGCGTCCAGCTCCAGCCGCAGCATGCGGCCCAGTACTCGATGATCCGCGACGCCGTCCGGCGTGCCGAGGATCTTGGTGTCGACATCGCCTTCAACTGGGACCATTTCTATCCGCTGTACGGCGATCCCGACGGTGAGCACTTCGAATGCTGGACGATGCTGGGCGCCTGGGCCGAGCAGACGAGCCGCGTGGAGATCGGCGCGCTCGTCACCTGCAACTCGTACCGGAATCCCGAACTGCTCGCCGACATGGCGCGCACGGTAGACCACATGTCCGACGGCCGGCTCATCCTCGGCATCGGGTCGGGCTGGTTCGAGAAGGACTACGACGAATACGGCTACGAGTTCGGCACCGCCGGCGGCCGCCTCGACGACCTCGGCGAATCCCTGCCTCGCATCAAGAATCGGTTCGGCAAACTCAATCCGGCGCCCACCCGGGACATCCCGGTGCTGATCGGTGGCGGCGGTGAGAAGAAGACGCTGCGCCACGTCGCCGAATACGCGAACATCTGGCACTACTTCGTCGACGTGCCGACCTATGAGCGCAAGTCGGGGATTCTCGCCGACCACTGTTCGACGGTCGGTCGCGATCCCAACGCGATCGAGCACTCCGCCGGTGTGCAGTCGAAGTCGCCGGACGACGCCATCCGGGAGGCGGAGCAGCTCGTCGCCGCCGGGATCTCGCTGATCACGGTCGGGTCGTCGGGCCCCGACTATGATCTGAGCGTGCTCGAGGCCGTGTGCAAGTGGCGGGATTCGCAGAACAACTGACCGACACCCGGTGACCGGGCGGCGCCGGTGTGTCGAGGCGGCCGGATAGATTGGAGCCCATGCTTTCCACCGCACGGTTGATCTCGTCGCCCCGATGGAAGTCTCGACTCACCGGTTCCCGCGCTGCCACGGCCATCGTCCGACTCGGCCTCGCCATGCTGGTCGCCGTCGCCACGCTGGTTGTCGGCACCGGCATGGGTGGATCGGCGCATGCCGAGCCGCCGTCCCGCCTGCCGACCCAGGTGGTCGATTCGGCCAATGTACTGACCACCACGCAACGCGATCGCCTGCAGAACTCGATCGATCAGCTCTACAACGATCACGAGGTGCAGCTCTGGGTGGTCTACGTGCGGGACTTCGGCGGGCTCACCGCCCAGCAGTGGGCACAGCAAACCGTGGCGGAGAGCGACCTCGGCGACCGCGACGTGCTCCTCGCGGTGGCCGCCGACGACCGCGCGTATTACTTCGACTCACCCGAGTCGATCGACGGCCTCGATCAGGACGCGCTCGACGACGTCGCGCGCGGTGGCATCGTCCCGGCATTGAAGAACAACGACTGGGCGGGAGCCGGCCAGGCCGCGGTCACCGGGATCTCCGATGCCATGACACCGTCACACACGGGCGCGATCACCGCCGCGGCCGTCGGCGGCGTCGCGGTGGTCGGCGCGGCCGGCGCACTGTTCTACACCCGGCGCCGCAAGCGCAAGCAGATCGACGCCGGGCTCGAGGCCATCCGAGAGCAGGAGCTCACCGGTGACCAGCTCGTCGCGCAGCCTCTCGAAGTGCTCGATCCGTGGTCCCGCGAGGTTCTCACCGACACCGACAACGCCATCCGCACCAGTGAAGAGGAATTGCAGCTCGCCGTGGGGGAGTTCGGCGAGGCCGAGACGGCACCGTTCTCCGATGCGCTGGCAGCGGCCAAGAAAGGGCTCGCCGACTCGTTCGTGCTGCGTCAGCGGCTCGACGATTCGATTCCCGAGACACCGGACGAGCAGCGGTCGATGCTGGTCCAGATCATCACCACGTGCACCGACGTCGACGCCGCACTCGACGCCCAGGTGGAGAGCTTCGACGCGATGCGCAACCTGCTCATCAACGCCGACTCCAGGTTGGCCGAGCTGACCCAGAAGCTCGTCGCGGTGCGCGCGCGGATCGAACAATCCCAGGAGCAACTCGACACCTTGATCGCCGAGCACGGCGAGACGGTACTGGCCTCGATCACCAACAACATCACCCTCGCCCACGAGGAGCTGGACTTCGCCGAGCACAGCTCGGATCAGGGCCGAGAGGCCGCCGATGCGCCTGCGGGAGAGCAGGGCCCGGCGGTCGCCGCCATCCGATCCGCCGAAGGTGCGCTCGAACAGGCGAACAGACTGCTCGACGCCATCGACAACGCGGACCGCAACATCGCGGCCGCCCATTCCCGGATGCCCGCGCTGATCGACGAGGTCGAGGGCGAGTTGACCGAGGCCGAGGCACTCACCGCCGACGGCGGCCCCGCTCTGGCAACCGCGGCGGAGTCGGCGACCACGGCGGTTGCGGCGGCCCGCTCCGACTTCTCCGACGACCCGCTGGGCACATTCACCGCGCTCATCGACGCGGATGCCGAACTCGACCGGGCCCTCGACGCCGCCCGGTCCGCGTCGGCCGAGCGGCAGCGCCGCTCCGAACTCCTCACCGCCGCAATCACCTCGGCGCAGGCGAAGGTCTCCGCTGCCAGTGATTTCATCTCGACCCGGCGCGGCGCGATCCAGTCGATCGCCCGCACCCGGCTGTCCGAGGCGGAGCGCCTCCTGCAGCAGGCGAACGAATCGTCGGCGACGGATGCGGTTGCCGCGTCCGACTCCGCGCGTCGGGCCGGTTCACTCGCCGACCAGGCACTGATGGCCGCGCAGGGCGACGTAGCGCAGTGGCAGCAGAACCAGCAGCCGCATCCGTCCGGCGGGTCGGTGACCGGGGCCGTTCTCGGTGGCATCCTCGTCGACAGCTTCCTGCGCGGCGGGATGGGCGGCGGCCGTGGTTGGGGCGGGGGATTCGGTGGCGGCGGCTACGGCAGTGGCGGACGCAGCCCCGGTTCGTTCGGCGGCTCGGGTACCTCCGGCCGGATCGGCGTAGGCGGCCGCTTCTGACACTCTCCGGTCGTCCCGCGTTCATGCTCTGATCCACATCGGTTTCCTTTCCCTCCCTAACGTTCGGGCAGTTCTCGATTCAGCCCACAGCTCTGTTTCAGCCAGGAGCGTCCCCGGGGAGGGTTCACGTGCGTATTCCGTTGCAGCTGTTCACGTCGTCCGGAGAGGATGTCGGCCGGTCGGCCCGTGCGCACGTGACCTGCCGATACAAATGCGGCGAAGCCTGCCGGCATCAACCCGGGAACACCAGCGACAACCCATATTTCCGGGATGTGCTGCGGACCAGTGCGTCCCGGCGCGCCGTTCTCCGCTCGTCGGCGGGCGCCGCGGTCGCGCTCGGGGCGACGTCGCTGCTCGCCGCCTGCGGTTCGGAGGACTCCGACACGGCCGGTTCGTCGTCCGCAGTCGACGGCACTGCGCCTGCGGGGATGAACTTCGAGCCGGTCTCCCCCAATACCGAAGACGCCCTGGTGATTCCCCGCGGCTACCGGCAACAGACGGTGATCCGGTGGGGCGATCCGGTGATCCCCGGTGCGCCCGAGTTCGACTTCGCGAACCAGACCCCCGAGGCACAGGCGAAGCAGTTCGGCTACAACAACGACTTCGCCGGACTCATCCCCGTCGACGGTGTGCCCAACCACCACTACCTGGTGTGCAATCAGGAGTACACGACCGAAGAGTTCATGTTCACCGGGTACCAGCCGAAGGAACCCACCGAGCAACAGGCACTGATCTCGATGGCAGCGCATGGGATCACCGTCGTCGAGGTGGCCGCAGCACCTGGCACAGGCGCCCTGACTCCGGTTGTCGGACAACGAAACCGTCGCATCACCGCGACCACCCCGATCCGCCTGACCGGCCCCGCGGCAGGCAGCGAGTTCGTGAAGACCTCCGCAGATCCCGCAGGCACCACCGTGCTGGGCACGATCGCCAACTGCTCCGGTGGGCTCACCCCGTGGGGCACCATGCTCTCCGGCGAGGAGAACTACAACAACTATTTCGGCAACGCGAGCGCAGTCACCGACGCGGCCACCAAGGACCGACTCGATCGGTACAGCTTCGAAGACGACGCCGACTACCACCAGTGGGGAAGGTTCGACCAGCGGTTCGACCTGGCCCGGGAACCCAACGAGGCCAATCGATTCGGCTACGTCGTCGAGGTCGATCCGCACGACCCGGCGTCGACTCCGGTCAAGCACAGCGCACTCGGACGACTCAAGCACGAGTCGGCGACCATCCACGTCGTGTCGTCGGGTCCCGACACGGGAACCGTGGTGGCCTACAGCGGCGACGACGAACGATTCGAGTACATCTACAAGTTCGTGTCGAGCCGCCGGATGAAGACCGGCCTGTCGTCGACGGCACGCACCCACAACCTCGGCATCCTCGACGAGGGGACGCTGTATGTGGCGTCGTTCACCGGCAATGAGCCGGACGCGATCGACGGCACCGGAAAGCTCCCGCCCAGCGGATCATTCGCGGGTCGCGGCGAATGGCACGCGCTCCTGACCGTCGGTGCCGACGGAACCGCCCGCTCCCACGTCGACGGCATGAACCCGGCCGAGGTGGCGGTTTTCACCCGCACCGCTGCCGACAAGGCAGGCGCCACCAAGATGGATCGCCCCGAGGACATCGAGCCGCATCCGCGCACCGGCAAGGTCTACTGTGCGCTGACCAACAACGACAAGCGCGGCACCGACGGAAAGGCCGCCGCCGACAGTGCCAATCCGCGCAACGAGAACAAGAACGGTCAGATCATCGAGATCACCGACAACCACACCGGTACCGACTTCACCTGGGACCTACTGCTGGTCTGCGGCGATCCCGCGGAGGCCGACACCTACTACGGCGGGTTCGACAAGGCAAAGGTCAGTCCCATCTCGTGTCCCGACAACGTCGCCTTCGACCCGCACGGCAACCTGTGGATCTCCACCGACGGCAACGCGCTCGACAGCAACGACGGCCTCTTCGCCGTCGCGCTGGACGGCGAGCACCGGGGTGAGACGAAGCAGTTCCTGACCGTGCCGATGGGCGCCGAGACGTGCGGTCCGATCATCGACCGCGACCGCGTGATCGTGTGTGTGCAGCACCCGGGCGAGCTCGACGACCACTCCGCGGACAACCCGGCATCACACTGGCCGGACGGCGGCACAAGCCAGCCGCGACCGGCAGTTGTGGCCGTCTGGCGCGACGGCGGTTCGCCGATCGGGGTCTGAGAGCCCCTACTTCTCGGTACCCTTCCGTCCGACCGCGAAGTAGGCGATCGGACCGAGGTAGTTGACGAAACTCAGGCCGACCCACAGCGGCTTGGGTCCCTTGACCTGCGCCGACGGGCGGCGTTTGAGATCGCGCAGAGCCGCACCCTGGAGTACGAACGCGATCATCGCGCCGACGATGATCATGGCGCGTGATCGTGCTGGGAGATCCGAGAACTTCTTCGACGACCCTGTCATGCAGTTCACACTAGCCATCCTTTTATTTCGTAACCCTAAGTATTAGGCTTGCGAATGTGTCTGATTTCGAGGTCTCCGACCTGGCTGTCGCCCTGCGCCCCATCCTGACCAGGCTCTACCTGGCGTTACGCAGGCGGACGCCGATCGCCGAATACTCCGCCGCCCAGGCGTCGGCCCTGGCGGTCCTCCTCGACAACGGTCCGATGCGGATGGGTGAGCTCGCCGAACGCGAGTCCATCCGCATGCCGACTGCGACCGCACTGATCGACGGGCTCACCAAGAACGGCCTCGCCGAACGTCGCCCCGATCCGGACGACCGCCGCGCGGTCCTCGTCGGGCTCACCGACCACGGCCGGTCCGTGCTCGAAGGGGTCCGGGGCCGGCGGGACAGCATCCTGACCGCGGCGCTCTCCGAGCTCAGCGACGCCGACCGCGCGGCCCTCGCCGCTGCGGCCCCCGCGCTGCAGGCACTCCGCGAGCAACTCGATGCCGTCCCCGCGCACAGCGAGACCGCATCGAACGAATGAAGAATCCGAGGAAAGCATGACAGTCATCGAGGACAGGTCTGCGCCGACAGCGCAGTCCGACGAACACCACGAAACATCCCTGCTGGAGACCTTCCGGCAGCAACCGCGCGCGGTCTGGGTGACCGCCTTCGCCGCCGTCATCGCCTTCATGGGCATCGGCCTGGTCGATCCGATCCTCAACACGATCCGCGAGGAGCTCAATGCCCCGCCGTCGAAGCTGACCCTGCTGTTCGCCGTCTACCTCGGCGTGCAGGTGGTGGCGATGCTGATCACCGGTTGGGCGGCGTATCGGTTCGGACCCAAGCGCACGCTGACCGTCGGTCTGGCCCTGATCGTGGTCGCCGCGGGTGTCTCCACCTTCGCGGGCAACATCGACCAGCTCATCGCGCTTCGCGTGTTGTGGGGTCTGGGCAACGCGCTGTTCATGGCGACGGCGCTGGCCTTCATCGTCGGCGCCGCCCGCGGCGGCCAGCACGGTGCGATCCTGCTGTACGAGGCCGCGCTGGGCGTCGGCCTGGCCGTCGGACCGCTCGTCGGCGCGCTGTTGGGTACGTGGACGTGGCGCGGACCGTTCGGTGGTACCGCGCTGCTGATGCTCGTCGGTGCCGTGCTCTGTGCGCTGATGCTGCCCAAGGACGGGCCACGCGGCGACCGCGTCGCCGTCAGCATCGCCGACCCGATCAAGGCCCTGCGCAACCGCACCCTGTTGCTCACCTCGATCGGCTCGGCCTTCTACACCGGTGCGCTGTTCACCGTCATCGCCTACGCGCCGCTGGCGATGGGACTCTCCCCGATCCCGGCCGGCATGGTGTTCTTCGGCTGGGGTCTGCTGACCGCGGTCTCGGGTGTCTTCGTGGCGCCGCGGATCGCCGATGCACTGGGGCAGAAGGGCGGCGTCATCGTCGCGATCGGCGGCTACGGCATCACCATGGCACTCGCCGGACTGGGTGTGGTCACCGGTCAGGTGTGGCTGACCGGGTTCGCGATCGTGCTGTCGGGGCTGCCATCGGGCATCCTCAACACCCTGTTCACCGGTGTCGCGATGTCGTCGGCCGATCCGAACAAGCCGCGGTCGGTCGCGAGTGCCGGCTACAGCTTCCTGCGCTGGATGGGTGGTGCTGCGTCCGCGGTGATGGTCGCCTACCTCGCCGAGTGGTTCGCCCCGTCGGCTCCGTTCTGGTTCGCCGTCGGCTACTGCGCCATCGCGGTGTGCGCGGTCTCGCTCGTCCGGTCGGCGAGGGCCGAGTCGCATGACGTCGCCGAGGACGCCGCACTGGTGGGTGCCGAGGAGTACTGAGCCTCATCGGTTCTCGTTCCGGTCAGCTGTTCGACGTCGGCGGTGCGGGCGACCTCGCGCTCTCTTCCAACAGGATCGGCAGGCCGAGGTTGATCGAATGAATCCCCACCGTCGTGGAGAGTTTCAGCACCTCGAGGATCTCCGACCTCGTCACGCCGAGGTCGAGCGCGGATCGGATGTGCCGTCGGAGCCCAGGTGCGTACAAGTGGGTGCACGAAGCGTCGACGGCAATGCAGAGCAGTTGGACGACCTGGGGTGACAGCACACCACTCTCGTAGGGCGCCATGACCGAGGACAGATACTCCTCGGTCCACGCCGGGTCGAGGTCGTCCAACCCGTTCCACAGCTCGTTCCACGTGCCATCGGCCTTCATCCGCTCGGCGATTCCCGCCCGGTCGTCGTCACGGGCCACGGCGGTCACCTTCCCGTCCCATCGTCGAGGGGAGCATCTGTCGCGGCCCGGACGTGCTCGGGGCTGACACCGGGCGCACATTCGCGCAGCACCAGCCCGCGGCCGGTCACATCGATGACCGCGAGGTCGGTGATGATGCGGTCGACCACGGACTGCCCGGTCAACGGCAGGGTGCAGCGCTGCACGATCTTCGGGAAGCCCTGCTTGTCGGTGTGTTCCATCAGAACGATGACCGTGCGGGCTCCGTGCACCAGATCCATTGCGCCGCCCATGCCCTTGACCATCGCGCCCGGCACCATCCAGTTCGCCAGATCCCCGGACTCCGAGACCTGCATGCCACCGAGTACCGCGACATCCACGTGCCCGCCGCGGATCATGCCGAAGCTGGCGGCCGAGTCGAAGAAGGACGCGCCCGGGTTCACCGTCACGGTCTCCTTCCCGGCGTTGATCAGGTCGGCATCGACCTCGTCCTCGATCGGGTACGGTCCGGTGCCCAGGATCCCGTTCTCGCTGTGCAACGTGAGCTTCTGCTCGGGGGTGAGGTGATTCGGGATCAACGTCGGGAGCCCGATACCGAGATTGACGTAGCTGCCCGCGGTCAGCTCCTGCGCGGCGCGGGCAGCCATCTCGGTCCGCGACCGGCCGACGACCCGAACGATGTCCGGCACGGTCATCGAACTGCCTCCTCCGCAGAGCGCACGGTGCGTCTCTCGATCTTCTTGTCCTGCGGGCCGGTGTGCACGATCCGGTGGACGAAGATCCCGGGTAGGTGCACGCAGTCGGGATCGAGTTCACCGGCCGGTACGAGTTCCTCGACCTGCGCGATGCAGATCCGCCCGGCGGTCGCCGCCGACGGATTGAAGTTCATCGCCGCCTTGGTGAACACCAGATTTCCGTCGGTGTCACCACGCGCCGCGTGCACCAGCGAGAAGTCGGCGGTGATGGATTCCTCGAGGACATACCGCTTCCCCGCCCATGCCGCACCGAACTCGCGTACTTCCTTGGGTGGTGAGGCAATCGCCACCGTGCCGTCGCCGTGATAGCGCCACGGCAACCCACCGTCGGAGATCGGCGTCCCCACACCGGCCGGGGTGAAGAACGCGGGGATACCGGCACCCCCGGCGCGCATCTTCTCCGCCAGGGTGCCCTGCGGGATCAGCTCCACCTCCAGTTCGCCGGCGAGATACTGGCGGGCGAACTCCTTGTTGCCACCCACATAGGACGCGGTGACCCGGCGGATCTGCCTGCTGTCCAGCAGCATTCCCAAGCCGAGGCCGTCGATGCCGCAGTTGTTCGAGAACACTTCGAGGTCGGTGGCGCCGCCGGCTGCCACTGCGGCGATCAGTTGATCGGGGATGCCGGTCAGTCCGAATCCCCCCACGGCCAGTGATGCGCCGGTGGTGATGTCGGCGACCGCCTCGGCTGCCGTTGCGCAGATCTCGGTCATCGCCGGCCCGCCCGCCGACGGCCTCTGCGCGTCAGACATGGGCGTCGACGGTGCTGTGCGCGATCAACTCGTCGAGGAGTTCGGACGCCCTCGGCCACCGGCCATGTCCCGAGGCCGGGTTGGCGTGACCCACGTCGCCGAGGTCGACCAGCCGGCTGCCCCATGCCTCGGCCATGCCGCTCACACGGCGGTATCCGCCGAGTGCGTCGTTGCGACTCGCCGCGACGATGCTCGGGAAGGGCAGCCGCCGGCGCGGAACCGGGAGCCAGCCACCTTTCTCGAGGTCGTGTGTCGTCGGATAGCCTTCCGGCAGTGGGAGTTCCAGGTCGGCCGGGGTCACGAGCAACGCACCCTGCACGGGACGCATGGTGTGTTGTGCCCAGTGAACAGTGGTCATCACGCCCGCACTGTGCGCCACCAGCACGATCGGTCCGTCGATCTGCCGGATGACGTCGTCGAGGGCGGCGACCCGATCCCGGCGACTGAGCTTGTTGCGTTCGAGCGCGGCCACGGTCCGCGCATCGCCGAGGTCGGCAGCGAGGTGCGTCTGCCAATGGTCGGACACGAAGTCTCGCAGGCCGGGGACGATGACCACGGTGGGCGAGGTCTCGAGGTTCATGAATTGCTCCTGGCTGGTGGGTTTCTCGTGGTGGGACATCAGGCGGCCTGCGGCGATGCGGTGGTGCCGATGGCCGCGAGCTTGCGCAGCCCCAGCGGATGCAGCCGCCGTCCGGCGAGCAACGCGACGATCGCGAGGATGTACACGATGGGCGCGATCTGCAGCGCCTCGCGCAATCCCAGGTGATCGGCGAGAATGCCGATGACGAACGGTCCCAGTGCCAGACCGAGCAGGTTGTTGGCGACGGTCAGTGTGCCCATTGCCGAGGCCCGCACCGACGAATGCGTCAGGTTCGCGACCATGGCGGCCGTGGGTCCCGACGAGCCGGCCGAGAAGAACGCGCCGATGCCGAGGAACACCAGCTGCGCGGTGCCGTTCCCCATGCTGAATCCGATCGTCAGGCAGACCAGGGAGATGCTGCAGAAGCCGATGGCAGCCTGCCATTTGCGGGTGATGTCGTTGCGGCCGAGTCGATCGGTGACGATCCCGCAGACCACCATGCCGCTGCCGATGAGGACGATGATGACGGCGGCCGCGACGCCTGCCTTGTCCGGGGCGAGGTCGTAGTAGCGGTTGAAGAAGCTGGGCATCCAGGCCAGCAGGATGGCAGCGGTGAACATCTGCAGTCCCCCACCGATGTAGGCGCACAGCACTGCGGGGTTGGTGAACAGGCTCGACACCGGTGCACGGAATCGGCGGGACTGTGGGGTGGTCGCCCCCGCTGGTTCGTCGACGGCATGCTGCTCCAGTTTGTTCTCGGTGACCAGTGCACGGAACAGCGCCACCAGAAGCAAACCGAGGACCGCCATCGCTGCGAATGACCAGCGCCAGCCCAGGTGAACGGCGATCGCACCCCCCAGGGCGACACCGAGCACCGAGCCGAAGGACCCGCCAGCCATGAACGAACCGCTCAGTGTGGCATGCAGACGCGGCGCAAAAACACTGAGCACCAGGGCGATACCGACGCTCCCGTATGCGGCCTCACCGACCCCGACAAGGAATCGGGCACCGAGCATCTGCTCGTAGTTCGTCGCCACCGCACAGAGCAGGGTGGCCACCGACCACAGCACCGCCATCACGATCAGGCTCCGCACCCGCCCCCACCGATCGGCCAGCAGCGACAGCGGGAGGGTCAGCAGACCGACCATCAGGGCCACGATGCTGGTCAACGAGGCGAGTTGCGAATCCGCCAGCGACCATTCCGCTTTGAGGAGGGGGAAGATCGCGCTGAGTACCTGCCGGGACATGTAATCCGAGAGGAGCAGACCGAACGCGAGCGCGAAGACGATCCACGGGTACTTCCGTGATCGTGTGAATGGGCGGGCGGGACTGCCGTCGTCGCTGACGCGTTCCGCGACGGAGGTGGATGTCGCCATGGGGGTGCTCCTGGGGGACTGGGTGTCTGAGACGGCTGATCAGCCGTGTTGGGGGAATCCGTGATGGGTGAAGCCGACCTGTCCGGGACGGCGATTGGGTGCGTAGCCGAGCCTGGCGAGGGTTTCGTCGGCATCCCGGTAGGTGTCGCCGATCCGATAGATCTCGCGGGCTTCCTTGCCGCCGGCCACTTCCCGGCCCAGTTCGCCTGCGATGCGGACCAGCTGCTGGATCTGTTCCACCGACGTGTACTTCTCGCCGATGCCGCCCCAGATGGTGTCCTCGTTGCCGCAGCGACTGTGCAGGCCCATCGCGATCGCCATCGCGTTGACCGGGAGTACAGACCGCATCAGGGTTTCCAGCGTCAGGCACGCTCCATCGGGGACCCGCTGGATGAAGTTCATGATGTTGTACGGATTGGGCCCGTCGAAGCCGCCACCGATGCCGACCCAGGTGAGGTTCAGTGGGCCCGTGTAGACGCCGCGGCGGATGAGGCGCTCGACGGTCTCCAGCTGGGGGATGCTCGAGAGCTGGAAGTGCGGCTGGATGCCGGCGGCCTGCAGGCGACGGAGGTGCTCTTCGACCCATTCCGGTCCGGCGGGCACTGTCATCTCCCGGTAGGTCGCGGAGAGTTCCGGGCGCTCCAGTGAGGTACCGGCGATGTCGTCGGTGGTCATCAGCTCCATGATGTTCATCTGGCTGGTGTTGATGGCGATGGTCACCTGGTCGGGGGCCGGGTCGAGCTCGGCGAGCATGTGGCGGGTGTCGTCGGAGAGCCATTTGGCGTCGGCGCCGTCGCCTTCCGGTGCGAACGAGATCGATCCACCGACCTGCAAGATCATGTCCGGCACTGCTTCCCGCAGTCCGGCGAGCAGTTCGTTGAACTTCGACATCCGCTTGCTGCCCTTGCCGTCGAGCTCACGCACATGGATGTGCAGTACGGTGGCGCCGGCCTCGTAGCAGTCCACGCCCTTCTGGATGTGCTCCTCCATGGTCAGCGGGAGGTCTTCGCGGAAATCGTCGAGTTCCCATTCGGGGCCATAGGGAGCGGCGGTGATGACCAGCTTCTCCTGGGTCTCGGGGAAGAGGGCGTCGTCGTGGAAATGCATGGCTGTCTCCTGGTTGATTCGTTGTAGTTCAGGGGTGTCGGGTGATGCTGGGTTTCCGGTTATGGGGTGTCGGTGGATCAGAAGGGGCGGTCGCCGACGATCCCGGCGCGTTCCATCTTCCGAATGGCAGGCCAGTAGTCCTGGACCGCATAGTGCTGGGTGCACCGGTTGTCCCAGATGGCGATGCTGTTCTCGGTCCAGCGCCAGCGGACCTGGTACTCCGGTATCGCGGCCTGACTCGTCAGGTACTGCAGCAGATTGCCTGCGCCAGGGGCATAGTCGCTGCCGAAGCGGACGTTGTCGGCCGTGTGGTAGTTGACCAGGTGCGTCGTGAACGAGTTGACGAACAGGATCTTCTCGCCGGTCTCCGGATGAGTGCGTACGACAGGGTGTTCCGCGTCCGGGAACCGGGAGTGCAGCGCGTGCCGCTGGTCCATCGGCATCCGTGCGCCGAAGGTCGCCTCGATGCTGTGCCGGGCACGGAGCCCGGCGATCTGGACCTTCACGGTCTCCGGCAGACGGCGGTATGCCTCGGCCATGTTGACCCAGATCGTGTCACCGCCGACCGCCGGTCCCTCGACACAGCGCAGGACCGAGCCGAAGGGCGGGTTGTCGCGCCAGGTGGCGTCACAGTGGAAGGCGTTCTCGAAATGCTCTGGCGGACTGTCGATGTCCTTATAGATCTGGACCAGTCCGGGATGGTCGGGATCACTGCCGACGACGGGATGGTCCTCGAGGGGACCGAACCTCTCGGCGAGTGCGACGTGCTCGGCGCGGGTGATGTCCTGATCGCGGAAGAAGAGCACCTTGTGGTCGATCAGCAGCGACCGGAGGCGGTCGAATTGCGCCTCGTCGCGGGCGACCTCCCCGAGGTCGATGTCGGACACCTCGGCTCCGATGGAGCAGGTGAGCGGTTCGACCCGAAATGCCGTCGCGCTCGACGGTCGGGTGGCGGTGGTCATGATTCGTCCTTTCTGACAGGCGAAGTGGTTCGGGTGGTTCAGAGGGAGAAGACCGAAGACCCGACACTGCGGCCGGACTCGAGGTCCCGGTGCGCAGCCGCTGCGTCGGCGAGCTCGTAGCGCTGATTGATGTCGATCGTGATGTGACCGGCAGCGACCATCGAGAACAGCTCGGAGGCGAGGTCGGCGCGCTCTGCGGGGTCGGCGATGTAGTCCGCGAGTGCGGGCCGGGTGACGAACACCGAACCGTTGACGGCCAGTTGCATCGCATCGATGGGCGGGATCGGCCCCGACGCGGTGCCGAAGCAGACGAGTAGTCCGCGGCGGGCGACCGATTTGAGTGAGGACTCGAACGTGGTGGCACCGATGCTGTCGAAAACGACGGGAACGCCTGCGCCATCGGTCAGCTCACGGACGCGGGATGCGATGTCTTCCCGCTTGTAGACGATGACCTCGTCGCAGCCGTGGTTCCGCGCCACCTCAGCCTTCTCGTCGGTCGATACGCTGCCGATCACCCTCAGGCCCAACAGCTTTGCCCACTGACTGAAGATGAGACCGACCCCGCCGGCGGCCGCGTGCAACAACACGGTGTCGCCGGAGGCCAGCGGCCAGATCCGGCGCAGCAGGTACGCGGTGGTGAGGCCGCGCATGGTCATGGCGGCGGCGGTGTCGAATCCCACTGCGTCGGGCAACGGGATCAGATGCTCGACGGGCATCACGCGTTCGGTGCTGTAGGCGCCGAGCGGGCTACCGGTGTAGGTCACCCGATCGCCCTCGGAAACCGACGTCACGCCCGGCCCCACCTCTTGCACGATGCCGGCGGCCTCCACGCCCATCCCGGCCGGGAGCGGCGCCGGGTACAGCCCGGTACGAAAGTAGGTGTCGGCGAAGTTCAGGCCCACGGCCTCGTGATTGATCCGGACCTCACCCGGCCCCGGCGCCCCGACCTCGACAGTCTCCCAGCGCAGCACCTCCGGTCCGCCGATCTCGTCGAATCGCACAGCTTGCGCCATGTTGTCCTCCTTCTTTTCGGCCCGGGATCGCTCATGAGAGTCATCACGGCAGGCCTGTGAATGTGATCGCCATGTATGTCGACCATCTGATGTGATGGACCCAACACTACGAGGATCGCAGCCCGGAATCTTTTCTCTACGGGACGTGTGATTGTGCAATCGGGGACATAGACTCGGCGTTGTGAAACCGCTCGCCCGCTACGCCGCACTCAACAACTTCGTCGAGCTCGGCCACTCGCTGGGGCTCGATCCCGCCCAGCTCGTCCGTGACGTCGGACTCGACCCTGCGAGCCTCAGCCTCCAGGACCGTTGGGTACCCGCCGAGGCGATCGCCGACCTACTCGAGCGATCCGCCGCCGCGTCGGGCCGGGAGGATTTCGGGCTCGCGCTTGCGCACTATCGCCGCCTCGCCAACCTGGGCCCGTTGAGCCTGGTCATCCGTGAGGAGCCCGACGTGCGGAGCGCTCTCGGGGTGTTGATCCGTCATCAACACATGTACAACGAAGCCCTCCGGACGCGACTGTCGGAGGTCGGCGGCATCGCGACCCTCCGTATCACCCTCGACGTCGGTGTTTCCGGGGAGTTCCGGCAATCCGTCGAGCTCGCCGTCGCCGTTCTGCACCAACTTCTCCAGGGATTCATCTCGCCGGACTGGCACCCGGTCGGGGTCACGTTCACTCATCCGCCGCCGGACGATGCCCGGACACACAACCAGTTCTTCGGAACCGTCGTCCGGTTCGGGCAGGACTCGAACGGGATCTCGCTGTACACAAAGGATCTCGACACTCGCAACGTCATGTCGGATCCAGAGCTCCGCCGCTACACCCAGGATTTTCTCGACGACACCGGTGGCTCGGCCGATCCGCGAACGGAGTACCGGGTCCGCGAGCTGATCGAGCTCCTCCTACCGACCGGTCGCTGTTCGGTCGACCAGGTCGCACGCAGTCTCGGGGTCGACCGCCGGACCGTCCACCGACGACTCGCCGCCGAAGGTGAGACCTTTTCCTCTGTCCTCGACTCAATCCGGGTCGAGCTCGCCAAGCACATGGTCGGCAATCGGCGCCACGCCCTCATCGAGATCGCCGAACTGCTCGGGTTCTCGTCCCCCGGCAACTTCTCGCGCTGGTTTCGTCAGCGGTTCGGCCAGACCCCGACCCAATGGCGGCGGCAGTACGAGGTCGAGCCGGCCTGATCGAGTGCGGCTGATTCCGGGTTCGGCCAACCGGACTGTGTGTCGGCCCGTCAACCGGAAGCGCGTCCGCCCGAAAAGCACCCCAGAAAGGCACCCTCCAGACGTGCTCGACAAACAATGCGTCAACCGCGGCCCTGATGGGGGCGGATTTCTGGGGCGCTTTTGCCGGGCCCGCCGCCCACGCGGTGTGTCAGTCCAGCCAATCCAGCACCGCCGCCGCGGTCCAGCTCTGCTGCATGCTGCCCAGCGGTTCGCCGGTGAAAGGTTCGTAGTATTCCGCGAATGCGCCATCGGTGGCCTGGCGGAGCCCTTCCTCTCGCAGGCGCGCCGACCGCTCGGTCCACCCACGACGCGCGAACGCCCAGCTGAACAGCCACGTCATCACCGGCCACACCGGGCCGCGCCAGTACTCGCGGGGTTTGAAATCCATCGAGATCGGCGACGTCGACGGCGGCACCGCGTAGCGCAGATCCGGATGACCGCAGAACCGCGGACCGTCGAACAGTCGGAGCAATGCCCGCTCACGCTCCCGCGACAATCCGCCGCAGATGAGCGGCGCGAACACCGCGATCGTCTCGGTGTTGATCCAGGCGCCGGCGCGCAGATCGAAATCGCTTGCCGCACCGTTTCGTTCGTTGGCGGCCGCCACCACGCCGGCACGGAACCGATCCGCCCAGGCGCGCAGGTCACGGACGTCGGACCGGGGCTTCGAATAATCCTCACCGATCGTCGCGAGCACGTCGCAGGCCACCGCGAAGATCGCGCTGACAAACACGTCCTCCACCGCGAAGCTCATCACCTTGGGCAGGATGTCGTCGTCGTAGTTGGCCCGCTTCATCTGCTCGACCAGCCAGATGTACCGGTCGTACTCGTTGTTGCTCGGACGCATGGACAGATCCGCCACGTGCTCCAGGTCGGCCCGGGTGTACGGCGGGAGATCCTCGCCGGGAACCACATTCGCGTAGGGACGGTCCCAGCGTGGCGAGTTGTCCATCCCCGACTCCCAGCCGTGGAAGAGGGTGATGCGACCGCGGCCGTTGGGATCACGGGCGTGGGCGAGCCACCGATGCCACCGCACCAGCGAACCCCATCGCCGATCGATGAATTCGTTTGCGACCGACCGCGTGGTGCGGCCGTGGCGACGCGAGTGGTCCAGGATGCGTTGCACGGCAATGGCATGCACTGGCGGCTGGGTGATACCGGAGGTGTCCGGATAGTCCGGCGCGCACGCGGCGAGCCGTGCGCACTCCCAGCGTGCGGGCCCCGGGAAGTAGCCGTCGCGCCCGTTGGCGAACACGATGTGCGGGATCATCCCGTTCTCCCACTGCGCAGACAGCAGGGTGTCCATCTCGATCACGGCACGCTCGACCGACAACGGCGCCAGACCGACGGTCACGAATGCGGCATCCCAGCTCCACATGTGCGGGTACAGCTTGGGCGCGGCGCTCGTCATGGTGCCCAGGTCGTTGCCGCGGAGCAGATAGGCGGCACGCGCAGACAACTGAGTCGGGGTGAATCCATACCGGGCCACGGGTCGATTCTGCACTGCGCGCCGCGTTGCCGCGCATCGAGGGGAAGCGCCGTCGGCGCCCGGCGGACCCCGTAACCTCGAACCCGTGCCCACCGCTCTGATCACCGGGGCGAGCCGCGGCCTCGGCGCCGAGATCGCCCGCCGGCTCTCCCCCACCCATGACCTCCTGCTCGGAGGACGCCCCTCACCCGAACTCGACTCGCTCGCGACCGAGCTTGAGGGCGCGAGCACGTTCCCCGTGGAACTCACCGACTACGACGAGGTCGAGGCGGCCACCGAGGCGATCAATGACCTCGACGTCCTGGTCCATAATGCCGGCGTCGGCAGTTCCCTGGAAACTGTCGCCGATACGCCGGTCGAGGAATGGCAGCACGTTCTGGAGGTGAACCTGGTGGCCGCCGCCGAATTGACCCGGCTGCTGCTGCCCGCGCTGCGGGAGGCCGGCGGCCACGTGGTGTTCGTCAACTCCGGTGCCGGCCGCCGCGCCAATCCGGGCTGGGCGCCGTACGCGGCCAGCAAATTCGGATTGCGGGCGCTGGCCGACGCACTCCGCGCCGAAGAGCCCACACTGCGGGTGACCTCGGTCTTCCCCGGTCGAATCGACACCGACATGCAGCGCGACCTCACGGCCATCGAGGGCAACGAGTACGACCCGTCGAAGTTCCTCAAGACCTCGACGGTCGCGAACGCCATCGTCCATGCGATCGCCACGCCGGCCGACGCACATCCCGAGGAGATCGTGCTCCGGCCGACGGGACGGGGCTGACTGCTAGAGCTGCTTGAGGTCCGACTGCTCCCACACGGCGCGCATCGACGACACCTTGCCCTGCGCGTCGAACACCATGATGTCGATCGGGGTGATCTCGAACTTCATCCCCGACGTGCCGGTGACCAGGGTGAACTCGAAGACCGCGGTGTCACCGGCGATCCTCTTCCACTTCAGCGTCGCCGTCCGCTCATCCATACCGGTGATCACCGAGTAGAACTCCACGAGCTGATCGCGCGTGGTGCGCAGGTCGGCGCCGATCGGGTCCTCGACCGATGCGTCGGCCGCGTAGAGATCGGCGATCTGCTCGGCCGTTCCCGAGTTGAGCAGCTCGACGTAGGCGTCCACCGCCGCGTTGATCTTCTCGCTGAGTGTGCCCTGGTCAACCGTCATCACAAGCCTTCCTCGAAGTAGAACGTGTTCTACTTCGAGACGGTAGCACTGTCAGGCATCGAGGCGCTCGTAGATGGTCGCGTTCGCGAGACCGCCCGCCTCGCACATCGTCTGCAGTGCATATCGTTCGTCGCGTTGCTCGAGAGCGTTGATCGCCGTCGTCGCCAGGCGGGCGCCACTGGCTCCCAGCGGATGGCCCAGCGCGATGGCCCCGCCGTGCACGTTCACCCGCTCGGGATCGACGCCGAGTTCGGCCGCCCAGGCCAGGACGACGGGGGCGAACGCCTCGTTGACCTCGAACAGCCCGATGTCGGCGAGATCGAGGCCACTGCGGGCGAGGACCTTGCGTGTCGCGGGGATCACCGCGGTGAGCATCATCAGCGGATCGTCGCCTGCGACCGAGAACGAATGCACCCGAGCCCGTGGCCGTAGACCGAGTTCGCGGGCCTTCTCCTCGGACATGATCAGCAGCGCGGCCGAACCGTCGCTGATCTGACTGGCGCTCGCGGCGGTGACCTTCCAGCCGATCTCCGGGAACCGCGTCGCCGTCGCCTCGTCGTAGTAGGCAGGCCGGAGCTTGGCGAGATCGGCGACCGTACTCCCCATGCGGATGCCCTCGTCGACGTCGAGTCCGGCCAGGGGCACGATCTCCTTCTCGAACAGTCCGTTCTTGGTCGCCACGGCGGCAAGGTCATGGGACCGTAGCGCGAACTCGTCGATGGCGGTTCGCGAGATGTTCCAGCGGGCGGCGATCAGCTCGGCCGAGATTCCCTGCCCGACAAGACCGTCGGGATAACGCTCGTCGAACGCGACGCCGTTCAGATCACTCGTCCCCGCGACCGCCGATCCCATCGGCACGCGCGACATCGACTCCACCCCGGCCGCGACGACGACATCGTAGGCGCCGGAGATGACCCCCTGCGCCGCGAACGCGATCGCCTGCTGACCGCTACCGCACTGTCGATCGACGGATACGCCTGGTACCGACTCGGGATAGCCGGCGGCGAGCAACGCGCGACGTGCGATGTTGAACCCCTGCTCGCCGGACTGGGTGACCACCCCGGTCACCACGTCGTCGACGACCGCCGGATCGATACCGGTGCGTTCGACGAGGGCCGACAGGCTGTGTGCCAGCAGATCCACCGCATGCACGTCGCGCAGCGCTCCGGTCGGCTTCCCCTTGCCGATGGGCGTCCGTACCGCGTCGACGATGACCGCGTTTGTCATGGTTCCTCCATCTCCGAGCCCACCTGACTTGGGTAGGCCATAGTCAGAGGTCTACGCGCTGACTATGGTTGTGTCAAGTCAGATGTATGATGTCTCACATGATGACGCTCACGGGTCCGCTCGCCGACCGCGACAGCTGGGAGGCAACCGACTGTTCCATCGCCAAGGCCATCGACATCGTCGGAACGCGGTCGGCGATGCTGATCCTGCGGGAGGCGTTCTACGGCGCCACCCGGTTCGACCAGTTCGCCCGTCGCGTCGGGATCACCGACGCGGTCGCGTCGACTCGGCTGAGGGAACTGACCGAGGCGGGCATCTTCGAGAAGGTTCCGTACCGGGAACCCGGACAGCGCGCGCGCAACGAGTACCTCCTGACCCAGATGGGTCGCGACCTGCTGCCGGTGGTGCTCGGCCTGCTGCAGTGGGGCAACCAATACCTGCAGCCGCAGGGCGCCCCGCTTCGCCTCACCGATTCCGAATCCGGCGAGCCGGTGATCGTGGACGTCCGTACGCGGTCGGGCGGCGAGGTCGATGCCGACCACATCGACGTCGGCCTCGTCCGACGTCGACGATGATTCGTTCGCGCGTGACTATCTGAGATCGGCGCTGGACTTCCCCAGAACACGTCGCGCGATGATCAGCTGCTGGATCTGCTGAGTGCCCTCGAAGATGTCGAGGATCTTCGCGTCGCGGGCCCACTTCTCCAGCAGCATCGTCTCCGAGAAACCCGCCGTCGACCCGACCTCGACGGCCTTGTTGGTGATGTCGGTGACCGTGCGGCCTGCCTTGGCCTTCGACATCGACGCCTCGCTGGAGTTCGGCTCCTTGTTGTCGGCCATCCAGGCCGCCCGCACCGTGTGCAACCACGATGCCTCCCAATCGGATTCGAGACGGATGAACTCACACACCGACGCGTGCTGGGCGGCGGCAGGCTTGTCGTAATCGATCGCGTGCCCGGCCTCCTCGAGCATGCGTCGCAGTTCCTCGAGCGCGGCGCGGCCGAGGCCGATGGCCATCGCGGCCACCACGGGACGCGTGTTGTCGAAGGTCTGCATGACGCCGGCGAACGCCTTCTTGGTGTCCACCTCGGGCGAACCGAGCAGGTTGTCGGCGGGGACGCGGGCGTTCTCGAAGCGCAGCACCGCGGTGTCCGACGACCGGATGCCGAGCTTGTGCTCGAGGCGGGCGACGGTCACACCCTCGGTGGTCATCGGCACGACGAAGCTCTTGATCGCGGCCCGGCCCGCGTTGCGGTCGACGGTCGCCCAGACCACGACGTGATCGGCCCGGGAGCCCGCGGTGACGAAGATCTTCTCGCCGTTGATGACGTAGTCGTCACCGTCGCGCGTCGCGGTCGTCGAGACGGCGGCCGAGTCGGAACCGAAGCTCGGCTCGGTGATGGCCATCGCCGCCCACACCCCGGAGAACCTCTCGAGTTGCTCCTCGGTGGCCACCGCGGCGATCGCCGCATTGCCGAGCCCCTGGCCGGGGATGGAGAGCAATAGCCCGACGTCTCCCCAACTCATCTCTCGAGCCGAGATGAGGGCGCGCATGTTCGGGCCGTTGTGTGACGGAGCGTCGGCGGCGGCAGCGGTGTCACCGTCGGACTCCTTTTCCTTCGACCGCGCCTGCTTGGCGAGTTTGCCCAGCTCATCGAGCTCGGTCGGGTACTCGTGCTCGCCCTTGTCGTACTTGCGCGAGATGGGCCGGAAGATGTGCTCGGCCGCGAGGTGGGTGCGCTCGACCGTCGGGTCAAATGTCGACGGAAGCTCCAGGTTGATCGCCATGCCGATATCTTACTCATCGGTAAGTTCTTTTCCAAGCCTCCCGTCGGGCCTACTCTCGAATCCGTGGCCTACGACGACGACCTCGCCTACCGGATTCGCGGGATGCTGGCCACCGAATGCGGACTCGACGAGAAGTCGATGTTCGGGGGCCTCGCGTTTCTGATCAACGGCAACATGGCCATCGCCGCTAGCGGCCAGGGCGGGCTCATGGTGCGGGTTCCACCCGAGGAGACCGAGGTGTTGCTGGAGTTCGACCACACCGCACCCATGGTCATGTCCGGTCGCGAGACCCGCGGCTGGCTGCGCATCTCCGACGACGGCATCCGCACCGAACGCCAACTGCAGCGCTGGGTGGCCATCGGCGCCGACTACGCCCGCAAACTCCCGCCCAAGTAGCCGGCCCGCCGACCCGGGCCGCCCGGGCCCACCGGCCCGACCGCAAAGGCGGACCCGGTGCGGCCCCGCGCACATCGCGACATGCGCGACATCTCAGCGAGTGCGCGGATGCTTCGGGGTGAAACCGACCGAGGCCGGCGTGCGTCCTATCCCCGTGACCGTGTTCCCGACCGATCGCCACGGACTCGTCCATCGCCTTCGCGCGCTTGCCTCCGGGTTCACCGACACCGACCTCGTCCGGGCACAGCGCTGCGGAGAACTGATCCGGGTGATCTCGGGTGTCTATGCCGTCGCCGCCGAACGCACCCCGGAACAGCTCCATCGTCTACGGGCGATCGCCGTCCTCGCCTCGATCGAGCCAGACCACACACTGAGCCATCAATCAGCAGCGACGCTGCACGACCTCCCGATGCTCACACCGAATCTGCGTCGTGACCTCCGTGGAGCGAACTGCTGTCGACATCGCATGCACCAGCACAATGGATTTCGCAGGTGCGCTCGCCGTGTTCGATGCCGCGCTCCGTCGCGGGGCGGACCGGGAGCCCGAACCGATTACGACTGGTCGGCACTCTTGGTCGGCGAGTTCGACGGCGACGTCAAGTATCGCAAGCACCTACGTCCCGGAGAGACTCCGTTCGACGCAATGAAACGGGAGAAGGAACGCGAAGATGCGTTGGGCCGCCTGGGGATCATGGTTGTCCGCTGGACCTGGAAGGATCTCGAGAAGGGACGCGTCGTCGGCCTCATCCGCGAGTGGCCGGCCCGGCTTCAGTTGATCGCGGCCTGAGCCCCCCAGCGCCAACCGCGCACCGCGCAGGTCCCCGCGCACGCCGCGACATGCGCGGATACCCAGCGAGTGCGCGTTCACGGCCAGCGCGGAAAGACGAAGCGACTCAGGGGACGACGTTGACCATGCGCCCCGGCACGACGATCACCTTGCGAGGTTCGCCGTCGAGCAGGGGCGTGATCTTCTCGTCGGCCAGGGCGGCGGCCCGCACGGTCGCCTCGTCGGCGTCGGCGGCCACAATGATACGGCTGCGCACCTTGCCCTTGACCTGGATGGGGATCTCGATCGTGTCCTCGACCAGCCACTTCTCGTCGGCCTCGGGGAAGGGGCCCCGCGCCAGCAACGTCTGATGCCCGAGCCGATGCCAGAGCTCCTCGGCGACGTGCGGGGCCAGCGGAGCCAGCATGACGACCAACGGTTCCACGGCCGCGCGAGGGGCACCCGACTTCTCGAAGTTCTTGGTCAGGTGATTGGTCAGCACGGTCAGCTTCGCGACCGCGGTGTTGTTGCGCAGCTCGGCGTAATCCTCGCGCACACCGGCAATTGTCTTGTGCAGCAGTCGTTTGGTGTCGTCGTCGAGTTCGGCGTCGGTGCAACGTACCGAGCCGGCCTCCTCGTCGACCACCAGCCGCCAGATCCGCTGCAGGAACCGCTGCGACCCGACCACGTCCTTGGTGGCCCACGGCCGCGACTGGTCCAGCGGCCCCATGAACATCTCGTAGACCCGCAGCGTGTCCGCGCCATAGTCACGGCAGATGTCGTCGGGCGCAACGGAGTTCTTGAGGGACTTGCCCATCTTCCCGTATTCCTGGGTGACCGGTTCGCCGTTGTAGAAGTACTCACCGTCGCGTTCGGTGACCTCGTCGGCAGGCACATAGATGCCCCGTGCATCGGTGTAGGCGTACGCCTGGATCATGCCCTGGTTGAACAGCTTTCGATACGGCTCGCGGCTCGTCACGTAGCCGAGGTCGAAGAGCACCTTGTGCCAGAACCGTGAATAGAGCAGGTGCAGCACCGCATGCTCCACACCGCCGATGTACAGGTCGAGCCCGCCCGGATCGTCGGGGCCGTACTCGGCCGGCCGCGGACCCATCCAGTAGGCCTCGTTCTCCTTGGCGCAGAACGTGTCCTCGTTGGTGGGGTCGATGTAGCGCAGCTGATACCAGGAACTGCCCGCCCACTGCGGCATCACGTTGGCGTCTCGGGTGTAGGTCTTGACGCCGTCACCCAGATCGAGCTCGACGGTCATCCAGTCGGTGGCCTTGGCCAGCGGTGGCGACGGTTCACTGTGCTCGTCGTCGGGATCGAACGACACCGGCGCGTAGTCGTCGACCTCCGGAAGCTCCACGGGCAGCATCGATTCCGGCAGCGCATGCGCGTTGCCATCCTCGTCGTAGACGATCGGGAAGGGCTCACCCCAGTAGCGCTGCCGGGCGAACAGCCAGTCGCGGAGCTTGTACTGGATGGTGCCCCGACCGGTCCCCTGCTGCTCCAACCACTCGACGATCGCGGCCTTGGCATCGTCGACCTGCAGGCCGTCGAGGAAGCCGGAGTTCACCGCGGGACCGTCCCCGATGAAAGCGTCGGTCTCGATGCCCTGTTCAGAGCCGATGACCTCACGGATCGGCAGGCCGAACACCGTCGCGAACTCGTAGTCGCGGGTGTCGTGTGCGGGCACCGCCATGATGGCTCCAGTGCCGTAGCCCATCAGCACGTAGTCGGCGATGAACACCGGGATCTGTTCGCCGTTCACCGGATTCGTCGCGAAAGCGCCGGTGAAGACGCCGGTCTTCTCCTTGTTCTCCTGACGCTCGAGATCCGACTTCGCCGCGATCCCGGCGCGATAACTCTTCACCGCTTCGGCCGGGCTCGGCGCACCGCCGGTCCAGCGATCGTCGGTGCCAGCCGGCCAGGCGTCGGCAGTCAGGGTGTCGACCAGCTCGTGCTCGGGCGCGAGCACCATGTAGGTGGCGCCGAACAGCGTGTCGGGTCGGGTCGTGAACACCTCGACGGCGTGGTCGCCGGCCGCAAACGTCACCTGCGCGCCCCGGGACCGGCCGATCCAGTTGCGTTGCATGGTCTTGACCTTGTCCGGCCAGTCGAGCAGGTCCAGGTCATCGAGCAGGCGATCCGAGTACGCGGTGATGCGCATCATCCACTGCCGCAGGTGCTTGCGGAACACCGGGAAGTTGCCGCGATCGCTGCGGCCGTCGGCGGTGACCTCCTCGTTGGCCAGCACCGTACCCAGTCCGGGGCACCAGTTGACCAGCGAATCACTCTCGTAGACAAGGCGGTACGAGTCGATCACACTGTTCCGCTCCGCCTGGGTCAACGACGACCACTGCCGGCCGTCCCCGACTTCACGCTCGCCCGAATCGAACTCGTCGATCAGTTCGACGATCCGACGCGCCTTGCGCTGGTCGGTGTCGTACCAGGCGTTGTAGATCTGCAGGAAGATCCACTGCGTCCACCGATAGAACTCGACGTCGGTCGTCGCGACGCGACGGCGCTCGTCATGTCCCAGACCCAACCGGCGGATCTGGCCCAGGTAGCGCTCGATGTTGGCCTCGGTGGTGGTCCGCGGGTGCGTGCCGGTCTGGACCGCGTACTGCTCGGCCGGCAGCCCGAAGGCGTCGAAGCCCATCGTGTGCAGTACGTTCTTGCCGGTCATCCGCTGGTACCGCGCGAACACATCGCTGGCGATGAAGCCCAAGGGATGGCCGACGTGCAGCCCCGAACCCGACGGGTACGGGAACATGTCCTGGATGAAGACCTTCGGCTCGGCGTCTGCTCCGGTTCCGCCGAACGCCGCCAGATCCCCGGCGAGCGGTCCAACCGGATTGGGTGCCTCGTACGCGTGCTGGTCGGCCCAGTGACGCTGCCACCGCGCCTCGATCTCCCCGGCGAGCTCCGCCGTGTACCGATGGCCGGGTAGGCCGGCGTCCGGGGCGGTCGACGCGATGCGGGCAGAATCAGCTGAAGTCACCCGACCAGCGTAAATCCTCGGTTCGGCGATGTTGTCGACGGGGAGTGGTCTCGACTGTCGCCGACACGACGCCGGGTGCGTGACAACGGTCGATTCGGTCTGCTACGACGGTCGGTCGTATGGTGGTCGATGTGATCGTCCTGTCTGTCGTCGCTGCTGTGGTCGTCTTCGCGCTGGCCGCGTTGTGGCTCGTGGTCGGCGGGCTGGGTATCGTCGGCCGTCTCCCTCGCAACCGCTGGCTGGGTGTCCGCGCCGACGAGTCCATGCGGTCCGACGAGGCATTCCAGGTGGCCAACCGGGTGGCCGCGCCCGGCCTGTTCGCCGCCGCCGGCATCCTCGTACTCAGCGGGATCGTCGCACTCGGCATCGGCGGATACTGGTCGGTCGCCTTCGCGGTCGTCGGAGTGGTCGCCGCACTGTTCGTGGTCGGCCTGGTCAGTGCCTACGGGGTCCGCGCCGCTGCCGCGGTACCTTCCGACGACGACGGTTGCTCGTGCTGTTCCACGCACGAACATGACGGGCCGGCCGCCGACCCTGCGCACACCCCAACCGACACTGCCGACGAGACTCATGCGGCCGCCGCCTGCGGTACCTCGAGCTGCGGGGCGTGCAGCCTGCGCGCCGTCTGCTCCAACGAGTCCGCCCAGGCCTGAGAGTCGGTGTCGTCTCCCCTGGCGGTCGCCCGTGGGCTGCTGCGCCGATCGCCGATCGACGGCTTCGTCCTCGCCATCCTCGGCACGGTCGTGCTGGCCGCGTTCCTACCCGCGCGCGGCGCGGTCGCCGACGTCCTCGACTGGGTCGTCATCGCCGCGATCGCGCTGCTGTTCTTCCTCTACGGCACACGGCTTCATCCGCGCGAAGCGCTCGAGGGTCTCAGACACTGGCGTCTGCATCTGACCATCCTGGCGTTCACCTTTGTGGTGTTCCCGATCGTGGGCCTGGTCATCCGTCCGCTCGTCGAGCCGATCGTCGGTGCGGATCTCGCCACCGGCCTGCTGTTCCTGTGTCTCGTGCCCTCCACCGTGCAGTCGTCGATTGCCTTCACGTCGATCGCTCGCGGGAACGTACCGGGCGCGATCGTGAGCGCATCGGCGTCCAACATTCTCGGAGTCGTGTTGACGCCGCTGCTGGTCGTCGCGCTGATGACCACCCAGAACGGCGTACAGATCGACGCGACGTCGGTGCTCAAGATCCTCGGCCAGATCCTCGTCCCGTTCATCCTCGGGCAGCTCGCGCGCCCGTGGGTCGGCGCCTTCTTCTCCCGGCACGCCCGAGCCACCAAGCTCGTCGACCGAGGTTCGATCGTGCTGGTCGTCTACTCCGCGTTCAGCGAGGGCGTCCGCGAGGGCATCTGGTCGATGGTCGACGCTGCGCAGGTCGTCGCGGTGGCCGCGATTGCGGTGGTGCTGGTCACGGTGATGCTGGTGGTCACCCGATGGGTTCCGCGGCGCCTCGGATTCGACCGGGACGACGTCATCGCCATCCAGTTCTGCGGTACCAAGAAGAGTCTCGCCACCGGACTTCCGATGGCGACGGTGCTGTTCGCCGGCCCGACGGTCGGCCTGATCGTGCTTCCGTTGATGATCTTCCATCAGATCCAGCTCATCATGTGTTCCTGGCTGGCGACGCGGTACAGCCGAGAGTCGGAAGCCATCGCCGCACCCTGATCGTTCGTCCACTGTCAGGAAACAAAGTTCGCTAGACTGCGCCCATGACAGCCGACGCGTCCAAGATCGTCCGCGACACCGGCGACCCTGCGCCCGTCCAGCGTGAGGTCGTCGGGGATCCGCCGACCGGTGGCGACTTGGAAGCCGCCATCGCCCATCAGGTGAGACTGCTCCGACGCAATGCCGGCCTCTCGGTGGCCGAGATGGCCGCCAAGGTCGGCATCTCCAAGGCGATGCTGTCGAAGATCGAGAACGCGCAGACCTCGTGCAGCCTGTCCACTCTCGCGCGCCTCGCCGCAGGCCTCGACGTCCCGGTCACCTCGCTGTTCCGCGGCGCAGACGTGGAGCGGGAAGCGGTCTACACCGAGTCGGGCAAAGGCGCGGTGATCGTCGGGCGCGGTACGCGCGTCGGTCACCACTACGAACTCCTCGGAGCCCTGCGCGGTCAGCACAAGCGCCTCGAGCCCGTCCTTGTCACCCTGGCCGACGACAGCGAGGTGTTTCCCCGCTTTCAACACCCGGGCACCGAACTCCTCTACATGCTCGAAGGCGTGATGGTCTACGGGCACGGCAACGCCGAGTACACCCTGCGGCCGGGCGACTGCCTGCTGCTCGACGGCGAGGGAATCCACGGCCCACACGATCTGGTGCGACTGCCCATCCGCTTCCTCGCAGTGACCGCGTATCCGGACAATCACGAGTCGGAGTGACCCGGCGCGGCACCCGCGCTACGGCAGCGGCGTCGACAGTGGGAGGTTCACAAAGCTCGGTCGCTGCGGGTCGAGTTGGATGTGCTGCGGCTTGAGCTGCGACTCGTTCAGCAAGGGGCGCAAGGGAAGTCCGCGCGGCACGTTCATCGCGAACACGTCGACGCGCAGTCGGTGGCCCGGCTTGATCAGCGCTTCGGTCGGCAGCAGCCCGATGTCGACGCCAACCGGCGCCCCCGGTGTCACCGGCTGCCGCGAGGCCAGGGTCAGATTGTAGAACGGGTCGATCACGTCGCCGTTCGGAGCGAACTGCGACCGTGACCGGTCGTAACCGCGCAGCGACGCCATCACCTGTCCGGAGCTGATCACCTTCGATGTCCCGTCCGGCGCAACATCGTTGAGCGTCGCCGTCCAGTAACCATCGGTCGCATCCATGACCGTGTTGAGGTGCAGGTTGGTGTAGCCGGACACGCTGCGTGTGGTCCGCATCGGCGCGGTGGTGAACGTGAGCGCACTGCGTTCCGGGATGCGCGCATCCTCGGCGCAGAACGGGAACAGGGCGAGTGCCCCGGCCGTCTGTTGTGCGGAGTCCCGGGAGCAGAGCGTGAGGAGCCCGGGCGAGACGGTCATCCGCCCCCGCGTCGCCGGGGTGCCGGTGGTGAGGCTCCCGTCCCGGACCGCGTAGGGCGCGGTTCCGCTGCGCCGGTCACCGAGGTAGAGGCGCTGTCGCGACATCCCCGCCCGCGGGAACTGCTGTGCCGAGATCCACTGATCGCCGACCTGCTTGAGGTTCACCGGCCCATAGGAATCCACCTGGTTGTCGATTCCCTTGAGCCACTTGTCGAACCACGCCTTCTGCAGCACGTCCAGACGCGGAGGTGTCCCACGCCGGCCCTGCTGGCCGCCGCCGATCGTCAGGTGGTAGCCGTCGCCCATGATGAGCTGCTTCTGCCCCGGCGGCAGTGGGATCTTGTTGTACATCCGCACTTCGCTGTTGGTGAAGAGGTCGAACCAGCCGCCGTAGATGAGGGTGGGGGTGGTGATCCGTTCCGCCTTGTCCTGCCACGCCTTTCGCGGCTCGGAGTTGTCGGTCAGCAACTCGTCGAGCTGCGGCGGCACCGACTTGATGTCGGGGGTCACCAGCGCCGCCAACAGCTGCGGATAGAACGTGAGTGGGTCGGAGATCCGGTCGGCCAGCCATTTCCAGTCGAAGGTGCCGTTGAGCATCGATGCCACGTTCGGCACCATCTTGGTGGTGTTGACCAGCGTCAGCCACAGCGGCAGGAAACCTGCGCCGAGTGCACCGCCGGGCGCGACGATGTCGCGGATGAGGTCGCCACCCGGTTCGACCGGGAAGATCGCCTTGAGCGCCTTCGGGTTCTTGTTGGCGGCCTGGATCTGGTTGATCGCCGAATACGAGACCCCGGACATGCCGACCTTGCCGTTCGACCAGCGTTGCCGGGCCGCCCAGTCGATCACCTCGGTGGTGTCGGCCTGTTCGCGGCTCTGGAAGACATCCCACTTCCCCTGCGAGAAGCCCGTGCCGCGCACGTCCACGACCACCTGGGTGTACCCACTGCGCACCAGGTCGAGGTCGACCATGAAGGTCTTCGCGCCGCCGTCGCGGAGGGTGTTGGTGAGTTGCGAGATGTCGGCGAAGTCGCGGATCGGCGTGGCGACCTGGTTGACTGCCGTCACGAGCTGCCTCAGGAGCGGTTCGAGAACCGGATGTTGGGTGACCGCGGCGCCCACCGCGGTGATCAGCTTGGTGTACGGCGTCATGTTCACGATCACCGGATTGCGCTTTGTCGTCGCGCGGCCGGCACCATTCGCCGGTCGATAGACGTTGGCCCGCAGGACCGTTCCGTCGCTCATCCGGATCGGGACGTCCCAGGTGACCGCGACCCCCGCATAAGGCTGCTTGCCGTCGTGGGACGCGGCCCACCCGGCCGCGGACGCACCACCGCTCGGCGTCGAGGGCGCCGCGCCCGCCGTCGCCGGAACCACCAACATCGCCACGAGGATCCCGAAGATCCCGCTGATCATCCCCACCCGCACGCCATCGACCCCCGTCTGACTGGACCAAGCGTCCAAAACCTAGCAGAGACGGTGTCCCACGTCACCCGCTATCACGGGTATGGGGATCAGCTCAGTTACGTGCCACGTCGATCGGATGTGAGGCGAGCAGCGGCATCGGCCACGGTTGCCTGCGGAGTACGTCGCCCCACAGATCAGCGGTCGGCGGTACGAGCAGATCGTTGGCCAGTGCCGAGGCCAGCATCCAGCTGTTCTGTTCGAGCTCGCCGTCGAGCTGCCCGATACCCCAGCCCGAGTACCCCGCGAACACCCGGACACCGACGAGCACCTCGGACAGTGCCTCCGGGTCACCGTCGAGATCGACGAGGGCGACGCGGCCGTCCAGTGGTCGGATGGCCTCGTATCCGCTGACGTCCGCGCCGAGTTTCACCACACCGAGACAGAGGGCGGCGTCCTGCTTGACGGGGCCACCGATGAACAGCGCCCGGGGCGATGCCGAGAGATCCGACCACTGCGGCAGCAGATTGTGCACGGCGGTCTGGCTCATCCGGTTCAGGACCACCCCGAGACTCCCGGCGTCGTTGTGTTCCATGACGTAGATGACCGTTCGGGCGAACGTCGGTTCGAGGAGATCCGTCGACGCGAGGAGCAGGGTCCCGGGCCGGACCCGTCCGGCCGACGAGATGTCGCGCGCGGCATCCGGTGCCCCCTCCGAGTAGAACTCGGGGGTCGGTTCCTCTGAATCGTCGCCGCCGGCCACCCACACATCATCGCATGGCAGCGCCCTTCAGGTCGGTAGTCTGGATCAGTGATGTCTGGGTTGCAGCATGCCACCCCCGGTCTACGGGGGTTCGTTCGCTCGCTCGCGCATTCACCCGGACTCGGGCGCCTTCTCGCGGTCCGCCTGACCAGCCAGATCACCGACGGCGTCTTCCAGGCCGCGCTCTTCGGTGCCATCCTGTTCAACCCGGAGCGGCACGCCGATCCGCTGGCCATCGCGGGCGGCCTCGCCGTGTTGCTGCTCCCCTACTCCGTGATCGGCCCGTTTGCCGGGGCCCTCCTCGACCATTGGGACCGACGACACGTCCTGATGTACGCCAACGTGATTCGGGCCGCCATGATCGGGCTCGTCGCGGTTGCGATCGCCGCCGGGGCGACGGACACCATCGTGCTGATCGGTGCTCTTGCGGTGACGGGGGCCAGCAGGTTCGTGGCCTCCGGTCTGTCCGCAGGGCTGCCGCACGTGGCACACCGCGACGTCATCGTCGCGACCAATGCTCTGTTCACCACCCTGGGAGCGGGCATGCTCGCCGTCGGCGCGGGCATCGCCGCGGTGTTGCGCGCGCTGTTCGGCCCGGACAATTCCGGCAGCGCCCTGACCACCCTCGGCGGTGTGGTGATCGCCCTGATCGCCGGAGCCCTGGCCCACGGCTTCACACGACTCCAACTGGGTCCCGACGAACCCGACGATCCGGGGCGATCGGCGCTACACGCGGTGACCGTCGGGCTGCTGCACGGCGCCCGGGCGGTCGCCGGGTCACGCACGGTGTCCGCCGCCCTCTCTGCGATAGGTGCCCATCGCCTCGTCTTCGGCATGAACACCCTCATGCTCCTGGTGATCAGCAAGCACGCCGGCGCAGGCGACGGCCTCGCAGGCGTGAGCGTGGTCGCCGGGTTCACCGCGGGCGGCGCCCTGCTCGCGGCACTGGTCACGCCGTACTCGGTGGATCGGATCGGCCGGAAGACCACGTTGATCGTCGCGTTGCTCGTCGGCGCCGTCGCGGAGGTCTCCCTGGTGACCTTCAACCCCGTGGTCCTCTGCATCTCTGCTTTCGTGCTCGGCCTGATCGGACAGGTCGCAAAACTCTGCGGCGACGTCGCCATGCAGGTGGACATCGGCGACGCGGTGCGCGGGCAGGTGTTCTCCGTTCAGGACGCCGTCTTCAACATCGCCTACGTCGGTGCGGTGACCCTGGCAGCCGTCGCGATCCCCGACGACGGCAAGTCGGTGGCACTCGTCATCTTCGGCACCGTGCTCTACGTGATCGGCTCGCTCGTGGTCCGCGTCGTGCACACCCCGTACCACCCACGCCACGAGGCACTCAGCGGCGATCGAATCGAGGCGAACGGGAGTCAAAGCTGACGTCGGCCACCCCGTCACCGTCGTCGTCGATCAACACGTGGTCGAAACGGCCATCGCCGTCGTCGTCGACATAAAGCCGATGCGCCACCGGAATCCCGGCCCGGCGATCCCCCGTCATCTCGATGTCGGCAGTGCCGTCGCCGTCGAGATCCTCCGACCGGACCACGGTGGCATCCATCGTCGAGGCGGCCGGAGCGGGACGGGGCGGCGGGGCATCGACCCGGCCCGCCGCCGGGGGATTCTCCGGGGCGTGCCCGACCGGTGGTTCACCGACTGACACATCCTCGGTTCGTTCGCCCCACACCCCGGCACCGTTGTCGCGGTAGTGGTCGTCTGGGCGGCCGTCGTCGTCGGTGTCGATCGCGACGACGTCGGCGGTACCGTCGCCGTCGGTGTCCCACATCGCATCGTCACGACGACCGTCGCCGTCGAAATCCAGCCGGACCGCGTCGGCCGCCCCGTCGCCGTCGAGGTCGACGTCCGCGGCCGACACCCACGACGTGGTGTGACCGTCGCCGGTTCCGAAGAGGTAGTCGATGGCGGCATCCATGTCGTTTGGACGCAGTGCGGGCCTGTCGGGTTCCGGCTGCGCCGTCGTGCTCAACCGATCAGGCGTTGTCCACCGGTTGTGGACGCGGATCCACGCTTCTCCTCGGACGGTCCTCGGTGATCGTCATCTTGGGCCACGGTGGCTGGCGGAGGACCGCGGCGGAACCGAGGGCCGCGGCGATCAGACCGGTCATCACACCGATGAGGGCCACCCGTCCCTGATCGACGGCGGGCGTCCACGTGGTGGCCCCGTCGGTCACGGTGAACGCGCCGACCGCCACCGGCCGGCCTCGCACGCCCTTGCGGGTGACCGGGATGAATGTCGTGTGTTCGTCGATGGTGACGGGATCCCCGATGAGCGCCCGGTCGACCGGACCGGCGGGTTCACGATTGGGCATTGATTCTCCTTGCGCGCCTTGATGATCGTCGGCAGAGTCCGGTGCCCGCAGGCAACCCAATGGTAAGTGAGGTCGCGCCACGTCACGTGCCGAATCGTGCATGTGCACAGCGGGGATCCGAACCGGCTCCGATCGCACGATCGGCTCGTTTCCGGGCTCATCCGACCCGACCATCGTTTCGTCGGTACAAACCGGTAGGTTCAAGGTCTATGTACGTGAGCGAACTGGGTGAACAATGGCGCCGTGCTCGCCTCCGCCCGGAGATCGTCCACCTCGACTCGGCGGCCGCCGGTCGGTCGTCGAACGCGGTGATCGGCGCCATCTCCGCCCATCTGTGGCGTGAGACCGAACGCGGCTCCTACATCGCCGCCGCCGATCGTGACGACGAGATCACCCGCGACAAGCGCGATCTCGCATCTCTGATCGGGCACACCGCAGACGAACTGGCCTTTCGTGAGAGCGCGCGGGCGGCGCTGCGCGCCCTGCTGACCTACTGGAACCTGCCGATCTCCACCACCGTATGGGTGGCGAAGAACGAGTTCGGTCCCAACCTCGTCGAGTTCGAACGCCGTGGCTACGCCGTGCGACCGCTGCCGGACGCCGATGTCTCCGGGCATGTCGACACCGACGCGTTGGAGAACATGCTGCAGTTCGAGCAGCCCGACTTCATCCACATCTGTCAGATCGGCTCGGCCTCCGGTGTCGTGCAGCCGGTCACCCGCATCGTCGAGATCGCCCACGCCGCCGGGGTGCCGGTGGTGGTGGACATGGCCCAGTCCGCCGGACATGTCCCGACCGTGACCGGCGCCGACGTGGTCTACGGGACCAGCCGCAAATGGCTGACCGGACCACGCGGCGTGGGATTCGTCGCGGTCCGGAAGGACTCCCTGCGGCCCGTCGAGGTGGAGAGTTCGGAAGCGTTCGTCGCCGGCCGCCTCGGCCTCGGCGTCGCCGTGTCGGAGATGCTGACCATCGGGCAGCAGCGTGTGTTCCGGGAACTGGCGGCGATCGGTCGCACCACCCGCGAGCGTCTCGACGGTATCGCCAGCTGGGAGGTCCTCGAACCGATCGACGAGCCCTCGGCCATCACCACTCTCGCACCGCCCCCCGGCTGGGGACCGTCCGACGTCGCGGCTGCGCGTGACAAACTGCTCGAGCTGGGCATCCTGGTCACGTGCGCGGACTCGTGGCGCGCACCGCTGGCCACCGAGCAGTCGGTGTTGCGGGTGAGCCCGCACCTCGACGTCGAGCGTGAGGATCTCGATCGCCTCGCCGAGGCCCTGCGGACGATGGGTTACTGACCGCGCTCGCCGGAGCTCGGCCCGGTCGACGAGGTCGGGAGGGTTCGCCTCAGCAGGGGGAACTCAGCGCGGCGTCGACGATCTCGGTGACCGCTCCCCGCGCCAGCTCGGCATCGGCTGCGACCAGTCCGATGCGGGTGCGCCGATCCAGGACGTCGTCGACCGTGATCGCACCTTCGTGGGTGACCGCGAACTCGACCTCTGCCCGGGTCACGTCGAGCTCGCCCGCGATCGGATCGAGCGGCCGGGCCAGCCGCGCCGCAGACACCACCTTCGTTGCCTCCGAACCGAATCGATGGATCATCGATGACGGCAGATCGCTGTGATCGGGAACCCCGGCCGCCCCGACCAACGGGGTGGTCGCCGTCACACAGGCGCCCGCGGTGAGCCCCCCGGCCGCGATCGCCGCGTCGACGGCGTCCTCTGCCATGCGCCGGTACGTGGTCAGCTTTCCGCCGATCACACCGACCAGGGTGTCGTCGGTCACCTGGACCCGGTGGTGGCGCGACACATCGGCGAGATCGCCTGTACTGCTGCCGGTTCCGTGTCCGGTGTCGATGAGCGGACGAAGTCCCGCGAAGGTGCCGAGGATGTCGGCGCGGGAGACCGGTTGCTCCAGAGCAACATTCACCGAGTCGATCAAGAAGTCGATCTCGTCGTCGGACGGCTCGGGGACGTCGGGGATGGGGCCGGGTGCATCGACGTCGGTGAGCCCCACGTAGACGCGACCGAGCTGCTCGGGCAGGGCGAACACGAAGCGCGAGACCGAACCCGCGACCGGAACCGTGAGCGCACCGGTCGGATATCCGAACGTCGCCGCGTCGAAGACCAGGTGGGTGCCGCGGCTCGGCCGCACCCGTACCGACGGATCCACCGTCCCGGCCCACACGCCGGTCGCGTTGACCACCGTCCGCGCCGCCACGTCGAAGCTCTCCCCGGTGCGGGTATCCGTCAGTCGCGCACCGGTTCCGGTGACGTTGTCCGCCCGGGTATAGGTGCACACGGTGACGCCGAAGGTGGCGGCGGTCCGCGCGATCGCGACCACCAGTCGTGCGTCGTCGACGAGCTGGCCGTCGGCGCTGGAGGCGGCGCCGCGCAGGTTCTGCCTGGTGACCGCCGGGCACAGCGCGATGGTCTCGTCGGCGGTCAGTCTGGCCGGGGCGGGCAGGATGTCGGTCGGCGTACCGGCAACCCTCCGCAGCAGATCGCCTGCGCGGAAACCGGTCCGGATCAGGGCGGCCGAGCCCTTCGACCCGATGTCCGGAACCACCTGTCGCAGTGGTCGGATCAGGTGCGGCGCGATCGCGGTCATGAGGTGGTGGCGCTCGATCGCGCTCTCCCGCGCGATGGGGAGGTGGCCACCGGCCAGATAGCGGAGGCCACCGTGGACGAGCTTGCTGCTCCACCGCGACGTACCGAAGGCGAGATCGTTGGCCTCCACCAACGCCACCCGCAGTCCACGGGTGGCGGCGTCGAGGGCAACCCCGACACCGGTGATCCCGCCGCCGATCACCAGCAGGTCGAGCGGCTCGGTCGACTCGGCGAGGTACGTGAGCCCGTCGCGACGACGAGCGGCGTTCAGCACTGCCATCAGATCGCCCACATCAGGTCGCCGCGGGCAGGTCGTCGGGCGGGCGGAGGTAGGACGAGAGCGCATGGTGGAGTTCACGGCTCCACTCGTCGCCGAGGATCGACTCGACCAGTGCCCTCGACTGGATGGACGACTGCGTGATCAGCAAGACCATCGCAGCCATCTTGTCGGGGTCGCCGTCGCGGACCTGCCCGCGCGCCTGACCGTTGGCGATCGCATCGGACAGGATCGCGAGAACGCCCTGCTGACTCGTCCCGAGCCGGTCGAATACATAGGGCATCATGAACTCGCGTTGTTCGCGCCACAGCGCGGAGACCAGTTCGTCGTCGCGCAGCGCCGCCACCACCCGCACCACCACGTCGACCGTGGCGTCGAAGTCGGCCGTACGCAGCGGCGTGACGTCGTTGACCGCGGCGACGACGCCGAGGACCTCACGGGTCAGCAGTGCCCGGATGATCTCGGACATGTCGGGCCAGCGCCGGTAGACCGTCGGCCTGCTGACCCCGGCCTCGCGCGCGACCTCGGCAACGGTCACCTTGCGGCCGTTGTTGCGTACCAGGCAGCGGCGGGCGGCGTCGAGGACCTGGTCCCCGATGTCCTCTTTACAGATTGACATGATATGTAACACTGTAACCCATGGGTTCCACATCCCACGGCCATCGGGTTCGTCACACGACGGTCCTGGCCAATCCGCACTCGCGACACGGCGCCGGCCGTGCGATAGCCGACCGTGCGGTCCGCGAGTTCGAGGCGCGGGGAATCGACGTGGAACTGATCATCGGCCGCGATGCGCAGGATGCCGCCGAACGGGCGGCCAAGGCCGCGCGCACCGACACCGACGCGATCGCCGTGGTGGGTGGTGACGGGAGCGTCCGGCTCGCACTCGAGGCCACCGTCGGCACCGGCACCCCGGTCGGCGTGATCCCCGCAGGCACCGGCAACGACGTGGCCCGCAACCTCGACATCCCGCTCGACGACGTCGCGGCCGCGGTCGAGGTGATCGCGCTCGGACAGACCCGCACGGTGGATCTCGGGCGGGTGACCTTTCCCGACGGCCGGTCGTCGCTGTTCGCCACCGTTGCCGCGACGGGCTTCGACGCGTCGGTGACCGCGCGCGCCATCGGGATGTCCTGGCCGAAGGGCCAGGCCCGCTACACCATCGCCGCGTTGCTGGAATTGATCGGTCTGCGCTCGCGGCACTATCACGTCCGTGTCGACGAGACGGAACTCGACGACGACATGGTCTTCGCGTCCGTGGGCAACACCACCTCGTACGGCGGGGGCATGCAGATCACGCCCGCGGCGTCGATGGTCGACGGATTGCTCGACGTCACCTTGGCCGTCCGTCCCTCACGGTTCGCACGACTGACCGTCGCCAAGGTCTTCCCCGCGGTCTTCTCCGGGCAGCACGTGAATCACCAGATGGTCCGCACGCTCCGTGGCCGTGAGATCGAATTCTATTGCGACCCACCGGCGCTGGTGTCGATCGACGGTGACCTCGTCGGCGAGTTGCCGGCGACCTTCGAAGTGGTCCCGAGCGCCGCGGTCATCTTCGCGCCGCCGGCGGGCCCATCCCCCGACTAACCCTGCTCGCTCCACCACTCCCGGAGTGCCTCGACGGCCTCCTCGTACGAGAGCGGCCCGCGGTCGAGCCGCAGCTCCTTCAGGTATCGCCATGCCTCGCCGACCTTCGGACCCGGAGGCAGGCCGAGCAGTTCCATGATGGCGTTGCCGTCGAGGTCCGGTCGCACGCGATCGAGATCCTCCGCGGCCTTGAGATCGGCGATCCGCCGTTCCAGATGGTCGTAGTTCTCCTGCAGACGCCGTGCGCGGCGCTTGTTCCGAGTGGTGCAGTCGGCCCGGACGAGTTTGTGCAGACGATCCAGGAGCGGTCCCGCGTCGCTGACATAACGTCGGACCGCCGAGTCCGTCCAGCTGCCGTCGCCGTAGCCGTGGAACCGCAGGTGCAGGAACACCAGGTTCGACACGTCCTCGACGACCGCCTTCGGATACTTCAGAGCCCGCATCCGACGGCGGACGAGTTTGGCCCCGACCACCTCGTGATGGTGGAAACTGACCCCGCCACCGGGCTCGTGGCGACGGGTCGCCGGCTTCCCGATGTCGTGGAGCAGGGCTGCCCATCGCAGCACCAGATCGGGATCGCCCTCCTCGAGGTCGATCGCCTGCCGCAGCACGGTCAACGAGTGCTGGTACACGTCCTTGTGCTGGTGGTGTTCGTCGATGGTGAGCTTCATCCCCGGCACCTCCGGGAGCACACGCTCGCCGAGGCCGGTGTCGACCATCAGGTCGATGGCCTCCAGCGGATGCTCACCGAGGATCATCTTGTCCAATTCGGTGCGGACACGTTCGGCGGTGATCCGATCGATCTGCGCCGACATCTCGGTGATCGCGTCGGACACCCTGGGCGCGACCCGGAAGCCGAGCTGCGAGACGAACCGGATCGCCCGCAGCATCCGTAGCGGGTCGTCGTCGAAGGACTCCTGCGGGGTGGCCGGGGTGTCAATGATCCCGGCGAGGAGGGCGGTCATCCCGTCGAGGGGGTCGCAGAACTCGGCCGGACCGTCCGCCCCGACCCGGACGGCCATCGCGTTGATGGTGAAGTCGCGGCGCACCAGATCGTCGCCGAGCGATTCTCCGAAGACCACCTCGGGATTGCGCCCGATCCGGTCATACGCGTCGGACCGGAATGTCGTGATCTCAACCATGTGCGCGCCCTTGCGCGCACTGATCGTGCCGAACTCGATACCGGTGTCCCACTGGGCATCGGCCCAGTCGGCCATCAACGCCGAGACCTGCTCGGGCCTGGCATCGGTGGTGAAGTCGAGATCGCCCGAGAGCCTGCCGAGCACCGCATCCCGCACCGACCCGCCGACCAGATACAACTCGTGGCCCGCGGCCGCGAACGCCGCGCCGAGCGGCACCAGGACGTCGGAGAGGCCCCGCAACGTGACCGCCGCTGATGCCAGCAGACGGGTACGGCGTTCGGGCTCTGTCACGGCATGCCAGCCTACCGCTGCGACGTCCGGCGACCACAAATCGTCGTCGGGCCCCCAGACAGGACCGGTCGCCACCCCGCCGCCCACGGGGCCATCCGGGCAAACAGCAGGTGACCAACGGCTAGCATCGAGAGCGTGTCCGCCGATCCGTCCACCGACCCCTCTGACGTCTCCTCCGACGTCACCGCGGGTGGTCACGGTCCCGGCGATGTGACACACAACACCTCGCCGGCGCGACCGGACTCCGGTTCCGGCCGCCGCGTGACGCCCGCAGATCTGGCTCGGGGCTCGCACGGCACCGCACCCAATCCGGCCACCGCGCCCACCCCGGAGGAGACGGGCCCCGGGCAGGCGCGCCGAGGGCGGCGCGGACGCCGGCGACGCGGACGACGACCGTCGGTGGCGCCGTCGGGCACCGATACGCCTCACAGCGCCCCCGACGACACGCCGCCGCGTCCCGTCGAGCGTCGTGACGCGCCCAAGCCCGGGCCCATGCCGAAGCGACCGACAGATCCCGAGCGGCTCGTCGGCGACGACGACGAACTGCACCCGACCCACACCAGGGTCTCGCCGCCGAAACCTTCGGATCTGGTCGCGGTCACCGCCAAGATCACCAAGACCGGCCTCACCCATGCAGTCGGCTCCGACGGCACCACGACCGCAGGCAAGACCAAGAACCGCCGACGGACCGGTACCCGGCCCGACCGCGGGCAGGGCCAGGGGCAGGAGCGCCTGCGCACCGTTCGCGAGACGTCGGCGGGCGGGCTGGTCATCTCCGACCTCGACCTCCCCGTGGACGAGCTCTGCGCGGCACTCATCGGCCGGATGGACCGGCGCGGCCGGATGATGTGGTCGTTGCCGAAGGGCCACATCGAGACCGGGGAGACGGCCGAGCAGACCGCGATCCGGGAGGTCGCGGAGGAAACGGGCATCAACGGCACCGTCGTCGCGCCGCTCGGCAAGATCGACTACTGGTTCGTCAGCGAGGGCAGGCGCATCCACAAGACCGTTCACCACTATCTTCTCCGCAGCATCGGGGGCGAGCTGTCGGACGCCGATTACGAGGTGAGTGAAGTGGCATGGGTGCCGCTCGCCGAACTACCCCGGAAGCTCACGTACTCTGACGAGCGGCGACTGGCCCGGATGGCCCGAGGCGTCATCGCCGATCTCGCTGCCGACCCGAACCGGTTGGCCCAGTCCGAGGCCGAGAGCATTCGCACCGAACCCAACGCCTATGAGAGAGCCGCAGCCGCACGCAACCAGCGCCGCAACGAACCGCCGCCCCCGTCGCGGTCCCGTCGGCGCAGGCGGCGTCCCCGGCGCCCACCGGCCGGCGATGCCTGACCGCCGGGTGAACAGGCTCCTCGCTCCCCTCCGTCGACTCGCGCGGATCTCCGCAGCGATCTTCGCGGTCCTGACGATCGTGCTCCTGTCCGCGGCTCCGGCGGCCGCCGCGCCGGATGCGTCGGCCGCCTCGGACGGCGAGATCCCCGACGACTTCTTACGGCTTTCCATCGACACCATCACGCCGTCGCTGGTCACCAGCAGTGGTGGTTCCGTGGTCACCGTGTCGGGGCACCTCCAGAACATCGGGGACCGTCAGCTGCACAACCTTTCGGTCCGCCTCGAACGCGGCGATCGGGTGGCGGACGCTGCGGGACTGCGCAGCAGCCTCGCCGTCACCCCCGTCCCGGTGAGCGCCGCGACCCCGTTCCGGCACATCTCCGACGACCTCACGCCGGGCCGGTCGATCCCGTTCACCATCACGGCCCCGCTGTCGGGCAACGGTGGCCTCGACATCCAGCGCACCGGGGTGTTCCCACTGCAGGTGAACGTGAACGGGCTCCCCGACTACGGGAATCCGGCCAAGCTCGCACAGTCGCGCACCCTCCTGCCCGTGCTGTCCCTACCTCCCGATCGTGGTCGGGCGGCGGGGTACGTCGATCCGACCACCGACGCGGAGCAGCCCGATCCGCGGGACACCGATCTCGGCGCGGACGGCTCGGTCTCGGCCAACCTGTCGAGCCCGGCACGGTTCACGATGCTCTGGCCGCTGGCGGCGCCGCCTCAGCTCACCCCGGGCGTGCTCGGCGGACAGACCGAGCAGGTCCGTCTGGTGGGCGACGACCTGGCCCGATCCCTCGAACCCGGCGGCCGCCTCAATGTGCTCCTCGCGGCGGCCCGGTCGGTGGCGGGCGAGACCGAGTCAGCCGACAACGATTCGGCTGCCTCCGGATCCGAGGCCGTGACGAGCGGCAACGGAGCGTCGAAATCCGCCGAATCGGCCCCACCGTCCGGGGACGACAACAGCTCCTCTGATACCGGCAATTCCGGCGACACCGGAACCTCGACCGATCGGAAGCCCTCCAAACTCGAACAGAGCATGTGCCTGGCCGTCGATCCGGATCTCCTGGTGACGGTCCGGTCCATGTCGCTCGGATACGAGGTATCGAGCGATCCGATGGATCCGACGTCGTCGACCACCGCGGGCTCCGGGCAGGCGGCCGCAGTGCAGTGGCTGACCGAGCTGCGTCAGCTCGCGGGACAGATGTGTGTGGTGGCGTTGCCGTTCGCGCAGTCCGATCTGACGTCCCTGGCCCGCATCGGCAACACCGGCCTCACCACCGACGCCCTGTCGACGCCCCCCGACGTCGTCGACGCGATCCTCGGTGTCCGCAGCGTCCGGGGCATCACCGTCCCCGCGCTCGGGGCCCTCGACTCGACCGGCGCAGGCGTGTTGAAGTCGGCATCCGTCGGCAAGGCCGTCACGTCGACGAGCAGCGTGGCGACCGCCCGCCCAGGCGCCACCGGGCAGTATCGGGTCGGCGACCTGCGCGTCCAGTCCACCGATGCGCCGATCTCGGCGTCCCTTGCCGGCCTGGGCTCCGCCCCGTCGACGACTCCCCTGACACCGCCCGACCAGGAGGTGTCGTTCGCCGGTGAGTCGGCCGCGGGCAGGCGACAGGCCGCGGTCGCCGCGCTGGCGTTTCAGTCGATCGCCGCGCCCGAACCCGTCGAACGCGGGCGGGCGCAGCCTCGACTGCCCGCCGCCGGACGCAGCGCCTTCGTGGTGCCGCCGACCTACTGGGCACCGTCCACCGACGACACCAACGCGTTGTTCACCACCGCCACCCTCCTGCTGGAGTCCGGCGCGGCGACACCCACCTCGCTCACCGACGTCGTCGGCGAACTCGACCGTGCCGAGTCGACCGCGCGGTTCGTGAGACCACCCGGCGTCGCGTCGCTCGCATCGCTGGGCGTTGCGGTGTCCGACCAGGCCGCGACGACGATGCGTGACAACGCCGAGTTGTCGTACCAGTTGCAGGCCTCGCTGATGCAGTCCGCCGACGTCGCCGCCACTCCCGAGCGGTACATGGCGCCGCTGCGGGAAGACCTGTTGCGCTCCATCCGGACCCCGGATCGGGCGGGTGCCGCCGAGCGGGCCGACATCCGCACTCAGCGTGCGGCCCGGGTCACCGCATCCGGCGCCACCCTGCAGCGGATGCGCAACGCCGTGACCATCCTCGACCCCGGTGGGAGGTACACGCTCGCGTCCGAGCGCAGTCCCCTGCTGCTGGTGGTCCGCAACGAGCTGTCGCTGCCGATCCGGGTGCGGATGAACGTCGCCGCGCCGAAGGAACTCGACGTCGGCGACATCGGCGTCATCGAGATCCCCGCTCGGGGCACTCGCCAGATCCAGCTGCCCACGCGCGCGGACAGCTCCGAGGCCATCACCGTCACCATCGGTATGTCCACCTCGAGCGGGGTCTCCCTCGGCTCGCCCATCCGGCTGTCGGTGCATGCGAATGCCTATGGGAAGCCGCTGTTCTGGATCACGATCGCGGCGGGTGTCGCGCTCGTCCTGCTGACCGCGCGGCGTCTCTGGCACCGGTTCCGCGGTGAACCCGACCCGGCCGACGATGACCGTCCCGACCCCGACGACCACGAACGATTGCTTGCCGGCACCACCTATCAGGAGCGTCGCCGTACCCTGCATCAAGAGATGCTGCACCCAGAGACCGACCCGGAGCCAGAGAACCCCGAGACAGAGGATGAGGCACCGCCCGCGACGACGGGCCCGACCGACCGAGACACACCATGACCGACCAAGGACCACGCGAACCGCGCCGCGCGTCGCCCCGCCGGATACCTCCCCGCGGGGCCCCTGAACGACGCCCCGCCGCCGGTCCGCCACCGATGACGGGTCCGGTGGCCGACCAGCCACCCCTCGCAGGCCGGCCACCCGCCTCGCCGCCGTCGGGTCCGTCGCCGTCCGGTCCGCCACCCTCCGGTCCGCCGGCATCCGGTCCCCGCTCGCCTGCACCGCGGCCCGCCGCGGCCCGCCCGGCGCCGGCCCGGCAGTCAGCACCGCCGCCACGGTTCATCCCGTCGCGGCCACCGGCCGACACGCTCACCGACACCGGCGAGCGGCGTCCGCGTGACACCGGCACCGGCGAGAGCGCCACCACCGGGCTCTCGCGCGATTCCGACTCGAGCATCCTCAAGACCAGCGGATCCATCGCTCTGGCCACCCTCACGAGCCGCATCACCGGGTTCATCCGGACGGTGCTGGTGCTGGCCATGCTCGGTCCCGCCATCGCGTCGGCCTTCCAGGCCGCCTATGTGCTGCCGAACATGATCGCCGAGGTCGTCCTCGGTGCCGTGCTCACCGCGATCGTTATCCCGGTGCTGGTCCGTGCGGAGGCCGAGGACGCCGACGGCGGCCGCGGGTTCATCAACCGCATCTTCACCCTCACCGTGGTCACCCTCGGGACGGCGACGGTCATCGCGCTGATCGCCGCGCCACTCCTGACCTTCCTCAACGTCGGTGACGGGGACGTCAACCGGCCGCTGACCACCGCCCTGGCCTACCTGCTCCTACCGGAGATCCTGTTCTACGGACTGTCCGCGCTGTTCATCGCGATCCTGAACATGAAGGGGTTCTTCAAACCAGGTGCCTGGGCTCCGGTGATGAACAACGTCGTCCAGATCGCCACGCTGGTGCTGTACGCCCTGATGCCCGGCGAGATCACGCTCAACCCGGTCCGGATGTCGGATCCTCAGCTCCTGGTACTCGGCATCGGCACCACGCTCGGTGTGGTGGTCCAGGCATCGGTCCTGGTGCCGTGGCTCAAGCGGGCGGGGGTGCGTCTACAGCTGCAGTGGGGACTCGACGCGCGCCTGCGCACCTTCGGGAACATGGCCCTGGCGATCGTGCTCTACGTCGCGATCCTGCAGGTCGGGCTGGTCATCACCTACCGCATCGCCGCACACGCCGACGCATCGGGCATCAGTGTCTATGCCACGCACTGGCAGCTGCTCCAACTCCCCTATGGCGTGCTGGGCGTGACGATCCTGACCGCGATCATGCCCAGGTTGTCGCGCAACGCCGCCGCCGACGACGATCGTGCCGTCGTCGACGACCTGTCCCTGGCCACCCGGCTGACCATGGTCGCACTGGTGCCCGTGGTCGCCTACATGACCTTCTTCGGCCCGGCCATCGGCATCGCCGTGTTCAACTTCGGCAAGTTCGACGCCGACACCGCCTCCCAGCTCGGCTCGGTCCTCGCGTGGGGCGCCTTCACCCTGATCCCCTACTCGATGACGCTGGTCCAGCTGCGCGTGTTCTACGCGCGCCAGGATGCCTGGACGCCGACCGTGATGGTGCTCGGCATCACGATCGTCAAGGTGGCCGCCTCCTACCTCGGGCCGGTGCTGTTCTCCGATCCCGAGTTGGTGGTGCGCTGGCTCGCATTGTCGAACGGACTGGGATACCTGGTCGGTGCCGTCGTCGGCCACTATCTGCTGCGCAACCGGCTGAACAACGCCCGGCTCACCGACGTGTACCGCACGACTGTGATCACACTCGGTGTCTCGATCGGGGTCGCCGCGGTCGTCTGGGCGGTCGCCAACCTGTCGGGAATGCATCTCCTCGCCACGGAGGTCGGCAAGGTCGGTTCGCTCGTCTACCTCCTCGTGACCGCGGTCGTCGTCCTGGGCGTGACCTATGCCGGACTTGCCGCGGCCAAGGTTCCCGACGTGGTTTCGATCGGAATGTCCGTGCGGCGCATGCTCGGTCGGTTCATTCCGGCGCTGGCACCACCGCCGAGTTCGGTAACAGAATCGGCACCGACGATCACGGTTCAGTTTCCGCGGATCACTCCGGACGAGTCGCTCCCGTACTCTGGTCAAGTACAGGTGCTCCGACGATTCGACCGGGGCACGGCCACCTGGCAGTCGTACTCGGTTCACAGCGGTGGAGCCGCACGCCTTCGTGATGGCGGCGAGATGCGGGTCCATTCGCCCCGCGATATGCGCTACCGCAGGAGAGGAGCTCGGCGCTTGAGTGACAACGAGATCGGTACCACACAGGACACCGAGATCATCCCCGACGCCCCGACCTCCGACGGCGGTTCGGTGACCGTCGACGAGAAGCCGGACCGACCACGCGACGGCGAGGTCGACACGTCGGCGAAATCGGACCGGCCGGGCCCGGATTCCCCGGACTCCGATGAGCAGGCGTCGACCGGAAACACACCGAAGGGCGAGAAACCCTCCAACACAGACAAATCCGACAAGGACACGGTTCCCGTCAAACGACCGCGGCCGCGCGGCCCCCGACTGGTGCCCGGTGCCGCCGTGGCCGGCGGCCGCTATCGACTGCTCGATCACCACGGCGGATCCCGCGGCCTGCAGTTCTGGCGGGCGCTCGACATCAACCTCGACCGTGAGGTCGCCCTGACCTTCGTCGACGCCGAGCAACTCACAGCTCCCCCGGAACGTGGCGAGTCGGCCAAGGTGAGCGACGAAGGTCCACAGGCCGTGCTGTCCCGGACATTGCGGCTGGGACAGATCTCGTCATCCGGGGTCGCACGCGTGCTCGACGTGGTGCGCGGATCGTCGGGCGGCATTGTCGTCAGCGAATGGGTACCGGGCTCGTCGCTCACCGAGGTCGCACAGTCCGGCCCGTCGCCGATCGGCGCCGCGCGCGCCGTCCGGGCGCTCGCCGCCGCCGCGGAGGCCACCCATCGATCCGGTGGAACGCTGTCGATCGATCATCCGGATCGCATCCGCATCAGCACCGACGGCAACGCGGTGCTGGCATTCCCGGGCACCCTCACCCCGGACGACAAGTCCTCGGATGTGCGCGGACTGGGCGCGGTGCTCTACGCACTGCTCCTCGCCCGGTGGCCTCTCGACAGTGAGACCGGGTCGACGCTGGTGACCACGGACGACACCACCGAACCGGTCGGCGGGCTGCCGATCGCCGCGCCCGGCAAGGACGGATCGCCGATCGAACCGCGCGAGGCGCGGCCCGAGACCCCGTTCGAGATCTCCGCCGTCGCGGCTCGCGCCCTCGACGGCAGTCGCGGCATCCGGACTGCGGGCACCGTCCAGCACGTCCTCGACCAGGCCACCGTTCTCGACCTCAACACCGACATGCTGCCGGCCATCGACGTCGACGCGGCGCCGGTCGCGATGGGGTCGAAATCCGATCGCGCCTCCGGCTCCGGCGAGGCCGACAAACCCGGCCGCCGCAACCTCGCGCTACTCGTGGGCGCCGGACTGCTGACCCTGTTCATCGTGCTCGCGCTGGTGGTGTGGGCGACCAATCTCTTCGGCTCCGACGACGGATCGACCGACATCGACTCGATCCTGACCACCACATCGGCGCCACCCTCGCCGAGTGCCGCCGCTCCCCCCGCACCGACCCCGGCCGCGGCGGGACCCATCGCACTCCGGAATGTGTCGCTGGTGGATTTCTCGGGTCAGCCGCCCGACAACGCGTCGAACCTGCAGAACGTGATCAGCGGCGCTGCCCCGCCCTGGCAGACCGACAGCTACCGCGGGTCGGCGAACTTCGGCGGACTCAAGCAGGGACTCGGGCTGATGTTCGATCTGGGCGGCCAGCACGCGGTGAAGTCCGTGACCATCACGACGCCGACGCCGGGGTTCAACGTCTCGATACGTACCTCGCCGACCGCCCAGCCCGCGCTCGCGCAGACGGCCGAGGTGGCGACCGGACCGGTCTCCCAGCCCACCACCACCATCACGATCCCGAACCCGCAACAGAGCCCGTTCCTGATGGTGTGGCTCACCTCGCTGCCACCGGGTCCCGGCGGCTTCCAGGCCAAGATCGGCAAGATCGAGATGACCGGCTGACGGTGAGTCCGGATCGGCACGATCGGTAATCGGGGTTCGCCACGACCGGGGCACCCGCGCCCGGTAGACATACTCGTGTGCTCGTCCACCGCCGCCCGCAGGCCACCGCCGGACTCGATGGCGCACGGCTGACCGGACCGACCGTCGCGCGGTACGCCGTCGGTTCGATCGGCACCGCGGGCTTCTCGACGCTCCCCGGCCTCGTGCTGATCTACTACCTCACCGACACGCTCGGGGTCGCCGCCGCGGCTGCCGGTGGCATCGTCGCGGTCGCCAAGCTCTGGGACGTCGTGATCGATCCGCTGATCGGCGCCACGAGCGACCGGAGCAGGCGCCGACGGGGTTCACGTCGGCCACTGATGCTGATCGGTGCCCACGCACTGCCGGTGTTCTTCGCGGTCACCTTCGCCGTCCCCACGGGGCTTCCGTCGCCCACGGACGCCGTCTGGGTGGCCGTCGCATTCCTGCTCGCCGCCACCGCCTTCAGCCTGTTCCAGGTCCCTTACATCGCATTACCCGCCGAACTGACCGGCCACTACGACGAACGCACCCGGCTGCTCACCGCCCGGGTCGTGGTGCTGACCGTCGGCATCCTCGTATTCGGTGCGGGCGGTCCCGCGCTACGGGAAGTCGGCGGGACGCCACGCATCGGCTACCTGATCATGGGTGTCGTCGCCGGTGGCGTCATCGGCGTCAGCCTGCTGATCGCGAGTCGTTCCGCGCCGGTGTCACAGGTCGCCACCGACACCCAGATCACCGACGAGACGTCGTCACCCGCCGCGGCCTACCGGAGCGCGGCCGCCGTGCTCCGACGTAGCCGCCCGCTGCGTCTGCTCCTGGGTGCATTCCTGTTGCAAGGCCTGGCAACCGGGCTGATGCTCGCCGACGGCCAGTACGTGGCGACCTGGGTCCTCGGCGATGAGGCCGCCGTCTCCTACCTCTTCGTCGCGCTGATCGGGCCGGCCGTGCTGTTCGCCCCGATCTGGGGAGCGGTCGCCCGGCGCATCGGCAAAGAGTCCGGCTTCGCCATCGCGACAACACTTTTCGCAGTCGCGAGCGTATCGCTGGTGCTGTTGCACTGGACACCGGGCTGGTGGGTCTATCCGGTCATCGGATTCGCCGGTGCCGCCTACGCCGGCATGCAGTCGCTCCCGATGGCGATGGTCCCGGATGTCATCACCCACGATGCGCACACCCACGGGCAGAACTCGGCCGGCGTGATAGGCGGGGTCTGGACCGCGGGGGAGACCACCGGCATGGCATTGGGTGCAGTGGCGCTCACCGCAGTGCTCGCCGTCGGCGGGTACGTGTCGTCGGATGCCGATGCCACAGAGGTGACCCAGCCGACCGGAGCGCTGTGGGCGATGGTGATCGGCTTCAGTGTGATCCCAGCGGCTCTCGCGGTCGTGAGTCTGCTGCTGATAACCCGTTATCCCCTGCGCCGCAACGATATCGACGGAAGAGTAGCTGATGTCTGACGAACGAACAGAGTCGATCCTGCAGCGGCTGGCCGAGCTGCGCGCCGACGACGCGCCGACCCACGGCGGTCGCGTGCTCTCCTACGTGTACGACTCGGGGCTCGCCGAACTCGACGAGCTCGCACGTGCGGCGGCAGCCTCCGTCCAGGCCGTCAACGGGCTCGACCCCACCGCGTTTCCGTCGGTGGCCCGCATGGAGGCCGACGTGATCACCTTCGCCTGCGAGCTCGTGCACGCATCGGCACACGATCGGGATGTGACGGGGCTCGTGACGAGCGGCGGCACCGAGAGTTGCCTTCTGGCAGTCAAATCGGCGCGCGACCGCTGGCGCGCCGCGGGCGGGACGGGTGTGCCGCGCATCGTCGCGCCGGTGACCGTCCACGCCGCATTTCACAAGGCTGCACACTATTTCGGCCTCGACCTCGAACTCGTCCCGGTCGATGAACAGGGAGTTGTCGACACTGCGGAGCTGACGGCCCGTCTGACCACGCAGACCGCACTTGTGGTGGTGTCCGCACCGTGTTACCCCTTTGCCGCGCTGGATCCGGTCGCGGAGATCGCCGGCGCCGCGGCCGATCGTGGGGTGGCCTGCCATGTCGACGCGTGTATCGGCGGCTGGGTTCTCCCGTTCTGGTCGGATGGGGGAGAGGGGCTGTCGCCCTGGGACTTTCGCGTTCCAGGTGTCACCAGCGTCTCGCTCGACGCACACAAATACGGCTTTGCACCGAAGGGCGCCTCGGTTCTCCTGTTCGGCGACCCCGACGCCAAACGTGCGGCGTCCTTCGCGACGACGCGCTGGCCTGGTTATCCGGTGGTGAACCCGACCATGCTCGGAAGTCGTTCGGCGATGTCGCTGGCGGCCACCTGGGCGATCGTCGCATACCTGGGCCCCGACGGGTTCGCAGCGCTGACCGCGCGCTCACGGTCCGCGACTCACACACTGCAGGAATGCATCTCGGGGATCGTCGGGCTACGTGTGGTGGGGGACCCGATCGGACCGCTGTTCGCCGTCGCCGCCGACCACACGGTTGCCGACGGAGATCAGGTGGATCCGCACATATGGGCCGATCGGGTACGCGAACTCGGTTGGGTGCTCCAGCCACAACCCGGACTGCACCAAGCCGACGGACCGGATCTCCCACGCACGACGCACCTGACGGTCACCCCCGTGACCGGTGACGAGGTCGACGGTCTGACCGCGGCGTTGATCGCGGCCGCCGACGATGTCCGGGGTGTCCCCGGGGTCGACCTGGGCGAGTTGCTCTCCGCGATGCCCGAACTCGCGGTAGACGCCGGTGCGGACTCGGCAACCGCCGGTGGGATTCTCCGCGACCTCGGACTGGCGGGGGAGGACGCAGGCGGGGCGCTGCCCGATCAGCTCGCCCCCGTGATGGCCCTGCTCGACGTGATGCCCGCCCGTCGATCCGAGGCGCTGCTCACCGAACTGCTCGCTCGGTGCAACGAGCGGCACCGTCACGGCGATCACTGATCTCCGGCGGTCGATCCGGCCGCCAGCCGGGCGGGCCGAAAATGTACCCCAGTCGCGCACGCATGCCGTCGGCCGCGCGCACGTCCCGCGCGATCGCACCGTACTCATGAGTCTGCAACCGCCAGATGTTGTAGGTGTCAACCGGTTTGGTCAATCCGTAGGTCGGTCGGTAGGTCTCGGGCCGAAAGGTTCCGAACATCCGGTCCCAGACGATGAAGGTTCCGCCGTAGTTGCGGTCCAGGTAGTCGATGTCGCTGCCGTGGTGCACCCGGTGGTGTGACGGCGTGTTGAACACGAACTCCACAGGCGCCCAGAGTTTTCCGATGTGCTCGGTGTGAACCCAGAACTGGTAGATCAGATTCAGTGAGTACGCCGCGAACACCAGCGCGGGTGGTACGCCCAGGAAGGGGAGTGGCAACCACATGACGATGCCCGCACTGTTGTTCCACTTCTGGCGCAACGCGGTGGTGAAATTGAAGTATTCGCTGGAGTGGTGGGCCTGGTGAGTGGCCCAGACCAGTCGGACGCGATGGGCGATCCGGTGCTCCCAGTAGAAGAGGAAATCCAACCCGACGAAGGCGATCAGCCAGCTGTACCAGGCGGTCGCCGGGAGCTGCCAGGGCGCGAGGTAGGCGAAGATCGCCGAATACGCGAGCAGGGCCAGCACTTTCCATCCCGCACTGGTGGCGATCGAGACGAGTCCCATCAGGAGGCTGGCACGCGAGTCTCGCGCGTTGTACGAACCGCGTGGCGCCGGGACCCGTTCGTCGTGCTGGGACGGTCGGTCTGCCTCGGTGTGCTCGAGCTTCCAGGCCGCCACCCACTCGAGCACCACGAGGAGCACGAAGAACGGGATCGCGAGCACGGTCGGCTCGCGCATCGCCTCCGGTAGGAAGTCGAGCATCGGTTCTCCTGCTGGTCCGTCCGGTCATCTGACACGGGAACATGTCAGATCGTGGTTCTGACACGATAGCGTGTCAGATAGAGTCGTGTAAAGAGATCGCAGCCGTGACCACCGACGATGCCGAGGAGTCCGATGAGTACCCCCGAAGGACGCCGCTACGGCGGGGCCGACGCCGACGAGCGGCGTGCCCGGCGACGGCTCGATCTGATCGCCGCCGGGTTGGATCTGTTCGGCTCCGACGGTTATGCGAACGCCTCCGTGAAGCGGGTGTGCGAGCACGCCGGTCTGACACAGCGCTACTTCTACGAGTCGTTCGCCGACCGCCCCGCGCTGCTGGCCGCGGTCTACGAGGATTGTGTGGAGTTCGCCCGTGCCGCCACCGTCGATGCCGCGGCCGGTTTCGTCGGCGATGGTGGGGGAGTGGGTGCGGTCGGTGTCGCGGCACCCGACGCACCTGCCGTCGCACGGTCGGCGCTGACCGCATTCGTGCGGTGTCTGGCCGACGACGCACGTCGGGCCCGCGTGATGCTCGTCGAGGTCGTCGGGGTCAACCCTGATCTGGAACGCTTGCGGCTCACCGCGATTCACGGATGGGCCGATCTGATCCTGACGTTGGCGCTGGGGGAGGAGACCGCCGATCGCACGCAGCGCCTGGCCGCCATCGGACTGGTGGGCGCGGTCACGCAGCTCCTGGTCGATTGGTACACCAGTGCCAACGGGGAGTTCGCCGCGCCCGCTGACGCCGGCCCGGACCTGTTCGACCTCGATGCGATCCTGGACGTCAGCGTCGAACTGTTCGTCGCCGCATACGAGAGCCTGCTGGGCTGACCGCCTGCCCCGCCGACAGCAACCACTTTCCCGCCGACAGCAACCGGTTCTTCGCCGACAGCAACCGGTTTTCCGCCCACGGCAACCGGTTTTCCGCCCACGGCAACCGGATCTTCGCCGACCGTGCGCCATCCGCGCCACCGCGAATCCTCCACTCGTCCACAACCTCTCCGGTGTCCCCAGAACTGTGGACAACGTGCAGGTCAGTGCGTCGACGACCCTTGGTGTCCACTAACCTTCTCGGCATGACTCGGGGGAGCGTCGACGCGCGCAGCGACGAAGATCTGCTCCGCGCCCATGTCGCCGGTGAGCCCGACGCCTTTGCGACGCTGATCGAACGTCACCACACCTATCTGTGGTCGCTGGCCTGCCGCACGAGCAACAACCCCGACGACGCCGCCGACGCCCTGCAGGACGCCCTGCTCAACGCACACCGGATGGCCTCGCGATTCCGATCCGACGCCAAGGTGACGAGCTGGCTGCATCGGATCGTGGTGAACGCCTGCCTCGACCGCATCCGCCGCAATCGCGTGCGCCGGACGGTGCCGATCCCGGAGTACGACCTCCTGCCCCTCGCCGACGATCACGACCAGATGGCGGCCGTCGACCTCTCGATCTCGATCGGCAGGGCACTCGACACCCTGCCGCCGGATCAGCGTGCCGCGGTGATCGCGGTGGACGTCGAGGGCTACTCGGTCAGTGAGGCCGCCGAGCGGCTCGGTGTGCCGATCGGAACCATCAAGAGCCGGTGCTCACGGGGTCGGCTCCGGCTCGCGCAGGCTCTCGGTCATCTTCGAGAGTGCTGACGTCGGCCGATCGGGTCGTCACCGTGTTCGCAGATGACCGAGCATCGTGGCGAGTTCGGCGCGGCCGCGTGCACACCTGCTCTTGACGGTGCACCCGGGGAGTGAGGATTCGGCCGCGCCTGTCCCCATATCGGATCCGATGGAACCGGACCACGGACCGGTGCGTCTTAAACCCTGACGATCACGATCACAGGCACGGCCAGATACCAGTCGGACGCCGCGCTCGGTCCACCCACTGTGGATCGGGTCCGGGCGAGAGAAGTGGGAGAGTGGAGCGATGATCCCGCCGGGAGCAGCAGACGACCCTGACAGCACGGTGTCGCGCTACCCGCAACCGCCCTACTCGACCGATCTCCTCGCAGATCTGCACGCCGATGTCCTGCCGCCCGACGTCGCCGAGTACGTGAGATCGCGCATCAGCGACGACCCCGATGCCCGCGCGGTACTCGACGCACTCGACCGCACCACCGCGCAGCTGCGTGGCGCTGACGTGCCGCCCGTTCCCGTGCCCGCCGAGGTGGCGTCCAGGACTCGACTGACGCTCGACGAGATCGGAGCGGAGACCGCCACCACGCCCGACGACGCCGTCGTCGGTATCGCGGAGCGCCGCAGACGACGGATGCCTGCCCGATGGTTGGCGGCCGGTGGGGTCGCAGCCGCGATCGTCGCGGTCCTCGCGATCACCGTCGGGGTGCTGCGGTCACCCGCGTCCGACCCTCCGCTCCAGGCGCAGCCGTCCTCGCCACCGATCACCGACCTGGCACCAGGTGAACGTGTCGCGCTGCTGTCCGTGCTGGGGAAGAACGACTTCGCGTCGTTCGGATCGGCGCAGGCGCTGCGCCGCTGCACGGCCGCCAACGGTGTCGCGGCAGACACCGTGGTCCTCGGGACCGGACCGGTCACCGTACGTGGACGCGAGGGCATCGTGATCCTGCTGTCCACCGGGACCGCGGGCCGCTTCGATGCGCTGGTCGTGGCACCCGACTGCACCGCCGGAAATCCCGCGCGCATCAGCCGTACCCTGATCGGCGGCTGACACCGCGCCCGAGCAGTCACATCGGCCCGACCACATGTGATCGTCCACGCACGCCTCCCGCTGCCGGGAACATCTGCCCTTACCCTGATGTTGAGACAGCCGAGACACCCGGCGCGGCGTCGAAGAACGCATTGCGCCGTCGAGCACGGAGGACGGATGACCCAGCCAGACAGCCAGCAGATCCACGACCTGATCATCATCGGATCGGGCCCCGCCGGCTACACCGCCGCGATCTACGCGGCTCGCGCCGAGCTCGCCCCGATCGTTTTCGAGGGCACGCAGTTCGGTGGCGCCCTGATGACCACCACCGAGGTGGAGAACTTCCCCGGCTTCCAGAGCGGCATCCAGGGCCCACAACTCATGGACGAGATGCGGGAACAGGCGATCCGTTTCGGCGCCGACCTGCGCATGGAAGATGTGGACACCATCCGCCTCCAGGGACCGGTCAAGGAGGTCGAGGTCGGCGGCGAGGTGTTCCGTGCTCGTGCGGTGATCCTGGCCATGGGTGCCGCGGCCCGCTACCTCGGTGTCGAGAACGAGCAGACCCTGCTCGGTCGCGGTGTCTCCGCATGTGCGACCTGCGACGGCTTCTTCTTCAAGGACCAGGACATCGCCGTGATCGGCGGAGGTGACTCCGCGATGGAAGAGGCGACGTTCCTGACCAAGTTCGCGCGCAGCGTCACCCTCGTCCATCGGCGTGAAGAGTTCCGTGCGTCCAAGATCATGCTCGAGCGCGCCCGCGCCAACGAGAAGATCCGGTTCGTGACCAACTCGGCCGTGACGTCGGTCCTCGGCGACAACTCCGTCACCGGGCTCGGGCTCACCGACACCACGAGCGGCGAGACCAGCACGATCGACGTCACCGGCATGTTCGTCGCGATCGGACATGATCCCCGCAGCGAACTGGTCCGCGGCCAGATCGACCTGGATCCCGAGGGATACGTCCAGGTCGCCGGCCGGACCACCTACACATCGATCCCGGGCGTGTTCGCCTGCGGCGACCTCGTCGACCACACCTACCGCCAGGCCGTCACAGCTGCCGGCAGCGGCTGTTCGGCGGCGATCGACGCCGAGCGCTGGCTCGCCGAACAGGGCGATGTCGACATCGACGCCGGACTCGAGGGCGAGTTCGTGGTCGTTGACGCGCCCGCGACCGCCTGACCGCCTGACACCGCCCGACACATCGACTTCTGACGTCCATAAGGAGGACACCATGGGAGCAAACACCGTCGCCGTCACCGACGCGACCTTCAAGGACGAGGTACTCGGCGCCGACAAGCCGGTACTCGTCGACTTCTGGGCGACCTGGTGCGGCCCGTGCAAGATGGTGGCACCCGTACTCGAGGAGATCGCCCGCGACCACGCCGACAAGCTGACCATCGCGAAGCTCGACGTCGACGCCAACCCCGGCGTCGCCCGCGACTTCCAGATCATGTCGATTCCGACCATGATCCTGTTCGAAGATGGCAAGGCCACCAAGACGATCGTCGGCGCCAAGGGCAAGGCTGCCCTGCTGCGTGAGCTCGACCGAGTCGTCGGCTCGCCTGCATGATCAACTGACCTGCGGTTACCCCGGAACCGGACGACGGTCCGGGCCCGCAGGAGCCCGATGATGGCGCCCCTGGTGGCGCCATCATTTGGTCGTGCCGTCGCGACCTGAAAGAATGCTCGGTGTTTGCGGCGGTGTGCGGTGAGCACCGATTTGGGGGACGCTGACACCCATACCCATCCACCGCGCTGCCTGGACGAGGAGTTGCTGATGCCGTTGTTCCGACTCGGGGATCATGGCTCGGCTGTCGCCGAGATCCGGAATATCCTCGTCGGACTCAGACTGCTGACGTCGAGTCCGGCGCCTGAGAGCATGTCCGGCACGATCAGTGGTTGGACACCTCCCGAGGCGATCTTCGACGACGCGTGTGATCGCGCTGTCCGTGCGTTCCAGCAGGAGCGCGGACTGATCGTCGACGGCATCGTCGGTCCGGCCACCTACCGCGCCTTGCGCGAGGCTTCGTATCAGCTGGGCACGCGCGTACTGCTCTATCGTCTGTCCGCACCGATGGTCGGCGACGACGTCGCGACCCTTCAGGCGCGCCTCCAGAACCTCGGCTATTACACCGGCCTGGTCGACGGCACCTTCGGCGAGACCACCCACAACGCGGTGTGCCTCTATCAGAGCGAATACGGTCTGTCGTCCGACGGAATCTGCGGCCCGGCGACCCTGCGTTCGCTCGAGCGGCTCGGCACCCGCGTCACCGGTGGGTCGCCGCACGCCATTCGCGAGGAGGAGCAGGTCCGTCGGTCCGGGCCACAGCTCTCCGGCAAGCGAATCCTCATCGACCCGGGTTCCGGTGGGCTGCACGATCTTTCGTCCGGTAACACGGCCGAGCTCGAGTCCGCGGTGTTGTGGGACCTCGGCGCCCGGCTGGAGGGCCGCATGGCCGCCGCGGGCATGGAGACCTTCCTCTCCCACGACGGCCGAGGCCGACCCAGCGACGACGAACGCGCCCGGGTGGCCAACCTCGTCGACGCCGATCTGATGATCTCACTGCGCTGCGGTCACTACCCCAACGATCGCGCACACGGTGTGGCATCGTTCCACTTCGGCAACTCACACGGGTCGTTCTCGACCATCGGCCGCAACCTCGCCGGCTTCATCCAACGCGAAATCGCCGCCCGCACAAGCCTCACCGACTGTCGGACGCACGAGCGGACCTGGGATGTGTTGCGGCTCACCAGGATGCCGGTGGCGCTGATCGACGTCGGCTACATCACGAACCAGAACGACGCAGAACTGCTCAACGACCCGAAGGCCCGCGACGTCATCGCCGAAGCGATCCTCGTGGCCGTGAAGCGGCTCTATCTCCTCGGCGAGAACGATCGCCCGACGGGGACGTACACGTTCGCAGAACTTCTTGCGGCGGAGCGCCTTTCCAGCTGACGCTTCGGAATTCCCCTCAGCGGGCTGACCTTCAGCTGAGTCAGCCCTGTCGACGGCCGACCGGCACCGATGCCGGTCGCTCGCGGCCGGCGAGGTCCATCGCGGCCATCACCACCAACTTCTCGAGGGCGTGCTCGACCTCGTGTTTCCAGCCCAACCCTTCGTCGAGTTCGAGGCGGAAGCGGGGGAACCGCGGATGCGATGCCACCAGATCGAATCCGGAGTCCTTCAGGAAGTCCGCATCGATGATGCACTCCGTGCAGAGGTTCGCCTGCGGGCTGTCGTGCATGGCGCGGGTGATCTCCACGATCGCCTCGTCCGCCCAGACCTGCATCTCATTCGAGATCGATTCCAGGGCACCGAGCTCCGCCACCTCGTCGTGTTCGGATGGAGGCTGGCTCAGTGCGGACGAGTCTGCGGACTCCGTCGGCGTGCGGACGATACCGAATGCCTCAACCGCCCGAACACCACGGCGAACCAGATTGGTCACAATACTGTCGAGAAGGATGGGGGCGGCTTCTTCGAATCCAGGTTCGGTGCGGATGGAGGTCAGGAGCACCGCGTCGGCGCTCACCGGAGAAGTGGGGAAGTGGCCCGACCGCGGTACGCGTCCCGGTGGCGCGTAGAACGCGGTACCCACGTAATGTCCGGTCTGTCCGTCGATCGCCACCTGACCGCAGGTCCCCCATTCGAGGAGCACACCGGAGATCCACGCCTCCTTGTCGAACTCGCTCTCGAACGATGACCCGAACTTGCCGAAGATCTCGTTCTCGGTGGCGCGTGACGACGACGGATCCACCTCCCAGAACACACAGCGGCGGGTGTGCATCGGCAACGACTCGAAAGATTCGAGATCCAGACGAGTGACCGCGAGATTCATTCCGACATCTCCGCCTCGATCAGGTGCGAAAGATCGAAAGTGTAGTGCGACAAGAGATTTCGTACTTTCACCGTCGTCCTCGCTGATCAATTGTCACTGTGACGTATCGCCCGGGTACCCGTGGGAGCATTTTCACGCGGTCACGAGACCCCGCGGGGGTCGACGACACCGACGATCCGTTCGAGGTCCTCGACCGAGCCGAACTCCACCACGATCTTGCCTTTTCGCTTCCCGAGACTGACTGTAACCCTCGTGTCCAGACGGTCCGACAGCCGCTCGGCGACGTCCTGCAGACCGGGCATCTGCATGGGCTTGCGCTTGGCAGGGGAGGGCGCCGCCGGATCCCGGTCGCCCCGATTCGAGAGGGTGACCGCCTCCTCGGTGGCGCGGACCGACATACCCTCCGCCACGATCCGGGCGGCCAGCGCTTCCTGGGCGTCACTTCCGGTCTCGAGGGAGAGCAGTGCGCGCGCGTGACCGGCCGACAGCACGCCCGCCGCGACCCGTCGCTGGACCGGGACCGGCAGCTTGAGTAGCCGGATCATGTTCGTGATCAGCGGACGCGATCGGCCGAGGCGATTCGCCAGTTCCTCGTGGGTGACGCCGAATTCATCGAGCAGCTGCTGATACGCGGCGGCCTCTTCCAACGGATTGAGCTGCGCGCGGTGGATGTTCTCCAGCAGCGCATCACGCAGCATGTCCGCATCGGCGGTCTCACGAACGATCGCGGGCAACGCATCGAGGCCGGCTTCTTGACCGGCACGCCAGCGCCGCTCACCCATCACGAGCTGGTACAGAACACCGTCGTCGGTGGGCGCCGACAGACGTCGCACGACGATGGGCTGCATCAGCCCGAATTCCTTGATGGAGTGCACGAGCTCCGCCAGCGCATCCTCATCGAACACCGTGCGCGGCTGTTGCGGATTGGGTTGGATCTGCGCCGGCGGAATCTCGCGGTAGACCGCGCCCATGTCGTTTGAGTTCGGCGCGGTGGCATCCGATGCGGTGCCGTCAGATGTCGGGCGATCCGACGCACCACTCTCTGCGGTGGCGCCGGGGGAGCCCGGGCGATCGGACGACACGCCTGGAGTGGTTCTACCGATCACCACATCCGCCGCAGCCGAACCGAGACGTGGACCGCTCGGCTCGTCACCTTCGGGCGGACCGGTGGGGATCAGCGCGGCCAGACCACGCCCGAGTCCGCCTCGACGCTGTGCAGTATCTCGCTGACTCACTGCTGTCCTCTCGCTGGATACACCGGGAGTATCGGCGACTGCCGCCGCACCATGATTTCGAATCCTATCCGGACCGACCGACTGTGGGCCGTATGCAGGGAAATGGTCGAACAGAGCGTGTTCGCCGAGGTGGCGCCGCTCATCATTGCGCCGCGCCCCGTAGCGCCAGCTCTCTGCAGGCGTCCAGATAGCTCATCGATCCACGTGAACCCGGGTCGTATTCGATGATGGTCATCCCGAATCCGGGGGCCTCGGAGACCTTCACGCTTCGCGGGATGATCGCCTTCAGCACCTTGTCTCCGAAGTGATTGCGCACCTCGTCGGCGACCTGATCGGCGAGCTTGGTCCTGCCGTCGTACATGGTGAGCACCACGGTCGAGACATGCAGCGCCGGATTGAGATGTGCCTGCACCAGCTCGATGTTGCGGAGCAGCTGGCCGACTCCCTCGAGCGCGTAGTACTCGCACTGAATAGGGATGAGCACCTCTTTGGCCGCCACCATCGCGTTGACCGTCAGCAGTCCGAGGGACGGCGGGCAATCGATCAGTACGTAGTCGACGTCGAGGTCTCGTAGCGTGTCCTCGTTCAATGCGTTGCGGAGCCGGTTTTCCCGAGCGACCAACGAGACCAGTTCGATCTCGGCACCAGCCAGGTCGAGCGTGGCAGGAACGCACAGGAGCCGATCGTTGTTGGGACTCTTCTGGGTCGCCTCGGCGAGCGTCACCTCGCCCAGTAGGAGTTCGTAGACCGACGCGATGTCCGGAGCGCGATGATCGATCCCGAGGGCGGTACTCGCGTTGCCCTGGGGATCGAGATCGACGACCAGGACGCCGAGTCCATGCAGAGCCAGTCCCGCTGCCAGATTCACCGCGGTGGTGGTCTTGCCGACGCCACCCTTCTGATTGGCAATGGTGAGGATCCGCGTCTTAGGCGGCCGCGGGAGTTGACCGGCGCCACCGGGCGTGAGGACCTGACTCGCTCGCGCGGCCGCGGCGGCTATCGGGGTGTCATGGAACTCGGGTCGTGGTGTCTGGGGGACTGGGGTCGGCGGGGTAGGGGAGCCGCCACCGACGATGGTTTCACGTGAAACACTCGGGTCCTGATCGACCACGCTTGGACTCCTTCGCCCGACTTCGTAACCTTCGGCAACCTGCCCCGCGTGGGCATCACGATGATCCGCGGCTTCTGATGCCGCCGACCGATCACCGGTCTGCCGTCTATTCTGCGCCCTCCGTGGACTCCACACCAATCCGGTCACCTCTTCTTGTTGCGTGTTCGCGAACGCTTTCCGGAACCCCCGCCGATGCGCCTTTTGGTCCCGATAACCACCGTCGTCGGGACATCCAGGACGCCTTTGCCGCACTCGTCCACCCTCAGGTTGGTGATTCCCGATCGACCAACGAGGTCGCGGTCGCGGTCAATCTCCTCCCGGGCGGACGCTCCCTTGATTGCCACCATTCTGCCGTCTTCTCGGACCAGGGGTCCGCACCACTTGGCCAAGCGCTCGAGCGGCGCGACGGCACGGGAAGTCACCACATCGGCTTCACCCACCGACGCGCGGATCGCCTTCTCTTCGGCACGCCCGCGGACGACGGTCACGTCGAGGTCCAGCTCCGCAACGATTCTCCGCAGGAAATCACTCCGTCGGAGAAGCGGCTCCACGAGCGTCACAGACAGATCGGGCCGGGCAATCGCGAGGGGAATACCCGGGAGCCCCGCACCGCTCCCGATGTCGACAACTGTCTCGCCTTCGATGATCACGTCTCCGATGACCCCACAGTTGAGGATGTGCCTGTCCCACAGACGAGGTACCTCCCGTGGCCCGATCAGACCAAGAACCACGCCATCGCCGGCCAGCGCCTCGTGATACTTCTCGGCGATCTCCAGGCGGTCACCGAAGACGGTGCCAGCCTCCGGGGGAGCGGGCTGTCGGTTGTCCGCCTCGCTAGGTTCCACGTGAAACATCCTTTCATCGGCAACGCTGGAGCTGGCTCTGTTTCACGTGAAACCAACCATGGGCCTCCGTCCACGCGTTTCACGTGAAACAGGGGAGCAATCGTGGCCGTGAACTACATCGATGTGATTACTGGTCCCGGATACAACAAAGTCCCGGCCGCAACCGGGACTTCGTCGTATGCGTTCACAACACTAGCTGGACCGCAGCACCACCACACGGCGCTTGGGCTCGGCGCCCTCGCTCTCGCTCACCACGCCGTCGACAGCAGCCACAGCGTCGTGCACAATCTTCCGCTCAAACGGAGTCATCGGGTCCAACTCCTCGCGGACACCCGACTCACGGACACGCTCAGCCACCTCGGTACCGATCCGGGCCAGACGGTCGCGACGATCCGCACGCCACCGCGCGATGTCCAGCATCAGCCGGCTCCGATCGCCCGTCGCCTGCTGCACCGCCAGACGCGTCAGCTCCTGCAGCGCGTCGAGTACCTCACCCTTGCGGCCGACGAGCTTCGTCAGATCGTCGCCACCATCGATACTCACGATCGCGCGGTCACCGTCGACGTCGAGATCGATATCGCCGTCGAAGTCGAGAACGTCGAGAAGCTGCTCGAGGTAATCGCCGGCGATCTCACCTTCTTCGACCAGACGCTCCTCGTCGTCGACCTCATCAACCTCGTCGTCATCAGAGTCATCGTCCGTGTCGTCATCCGACTCGTCCGCATCATCGGCAGCGCTTGTCTCGGCATCGTCGGCGGTCGGAGCTTCTCCCGCACCGGCGTCTGTCCCGGCCGTCTCTGTCCCAGCCGTCTCGGCATCCGACGTCCCCGCACCCGACGCCTCGGCACCCGACGTCTCGACCACACCGCTGTCGCTGACCTCATCGGCCGACTGCGTGGCGTCGTCGCGGATCTCCTGCTCGTCCTGTGCAGCGGTCTCTGCTGTCATCTCAATTCCACCTAACTCTGCTTCTGATCAACGTCTCTGGTGCCACCCGCGAAGGGGGAGGGGAGTGGCTGCCCTCGCTCAGTGGCGTCCGCCGGGACGGCCACCCTTCTTACGTTTCGAATTGCCCTTACGGTTCTTGCCCGCGACGTGGGCGGTACCGGACTTCTGGGCGGCCGGGGCCTTCTGACCGGCGGGAGCCTTCTGGCCACCGGACTCGCCAGTAGCGCCGGTGTTCACACTCTTCGTCGTCGCGCCATCCCCGTCGACGCTCGACGCCGACTCGTCGGAGGCCGCGCTCGAGTCCGAGTCGGACGTCGCAGCGTCGTCGGGCCCGGTGGCCGTCGACGATGCCGGGGCAGCCTTCGCACGACGATCCGGACGGAGCCACCGCTGCAGACCGCTCAGCGGGCCTGCCGACGTCGCAACCGTCGCTGCGGGCGCCGCCGCCGATTCCGCCTCGTCCCCGTTTACGTCCGACTCACCCTTGGCGAGTTTTCGACCAGGATCGGGGCGCGCGCCCGGCTTGGGCGCGTTGGCTTTCTGCTTCTCCTGTTTCTCGAGCTTCGCGGCTTCTTCTTCCTTCGCGATGCGACCGAAGACGAGGTGCTGCTGGCCGTAGGTCCAGATGTTGTTACTCATCCAGTACAGGAGGATGGCCACCGGGAAGAACGGACCGGTCGCCAGGATGCCCAGCGGGAAGACGTACAGCGCGAGCATGTTCATCATGCGGGTCTGCGGATTCTCGAGAGCCGCCTCGGGCTGACGAGCCACCGAGGCTCGCGAGTTCATGTGCGTCGCGATCGACGCGATGATCATCATCGGGATCACCACGATCACGATCTGGCCGCGAGTGAAGTCGATGGGTGACCCCGGCTCGACGAACGCAGCCCACTCGGCCTTCGGCTGGGTGATGAACGATGACAGCGGCACGCCGAACAGGCGGGCGTCGAGGAAGTTCTGGACCAGCTCCGGGCTGAACGCGTAGTTGCCGTACTGCCGGGTCTCCTCGGGCGACATCCCCAACTGACCCATGCCGGTCGCCATCCGGTTGAAGGACCGCAACACGTGGAACAAGCCGATGAACACCGGGACCTGCAGCAGCATCGGCAAGCAGCCGAGCAGGGGATTGAACCCGTGCTCCTTCTGCAGCTTCTGCATCTCCTCGGTCATCTTGACGCGATCCTTGGCGTACTTCTTACGGATCGCCTGGAGCTGAGGATTGATCTCCTGCATCTTCTTCGTGGTGCGGATCTGCTTCACGAAGGGCTTGTACAAAATGGCGCGCAGGGTGAACACGAGGAACACCACCGACAGCGCCCAGGCCACACCGTTGCCTCCCGGGGTATCCGGCGTGATCTCGGCGAACAGCCAATGCCAGACCCACATGATCCAGGAGACCGGATAGTAGATGAAGTTGAGCACGGGTCAGTTACCCCTAACCTCTGACGGTGTGTTTTCGGTGGCTCTGAACAGGTCCCGGAACCCACGTTCGGGTACCGGGTCGTAGCCGGGTTTGTGCCACGGGCCGCATTTGAGCAGCCGCACGATCGACAACCACCCGCCATAGACGAATCCATGGCGGGTGAGGGCCTCGACGGCATATGCCGAACACGTCGGCTCGAAGCGGCACGTGGGAAGCCGCAGTGGGGAGACCCAGGTGCGGTACAGCTCGATCAGGAAGATGATGATCCGCCGCGGCAGAAGGTAGAACCACCGCGTGGGTGTTCTCTGTTCGGCCCCGTTGTCGGAATCTGTCATCGCAATGCCTGACGGTCGGAAGGGTCGAAGGCTTCCCGGACTCGGCGCCGCGACAGCGCGTCGGCGATTTGTTCCGAGAGTTCGATGCTGCTGAGTTCCGCGGTCGACCTGCGGGCCCTGATGACCATCATGGTCTGAGGAATCCGGAAATCAGCACGGCGCTGTTGAAAGGCTGCACGGAGTCGGCGTGCCACCCGATGACGAATGACTGCATTGCCGACGGTCTTGCTCACGATCAGCCCCAGCCACGGCCCACCGACAGTGGCGACGTCACGATCGCGCGCACCGCCGGGGCCGTTTGTCGACCCCGCGAGCGGGAGAACATGGATGACGAGGTCACGCGTAGTCACCCGCACACCGGTCTTCAGCGTGCGATCGAAGTCGGATCCTCGAGAGATCCGATGCGCAGCAGCCACCATCGATACCAGCGACCGGCGATGTCGAGGACACCGCCGGTGTTGTCGCTGTGGAATCAGGCGGTGAGCTTTGCGCGGCCCTTGCTGCGGCGACCGTTGACGATGGCGCGGCCGGCGCGGGTGCGCATCCGCAACCGGAAACCGTGGACGCGCGAGCGACGACGGTTGTTGGGCTGGAAAGTCCGCTTTCCCTTGGCCATGGGTGACTCCTTGTGCTCCTGCGTGGCGCCGCGCCGACTGCACGCGCGAACCACATCCTTCTTGGTGGTCTTCTGATCCCGGTGCGGTGCCGAACTGGTGTCGGTTGGGCGTCCGTGGATGTACCGACCTCCCCCGAACGCTCTCGGGATCGACCACCACATGACCACAGGCCACCGCGCAAATACGCAACCTGGATGACCAGTCGAGACTACTGAGTACGACCGAGCAAATCAAACGAGCGCAAGGCAAACACCGCCTCACGTGACGTCGCACACAGGTCAGCCCGCGTGGACCACGATCCGGCTGCACAATCGGGGTGACTTAATCCGCCGATTCACTTTGTCGGCGGGACTGCACTCTGTTAACTTCGGGCGCAGAGTCAACGAAGAGACGATTCAGTGGACCCTTCCGGCCGCCAGAGCACTCAACGTACCCCCAGATCTGTACACAGCTGTGGACAACCATGTGGACAACTCATGGCAGGGTGCGGCATGGTGACATCCTCATGACCGACGCTGGTCGTTGTTCCGGCAGGAGGGCCTGGCTTCTTATGAGTGATGGACCGTCGAGTGGTGCCCCGCTGAACGATGCACTGCTGAACGATGCACTGTCGAGTGATGCACTGTGATGAGTGATCGCGATACGTTCAGCGAGGTCTGGCAGAGCGTGGTGGCCGAGCTCAACAACGACGCCGCCGCCCACGACCACGAACCGTTGACCCGCCAGCAGAAGGCCTGGCTCTCGCTCGTCCAGCCGCTCACCCTCGCCGAGGGGTTCGCTCTGCTCACCGTGCCGACGCCGTTGGTCCAGGAACAGATCGAGCGCAATCTCCGCGACACCATCCGGTCGGCGCTGAGCAGGCACCTCGGCCAGCCCGTCGATCTCGGCGTCCGCATCTCCACACCGGTCGTCGAGGAGCCGCTACCCGAACCGGTCGCTCAGATGTCCGAACGGTCCGATCCCGCGGTCGCCACCGTCGCTCCGCCCCCTCCCACCCAGAGCGGCTTCGACGGACGGCCCGAACGCGCGTCCACCTCGGAGCCCGCGGACTGGTCGACCTACTTCGCCGAGCGGCCGACCTCCGGGCAGTCGCCGTCCAGTGCCAACCTCAGTCCCAAGTACACCTTCGACACCTTCGTCATCGGGGCGTCGAACCGATTCGCACACGCGTCGGCCGTCGCGGTCGCCGAGGCTCCGGCCCGCGCTTACAACCCGCTGTTCATCTGGGGCGAGTCCGGGCTCGGCAAGACCCACCTCCTGCATGCGGCGGGTCACTACGCGCAACGCCTGTTTCCCGGGATGCGGGTGAAGTACGTCTCCACCGAAGAGTTCACCAACGACTTCATCAACTCCCTTCGTGACGACCGGCGGGTCGCGTTCAAACGCCGCTACCGCGACGTCGACGTCCTGCTCGTCGACGACATCCAGTTCCTGATCGGCAAAGAAGGTATCCAGGAAGAGTTCTTCCACACCTTCAACACGCTGCACAACGCCAGCAAGCAGATCGTCGTCTCGTCTGATCGGCCACCGAAACAGCTTGCGACACTGGAGGACCGGCTCCGAACTCGATTCGAGTGGGGGCTGATCACCGATGTCCAGCCGCCCGACCTCGAGACCCGGATCGCGATCCTGCGCAAGAAGGCGCAGATGGACAACATCGCGGTGCCCGACGACGTGCTCGAACTCATCGCGTCAAAGATCGAACGCAACATCCGTGAACTCGAGGGCGCTCTCATCCGGGTGACCGCCTTCGCCTCCCTCAACAACGCCGACCTCGACAAGTCGCTCGCCGAGGTCGTCCTGCAGGCACTGCTGCCCAATTCCGGGACCCTCGAGGTCAGTGCGGCCAGCATCCTGGCGATCACCGCCGAGTACTTCGACATCTCCGTCGAGGAACTCCGCGGCCCCGGCAAGACCCGATCGATCGCACAGGCACGACAGATCTCCATGTATCTCTGCCGCGAATTGACCGACCTCTCACTCCCGAAGATCGGCGAGACGTTCGATCGAGACCACACCACGGTCATGTACGCCGAGCGCAAGATCCGCAAGGAGATGGCCGAGCGACGCAAGGTCTACGACCACGTCCAGGAGCTCACCGCGCGCATCAAACAACGCGCCGTCTGAACCACTCCGGTAGTAACTCTCGACTCGAACCACAGAGTTTGTCATGCCCGGATCCGCTGGATCCGTGTCGATTCGGCGACCGATTGTTGTCATCACCAGCTGTGGACAACCCTCGGGATAACCGGCCTCCACTTGTGCACCGAACGTGGAGAGAGGTTGAACAGTCGTGGGATTCCACATGACCGGGCGAACGCCTCGACAGATATCCACCGCACGTCCACAACCGCCGGCCCGCCGTGACCAGCCACGATCAGCGTTCGTACACAGATCCACAGGCCCTATTACTGTCATGGATCCTTCTCTAGAGAATCTCTTCTAAAAGAAGGGACTGTGCACAGTGAGCGTCGGAACACGATCACCGCCACGACATCGCCACGTTCAGTTCCCCCCAACACCTCCCCGTCTGGCACCCTCGTTCTACAGTGGAATCCCCACCCGGAATCCCATTCGCACGAGCGAGCGGTATTCGGGCGGGAATCCCCATGCGAATCGCTCACCGCACTCGCGCCGGGTCGATCCGGATCGGTGCTCTGCGGATTCGGGTGGGCGTGACGAGAGTCAGCAGACAGAGAAGGGCAACCACCCAGCATGAAGTTCCGTGTCGCGCGTGACGAGTTCGCAGATTCCGTTGCCTGGGTGGCCCGCAGCCTGCCGGCGCGTCCGCCGGTCCCCGTGCTCGGATGCGTCGTCCTGACCGTCGGCGATTCGGGCGCCGGGAACGCAGAGAGCGGGCCCAATGGCGGCGGTTTGGAAGTCTCCGGCTTCGACTACGAGGTCTCCGCGCAGGAGACCGTCGCGGCAGAGGTCGCCGAGCCCGGCAAGGTGCTCGTCTCAGGGCGTCTGCTCGCCGATATCACCAAGGCTCTGCCGAACAAACCGGTCGACGTGAGCCTCGACGGCACCCGCGTGGCCATCGCCTGCGGCAGCGCCAAGTTCTCACTGCCGACGATGCCCGTCGAGGATTACCCGGAACTGCCGACCCCGCCGTCGGTCACCGGAACCATCCCCGCCCAGATCTTCGCCGAGGCGATCGGCCAGGTGGCGGTCGCCGCCGGCCGTGACGACACGCTGCCGATGTTGACCGGTGTCCGCGTCGAGATCGAGGGCAACCGCGTCGTGCTGGCCGCCACCGACCGGTTCCGCCTCGCCGTCCGCGAATTGGAGTGGGATCCGACCGCTCCCGACACCTCCGGTGCGGTGCTGGTGCCGGCAAAGACACTCTCCGAGAGCGCCCGTACCGCGGGATCCGAGTCCACGGGACAGATCTCGCTGGCATTCGGCACCGGATCCGGCATCGGCGGCGAGGGAATCCTCGGCATCCTGGGGGAGACCAAGCGCACCACCACCCGTTTGCTCGACGCCGAGTTCCCGAAGTTCCGTCAGCTGCTCCCGGCCAGTCACACCGCCATCGCGACCATCGAGAGCGCACCGCTGATCGAGGCGATCAAGCGTGTCGCGCTCGTCGCCGAGCGCGGGGCGCAGGTGCGGATGGAGTTCAGCGAGGGCACCTTGCTGCTCACCGCAGGTGGCGACGAGGCAGGCAAGGCCGAGGAAGAACTCGCCGTGCAGTTCCACGGTGAGCCCCTGACGATCGCATTCAACCCCGGCTACCTGCAGGATGGGCTCTCCGCCATCGGCGTCGCGTCGGTGGATTTCGGATTCACCACGCCGAGCCGGCCTGCGGTGTTGCGTCCGTCGACCGGTGAGGAGCCGGTGGCCGACGAATCGGGCGCCTACGTCGCCCCGGACAGCGTGTTCACCTACCTGCTGATGCCGGTTCGTCTCCCCGGCTGATCCGCGGATCCGTCCATTTTCCAAGCTCCACCGAGCGGAGGGTCGTCGATGCAACTCGGACTGGTCGGTCTCGGGAAGATGGGTGCCAACATGCGCACCCGGATCCAGGAGGCGGGACATCACGTCGTGGGTTACGACCCACGACCGGAGGTCTCCGACGTCGCCTCCCTCGCCGACATGGTCGGTGCTCTCGAGGCGCCGCGGGTGATCTGGGTGATGGTGCCGTCCGGAGATCCGACGCGTACCACCGTCACTCGACTGGCTGATCTACTCGAGGACGGTGACCTGGTCATCGACGGTGGAAACTCCAAGTACACCGATGACCTGCCGAACGCACAGGCCTTGGGAGCCAAGGGAATCGGATACATCGACTGCGGTGTGTCCGGCGGTGTCTGGGGCCTGGAGAACGGCTACGGACTGATGGTCGGCGGTAGCGACGAGGACGTCGAACGAGCCATGCCGATCTTCGACGCGCTGCGGCCGCCGGGGGAACGTGCCGACGGTTTCGCCCATGCGGGCCCGGTCGGCGCCGGGCACTACGCCAAGATGGTCCACAACGGCGTCGAGTACGGGCTCATGCATGCCTATGGCGAGGGGTACGAACTTCTCTGCGCCGAGCCGCTGATCACCGATGTCGAGGGCACCCTCCGGGCCTGGACCCAGGGGACGGTTGTCCGGTCCTGGCTGCTGGAACTGCTGGTGCGGGCGCTCCAGGAGGATCCTGGATTCTCCGAGATCTCCGACTACACCACGGATTCCGGCGAGGGACGGTGGACCGTCGAGGAAGCCATCCGGCATTCGGTACCGGCCAACGTCATCTCGGCCGCGCTGTTCGCGCGATTCGCGTCTCGTCAGGATCAGGGATCACCCGCGCTGAAGGCGGTGTCCGCGTTGCGCAACCAGTTCGGCGGACATGCGGTGACCGACAAGCAGGGGCGTTCGGTCGGCGAAACCGGTACGCCTGCCGCGGATTGACGTGTACGTTCGCGACCTGCGTCTGCGTGACTTCCGGTCCTGGGGCGAGATCGATCTGACCCTGCGCCCCGAACCCACCATTTTCGTGGGCCGCAACGGATTCGGCAAGACCAACCTCCTCGAGGCCGTCTTCTATCTGGCACATCTGAGATCACACCGGGTGAGCTCCGACGCTCCGCTCGTCCACAGCGGCGCCGACGCCGCCCTGGTCACGGCGACGGTGGAGAACGCCGGCCGTGAGCTCACCGTGCAGTTGCAGATCAAGGCCGACGGTGCCAACAAGGCGACTGTCAACGGCAGCCCCTCGCGTCGGTCCCGTGACATTCTCGGGATCCTGCGCGCGGTGATGTTCGCACCCGAAGACCTGATGTTGATCCGGGGGGACCCCTCCGAACGACGACGCTTCATCGACGAGTTGGTGGCACAGCGCGGACCACGTTGGGCGGCAACACGTTCCGACTACGATCGGGTTCTCCGTCAGCGTTCGGCGCTACTCAAGACCGCAGGTGCGGCGCTCCGGCGTGGTGGTTCGGACGCGGATTCGGTGATCAGCACTCTCGACGTGTGGGACGGTCAGCTCGCCGATCTGGGCGGTCAGGTCACCGCGGCGCGGATCGAGGTGCTGCGCGCGCTGACCCCCCACGTCACCGAGTCGTATGCGGCGATTGCACCGCATTCACGTCCGGCGACCTTGTCCTATCGTGCCGCCGCCGGATCCGACGTGGTCCCGCCCGACGATGCGCCGGTGTCGGCCGACGAGATCGGTGCGATTCTGCTGGCCCGGCTCGGCGAACTTCGCAGCAAGGAGATCGACCGCGGGGTCAGTCTGGTCGGTCCGCACCGTGACGACATCGACATCGTGCTCGGCGACGACGTGGCGAAGGGGTTCGCGAGTCACGGTGAGTCGTGGTCGCTGGCGCTGGCATTGAGACTCGGATCCGTGGAACTCGTGCGGGCGGACGGCGTGGAACCGGTGATCATGCTCGACGATGTATTCGCCGAGCTCGATGCTCAGCGTCGTGCGCAACTCGTGGCATTCACCGAATCCGCTGAACAGCTGCTGGTGACCGCAGCCGTTGCCGACGACATCCCGTCGGCGATCGCGGGTCGGCGCGTCAATGTCGGCGTGACGGAGGAGAATGGTCCTCGACGCTCGGTCGTGAGCGGCGACGACATCGGGGAGGGCGGCACATGAGCGACGATCCCGCGGTACCCGAACGGTCGTCCTCACCTGCGCCCTCGTCGGGTTACGAACTCGCGCGACAGGCCCTCGAAGAAGCCCGGGCGGCCGCGCGGGCTGCCGGTAAGTCGGTCGGCCAGGGACGTTCCTCACCGATCACGGGTCCGCGACGCAACGCGGGCAGGCGACGGCGATGGTCCGGATCCGGTCCAGACGGCCGCGATCCGCAGCCGCTGGGACGGCTCGCAGGCCATATCGCCAAGGAACGTGGCTGGCAGCCGCATATCGGGCAAGGCACCCTGTTCGGGATGTGGGAGCAGATCGTCGGCACCGACATCGCCGCACATGCGCAGCCGACTACGTTGGGCGACAACGTCTTACACATCCAGGCGGAGTCGACGGCCTGGGCCACCCAGCTGCGGTACATGCAGTCGACCATCCTGGCGAAGATCGCTGCCGCCGTCGGTGACGGCATGGTGACCAGTCTGCGGATCACCGGGCCGAAGGCGCCGTCGTGGCGCAAGGGTCCCCGGCACATCTCCGGTCGCGGTCCCCGAGACACCTACGGCTGAGACCTGGGCACCCGGCAGCCACGCCACGCCTAGCAGATTCCGAACCGCAAAGCGAGGTCAGCTTTCCCCCAGACCGTAGATTTGCCACCGAGGCACAATCGGACCGGCATCGGCCGAAAAAAATCGATCTACGCGGACGGTAGCGGCCCCGGATACCCGTTTCTGTTCGGGTCAGGCAGTACTATGTAGTAGTTGTCCCGACAGGGGTGGACGTCAGCCGGTCTCCGGGCCCGGGCTGTATACCGATCTCGTCCGCGCACCGGCGCGGATCAGGTTGTCGTGTGTCCACTGCTGCGGGTATCACCGAGACAGAAGGAGCGGACGCAACTCGTGGCCGACACCAACGACACCAATCAGTCCGACAGCGCTGCGGCGAAGAAGAGCCGCAAGCCGAAGAAGTCGGGCGAGTACGGCGCCGATTCGATCAGCATCCTCGAAGGTCTCGAAGCCGTCCGGAAGCGACCCGGTATGTACATCGGGTCGACCGGCGAGCGAGGGCTGCACCACCTGATCTGGGAGGTCGTCGACAACTCGGTCGACGAGGCGATGGCCGGGCATGCGAGCCGCGTGGACGTCACCCTCCTCGAGGACGGCGGCGTCCAGGTCGTCGACGACGGTCGTGGCATTCCGGTGGACATGCACAAGACGGGCGTACCCACCGTCGAGGTGGTCATGACCCAACTCCACGCAGGCGGCAAGTTCGATTCCGAGGCGTACGCCGTCTCCGGTGGTCTCCACGGCGTGGGCATCTCGGTGGTCAATGCGCTGTCGACAAAAGTCGAACTCGAGATCAACTACGGCGGATACCACTGGGACCAGACGTACGACTATGCAAAGCCGGGTCCCCTCAACCAGGGCGAGGCCACCCGCAAGACCGGTACCACCGTCCGGTTCTGGCCGGATGCCAAGATCTTCGAGTCCACCACGTTCAGTGCGGAGACGATCGCGCGTCGTCTCCAGGAGATGGCCTTCCTCAACAAGGGCCTGACCATCACCCTCACCGACAATCGTCTCAGTGACGAAGCTGCGGTCGCCGAGGCCGAGATGGACGAGGGCGACGATTCGGCCGAGAGCATCAAGTCGGAGGCAGAGAAGGCGCAGAAGGCGGCCAAGGTCCGCACCCGCACCTATCACTATGCCGACGGCCTGATCGACTACATCAAGCACCTGAATCGCACCAAGAACGCGATCCACGCCTCGGTGATCGGGTTCACCGCCAAGGGCACCGGGCACGAGCTCGAGATCGCGATGCAGTGGAATGCCGGCTATTCGGAGTCGGTGCACACGTTCGCGAACACGATCAACACCCATGAGGGTGGCACCCACGAAGAAGGTTTCCGCGCGGCGCTCACCAGCACGGTCAACAAGTACGCCTACGACAAGAAGCTCCTCAAGGAGAAGGACGGCAAGCTGACCGGCGACGACATCCGCGAAGGTCTTGCGGCGGTCATCTCGGTGAAGGTCGGCGACCCGCAGTTCGAGGGCCAGACCAAGACCAAGCTCGGCAACACCGAGGTCAAGAGCTTTGTGCAGAAGACCTGCAACGAGCATCTCGGCCACTGGTTCGAGGCCAATCCCGCCGAGGCGAAGACCATCGTCAAGAAGGCGGTCGACTCGGCGCAAGCACGTCTCGCGGCCCGAAAGGCACGAGAGTTGGTGCGGCGCAAGACCGCAACCGATATCGGCGGGCTGCCCGGCAAGCTCGCCGACTGCCGCAGCAACGATCCCAGCAAGTGTGAGGTCTACATCGTCGAGGGCGACTCGGCCGGTGGCAGTGCCAAGTCCGGCCGAGACTCGATGTACCAGGCGATCCTGCCGTTGCGCGGCAAGATCATCAACGTCGAGAAGGCACGCATCGATCGGGTGCTGAAGAACACCGAGGTCCAGTCGATCATCACGGCGTTCGGTACCGGCATCCATGACGAGTTCGATCTCGCCAAGCTGCGGTATCACAAGATCGTGCTGATGGCCGACGCCGACGTCGACGGCCAGCACATCTCGACGTTGCTGCTCACTCTGCTGTTCCGGTTCATGCGGCCCCTCGTCGAACACGGACACGTCTTTCTCGCGCAGCCCCCGCTGTACAAACTGAAGTGGCAGAAGAGCGATCCGGAGTTCGCCTACTCCGACCGCGAGCGCGACGGACTTCTCGAGGCCGGGCGTGCTGCGGGCCGGAAGATCAACGTCGACGACGGCATCCAGCGTTACAAGGGCCTTGGCGAGATGAATGCCAAGGAGTTGTGGGAGACCACGATGGATCCCTCGGTCCGGGTGCTTCGTCAGGTGACGCTCGACGATGCGGCCGCCGCCGACGAATTGTTCTCGATCCTGATGGGAGAGGATGTGGCCGCTCGCCGCAGCTTCATCGCCCGTAACGCCAAAGATGTTCGCTTCCTGGATGTCTGACCACGCTTCGCCGGCTGCTGTGCCGGTCGAGGTGCGAGGCGCGCCCGCGGTGAGCCTCGAAACCCTTTGTGAGAAGGAAACTTCATGACTGACACCACGCTGCCACCTGCCGACGGGGCCGGGGACCGGATCGAACCGGTCGACCTCGGCCAGGAGATGCAGAACAGCTACATCGACTACGCGATGAGCGTGATCGTCGGCCGCGCGCTCCCGGAGGTTCGCGACGGCCTCAAGCCGGTGCACCGCAGACTGCTCTACGCATCCTTCGATGCCGGGTTCCGGCCCGATCGCAGTTACGTGAAATCGGCGAAACCCGTTGCCGAGACGATGGGTAACTATCACCCCCACGGTGACACCGCGATCTATGACGCGCTGGTGCGTCTCGCCCAGCCGTGGTCGATGCGCTATCCCCTCATCGACGGGCAGGGCAATTTCGGTTCGCGTGGTAACGACGGCGCGGCCGCGATGCGTTACACCGAGGCTCGCCTCACCCCGTTGGCGATGGAGATGCTGCGCGACATCGACAAGGAGACAGTCGATTTCACGCCCAACTACGACGGTAAGACCAACGAGCCGACCGTCCTGCCGTCGCGGATACCGAACCTGCTGATCAACGGTTCGGGTGGCATCGCGGTGGGTATGGCCACCAACATCCCGCCGCACAACCTCAATGAGGTTGCCGCCGCGGTTTTCTGGGCCCTCGACAACCCGGAGGCGGATGACGAGGCGCTGCTGGCGGCCTGCATGGATTGCGTCAAGGGACCGGATTTCCCCACGGCGGCACTCATCGTCGGCGGACAGGGAATCAAGGATGCCTACACCACCGGCCGTGGCAGCGTCCGGATGCGCAGCGTCGTCGACATCGAGGAGAACAAGGGCACCACGACCCTCGTCGTCACCGAACTGCCGTATCAGGTCAACCCGGACAACCTGATCCAGTCGATCGCCGAACAGGTCAACGAAGGAAAACTCAAGGGCATCAGCCGGATCGAGGATCAGTCCTCGGACCGCGTGGGTATGCGCATCGTGGTCACCCTGCGCCGCGATGCCGTCGCCAAGGTGGTCCTGAACAACCTGTACAAGCACAGTCAGCTGCAGACCAGCTTCGGCGTGAACATGCTGTCGATCGTCGACGGTGTGCCGCGCACCCTGCGCCTCGATCAGATGATCCGGTACTACGTGGAACATCAGATCGACGTGATCGTGCGCCGGACGCGGTACCTGTTGCGCAAGGCCGAGGAACGCGCCCACATCTTGCGTGGTCTGGTCAAGGCGCTCGACGCGCTCGACGAGGTCATCGCGCTGATCCGTGCGTCGGCCAACACCGAGTCTGCGCGCACCGGGTTGATGGATCTGCTGGAGATCGATGAGATCCAGGCAGACGCGATCCTCGCGATGCAGCTGCGTCGGCTGTCGGCGTTGGAGCGCCAGAAGATCGTCGACGAACTCGCGGAGATCGAGCGAGAGATCGCCGATTACCAGGACATCTTGGCCAAGCCGGAGCGGCAGCGGGCCATCGTCCGCGATGAGCTGACCGAGGTCGTCGAGAAGTACGGGGACGACCGCCGGACCAAGATCATCGCGGCCGACGGTGACGTCTCCGATGAGGATCTGATCGCCCGCGAAGACGTCGTCGTCACGATCACCGAGACCGGCTACGCGAAACGTACGCGAACCGACCTCTACCGCAGCCAGCGCCGCGGCGGCAAGGGTGTGCAGGGAGCCGGGCTCAAGCAGGACGACATCGTCAAGCACTTCTTCGTCAGCTCGACCCACGACTGGATCCTGTTCTTCACCACCAAGGGCCGTGTGTACCGCGCCAAGGCGTACGAGTTGCCCGAGGCCAACCGCACCGCTCGTGGTCAGCACGTCGCCAACCTCCTGGCTTTCCAGCCGGAGGAGCGGATCGCGCAGGTCATCCAGCTCAAGACCTATCAGGACGCGCCGTATCTGGTGCTCGCGACGCGCAACGGGCTGGTGAAGAAGTCGAAGCTCGAGGACTTCGACTCGAACCGTTCCGGTGGTATTGCCGCGATCAATCTACGGGGTGAGGACGAACTGGTCGGCGCACAGTTGTGCAGTGCCGATGACGATCTGCTGCTCGTGTCGCAGAAGGGGCAGTCGATCCGTTTCCACGCCGATGACGAGGCGCTGCGGCCGATGGGTCGGCAGACCTCCGGTGTGCAAGGCATGCGATTCAACGGCGACGACGAGCTCCTGTCGCTCAATGTGGTCCGAGAGGGCACTTACCTCCTCGTCGCGACCTCGGGCGGCTACGCCAAGAGGACCGCGATGGACGACTATCCCGTCCAGGGACGCGGCGGCAAGGGTGTGCTGACCATCCAGCACGACCGCAGGCGCGGCGAGATCGTCGGTGCGCTGATCGTCGACGACGATTCGGAGCTGTACGCGATCACCTCGGGTGGCGGCGTCATCCGGACCGGCGCCAAGCAGGTCCGACGTGCTGGTCGGCAGACCAAGGGCGTGCGTCTGATGAACCTCGGCGAGGGCACAACCTTGCTCGCGATCGCCCGCAATGCCGACGAACCGGACGAGGATCCAGAAGCATCGGCGGGTCCCGGCAAGTAGCGTCCGGGCTCGGAGACCGGTAGCAGTTAGTGTGGGTCATACGACCACCGAATGAGGGAATTGCCAGTGAGCTCACCGAACACACCGGACGACAAGAAGCCGACAAACGGGGATGTCGGTCCTCACGCGGCTTCCGGTCCGGGTGCACAGGCGCCCGGATCCGGAGGCGAGCCCAATTCGCACGGGCCCGGTACTGGACCGCAGGGGAGTGGTCCGGGAGGTCTCGTCCCGCCGTGGCAGCGTGGTCCCAACGGCAGCGGTACAGCTCAGGCGCCCACCGGACCCAACGGTTCGCCGCAGCACGGCGAGGGTCCGAACGGCACCGCACATCAGCCTGGCCCGCCGCCGCGAGGCATCGTCAGTGCCACTGCTGCCGCCAGTATGGCCGGCCAGCAGGCGCCGATCACCAAACTGGATGATCCTCGTGGCGATTCCGCCGCCTCGAACTTCCGGGGCGAATCGAGCGGTCCGCGGGGAAGCACCGCCACGGCCACCGACGAATCGACGGAGAAGTTCGTCGAGTCGCCGACCAGGAACATCGAGCGCAACGATCTGCCCGGCGAGAAGTTGCCGAATCTGGATGCCATTCACCATGTGAACGCACAGCCGGCAGCGCAGCAGACCGCGGCGCGGTCGGCTCCCACGTCGATCGGTGGCAGGCCTCTGCGGGCGGCGGTCCAAATCCGCCGTATCGACCCCTGGGCGACCTTCAAGATCGCCGCAGTGCTGTCGGTGGCCGGCTTCCTGATCTGGATGATCTCGGTGGCGGTGCTGTATCTGATCCTCGACGGCATGGGCGTGTGGGATCAGGTCAACAGTTCGTTCGGCACCTTGGTGACCGCGGACGGATCCAGCAGCGAAGGCGACATCATCGGGGCGGGCTCGGTGTTCGGCTGGGCTGTCCTGCTCGGCGCCATCAACGCGATCCTGCTGACCGCGCTGGCGACCATCGGTGCCTACATCTACAACCTGTGCGCCGACATGATCGGCGGCGCAGAGGTGACACTCGCCGACCTGGATTGACCGTGACGCCTCGTTCGTCGGTCGAGTAGCGACCGACGAAGGAGCCGCGGTCCCCCTCGTCGGTCGAGTAGCGGTGACGAAGGAGCCGCGTATCGAGACTGTGAGAATGGTTCCAGGCGGTTTCCACGTCAGTGGGGAACGTCAGCGACAGATCGTGCGTGACTCATATCGAGACTGGCCGAGTGCCTTTAACGGGACTTGTCCGCATGGTCTGTCGCGATCCCGGCCCGGTCGGAATATGACTGGCCTGATCAGGAGCTTGACCGACGCCGCTAACGCGTCGTGTCTCATCACAGTCCTGCCGTGATTCCTCCCGGACCGGAAACATCACGTCCGTCCTGTCCAAGGGAGAACGCATGACCAGTTTGGCTGATGTCGTCGAGATTGTCATCGGTGTTGATACTCACGTTGGTACCCACAGCGCGGCGATCATCCACGCAGGTACCGGTGCGGTGATCGATGAGATCACCGTGTCTACTACCGAGGAGGGCTACCAGGAGCTTCTGGATTTCACTGAGCCCCATCCCGCTTTGCGGGCGTGGGCCATCGAGGGCACCGGCAGCCACGGTGCCGGCCTGACGCGTCTGCTTGATGATGAACTGGTCATCGAGCTGGACCGACCCGCCCGAATGAAGCGCCGTAACGGCGCCAAATCCGATCCTCTCGACGCGGTCCGCGCCGGCCGAGAAGCGTTGTCACGCACTCTCAACGGCACCCCACGTGGCAACGGCGACCGACAGGCACTGTCGGTGTTGCTCGCGGCACGCCGCTCCGCGGTCGACGCCTACACCACCGCCCAACGCCAAATCCACGGCCTGATCATCGCTGCACCCACGGTGCTACGCGACAAACTGCGCGGCCACAACACCGCACAGATGGTCACGATTGCTGCCGGCTGGCGCATCAACACCGTCTGGGACACTGAAACACGCACAACCGCAACAATATTGAAGACCCTAGCGCGACGGGTCCGTGATCTCAAAGCCGAAGCGGCCGTGCATGAGAAGGCGATCAAAACCATCGTCAACAGCTGGCGGCCCGACGTGCTCGACATCCACGGCGTCGGCCCCATCGTCGCCGCAGTCGTGCTATGTGCCTGGTCCCATCCCGGACGCATTCATTCCGAGGCAGCCTTTGCCATGCTCGCCGGCGCGGCCCCAATCCCCGCCACCAGCGGTCAAGTCACCACCCGCTATCGACTCAACCGCTACGGCGACCGCCAACTCAACCGAGCCCTCCACACCGTCGTATTGACCCGACAACGCTACGACGACCAGACGAAGACCTACACCGAACGACGCACCACTGAAGGCAAAACGCCCCGCGAAATCCGCCGCTGCCTCAAACGCTTCATAGCCCGACAAATCTTCCGACAACTCGAGCACCAACACGCTTGACACACCATAGGAGCGTCCCCCCGACCACCCGTTTTGTATGTTCGGGCTTCGTTCGGGTAATCTCACACCTCGGTTCAAGGGCCTATAGCTCAGGCGGTTAGAGCGCTTCGCTGATAACGAAGAGGTCGGAGGTTCAAGTCCTCCTAGGCCCACTGCGAGAGGTGTTCCGCACACCCGATTCGCACCCAATTCGGTCGTGATCCGACCGGTCCGGGGCCTTAGCTCAGTTGGTAGAGCGCTGCCTTTGCAAGGCAGATGTCAGGAGTTCGAATCTCCTAGGCTCCACAAAAATTACGTTCAGGCTCTGGGATGGAGACAGCTGAGCCCGGCTCGTTTGCCGACGAACCGGGCTCTGCTGAACACTGAATCACCGCTCCGAGGGTTCGGGCGCCGGTTCGCCAAATACCGGACGACGGTGTGGGCGAGCGATGCGGACCTCGGCGTGTTGGGCATTGGTCCGGAGAGACTATCTGCCGCGACGACGCTCATAGGTCCACGCGAGATCCCTGACGTGTAGAGCCCTACGCCGTCACACCATCGGCCACCCAGCCGACACTGGGTGGGAGAGCCAAGTGTGGTCGTGCGGGTCAACGAGCGCGGGATCGATATCGGGGTCCGCGTCGGGCCGAAGAACTTCGGAATGTCCAGTCCGGCCGTGGAGTCGGCGCTCAGTCGCACAGCACGGCCACCACAGGCCCTTCCGCGCGGAAGGCGACAGGCCTGGAGTGTCCGTGCTCACCGGTGTTCTCCGCTCCGTACGTCCAGCTCCCGAGGGGATTCGGTGTCGGCCGCCGTCGCGTGCGCGTAGCGCCGCCGTGCGATCCGCTTGCTCCCGTTCAGCGCGTCGTTGAACCGGTCGAGGGCCCAGGCCGCTCGGACGCCGAGGCGCCCCATGATCAGGCCGACCGCGCGGCCGAATCGCGGCTGCTCGGTCCACACAGTGCGCAGGTCCTCCGGCATCGTTCCCGTCGCGATCCGATCGGCGATGAGAGCGCCGATGTACGGCGCTTGCGCCAGGCCGTGGCCATTGCAGGCGAGTGAGTAGTAGACGTTGCCTCCGGTCGTTCCAGCCACGGGCAACCAGCTCGACGTGATGCCGATCCAGCCGCCCCATGCCCGGGCGACGGCGACGTCCGCGAGTGTCGGGAACCGCCGCGCGAAGGCCTCCGTCAGTTCGGCGACGACGGACGGATCCGGGGTGCGTTCCGGGAGAGGATATTCGACGGCGCGCTCGATCTTGCGCACGCCGAACACGATGGTGTTGCGCGCGGTGAGGCGGTAGTTCTCCATGATGTTGTGCTGCGTGACGAGCCCGGCTCGGCTCGTCCAGCCGAGCGCGGCGAGCCGCTCCGGGTCGATCGGCTCGGTCTCGGCCTCGGTCACCCACATCGGCGAGGACAGCCTTTTCGGGGTGATGTCCCACTCGCCCGCGTAGGCGTTCGTGGCGAGGACGACGGTGCCCGCCCAGACGACTCCACCGGGGGTCTCGACGACCACGTCGCACCCGTCCCGGACGATGTCGGTCACCTTGGACTGCTCGAAGACCCGGGCCGACGAGCCGAGCACCGCCGTGCGCAACCCGCGGAGGAATTTCCCCGGGTTCATGATGCCGCCGTGGACCTCCCGCATTCCGCCGAGGAATCCGTGGGGGATTCCCAGTTCGCGGGCGTTCCCTTCCTCGACCTCGGCGCCGGCCGTGCGGAGGATCTTCGCGATCCGCCGCGTCCGGCCCAGCTGGCCGCGGGACACCGCTGCGAAGACGTTGCCGGTGGCCTCGTAGTCGCAGTCGATCCCCCGTGTTGCGATGAGGCCCTCCACGTGCGCCGCCGCGTTCTCGGTGAGGCGGACGATCGCCGGCATCTGCTTGCGGTACAGCATATCCAGGAGTTGAATGTCGCCGCCCGGCGCGCTGGCCAGCTGCCCAGCGTTGCGTGAGCCGGCACCGTGCCCACAGAACGCTGCTTCGAGCAAGATCGTGTCCACGCCGTGCTCCGCGAGCCGCAGCGCCGTCGCCATCCCGGCGAGCCCACCGCCGATCACCGCGACGGAGCAGGTCAGGTTCTCCCTCAGCGGAGGACGTACGTCGGCGGGCGGATCGATCCAGCCCGAGAAGTCGGTGTAGACCGTGTTCGTCGTGGCGCTCATGCCCGCTCAGCCCCTTGGACGACGGCCGTGCCGGCGCTGCCCGCACGGTCCGCGGCGCGGTTGTGCGCGTCGAAGGCCACGTACGAGCGAAAGATCACGAGCATGGCCAAGCCCCAGGTGAACAGCGCGAGGATGTAGAACAACGTGTGGTTGGCGTCGTCACCCGGGATGTGCCAGAAGTCGTAGATAGAAGCGACTACAACGTTGAGCGCCGTCGCGATCCACACCCAGACCGCGTGGGCGTGCTCGCCTAGCGCCCACAGACGCTGCCCGTAGTAGACGAGGAAGGCACTGACGCCGAGCGCCATCACGAGGAAGAAGACCTTGCCGGGGGTGCCGATCTCGGTGGCGAACTCGGAGAGGAAGTAGCCGAGCACCGCGGCGAGGGCGAAGGCGCCCACCTCGACGGCCTTCGTCGGCTTGTACCGGTGCGTCACCATGAGCAGGCCGAGCACCAGGATCACGGTGAAACCGATCGACCGGGAGAAGGCGTCGAGGAAGTACGCGAAGTGGTACATCGGCGAATCGGTGCCGGCCTTCGTCACGCCGTAGATCAGGAAGTTCGTGCCCGACGTGGCCATGATGATCCACTCAAGGCCGATCAGCCAGTTCGAGTAATTCCTGATGAGCTTCACGCCGCAGATGAATCCGATGGCGATCATCCAGATGTCCGCTGCGGCGAAGAGCAAGTCGCGCATGGTTCGTTCCTCCGTGAGATGTGATCCGTGTCTCGTGACGCTTCTCACGTTGTCGCGGCGAGCCCTCCGCGCGCTACAGCGAGGTGCAACATCCTGAGCCGACCGGCGCAACACCTTGCACCAGATGATGTGATCACCGGTGGCCGGAACCGACCGCCGTGTGCACACTGCACTGCCCCTTCGGAGAACTGGGAGCAATGTGTTGTGGCTCACACGACGGCTGAACCGGCACCGTCGTAGGCACATCACGTGACCACCGACACAACGTCACCACCGAAAGGGCCCACGATGAAGACACTCCCGCAGGCCGAAGAATTCGACATCGCCATCATCGGTGCCGGCATCTCCGGCATCGGCGCCGCGAAGTACATCACCGAGGCGTTCCCCGGCAAGCGGGTGGTGATCCTCGAGGGGCGCGCGAAGATCGGCGGCACGTGGGACCTGTTCAAGTACCCCGGCATCCGCTCGGACAACGGCCTGCACACCTTCGGCTACGAGTTCAAGCCGTGGACCGACCCGGACGCCATCGCGGAGGCCCCGAAGATCGTCAACTACTTGCAGGAGACGCTCGACGAGTTCGATCTCAACCGGCTCGTCCGGTTCGAGCACAGCGTGCAGCACGCCTCGTGGTCGAGCGAGAACGCCCGCTGGTCCCTCGACGTCCACACCCCCGACGGCGACCGGCGCATCACGACGAACTGGATTTTCGCCGGCACCGGCTACTACCGCTACGACGAGGGATACACCCCGCACTTCGAGGGCCGTGAGGACTTCCGGGGCGATATCGTCCACCCCCAGCACTGGCCCGAGGACTATGACTACGCCGGCAAGAAGGTCGTGGTCGTCGGCAGCGGTGCCACTGCGGTCACGCTGATCCCGTCGATGCTGAACCACGCGCGCGCCGCCGGTCACGTCACCATGCTGCAGCGCACGCCGACCTACGTCGTGCCGTGGCCCAAGGTCGACAGCTTCGCCCAGCTGCTCAGCCGAGTGTTCGGCGAGAAGCGCGGCTACGCGATGACCCGGTTCACCAACATCTGGACCGACCTCGGCCAGGTCAAGTTCATGCGCGCGTTCCCGAAGCTCACGCGCAAGATCATCCGGCGCGTCAACGCCAAGTCCCTGCCGCAGGGCTACGACGTGGACACCCACTTCAACCCGCCATACAACCCGTGGGATCAGCGCCTGTGCCTATGCCCCGACGGCGACTTCTTCGAGGCCTTGCGCAACGGCGCCGCCTCCATCATCACCGACAAGATCGACCGGTTCACCGCGTCCGGGATCGCGCTCGAATCGGGCGAACACCTCGACGCCGACCTCATCGTCACCGCGACCGGCCTGAACATGCGCATGCTCGGCGGTATCGACCTCGAGGTCGACGGCACCCCGATCCACCTTCCGGACACGGTCGCGTACCGCGGCGCACTGCTCTCGGGCATCCCCAACCTGGCCATCTCGATCGGTTACACCACGTCCGCATGGACGCTCAAGGTCGGGATCCTCGCCCGCTACTTCTGTGACTTGGTCAAGTACATGGACGTTTTCGGGTACGACAGCGTCCGTGTCGAAGCCGACCCCGGCATGGAACGCCGGCCGATCGTGGACTTGAGCTCCGGCTACGCCCAGCGCGCTCGCGACATCATCCCCAAGCAGGGCACGGGCCTGTTCCAGATGTCCATGTCGTACCAGCAGGACGCCAAGATCCTCCGCGGCCCGCTGCTCGACGACGCCCTGGTGTTCGGCTCCACGGCGGACGACGCAGCACCGTCGACGGAGAAGGAGGCCGTCCGTGCCTGACCACACCGAGGACAGGTTCGCCCCACTCCCGGGTGGCACCCGCATCTGCTACCGGATGGACGGCCACTACGGCGCACCGCCCGTACTGATTGTCGCCGGGCTCGCCGAGGACCTCACGACCTGGTCGGCCCGATTCGTGTCGGCGTTGACCGCCACAGGATTCCTGGTGATCCGCATGGACAACCGGGACTGCGGGCGGTCGACGTACGCGACGACGCCGCCGCCGAACACGCTGCAGCAGTTACTCGGCAAGGCCCGACGCGACGCCTACACGCTAGGGGACATGGCCGACGACGCGGCCCAGCTGATCGAGCATCTTGGGCTCGGCCCCACGCACGTCGTGGGGCGGTCGATGGGCGGCATGATCGCGCAGACCGTCGCCGCGCGGTACCCCGAACTGACCGCGTCGCTGACGTCGCTGTACTCCACCACCGGGAATCCGAAGGTGGGCCAGCCCGCGGCGTCGACCATGGCGCTCATCGCGAGCCCCCCCCCGCGGGACCGGGTGCGCGCCGTCCGGGCGCACCTGCGGATGACGGCCCATCTCGCCGGCACGGCGTACCCGATCGACGAGGTCGAGGAGGCGGCGCATGCCGTCACCACCTGGAACCGCACCGCGGGCGACGGTGTCGCCGGCACCGCCCGGCAGATCCAGGCGATCGCGGCGTCGGGCGACCGCACCGCCGAGCTGGCACGGATCACCGCGCCCACCCTGGTGATCAACGGCGACCGCGATCTCATCGTCGCACCGTCGGGCGGCGATGCGACCGTCGCCGCGATCCCCCACGCCCGCCACATCGTGATCCCGGGTATGGGGCATCACCTTCCCGACGCGCTCGCCCTGCGCATCGCGGACCACGTCGTCTCCCACATCGAGAAGGTGGCGGCATGACCGAGCAGCGCACCGTGGACGTCGTGGTGATCGGCGCCGGGATCTCCGGGTTGACGGCGGCGCGGCGGCTCACCCAGGCCGGACGTTCCGTGGCCGTGATCGAGGCCGGCGACCGCGTCGGCGGCCGCACGATGAACCTGCAGGTGACCGGCGACGTCATCACCGAGGGCGGCGGCCAGTGGGTCGGCCCCGGCCAGGACCGCGTCCTCGCACTGATCGACGAGTTGGGCCTCACGACGTTCAAGACGTTCATCGACGGCAAGTCGATCTACCACCGGCGCGGCAGGTCCAGGCATTACGACGGAACGATCCCGCCGATGAGCCCCCTGGCCATCGCCGACTTCGCCCAGCTGCAGCTCCGGCTCGAGCGGATGGCGAAATCGGTTCCCCTCGAGGCCCCGTGGACAGCGCGCCGGGCGCAGGAATGGGACGCGACGACGTTCGGCCGGTGGCTGGACGCGCGCTCGTTCACCGCGGAGGCCAGGGAGATGTTCACGATGGCCTTCACCGTGACCAACGCGGAGGACCTGCACAGCACCTCGCTGCTGGTCCAGCTCGCGCGGATCAAGGGTGGCGGCGGTATAGATCACGCCGTCAACATCACCGACGGTGCGCAGGAGTCGCGGGTGGTGGGCGGCACGGCGGCGATCACCGACCGCATGGCGGCCGACCTCGGGCCGGCAGTGGTGCTCGACTCCCCGGTGTCCGATGTCCACCAGGACGCCGACGACGTGCTCGTCCGATCCGCCCGCGCCGACGTCCGGGCCGACCGCGTCATCGTCGCGATGTCGCCGGCTGACGCGACCCGCATCCGGTTCACGCCCGACCTCCCGACCCGGCGCAGCATGCTGCAGCGACGGTGGAGCACTGGCTCCGAGAACAAGCTGTTCGCGGTCTACGACCGCCCGTTCTGGCGCGAGCAGGGGCTGAACGGTCAGGCCATCACCGACCTCCCGGTCGCGAACTACGTCGTCGACAACTCACCGCCCGACGCGAGCGTCGGCATCCTGCTGACCTTCCACGGCACCGCCGGCGCGGGCTGCGGCCAGCACTGGTCCGACGCGATCCTCGACGATCCCGCGGCGCGCCACGACGCCTTCCTCGCCGATCTGACCACCCTGTTCGGGCCTGAGGCCGCGAATCCGGCGGCGTACCTGGAGAAGGACTGGACGCACGAGCAGTGGATCAGCGGCTGCGTCGGTTCCCGCGCGCCCGGTTCGCTGACCCAGTACACCGATGCCGACCGCCGGCCGGTGGGCCGGATTCATTGGGCCGGCACGGAGACGGCGATCCTGAACCAGGGCTACATCGACGGTGCCGTCAGCGCCGCGGAGCGCGCCGCCTCGGAGGTTCTCACCGTCGCGGGCGCCCGGGTCGGCGGGGGCGTGCTCTAATGACGCAGCAGCGCGAAGTTCAGGCACCGGAGACCGGCACCGGCCTCAACCGCACCCTCGGCGTCCCGCAGATCGTCTTCATGGTGGTGGCGTTCGCCGCACCGCTCACGGTCTTCGCCGGGCTGATCCCTCTCATGCTCGGTACCGGGAACGGCATCGGCACCCCCGTCGATTTCATGATCGTCGGGATCGTGCTGGTGCTGTTCACCGTCGGTTACTCCGCGATGACGCCCGAGGTCCGCAACGCCGGCGCCTTCTACTCGTACGTGCAGCGAGGCCTGGGCACCACCGTCGGCCTCGGTGCGGCGGCGCTTGCCCTGGTCACCTATGCCGTCCTGATCGTCTCCGTGACGGGTTACCTCGGTGCCGCCGCCCGCAACGTGATCACCACGTTCACCGGCGTTTCGGTGCCGTGGTGGATCCTCTCCGCGGCCGGGCTCGCGGCGATCGGCTACCTCGGGTACCGCAACGTCGAGGTGAGCGCCCGCGTGCTCGGTGTGCTGCTGATCGCGGAGATCGGCATCGTCGCGCTGGTCGACCTCGCGATCGTGCTGGGCGGTGGCGCCGACGGTCTCTCGGCCGAGCCGCTGTCCTGGGGCGCGTTCTCCAGCGCCGCCACCGGAACCGGGATCATGTTCGCGGTCTTCGGATTCGTCGGCTTCGAGGCGACCGCAGTGTTCCGGTCCGAGGCGAAGGACCCCGACCGCACCGTCCCGCGCGCCACCTACATCGCGGTGATCCTCATCGCCGTGATCTACGCCTTCTCCTCCTGGGCGATGATCAACGGACTCGGTGTCTCCCGCGCCGCCGAGCTCGCCGCGCAGGACCCCGAGGGGCTCGCGCCCGGGCTCGCGACGCGGTACGTCTCGCAGGTCGCGCACGACGGTGTGCAGGTGCTTCTGGTGACCAGCTTCTTCGCGTGCATCCTGACCGCGCACAACGTGGTCTCGCGGTACCTGTTCGCCCTCGGCAGGCAGGACGCCCTGCCCCGGCGCCTCGGCGAGGTGCACCCCGCGCACCGGTCGCCGCACGTCGGCTCGCTGCTCACCTCGGCGGTCATCAGCGTGCTGGTAGCGGTGACGGCGATCGGCGGGTTGGATCCCGTCACCGAGGTCTACGCCTGGTTCGGCGGCGCCGGAACGCTCGGTCTGATCGCCCTCCTGGTGCTCACCTCCGCCGCGATCGTCGTGCACTTCCTCCGGGTCCGCACGGCCGGCGTGTGGCGTGGCACCGTCGCGCCCGTCCTCGCGCTCGTAGCGCTCGGCACGATCCTCGTTCTCGTCGTCGGCAACTTCGACCTGCTCATCGGCTCGCGCGGACTGGCCGACGTCTTCCTCGCTGTCCTGGCCGCGGCCTTCCTCTCGGGCCTCGTGTGGGCCGCCGCGCTGCGCCGGAACCGGCCGGACGTGTACGCGACCCTCGAATGACTCCGGCCGCGCAGAGCGGACCACCACCTTCCAGAAAGTAGGACACGCCATGGAAACCACCACCATCCCCCCAGCCGGAGTTGCGAACGCCATCCGGATCGAGATCGACGATGACGCGACGCCGATCGTCCGCCTCCTCGGCCGGATCCTGCGGGACGCGAGCCGGACCGGCCACGTGGCCGACGTGCTCGGGCGCGGTTCCGGATCCGTCGCGATCCGCTCCCACTCGACCCCGCAGGCCGCCACTGTCACCTTCGCCGACGGAATGGTCGCCGTGACCGGAGGCGTTTTCGCCCCGGTCGACGCCGCCGTGGTCGTCGACCTCGACAGCCGGTGCGCGCGGGTCGATACAGAGGGCGACGCGGACCTCGCCGACGCGGTGCTCGGCGCCCTACAGGTCCCCCTGCCCGATTGGCGGGAGGCGGGTGCCCGCTTCTGGGAACAGACCCGCACCATCCCCGGCATGCCCGACGTGTTGACCGTGGTCGCCCGCGGAATCGAGGGCTCGCAGGAGGCGAGATTCGGCGTCGGGGACATCGCCTACCGCATCGTCGGCAGCGCAGACGCATTGGCCGGATTCTTCACCGGCACCGATTTCCTGTTCACCGCCCTGGAGCGCGGCCTGCGGGTCCAGGGCTCTCTCGCGCAGCTGTCGGTCATGACCGCTGCCTCCTGGAAGGCCCGTTACGATGTCTGATCCCAGCCGATCCGGAGCCGGTGCACCCGGCCCGGCCAAGGCCTACCGCGTGGAGGCAACGAACCACGACGGCAGCTTCATGGGGAAGAACGTCACCGCCGCGAAGTTCGCCGCCGGCAGGGAATCCGGCTTCGCGTTCGCCGACGTGCTGTTCGCCATCGACATGGGCACCGACATCGTGTTCGGCGACGCCTATCCCGAGTGGCGCGGCAACCTCTACGACATCTCCCTCCTCCCGGACATGAACACGCTCGTCGAGTGGAAGCCCGGCGTGCAGTCGGTGATCGGCGACTTCTGGATGAAGGACGGGAACCCCGTGCCGATCTGTCCCCGGAACATGGTGCGCCGCCTCATAGACCGGCTCGAATCGCTGGGCTACAGGGCGACCGTCGCGGTGGAGATCGAGACCACCCTGTTCGAGGAGTCCATCCAGGAGGCCAGAGCCCGCGGCTATCGCGACCTCACCGCCCTCGGCGGCGAGACGGGTGCCACCTACAACCTGGCCCGGTCCGCGGACTGGATCGAGTACATGGAGGCGGTCACAGACCGGCTCGGCGAGCTCGGCATCGTCTGGGAGGCGTGGACCGACGAGGCCGCGCCGGGCCAGACCGAGCTGAACATCGCTCCCTCCGAGCCGCTCACGCTCGCCGATTCCTGGGTGCGCACGAAGCAGGTCATGCGCGAGATCGCCTGCGAGCACGGCCGGTCGGTGACGTTCATGGCCAAGCCGACGGGGGGCTTCGGGCAGGGAGCGCACCTGAACGTCTCGCTGCAGCGGGACGGCGTCAACCAGTTCTATGCGCCCGACGGGCCGTCGGAGACGATGTTGCAGGCCGTCGGCGGCCTGATGGCGACCATGGCCGGGAACACGCTGCTGGCGCTGCCGCAGATCACCTCGTACCGCCGTCTCGTCGACGTATCGGGGCCGCCCACGACGATCAGTTGGGGTGTGAACAACAAGACCGCGGCGCTGCGGGCGATCACCGGCCATCCGAAGTACTCCCGTCTCGAGTACCGCGTTCCCGGCTCGGACGTCAACCCCTACTATGCGCTCGCGGGCCTGCTCGCCGGGATCGTCGCGGGGATCGAGAAGGGGATGGCGCCCCCGCCGCAGGTCGACGACATGGCGTGGTGCCTGCCCGATGACTGCGGCGTCGCGCGGATCCCCGACTCGATGACCAAGGCGATCGACGCGCTCGACGGCGATCCCATCCTCCGCGAATACCTGGGCGACGAGTTCGTTGACTTCTGGACCGCCTCGCGCCGGTGGGAGTGGATGCAGTTCCACACCACCGGGGGTGATCCGTACGCCGAGCTCTCCGAGTGGGAGTCCCGACGCTACTTCGAGTTCTCATGAACCGCCCGCCGCTCATCGGGATCACCGGCCGCCGTTTCGAACTGAGCCTGATCGCCGGCTCCGACCCGCGCTACGGCAAGGCGTGCATGGACTCGTTCATGTCCGCGTTCGCGAACCGCATCGCGCAGGCCGGCGGTCTGCCGGTGCACCTGCCCTACGACGCCGCCCCGGACGACGCCTGCGAATGGCTGTCCGGCGTGGTCATCACCGGAGGACAGGACGTCCACCCCGCCCGCTGGGGAGGCGACACCGCGGTGGTGCGTGACATCGACCCGAGGACCGACACGAACGCACACGATCCGGAACGCGACGACTACGAGTTCGCACTCACCCATGCGGTCGTCGACCGCGGGATCCCGGTGCTGGGAGTGTGCCGCGGCCTGCAGGTGCTCAACACCGCGCTCGGGGGCACGCTGATCGCCGACCTTCCCGCAGGGCCGATCCCGCACCTGTCGCCGCAGTCCGCGCCCACCGACGGCGACGCCGTTCACGTGGTGCGGTTCGAACCCGGGTCGACGGCGGCGCGGGTCTTCGGCCCCAGCATGATGACGAACTCGTGGCACCACCAGGCCGTCGACCGGTGCGGCACCGGCCTGATCGTCACGGGCCGCACGTCCGACGGGGTCGTCGAAGCGGTGGAGGCGCCCGGCGCGCCGATCCTCGGGGTGCAGTGGCACCCCGAGTGGATGGACAGCGACGACCCGGCGATGAGCTGGATCGTCGACGAATCGAGGAGCCGACAGGAGGCTTGGCAGTGACCACTGCATCCCAGACCGAAAAGACTGTGCGGCGGGTCGCCGTCGACCCGGGCGAGCTCGGCGACGCCCCGTGGATCGGCACCGTCACGGGTCTGCTGGCCGACGGTGTCGCCCGCACGCCGGGTGCGGAGCTGCTGCGGTTCGGCGACGAGTCGTGGACGTACGAGCAGGCCGATGCGGCGTCGTCGCGGCTCGCGCACCTGCTGATCGCGGAGCACGGCATCGCGCCGGGCAACCGGGTCGCGATCATGCTGCCCAACGTAGCGGGCTGGCCGCTCACCTGGTTCGCTGTGCTCAAGACCGGCGCGGTCGCCGTGCCCGTCAACTCCGCCTACCGCGCGGCCGACCTACAGTTCGTGCTGGAGGACTCGGGCACCCACGTGATCGTGACCGATGCGGACCATCTGCCGCTGGTACGCGAGGTGATCGCGAGCGATGACGCGGTGGCCGGCGTCGGTGTCGTCGACATCGCGGAGACCAGCGGCACCGAGCACTCGTCCACCGCCCCGGACGTGGACATCCGCCTGGACACCCTCGCGAACCTGCAGTACACGTCGGGGACCACCGGTTTCCCGAAGGCGTGCATGCTCACGCACGATTACTGGACCCGGATCGGCTGGACCTGCGCCGGAGCGGCCGGCCTCGGTCCCGACGACGTGCTGCTGACGGCCCAGCCCTTCTCGTACATGGACCCGCAGTGGAACACCGTGCTGGCGTTGACGACCGGCGCTCCGCTGGTAGTACTGCCGAAGTTCTCGGCGTCCGGCTTCATGCGCGACGTGCGCCGCCACGGCGCGACCTTCTGCTACGTGCTCGGCTCGATGCCCACGCTGCTGTTCAAGCAGCCGCCCGGCCCCGACGATCGCGCGAATCGCCTACGTGGCGTCTTCTGCTCTGCCATCCCCACGGCGCTGCATGCCGCGCTGGAGGAGCGCTGGGGCGCACCCTGGCGCGAGGTCTACGGGATGACGGAGAGCGGGATCGACCTGTTCAGCCCGTTCGACGACGTCGCCGCCGTCGGCAGCGGAACCCTCGGGCATCCCGTACCCACCAAGCAGGCCCGGATCGTCGACGCCGACGGTGCCGAGGTCCCGGCCGGGACACCGGGCGAGCTGACCGTGGCCGGAACGCCGATGATGCTCGGCTACTGGAACCGCCCCGAGGAGACCGAGAGGGTCCTGCGCGACGGTCGCCTGCACACCGGTGACGTCGGCGTCAAGGACGAGCACGGAGGGATCCGCCTCGTCGGCCGCCTCAAAGACATGGTGCGGCGCGGCGGGGAGAACGTCGCCGCCGCGGAGGTGGAAGCCGCGCTCGAACGCGACGGCGCCGTCGTCGCGACCGCCGTGGTCGCCGAACCCGACGACGTGCTCGGCGAGGAGGTCAAGGCCTTCGTGCAGCTCGCGGCGGGCGTCGCCGCCGACCGTTCGACGGCCGAGGCGATCGTCGCCCGCGTTGCCGAAGGCCTCGCCCGCTTCAAGGTTCCGCGCTACGTCGAATTCGTCGCGGACTTCCCGCGCACCCCGTCCGAGCGGGTGTCCAAACCCGCACTCAAGGCCCGCGCCGCGCAGGCCCCCGGCACCGTCCACGACTTGCGCGCGCCGGCACCGTCGACCAAGGAGAACAAGGTGAACGACACCGACCAGGCGACCGAGCACGTGCTCGTCGAGGTGACCCGGGAGGTCGCCGTCATCACGCTGCGCCGGCCCGAGAAGCTCAACGCTCTCACCGCACCGATGCGCAGGCGCCTGTCCGCGCTGATCCGCGAGTACGGCACCGGCGACAAGGCCAGGGGTGTCGTGCTCACCGGGACCGGACGCGCGTTCAGCGCCGGCGAGGACCTCGCCGCCGCACCCACGTCCTTCGAGGAGATGCGGGAGAGCTTCGAGAGCTTCCACGACGTGACCCGCGCCGTGATCGAGACCCGGGTCCCCGTGATCGCGGCGATCAACGGCATCGCCGTGGGCGGCGCGTCGGAGATCACGCTGTGCTGCGACGCCCGGCTGGGCACGCTGCGGACGGAGTACTACCAGCCCGAGAACGGACGCGGCCTGACCATCTCCAATGCGTCCAGCATCCTGCTACCGCGCATCGTCCGCGGCCACGCGATGCGCATGGTCCTGGGCTCCGAGCGCGTCGACGCCGACGAGGGGCTGAAGATCGGCCTGCTCGACGAGATCGTCGAGCCGGAGGCGCTGCTGGACCGCGCCATCGACACCGTGCACGCGTGGACCCCCGAGGGCGTCAACAACACCGCTCTGCACCTGGAGCTGCTGCGGCCGTCGATCGAGGAGATCGAGCGCGCCTTCGAGCGTGAGGACGCGGCCGCCGACGACTCCTGGAACAGCGGCGCGCTCACCGCCGGCGTCCAGAGCTTCTGGGATGCACGCACACCCGCCACCGCGAACGGAGCGAACCGATGATCACCACCCGCGCCGCCGTGCTCACTGAGGTGGGCCGGCCCCTGCACCTGACCGACATCCACGTGGACGATCCCGAGCCGCACGAGGTGCGGGTCGCCGTCACCCACGTGGGGCTGTGCCACAGCGACCTGCACTACATGACCGGCACCGTCGAATCCGAGATGCCGGTCGTCGTCGGGCACGAGGTGGCGGGCGTTGTCGAGTCGGTCGGCTCCGCCGTCACCGACCTCAAGCCCGGCGACCGCATGACCGGCGCGCTGACCCCGTCGTGCGGGCAGTGCGCGAACTGCAACGCCGGCCGCTCCACCCAGTGCCAGCGGCAGGCGGAGATCCGGAGCCGCCCTCGGCCCGCGTACTCGCTGCCCGACGGGACGCCCGTCGCCCGCCTCGGCGGCGTCGGCGCGTTCTCCGAGCACATCCTGCTCCGCGCGAACGCCGCGGTGAAGCTGCCCGACGACATACCGACCCGCGTCGGTTGCCTGCTCTCCTGCTGCATCGTGACCGGCGTCGGCGCTGTGTTCCGCGGGGCGCAGGTGCGCCCGGGTTCCACCGTCGCGGTGATCGGCTGCGGCGGAGTCGGTTCGGCCATCATCCAGGGCGCGCGGCTGGCCGGCGCGTCCGCCATCGTGGGAATCGACCTCGACGACGCCCGGCTGAAGGCCGCGCACCAATACGGCGCCACGCACACCGTGAACGGTGCGGGCGACGTGCGAGCCGAGATCACCGAACTGCTCGGCGACGGCGTGGACTACGCCTTCGAGGCGGTCGGCTCGGCGCGCACCGCCGCGACGGCACTCGCGATCGTGCGTACCACCGGCACCGCGTGCCTGGTCGGCATCGCGCCCGACGGCACCGACGTACCCGTCCCCGCCTCCGACTTCTTCTTCAGCGAGAAGCGCCTGATCGGCTCGTACATGGGCTCCGGCCAGGCACGCGAGGACATCGGGCAGTTCGCCCGCCTGTACCAGCAAGGCCGACTGCTGCTCGACGAGATGGTCACGGATGTCATCGGATTCGAGGCGATCAACGAGGGCTTCGAGGCCATGAAATCGGGCGATGTCACGCGGATCGTCGTCGCCATGCCCACCCGCTCCGAGACCGAGGTGACCCTATGACCACCGAAACCACAACCACCCTCGCCCAACCCCGCAGCTACATCGCCGGGGAGTGGATAGAGTGCGAGACGCTCGACACCTGGAACGTCGACCCGAACACCGGCGCCCCCGTCCACCGCACGGTGACCACCACCCAGGCCGATCTGGACCGCGCGCTGGACCTCGCGCAGCGCGTCTACGACGCGACGGACTTCACCGCCGACGACTTCCGGATCGAACGCGTCGAGGCCCTGGAGCGGGCCGCGGCGAACGTCGAGCAGCGGCTTGAGGAGATCGCGCGGGTCGACGCGCTCACAAGCGGCACGGCGATCGGCGCCACCCGCAAGATCGCGGCGTTCCTTCCGCACCGCCTACGCGGTGCGGCCGCCGAGGCGCGGAACATCGCCCGCGTCAGTGCGCTCTCCGCGGGCGGCCGCGACGTACGGCTGCACCGGATCCCGTGGGGCCCCGCGGCGATCCTCACCCCGTGGAACGGCCCCAGTTTCATCCCGGCGGCCAAGGTCGCGAGCGCCGTCGCCGCCGGCTGCCCCGTTCTCCTCAAGCCTTCCGAGCACGCGCCCGCGAGCGCGCAGGTGATCGCCGAGTGCCTCGTCGATGCCGGCCTGCCCGACGGTGCCCTCCAACTGGTCCACGGCACCGGTGACATCGGTGCCGCACTGACGGGTGACCATCGGATCCAGGTCGTGTCCTTCACGGGCGGCCCGGGCGCGGGACGGGCGATCGCCCGCGCCGCAGCGGAGGACTTCAAGGTCCTGCAGCTGGAGCTGGGCGGGAACAACCCGGTGATCGTGCTCGACGACGCCGACCTCGACGTGACCGCCGACGGGATCCTCACGGGCATGACGAACCTCAACGGACAATGGTGCGAGGGCCCGGGCAAGGTACTCGCGCCGCAGCACCTGGTGCAGCCGCTCCGTGAGGCGCTGGGAGAGCGCATCGCGAAACTGCGGATCGGGCACTCGCTGGACGAGGCCACAGACGTTGGCCCGATCTCCAACGAGCCGCACTACCGCATGCTGCAGCAGCGCATCGACGGCCTTCGCGCGCTCGGAGCCGAGGTCGACCAGCCGGGCGAGCTGCCCGCCCTGGCAGGGTTCTTCCTGTCCCCCACGGTCGCCACCGGTTCCGACCCCGACCGCACGACGGCGGAGCTGTTCGGGCCGGTCGTCTCGCTGCACGGCGTGGCCTCCGAGGAGGAGGCGCTGCGAGCCGCGAACGCGCACCCGTCGGGCCTCGACGCGTACGTCTTCGGCACCGACACCGACCGCGCGATCGCGGTCGGCGCCCGGGTCAAGTCCGGCGAGGTCCGCGTCAACGGCGCGAAGGTCGCCGACCTCGGCGACGCCTCCGCGCAGAGCTTCTGGGGGCCGGCCGGGATCGGCGGACACGGTCCGGCCGAGTCGATCCGGGTGTTCTGCGGCGACCGGGTGGTCGGCGTCGACTCGCCCGACCTGCCGATGTAGGCCGGCTACCACGACCCGAACCGAACACGAGGGAGACACACCCGCGGAGAAGAACACCGCTCATGACGTCACGGTCCTCGGCTGCGGACTGATGGGTGCCGCATCGCACGCGCGCTGGCCGATGCCAGGCCTCAGGGCGCGCGTGTGTTCACCGCCGCCGTCGAGAACCTCAATGCCGCCGTCGATGCCGGCCTCGGAGACCTCAACTTCGCGGCCCAGGCGAAGGTCGTCGGCGTGGGGTGAGCAGGAACCACGATGGCCCCGGTCGGGGACACCGCGGCGTCAGTCGCGCAGTTGCACCAGCATGAGCGCGGCGACGACGCTCGCAGCGTTCTCGGCAAGCGGCACGGGCAGGAGCTGATCGGCGCGCGCCAGCCTCCGCTCGACGGTGTTCCTGTGGGTGAACATCCGTTCCGCGGCGGCCGAGCCGTTGAACCGCTCCTGGACGTACGTGAGCACCGTCTCGCGCAGCGCGGGATCGGCGGTGGCCAGGTCGCCCAGGGTGTCGGCGACGAACTGATCGGCCTGGGCCATGTCGGCAGTGAGCACCGAGACCAGCGCGACGTCCTCATAGCGCACGACGGTCCGGTTCGAGCCCAGTCGGGACAGCATGCGCTGCGCCGCCGCCGCGTCGAGGTGGGTACGGCGGAAACCCTCGAGGTCCTGGCCCGGCCGCCCGAAGGCGAGGTGGATTCCCGGAGTTTCCGCGACGATCTGTTCGGCGACCTCGGCCGGTGGGACCACGTGCGCCGGGACCCACACCCACAGGGCGGTGGTGCTCGCGTTGAGCGTGAGCCGGCGCCCGGCGCCGCACATCCGCATCACCGCCTCCGCGGCGGTGTCGAGGCCCGCTGCCCCGTCCGCCGAATCGCTCCAGATGATCGCGGCCACGTGGCCCCCCGTCAGGGCGTAGCCGAGACGCGATTCCGCCCGCGCGCGACCGATCGGCGCGCCTTCGATCAGCAGCTGGACCGTGGCGTGCCGTTCGGCGTTCGCCCCCTTGGCGAGATCGGCGCGCTCCCGCTCCACGAACTCGTCGAGCGCGGCGATCGAATCGTCGATGAACGTCGCCATCGAGCGCTCGGACACCTTTGTCAGTTCCCGGAGTTCGTCGAGGTCGGTGGTGGCGGCGAAGCAGCCGTCGACCCACATCGACCACGCGCCGTGCTGAGCGCCGCGCCAGGAACCTAGGTCGTGCAGATCCAGCCCACGGCGCACCACATCCCGCGCGAACTGCAGGATCTCCGGATCCATGCTCGGCGGAACCCGCATGCCCGGATCCTGGATGTTCGCGGACAACCAGTGCAGCATGTTGGTCCTGTTCATCCGGCGGTCCGCGTCGACGAGCTGCGGATCGTCGAGCACGGCGCGGTAATCCGCCGACTCGTGTGCCGCCGCCGTCACCTCTTCCGCAGCGGTGTCGGCTGCGGCGAGCATGTGCTCCGCCACCAGCCGGATGAGCGCCGAGATGCGCACGCTCGGGCGCGGCCACGATGTTCCCACTGTCGCACTGTAGCGCTGCGCCGGGCCGGTCGGTTCCGCTCCCACACGCAACGTCCACAGGGACCGATCTGTGGGGTCAGGCGCCCCGGCGAATAGCCTTTCGGGCGACGGCCGAAGACCCGAATACGGCTCACGATCGCGGTTTCGGGAACCCGGCGCGGGTGCCCACGCGGAACAACGCCGAACGGCGCGGCGAGTTACTGCGCGCCGCGACCTCGATTATCCCGCCGACGGCTACGGGGCGTGTTCCCTGAGGAGGCTTGCCGACGCCGCGAGCACCACGTGCCCTGTCACGTACTACTCCAGAACAAGTCCGCACTGATCGCGGCGCTTGCCGACTTGCAGTCGTGGCGGCTTTGAGTTTGTTGGGGGTGCGGCCGCTGAGCCGCAGTTGCCGCGGATTGTTCAATACAGCGAAAACATCGGAACGTGGGGCGATCATGACTTCTGCCGTGGTGCACTCAATCTGGGAACTGTTGCCCCAAAGGGGACGCGCGGTGTAGTGCGGCTGACCGTGACCTCCTTTGGTTTCACGGGAAGCGGCCCGGGGTGGAAACGTGATCCGAAATGTCGGTTCCGTCTGAACTACGCCGTGATCAGCGGTGCCGTGCAGTATCGGTGGTTCTCTATTCCCGTCTCGTTTGGGCCTCTCCGTGGACAAAGTGTGACCCGTGACGTGCGTACCGGTTCCGGTTCTGTTTCACCAAGCCGTTGGCACGGCTCCCCTGAACAACGGTAAGGGTGTGCCCCAATCGTTCGCCTCATCGATCTACACGCTCGTTCCTTGACTTAAAGGCAGGCATACCCGGCCAGCGCCTTTGCTGAGCAGGCGGCGGTGCCAGTACTCCGAGCGAATGAATTCGCCTTGTCTTGATCACATTTGCTGGGCTCTGTGTCGGGAACCCGCGGCAGCCATGGCAGAATCCGGACGGCGCCATACCACCGGTGAGAATGCAAGCGATTCACCGGCCAGGTTGCCGCCAAGCTTTGTCGGGGTTGTTGTGCTGTTTCGGGGGTTCTGTTGACGACGCAGGGGGAGTTGTCCACCACTGGTGGTTACGCCGCTCACGGTGCTGCCTTTCACGTTGCCTTGCGCTCGGTCTGGCAGGGGGAAGGGCGCTTTGGTGAGCGGAGATAGGTCCGAATGGTTTGCGGACGTTCCCGCATGGCCTGCCACCTCGGGCACCCCGGCATCCGAACTTGCCCACGCGCTTGCCGACGCCAGGTTGGTCACCGCCGGAGCGGTGGCAACGTCGTCTTCTTCTGCAGCGATCGCGGAGCAAGAGCCGCCGCCACCCGAGGCGCGAGAGTCGCAGCCGGAACCCGGAATCGACGATGCCCCGACGGTCCGGTCCGCATTGTCCGATGACGATCTGTTCGAGCAGATGCGCGTCCGAACGGTCACTCCGAAGGGGAGTGGCGGTCCGAAGCATTTCTGGAAAGATCACCGCGGCCCGATCATCGGTCTCGCAGCGGCCATCGTCGTGGTCGGGGTCGCCGCCGCAGTGGCTGTCAGTCAGTCCCTCACCGGTGGCGAAGTGTCTGACACCGAGCAAGCCGCGCCCCCGCCGCCCTCGGCCGCACCATCCTCTTCGACACCCGAGGATTGCGCGTCGACGGTCGAGGATGGTGTGACCTCAGGTCGCGATGCAGGCGGCCAGACCTCTGGGCCAGGTGTGATCAAGGCATTCAATTATGCGTATTACGTGCAGCGATCCGCTTCCAAAGCGCGTGCCGTCGCAACGCCGAATGCGGTGGCCACCCGCGACGTGATGCAGAAGTACATCGATCAGCGGCCGCCTGGCACTCGACACTGCCTGGCGATCACCGCAAATGGAAGCCACACCTATTCGGTTGTCCTCACCGAGATACCGCCGGACCCGGGAGCGGTTCCCATCGTCTACCGGCAGAGGATCCAGACTGTCGATGCCGGCGGTAAGACCTGGATCTCCTCGATCAAATCCATCGGATGACGTACCTCCGATGAATCGCCAACAGACCACAGGCTTTCCGATGGAAGCCGCCTTTGAAAGGAATCTCACCACCATGGCTCACGCATCTGAGCGGCGGTCGCGGCATCGTCATGATCTGGAGGGTCGTCGTTCGCCGTTGTTGTTGTCGGTGACCTCGGCGGCGTTGGCTGCGTCGATTGCTGCGGGGATGGGTGCGGGTTTGGCGCAGGCGGCTCCGGAGCAGGGTGGGACGAGTCCGAGTGACACGGCGCCGCAGCAGGGCGGTACGACTCCGGATGCGCCGGCGCCGGAGCAGGGTGGGACGACGCCGACTCCGCAGGTGGAGCCTGCCTATACCCCGGGGCCGGGGTCGATTCCGGGTCCGCCGCAGGAGGCGCCGTATCAGTCGTATGTGGCGCCGGATTCGGGTACGAGTTATGAGAATGCGTATACGCCGTTGCCGTCGCAGCCGTTGCGGGTGCCGCGTGCGGTGAAGCCGGTGCGGCCGATTGCGCCGCCGCCGAAGAAGATTCGTGTCGGCAACTTTGTCACCGATATTCCGAAGGGGATGTCGCAGCGGGATGTGACGTCAGTCAATGAGTGGTCGGCTTATGGTGAGGCCAAGATCGCCCAGGGTTTGATTTCGGTGGGTGTGCCTGAGGATGAGGCGTCGCGTCAGGCGGCGTCGACGATCATCGGTGTGATGACTGGCGGTACCGCGGGTGCGGTCACGTTGGGCATTCCGGCTGCGGCGTTGGGTGCGGTAGGCGGTGCGGTGATCGGGACCGGGGTCGGCGCGGTCGCGGGCACCGTCTACAACGGGGTTACCTTCCTGCCATTTATGGCTACACCCGCGTATCCAGTGCTGTTGGGCATGGGTGCCGCCGCAGGCGCTGGCATTGGACTCGCAGCAGGCGGTGCGATCGGCGCAGTCGGTGCTGGCGCCGCCGGTGCGGCGCTAGGTGCAGCAATCGGCGGAACCGCCGGAGGCGCACTCGCTTACGCCCTCGGCGCCGGAGATCCCGGCGCGCACCCGAAGGAACCGTGGAAGCAGGGCAAGCCCCAGGCGCCTAAGGCCAAGCCGCTTCCGAACCCCGGTGCGAACCAGTTCGAGTACAAGCTCGCCGCCTCAGATGCGAAGAAGTCGGGATTGCCAGCCGTCAACTACGTCGTCAATCACCGCGGTGACGTCAACGTCGAGGTCGGGAATTGGAAGGCGAACTGGAGCGTCGAACAAGCGCTCGCGCCGTACGGGCTGATGGGTGGCGGAGCGAAGCAGGGCGAGAAGTCTGCGCGCGACATGACCAAGCAGCGCAGTGGTCAGATCGAATCCACAGTTCCGGGCGGGCACGTGGACTGGCCACAGGAAATCGCCCCAGCACACTGATCGGGTCGACCCGCTCCGAATAGACTGGCTGCGGCCCACGAACGGGTGGGCCGCACCGAACGGGGGACTACCCGATTTGGTGCGCCCGATACAACCTAGTTCGAGAGTGACGATGAGCGAGGATGCACAGGGACAGTCCGGCCCTATCCGTCCACCGGACACCGCAGAACGCAGTGTGGTCGTTTGCGGCACTGCCGGCGGTGTGGGCGCGTCTGTTGTTTCGGCTCTGCTGGCCGAATATCGTGCCGCGACGTCACTGGGTGGCGCGTCCTGGTGGGTCGACGCTGCCGGGAACGACGGAGACCTGCACCAGCGGCTCCGTGCAACAGGTGACGAGGCGTTGCTCCGAACAGCGTCGGGTACAGGATTACTCCCCGCCCCCGACGCCGCGGTCACCGATGTCGTACTGCATACGTGGCGTTTCGGCGCCGTGCCTGTCGTCGACGCCGGATCGCGTCCTTTGACGGTTCTGAGTGAGCTCGAGACTCCTGAATTGCGCGACGTCACACCCGTTCTGGTCGTGGGTCCGCGACCTGATCTTCTCAACCGCGCACGTGAGATCTTCACCGAGTGGGATCAGGCGGGGGTGCTGGCACGCACTATCGTGGTGATCTGTTGTCAGGTACCGACTTTGAACCACCAGGCGTTGACTCAGATGCTGGTTGACGTGGTCTCGGGAAAGGTGGCCGGCGTGGTCGGATTGGAGTACGAGCCGGTCCTTGGTGAAGGGACGGCTCTCGACAGGGATGCGCAGCAAGGCTTCTCCCGGAGCACGTGGAGCGCCCTACGCAGTCTCGCTACGTCAACGGCCAATTCGCTTAACTAGCACCGTGGATATTCAGAGTTGATTTCAGGGAACGATGAGGTAGTTCGCGGTACCCATACTCGTCCCCGTGCCGCCAACAACTATCACGTGCAATCCCGAGCCAGCATTGACAGTGAGGTGAGTCTGTCTACCGCCACGAGGGCCTGCATCGACCGTTCGCTCCCATCGAGGAGCTCTACGGAGCCCGTCGACGATCACAGCGGTGCGAATCTTGCATACTGGGTTACGTTTCCAGGTTGAACCGTCTCCCACAAAGGTTCGAGGGGTGTAGGTGAGAAAGACCATTCCTGGCTGTTGTGGATCGACTTTCATGCCGACGTGAATGGCACCTCGGCACCCGCTGTTGCTACCAATCGACCAGATGTCTTGAGAGTACTGGCTGATCCGGGGGGCTTCGTATGGCCTCGCGGATGCGGTCGCTGATGAACCCATCGCTACGACCAGAGCTGAAAGTCCACAAAGAACGACCACCAGGAATCGACGAATCACGGCAAGCCTTTCGTTCGGTACTGGCGACGATCTCGCCATTGATCGCGAACCACGTTATCGCAGTTGGCGATCCCACTGAGAGCCGCATCAGGAAATGGCATCTCACGCCACCTGATTGAATGACGACGGAACCTGAGTGCCGAGTCCTACGACCCCTGCCCCGCAATCCAGAAGTACACGAGCAACGCCAGAACGAACACGGCGATATAGAGCCAACCGATCCAGATGGCAACGCGCGCAAAGGGTTCGCCGAGTTCGCGACTACGCGCGATGCTCGCGCGCGAGCGGTACCCCAGATAGAGACCGATCGGCGCGGTGATCCCGAGGATCGAGAGCACCAAGGCCCAGATGGCCGTCCGGTTGGTCGGACGATTCGATGCCGTCGACCGGGAGGGCTGCGGTGGCGCGGTCTGGGTCCGTGGCGGCACGGGCTCCTCCGGAACGTCGTCGACGGGCTTGTTGATGGAAGCGGAGTAGGCGAGCGGGCGGGGTGTCTCGCTCTGTTCGGTCTTCACGTCCGGCGTCGAGTCGACGGGACTGAAGTCGGCGGCAGGTCCGAGGAACGGCGCGGGTCGGTTGACGGTCGTCTTGTCGTCGCCGGTTGGCGTGGCCGGCGCCCGCATCGTCGCGTCGGAGGATGCCGTTGCGTCAGGTGGTGACGTAGCACGGGTCGGCGCGGCGCCGGGCGGCTGACCACCAGGCGGGGGACCGTCCGGCGCGGACCCACGAGGCGGAAGACCACCAGGCGGAGGACCACCAAGGGGAGGACCACCGCGGCCGGGCGGGGGCGGACGTTGTCCGGGAGGAGGTCGGTAACCGGGAGGCGGGGGACCACCGCGACGCGGAGGCGGAGCGTTGCGAGGTGGTCCACCGGGGCCGGGGTTCCAGGGCGGAGTACCGCTCCCAGGTCCAGTACTGCCCGGGCCACCACTGCCGCTGGGCGGGGGCGGAACCAGTCCTCGACCACTCGGGCCTCGTCGTCCCTGCGGTGGCGGGCCAGGTCTGCTCGCAGGTGGCGGTCCGGATTGAGGCGGGCGGGGAGCGCCACGGCCCGCAATTGGTGGCGTCGCGACCGGCCGCGACGGCCCGGAGGCCGGAGGCACCGGTCCGGGCGCGGTGACCGGTGCGGTCGGGCGGCGTTCCCACGGAGCAGGGACCTGTGGGTTCGGCGTCGCGGCGCTGCCGTCGTCGTCCTTCCCGCTGTCCGTGGGATCCGGATCGGCGGGCGGACGCGAACTGTCGTCGGAGGTCACCATTACAAATTACCGGTGTGGGCGCGGCGACCGCGCCGCTACCGCTGGGTCGTTCGTCGCAGTGGGCTGGCCTGAGTGGTATTCATGACGCGGCCGTGGCCGAATCCCCCGGTGTGGCGTTGAGTTCCTCGACCCGTGGGACGGTCGCGGACACCGGTGCCGGTTCGCGACGTGAGCGTCGGACGATGACCACCGCTACCGCGGTCGCGAGCAGGGAGGCCACGACCGACACTGCGGCCCACACGTACTTGTTCGGCATGTCCACCAGCGTGCCAGCCCGACTCACCGCCTGTCACCTCGGACGTGTCCGTCATCTTCGGGCCCGACGCCTATCGGCCTGTACGCCGGGGCATGTTCGCGGACGGCAGAGTGCAGACTTGGCGTCAAGTGGTTGGATGGAGACGTGACTACTCAGAAGCAGACCGCGACCCTTCACACCAATCGCGGCGACATCGTTGTCGAACTCTTCCCGAACCACGCACCCAAGACGGTGGCCAACTTCACCGGCCTCGCAGACGGCTCCAAGGAGTACAGCCAGCCGAACGCCTCGGGCGGCGACAGCGGCCCGTTCTATGACGGCTCGGTCTTCCATCGCGTCATCGAGGGCTTCATGGTCCAGGGCGGCGACCCGACCGGCACCGGCCGCGGTGGCCCCGGCTACCAGTTCGCCGATGAATTCCACCCGGAACTGCAGTTCGACCGCCCGTACCTGCTGGCCATGGCCAACGCCGGGCCGGGCACCAACGGTTCGCAGTTCTTCATCACGGTCGGACCGACCCCGCACCTGAATCGCCGCCACACGATTTTCGGTGAGGTCGTCGATCCCGCCTCGCAGCAGGTTGTCGACGCCATCGCGACCACGTCGACCGACCGCTCGGATCGTCCGCTCGACGAAGTGGTCATCCAGAAGATCGAAATCAACTGACCGGCCCGCAACATCCCGGACCTCAGTACGCCGCCGGCCCGCCGGCGGTGTGCTTCCGGCATCCCGACCGCCCGACCGGCCTGGCGTGCAGCCGGTGCGGACGACCCGCATGCCCGGAATGTCTGCGCCCGGCGGCGGTCGGCCAGCACTGCGTCGACTGCCTGCGCAATGACGGCGTCCAGAAGTCCGTGACGCGACCGACATTCGCCGACCGCGGCATCCGCCCGATGGTGACGAAACCCATGGTGGCGGCCCGCCCGTACGCGACGTACGGCCTGATCGCGGTCAATCTCGTCGTCTTCGCGATCTGCGTGATGCAGGCGAAGGGCGTCGACATGGTCCGATCGCCGCTGTTCGTCGATTGGGCGCTGGTGAAGCCCTGGGTCGCCGACGGCGACTATTGGCGATTGCTCACGGCCGGATTCCTGCACTTCTCGGTCACCCACATCGCGCTCAACATGATCTCGCTGTACATCCTCGGGCGTGACCTCGAGGTGGCGATCGGCATCCCGCGGTACCTGGCCGTCTACGTCACGTCTCTGCTCGGTGGCAGCGCGGCCGTGATGGTGTTCGGATCGGTTGCCGTCAACGCCGGGGCATCGGGCGCCATCTACGGTCTGATGGGCGCGGTGCTGGTCATCGTGCTGAAGGCGCGGGTCTCGCCGGTCCCGGTGATCTCGATCATCGCGCTCAACCTGGTCCTGTCGGTGACCATTCCAGGAATCTCACTGCTGGCTCATGTCGGCGGCCTGGTCTTCGGCGCAGCGGCCGCCGCGGGCATCATCTTCCTGCCGCAATGGGTGCTCTCGCCGCAGCACCGTACCGCCGCCTCCGTCGGTCGGGTCGGCTGGATCAGTGTTGCGGTGTTGCTCGTCGTCGCGCTGGCCGTCGGTATCGGGGCCGGGGTCGCGTACGCGAACTCGCACGTCCTCGTCGGCTGACGACGCCGGGAGCGCGACTACTTGCGCTGGTCGTCGACGACGAAGCCGGCCAGCCGGAGGTCGTCGGCGACGTCCCCGAGGTCTGCGCCGAGATCCCATCTGCTGAACACCACCAGGCGCGTGTCCTCGCGCAGGCCTTCGGTGGGTGCCGTCGACGGCGCGTCGTCGCGCAGTACGTCGAACTCCAGTTGACCGGTCCGTCGGCCGATCCGCCGGAAGTCGATCAGACGGATTCTGTCGATCCGATCTCGCGGATACGTGTGGGTGCCACCGAGGGTGCGCACCGTGATCGCCGGTTGTGGATCATCACCAGTCGTCACGGCGAGGCGTGGACGTATCCACAGGGCATATCCGGCGAAACCCAACAGGAGCAGCGCGGCGAACCCCATCAACACCAGACCAACCGGGTCAGAAGCGGTCAATATCGCCGCGACCAGCAGAATCAGCCCGCCAGCGGCCAGTGTGAATGCGGCAGGCCGCGGTGTCGACCATTCGAGTGTGGACAGTTCGGCAGAGTTATCCACAGGACTTACTCACAGTGGGGATGAGTTACACACATGTGATTTCCACAGTGTGGATGAATTACACACATGTGAGTCGGGTGCGGCACCGCTGGTCAGCGCCACCGCATCGTCATCAGCAGACCCACCACCATCAGGGCGAATCCGATCAAGAAGTTCCACGGGCCGAGGTTGTACATCCAGTGCAGGGCCTTGCCCTCGGCGCCGAGCGCCGACGGTGTCGCGACGAGGTAGAACACGATGAGCCAGGCGAGCCCGAGCAGCATCAGTCCGAGCATGATCCACACGTAGATGTTGCTCGACGGTCCGGCCTTCACCTTGACCGGCGTACGGCTGGCCGGGTTGATGGTGTAGTCGGTCTTCTTCCGGACTTTTGACTTCGGCATGACTTCCTTTGTAGTGCTGAACAGCGCGTCGGGCTGTCGGTCGGCGCGACGATGGCCGGAGATGTCCCGCATCGGGGGCCCGGCGGTCCGTCGCTCTCGCAAGAGCTCTGTGTCTACGGTATCTCACCAGGTAGCTGACCCGACAATGTCGCGATTCCGACGTCGGGCGGCCCGGAAAACCAGGTGACCCGTGTCTGGGCGCCCGCGGTAGCCTGACGGGGTGAATCAGCCGTCTGCGCACGTGGGAGCCGGAACCACCTCCGGCCGCATCCTGGTCATCGACAATTACGACAGCTTTGTCTACAACCTGGTCCAGTATCTGGGCCAGCTGGGCGTCGAGGCCGTGGTGTGGCGCAACGACGATCCGCAGCTCGATGACCCGACCGCCGCGATCGAAGGCTTCGACGGTGTGCTCCTGAGCCCCGGACCAGGCACCCCGCAGCGCGCGGGCGCGACGATCCCGATGGTCGGTGTGGCACGGGAGACCGGCATACCGCTCCTCGGCGTGTGCCTCGGCCACCAGGCGATCGGCGCGGCGTTCGGCGGCACCGTCGACCGCGCGCCCGAACTCCTCCACGGCAAGACGTCGCTGGTGTTCCACGACGACGCGGGTGTGCTCGTCGGACTACCGGATCCGTTCACCGCGACGCGCTATCACTCGCTGACGGTCCTCCCGGAGACGATCCCGGACGAGCTGGTCGTGACCGGTCGTACCGAGTCCGGCATCGTGATGGCGATGGCGCACCGCGAACTGCCCATTCACGGCGTGCAGTTCCATCCCGAGAGTGTTCTCACGCAGGGCGGTCACCGGATGCTGGCGAACTGGCTGGCGGTCTGCGGTGTCTCCATCGACGAATCGCGGGTGGCCGTTCTCGAGGCGGAGATGGCCGACGCCGTCGGCTGACCTGCGGGATCTCGATACGGCTCCTCGCTGCGCTCCTCGCTGCGCTCCTCGCCTACTCGATCGGCGGATGGGCGGGACAGATCAGCCGGGCAGCAGACTGCCCTGACCGACGACGATCGAGACCGAGCCGTTCTTGCGTACGCGTGCCCCGGCGTCGGGCTCCTGGCCGACCACTTTGCCGTCATCGGAGCTGGTGATCGGGACGTTCCGCGTCGACCGCGTCAGCGTGGTGTCCTGCCAGCCCGCCGCGGCGAGTGACTGCCGGGCCTGTGCGGGGGTCTGCCCGCGCAGGTTGGGCATCACGAACATGTTGCCGCGCGACACGACGATCTGCACGGTCGAACCCTGTTCCACGGTGGTACCGGCCGACGGTGAACTGCTGACGACCTGACCGGCAGGCAATTCGGAGTCACCGGCGATCGAGACGACCTTCAGGTTGACCTGCTCCAACACGGTGCGCGCCGCATCCTCGGTCTGACCGGTGACGTCGGGGACGGTGATCTCCCTCGGGCCGTTGCCCACATGGACCACCACGGCACCGTTCACCGGTGCCTCGGCGCCGATCGGCGGCGTGGTGCTCACGACCTTGTCCTTGAGGTCGGCGCTGGAGTCGACCCGATCGGTCTTCACATTCGAGAAGCCGAGGACGCGTAACGCTTCGGTGGCCTCGTCCGGAGTCTGGCCCTGTAAGTCGGGCATCTGGTGTCGCTGAGGGCCGGTCGAGATGTACAGCGTGATCTCGGATCCCTGCGCGGCCAGCACATTCTCGGCCGGGGTGGATCGGGTCGCCGAACCGGTGGCGACGTCCAGGCTCGGTTCCTCGAGCTGTTTCACCTTGAAACCGGCCTTTTCGAGGCTGTCCCGCGCGTCCGTCAGCGACTTCCCCGCGACGGCGGGCACCGGAACCTGCCGGGCCGAGTCCGAGCTCCACGGAGACCACAGCAACAGTCCGGCTAGCAGGACCACGACGGCCGCGACGGCACCGATCACCGGACCACGGATACGTCGCCGCGTCGGTTCGGCCTCGTCACCGTCACCGTCGGCGTCGTCACGTCGGTGGTTTCCGCTGCCACGTCGGACACCGGCGTCGGCAGCAAGGGCGCGGCGCGGGCCGCTGTCCATGAACTCGGTGCGGTCCTCGTCGGACAGCAGCATCGGCGCCGACGGTTTTCCGCCGGCGAGCACCTTGATGAGGTCGGATCGCAGATCCGCCGCCGACTGGTAGCGGTTGGCCGGGTTCTTGCTCATCGCCTTGAGCACCACGGAGTCCAGCTCGCGCGGGATCTCCGGCCGGATCGACGACGGCCAGGGCGGGTCTTCGTGCACGTGCTGATGCGCGACCGCCACCGGCGAGTCGCCGGTGAAGGGAGGTTCGCCGGTGAGCAACTCGAACAGCACGCAGCCCATCGAGTAGATGTCACTGCGCGGATCCACCTTGATGCCCCGCGCCTGTTCCGGTGACAGATACTGCGCAGTGCCCATCACCGCCGACGTCTGCGTCATCGTCGACGTCGAGTCACTCATCGCGCGCGCGATGCCGAAGTCCATCACCTTCACGGCGCCGGATTTGTCGATCATCACGTTGGCGGGCTTCATGTCGCGATGCACGATGCCGTTGCGGTGTGAGAAGTCCATCGCGGCAGCCACATCGGCCATCCAGGTCATCGCCTGTCGCGGCGAGACCTGTCCATTGGCCCGGAGCACGTCGCGTAGCGTCTCGCCGTCGACGTACTCCATCACGATGAACGGGAGCGGGCCGTCCTCGGTCTCGGCCTCCCCGGTGTCGAACACCTGCACGATGGTCGGGTGATTCAGCTTCGCCGCGTTCTGTGCCTCGCGGCGGAATCGGAGATAGAAGGTGGGGTCGCGGGCCAGATCGGCGCGCAACACCTTGACCGCGACGTCACGGTGAAGTCGGAGATCCCGGGCAAAATGGACTTCCGACATCCCGCCGAATCCGAGCGTCTCACCGAGCTCGTAACGATCGGACAGATGGTGCGGTGTCGACATCACCTTGCGCTCACCATCTTTCGCTGCTTGCGATCGTCCGGACGGTGACCGGGCATGATTGCCCGGACCGCGCGTGGAAACGACACCTCATCCATTATCGGTCAACTCATCCACCCGGGAAGCCAGGAATGGTGAACGTCGGAAATGTCGGACGGGTCGCGGTGGGAGCGCCGGGGTCGGTGGTCTCCGGAACCGTCGTCGTGGTGGGCTCCTCGGGAGTCGTCTCCTCGGTGGTCGTCCTGGTCGTCGTCGGCTCGCGCGTCGTCGTCTGGACGGGGGCTTCTTCCTGCGTGGTCTCCGGGGCCTGGGTGGTGGTCTCCGTGATCGTCGTCGTGGACGACGGCGCAGGCGCCTCCGGTGACGACGAATCCATGTTCAACAGCCAGTAGCCGAGCAGTGCGAGCGCCGCGATCAACAACACCCCGGCGGCACCGGCGAGCACCTTCTGGCCGGTGGTCCAGCTGTTGTCGTCGGCCGGGGGCACCGGTCGGCTTGGTGGTCGGCTCGTGGTGCGCGCTGTCGCGGGCTGGGCCGCAGCGGTATCGGCCATCGACCTCGTCGTCGGACGCATCGCAGCGGCGGCGGCAGCCCCGCCCAGGGCTCCCGCGGCGGCGGCCCCGGCGATCGCGCCGGGACGAGGTGGTCTGTGACCTGCCCGGACCGCCGCGACCGCGGCCGCGAACTCACCGCCGTTGGCGTATCGCTGGCGGGGATCCTTGGCCAGCGTGGTGTCGATCAGGTCGCGGACGTTGCCGGGCACGCTCGTCGGCAGCGGCGGCGGCGTCTCACGGATGTGCTTCATCGCGACGGTGATCGCACCGTCGCCGAGGAACGGCCGGCGACCGGTCAGCGCCTCGTAGCCGACGACGCCGAGTGAATAGACGTCCGACGCGGCGGTCGCCTCGTCGCCGGTGGCCTGCTCCGGCGAAATGTACTGGGCGGTGCCCATCACCATGCCGGTCTGGGTGACCGGTGCCGAGTCGACCGCCTTGGCGATGCCGAAGTCGGTGATCTTGACCTGGCCGGTCGGCGTGATGAGGATGTTGCCCGGCTTCACGTCGCGATGCACCAGGCCCTGGCTGTGCGCGGCCTGCAGGGCGCGTCCGGTCTGCTCGAGCATGTCGAGGGTGTTGGTCAGCGAGAGCCGGCCCATCCGGGAGATCACGGAGTTCAGCGGCTCACCGTCGACGAGCTCCATCACGAGGTAGGCCAATGGATCGCCGCCGCCCCGGTCGGGTGTCTCGCCGTAGTCGAAGACGTTGGCGATGCCCGGGTCGTTGAGCTTCGCGGTGGTCTGCGCCTCCGTGCGGAATCGCGCCGTGAACTCGGGATCGTTCGAGTACTCGGCCTTGAGGACCTTCACCGCGACGCGCCGGTTCAGACGGCTGTCGACGGCCTCCCACACCTGGCCCATGCCACCTGTCGCGATGAGACGCATCAGCCGGTAACGATCGGCGATCGTGGTGCCACTTTGTAGCGTCATCAGCTTGCACCTCCCACCAACGCATTGATCACTGCTCGTCCGATCGGCGCCGACACCGCACCCCCTGTTGACGCGGGACCCGGGTCCCCGTTCTCGACCACCACCGCGACCGCGATCTGCGCATTCGAGGACGGCCCGAAGGCGATGTACCACGAGTACGGAGTCTCCGATTCGACGTCCGAGGTCGCCGAGTGCTCGGCGGTACCCGTCTTCGATGCGATCGAGACCGGGCCGCCGGCCCCCTGTGTACTACGTTCCGACTCGATCATCAGCGAGGTCAGGGTCGCGGCCTGGTCCGAACTGATCGGCTCGTTGATGGTGGTCGGTTGAGTTGTCTGCAGCGTCCGCAGATCGGCGGCCTGCAACTTGTCCACGAGATAGGGCTGCATCCGGACGCCGCCGTTGGCGACGGTTGAGGCCACCATCGCCATCTGCATCGGGGTCACCCGTACGTCGCGCTGCCCGATGGACGCCTGTCCCAGCGCGGCGAGGTCGGGAATGGCGCCGACGGTCGACCGGGACACCGGCAGAGGGGTGTCCGGCTGCTTCTCGTCGAGGCCGAAGCGCTGCGCCGTCTCACGGAACACAGTGATCGGATCCTTCATCTTGTTCGTCGTCAGATCGACGAAAGCCGTATTGCACGAGTACTTGAACGCCTGGAGCAGCGAGACAGTGCCCCCGGACGAGCCAGGGCAGGTCTCGCCGCCGTAATTGGTCAGCGACGTGTTGGTGTCGGGCAGCACGATCGACGGTGCCGCGGTGAGCCGGACATCGGGGGTCTCGCCGTCGCGCAGCGCGGCCGCCGTGGTCACCACCTTGAACGTCGATCCGGGCGGATACAGCTCGTTGACGGCACGGTTGAGCATCGGGTTGTCGATGTCGCCGGGCTGGTTCCATGCGGCCCAGCTCTTCTCCCGCACGTCCTGGTCGTGGCTGGCCAGCTTGTTCGGGTCGTAGCTCGGCGTCGACGCCATCGCGAGGATCTTGCCGGTGTTCGGCTGCAGTGCCACCACCGCGCCGCGGCAGCCGCCCTGACATCCGTTGCGCAAACCGTCGAAAGCCGCGCGCTGCAGCCGCGGGACGATGGTGCTCACCACGTTTCCGCCGCGCGGATCCCGGCCCGAGAACATGTCCATGAACCGCTGACCGAAGAGTCGGTCGTCGTTGCCGTTGAGGATCGAGTTCTGGTACAGCTCCAGTCCGGTACTGCCGTACTGGAACGAGTAATAGCCGGTGACCGGCGCGAACGCGGTCGCTGTGTTCGGCGGATAGGTGCGCAAGAACTTGAGCCGACTGTCGGTGGGGACCGACACCGCGACCACGGAACCGCCGTCGGCAGTGATCGCGCCGCGCTGCCGGGCGTACTCGTCGAGCAGCACGCGGTTGTTGCGCGGGTCGGACCGCAGCTTGTCGGCCTTGAACACTTGCACGTAGGTGGCGTTGGCGAGGAGCGCGATGACCATCACGATCACCGCCATCGACACTCGCTGGATCGGCTTGTTCATCGGCGCACCGCCTGGGTCGGCAGTGAGTCGATGCTCTTGGGCGGCGGCCGTTTACGCGTGGGATCGGGTTCGCGTGCCGCGTTCGAGATCCGGATGAGCAAGGCCACCAGGATGTAGTTGGCGAGCAGTGACGAACCTCCGTACGACAGGAACGGTGTGGTCAGACCTGTCAGCGGGATCAGTTTGGTGACGCCGCCGACGACGACGAACACCTGCACGGCGATGGTGAACGAAAGGCCGGTGGCGAGCAGTTTGCCGAAGCTGTCACGAACCGCGATGCCGGTGCGGAGTCCGCGCAGGACGAAGATCAGATAGAGCATCAGGACCGCCCCGAGCCCGACGAGTCCGAGTTCCTCGCCGATCGTGGCGATGATGAAGTCGGTGTTCGCGAACGGGACGATGTTCGGCCTGCCAGAACCCAGACCGGTGCCGAAGAGGCCTCCGGTGGCCAGACCGAAGAGACTCTGGCCGATCTGATAGCCGGAACCGTTGAAGTCGCTGAACGGATCCCGCCAGATCTCCACGCGCACCTGCAGGTGGGCGAACAGCTGGTAGGCGAGGAGCGCGCCGACCACGAACAGGGTCACGCCGAGGACCAGCCAACTCGCACGCTCGGTCGCGACGTACACCATCGTCAGCATCGTCGAGAAGATCAGCAGGGAGCTGCCCAGATCGGACGAGTAGGCGAGCACCGCGATCGAGACGAACCATGCCGCCAGCAGCGGACCGAGGTCACGTGCGCGGGGGAAGTCCATGCCCAGGAAGTGTTTTCCCGCGGTGGTGAACAGATCTCGCTTCGAGACGAGGAACGCCGCAGTGAAGATGATGATGAGGATCTTGGCGAACTCGCTGGGCTGGATCGAGAAGAACGGCAGGATGATCCAGTTCTTCGAACCGTTGATCTCCGACATCGACGACGGCAGCAGGGCCGGGATGATCAGGAGGACAAGGCCTCCGAGGCCCAGCGTGTACGAATACCGCGACAGCGTGCGGTGATCGCGGACCAGGATGAGGATCGCCGAGAACGCGATGATGCCCAGCGCCGCCCAGACGAGTTGCTGATCGGCGTTGTGGGTGACGTCGGTGGGGTTGACCGTCTCGCCGTTGCGGCCGGTACCCAGGTCAAGCCGGTGGATGAGCACCAGTCCGAGGCCGTTGAGCACTGCGACCACCGGCAGCAGCAATGGGTCGGCGTGTGGCGCGTAGCGTCGGACCACCAGGTGCGCAGCACCGAACAGCACGATGTAGGCGATTACGTACTTCGCCAGATCCCAAGTGAGACTTTCTCCTTGGGCCGCCTGAACGATCAGCAGCGCCACCGTCACCAGGCCGATGGCGAATCCGAGCAGCACCAATTCCGCGGTGCGTCCGGTTTGTTCGGGCGGCTGGCGCGGCGGTGCATGGACGGGAGCTGCGGGTTGGCTCATCAATGACCTCGGCAGATCTTGTTGCCGTCGCTGTCGTACTGCGGCGGTGCCTGCGGCGAGGTCTCGGTGGTCTCTGGGACAGGTGTCGTCGTGCGTGGTGCCGACGGCGCCGGAGATGGGGCAGGCGGCGCTCCCGGCGTCGGGGCGGGAGCCGGAGCAGGCGTCGGCGCGGGGCACAGCGGCAGGAAGTTCAGGTGCCGTACCCGTTCTTCGGCCTCGGCGAGTGGCATGTTCCGGATGGACTTGCCGACAACCGCGTTGCGGTCGAGCTCGGCGAGATCGGCGACCTGCAACGGGGTGCAGGTGTCCGACGCGCCGTGGTCGACGAACTCGATCACCGGGTCGGTCTGATCGAGCCCGGTCACGCAGGCGCTCTGGGATGCCGAACTGAGGTCGAGGAACAGCACCTTGTCGGGTGAGCCCTGGAAGACCACGACGTCACCGTCGACCGCGCCGACGTAGTAGTTGTTGCGCACCATCGCCCGGGTGACGAAGAACCCGGCGACGATCAACGCGATCACCGCGACCGCCGTGCCCGCGACGAGCCACCGCCGACGCCGATTGCGAGGGGGCGGTTCGTCGTCGGCCATGATGGTGGGCCGCTGCGGTTCCGCAGGCGGTGGTCGCAATGCTGCGGCACGACCGGCGGCTGTTGCCGGGTCGGGTGTGTAGCCCTCGTCGTCGACGCCCGCGGCACCGCCGACGATGGGCCGCGAATCGCCGTACTCGGTGTCGACGACATCTGCGACGATCACCGTCACGTTGTCGGGACCGCCACCGCGCAGCGCGAGTTCGATGAGCCGATCGGCACATTCCTTGTGGTCGACGATCGAGCCGAGCGTGTCGGCGAGGGTCTCCTCGCTGACCACATCAGACAATCCGTCACTGCACAGCAGGTAGCGGTCGCCTGCGCGCGCTTCGCGGATCGTCAGCGTCGGCTCCACCTCCTGGCCGGTCAGCGCACGCATGATCAGCGAGCGCTGCGGGTGGGAGTGGGCCTGTTCGGGCGTGATGCGTCCCTCTTCGACGAGGGTCTGCACGAACGTGTCGTCGCGGGTGATCTGGGTCAGCTGGCCGTCCCGGTACAGGTAGCCGCGGGAGTCCCCGATGTGGCACAGGCCGATGCGGTTGCCCGCGAACAGGATCGCCGTGAGGGTGGTGCCCATGCCCTCGAGTTCGGGGGAGTGGTCCACCTGGTCGGCTATCGCCGCGTTACCGGTGTGGGTGGCACGGTCGAGCTGGGCGAGCAGGTCGCCGCCCGGCTCGTCGTCGTCGAGGTTGCGCAGCGCCTGGATGACCAGCTGACTGGCCACCTCGCCTGCGGCGTGACCGCCCATACCGTCGGCGAGTGCGAGCAATCGGGCGCCCGCGTACACGGAATCCTCGTTGTTCGAGCGGACCAGCCCACGGTCGCTTCGCGCGATATAGCGCAACACCAGTGTCACGGGCGCAGCTCGATCACGGTCTTGCCGATGCGAATCGGGGTGCTGATGGGGACTTTGACGGCCGTCGTCACCTTGGACCGGTCGAGGTAGGTGCCGTTGGTGGACCCCAGGTCTTCGACGTACCAGTCGTCACCGCGCCGCGACAGCCGAGCATGCCGCTCGGACGCATAGTCATCCGTCAGCACCAGCGTCGAGTCGTCGGCGCGGCCGAGCAGCACCGGCTGGGTGCCGAGAGTGATGCGGGTGTTGGCCAGCGCACCATGCGTGACGACGAGGTAGCGCGCCGAGCCACGGGCGGCCCGAGCCGACCGGTCGCGCTTGTCGCCCCGCGTGTAGCGCGCCAGCCGGCTCCCACCGGCGGTCGCGATATCGGCCCGGAGCGTGCGGATGACGGCGTAGACGAACAACCAGAGCAGCAGCAAGAACCCGAATCGGGTCAGCTGCAGCACCAAGCCCTGCATTTACGTGTTCACCTCCAGCGCCATCGCCTCTCGCGGCCCGCTCGTTCCACCCCGGGCGCCTTGTCGTTGAAACGGACCCGACTGCATCTTATGGGCAGACGCTGATTTCGCCGACATTGAGATGTGACAGTTCAGTATCAACGCCCGGTCTCTCGTAGGAGACCGGGTGGATGACTGGGGACTACTGGAACCGGACGGTGATGTCGGAATGCCCGACGCGGATACGGTCGCCGTCGGCGAGTTCCCAGCTGCTGACCTGGAGGTCGTTGACCGTGGTGCCGTTGGTCGAGTTCAGATCGGTCAGCATCGCGGTGGAGCCGTCCCAGCGGATCTCCACGTGCCGGCGCGACACGCCGGTGTCCGGGAGACGGAACTGTGCGTCCTGGCCGCGGCCGATGATGTTCGATCCGTCACGTAGCTGGAAGGTGCGGTTGCTGCCGTCTTCGAGCAGCAGGGTGATCGCCGCAGGCGCGTAACCACCCGGCTGCGCATAACCCTGGTCGTAGCCGCCCTGCTGGTAGCCGTACTGCGGCTGCTGGGCATAGCCCTGCTGGTAGTCGTAGCCGGGCTGTTGTGCGTATGCGGGGTCGTAGCCGCCCTGCTGGTAGCCCTGGTCGTAGCCGGGCTGCTGTGCATAGTTCTGGTCGTAGCCGCCCTGCTGGTAGCCCTGGTCGTAGCCGGGCTGTTGCGCATAGTTCTGGTCGTAGCCACCTTGCTGGTAGCCCTGGTCGTAACCCTGCTGGCCGTACCCGGGCTGTCCATATCCCTGCTGCGCGTAGGCCTGGTCGTAGCCGGGCTGCTGGGCGTAACCCTGCTCGTAACCACCCTGCGGGTAGTCGTAGCCACCTTGCTGGCCACCCTGGTCGTACGCCGGGTCGGTGCCCCTGCGCTGGTCGTATCCGGGGTTGTTGGTCATTTGTGGGGCTCCTACTTCTCGGTGTGCACGTTGTGGGTGCTGCTGTGCTGGTGGTCGTTGCGGACCGGACGCGACAGGCCGCAGACGCACATCCGGGTTCACCGCACCGCGGGCGCGGAATATACCCGTATGCAACGACGGCGACTGGTCGAACTCTACGACCACCCGGCCGTAGGTCTGCCAGCCATTGTCGGAGATGAAGTTCTCGAGATGCTTGGAGAACGTCTTGCGATTCAGTTCGTACTCGGCCGCGATCTGCTCGTAGTCGGTGGGACTGAACAACAACGTATAGCTGTTCGGAGCGAGGACTGCACCGTCGCCGAGATCCTCGAGGGATTCCTCGGCCTCTCGCTGCAGTCCGTTCTCGATCTCCTGTGGGGCGACCTGGCCCCCGAAGACCCGTGCGAAGCCGTCGTCGACGGCGCCCTCGAGCTTGCGCTCAATACGCTGCAGAATGCCCACCGGCGACCTCCCTTCGCGGCTCGGTTCCAGACGGCCATGGCGTGTCGCCGTGCGTATGGCCTTGATAGATGATACCGATTGTGCCCATTATGACGGGGTTCCCGTCAATGCAGCACCGCGCGCAACATCAGCACCACCGACGTCGTGCTCATCACCATACTCTCCGAACCGGATGTGACCAGCGCATATACGCGTATTTCTGATCACGAATCGGGGTATTCAGCTCGGCAAACGCGGGTGCATTCGGCCCGCGCGGGCCGTCGACTACCCGCGTTGTGTCGCCAGACCCGCGTGACTGGCCACCCGGACGGGTGCGGTGGGGCCGCCAACCGGTTTTACTTCCGCCCACCGGCCTTGCTATCGTCTTCCAGTCTCACGCAGACGGCCACGGGCGAGTGGCGGAATGGCAGACGCGCTGGCTTCAGGTGCCAGTGTCCTTCGGGACGTGGGGGTTCAAGTCCCCCTTCGCCCACCACGAGCAGTTCAGCTCAGTTCGATGACAGAGGTCAGGTTGCAGAAATGCGGCCTGACCTTTTTGGTGTCCGCTCACGGCACCAGCCGATATCGCAACATCATGTCGTGGTCTTCGTGATCGAGGATGTGGCAGTGCCAGACGTAGCCCTGTAGGTCGGTGGTGACCATTCCGTGTGCCGGCATCGCACCGGCGTGGTGGCTTCCGGACATGTGCGGCGCGACCGATCGACCGTGGGCCGGTCGCGTGCGCGAGTCGGTCGGGTCGGACGAGAAGATCGCGTCTGGATCGAAGCCGAGTTCGTCGGCCCGGGGGAACCGGACGAGGATCGAGGTCACCTGGCCGCCGTCGGCCCGCACGGTGTCCTTCCACCCGGCCTCCCACGCGGCGGCCGGGCGCATCGGCCCGGCGTAGAAGTTGCTCGGGTCCGGCGCCCACCGGGTGCCGATGGGCGGCTGCGGATTCGCCGCCTGGTAGTCGACGGTGCGGAGAGGACGTCGCCCGAGGACCCGGAACATGATGAGGTGCAGATGGATCGGATGCGGGTCGGGCGTGATGTTGATGATGTCCCAGCGCTCGACGGTGCCCTCCCGGGGCTTTTCGATCTGTGGATCGCTGAAGCGCAGATTGTTGAGCGACATGATCGCCGGCGGCAGGCGGACCTCGTACGGCTGTGACACGGACACCCGTCGGATCACGTCTGGCCGTGCGGGTGGAGGGATCCGGGCCGGCCGATTTCGCCCACCGCGCAGAGTGGTCGGCACCGGGCGTCGGTCGCCACGTTCCGTACCCGCGGTGAACCTGCAGAACCTCGACAACGCGACCTCGCCCAGCACGGCCGCCTGGAAGGGTGGCGTCAGATCGTTGCAGAGCTCGACCGATTCACCGGGCGCGAGCGAACTGAAGTCCACCAGGATGTCGAATCGCTCGGCGGGCGCCACCAGGATGGAGGCGCTCCGTACTGGCTCGTTGAGCAGACCGCCCTCGTTCCCGATCACCCAGAAGCGCATGCGGTTGGAGAAGAACAGCCGCCAGACCGAGAACGACGCGGCGTTGATGAGGCGGAACCGGTACATCCCGCGGGCAACTGTCATCTTCGGCCATACCCGGCCGTTCACCACACCCCGATCACCGACGGCTCCGCCCTCCCACAAGCCCTGCGGTACCACGGGTGTGGATCGCAGACTCTGTCGGCCGTCGTCGTGAAAGACCTTTTCCTGCAGGATGAGTGGGATCTCATGCGGTCCGGACGGCAAACCGAGGGGGTTGTCGGCGCCGCCGGTGTCGTAGCCGTCGCGCAGAAAGTACATCCCGGTGAGACCTGCGTAGACGTTGGCGCGGGTGATGCCCATGGCATGGTCGTGATACCAGAGATGCCCGGCCTCTTGACGATTCGGGTACTCCAGCAGCGATGTGCCGTGGTGGGGCAGCAGAAGGCGTTGTGGATGCCCGTCGAACTGCGGGGGTGTGGCGCCGCCATGCAGATGCAACGACGTGGGCGGGCTGCTGCGATAACTCTCGGAGACACCATGGAGCGTGGTGTCGAGATCTGCGGCGAAGGTGTGCCTGCCGAGCTCGCTGCGGTAATGGAGAGTCGTCTGCTCGTCGACGTGGGCTTCGATCGTGGGGCCGTGATACGACTCGTCGTTGTACCCCATCGCCGGCACCCGCGGCTGGTCGCGGTGGAAGCGCGTCGTGGTGGACCGGGCGACCATCTCGATCGGTTCTGTCGGCGACGACGTGATCACCTTCGGCACCGGTAGTTCGTCGACGTACTTCTCCATCGGTGGCGAGTGGAAGATCGTCGGGTATGGCGGTGGCGGCGCGGGCTCGGCCGCCGCGGTTCCCCTGCCGAGCCGTGCCGCTGCGGCGGCTGCCGCCGCTCCCACGAGTAGTTGTCGACGACCGATGTTCGCGCCCACGCTTGCTCATCCCCCGATCAGTTGCGCTTATTGAGACCCCGTGGAGAAGTTACCTGGGGTCTCGTCGCGCCGAACCGGCCTGGCTCAATCGCTGGTCTCGACCGACGCGTCGGCATCAGGAGGGGCATCGTCTGCGGGGGTATCGGGCCCGTCGAGCTCGTCGAGGAACCGCAACTCCGGCGCGGGTTCGCCGAAGATCGGGCGCTCCGGCCTGCGCACATAGGCCCACGGACGGCGGGCGCGGTCGCCATCTCCCCGGCTCTCGGCGCTCATGGCCGCTCCAGGCGGTGGATCTGCTCGGTGCTGACGTGGATGTCCCCATGGTAGTCGCGTCGATGACCTGGAATGTCCCGAACGTGACCTGGCGCCGGCATGAGCACCATGGCGAGGTCGGGCGGTGACCTATTGCCGTATCGGTGAACGAGGACATCCGCCTGCGCACCTTGAAGTTCGGGCTGCTGATCCCCGTCCCGACCTCCCGTGGAGAATGAAGCCCATGGCATCCCTTTCCCTGACCAGCACGCTGATGGACCTGGTCCAGCGCCGTAGTCTCCTCCCGGCCGTTGTCGAGGACGTTCTCGCGGGCCCCGGCCGCGACATCACCGGCCTCACGATCGTGGTCACCGGGGCGTCGGCCGGGATCGGCCGACAGGCCACCACGCTGCTCGCCCAGCGGGGCGCCCGCGTCATCGCGGTCGCGCGACGAGAGGACGAACTGCGCTCTCTGGCAGGGGAAACGGGCTGTGCCTACCGGACGTGCGATCTGTCCGACGAGAAGGCCATCGAAATGCTGGTGGCCGACCTCGCGGACGAGGAGGTCGACGTTCTCGTCAACAACGCGGGCCACTCGATCCGGCGGACAGTGTTCGATTCGGTCGATCGTCTGCACGACTACCAGCGCACCATGCAGCTCAACTACTTCGCGCCGGTGCAGCTGACGCTGGGACTGCTGCCCGGCATGGTGGAACGGGGCCGCGGACAGTTCGTGAACGTCTGTACGTGGGGGATCATGGCGAATACGTTTCCCCGCTTCTCGGCCTACGCGGCGTCCAAGAACGCGCTCGCCATCTTCGGCCGCAGCCTCAACGCCGAGAACGCGCATCCGGGCGTGCGCGCGACCAACGTGCTCTACCCATTGGTGCGTACCGAGATGATCGCGCCCACTGCCGAATACGACGACGTGCACGCACTCAGTGTGGAAGAGGCGGGCCGGTGGATCCTGCGCGCGGTCACGCATCGGCCCACCGACGTGGCGCCGGCAGCCCTGCGCGCAATCCTGCCCGCGATCGACTACTTCACCCCGACGACGGCCGACCGCGCGATCGCATCACTCACCTGACTCCGGAAGTGGGCTTGTGAGAGATATTGGTGCACAACGATATACAGGAAATGAGAGCGAATCACGTTGTTGCTCAACGTGTCTTGCTCACCACAGGAAGCCGCCGACAGCTCGGAGGATGTTGAACACCAGTTCTGAGATCAGACCGAACATAAGGGACACCTCCCTCCGGCTCTTCGCACCGAAGACCCAAGTGTAATCCAGATCACACCTGCCGTCGACGCTGTTCGGTCAACTGGATGACGACGGAATGATTAGCGGGACAAACGAGTTCTGGCCGCAACCGCGTCCCCTCGGCGGAAGCTCAGCGGGAGCCGGCGGGCACCTGACGGCCGGCGCGCTGCCGAACCGGGTCGGGGTAGGGGACGGCTGAGAGCAGCTCCCGCGTGTAGGCGTCACGCGGCGCCGACAGCACGGTCCGGGCGTCGCCGGTCTCCACCAGGCTTCCGTCGCGCAGGACGGCCACCCGATCGGCGACCTGCTCGACGACGGCCAGATCGTGACTGATGAACAGCGCGGCGAATCCCAGGTCCCGCTGCAGTTGTGCGAAGAGCTCGAGAACACGAGCCTGCACCGAGACGTCGAGTGCGCTCGTCGGTTCGTCGGCGATCAGCAAGGCGGGCTCGACCGAGAGAGCGCGGGCGAGGGCGACCCGCTGGCGCTGGCCGCCGGAGAGTTCGTGCGGCAATCTGCCCGCAAACGTGCGCGGCAGCTGAACGGCGTCGAGTAGTGCGCCGACCCGTGTGTTCTGCTGGTCGCGCGTGCCGAGGCGGTGGATCTCCAGCGGTTCGCGGATCGACTCGGCCACGGTGAACCGAGGGTCGAGCGATGCCGTCGGATCCTGCGGGACGAACGCGATCGTACGACGTACGTTCCGCAACTTCGTGCGTGACACCTGAGCGATGTCCTTGCCGCCGAGCACGATCCGGCCGGCGACTGGTGCGATGAGACCGCCGATGGTGCGGCCGAGCGTGGTCTTTCCCGATCCCGACTCGCCGACCACGCCGACCACCTCGCCGGGATGGACCGTCAACGAGACACCCGCGAGGGCGGTGTGCGGTGGGCTGCCGAATCTGCCCGGATGACGCACCGTGATGTCGTCGACGTGCACCACCGCCGTCGACGTGAGCGCATCGTCGTCGGATTCGTCGTCGGCCCGCTCGTCGTCGGAGCGATCATCGGTGGGGGAGGGCAACGTGGGGACGGCGGCCAGCAGCTGCTTGGTGTACGGCTGCGTCGGCGCGGCGAAGATGTCATAGACGTCGCCACGTTCGACAACCTCACCGAGCTGGACCACCACCACGCGGTCGGCGATGTCGGCGACGACGCCGAGGTTGTGGGTGATGAGCAGGATTCCGGCGTCGGTGCGGTCGCGGAGGCGAAGCAGGAGATCGAGGATCTCACGTTGCACGGAGACGTCGAGTGCCGTGGTCGGCTCGTCGGCGAGCAGGAGCACCGGGTCGTTGGCCAGCGCCAGCGCGATCACCACACGCTGCTTCTGCCCGCCGGAGAGTTGGTGGGGATACTGTCCGGCGCGCTGTTCCGGATCGGGGATCTCGACCAGCCGCAACAGTTCGACGGCCTGCTGATGGGCATCTCGCCGGGAGAGTCGCCGGTGGGTACGCAATGCCTGGCGCAGTTGCCACCCGATGGTCTGGACCGGGTTGAGAGCGGTCTGCGGTTCCTGGAAGATCATCGCGACCCGGGTCCCGCGGACGGCATTGAGTTCCTTCTCGGATCTGTTGAGCATCTCGACGCCGTCCACCTTGACGGATCCGGTCGCGGTGGCGGTTTCGGGGAGGAGCCCGATCCCGGCCCGGGCCGTCATGGTCTTACCGGAGCCCGATTCGCCCACGAGTGCGAGGATCTGGCCGCGGTCCACCCGAAGGCTGATGCCCGCGACCGCGGGCCGCGGATACGCGAAGGTGACCCGCAGGTCGTTGACCTCCAACGCGGGCACCGTCGCGTGAGGAGTGGCGGCTTCTCGTGCGGCCGCAGGGTGGGTGGTCGCTGGCTTGGCGATGTCGGACATCACTGCCTCCGGGTTCGGGAGATGGATTGTGCGATGAGGTAGAAGCCCAGCACCAGCGCCGAGATCACCACGAGCGGGCCGAGTGAGAACCAGGGATTGGTCTCGAGATAACCGTTGCCGGCCGCGAGGATCGAGCCAAGGGACGGGGTGGGCGCGACCACACCGATCCCGAGATAGCTCATCGCGCCCTCCACGAACACCGCCAGTGACAGCGACAGTGCGAACTGGACGCCGATCGCCTCGACCGAATTGGGCAACACGTGACGGAGGAGGATGTGCCGGGTGGTCGCCCCGCTGACGCGGGCGGCCTCGACGTAGGGCATCTCCCGCACCTTGAGCACCGACGTCCGTGTCAGCCGCCCGAAGATGGGGATCTCGGCGATGGCGATCACGATCACGATGGTCTGGGCGCCGGGCGACAGGACCGCGGTGAGCGCGATTCCGAGGAGGAGGGCGGGGAAGGCGAGGATCACGTCGAAGGTCCGTTGCGCGATCACGTCGCTCCACGGATGGGTGACGGTCACCAGGCCGGCCGCGATGCCCACCGCCGCACCGATCGGAACCGCGATGAAGATGATGAGCAGGTCGACGCGGATTCCGTAGAGCACCCGGGTCAGCAGGTCGCGGTTCAGGTCATCGGTGCCCAGCCAGTGCTGCGAGCTCGGCGGCAGGAGGTACGCGCCGTCGATCTGCTGGTCCGCGGCAAACGAGGTCAACAACGGGCCGACCACCGCGAGCAGCACGACGACGGCCACCAGAACGGTACCGACCAGACCGGATCCGCTGAGCAGACTGCGCAGTGTCGACTGTCGCGCCCGGGACCTGACGTCGGTGGCCGACTCCGGGAGGAGGCCTGGCTCGATGTCGAGGACGGCCTCGGCCCCGAAGGTCGAGGCGAACGGGTCGGTCGCGGTGGGGCTGTTGGTCGCGGTTCTTCCGGACATCACTGACCTGCCAATCGGATTCGGGGATCGAGCCAGGCGTGCAGAATGTCGGCGGCGAGCTGGAGAACGACGAACACCGTGACCGACAGCAGGACGAGCACCTGGACCAGGGGATAGTCGCGCGCGAAGATGCCCTCTTCGGTGAGGAGTCCGAGCCCCGGCCAGCCGAAGATCGACTCGACGAGGATCGCTCCACCGAGAAGCCCCCCGACGACGAGGCCGAGCGCGGTGAGGGTGGGCGGCAGCGCATTTCGAAGTGCATTGCGAAGGACGATGGTGTGCCACGGGACACCGAGCGATCGGGCGGTCACCGCGTACGGCTGGCGGAGTTCGGTACGCAGTGCCTCGGTGAGGAACCGCGCGAGCACCGCGCCGGCAGGCAGCCCCAGCGTCAGAGCCGGGAGGATCAGGTACTGCAGGCTGATCTGAAAACTCTGCGTGTAACCACCCGGCGGGGTGCCGCCTGCCGGCAACCAGCGGAGCTGGACACCGAACACGAGGATCAGCACCGTGCCGACGACGAAGGTCGGGATGGCGATGGCGACGGCGTTGATCCCGATCAGTACGGCATGAACCGCGCGGCTCTCGAAGATCGTGGCGGACAGGCTCAGCGCGAGGGCCAGCACGACGGCGATCACGAGTGCGGTCACGGTCAGCACCACGGTGTTGACGAGTCCGAATCCGATCAGGTCGCTGATCGCTCCGCCCACCTGGTAGCTCTCCCCGAGGTTCAGCGTGAAGATCCCACCGAGCCAGGCGAAATACTGCACCAGGAACGGTCGGTCGAGACCGAGGTCGTGCCGGATGGCCGCGAGCTGTTCGGGCCCCGCGTCGGGGCCGGCGAGCGCCGCCTCGGGACCTCCCGGGATCAGTCGGAGGATCGAGAAGATCAGGAGCGAGGCGATCGCCAGCACGACGATGGCCGTCGGGATCCGTCGGATCACATAACCCAGCATTACGAATTCCGTCCAGTGGTGTTGAGGTAGGTGTCCTTGAGGTGCAACTGGTTACGTCGATCCCAATCGATGTTGCCGACCGCGTTCGACGTTGCGACCTTCTGGAAGACGACGCCGATCTCGACCAGGAAGAGGTCCCGAAGCCAGATGTCGTCGAGTTGGCGATAGGCACGCAACGCGGCAGGCGATGCGCCGTCCGGCACGGTCCACGCCGCGTCGGCGGCGGCGGCGTACTCCGGATTGAGGTAGTTCGACGAGTTCTTGGCCGCGTTGAACGGGTAGGCCGAGACCGCAAGCGTCGACGGGGTGAACTGGGCAAAAGCATGCTGCAACAACCAGATCCCGGTGAATTTCCCGCCGATCAGCTTGGACGACTGCTGGGTCTGGTCGTTGGGGACCAGTGTCACCGGGATGCCGATGTCCTTGAGATTCGACTGCACGATCTCAGCGACCACCCGGTCGATCCCCTGTGTGGAGAAGTCCAGCGGAATCGGCGGTACCGGCCCGTGCTGCGCCACCAGCTTCCTGGCCTGCGCGACGTCGCGACCGTAGGTCGAATTGGCTGCGGCGTCATAGGCTGGCGACCACTTCGGCCACGGGAGGTTCACCACGTAACCGCTCTTGCGGAAGACGTCGTTGATGATGCGCGGTCGATCGATGGCAAGGGCGATCGCCCGACGAAGGCGTACGTCGGACAATGCCGGATTGGTGACGTTGATGCCGACATACTCCTGCGATTCGGCGCCGGTGAAGGTGACGTCCTTGAAGCCGTAGCGCGTGGTCGCGAGCTGCTGATCGTGGTGGTTCAGTCCGTACGCCACGTCGATCTGACCGGTGCGCAGCCGGGTGTACAGCGACTGCTGGTCCCTGATGATGACGAACGTGATCGAATCCAGGTTGGGCTTACCGCCCCAATAGTCGTCGTTGCGGACCAGCCGCAGGGACGAGTTCGGTTGCCAGGAGGCGAATTTGAAAGGTCCTGTCCCGATGTAGGATTTGCCGGCCTTCAGCTGCGGCAGGGAGGCCGCATCGAGGATGGGCGCGGAGTCGAGCAGATCGAAGATGTTGCTCAACGGGTGGGCGAAGCGCAGCACCACGCGATGCGGATCGCTGGTGTCGTAGGAGGTGATGGCGGCCGCCGTGCGTTTGAACTGGGGGGTCCACGGCCCGGCGAGATAGGCCTCGAGGGACTTCTGCACATCCGACGACACGAACGGCCTGCCGTTGTGGAACGTCACGTCCGAACGGAGATCCAGTGCCAGCGAGAGTCCGTCCGGTGACAACCGCCACCCGGTCGCCAGTGATGGCCGGACGGTCAGGTCGTCACGCGAGTAGCGGATGAGCGTGTCGAAGGTGTTGCTCACCACCTGGCCGGCGAGATTCCCGGTGCCGATCTGCAAGAAGGTCTTGGGCGACATGTCGCCGAGTACCCCGACACGGAGGTTGCCCCCTTGCGGCGCCGGTTGCCCGGGCGCCAGGGATTGGGAGGCGGAGTTCTCCTGCTGGGCGACCGCGGACTGACACCCCGCCGCCAGGAGGCAAGTGGCAAGGGTCAGCGCGAGTACTTGCACCGCGCGGGTACGGCGTCCGGGCATCGTTGTGAACTCTCTGTCCGAGGGGCTGACATGGCCGATCGCGCTACTCGCACGAACAGCCCAGGTCACCACTCTGGGCAGACGGGTCGCCGAACGCCAAGCCCGGACGGGGGTTACGAAGCGTCTCGGCGAAAGTATTGACAGTTTCGACGCCTGTCTGAAAGGTGCTGTGACGCACGGTGTCACCGTGCGATCGCGACGGCACGAGAAAGACGGATCCCATGGCGCAGCACCAGAGTCCACCGGAGGAGTCCCGCGGCTACGCGGACTTCCGCGGCACCGTCGGACGGACGTCTTCGGTCTCGGAACCGTGGTGGCCGGCCGAACGGACCGCGCCGCCTGGAGCCCCGAACATCGTCGTCGTGCTCGTCGACGACATGGGCTTTTCGGACATCGGCCCGTTCGGCGCCGAGATCGACACGCCGAACATCGACGCGTTGGCGCGGCGTGGTCTATGTCTGAGCAACTATCACACGACGCCGGTCTGTTCGCCGGCCCGCGCGGCGCTGCTCACCGGGCTCAACCCGCACCGTGCCGGCTTCGGGAGCGTCGCCAACTCCGATCCGGGGTACCCGGGTCTCCGGCTCGAACTCGCCGACGACGTGCTCACCTTGCCCGAAATCCTGCGGGAGAGCGGCTATGCCACCTACGCGGTCGGCAAGTGGCATCTGGTCCGCGACGCGAACATGGGTCCGGGCCGTAACCGGGACTCGTGGCCGGTGCAACGCGGCTTCGACAGCTACTACGGGTCGCTCGAGGGGCTCAACTCGTTCTTCCACCCGAATCAGTTGATCTCCGACAATTCGGTCGTCGACATCGACGAGTATCCGGACGACTACTACGTCACCGACGATCTCACCGATCGGGCCATCGGCCAGATCAAGGCGTTGCGGGCGCAGGATCCCGACCAAGCCGTTCTTCCTGTACTTCGCCCACATCGCGATGCACGGTCCGCACCAGGTGAAGGAGTCCGATCTGGCGAAATACCGCGGACGATACACCGAGGGCTGGGACGTCGTCCGGCAGAAGCGTTTCCAGCGACAGGTCGACGCCGGCCTGTTCGACCCGGACACCCCGATCGCCGAGCGCAACACCACCCCCGGCTACGACGCGCCGCCGTGGGACGCCCTCGACCCGCACGAACAGCGCCGCTTCCAGCGCTACCAGGAGGTCTATGCGGCCATGGTCGACAGCGTGGACCAGAGCGTCGGACGCGTCGTCGACACGCTCACCGAACTGGGCGAACTGGACAACACGATCATCGTGTTCACCTCGGACAACGGCGGGACCGCGGAAGGCGGCCCGGTCGGCACCCGCTCGTACTTCAGCCAGTTCGTCCACGGCCCGGTGCCGGCCGACTGGGAGCACGACGTGCCGCACGACGAGGAGTTGATCGGTTCTGCCGCCCTTGGCGTGCACTACCCGCGCGGGTGGGGCCAGGCGTCCAACACACCGTTCCGCTTCTACAAGGGGCAGACCTTCGCCGGCGGGGTCCGGGTGCCGTTCGTGATCTCGTGGCCCGCCGGCCTGCAGCGCGATCAGGACGACAACGGCGTCCGACGTCAGTATTCGTACGTCACCGACGTGGCACCCACTCTGCTGGATCTCGCGGGCATCCCGACGCCCGCAGCCCGATTCGGTAAGCCGGCCCAGGAACGCGACGGGGTGAGTGCGGCTTCTTTCCTGAGGGAACGATCGGCGGCCTCGGCGCACACCGAGCAGTACGCCGAATTCGGGGGCCATCGCGGCTTCTATCGGGACGGGTGGAAACTGGTGTCGCTGCACACCGATCCGGCGACCGTCGACGACCCGGCGTGGGAGCTCTACGACGTGATCGCCGACCCGGCGGAGACCGCGGATCTGGCAGCGCGTCACCCCGACCGGGTCGCCGAACTCGCACAGGCGTGGGAGGACGCGGCCTGGCGCAACACGGTGTTCCCGTTGTTCGACTCGCCCGCAGATCAGATCCGACGCAGACCCGCCGAGGAGCGGTACAGCGAACCGGTCCGCATCCTCGCCGGCACGCCGACCCTGGAGCGATTCCGGTCGAGCCGATTGATCGCCTACCGGGATTTCGACATCGAGGTGGAACTCGCCGGCTGGACCCGCTCCGATGACGGTGTACTGGTCGCGCACGGTGACCCGCAGGGTGGCTATCTGCTGTACGTCGAGAATGCGGCAGTCCACTTCGTCTTCAACAGCTACGGCAGACGTGCCCATGTCTCGGCTCCGCTACCCGACGACGTGTCCGCTGTGACCGTTCGTGCCGTCGCGACCCCGGAGGTGCGCTGGGACTTCTCGATCGAGATCACCGGCGCAGGCCAGACGTCGGTGGTCGCCAAGCTGCCCGATCAGTTCCAGCTGGTCGGCATGGCGCCGTGGACGGGCATCTCGGTCGGCCTCGACGCGCGCGGTCCGGTGGATCCCGACCTCCGTGCGCGACACGGGGTCTTCCGGTTCGGTTCGGCACTGCGCGCGGTCACCTATCGGCCCGGCCCGGTACGAGTCCCGGCCGGAGTTCGGCGTGCTATCGACGAGAGCGCGGAGCATCACGCGGACTGAGCCACCGGACTTCGAATCGTCGTGATTTCAGGTCTCGATCGCCGCGCCGAACTGTGCGGAAATGTAGGGAAAGAACAGAAAGGATTGCCCAATGACATTGGCACAGATCGACGAACGGGCCGACCGGGATGCGCGTGCCCGAGAGATCTACCGTGACGCAGGCATCACGGTCGACAAGCTCGGCGAGCACATCGGCGCCAAGATCGGACAGGTGCGTCTCGGCGGCGATCTGCCTGCCGAACAGGTAGAGGCGATCCGGCTCGCGCTGGCCAGCAACAAGGTCGTGGTCTTCACCGATCAGCAGCACCTCGACGACGAATCGCAGTACGCGTTCGCCGAATTGCTCGGTGACCCGACCGCACCGCATCCGACGGTCACCTCGCGCGGAACCCAACTGCTGACCATCGAGGGTGCCGCCAACAGCTGGCACACCGACGTCACCTTCGTCGATCGGATCCCCAAGGCATCGATCCTGCGCGCGGTCACTCTGCCCGAGTACGGCGGTGCCACCACCTGGGCGTCGACGGTGGCAGCCTATGAGCAGCTGCCGAAGCCGTTGCGGGCGTTGGCCGAAGAGCTCTGGGCAACCCACAGCAACCTCTACGACTATGTCGGGCTGAAGGAACCGTCGGGTGGTGTGGACATCTCCAAGAAGGCAGATCACTACCAGGAGTTCACCAGCACCGAGTACCAGACGCTGCACCCAGTGGTCCGGGTCCATCCGGAGACCGGTGAGCGGAGCCTGTTGCTCGGCCACTTCGCGAAGGAGTTCCGGGGACTCAAGTCGGCCGAGTTCGCCGAACTCTACCAACTGCTGCAGGCGCGGATCACCAAGCTCGAGAACACCTTCCGCTGGAACTGGCGCTTGGGCGACGTGGCGATCTGGGACAACCGGGCCACCCAGCATTACGGCATCGCCGACTACGGGAACCAGAAGCGCGAACTGCACCGCATCACCCTCGCAGGCGATGTCCCGGTCGACGTGCGCGGCGAGCGCAGCCAGGTGTTGCAGGGCGATGCCTCGCACTACTCGGGGGTCGAACAGCCCAACCGTCTCGAGGTCTTCGCCGCGTGAGTGCCTGACCTCATCTGACAAACGCCGCGGCCGGCGGACACATGACAGCTGTGTCCGCCGGCCGCGGCGTTTGCGTGGTGTTGCCGGGTCGAGTTCTCGACCTGATCGTCAGTAGTAGTGCGCCCGCCCGCCGACCGCGCGGCCGGTCGCACCGAGAACGGCGAGAATCGCGCCGATCACGATCAGGATGATGCCGATCGTCCAGAGGATCGGGATACTGAAGATGAACCCCAGAACCAGCAGGACGATGCCGAGAATGATCACGTGTGTCTCCTTGCGATAGACCAACACGCACTCGACGCTGCTGCAAGTGCCTGTTCGGTCAGCCTAGTCCGGCGGCGACACGGACCGGGGATTTGTCACCCTTTCGCCACACTTGAACCTGAACACAACTTCAAGTAGGTTCACGTTCAAATTCGTTGGCAAAGGGATGTGTATGCAACTCGACGGCAAGGTGGCCATCGTGACCGGCGGTGCCGGAGGAATCGGTGCCGCGATCGCTCAAGCTCTGGTCACCCAGGGTGCGCGCGTCGTCGTCACCGATCTGAACCAGATCAGCCTCGAGACCGTGGCGACGGGGATCGAGACCTCGGTGCCCGGGGCGGTGGCGTCCATCGCGGGTGACGCGACCTCGACGACCCATATCGACGCGGTGATCGAACTGGCCGAATCACGGTTCGGTCCGGTCGACCTCTACTTCGCCAACGCCGGAATCGGCGGAGCCCCAGGTCTGTTCGCCTCCGACGACGAGTGGTCGCAGGTCATCGACGTCAACGTGATGGGACACATTCGCGCTGCTCGACGGCTCGTACCGGAGTGGGTCGAACGCGGCAGTGGCTACTTCGTCGGGACCGCATCGGCGGCCGGCCTCCTCACGCAACTCGGCTCTGCCACCTATTCCGTCACCAAACATGCGGCCGTCGGATTCGCCGAGTGGCTCAACGTCACCTACGGCGATCGCGGGGTCCGAGCGAGTTGTCTGTGCCCGATGGGTGTCGACACCAAATTGCTGCGTCCTGACGACGTTCCCGACGACGAGGATGCGCGACTCATGCAGCGCGCGGTCGAGACCGCGGGACGCGTGCTGACCCCGTCCGAGGTCGCCGACACCGTGATCGACGCCCTCGGCGACGAACGTTTCCTCATCCTTCCCCATCCCGAGGTTCTCGAGATGTATCGGCACAAGAGTGCCGACTACGACCGCTGGCTGCGCGGGATGCGGCGGTACCAACAGGGCCTCAAAGAGACCACGTCGTAAGGAGTCACCGATGGACCTGCTCAACCCGTCTGAACGGACCGAGAAGTACCGCGCGCAGTTGCTGGACTTCATGGACACCCACGTCTACCCCAACGAGTCGGTGTTCGATCAGCAGATGCGCGAGTCGGAGAACCCCCACGCGACACCGCCGATCCTGTTGGAGCTCAAGGCGAAGGCCAAAGAGGCCGGGCTGTGGAACCTCTTCCATCCGCACGCGGAATGGGGTCCGGGGCTGACGAATCTGGAATATGCACCATTGGCCGAGATCATGGGACGTGTGGCGTGGGCCCCGGAGGTCTTTAACTGCAACGCGCCCGACACCGGCAACATGGAGGTGCTCACGCTCTTCGGGACCGACGAGCACAAGAAGCTCTATCTCCAGCCGCTCCTCGACGGTGAGATCGCATCCGCGTTCGCCATGACCGAGCCAGGAGTCGCGAGTTCGGACGCCACCAACGTGGAGCTCTCGATGGTGCGGGACGGCGACGAGTACGTTCTCAACGGCCGCAAGTGGTTCGCCTCCAACGCAGTTCGTCCCGACTGCAAGGTCCTGATCGTGATGGGCAAGACCGATCCGGCGGCCGCCACCCATCGCCAGCAGTCGATGATGGTCGTCCCCACCGATGCGCCCGGCCTCACCATCCTGCGCAACCTTCCCGTCTTCGGTTATGTCGACCGCGAGAGCCACGGCGAGCTGGTCTTCGAGAACGTCCGTGTGCCCGCTAAGGACGTGCTCAAGGGTGAGGGCGAGGGCTTCGCGATCAGTCAGGCGCGCCTGGGCCCCGGCCGGATCCATCACTGCATGCGGACCATCGGGATCGCCGAGCGCGCCCTGGAGCTGATGTGCACCCGCGCCACCCAGCGCGTCACCTTCGGGCAGCCGATCGCCGATCGCGCCAACATCCAGGACTGGATTGCCGAGGCGCGCATCGACATCGAGATGGTCCGGCTGCTCACGCTCAAGGCCGCGGCGATGATGGACACGGTGGGCAACAAGGCTGCCGCCACCGAGATCGCCGCCATCAAGATCGCCGCGCCCAACATCGCGTTGAAGATCATCGACCGCGCGATCCAGGTGCACGGTGGTGGCGGCGTCACCGACGACTTCCCATTGGCGATGGCGTACGCCCACATCCGCACGCTTCGCCTGGCCGATGGTCCGGACGAGGTCCACAAGCGGGCCATCGCTCGTCGAGAGCTCCGGCCATATCGGGATGCTGCGTCGGCACCGGAGACGGTGGCGGGCGTATCGGATCAGGCGCTCGTCTCCCGATGAGCGCCGGCGTGACGACCGGAACGCCCATCCCCGACACCGACCTGACCGCTTTGGTCGGGTGGCTTCGGACGGCAGGCGTCGAGACGTCGGGTGAGATCACCTGTACACGTGTCGGTTTCGGTCAGTCGAACCTGACCTACACGGTCCGCGACGAGGCAGGCGGACAATGGGTGCTCCGTCGGCCGCCGGTGGGCCACCTGCTGGCCTCGGCGCACGATGTCGCCCGCGAGGCGCGGATTCTCGACGCGTTGGCGGCGACCGACGTTCCGGTTCCACGCATCTACGGGGTGTGCGACGACGCCGCCGTCAGCCCGGTGCCGATCGTGGCGATGGAGTTCGTCGACGGGTCGGTGCTGACCGATCGCAGTGCGGGCGAGAAGGTGTCGCCAGAGGTCCGCAGCGCCGTCGGCGCGGCGATGACCGAAACGCTCGCCCACATCCATGCGGTGGATCTGGATACGGTCGGGCTCGCGGACCTCGCAAGTCACAAGCCTTATGCCCCGCGCCAGCTCAAGCGGTGGAGCGCGCAGTGGGAGAAGTCGAAGACGCGCGACATCCCGGACCTCGACACCCTCACCGCGCGTCTGTCCGACAACATCCCGGAACAGCACGAGACGACTCTTGTGCACGGCGACTTCCACATCCGCAACGTGATGATCGGCCCGGAGTCGGGAGCGGTGTCGGCGGTACTGGATTGGGAACTGTCGACGCTGGGCGATCCGCTTGCCGACATCGGCAGCACGCTGGCCTACTGGCCGGAGCGGACCGACGCCGTGGTGCTGGGCGACCCGGTCGAGGTCATGGACGGGTTTCCCGATCGTGACCAGCTGGCGCAGGCCTACCTGGATCGAACCGGACGCGATCCACAGGCACTGCGGTACTGGCACGCACTGGGACTCTGGAAGGTCGCGATCATCGCCGAAGGCGTTCTGCGGAGGGCACGCGAGAATCCCGCCAACCGAGCGGCCGCCGGCGTGCCGACACCGGCCCATGTCGACAATTTCGTGGCCCGTGCGGTGGCGGTGGCCGACGAGGCGGGACTATAACGTCATGCCGAAGGACGACGGCGCGCCCGCCCGCTCGCGACCACTCACCCCGCGAGGGGAGCGGACCCGCTCGGCGTTGATCTCCGCGGCGCGGACGGTGTTCGAGCGAGACGGTTTCAGTGATTCGAGGCTCACCGACATCACCGCCGAGGCGAACTGCGCGACCGGCTCCTTCTACACCTACTTCGACAGCAAAGAGGACATCCTCGATGCAGTCCTCGCCGAGGCGCAGGAAGACATGCTGCATCCCGGACTGCCGCACGTCGAGCCGGCATCGGACGATGATCCGACGGCCGTGATCGAGGCGGCCAACCGTGCGTACTTCGAGGCCTACCGGCGCAATGCGCAGTTGATGCTGGTGCGTGAGCAGGTCGCAGGCCTCAGCACCGAGTTCCGCGAGACCCGACGTCGTCGCGGGCAGGTCTTCGCAGAGCGCAATGCGAAGCGGATCCGAGATCTCCAGGCCCGCGGCCTCGCCGATCCCGACCTGGACCCGCTGGCGGCCGCGCGCGCCCTCTCCGGCATGGTCTCCCGGATGGCGTACTACGGCTTCGGCCTCGGCGACGAGGTCGACATGGATGAGCTGGTGTTCACCGCCACCCGACTGTGGGTCAACGCGATCGGACTGCGCCGCCCCACTTGACGCCGACAGCATCCGAATTCCCGCCCGCAGCAACCGAATTTCCCGCCGACAGCAACCGAATTCCCGCCGACAGCAACGGGAATCCCGCCGAGGGCAACCTACGTGGTCAGCGCGCGACCTTCCGCAAGCCCTCCCGATCGATCGCGCGCTTCAATATCTTGCCCGTCGCGCCTTTGGGCAATGCGTCGACGGTCTGCACGATGCGCGGCACCTTGTAGGCGCTGAGCCGCTCTTTGGCCCAGTCTCGTAGCCCGGCGGGATCGATGGTCGCTCCTGGCCGGGGCGTGATCACCGCGGCGATCTCTTCACCGTAGTGGTCATCCGGCACCCCGACCACGGCCACCTCGACGATGTCGGGATGGGTGTACAGGACCTCTTCGACCTCGCGCGGGTAGACGTTGTAGCCACCCCGGATGATGAGGTCCTTCACCCGGTCGACGATGCGTACGTTGCCTGCGGCGTCGATCGCGCCGAGGTCGCCGGTCTTGAACCATCCGTCGCTCAGTTCGGCTGCGGTCGCGTCCGGCCGGTTCCAGTACTCCTTCATGACGGTCGGACCCTTGACGAAGATCTCGCCGACCACATCCACCTCGACCACCTGGCCGTCGGGATCGCGTATCTCGACCAGGGTGCCGGGCAACGCCGGACCGACGGTCCCGACGACAGGGCTGCCGTTGACGTCGTGAAATGTGGCAGCACCGGATGTTTCGGTGAGTCCGTAGCCCTCGAGGATCTTGCAGCCGAACTTCCCCTCGAACGCCCGGATCACCTCCGCCGGCAGCGCGGCTCCACCCGAGCCGGCCAGCCGCAGCGCGCGGAAGTCATCAGGTGAGTGGCCCTGCGCCACGTGCAGCATGGCATTCCACATCGTCGGGACACCGCAGGCGATGGTGATCTCCTGGTCGCGGAGCAGGTCGAGGAAGGCCGTCGGGTCGAACGGGCTTATCAACGACAGACTGCAGCCCTGCGACAACGCCGAGTTCATCACGATCGCCTGACCGAACACGTGGAACAAGGGCAGGCCGGTCGCCCACCTGTCGTCGGTGGTCACTTCCATCAGCTGCCGGAACGCGACGGGGCAGGCGTTGATGTTCCCGACGGTCAGCGCCGCACCCTTTGGCCGGCCGGTGGTTCCGGACGTGTAGAGGATCACCGATACGTCGTCGTCCGAGCGGTCGACATAGGAGGGCACCGGGTCGGGGAGATCGGCGGCCTCCTCGTACGGACCGACCTCGAGGAACGGAGTGCCCGCCGATTCCGCACTACGCCGTGCGGTGTCGGCGCATTCGTGCCACGCGATGACCAGCGATGCCCCGGAATCGTCGAGCACGTAATCGATCTCCGGCGACGTCGACATCACGTTCATCGTGATCGCCGTGGCCCCCAGCGTCTGGAGTCCGTAATAGGTGATCACGAACTCGGGAATCGACGGCGCGACAAAGATGACGCGATCACCCTCTCGCACACCGAGTCCGGCCAGCGAGGCTGCGGTGCGCGCGATCCGGTCCCGGAGACCGGCGTAGGTGAGCTCCCGATCGCCTGCCCGCACGGCAAGACGGTCGGGTGTGTCGTCGGCAAAAGCCCAGAGTCTTGCGACGGTGCTGGCCATGGTGTTCCTGTCTGTGTGGAGAAGTGTTGCGGTGCAACCGATCACTCGAAATAGCGGCGGGGGACATCGACGAGCATGGTGTCGATGTCCTTGTCACTCACCCCACGCGCGCGCAATGCCGGCAGCACATCCTCACTGATGTGCCGGTAGTTCCACTTGGGCACGGCCTGCCGCTTGGCCTCGGGATCGAACCAGTCGATGAAGCAGGCGGCGTCGTGGGCCAGCGCCATCCGATCGGCGTAGCCCTTCTCGACGAGTGCGACCACGGTGTTGATCCGATCCTCGAACGGCAGTAGTACGTCGAGGCCGAAGCGGTCCATCCCGAGGATCGACCCGGCGTCGGCGAGCTTCATCAGGTAGTCGAGGTCGGTCGAGTCGCCCGAGTGTCCGATCACCACCTTGCTGAGGTCGGCGCCTTCCTCGGAGAGCACCTGCTGCGCAACGAGTCCGGATTGGGTGTGTGGGTTGGTGTGCACGGTGATCGGCGCTCCGGTCTGTGCGCTGGTCTGCCCGACTGCGCGCATCACCCGTTCCACGCCGGGTGTCAGGCCCTGCTCCTCGATCGCGCACTTGAGGAACGAGGCCTTGACCCCGGTGTCGGCGATGCCCTCGGTCAGGTCCTTGGTGAAGAACGTGACCAGTGGTTCGGAAACGTCGAACAGCAGACCCGGGCCGGTGTAGTGGAACTGGAAGGGGATGTCGTTGTAGGTGTAGAGACCCGTCGCGACGACGATCTTCAGATCGATCTGTTCGGCGATCCGCTGGATGCGCGGGATGTAGCGGCCCAGTCCGAGCACCGTCGGGTCGAGGATCGTGTCGATGCCGAGCCCTTTGAGTTCGCGGAGGTCGCGGACCGCGCCGGAGATCTTCTCGTCCTCGTCCCAGTCGTCTTGATAGTTCTGCCGGTACTCCTCGCCCAGGACGAAGACATGCTCGTGCACGAGAACGTTGCCGAGCTCGGCGGAGTCGACGGGGCCGGTGACGGTATTGACGGTGCTCATGTGTGTCCTTCGCTACGTCTGGGGCAAAAGTGTGGTCTGGATCACTCCGGCACTGTATTTGAGGATGAGTTCAACTTCAAGATCCCCTGTTCCCTGACGCGCGAGCGACGCCCACTGTTCCCTGAGGTGCGAACGGACGGGCCCTTGTTCCCTGAGATGCGAGCGCAGCGAGCCTCGAAGGGCACAATCACGCTCACCGTGATCGCAACCTTGCGACGAGCACAGCGTGGTCGAGGCACAGTCCCGATGTTCGTGCAGGTGAGCGCGAGTCGTGCATGATGGAGCAATGCCGACCACGCAACCTCTTGGCGCGGCAGGCGCTGATGCGCGCAGCAGCGCGGCGCCACGCGAGAATGTCCTCTTGATCCACTGGCATGACCTCGGCCGTCATCTGGGCTGCTACGGGATCGACGGTGTGGAGAGCCCCAATCTCGATGCACTCGCCTCGAACGGCATCCTGCTCACCGATGCACACGCCACCGCGCCGTTGTGTTCGCCGGCGCGGGGCTCGATCTTCACCGGCCGGTATCCCCATCGGAACGGGCTGATCGGCCTCGCACACCACGGATTCGAATACCGCCCCGACGTTCGGACTCTGCCCGCCGTGCTGTCGGAGGTCGGATATCGCACGGTGTTGTTCGGCATGCAGCACGAGAGTGCCGACCCCAGCGGCCTGGGATTCGAGACCATCGATGTCTCCGACTCGCTGTGCGACTACGTGGTGGCCCGGTCACAGGAATGGCTGCACGAGCACGTTCATGTCTCTGACGAGCGACCGTTCCTGCTGACCGCAGGCTTCTTCGAGACCCATCGTCCCTACCCGTCCGAGCAGTACAAGCATGCCGATCCGGCGTCGATCACGGTGCCGTCGTTCCTGCCCGACACCGACGACGTGCGCGAGGATCTGGCCGGGCTGCACGGCAGTATCACGCAGGCCGACGCCGCCGTCGGTCGTCTGCTCGACACGGTTGCCGAACTCGGCCTCGACGAGACGACCTGGATCGTCTTCTTCACCGACCACGGCCTCGCCTTTCCGCGCGCCAAGTCGACCCTGTACTCGGAGGGCACCGGAATAGCGTTCATCGTCCGCCCGCCTGCGCGCCGCGGCGTTGCCCCGCACAGCTATGACGATCTGTTCTCGGGCGTCGATCTCACTCCCACGATCCTGGACCTCCTGTCGGTGCCCGCGCCCGCCGACGTCGACGGTGAATCCCACGCCGAGCAGCTACTTGCCGAGCACGAGGTGCCCGCCCGCACAGAGGTTTTCACCGAGAAGACGTACCACGATGCGTTCGACCCCATCCGAGCCGTGCGGACCAAGGAGTTCAGCTACATCGAGAACTATGCCGAGCGGCCGGGTCTGCTGTTGCCGCTCGACATCGCCGACAGTCCGTCTGCGCGATCGCTCGATCACGCCGTGATCGACTCGCCACGTCCGCGGCACGAGCTCTACGACCTGACCTGCGACCCCGATGAGCGAAACAATCTCGCCGACGATCCCGCCCACTCCGACGTCCGGAAACGCCTCGCGGACAAGCTCACCGAATGGCGGGCCGAGACCGAGGATGTGATCCCCGACGACCGTGAGGGCACTGCGGTCGCCGACCGGTTCATGGCCGACTTCTTTGCGAAATCCCATGACAGCGCCGCCGATGAGGAGGTTCTTCCCTCTCGGCGGCCGAGGGGAGATCGGCGCGAATTGCACGGCGAGATCGCGACCGTCCGCAACCGGCGAGACGGTTGACCCTGCCGTCGGCACACCACATCCCGTTTGTAAACAATTAGCGCTCCGCTGACCTTAAATTCCCAGGTTGCGAGCGGTTTTCGCGTCGCTAGACTGATCCGCGTGTCCGACGTGTCGAACTACCTCGTGTGCGCGAGCCAGCGCAGCGGCAGCACCCTGTTGGTGGAGTCGCTGGCCGCGTCCGGAGTCGCCGGGAAACCTCAGGAGTTCTTCCAGTACTTCGCGTCGTCGTCGCAGTCACCGCAGCCTCGTGAGTGGTTTGCGGGCGTCACCGATCCCGACATCCTGGACCTCCTGGCGCCGGTGGAACGCGGTGTCGTCGACGCCCGCCACACCGAGGACTGGAAGGCCGACATTCTCGATCAGGGACGATCCCCGAATGGTGTGTGGGGCGGCAAACTGATGTGGAACCAGACGCCGCTGCTCGTCGCCCGGACGCGCGTCGCATCGGGTTCGCTGCGCACCGCCCTGCGATGGTTGTTCGACGGTGACGATCCCGTGTTCATCCATGTCCATCGTGAAGATGTGGTGCCGCAAGCTGTTTCGATGTGGCGGGCCGTGCAGACCCGGGTCTGGCGAGACGAGGCGGGCCTGCATTCGGTCGACGACGGTGCGGTCTACCACGCGGAGGGAATCGCCCACCTCGCGGCGATCCTGCTGGAACAGGATCGCAACTGGCGGCACTGGTTCGCGACCGAGTCGATCCGGCCCGTCACAGTCGGCTTCGACGAACTGGTTCGGTGTCCGACCGAGACCACGGCGCGCGTGCTCGACGTCCTCGGCCAGGATCCCGATCTGGCACCGCCGCCGCCCCTGAAACCACAGTCCAATGCACGCTCCCGCGAATGGGCGCAGCGATACCGTGCGGACGCAGTGCGGAACGGATACCCGCTCAGTGCCCGAGCTGCCGGCGGGTAGTCCAGCCGCGCACCGAGTCCGGGCTCGGCGCCACTTCATGTCATCCGGCCGGCGGAGCGGAGCTCACGGGGTCGGCTACGCTCCACTGCGACGCTTCTTCGACCAGTGGGACGTTTCTTCGATCAGGGGGTGGGCCGGTGCGTGCATCGGTGCGGGTGATGACGAGTGCGATGGCCGCGATGGCCACCATCGCGACGGTGGCCGGATGCGGGGGAGCAGGTTCGGATTCGGCATCGGCCGACACGGCCCATGCTACGGCCGCGCCAAAGGACCTGGTGCTCAGTGGTTCCGAGCTGCCGCGCGGGTACCAGGTGATGCCCATGCCGGCGGACCAGATGCAGAAGTCCGCCGACAGCATGCTCGACGCCACCAAGGGCGCCGACATCAGCCCGGCCTCCTGCGCGCCGCCGAGCACCATGCCGGACACGATGGACATGTCCGAGATGGGCATGCTGGTCGCCGCCTTCGGCTCGACCACGCTCGCGGAGGTCGTCACCGCTGACCATGGCGACATGGCAGCCATCCGGAAGTCGATGACAGGCGACTGCGCAAAGGTCACCGCCGCCATCAAGAACGGGGATGCGGCGGGATCGTCGTCGACGATCGTGAACACCCCGATGGATGTCCCCGATTCCACGGCCGACGATGTGTTCGCCGTCAAGCAGACGAGCACGTCGACAGTCAACGGTCGGGAGGTGACGGCCACCTCGCTGCTGGGTTGGGCGAAGGTCGGGCGCTACTCGGTGGCGGTGACGTCGGGTGGCCTGCTCGGTGCTCCCGACACCGGGGGTTTCCACACGACGCTGGTCAAGGCGATCAACAAGGTGGCCGGTGCCGGCTGAGGGTGCACCCGTCGCGCGTCGCCCGAACGAGCAACTAGATTGCTTGCTGTGAGTGATGCCGACACACCGTTCGCACATCTCACCGGACTGGCCACCACGCACGGTCCGGTGTCGCCGCACCGTCCCGACATCGCCGCTGCGCTCTGGTGGGAGTCCGAGCCCAACGGCAAGCTCGACCGGCTCATCGCCTACCTGCGTGACGACGAGCTCCTCCTCGCGGCGCGCAACGCCTGGCTCCGCGGTGTCTGGGGAATCATGGCGGTCACCACGCGGCGCGTGATCATGGTGAGTGTGCCGACGGAGAGCCGGGAGGGCTACGCCTACGAGCTCCCTGTCGAGGCGGCCCTGGAGATGACCGACGGCGGCACCGACGACGGGTATCGCATCTTCTACCTGCACGACTACGAGGCGACGACCAAGTTGTTCTTCACCAATGCGCTCGTCGGTGAGTCGCTGTACGACCGGCTGTACTGGTGCGTCTCGCGCGCCATGCTCGACGACCGCGGTGGCCGCCTCGAGCGCGCGGACGACCGTGGGGTGACCGATGATTTCGCCCGCTTCCGCAAGCTCAAGGACGCATTCGACACCGGCGCCCTCGACGACGATGCGTTACGGAACGCGACGTTGCGGCTCTTCCTCGGGCCAGAGGGGCATCCGCCGCCACGGACTGTCTGACCGGACCAGGAGGGCATTGACCCAATTTCCGGCAACCTGTGCCGCGTCGCCTGCTTTCCCGATGTCGGTGAGGGCACTCCAATAGGCGCGGCCGATCACCACGCCGTGCGCGAACTGCCGCCAATTGGCGTAGTAACTGCGCGCGGAGTCGAGCGCGGCGAACAGCATCGGCCAGCACTCGTCGACCTCGAGGTAACCCGAGCTCAGGCAGGTCCGCACGACAAACGGCAGTCGACCGAGGTCCCAGGCGCGGATATGGGTGGGAAAGTGTCTGTCGGAGACCGTGTTCCGAAGGATCTTCGCGGTCCGCAGGTTGTAGAGGGCGTTGTAGTGGCTGATCCAGTAGCCGGGTGATTCGCCGCGCGCGGCCGCCCGCGCCGCCAGGAACTCTCGGTGCACCTCCGGATCGTGGCCCGCGGTCCTGTTGGTCGCCTCCGCGACCAGCGGCGCGATCACCTCGAACGTCGAACTGTGCATGCCGTCGAGCAGCAGGCCGACGGTCTTCCTGGCCGAGACGTCGTCGGTGATACCCCACCAATCGCGGATGCGGGTGCGCAGCAGCTCCGGGTCGTCGTCGAGAGCGATGGTGTCGCAGGCGTACTGATTGGGGATCCACATGTGGGCGCCGACATTCAGCGCGGCCTGTGGTCGTTCGGGGAGGGGTGCGTCGCTCTGCCAGATGAAGGGTCGGCCCAACGACGACCTCTCCCCGGAAGGGAACGGTGTTATCGGCGGGATGGACACATCGATGAGGGTAGCGGCAGAGCCGTCCGGTGGACCCGCCCGGACGCCTCGTCTCGCCAACCGTGGGTGCAACCTCCGTCGATCGTGCCCGGTTTCTCGTCGATCGTGCCCGGTTTCTCGTCGATCGTGCGCAGTAACCGTCGTGGCGAGGGCGAGTGCCGACGTTGACGCGTGGTCTGACCTGACAGATGCTGGGTTCATGGCCGACATGACGACGAGATCCGACGCTCACGCCGACCAGGACAAAGCTTCCGACTCTCGGAATCGGGCACGGCGATGACCACTGCGGTTGTCGTGGGAGCGGGGCCCAACGGACTCGCGGCAGGCCTTCACCTCGCGCGGAACGGCGTCGATGTGCGGGTTCTGGAAGCATCGGACACCGTCGGTGGGGGAGCGCGCTCGGGAGAACTCACCGTGCCGGATGTCATTCACGACTATTGCTCGGCATTTCACCCGCTCGGTGTCGGGTCACCGTTCTGGGCGGAGGTGGGTCTCGAGAAGTACGGGTTGACCTGGAAGTGGCCCGAGATCGACTGCGCGCACCCGCTGGATTCGGGAGATGCAGGCCTGCTGTATCAGTCGATCGACGCCACTGCGGCGGGACTCGGTGAGGACGGGCGGCGATGGCAGTTGGCGTTCGGCGACCTCGCCCGCAACTTCGACGACCTCGGGCACGACCTCCTCCGGCCGATCCTGGATGTTCCCGCGCACCCGCTGCGGCTCGCCGCCTTCGGTCCGCGCGCGGTGTTGCCGGCCACCGTCCTGGCCCGCTGGTTCCGCACCGAACGTGGACGTGCCCTCTACGGGGGCATCGCCGCCCATCTGTTCTCCCGCTTCGACCGCCCGTTGACCGCGGCCCTCGGGCTGATGATCGCCGCGAGTGGCCACCGCTACGGATGGCCGGTCGCCGAGGGCGGCTCGGGATCGATCACCGCCGCCGCGGCCGCCGCGCTCACCGATGCCGGCGGCAAGATCGAGACCGGGGTGCGGGTGGTCTCTCGCGCCGACATCCCCGATGCGGATCTCGTCATGCTGGATCTCTCCCCGGCACAGACGCTCATGATCTACGGCGACGACATGCCCGCTAGGATCAAGCGGGCTTATCAGCGGTATCGCGTGGGGGCCTCGGCATTCAAGGTCGACTTCGCGATCGAGGGCGACATCCCGTGGACAAACCGCGATTGCGTGCGAGCCGGAACCGTCCACCTGGGTGGGGATTTCGACGAGGTCCGCGACACGGAACGCCGACGTGCGGCCGGAGCGATGGTCGACCGCCCGTTCGTGCTGCTCGGTCAGCAGTACGTTGCGGACGCGACTCGCAGCAACGGAACCGTCAATCCGATCTACGCCTACGCTCACGTGCCTCGGGGTTACGACGGCGATGCCACCGAGGCGATCATCGCGCAGATCGAGCGATTCGCCCCCGGGTTCCGCGAGCGAATCATCGCCACCGCGAGCGCCGGCACCGAGCAATTGCACTCGTACAACCCCAATTTCGCGGCAGGCGACATCATCGGTGGCGCCAATGACGGGCTGCAGATGGTGGTGCGCCCGAGGCTCGCTGTCGATCCATATGCTGTCGGGGTGCAGGGGGTGTTCCTGTGCTCGCAGTCGGCGCCACCGGGGGCCGGTATCCACGGATTGTGCGGCTACCACGCGGCGTCATCGGCGCTGAAGTCCTTGCCGCGGCGATCCTGACCACCCGATCCCCGCCGACAGCAACCTAACCTCGCCGACAGCAACCCGAACCCCGCCGACGGCAACCCGAATCCCGCCGACAGCAACGACTCTCTCCGAGCGCCCATCTGCCCCGACCCCGCCGGACCGCAGCGGTGACCCATACGGTGAACTGAACGGATGGAACTCCTGCTCATCCGCCACGCCCAGCCGTTCCGGCTGACCGATCCGAACGGTGCCGATCCGAATTTGACCCCGGAGGGCGAGGAGCAGGCCAGGCGGCTCGCCGCGGCGCTGGCCGATGGCCGGTATGGCAAGGTCGACCGGCTGGTCAGCAGCCCCATGCGTCGCGCTGCTCAGACCGCGGGTTTTGCCCGCGAGGCGCTGTCGCTGGACGTGGCGACCGATCAGCGGCTCGTCGAGCTCGATCACGGGTGGACCACCTACGGTGCCGTGCATGCCTACACCGACCGCAGTCTGCTGCTGAAGGACATGAACGGTGGACGGCTCGGGGAGAACACCTTCGACCCTGACCTGTTCCGCGAACGGGTCGTCGCCGGGATCGAGGAGGTGGCCGCATCCGCCGACGTCGGTGCGGTCGCGATCGTCTGTCATGGCGGCGTCATCAACGCCTACCTGTCGCACGTGATCGGCACTGCGAGCATGTTCTTCGTCGAGCCGTACTACACCTCGGTGACCCGTGTACTCGCGCTCGAAGGCGGCCATCGACAAGTGTTGTCTATCAACGAGATCGACCATCTGCGGTGAGACCGAGATGATGCCCGCGGCGACCGTGGTCGGTGCCGTCACACGTGCGCTGCGCAGCCCCGGGAACACGACGAGCGACGTCGTCGGAGACCTGCGTTCGCAGCAGTGGCGGATTGGCTGGAGAAGCGCAGATTCCTCCGATCGGAGGTCGTCGACGGGCATCCAGGAACCTCCCAGCCGGCGTCGAGGGTTCCACAAGACGCGTAGCGCAATCTCAATGGTGTCAACGAGATCCGGACCGGATCTCACCATCGAGAAAGGCCGACGATGCCCACTCCGCAGCAGCAGAACAACAACACCCACCGCGCCCCGCAGGCCCCGGCTCGCCGTCGCAGGCGGGTCCGCCGCTTCGATCAGCGCTCGCGTCGCTGGCTCTGGGTCTGGCAGTGAGCTGACCGGCCTTCGCCGCTCTACGACAACCCCGCCGTGGCAGATGCCGCGGCGGGGTTGCCGTCTGTCGGGTATGCCTTCTGCCTCTGAGGTGAAAGTCCCCTGCCGGTCAGAAGTAGCCGTTGGCCGGCAGCGGTGTACCGTTCACCAGCCGGTCGCCGAGGGCGATCGCCTTGTACGACGTCGGATTGTGCAGGGTGACGGTCCTGATGTTGCGCCAATGACGATCGAGATTCTTCGACCGGCTCGCCGACGACGCGCCCCCGATGTCGAAGAGATCAGTGGCCGCGCGAAGACCGATCCGGTCGACGTGCACCTTCACCCGGGCCGCCGCCACGGACGCCTGGGTGAACAGTTCCGGGTCGATGGAGCCTCGGCGTGCCGGAGCGAACGCCGCCTCCACCTCCCGCGCGGCCGCGAGCACCGCAGATCGCGACACGTGTGCCGCCGCGTCGATCTCCCCGACTGTCTGCAGCAGAACCGCATCGTGGCGGGGAGACTCATCCGGCGCATGCTCGAAGGTCCTTTTCCGCGAACGCAGCAGCTCAGCGGCATCGTCGGCGACCGACAGCAGGATGCCGGTGATCAGCGCCTGCAGATAGAGCTGTAGGAAAGGTCCGTCGTTCGCAACAGGCCGCGTCGACCCGGGATCGCTGAACGCCAGCACGTCGTCGGGTGTCACCAGAACGTCAGAGAGATTGGTCGAGCCGGTTCCGGTTCGATGCTGTCCGATCCCGTCCCAGTCGTCGACGATCGCGATGCCCTCCCGGTCCACCGGCAACACCACTCGGGCGATCTGCTCACCCGAATCGCGACCACTCACCGTCGCCGCCACCGAGACCCAGTCGGCGAATGCCGTCCCGGTGCTGTAGAACTTCGCGCCGGTCAGCAGCCAGCCCCCGTCGATCGGACGTAGCTCGGTGCGGAACGCCTTGGCACCGGCGTCGCCGGCACGTTCGCTTGTTGCGTTGCCGAAGATCGCGCCTGCGCGTATCTCGGCGACCCACCGCTCGCGGGCCGGGCCTGGTGGCAGCCGCCGGACCTGTTCGACGAACCAGTAGTGAGCGCGCAGGATGTGGGCGACGATCGGGTCGGCCCTGGACAGCTCGACGAGGAACTCGAAGAACTCGACGATGTCGGCGCCGGAGCGGGTGTCGTCGTCGAGGGTGATCGCGGTGAATCCGGTCTCGGCCAGGAGCCGCACTTGTTCGTGGGGGTCGTTGCCTGCGCGCTCCCGCGCCGCGGCATCCGCGGCGATCTCCGCGAACACATCTGCGCGGTCGGCGGAGATCCTCGTCACGACCGTCATACCGGTACCTCCACCGCCTCGGCGAACGCACCGCGGTAGCGCGCTGCCGGATGGGTGTCGGGCAGGCGGTCACGCCCGGTCAGCTTGTGCCGCACAGTGCCCGGTGAATATTCACGTTGTGCCAGGCCGCGGTCCCGTAGCACCGGCAGCACATGCTCGGCGAACTCCAGGTAGCTGCCGGGGATCGTCGCGTTGATCACGTTGATCCCGTCGACCCCGGCGTCACGCCATTGTTCGAGACGGTCCGCGATCTGCTCCGGCGTGCCCACCACGCGGCCGCTTCGGCTCCGCAGTTCGGCGAGGTCGCGGACTGTCGGCTCGCGATCCGGCACAGCCTCGCGCAGCCACAGCAGGGTGCTCTGGGTTCCCTCCGTACGGATCTCACCGACCGGGGTGTCGAGGTCATAGAAGCCCAGATCGACGCCGAGACCGCCGGCGGAGTGGGCGATGATGGTGCTCGGATCGATGTACTCGTCGAGTTCCCGCGACTTGCGCTGCGCCTCTTCCTCGGTGCTGCCGATCACGAACGAGAGTCCTTGGAAGAAGTTCAGGTCCTGCGGGTCGCGGCCCGCTTCGGCCACGAGACGTCGGGTGTCGTCGACGAGACCGCGTGCGGCTTCGGGCGTCGGCGACACGATGAACTGGGCCTCGGCGTTGCGGGCGGCGAACCGGCGCCCGGTGTGCGACGACCCGGCCTGGAACAGGATCGGGGTGCGCTGCGGCGACGGCGCGACCAGATGGGGACCCTCGACGCGGTACCGCTCACCCTCGTGGTGGATCTTGTGCACCTTGTCGAAGTCGGCGTGGACGCCGCTGCGCTGGTCCTGCACGAGCGCGTCGTCGTCCCACGAGCCCTCCCACAGCTTGTAGACAACGTCGGCGTACTCGTCGGCCCAGGCGTAGCGATCGTCGTGGCCGGTGATGCCGTCGTAGCCGAAGTTGCGCCACGCGTTCGACGACAGACTCGTCACGATGTTCCACGCGATCCGGCCCTTCGAGGCGTGATCGAGCGTGGAGATCTTGCGGGCGAAGTCGAAGGGGTGCTCCTGCAGGATCGAGCTGGTGACCGCGATCCCCAGATGCTCGGTGTGCGAAGCCAGCGCGGACGCGAGAACCAACGGGTCATTGCTGGGGATCTGCAGACCGGTGTCGACGAACTTCTTCCAGTCGCCCTGATAGTCGTCGTAGAGCCCGACGACGTCGGCGAAGAAGATGAAGTCGAATCGGGCCTCCTCCAACGTTTTCGCGAGGTCGATCCAATGCTCCAAAGAGTTGAAGTCGGTTTGCTGTGCGCCCGGAACCCGCCACGCCCCATGCAGGATGTGCGAGGTGGTGTTCATCACAAAGGCGGAGAAACGCAAGGGTTTTGGTTGTGCCACTCACCTGACGCTAGTCAGCCAGGCGCTCGCGAAGGGGTGTTGCGCTCACCGTGAACTCAAGACCTGACGTGGGCGGTGCTGATCGCTACCGTTCTCGCCGAACCGCCGTGTGCGCTGCTCGCGCACCGGTCGCGCTGCCGACATCGCCGTGACGTCGAGCCCCAGCCGAACCGAGGAGATCCCCCGTGCCCAGATCCGTCCGCCCAGCGCGGGCCCGAGTGCTGCTCGCCGTGAGTCTGTCGGCGATGGCTCTGCTCGCGGCCTGCGGGCAACGTCCAGAGACAGGTGACGGAAGCTCCACCGGCGTCGCCGCATCCCCCGGGGATTACACGAGCGGCGGTGTCATCGAGTACGGACACGAGCAGGAACCGCCGTGCATCCACGGCGGCTGGGTGCAGAACGCCTACCTGGCCCGGCAGTACCTCGACAACCTCGTGTCCCTCGACGATTCGGGAAAGCCGGTGCCGTGGCTGGCCACCAGCTGGGACATCTCGCCCGATCGACTCACCTACACCTTCCACCTCAAGCCTGACGTCCATTTCACCGACGGCACCGTTCTGGACGCGGCGGCGGTCAAGACCAACTTCGACGCCTACCTCGACCCGGACAAGCCGAACGGCACGGTCAACGCCTACATCGGTCAGTATTACGCGGGTGGCGAGGCAATTGATCGCAACACCTTTGCGCTGCACCTGAAGTCGCCCTACAGCCCGCTGCTCACGGTCCTCACCCAGGGATACTTCGGCATCCAGTCACCGACCGCCCTCGCACGGGGTGCCCAGGCCAACTGTTCCAAACCGGTCGGATCGGGGCCCTTCATCATCGACCGATGGGACCGTAACCGCAGCATCACCTTCCTGCGCAACCCGAATTACAACTCGGCGCCTGCGAACGCGAAGCATCAGGGCCCGGCATACGTCGACAAGGTGATCTGGAAGTTCCTCAAGGACCCGGTCCTGCGGTACGGCTCACTGACCAGCGGGTCGTCGGATGTCATCTACAACGTGCCCGCGATCAACTGGGCCGACGCGACCAGGCGATTCCAGACCCGCCAGTACGTGACACCGGGCCGGCCGAACGCGATAACCCTCAACGCCGACCACGCACCGTTCGACGATGTCCGGGTCCGGCAGGCGTTCGCCTATTCGGCCGACCGCGAGAAGGCCGTCGAGACGGCGTATCTCGGTGTGGTGCCGTACAACCCGAACGGAGCGCTGAGCCAGAGCACGCCCGACTACGACGCGACCGCAGGTGCCTACGTGCGGGATCCGGGCAAGGCCGACGCCCTCCTCGACCAGGCCGGGTGGAGTCAGCGCGCCGACGACGGCGTGCGGGTCAAGGACGGCAGGCGCCTGAGTGCGCGGGTCGTCTACGCCGCGGACGCCATCATCGGTCCGGAAGGGGCAGCAATCTTGCAGGACATCGCCTTTCAGGCTCGCCAGGTCGGGTTCGACATCCAGCTGGTGCCCGCGACGCAGAGCGAGTACTTCGGTGGCCAGTACGCGAAGGCGCCGACCTATGACGCCTACGTCGGTTACTGGACCAGCCCGACGCCCGGGCTGTTGTACATCAACTGGCGGCAACGTCTGGACGACAATCCGAATCCGTACAACAACGCCTTCTACAACGACCCGGCTCTGCAGGGTCTGATCGAGAAGGCGAACAGCTCGGCCGATCCTGCCGAGCAGCAGAAGCTCTACGGCGACGCCCAGCAGCTGATCGGTGAGAAGGCCCTCGCGATCGGGCTGTACACCCAGACGACGTCGATCGCGAGTTCTCCTCGGCTGCAAGATGTCTGGATCGAGAGATCCCAAGGTGAACCGGTCTTCTCGGATGCGAGGTTCGTGCGATGACGACAGTGGTCGATTCTACGGCGACCGGCGGCAACCGCGTGCCGGCCCTGCCTCGACGCCGGCGGGGCGGCACCGGCGCAGGGTGGCTGCGGTGGCTCGGCAAGCTGGGGTCCGCGATCTTCGTACTCTGGGCGGCGGCCACCATCACCTTCCTGCTCCAGGTGCTCGCGCCCGGCGATCGGGCGACGCTGCTGCTCAACCTGTCGTCGGGGGAGAGCCGTGAGCGGACTCCCGACGAGATCGCACCCGTCAACGAGCAGTACGGTTTCACCGACTCCATCTGGCAGCAGTACCTGCACTATCTCCAAGGCCTTCTACATGGCGACCTCGGCACGTCTTTCCAATTACAGCAACCGGTCACGCAGGTCATCGCCGAGCAGATCGGACCCACGCTGGTGCTGACTGTCAGTGCACTGGTGGTCGCGTGGCTGCTGGTGTTGGCGACCACGACGCTGACCGCGGGGCGGCGGGGACCGTTCGGTGCGCTCGGCGCGTTCCTGGAGACGGTGAGTGCCGGTCTGCCCCAGTACTGGCTGGGGTCGATCCTGCTCGTGGTCTTCGCGATCAACCTCGCGTGGTTCCCGGTGGAGAGCGGCACCGGACTACGGGGGCTGGTCCTGCCGGTCCTGACCCTGGCCATCCCGCTGGCCGGATTCCTCGGCAGTATCGCCCGCGACGAGTTCGCCAGGGCGCTGGATCAGCCGTTCGTCCTCACCGCCCGCAGCCGAGGCCTCGGCGACTTCTCCGTTCGCGCACGGCATGTGTTGCGGCACTCGGTGATACCGGCCGTGACGGTGTCCGGGTGGGCGATGGGTGCGCTGCTCTCCGGTGCGGTCATCGCGGAGACGGTGTTCGCCCGCGCGGGTATCGGGCAGACGCTCGTGGCGGCGGCCAGTTCCCGCGACGTACCGCTCGTGAGCGGCATCGTCGTGCTGGTCGCCGCGATCTACACCATCGCCAATCTGGTGGTGGATTTCCTCTACACCGTCATCGACCCCCGGATCGAGATCCCATGACCGCCCTCTCGCCGACCCCCGCCGCCACGGCCGCGCCCGCACCGGGCCGGCGTCACCGGTGGCCGTTTCCGCCGACCGTCACCGCGGCCCTGGTGGTGCTCGTCCTGCTCCTCGTTGCCGTGGTGGTCCCGTCGCTCCTCGCGCCGTACGACCCGCTCGCGGTGAATCTCGACGCCACGCTCACGCCACCGACCTGGGCACATCCGTTCGGCACCGACTTGTCGGGCCGAGACCTGTTGAGCCGAATCATCTTCGGCACTCGCCAATCCCTCGCCATCGGATTCGGCGCCGTCGCAGTGGCATTGGTCCTCGCCGTGTTGCTCGGCGTCGCCGCGGGCCTGTCGGGCCGGGTCGCGCAGGCCCTGGCGAACCGGTGGATCGACGTGATGTTCGCATTCCCGACCATCCTGCTCGGTCTGCTCCTCACCTCGGTGTTCGGACCGGGGTCATCCACGCTCATCTTCGCGATCGGGATCGGGATCGCGCCGGGGTACGCACGGATCGTCCGTGGCCAGGTGTTGACCGTGCGCAATGCGCCATACGTCGAGGCGGCCACCGCGCTCGGGCACTCACGTCCCCGAATCCTGTTACAGCACATCGCCCCCAATGCGCTCCGCCCGATGATCGTCACCGCGACCCTCGGGATCGGGCAGGCCATCATCTGGGCCTCGGGATTGGCCTATCTGGGCCTCGGGGTGGCGCCGCCCGCTCCGGAATGGGGCGCGCTGCTCGATGCCGGACGCACGTACATCACCGTCGCGTGGTGGCTGGAGATCTTCCCCGGGCTGATCATCGTGATCGTCGCCCTCGCATTCACCACCGTGGGCCGTCACCTGGGCGCCCGACTGGAAGGAACCATCCGATGAGCACACTGTTGAGTGGCGAGTCCACCGCGACCATCGAGACGACGCCGCTCGCCGAGGTCCGTGATCTACGCGTCGCCTTCGACGGCCGGGAGGTGGTCAAGGGCGTGTCGTTCAGTGTTGCCGCAGGCGAATGCCTGGCCATCGTCGGCGAATCCGGATCGGGCAAATCGGTGACGGCGCGCACCCTCATCGGACTGACCGGCGAGCGCGCGCAGATCGATGCGGGCTCGATCACGTTCGACGGGCGGTCGCTCGCAGGTCTGACCGACCGGCAGTGGCGGCAGGTGCGCGGCCGGGAGATCGGCTTCGTACTGCAGGATGCCCTCGTATCGCTCGATCAGTTGCGGACCGTCGGCAGCGAGATCGCCGAGGCCTGGAGTGCGCATCATGGCGTCCGGTTCGGAGGTGCCGCTCTGCGCCGCGCCGAACGGGAGGAGAAGGTCGTCGAGCTGTTGAGTCTGGTCGGCGTGCCCGAACCACGCGTGCGCGCGGGCCAGCGTCCGCATGAGCTGTCGGGCGGATTGCGGCAGCGGGCCCTGATCGCGTCGGCCCTGGCGCAGGACCCGAAGCTGCTGATCGCCGACGAGCCGACCACCGCTCTCGACGCCACCGTCCAGGCGCAGATCCTGGACGTGCTGGCCGACGCCAAGAAACGGGGCAACGCGGTCATCCTCATCTCGCACGACCTCGCGGTCGTGTCCCGACTGGCCGACCGGGTCGCGGTGATGCGGGAGGGGGAGATCGTGGAATACGGGCCGGTCGCCGACATCCTCGTACGGCCCGCCCACGAGTACACCCGCAACCTGCTGGCATCCGTGCCGTCGCGGACATCCAAGGGAACCCTGCTCACGAGCGGTGAGGTGCTGCCCGACCCGCCCGCCGCGGCGGCGTCGGATCAGCCACCGGCGCTGCGCGTGCGGGAGGTGCGAAAGTCGTTCGTGGCCAGGGACAAATCCGCGCGCGCGGCGGTGCGCGGCGTGAGCTTCGATCTGGCACCCGGCCGGACGCTGGGTATCGTCGGGGAGTCCGGCTCCGGCAAGACCACCACCGCGCGGATCGTGCTCGGCCTCACCGCCCCGGACTCCGGCACCGTCGAACTGAACGGCCGCCCGTGGAGCGCGCTGAGTGATGCCGAACGCCGCACGAACCGCCACCAGATCTCGGTGATCTACCAGGATCCGCTGAGCTCCTTCGATCCCCGGTGGAACGTCGAACGAATCCTGCGGGACAGCCTGCGTTCACGCGACCTCCGCGGCGCGGCCGTCGACGAGCGGGTGTCGGAACTGCTGGATCACGTCGGGCTGTCGGATGAGTTCCGGCGCCGTCATCCGCTGCATCTGTCCGGCGGCCAGCGACAGCGGGTGGCGATCGCGCGCGCTCTCGCACCCGAGCCGTCGGTGATCGTGTGCGACGAGCCCGTCTCGGCCCTGGACGTGTCGATCCAGGCGCGCATCCTCGATCTGCTCGCGCAGCTGCAGGCGGAAACCGGTGTCGCGCTGGTGTTCATCTCGCACGATCTCGGCGTGATCCATCACGTCGCCGACGACATCCTGGTGATGCGCGACGGTGACGTGGTCGAATACGGCGGTGCCGACAAGGTCTTCGGCGAACCCGAGCATCCCTACACCCGCGAACTCCTCGCCGCCGTCCCGACCATCGACGCCGACCAACTCGTCGCCTGACACCACCTCGCCGCACGTGCGCAGTTCCCCGTCGACAGCAACGCGCATCTCGCCGATCGTGCGCAGTCCCCCGCCGATCGTGCCCAGTTCCTCGTCGATCGGGCACAGATCCGCGCCGATCGGGCCTAACTGTCGAGCGTGGTGAGGATGTCGCGCAATGCCCGCCGCTGCTCGGCGTCGAGTCTGCTGATGAGGTGCCGTTCGACGGCGTCGTGAAGCGCACGCTGTTTGTCGACCATGAGGTCCTCGCCCGCCGGAGCGAGCCACACCTCGACGCCGTTGCGTAACCGCTCGCGGGTGAGGAAACCGCGCTTCTCCATGCGCGTGAGGAGATGCGAGAGTCGGCTGCGGTCCCACCCGGTCGACGTGACGAGCGCATTCTGCCTCGACGTCCCGCCCGCGTTGTTGAGGTGGACGAGCACCGTCAGTTCGGGTTCGGAGACCGAGTTCGCGGCCGTGACGTCATCGATCACGGCCGTGCGGACCACTTCGCTGGTGCGCTTCCAGAGGAGCCACAGCGTGACACCGGACTCGTCCCCATCTGTTGACATTTCTACACCTCGCTTCTACTGTTGACATTACAACGCCCTGGATCGCCACGCCAGATCAAGGCGCGCGGGAAAAAGGAACGATGTCACTCGCCCGCGCGAAGTAATCGAGCTGTCCGGACCTCAGGAACCCGATCGATGTCTGGTTGCTCCGGGATGTCTGGCGCCTGACCCACCAAACCTTCATCCACCAAACATCCATCCAGTCAACCGAATCGAGGATTCTGATGTCCGACACCAACTCCGTCTCGACCGCACCTCGCCCAGGCGGGTCCGGGACCATCGGCGACCGCTCGGTCGCCCGCGTCGGCTACGGTGCCATGCAATTGGAGCACCGCCGCGACGACCGCGCAGCTGCCTTGGCGGTGATCCGGCGGGCGATCGAACTCGGTGTCGACCACATCGACACCGCGCAGTTCTACGGAAACGGTTTCTCGAATGAGCTGATCCGTGAGGCCGTACGCCCCGACGACGGTGTCACCGTGGTCACCAAGGTGGGTGCCGACCCGAACCCGGACGGCCCGATGCCGATGCGAGCCGCGCAGCGGCCCGACGAACTCCGCGCCAGCGTCGAACACAACCTGCGCAGTCTCGGGCTCGATCAGATCCCGGTGGTGAATCTTCGACGCGTGGACGCCAGCGCTCCGATCCCCGTCCCGGAAGATCAGGTCGTCGACTTCGACGATCAGCTCGCCGCGATGGTCGCCATGCGCGACGAGGGCCTGATCGGCGGCATCGGACTCAGCACCGTCTCCATCGACATACTGCGCCGGGCGCTGCCCGCGGGTATCGCGTGCGTGCAGAACGCCTACAGTCTCGTGTCCCGCACCGACGACGACATGCTCGACCTGTGCACCGCCGAGGGCATCGCATGGGTGCCGTACTTCCCACTCGGCAGTGCATTCCCCGGGATGCCGAAGGTGACCGACGAGGCCATCGTGGCGCAGGTCGCCAAGACCCTCGACGTCACGCCGTCGCAGATCGGGCTGGCGTGGCTGCTGCACCGGGCGCCGAACGTGTTGCTGATCCCGGGCACGTCGTCGGTGGCGCATCTCGAAGAGAACGTCGCTGCCGGTTCGGTCGTGCTCGACGCCGACATGCTGGCAGCTCTCGACGACGTGCCGCACCGTGAAGGGCAAATCATCTGACAACCAACGGGTTTCAGGCGGCGATCACGCTTCACCCGCGTGCACCAGCACCGGTACCAACTGTTCGGCAGCCGTCCAGGCGCCGTGATGGCCGGGCATGTTCACCTCCGGCGCCGGGTCGGCCAAGGTGCGTGTGATGATCGTCGTTCCCCGTGCCACGGCCACCAGGTCGCCGATCCGCTCGGCGACCACGTCGGTCACCTCGGCACCGAACCACTGTTCGTCGAGCACCTGCTCACGCGGCACCACGAACGCGTCGTCACCCAGGACGTCGGTCCAGAACGTGTGCACGTCGTCGCGCGCGCCGGGCCGGGTGTAGACGTGCCGGACGCGCATCTCACCCGCGACCGCCTCGACGCCTTTGAGCATCTCGTCCGTGGTGTCGATGTCGATCCGATTGTCCGCCTGGATCATCCCGTGATCTCCGGTGACCACCAACGTGGCGTCGCGGGGGAGGTCCGACGCGATGTCGGCGACCAGGCGGTCCACCACGCCCAGCGTCTTCACCCACTGCGGCGAGCCGGGCCCGAAGAGGTGTCCGGCCGCATCGAGATCTGGCCAGTAGGCATAGACGAGACGATGATCCGGGGTGGACGGCGTCAATGCGTCCCCGATGCCCGCGAGGATGTCGGCAGGGGTCCGAGCCCCGATGTAGGTGCCCTCGACGCGGAAGGCGGCCCGGCTGAATCCGGACCCCCGGTACGCCGTCGGCATCACATAGGTCACGTCGACGCCCCGGCCGGCCATCTCGGCGAGGAGGCCGGGTTCCGGCTGAATCTGTTCCGGCACATACAGTCCCAGAGCCGAGCGACCGTCGGACCGGTTGAAGGTCCAGCGTAAGGCGTTGAGGGTCCGGCGTTTCGGCCCGCGGGTCTCGTCCCGATCCGTCCGGAACGAGTAGCCGATGATGCCGTGGCTCCCGCAGGGTGCGCCTGCCATCAGGCTGGTGATGCTGGTCGCCGTCGTCGCGGGGAAGCCCGCGCGGATGGTGGCCGACCGCAGGGCGGTCAAGGTGGGCGCGCTCTCGGCGTGGTCGTCGAGCAGGGTGGCGCCGAGACCGTCGATCAGCAGCAGCACGACGTCTTTGCTCGAGGGGATCGGCACGGTCGACGTCGGGGTCTGGTCGAAGGCGTCGTCGATCGCCGGCAACACGTCGGCGAGGGTCGCAAAGCTGCTCCATTGCAGAGGATGGAGCTCGTCCGACGATTCACTCACAACGACACGGTATCCGCATTTCTTGTGGACAACCCGCGTGCACAGGTTTGGCACGTCGGTCACCCGCCCTAGCCTGGGTCCATGCCCGATTTCGATCCTCTGAGCGCCGCGGCGAGCGATCTGCTCGTCGATTTCGACGTGGCGACCGTCGACCGGGGCTCCGACTACGCCGACGACGGCCGGATCATCGGGATGAGCTGGTCGCCGGACGAGCTGGCGCTGACCGGCCGATGCCGGGGATCCGGCGGCCAGGTGTACGAGACCACCGCCATCTTCAACGCCCTGGACACCTCACGCTCCCTCGACTTCACCGAGTGCTCGTGTCCGGTCGGAGTCATGTGTAAGCACGGCGTGGCCCTTGTGCTGACCGCACTGCAGGTGGAGGCCACCACCGAACCAGAAGCCGAGGTCGCCGAGCTCGCGCCGATCAGCAGGCTCCCCGCCCAGTGGCGCACCACGTTGGGTGCGTTCGTGCACGAGGAGCCGACGACGGCACCCGTCGACATCGGCATCCTCGTCGAGCTGCCGTCGAAGAAACGGTGGGCACCGAATCCCGCGCCCACCCTGCGGCTGGTCAAGCAGGGTAAACGCGGTAGATGGGTGAAGAAGGGCATCACCTGGCGATCGGTGGCCCGACGCAGCGGCGGCCCGTCGCCTGCTTCGGATCACCCCGAGTTCGAACCCGGCCAGCTACGCGCAGTGGTCGCGATGGCGCGCGCCTACGTCAACACCGGCGTCCACGACGACCAGATGGCGCTCAGCTGGGCGCCGAACGACATCTGGGAACTGCTGGCCGCAGCAAACGACGCCGGGGTGGCCCTGCTCGCCGACCCGTCGACCGGCGCCACCCGCGTCGATCTCTTCGCCGGCGCACGGATCGCGTTCCGCATCACCCGCACCGACGACGGCGCCCTGGTCTCCCCGTATCTCCAGATCGATCACGACGACTGGCTCGATTCACCTGTCGGCCTGATCGGTACGCCTGTCCCACATGGTGCCTTCACCGTCGACGGCGACCTCCTGCTGATGGGGCCGTTCGAGGCGCCGTCCGATCGCCGGGCACTCGAGGAGCTCGTGTCCATCGGTGGCATCGTGATCCCCGATGCCGACCTCGACGAGTTCGTCGCCGACCTGCTGCCCTCGCTCGCCGCGACCGTCCCGGTCGACATCGAAGACGGTGCCATCACCCCGCCGACCATCGTCGGGCCGACGCCGTTGCTCACCATCCGGGTCGGTGAACAGGCATCGCAGGTGGACTGGCGGATCAGCTATCGCGTCAACGAGCGGCGACGCGTGTTCGACACCGCCGACCCGGTGGCCGCGAGCAGCATCCGCAACGCGGAGGACGAAGCGCAGGCCTGGAAGGCCGCACGGGCCGCGATGGAACTCGTCGCCCGTCGATGCACCCGATGGCAGACGCAGGCTGCACGCCTCGTCAACCAGTCGCGACGGATCGGGATGCGAACCGATGACGGCGATCTCGACGCCGTCGTCGCCGACGACATCGTCTCCGCGGTCCGGCAGGCCGGCACCGGTCTGCTGCGCCGGACCTTCACCTATTCGCTCATCGACACCGCCGTCCTGATCGGTGAGCTGGTTCCTGAACTCGATGACGGCATCGAGGTCGAGGTGATCGGTGACCTCGTCGATTTCCGCCCGGCGCAGGAGGAGCCGGAGATCGTCATCAGCGAGGACACCAGCCCGGTCGGCAACGACTGGCTGAACCTCCGGATCACCATCGAGGTCGACGGCCGCGAGGTCCCGCTCGGCGACGTCATCCGCGCACTCGCCGCCGACGCGACCCACCTGCTCCTGCCCGACGGCACCTACTTCCCGCTCGACGGCCCGGAGCTGACGCGACTCACCGAACTCATCCGCGAGGCACAGGACCTCGGCGAGATCGAGAACGGCCTGGTCAAGCGCAACACCTACAACGCGACCCTCTGGGAGGAGCTGCTCAGCCTCGGTATCGTCGACGACCAACTGGCCGAATGGCATTCGCGGGTCAGCCGCCTCGCCGAGGCCACCCTGCCCGCCCGCGCCGGTCCGCCTGCCGGACTCCGCGCCGACCTGCGTGACTATCAGCATGACGGCCTCGACTGGCTGAGATTCCTGTGGCAGAACCGGATCGGCGGCATCCTCGCCGACGACATGGGGCTCGGTAAGACGGTGCAGGCCCTCGCCCTGATCGCCGAGGCGACGGCCGAGCAGTCGTCCGGTTGCTTCTTGGTCGTGGCGCCGACGAGTGTCGTCGGCAACTGGGTCAGCGAGGCACACAAATTCGTGCCGCACCTCGAAGCGGTCGCGGTGACGGCCACCGAGGCCAAGAGCGGCATCGGTTTCGCCGAGCAGGTCGGTGGCGCCCAGATCGTGGTGACCTCGTACACGTTGCTGCGCTTGCAATTCGACAAGATCAACCAATTCCGTTGGACCGGAGTGATCTTCGACGAGGCGCAGTTCGTGAAGAACCACAAGAGCAAGACCCACCAGTGTGCCCGTCGTATCGGTGCCGAGATGAAGCTCGCGATCACCGGCACCCCGATGGAGAACAACCTGATGGAACTGTGGTCGCTGCTCTCGCTGACCGCTCCGGGCCTGTTCCCGTCGCCCAACACATTCGCGGAGTACTACCGCAAACCGATCGAATCCGGCGAGCATCCCGAGCGGCTCGACGGCCTGCGGCGGCGTATCCGTCCGGTGATGTTGCGCCGCACTAAGGATCAGGTCGTCGCCGACCTGCCGGCCAAACAAGAGCAGGTGCTGGCCGTCGAGCTGACCGCCAAGCACGAGCACATCTACCAGGCCAGGCTCAACCGGGAACGGCAGCGGGTCCTCGGTCTGCTGGGGGACTGGGAGGAGAACCGCTTCGCCATCTTCCGATCGCTGACGATGATGCGGCAGCTGAGTCTGCACGCGGGATTGGTCGACGAACAGGATCTCGGTGTGGCGTCCGCCAAGATCGACTACCTGGCCGACCAACTGCCCGAACTGATCGCCGAAGGTCATGCCGCCCTGGTCTTCAGCCAGTTCACCGGGTTTCTCGGCCTCATCCGCGAACGGCTCGACGGTCTCGGGATCGGCTACAGCTACCTCGACGGATCGATGAGCGCGAGGCAACGCGCCACCGCGATCGACCAGTTCAGCAGCGGCACCACCAAGGTCTTCCTGATCAGCCTCAAGGCCGGTGGCTTCGGCCTGAACCTGACCGAGGCCGACTACTGCTTCGTCTGCGATCCGTGGTGGAACCCCGCCGCCGAGGCCCAGGCCGTCGACCGGACCCATCGCATCGGCCAGACCCGGCCGGTCACGGTGTACCGGCTGGTGTCCAAAGGGACAATCGAGGAGAAGGTCGTCGAGCTGCAGGACAAGAAGCGTGCGCTGTTCGACGCCGTCGTCGACGACGGCGACCTGTTCGGTTCGGTCATCAGTCCCGACGACGTGCGGGCGATGCTGGGGGACGCGTGACCGTTCTGGCCGCACCTCCAGTATCCGGCCGCAGTTTCGGCTCGAAGCCGGAATCCGAAATTGCGGCCAGAACGGGGTCTTCGGACACGGCACCCATGCCGCGCCGTGCGAGATTGTCGTCGTCGTACCACTCGAACCAGGGAAAGCGGTGTCGGCGGTACTCGTTCATCGTCAGCGGCGGGTGATGTGGCTCCCGGCCGGTGAGTTCTTTCCACGCAACCGAATTGACGATGCGCAAAACGGCGGCGGATCGCGCGGTCGGATGCCAGTTCTCGCGCGGTTCGACAGGTGTCGCGATGGACTGGGTGATCGATCCGCCCGCACTCAGACCCATGCTGCCGGTCAGGGATGCACCGCACGCGTCAACCTCGGGAACCATTCCGCTGCAATGATCGGGGTCGAATCGTCGCGCCTCCCAGATCTCCCCGCGCAACGGGATGACCTCGATGCGGACGTTGCCGTCGTCGGGGCCGACACGCTGATCTGTGACCGACGCTCCACTCCCGACCGGGACGGCGACGAACTGACGGACCGTCGAAGCGTCGGTCCGGAAACCGTCGAGCCACGGCTGATCCGGGACCTCGAAATAGTCCTCCGCGTCAAAATCGGGATCATCCGAGAAGGACCGGCCGGTCACGGCGTTCACCCCGTCCACTCCGATCCGGACAAGGAAGGGATACACGGACGCGAAATTGATCCACGCCGCCTCGGATTGCCACATCGGGAGCAACACGTCGGCGCTGTGCCATCCGGTCGGACGGAGGCGGGGCCCGAGGTGACCCCCGGAGAGTAGATCGAAGGAACCGAGTCCGGGAGGCAGCGGATGGGTGGTGTCGTCGTCGGGCACTCGCAGTGTCCGTACGAACTCGATGTACAGCTCGGCGTCGGCGTGAACGTCGGGGAAGGAGAACGCGAGGGTGTCGTGGGAGACGGTGACTGCCATGGGTCTCCAGTCGTCGGGTATGACAGCACGATATGAATCAGGTCCGACAAGTTCGGGGCTGACTCCATGGTGCTCGGGCGGGGCGCATCGTCACGGACGAGCATTTGCGTCACGCCTTGGCCAGATGATCGGGGTAATCGCGCGATGCGTTACACCGGCGGAGCTTCTCGTCATTTTGTTCACCACCAATTCGTGCCCGTGGAACTCCGCGAGCATTTGCAAGACCGGGGATCACCGGCCACCACCAGGTGCCGCGCAGCCCCGGAGATCGTGCGCGTTCACCGACCAGCGGCACGTCGTGGACGGTAGATTCCCTGCCATGCTCGATCACGTCGCCCTGCAGTGCGCCGACCCCGCCGGTGCCGCCGACTTCTACACCACGGTGTTCGCCGCTCTCGGCGTACGCGAGGCCATGCGATACGACCGTGACGGCGGCCCGGTGATCGGGCTCTCCGGCGCTGATGGTTTTCCGCACCTCTGGGTCGGGCCGCTCGACGACAGCGGGCACCGGCCCATCCACCTGGCCCTCACGGCCCCGAGCCGGGAGGCCGTGGATGATGTGTTCGCGGCGGCCCGGGCAGCCGGCGCGAGCATCCTGCACGAGCCCCGCGTGTGGCCCGAGTACCACGCCACCTACTACGGGGTGTTCCTGCGCGACCCGGACGGCAACAACGTCGAGGCCGTGCATCACGGGTTCGACGGCTGACGCCGCTTTCGTACCAAGCACACTGCCAGGACGAGTCGATGGGACCGCAAGGTTGCCACCGCATTGTTGTGGGTGTCAGAGGGAGCTCGTAGGCGGGGCCGCAGTGAATGCCTCTCCTCACGATGGCCGGCGGCTACGACACGAGCGGCCGCAGAAACCGACCGGTCACGGAGACGGCCGGCTCCGACGACCCGCCGCCGACCACGAGAGTCGCGAAAGCGAGGTCGCCGACGATCCCGGCGAACCACCCGTGCGGATTCTTGTTGTCCCCGTATTCGGCGGTTCCGGTCTTGCCACCCAGCCCGGGTACGTCGCGCAGGGCGGTGGCGGTTCCGGATGCGACCGTCTGACGCATCATGCTGCGCAGATCACGGACCACATCGGCAGGCAGGCGCCGGGTCGGCGAGTCTGTGGTGGTTCGCCTGCCGGAGATCAGGGTGGGCGTGACGGTCTCGCCGCGCGCGAGACTGGCTTCGGCGACGGCCAGGCCGAAGGGGCTCACGGCCACCGTGCCCTGCCCGATACCGTTCTCCACCCGCAGTGACGGAGTGTCGGCGGCGGGTACACGTCCCGTGACGGTGGTGATCCCGGGGATCACATAGTCGACGCCGATGCCGAGTTCGCGGGCCACACCGGGCAGTGCGTCTGCCGGCAGGCGGTTGGCCAAGGCGCCCATGGTGGTGTTGCAGGAGTGGGCGAACGCCGAGGACAACGGGACGAGACCGAGGTCGAAGTCGTCCTCGTTCGGGATGGTGCGGCCCTCGATGGTGGCCCGCCCCGGGCATGGGAGTGCGGTCTGCGGGCGGACCGCTCCGCGTGCCAACCCGGCCGCGGTGGTGACGGTCTTGAACGTCGATCCCGGTGGGTAGAGACCCGAGAGGGCGATCGCGCCCGTTCGGTCGGCAGCTGAATTCTGGGCCACCGCCACGATGGCGCCCGTCGAGGGGGCGATCGCCACGATCACCGCCGGGCGCCGTTCGACATCGACCGCACGTTGCGCGTTGGTCTGGATATCCCGGTCGAGTTCCGTGCGGAGCGCCGGAGTCGGTTGCGGTGACACCTGTTTCAGGACATCGGTCGGTGTGCCGCGAGCATCGATGAGGCTGACCGACCAGCCTGCGGTTCTTGTGATGGTGTCGCGCCAGCTCTCCTCAAGGCCGGTCATCGCGGGTGAATGCAGTGCGCGGGTGGCACTCAGGAGAGCGCCTTGCTCGGAGAAGCTCACGCCATCAATGGCTTTCAACGAAGTCCGGACCTCGGCGAGGTCGCGCGAGCGCAACCGGATCACGGTCTGTTCGGCGTCTGGCGAATCCGTGAACTGACGGCGGATGCCGTCGCCGGTCATGCCGGGCTCCACCGTGCGAAGCACCCGAGCGACTCGGTCGGCGGAGTCGAGGTGGTCACGATGCAGCTGGATCAGTGAGACGGGTTGCCATGTCATGAGCGGGCGGCCGTTGCGGTCGAGCACCGGAGTCCGGTAGTCCATGTCGTCGCTGTAGGAGAAGGTGTGACCGTCGCGCAGCGAAGGGTGCAGGACATCGGGTTGCCAGCGGACGAGCCACGTCGAGTCCCGTTCCTCGAGTACGGCGGTCGACTGATACCGCATCGACCGATCGTCGCGGATCGTCCAGCCGAAGTCGACGGTGCCGGTGACCTTCTTGTCGTCGATCATGCGGCCGGACGCGGTCAGCTTCGCTGTGGGTCCCATTCCGTCGAGCATCGACTGAATCGCTGCGCTCGCGGCGCCGGGATCAGTGGTGTGCTCGGCCGCGGCCGCGACGTCACCGCGCGACAGCGCGTCGGCAAAACCGGTCAGCGTGTCGTCGGGCGAGTCCGACTGCAGGAAGCATCCGGCCGCCGCGCCGAACACCACGGCCAACACCGTCAACAGCCCCATCCACCGCGTCATGACTGCAGCCAACCGTGAATGGCACCGCGCGAACAAGGTCGCGACATGGCCACGCCGGATAGCGAATCGCTATCACCGCAGGTGGGGAACCGTGCTATTTGTCATGCCGGCACACGCAATTCGGTGACGACCGCGCGCGCCACACGGCCGATGGCGCGATCGACCTCGGGCAGGGTCGGATCAGGGCGCGCACTCTTGGTGAACACCGCGATCGCGACGGGGTGCTCGCCGGGGAATTCGATCACCCCGATCTCGTTGCGGATCGCGGCGAGGGTCCCGGTCTTCCCGGCGACGCCGACGTGGCGGAACGGGAACCCGGATGCGAGTCGTGAGGTGAACACCTGCAGGCGCATCGTCGCGCGGATCAAGGCACACGACTCTGGGGATGCGACGTCGTCGCGCCACAGCGCGGCGAGAAGTGCGGTGCAGTCACGCGGTGTCGAGGCGCTCGAATAGGCGGCGTCGTAGGCGGATACCGCAGTGCCGACATCCGGATCGGCCAGCACGGCAAAGGCTTCGGCGATCGTACTGGTCCCGGTCTCACTTTGCAGGCGGACATGGAGTTCACGCATGCCGCCGACGATGCGGGTGCGGCCGAGTTCGAGGTCGGCCAGGTCGGCAAGGACGGCGTCGAGACCGACGCGGGTGAGGATGACGTCGGCGGCGACGTTGTCCGACACGGTCATCATCGACGTGGCCAGATCACGCCAGCTCATCCGTACCGGGTGGTGGAGCAGCGCGAGGCCGGTGGCTCCCGACGACCATTCGCCCGGCATCACCTCGACTTGCTCAGACATGTCGATCTCGCCGCGATCGGCCATGCGGCACAGCGAGATCATCAGCGGCAGCTTGTACACCGAGGCAAGGACGACGGGGGAGTCGGCGCCGACACCGAATGTGTGATCGGGCCGGCCGAGCGACACCGCATGCACCCACCCCGCGCACCCGGCGTCGGCCAGGATCGCCGACACCTCTCCGGTCAGCCGGTCACGTTCCGCGGGGTTCATTTTGGGTGCCCGCCGCCGTCGGCCTCGCTCCGCAGGGCCGCGGTGACGTCTGCAGCGATCGCGGCATGGTCCGGGCTCTTGTGGATCACCCTGAGCCGCAATGCCGTGACGTCGGTGGACACACTGGCACAGCGGACCGACGGGACCGCTGCGAACAGCTCCGGATGGGCCGTCAGGCCGAAGGCGGACCCGCCCGCCACCGCCGCGACCAGCTCGGTGTCGGAGGTGACGGGCCGGACAGCCGAGTCGAGCCCGTGCTCGCGGAATCCGTCGACGATCTGATCGTGGGCCGGTGGGTTCCACGCCCGTGGCGGCAGGCACACTGCCAGGTCGGTGAGCGCCCGGAGGCGTGGCCGGGCGGCGCCGGCGGCGGCGTGGTCGGCAGGAAGCACCAACCATCGCGGAAGGCGAACCACCGAATCGGCCACCAAGGTGCCGGTGACGCAGGGATGGTCGATGACGGCGACGTCGAGGCTGCCCGCGATCACCTGGGCCACGAGCGCCGACGCGGGCTCGGTGACCATGTCCTGATCGGTGGTCGCCGAGGCCACCTGTTGCGCGCACACGGCCGTGAGGGGCGCGCCGAGGTGGAGCACCGCGCCCCAACGCAGGACGTCGGCGCGATCCGCCAGTCGACGTGCCTCCGCCGAGAGGCGTTTGGCGTCGTCGACGAGGAGTCGCGCGCGGGGGAGGAGCTCGCGTCCGGCCGACGTGAGGTCGGCGCCGCGCGAGGTGCGGCGGATCAGGGTCACGCCGAGTTCTTTCTCCAGCCGCCGCAACCCTTGCGACACGGGCGGCTGCGTCATCTCGAGCCGTGCGGCCGCATCGCCGAAGTGTCCTTCCTCGGCGACAGCGACAAAGAAGCTCAGGTGTCTGACCAGATCCACGTGTTCAGGATGGCACGACCGGCTACCGCAGAATCGTCACCGACTCTCCGCCTGCCACGTCACCGTCACCGGGATCTGGTCGTCCCAGGGTTGCCGGGTGACGAGGTCGGACACCTTCACGAATCCCCGCTCGAACTCGCCGACTGCCGGGTCGACGAGCCGGTACTCCTGCGTCTGCCGGTGGATCGGCTGCGCGTCGAGGATCACGATTCGCACCTCGCCGGGCTCGAACCGGCAGTGCCGCTGCAACGACGCGATCAGCTGTTCGTTGCACATGTGGCCGTCACCGAAGTTCCAGCCCATCGCTGTGCTGGTGATCCGCTCACCGTCCGTCAACACGAAGCCTCCCTCATCATGACCGTTCATCGCCCGATGCGCGAGCGTGAACAACGCCCGGCCGTGACTGTTGAACGAGCGGAACGCATATCCCATGTAGAGCGGGATCTGCGCTGCCTCCGCGCTGCCGTAGAAGCGTTCGAGTTGTGCTGCCGGCATCGACGCGATCGCGACGATGCCGCTCTCGATCTTCGCCGACGCCGCAGGCGTGAGGCACCACAGGCTGGTGTCCCAGTTGCCGGCGTAGTACCGCATACCCGGCAGGAAGGAGACCTTGCGTGGCATCAGGTTTCCGATGATCACGGTGCCCGCCGACACGAGGAACAGCAGGATCGGCCAGACGGACTGGAGGTCGGTGAGCCCGATGTCGGAGTGTCCGACGAACAGCGCCACCACACCGAACATCATGAAGACGTTCCACTCCAGCGGTACGCCCATCGGGATCGACGACAGGATGCCGAAGTGGAAGATCAACATGATGATCGCCGCGACGGCGGTCAGCCAGCCGCCGCCGGAGAAGAACAGGACGATCGGGACGAGACCTTCGACGGCGGTGGAGAAATGGGCGATCCATCGCGACCGCCGTCCGGGCCGGAGGTCTTCGGGGAAGTCCTCGAAGAACTTTCGTTTGATCTTCGGGGACCGCCAGATCGGGTTGTTCGACATCATCGTGGAGATCACGAACGGGAAGTGCTTGTTGAGCTTTGATGTTGCCGCACCCATCCAGATGACGAGGAAGATGAGCTTGGCGCCGAGGATCATGTCGACGCCGGCGAACAGGAACGTGACGGTCAACGCGCCGTACACCTCCCCGCGAGCGGCCAAGAAGATGGTCTTGTCGCGCAGACCCGCCGCAGCGAGCAGTACCACGATGGTCCAGATCTCCCAGTCGGGCAGGACGCCGACGGTGGTGTCGAGTTCCGGGATCGCACCCGTACCCGAGCTGAACAGCGCGACCACCAGCATCACCAGCAGCGCCGCGTACAGCAGCACGTCAACCGGTTGCCGCGAGTCCCCCTTGGTCAGCGGAATGCGACTAGGCCATGGTGGCTGACGAATAGTCTTGGGCCGCAACCAATACAGTATCGATCCCATGGGCGGGAAGAATCGGTTGTTCAGCGGTCCGAATCCGCAACCGAGGCCGACGACCTCGAACAACATCGTGTACAGCACGACCTTCTGGAAGACGATCGGCTCGTTGTACCAACTCGTCACATCGAAGAAGCCGTCGATGCCGGGCGTGGTGATGACCACCGCCCATGCGATCAGGATGTAGAGCGCGATCTTCACGACGTAGAACAGGTGCAACGCGACCGGCGTCCCGAAGCCCACCTCGGCCCAGTGCCGGGCCATGGGCTTGATCTTCTCGGCCCGCGTGCCCTGACTCCAGGTCGGGAAGTCGATCTCGGGAGTGGTCTGCTTCAGGAATCCCATCGCTCTCGCCCTCGTCACCTGTGCGTTTATCGCCGTGGCCGGACTCGCCGGCATGTCGTGTGTCGAGGAGGGAGCCTAACAAACCAAGCAAGTGCTTGGTAGTGGTTCGGAGGTTGCTGCCGGCGGGTTGCGAGCGAAGCCCTCCTCTCGTCGGGACGTCTGCCTACGCTGAGACCGCCACACGTCAGCTTCACGCCCTCGTCGAGGGCGAACGCGTGAAGGGCGTGACAATCCGGGAGTGAGAATCCAGATGACCACCGACGACGGCCCTCCACCGCGTAATAGTCTGGGCGACAAAGACAGTCGAGAGCGAGTCTTGGTGATCATCCTCGCGTTGGCCGGTGTTATGTCGACGCTCGCGCTGTCGGTGGTGCCGGTACTCGCGGACGTGTCGCACAGTCCAGGGTTCAGCGCGCTGATCGGATCGGTGAACACCGCCGGGTATCTCGTGATCATCCTGGTCGCCGCGCGCTCTCCGCTGCGCTGGGTGCTGGTCCGCCGGCTGGCGCTGGCGATGGTCGGGATCGCGGTGGTCGCCGCGGTCGCGGCCGTGACGATCCTCGACGAGAACGCCGGACCGGGATTCCTGCTCGCGATGTCGGCCTTGATGGCGGCGGTGATCGCGGGGCTCAGCTACCTGCGAATCTCCTGAGGCGCCATGAAGGACTGGAACATCACCTCTCGACGCAGGACGAAACCGAGCGTCTCGTAGAGGTGGATCGCGTTGGTGTTGGCTGCCGAGGCGTGCAGGAACGGCACCTCGCCGCGGAGCCGGATGGCATGCGCGAGTGCGCGAATCAGTCGGCTGCCCAGCCCCTGGCCCCGATTGTCGGGATCGGTACAGACGGCGCTGATCTCGGTCCAACCCGGTAGGTGCAGGCGCTCACCGCCCATGGCCACGAGGCGCCCACCACGGCGGATACCGAGGTAAGTGCCGAGTTCGATGGTCCGCGGGAGGAACGGGCCGGGCTCGGTACGGCGGACCAGGTCGAGCATCTCGGGCACGTCGTCTGTGGTGAGTTCGATCGCCTCATCGTCGGGCGCTGCCGTGACGGCGTCGTCGACCATCTGCACGCCCTGCATCCGCATCTGCAGTCCCCAGTCGGCGGGCGGTGTCACGTCGACGACGGGGAGGAACATCGAGGTGCCGGCCCCGACGAGCGCGGCGGCGTCGGCCCAGTCGTCGATGGTCGGGTTATCGGGGAGTGCGGCCATCGGGCAGACATCCGGCTGATAGCGCACCGCGTTGCCGTGACGCTCAGCGAAACGTGCGTGGGGCCCGGCCAAGGCGGCCAGTGCCGGGTTGTCGAGTGGGCTGGAGGTACTGCTTTCCACGGCTCGACGATACCCGGTGTCGTAATTGGGCGACTTGCGGACCCTGGGTTGAGGTTCGCAGATTCCTCTCAGGCGCAGATGATTTCGGCCCAAGGTCGGCGGGGCAGTGTCGACGGTGAACGAGCGATCCGGCGCAGACGTCCGGACCTCACAGACCGAGAGGGTGACGATGCCGGATCCGAGCTGACGTTGGACAGACCGCGACCCACCGCGGCCGGCGTGTGTGCTTTGACGGCTCACGTGCTCGTGACGGTGAGTCGGGGTGTGCCAACGAACCGACCGGCACGATGCCGTGCCGTGTGACCCCGTCGAAGACGATTCTGTCGCGGCGGGGTCGCAGTGTGAGGTCACCGACCGGGCGTGCTGCCCACGCTCGGCAACACCAGTTCGCAAGGCACGCGTTGCGGGTGTTCCGGATCCAGGGCGTTCCGGACCATCACCGTGGTGCGGTGTGAGCCCGCGATCGCTTGATGCTCCGAATAGTCCTGCGCGCACGAGTCCTGGACAACGATGTTGGTGACCTGCTGACCAGGTTTCCCGGGCACGAGTCCGCTGGTATACGGCACAGCCATCTCGTCGTAGCGGGTCGCGATGTTCGTGTATTCGACGCCCGGCACGTACGGGGTACCGCCGGCGTTGAGCTTCTTGATGAACGCCGATCCGGCTGCGGGTTCTCGGCAGAGCGCGCAGTTTCCGCCGCGGGTCAGCGGGCTGGCGTCGATGACCTCTTGAGGGATGGCGACGCCCTGGTAGATGCCTGCGATCGAGACCGATTTGTCGACGACGGTGTGCCCACCGCCGTAGCGGATGAAGTACCCGGTGACCAGACTGCCGAGCGAGTGGGACACGAGGTCGACCTTGGACGCGTGCGTTGTGGCGAGGACTTTGCGGACAAAAGCCGACAACTCAGGCACACCGACCGCCTCGATCGATGACAGCCCTGCGATACCGCTGAACGGTTTCGGCACACCGGCCTGCACGCCCCAGTTGAGGGCAAACGTGCAGTAGCCCGCGTTGTGCAGGACCGGCCCGTAGACGCCCCAGTCGAGCTGTCGATTGGCGAACCCGCCATGCACCAGCACGACCGGATTCGGGTGGCGAGCACTGGGTTTGCACGACCAGTCGTTGGTTCCCGGTGGATCGCCGTCGGGATCGGCGAGCTGGTTGAATGTGCCCGCAAAGTAGTTGTTCGGGACGGGCAGTTGTGCACCTGCCGGGCCGAGGGATGGGACGGCTGTTGCCGGACCCGTCGCCAAGACCAGAGCGAGAGCTGTCAACCAAATCGATACGAGCGCGCGCATCGGCGGACCATAGCGCATGGGGCACACAGCTGTTGTCAGTTTGCGGTCGGTCGGTCGGAGAGCCGACTGAGAGTCAATCGTCTGGGGACAGGATCTGCGAGGCTGCGCACTTTTCTGTGCTCCCGCGGCAGCGCCCAGCCTTTCGGTAGCAGTTGTTCGATTGGACTTGGTGCTGATTCTGCAGCGCCAATCACCCGGGAATGAGAGCACCCGCCAATTCACCGGTGGCCGTCAGATTGACCTTCCCCGCCCGGAGGTAGAGACCAACCTTTCGCACGAGGTGCGGGAGCACTGAACTCGGATGGCTACTTCGATGGATGGTTGTGCACGCATACCGTGCCGTGACCCGCCCGGCGGTCGAGATCTGTAGTCCGATCAAATGAATTCCTGCGGTCTTCATCGCTTGCGTCTCCAGGTCGGCGCGTATCGGCACGTCAAGATCGGTGCTGACGGCCTACCCCGCGCGGTCGAGAACAGATTCGCTGGGTAATATGCGACCGAGCATTGTCGGGGTGGAGTTGTGATGCTGTTTCGGGGGGAAAGCCGTGATCCACGGCGAGCTACCCGGCCACATGAGGTCGGGCGGCAGCGACGAGTGATCAGCATTGCAAGCGGGCGAACCAGCACCGCATCTTCTGCGCCCCGGCCGTCGGCACGGAGGGGACTTTCACATCATGGCTTACGCATCTGAGCGCCGGTCGCGGCATCGTCATGATCTGGAGGGTCGTCGTTCGCCGTTGTTGTTGTCGGTGACCTCGGCGGCGTTGGCTGCGTCGATTGCGGCGGGTGTGGGTGCGGGTTTGGCTCAGGCGGCTCCGGAGCAGGGCGGCACGAGCCCGAGCGACACGGCACCGCAGCAGGGTGGCACGACACCGGATGCGCCGGCACCGGAGCAGGGTGGGACGACGCCGACTCCGCAGGTGGCGCCTGCCTATACCCCGGGGCCGGGGTCGATTCCGGGTCCGCCGCAGGAGGCGCCGTATCAGTCGTATGTGGCGCCGGATTCGGGTACGAGTTATGAGGATGCGTATACGCCGTTGCCGTCGCAGCCGTTGCGGGTGCCGCGTGTGGTGAAGCCGGTGCGGCCGATTGCGCCGCCGCCGAAGAAGATTCGTGTCGGCAATTTTGTGTCTGATATTCCGAAGGGGATGTCGCAGCGGGATGTGACGTCGGTCAATGAGTGGTCGGCTTATGGTGAGGCCAAGATCGCCCAGGGTTTGATTTCGGTGGGGGTGCCTGAGGATGAGGCGTCGCGTCAGGCGGCGTCGACGATCATCGGCGTGATGACCGGTGGCACTGCGGGTGCCGTCACGTTGGGTATTCCGGCAGCGGTGATGGGTGCGGCCGGGGGTGCAGTGATCGGGACTGGGGTCGGCGCGGTCGCGGGCGCGGTATACAACGGGGTGATCTTCGGGCCGCCCGGCGCCCCTATAGGTGGCGTCGCGGGCGCGGGAATAGGCTTTGCCGCAGGTGCGGCAATTGGAGCTGCCGGTGCAGGTGCGGCAGGTGCAGCTGTCGGTGCAGTTCTGGGAGGCACGGCCGGTGGCGCACTTGCATATGCGCTCGGTGCGGGCGACCCTGGTGCTCACCCGAAGGACCCTTGGAAGCAGAATGAACCGAAGGCGCCCAACGCCAAGCCGCTTCCGGGGTCTGGTGGGAACCAGTTCGAATACAGGCTCGCAGCGCACGACGCACGAAAGTCACGACTCCCAGCGGTCGATTATGTCGTGAACCACCGAGGTGACGTCACCGTCACCGTCGGAGCTTGGAAAGCCAACTGGTCGGTGGAGGAAGCCGTTGCACCGTACGCGTTGCTAGGTGCAGGTGCTCCGCAGGGTGAGAATTCGGCGCGCAATATGACCAAACAACACAGTGATCAGATCAGGTCAGCCGTCCCGGGCGGCGAGGTGAACTGGCCGCAGGAAGCGGCATCCGCGCCGTGATCACATCGTGAAGTTCACGAATACCTGGAATCAGCGCCAACATCAATTCCGGACGATCGCGACCGACCATCGCTGTCCAGCAGCCTGACTGAAAGGACCGACATGTTCCGTCGTTTGATCGTACTGGTGTGCGCAGCAGTAGCTGCCGTCGTGTCGCTCGTGGGCGCCGGCACTGCCGGCGCCAAGCCCTACGAGGCACCTCGAATCAGCCAGTACAGCCAGGATGTTTGGGCTGTCGGCGGGAACAGTGGTTGTCGTGGACCGATCCACGTCGGGATCAAATTCGATCGCCAACAGCGCGGCAAGGCCTTCATCACTCTGACACCCCGGGGGTTCGTGGGTGATGGACCGGGCTGGAGGCGAAATGCTGTTTGTCGGGTGACGATCCGGAGCGCTGTCGACTTCGATACGTTGTATCGAGGACCTGCCGCCACCGTCACAGCAGGGCCGAATGGTGGCAAGCCTGTGCACACCACGATGTATCCCGGATCAGGCTTGCACGCACTGTCTTTCATCGGGAGTGGCCTATCGTACTTCTCTTCCAATTACTTGGTCGTCCCGTAGCGAACCCAGCCCTGCAGCCGCAGGTACGTGGTAGCCGGAGCCGGTTGCACCCCGTCAGCCGGGGTTACCCGGTCACGAGTGTTGGGATGCAACTTCCGGCGGGACGAACTCCGCGGTTCGTTCCGCACCAGTCTCGGCGTTCGACGACGGAGTCGGAACTTCAACTGCATCGAGGTCCCTCGCGCCTACCTCGGCCTCTTCACGCACCGGCACCCCATCCGCGCCCTCGAACCGACGTCCCCAACCGGTGGCGATCGATATCGCCATGACGACTGTCAGGACGAGCGGATAGAACGTGACCGTGAACATCGCCAGTGCCGACACCTGGTTCGCACCTTCGGTCAGCAGGCTCGCGATCAGGAGGAAGGAACTGACCACCGGCACAACCGATCCCAGTCCGAGGACGTTGCAGTCCATGATGTTGGCGCGACGATACGGATGGAGGCGGGCTCGCGAGCCGATGCGGTCGACGAGTGGTCCGTAGAACATCATGGTGGGACCGTTGACGCCAGCGAACAGCCCGCCGGAGACGATGGCGCCGACGGCGATCGCGGTCTCGGTGCCACGTGCGGTATTTGTGAGACGTGACCCGACAATCACGATCAAACCAAAGACAGCACGGGGGAGGGCCGCATCCCGTCTCGCCTGCTGCCCGCAGCTACTACAATGCTTCCGACGGCGAGGCCGATGGACTTGGGGGGAACAATGTCGAGAGTTTCGGTAGATCCTGCAATCTTGCGTGGGTTCGCAGGGTCCGCGGAGGTGGTAGCGCGAGCGATCTCGGACGCGTCGATACCTGTACGCTACGAGTCGTTGGCGGCTTGTGTGCCTGGATCCGCGACGGCATACGCTGCGTCAAAGGCAGCCGGAGTAATCCGCCGACCTTTGGAGAAGGTCACAGGCGATTACCTTGCGATGGGCGCCGCTGTCCGTAACGCCGCCGGCGAGTTTGAAGTCACCGACGATGAGATGGCTTCCCGTCTAGACAACATTGCGGCAGATCGATGATTCCAAGCCGTGCCGTATTGAGCACGTGGAATCCGAGTCACCTTTCAAGTATTGGTGCCGAAATGGCAGCAGTCAGCGAGAACATCGAAGAAGCGGCACAGCAGGTCGAATACAAGGTTGCCTCGTTCCAGAACCAGTTCAACAATGACTGGAAGGGCGAGGCATCCGACGCTGCCTCTGAGGTGGCCGAACGATCGTTGTCTGCGGTCTGGGATCTCAATCGTATCCATGGGACGGCAGCTTCCGCCGCAGCGCGCTTGGGTCCTGAGTTGGACGCCGGAAAGCGTTCCATTGATTCCCTCGTCCGTGTGATCGAGGCTGGGGATCTCTACGTTGATGAGGTATGGACGGTCCTTGTGCGGCCTAAACTTATGAAGCCAGCCATGGCCCGGTTGATGTCGCTTGCCGCCCAGGGATTTCAAGATCAGCTAAATCCTCGACTCGTCGAGCTAGGGGAAACCGATCGGCTACTCGCCGAGGCATCTCTCGTTCAGAGCGTCGCGTTCGGTATCGAAGCGCCGAGCCTCCATGACGACGCAAACGCTCCGGCCGACGTTGTTCCCGACCTGTGGAACGAGAGGGGACGAAAGGCTCAACAGAGCAAACTCGAGGAGCACATGATTGGCACGATCGTCGACAAAGCGGTCGTGACAAAGGACGGAAAGACGATCACGACCTTGGGCATGCTCGACGGAAGCAAGCAGGTCTACACCGACGTGCATCGGGGCGGCGAGGGAAATACCTTCGACTTGTACAACGAGAAGGGACGACTCTTCTCGACGAAGACGACACATGCCGACGGGTCGAGCACCACCACGTTCATGCGCGAAGGCCAATCACCGCTCGTGGTAACGGAAAAGAATGGCAAGGCGGTAGCAAAAGTCGATGGGGTCGAGCTCCCAGTTCCGAGTACCGATAATGTCGCCCAATCCTTGGCAGGTGCGGGAATGGCTGCCCTGGAACCGCATGTCGCAGACGGGTTGCCTTTTCTGAGTGCGGAGCAGGCAACGAAGCTCGAGGTCGGGGCGAAGAACGCCGGGCCTGCGTTGACGATCATCTCCACTGGCGTCAATATCGCGAATGCGAAGGATGGCTATGACGCGTGCGTGGCCGGGACTACGGGTGGGGTCAGCCTTGCAGGCGACATGCTTGTGACCGCCACGGCGCCCGAGGGACTGGCCGCGCGACAGGCATTCGCACGTGCGTTCGGTGGAGGTTTGCTCTTCGGGACGGTCGGAAATCTCGTCGGCCAGATGGTATGCCGATGAATCATCGCGCGGCGATCTATCCCGTACCACCCATATGGTTAGCGAGACGCTCGCCGCGTGCCGCGCGTCTCACGGTGACAACCCTGGTGCTTTCGGCCGCGTTTCTGGTGCTCGCCTGTGTCGGGTTCGCGAATAGCGAACCGCTTGGCGGAGCGGTGGGACTCACTGCCGCGGCGGGGCTGCTGGCGCAAGCCGCCTCGAATGCGCGCACGCAAGTTCTGCGTCGACAGGAAGCTCCAGATCTGGCCGGTACCTGTGTAATCGGCGGCGCCACGCACGTGGGGCAAGACATCGCGCTCCGGAAACGGGAACTCGTATCGGCTGTCCTACTGGCAATCGCGTCGTTTGCTTTCACGTATGGGATGTGGAGTGGCCTGATGAGCCTTCCGGTCTCAGGTGCTGGATTCACGACCGTATATCCGGCAGCTGGATTGATTCTCGGAGGACTATGTCTGTTCGAGCTGTACGGTCGGGGCAGACGGAGCCGACGCGACTTTCTCGTGCTGTCACCGAGCGCCATTGCGATCACCGCAAACGACAAGCGGATTGAGATTGCATGGGAATCGATGAACGAGCTCACGTTGGTTGACTCGAAGCGGAGCGCACAAGCCGGCACGCGTGTGCAGTGGTCTGCGGCCAAGCCGTCGATACGTATCGATGAGACTTGTCTCGGCGCCCCGGCAACGCTGTGGCTTTTGGACTTCTATCACCGTCACCCAGAGCTGCGGGATGAACTGTCTGACAAGCGTGCAGTCGCGCGTCTTCGAAATGGGGCACTCGTGGAGGAGACAGCCCGTTATGTCTGATCTCGAACTGACACCGGAGTATCGTGACGCCCTTCGCGACGTGGCAGGTGATCCGTCCCTGGCAGGTGAACTGCGCCGGGTGCTTGACGATCTGAATCAAGGTGAACTCAGGGACGAGCTGTTTCCGATGCCCACGCGATGGGCGCCGGACAACTACGCACTGTTCCTCGACGATGATCGCGTAATGCAGGCTGAGTTCCAGCGACGCGTGCGGTCGGCTGTCGACGATTGGCACGCACGGAATGTGGACCGAATCTCTCGTCTGCCCCCTGATGATTGGGACCGCATCGTGGAGTGGACAGGCAAGCAGTTCCGGGCCGAGCTTTCTGGTTGGTCGCAACGGCAGGGCGGGTCGGTCGGAAGCCGTTGATTCGTGCAGGCAGATGCACAGCCCGTCAGCGAGCTCAACCCGTGGCTCACACGCGGCCAGGCGCCGTCAGTTGGCAGCGACCTGTTGACGGACAGAGGTCGCCTCCTGTTGGAGTACCTCCGCGGTCGCGCCATCAGCCACCCGCGCCTCCGCATCTTCACGCACCGCCATCCCATCCGGACCCTCGAACCGACGTCCCCAACCGGTGGCGATCGATATCGCCATGACGACTGTCAGGACGAGCGGATAGAACGTGACCGTGAACATCGCCAGTGCCGACACCTGGTTCGCACCTTCGGTCAGCAGGCTCGCGATCAGGAGGAAGGAACTGACCACCGGCACAACCGATCCCAGTCCGAGGACGTTGCAGTCCATGATGTTGGCGCGACGATACGGATGGAGGCGGGCTCGCGAGCCGATGCGGTCGACGAGTGGTCCGTAGAACATCATGGTGGGACCGTTGACGCCAGCGAACAGCCCGCCGGAGACGATGGCGCCGACGGCGATCGCGGTCTCGGTGCCACGTGCGGTATTTGTGAGACGTGAGCCGGTGATCGCATCGACGATGGCGTCGAAGACACCGGAGCCCTCGAGCACGCCGATGATGGCGAACACGATGATGCCGAGGCCGATGAGCGGCAGCACGTCGGTGATGCCGTCGACGAGGAAGCCGGTGGCGGCGTCGTCCTTCGACGAGATGATGTCGGCAGGCGTGATGAGCCCCGATGCCAGACCGATGACCGTGCCTACGACCAGACCGCAGGTGGTCGCCAGGAACAGATCCCGCTTCCAGAAGGCCACGGCGAGAAGGGCAACCACGGCGATGAGCATCAGCAGCGGCTTCGGTCCCACGTCGGTGGGCGTGGCGGAGGCGCCAGAGTCGGTGGTGAGGATCAGCCCGATGACGACGTACAGCACGAGCGTGATGCCCGCGGTGGGCAGCGAATAGCGAGTGCGAGAGCGCACGACGCCTGCGATGTCGGCGACACCCTCCTTGCGGCGGAAGCGCTGCGTCGCCGACGACACCACGGTCGAATCGGAGATGGGCGCCAGGTTGTCGCCGAACAGGGCTCCGGAGAGGATCGCCCCCGCCAGCAGGAGCGGATGAGCACCCAGCACCACGCCGGCGGGGAAGATCACGGGGAACGCGGTGAACAATGTCCCGATGGACGTTCCCGTCGACATCGACATCACGCCGGCGATGACGAACGCGATGGCCGGGAACAGCGCCGGTGACACACCGGCTTCCTGTGCCGCCCAGATCAATCCGTTGGCGGCACCGGACGCGCTCAAGAGCATCGAGAAGAGGCTGACGGCCAGCAGGATCATCAGCAATGTGCTCGCCGTGGGGGAGGAGAGGCCACGCAGGGCGGCATTCCAATAGCTCGAATAGTTCCGCGCGAGCAGCGCACCCAACATCAGACCGACGAGCCCGGATGCGGTGAGTGCGGTCATGTCGAACACGTTGAACGCCACGAAGTACGAGATGACGCCGACGAGGAAGATGACCGGCGCCACGAACGCGACGTACTTGCCGCCGCGGAACTCGAGACGGTCGTCGGTTGGGGTGGTTTCCATGGGGGACTCCCGATTTCAGCGGCGGCGGTAGGCCGCGAGCGCTTGGACGATACTGTCGACGTCGTTGTCGGTGCTGTAGTAGTGGAACGAGATTCGCAGGCGCCGACCACGTGGTGCGGTGCTGATGCGGTGCTCGGCGAGCAGCCACGCCGCGAGGGTGTCGGGATCCTCGTCGATGATCGCGACCTGCGGGCCTGAGAACGCCGGATCCTCGGGTCGATCGACCTGCTCACCGAGATCGCGGAGTTCGGTGGCCGTGCGCTCGGCCAACCGTTGCACGTGAGCCCAGCCGACCTGCGCGTCGACGGTGTCGAGCGCGTCGAGACCACCGAGCGCTGCGTACACCGACGGCACTCCGGGTGTTCCGGTCTCGAACTTCGCAGCAGTGGAAGGCGTTTCGAGGTAGGTCGGATCGAAGTTGAACGGGTTGCTGCGGCCGAACCACCCGGTCAGCGCCGGGTTGTCGAGATCTTCGGGATGGCGAACGTAGAGGAAGGCCAGTCCGGGAAGGCCGAGCATGTACTTGAGCACGCCGGTGACGAGGAAGTCGCAGCCCAGCTCGTCGACGGTGTAGGGCACCACGCCGCTGCCCTGGTAGGCATCGACGAACATCAGCGCGCCTGCAGCGTGGGCGGCGTCGGAGATGGCGCGGACCGGTGGGCGAGTGCCGTTGACGTAGGAGACCAGCGGCGCCGATACGACCCCGACGGTGTCGTCGATCTGCGACGACCACGCGGAGGCGGACAGGAAGTCGTCCGCCGGCACTGACCGGATCGGGGTGCCGTCGGCGGAGGCGCGCCACACGTGGCCCACCGACGGGAACTCGTGGTCGCTGGTCAGCAGCGCCTTGTTGCCGCGCGTCGCGATAGTGGTGCGGACCTGAAAGGCGGCGATCGAGGCGTTCGGCGCGATGGCGACCTGCTCCGGCGATGCCCCGATCCGGGCCGCGAACCGTGCACGAAGCGTCTCGACGAGCTCCATCCAGCGTCCCCAGGGGGCCGGATCGGCGATCAGATCGTCCTGCATGTCCTGCAGTCGACGCTGGAGATCGATCGACAACGCGCCCTGGCTACAGCTGGCGAGATGGACGGTGTCGTCGAGGTGGGGGAACCGGCTGCGAAAGTCGGCGAGCTGGTCGGTTGCCGGTGTGGTGGCCTCCTGGACTGATGTCATTGGCCAATGGTGCGGCACGGTATTAACCCTGTCAATAGGAGTATTAATCAGAGTCGGTGAGTTGAGCGGCCCTGTCACCTGCCATGATGCACATGTGCTTGGTACGACGATTCGCGAGGTGCGCAAGACGCGTGGGCTGACGATGGTGCAGCTCGCCGAGCTGGCCGGTGTCTCGCAGGGCCTGATCAGCCAGGTGGAGAACGGTCGGGCCGATCCCAGCCTGGAGACGTTGCGTCGGATCGCCGAGGCGCTCGGGGTGCCCCTGTTCGACCTGTTCCAGGATGGTGCGCCGAGTCCGGTGAACGTGCTGCGTGCCGGCAACCGTGCCTCGGTCACCACACCGACGGGTTCCCTGACCTACGAGAAGCTCTCGCCGCCGAGCGCGACGCTCGAGGTTCTGCGTGGTCGGCTGGAGCCCAACGACGTGTCCAGTCGAGAACCGCACGCACACCCGGCAAGTGAGTGTGTGGTCGTCGAGAGCGGTTCGATGGTGGTCGAGGTCGCTGGGGAGCGGATCGAGCTCGAGACAGGCGACAGCGCTACCTACGATTCGCGGCTGCCGCATCGGTATCTGAATGAATCCGGTGATCGCACAGTGTTTCTCGTGTTGGCGTCGCCGCCGAGCTTCTGACGGCGCGAGAGATCGAGGTCTCAGAAGTTCGCGTACGGCGGTGAGACGCAGTCAGCTGGCGAACAGGAGTGCCGGAAGTATTGAGCTGCCGATCGTCGCGATACCGACGGCGCCGGCGTCGTCGCCGAGTGCTGCGCTACCGAATTTCGCACTGCCCCTGCCATCTTCGCCGTCGCCCGAGTTGTCGGCGATGCCGCCGTGCCTCGAACATGCGCCCTGGCGATGCGCGGTGGCTGTGGGTCGCCGGCTACGTTGAACAAGGCAGCGAGGTCGTTGGTCACAAAGGCCATGTCACTGAGATCAGTGGTCGGGACCGACAAGCATCGCGGCCTTCCACAAGGTCATCATGTACGTCGCGAATCGTTCGTCGCTCCAACCCCTCTCCACCACCAGCCGGTGCCACAACACCCCGTCGGTGGTTGCCCACATCAGGTCGTGACATTCGTCCTCGCTGATCGCCATCTGCCCCGTCGCCGCGGCTTCGCGGGCCATGAACCCGAGTCCCTCGTAGCGTTGCCGATCGATCTCGGCGAGCATCTCGGCCGCGGCAGTGTCGGCGCCGGCGGCGCCCCGCAGCGCCATCATGAAAGGCGTGATGCGCCGAGATGTCTCCGTGTTGAGAACCGCCTGCATCTCGAGTCGACGCGCCAGATCAGGTTCGGCCCGGATCTGGGCGATGGCGGGCCGTTCGTGAAACAGGACGTCCTCGTCGTCGCCGCCGATGGTGATGTCCCACACGCATTTCAGGATGGTCGGTTTGTTCTTGAAGATCGCGTACACGCTCTCCTTTGACACTCCCGACGCTCGGGCGATCTCCACGATTGTGGTCCGTGCGTAGCCCTGTTCGATGAAGAGGCCGCGCGCCGCATGCAGGATGCCACGACGCGTCTCCCGCGCTTGATCGGCACGGTGCGCCGATTGGTACTTGCGAGCCTCTTGACCTGCGCCAGTCACATTAAGTACACTTCCCATGTATTCAATATACTTCTAATGTATCGGAGTTCCGTCATGGATACTTCCGGAACGCACCAATCAACAGCATCACTCTGGGACGGGGTCGCCATCGGCTGGTCTCGGTTCGCCGCCGAGATCGAAGGCATCGAGTCCGATCTGACATCCCGTATACGCTCTGCCGCCGAACCTTTGAATGGCCACACCGTTCTCGAATTAGGTTCTGGCACCGGAGAACTCGCCGCACAGTTCGCAGACTGGGTGGGTCCGGACGGTACCGTCACCGCCTCCGACGTCGCTCCTTCGATGAACGAGGTGCAACGCGCCCGACTCGCTGACGTACTCAACGCCCGAGTCGCCGCCGACGTCGATGTACACGAGTTACCGTTCGTCGCCCACAGTTTCGACACCGTCGTGTTCCGCATGGGATTGATGATGGCATCCGATCCCGATCGGGCCCTGCGCGAGATCCACCGCGTGTTGCGACCCGGTGGCCGGTTCGTCACCGCCGTCTGGGGTCCGTTCACCGAGAACCCCTGGCTGACCACCGTCGGGATGGGCGCGATGTCACTGGGCCTGGTCTGCGGCGGCCCGCCGATCAACCCGGGCGAGCCGTTCTCACTGCCTGATCCGCACGATCTGCGAGGTCGGTTCACCGATGCGGGATTCGTCGATATCGACGTCCAGACACTCAGCGCAACAAGGCATTACCGCGATACCGACCAACACATCACGATGGCGTTGAGTCTGGCGCCACCGCTGGCCGCTGCGTACCGCGCGATGTCATCCGCACAGGAGACGGCGCTGCGCGCCACAGTCGCCGGACTCACCGAGCAATACCGTGACGGCCACGGCGCACTAGATCTCCCGATGTCCGCGCATGTAGCTCTCGGTACGCGCGCATAGCGTCGGCCGGGCACTTGCTGATCCGGCAGGTCCGCATGGTCGACCTCCAGGGAGACTCTGGGCAAAGCCCGCCTTCAGCAGGAATCCGACTCACCGATCTTGACCGCCGACAGCACGGCGTCACCCTCACCGATCGCCGTTCCCGGATCGGGTGTTTGAGCGACCACAACCCAGTTCCGGTCCAGGATCTGGGATCGCCCTTGGCCCGTTGCATCGGTGCTCCGAGAGAAGAAGACTCCGGCGTCCTGGATCTCGTCCTGCGCGTCCTGCAGATTCATGCACACCACGTCTGGCATGATCGCCGGTTCTTCGGGAGGTGCCGTGGTTGCGGTCGCCTGCGTCATCGGTGGCGGCGCCTCGGTCGTCGGGGGCTCGGTGGTCGGGGGCGCAGCAGTCGATGCCTCCGTCTCAGTGGATACCGCGGCAGTCGCTGTCTCGGTCACGGTGGTGGTCAACGCAGTGTCTCCACCTCCGCCGCATCCAGCGATCACGAGAGCGATCAGCAGGGCTCCTGCCGCTGCACCAGCGGTCTTCCGGACGTGCGTCATGCGCTCTCCTCGGTCGACGAGCATCTCTGTGTGCCTCTGTATCGACCCGAGGGTGTGATCCGCGTTACGCTCCAGCCCGATCAGAGCCCCAGATCCCCCTCGAACCGCCTGAGGTAGCTGTCCGGGTCCTGGTTGTAGGCCGTGTTCTCCCGCTCGCAGCGTTCGAGCAGTGCGGTACGTTGCGCCCGCTCGACAGCCCGCCGAGCGTCGTGGGCCTTGATCACTTTCGACGTGGCAAACACCAGTAGCCCGATGGCTGCGGCCGCGGCAAAGATGTACCAGAACTTCACCACCACGGCGATGATGATGAGCACCACGATCACCAGGGCGCCCGCGCCTTTGTTGCCACCATCTGACTTGGCCATCTCGTCGCTCCTCGCGATCGTCGTGTTGGGGACATCGTCGCAGGACATACCGACAGTTACAGCAGGTCGCAGCGTTGTCAGGTGACCCGACGGAATGGTCACCAACCCGAGAATGTTGGAATGCCATGTAAGCGTTTGCTTAGGTATCGGCTCGGGCAAGTCCGTCCGACGGCGACCACCCAGGCTTGGAACAGGGGGCGGCCATGGCCACACACGTTGACCACATATCGAGCGGCGATGCTGCCGTCCCGTTGGTGCTCCCCACCCACGACTCCTTCTACGACGCGCCTGCGGGCCTTCACGCCATGCGGCCCGGCGAGATCATCCGGTCGCGGCAGGTCGAGCTCAAGGACTATTGGGCGTCACATCACCGCAGCCGGGCGTGGCAGCTGCTGTACCGGTCGACCGACCTGAACGGCACTGCGGGCGTCGCGGCCACCACGGTCGTCATGCCGCGCAAACGTGCGCGCGACGGCCAATTCCAACTTCTGTCCTTTCAGTGCGCGATCGACGCGGTCACCTCGCAGTGCTTTCCGTCGTATGCACTGCGCAAGGGCGCGTCGGCGGCCAAAGCGATTGCGCCGTTCGAGTTCCTGGTGGTCCGCCGTGCGCTGGCCAAGGGCTGGGCGGTGGCGATCCCTGACCACGAGGGCATGCTCGGCGCGTGGGGTGCCCCGCGTGAGCCCGGCTATCGTACTCTCGACGGCATCCGTGCGGCGTTGTCGTTCAACGACTTCCAGTTCCGTTTCGACACACCGGTCGGCCTGTGGGGCTATTCGGGCGGTGGCATGGCGACGTCGTGGGCTGCCGAGATGGCGCCGACGTACGCACCGGAGCTGAATCTCATCGGCGCGGTTCTCGGCTCCCCGGTGGGGGACATGGCATCTGCACTGATGCGCCTGAACGGCGGCTTCCACACCGGGCTGCCGGTGATGGCCATCGAGGGACTACGACGCGTCTACCCGCAGCTCGACCGCGTGATCGTCGAACACGCCACCGAAAGTGGGCGCCGGCATCTCGCGGAAATCGCCGAGATGCCCACAGTGGAAGCGTTGCGACGCTTCAAGAATCACGACATCGACAGCTTCCTCGACATCCCGCTCGCCGACGTGCTCGCCCGCCCCGAGATCGTCGAGATGATGAACGACCTGCAACTCGGCACGCACGCCCCGACGATCCCGCTGCTCGTGGTGCAGGCGGTGCACGACGAGGTGATCAGCGTCGACGACATCGACGGCCAGGTCGAGCGCTACCGCGAGCAGGGCGTGCAGGTGACCTATGTGCGTGATCAGCTCAGCGAGCACTACTCGTTGCTACCGCTGTCGGGTCCGTTGGCGGTGTCCTGGTTGGCGAATCGGCTCGACGGGCGGCCGGCACAGGACAAGACGGTGACGGCAGTGGCCGGGCAACGGCCGCCGCGCTGGGCGAAGCTCCTCGGTGCGGGACGTGCACGGCCGGATCGTGAGAGCACCGTGACCGACGATGAGCGGCCGGCAGCCTGACCGAGCGCAGAGAGCGTCGCGTCAGGCCGAGTCTTCCAGGTGCAGAACACGATCGGTTCGGTGCATACGTCCGGTCGTGTATGCGATGGCCAGAGCGCCGGCAACTGCACAGAGCACGATCGTGACCCACCCCGGCCACTCGAGTGCCTCGACGAGCTCGAAGGCCTCCTTGATGCCGATCAGTGCGGCACCGGCGCCGACGATGAACCAGCCCGTGGCCTTGTTCGCGTACGACACGAACTGCTCCCGCTGTTCCAGCGTCAGGGCCGCCGTCACCTGTTGTCGCCACCTCTCCTGCGCGCGATGAATGAGCACATAAGCGACCGGCGGCAGCAGCCACCACCACGGCGACACCCGATCCTGATGGGGAATCGCCAGCGACTGCTCTCGGATCGTTCCGCGGTCGATCTGCTCTTCACTCAGCTCGAGCGCTCCCTGATACATCGGCCCGGCCACGAGCAGCCATGCCCCGACGTAGCCGCAGAATGCGACGAACAGCTCCACCAGTGCGCCTTTCGGACGGTGCTCTGGCCTCAGACCCGCGTGACGTCGAGGTTCCCCTCTTGAAACTGCGATCGCAGACGCTTCTTGTCGAACTTGCCGACGCTGGTCTTCGGCACCTCGTTGATCACCGTCCAGTTCTCCGGCAGTTGCCACTTGGCGACCTTGTCGGACAAGAACTCTCGCAGCGTGTCGACCGTGGCGTCGGAGCCTTCGCGCAGGACCACCGCGACCAACGGGCGCTCGTCCCACTTCTGATCCGGCACCCCGATCACCGCGGCCTCGATGACGTCCGGGTGTCCCATGACGGCGTTCTCCAGATCCACCGACGAGATCCATTCGCCACCGGATTTGATGATGTCCTTGGTGCGGTCGGTGAGGGTCAGATACCCGTCGGGAGTGATGGATCCGACGTCGCCGGTGCGCAGCCAGCCGTCCTGGAACTTGTCCGGCGCGTCGACCCCGTAGTAGGAGGCGGCAATCCACGGTCCGCGGACCTCGAGCTCGCCGATGCTCTCGCCGTCGTTGGGCACCACCTGGCCGTCGTCGTCGACGAGCCGCGCCCGCACCGACGCCGGGAACCGGCCCTGCGTGTAGCGGTAGCGCCACCGCTCCTCACCCTCGGAATCGGCAGGCGGACGTGCGACCGAGCCGAGCGGCGACGTCTCCGTCATCCCCCACGCGTGTAGCACCTGTACGCCGTGGTCCTTGTCGAAGGTGTGCATCAGGGACGGCGGCACCGCGGACCCACCGATGAGGACGTCGTGCATGAACGAGATGTCCTGCGGGTGCTGCTCCAAGTACTGATGCAGCCCTTGCCAGATGGTCGGCACGGCGGCTGAGAAGTTGGGTCGTTCGGCTTCGATCAGTGCGGCAAGGGGTTCGGGCTGCAAGAATCGGTCGGGCATGATCAGTGATGCGCCGATCATGAACGCCGCATAGGGAAGTCCCCACGACATCGCATGGAACTGCGGAACCACCGCCAGCGCACGGTCGCCCTGCTTGAGCGCCGGCCCGTCGGTCATGCACACCTGCATGGAGTGCATGTAGATCGAACGGTGCGAGTAGGCAACGCCTTTCGGGTCGCCGGTGGTGCCGGACGTGTAACACATTGCCGCGGCCGACAGTTCGTCGACCTCGGGCCAGTCGAACTCTTCTGGCTGGTCGGCGATCAGCGCGTCATACGAATGCACCTGGATGCCGTCCGGGACGTCGATGCCGTCGGTGTCTCCGGTGACGATCAGGTGCTTGACGGTCGTCAGCTGCGGAAGCTGCGGCGCCAGCAACGGGACGAGCGTGGCGTCGACGATGACGACGTGGTCTTCGGCATGGTTGGCGACGTGGACCAGTTGCTCCGGGAACAGCCGGATGTTGAGGGTGTGCAGCACCGCGCCCATCGACGGCACTGCGAGGTAGGCCTCGAGGTGTTCGGCGTTGTTCCACATGAACGTCGCCACCCGCTCGTCGCCGGTGACGCCCAGGCCGCGCAGAGCGTGGGCGAGTTGCGCGCACCGGCGACCGACCTCGGCGTAGCTGCGTCGTCGAGCGCCGGCGTCGGTCCAGGTCACCACCTCCGCCGTGCCGTGGAAGGTGCTGCCGTGGCGCAGCAGCTGTGCGATCGACAGGGGGGCGTCTTGCATGGTGCTCAGCACTGATTCACTCCTTGGTCATGAATGTGGTCGCGTTTGACGGTGATGCGTCACCACCGGCACGCGGCCGCGTCCGATCTCCATCATCGTCGGTATTGCCGGATTGGTTGGCCGATTTTCGGGACTTGCCCATGAACCCGCCCGACACCTCGTCGCCCGGCGTGCTCGCAGCCACGGTCAGTGCCGCACCGAAGGCCATCACACCCACGAAGCCGCTGGGATCGACTCCGCTGAGCGAGGCCACCTTATGCAGCCGGTTGTTGATCGTATTCGGGTGTACGCCAAGCGCTCTCGCGGTTCGGCCGCGATCCATGTCGCAGCGCAGGTATTGCTGCAGAAAGGTCATCAGCTCCGGGAACGGCTCGATGGGCGCCAGCACGGCGGCGACATGGTCGGCTGCCGGGCCCGGCCGCGTCAGCTGAAACTCCAGCGCCACATCGGCCAGCCGGTACACGCTGCGCTCGCTGCGGTGCCCCGCCGACAGGCGCAGCACCTCGGCGGCCAACCTCCCCGCCGACGGCACGTCGGCGATCGCCACCGTCTCCACCAGACCCGCCCGCACATCGACACCCACCGATGACCGGATGCGTTCGACCAGTTCGGCGGCCGCCGTCAGCGCCGAAGCGGTGCCGTGCGTGTCGGCCGGCAGGAGCAGATGACCGCCCGCCGGTCCCAGCGTGGTCAGGATCGACGTGGCGCGCCGGAACTCGGGCAACGACAGGATCGAGCGCATCTTGCGTCGCCCGGCCACCAGCCGGCCGGTCGCGTCGTCGACCAGCTCATCGGTCGTCGACGCGATCGCCAGCGCGAGCACGTGGTACTCGGCGGCCAGCTCGATCCGGAAGCGATCGGCATACGGCCGGGCTTCCTGACCGTCGAGAATCATCCGCGCCACCAGGTGCCCGGCGCTGCTCTTCTCGCTGTCGAGGATCATCTGTTCCTGCTCGTAGGCGTCGACGAGCGTCGCCGAGAAGGTGCCGAACAGCGAGATGAGTGCGGTACCCAGGTAGGCCACCTCCGCGCCCTCCTCCGGGCGGGCCAGTGCGGCCGCCTCGGTCCAGAAGCGCTGGAAGCCCGCTTGCCAATTGCGGATCACCACCGACAGCGGCACCCCTTCGTCGGCGCGCTGCACCGCGATCTCACGGGCGGGGCGCAGTTCGTCCTCGCTGGGTGCCACGTTGTCGCCGAGCGCCCGGAACACCGTCGACAGCGTCCGGCGCGTCACCCACGGCAATTCGGTCAGCCGGATGTCCGACGGCAACGCCCGCAGCGCGTCGGAGCTGTCGAGCGCGGACTGCTTGATCATGTCCTTGGCGCGCAGCTGCAGCCGATGCAGCAGCGCACTCGTCCCCGCGGGTGGCTCGGACGACGTCAGAGCGGCCATGCCCACCTCCAAGCTTGTGCGATCGCACACCGCATCTATAGGTCACCTGTGAGTATCGAATATTGCGATGGTCAAGAGCCCACCATAGCGTGGTGACACAGCAGCGAATGTGATGGGCACCACCTCATCGTCGCTTCGCCCGGTCCCGTCTCAGGCACCGACCTTTCTGCTCGCGACCACGAAGAACACTGAGGAATCACGATGGATCAATCGGCCACCCGGCAACGCGGCGCGCCCGATCACCTTCCGCCCGCCGTCACCGAGCCGGGTGAGTGGCGTGACACCGGTCGTCCGTCCCGATCCGGCGCGGCCACAATCGGCGGCACCCGCGCCTGGGTCATCACCGCGATGTTGATGGTGCTGATGATGATCAACTTCGCCGACAAGGCGGTGTTGGGACTGGCCGCGACCAGTATTCGGGAGGAGTTCGGGCTCACGGCCGCGCAATACGGCACCATCTCGAGTGCGTTCTTCCTGTTGTTCAGCATCTCGGCACTGGTCGTCGGCCATCTCGCCGACCGATTCAGCACTCGCAAGGTGCTGCTCGTGCTGGCGCTGATCTGGTCGGTCGCGATGTTGCCGGTCATCGGTCCGGCAGGATTCACGGTGATCCTGCTGTCGCGTGTCGTTCTCGGTGCCGCCGAAGGGCCCGCCTTCGGCGTGGCACAGCACGCCGTGCACAAGTGGTTCTCCGACGCCGATCGCGGGATGCCGACGGCGTTGGTGAGCACCGCGACGTCGATCGGGGTGATCATCGGTGCGCCCGTGCTGTCGTGGGTGATCTCCGCGCACGGCTGGCGGTCGGCGTTTGTACTCGTGGCCGCCGTCGGGGCGGTGTGGTGTGTGGTGTGGCTGTTCGTGGGACGCGACGGCCCGGTCGACGTGCAGTCGACGACGTCGACCGCCGACGCCGTGCGCCCCATCGATCAGGTGCGGGTGCCGCTGCGCAGGATTCTGTCGTCGCGCACCTGGCTCGGTGCCGCCCTGAGCGCGTTTGCCGCGTACTGGTCGCTCGCGCTGCTCATCTCGTGGGTGCCGGCGTTCCTGACCGACGACCTGGGCCACAGCAAGTCCGCCGCCGGGACGCTCACGGCACTGCCATGGCTGGTCGGGATGATCGCCTTGCTCGCCCAGGGTTTCGCCACCCAACGCATGATGCGTAACGGCCGTTCGAGCAGCGCCGCGCGAGGCATCATGCCCGGCGTCATCGTGGTGGTGGGCGGTGTCTGCATCCTCGTGTTCGGCTATGTGCACGCGAGTGCCCTGATACTGCTGTTGATGGCGCTCGGGCTGGGGTTGTCCGGCGTGGCGCTCGCCGCAGGCGCCACCGCGTGCAGTGAGATCTCGCCGGTCGGTCAGCGCGGCGTCGTGCTCGGGGCGTTCGTCGGGCTGTACTCGCTGGCCGGTGTGATCGCCCCGTTCGTCGCCGGTGTCCTCATCGATCACGCAGGCGGCGATCCGCACTCCGGCTACACCGTGGTCTTCGCGCTCACCGGCGTCATCGTGGTGGTCGGCGGAGTCCTGGCCATCACCCTCATCCGTCCCGAACGTGACACCGCCCGACTCATCGCGGCCGGCTCACCCATCTCCTGACCGCGGCACCTGCCCGCACTGTTGTCCCATCTCGAAACGGAGTTCTCTTGTCCAGCAACACCCAGACCGCCACCGCGCACACCGCCACCGCCAACCGGGCGGTGCTCGATCAGCTGCCCTTCGACGATCGCCGGGCCTTCGACGACGCGCACCGCGGCTTCATCGCCACCCTGGATCCGATGGTGATCACCGACGACACCGGTCGCGTCGTGTGGGATCTGGAACGCTTCACCTTTCTGCAGGGTGATGCGCCGGCGACGGTCAACCCCAGCCTGTGGCGGATGTCGCAGCTGCACACCGCGCACGGCCTGTTCCAGGTGGCCGATCGCATCTTCCAGGTCCGCGGATTCGACATCTCCAACATGACCGTCATCGAGGGTGACACCGGCTACGTCGTCGTCGATCCGCTCACCTCGGTCGAATGTGCTCGGGCGGCGATGGATCTGGTGCGTGAACACCTGGGCGACAAGCCGATCCGCGCGATCATCTACACCCACAGCCACGCCGATCACTTCGGCGGGGTCAAGGGCATCGTGTCCGACGACGAGGTGGCCGGCGGCACGGTGCGGATCGTCGCGCCGCTCGGCTTCCTGGAACACGCGGTGAGTGAGAACGTATACGCGGGCAACGCCATGACGCGCCGCGCCCAGTACATGTACGGGCAGAACCTGCCGGTCGACGCGGCCGGGGTGATCTCGACGGGCCTGGGGATCGCACTGTCGAAGGGGCAGATGAGTCTGCTCGAACCGACCGACGTGATCTCGGGGACCAGCCAGGAACTGGTGCTCGACGGTGTGCGGTTCGAGTTCCAGTACACCCCGGATTCCGAGGCGCCGGCCGAGATGCACTTCTACCTGCCTGATATGCGGGCATTGTGTATGGCCGAGAACGTATCTCACCACATGCACAATCTGTACACGCCGCGCGGCGCGCAGATTCGGGACGCGGTGGGGTGGAGTCGCTACATCGATGAGGCGTTGCGGCGCTACGGCGCGGTGACCGATGTGATGTTCATCTGCCATCAGTGGCCGGTGTGGGGAACGCGGTCGGTGTGCGAGTTCCTGGCCGAGCAGCGTGACCTCTACCGCTACATCCACGACGAGACGCTGCGCCTGGCCGCGCACGGCTACACGATGATCGAGATCGCGGAGATGGTGGAACTGCCCGAGGGGCTGGCCACCTCGTGGATAGCGCGCGGCTATTACGGGTCGCTCAATCACAACGTGAAGGCCGTCTACCAGAAGTATCTCGGGTTCTTCGACGGCAACCCGGCGCACCTGCATCCGCATCCGCCCGTTGAGGCCGGACAACGCTATGTGGAGTTCATGGGCGGTGCCGATGCCGTGTTGAACAAGGCGCGCAAGTCCTTTGACGACGGCGACTATCGGTGGGTGGCCGAGGTGGTCAATCATGTGGTGTTCGCCGAGCCGAACAACCAGGCCGCGCGCGAGTTGCAGGCCGATGCGTTGGAACAGCTCGGCTATCAGAGTGAATCGGCGCCGTGGCGCAACTTCTACCTGACCGGTGCGCAGGATCTGCGCGAAGGTGCCCACAGCGACGAGGCGGCGTTGGGTGCGGGTGAAGTGATCGCCGCGATGACCGTCGACATGCTGTTCGACTATCTGGCCATCCGGCTCAACGGGCCCAAGGCGGGTGGGCAGAGCTTCGCGATGCAGGTGCAACTCACCGACACCGGCGAGTCCCGGCGAGTGGAGCTCGTCCACGGCGTATTGAACTGCACGCCTGCGCAACCCGACGATCACACGGACACCACGCTTTGCCTGCCCAAGGCCGCGTTGACCGGTTTGGCGTTGGGTGCGGTGGCGCTGGCCGACGCGGTGGCCGCCGGCCAGGCGCAGATCTCCGGTGACGAGGAACCGGCGTATCTGCTGTTCGCGCTGCTCGACACGTTCGCCCGCACGTTCAACATCGTCACCCCGTGACCCGGCAGTCGACGTCGCAGGTCCCGGAGGCTGCGGCGCAGGGGTCGGGGGTGCAGGAGTCGGGGGTGCAGGACGCCGAACCCGACTACCGGTTCACCCTGGCCAACGAACGCACCTTCCTTGCCTGGATTCGCACGGCGCTGGCATTGCTGGCTGCCGGGGTCGCCGCCGACGAACTGATCGGTGGCGGCGCCGGGAACATCGACCATTCGGTGCTGGCGGTGACCTGTGTGGTGGTGGCGACCCTGTTGTCGCTGGGCGCGTTTCACCGGTGGCGCCGGGTGCAGTCCGCGATGCGGCGCAGCGATCCGTTGCCCCCGGCGTCGATCGTGCGGATAACGGTCGGTGGGGTGTGCGCCATCGCCTTGGTCTGTGTGGTGGTCGTGATCTTGTGACGACGACCGAACGCGATCCCGGACTGCAGCCGGAGCGAACGCTGTTGGCCTGGCGCCGAACAACTCTTACCGCAGTCGGCGTGCTCCTGCTGTGTTGTCGTGCGCTGGCGGTCGGTCAGACGGTGGCTCATGTGGTGGCCGTTGCGCTCAGTGGCGCTCTGGTGTGCGCGCTGTGCGTCGGCATGCGGCAGCGCGCTCGCCGCTATCAGGAGAATCCGCGGTGTGCCGAGCATGCGTCGACGGTGTTGCTGTGGGTGATCGCGGTGGTGATCGGTTGCGTGGGTGTGGTGTCGGCTCTCGGGTAGCGCCGTCACACGCCGTTGAGGAACTCCAGGATCGCGGCGTTCACACGATCGGGTTCCTGCATCTGCACGAAATGGCCGGCGCCAGGGACGGTCTCGACGTGGCGCAGGCCCGGCACGAGCTGCTTCATGGACCCGAGTGGGTCGCGGCCCATCATCCCGAGGACCGGATCGCGATCACCGACGACAAACAATGTCGGAGTGTGTATCTCGGCATCGCCGATCTCTGTGTTCTGCTCCCAGACGGCATCGGCCGCGCGGTACCAGTTGAGTCCGCCGGTGAAGCCGGTACGACGGAACTCGGCGACGTAGTGGTCGAACTCGTCGGTGCTCAGCCACGGCCAGGGGAGCGGGGGTGCGGGCGGGAGGACGTCGAGGTAGCCGTTGCCCTCTGACGGGTGCTCCCAGCAGGTGAGGTACCGATCGACGTCACTGAGCGCCCAGAAGATCCGACGCAGGAACTCGTCGGCGTTGTTGTCGAGCTCCTGCTCGGCGAGCCCCGGCTGCTGGAAATAGTGGAAGTGCAGGAAGTGGTCGCGGGCCATGGCGGTGTAGATGGTGCTGGGGCTGACAGGTACGCGGGGAGTCAGCGGGACGCTGAGCTGGATGAGGCCGGCGACGCGATCGGGAATCCACCGGGCGAGATCCCAGGTCAGCTGGGCGCCGAAATCGTGTCCGGCAAAGATCGCTCGGTCGGCGTCCAGCGCGTCGAGCAGGCCCTCGATATCGGCCACCGTCGTGGTGCGGTCGTAGGCCGCCACGTCGGTCGGCCGGCTGCTGTGACCGTAGCCGCGCATGTCGGGGGCCACTGCATGCCAGCCGGCGTCGGCGATGGCGGGGATCTGGTGGCGCCACGAATAGCCGAGTCCGGGGAATCCGTGGCAGAGGATGACGGGTACGCCGCTGCCCTGTTCGGTGATGAACATGTCGATTCCGTTGACATGGATTGTCCTGGTGCGGGGTTCGGCGGTCACCGTGTGGACGTTACCCGGTGGTTGCTTTGGTAGCGGCAGGATCGACGTCGGCGAACGGCGATGTGCTCGCGGATGGATCGGCTTGAGGTTCGATGCTCGATTCGACAGGATAATCGAATGCGTGGGCCGGCGGACCTGCTGGGATCGACTGATTGTCGAACGCTGGGCCGGTCAGGACAATCGAGAACATTGATGCAAGTCGACGGGCATAGTCACGCTCGACATTTTGTCTGCACTTGTACATCACATAGTACTGCCAGAACGTAAAGACTCCGAGAATCAAGAGAGCACTTGCGCTCTCGGCTAGTCCGGGAGAACCGGCTGGGCCCAACAAGATGCACGCATTGAATGTGAATATACCGATGGAAGCGGCGCCGACAGCGTACCTACTCGCACCGAGCGTGTGATAAAGGTCCGAGCCGTTCGTGTACTCTTTCTTGATAGGCGCAAGTCCTGGTTTACATTCCAGGCTACCGAGAACTGTTTGTAGGAGCGTCCAGTTATCAATGAATGTCCGATTGTAAGCACTGCGGCAATTCGTGCAACGAGCAGCGCAGAATTTCGCCTTATGTTCGAGCTCCGGATCGCATAAACGCGATCCGGGCTTGATGTGTAGTAATGGTATCCGGCGTGGATAGATAAACGGCGCTTTCGATAGTCTACGACTGAGCTCTTCGGATGACGCGGTCCGCGAGTAGCGGGCTAGCGATTCCGGACTACCTTTGTACGCAGTAAGATACTGGCCCAGGACGTGCGCGCCGCGGTCTCGACGATAGAAAAGCGTAGTCCCCAGGATGCTGGCAGAGCTCTTGTAGCGGAAGTAATACATCTGGTACAAGATGAATCCGATTGGTAGTGAGGCGGCGAATGCGGCAATAAGGGTATGAGTAGTAGCACTGTCCAAAAACTCGGACAGACCGTTCTTCGGATTGTTGAGGAGCCGCCAGATAGATTGAAACGCAAGTATGTTCAGCATGAAGACAAAACCGGGAATGCTCCACCTGAGTATCTGCCGGGCAGTCTCCACGCCATCTCCTGATTGAGTTTCACACCACGCTTACGCTAATACTATGACATAGTGGTCTCGATTTGCTTGATGTATCCAAAAAGTTCGCACAAAGCGTCGCGGTCACTGAAAGCAGACTACTAGCGTCGCCTGGCTGGCCTTGCGACGCGCGGTGACGATGCCTGCGTCGATCGTCCGCAATACTCGATCCCCTCAACGGGACGGGCTCTGCATGCAGAGGCCGGCCGCCATTCTGAAGGCTCAGGGCCTACTTGAGAGTGTCGCCGGGACAAGATGATTGGTAGTTTCCTGGCGAATCACATCGTTCGCGTGGGTGAGGGTCTCGTTGAAATGTGCGACACCCGCCGCGCGTGCACCGTCGGTGTCGCCGGTGGTCGCCAGGTGCTGTGCGGCGATGTCTGCGGCTTCGGTGGCGCCGACCATCAGGAGCTCGGGAGCCTGGAACAGGACGGCCGAACCGACGTCGATGGCATCGAGTGTCGCGGCCTGCGCGGGTGTGGTGGGCGTGGCGATCTGTGGTGGGTTCGCGACGATCGGCGCGTTGAGCGCATCCACGATCTTCGTCCGTCCGGTGTCAATGGCTTTACCGACGGCCGCAGGCGGGGCGCCTGACCGGACGGTGTCGGCGAGGGTGAGCCCCTCGACGACGGCCACCTCGAGCGCGTTCTGGGCCCGGGGCAGCACCAAATTCAGATCGTTGTCGATGATGCCGGTCATTGCCGAGTTTGCCGGTCGCGTGACGGATGCTGCGGCGATACCCGTTGCGCGGTCGGTAGATCCGGTCTGTGCCTGGGCTGCTACGAAGACTCCCGGAGAGCGAACGATGGCGACAGGTACGTCCACCACGAAGTCGATGATGTGGGGGCAGATGAGCGCACAGTACTTCAGCTGGTTGCCGGCGAAGGTCGTGACGATGGCGCCGGGTGGGAGTGCCGTCGTTGGTTCGTCGGGGTTCACGACGGTGGGCGGTGGACCGGCCTCGGCCGCTGATGCCGCCGGGGCGTTGACCAGGGTCAGCGCGGCGAGGGACGTCAAGATGGCGGTCGCCAGGATGCGGGCGTGATGGTGCCGGTTCATCCGGGCTCCCTGGGTTGCTCTCGGTGGTCCATTCGAGTGTGCGGGATCGGAGCTGAAGGGTTGCTGAAACCTGGCGGTCGGTGCATGGCACGGAGTCATCCAAGCGACCGACGCCGGTTGGTCGAGTCGGTCGACCCGCTTGCTACGGTCGAACCGATCTAAATGCAGGTGGGGACAGCGATCGGGGGGTCGTCGAGTGGGGGAAGTGCTCAAGGCTGAGCCGGACTGGATCAGTGGCCTGGGAAATCACGTCCTGGCGCTGAACGCGAACGTCCTCAGGACGGTCAACCTCGTCAACAGCCATTCGGGCTCCACAGGCGAGTTCAAAGGGTTGATGGACAACCTCAAGGACCCGATCGACACCTTGTGTAGGGCGACTGTCCGCCGGCAGAGCACCCTCGGTCCCGCGATGCAGGGGACCAGTGTGAACCTCAAGCAGGCCGCCTGGAACTACACCAGCACCGATCACGAAGCCGCTCTGGGAATCGCGCACACTCGCACGCAGGAATACAACACCAATCCGTTCATCCCACCTGCCGAGGTAATGCTCGGAACAGCCGATGATCCGGTTATTCGAATACCCGTGGTCGACGATGTTCCCCATGCGCGACTGCTGGCAGCGCCGCGCGAGATCGACGTCGTTCCTCCGCCGAACGAGAACGTGGACTGGAACGCTCTGATCGAGGAATCGGCAGGTTGGCTGGCCGATGCCGATTCGTTCATCGAGGACCTGTCGGGTTGGAGTCCGATCCGGGAGGCGCTCGAACCGGTCGCCGGCAATTGGATGGAACTCAAGCGCATCGGCAAGACGTACGGCAAATCGGGCGGTGCGTTCGACACCGTTGCCGGGGACCTGACGTCTGGGCACGGCGAGATCGACGAGCACTGGAATGGCCAGGCTGCAGTGGCCTACAGCGCATACTCCACCGAGATGGTGAAGGGGCTGAACTGGGAAGGTTCAGTCGGTCGTCTCGTCGAGCAAGGGCTGTCCCTGTCGGCCGATCAGCTCGAGTCGGCCGCAAAGGCGATCATCGAGCTCGTCCAGAAGGGTCTGTCACGAATCGTCAAGGTGGACAGCTTCACCGGTGCATTGAAGCTAGCTGCGAAGGTGGTCCCTGGTGCCGGAACCGCGGCAGCGATTGCCGAGGTCTCTCATCTGCTCCTGGAAGTGTCATTTGCAGTTGAGGACCTGATCAGGGAGTTGAAGTCCTCCATCGATGCCGTGAGTACATTCATCGAATTCTGCAATGATCCAATTGGATTTGCGCACGGACGTGCCGAGGACAAGGTTAAGGAAGAACTCAAGCCGTTCACCGACTTCCTTGAGAAGGCACAATCCACACGCCAGCTGGTCATCGATGTGGACACCGCGTTGGACCTGGAGCGCTTGAGCGACAGGCCAACCGCCGCCTACAACCCGGGCTCGGGTCCAGAAATTTGGGAGGACGAACCGTGAAATACAGATCCAGACTCTTGCTGACGATCCCTGCCTTGTCCGTGGCGCTGCTGCTATCTGCATGTGGGGAGGATTCTGCTGACGATACTGCCCAGCAGGCAACAGGACAGAGTGAGACGGCCGCTTCCCGCGGAGCTCCTGTGCAAAGCCCGACCGCATTGACCGCTGAAGCCATCTGCGCGGCCCTGACCCCGCAAGACATCGCACCACTTACCGACGGTGACGTAACCAAGCAGCCGGAACCCAAGGACGACCGCGGTCTACCTGGATGCGAATGGCCGGTCAGTGACGGATACGGGTCGTTGGAAATGGATGTCTTCAAGCCCTTTGACGTGAGCATAATTCTGGACAGCGCTGTGGTCCGGCAATTCCCTGTCGGGGACGGGACCGTGTACCAGCAGACAAAAGATGACGCTTCGACGTGTCGGGCGCTGGTAAAAACGCCCGACACACCGAAGGGCTTCGTACTGCGGGTGAGACTTGATGGCCAAGCAGATGCATCGAAACTCTGCGAGTCTGCCATCCCCCAGACCGAAAAGGTCCTCAAGGCACTGGGCTGGTGATTTCTCCATGACGGACCCGGCCGGTTTTGACGAAGCACTTCACAAGCTTCAGGGCGCCTTGGATCACCTCGCCACCGTAACAATCCGAGCGCGCAACATCGAGTTCCCGAGCGTCGAATTCACCTCGCCGGAGCCAGAACCCGACGCTGATCCGGGTCGCACCGGTGATGATCTCGCCGATCTGCGTCGGTGGGCGACAGATGAGAACGCGCGCAATGCCGAGTTCCGCAGGCGCGTAGACGAGGCTTTCGAAGCTGAGATCGATGGCCGGGGCGGCTGGCTCACCGATGAGCGGCGTACCCAGATCGTCGACGACGTGCGTGCGAACCTGCTCGCCCAACTGCGACGCTTTGGCAGTGTCTAGCAGGTCGACGGCGGGCGGCATACTGCTCCTCGAGCGGTGGAGCATTCCGCTGGGAATCGTTGCGCTGCAAACAGTCATGGTGGCGGCGATAATCGGGATCGGCAACGAGGCGGAGTACCGATACTGGGATGACCGCTTTTCGCTCTCGGTTTCCCGAAACGTCGACCTCGATGCCACAGACGATCGTCACGCGACGGCGGCTGACGTCGGCGCGATCCTCGACGGGGTGCCGGGCACGTGGAGCGATGTGCCGCAAGCGTATCCGGATGGTGGCGAGGGTGCGTTGTCCTCGCTGGCCGACGCGATGCACAATCTGGATGACGCAATCAAACGGGCGAGGTCAATCGATTTCGGGGGTGCGGGTACGGGTGCCTTCGGCTGGGGGATTGAAATGCGCGTGACCATCTTCGTGGTCGTTGCGTATGTCGTCGCCGCGACACGAAGCCGTACCAACGGCTCTGCCCGAGGCCTACGTATCCTCTCGCACTTCCAAAGGCACTGACTGCCCATGGAACCAGAGCATGAAAGCAGCGCTCTCACACTGCGCTGGACGAAGCGCACCGCATACGAATACCGACCGTCGCGGGATGGGTTGTTCGTTCTGATCGGGATCGGGGTCGTGGGGTGCGTTGGGTCACTGGCGATGTCGTTTCCAGCGGTTGCATTGACATTCGTGTGCGTGGCGCTCATACCAGTTGCAGCGCGGGCCCCGTTGCGCACGAAACTGATGATGCGATGCGATCACGTCGCGGTGTACCGGCAACCCTTCTATGCGAACCCCGGGGTCACGCTCTCGCTGTTGTGCGGGGTCATGGCCGGCGGGATGATCGGCGCCTTCCTTCTCGGATACTCGGATGCTGGGCGAATGCTGTTTCCAGCACTGATGAGCGCGGCGCTTGTCCCGGTGCTCCTCACAGTGAGTTACCGCGAGCGTGGCCCGCTGGTCATTGACGGTGCTGGCATCGAGTTCGGTGATGGGAGGCGGTTCGACTTCGAATCGACGACGGTCGGCTTCCTCATGATGAGCAACGGAGTCCCCGCGATCGAGCTGCGCTCTGCGACGCTGAGAAGCGGACGCACGCGACGGTTGCTGCACCGGCCGTACAACGTCGATTTCAACACGATGCTGTCTACGATCGAGCAACTGCAGGGTTGGCATGCCCAGGGTCGGTGGGCGACGCCTGCGGAGATCCAGGCCATGCTGAGTGTGTCTACGCCCAGCGACGTCGAGATCGGCGAGTCCGTGACAATTGGAGTGCGGGTGGCCGAAACGCGGAAGCGCACTTGAGACGTCGCTGCCGATAGTGCGGCGGGTTGTGATCGATACCCGGATGACCAAAAGCGAAGGTGCCATAAGCAATTGGCCCCGCGCGGCCGGTGCGATACCGCTCGGATAGACCAGGCTGGGCGCTAGTGCGCCCAGCCCCACCCACCTACAAGGACGACATCTTCACATACGAGTCGGACAACGGCTCGCGGTTCGTGAACGAAATCGTCTGATCGACCCTCTGGAGCGTTCGATCTTGCGTCCAATCTGGCGCCGGCGCGGATTGTCGACTGAGCTGACTCGGCCCATCTCCGTGGCCGCCAAGGGGTTTCCAGATACGGCTACTGAGTGCGCCGCTGGAGTTGGCCTGGCCGAGGCGGGTCAGGGCCGCCGGCAGTCGGGGAGGAACGTGCATCTCAGTACAACCGGTCGGCCTCTATGACGTCGGGCAGGGCACTCAGACCTTCCGGACTCTATGCAAAAGGATCAAGTTATGCATAAACTGACCAGTGTGATGGAGGCCACTACCCCGGCCGAGTTGAAGGAGAGTGCACAACATGGTTCGTCGAGTCGTGACGGGCGTTGACAGCGCAGGATCGTCGGTCATCAAAGAGGACGGACCCACAGCGGCCACCGTCTACAAGCACACCCCAGGATTCGAGAGTTCCGTGGTGTGGACGACGACCCGGCCGCCGACGGCGCGTGGAATGGAAGCTGCCGCTCCACCGGCGAGCTTCGTTCCGGGCCCGGGCGAGACAATTGCGCTGACGGTGACTTTTCCCCCGGACAGTGTCTTCGGCGCGACCGATTTCGACCCCGAGGCCGCGGTCGCCGAGAATCTGGCCAACACTCCGGGACTTGCCGACCTCTTCGAGCCCGATGCCCCGGGTATGCACACCACGCCGACCATCGACTACGCGGTACTCCTCAGCGGCACAGTCGTTCTCGAACTCGACAACAACGCGAGTACCGAACTTCATCCGGGCGACATCGTCGTTCAGAACGGTACGCGCCACGCCTGGCGTGTGCCTGGAGACGAGCCCGCAACCATCTTCGTCGTCCTCATCGGCCAGGCCGGCTGACGACTCACTCGTTCACGAAAGGTTCACAGAGAATGACAGACACCATGCTGGCTGCACGTATGCACAACGTCGCCGAGGAGATGCGACTCGAACAAGTTCCTCGCCCGGTGCCGGGCCTTGGTGAAGTGCGCGTCCGCGTTCACGCCGTCAACATCGTCCCGAATCTCAGCAACATTCTGCAGAACTGGACCACCTGGTTCCCAGAGGATCCGCTGCCGACGCTCCCCGCGACATTCGGGCTCGATCCCGCCGGGGTCGTCGAGGAGGTCGGCGAGGGCGTCATCGGCTGGGAGGTCGGCGACCGCGTCTACGTCAATCCAGGCCGATACTGCCTGGCGTGCGAGGCGTGCCGCGATGGAGATCTGATCAACTGCTCGAGCTATGCCTTCGCCGGCTATTTCGGATTCACCCCGACCTCGATCGAACTGCTCGACCGATATCCCGGTGGGCTCGCCGAACAGATGCTCGCGCCCGCCTACGCTCTGGTGCGTCTGCCGGACAATCTCGACTTCAACACCGCCGCGCGCTTCGGCTATCTGGGCACGATGTACTCGGCGCTCAAGAAGGCAGACGCCCGCCCGGGCAAGTCGATTCTCGTCAACGGGATCAGCGGCACGCTCGGTCTGTCCGCCGCGCTGCTGGCGCCGGCCATGGGACTGACGACCCTGTACGGGACGGCCCGTAACCACGGGCTGCTGAAGACCGTCGCTGACCTGGTACCGGGACGCATTCACACACACTCATTGCTCGACGGACCGGTGGACACCTGGATCAAGGAGCAGACCAACGGTCGCGGAGTCGACATCTACGTCGATGCGCTGGGTCCGGGCGCTGAGCACGAGACCTTCCGCGAAGGAATGCGATCACTGCGCCGGGGCGGCGTGTGTGTCGACATCGGCGCGATGATGGGCGAGCTGGCCATCGACATCCATCACCTGATGGATCAGCAGCTCAAGCTCCTCGGTTCGGCGTGGTCGACTGCCCGCGAATGCCAGGAGATGGCGGACATGGTCGCCGCCGGAACACTCGATTTGTCGCCACTCGAGCATCACGTGTTCCCGCTGCAGGACGTGAACAACGCGATCAACGGCATCGCCGATCGCAACGGGGGGTTCAGCAATTACATCGTCTCCCCGCTGCCTGCGTCCCAGTGACGTGGTGACCGGCCGGGGTCCGATCGCCTCGTCGTCAATGCGCAACGCCATCTTTGTGCATAGAATTGTCGAATGAGCACCGCGACCCTACCTCCGCCCCTCGTCGCGCAGACGGTCGCCCGACTACGTCAGGACCTGCTGTCCAACGTCCACCGGGCGGGAGACAAGCTGAAAGTCGATCACCTTCGGGAGCATTACGGCTGCTCGAGCAGTCCGCTACGCGAAGCGTTGAACCGATTGACGTACGAAGGCTTGGTCGTCGCCGATGAGCGGCGGGGGTTCCGGGTCGCGGAGATGTCTGTTGATGACTTCAACGACATCACGCGGCTGCGCTTGATACTCGATATGCAGGCGCTGGAAGAGGCCATCGAGCGCGGCGGCGACGAGTGGGAAGCTCAGGCGATCGCGTCGTTCTATCGGCTGCAGAAGGTCGAGGATCGCCTTCCCGAGGGACCTCTGGTCCTCGACAGCGAATGGTCGATGCTGCACAAGAACTTCCATATGACGCTGTTGTCGGCGACGACATCTCCGCGGCTGTTGCAGTCGTGCTCCAACTTGTTCGATCAGGCCGAGCGGTATCGACGGTTCTCGGCCGCGCATCGGACCCAGTCGCGTTCGAAATCCGGTGAGCACGAGGCGATTCTCAACGCGACAGTGGAGCGGAAAACAGACGAGGCCGTCGCACTTCTCACCCGGCACATCACGCGGACACAGCATGACATCGCCACCATCATGCCGAAGCTGACCTCCTGACTTTCGATGCAGTTGTTTGGGCTCTCCGCGCATAGTGACCGGAGAGCCCAAACAAATTCTCGCTGTTATGAAGTCGGGTCGCCGAGTACGTAGCAGGTCTTGGTGCTGGTGTAGAAGTCCCGCGCATCCCGGCCCTGCTCCCGAGGTCCGAACGACGACGCCCGGCGCCCACCGAACGGGACGTGGTAGTCGACCCCGGCGGTCGGGAGGTTGACCATCACCATGCCTGCAGTGGACTGCTTCCGAAATCGGGTAGAAGCAGCGAGGGACCGTGTGTAAATACCAGCCGTCAAACCGAATTCGGTGTCATTGGCTGCGCTGATCGCTTCGTCGAGATCGGCAACGCGGATCACTGATGCGACTGGCCCGAACACCTCCTCGCGGTTGACGGTGTCTTCGTTGCGGGTGCCGATCAGCAGGGCCGGTGACAGGTAGTGACCCGGGGTTGCGCGGTCGAGCAGCTCTCCACCGACGACGTCGGCGCCTTGCGATCGGGCCAGGTCGATGTATCGCCGGTCTTGCTCGAGCTGACTCGCGTCCGCGACGGGACCCATCGTCGTGTCCCCGTGTCGGGCGTCGCCGACCACGATTCGCGCACGAGCCGCTGCCAGGCGATCGACGAACTCGTCGTGGATGCTGTCGACGACGATCAGGCGCGACGACGCGGTGCACCGCTGTCCCGTCGAACCAAACGATCCCTCGATCGCCCCGGCCACCGCGGCATCGAGATCGGCGTCATCGGCAATGACCAGTGGATTCTTGCCGCCCATCTCCAATTGCACTCGGGCGCCATGGGAGTGCGCGGACTCACGAACGCGCTGTCCGGTGACGGTGGAGCCCGTGAATGACACCGCATTCACCCGCACATCACCGGTGAGGGTGTCGCCGATCTCGCGGCCCGACCCCATGACCAGGTTCAGCACGCCGGCCGGCAAACCCGCACGAACCAAGACGTCCACCAGATGCCACGCCGAAGCCGGAACGAGGTCAGCAGGCTTGAACACCACGGCGTTGCCGTGCGCCAGTGCGGGCGCGATCTTCCACGCGGGAATGGCGATGGGAAAGTTCCACGGGGTGATGACCGTGACCACACCCACTGGTTCGCGATCTACCAGGATTTCGACGCCGGGACGTACGGAACCGAGTAGTTCGCCTGGGTTCCGGACTGCCTCTCCCGCGTGGAATTTCAAGATCTGTCCGGCCCTGCGTATTTCGCCCACGCCTTCGGGCAGCGTCTTGCCCTCCTCGCGCGACAGGAGATCGCCGAGCTCGTCTGCGCGGGCGAGGAGTTCATCACCGGCCCGGTCGAGAATCTCGGCGCGTGCTGCGCCGGGCAGCGCCGCCCAGTGGGGTTGTGCCGCAGTCGCTGCGGAGATCGCGTCCTCGGCCTGGGTCCTATCGGCGCGGGCGAACTCCCCGACAACGTCGTCGAGGTCGGAGGGATTGATATCCGGCACCGCCGAAGATCCGTCGATCCATTGTCCATCAACATAATTTGCACCGAACATAGGGAACTCCTGCTGTGGTGGGCGGGTCGGCGGTCATCTCCACGGGACGTCGTGCCGGGGCCGGCACCGCCGTAGATCGTTGTGCCACCAGAAGCGAAGCACAGACCTCGCGAAGCTTGCAAGGAAAATGCAGGTTCTATTGTTTTGTGCACGAAAGTGCCGTAGCTTCGTGTTCACAGTGTTCGAGCTCACACGAGCGAACGGCCGAAACCCCGAAACCGCTGAGGTGTCAAATGAAACTCATGTCCTTCCTCCACTCCGGTCGCGAATCCTTCGGCGCAGTCGTCGACGACACCGTGGTCGATTTGGCCAATGCCTCAGGCGTTGACACGTTGGCCGCCTTCATCGCCGGCGATGACTTCGCCCGTCGCGAGGAGCTGGTCTCACAGGGCACACCGATCCCGTTGGGCGTGGTCACCTATCTGCCGGTAATCCCGCGCCCGGAGAAGATCGTGGCATCGGTGCGCAATTACATGGATCATCACCAAGAGGCGATCGCCGCGGGGCTCAAGCGAGAGTTGGCCGACTACCCGCCGATCTTCCTGCGGGTGTGGCGCTCACAGGTCGCGCACGAGGGTGCGATCGTGCGCCCCAACGCCTCGGAGACCCTCGACTGGGAGGGTGAGCTCGCGGTGATCATCGGCCGCGGCGGCCGCGACATCCCGGTGGAGAGCGCCTGGGATCACGTCGCGGGATACAGCTGCTACAACGATGGGTCGGTCCGCGAATTCCAGTTCCACGCCAAGCAGATCGCCGCAGGCAAGAACTTCGAGTCCACCGGCGGGTTCGGCCCATGGATGGTGACCGCCGACGAGATCGAACCCGGCCGCGAACTGAAGCTCGAAACCCGACTCAACGACGAAGTCGTTCAGTCCGGCGATACCGGGCAGATGATCTTCGGCATCCCGCAGCTGATCAACTACGCGTCGACGATTTTCACCCTCGCGCCGGGCGATGTCATCATCACCGGAACTCCGTCAGGCGTCGGATTCTCGCGCAAACCCCCGCGCTATATGAAGCCGGGTGACGTGGTGGAGGTCGAGATCGAGGCCATCGGTACCCTCCGCAACCCGATCGAAGCGCAGAAGTGACCGTCGCCGGCATCGACGACCTGGTGCGGGTTCGCAAAAGGCAGCTGGTGGTGGAGACCGTATTCCACGAATTCGGCCCCACATCGGAACAGCCGGTCCGGATCGCCACTGCATCCGCCGTGGTCGCCAACCCGTTCGCCGGCCGTTACCAGGAGGATCTCTCCGAATTCATGGGCGCACTGCGCCCGCTCGGCGCGTCACTCGCCGGCGACCTGATCGAGCTGTTGGGTGGCGTCGAACACGTCGAAGCCTACGGCAAGGCCAGCATCGTCGGCGTGAACGGAGAACTCGAGCACGGGGCCGTGTGGCATGAGGCGGGTGGCTGGGCGATGCGTGAAAGCCTCGGTGCGCCCAAGGCGATGGTGCCGTCGGCCAAGGCGGTCGCGGCCACCGGTTATCGCTTGATGGTGCCGCTGCACTACATCCACGCCGCGTATGTGCGGAGTCATTACAACGTGGTCGAGGTGGGTATCCAAGATGCACCCCGCCCGAACGAGATTCTGTTCGCGCTGGCGATGTCTGACGGCGGCCGCATCCATTCCCGCCTGGGCGGATTGAGCATTGCTGATGTCTCCGTCCACGACGGGCAACGCTGATCCACCACCACTGATCTACCATCATGGCCTCAACGAGGAGACTCACATGACATCCACAACAGAGACGACCTTTCAGCCGACACTCTCCCATTTCGGCGTTTTCTGTCGCGACCTCGACGCCATGGTCGATTTCTACACGTCGGTCTTCGGCATGGTTCAAACCGACCGCGGCGAGGGCAAGACCATGCCTTTCACCATCGCGTTCCTGTCGGGGAATCCGGCTCAGCATCATCAGCTCGCGCTCGCCTCGGGCCGCGGCGCGGATGCGCCGAGCACTATCATGCAGTTGTCTTTCAAGGTGGCGACGATCGACGACCTCCGGGAAGCCTGGTCGCGGGCGGAAGCCGCAAGCGCCACCAAGCTGCGTGGACTCAATCACGGAAACGCGTTGTCCATCTACTTTTCTGATATCGAGGACAACACCGTCGAGGTGTATCTCGACACACCCTGGTATGTGGAGCAACCGCACGGCGATCCGCTCGACCTTGCCGATTCCGACGAAAAGATCTGGGCCACAACGGAGCAGGTGTGCCGCCAGGACCCCACCTTCATGACTGTCGAAGACTGGCAGCGTCAGAAGTTCGGCGAACGATGAGCGGAGCCGGCGACTTCGACACCGACGTTCTGATCGTGGGGATGGGTCCGACTGGCGCTGCTCTGGCAGGACTGCTCGGACAGCACGGGATTCGTACCGCCATCTTCGATCAGCTTCCCGGGTTGTATCCGCTACCGCGTGCGGCGGGCATGGATCACGAGGTCATGCGGGTCGCCCAGGAGTTGGGAATCGCCGATCAGCTGCAGCCCCATGTAGTGCCCTACCGGGCAAGCGAATACCGGGGCGTGGACGGCGAAGTGATCAAGCGGCTCGACTCGCCGCCCCCTCCTCACCGACTCGGCTGGGACCCGATGTTTGCGTTCGACCAGCCCGCATTCGAGACCCTCCTGCGCGAACGCGTCGATTCCTTGCCGTCGGTCACCGTATCGCTGGAGAGCACGATCATCGATACCGGACAAGATGACGACCATGTCTGGGTCGACGTGCGGCGGGCCGGAGCCACGACTGTCGATCACGTCACGGGGCGTTATCTCGTCGGCTGCGACGGGGGCGCCAGTCCAATACGTCGGCGTCTCGGAATCACGATGATCGACTTGGGTTTCCACGAGAACTTCCTGGTTGTCGACGCCATCGTCGGTGACGACGCGGTGGAGCGCCTGCCGGCCACCCAAGTGCAGTACTGCGAACCGGATCGCCCCTCGACCTATGTGGTCCTCGCCGGCCATCACCGACGTTGGGAGATCATGCTCGAACCCGGGGAGCTCGCCGCGGGAAGCGTTGCCGACGACGATGCCTGGCCGTTCATCGATCGATGGATCCGGCCTGGCGAGGCCACGCTGTGGCGATCTGCCGCCTATACCTTCCATGGTCTGGTGGCCGAGAGCTGGCGAGACGGCCGCATCCTGCTTGCCGGCGACGCCGCGCACATGACTCCGCCGTTCATGGCACAGGGCATGGCCCAAGGAATTCGCGATGCCCAGAATCTGGCCTGGAAGCTGCGGTATGCAGTCGATTCGCCGACGGTTGACGCGTCGCTGCTGGACAGCTATCAACAGGAACGACGCCCGCACGTCATCGAAACAACCGGTCACGCTATCGATCTCGGCCGGGTCATCTGTGAACGCGACCAGGTTGCGGCACGTCAGCGAGACCGCGAACTCCGTGGCGACACCCCCGACGTGCCGGTCACATACCGAGCAACATTTCTGCCCCCACTCTGCGACGGCCTCATCGCCACGCACACCCCCGGTGCGGGGCGAATCCTCCCGCAACCGCGAGTCACCGCTCCCGACGGAACTTCGGCGCTGCTCGACGATGTCATCGGGAGTGGCTTCCGAGTGATCTGCGCAGCCCCGCTTGAGCCCAGCGACGCTGACCTGCTCACCGAAGCCATAGCGCCACTAGGAGGTAACGTCACAGCGCTCTCTCCGCGAAGAGGTTCGCCTGGTGGGTTGCGGCCGCTCACCGAGACCGACGACGTCCTGTCCACCTGGCTGGCCGACCTCGGGCAGAAATTCGTCATCGCGCGTCCCGACCACACGGTCTACGCCACTGCTGATTCGGTAGCCGACTGCTGCGGGCTGCTGAGCGACCTGGTCGCCGCCATTCGCGGACCGCGGGTCTCGGCGGAATAGCCTGATCGACGCCGGCCATGGAACTCCATGAGCCCCACATCACCGACACGTTCTGAGCGCGTCGCCTGATCATCGGGTCACCTACGGCACCACCGCACCGGTGGCCTGTCCGCGGGTTGCTTCCCCGAGTTCGGTAATCGTCCATTCCGAAGGAATCATCATGTCCGACATTGATAATGGGATCGGCAGTGTCAGTCCAGGACTGTCCCGAACCGCTCACCTCCAGCCGTCTCCACTTACCCGCGGCACGCTCGTGGCGGCCGCACTCTGCATCTTCGTCGCGCAGTTCGGATTGACCGTCCCGGCGGGATTGAACGGGCTCTTTCAACAGGACTTCGGGACCACCGCGTCACAATTGACGTGGATCACCGACGCGTTTCTGATTCCGGTGACCATCCTGGAGTTGAGCTTCGGTTTGCTGGGTGACATGTTCGGGCGCCGTCGGCTATTGGTGATCGGTTCGGGGATTCTCGCGCTGGGGTTCACCATCTGTGTACTGACTCCAGGACCGGAGACGAGCCAGACGATCCGCCTCGCCGTCATGTGGTCGGGCCAGTTCATTGCGGGTGTCGGTGCCGCAGCGGTCATTCCGACCACGCTGTCGATGGTCGCCGCCGGAACCCACACCGCGCGGTCCCGGGCACGGGGGTTGTCCACCTGGGCGGCCGCGTTGTCGATGGGCAGTGTGGTGTCGCCGGTCATCTGCGGTCTGGCCGCAAAGTTGCATTTCGGCTCGAATCCTTATGCCGGATGGAAATGGGCGTTCATCGTTGTGGCAATCCTGGCTGTTGCGGTGGGTGTACTGGCGGCCGTGGTTGCGCAGGAATCGTCGTCTCCTGAAGGCCGTTCGTTCGACTGGCCCGGGCAGATCACGATCGCGTTTGCCGTCCTCGGGTTCCTGTTCGCTGTCATCCAGGCACCCACGAGCGGATGGGGCAGTCGTGAGGTCATCGGCGGGTTTGTGGTCTGCGCGATATTCACCGCAGCATTCATCTTCGTCGAGAGACGACAGGAGTCGCCGCTGCTGCAACTCGATCTGTTCGCCAACCGGAACTTCAGCACCGCAGCCATCGTCACGGTGGTCGGCATGTTCACCTATCTCGCGACGGGATACATCACGAGCATCCGCCTGACGGCGATCCAAGGGTTCACTCCGCTGGCGGCATCGGTGGCATTCGTGGTGTTCAACGGTGTTTCCGCACTCATTCAGGTGCCCATCGCTTCCCGGCTGATCGTCCGCTACAACCCGAAGTGGGTCCTCGGTGGTGGTCTGCTCCTCATCGCCGCAGGTGGATTCTGGATGTGGCAGATCCCGATCAGCCACGAATCGATCGCGGTGCTGTTGCCACCTCTGGCTGTATCGGGTGCCGGCATGGCCTTCGCGTTGACAGCGGTCACCGCTGTTGTGATCAACACCGTTCCGAACCACCTTGCGGGGATGGCGGCCGGTTGGGCAAGCCTGTTGCGGGACTTTGGCTTCACTCTCGGCCCGGCGGTGATCGGCGCCATCGCTCTCGGGCATGCTGCCAACCAGATCTCCAGTCAGGTCAACTCGGACCCGACGTTGAGCCAATCGCTCGACGCGTTCAACAACTCCGCAGCGTCCGCTCCGCCTGATCAGCAGGCGTCGGCGCAGGCGGCAATCGATGCGGTGAACTCGGGTCCGCTCGGCGCCAATGCGGTACCGTCCCAGATTCAGCTACCGGACGGCGGCACGGTGCCCTTCAATCCGCTGCAGCACACCGCGTTCGAAGCGTTGGGCAGTGGCTACTCGATCGGGTATCTGGTGGTCGGTATCTGTGCTCTGGCCGCGGCTGTGGCAAGCATGGTGTTCATCGGAGGGCAGTCGCACGACCCTCTGATCGCCCCGGATTCGCTTGAGGACTGACTCGAGTGACGGCAGGGGGCGACCACTGCGCCGACGACAGACCGGTTGGGAGCTGAACCAGTTGAACGACGGGCACGCGAGCACGAGGTTGTCGACTCCATCATTGTGTGGTCGCATGCGGATCACGGTCGGCGATTTTGCCGTCGCCACGCAGTGCGACGATCCGCAGCGCTGCACGCAGCTGGTCGGTTGTCGCGCGCCATGCCTGCTCCTCGTGTCGGCATGCCGCCGCTTCGTCAGCATCGTCGGCGGCGTCGGCCAACGCAGCGGAACTGCTCCACTCCAGGTACTGCTCCTGGCTGGTGCGGATATAGCGGAGGATGGCGGACTGATCGTGACGGCAGATCTCCGCGACCTCGTGCGCATCGAGGGACGTGCCGTCCTCATCGAGCACGATGAGGGTCTGCAGCGGATCGGGGAGTAGATCGCTCTCCGCTGTACGCGGCGGTTCCGGAGTCTCAGCGCCGGTGATCGCCGAAATGATCTGTGGCGCTTCGTCGTGCATGAATTGCAACCACCGACCGAGGCCGGCCGTCAGGTTCTCCCGGTGAAAGGCCGTCATCTCGATGGTCTGGAACGCCATCAGCGTCTTCTGGTGCAGCACCAGCGTGATGCCCGGCCAGCGAGGTGCCTCGGTGGCAACGAACTCGGCTGCCGTCGAACCGTTCGGGACAACGTCGACGACCGTCCCGAAGAACTCGACGGTCGCCTCGTCGGCGAGCACGCGCAGCCAGGACGGAGTCCGCCCGGTGGGCAGCGGGATGTCACCGTCGTCATCGACGACGATGCGCCGCCCGGCCATGTTCTCGAGGGCCTCGACCACCAGACGCCCCAGTTGAAGTTGTGTCTCCGGGATTGTCCCGACGGCGATGGTGGCCTCCCGCGGCGTGGGCCCGGAGTGTTCGAGGAAGGCCGGGTGCACGACCTCCCAGATGTCCCGCAGCATGTCGACCGCGACCTGGGCGAGCTTGTCGACGCGACGTTGCCCTACCTCGTAGATGAGCCGGCCGTCGCGCAGCAGCCGCCAGCCGGCGCGGACCATCGCATCCAATTGCTCGCGGAGGTACTCGGGCGTGGTGTGCAGGTCGCCGGCGTCCACCGTTGCCCGCACCCGTTGGGCGCGTGTGACCGTGAAGGCGATGACGCCGTGTGGGCCTTCCGGGAACTCGGACTGTGCGACCGTGTGGCTGTTGCCGATGGCCATCCCTGCGAGCCGGTCAGCGAGGTCGGCGCGAAACGCACGCCAAGCACCGTCGACGGTGGCATCGAAATCGAAGTCGGACATGACTTCTCCTCTCTGTGAGCACGCTCGCGCGCACCCTCGAAGGGTGGCTGAACGCGGGGTCCGTTGCGGTGCTCGCGTGGAGTGGGGGCGCTTCGCGGTGGCCGCGAATCACCTTTCACCCGCAGAGTAGGGGAGGGGTATGACAGTTTTGCGAGGCTATTGGCTGGGCACCACTACCCGGAAGTCCCGCGTTCACCACTGGTTCTGCGATGTCCGACAATCGCGGTCGCCAAGTCCAGCAGCGCCATCAGGACGGCCAGCTTGTAAGTCGCCGTGCGCCGTGCGCCGTCCGACCTCGAGCACCGCGACCAGCTTCTGGCCGAGCGTCAGGGGATGGGTGGGCGGTGGCATCAGGGGATAAGCCTAGGCGAGGACGAAGTACGACCCAGCCCGAAGACCAGTTGGCGGCCGACGACTGCCGCGATAGCGTCTTGATATCACCAGGCGGAAGGGGTGATGATGACCGATGTCCTGATCCGGGATGTCCCAGATGAGGTGGTGGCCGCGATAGACGCGCGAGCCGCCAGGTGGGGCTCTCGCGTACTCAGTATCTTCGCCGACGGCTCGCTCAGGATGCCGAAGCAGATACGGCGCCAGTGACCAGAGACGATCTTCGGTCGTTCGCCGACACGTTCTCCGCGCTCGGGGCCGACGATGTGATGTCAACGGCGTGGCAGTAGCCCCGATGCCGACGAATGGGCGCAGCGAATCGAATGAGGGCTCGTCTTCAACACCACGATGAGCGGGCTTCAGGTCGGCTACTCGCGCATCGGAGCCACGGCTGAGCCCGCAGGACACGCAGTCCTGCACCTGGGCAAGGACTTTGACCTCATCGCGGGTATCACCGGCCAACTGGTTGAGCGACTGTCCATGTGAGTCGCTGAGCGGCTCTGGGCCGGATTCGCCTGGGACGCACGCGCTACGACGGCACGGGGTCGGTCAATTTGCGGGTGATGACGCCGTTCTTGTCGACGAGTCGGATGTGGGTGAACTCGCCGCCCTTGGGTGCGAACAACGTGACGTCAACCGGTCGCACCTCGATCGGCCCCTCGGCGCAGTTCGGCACACACGTTTTGCGATGCTCGATGCCGTGGCCGACGGCTAGGGTCGGTGACCATCGTGACCAGTGGATATCGGTGACGATGATGCTGACGTCGGCGCAGAAGATCGAGTCGATCATCTTGGGTTTGACGAAAGCATTGCCGGTGCAGTCGTGGATGACGGTCGGTGGAGGCGCGGCTGACGCGGGTGCGGCGACGGATATGGCGACGCCCGTGAAGAGTGCGACCGCAAGAGCACTGCGCTGCGCGGCCCGACGAAATCCTGAACGCATGAAGTGATTGTCCCGCATATGACCGACATGGAACGTCGTTTGATCGGATGAAGTCGGGGAAGGCCCCGACGCGGAGATCGTGAGCGTGGATGCCATCAGGTGCAGCTCGCCCACTTGACGAATTGTTCTGGTGGCCAGAGATACTGCGACACTCCACACTTCGACCACGACAGGCGGGGGTCGGCAGGTTCGCCCGTTGATGTGGTGCCGGAGCAAGTTGCCAGGGCCGGGCTGTTCCCTCGGCCGAGCTGCAGAACAGGCAACACCACGTCACCCTGTGAGCGAGAACGGATGCACGGTACTGATCGGATCGGTGAGAGTCAGGAACGACGGATGGGTGACACCCCATTGGCCGCGCAGCAGGGTGATGGACTGGACCGCCGCCCGGTACAGCTGCCTGCGGCCGAACTCCCGGATGTACTCGTCCTTGCGGGAGAGGTAGCGCCAGTCGAGCGCCTCGAAGGTCCGCTGCGTGTGTGACCAGTCGGGTTGCCGCGTGCCGACAAGCGCACTCTTGGGCACTGTCGCGCGGACACGACCTGCCCGGTTGGCGCGAAAGGTGATGAGCAGCTGTTCGCGATTGCCGACGGGGTGCGCCAGATCGATGAACTCGAACGAACCGAACCGCAGATCACCGAGACGCGCCGCAAGGTCCGCGGTGAAATCGCGCCAGGATTCGGCGATCTGCTCGTCGTATCCCTCGACATCGTCGTCATACGTCTCGGTGGTCATGGTCCTCCTGGGCCGATGGGCGGACCGGCAGCTGCCGATGACGACGAAGATACGAGCCGGGTACGACATGCTCCGACGGCTTGCGGCGCTACGTGTCGGCGCAGCCGGAGCCCCGTCGACAGATCTCCGAGGAGGCTCATCGTTGGGCATACTGATCGGTGACTCGTGTTCTCTATCTGGAGGTTCCTGTGGCCGGTGGCCTCGTGGCTCTGCTGGACGACGTCGTGGCCCTGACCAAGGTGGCTGCGGCGTCGATCGACGACATCGGTGCCGCAGCCGGTAAGGCCAGCATCAAGGCCGCCGGGGTGGTCGTCGACGATACGGCTGTCACGCCGCGGTATGTCCACGGCTTCACCCCCGACCGCGAACTGCCGATCGTCCGCAAGATCGCTGTCGGGTCGATCCGGAACAAACTGCTGATCATCCTGCCGGTGGCGATGATCCTCAGTCAGTTCCTCCCGCAGGCACTGCCGTATCTGCTGATCGCCGGTGGCCTGTTCCTCTGCTTCGAGGGTGCCGAGAAGGTCTACGAGGCCTTCGGCGGCGGGCATGGGCACGACCACACCGACGACGTGCCGGCGGCGGAGAAGGGACCGGAGTTCGAGAAGTCGATGGTCAATGGCGCCATCCGCACCGACCTCATCCTGTCGGCGGAGATCATGGTGATCTCGCTGTCGTCGGTCGAATCCGAACCGTTCCTCACGCGGTTGCTGGTGCTCATCGTCGTGGCCTTCCTCATCACCGCGCTCGTGTACGGGGTGGTTGCGCTGATCGTCAAGATGGACGACGTGGGGCTGGCCCTGGCGCAACGTCAGTCGACGGCGAGCCAAACGATCGGCCGCGGCCTGGTCAAGGCGATGCCGAAGATCATGTCCACGCTGACCGTGGTGGGGATCGCCGCGATGCTGTGGGTCGGCGGCCACATCCTGATCGTCAACGTCGGCGAAGCCGGATTCCATTGGCCGGCCGACCGCCTGCACGACATCGAGCACTGGTTCGCAGAACTCTCCCACGGGTTTGGTGGCGTCCTGTCATGGACCGCAGGGACAGTGGTCTCGGCGCTCGTGGGATTGGTGATCGGCGCGATCGTCGTGGCGATCATGCACCTCATCCCGAAGCGCGGTGCGAAGAAAGAAGCTGCCGCCCAGTCGCCGGAGTGAGGGGTGCACGGCTCGCTACTACTCCCTTGTCTCGAACCGCCGATTACTCAGCGCGTCTGCCACACGCTTCCCGAGCACCTTCTGGGCCGAGTAGCGGTCGACCTGGTCGAGTGTCAACTCGGACTCGGGTTTGCTGATCCGCTGCAACTCGTCGACACCGATCTCGGGAACAGCCAGCGCAACCTTCCGTGCGTCGTCAATGTCGATGTTCTCGTGGGTCCACCGGAATCCTGAATCGCGATGGTGGTCTTCGGTCACGATCCAGTTCGCGACGAATATGGAGCGATTCGGGATCAACGTCCACACCTTGTGCTGATCAATCGTCGCCCGCGCGTTAGGCCTCGTGCCGGCCAGCCACTCCAACGAACCGTCGTCGACACGTACGAGGCGCCAGAACTCCCAGCCGTCCTTCGGCATTCGTCCCTCCTCGGACTCAGATTGTCGGTCAGGCGCCGCCGACGATGTGCGGTGTCGGAGGCGTGAAGCTCGTGTTGTCGGGGAGTGGATCGGCACCCTTCTCGTTGCCGAACTGGCGGACGGTCTGCACCTCACTGAGCGCGCTACCACCCTGGCGCGCCAGGGAGTCGTCGTACCACTCGAACCACGGGTATCCGTGAGTCAGGTATTCGTCGATCGTCAGAGGTGGCCGGTGCGGCGGAGTGTCGGTGAGTATCTGCCACACAGCCGAATTGACGATCCTCACGCTGACCTCTCTCCGCGCGTCGACATCCCAGTTCTCGTGGGACTCGATCGGCGTGGCGATGGACTGGTGGATCGTGCCACCGGCACCGAGGCCCATACCGGCCGGTGCGGCAGTGCACCCGTCGACGACCATCCGGGAGATCGGCGGCCGCTGAGCCCACACGTCGGGTTTGAGCGGGGCCACGGAGAAGCGGATGAGCCCGTCGTCGGTGCCTGTCAGTTGTTCGGCTGCGGTGTATCCCTCGCCGAGCGGCATGGCGATGAACTGCCGCACGGTGGTCGCGTCGACCCGAAATCCATCCAGCCATGGCTGGGTCGGAGCCTCGAGGTAGTCCTCGGCATCGAAGTCGGGCTGCGGGACGTAGGAGTTCCCGGTGATCGCGTTGATTCCACCAACACCGACTTTCACCAGGAAGGGATAGTCCTGGGGTGTGCTGAAGTCGATCCAGGTCGCCTCGGATTGCCACAGCGGGAGTAGGCCGTCGGCTGCCGGTACTGCGCGAGGTCTGATCTCGCGCGTGGAGCGCACGTCGAGGGTGCCGAGGCTCGGTGGCAGCCCGTAGGTGGTGGGGTCGTCGGGGACTCGCAGGGTCTGGTGAAAGGTGATGCGCAGTGTGGCGTCGGCATGGACATCCGGAAATGAGAACTCGATGGCCTGCGGGCCGGTGGTGACGGTCATGGCGCTCCGATGCGTGAAGGGATGCGATCAGAGTAGGAGCGGGGTCTGACAAGACAATCGACATCGATCGCGTCGACAACGGTCGTCGCTGCCGGCGTTAACGGTGTTCGCGGGCTTGATGGGTCTTCGGATCGTGCTGTACTGGAGGAATGATCAAGCTCCTCGTGATTGTCGTCGTTGCGGCGGCGATCGCGATTGCGTTGGTCGTGATCGGTTCCTGGGTGGTCAGCGGTGTCCGATCGTTGGGTGTCCGGCTCGGACGCCTGGCGCGAGGCAGCGGTGCAGCCGGCGAGGCGCGGCCCGAACTGCCGACCGTCGAGGCAGATGCGGACGCCGTGTTCGACGATCCCCTCGCGCAACTGGCCGACGATCTGCGCGCGGCCCGCGCCCGCCGATGGTCGCAGTGCCGGGCGATCCGGGAACTCGCCGAACCCACCGAGTCGCGGCGATACTTGGACCTCGCGGTCGACAACTGGACCGCGGGCTCGGATGACGGCGCCCGATTGCGCAACGACCCGATCGGACAGATCGCCATCTCCGCGGGCATGGTCGCCGACCGGATCAGTGACTACCCGGCCTGGAAACTGGACTTCTTCGACCGGCACGGCGTCCGCGTGGACCTCGCGGCCGAGGTCACCGCGCTCACGACGTCGGCGGCCAACGTCCACGAGCAGGTTGCGCTCCTCGGTGAGCCACCCACACACCTGAGGACCGACGACGACGTCGTCGACACCTACACCGCCAAGGCTGTGCTGCTGTCGCGGCGACTCGACGGGCTCGTCGAACGGCTCGGTGCGCTGGGCGAGTACCAGCAGATCGTCGCCGCCATCCAGCACCGACAGGACAAGCGGGAGTGGCTCGACCGGGTCAGCGCCATCGACGAATTCGAGAACGAGGTCGACGTCCAGTGGGACGCCACCGAGGCCGACCGGATGCGCGCCACCGCCGACGAGTCGGAGATGCTGGCGTCCATCTATCTGGATGCGCTTGCGCCGCTGGCGAAAAAGCTCGAGCAGGAGGACTGACGAGGCGACGTCGGATGCAAAACCGGCGGCCCCTGTGGACAACTGATCTGCATTCGCCCGACCTGTCGGAGTTCCTTCCTACCGTGCAACGCATCCGGTCATCGCCGATGGCCGACGGCCCAGGGGGAGATGTACATGTCGGACCGTCAGGGTGCAGCCGATGGCAATCCGGATGCGGCATGGCGAGGGTTCTGGGAGCGGCTCGCCGAGAGGGTGACGAGGCTGGGTCGTGACGAGTTCGTGGAGGTGAGCCGGGCCGGGGAGACCGGGCGACCGCTGCTGATTTTCACGGTGACCGGGTCCGGCCGGGTGCGGTGCACGATCGGTGGCAGTGCGCTCACCAACTTCTGGCCGCCCGAACAAGCAGCGACGGCTCGTGCACAACGAGCCGCCGTCGATCGCCTCGGATGGCGAGAGTTGCGATCGGGCAGCATGATTCGTGAGACGGGCAAGCGCAATACGAATGCGCTCATGCGCGACGCCGAGCGGGCCTTGCGCGAGGTGTGGAAGATCGCAGATCCGTCGGTGTTGCACGTGCACGATCCGTTCAGTCCGGAGGCGCAGCGCCTGAGAGCGCAAGCCCGGCCGAAGGAACGGACGCTGACCCTCAGTGGGACGGCATCACTCGGCGTGATCCCCGGCGATGCCGAACATCTGCTGACGATGGCCGCTGACACATTGGCAACCGCCTGGGGCTGCAACGTCTCGATCGACGACGGTGCCATCCGGTTCACGGACGTCGACGGCTTCTATACCAAGTTGCTGGTGTCTCCGCACGCGATGCGCCTGGAGTTCTGCACCATTGTCGGTCACTGCACGCCCGACATGGCGTTGCTCGGGGCGGTGGTCGCCGAGCACTCCTCGCGATGGCCCGATGTCTCCATCCTGGTCACCAAGGACCACATTTTCGCGGTCCGGGCGCTCGAGTGCGCCACCTTCTATCCCATCAACCTGCTGGCCGCGCTGGACGCGTGGCGACAATTCTGCGCCGCCGGCGCGATCGACATCGTCGAACAACTCCATCCCGATGCGACCGGCCACTTCGGGCCCGTCCGCGGGCAGATGCCTGCCGAACTTGTCGACCTGATCAGACGGTTCGTGGCTGACCCCAACGGTGTCACCCCGTCCCGGATCGCCTGCGACACCAGAGCGAATGCACCGATGCTGCGCCGGTATGCGCGCATCTGCGAAGAGTGGCTCGCCGAATGGCCCGACGGTGAACCGGCTGCCGGGTGCGATGAGCCGCGCATGCCGGAGCCTCGCGAGGTGCAGCGATTTGTGCCGGTGCTGGTGGAAGCGATCGGAGTTGCTGCTGAATTGAATGTGGCGTCGGAGATGAGGCGGGGGAGATGACGTCAGCCGTGCATGCGCAAGCCGTGGCGCGTGATCGACGTCATGTTGACGCGTCAGCCGTTGGCGCCGGCCATTGCTGCGCTTGCGACAGAATCATGTGCCTGGACACGGAGGTTGTCGACGTCATGTATCTCGTTCTCGATCGGCTTCCGCAGGCTTCACCCTCCGCACCTTCGAACCGCCGGCCCCACCCGGTCACGATGGGCTGTCGAACACCGATGTCTCATCCCGCCAGCGCGCCTTGCCGAACTTGTCGGTCAAAGTTGATACAACTTTCGGCATGACTGCGAGGAGGGATCCGGGATCAGCCCGACGTCGCCATTGGCGGGGCGAGCGCAAAGCCGTCTTGGTGCGCGTACCAGTGGCCTTGGCTGAGCAACTCGTCGAAGAGGCCCACGACCGAGGCACATCGGTGAGCGACTGCGCTGCGGTCCTCCTTGCAGAAGCGCTGCAACCCGAAGCGTCGGTTGCGTGACGACTACCCACGACGACCTTCTTGCACCTGTCGATGGCCTTGTGCTGCGCAAGGCACGAGGAGCCTTCTTTACTCCACCAGCCCTGGCGAACTTCGTTTCTCGCTGGGCAATCCGCGCCCCATCGGACCGCATTCTAGAACCCTCGTGTGGCGAGGCGGCTTTCCTCGTGGCAGCGGCAATGCGTCTCGACGAGCTCGGTGCATCCAAGGAACATGGCTCAACGACTCTGGAAGGTATCGAGATACATCCACCGAGTGCTCGAGCTGCCGCCGAACTGGTCAGTGTCACCGGCCGCTCGGCCAGTATTGAGGTAGCCGATTTCTTTACTGTCACCGCCGCTCGGCGCTTTGACGCCGTGATCGGAAATCCACCGTATGTGCGGTACCAGGACCATGTCGGCGCTGCCCGGGTTGCCAGCCGACAAGCAGCCCTGCGAGGCGGGGTTGGCTTGACAGCGTTGGCTTCGATGTGGGCCGCCGCGACGGTGCATGCCGCGGAGTTCTTGCGGCCGGGCGGCCGAATGGGGTTGGTGCTACCTGCCGAGCTCCTGTCGGTCAATTACGCCGCAGATGTGCGTCGCTACCTCATGGAGAGATTCGGTCGAGTGCGGCTCGTGATGTTCACCGAGCGTGTCTTTCCCGATGTCCAGGAAGAGGTCGTGCTGCTGCTCGCCGAGGACGCGCTGGCCGAAGGCGGGACGGATCATTGCGAGCTGCACCAGGTCCGATCCGTCGACGAGCTCAGCGAGGAGGACCACTCTGGTTACGGGTTGCCCCATCGATGGCGCCCCGCCCACGCTAGTGCCAAGTGGACACCCGCGCTCCTTTCAGCAGCCGCACTCAATGAGTACACACCACTCACCGACAGCGAGCATTTCGCGATATTGCATGAGTGGGGCGATACCACGCTTGGCGCGGTCACCGGCCGAAATAACTACTTCGCCATCTCGCCCGCCCGCGCTGGTGAGCTGAAGCTGAAGGATTCGGAGACGATTACGCTTTCCCCGCCTGGCAGCCGCCATCTGCGTGGACTATCGCTGAATACCAGCGCTCTGAACTCTATGGGCGACGAGGGATTGCAGACTCTCTTGTTCAGGCCAGGCCTAAAGAAGCGGCAAATGTCGGCAGGCGCACAACGCTACCTCCTGCAAGGAGAGCACCTTGGGGTCGACCAGGCATATAAGTGCCGCGTTCGATCCCCGTGGTGGCAAGTACCAATCAACGCGCCGGCAGATCTGCTGTTGACCTACATGAACGCTGACACCCCGCGATTGACCACCAACCTCGCAAATGCGGTCCACCTTAATAGCGTCCATGGCGTCTACCTACATCCCGAGCACAAAGAGCCCGGGAAGTCGTTATTGCCGATCGCCAGCCTCAATACAGTTACGCTACTCGGGGCGGAACTCGTCGGACGGTCCTACGGCGGCGGAATGCTCAAGGTCGAACCAAGTGAAGCAGACCAGCTCCCCCTCCCCTCACCGTCGCTCGTCGCGCACCTCGCCCCCGGCTTGCGCGAAATACGCCGCAGTGTGCGCGACGCGCTCAAGGCCGGCGACCTGCTCGGTGCCGTCCGAATCGTCGACCAACTCGTACTGCGAGACTATCTACGCTTGTCGGAAGCGCAACATAGCGAACTCGTTGCTGCACAAGCGCTGATGTCAGCGCGCCGACTGGCGCGCGCAGCCAATCCTAGCCGGACACAGTGATGGCTCGCACCGATTCCTTTAGTCAGTTTGACGATCTACTCCCCACCGAGCCCAGCGATCCCTGGACACACAGTCTTGGGGAGGCGCCGCGATATGATCCCGACTACCTGTTGCTCGAACAACTACTGACAATCCCCGTCGCCGAGGGCGCCGCTTCGGAGAGCGGAAAGTTCGCGAACGGTATTGACGCCTGGATTGCTCAAGAGTTTCGCCGATCTGGGTTTCGCGCAGATGAAGTGTGGCCCAGAGCATCTCGTCCCCGAGTGCTGCCCCGGGATATCGCTGTCCTGATGGACAAGATCCCTACCCAGCTGCGAGACGAACTCGCCAAAAGGCTCCCAACGATCCCTTCCGTTGCTCCCGTCGACGCTCGCATCCTCGGACAGGCCTACCCAAAACAAGTTGACGTGGTCATCGCCCGCTGGGATCGTGGACCCGAACTTCTCGTATCCACCAAAGCTCAGCTATCCAGCTTCGGTAAGAACCTCCCCAACCGATTCGAGGAATCCTACGGTGACGCCAGCAATTTGCGCGGCAGATACCCTCTCGCCTCTGTTGGCTACTTCTTCGTCCAGCGCGCCACCATCATCGACGTCGAACCCGAAGCCTTTGAACGAAGTGTCGACATGGTCCGCAAGCTTCGGCACCGCGGAGATGTCAACGGCTACACCACGACTGCCCTTCTCCTCGTTGACTGGATCACCGAAATCGATAACCAGCTCAGCGTAGTCACGCGCCCTGAACTCGTACCCGACGACATCCGACCCGACCGCTTCTTCATAGAGATGATTGACCATCTTTTGGCCGTGACCCCGGTCTCGTACCACGTAGAGGTTCGGCAACGCCGAGAACGTCGACAGCTACCACTTCCAGACAACGGCGACAGCTCATAACGCCGTGACCTCCCGAGTGCTTATCGATCTTCAACAGGCAATAGGATGGATCGAACCAACGACGACGTACAGCGTGAGAGGCAAGACGATTGAAGCTCCATAAGTCAGACGTTGAACTGGAGACGATCGTGAACCGGATCGAGTCGGGCGAACTTGATCTTCAACCGAATTTCCAGCGTGGTGAAATTTGGGATATCAAACGTAAACAGCGTCTGATCGACACTGTCTTACGCGGCTGGTATGTGCCGGCAGTACATATCGTGGTCGATTCGGATGAGAATGATCTGGTGCTGGACGGGCAACAACGATTCGCGACGCTGCGGTCCTTCTTCGCTGACGATTTTCCTGTCAATGGGAATGTTGATCCAATCAGCGAGGATATCCAAGAACTAGATGGACTCAGGTATACGCAATTGCCAGCCCCTGTTCGACGGCGAATAAATCGGTTCGTAATTCCGATCGTCACGCTCAGAGACTACGAGCCGGAGGAGCCCAATGAACTCTTCTTTCGATTAAATCAATCCTATAACCTTACACCACCGGAAAAGCGGAATGCGCTTCATAGCGCGGCGCGGGACCAGGTTCGGCATCTAGTTAATCAGCTAGGAACGATTGGGCTATTGCAACATGAGACGGTAGGGTTCAATAACCGACGACTCGCGTATGACGATATCATTGCGAGGTCATGTGTGGCGCTCGAGCAAAACAGTATCGGAACGCATATCAATAATGCCGTAGTCGAAAAATACTACCGCGGTGGTGAGTTCTCAACAAGTACCCTGGATTCTATCCGAGATAGCGGTGCGCGGCTCTTTAGAATGGTTCAGGGCTCGGGGAAAGTTCGATTCAATAAGGGTACACTCCAAACCTGGCTTCTGTACTGCGACTGGGCGTATGAGTGGAGCGACTATTCGGCCCTACCTCGTGATCTGCTGCACCGTTTCGAGTCCGAGCGAAACCTGCTGCGACAAGGAAATTTTGGGGCGGGTGACCCAGCGCTGAGTTCGCTGCGGACAGCGATCCGCCTGTATGATGACCGCGCCTCGTATCGCGTGACCGATGTATCCTCGGTGTTGACTCGTGACTTAGCACTTCACTTGTTCTCGATGAAGCTGTATGGAACTTCTCCGCGCAAGAACTCGGATGCTCTTCTTGCGGCCCTCGCTGAAGCCCCAGAGGAGCGGCAACAGGCCATATTCTTCGATTTTGTTCAATCGTCAGACTGGGGCGTTCCGCTGAAAGGGACCATCTGAGATGCGGATCGCGGAGGCGCGAAGCGCCTGGCCGAAACTCAATAGGATGGTGCGCACATCACAGGTCCTAACGTTTCATGATGGCGTCGAGATCGATTTAGCCCAACCATGTATCGTGCTCGGTGGAAAAAACGGAGTTGGAAAGTCACGAGTTCTGCGGTCCATTGCGAAAGACGCGCCAAAAGAACGGGTTTATATCAATCTTCATACTCTGGCTGAACAGGCTCTTCGGGTGCTCAGATCGCGGGATGATTTGAATGAAATGGTGGAGGAATACACACCTCTGACTTTGGACGATGACGTCACGTCGATTTCGAAGTTGATTGTCGGACGTGAGTACGAATCGATCGAGTGGTACGATCTAGAAATAGAGCCCGCTAATGAAGACGATGCGGATGACTTTCTGTGGACAGATGATGAACCCGTTCTCCCCTTCTTCAGGGTGGAGTACCGAGGCATGCAGTATTCTGCGAAGGAGATGGGGCAGGGGGAGTTCTGTGTACACTTCCTCTTCTGGATACTCGAGAAATTCAAAGAGCGAAGCAATCTTCTTCTATTGCTCGATGAGCCCGATGCTTTCCTCCCTCCGGTTGGCGCTCATAAGTTGCTTATGTGCATTCTTCACCTATGTCTGAAGCGAAACTGGAAGGTAGTCATTTCGACTCATTCAGAGGAAATGATCCGTCTTTCTCGTCAACACGAGGGATTTGTGTTGCTGCAAGTTGACAACGATGGCAGAACTGTGGCGACCGCGTCATCGATTGATCCCAATGCCGGCAACACTCTCCTGGCGAGTCCTCCAGTCCAGCAGGTTCTGTTCTGCGAGGACGAGTCGGCCTACTTCCTACTGTCCGCTCTGTTGGACGCCAATGAGGCAGCGGCGGGCCGTCCAAGCGAGATCGTCTGGGGCACGGGGCAAGGCTGTCTTGTGGCGCTGGAAAAGGCTTTGCCGCGGTCACCCGCTCCTCGTGTGAACTTTGCCTATGTATTTGACGGCGATCAGCGAGAGACGGTGAAGTCATCTGTCGGGCGGCGGTGGCCCATAGTGTTTCTGCCAACCGTCAAGGATCCAGATACGTTGTTTATGGATTTGAGGGCCGACAAACCCGCTATCGCCCATTCGCTGGGCACGTCGGTAGCGCCCCTGTCCGAGTTCTTGGATTCCATTGAAGGCCAGGACCCTCATGATTGGGTGAACAGTCTGGGCGAGCGTTATGGCCGTCAGTTCGCTCTGCGGCAGTTGTCCGCGCTGTGGTGCAGCCAGAATCCAGCCGAAGTGGAGCCGTTCGTGACTCAACTTCAGAGCGCCGATCGCTAGTATTCCTGCGGCCCAGTTTCGTTACGGCGTTTGCTAGTGATCACGTTGACGAAAACGGACATTATTGGCCCTCGATCACCGTCTGCACTCGCAGCCTCTGGCCCGACTGGCGACAACAGCGGAGGAGTAGTAGCGCTCACGACGGCCGGGTTGAATTGTTGCATGGACGAGCACGCAGGGTTACATGAAGCTGAGACGGCCTGTCGCTGCGCGAGTAATTGTCGCAATGGTCCCGTGTAGGGTGAAATTGAGTACCAGACCGCTGTCGAGTACCGCTGCGACACCGGCGTGATCGCGCGCAACAATCACCCCGAGACTCGAGCCATCTTCGGCCAGGATCTTGAGCTCATCGCCGTCGCTCGAGGCGGCTACAGTCACCGGCACCGGGTCTGGAGACTCATTGCCCTCGAGCCGAGCCTGAGCAGTGACTACACCGGTTGCCATCATTTCTGCGAGTTTGTGTCGGTCTCTGCCCTGCACGTAGTGGAGCAGGTCGAGAACGTCTGTCGGGGTCGCTCCGAGGTTGTCGCGCCACCCTTGGATGTGCTGCTCGCTCAGGTACTCGCGCAAGCCTTCTTTATCCAGTCCGGCGCCCGCTGCCATGCGCCCCAGGTGCTGCGCCAGTGTTCGGGACTTCACGTCTCGGACGAGCAGGTCGATCGCGAGCGGTGTATCGACACCGTAACGCAAATGGGCAGCAGCAGTGGCGAGCAGCTGCACGGGGCTGTGGCGTGACAGAAGGATGTCGTTCGCCTGGGTGATTACGAGACCGACGGTCCACGACAGGTAGTGCTGAATTCCCTCGCTAACACCGTCGACCATCTGCTCTAGTCGGAATGCTGGGTCCGTGACCATGGCGAGGTGGGCGTTGGCCAGTTCGCTGAGTGTTCGGCCCGCGATCCAGTCGCGGACCACGGCGTCGGTATTCACCTCGATATCTGCACCTTTCGGTGACTTTCGGAAGCGCCAGCGCTTCGGGGCTTCAGGAAGCGCTAGCAGACGGGTGTACACGGACCGTTCGGAGAGAACGTTGAGGGTTTCCTCCAGGGTTTGTTCGTTAAGGCCGCCCGGCTGCTGTACATGGTCGGCAAGGTTCTCAGCGATCGACTCGATGTCGGCACCTGAGGCGAGGCTGGTTCCTGTCTGTGCCCAGCGTCGACGTGATGTTGGTGGTGTCTGGTCGTAGTGCGTCGCGACGCGCTCGGCGAGCTCGAGCCACCGTTCTCTGAGGTCGTCGGGGAGCTGGGTGAAGGCGAAGAGCCTCGTAACGACGTCTCGCCACGTCCGGTTGCTCGCGAGGTCGGGCACGTGCTCGAGGACGTGGAGGATGAACCAGACGTAACTGACGAATCCTCCGGTCTCCTGGTCAGGGGTCAGCTGCAGGATCGCGTCCTGTGTCTTTGCCACCAGTGCTTCGGCCTCCGCGAGAGCTTCGAGAGCGGACGGCTTGGCTATCGTCGAGCGGACCTCCAGTTCGTCGGGGCCGGGGGTGAGTCGATCGAAGTCACTGCCGGACAGCGACTTCTGGAGGGCCAGTACGATCCAGCCTTCGGACTCCTTACCGGCTCGGCCGGCCCGACCGACCGCGTTGAGGAGTTGGGCGGCACTCATCTGGAACGCGGGGTCTTGACCGTCGTACTCGGTGATTGCGATGACGACGGTGCGGACGGGTAGGTTCACCCCCTCGGTGAGGGTGCTTGTTGCGACCACGGCCTTTATCGTTTCGCTGCGGATCGCGTCTTCGACCGCTTCTTGCACCTCGACGGGCAACCCGGCGTGGTGGTAGGCCACGCCCTTGCGGACTGTTCCGACGAGCGGATGGTTGTCGCTGAGGCGCGCGGCGAGGGCGTCGGCAAGGCCTTGGGAGCGCGGGTCTTCCTCTAGTTCGTTGGCCATGATTTTCGCGGCGTCGCGTGCGGTGGCGCGGTGAGAGACGACCATGAGGAGACTGCCGGCGCGGAGCAGCAGTGTGGCTGTTCTGGCAGTCGTTGTGTAAGCGGTGGAGCTGTTGCCCTGGCCGGTGAGGCGCTTGTTGTCAGGGCCGAGGACGAGGTGACCGATAGGTGTGTCGTCGCTGGTGGTCAGGTGTTGCTCGGTCGTGTTGGTGGGGCGGACCGCCAGGAGGGCACGCAGGTCGTACCGAATTTTGTCCTTGCCGCGTCGGCTTCGAGCTGGGATGTTGGTGCGGCTGCCTTCGATCTTCTCGGTGCCCAGGAGGACGTGCAGCCGTCGTGGCGCTCTCCACTCGTCGGTGAAAAGGACGTTTGCTTGTCCGGTCGAGGTCCACGCGGCGAGCGATGCCGCATTTCCTATCACGCCGGAGAGAAGAATGAGTCGCGCGCCGCTGGCGTCTAGCACTGACAGCAGGCCTTCGAGTAGCAGTCCGCGGCCGCCGGACTCGGCGATGAGGTGGACTTCGTCGATGATGAACAGGCTGAACCGGCTCAGGATCTCCTGTGGCGATTGCCGCAGAGCGTGCATGAGTCGTTCGGGCGTCATCACCTCGACCTGGGACAGCTGATAGGTGCCGTCCACGCCTAAAGTGCCGTTCGCGCCGTGGGCGGCCGTGTTGTCGCCGGAGAGGTCCTGAGCGCCAAAGCCGTCGGGGAGGTCTGCGCCGAGGCGGCGATCGAGGTAGCGCAACCGCGGGCGGAGTCCTTGACGCATCTCCCGGCCGAGGCTGCGCAGAGGGGTTACGTAGCAGACGTCGCGGTCATCTCGTGCGGTGTGTGCACAGATGATGAGCTGTGCGAGGAGCGTCTTGCCGGCGCTGGTCGGGACGGAGACGAGAAGCCTGGAGGTCGCCGGGTCGAGGGGGCTGATGGTCGGGTGGGCGATGAGGCTGCGCTGTGGCGGCCACAGCGTCAGGATGGGCTTTTGGTCGAGGGTGAATGCCTGTTTGACGGCTGCGGGGAGGTCGGGCGGGAGGACTGCCCAGATGCTGCTCCCGGCGAGCCCGTCGGCGAGGGCGAGGAGGTGTCCGGCTACCCATCGGGTGTCCAGGTCGCTGAGGCCGACTTCGTCGTCGACGACAAGCTGGAGGTGGCCCCGGGCGGTTTCGAGTGTGTCTGGGCTGCCTTCGCGTAGGTACTGGACGAGGTCAGCGATGCCGCGCAAGAGTCGCTGGGTTGGTCCGAACATGGTGCCGTCAAGGGTGGCTAGCTCGGTTCCGCGGGTCAGAGCGGCAGCGGTGGCCGCCCAAGTGTGAAGCCGTCGGTTGAGGTCGGCCATGTCGAGGCCGAGAAACAGGATTCCGGCTTGGAGGGCGACGTCAGCGCCGTCGATAAACTTGGCTGTCTCCTCCACGACGTCGCGGACCTTACGGTAGACAGCGCTGGCGTTGGGGCTCTCGTCGGCGCGGTGATAGCCGACCTGTGCTGCGAACGCAGTGGTCATTCGCTCGCGACGTGTTTCGGCTGGGTCTTCGAGAAGGAGGTCGTGGACGTGGGCGCTGACGGCAAACGCGCGGCGGCGCTGCTCGAGCGGATACCGGGACGTCTCGGCTGTCGATGCGATTCCGTGTAGATACCAGGCGGTGCGCCGCAACGGTGTGAGATTGGTGCGGAACCCGGTGTCGGTGAGGCCGCGTACGAGCTCGATCTCGAGTTCGGCGATGAGGTCGGTGAGTTCGGCGACAGTCGGGAGTTCGGTGAGCTGGTCGTCGCCGAAAGCCGCATTGAGGTGCTCGGCCGCTAGAGCGCGCTCCACGCGTACCTCCTGACCGTCTTGGCGAGTTCGCTGTAGCAACTGATGCTGGTCGCCAGGCCGCGTAGCTGACCGGGCTTGTCCAGTAGCGGGAGCTTCTTGTTCATCTTCTTGAACGGCTTCCTTGGCAGCGGCTGGTGGGTCGCGAGCGTCACCCCGGCGCCAACGAGCTCGTCTCCTTGGGTCCATGCGGCAGGCACTTCGGCAATGAAGGTCAGCATCTCGGCGTCGTACGAGCCTGGCGTGAAGGTGCCGACGATCTTGGCGACGTAACGTTGGCCGGAGTCGGCGATCTGCTTGTACGCCTCGTTGAGGCTCGTCGACAGCGCACGAGTGCCGGTGTTCTTCTTGCTCTCCCATAGCCGAAACCGCAGTGCGCCCGAGGGGTTTTCGTAGATAGAAAACCCATCGGCGCCGGCGTCCGTAACGTCACCCTTCGGGTCGGGCTGGATGCGGACGGCTGCGTTGTCCTTGGTGAGCAGGTGCCAGAGCCACTCGCCGACGTGGCCGTGCAGGTGGTCTTGGCTCTTCGGCTTGTCCGGCAGCCCGAAGACCGGCTCGATGAACGACGCGATGGTCTCTCTGCCAGGCGACGGGATCTTGGTTCCTGTAAGGGTGTACTGGCGCCACGTGTCGTACAGGCTGGTGGCGGGGCCGAAGCGGGCCTGCATCATCGTGTCGATCAGCACCCAGGCGAGGGCGCCCGACTCCTCGGGGCTGAGGCTGACGGCGATGTGTGAGCTCCACTCGCACTTGCTCGCCTCGGCGGCGCCATCGTGAAAGCTTTGGGGTAGGTAATCGTGGATGACCAGCCGATGATGGGTTCGCGCGAACTCCTCAGACCGCGCAGCAGCCGGTTCGGCAGGCTTGGAGGGCGCCCTAGCTTTGGTCACTGTTGCTCCTGGAGTAGGTCCGCGAGGTCGGCAGTCGGCACTGGCGGCGCTGCCCCCGATCTAGTCGGCTCGACTACGTGACAGTCCACTATCAGCAATCGAAGTAGCAGATTTGGTTGCCGCGCGGTTGCCCCAGTTCCCGATGCTTAAAGCGGTTGCGCGCGGAGACGTATGGACAACTCGAACTTCGCGATTGTCCCACGCTGGTACGACGCCGAAACATGGTTCGTGTGTCGTTCATTCAGTTGAAATCCGTGACGTCAACGAAGCGCGCTGGCCTCGGCAATTGGTCCCGCGATGACTCCTGTCACCTCACCCTCCCCGACTCCCCGACGAACCCGGCAGCCCCGGAACACACGTCACCGCAAAGCAACCCGGATTCCCCTGCACGGCGCCCGCAGCGGGTTCGTCCCGCATGCAATGACCGTGCAGTCCTTCGGGGCATAGGGTCCGACCCCAATCGAGCCCAGCGTCACATTCGGATCGGCGAACTGCATGGGGTCGAAGTTTAGGTTCATCGTCGCCCGGGGGGACGGAACGCGTCGGCGAGTTGTGGGAAGGACTCGTGGTAGAGCTCGCCGTTGAGGCTCGCGCTCAGTACGGTGCCCGGGTCGGGGAGGCGTCGCCGAGGAAACCGTTCGATCTCACGAGGAGGCCGAGACTCCGCACGGCGAAGTTGTTCTGTTGTAGGAAGCCGACCATCGCGTAGGCGTCGGACGGCATCCCGGGGAGGGGCACGATGTCGTCGGGTCTACCGCGACGGGAACGACGAACCGGTGCACAGGGAGCTGTTGACCCAGAACAAGCACCCGCAGTAGCGGGTCGCTGACGACGGCGAGCGTAACTGGCGGATGCACCCGGAGTCGATAATCCGCTTGCCGTGCCACACGCCGTCGTTGACCATCACCAATCCGAGTCGCACCGGCGGGCGGCATGAAATGAAAGGCGTAGCCATACGTGTGGCGGCTGCGGCCGCGGGTAGAGAAAGTAGTCGCTCTCCTTGATGCCCGATGGCCCGAACAGGTTCCGCTGCGCGAACGCCTGCCGGTCATCGCCGACGGCGTGCTGTACCGCGTAGGCCAGAAGGTCAGGACCGTGCTGGGTGTTCTCGAAGAACGTGCCCACACGGTGCTCGACCGGGAGCGCGAGGGCTTCCTTACCGATGTTGGCGTCGACGTCGAGGGAGTCGTGTCATCGACGCGAATGAACAAGGGCGCATGGAGATGGTTCGGTGCTGGTCGACTGTTAGCATCCGGACCCAAGGACGGTATGCAGCAGCAGAGCCTAGGGGGACGCGAATGCTGGTTGATCCGGATACCCTGCGCGCATTTGCAGGCGAAACGTCTCGGACTGCAGACACGGTGAGCGAGAACGACCTGTCGAATAGCGTGCCCGCTGCGTTTGCGGGGATGCCTGGTTCCACCAGCCTCTGGGCGGCGAACTCGATCGATGCGTTTGTGACCGGTCTGGTGACGAATCTGTCCGACGGATTCGATGCGTTGGCGACCGCGGCGCGCGGCTCAGCCGACTCCTACCAAGTCACCGATCAAGACTTGGCGGTGGCGATCGACAAGGTGTTCCCGCGGTGATTCCGTCGCGGTCGCGTCTCAACGGGTGGACCTTTGGCGGTCTGCTCACCGGTGCCGAAGCGATCAAGTCGAGGGGTGCGGCGATCGAGGGTGCGGGCGCGGGCATCGAGGCTCGGTGTAACCAGTTGCCCGCGTTAAAGGCATGGGACGGAACAGCTCACGTCTCTGCGGCTGGCTCGTACGGCCGGGCCAAGGAGAAGGCCGTCGTCGTCGGAGATCTTTCGGAGGGGCTCGGGAACGTGCTTACCGAGGGTTACTGGACGTTGACGTCTGCGAAAACGACGGTGATGGGCAAGGTCGCGGACATTGAGGCGGACTCGTTCCTCGTTGGTGACCACTGGGTCGTCACCATCAAGCCGATCGAGCTGACCCCAGAGGAGGCGGAGAAGCTGGTGGATCGTCGCAACCAGCTGCAGGGCGAACTGAATCCGCTGGTGAGTGCTGTCGGCGCTGCTGACAGCGGGGTCGCCGACAGTGCGCGCGCCGCGGCCACCGCACAAGGATTCATCGCGACCGGGCCCAACCTGGCGGAGATGCTCACCGGCGGTGCGCCGCCGTCCGACGATGTACCGAATCCGATGCTGTTGCAGGGAATGATGTACCAGCGCGCGATCGCCGATGCGGATGCCGCGGTGACCGTGGCCTCGAAGACGCCAGGGATGAACGCCAAAGGCGAGCCGACGACGACGGTGTTCATGCAGGACGGCAGCAAGAAGGTGTTCACCGAGTCGACCACGTACGGCGGCTCGAGCCGGGTGCGACCGATGACGGTCGAAGAGGCCTTCGATCCGGATGGTGCGCTCGTCTCCACAACCAAATCATTCGAGATGGACAACGGGACGACTGCCACGTCGATCCGGTATGCGGATCAGACGCTTGTCGAGATCTACTCCAATCCCAATGGGTATCGCTCCGGCACCGTTTACCCGCTCGGCCGGGAACCGCAGGAGATACCCGCCAACAGTGAGTTCTTCTCGCACCCAGCGCTCACCACGGCGGGCGGAATAATTTCGGGTACCGAAGCCGGAAGCGGCAACGCACTACAGAAGTCTCTGCCGACGCTCACCAAGAACACCGTCGAAGATCTTCACTACGGAGCAAAATACGGTGGTCTTGCGCTTGCGTCGGGCGTCGCAATGTATGACGTGGTGACCGCGGACAGCGGGGCTGACAAGTGCCGAGCAGCCATCGCCGGCCTAGGGGGTGTTGCCGGCGGTTGGGGTGGCGGAGCCCTGGGTGCCGCGGTCCCGATTCCCGGGGTCAATGTGGTGACGGCCGGTGTTCTCGGGGCCGGAGGAGCGTGGGCGTTCGGTTGGGTGGGTTCTGAATTGGGTAAGGCGGTCTGCAATTGAGCGGGGAACACGTTGACGGGCTCGCCGGCTGGGACAGTGTCCGAAGCAAGACGAAAGTGCTTGTGGTGGTCGTCGCGGCACTCGCGGTGTTGGGGCTCTTCTGGGCTTACCACGGCATCCGCGCCATCGGAGATGCCCGACTTGTCTACGTGTTGTTCTATCTCCCAGCTGCTGTGGGCTGTCTCGCCGTAGCAGCGCTGACGATCGTCATCATGCGGCAGCGGCTGAGGAACTCCGTCGCACCGCGGACGGCTGTCACCGTTGCGTCCGGCACGATTTCGTTCCAGATGCCCAGGACGTTGGAATGGGGATACTGGGTCGTCTTTGTACTGACAGTCATCGCAAGCGTGACCCTCGCCGTTGGGATGTGGACGGATGCGTTGACATTCCCGATGAGCTCAGGCTTCGACATGGTTCTGCCGTTTGTCGCTCTGGCGTTGGGACTGTACGGAGCAGTGGCCCTGATCTGGTTAGCGATGGGGTTTGCACGGTTCCCCACAATCGACTGCACGCCTGATGATCTGGTGGTGCAAGGGTTCAAGGCGCGCCAGCAGATTCGTTGGTCTGAGATCGTCGACGTCGAGCCGGTGGCCTCGAACAACAATCTGGGACTGGCGATCACCGTCGCTGACGGTGCCCACGCACAGGTCGACATCAACTTCATCGGGCCCCTCGCCCCGGCCCGCCGTGATCTGCAACGGTCGATCACGGTTGCCGCTGACCTTTTCGCTGTCGGCGCCGATCAGCTTCTGGCCTTCCTGCAGCACTACGTGAAACATCCCGACGCTCGTGACGAGCTTGGTGATGGTCGTGCGGTTGAACGGTTGAACGTCGCGGGTTAGCTTGCGGGTCAATTCATTTCGAAATGAGATAGTCCAGTTGGGCTTGGCCGAGTTCGGCTCGACCCGATTATCGTCATTCATGGAACTGACCCTTGGGTAGTCGCGGTCGAGCAGAACTGGGCCAGTCTCCCTTGGTGATCACGGTTCATGTGTCGGGAGATGAGGTGAAGTCCATCCAGCGTCCGTGTCCAAGATATAGGGAGTAGAGGTGCTCGTCGGGAAAGTTCCCCATTCGAAGGTAGAGCGGCGTCGTCGAGGTTTCGCCGCGGAACCAGCCGGCGTCGTCGGGGTCTGGAGTGAAACTTGTCTGCGTGGCCAGCGCGGCCTCGAGATCGGGAACGGTAGTTGCGCGGGTAACCATTGAGGGCCTAAGAACGCTCCATGACGGGCATTGTCGCCACACGCTCCGACCCGACCCATGAAACCCTGTAATCCATTGCAGCACAGCTTATGAACGAATCTCCGAGATCGGAATTGACTCCTGCGGTCCGAGTGAACAATGGCCCCGGACGGGGTTCTGTGCTCGACTGCGTTCCGCACGGCGGACACGGCCGGCGAGGCCTTCAATCCGGGAGTCGATCGAGTAGTCGACGATTCTGGTCGAGTACAGGTCCTTGATCGCGCAGAGGTAGAGCTTGCCCTCGTCGGTGCGGGCCTCCCTTTTGTGTTCAGGCCCTTCTTCTTCGCGAACACCGACCAGATTCGCTCCTGTGAGCACGGCCTGGCGACGCGATTCTCGCCGGCGGCGATTCCCCGGCCGGGGTTGTTCGACGGCGATGAAGCGGTAGCCGAAGGCGAGATCGTCGGTGTGGATCTCGCGCGCGGCATTGATGAGGTGTGCGGCGTCCCAATCTCGTGGTGAAACTGGGTCCTTTTTCCACTTGTAGAACACTTGGGTGGAGAATCCGAGAACCCGGCAGGTCACCGTGACGGGCACTCGGTCAGCAGCGAGGTCGAGGACCAGCGGGTACATCATTTGTGGGTTGACGTCCCGGGACAGATAGGCGACGGCACGACGCATGACCTCGCGGTCAGCGATCTTCAGCCAGCGGGGTGCAGGCGCCCTTCGGAGATTCCGAAGTCCTTGGCGATCTGACGCCGTGAGGCCTCGCCCTTGCGGGCGACGGCGATGACGTCGCGGCGGAACTCCTCGGGGAAAGGCTTCGGCATGTGGACATCCTCCCATCGTGAGGAGTGGTCCTCACAGATCAGATGTCAACCAAACCGGGGGCAGTCCCTTTCATTCATTCACGGTCGATAGCAACTGCGGAAGGGGCCGAACGGACCGACGTTCTGCCCGTTGAAATACTGGTAGCGATCAGCAACGAACGCGATCGCTGGCATCCTTCGTGCGCCGGTCGCGAACTCGACAAGGGTATACAGGCGCACATTCTGCCTCCAATGCACCTGGATGTTGCCCGGAGCGAAAGTGTAGGGCCGGCCGGGACGCACCGTCACGAATGGTGACGAAACCGCGGCCACTCCTCTGCGGTTTACGGCATTCTGCGCGAGCAGCGTGTATCGCACTCTCACAACGCGGCTAGTTCGCACGGTAGGGCCACCGATTGATACTTGTAGAGCAGACCAGGCTGGCTTGTACTTGCACTGCGCGACATTTGGTGACGACGCATTGCCAGGCGGGCGCCCGTTGGCGCCGATCGGACTGGCTTCGGAGACGCCAACGAACAGACTTGACACCAACCCCGCGCCCAACAAGACCAGCAAGAATGATCGAACAGGATTCTTCATTACAAACCTCGGATCTATTCAATAGTTGACCGATCTATGGGCTACGGTAAGCGCGAAGCTGCAGCGCCGTGCCCGCAACGCACAAAGCTCTCTGCGGCTCTTGTTTCGATCCGCCGCTGTTTGAGAGTTCCACCCCTGTGACGTTTGAACAATGAAGCGCTGTGCTGCAACGCATCACGGCTTCCGGTTGAGCCGAAAGAAGATGCCGAGCCGGTGAAGCGTACACGCAACGGATTCAATCGAACGAATGAAGCCGGCACGCAAACACACAAGCACCAATAGCATCTTGAGCATCGCTGACGTGGCGGGCAATACCGTTGCAGCACACGATGGTTCGCGACGCTAATTATATTCCGTGCTGCGGATTCAGTGCTCAATATTCCAGGTCTGGTGTAGCGTTCGCAGTGATCATGCGGATGGGAGCGATTATCAGTGCAGTCTTCTCGTACGACCAATCTGAAGGCTCTGGAACAGATTTCGCGTCGTCGTCTACGTCGTATCCCATCATCAGCAACCGACCTGAAACTGCGACGACGAGGTCCATGCCGGAGGCGCATGGAGACGACGAACATTAGCAATAAGAAGGAGATGACATGGGAAGGATCAACCGTGGCGCCCTTTCTCTCACTCTTGCAGCCGCTGTTTCCGTAGTCGGTGCGATCGCTCCCCATTCGGGAACCCCTGACGCTCAGGCGGCATGCAGCGCGTACAAGCCTGACGGGAGCCTGAATTGGGGCTGCGGCTGGCCGAAGGTTCCAAGGCTCAGCGTCCCACGCTTCAACTACGGGGGGCCCCGTCCACCACTCACTCCCAAGGACAGCGTCTGGTGCCGCACAAAGTACATCAAGGCGTCCAACAACGCGGGATGGCAGCTATCGAGCACGACAAAGTACGACATTCAGTTTTGGCCCGACTACTCCCACCGTGTCTATCGCGGAGTGATCTGGGACGGAAAAGTTCGGCAGTGGTTCTACGTCAACGAGTGGACCCATGTCGACTGCGACCTGTAGGCCGAATAGAACCTAGTCGGTCAATCACGTACGTTTCTTCCTCGATCCCGACTAAGTCTCGGCACGGAACTGTCGTCCGCTGCCGTCATCGCAAGAGTCCGGATTACATGTTCCGGGACATTGCGGCTCGAATCGGCAAGACAGCTTGCGCGTCGCCGTGGGTGGGTGAGGGGCAGCGCTGAATGCCGCTAAAACCGGCGTGGATAGGGCGCTGCCGGATGGCGCCGTATCCACCGCAATCTTCGGACGCCGCGCCTCGCAGCGCCTGTTACCGTATCTTTCCGGGGTCATCAGCGTCGCGGAGGCGACCGCGCATCCTAACGACTGTGTTAGCCCAGATCGAGGTCAACCCTTAGCGCGCGCCGCCGATGAGCGTATGACCAGCGTAAGCACCGCGCGTGTGACACGGCGCCCGTCATAGGTCCGTCACCTCCGGTCACAGGTGGTCGGCGCCAACCTGCAATACGTGCAGTTCGAGCTGAACAAGGTCGTGGACCGCTACGCAGGAGCGCCACTGCATACGACGGTTCCGGTGTTCGTGTGAGGATATGAGTCGACCAGCGCCGTGGAGAAACACCTCACGCGCGAGACCAGCGTCCCACCACCCGCTGTCCGATCCACCCGAACACCACGAAGACCGACACGCCGAGCAGGGACGCGAGGCTGGCGGCCGCGAACAACTCCGCCGACTCGCGTCGAGCACGGTAGGTGTCCATCAGGATGCCGATGCCCGGCGAGTTCTGTTTGTAGAAGAAGTCGCCGACCACCGCTCCGACCACCGACAGCCCGGCCGAGATGCGTAGCCCGGCGAAGAGCCCCGGCAGCGCCGACGGAATCTCCAACTTGCGCAGGCGAACCCACCTGCTCGTGCAGTGCAACGCGAACAGGTCGCGGTGACCCACGTCGACAGAGCGCAATCCGAACAGAGTGTTGGATACGATGGGGAACAGGGCGATGAGCACGCACACCAACACCCGGGACACGAACCCGAAGCCGAACCAGAATCCGACCACCGGCACCACGGCGAGGATCGGAATACACTGCAGCACCACCGCATAGGGGAACAGCGAGTTCTCGATCCAGCGTGCCTGCGACATCACGACAGCCCACCCGACACCAACCACGAAGGCGATCGCCAGGCCGACGAGCGCGACGACGGTCGTGCGTCCCAGCGCCGACCACATGTGCGCTGCTTCCGGTCCGGTGAGCGCAGCGGCGAACACATCGCCCGGCGGCGGCACCAGAAACCTCCGTTGCTCGGGCAGGATCACGTAACTCACCAGCGACCACAGACCCAGCACCGCGACGAATACCGCTGCCGGACCGAGGACACGTCCGAGCACCGCAAGTCCAGTCCCGTCGAGCCGCTACTGGCGCTGCTGTGCGACCGCGCGGCGGTGGGCGATCCCTCCTCGACGTCGGCGACCTCGATCTCCGCGGTCCCGGTTGCTCGCACGGTGACGACCTCCGATGCACGGGTCACAGCACGACCTCCCGTAGTTGATTGTCGATATGTGCGCAGATCTCGTTGAACTCCGGTCCGAAACGCAGGCCACGGGAACGTGGATAGTCGAACGGGATGTCGACTACGTCGAGAATCCGTCCCGGTCGCGGCGCCATGACCACCACACGCGTGGAGAGGAAGACCGCTTCGGCGACGGAATGCGTGGCGAACATGCCCGCTCACCGGCGCAGTCCGGTGTCCTACCGCGACATCGCTTCGTAGTACTCGCGTGAGTCCGGACGATGCAACAACACGATGATGCCCACTGCGAGAACGCACATCACGAAGTTGGTGATCATCGTGAAATCAGTGTCGGCGCGGACCGCCGAGAAGAGGCCGAACACCGTGCCGAGGACAGCGAGCGTGGTCGCAGTGCTCCGGGCCCAGGTCTGCCCGCGAGCGTTGGCGCGGGCCATCCAGATCCACAGCCCGACAGCGATCGCGCTGACGACGATGGCGACAGCGACGCCCGCGCCGAGGCCCGTATCGACCGAACCTTCCAGGTCTGCGTCGGCGAGTCCCGAACCCTGCGCATGCTGGGTGCGAACCTTCAGTGCCGCCGTGTTCATGGCGGTGAGGGCAGCGACCAAACCCGCGATCTGGACGACGGCGCCGAAGTACATCAGACAGATCGCGCCGACCAGTGGGACCGGAAGCTCGCGATGCGACCCGGAAGCCATCGACCCAGCTTGCGATGGACGCCCCGTCATCCCAGAATTCATGCCTGAGAGCGTAGCGTTTGCGGATGTTCCCAGGTCGACGCGGCCACGAACATCATCCGGCCAGGCCGAGATCCTCCCACCGGACGGCACGTACCAGCCATCCCATGGAAACCGCGTTCTGCACGCGGCGTCGTTCCTCGCGCGACATGTCCTCGCGCCGTGAGTCGATGGTCGGGGGCGGTGACACACCGCGGAGTAGTCGGTCGAGGTTCTCGCCGACGTGGTGGATGCGGTTGACCCTCGGCGAGTTCGGGGGTCCAGTGCCGTCGCTGTTGAGAGTCCACGCCGGCCGACCGGTGTCGGGGCCTTCCCGGATGATGTGGGTCGTCCACTGTCCGACCTTTGGGCCGACCATCCGGTTGTGTTTCGGGCACGCCCCGGCGAGGTCCGAGACGTCTGTCCAGCCTCCGTCGGCCCAGTCCCGTTCGGCGTGGTGGATTTCCAGGCGGGTGAACGGCTGTGTGCAGTCAGGGCAGGTGCATCCGGCGCCGTCACGGGCGAACAGCGCGAATCGCTGCGACTGGTTGGCGAGCCGCTGAGCTTCGCCGAGGTAGAGAATCTCAGGGCTGTGATCGGCGAACACTGCCAGATGATGTTGTGCCTCGGCCGCCAGCTCGATGACATCTTTGATGGGAAGATGTGCACCACCGGCAGTTTCGCCGAGTCCGGCGCGCTCGCGCAGCTCGGATTCGGTGATCTTGACGATCAGATGCGGCGGCAATCCGCGGTGGCTCTTTCCTAGCACGCCACCACCGAGCGCCGCTTTCAGCAGAGCGGTGAGCGCGTCGTGGTTCCGTTTGGACTGCGAGCGCATATCCTGTCGCGCAGCCTCTTTGAGGATCTTCGAGTCAGCATCGACCTTGCCGCCGCGCGGTGAACTCTCGTCATCGGGATTGTTCATACCCGGTGCGGCCCACGCATCGAGAAGAGTGTCGAACATCGCTCGGGTGATCGGGTCGAGTGTGCCACTCAGGGTGCTCATCGATTGCGGGTCTTGTTTGCCAAGACTCAAGCTGCGCCGACGCGCCCGATCGCGGTCGTCGGTGAGACTTCCGTCGGGGTCCAGATGAGCGATCACCTGTGCACCGAGTCGAGCAACGGTTGCCGGATCGAACTCGCGGGCGTGCTGCGCCAGCTGGGACTCGGCGGCGACCTTGTCTTCGGTGGAGACCGACGATGGGATGTGGCGCAGCGTTTTCAGGATCTCCTCGACGTGGTCGGGGCCGACGGCTCCCTCTGCCAGCGCAGCGGCAGTGGCCGGGCACGCAGGAGGGAGCAATTCGCCCTGCATCGAGTACATCTGTGCGACAGCTTCCATGTGCCGCCGGCGCCGAGTTGGGTTCGTGATCCGCAACCGGGCCGCCATGAATGCATACAGCGATCGGTACCCGGCCTTGATGTGCGCTGCCCGGTCGGACACGTCGAGTACTCGGCGGTGTCCGATCCAGCTCATCCGCTTCACGGCGCGTTCATGAGACTCGGCGGCTTCAATGACTTCCAGATCGGAGGCGGGTGTGGAAGACGCAACGCTGATTCGGTCGAGAACGCTGTGCAACTCGGCGTACAGCGCAACGATCTCGGTCTGCGAATCTGTGGTGTTCACCGCGCTGCACCCCCTGATGCCCGGACTCGAACGTATGTTCGATAGATTCAGATTATCGGGCATTTTCGGTTTGCGCAACCGTGTATTCACGGGTGCTGCTGAATGTGTCCGGGCGGGAATGGGCAGACCTTGAATAGCGGATACGCCGTCGGAATACTCAAACGATGCGAACTGGTCAGACCAACTATCCTGACCTTCGTGTCCGAACTCATCCCACAGGTCCCCGGGGTTGGCCGCAAGTACATGCAGGTGGTCAACCAGGTGCTCACATCCATCAGTGCGGGCCGGCTGAGCCCGGGGGACCGGCTGCCCAATGAACGTGACCTGGCCGTCGAATGCGGCACGTCGCGCCCGACGGTGCGGGACGCCCTGCTGGCGTTGGAGTTGTTCGGTGTGGTCGAGATCCGACGTGGCTCAGGCTGTTACATCACCGAGCGCGGCCATCACCTGCAGAATCCCGCGCTCGGACTGCTCGACGCCACGCCGCAGGATCTTCTCGAGGCGCGACTGCACCTGGAACCCACCATGGCGCGGATGTGCGCCGGACGGCTGGATCTCGACGAGATCCGGCGGCTCAATGCCCTGATCGACGCGTCCGACCTCGGCGATGCCGAGCCGGTGCGGGAACGGCGATTCGGCAGCTACTTCCAGCTCAGCCAGGCATTCCACTCGGAACTGGCCGGCTACTGCGGCAATTCGGTGATCGCCGGGATGACGAGACAACTGGTCGACGTGGCGTCGCACCCGATGTGGGCGCTGCTCAACGGGTCGAGCGCCACCACCAACCAGTCCGACGTGCAGGCCGACGAGCACCGGCAGATCCTCGAGGCGATCGCGCTCGGCGACGAAGATGGTGCGGCCGACGCCATGACCGATCACCTGTCCCGGATCGGCGGCGACCTGTTCGGCGGAGACGGTGCGACCATCGCCCGGGTGCGTCGGCGACGCGCGGCGACCAGCCCGGTCATTGACGAGGACGCCGCGACCTCGACAGGCAGATTGGTAAGACCACTTGCGTAATCATCTTTGATTCCCGCGTTACGGTCGGGCAACTGCGCCTTCCTACCGTCAATGACGTCGGCCTCAGGCCGTACCCACGTCATCAGCGAGATGGAGGAGCGCAGCCATGCGCCGTGCACGATTCACCAAGAGACTGACCACCACCCTGGCCGCCGTCGCGGTCGCCGCGTCGACCGCCCTTGTCGCCGGCTGCGGCAGCGACACCTCGAGTGACAGCATCGTGGTGGCCTCGCCCCAATGCGCACACTGCCTCTCGATGTCGCTGCTGCCCGACAAGATGCCGGGACAAGACGTCACCTACCAGAATTTCACCAAGCTGTCGGATCTCAGCACCGGCCTCGCGTCGGGCCAGATCAACGTCGGACAGATCGACTACACCGCACTCGTCAGCCTCATCTCCAAGGGACTGCCGATCGTCGCGATCAGCGGGCAGGTCAATGGTGGCTCGGACTTCGTGGTCAGCCCGAAGCTGGGACTGAACGCGAACGACTGGCCTGCCTTCACCGCCGCGGCGAAGAAGGCCAAGGCCGACGGTCAGCCGCTGAAGATCGCATCACAGTTCGGCACCGTCCAGGACATCGAATTGCGCCTGGAGCTCCCGATGAAGGGCATCGACCCCAACAACGACGTGGAGATGACCAACGTGCCCTATGAGGGCATGGGACAGGCGCTCTCGAACGACTCGGTCGACGCCGCGATCCCCGCCCAGCCGTTCGCCGCGGAGATCATCGACCAGAAGTTCGCCGAGCACTTCACGTTCCCCTACGACCAGGCCGCAGGTGATCTGACCAACGTGGTGGTGGTCAGCAAGGACTACATCGCCAAGCAGCCCGACAAGGTCAAAGCGGTCGCGCAGGGCATGAGTGAACTCGTCCCGTACCTGAAAACTCCGGAAGGGCAGCAAGACTGGATCGGCGCGATCAAGAAGTACACCAACGTGCCGCAGCCCGCGATCGACGAGGCCATGACGCAACTCTCACCGAGCGTCGACATGCCGTTCACCCAGATCAAGGCGATCGCCGACGCCATGTACGCGCAGAAGCTGATCTCCAAGCCGCTGACCGACGCGCAACTGCGTGAGCACATCGACTACTCGATGCTCGCCACCGCAACCGGCCAGCCCTCCACGGAACTGGGCGACGCACAATGAGCGACTCGATGGTTCTGGCCGAGCCGCAGACGCAGACCACCGCCGACCCGGCTCTCGGTCCGCAACCCCGCGATCTCCGAAGCAGAACCGGTAACGCCGCCACGATGATTCGACGGATAGCGGTCGGGGCGATCGTCCCGATCCTCATCCTGGCCGGATGGGATGTGGTGGTACGCCTGGAGATCTTTCCCAAGGCGCTCATCCCGTCGCCGTCGATGGTGCTGTCCACGCTGAACGACTGGGCCACCGGATCGCAGGGCGGCATGTTCTACAGCGGCAAGCTGCCCGGCGACGTTGCTGCGACACTGGAGCGAGTCGCGATCGGCTATCTGTCGGCGGCGGTGATCGGCGTCCTCCTCGGTCTGCTGATCGGCGTATCCCGATGGGCCGATGAACTTCTCACCCCGACCATGCGGATCCTCGGACCGGTTCCGCCCACCACCTGGATTCCGGTGTGCATCGTCGTTCTCGGCATCGGCGCGGTCACCAACTACTTCCTGGTGTTCCTGGGTGCGGTCTTCCCGATCGCGGCGTCGAGCACCGTGGCGGTCTCGGGAGTTGCCCGCGACCTGGTGCGTGCCGCTCGGATGATGGGCCGCGGCCGACTCGGCACCACGTTCGCGGTGGTCCTGCCCGCCGCGCTGCCCGGGATCGTCGGCGGGCTGCGCATCGGACTCGGCCTGGCCTGGATGATGGCGGTCACCTCGGAGATGCTGGCCGTACGTTCCGGCCTCGGCTACACCATCTGGAACTGCTACAACTACCTCGACTACCCGGGCGTGTTCGCCGCCATGATCGTCCTCGGGATCTGCGGTCTGGCAACCGATATGCTCCTGCGCGCGATCACCGCATCGGCCCTCCGCTGGCACACCGCAACAGGAGTACGCGCATGACCACGATCGACACCACGACGTCCACGCCCGTGACACTGGACCGGGTCACCAAGGAGTACTGGCAGAAAGGACGCTGCACCACGGCCCTCGATGAGTGCACACTCGAGATCGCAGCCGGCGAGTTCTTCTCGCTGCTCGGTCCGAGTGGCACCGGCAAGACCACCCTGCTCAATCTGCTCGCCGGATTCGAACGACCCGACTCGGGAACGGTTCGGGTCGGTGATCGCCAGGTGCGCACCGCAGGACCCGACCGTGCCGTGGTCTTCCAGGCGCCGACCCTGTACCCCTGGCTCACTGCGGCAGGCAACGTGGCCGAGGGCCTGCGGCACCTCCATCTGTCGCGGCGCGAACGCAAGGCGAGAGCGCTGCAACAGCTTTCCGAGGTCGGTCTGGAGCACGCCGCCGGCCGGTATCCGCACCAGATGTCCGGCGGCATGGCGCAGCGCGTGGGCATCGCGCGGGCGCTCGCGATGCAACCCGACGTGCTCGTGATGGACGAACCGTTCGCTGCCCTGGACGCGTATGTGCGCCGCGAGATGCAGGAGCTCGCCGTGCGGCTGCAACAAGAGCGTCAGGTGACCACCCTGTTCGTCACCCACTCCATCGAAGAGGCTCTGGTCCTCAGCGATCGGATCGCCACCATGGCCGACGGTCAGGTGACCGAGATCTTCGAGGTCGACTCACCGCATCCGCGCGATGTGACATCGTCGGAGTTCAACCATCTGCGACGCGCGATCGCCGATCGTATCGAGGCCGGCGTACGTGCCGAACGAGAGCGGGTCCGTTGACCACGGAAACTGCTGTCGAACAGGCGCTCTCCAGATACGAAAACTACTCGTGGAACAACGCTTTCGTCCACGTCGACGCCGACGCGGTACGTGCGGAGGCGACCGTCGCCCGTCCGGGGACGCTGCACGGCGACCTGTTCAGCGTCAAAGACCTGTTCGCTGTCGCCGGTGTCCCGACACGTGGGGGCAGCCTCGTCCTCGACGACTTTCGTCCCGAGGTCGATGCCACGGCGGTCGCCCGCGCGCGCCGGGCCGGTGCGGTCTTCTTCGGAAAGTCCAACTGTGCGGAATTCGGTTTCGGCATCGACACCGACACTCGCCTGGGCGGTCGGGTTCTGCACCCGACACGCGACGACCTGTCGCCCGGCGGATCGAGCGGCGGCGACGCGGTGGCCGTCGCGACCGGCATCGTCGACTTCGCGATCGCCGGCGACTACGGCGGCTCCATCCGCTGGCCAGCCCAGGCGCTCGGCATCTTCGGGCTCCGTCCGGGCGTGGGCAACGTTCCGACGTACGGACGCATCGGCGGGCTCGGTGCCGACCGCAGCGCACCGATCGGACTCGCCAGGGCCCCATGGCGACTGGCGAGCGAACTCGAAGTGGTCGGTGTGATGGCCCGGTCCGCAGGCAAGATCGCCGACGTCATCGGTGTGCTCGCGGATCAGCAGGGACACGGGGAGTCGACGGGCCGGGTGCTGGTCACCGACGGCTCGGAGATCGCGCCGATCTCCGACGATGTGCGGACCGCGTTGTCGTCGGTCGTCGAGTGGGCGCGGCAGGGCGGGCTGGTTGTCGACCCGGCCGACGGACTGTTCGCCGACGCCCTGGAGGCGTACAGCGAGCTACGCGCCAAGCTCGACGACCACGCCGATGTCCACGAATTGGCCCGTGGGCGTGAAGAACTCCTCTGCGGCTCCACCCGTGCGGTGCTGGAGGCCGCGCCGCGGGAGGTGGTCGTCGGCAGCGACGTTCGCGATGCGTGGACGACCGCCATGCGTGTCCGTCGGCGCATCGGCGATGCACTGAGAGGGTACGACGCCGTGATCGTGCCGTGCGCGCCGACCGGAGCGGTGGGCTCTGCCGAAGAGGTGCAGGTCGGCGGCAGATCGTTGTCGGGGCATCAGCTGATGGCACATCTGCGGGCGGTGTCGCTCACCGGGCTGGCCGCGTTGTCGATGCCGGTCGGCCACGGAGACGACGGGCGGCCGATATCGGTGCAGCTGGTGGGTGTTCCGGGGACCGAGAGCCGGTTGTGTTCTCTGGCAGAGCGTCTCGCATCGCCGAATGATTCGCACCTGGTGGGTGCAGGAATGAACGAGAGGAGGAGACGGTGAGCCGACCACGTATCGGATTCGTCATCCCGTCGTCGAATCCGACCATGGAGCGATTGCTGAACTCGACTGATCTCATCTCGGCCCTTGGGATCTCGGCGGTCTGCACTCGAATTCGGGTCCGCTCGGTGGAGGAGGGAACCGAATCGGAGAGTCAGTTCGCCACCGACACTTTGGCAGACGCGGCAGAGTTGCTGGCCGATTGTGAGTGTGACGCCATCATGTGGGCCGGCACGACCGGCTTCTGGCTGAGCCGGCACGCCGACGACTCGATCGCCGCAGCGATGCACACGCGCACCGGCACTCCGACGTCGACGTCGTATCGCGCGCAGATGGCCGCCCTGTCCGAGGCCGGAACGAAACGGATCGCGCTGTACACGCCCAATGCCGATGCCCTGCATCGTCGAGTGCACGAGTGCCTGAGCGATCAGGGCTATTCGGTGGAGGTCGACAAGGCGGGTGGCATCACCCGCAACATCGACTACGCCAAGATCCCGCAGGCCGAACTCGACGCCACCGTCGTAGCCCTCGCCGGTCCCGAGGGCAGGCCGGTGGCGGTGATCTCCACCAACGTGTCCACCAGCACCGACCACGCGATCGACTCGGCCATCGCCACCGTGTGGTGGGCTGCGCGACTGGCCGATGCGACATCGATCTCCTACCGCCAGGCGCATCAGGCGGCCCGCGTTGAGTGAAACGTATCCCCGCGACCTGCGCGGTTACGCGGAGCAACCCCCGATGTGGCGGTGGCCGGGAGGCAAGAAGCTCGCGGTCAGCGTGGTGATCAACTGGGAGGAAGGCGCCGAACACAATGTGCTCCACGGCGATGACTCGTCGGAGAACGGCGGTTGCGACGTCGCCGACGGTCGGCCGCGGTTCGGGGCGCGCGACCTGCGGACCGAATCGATGTACAACTTCGGTACACGGGTCGGAGTATGGCGACTCCTCGACATCCTCGACGCCTATCGCGTACCCGCATCGGTGTTCGCGTGTGGGATGGCGGTGGAGCGCTATCCAGAACTGGCCGCCGAGTTCGCGTTTCGCGGCCATGAGATCTGCGGCCACGGATATCGATGGATCGACTATCACGGCGTCGCCGAGGAGACGGAGCGCGATCACATCGCGCGGACGGTCGACGCCATCACCTCGGCGACCGGACGGCGACCCCTCGGTTGGTACACGGGCCGCACCAGTCCGAACACCCGCCGCCTCGTGGTCGAACACGGCGGCCTTCTCTACGACAGCGATGCCTACGACGACGAACTCCCGTACTGGGACAGCGAGTTCGGTAAGCCGCATCTGGTGCTTCCGTACGCGTTCGACACCAACGACATGCGACTGGCCACCACGCCGGGACTGGCAACCGGCCGTCAGTTCGGCGACGAACTGATCGACACGCTCGATGAACTGCTCCTCGGTGGATCCGAGGCGCCACGCATGATGAGCCTGGGACTGCACCTACGCCTCGTCGGGCGGCCCGCGAGGGCGCACGCGGTCCGGCGCTTCCTGGAGTACGCGAGCGCACACCCGGACGTCTGGTTCGCCCGGCGCATCGACATCGCTCGCTGGTGGATGGGACAGAACGAGCTCAGGAACGACGACGACTCGTCGAGAGCCCGCAGCCAACGGGCGAATTGACCAACTTTTGGTCGCTGCTGGTCGATGATCGTGGAGTGTCTCGCGTACGCGTTCCCCGTCGTTCACCGCTCTGGATCGTCGGGGCAGTGGTCGTCGTCGTGGTGATCGCTCTGCTGGTGTTGCACGGTCGATCGACGCTGGACGACCGCGAACAACGGAAGACGGAGTCGACCGCGAAATGTCTCGACGTGATCCGCGCCGATGTCCGCGACCGATTGGCCGAGGCCGGCAGTGGCACGGCAGCGTCGCAATCCGCAGCCGCAGGGTTCTCCGATGTCACGACCCGCACCACCAGCGTGGGGCCCGACGACGAGTCCGCGTTGCGGGACGCGGGTCATGATCGCTCGTCGGTGGCCACCGAATGGGCGGTGCGGGGATCGGTGTCGGTACCGGGTGATCTCCCGAGTGCCGCGCGCCTCGGGCCGACCAACACCTTCGCCTGCAATGCGGTGGTCCTCACCGATGACTCGGTGCTGGTGACTCATCGGACGATGAACTGACCGCCGAGAGCATAATGGGCCGGCAGATGGTCGTTTTCGAGAGAGGTGAGTGGTGGCACGGAGCAGGGAATCGCGCCGCGGCCGACCGGATCTGGGCGTCGCCGCGGTCGCCCGGCTGGCGGGCGTGTCCACTGCGACGGTGTCGAACACCCTGAACCGGCCGGAGATCGTGGCACCCGCCACCCGCGACCGAGTGATGGCCGCCATCGAAGAACTCGACTTTGTCCCGAACCGCGCCGCCGGCGCACTACGCACCGGCTCCAATCGCCTGATCGGGCTCGTGGTGCCCGACATCGTCAATCCGTTCTATGCGGAGATCACCGATGCGGTGTGCGCGGCGTCGTCGCGCGCCGGGTACGCCGTGTCCCTCTGCGTCAGCGGCGACGATCCGGACCGGGAGAGAAACCACTTCGCGGCGTTGGCCGAGCTCCGCGCCGCGGGCGCGATCGTGGTGACCTTGAGCGCCGATCATCAACGGCTCGAACGTCTGCGGCTGGTGGGAAGTCACCTGGTGCTCGTCGATCGGCGCGCGTCGGTCTCCGAGGGATGCTCGGTGGCCATCGACGACGTCTTGGGTGGTCGTCTCGCGACCGAACATCTGCTGCGCCTCGGAGGTCCGCTCGCGGTGGTGAACGGCGACCTCGGCATTCCCCAGTGCGCCGAGCGCGACGAAGGTGTCCGGGAGGCCCTCGCCGCACACGAGGTCGACCCGGAGTCGGTGATCATGCGGCACGTCAGCGAGATGACCATCGACAACGGGCAGCAGGCCATCGAGGAGATCCTCGAAGCGGATCGGCCCCGCGCCATCTTCTGCACCAACGATCAGCTGGCCGTCGGTGTGGTGCGCGGACTGAGCGCTGCCGGGCTGTCGGTACCCGACGACGTGGCGGTGGTCGGCTACGGCGATCTCCCGCTCGCGTGGGAGTCGCTGGTCCCGCTCACGTCGGTGAAACAGCCGAAGAACGAACTGGGTGAGCTGGCCGTATCGCTGCTGCTCGATGAACTCGACGCCGAGACCGGCGGCACCGAGCACACACATCAGGCGCGACGCCTCTCCCCTGAACTGGTGATCAGGGAGTCGGCGCCGAGCTAGCGCGGCGGACGCACACCACTCTCGGCGAGGGGTTGTGATGCAGAGCACCTTGGTGATTTAATCGATTAAATCCACGAGGTGGAGCTGATAGACCCAAGGAGAGAATCGCGAAATGACGCAGCTCATGGACAGTTTTCGAACCGCATTGCCCCCTGCAAAGACGCGGCGGAAGGCGCGCGTCGGCCTGGTCGCGGGAGGCCTCGGCACCTACTGGCCCCAGTTTCCTGATCTGCTGCCGCAGCTCGAGCAGTCGGCCGAATTCGTCGCGGAACGCTTCCGGGAGTTCGACGCCGACGTCGTCGACGTCGGGTTCATCTCGGATGCACGCGACGGGGACCGGGCGGCCGAAGTCCTTCGACGCGCCGACTGCGACATCATCGTCCTCTTCCTGACGACTTACCTGACCGCGTCGATGGTGATGCCGATCGCGAAACGGTCGAACGCGCCGATCCTGGTGATCGACCTGCAGCCCACCGAGAAGATGGACCACGCCACCTTCGACACCGGTGCGTGGCTCGCGTACTGCGGCCAGTGCTCCGTGCCGGAGCTCGGCAATGTGTTCCGGCGTTCCGGCGTGCCGTTCCGCTCGGTCTCCGGATGGTTGAACCAGCCGAGTGCCTGGCGTCGTATCGAGCAGTGGATCAATGCCGCCCAGGTGCGCGCCACGTTGCGGCATGCGCGGCACGGGCTGATGGGGCACGTCTACCCCGGGATGCTCGACGTCTCGACCGACATGACCCTGCTGCCGGCCACCTTCGGATCGCACGTCGAGGTGCTCGAGTTCGACGACCTGCGGGTGCGTGTCGCGGCGGTGACCGACCGCGAGGTCACCGAACGCATGGAGCTGGCCCGCGAGCTCTTCACCGTCGACTCCACCGTCGACGAGGACGACTTCTTCTGGGGTGCCAAGGTATCCGTGGGCCTCGACCGTCTGGTCGACGACTTCGGGCTCGACAGTCTCGCCTACTACCACCGTGGTCTCGACGGTGAACAGCACGAGCGACTTGGCGCCGGGATGATCCTGGGTGCCTCGCTGCTGACGGCGCGCGGAATCCCCACCACCGGAGAGTTCGAGCTGCGGACGTCGGTCGCGCAGCTGGTCACCCAGGTGGTCGGCGCCGGTGGGTCGTTCTGCGAGATCCAGGCGCTGAACTTCGAGGACGACGTCGTCGAGATGGGACACGACGGCCCGGCGCACCTCGGCGTCGCCTCGCGTGAACCCACCCTGCGTGGACTCGGCGTTTACCACGGCAAGCGAGGTTGGGGCGTCAGTGTCGAGTTCGACGTACAGCACGGACCGGTCACCGTGCTGGGACTCGGGCAGGACGCCGACGGCTCCCTCTCTCTGATCGCCTCGGAAGGAGAGGTGGTTCCGGGACCGCTACTGGCCATCGGCAACACGACGAGCCGGGTCGATTTCGGCCGCGACCCGGGCGAATGGGTGGACGAGTGGTCGGGAACCGGTGTGGCACACCACTGGTCGTTGTCCACCGGACATCGCTCCGGTGACTACCGGGCCGCCGCGCAATTGTTGGGCATCGACTTCCGCGAGGTTCGCGGCATCACCGATCACGCCCGGAGTTCCAATCGTCCGATCACCCGACGGGAGACACACGCATGACGCAGACCATCCACAGCGCCGAGACAGCCGGTGAGTCATCGGCCCCGCATCTCGCCCTGCGGCAACCACCCGCCCCGATGACGCGTGTCGGAGTCCCCAACGCGCGCATCGGTGTCGTCGCAGGCGGGCTGGGCGCCTACTGGCCGCAGTTCGACGGACTCAAGGATCGGATCGACGACTCGTCTCGGCACGTCATCGCCCGCATCGCCGACCTCGGGGCCACCGTGGTCGACGCCGGTCTCGTCTCCGACGTGACCGAGGGCGTGGCCGCCGCACGCCTGCTGGCAGCGCAAGATCTCGATCTGATCGTCATGCTCGTGCCGACCTATATGACGTCGGCGCAAGTGCTTCCGATCCTGCGTGACGTCGACGTGCCCATGGTTCTGCTGTCGCTACAACCCGACCGCAAGATGGACCATGCACGATTCGGCACCGGGGACTGGCTGGCGTTCGCGGGTTCGGCAGGGCTGCCCGAGATCGGCGTGGCGATGGATCGCATCGGCAAGAAGCCGCGCGCCATCGCCGGCTGGCTGGACGACCCGCGCGTGTGGCGGAAGGTCACCCGGTACGTCGCGGCAGCCCGCACCACTCGTCTGCTGCGTACCGCACGACACGGCATGATGGGCCACCTGTATCCGGGCATGTACGACATCGCGACGAACATCACCAACGTGGTCAAGGTCCTCGGCGGCCATGTGGAGGTGCTCGAGTTCGACGACCTCCGAGTACGTTTCGAGAAGGTCGAAGGTCAGGCGATCGACCGGGTGATGGCCGCGGTGGAGTCGGGATTCGAGCTGGCGCCCGGCGTCGACACCGACAACATCCGCTTCCAGTCGCAGGTCTCGGCGGCGCTCGATCAGCTAGTCGACGACTACGCATTGTCCACGTTGGCCTATTTCCACTTCGGTCAGCCGGGTGATATCTACGGCAAGCTCGCGACGGGGTTCCCCATCGGGGCCACCCTGCTGACCAGCCGCGGCATCCCGACCGTCACCGAATACGAACTCCGCGCGGCGATCGCGATGCTCGTGACCTCCACCCTCGGCGGCGGTGGAACCCTCACCGAGGGGCAGGCACTCGATTTCGATGCGGGAGTCGTCGAGCTCGGCCACAACGATGCAGCCGACTTGGCGATCACCGAGCACCGGCCGGTGTTGCGCAACCTCGAGGTCTTCCACGGCAAGGGCGGAGGCGGCGCGTCCATCGAATGCGGTGTGGCGCTGGGTCCGGTCACGCAATTCTCCATCACCGAGCGTGGTAACGGCCGGCTGCGATTCATCGCGTCTGAGGGCGAGGCCGTGGACGGTCCGCACATCACCATCGGCAACACCACCACCCGCATCGACTTCGGATGTGACCCAGGTCTGTGGACCGAGGAATGGGCCATGTCGGGATCCACCCACCACTGGTCGATGGCGCGGGGACATCTCGCCGCGGATCTCGAAGTGCTGGCCGACCTAGTCGGCGCCGAATTCGAAAGAGTGCAGCCATGACCGAGACCTTGACACGAGTGCAGCCGCCCAAGGTGACGCCCTTCTCCATCCTCGTCGCCGTCGGCGCGAGCCTCGGCGGACTGCTTTACGGCTACGACACGGGCATCATCGGCTCCGCCTTGCTGTTTCTCCAGGACGACTTCGGGATCAGTGACGATCCGGGCCTGTTGTCGGTCATCACGTCGATCACGCTGCTGGGCGCGATCTTCGGTGCCATCGGGACCGGACCGTTGTCGGAGCGCCTCGGGCGGCGTTGGACAGTGGTGCTGGTGGCGGTGGCGTTCATCGTGTTCGCCATCGGATGCGGCTTGGCCCCGAACGTGACCGTGCTCATCATCTTCCGGTTCCTGCTCGGCCTCCCGGTCGGGGGCGCATCACAGATCATCCCGACCTACATCGCCGAGCTCGCTCCCAAGCATGTCCGAGGCACCCAGGCCGTCCTGTTCCAGGTGATGATCTGCGTGGGCACGCTCGTCGCATACGCGACGGGGCATGCACTGGGGACGCACGCCGCGTGGCGGGAGATGCTGGCGTTCGCGGCCATCCCGGCAGTGGTGTTCCTCATCATCATGCTGATGCTCCCGGAGAGCCCGAGATGGCTGATCCTGAAGTCTCGTGAAAAGGATGCGGCTCAAGCACTTGCGAGAGTGCGGCCCGCCGGCTACGACGTCTCGGCCGAGCTCGACGAGATCAGGTCGGTCAGTGAGCCGAAGACCGGATCATGGCGCGACCTCCGAACACCCTGGGTGCGCCCGGCATTGGTGGCCGGACTCGGCGTCGCCTTCTTCTCCCAGGCGACCGGGATCAGCGCCATCATCTATTACGCACCGTCACTACTGGCCCTGGCAGGATTCGGGACATCTGCGGCCACACTCGCCTCGATCGGCGTCGGTGTGTCGCTGCTGGTGTTCACACTCGTCGGCATGGCGCTCCTGGAACGCCTCGGCCGACGGAAACTGGTTCTGTGGGGGCTGCCCGGTGCAGTGGTGGTGCTGGCCGTCCTCGCCATGGTCCTACCGTGGACGGCGGGCGCCGGAGCCGAACTGAGTATCGGATTACAAGTCCTCGTGATGATCTGTCTGGCAGGATATTTCGCCTTCAACGGCGGCAGCCTCTCGGTGATGACCTGGCTGTACATGGCGGAGATCTTCCCGCTGGAGGTTCGCGGTCGGGCGGTCTCCCTGTGCGCGTTCTGCCTGTGGGTCACGAACTTCCTCGTGACACTCCTGCTGTACTTCGCCGCGGACAAACTCGGCACCGGGCTGGTGTTCGGTGTCCTGGCGGTGGTGAACGTGATCGCCTGGCTGTTCGTGTGGCGCTGGGTTCCCGAGACCAAGGGCCGCAGCCTCGAGGAGATCGAGAGCTCCCTCAAAGGCGGCACGTTTACTCCACGAGTCCACATCGTCGACGCGTCCGCGTCGGAAGAGATCGGAGCGCGCCCATGACCGCGACACACATCCCCACCCAGATGAAGGCCTGGGTGCTGCACGGACCCAAGGACATTCGGATCGACGAGCGACCCGTACCCGGCATCGGGGCATCGGAGGTGCTCGTCCGTGTCGGCTCGGTCGGGGTCTGCGGAAGCGACAAGCACTTCTATCAGCACGGCCGGGCCAGTAGTGACGTCGTCACCGAGCCGGTGGTCCTCGGCCACGAGTTCGGGGGCACCATCGTCGCCGTCGGGTCTGACGTGCCCGACTCGCGGATCGGGGAGCGCGTCGCCGTCGAGCCACTGGTGCCGGACTGGACCTCCCGCGAGGCGCGGGCAGGGCGGTACAACATCGACCCGTCCCAGAAGTTCTTCGGTGTGCCCGGGCTGGACGGCGGTCTCGCAGAATACGTCGCCGTTCCGCAGGGCAACGCACACGCGATCCCCGACAGCGTGAGTGACAACGCGGCCGCGATGGTCGAGACGATCTCGGTGGCGCTGAACGGCATCGAGAAGGCGGCATTGCCGATCGGGGCGCAGGTACTGATCGCGGGGGCGGGGCCGGTGGGTCTCTTCGTGGCGCAGCTGTGTCATGCCGCCGGTGCCGGGCGTGTGGGGATCGTCGAACCGAATTCCGCGCGGCGCGAGATAGCGGCAAAGCTCGGCTGCGAGGCCTTCGAGAGCCTCGACGATGCCTTCGGTGACGCGCACGCGTTCATCGAGTGCACCGGTGTCGAGACGGTGCGGCACGACGGCTTCTACAAGGTGCGACCAGGCGGGCGGGTGGTGTTCATCGGGGTCGGCGGCGACGACGCGTCGGTACCGATGTCCCAGGTCATCGAGCGGGAGATCACTCTGCACGGCGTGATGCGGTACGCGTTCACCTGGCCGACAGTGATCGGCATGCTGGCCGACGGAAGTGTCGACGCCGACTCGCTGGTGTCGCGTGAGCTCGCCTTCGACCGTGCGGTGGAGGCCTGGACCGATCCCGATGCCGGCGAGATCAAGACGGTGATCCGGGTCGGGTAGGAAAGGTGGTATCTGCTCGACTGAGCTGACCGATTGTCGTGCCCCTGGGTGTTTCGACCCCAGGGGCACGATCAGTTTCTGGTGATCAGCCCGAGTCTCCCCGCACCGGCGTCCGCAACGAGCCGATCCCGGCGATGTCGATCTCGACGACCGAACCAGGCCGTAATACCGCCGCATCCTCGCGGCCCGGCGGTAGGTAATCCGGTGTACCCAAGAGGAATACGTCTCCGGGGTGAAGGGTGAACTGCTGGGATGCCCATACGACGAGCTCCTCTGCCCCGACGAATGCGGCCGAGACCGGGGTGTGCTGGATGGTCTGGCCGTCCACTCGGGTGCGGATGATCGCCTCGTCCCAATCGGGGGCGTCGACCGGCGCGACGAGCCCCGCGCCCAGCGGGCAGAAGCCGTCGAGTCCCTTTGCGCGCGACCAGTGGGCGTCGACGTCCTGGAGGTCGCGGGCCGTCACGTCGTTGGCGACGGTGTAACCGGCGATCACGGCACGCGCCTCGTCGGCGGATGTCAGGCGCCGGCATTCCGTCCCGATGACGATCGCGAGTTCGCCCTCGCACACCACTCGCTGCGCGATATCGCCGGAAAGATGCAGCGACTCGTCATCGCCGATCACGGAATGGGTGTTCTTGACGAACAGCTGCGGGCGTGGCGGGGGAGCCGTCGATTCGAGAGTGGGGAAGTTGCCGCCGGTGCCCCAGATCGTGCGGGGCTCGAATGATCGGCTCATCGCCTCTACCTCCGGGTTTGCAGGGTTTACGTACTGGTTACCGCGAACGCTTGTGGATCGGGCCGCCAGCACCTAGGTTCTTGGCATACCAAATTGGTATACCAAAACTTCGAAGGAGTAGTCCCGATGTCCAACACCCGTTGGCGCATGTTCGGCCTGTTGCTCCTCCTGGTCACGGTCAACTATGTCGACCGCGGGTCCTTGTCCGTGGCGCTGCCGATGATCAAAGAGGACTTCCACATCAGCGCGGAGATGACCGGTCTGCTCTTGTCGGCGTTCTTCTGGGCCTACGCGGCGATGCAGATCCCCGCCGGCTGGTTGATCGACAAGTTCGGCCCCCGCAAGCTGATCGTGGCGGCCTGCTTCGGCTGGGGTGGCGCGACGGCGATGTCGGGCCTGGCACCCAACATCGGGATCATGGCGTTCGCGCGGGGCGCGATCGGCATCGCAGAGGCGCCGATCATGCCTGCCGGCGGCAAACTCAACGCAGCCTTTCTCACCGAGAAGGAACGCGGCCGTGGCGCAACCATTCTGGACGCCGGTGCACCGCTGGGATCGGCGGTCGGCGGTATCGCCATCACCGGGCTGATCGCTTTCACCGGCAGTTGGCGCTGGGCCTTCCTCGCCGCGGGTGTGGTCACCATGCTCCTCGGCGTGTGGGCGTGGCGGGCCATCCGCGACACACCGGACGAACATCCCAAGGTGAATCCCGCCGAATTGGAGTACCTGACTCGTTCGCACGCCGAGGAGAGTGCACGCCATCGCTCGACGGGTCAGCGCGCGGGCCTCACGCACTATCTGAAGTTCCGCAGCTTCTGGGCGATGTGCCTTGGTTGGCTGGGATTCAACGGGGTCTTCTACGGATTGCTGACCTGGGGGCCCCTGTTCCTCTCGGAGAGCAAGGGTTTCGATCTCAATACCATCGGCTGGTCGACCTTCGTGATCTTCGGCTCCGGATTCGTGGGCGAGATAATCGGCGGACAACTCGCCGATAGGCTGAAGGAGAAGGGTTACAACACCAATCTGGTGATGCGGTCCCTGCTGGGCTTCGCCGGGGTCTGCGTGGTGCTCGGCCTGGTCGGAGTCGTGCTCATGCCAGGGCCGGTCGCAGCGATCGCGCTGCTGTCGGTGGTGCTCTTCTTCCTGCGATGGGTTGGCCTGTTCTGGTCCGTCCCGGCCATTCTCGGCGGCCGCGAGGACGCCGGTGTACTCGGTGGCGCAATGAATCTCGCCGGGAACGTGTCCGGCTTCGTCACACCGATGGCGGTCGGGTTCATCGTCGGCGCCACCGGCGGGTACACCTGGGCGCTGCTCTACTTCGTCGGAGCGGGCATCATCATGACCGTTGCCGTCCTCGTTCTCGACTACGCACAGCGGCTCGCCCCCAAAGCGGGGCAGCCGGCCACCACGACACCAGGAGTAGCGGTATGACCCGGATCGGAATGATCGTCCCGTCGTCGAACACCAGCGTCGAGGACACCACCTCACGCCTGCTGGCCGGGCGAGACGACGTATCCTTCGTGTCCACGCGAATCCGGGTGCAGGCCATCAGTACCGATGGTGCTGGAGCAGCGTTCGACGTGGAGTCGATGGTGGCCGCGGCACGCCTGCTCGCCGATGCGAAGGTCGACGTGATCGTGTGGAACGGCACGGCCGGCTCCTGGCTCGGCGTTGAGCACGATCGAACCATCTGCGCCGCCATCACCGACGACACCGGCCTTCCGGCGACGACGTCGACGCTGGCAATTCTTCAGGCCTGTCATGATTTCGGTGTCACCGCACTGGCGCTGGGCACGCCGTACACCGAGGATGTGGTCGAACAGATCGTCGCCGAGTACCGCAGTAGCGGCATTGATGTGGTGTCCCACTCGGAGTGGGGTCTGACCGACAACTTCTCCTTCGCGGCGGCCTCCGACGACGAGGTGACCAACCTGCTCATCGGCGCCACCGAGCAGGGCGATCCGCAGGCGGTTGCGCTCGTCTGCACGAACGTCGATGGCACCGGTGTGACCCGGGCGGTGGAGCAGAAGGTGGGTGTACCGGTCATCGACAGCATCGCGGCCACACTCTGGTGGGCACTCGAGATGGCCGGTGCCGACGCCCGAATCCGAGGGTGGGGAATCTTTCTCGAGCAGGCGGCATTCCGCCACCGTGCCAAGCAGGTCGTCACCGAGCTGCGCGAGCGAACCGGCTGTGACCGCACCACGGTGCGCGTCGACGACGCCGCGCTCGGACTTCATGTGGACCTCTGCGTGGCCGAATCCTGTGGTGCGGGAATCCGATCGATCCAACATGACCCGTCACTCGACCAGCGAGCGCTGGAGACGGTGCGCTGGCTCGACGAGACCCGTCGGGTACTGGTGCAGCCCGCGTTCGTCGAGCCGCCGTTCCCGCCGCAGGCGTTGCGCGATGTGTACGGGGTGAGTGCCCAGGTGCTCGGCCCGGTCGAACGTGACGGTGAGGTCGCCGCGTGGCTCTCGGCCCATAGCCTCGCCGAACGTGGCTGGTCCGACGACGACGTCGCCGCCATGAACGACGCCCGCGCCGCGATGGCCGATCTCCTCGGACGCTGAGACAGAAAGAGCACAACACATGACTGACAAGAAGATTCAGATCACCGTCGGCATCGATGTCGACTCCTGCGCCGGCTGGCTCGGATCATACGGCGGGCAGGACTCGCCCAATGACATGCAGCGCGGCGTGTTCGCCGGCGAGGTCGGGGTGCCGCGCATGCTTCGGCTGCTCGAGCGTCGCGACATCGTCAGCACCTGGTTCTGGCCCGGCCACTCCATCGAGACCTTCCCGAAGCAGGCGCAGATGTGCGTCGATGCGGGGCATGAGATCGGTGCCCACGGGTACAGTCACGAGAACCCACGGTCGTTGACCCTCGAGCAGGAGCGCGACGTGATGGCCAAGAGCGTCAAGCTGATCGAGCAGCTCTGCGGTGAGCGACCCAAAGGCTACGTCGCACCGTGGTGGGAGATGAGTGAGCACACCGCCTCGATCCTCGCCGAATACGGCTTCGCCTACGACCATTCGCAGAACTACAACGACTTCGTCCCGTTCTACGCCCGGGTGGGAGATCAGTGGACGCCGATCGACACGTCGCAGCCCGCGTCGCACTGGATGACACCGCTCAAGCACGGACACGAAATCGACCTCGTCGAGTTCTGCGGCAACTGGTACGTCGACGATCTGCCGCCGATGATGTTCATCAAGGGACACCCGAACTCGCACGGATTCGTCAATCCCCGCGACATCGAGCAGCTGTGGAACGACCAGTTCGACTGGGTCTATCGCGAACTCGACTACGCGGTCATCCCGATGACCCTGCATCCCGACGTGTCCGGGAGACCGCAAGTGCTGCTGATGCTGGAACGCCTCCTCGACCGCTGGGGTTCGTTCGACGGTGTCGAGTTCGTGACCATGGCTGATGCCGCGGATGAGTTCCGGACCCGCTTTCCCTTCGACGCGCAGGCGCGACCCGAGTTCGTGGGCCGATGATGCATTCGCCAGGGGAGTGACGGCCGGGCCGTAAGCTATGAGCGTCATGTCGCCGATCAGTCCCGAAGCCTCGTCCACAAACATCACCGACAGCGTCTCGCTGAGCGGGCGATTGCTGGATTCGCTGCGCTCGGACGTGATGACCGGCCGTTATCCGCCCGGCTACCGGTTGGTGGAACGGGATGTTGCCGATACCTACGGGGTCTCGCGGCTGCCTGCGCGCGAAGCCCTGCAGGCATTGCGCGCCGAAGGCTTCCTCGAAGTGCGCAAGACTCGTGGCCTGGTGGTGCGCTCGTGGACCGAACGCGACGTGAGTGAACTCTTCGACATCCGCCAGGCGCTGGAGGCGATGGCGTGCCGCGAGGCCGCCGACAACCGGACCGACGACGACATCGCGGCCCTGCGCGCCGCGGTGGTCGCCGCCGATGACGCGGGCGACGCCACGGCAGCACATGACGCGAATGCGCTCTTCCACCAGCTGCTGGTGACGGCATCGCACAACCGCACGTTGGGGGAGATCATGTCTCCCATCCTGTTTCGCGTGCAATGGCTGGTCCGGCAGATCCCGGACCCGCACACCGTGTCACACGATCACCACGAGATCGTCGAGGCCATCGCAGCCGGCGACGGTGAGCTGGCGGAGTCGCTCGCCAGGGAGCACGCGGAGCGGAACCGGACGACGACGTTGGAGGCGATGTTCGGGGCGGGGTGATGGTCCTGCCCGTGCTTCACCCGCCCTCGCCGAGTCGCGTCGCCAGCGACTGTGCCAGAAGGGTATTCGTCGTCTCTGTGAGGGTGACGCGCGTGGCTGCATCGGCGAGGGCTCGCAGCTGGACCAGTGTGAGCGTCACCTCGGTGAGTCGGTCGTCGCCCGTGCCGCCTGCCGTCGGAACCGCGAGTGCTTCTGCGGCACCGATCATCGCCTGGCCCAACTCCTGGAAGGCGGGTGTGACCTGCTCGATGACGTCGATGACCGCCGATGCGGGCCTGGTGGCGGTGATCAGGGGCAGGATCGTGTCGAGAAGGGCCGGTTCCTCGACGGTCACGTCATCCGCGGAGTGGATGGTGATGAGCTTGAGGCGCACCAGACGGTTGGCGTCGGCGGCATCGACGCCTGCCTCGGCGAGTTCCGTGAGAGACGTCGAACGTGACGTTGGTGGTTCCTGGATGTCGGTGAGCTCGGTTTCGAGTCCGAGGACGTCGGCGATCTGTCCTCCGTTTTGCCATGCCGTGATCAACTCGTCGATGTGGGCGATGGTGTACCCCCGTGACAGCATCGAACTGATCAGCGCGAGCCGCGATACGTGGCTGTCGGAATACAGCGTCACACGTCCGACGCGATGGGGTGGTGGCAGCAGACCGCGCTCTCGATAGACCCGAATGTTCCGGGTCGTGACGCCGGAGATCCGGGCCAGGTCGTCGATGCGATACCTCGACACGGCGGGCTGGCCGAATGCCTGTCGTGTGGCGTTTGCCAGCAGCCTGGTGATGGTGGTCTCGAGTTCGCGCGACTGTTTGCCCACGTAGCGAGGCGTGGCCGACATGTGCTCGATCAGTGTTGCCAGATGAGCCATGCGCGCTGACGATGCCCGGGCCATCGCTCGTCACCTCCGCCTTCGTGCTGTGCTTCCGCGCCGCGGCCGACGCCCGGTTATCACACTACGCAATGTGCCATTGACAGATGGCGGGATTGGTGATGCGATTCGACTGTGACGGAGACCTCATCTGCATCACGATGGGCGGCCTGGCTGGCGCGACGAACCTTGCGCCCGTTCGCCGAGGTGCTGCCTACCGGATCTGTGCAAGTCCACACGTCGCGTGCCATCGTGGCGGCCGCGATGCTGATCGGCTGCCCGCCCCCGCACAAGGTGACAGTCGACAGGCTTGCCACCGGAACCTTCCGGGGAGAGTGGGTCTACCCCGCCACCGCGAAGGAGTCGCGTCAGGTCATCCTGTACGTCCACGGGAGCGGGTATGCGATCTGCTCGGACCGTACCCATCGCGGGATCGCCGCCCGACTTGCTCGCCTGACCGGGATGCCGGTCTTCACAGTCGACTACCGATTGGCTCCGGAACATGCGTTCCCGGCGGCCGCCGACGACGTCGAGGCAGCGTACGCGTGGCTCCAGGACATCGGCTACCGACCGCAGAACATCACGGTCGCGGGCGATTCGGCGGGCGGGCATCTGATCCTGGATCTGTTGGCCGAGAACGTTCGTCGTGGGCGTTCACAGCCGAGGTCGGCGGTGTTGATGTCCCCGATCGTCGATCTGACGCTGGGGCTTGCCCGCCGGCGCGAGCGCGAAGTAGGCCCCGACCCGTTGATATCGGCTCGGGCCGCACGGCGACTGGTCCGTCACTACACGGCAGCACATCCCGACGACCTGCCGCGTCTGAAGCTCACTCTCGACCGCGCCGCCGATCTGCCGCGGACACTCATCCAGGTCGGCGGAACCGAGATGCTCGCCGCCGACGCAGCGGAAGCTCAGCGGATGATCCTGGATGCCGGCGGGACATGCGAACTCCAGACGTGGCCGGGCCAAATGCATGTGTTCCAAGCACTTCCGACGCTGATCCCGGAGGCGACACCCGCGTTGGCCGAAGTCGCCGCATTCATCACGCGGCCTTTCGAATCATCCAGTGATTCCGACCAGGACGTCATCGAGGAAAGGGACACGCGAAACCATGACAGCCAAGCGATCGTATGACGCACGCGCGGTGGTCACCGGTGCCGGCAGCGGAATCGGGCGGGCATTTGCCGTGGAGCTCGCTCGACGCGGCGGGCGCGTGCTGTGCGCGGACATCGATATCGACCGCGCCACCGAGACGGTCCGACTGATCGATCAGGCGGGACATGGACAGGCCGAGGCCATTTCCTGTGACGTGGCCGATGCCGACGACATGCGCGCGCTCGCGGCGCGGGCCCTCGACCATCTCGGTGGTCCGGCGGACCTGATGATCAACAACGCGGGCGTCGGGATCGGCGGCCGAGCGGTGGGCACCATCGGCGTCGACGATTGGGAGTGGGCACTCGGGATCAACCTGCGCGGAATGGTGTACGGCTCAGAGCTGTTCCTGCCGCAACTGCGCGAATCCGGACGCGCAGGGCTGATCAACGTCGCATCCGCAGCAGCGTTCTCCGCGGCGCCCGGGATGGGCGCCTACAACGTCGGCAAGGCCGGTGTGCTGGCGTTGTCGGAGACCATCGCCGCGGAGGTGGCGGGAAGCGGCATCGCGGTGACCGTCCTGTGTCCGACATTCGTCCGGACCAACGTCGCCGCCGACGGCAGGATCACCGGCGAGGCGATGAAGGTGGCCGAAACCCTGATGCGTCTGTCCGGTCGATCTCCGGAACAAGTGGCGCGGCAGACCCTCGACGCCAACGACCGGGGCCGTCTCTACGTGATGCCTCAGATCGACGCCAAGGCGATCTGGCTGTTCAAGCGACTGGCCCCGCGGACCTACACCTTCGGCGCCGGTCTCCTGCAGCGGTTCCTACCCGACCTCGTGTCGTCAGAGGTCGATGACCCCATCCCGGAAGGAGTGTGAGATGCCCATCGTGCTCGAGGACATGTTGCAGACCATCAAGGACCGACAGTGGGCGCTCGGGGACGTCGACTGGGAGGCTCCCGGTGCCGATCTCATCACCGAAGAACAGAAGCCAAAGCTCAAGGCCTTCATGGCTGATCTGGTGTGGATCGAGAACGTCGGGGCGCGCGGATTCGCCGCCCTGGCGAAGAAGGCCCCCGACGAGACCCTCGCCGAGATCTACCGCTACTTCCATGCCGAGGAGCAGAAGCACGCCAACGCCGAGCTCGCATTGATGCGACGGTGGGGGATGCTCGAGGATGACGAGGTTCCCGAGCCTAACGTCAACATCCGGCTCGCGATCGAATGGCTCGACACCTTCGCCGATCGCATGTCACTGTCCGTGTTGGGCACCGTGATCCCGATGCTGGAGGTCGCGCTCGACGGTGCGCTGCTCAAGTTCCTCCTCGAGGAGGTTCAGGATCCGGTGTGTCACGAGGCGTTCCGGAAGATCAATGCCGACGAGTCCCGACATCTCGCCGTCGACTTCCATGCCCTCGACATGATCGGCAACTCACGGCTGCGCACACTGATCATCGAGACGGTCGGTACCGTGGCCTCGCCCGGTGTCATCATCGGCGCGCTGATGTACGTGCCGCTGCTGAACAAGATGCGCGACAACATCGTCGACATGGGACTCCAGGAGGAGCGCCTGTACGAGGCGATGAAGCGGTTCAAGAATAACGGGGAGCGCGGCAAGGGCACCCGCCTGCTCACCTATCAGGTGCTGAAATATCACGCAGGCTGGGTCATCAACCGCGACAGTCCGTATCACTATTTCGCGGATGCCATGGTCCGGGTGACCGATCATTATCCGCGCTTCCTGTTGCGGCCGCAGCCGACCTGGTCGAAGGAACTGACCTACGAGCCGGTCGCATGAGCGGGGGAGGCGCGATCGATGAGCGGACCGTCGACACCACCACGCTGATCATCGGCGCCGGGTTCGCCGGCATCGGCACCGCGATCCGACTGCTCCAACAGGGACACGACGACCTGGTGATCCTCGAACGCGACGTGCGGCCGGGCGGAACCTGGCGGGACAACGATTACCCGGGCGCCGCCTGCGATATCCCGTCGCGACTCTATTCGTATTCGTTTGCTCCGAATCCGGAGTGGACACAAACATATTCGGCAAGCAACGAGATCCTGGCGTACATCGACAGCATGATCGCCGACCACGGACTCGACCGCTACATCCGGTACTCGCACCTGGCGACCGGGATGGAGTTCGACGAAGCGGCCGGTACCTGGGTCGTGGACATAGCCGATCGCGAACCGATCGTCGCGCGCACCGTGGTGGTGGCCTCGGGGCCGCTCTCGACGCCGGGCTATCCCGACATCACCGGCCTCGACGAGTTCGCAGGGCATCGGATGCACTCGGCGGCATGGGATCACGACTACGATCTGGACGGAAAGAAGGTCGGCGTGATCGGCACCGGCGCCAGCGGTGTCCAACTGATCCCGGAACTGGTTCGCGCCGGCGCCGATGTGACGGTCTTCCAGCGCACGCCCGGGTGGGTGCTGCCGCGTCTCGATCGCCGTGTCTCGGGGATGACCCGGCAGTTGTACCGTTCGATGCCGTTGACGCAGACCGTAGCTCGTCGACTGTGGTTCGCGGGACATGAGTCGGTGGCACTGGGTGCGGTGTGGAACTCGCCGTTCACCCGTGTGATCGAAACCGTGGCCAAGCTGAATCTGCGCGCGCAGGTAGGTGATCCGTGGATGCGGCGGCAACTGACCCCGGACTTCCGGGCTGGTTGCAAGCGTCTGCTCATGACAAACGACTACTACCCGGCGCTGCAGGCAGACAACTGCACACTCGTGACGTGGCCGATCGCGCAGATCTGCGAACACGGGGTGCGGACCGTCGAAGGCATCGAGCGACGATTTGACTGCCTCGTGTTCGCAACGGGTTTCGAGGTGTCGAAACAAGGGACACCCATCCCGATCCGAGGTCGCGACGGGCGGGTCCTGGCCGACGAATGGTCGGGCGGCGCATATGCGTACAAGAGCTTTGCGGTCTCGGGCTTTCCGAACCTGTACTTCACCTTCGGCCCGAACTCCGGACCGGGGCACAACTCGGCGTTGGTCTACATGGAGGCACAGATCGACGCCATCGTCACCGCGATCTCGATCATCCGTGACCGCGGCCTTCGACTCCTCGACGTACACGAACCGGCGCAGGACGCCTACAACGCGACCATCCAGAAACGGCTCGAACACACGACCTGGAACTCCGGCTGTCGTAGCTGGTATCTGACTGCCGACGGATTCAATGCGACGATGTACCCCGGATTCGCCACGCAATACATCGCCCAGATGAGGACGATCGATTTCACCCGAGACTTCCGTGCGGTCGCCGCAGACGCCGTGGCGTCGACGCGGTCGGTCAGGTCCGTGACGCCGACGTACCGAGGTTGACCTCCAGCACGGTACCGGTGGTGAGCCCCGGGTCGTCGACGAAGTACATGACGGCACGGGTGACGTCTTCGGGTTCGAGCCATGGCACACCGAGCGGGCTGAGACCGGCGAACACGGGTTTCGCGTCGTCGGGTGTCGGGTCGTCCAGATCTGGCCGGAACCGTCGCAACGTCGTCTCGTTCATCACCATCGGCGTCGCCACCGACGACGGGCAGACGACATTCGCGGTTATGCCGTGCGAACCGACCTCCAGGGCAACCGATTTGATGAAGCCGATGATGCCCCATTTGGTGGCCGAGTAGTGCGAGAGATCCTTCATCCCACCGCGACCCGCTCCCGACGACACTCCGATGACCCGGCCGAACCCGTTGGGCTTCATCGCTCGAACAGCGGCCCGGACACAGTGGAAGGTTCCGGACAGGTTGGTGTCCAGCATGTCGGTCCACTGCTCGTCGCTCATGTCCTCGAGCGGTACGAATGCACAGATCCCGGCGTTGGCGACCAGGATGTCGAGCCGGCCGTGTTCGGCGACGATGCGCTCGACCAGCGCGCCGACCGCTCCCGCGTCCCTGACGTCGAGCTGCGCACCGGTCGCGCGGCCACCACCATCGACGATCTCGGAGACCGTCGCGTCGAGTTCTTCGGACGTCGCCAGTGGGTAATTGACGGTGGTCACCTGCCGCACACTGTCGGTGACCACCACGTGGGCGCCTGCCGTGGCCAGCGCCCTGGCGTGCGCACGTCCCTGACCACGCGCACCGCCGGTCACCCATGCGACGCGTCCGGAGAGATCGGTCATCGTCATTCCTCGAATCCGTAGACACGGACCGCGTTGCGGCGGTAGAAACAGTCCTGCTCGTCCGGTGTCGCGGCGCCGATGATGGAATCCAGTGACTCGACCAGCTCGGCGTAGCGGCCGGCCATGTGCTCGATCGGGATGTTGCTGCCGAAGATCACCCGATCCCAGCCGAAGGCATCGACAGCGGGTTCCACCCATGGCCGCAACGCGGACGCCGACAGATCGACGGTCGTCATACCGAGCCCCGACACCTTGCACGATGCACGCGAACGCTGGGCGCAGTCGGCGATGGCGCGACGCCACGCCGTCCGGGCGTCGTCGTCGACACCGGTCGGCCAGCCCGTGTGCTCGAGCACCACCTCGAGATCCGGGTATTCGCCGATCGTTCGCAGCCAATCGTCCATGGTGTCCGGATGGGTGACGAGGTCGAAGACCAGTTCGTGGTCGTCCAACCAGTGCAGGATGGTCCGGGCCGACGACGACTCGGGCGGTAGGTCGTAGAGCACCCGGATGCCACGAAAGTGCGGTGTGACTGCGAGTTGCGCATCGAGGTCGGCGAGGAGCTCGGCCTCGGGGAGCGTCGGGTCGACGGTCCCGATGAAGTGCATGTCCACGTCATGGTCGCTTGCCACGGTGCTGACCCACCGCAATTCGTCGAGATAGGTCCGCGGGGCCGTGACGGCGGAGACGTGCACGAACTTCTCCACCGGGAACGATCCGGCCGCCTTCGAGTAATCGTCGAGACCGAAGTCGGAGTAGAGCTCGGGTTGGCCCAGACTCTCGGCCATGGCTTGGAGGCCGGGGTACCACGGATGGTTCAGATCCCAGAGGTGGACGTGAGCGTCGACGACGTGATCAGGCATGATGCCATCGTCGCGCCCAGCCGGACCAAACCACCAACACCCATTCGCTATCGATCTAGCATCGAGCGATGCTAGATGTTTCGCTGCGAGAGCTGGAGTACGTCGTCGCGGTCCATCGGGAACGCAGCTTCACCCGTGCCGCGCGGCACCTGCACATGGCGCAACCCGCCCTCAGCCAGGCGATCATCCGGCTCGAGCGACGCTTGGGTGTCATGCTGTTCGAGCGCACCAGCCGGCGGGTGGATCCGACCAGAGCGGGCGACGAGCTGGCCGCGGACGCCCGCGACATCATCGACCGGGTCCGAGTCGCCGTCTCCCGTGCGACCGGGACACCGCGGCACGTGCTCACCGTCCACGTCAGTGAGCCGGCGCTGGAGACCCCTCGTCGATTGCTGGCCGCGCTCCGCGCCGCCAAGCCGGACCTGTCGGTGCATCTGACGACGTTGCCCCGTGCGTTGACCGGTGACGATGCGGCGCGAGCACAGCTGTCGCTGACGATAGGCGGCCCGCTGGAAGTGCCCGGCGCGATGAGTGAGCCGATCCGCATCGAACGAGTCGGTGCGTTGATGACCGACGACCACCCGCTCGCATCCGCTGCGACCATCGCGCCCGACGACCTCACGCGTCACCCGGTGGTCTCCATCGATGACCAGTTGAGTCGATGGAACCGATGGGTCACCGACTGGCTGGGCATCCATGGATGCCAGCCACGCTGGACGACGTCGGCCGTGTTCGGCATCGTCGCCGGCAGCGACATGGTGACCGACGGCAAAGCCATCTTCGTCTGTCTGGAATCGGTGGCGGCCGATGTCCGCGACGGGTTCGTCTGGAAACCGTTGTCACCGAACGCCACTGCCACGTGGCACCTCAATTGGGTGGGTGCAAGACCGGATTCCGGTGCTCTTCATGAAGGTCTGTCCGCGGCACGCGCATACGCCCACACCGCGGGCTGGGCGGTCATCTGATCGGTTGAATCATCTCGGATTTCGTCCCGATGCGTAACGGGAGACAGCGCATCGTCGTATACCCAAGTGAGACCGATGCGTCTGACAGAACGCATACTCCGCTCCCGGCTGCGCCTGCTGTCACGGGTGGCCACCGCATCACGAATCGAGCCTGATCATGTCCGAACCTCCCGTTCAACCCCGTCCGGTTCCGCAGGGTCACGTGCCGATGGTCGCGCCGCATCCGGTACCGGTCGCGTCAGGGCTCGCAATGAAGCGTCGCAACCCCTTCGCCGTCTGGATCGGGCTGCCGCTGATCACCCTCGGCATCTACTTTTACGTGTGGTACTACAAGATTCACAAGGAGATGGCGGAGTTCGATCAACGACGCCAGATCCCGGTCGTCGGTCCGATGCTCGTGATGCTCCTGCTCGGCTGGACCGTCATCGGACCCCTGATCAGCTTCCACAACGCTGGGGCGCGAATCCGAAACGCGCAGGCCTCTGCCGGACTTCCCGCCACCTGCTCGCCGACCTTGTGCTGGGTGCTGGCGTTCGTGTTCGGGACGAATCTCCTTTACATGCAGTTCGAACTGAACAAGGTGGTGGACCGTTATGCCGGCGCCCCGCCGCATGCCACGGTCCCATTGTTCGTGTGAACCTCCCGGGGCTGCGGTGTAGGTATCGCGGGTAGTGGTGAGTGGCGTGGGTACTGTCCGCGATGGAATCCGGGTAGTCGCATACCCGTTCCGCGAGCGGCCGCAAGGGTGACCATCGAGATGTGCGCGATCCCCCCTGGCGCACATTCACCCACCAGGAGCAATCATGTCCACCACTGCATCTTCCACAACCCGGCGTCGGGCCCGCACGACAGCGGGCATCGCAACCCTCGCGGCCGCTGCGGGTGCCGCGACCCTCATTCTCGCGGCTCCGGCATCCGCACAGGCGACCAGTGTCTCGGTGACCCCGGGCCCCGGAGGTCGCATCGGCACCACCTGTACCTACGATGTGACGGCACCCGTCACCGGGCCTAACACGGTGCGTTTCAAGGACAATGGTGTACTCATCGGCGGCGGACCCATCGCGGTCTCCGGTGGCGTGGCAACCGTGAAATGGACCCCGACCACACCGGGCCAGCACACCATCACGGCCCAACAGGGCACAGGTAATGGCCCCACCCGCTCAACAAGCGTTCAAGTCGGCCAGGGCATGAACTTCGGCAGCATCTGCCTGGTGTTCTGACCGGCCATGCGAGGGTGGAGTCGGCTCCCGCGGGCCGGCTCCACCCGTCCTGCGTCATCCCTCACCGTCTGCGCACCGACGTGCCAGGCGAACGAGGGAGCGATCGGTGTGGGGGGCTCCGACGAGACAGATGCCGATCGGGAGGCCCGGTCGCGACGATGGGAATGTGACCGCCGGTAACCCTCCGATCGATGCGAGACAGGTGAGTTGGAGCGTCGTCTCACGCGCGCAGCGCAGGGCGTCGTAGTCGGCGTCGGTCGGTGCCGGGATGGTGGTGGCGGTGGGCAGCAACAGAACCCGGGACCCGACGGCCGACCGCAGGCGTGCGGCGATCCCGTGCGCACGGTGACGTGCGGCCACATAGTCGCTTGTGCTGATGGCCCGCCCGATCGCAAAGCGGGCGGCGATGTCGGCGGGGAGTGCGGTGGGATGCTTCGTCACCCAATTGCCGTGGGACTGCCACGCCTCATAGGCCTGGACCGTGTTGAAGGTCTCCCGGCAATCATCGAGGTCCAGGCCGATGGAGATGTGATCGGCATCGAAAAGGTCTGCGTAGCGCATGATCTCGTCGGCGACCTCATCATCGGCTGCGGCGAGGAGTGTCGGGTCGAGGACGACCGGCGCCGGCTCCTCGATGGTCGATCGCGCTGCGAGCGCGGCGTCGACCACACGCGCAAGGGTGTCGCCGTCGCGTGTGATCCACCCAACGGTGTCGAAAGACGGTGCGAGTGGCACCATTCCGGCGGTGCCAACGGCGCCATGGGTGGTGCGGAGGCCCCACAGCTTCTGGTAGGCGGCCGGTACCCGAATCGATCCGGCCGTATCGGTGCCGAGGCCGATCGTCGCGTCACCGTGCGCGACAGCAGCGCTGGGGCCGCTCGATGATCCGCCCGGAATGCGTCCCGGTGCGGCCAGATTCATCGGTGTGCCGTAGTCGTTGCTCGTGCCGGTGATGCTGTAGGCGAAGGCGTCGGTCTGCGCAACGCCCGTGACCGACGCGCCGGCATCGAGCAACGTGTGGACCGCCGCCGCGTGGTCCGGCTCGGGAACCATCTCGGCGAGAAAGTCCCTGAGCCCGGCGCCGATCGCTACTCCGGCCACCCCGAACACATCCTTGACCGCGACCGTCTCGCCGTGCAGTGGACCGTCGGTGGTCGGCATGACCAGCGGTGCACCGACGATTCGCCAGATACGGGTGTCCCACGTTGTTTCGAATTGGACTGTTGGTCCGACCATCTTTGGGAGCCTACGGTCGCCGCGCGGCGTGGGCGAGGTGAAACGGAGATGGTTACTGCGTCGTAACGCCACAGGAACATGGCGCGGACTCTGTCCTATCGTGAACCCATGACGTCCATCGACGACCTCACCAGCCGCCTCGACGACCTCGACCGGGTCGAGGCGATCAAGCAGCTGAAGCATCGGTACTGGCGTGCATGCGATGGCAAGGACCCCAACGGTTTCCGGGATTGCTTCGTCCGCAGCGGCGCCCGCATCGACTACGGTCCCCTCGGCGCCTACGACGACGCCGAACCGATGGCGAAGATCTTCGGGCAGGTTGCTCTGCACCGGGTCGACGGGGAGTACGTCATCTTCGACATGCACCACGGAATGCATCCCGACATCACGCTGACCTCTGACTCCACCGCGACCGGCCGCTGGACGCTGAAGTTCCGGCAGGTCAATCTGCTCGATCGCACCGAGACGATCATGACGGGGGAGTACGACGACGAGTACGTCGTCGAGGACGGCGAATGGAAGATGTCGGCCAGCACGCTGACGGAGCGATGGTCGATCCGCAGACCGCTCGGTGACGACGCGGAATTGCGACCGGGAACGTTTGGCGAATAGGGCGTCAGATCGCGTCGAGCTGCGCCAACGCGGCGGTCGGGTCAAGGCTGTTCGGCTCGAGCCCCTGGTTGACGAGTCGTGTGGTCTCGGCCTGTATCAGCTCGTTGACCGGGGTCGGTACCCCGTGCAAGCGGCCGAGGAGAACGATCTCGCCTGACAGGTAATCGATTTCGATGTCACCGGCCCCACGCGCGACGCTCTGCCAGGTCGAACTGACGAGGCTGTCCTCGCCGGTATCGCGCCGCACGATGTGGTCGCCACGGCGCTCCTGGTCGTCGGCTGCGCTGACCACGTCGATGCCTGCGGCCGCGAGGACGGTCTCGCCCTCGGCGCGGGCGTGCCGCATGAGCTCGCCCAGTGCATCGCTGCCTCGCCGATAGGTGGCGTCCACGCCGTTCCCGAGGTTCAGGATCAGCTTGCGGTACTTCCACGCCATGATGTCGTGCCGCGTCCGGGACTCGAACGACGCCGCGCGAAGCTGTGTGGAGATCGCCTGGGCGACATCGTCGGCGTCGGTCGGGAAACGGCCCACGTCGAGAATGCCGGGTCTGGCAGATGACCCCTGCACCACGACGCCCGGCTCCAGGTGCGTGGCCGGCAACATGACACAGATCGAGTAGGTGTTGGGGAAGCGCCGCAGGATCGCCGCTTCGTTCGCGACACCGTTCTGGGCGGACACGATCGGCGTGGTCCGTGGTGCGTGGGCCTGGAGGTCGTCGAGGGCAGCGGCGGTCTGCTGTGACTTCACGCAGAGGAGTACGACGGAATCGTCGGTCCACTCGACCTCCGACGCATTGGCCGCCGCGGTGATTCTCTGGCTCTGGATGCCGTCCGCGGTGTCGAGGACGAGTCCCCGATCCCGGATCGCCTGTAGGTGGGCGCCGCGGGCGACCACCGTCGTCGGAGTCCCCGAACGAAACAGGTGGGAACCGATCACACCGCCGACGGCGCCGGCCCCGTAGATGACGAAATGCATGGCACCCAGGTTAGGCATGGTCGGCGCGGTGTCGAATCGCGCAGCCGCTCGAGGCTTGACGTCAAGCGCACTTGAGGTCCTAACGTCGGTGCGATGAGACCGCAGATGCAACCGCCGCTGGAACAGCCCATCGGATTCTGGACCATCCGTGCAGGTGAGGCGATCCGATCACGGATCAGGTCGCGGCTCGCGGAGGTGGGTGTCACCCAGCATGAGTGGTGGGTCCTGCATCAGCTGTCTCGATACCCGGGTGGTGTCGACGAGCAGCAACTGGTCGCGACGATCGGACCGAACGATACCGATGAAGCGATCGTGCGGACCATCGACGCCGTGATCGGCAAGGGATGGGTCGAGCGGCGCGGGGCAATGGTGATGGCGACCTCGGCGGGTACCGAGCGATTTGCGGTGGCCGCCGAGGCCCAGCGTGAACTGGGGATCGAACGCCGGCGGGGCATCTCCGACGAGGAATACGAGACCGCCATCAGCGTTCTCCAGCGCACCATCGCGAATGTCGGAGGCGACGCCTGGCATTGGTGATCCGGGATGGCCCACACGTCAGCAGGTCATCGGTCACACTCGGAACCACGCATTGGCGACCAGTGAAGAGGAGACCCCGGGATGTCAGAGAGCAATCGGCCCGCACCCCCGACACCCGCGGACTTCACCTTCGACACGCTGAGCCCGGTCACGTTCCTCGCGCGTGCTGCCTTGGTCTTCGCCGACCGCACCGCGATCGTCGACGGCGACCGCACGTTCAGCTATGCCGAGTTCCATCGTCGGGTCGGCGGGTTGACTGCAGTACTCGACGGCCTGGGCATTCGGCCGGGCGACCGGGTGGCCGCGTTGTGCAGCAACAGTCACGAGATGCTGGAGCTGCACAATGCGGTCCCACGGCTCGGTGCGGTGTTGGTGCCGTTGAACATCCGCCTCTCCGAAGCGGAATTGAGCTACATCGTCGAGCACAGCGGGGCGAGCCTGCTGGTGGCGACGGTCGAGTTCGCCGAGGCGGCCCGCGCGGTCGGCGCAACAGCGGGTATCCGGGTCCTGGTGTCGGGAGATGCCGACGATGAGTACCGAACGCTCCTCGACAGCGCACCGGGACCGGTGTGGCGTGACGTGGACGAACGCGGGCTGCTGGCGATCAACTACACGTCGGGCACCACCGGGCGTCCCAAGGGCGTGATGTATCACCACCGCGGCGCCTACCTGCAGTCACTCGCGATGGCCTACCACACCGGCATCGGACCGGCATCCAACTATCTGTGGACGCTGCCGATGTTCCATTGTGACGGTTGGTGTTTCCCGTGGGCCGTCACCGCCGCCGGCGCCACCCACGTGTGCCTCCGCGGAATCGACACCGCGCAGATCTGGCGTCACCTCACCCACGACGGCATCACGCATTTCAGTGCCGCACCGACGGTGTTGACCATGATCGCCGAGGATCCGGCCGCTGCCCCGCTCGATCACATCGTGGAGGCGACGACCGGCGGCGCCCCGCCCTCTCCGGCGCTCCTGGCGCGCATGTCCGACCTCGGCATCGAGGTCACTCACCTCTACGGACTGACCGAGACCTTCGGGCCGATAGCCGTGAACCAGTGGCAACCCGAATGGAACGCCGGTACCCCGCAGGAGCGTGCAAACCTGAAGGCACGACAAGGGATCGGCAACATCGCGGCCGGTGTGGTGCGGGTGGTGACACCGGAGGGAGACGACGTCCCGGCGGACGGCAGCACCGAGGGCGAACTGGTGGCGCGAGGCAACAACGTGATGCTCGGCTACTACCGCGATCCCGAGGCCACCGCGGCGGCCACGGTGAGCGGCTGGCTGCGTACCGGCGACATTGCGGTCATGCACCCCGACGGATACGCCGAGATCCGTGACCGCAGCAAGGACGTCATCATCTCCGGCGGCGAGAACATCGCGTCGGTCGAGGTCGAGCGTGTTCTCGACAGCCACCCCGACGTCGTGGAGTCGGCCGTGGTGGGGCGCCCCGACGAGCGCTGGGGTGAAGTGCCGATCGCCTATGTGACCGTCCGCGAGGGCGGCGAGGTGGATGCGGACGCCCTCATCGCATTCGTGCGAGAGCGGCTGGCACGGTTCAAGGTTCCGAAGGAGATCGTGTTCGCGGAGTTGCCCAAGACATCGACGGGCAAGATCCAGAAGACGGTGCTGCGGGAGCGGCGCTTGCACAATATGTGACCTACATCTAATGTCCACCTCATGAGGGTGCAGGTCACACTGTGCGTATTGTTCGCGACCGCGTTGGCGTTGATGACCACCTGCGCCACCGTCTCCGCGGCTCCGGCGGAGCGGTCGACTGCGGCATCGGCGCCGGTTCCGTCGGCCGGATGTCGGGCGGCCGCGACGCCACCCGGAACATCTCTCCATGGCTTCTCCGCGGTCGGGCGATCCGGTGACTACCTGCAGGAGGTTCCCCGCGTTGCGCCCCGCGTCCCGATGCCGGTCGTTTTCGACGTCCACGGCTACCTGCAGCCGGGCGCTCTGCAGGACGCGTGGAGTGGGATGGGTGCTTATGGCGCCCGCCACGGGTTCGCGGTGATCACACCGGAAACCCATGTGCTGCCACCGAAATGGGACTACGGCCGAAACGGTGTGGACATCAAGTTCCTGTCCGCGCTGCTGACCCATGTGGAGCAGACGCTGTGTGTGGACAAGCGGCGGGTGTACATGACCGGACTGTCGATGGGCGCATTCACCGCTTCGTCGGTTGCCTGTCAGCTCGCGGATCGATTCGCCGCAGTGGCGCCGGTCTCCGGTCTCCAGAACTTTGCATGGTGTCGTCCGTCCCGACACGTTCCAGTGGTTGCCTTCCACGGGACAGGCGACGAAATCCTTTCCTACTCCGGTGGTGTCGGGCCGCGAGGCAAGCTCCTGCCGTCCACCGACGGCTCGGCGAGAACGATCGGTCAGCAACGTCGCAACGACGCACATCCGAAACTGATGCCCAACAGCGAGAGCATTCCCACCCAGACCGCCGCCTGGGCCCGGCGGAACGGCTGTACAGGCCGACCGACGACTCGGAAAGTCGCTCATGATGTTTCGCGAACGTCATACTCGTGCACACCCGACAGCGCCGTGGAGCTCTACACGATCCAGGGCGGTGGCCACAACTGGCCCGGCGGTGACCCGGCCATCGCGGCTACCGAGTTCACCGGTCCGATCACCTCGTCGATCAGCGCCACCGCAATCATCTGGGATTTCTTCCGCAGCCATCCGCTGACCGCGCTGAAATCACCGGACGCTGGGTAGCGGCACTCCCTTCGAGGCGAAGTCGTTGACCTGACTCTGCGACACGGGTTTCCAGTCACTCTTGCCGAAGATGTGGATGCCGTTGATGTCGGCTCCCTTGAGGGTCTGTGCCTCGTACTCGTAGTGGTAGTGCACGGCGACTCCACGCCCGCCGACGGTGGTCACCGGGTAGGACTTGTCGGGTACCGCCCGAACGACACGCAACCGAATCTGAGAGCGGCCCTGGATGTCGACCGCGGCTCCCGGGCGTGCGGGATTGACTCTGCCGCCGGCGCCCGGTGCGGTGTTCGGTTCCGAGCCCTGCGGCAGGGGGACGCCGACACCATTGTTGGTCAGCGGGTTCGGCGTGATCAGGTTCTTCGAGAATGTACCTGTCGCACCATCGTTGGCGTCTGGATCGATGACGCGAGTGGTGGTCCGAGGGTCGCCGCCCGCGGGCATGCTGTCGAGGTCGAAGACACGGGTGGTGCCGCTGTGGCTGGAACTCACCGCGCAGCCGTGTGGGCAGTTCTCGGTTGTGATCGCCGAACCTGGTAAGGAGGGACTACCCGGGATGCTCCGAGCATCGACATACGGACCACTCGGCTCTGACGGCGCAGTCGGCTCGGACGGGGCGGGTGTCTCGGCGGGCGGCTGCGTGGTGGGCGCTGGTGGGGTCGGTGACTGTGTCTGCGGGGTCGCGGGTTCGGGCTGTGGCTCCGGCTGTGGCTCTGGCTGTGGCTGTGGCTCTGGCTCGGCCTCTGGCGCCGAATGTTCGGAAGGACCTGCTGTCGAGGGGGATTGGCCATCACCCTCGGGCGAGGCATCGGACTTTGGTGGTGTCCGGTCCCGACCACCGGGTGTGATCGGTGCTATCTGATCGCCGGTGTCGCCCGGCGAGAACTTGTGGGGGCTACGGTCGGGCTCCGCGCCCACGCGCGGATGATTGTCGTTGTTGTTCCCGCCGGGAACACTCTTGTGCGGACTGCGATCCGGCTCGGCGCCATGCCGAACATGATTGTCGTTGTTGGTGCCGCCCGGCGTGCTCTTGTGCGGGCCGCGGTCGGGCTCGGCCGACGCAGTGGCGGCCGGCGCACCGACCACGATTGCGGCGGCAACCAGGATCGCCGACAGCCTGTGGGCGCGTGTGATCATTGCCTACTCCTTGGGTGGCAGGTGTGCTGATGGATTCCGGGCTAACGCTAGCCACGGGTGGAGCGTCAGGGTAGGGCTCCTATTCGCGTGAACGACCGTTCGGGTGAACGACCCGTGTGCGACTTCTCAGAAGTCCGGTGCGGGTCCGACATTGTTGCGTTTACGGTTCCGAGAGCGCTCGGCCCGTCGACGAGCATGCTTGTTCGCCGCCCGGGTGCCGGCGCGGGTGGGGCGGTGTTCGTGTGGCGACGATGGCGGTGGGGCCTTGGCCGGAGGGGATTGGTAGCGAATCCGGCGCAGGCCGGGGAACAGGTCTTCGTTGGTTTCGGCTTCACCGGGGATGACCAGGCCTTCCGGGGTGATGAGTTCGGTGACCAGTCGACCGTGCTCATCGCGGTACTGATCGTCGACCCAGTCTCCGAACGTCTTGAGTAGGTGCCCCGGCCGGCATTTGGCGTTCAAGTTCGCCGAAGTCGTCTGACCGCCGTCTTCGGGATCGGTGTGGTTGTATTCGGCGACATGGTCGAGATCGCAGTCGAATGCCGATGTGGCGCAGCCGGGCTCGACACAGTAACCATCACGGAGGCGCGTGTGGGTGTCCAGCGCGTTCGACGGTCGATACGGATCGGCCGGTTGGTGCGCGGGCAGGGTGAAACTGCCGTCGGCATTCGGGGCGTTGCCGGGCGGAACCAGGAACGAGACCTTCGTGTCCGGGCGGGCAGCGATATCACGCACATGCTCGTCGGAGATGACGCCGTGGCCATCCAGAAAGCCTGGGTTATCGGCAGTGCCGGCAAGTGTGGATTCGTCGCACACCACATGTAGGACGATCCGCGTGTCGACCGACGGGATAGTGCCCGGTTCAGGAATCCGTGCGATGCAATCTTCACGGCCGCACTGGCACTCGAACGTCGCCCCCGACAGCAACGCGAACATCGCATCGGACATGCGCTGAGGCTTCGTGCGGTCGTCATGCTCACACGCCGCATCCGCCAGGGCGGCGACCGCGGCAGCCGCGATGCGCACGTTCTCGGCAGCCATGACCCCGGTGATCTCGGCGACCCCGTCGCCCCGAGACTCGGTCCACACCCCGCGGGCATCGAGAGCCTCTTTGCGGCGTTCACGCACGCTGTTGGGGTCGTGGCGGAAGATGATGCGATCGACCATGTCGCGCAACCGCTTCTTCGACCAAGTCCCCTTGCGACGCCGCAGCAGATCCGCGACCGAGGCGTCGATGACTGGCGCGAAGGACTGGTCGTCGAGCAGGTCGGTTCGTGAGATGATCAGCTTCGCCTGCCAGGGTGCGATCAGAACGACCATGATCGAGATCGACCAATCCGAGCAGCAGGTCGTTGATCGGTTCCTCATCCGGATGCGACGGATCGATGCCACCGACGAACGCGGCGGGCAGATCCTGCCACGACACCGACGATGAGGACACGACGAGCCTTCCAGAGTTGCGGACACGACCACAGGACCCTCGTCGTCATCAACCCTGGTGCAGCGGATCAACCGCCGCGCCGCACTTCGCTCATCGTCTTCGATCCTGCTGAAACCAATCTATAACGAGGTACCGACAAGTTTCGATCACTCGCCAAGGGATCGACCACAGAAGGGATATGACGATGACCGCTTTACTCAACGCGGGTCGCCCGTTCACGGGCGTCGAGCGGGAAGTGCTGGAGAATACCGCCGAACACCGACTGATCGGCGACGTCGCTAGGCATGCCTGCCATGCCGACATCCTCGTCGAGCAGATCCGGGCGAGGGACGTTCGGTGTGACGAGTGAGCCGCCAGGAGCCGCGCATCACTTCTTCGTCCGACGGCTCCCACCGTGCCAGTCCTCCTGCACGCCCACCTCGGCATCGGCCACGCCGAACGCCGTGAGCTGGGGCTTCTCGCGAAGGCTGCGTTTCAGTTCGGCGAAACCGGGGAAGCGGGCCAGACCGATCACATGGTCCCAGAGCACCACGGCATCGTCGTCGCTCGGCAACCGACTGATGACCGGCCCGAAGAACGCGACTCCTTCCGGTGGCTCGAACTGGATGATGGGCGTTCCCACGTCCCGCCCGGTCAGCGCCAGGGCTTCATCCGTCTCTGCCCGGATCTCGGCGTCGAACGACGAATCATCCAGCGCTGCAACGTGGTGGTCGGGCAGACCGAGTTCCGCGAGCACGGGCCCGAGGAAGTCCGCCGTGCCACGGAGATCGCCACCGTCCACGGTGTAGGTACCGGTGTGGGTGTCGAAGATGCGGGTGCCGAAGGCCGCATAGAGCCGATCCACCGCCGCGCGACCGTGCTCGCGCCGAATGCTCGCGGCGGCTCGCAGCAGGCGGAGCCCGGCCGTGTGACCGGCCTCGTACTCCGGCGGGAAGTGCGCGTCGTAGTCGATATGGGCATTGAGTAGGCGCAGCGAGATGAACCGCCAGTCGACGGTGTAGTCGCGCTGCGCACGCACCTTGCGGACCCACTTGCTGGTCATCCAGGCGAACGGGCACACCGGATCGAAGTAGAAGTTGATGTCGGCATCGGCCATCGAAGTCATCTCTTTCGGTTGCGGTCGCCATCCACGATAGTGCTCATCGCCGCGCTGCAGTGTCCGCACGGGGGCGGTGAACCTCGGCGACCCGATCGACTCCTCAGGATACGTCGATCTGCGCGAGGCCGCGCCGGACCTGCTCCTCGACTTCGCCGACGACCTGCCGATGTCGCTGCGCCGCAGCAGGTTTGTTCATCAGGTCGGCCAACTCGGCCAGTACCACGTCGATGGGGCCGAAAACCACACTGCCGGAATCAAATCCGGCGATCAGGCCCGACCAGTCGCTCAATTCGTCGTACAACCGGGCGGCCTGCTCTGCCAAACCGAGACGGGCCAGTGCCCGTGCGTGGAACACGGCGATCGCCGACCAGTAGTAGTCGCGGACCACCGGGATGTCCTGCTCGGCGATCCGCCGGGCCTCGTCCTCGCGTCCGGCGTCGAGCAAGGCCACGACGTAGACCCACGCGATCGACTCCGGTGCCGATTCGTACAGCACGCGCACGCCGTCGACGAGGTGTCCAATCGACCCGCGGTGCCAGCCGAGGCAGAGCTGTGAGATCAAGGTGAACTCGTTGGCGGCCGGGAGCCCGGCGGCCGCCAATTGCATGCCGATCGCCTGATAGGTCTGATCGGCCTGGTCGAGGTCACCGCGCAGCACGTCGAGCACCGCCCGGAAGGTGGCGAGCACCACCACCAGTTCGCCGACCTTGCTGCTCGTTGCCGACTGCATCGCCAGCTGCATCTCGGCTGCCGCGCCGGGTAGATCGGTCTCGCCCGAGCGTACGAGAGACCGGAAGAAGTGGGCCACCGCCTGATAGTCGAGATTGCCGGATTCTGCTGCTGCGGTGACGAAGTCGGCCGCGATCCGCGGGTGATCGTCGCGTTGGTCGGGGCCCATCGCGGTGTAGACGCGGGCGTTGAGGGCAGCGCACGTGAGGTCGATGTCGCCGATCTGCTGTGCGAGATCGAGCGCCTCCCGTGCACATTCGACCGCGAAGTGCTGTTCGTTTCCTTCGAATTCGAAGACCGCCGTCACCAGGAGACGCACCCGGTCTGCACCCGATGTGCCGGGCAGCGCCTCGCGCACCGCGGTACTCATCACGTCGTCGAGGAGCCGGTTGGGTCGAGTGGTCCAGATGGTCGGCGTCCGCCACGACGTCAGCGCAGACAGCACGAGATCGTCGTCGCCCACCGAGCGTGCCAACAACAATGCCTGTTCTCGACGACTCCGGGCCTCGCTCACCTCGCCACGGTGTGCCAGCGCGGTCACCAGATCACAGAGGGCGTGGACGAGGGCGGTGCGGTCTCCGGTGTCCGCGGTTGCCCGGTCGTGCCCGGCCATCACGTGCAGATCCACTGCCGACCGCCAGAGCGGTGCGGTGTCGGCCTCCAGCGCGAATCCCTGCCGCGCTGCGCTTTCGACGATGTCGAGGGCCTCGGCTGCCGTTCCCGACGATGCGCCGAGTGCCGCGTGGTGGGCGAGCTCGTCGATCGGCACCTCGCCGCGATCGCGGAGACACTCGAAGGCACGCCAATGCAACCGGCGTCGTCGTAGCGCGGGAATGCTGTCGTAGACGGCGTCGCGGGTCAGCACATGGTTGAACCGCACCCGATCGACCGAGGCGACCAGCAGATCGGCGACGACTGCGGTGTCGATCGCATCGAGCACTGCGTCTTCACCGCCCGCGTCGTCGGGGTGCAGTGCGACGATGGTGTCGATGTCGGCGTCACGCCCACAGATCGCGACGAGCCGCAGTACCGCGACTGTGTCGGCGGGCAACCGTTCGACCCGGCGCAGCAACACCTCCCGCACACCGCTCGGAACGGCTGTTCGCGCGTCTCGCGGGCCGCGTGACGCGACCAGCTTGGCCAGCTCCCGTGCGAACAGGGGGTTGCCGTCGGTGCGCTGACGCAGCATGGTCAGGGTCGTCTCGTCGACCGGGTCCAGTCCCACCGACGCCGCCAACTCACGTATGCCGTCCTCCGACAGACCGGCGAGCGTCAAGTGGTCGGCGGTGACCGAGGTCAGTGACGCAGCGGTGGCGAGCAGTTCGGTCTCCGCCTCCGACGGTCGATACGTCGCGACCACCAGCACCGGCTGGTCCGCCATCCACGTCACCACCTGCCGCAACACCTGCAGCGTTGCACTGTCGGCGCGGTGCACGTCGTCGAGGACCACCACCACGCCGGTGCCCTCGGAGGGGGCCGCCTCGCACGCGGCCCGTACCTGCCGGGCGATCAGGAACGGGTCCTCGATCTCGTTGTCGCCGCCGAGGTCGTCGACCACGTCGCGCCACGCCCACGCGGTCGGTGCCCCGTCGACCTCGGGACAATGTCCGATCGCGGATGCCCAGCCCGCGTCGCGAAGCCGTCCGACGAGCAACTGCGCCAGTGTGGACTTGCCGCCACCGGCCTCCGCGGTGATCCAGACAACCCTCAGCCCGGTGCGCAGCGCCGTCTCCGCGTGCGTGGTGAGTTTCTCCATTTCGGCGTCCCGGCCCGCGAAGTCGGGTCGTGGCCGGCCGTCGGGAGCGGCGACAGACAGAGTCGTCCTGGTGGCGGGTCGAGCATCGCGAGGTCGAGGCGCCAGCTGCAGCGCCGGATCCTGCTGCAGGATCGCGGCTTCGAGTTCCCGAACGGCGGGAGACGGGTCAACGCCGAGTTCGTCGGCCAGATAGTCGCGTAGCGAGCGCAGGGTCTGCAGCGCATCGGCCTGGCGCCCCAGGCGATACTGTGCGAGCGCGAGGAGCCGGAACAGTTCTTCGCGGGTCGAGTGACGTTCACACAATGCCGGCAGTCGCGTGACCACCTCCGCGGGCCGATCCAGGTCCAAGGCCGCGCCTGCGTGCTGTTCCTGGGCGGTGAGATAGAGCTCGTCGAGTCGCGCGACGGCCGGCCGTGCCCAGTCCTCGACGGCATGCGATCCGAATGGCTCGCCCTGCCAGAGTGCGATCGCGTCGCCGAGCCGGGCGTATCGGGTCGCCGGATCGGTGTCGTCGGCCTCCAGGAGGTCGGCGAAACGCCAGAGGTCCACTGACTCCCGCGGCATCCGCAATGCGTAGCCGGGCGGCTCGCTCACCAGGATCCGTGCGGCCGATCGCGGCGGACGGTTCGGTTCGAGGATGCGCCGCAGATTGGAGATGTGCACTTGCAGGCCGCCGAGGGCCTTCGGGGGTGGCTCGCCGTTCCAGAGGTCGTCGATCAGGCGGTCCGTCGAGACGACGTGGCCGTCCGCGGCGACCAGCCGGGCGAGCACGGCGCGTTCGCGACGGGACTTGATCTCGGCGGGCTGTCCGCCGATCTCGACGCGCGCAGTCCCCGACATCGTCACCGATACAGTCGGTTCTGCAGCCTCGACGCGTGTCGACATCGCGCTCCAGCTCCTCGCCCAAGATGCAATCACTTCGTTGTGGTGAGGGTAGCGCCGCGCCACGGCTCACGGGCAGTTTGCGTGTCGATCGAACGAACGTCTCAGGGCAGCAGGATCGCCTTGAACACGCCCGGTATCCGTCCCCAACCCGGGTGGCCGGCGTAGTGAGTGAGCGCCTTCGACGCCGAAGTGTTGGCCTTGGAGGTGACCAGCCAGGGCATCGGCGGTGCCATCGACGCCTCCCCGCCCAGCCACGAGCGTGGGAACGGGCGGAACGGTCCGTTCACCACCACGCGCTCGGGGCCGGCGATCAGCCGGGTGTTGTGGACGACGCCGATGCCGCTGCCCACATCGTCGAGTCTGTTGCCCGGGTAGGCGCCCCACGGCATCACCGGGGCGAGGTAACCCGTGGCCGACCAGCAGTTGATCCCGATGGTGCCGTAACGCAGATCGGCGATCGCTTCGGTGAAAGCAGGACCCATCTCCTTCCGATCATGCGGGGCGACAATGAGGCTGGCACCGAGTGTGCCCGCGAGACGGTCATTGGCGAACCGCACCGCAGTGCGAAGGAACTCGGCTCCGATTCCGGGAATGGTGGTGTGGCCCAGCACGGGTGAGAAGTACTCGGTCCGGTAGAGCTCGTCGGACGTCGAGTCGCTCACCTCGATCAGCATCCGGCCGCTGTGACGTTCTGCGCGCGGGTAGGCGTGCTGGGCCCGGGCCATGTTGCGGTCGCTGCCCGGATACCAGGTGTCTCGCGGAGGCAGTCTGTCGAAGACTTTCCGGAGCGCGTCGAGGAACTGCGCGCGTTGCGGCCACGACGAACTCATGATCATGGCCTGTCCGGCGATGCAGTTGTGGCCGCTGTTCTGCAGCTTCTGTGTCGCGACGTTCTCCGCCTGGTAGGCGAGATCGGCGTCGGACCACTTCCCGGGTACCACGATGATGGGGGAGATGCCGCCGAGTTCGCTGGTGATCGGTTTCGACATCAGCGGGGCGTGGGTGGCGCGCCGGCGTTCGCCCTCGGTGCCGCGGCCCCAGACGATGGCGTCGTGGGTGGACGCGCTGCCGGTGATGTGGACGTGCCCGATGTCCGGATGGCTGGTGATGTACTCGCCGACATCGCCCTCGCCGTTGATGATTCGCATCAGGTCGCGTTGGATGAGCGGGGCGAACGCCTTCTCGTACACCGGCAGCATCTCGGCAAACGTCGGATTCAGCTTGAGCATGCTGACCCGGTTGTGGGCGACGAGTTCGTACAGGGCGTCGAGGGGGCCGATGAGGGTGGCATTGCCCGCACCCAGGACCAGCCCGACGCCGCCACTTTCGGTGGGACGTCGTGCTGCCAGCCCGGCCGTCGCGCGCACCTCGTCGATCCCGACACCCGGCGGCATCCAGATGGCACCGGAGAAACCGTTGAGCAGCAACGCTTCCTGCGCACCATGTGGCAACACCTCGAGGGTGATCCGACCGCCGGGCGCCTGCCCGACCGGTATCCCGTCGACCGGGTTGCCTCCCCTGGCCAGGGCCGTCAGGGTCTGCGCCGTCGCGGTGAGGGTCGCCATGGTGATGTAGGGGCCGGCGAGCCACTCTTCGCCGTGTACCGAGGGTGGAGTCTGTTTGATCCGGATCGCCGTTTCCGCCCACTCGGCGGCGTTGTCGCGCACGGTGTCGCGGGTCCGGAGAAGGAGCGCTGCGCGTTCGTGAAGTGAGACCGACGCCCACGCGTTCGCCCCGAGTCTGAGCTCGCCGATCAGGCGGTCGAGCCTGGTGTGATCCACAGGCTGCGAAATGGTGGTCATACTCAGCAAGTATGACACCTTTGGAGTCGCCTGACGTGCGGATTTGTACTACATCCAAGCGAAATGTAGTACGCCGACGGGTCTGCCATAGCGCCCGATCCCAACGCACCATCGAGGCGAGTCACGAACGGTTTGGCAAGGTGGACGTGCAGATCGACAATGCCGGCACCTCGCCGGTGTCGAATGCTTCTCGGAGGCCTTGTCGGACAGGGTTATCGGGCGCGAGTGATGCGGCGAGCTATACGCCCGGGTCGATCCTCGGTGTCGACGGGGCATGTAGCTGTCGCGCCGATGGCAATCGATTCTGCGTTGCCGTCGGCGCGAGAACAGGGTGCGGGTCAGGCGATGCCCTGAGCGCTCCAGCCACCGTCGATCGGGACGACGACCCCGGTGATGTAAGACGCGCGCGGCGTGCCGAGGAAGAACGCGAGCTCCGCGATCTCGCTGGGTTCACCGAACCGGTTCATCGGGATGCGATCGAGAAAATCCTGCTCCTTGATAACGCCGCGTCGGATGAAGTCCTGCGACAGCTCGGTGACCACAGAGCCGGGGGCGATCGCGTTGACCCGGATGTTTCGGGGAGCCCACTCGGTGGCGAGGCCGCGGACCAGCCCCGCCACACCGGCCTTGGCCGCGCCATACGCGGTCCGACCGGGAAAGCCGAAGAGGCCGTTGAGTGACGACATCATCACGAGTGCGCCGCCGTCGGGCATCCGCGCCGAGGCCTGCTGGGCGCCGATCATGGCACCAGTCAGGTGAACGCGCAGCATCGCGTCCCAGTCGGCGAGTGTGTACTCCGTCGACGGGCCGGCCTTGGCGAAGCCCGCGTTGGCGACGAATGTCGAGAGCCGCCCGTCGGCGAGATCACATGCGCGGGCGACGTCGTCGGGGGATGCGGCGTCACCGTGAACGGCATGGTGACCAGAGCCCTCCCATCGGTCGATGGTGGCGCTCAGTCGGTCGAGGTCGAGGTCGAGCCCGATGACGGTGAAGCCGTCCCGGGCAAAACGACTCCCGATGGCGGCGCCGATTCCTTGACCGGCCCCGGTGATGACGACGGCAGGTTGATCAGCCACGGGACACCTCCATCGGGAAGATCTGTTGGACGTCGATGGCCTTGACCACGATGCACAACGAACCGTCGTCGGACCGGACGACCCGGTCGGAGTACTCGCCGAACACCGACAGACCGCCGTCCGAGGTTGTCGACGCCGCATGGAAATAGGCGCCGACGTCGATGCCGTCCGGATTCGAGGTGCAGGTGATATTGCTGACGAGGTGCTTGCTCCAGGTTGTCGGACCGTCGAAGACGGTGCGGTAGAAGGCAAGGACGGTGTCGCGGCCATGTCGCGGACCGTCCACACGATGCAGCACGACGTCGGGGTGCAGGCAATCGGCCAGCAGGTCTTCGTCGCGGGAGTCCACCGCGCGTGCATAGCGGTGCAGGAGCTCGCGGACGGCCTCCATCTCGGTAGGCGTCACCGACGCGGATTTCTCTTTCTCGCTGGTGTTCGACAACAGGATCTCCGTTCGGGGTGGTTGGCGGAAAGTCGAGCGCAGGACGGTCTCAGACCTTGGCGGGCTCACGGGCCGGTTGTTGCCGCAACGTCCCAATGAGCCGACCGTCGAGGTGTTTGCGGGGCAACAGCGAGACCAGTGCGATACCGATGATCGCCGGGACGACGAAGACGTAGAAGCTCCAGCTGGTCGACAGGTCGGCGGCGATGATGTATCCGCCGAGGATCGGACCGCAGATCCCACCGAGGCGGGCGACGGTCATGATGGTGCCGAGCGCGGTGGCCCGGTTGGCTGCCGGGAACCAGGTGGCGATGAAGCCGTTGAGGATCACGGCCGTGCCGTTGGCGCCGACGCCTGCGAGGGCCACCGCTAGGTAGAGGATGGCGGTCGGCGGCCCCATACTCATGGTGATCAGGGCGACGGTGCCGATTCCGAAGCCGCACAGTGCAACTGTCCGTGGCCCGATCCGGTCGGCGAACCACGACATTGTGGCAGCGCCGATGATTGCGCCGACACTCATCGTCGCCAGGAAGCTCAGTGCCGAACCGAGGGGGTAGCCCGCGGACCGCATGATCTGCGGGAGCCACGTCGAGAGCCCGTAGATGAAGAGTTGGCCGATGAACGTGGCGCCGGCAAAAACGATGGCGACGGTGATGAGCGGTCGGCGGAACAGATCACGCAACCGGGAATGCTGCTCGGGAGAGCCGACCTGTGCGGACGGATCTGCGAGGCCATATTGTCGTGCAACGGTCCTTGCTTCGTCCATCCGTCCCTTCGAAGCGAGGAACTGCACGGACTCCGGAAGAACGAGGTACGTGAGTGGGACCAGGACTATGAGCGGGAGCAAGCCGACGGCGTACATCGGGCGGAAGCCGAATGGCTCCAGGATGACCAATCCGAGAAGGGCCGCGATGATGGTGCCGACCGAGAATCCCGAACTCACCAGCGCGCTGACCAGGTTGCGGCGGTTGCGAGGCGCGAACTCGACGGACAGTGCGAGAGCGGTCGGGAGCAGACCGCCCAGGCCGACGCCGGACAGAAATCGGAACAGCCCGAACAGCTCAGCCGTGGGAGCTATCGTGCAGGCACCCATGAAGATGGAGAACCAGCTCATGCTGGCCATCAACATCTTTCGGCGACCGAGGAGGTCGGTCGCGAAACCGCAGATCAGTGTGCCGACGAGCATCCCCATGAAGGCGTAGCTCGCGATGAGTCCGGTGCGGGCCGCGTCGAGGTTCCACGGCTCGTAGTCGAGGAGTGACGGGATCGTCGTCGCGAAGACGGATAGGTCGTAGCCATCGAAGATGACCGCTATACAGCAGATGACAGGCACGATGGCACCGCTGCGTTGCCGAGTTGAGTTCTGCGTCATCGGATTCTCCTCGATGTCACCGGATGATGTGATCCAGAACAAACATTATCATTAATAAGATTCGAGTCACAACGGTTCTGTGGAGCGACTGGACGTGAGAACCGTCGTCGACGGCAACCGAAAATCCATCGACTGCAACGTCTCTCGGATTCTGTCGACGAATTTTGTGTTGCTGTCGGCGTGGAATAGGTCGTCGTCGGCGAGGTCAGGTCAGATCAGGACAGGTCAATCAGAGTGACTCGACCGGAGCCGGATTGAAGCCCGACATAATGGTGTGCCCGGCGTCGACATCCCGAGGGAGCCGAGGAACGTCCGCTCTTCGAGGGGGCCGGGCACCGGATCGCATCCCACCGGGCGACGAGTGGTAACGCTCCTCGGCCGGCTGCGCTGCGAGCTGCTCGATGGCATTGAGATCATCGGACACCGTGGCTCACGACATAGCCCTCCCACATGCGCATGATCGTCCTAATATGACGCGTGCCTCAGTCAATGCGAACTCGTGACGTCATTCACGCTGGTCTGTGGTAACTATAGGCATAGATTGCGACGCAATGCATCAACTTTTGAGAAAACGGGAGGTCAGGACAGCATGAAAGCCTGGCGTGTGACAGAACTCGGAGAGCCGCGAGACGCCCTCGACCTCGACGACGTGGCCATCCCTTCGCCAGGGACGGGCCAGATCCTGGTGAAGGTGCTGGCCGCGCCGGCCAACTTCCCCGACGTCCTGATGTGTCGCGGGATCTACCAGGTGAAGCCGGACCTGCCGTTCACACCAGGTGTCGAACTGTGTGGGGAGGTCGTCGAGGTTGCGTCCGATGTCACCACTCATGCGGTCGGGGATCGTGTAGTCGGCAACTCGGCGATGCCCGACGGCGCCTTCGCCGAATTCGCGCTCATGGACGACTTCGCAGCCTTTCCCGCACCCGCGTCACTCGACGACGCCGAGGCGTCGTCACTGACGATCGGCTATCAGACGAGTTGGTTCGCGCTGCACCGGCGTGCCGACGTGCGCGCCGGTGACGTGGTCCTCGTACATGCCGCGACGGGCGGGGTGGGGAGTACTGCGGTCGAGTTGGCGAAGGCGGCCGGGGCGACCGTGATCGGCGTGGTCGGCGGACCGCAGAAGGCCAAGTACTGCCGGGAACTCGGTGCCGACATCGTGATCGACCGCCACGCTGAGGATTTCGTCGCCGTGGTCAAGGAAGCAACCGATGGCCGTGGCGCCGACATCATCTATGACCCGGTCGGCGGCGACACCTACGACCGCTCGACCAAATGCATAGCTTTCGAAGGAACCCTGCTGGTTGTCGGATTTGCCGGTGGCCGCATCTCCCAGGCCTCGCTGAATCATGCCCTGTTGAAGAACTATTCGATCGTCGGTGTGCACTGGGGTCTGTACAAGCACAAGAATCTGCCGTTGGTGAGGGAGTGTCATGCAGAACTCATGCGGCTCGCCGATGCCGGGGCCATCAGACCGCTGATCAGCGAGCGACTGGGTTTCGAGGGCGTCGCGGACGGCGTGGCTCGGCTCGGTGACGGGACCACCGTCGGGCGGGTGGTGTTCGAGATCGGGCGCCGCTGACGACCTCGTCGCCTCTGGCGGGGCGGCCCCCGAGCATGGGTCTGCCGAATTCACGTAGTCGACTACGCATGTGCACAGCTGGGTCCGGGCGGACGCTGGAATGGCACCGGCGCCCGCCGGGTCTCCAGAAAGGCTCCACCATGTCCACCAAGAAGCAAACTTCTGAACTCTCCGCCATCGAACTTGCCGCGATCGACCTGTCGATCACTGCTCTGCAAAAAGCCGGTCATACCCTGGGCGGACCGACAGAGTCGTCGAGCAACCCACACGAGATGATGGCGGAGGCAGTCGCCGACGCACACCATCCGTTCATCGAGCTGACCGAACGGGATCGTGAGATCATCACGCAGATAAAGGAACTCGCCGGGCAGCTCAGCGCCCGGACGACACTTGCCGATTTGGTGGAGGCCCGGGCGCAAGTGGTCACCGGCCGCCACTAGGCCATGAGCTACTTCGTCGTCACGGTGTGCGCGGTCGTTCTCGGCGCGTGGTGGGTCGTGAGTGCGATACATCAGATCGATTCAGGCAGGTGGACCCGCGGGATTCGGCATCGTATCCCGATCGGACTCCTGCCAGGGTGGACATTCTTCGCGCCCAACCCTGCCCGATCTGACTCGCGTCTGATCTGGCACGAATACGTCGATGGCGCGCACGGAGGTTGGCTGCCGTGGCAGGAACTCCATTTCGGTTTCGCGCCACCCCATCGCCGATGGTTGTGGAACCCGGAACTCGTCCTGAACAAAGCCGTCAGCGACCTCGCAAACAACCTGCCGTCCGGGGACGAGGAGACGGCCTCGAGAACGACCCTGATAAGTGCGTCGTATGTTGTGCTGCTGAGCGCGGTGGTTCAACAAATCGAGAACCCCGAAACGGTCCGGGTCCAGTTCGCGCTGGTCACCACATCGTGGGATGGCGCGAACAGGCACAGCGCTGTGTCGTTCCTGGGCGAAGAGCACGACGCCGACGCCGAGCCACGACTGCGGAGATCTGATCGTGTTCACCCATCCTGAATTGCTCATCTCGAGGCTCATCTTTGTCGGTTTGGTGATCGAGTCATTCCAGATCGTCTACCTCAGAGAAGCATTCGGGCAGCATGGGATCTTCTCCAGGTCCCACCTCCAGTTGCTCACTGCCGCCGTCGCGTGGCATCAACGCGTCGGTGCCACTCTCGGCGGAGCGGGGGCCGTGGGAACGGCGGCCATCCTGCAACTGGGTGCCGCAACCGTGGTGATTGCCGTCGGTACCGGAACCGTACCGGGAATCGCGGCCGCGCTGGTCTGTCTCGTCACTGCCGGGTACATCCGAATGCGCCGCCAGATCGGTGGCAGCGGCGCCGAGCAACTGACGTTCATCGCGCTGGTGACATTCGCCATCGTGATGGTCGCCGGTGGCGGGGAGACGGCGCGTGTGATGGGAGATGTCTTCATCGGCGCCCAGATCGTCCTCGCCTATCTCGCCGCAGGTGCGGCGAAGGCATTCTCATCGACTTGGCGGCGAGGGGGAGCGATGTCCGGGATTCTGTCGACGGAATGCTACGGACTCCCGCTCATGAACGGGATCCTGCGCGCCCATCCCGGACTGGACAGATTCCTCGGATGGACCGTGATTGTCTGGGAACTCGGATTTCTCGCGATTCTGTTCGCCCCGCCGCCGGTTGCTCTCGGCATTCTGATCAGCGGGGCCGCGTTCCATGTCATGTGCGCCTTCCTGATGGGTCTCAATCGATTCACCTGGGCTTTCTGCGGTTGTTATCCCGCAGTGTTCGTGATGGTGACGACCTTGCACAGCATGTAACCGCCCCATGGGGGCCCTAGCTGGGTTGATACCTGATGCGCATCGATAGTGTGGAGATTTGACTTGGACATGTATAGATGCACGGTCTTACGGTCGGAGCATGGATGCAACGACCACTGCAGAGCGGACCGAGTCGCCGACCGCGCAGAACCTCACCGGACAGATGATCATCGCCGGTGAGCACGTCACCGGCACCGGCAGCGCGGTGCACGCCATCAACCCGGCCACCGACGAGCGGATCCAGCCGGCCTATGCGCATGGCACCGCCGACGACGTCGCCCGGGCGAGCGCGGCCGCCGTCGAGGCGTTCGCGATCTATCGCAACACGTCCTCGGTTGATCGTGCGAACTTCCTGACGACCATCGCCGACAACCTCGATGCCGCCAAGGATGCGCTGGTCGAGCGGGCAACTGCAGAATCAGGGCTGCCCGTCGCCCGCATCACCGGTGAAGTCGGCCGCACCAGTGGACAGCTCCGGATGTTCGCTAGCGTCCTTCGCGAGGGCAGCTGGCACGGCGCGCGGATCGATCCCGCGCAGCCCGACCGCACACCGATGCCCCGCGCCGACATCCGCCAGCGCAAGATCGCGCTCGGGCCGGTCGCGGTGTTCGGCGCCAGCAACTTCCCCCTCGCATTCTCGGTCGCCGGCGGCGATACCGCATCCGCGCTCGCGGCCGGATGCCCGGTGATCGTCAAGGCCCACGACGCGCATCCCGGGACGTCGGAACTCGTGGGACGCGCCATCACCGAGGCGATCGTCACCACCGGCATGCCCGCCGGCACCTTCTCGCTGCTGTACGGCACCGGCCGAGATCTCGGCATCGCACTGGTCACCGACCCCGACGTCAAGGCGGTCGGCTTCACCGGTTCTCGTTCCGGCGGAACGGCACTCGTGCGCGCTGCCGCCTCGCGGACCGAACCGATCCCGGTCTACGCCGAGATGAGCTCGATCAATCCCGTCTACCCGCTTCCCGGGGCGCTCCGCAACCGGGGCGCCGACCTCGGCCGCGCGTTCGTCGGATCGCTGACCATGGGTTCCGGTCAGTTCTGCACCAACCCGGGCCTGGTGATCGCTGTCGACGGTCCCGATCTCGACGCGTTCATCGATGCCGCGGCCGAGGCCGTCGGTGAGTCCACCCCGACGCCGATGCTCACCCCGAACATCGCCAGCACCTACGCCCGGGGCGTCGGCGAATTCGATGGCGTCGCAACGGAGGTGGCGCGAGGTACGGAGACCTCCGCACCCAATGCCTGCCGCGCGGCGCTCTTCAGCACCGACGCCGACACCTTCCTCGCCTCGGAGACCCTGCAGCAGGAGATCTTCGGCGCGTCGAGCCTCGTCGTGAAATGCCGTGACGAGCAACAGGTCCGCGATGTCACGGCAAAGCTCGAGGGGCAGTTGACCGCCACCGTGCACGCCGACGACATCGACCACGACGACGCAGGTGCCCTCTTGCAACTGCTCGAGCTGAAGGCCGGCCGAATCCTCTTCAACGGATGGCCGACGGGCGTCGAGGTCGGGCATGCGATGGTGCACGGCGGGCCGTACCCGGCGACGTCCGACAGTCGCACCACCTCGGTCGGATCGCTCGCCATCGAGCGCTTCCTGCGGCCCGTCGCCTACCAGGACGTCCCGTCGTCGCTTCTGCCGTCGTCGATCGCCGACGGCAACCCCGAACAGCTCTGGCGCCGCATCGACGGCGAACTCACCCGCGACTGACCAGCCGCTCCCGCCCGTACCTTCCTCAAGGAGTCCCAATGCTCAACGGCGTCTTGTTCTTCCCCGTCACCCCCTTCGACAGCAACGGAGAGGTCGACTACCGGCTACTCGCCGAGCACATCGACCGCGGCGTCGCGGCCGGGCCGGGTGGGGTCTTTGTCGCCTGCGGTACCGGCGAGTTCCACGCGCTCGGGCTCGAGGAGTTCGGGAAGATCGTCCAGTGCGCCGTCGACACCGTCGCCGGTCGGGTGCCCGTCTTCGCCGGGGCGGGTGGCTCTCTCGTCCAGGCCCGCGAGTTCGCCGCCAGCGCCAAAGCGCATGGTGCCAATGGCATCCTGCTGCTTCCGCCCTACCTGGTGACGATGCCCGCCGCAGGTCTGGTGGAATACGCACGCACGATCGCGAAGACCACCGATCTTCCTTTGATCGTCTACAACCGCGGCAATGCGGTGTTCGACGAGACATCGGCCGTCGAGGTCGCGAAGCTGCCGACCGTGATCGGATTCAAGGATGGGACAGGCGATCTCGACAACGTCGCCCGCATCGTCATCGCGGTGAAGGATGCCTTGGCCGACTCGGGTAAGGAGTTCCTCTTCTTCAATGGACTCCCGACCGCGGAGATCACCCAGCAGGCCTACCGGGCCATCGGCGTCACGTTGTACTCGTCGGCGACCTTTGCCTTCGCCCCGGAGCTCGCGCTGGCCTTCTACAACTCACTGGAGAACGACAACACCGAGCTGACCGAGGCCCTGCTCCGCGAGTTCTTCCACCCGCTGGTCCGCCTGCGGAACAAGGTGCCGGGCTACGCGGTGTCACTGGTCAAGCACGGCGTCACGATGGAAGGGCTCGATGCCGGGCCGGTGCGGGCACCGCTGGTGCCGCTCACCCCCGAGCATCAGGTGGAGCTGGAACGGATCACCGCTGCCGGACGTGCGGTGCTGGCCGGCTCGCTCGCGGCGAACGCGACGGCTTGATGACATCGTCGACCATCACCCGGGTCACCGTCACGCCGGTGGCCTTCGTGGACCCGCCGTTGCTCAACACGGTCGGCGTGCACCAGCCGTACGCGTTGCGGGCGATCATCCAGATCGAGACCGACGACGGTCTGCGCGGGCTCGGGGAGACCTATGCCGACACCGCTCACATCACCCGGATGGAAGCGGCGGCCGACTCCATCATCGGCCTCGATGTATTCGCGCTCAACCGGATTCGCGCGGTCATCGATGACCGTGTCTCCCAGCTGTCCGTGGCGGGTGGCGATGGTGTCGCGGGCATGATCACCACGGCGAGCACCACCGATCGGGTGTTCTCGCCGTTCGAGGTGGCCTGTCTCGACCTGCAGGGCAAGGCGCTGCGCCGCCCGGTCAGCGACCTGCTCGGCGGCGCCGTCCGTGACCGGGTTCCGTTCAGCGCCTACCTCTTCTACAAGTGGGCCGGCCATCCCGGTGCCGCGGAGGACTCGTGGGGTGAGGCCATCGATCCCGCCGGCCTGATCCGCCAGGCACACCGGATGATCGACGAGTACGGCTTCACCGCGATCAAACTCAAGGGAGGCGTGTTCGCGCCCGACGAGGAGATCGCCGCCATCAAGGCCCTGCACGCCGAGTTCCCGGGCATTCCGCTGCGGCTCGACCCGAACGCCGCCTGGACGGTGGACACGTCGGTGCGCGTGGCCGCGGAGCTCGACGGCATCGTCGAATACCTCGAGGACCCGACACCCGGGCTCGACGGTATGGCCGAGGTGGCCGCGGAGGCCAAGATGCCGCTGGCCACCAACATGTGCGTGGTGGCCTTCGATCACCTCAAGCCGGCCGTGCTGAAGAACTCGGTGTCGGTGGTGCTGTCCGATCACCACTACTGGGGTGGATTGCAGCGGTCCCGGCAGCTCGCGGGTATCTGCGACACCTTCGGGATGGGGTTGTCGATGCATTCGAACTCGCACCTGGGGATCAGTCTGGCCGCCATGGTGCACCTCGCTGCTGCGACACCCAACCTGACCTACGCATGCGACACGCACTGGCCGTGGAAGACCGAGGACGTCGTCGAGCCCGGCGCACTGAGCTTTGTGGACGGGGCGGTCCCGGTGCCCACCGGGCCAGGGCTCGGCGTCGAGATCGACGAGGCAGCGCTCGAGCGTCTTCATCAGCAGTACCTCGACTGCGGCATCCGCGACCGCGACGACACCGGCTACATGCAGTCGATCGATCCGAGTTTCGAGAACACCTGCCCTCGCTGGTGAGCTGAGGCGGGCCGGGCCCCGCAACACACGCAGATCTCCCACACACACGCAATGCATAGCGTGGGTGTGGGAGTTTTGCGTGGTTCTTCGGCGGTCACGGGTGCGGGGCGGGCCGACCGGCGGTGGAGGTCGGGTGCACGCGATCCACCGAAGGCCGCACATCGGCGCCTGATGATGCCTAAAGTGGATCGATGTTCTCCTTGTCGCGCCTCTCGTGCTTCATCGCCGTCGCCGAGGAACTCCACTTCGGCCGGGCCGCCGAGCGCCTCCACATGACGCAGCCGCCGCTGAGTCGTCAGATCCAGCAGCTCGAGCACGAGCTCGGGGTGCAGCTGATCGAGCGCAGCAGCCGGGCGGTGTCGCTCACCGCGGCCGGGACCGCGTTCCTGCCCGACGCACGGCGGATCGTCGCGCTGGCCGAAGGGGCCGCTCTGACGGTCCGCCGGGTTCCGGCAGGCGACCTGGGCACCGTCAACATCGGGTTCACCGGTGCCTCGGCTCGCGCGGTGCTGCCCCGCTTGATGCAGAACGCGCGCGAGAAGTTGCCCGATGTCCGGTTGGTGCTCCGCGAGATGGTCACCGCGGCCCAGGTCGAGGCGCTCGCGGGCGGCGACCTCGATCTCGGGATCGTCCGACCGCCCATCTCGCGACCCGGTATCAACACCCGGCCGCTGCACCATGAACGCCTCGTGGCCGCACTGCCGGCCGACCATGAACTGGCCGCGGTCGAGCACCTGGCGATCGAGGACTTCGACGGCCAGGCGGTGATCATGTACTCACCGACGGATGCGCGCTATTTCAACGAGCTGCTCATCAGCACCTTCACCGCCGTCGGGGCCTCGCCTCGCTATGTCCAGTACGTGACCCAGGTGCACACGATGCTGGTCCTGGTGCATTCCGGCCTCGGGATCTCACTGGTCCCGGAATCGGCGATGACGATGCACCCGGACGGCGTCGTCTTCAAAGAGGTGACGGCGATCCGCGATCGCCCGGTGCAGATGAATGTCGCCTGGCGGGCCGACAACCCCAACCCGGCGTTGGCGAGACTCATGAAAGACGTTCTCCCCGAGCGGGAGTGGATCTGACAGGCGAGAACTAGACGGCGGCGCGGACCGGGGGTTTGACCGCCACGACGGGGCACTGGGCGTCGAGCAGCACGCGCTGCACCACACTGCCGGTCAGCAGCTTGCCGACCGGTGAGCGACGCCTCTGGCCGATCACCAACAGCTCGACCGCGTCGTCGTAGGAGGCGTCGATGAGCTGATCGGCGTGCGACAGACCCGGATCGTTCTTCGCGACACGGTAGGAGACGTCGTCGGCCTCGGCGGTCGACCGTGCGTTCTCGACGTCCACCAGGAACTCGGGTTGCGATGCACTGTCGCCGTCGGCGACCACCAGCACCTCCACTCCCCGCATCCGGGCTTCGGCGAAGCCGAACGGGAGGGCGCCCCGTCCTTCTGGGGTCGGCAGATAACTCAGGACCACGCTCATCGCGTTTCCTTTCCGCGGAGGGTCGGGTCCGGCACAACCACGGGGGTGACGAGGTCGCCGGTTCGGAGATATGTGTCGAGGTTCTGCAGAGTCAGTTCCTCCATCGCCGCGCGCGTCTCGATGGTGCCGCTGGCGAGGTGGGGGAGCAGGACGACGTTGTCGAGTTCCAGCAGCGCGGCGGGGACCTCGGGCTCGTGGGCGAATACGTCGAGTCCTGCGCCTGCCAGTCGTCCCTGCTGCAGCAGCTCGACCAACGCGTCCTCGTCGACGACGCTTCCGCGTGCGACATTGATCAGGAAGCCGTTGGCGCCCAAGGCCTCCAGGACCTCGCGATCGACCAGATGCCGGGTGCCTGCGCCGCCTGCAGCCGCGACGATGAGTACGTCGACGGATGCGGCCAACTCCGCGGGTGAGGCTGCGTACCGGAACGGGGAACCGTCGACGACGCGACGGTTGTGGTAGGCGATGGTGCACCGGAACGCGGTCAACCGGTCGGCGATCGCGGTGCCGATCCGCCCGAGGCCCAGGATGCCCACCTTTGCGCCGGATACCTTGCGCGTCAACGGGACATTGCCCTCGACGGGCCAACGGCCCGCGCGCACGAACCGGTCGGCCGCGGTGAATCCGCGCATGGTGTCGAGGACGAGGCCGAGAGCGGTGTCGGCCACACAGTCGGTGAGCACGTCGGGGGTGTTGCTGACGCCGATGCCCAGTTCGGCTGCGCGGTCCACGTCGGTGGTGTCGTACCCGACGCCGAAGTGCACGATCGAGCCGAGATTCGGCAGCGCGGCCATCAGGTCGGCGTCGACGCCGGTCCGGCCCGAGGTGACCACGGCGGTCACCTCGTCGCCGTGCTCGGCGAGGAAGGACGCGCGAGCGTCTCCGTCGGGCAGGCGCTCGGCGCGGAAGTCGCCGGCCAGGGTCTCCTCGAGCGACGGCTTGAGCGGACCGACCCGCAGCACCCTGCCCGCGGACTCCGGAAGGTCTTGTCCGACAACCACATCATGTGATTCCGAAGGGTTGGCGAGGCTGCTGCTCATCGGTCCTCCTCGACCGTCCGGGACACAGATGTCCTCCAATGGATGAGTCCACGGTATGTGGGCCGCTGAATACCTGTCCAACACGCAAATAACATGGATCGATACCCAAACTGTATGAACGTGCAGCCGACGATTCGACGGACGCACCGGGGCGGCCGAGAACCGACAGGTCAGGGGTGGTTTCGGCGGTCGACGGCAGCATGACGTCGACGTCGAGAGGGGGGCGAAAACTCGCCAAAATCGCAGTTGACGGCCCTTTTGTGCTGTTGACGCCGCCGATCGGGCGCTCTTAGCGTGTGTCTACCGTCACAACCGCGGACCAGCCCCCCGCGAGTCACTTTGCAGTTCTGTTCATCGGAGGTCCCCATGCAGATCGCAGCCATGCGATCCCCGCGACGTCGCCGCTTTGCCGGCACGTTGGCCGTGTCGGCGGCGGCGATACTGGCCGTCAGCGGTTGCAGCGTCGCCAACACGACCCAAGGCGAGTCCGCCAGCCCCGACACGCTGCGCATCGTCCTGCCGCAGGAGCCCCCGACGCTGGAACCCTGCGATGCGTCGCTGACGGCTACCGGCGTGGTGGTCCGCTCCAACATCACCGAGCCGCTGATCGAGCGGGATCCCAGCAGCGGTGATCTGCAGCCGAAGCTGGCCAGCTCGTGGAAGCAGGTGGAACCGAACGTCTGGCGCTTCACCACGGTGTCTGGTGTCAAGTTCAGCAACGGTGCCACCTTCGACGCGCAGGACGCGGCATTCTCGATCAAGCGCACCTTCAACGGAGCGATCGGCTGCGACGTGAACGGCTACGTCTTCGACGACAGCAAGACCGAGGTGAACGTCGTCGACCCCAACACCGTCGAGGTCCGGACCGAGAAGCCCGACCCGATTCTTCCGCTGCGGCTCTCGTTCATCGAGATGGTCCCGCGCACCACCGACCCCGACGCCAAGGTGCGCCAACCGATCGGTACCGGGCCCTACATGGTCGACTTCTGGGACTCCGGACAGCGGATCGGGCTCAAGGCCAACCCGAACTTCCACGGCCAGGCACCCCAGTACAACCGCGCCATCTACCAGTGGCGGGCCGAGGGCAGCGTGCGTGCGGCCATGGTCACCAACGACGAGGCCGACCTCGCCACCTCGCTGGGCCCCGAAGACGGTGCAGGCGACCTCGGCACCGCGTATGTCAACAACGAGACCACCGCGCTGCGGATGCAGGCGACCGATGCGCCGCTGGACGACATCCGGGTCCGGGAGGCCATCGACCTCTCCGTCAACCGTGACGGCATCGTCCGGGCCCTGTTCCAGGGTCTCGGGAAGCCGGCCGCCGAACTGGTCGGCAAGGGCATCGTCGGCTACAACGACCAGCTGACGCCGACCCCGTACGACCTTGACCGCGCCAAGAAGCTCATCGACGAGGCGCGCGCCGACGGTGTCCCCGTCGACCGGACCATCCGACTCATCGGACGTACCGGGCAGTTCCCCAAGATCAACGAGACGATCGAGGCAATCCAGTTCTCGCTCAGCAAGATCGGCCTCGACGTCAAGATCGAGATGATGGACACCTCGGGGCAGATGCAGTACCAGACCCGACCGTTCGTCCCCGGTTCCGGGCCGGTGATGCTGATGATCATGCACGGCAACCAGGCCGGTGACACCCAGTTCACGCTCGATCAGTACATGCTGTCCGACGGCTACCAGAGCACCTACGGAACCGAGGCCTACGACAAGGAGATCCTGGCTGCCGAGGCCATGACCGGCGACGCCCGACAGGACGCGCTTGCCAAGGTCCTCGCCGAGGAGCCGACCGAGGTCCGGCAGTACGCGTACATCGCACACATGGAGGCCGTCCTCGCGAAGTCGCCCAAGGTCGACTATCAGCCCAACTCGGCCACCGGTGATGAGATGCGACTCGCCGAGATGACCCACGCCCAGACCCGTAACGACTGAAATCGAGACGACCGATGTTCACCTTCCTCCGGCGCCGGATGGTCACCAGCCTGATCCCGCTGATCATCGTCCTGTTCGGCGTGTTCTTCATGGCCCGACTCACCGGCGATCCCACCAATCTCTACCTGCCGGTCTCGGCCACCCCCGATCAGCGCGCCGAGTTCGCGGCCGCGAACGGTCTGGACAAGCCGATCTGGCAGCAGATGTTCGACTACTTCTCGGGCGTCATCCACCTCGACTTCGGTGAGTCCCTCAAGACCGGGCAGGAAGCTGCGGGCATGGCGCTCAAGGCCTTTCCCGCCACCCTGCAGCTGGCGTTCGTGACCCTGCTGCTGTCGATCCTCGCCTCGGTGATCATCGGGTGTTGGGCCGCCTACCGGCCCAACTCACTCGCCGACCGCTTCTCCAGCCTGCTCTCGATGACCGCCGCCAGCGTCCCCGACTTCTGGTTCGCCATCACCGGCATCTGGATCTTCGCGGTGGTCATGGGCTGGCTGCCGACATCGGGCACCGGCGGTGTCCTCTCCTGGGTGCTACCGATCGCCACCCTGATGATCCGGCCACTCGGTGTGCTCACGCAGGTGGTCCGCGGCGCCATGGTGTCGGCGCTGTCCGCGCCTTATGTGAAGGTGGCCCGCAGCAAAGGCGCAGGCGATCTGCGAGTGGTGAGCCATCACGCGCTGCGCAACGCCGCCGCCCCGGCCCTCACCGTCGCCGGCGACCTGGCCGTCGGCCTGATCAACGGCGCGGTGGTGGTGGAGGCGATCTTCGGATGGCCCGGCATCGGCAAGCTGATGATCGATTCGATTCTCCAGCGCGACTTCGCAGTCCTGCAGGCGGCCGTGCTGCTGACCGCCGTCAGCATCTTCATCCTGAACATCGTGATCGACGCGGGGCTCGCCCTCCTCGATCCGCGGGTTCGCGACAAGGCCACGGTCTAGAGGCGCAAGGAACTCAAGGAGCCCACATGTCCATCGTCACCGATCCACTCGACACGACCAGTCCCGTCGCCTCGACCGATCCCATGGGCGACTCCGTCGCCACCAAGAAGGTCCCGGCCGGTGGACTGCCCATGTGGCGGCTGCTGCTGCGCGACAAGTTCGCCACCGTCGCCGCCGTCATCCTCACCTTCGTGTTGCTCGTCGCCATCTTCGGTCCCTGGCTGGTCGGGGACGCCGCCACCGACCAGAATCTCGACGAGTCCAACCTGGCGCCGTTCAACCTGGACACCGGCTGGATGAACATCCTCGGCACCGATCCGCTCGGACGCAGCATGCTCGCCCGCCTCATCGTCGCCTGCCAGACGACCTTGATGGTGTCGCTGCCCGCCGTGCTGATCTCCTGTGTCATCGGCTCCGCGGTCGGTATGTGGGCCGGCTACCACCGTGGCTGGCGCGAGACCACCGCGATGCGCGTCGCCGACGTCATCATGAGCTTCCCGTCGCTGCTGCTGGCCGTCGTGGTCCTGTTCGTGTTCTCGCCGAGCGCGGCGAACATCGTCGCGGTGCTCGCGATCACCCGTATCCCGATCTACCTGCGAACGGCCCGCGCCGAATCGGCGGAACTGCAGAGCCGCGTCTTCGTCGACGCCGCCCGTACCTTCGGCGCCGGCAGCGGTCAGATCCTGCGTGGGCATGTGCTGCCGATCCTGCTCCCCACGCTGCTCACGGTCGCGACTCTCGACTTCTGCTACGTCATGCTGGCTGAGTCGTCGCTGAGCTTCCTCGGGATCGGCATCCAGCCGCCGGAGATCAGCTGGGGTCTGATGGTCTCGCAAGGGCGCACCTACCTGCAGACCGCCTGGTGGCTCTCGTTCTTCCCCGGCCTGGCGATCGTGATCACCACAGTGTCGGCCACCCTGCTCGCGGCCTGGGCCCGGATCGCCACCGATCCCGGCCAGCGGTGGCGCTTGACCACCCCCAAGGCCCGTAAGCGTGTCTTCTCCTCACGAAAGGCAGTGCGATGAGTGCCCCCACCCTGGACCGGTCCGGAGCCGGCACCGATGATCGTGTCGCACTCGACGTGGCGGACCTGACCGTCGACCTGCGGACCCCCACCGGGACCGTGCGGGCCGTCGATCACGTAGCGTTCCGTGCCCGCCGCGGCGAGACCCTCGCGTTGCTCGGTGAATCCGGATGCGGCAAGTCGATGACCGCGCAGGCCCTCGTCGGCCTGCTCGATCCGATCGCCGAGGTCGCCGACGGCTCGATCACCATCGACGACGTCGACCTCGTGACCGCCAAGGAGTCGGTGCGGCGTCAGATGGCCGGTACCGAACTCGCCATCGTCTTCCAGGACGCGCTCACCGCGCTCAATCCCGTGTACCCGGTGGGCACCCAACTCGCCGAGCCCTTCCGCATCCACCGCAAGATGTCGCGGAAGAAGGCCCGGCGCGAGGCCATCGAACTGATGCGGCACGTCGGCATCCCCGAACCGGAGTCCCGGATCGACTCCTACCCTCATCAGTTCTCGGGCGGTATGCGGCAGCGACTGCTCATCGCCATGGCCGTCGCGTTGAGCCCCAAGGTCCTGCTGGCCGACGAGCCGACCACCGCTCTCGACGTGACCGTGCAGGCGCAGATCATGGCGCTGCTACAACGGCTGCGCGAAGAACACGACATGGCCGTCGTCCTCATCACCCACGACCTGGCGCTGGTCGCCGAGCAGGCCGACCGCGTGGCGATCATGTACGCAGGCAACGTCGTCGAGACCGGCCCGGTCGCCGAGGTGTTCGGAAATCCGAAACACCCCTACACCAAGGGGCTTCTGGACTCGGTGCCGGTCAGCGCCGAACGTGGTGCCGACCTCAAATCCATCGGCGGCACCCCACCCGATTTGCACTCGATCCCGTCCGGCTGCGTCTACCAGGCGCGCTGCCCGATCGCCCGCAGCCTGTGCGTCCAGCAGCGGCCCGCCCTCATCGACGTCGGTGACAACCGGGCTGCGGCCTGCCACTTCTCCGAGGAGACCAGCAATGTCTGAGAGAAAACCGTCTGACACAGCACTTCCCGACACCCACGAAGCCCAGGTGCTCGAGGTCCGCGACGTCGGCAAGACGTTCTCGGTGTCGGGCAAGTCCGGCCGTAAGGAACTCCGGGCCCTCGACGGCATCGACCTCGATCTGCGTCGGGGTGAGACCCTCGGTCTGGTCGGTGAATCCGGCTGTGGCAAATCGACTCTCGCACGCACCCTGATGATGCTCGAGCGTCCCAACACCGGCACCGTGCGCTGGGACGGCACCGATCCGTACCGCCTGAAGGGCAAGGACCTGCTCGCCCTGCGGCGCAAGGTGCAGATGGTCTTCCAGGATCCGTATGCCTCGCTGAACAATCGGATGACCGCCGCCGAGATCATCTCGGAGCCGTGGCGCACCCACAAGGAGCTGTACCCGCGTAAGCGGGACCGGGCCGCCCGGGTCCGGGAGTTGCTGCACCTCGTCGGCCTGCGCCCGAGCGACGAGCACCGCAGTCCACAGGAGTTCTCGGGAGGTCAGCGTCAGCGTCTCGGTATCGCGCGCGCGCTCGCGCTGAATCCCGAGGTGATCATCTGCGACGAGCCGGTCTCGGCGCTGGACCTGTCGGTGCAGGCGCAGGTGTTGAATCTCCTCAACGAACTCCAGCAGGAACTCGACATCTCCTACATCTTCATCTCGCACGACCTGTCGGTGGTCCGTCACGTCGCCGATCGTGTCGCGGTGATGTACCTGGGAAGGATCGTCGAAACCGGTGGTACCGAAGCAGTTTTCGACAATCCGGCCCATCCGTACACCGAGGCGCTGATGTCGGCGGCGCCGACGCTCGATCCCGCCACCCGCCGCGAGCGCATCCTGCTCAGCGGCGAGGTGCCGTCACCGCTGAACCCGCCGTCGGGGTGCAGGTTCCGCACCCGCTGTGCACACGCCACCGACATCTGCGCGACCGATGTCCCGCCGACGGTCACCGACCAGAGCGAGCCGGGGCATATCGCCGAGTGCTACCACCCGCGAGGACGCGTCGCGCTCGGTATGCCCGCCGTGGCGTGAGCGTCGTGGCGTTTGCCGTCATCGCCGTCGCCGTCTGCATGGCCTCGTGCATGCAGGCGTCGATCGGTTTCGGCATGGGCATGCTGGCCGCGCCGGTTGTCGCGCTGGTGGACCCTGCGCTGCTGCCGGGCACCCTCATCATGTCCGCCACGGTGGTCACTCTGATGGTGGTGGTCCGGGAGCGGGAGGGGCTCGACCTGCGGGGAACCGGATGGGCGCTGGTCGGCCGGGTACCCGGCACCATCGCCGGAGCGCTGCTTCTGGTGTGGCTGCCCGAACGAGGGCTGGCGTTGCTGCTCGCGGCGGTGGTGCTCGGCGGCGTGGTGCTGGCCTCGCTCGGATGGCAGCCCGCTCCGATGCGACGCAACCTCGCCACCGCGGGTGCCGCATCCGGTCTGCTCGGTACGGCGACCTCGATCGGCGGTCCGCCGATGGCGCTGGTGCTCTCCGGCGCCGAAAATGCCACGGTGCGAAGCAATCTGAGTGCCTTCTTCCTGGTCGGGAGCATCATGTCGATGGGCGCGCTGGCCGCGACCGGCAATCTGCACCGCGACATCGCCGGTGTGTTCGTGGCACTCATCCCCGCGGTGATCCTCGGCTACGTGGCCTCCCGCTACGTGAATCGCCACCTCGACAAGAACCGGCTGCGCATCGTCTCGATCGTCGTGTCGACGCTCGGCGCGGTGCTGCTCATCGCGCAGCAACTTCTCTGAAAGGACCAAGAATGACGACTACGACCCCGGTGGTCACCGAGATGCGGGTTGTCCCGGTCGCCGGCCGCGACAGCATGCTGCTCAACCTCTCCGGTGCCCACGCCCCGTATTTCACCCGAAACCTGGTCATCCTCACCGATTCCGAGGGCAACACCGGAGTCGGCGAGGTACCCGGCGGTGAGCCCATCCGGATCACCCTCGACGACAGCAGACCGCTCGTCGAGGGCCGCCGGATCGGCGACCATCACGCGGTGCTGCAGGACATCCGACGCACCTTCGCCGATCGTGACAAGGGCGGTCGCGGTGACCAGACCTTCGATCAGCGCGTCACCATCCACGCGGTGACCGCGGTGGAGGCGGCGCTTCTCGACCTGCTAGGACAGCATCTGCAGGTCTCGGTGGCCGCCCTGCTCGGCGAGGGCAAGCAGCGTGATCGAGTGGCAGCGCTCGGCTATCTCTTCTTCGTCGGCGATCGCACCAAGACCGATCTCGACTACGCGGACGGCACCGACGAGTCCGACGATTGGTTCCGCCTCCGTCACCAGGAGGCGCTCGATGCCCACGGTGTGGTCGCGCTGGCAGAGGCGGCTCAGAAGCGCTACGGATTCGCCGACTTCAAGCTCAAGGGTGGCGTACTCGCCCCGGACGAGGAAGCCGACGTGGTGACCGCGCTCGCCGAACGCTTTCCGACTGCGCGGGTCACGCTCGATCCGAACGGCGGATGGCTCCTCGAAGAGGCGATCCGCATCGGCCGGCGATTGCGCGACGTGGTCGCATACGCCGAGGACCCCGTCGGTCCCGAGGGGCGATACTCAGGTCGCGAGATCATGGCCGAGTTCAAGCGGGCCACCGGGCTGCCGACCGCCACCAACATGATCGCCACCGACTGGCGCGAACTCGGCCACACGATCCGGACCAACGCCGTCGACATCCCGCTCGCCGACCCGCACTTCTGGACCATGGCCGGCTCGGTGCGTGTTGCGCAGCTCTGCGATGCCTGGGGTCTCACATGGGGATCGCACTCCAACAACCACTTCGACGTGTCGCTGGCGATGTTCACCCATGTCGCGGCCGCCGCGCCCGGTGACATCACCGCGATCGACACGCACTGGATCTGGCAGGACGGACAGCGGCTCACCACCGAGCCCTACGAGATCGTCGACGGGTATCTGACGGTGCCGGACCGCCCGGGTCTCGGCGTCGACCTCGACATGGATCAGGTGGAGGCCGCCCATCAGCTGTACCGCTCCGAGGGACTCGGTGCGCGCGACGACGCGGTCGGCATGCAGTACCTGGTCCCGGACTGGTCGTTCGACAGCAAACGTCCTGCGCTCGTGCGGAGGTGATGCGGTGCCGGGATCGCTGAAGGTGGTGGTAGGGGAGCGGAATCTCCTGCCCCACCGAGAGCTACTGGTGTCCCTGCTGCCGTCGAGCGTGGAGTTGTCGTGGCATCCGACCTTCGACGAGGCGGCTCTCGTCGTGGATCTCGCCGATGCCGACGTCTACATCGGCGGTCGGGTCACCCCTGCGATGGCGCGAGCGGGGGTGGGGTTGCGGCTGGTGCACACCTGCGGCGCAGGCACCGACAAGGTGTCGTTCGACGACCTTCCGGCCATCACGCAGGTGGCCAACACGTTTCACCACGAGGATTCGATCGCGGAGTACATCATGGCGGCCGCCGTGATGCTGCGCCGCGGCCTGATCGCACAGGACCGGGCTCTGCGATCGGGTACCTGGGCGACGTCGGTGTATCAGGACGGCGTGTCACAACCCCCGACCATGCGAGGCGCGATGGTCGGCTATGTGGGCTTCGGTCACATCGGTAGGCGCACCGCGGATCTGTTGGGCGCGATGGGTGCCCGTGGATGTGCCGTCACCGGGTCGGGCCGGGTCGGTGACACTGCGGGTCTCGACTGGCACGCCGACACCTCCGAACTGGGACGGCTGCTGAAGGAATCAGACGTGGTGGTCGTGTCGGCGCCTCTGAACGACCGGACGACGGGAATGATCGGCGCGGCGGAACTCGCCCAGCTCGGCCCCGACGGTCTCGTGATCAACGTCGGGCGTGGCCCGCTGGTGGTGGAGCGGGATCTGTACGAAGCGCTGGACGCCGGCACCATCGCGGGTGCCGCGATCGACGTCTGGTATCGATATCCGTCAGTCGGCGATCACGCCGAACCTTCAGGCATGCCCTTTCACCAGCTGCCCAATGTGCTGATGACGCCCCATACGTCGGGTGTCACCCGCGACACCTTCGTCGGGCGCGTCCATGACATAGCCGACAACATCGGTCGACTCCTCGACGGTCGATCGCTCGAACGGGTGGTCTGGCCGGTTCGCTGAGGTCGACCCGACACGACGTCGGCGCGGTTCGCGCCACGGGTCGGGGAGCAGCATCCCGGCTGCCGCGACGAGGAGCACCGAGATCACCACGTCGCTGGGACGGTGCCACCCGGCCGCGACGAGCGAGACGCCGATCACGGCGGCCCAGCCGCCGAGCACGATGCCGATCAGTGGGCGCAGTACCGGGGGAGTGGCACGGATCAGCACCACGGCGACGGCGGTGACCGCGGCGGCGTGACCGCTCGGCGCCGAGTTGGACGTCTCGGTGATCCAATCGTGGAGTTGCGGACGGGTCAGGACGTGATCGCGCAGGATGCGCGCAACCAGGATGGCGGCCGGCGGAAACGCGAGCAACGCCGCAGTGGTGATCAGCGTGTGCCGTGCCTCGGCGCGTGAGCGGAACCGCCCGAGCTGGATCAGCACCACGACGGCCGCGGCGACCCCCAGCCACAGGAGCGGATTGGAGACGATGTCGATCGTGACGATGGCGGGTACATCGGCTTTCGGGATGCGCCGCCCGGCGTCGAGGAGCCACTGGTCGATGCGCTGCCCGGTCGGTGTCCGGACCGCGACCAGGAAGACGGCCGCGGCGGCGAGGACGAGTGTGGCCGCGACCACCACTGCGCGTGAGAGGGAGGGGTTGCGCCCAGTGACAGTCGCGGCCATGTCAGCAACGCTAGAGGCTGAGTCTGGGAGCGACCTGGACGAAACCTGAGGGCCACCGATGTGCCGTGAACACTCCGACGGAGCTCCCTGATCTGTGTACAGTCGTACACCAGGAGGTGGGAGGAGCCTGTATGGACCTTTTGAAGTGGAGCAAGCGCCCGGCGGCCGACGTCGAGGCGAAGAAACCCGAGGTCAACATCGTGCGGGGCCTCATCGCCCGCGCGACCACGCCATTGTTGCCCGATGACTATCTGCACCTCATCAATCCGCTGTGGAGTGCACGTGAATTGCGCGGCCGGGTCGTCCACGTCGAGCGTGAGACCGAGGATTCCGCGACGGTCACCATCCGCACCGGATGGGGCTTTCCTGAGTCGTACAAACCCGGCCAGTACGTGGGGATCGGGCTGCAGGTCGGCGGGCGCTGGCATTGGCGGTCCTATTCCCTGACCTCGATCGGTAGTTCGGACGATCGGAAGATCGCGATCACGGTGAAGGCGAATCCCGACGGGTTCCTCTCGACGCACCTCGTCGACGGCGTCAGTCCCGGGACGATCATCCGGCTCGCGGCGCCCAAGGGCGACTTCCATCTGCCCGAGCCGCTACCCGACAGCATCCTGTTCCTCACCGCGGGCAGCGGTATCACGCCGGTCATGTCGATGCTCCGGTCCGTGAGCTCACGCGAGCAGCAGCCCGACATCGTGCACGTGCACTCGGCGCCCACCCGAGACGACGTCATCTTCCTCGAGGAACTCGAGGAGATGGATTCCGACATGGTGTCCTACAGTCTGCAACTGCAGCTCACCCGCGAGCACGGTAAGTTCGAACTCGATCAGCTCGATGCCGAGGTCCCGGACTGGCGCGACCGTTCGTGCTGGGCCTGTGGGCCCGTTGCGATGCTCGATACCGTCGAGGAGCGCTACACCGACGAGGGTCTGCGCGACCAGCTCCACATCGAGCGGTTCGCCATCGCACGGACCGACGTGGGTGGTGAAGGCGGGACGGTCACGTTCACCAAGACCGGCAAGACCACTGAGATCGACGGTGCCACAACACTCATGGAGGCCGGCGAAGGACTGGGCATCCAGATGCCGTTCGGGTGCCGGATGGGCATCTGTCAGACCTGCGTTGTTCCGTTGGCCGGGGGCTACGTGCGCGACCTGCGCAGTGGCGATGAGCATCGTGAAGGAGATCGAATCCAGACATGTATCAGCACCGTGTCTGGAGAATGCACACTCGACCTGTAAAGGGGAGCAATGGCGATCACCGACATTGATCAATACGCACATCTGACCGACGCCGACGTCGAGGCCCTGGGCGCGGAACTCGACGCGATCAGACGCGACATCGAGGAAGAACGCGGCGAGTCGGATGCCCGCTACATCCGACGCTCGATCACCATCCAGCGCAGTCTCGCGGCCAGTGGTCGTGTGGTGCTGATGTTCAGCAACCGCAAGCCTGCGTGGGTCCTGGGCACCGCCATCCTCGGTCTCGCGAAGATCGTGGAGAACATGGAACTCGGCCACAACGTGATGCACGGGCAGTGGGACTGGATGAACGATCCGGAGGTCCACTCGTCCTCGTGGGAGTGGGACACCACGTGCCCGAGTGTGCAGTGGAAGCACTCCCACAACTTCGTCCATCACAAGTACACCAACATCGTCGGGATGGATGACGACGTGGGTTACGGGATTCTGCGCGTGACGCGCGATCAGCCGTGGGAGTGGTGGAACGTCGGGAACCCGTTCTACAACCTCACCCTCGGTACCTTCTTCGAATACGGTGTGGCGCTTCACCATCTGGAGACCGAGAAGCTCCGCAAGAAGGAGAAGTCCTACCGGCAGGCGTTCAAGGATCTGCGGATCATCGGCCGCAAGGTCGGCAAGCAGGCGGCCAAGGACTACCTGATCTTCCCAGCCTTGGCCGGTCCCAATTGGAAGTCGAACATCACCGCCAACTTCACCGCCAACATCATTCGCAACTATTGGTCGTACATGGTGATCTTCTGCGGCCACTTCCCGGACGGTGCCGAGAAGTTCACCGTCGAGGAGTACGAGAACGAAGATCAGCCGCGCTGGTACCTTCGACAGATGCTGGGATCGGCCAACTTTCGCGCCGGACCGCTGATGCGTTTCATGAGCGGCAACCTGAGTCATCAGATCGAACACCATCTGTTCCCCGATCTGCCGAGCAATCGGTACGAGGAGATCGGTGTTCGGGTACGTGAACTGTGCGACAAGTACGACCTGCCGTATACGACGGGTTCCATTGTGCACCAATACTTCCAGTCGTTCCGGACGATCGCCAAGCTCGCTCTGCCCAACGCGTTGTTGAAGGCGACGTCCGACGATGCACCCGAGACAGCCTCGGAGTTGCGGTTCGCCGTGCGCGAGGGTGTACAGAACCACTTCGGAGTCGATCCGGCGACCGGCCGGCGTCGGGGCTTGCGGACAGCACTGCGCGAGCTCAAGAAGGCCCCTGTGCAGGTGGCGGGCTGATCGGGTGGCCGCCGTGTCAGGGCGGCCACCCGATCAACAGCGCAGGCACCCTGTTGATTCACACTATGGAGTTGTCAAAGGACTGATGCGGTCCCGGCCGGGTGAACCGCTGCTTGCCGGGTGCGAGGAATCAATTGCGCTGGGACGGTTGAGCGATGGGACGGTTCAGCGTCAGCCGGCCAGTGCGAGGTCGTCGGTGGTCAGCGTGCGTCTGTTGTAGGCACGCAGGGGTCTGCGTCTCGGGTCGACGGCCCGCGGTGGGATGAGCCACGGATGCTGGTCGGCACCGATGAACACCTCCCAACCGTTGTGATGCACATCCGCATGACACGACGGACAGAGGAGGCAGCCGTTCACGAGACATGTGTCCCCGCCGTCTGCCCAGTGACGGATGTGGTGGGCGTGGGTGCGGTCGGCAGGTGCGCCGCACTTGATGCAGCACTGGTCGCGAACGTAGAGGGCCTTGCGTAGGTGCGCCGGGAAGAATCGCTTCTCGCGGCTGATGTCGAGTGGCACCCGTTCGCCGTCGACGATGACGGTGGTGACCGACGTGTCACATGCAAGCGTGCGCATCGTGGCCTCGGTGACCGATCCCATGAGCGCCAACGACGACAACGTCGGAGCGTCGGCCGGTACTGTCAGCAGCACCTGGGTGCGCGGCGCGGACGCGGTGTCGCCACTGCGGGCGGCGATGTCGAGGAGCGTCTCCAGGGCGTCGGCCTGACGACGCTGGGTGGACCGCGCATCCGGTGAGCCGTCGGGTTCTGGCCGGGGTGCTGCCAGCTCGTCGATGGCCGCACGGAACTTCTCGCCGACCTCGACGTCGAGGTCGGCCCGCACCTGGAGTCGGCCGTCATCGTCTTTGCCGTGATCGAGCGTGTTGAGCGCCCGATCTTCGGCCGCAGGGAGGCCGCCCTCTGTCGAAGCGGCGATCTGGTTGCCGAGTGTCCGTGCGCGATCCATGATCTCGGCGGGTGTGGCGCCGGAGAAGAACTGTCCGAGAAGATCTGTCACATGTTTATGACGCATCGCCTCATCGATCGGTTCCGGCGATCGGATCGCGATGTGATTCATGCCACGCACGATCGCATCTGTGTGCTCACCGGAGACGGCACCGTCGGCAGCGTGCGCGTCCAGGGTCGGGAGCTGTGTCACCCCGGCCGCGATGCGCAGCAGTCGCTGCGCCGCCGACGGCGCGAATCCCATGACGATCAACAACTCTCGAGTGGTCCGTCCGTGATCTTTGGCGACTCCCAGGCGATCGAGCGCGCCGGCGAGGACGGCTGCACGATGGTCGATCTGGTTGCGTGCCCTGATGATCGACTTCATTGCGTCGCATACGTCGCGACCACTGAGCTCTGCGTCAACGCGCAATTCGCCCAAGATGTCGGTGATGGTGGTGAGATCCCCCGCTGCTCCCATGACTCCACTCTACTCGAATATATGTTCGAGGCAAGAGTCAATAGTCATTTACCGCAACAACTTTCAGCCACACCAGTGGACTGCAGTGGACTGCAGTGGACACCAGTGAACAGGAGCCACAGGAGCCACGCGCTCGAGGTTGACTCCTATCCGAAACTCGCCGTCGGCGCACCCACCCCCGGATCGATCTGTACCGGCCCCTCTTTCGACGGCGCGATGGGGAAGTCGAAGATCGCAGTCGGGATGTAGACCGTCGCACACGAATTGGGGATGTCGACCACTCCGGAGAGGCGGCCTTCGATGGGCGCCGACCCGAGGAGGAGGTAAGCCTGCTCCGGGCTGTAGCCGAACTTGGTGAGGTAGTCGATCGCGTGTAGGCAAGCGCGCTGGTAGGAGAGATCCGAATCCAAGTAGCGTTGCTCGCCGTCGAGCGTCACCGAGGTACCGGAGAAAGCGATCCACTCGGAGTACTGCGGGTCGGTGTTGCCGGGTAGGAAGATGGCGTTCTCGGTGACACCGTAGGTCGCCATGCCACCCTTGATCAGATCGACGTGGAGATCCATGAAGCCACCCATCTCGATGGCCCCGCAGAAGGTGATCTCACCGTCGCCCTGGGAGAAGTGCAGGTCGCCGAACGACAGATTGGCACCGGGAACGAACACCGGATAGAACACGCGGGTGCCCTTGGTGAGGTTCTTGATGTCCTGATTCCCGCCGTTCTCCCTGGGCGGTGCGGTCCGCGCGGCTTCACCTGCGACGCGGTCGAATTCGGCGCCGGACAGGGAGCCGAGGACAGCACCGTCCGGCTCGGGCGGCAGCGCGAGCGGCGGTACCCGGTCGGGATCGGTGGCGATCAGGGTCGCCTCACGCGCGTTCCACGTCCCCAGCAGCTCGGGCGACGGAGCCGTGCCCATCAGGCCGGGATGCACGATGCCGGTGTACTTCACATGCGGGACATGCCTCGACGTCGTGCTCTGGCCGCTGAAGTCCCAGATCGCCTTGTAGGCGTCCGGGAATTGTTCGGTGAGGAATCCGCCGCCGTTGCGAGTGGCGAAGATGCCCGTGTAGCCCCAGCCCTGACCGGCCAGCGGGCCCGAATCCTCTTGAGGGATCGGCCCGACGTCGAGGATGTCGACGATCAGCAGATCACCCGGCTCGGCACCTTCGATCGCGAACGGCCCGGACAGGGTGTGCACGTTGTTCAGTGGGGCGTTGAGGATGTCGTCGGCCGAGTCGTCGTTGTGGATGGCGCCGTCGAACCACTCACGGCAATGCGCGCGGAAGGTGTCGCCGGGTTTCACGGTGACGGCCGGCGGGATGTCGGGATGCCAGCGGTTGTGGCCGACGATCTGTTGATCGGTGAAGCTCTTCGACGAATCCAATGGGAACAACAGCTCCGGCACAGCGACTCCCTCATCTTCCGGCGACGGATCGACTCGGGGACGAGTCTAGTGACGCAAGCTGATATCGGCAGCGTCTACGACGCGTCACGCCGGCGTCGACCGCTTATGGTGAACCGATGCCGACCTACGTCTACCGATGCTCGGAGTCCTGCGATGACTTCACCGAGCAGCATTCGATGTCGTCGATCCCGGATGAGTCGACGTGCCCGGAATGCGGACATGAGGCACGGCGGGTGATCGGCGCCCCGGCACTGGGCGCGGGCAATTCCGCAGCTGTTCGTCTGCAGGATGCGACCAGGTCGACGGCGGACTCACCCCAGGTGGTGTCGAGCGTCCCGGGGCGACGTCGCCGGCCGACCCCGGTGTCGGCGAACCCGTTGCACCGCAAGCTGCCGAAGCCGTGACGGCCGGGCCGACGCCGCCGGGACCTGGAATGTTCCCGGCCGTCGTTCGTTGAGCCGAATTGGTTCCTCACGGGGTTCGGAGAGGGTGATGCCGACCTAGATTCATCTCGACCCATCCATTCGCGAGAGTCGAGACAACATGCGATCTTCCAGAGCCATCACCACGTTGATCGGCGCCTGTGTCACCGCTGTGGCCGCCGTCCTCATCGCCGTCCTCCCACTGGCCCATGCCGGTGCAGCCTCCACCAAGGGCATGGGTGGCGGAGCGTCGTCATCGCAGTCGGGGAACAGCAAGAGCGGCCACAACAAGGCCCCGTCGCCGGGAAACCGGGGCGGCGAGGCGCACCAGATCAAGCCTCGGCCAGGGCCGTCGAGTCCGAACAGCAATGCGCCGTCGCCCTCGTCGCCGGGGTCTCCCGGTGCGCAGCCGCCGAATCCGGCTGCCCCCAAGAAGCCGTCGACGCCCCACAGATCACCGGCGAAGCCGGATCGCGATCCGCACAAGTTCTCCCCGAAGACCAAGGCGCCGAGTACTTCTGATCACCGCGGTCGCAGCGGGAACAAGCGGAAGGGCAATGACCGTCCATCCGGTCCGTCCGAGAACCGCGGCCCGAACAAGACCACGCCGAAGACCTTCGCCCGTCCGGACTCGTCACCGGATCGGAGTTCGCATGGACGGCCGGGCGAGAGCGGCCGCACCGAGGAACGCACGCCGGACCGGGACGATCCGCCTGCGACACCACTCGACAGTCCGGGCATGGACGGTGTCGACAACGATCACGACGGCATCGTCGACAACGAGAATCCGTTCGTCGAGCTGCCGCCCGTCGAGATCCCGGTGCCCCGGGGTGGCGGTTTCCCGCTCCCGGGGATGAAGCCTCCAGGGATGAAGCCGCCGGCTCCGAAGGCACCGGCAGAGCCCGCACCTGCCCCGGCGCCGAAGGCTCCCGAATCCGCACCGGCCAGACCGACCCAGCCGCCCGCCGCCCAGAAGCCCGCCCCCGCGCCGGCGAAGCTGCGGCCATGGCAGCAGGGCGCCCCTCGCCCGCCGCAGGTTCCGGAGGGCTACGTCGCCGGACCGGCGAGGAACGGAAAGGGAGTCGTGTGGCGTCCGCCGGGTTCCCCGGGCGACGAGAACTCGATCCGGATCATGGAGCCCACCCCGCAACACCCGAACGGGTACGTTCGGTACTACAACAAGTACGGACAACCAGTCGACCAGCAGTTGAAACCGACCGGCCCGGACCTGACCCACCACGATTTCGGACCGGATGGACAGTTCCCGTCGGTCCCCAGCGGATGGCCACAGAAATGACGAGCATCACCGACCGGTCTCAGACGATCTCCGAGGTCGTGATCGAGCCGTACCGAATCGTCATCCGCACCGATCTCGACTGGACCGTCGTGCTCGAGGTCTACGACGCGGTTCGCTCGGGGGAGGGTGCGGTCATTCCGCCGGACGAAGTGCCGAGCACACTCGAATCGCTGACCGGTAGATCCGTCGACAGGATGACGGTCGATCACCCTGGGACGTTGTCACTGACCCTCGACGACCGATCGCGAATCGACATCGGCAGCGACCCCACCGGCCGATACGAGGCGTGGTCCGTCGTCGCCCCCGACGGGATCCGGGCCGTCTCGATGCCCGACGGCGAGGTGGCGTTCTGGGATCCACCGCCCGCCCCGCAGTGACAACCTGAACAGCCGGCCGCTCTTGCCTCTGGGCAAGGGCGGCCGGCTTTGTGGTGCCGACCGAGAGGTCTGGCACGGATCGGTCAGGTGGTGTGTTCGTGGCCCGACGACTCGGGCCTGCGGTGGTTCTGGGCGTCATCGAGGGCTCGCAGCGCGGTCCCGAGGCAACGGATGACGTGTCGCCACTCCCGGGCCTCCTCGGCGTGGCGCTCGGCCGCGTCGGGATCGCCGATCTGTCGGGAAGCCTTCTCGTCGGCGCGGCATCGATTGGACCGCTGGGCGCAGTGGCGCAGGTATTCGAGGACGGTGGTTTCGTCGTACCGGCACAGTGCGGCGATCGTCATACCGTCCGGCTCCGACCGATCGTCGACCAGGTCCAGCACGCCATCGAGGCCGGCCGGTACCGCGTTTGATCCGGCGGGAGCAGGTCGTGGCCGCGCCTGAGTACAGCGCGATACGATCTCGGTCGCAGATTCTCGGATGAAGGTGTCCCAGATCTCCAGTCCGGCAATGAGGTTGGCCGGATGGAAGGCCGAGCACTCGACGCGATGCGACGCGTGGACTCGGCCATCCTCGACCGACAGGCAGATGCCGGGCCACCGACGTCCATTGGCGGCCACGAAATCAGCAGCGCCGGAATCCGATACGTGATCGGTGAGGATCGTGTAGCACTCGATTGCGGCGACGTCGTGAATCGGGCGCAGCCACGACTTGACCGGATCGGTCGGGAGTGGGATCTCGCCGTGCCGATCGACGTGGACGGGGACGCCGGTGAGTTCTTCCAGGGCGTCGATGACCAGTCTCAGCAACTGGGTCGAGTCGTGGGCCAGGGTGGCGAGTTCGATGGCGGGCTCATCGGGGACGGTGTCACCCGACGACGGGTGAAGGAACACCGGATGCATGACCTCCCACACCTCGCGCAGTGCCGTCACGACGATCGCGGCGAGTTTGTCGACCTGACGCTTGCCGCAATCGATGACGAAGTCGCCGTTGGCTCCCCGCAACGACCGCATGCCGAGGTCGCCCATCAAGCGCACCTGAGCGGGGTGTCGATCGTCGTCGGCGAGGCGGTCTGCGTGGACGCGACATCGGTACCTACGGGACGCGGTGAGGGAACAGGTCATCAGCGGATGCGCGTCGCTGTTGCCGTCGATTGGAATCCTCGACACGACCAACTCGTCCCCGGACCGCAGGCCCGCGAGGTGATCGGCGAGGTCGATCCGGTACCGGCGCCATGCGGCCTCGAGTTCGTCGTCGAAGTCGGCGAGAGTCATGGCGAACTCCTCTCGATCGCCGGAGGCGATGCTGGAGTCGAAAAGCTTTTCACTGCAGCTGATCTGGTCGGAGCGGCGGGGCAGCACCGAGGCCGTGAGGCGCTCGGTGCTGCACCCGATAGGTCCGCGATCAGGCGGCGGGAGGTGTGAGTACGGTGTCGATCAGGTAGACGGTCGCGTTGGCGGTCTTGACGCCACCGCACACCACGCCGGCCGAATCGTTCACCTTCATGTCGTTGCCCGAACCCGAGACGGTGAGGGACTTGCCCTCGACGGTCTTGTGCTCACCACCGACCTGATCCGGGGTCATCTGACCCGGAACCACGTGGTAGGTAAGAATATCTGTCAGCATCGCGGAGTCGGTCTTGAGCTTGTCGAGGGTTGCCGGCGGCAGCTTCGCGAACGCGTCGTCGGTGGGAGCGAAGACGGTGTACTGCCCGTTGTTCAGCGTGTCCACGAGGTTCACGTCCGGATTCAGCTGCCCGGACACCGCCTGGGTGAGGGTCTTCAGCATCGGGTTTGCTGCCGCTGCCGTGGCGACGGGAGCCATCGCCATGCCGTCGACCGAGGCGGGGCCCGTCGGATTCTGTTGCGCGTAGGCGGCACAACCGGAGCCGACCATCGCTGCCGGTGCGGCGGAAGCGCTTTCGCCGGCCATACCACTCATCGGTGCCATGCTGGATGCGGTCGAGTCAGATGTCGTGGAACTGTCATCCGACGAGCATCCCGCGACCAGCCCTATTGCCAGAACGGCACCCGAGGCCGCCATCACCGCGCGCTGCATTCCTTTGATCGCCATGATTGATCCAATCTGTCGATGGTGGACCCACCGCCCGGCAGGTCTCATCGAGTCATTCGCTGGCGACATGATTCCGGATGGGTGTGAGTTTTGCGATTGCCTCCCAAGCCTGGCTGCCGCCGCCGAGCGCCGCGACCAATCCGTGCATCCGACTCCACCGAATAGGTGGTGACTATTGATGAACAACAAGTCCCGAGAGACTTGTTGTGCGAGGAGGATGCTCATGCGCGCCAGTACCGAAAAGTATGTGCGTGGGGGCATATCCGGGCTCGTCGCCGTCGGCTGTGGTGTGGCGTCTGGCGAACTCGTCGCGCTGGCGGTGTCCCCGTTCTCATCGCCATATCAGGCCGTGGCCGCGTTCATGGTCGACCACTCGCCCGCCTTCGCGCGGGAATTCGCCATCCAGACCTTCGGCACCAACGACAAGCAGGCGCTGATGCTCGGCATGGTGGCGGTGATCGCCCTGCTCGCGGTGGTGGCCGGATTCCTGCAGGTACGTCGCCCCCCGCTGGGTCTCGTGGTGGTCGTGCTGTTCGCGGCCTTCGGTGTGCTGGCTGCGGTGACCCGCCCGACCTTCGAGCCGTCGTACGTTTTGCCGCCGCTTGTCTCGGGACTGGTGTCGGGTCTCGTGCTCGTGGTGCTGTGCCGCGGTGCGCGGCCCCGTTCGGGCGGTTCCGCCGATTCTGCGGGCGGTCCTGATCAGCGCCCCGACAGGGCGGGATGGTCGCGCCGACAGTTCGCCGGTGCGGTCGGGGTGCTCGCAGTGGCCTCGGCCGCTTCGGTCCTGGTCGCTCGACACGTGGCACGCACGGGCGGCGTGATCGCGGAGCGGATGCGCCAGGTCCTGCCGAAGGTTTCATCGGTGGCCGCCCCGATCCCGCCGGGCACCGAGGTGGCCGTCGATGGCGTGACCCCGTTTGTCACGGGAAACGGGACGTTCTACCGGATCGACACCGCCCTGCAGGTCCCCCAGCTGAGCACCCGTGACTGGCGATTGCGGATCCACGGGATGGTCGATCGAGAGATCACGCTCTCGTGGGACGACTTGATGTCGATGCCGACGATGGAGCGCATCATCACACTGACCTGCGTGTCCAACGAGGTCGGCGGCGATCTCGCGGGAAACGCGCGATGGCTCGGCTTCCCGATGCGCGACATCCTCGATCGCGCTGGTGTGCAATCCGGCGCCGACATGCTCCTGTCCACCAGCATCGACGGGTGGACGTCCGGTACGCCGCTGCAGGCGATCACGGACGGCCGGGACGCGTTGCTGGCGATCGGCATGAACGGCGACCCGTTACCAATCGAACACGGCTATCCGGTCCGGCAGGTGATTCCCGGACTCTACGGGTTCGTGTCGGCATGCAAGTGGGTCGTCGATTGGGAGATCACCAGATTCGATCGCGCACAGGCCTATTGGACAAAGCGTGGCTGGGGGGTGCGGGCGCCGATCAAGACCGCGTCGCGCATCGACCGTCCTGCACCACTGTCGAAAACAACCCGCCGGGCGGGTGGTGGTGGCCGGCACCGCATGGGCGCAACATCGCGGCGTGCGTGGCGTGGAGGTGCGCGTTGACGACGGTCCATGGCAGCCCGCCACGCTTGCGACCGAGTACTCCGTCGACACCTGGCGCCAGTGGACCTGGGAGTGGGATGCGACTCCGGGGCAGCACACTCTGCACTGCCGCGCGACCGACGCGGCCGGCGGTACCCAACCCGAACAGCGGGTGGCACCGATCCCCGACGGCGCCACGGGCTGGCACAGCCGGGTGTTCCGGATCGAGGGGTGAGTCAGGCAGGCGCAGGTGCCCGGCCGAACACCATCGAGTCCTCGACATCGTCGAGGCGATGGTCGATCGCGTCACGGTAGTAGTTGTGGCGCACCGCCCAGTGCCCTCTGGTGCCCGACTTCGGCAGGGCGTCTGGTGAGCGCTCCACGTAACCGGCCTTGAGATCCCACAACGGCTTGGACCCCATCGATTCCGATCCCAGATGCGGGTAGGCATGGGTGTAGCCATGGGAGTTCATGTAGCGCAACAGCTTCGCCACCGCTCGCGCTGTCATGTCCGCGCGCAGAGTCCAGGATGCGTTGGTGTAACCGACCGACCATGCGAGATTGGGGACGTCCTCCAATAGATGGCTCTTGAAGACGAAGCGATCGTGCGGCTTGATCTCGGCGTCGTCGACACGAATCCGGATGCCGCCGAACGCCAGCAGTTGCAGACCGGTGGCAGTCACGACGAGATCGGCATCGAGGTGTCGCCCCGACTGCAAGGTGACGCCGCCCGCGTCGAACCGATCGATCTGATCGGTCACCATCTCCACCCGGCCGGTGGTGATCTCGGCGAACAGATCGCCGTCGGGCACCATGCACATGCGCTGATCCCAGGGATCGTAGCGGGGATTGAAATGCACATCGACCGGGTAATTGTCGGGGAGTTCCTTGGCGACGCCCGAACGCAGGAGCTTACGCCCGACCTTCGGGAACCGGTGCATCCCGTGCACCATGGCGGCGGTCTGCGCCGCGTAGCGGGCGCGGATCACCTTGTGGGCAGCCTTGGCGGGCAAGAGCTTCCGGATCAGCGGATTGATTCGCTGCTGCTGTGACATCGAAGCGATATACGACGGCGACCGCTGCAGCATCGTGACGTGCTCGGCGGTGCGTGCCAGCGACGGGATGAGGCTCACCGCGGTCGCGCCGCTCCCGATCACGACGATCCGTTTGCCGGAGTGGTCCAGGTCTTCCGGCCAGTGCTGCGGATGCACGACCGTGCCAGCGAAGTCGTCGAGCCCGGCGAACCGCGGTCGGTAGGGATCGTCGTAGTCGTAATACCCGGTGGCGAAGTAGACGAACCGGCATCGGTAAGTCTGTTCGGTGCCGTCCGCCGAGGTGGCGATCGTCCAGGTGTCGGTGCTCGAGTCCCAGTCGGCAGAGCGGACGTGGTGTCCGAACCGAATGTGTTCGGTTATTCCGTGCCTGGCCGCCGTCGCTGTGACATAGTCACGGATGTCTGCGCCCTGGGCGAGGGCTTCTGGTCGACGCCACGGCTCGAAGGGGAAGCTCAGGGTGAAGATGTCGCTGTCCGAGCGTATGCCGGGATAGCGGAACAGGTCCCAGGTGCCGCCGATGTGCTCGCGTCGCTCCAGGACCAGGTAGCGGGTGGTGGGGTCCGACTCGGTCAACCGGTAGGCGGCATCGATGCCGGAGAGTCCTGCGCCGATGATGATGACGTCGTGGAGCTCGGCGCCGTCGGCGCCCGATCCGATGCTGGTTGTGTCGGGCTCGTTCACCGGGACCTCCTCGTCGAGTTCCGCATTCACCGCGGAACGATCACGGACCGTGTCGATCACGAACGTGGGCAAGCACATCCGCGACCGCCCGTTGTGCACTGTCGACCGCAGCCTCCATCGTCGACGGCAGACCGGTGTCGGTCCAGTCGCCGGCGAGGAACAGCCCGTCGACGGGGGTCCGTGAAGGTAACCGTAGTTCTTCGAAGCCCGGTTGTGCGGAGAATGTGGCTTGCGGCTGGTGAATGACCTGTGCGCGCAGGACCTCGGCCTCGGCGAAGGCCGGATAGTTCGTGCGGAGTGCATCCAGGGCGATGTCGACGAACTCGTCGTGCGGTGTGTGCAACACGTCGCGGGAAGCGCTGACCGCGAGGGCGTAGCAATGGTCGGCGCGCCCCTGCATCTGCCCGACGTCGAAGACCCACTCGATGGTGCAGTCGCGGAGGTTCTCGGCCAGGCGCCGGTTGCCCAGTGGACGATCGAGCCAGACGTACACCGACGAGATCGGTGCCGCCTCGATCTTGCGGACCTGGCTGAAATGCTCGAGCGAGCCGAGTGCGCTTCGGTCGAGGATGGTGGTGAGTGCCCAGGGCGGAATGGCCAGCACCACCGCGGATGCGGAAAGGACGCGGCCGTCGGTGAGCTGCACGGCCGTGACACCGTCGTCGGCGAGCTCGACGTCGATGGCGGCCTTGCCGGTGATGATGGTCGCGTCGCGGTCCAGTAGATACTCGACGGCGGGCGCGACGAAGAGGTCATAGAGGGAGACCCGCGGCCAGATCGCGTCCATGCTGCGTGGGTTGCCCGCGAGAGCGCGCTCGAGACCGACATGCAACGTCTGGACGAAGGTGAACGCCGACACCCGGTCGGGCTTCTCGTTGAGCAGACCGATCACGAGCTGATCCAGTTGTATTTTCCGCAGCGACCGCGGTGCGCCGATATTCCGCAACCACGCGGCGGCGGTCAGGTGGTCGAGGTCCGGCGACGGTGACGCGGCCGCACGGGCGATGCGGAACAGGGCGAGCAGTGCCGCAGGTCGGTCGAGCATCGGTATGGGGAGCCGCGCCATCCAGAACGCGCCGAGGGCGCGGCTCAACGGCAGCGGTAGCCACGAGGGCCCGCCGTCGAATCCGTGCAGCCGATCGGGACCCGTTCGAATTGCGAACGGTGGTATATCCCAGAGCAACTCGTCGCGAGTGCCCACGGTGTCCACGTAGGACAGCAGGGCATCGTAGAAGCCGGCGAAGAGATGTGGTCCGTTGTCGACGAGTTGGTCGTCGCCCGGTAGCTCGAACGACATGGTGCGGCCACCCAGTCGGCCACGCTTCTCGACCAGGGCCACCGGCACGCCGTCGCGCGCCAGCCACACCGCGGTGGCGAGTCCGGCCAGCCCACCCCCGACGACGATCACCGGATCCTCGAGGTCCGAATCGGCTCGGCTCGTGGTGCGCTGCGTTGCTGTCATGCGGCCCCGACCCCTGCAGGAAAGCGATTGGACTGCCACCCTTGTCGGCACGAAATGCGACATCGGTGTTGCATGTACGCTATTCCGGTGACTGTCGCTGCGCAAGTACGGGCGGACGTCGAACGCAATCGCACCGCGATCGTCGCCGCGGCGATCGCGCTACTGGGTCAGTCGCCGAATGCGTCGATGCAACAGATCGCGCAGGCGGCAGGCGTCAATCGCGCCACCCTCTACCGGCATTTCACGAATCGCGAACAGTTGCTCACCGCGCTGCACGAGGCGGTGCTGGCCGACACGGCCGCGTTGTCGTCGCAGCTGCCCGCCGAGGGGCCGGTCGTCCCGGCTCTGCGCGCGTACCTCGACGACGCCATCACCATCGGTGAGCGCTACCGGTTCATCCTGATGTATCGACGCACGGACCCCGGCCTCTTCGAAGCGGAGGCCAGGGCGACAGCGCCGGTGGTCCGGGCGATCCGACGAGCTCAGCAGCAGGGGGAGATCGACGGGCGACTCGACCCGGTGTTCGCGTCCGGACAACTCGCGATGCTGGTGATCGGTGCGGTCGGTCTCGTCGAACGCGGCGCGATGACGCTCGACGACGCCCGCGTGCAGGCGCAGGTCGCTCTCGGCAACGCCATCGTGCCGCGTTAGTCCCTCAGCGGTCTACGCGTCGGGCATGGTGAACAGGGCGCCCATCGTCGACTGCCCGTCCAGGGCCTCGCGGATGATGTCGGCGTGACCCGAGTGATGCGCGGTCTCGCGGAGCTTGTGCAGCATCATCTTCCGGATCGTCCACCACTCACGCTCGGGCTGCCAGGGTGCGGTCGGCTGCGGAATCAGCTCGTCGAGGCTGCCGACTTCCGCGACATATTCGTCGAGTTCGGCTGCCGCACGGTCGTATTCGTCGAGCCAGCCGGCGAGCGTCTCGCCGTCGGTGAGATCGTAGGCGTGCTCGGCCTCGGTCATGTCGAACTCGGCTGTCTCGTCGCGTTCGCGCAGCTCCTCGAGAGTGTTCTGCTCGCCCAGCGCGAGGTGCTTGACCAGCCCGCCGAGGGTCAGGTCGCTCACCGTGGTCCGCTTGCGGGCCTGCTCCTCGGTGATGCCCCGGACGGTGACCTTGAAGAGCGCCCGCTGATCGGCGAGCAGAGTGAGCAGATCTTCTTTCTCACCGGCGACGGTGAACGGGAGTGCGACGGGGGTGTAGGTGCCGGCCATGATGGTGCCTCTCGTTGTCGGTGCTTGCGGTGTGGTGCTGAAGACAACGTTATGGCCGATTGCGGACAGGTTTGGTCCGCGATGTTCACGGGTAGGTCCGAAACCACGGTCGGCGGGATCTCGATACGCGCCCTCGCTTCGCTCGGGGGCTACTCGATCGGCGGGAAGGGTGCTGGTTCACTCCTGCTTGCGCAGGATGAAGCGCTGGATCTTGCCGCTCGGCGTCTTGGGGAGGGCATCGACGAAGTGCACGGTCCGCGGATAGGCGTGCGCCGCGAATCCGGTCTTCACGAGCTGCTGCAGTTCCTTCTCCAGGTCGTCGGTCCCGGAGACTCCTTCCGCCAGTACCACGAAGGCCTCGAGGACCTCGCCGCGCAGTTCATCGGGCCGCCCGACGACGGCGACGTCCAGCACCGAGGGATGCGTGATCAGCACACTCTCCACGTCGAAGGGGCCGATCCGGTAGCCCGCCATGATGATCACGTCGTCGTCGCGGGCGGTGAAGAAATAGCGACCGTTCTCGTCCATCCGGCCGGTGTCACCGGTGAGGTACCACTTCTTGTCGTCGGTGAAACGCGCGGCGGTCTTGTCCGGCGCGTCGAGGTAGCCGGTGAACCACATCAGTGGACTCTGCGCCACGTCGATGGCGATCTGGCCGTCGACGATGCCTGCCGCGAAGCCCGGCATGGGCTTGCCCATCGAGCCGGGGACGAGCGGCTCGGCGACGTCGGGGTGCCAGTGATTGTTGATGAACATGCCATGTTCGGTCTGCCCGTAGTGATCACGCACCTCGGTGTTCAGAGCGGTTTTCGCCCACTCGATCACATCGGGGGTCAGCGGTTCACCCGCCGACGACGCGCGCCGCAGGGTGAAGCCGGTGAACGACGGGTCCTTCGACAGCGACCGGTACACCGTCGGAGCGGCGGCGAAGTTCGTGACACCCAGTTCCCGGATGATGCGCGCGGTCAGTTCGGGGGAGAAGCCGGCGTGCAGCAACAGATTCCGGCGACCGAGCGACAGCGGGCCGAGCACGCCGTAGTAGAGCCCATACGCCCAGCCGGGATCGGCGGCGTTCCAGAACACGTCGTCCGCGGCGACGTCGAGGCCGTAGTGCATGTAGCAGGCGAACGACGCGAGCGCGCGTACCGACACTGGGACGCCCTTGGGTGCGCCGGTGGTTCCGCTGGTGAACAGCAAGATGAGCGCGTCGTCGCCGCCGACGGCCACCGACTCGGCGATGGGCGCGCTGGTTGAGACGAGATCGTCGAACTGCTCACCGGCGACGATCGTGGTGATGCCGTCCACGCCGTCGAGCTTGGAGGCCTGACTCGGCTCGGTGATCACCACGCGTGCCTTACCGGCCGTCAGACGCATCTCGATGGCCGGCGGCGCAAAGGCGGTGAACAGCGGGATGTAGACGGCGCCCAGTCGCGCGATGGCGAGCAGTGCGACGACGAGTTCGGCGCGCTTGCCCATCAGGACGCCGACGGTGTCGCCACGACCGATGCCCGCCTCGGCGAGCGCGGTGGCGAATCGCTTGGACGAATCGGCGAGTTCGCCGTAGGTGAGGTCGACGGTGACCAGATCATCGCCGTCGACCTCGATGGTGGTGAAGGCGACGGCGGCCCGATCGTGGCGATCCACCAGCAGTTCGGCGGCGTTTGCGTCGTCGGCGCCGAAGGTGGTGAGCCATGCGTCGATGGTCGCGGTGACCGAGGCGTGGTCGGCGGGGGTGGGAGCGGTCTGCGTCATGGTGAACCTCTGTCGGTGCCGGGGGCGGAACGAGCGGGTCGGATCGGATCCGGCCCACGGGTAAGCTGGGTCACATTGTCCCCGGTGGAGGTGCATTCCGAACACCCCCCGAAGAGGGGTCGCGCCGAGATGGTCGGTCGACGCCGAGACGCCTGGAGGCTGCGATGAGCGAATCGACGCTGGTCACAGATGCGCTGCGCCGCGTCCGCCGGACAAGTGGGGTGTCACTCGCGTTTGCCGGAATGGTCAAACCGGCGGTCGGCACACGGCAACGGAGTGTGCGCCTCGAGCACTTCGTCGGGAACACCATCGGCGCGTTGGCCGGAGTGTCGGTGGACGTCGGGCACGGTCTCGGCGGCAAGGTCGTCAGCGTGAGCCGCCCGGTCGCCGTCGACGACTATCTGCGCACCCCGAACATCACCCATCGCTACAACACGATCATCGCGACCGAGGGACTCCGTGCGATGGCCGCGGCACCTGTGATCGTCGACCGCACCCCCGTTGCGGTTCTGTACGGCGCGCTGCACACCGACGACCCGATCGGAAACCGCACTCTCGACGTGCTGGCCATGGAGGCGCGTGCACTCGAACAGCAGATCGTCGCGGCCCGTGCCGCCGTGGAGTCGTCGGCGGCGGTCCCGGAGGTGAGTGCGCTGCGCGACCGGATCACCGACGCATACGCCCGGCTGCGGATGCTGGCACAGAACGTCGACGACCCGGCGTTCACGCGAGAACTCGACCTGATCACCGAGTCGCTGATCGACTCGACGGCCGGTCCGGGAGCCACGCTCACACGCCGGGAGCAGGACGTGTTGTCGTTGGCGGCGCTCGGCTACAGCAACGCCCGTATCGCCGAGACCATCGGCGTCGGTGTGCAGACCGCCAAGGGCTACATGAAGGACGCGATGCGCAAACTCGGTGCGTCGACGCGACTGGAGGCGGTCGTCATCGCTCGACGGGCAGGCCTGCTGCCTGGCTGACGAACGCCGCCCGCGGTCAACGGATTCAGTGGTTCCGCAACGCCTCGATGAGCTCGTCCTTGTTCAGGTCCGAATAACCTGTGAGATCGAGTTCTTTTGCACGGTCGCGTAATTCGTTGACGGTCCAGTCCTCGTATGAGCCGGACGCGCCACCCTTCTCGCCGACCGATGAGCGGGATTCGTTGGCGGCGGCGTTCGCGATCCGGGCGGACTTCTCCTTGGAGTTGCCTTCGTCGCGCAGCTCCTCGTACAGCTCGTCGTCCTTGACAGAAGGTCCGGGGTCGCGTTCTGGCATGGCTGCCTCCTCTGATGATCGAAACAGAGCTTCGAAATCATGGTCTCGTCTGTGTTCTCAACCGAGGGCCTGCTTTCGAGGCTACCCCGGTGGGGTGGAAAATTGGCGAATCAGGCAGGCAACGCCACCGTTCGCGCCCGGCACATGCGCTCTGCTGAGAATCGATATCGAAAGGCCAGGTTGACGCCCGAAGTGCCGGTTTCGTTCTAGGGTTGGAAGACAGCCGGAGCGGAGAGGGACGACACATGGGCAAGAAGCAGAAGTTGATCGGGCGCCTCGAGAAAGAGGTCGAGAGGCTGCAGCAGGAACTGTCCCGCGTGGAGAAGGAAGCCAAGAAGCGGCTGAAGAAAGCCGACAGCGATGTCGCGTCGCTGCGCAGCGAGGTCTTGAGGTTGATCGGCCAGCGCGGGTCCGCGAAGCCTGCCGTCACGGAAAAACCGGCCCCGCGGCCCGCCGTGGTGCCGGAGGCGGTGACCAAGCCGTCGACCCCGGCGAAACCCGCGCCGAAGACCGCCCCTGCCAAATCGGCGGCCGCCAAAGCGGCGCCGGCGGCCAAGGCCTCCACGCACCCGACGCCGCGAGCACGTCGGAGCGGTCCGACCGTCGCGGAGTTGCGCACCCAGGCCAAGGAGAAGGGCGTCAAGGGCTATTCGTCGATGACCAAGGCGCAGCTCCTCGATGCGCTCAACTGACATGTGGCGCATCGCCTGGACACTTGTCTAGGCTGCATGCGAGGGAATCGGAACGGCGACGAGCTCAATCATGTAGATAAACGCCGTCCACTCTGGGTGGACGTGATGTTGCCTCGTCGTTAGGCTGATGCCGACGTTCCGATCACATCGAGAACGCAGTCGCGGAAGGAAAGCAGCGCATGTCGCAGACCGTCAAGGGAGTCATCTCACGCAGCAAGGGAGCGCCGACCGAACTGGTCGACGTGGTGATCCCGGATCCGGGCGCGCGGGATGTGGTGGTGGCGATCAAGGCGTGCGGGGTGTGCCACACCGACCTTGCCTACAAGCAGGGTGGCATCAACGACGAGTACCCCTTCTTGCTCGGCCACGAGGCCGCGGGTGTGGTGGAGTCGGTCGGCTCCGACGTCACGCACGTGGAGGTCGGAGATTTCGTGGTGCTCAACTGGCGTGCGGTGTGCGGTCAGTGTCGCGCCTGTAAGCGCGGTCGGCCGTGGTACTGCTTCGACACCTTCAACGCGAGTGTTCCGATGACGTTGACCGACGGCACCGAACTGACGCCGGCGCTGGGAATCGGAGCGTTCGCCGACAAGACCCTGATCCACGAATTGCAGTGCACCAAGGTCAATCCCGAGACCGACCCCGCCGTCGCCGGGCTGCTCGGATGCGGCGTGATGGCAGGCCTGGGCGCGGCGATGAACACCGGCAACGTCGGCCGTGGCGACTCGGTCGCCGTGATCGGTTGCGGCGGTGTGGGTGACGCGGCGATCGCGGGTGCACGGCTGGCCGGGGCCACGACCATCATCGCGATCGACCGGGATCCGGCCAAGCTGGAGTGGGCCGAGGGCCTCGGCGCGACCCACACCATCAACGGTGCCGAGGTCGATGACGTGATCGCCGCGGTGCAAGATCTGACCGATGGCAACGGTGTGGATCTGGTCGTCGACGCGGTCGGTCGCCCGGAGACCTACAAGCAGGCGTTCTACGCTCGCGACCTGGCGGGCACCGTGGTGCTGGTCGGGGTGCCGACACCGGAGATGACGCTCGAGATGCCGTTGATCGACTTCTTCTCCCGCGGTGGAGCATTGAAGTCGTCGTGGTATGGCGACTGCCTGCCCGAACGTGACTTCCCGATGCTCATCGATCTCTACGAGCAGGGCCGGTTGCCGCTCGACAAATTCGTCACCGAGCGTGTCGGCCTTGGCGATGTGGAGGCCGCGTTCTCGGCGATGGAGGCGGGCAAGGTGTTGCGATCGGTGGTGGAGTTGAAGGCATGAGTGACTTGCGCATCGACAATGTCGTGACCTCGGGTACGTTTTCGCTCGACGGCGGCACCTGGGACGTCGACAACAACATCTGGGTGGTCGGCAACGACGACGAGGTGATCATCATCGACGCCGCGCACAGTGCCGCGCCGATCCTCGAGACGGTCGGTGACCGAACCGTGAAGGCGATCGTGCTCACCCACGGCCACAACGACCACATCACCGTCGCGCCCGAACTCTCGAAGGAGACGGGCGCGCCGATCCTGCTGCATCCGGGCGACGACATGCTGTGGAACGAGACGCACCCGGACGTGGCGCATCAGGATCTCGAGGACGGTCAACAGATCGAGGTGGCCGGCACGTCGCTGACGGTGATCAACACACCGGGACACTCACCGGGCTCGTCGGTGATCTACGCGCCGGAGGCCGGCGTGCTGTTCTCCGGTGACACCCTGTTCCAGGGCGGACCTGGCGCGACGGGGCGGAGCTACTCGAGTTTCCCGACGATCATCGCATCCATCCAGGAGAAGATCTTCACGCTCGATCCCGAGACGAAGGTCCACACCGGGCACGGTGACGGCACCACCGTCGGCGCGGAATCGCCGCATCTCGAGGAGTGGATCAAGCGGGGAAGCTGACCGGCACTGCTCTTCAGCCCGATCTGTTCATCCGAGCGCGACACAACCGACACCACAGCGGGCCTTCGTGACGTCATTCGTCGCGGACGCCCGCTGTGGTGTCATCTGTGCGGGTAACGTCATCGCCGATGAAGCTGTCCCGTGTCGTCGAGGCGTCGAGCGCCGTCACCGCCACCCGGTCTCGTAAGAAGAAGACCGAAGAGCTCGGCGCGCTCCTCGGGGACGCTTCGGCCGACGAGATCCCCACCGTCGTCGCATGGCTGTCGGGGGCGATCCCGCAGGGGCGCCTCGGTGTCGGATGGCGCTCGCTGGTCGCGTTGGAACTCCCGCCGGCGACCGATCCGACGCTCACCGTGGCCGGTGTGGACGACCTGCTCACGCGCCTGTCCACCGCCACCGGACCGGGATCGGTCGCCCGTCGGCGCGCATTATTGGACGAATTGTTCGGCTCGGCAACCGAATCCGAACAAGATCTGCTCCGCAGGTTGATGACCGGTGAACTCCGGCAGGGGGCGCTGGCCGGGGTGATGGTGGACGCGATCGCGTCGGCGTCCGGGCAGTCGCTCGACCTGGTCCGTCGTGCCCACATGCTCACCGGCTCGCTCTCGGAGACCGCTGCGCTCGCTGTCCATGGCGGCGCGCAGGCGCTGTCCGACGTCGGCCTGCAGGTGGGTCGCGCGGTGGCCCCGATGCTCGCCACCCCCGCTGATTCGCTCGCCGACGCGGTGACATCGCTCGGTCCGGACCTGGTGGTCGACTTCAAGCTCGACGGCGCGCGTATCCAGGTCCATCGTCGTGGCGGCGAGGTCTCGGTGTACACCCGCACCCTGCGCGACATCACCGAGGCGGTACCCGATCTGGTCGCCGTCGTCCGCGAATTACCCTGCGAGACAGTGATCCTCGACGGTGAGACGCTGACGCTCGACGCCGACGGTCGGCCGCGGCCTTTCCAGGACACCATGAGCAGGTTCGGTTCGGCGGGTGATCTCGGCGACGATCCGGCCGGGGTGCTGCGCCCGTTCTTCTTCGACTGTCTGCACCTCGACGGGGTCGACCTCATCGACCGACCGCTGCGTGACCGGCTGGCGGCGCTGACGTCGGTCGCGCCGGGGCTGCGGATCCCGTCGGTGACCGATCCGAGTGTCGCGCAGGCGCAACAGCACTTCGACGCGGCACTCGCCGCCGGTCACGAGGGTGTGATGGTGAAGTCGCTGGCGGGTCCGTATGCGGCCGGTCGGCGCGGAAAGGGTTGGCAGAAGGTCAAACCCGTGCACACCTTCGATCTCGTGGTGCTCGCCGCCGAATGGGGTTCCGGACGACGCACGGGCTTCCTCTCCAATTTGCATCTCGGGGCGCGTGATCCCGACGGCGGCCCGCCGGTCATGGTGGGCAAGACCTTCAAAGGTCTCACCGATGCGCTGCTGCAATGGCAGACCGACGAGTTCCCGCGCCACGAGACGCGTCGTGACTCCTACACGGTGTATCTGCGTCCGGAAATCGTCGTCGAGATCGAACTCGATGGCGTGCAACGCAGTTCGCGCTATCCCGGTGGAGTGGCGTTGAGATTCGCGCGCGTCGTGCGCTACCGGCCCGACAAGACGGCCGCAGAGGCGGACACCATCGATGCCATCCGGGCGAAGTTGCCGTGACGAGTCGCTTCGCCCTGGGGGGCAAGGGTCAGCTCAGCGGGAGCTCCGCGACGAAGGGGCCGGTCGGCTGCTGTGAACCACCGGGCGGCTCGACGCTGAACGCCAATGTGGTTGCGTCGCCGAGGTCCTTGAGAACCGCGGTGGTGGACGGTGCGACGTCCTTGTCGGTCATCGTGCCGGCCGACGTCCGGCCGTCGGGGCCGACCAGCCACATCTGGTAGACGGTGCCCGGCTGGGGTGGGGGCACATCGTTCATCACCAGGACCCCGGCGTCCTCGGACGGGGAGTACGTGACGGTGGCGCGACCGGTCGCGACGTCGCCCGACGAGGTGCGGACGTCCGTCGCGGCGAACACCTGCTCGGCCGTCGGGGGTCGGGTGGGTTCGGTGTCAGACGTTGCGCCGATGACCCAGCCGATCGCTCCGACCGCGATCGCCACGATTGCTGCGGCTGCGAGGTAGGCGGCGCGGCGTCGTCGATTGTGCAATGGGGTGACCGTCGCGGCCGCGGGGGTCTGGTCGTCGGGGGACGGGCCCGATTGCGCGGAAGTGGCCTCGGCACGGGCAGCCGCCAGGACGCGCTCGCGCAGCGTCTCCGGGGGAGACACCGCGGTCGCCTCACTCACCCTGGCCATCGCCTCGCGCGTGGCCTGGACCTGCCGGTGGAATTCGTCGCGGATCATCGGGGATGCGCTGTCGGCCTCCCGGGTCACCTCATCGAGTTCGGCGCCGTGCACGGCATTCAGGCCCACCACGGGCGCGAGGTCGAGGAGCTCGTCGTCAGGCATCGCGATCCCCCAGACACCGGCGCAGCCGTTTCATACCGTCTCGGATCCTCGACTTCACGGTCGGGAGCGCGACGGTGAGGCGCTCGGCGACCTCGCGATACGACAGACCGTGGTAGTAAGCGAGATCCACCGATTGACGCTGGACGTCGGTCAGGGTCTCCAGACAGCCGACCACCTCGCGTGTGGTCTCCCGGGTGGCCACGGCGTCGACGACCTGGTCGAAACTCGCGCGGGTGTCCTCGAGGCCGTATGCGACATCGCGGCGGGTGGCCGCGGATTCGGAGCGTACGCGGTCGACGGCCCGGCGATGAGCCAGCGTGATCAGCCAGGAAAGTGCCGAACCGGCCTGGGGATCGAAGGATCGCGCCGACCGCCACACCTGCAGGAAGACCTCCTGCGTGGTCTCTTCGCTGTAACCGGGGTCGCGCAGCACGCGCAGGACCATGCCGTACACGCGGTCGCAGGTGAGGTCATAGAACCGGGCGAACGCATCGGCATCCCCCGATCCGATCCTGTCGAGCAGCGCGGGCAGCGCGGCGACGTCGGATGCGGGATCAGCAGTCACCGCGAGTGCTCCGTAGTCATCGTCGATCAGCCTATCCGGACGGTGCCGGGGCCTCAACGATTGGAGCGGTGTCATGGCACTGTCCGCCGAGGTGGTCGGGGCAGGAAGTAGGACGTCCGCTCCTGGTAGGCGGCGTAACCGGGCCGGCGGCTCATCGATTCCTCCAGTAGTCGTGCCCCGGTGGCGTACACGAGGAAGTAGGTCATGGCGACGGGTGAGAGCACGGTCAGCACTCCCGGCCACGCGCTCGCCGCGACGAGCCACAGGCCCCACCACACGGCGGCGTCGCCGAAGTAGTTGGGGTGCCGGGTCCACGACCAGAGCCCACGGTCCATGATCTCGCCCTTGTTGGCGGGGTCGGCCTTGAACCGGCGCAGCTGGGCATCGCCGACGGTCTCGAAGGCCACGCCGAGCACCCACAACCCGCTTCCGACGACCAGCACGACGATCCAGATCCCCTCGGTGCCTCCGACCACTGCCGACACCTGGATCGGGAGGGAGACGAACCACTGGGAGATGCCCTGGGTGGCAAAGATCTTGCGGGCCACCACGCCGAGCCCGTCGCCGCCGGAGCGCGACAGCAACTCGGTGTAGCGCGGATCCTCGCCTTTGCCTGCGGACTTCACGTACATGTGCCAGGTCAGTCGTGAACCCCACACGGTCACCAGCACCGCCAGCAACCATCGGCGGCCGAGGTCGCCGGGGCCCAGGATCAGCGACAGCACGGCGATCCCGACGAATCCGAGCCCCCACGCGACGTCGACGACGTTGTAACGACCGATGCGATGACCGATCGCCATCGTCACCCCGTGCAGGACGGCGAGCAGGATCAGGGAAGCGCCGGTGATCACACCGAAGGCGGCCCAGCCGTGCAGTCCGGAGATCATCGCCTGTCCCGCTGCTCGCGATCGCGGGCGAACACCAGCTGGTGAACATCCAGATAGCCGGATCGGAAGCCGGCCTCGGAGTAGGCGAGATAGAACTCCCACATCCGCGTGAACGTGTTGTCGAAACCGAGCTCCGCGACGTCGTCGTGCCGGCCGACGAACCGTTCGCGCCACAGCCGCAACGTCTCGGCATAGTGGTCGCCCATGGCGCGGACGTCGACCAGCCGGAGGTCGGTGTGGCGCCGTGTCACCGAATCGAGAGCGCGCAGCGACGGCAGCTGTCCGCCCGGGAAGATGTACTTGTGCACCCAGGTGTAGGTGTTGCGCGAGGCCGACATCCGGTCGTGCGGCATGGTGATCGCCTGGATCGCCACGCGGCCGCCGGGGGCCAGGACCCGGTCGAGGGTCTGGAAGTACACCGGCCAGTACTTCTCGCCGACCGCTTCGATCATCTCCACCGAGACCACCGCGTCGAACTCGCCGTCGACCTGCCGGTAGTCGAGGAGATCGACGGTGACGCGGTCGGCGAAGCCTGCGTCGGCCACCCGCTGCCGGGCCAGCTGTTGCTGCTCCACGGACAACGTAACCGAACGGACGACGGCGCCACGGGCCGCGGCACGCAGGCACAGTTCACCCCAGCCCGTCCCGATCTCGAGGACACGACTACCCGGGCCGACACCGGCGAGGTCGAGCAGCCGGTCGATCTTGCGTCGCTGCCCGTCGGCGAGGTCCGACCAGGGCGGCCTGGTGCCCGGGGTCAGACCGTCGAACAGTGCGCTCGAGTAGGTCATCGTGTCGTCGAGGAAGGTGGCGAACAGGTCATTGGAGAGGTCGTAGTGCCGCGCGATGTTGGAGCGCGTGTTGGTGGCCGTGTTCTCTTCGGAACGCGGTTGGCTCGGCAAAACCGCGGATCGCAGGATCTGAAGTGGTCGCGGGATGAGATGTGCCATCCGGGCGGCGAACGGTGTGAGGACGCCGACGAGGTCGTCGGTGGTCCAGTCCCCGGCCATGAAGGCCTCGCCGAATCCGATGAGACCGTCGGCGCCGACGCGACGGGCGAAGGCCTCCGGGCGCCTGATGATCATCCGGGGCTGGACGCCGGAGCTCCGCAGTCCCGACAACTCGCCGTCGGGGTATTCGACGCGGACGTCCACGCGCCGCGAGGCGTGACGGAACAGCCATGCCGCGGCCGAGCTCCGCAGGGCGACGGTCGGCCCGTCGGGAACGCGGGCGATGTCGGGCCAACGGGCCGCCTCGTCGGGTGGGAAGTCGTTGGGGAAGTTGCGAATCGGGGCGTTCATCGTCGTTCCTTCCGGCCGGAGGCGGTGGAGATGGTGGTGGCGTGGGGGTGGTCGGGACGGCGGATCACCGGCAGGTGCTCGAGCCACAGCCGGATTCCGTGCCAGCGGATGCGGGCGGCGACGACCAGCGGCGCGAGTGGCGTGCGGAGCTGGGTCGCCAGAATTGTGTCGGTCCGGGCCGGGCGGGCACGACCCGACAGGGCGGCGACGAACGGATCGTGGCCGTCACGTTCCAGGGTCACCGACACCGCGATCCGGCCGTCGGCCGTCGGCGGGGGCATGTGAAGCCGGTACGTACCGCTCACATCGTTGAACGGCGATACGTAGAACTCCTTGTCCACCTGGGCATGGCCGTCGTCGTCGGGTGTGACGACGTAGGTGTGTCGTTCCCCGTAGGTGTTGTGCACCTCGGCGACGACGCATGCCGGGGTCCCGTCGGGGTGGTGGCACCAGAACACGCTCAGCGGGTTGAACACGTAGCCGGCGACCCGTGGCGAGAGCAGGGCTACGACCTGACCGGCGGGCGGGATGACCCCTGCGGCGGTCAGATGGTCGGTGAGCCGACCACGCAGGGTCTGACCCGCGGTCGGTGTCTCGGGGAAGTGATCGGCGGGATCGAAGCGGGCGAAGGGGCGCAACGGCTTTGCCGGGGCTGGCAGGTGATCGATGTCGATCAGCCACGACGCGCTCCGGTAGACGAACGCGTGGCGGATCGGAGTGGTGCGGGTGTGCGAGATGCGGGTGGCCACCACCGCCGGCGTCGGACACGAGATGCCGACCCCGCGATCGGGCACGGAATCCCGCCGACCGTGCGCAGTTTCGCGCCGACTGTGCGCACGGCGGTCTTCCATCGCCCGTCCGACGGAGATCTGCGCACGATCGACGAAGATCTGCGCACGATGGGCGAGATTCTGGGCCCGATCGGCGAAAAACTGCGCACGGTCGGCGAGGGAGGCGATCGAGGCGGGGCGAGTGGGGTGCGCGGTGGTGTGCGATGCGTTGGTCATGCGGTCACCTGGGTTGCGGAGGTCTGCCAGGCCACGCCGAGGCGCTCGGCGGCACGGGCACCGGAGAGTGCGCCGTCTTCGTGGAACCCCCACCCATGATAGGCGCCGGCGAAGCGGATCACATCTGTCTCGGCGTCGAGGAGCAGCGCCTGGGCGGCAACGGATTCGGTGGTGTAAACGGGGTGCTCGTAGGCCATCTCGGCGATCACCGACGTCTCGTCCACGAGGTCGGTTCGGCCGAGCGTGACGAGCATCCGGGGCTGTGTGGTCGGGAGGCGCATCAGTCGTGTCATGTCATAGGTCACCGCGACATCGGAACCGTCGTCACGGATCTGGTAGTTCCACGATGCCCGGGCCCGTCGAGCGCGCGGAAGGAGTGAGGTATCGGTGTGCAGCACAGCCGGTTTCGAGGAATAGCGGATCGCGGAGAGCGCGCGCTGCTGTGCGCGGGTCGGTTCGGTCAGCATGGTCAGCGCCTGATGCGGGTGGGTGGCGATGACGACGGAGTCGAATCGTTCGGCCCCGACGGCGTCGGCGATGATCTCGACGCCGCCGTCGACCGGTGTGACCGAGCGGACCGGTGACCCGGTGCGGATCGTCCCGCCACGCCCGGCGACGCCGTCGGCGATCTTCTCCACATAGCGAGCCGAACCGCCCACCACCGTTCGCCAGGCAGGCGATCCGAACACCGACAGCATGCCGTGATGGTCGAGGAAGGTGAACAGGTAGCGGGCCGGGTACTCGGCGGCGACCTCGTCGTCGCACGACCAGACCGCGGCGACCAAGGGCAGGAGGAAGTTCTCCAGGAAATAGTCCGAGAAGCCTTCGCGGGCGACGAACTCGCGCAGCGGCTCGTCGGAGTCGGGGATGTCGAGGAGCCGACGCGCCGCCCGATGGAAGCGGATCACCTCGCCCAGCATGGTCAGATAGCGCCCGCGCGTCAGCGTGCGCGCGGTGGGGAAGATGCCCCGCACCCCGAGCGCGCCGGCGTATTCGAGTCCGGTGATCTCCGAGCGCACCGACATCGACATGTCGGTCTCCTGCGTGGCCACCCCGAGTTCGTCGAAGATCCGCAGGAGGGTGGGATAGGTGCGGTCGTTGTGCACGATGAAGCCGGTGTCGACCGAGAGCACCTCGCCGTCGGGCATCGTGACGTCGTGAGTGTGGGCGTGTCCGCCCAGCCGCGCGTCCGACTCGAACAACGTGACCCGGTTCTGCCTGGACAGCAGGTGGGCGGCGACCAGTCCGGAGACGCCGCCACCGATGACCGCGATGGACCGGGACGGTGAAAGACTCATGCTCGGTGTTCGGAACTATCAGCAGTTCGGATGGGTCGAACAGGGACGCCGAACCACCCCAGCAGGTGTGAGAGACGTCTCGTCAGTAGGCGGGGCGTTGCGCCGGTGGCGGGCCGGCGGGCAGATACTCGTCCTTGGAGACGATCTTGGCGCCGAGCGGCAGCAGCGAGACCGGCACCATCTTGAAGCTCGCGATACCCAGCGGGATACCGATGATGGTCAGGCACATGGCGATTCCGGTGGCGATATGGCCGATCGCCAGCCAGATCCCTGCCACGATGAGCCAGATGATGTTCCCGATCAGCGACATCGCCCCGGCGGTCGGTTTGCGTACGACAGTTCGGCCGAACGGCCACAGCGCATAATTCGCCATCCGGAACGAGGCGATCCCGAACGGGATGGTGATGATCAGGATGCAGCAGATGATCCCCGCCACCACGTAGCCGATGGCCATCCACACACCACACAGCAGCAGCCAGATCACGTTGAGAACGGTTTTCATGACACCATTCTCCGCCACCGCCGGGTCGCGCGTCGAGAAACCGGTCGTGCCCGTCCGCATCGCCCGGTGCCGGGTCGTCCACGCGGTTACTCTGACGCCATGGGTGATCGGGGTCGGGAAGCCGTGTGGGCGGTGATCACCACGCTCGTGCTGGTGGTCCGCATCCTCGCGACGATCGCCCTGGTGCTGCTGGCCATCGGATGGGTGGTGGTGGCCGTGCGGGGATCGTTGCTCAACGCCTACCTGTGGCCGACGGTGATCACCGCGGGCGTACTGCTGGTGAGCACCTACCTCTACAGCTTTCTGCGCGCCCGCTACCCCCGGCGCAACGGATGGATTCCGTGACGGTGTCGGGGGTCGGGCGCGTTGTCAGGCAGAACGGCCGAGCATGGCGAGGACGCGGGCCTGGCGATCGGCGTCTGGGCCTGCCTCGACACCGGATTTGCACACCCCGTCGCCGTAGAGCGCGGGCCCGAAGCCCGCTGCCGCGGTCTCCATCATCTCGAGTTCGGCGTCGGTGAAGCGCAGCTCGCGGCCGGCGGCCGAGGCCACATCCCACCGGTGGGCCACCATGTCGAATCCGTAGAAGCGCAGCAGGGTCTCGCCGACGGTCGTCGGGCCGAAATGACCGTCGAAAGGCTTGGCCCCGACGGCAGGATCGGCCAGGCGGTCGGCGACGGCGGTTCGGTGCGTCCGCCAGGCGGCGGCCGGGTCGTCGAGGGCCGGGGTCTCGTCGAGGTCGATCTCGTGTCGGGCGATGAAATCGCGCTGGGTCTCGATGACGTGGCCGACGACGTCGCGCGCCGTCCAGCCGTCGCAGGGCGACGGTGCCGCCCACCGATCGGACGGAATCTCGTCGAGGACGTCGCCGAAGCCGGTCGCGAGGCGCGTGTACTCGGTGGCGAGTGTCTGGGTGATGTCGGATGAAGTGGTCATGATGGAAAGGTACGGAGAACGACCGGAGTGGGGCTTGATGAAATCCGACAGATCAGGTGAGTCCGCGACACGCATCGACGACGTGGAGCGCGCACACCTCGTCGACCCCGACGACACGTCGTTCGCGATTGGGCGCTGGGCTCCGTCGCCGGATCTCACAGACCTCGTCAGGCGGTACTGGGTGCCGACCTGGTCGGTGCCTGCGGGCCGATCTGCGCCTCAGCGAGTCCTGCAATATCCGGTGTGTCTGGTGGTGGTGACCGACGACTACGCCCGCTTCTACGGGGTCAACACCGGGCTGTCGGAGACGGTGCTGACCGGTCGCGGATGGGCGATCGGGACGATGCTCGCGCCGGCCGCCGGTGCGCTGATCACCGGCGGCCCGGTCGCCGACTGGACCGATCGGTACGCCGACCTCACGGAGGTGGCCGGCGACGTCGGGACATCGCTCATCGCGGGCATCCGGTCGGTCATGGCCGACGACCCGGACGACTCCGCGCGCCAGCACGAGGCCACCGATCTCGTCGAGGCGTGGATCCGCCCCCGCCTGCCCGTCGACGACGACGGCCTGCTCGTCAACGCCATCGTCGAGTTCGTCGAGAACGATTCGTCGGTGACGTCGGTGACCCAGATCTGCGACCGATTCCACCTCACCGAACGCAGTCTGCAACGACTCACGCAGCGTCGGCTGGGGCTGACGCCCAAATGGTTGATCCAGCGGCGCAGGCTGCAGGAGGCGGCCGAACGGCTCCGCGGATCCGGGACCACCCTGGCGATGATCGCGGCCGAGCTCGGTTACGCCGACGAGGCCCACCTCGTGCGCGATTTCCGCACGGTCACTGGCATGACCCCGGGACAGTTCGGTGCGCGGTTCGACTGACGTTCCCGCAGGTGACAGAGCGCCCGCACGCGTGCGTCGACCTCGACGATCCCGGCGGCGCGCTAGTCTGACAACACGAGGTCGTGTCGGCCGCATCACAGGCGGGGCGACACAATGGGACCGGGTGAGGCGATTGACGGAGGACGTATGAGCGATTCTGCCTCGGCGTCTTCACGTGTGCGCCGAGCGTACGAGGACTTCCTGACGGGGATCACGCCACCGGCGGACTCCGTCCGATCCGTGGTGCGCGATTCATGGGTCCGGTCGGTCACGAGGGGCGTCAATCCCAGTGTCTCGGCGCCCGAGACCGATACCGCGTCGATGACGGCGGCGGAGTTCGCCGAGTACCGCGACGCCCACCCGATCACCGCCGTCCGCCCGCTCGTGCAGTCCCTCATGCTCGACGACATCGCCGATTCTGGCGTCGTCGTCGCCTTGACCGATCAGGCGGGTCGGCTGCTGTGGGTCGAGGGTGCGACGGATGCCCGGGACAAGGCCGCGAACATCAACTTCATCGAGGGCTCGTTGTGGAGCGAGGAGGTCGCCGGCACCAACGCCCCGGGACTCGCCCTGGCCGTGGACCGTGGTGTGCAGGTGGTGGGTCCGGAGCATTTCGCCGGGCCGGTCCAGGAGTGGAGTTGTGCGGCAGCGCCGGTGCACGACCCGATCACCGGTCATGTCATCGGCGTCATCGACGTGACGGGCGGCCGTGAGGTCGCAGCGCCGTTCGCACTGGCCGCGGTGCGGTCGGTGGTGGCTGCCGTGGAACGCGAGATGCAGTCGCGAGCAGTCGATCTCGCTGATCCGGCCACGTTCGTCGCGCCCGGCGGCGCCCGCCTCACGGTGCTGGCAGGCAACACCCATCGATGGCGTCGAGAGGGTGATGCGAGTGGTGAACGGACGTTGTCCCGACGACATGCGGAGATCCTGCTGCTGCTCCAGGCATACCCCGAAGGTCTCAGCACGGAGCAGCTCGCGACCCTGCTCGCAGAGGAGTCTCTCGATCCCGTCACGGTGCGAGCCGAGATATCCAGGCTGCGAAGGGATCTGGGCACCGATGTGGTCGAGTCCCGGCCGTACCGGCTGACCGTCGACCTGGTCTCGGACGTCTCCGAGATCCGCGATCGTGTGGCCGGTGGCGGTGAACTCGGCTCGGTCATCGACGAACTCGGCCGTGGCGGACTGCTAGCCGAGTCGTCGGCGCCCGGGATCACCGAACTGTTCGAGGAGATCCGGGAGGACGTCCGGTCCCGGGTCATCGCCGAAGGCGATGTGGGTGTGCTCCGTAAGTGGACGTCGTCGGCGCACGGTCGCGACGACCTGGCGGCGTGGCGGCGCCTCGAGCATCGTCTGGCGCCCGGGCATCCCGACCGTGTTCTAGCCGGCGGCCGAATCCGCTTGCTGGACAAGCGCTACGGAGTCTGACTCCCGACCTGCGCTGCCGGTCCGCTCAGGACTCGCGGCGGGCGTGCAGCACGACGTCGTGGGTGTGTGCGCCACCGCCCGCGGCGACCCCGCGTTCCCTGGTCTCCTCGGTGACCGTCGTCCATCCGTCGCCGAGGAGTGCCGCGATGTCGGCGGGCTGGAAGTAGTCGTCCGGGTTGCGCCCGTGTGCGCGAATGCCTTCCGCCTCGTGGGACACCACCAGGAGATGGCCGCCCGGACCGACGGCCTCGAGGATCTTCCCCATCGTGCGGTCGTCGGAGCGTGCGATGGGGAAGTACTGCAGTGAGACCAGCCCGAACTCGACGCCGGGGACCTCGGCCCCGGTGAGGTCGGCCTGCAGCCAGGTGATCGACTCGCGGGCATCGGTCTCGCGGGCGCGGTCGATGGCGACCTGTGAGATGTCGACGGCGGTCACCTGCCAGCCCCGGTCGGCGAGCCAGCGGGCGTCGGCACCCTCGCCGGAGCCGACGTCGAGGGCCGTGCCCGGCGTGAGGTCGGAGACCTCGGCGATGAGGGCGGGATTGACGTCGGCGGTCCAGAGCCGGTCCGCGCTGCGATAACGCTCGTCCCACTCGGCAGCGCCGTCGAAATCTGACCCGCTCGCTGCGCTCCCGGCGTCGTCGAAATCCGACCCGCTCGCTGCGCTCCCGGCGTCGTCGAAATCCGACCCGCTCGTGCTCTCGCTCATGACCCGACCGTACCTGTCGGACCCGCATGCGAACATATGTTCTATGCGCATCGAGCGGAAGGAGCGGCCGGAAGCGACGATTCTGCACGCCGACCTGGACTCCTTCTATGCCTCGGTGGAGCAGCGCGACGATCCCGAGCTCCGCGGCCGGCCGGTGATCGTCGGCGGCGGAGTCGTGCTCGCGGCAAGCTACGAGGCGAAGGCATGTGGGGTCCGGACGCCGATGCCCGGACGAGAGGCCCGGGCGCTGTGTCCGCGGGCAGTCGTCGTGAGTCCTCGGTTCGACGCGTACATGGAGGCGAGCCGCGCCGTCTTCGAGATCTTCCACGACACCACCCCCGTCGTCGAGGGGATCTCGGTCGACGAGGCCTTCCTCGACGTCGGCGGACTCCGCCGCGTGAGCGGGTCACCGGTCGAGATCGGGCAACGATTACGCGCACGAGTGGCGACCGAGGTCGGCCTGCCGATCACGGTCGGGATCGCGCGAACCAAATTCCTCTCGAAGGTCGCCAGCGCGGTGGGCAAACCCGACGGATTGCTCGAGGTGGCTCCGGGCACCGAGCTCGCCTTTCTGCATCCTCTCCCGGTGCGACGCCTGTGGGGCGTCGGTGCGATCACCGAGGCGAAACTCGCTGACGCCGGGATCACCTCGGTCGGCGACCTCGCGGCGTTCGGGGAGCACGGACTCTGCGGCCTGCTCGGACCGGGCACCGGCCGTCATCTGTACGCGTTGTCGATGGCCCGGGATCCGCGACGGGTCGAGACGGGTCGTCGTCGGCGATCGATCGGTTCGCAACGCGCACTCGGGCGCAGACCGAAGAGCGAGGCCGACATCGAGGCGACGCTCGTCGCGATCGTCGAGCGCCTGGGCAAACGTCTCCGAGGTGCCGAACGAGTCTGCCGCACAGTCGTTCTGCGACTTCGGTTCGACGATTTCTCGCGAGCCACCCGGTCGCGCTCCTTCCTCGAGTCGACGGATCGGACGGACATCGTCATGGCTGTCGCGCGCGGGTTGCTGACCGACGCGATGCCGTTGATCCGGGAGCGGGGATGCACACTCATCGGGCTGTCGCTGACCAGCCTCGACGACCACGACAGTGTGCAACTCGCGCTGCCCTTCGACTCCGACCGTGGTATCGAACTCGACATCGCGATGGACCTCCTGCGCAACAGGTTCGGGCGTGACGCGGTGACCCGGGCGGTCCTCGTCGGTCGCCACCACGGGGACGACGCTCCGATGCTGCCGGACTGACCCGCCGATCGTGCGCACTTTCACGTCGAGCGTGCGCGCCTGCCCATCGTGCGCCCGCCCGCCGATCGAGCTTGTCGAGATCACCAGGCGGGGTCTCGATGCGCCACTCACTCCGTTCGTGGCTTACTCGACCGGCGAGGGGGCGGCCTACTGGACCGGCAGAGGGGCGCTTACTCGACCGGCAGGTAGTTGGTGGGCGTGCGCAAAACGCGCAAAAGACGACTTATGAGCGCAAGCGTGACTGTGACGTGGGTTACCCGAAGACTGCTCCTGTAACGGCCGACATGACAGCTCGGCGACCGGGCGGCCGTTCCCCACACGCAGAAAAGAGCATGACAAATGTTGGTAGCACTCGGCCTCGCAATGGTGGCCACCTTCATGTTCCTGATCATCACCAAGCGCGCGACCCCGGTAGTGGCGCTGATCTTGGTGCCGGTGGCGTTCGGTCTGTTCGCCGGGGCCGGCCTCGACATCAGCGACATGGTCACCGACGGCATCAAGGAACTCGCCCCGACGGCGGCGATGCTGTTCTTCGCGATCATCTTCTTCGGCATCATGATCGACGTCGGGCTCTTCGATCCGGTGGTTCGCCTGGTGGTCCGGATGGTCCGCAACGACCCGGCGCGACTGGTCGTCGGCACCGCGGTGCTGGCTATGGTGGTCTCCCTCGACGGTGACGGGTCGACGACGTTCATCATCACCACCGCCGCCCTGCTGCCCCTGTATCTGAAACTGGGTGTCAGCCCGGTGGTCCTGACCGTGGCCGCGGGCCTGGCCAACGGGACGATGAACATCCTTCCGTGGGGCGGTCCGACGGCCCGCTCTGCGAGTGCGCTGAAGATCGACACGAACGCGGTGTTCCTCCCGATGGTCCCGGCCTTGATCGCCGGTCTCGTCGTGGTGCTGCTGTTCTCGTACCACCTCGGCGTCCTGGAGCGGCGTCGCATCGGCCGGATCGAGATCAGGGATTCGATTCTGATGCCGCGCGAGGAGGTCCTGGTGGCCGCCGGTGGTGGCGCAGGTGGAGACGTCCCGCCGACCTCCCGCGGGCGACGCCACGCGGGTGAGCCGGCAACCGGTTCTGTGACAACCGGTTCCGGGGGTTCGGGCGACGACACGTCGAACGACGACGAGCAGGACGACGAATCGAGCTTCACCGGAGTCCTCGATCCGAATCGTAAGACATTGCGCCCCAAGCTGTTCTGGATCAATGCGGGCCTGACCGTCGCGCTGCTCGCCGTGCTGGGCCTCGACATCGTCGCGATTCCCGTGCTGTTCATGATCGCCACCGGCATCGCGCTCGCCGTCAACTTCCCGCATGTGAAGGATCAGCAGGAGGCGATCACCCGGCACTCGTCGAGCATCGTGTCGGTGGTGGCGATGGTGCTCGCGGCGGCAGTGCTGACCGGGGTGTTCAGCGGGACTGGGATGGTCGATGCGATCGCCCACTGGCTGGCCTCCGGAATCCCGGACTGGATGGGCCCGCACATGGCGGTCGTCATCGGTGTCCTCTCCATCCCGCTGACCTTCCTGATGAGCAATGACGCCTTCTACTACGGGGTGCTGCCGGTGATGTCGGAGACCGCGACCCGCTACGGCATCGACCCTGCGGAGATGGCCCGGGCGTCGATCACCGGTCAGCCGTTCCACATGCAGAGCCCGCTGGTCCCGGCGATCCTGCTGCTCGTCGCACTGGCCGGGGTGAGCTTGGCCGATCATCACAAGAAGGTGCTGTGGCGGGCGGCCGCGGTGTCGATCGTGATGCTCGTCGTCGGATGCATGGTCGGCGCGATTCCGTTCTGACCTGATCCGGCAGACCGACGCCTAGGCTGACCGCATGCGATTGCGAACGCAGGTTCTGCTACTGCAACTCGCCGTCATCGCGATCAGCCTGAGCGTCGGTTTCGGGCTGGTGATCTCCGGATCGGACGATCGCGTGCGGGAGGAGTACGCGCAACGAGCCCTTGCGATCGCACAATCGGTCGCCGCCGACTCCGGTGTCCAGAGTCAGGTCGCGAGCCATCGAGGTGCTGCCGTCGACCAGGCTGAACTCGCATCAGGGCCGCTGCAGGCCGAAGCCGTTGCCGTGCAGCAACGTACCGGCGCCCTGTTCGTGGTGATCGGCAACGAGAGCGGGGTCCGGCTCGCGCATCCGGAGCCGGATGAGATCGGCAAGCAGGTCTCCACCGACCCGTCGAACGCGCTGGCGGGCAACGAGGAGGTGAGCACCGACCGCGGCACTCTCGGCGAGTCGGTCCGCGCCAAGGTTCCGGTCTTCGACGACGGGCGGGTCGTCGGCTTCGTCAGTGTCGGGGTGTCCACGGCGCGGCTGGCCGTCGAGACCAGGCGCGACACCGTGGCCACTGTCCTCATCGCGCTGGCCGCGTTGGCGGTCGGTGCGGTCGGTTCGGCACTGTTGGCCCGACGTTGGCGCCGACTGACGCTCGGACTCGAACCCGACGAGCTCACCGAACTCGTCCGGGAGCAGGGCGCGGTCCTGCACTCGATGGCCGACGGTGTCCTCGCCGTCGACAGCACGGGGATCGTGCGAGTTGTCAACGACACGGCCCGGCGACTGCTCGACCTCACCGATCCGGTCGGCCGGAACATCGACGAGCTCGGGCTCACGCCGCGCGTACGGAGTGTGCTCGACCAACCGATCGCCGAGCCGATCGCCGCCACCGTCGGCGATCGGGTGGTGCTCGTCAGTTCGCACACCGTGGAGGCCGACGGACGTGATCTCGGCATGGTGATGTCGGTGATCGACCGCACCGACGTGGAACGACTCACCCGCGAGGTGGACTCGATCCGGGCCATGAGTACCGCCTTGCGCGCGCATCGCCACGAGACCGCCAACCGTATGCACGTGCTCGCAGGATTGTTGCGCCACGACCACCCGGCCGAGGCGATCGCCTACCTCGACGAGCTCACCGGTGCCGGTCCGCGAAGCTCTCGGCTCGAGGGTCTCGACAACATCGGCGAACCGCATCTGCAGGCATTTCTCGACGCGAAGGCCGCGCACGCCCGGGAGCGCGGGGTGACCTTGCGGCTCGGTGACCAGACCTGGGTGCAGGGCACCCTGCGGGATCCGGTGGTGGTGACGACGGTGCTGGGCAACCTGGTGGACAACGCGATCGACGCGAGCGCGCCAGGTTCGGCGAGTGCCGGTCGAGACGGCCGGCAGGCCGTCGTCGAGGTGGAGGTCCTCACCGACGGCGACGACATGTTCATCACGGTCAGCGATTCCGGCTCCGGGATCGGCGTCGACGATCCGGACGCGATCTTCGACGAGGGCGTGACCACCAAGGTCGACCCCGGCGTACCCGGCGGGCGCGGCATGGGATTGGCGTTGTCCCGGCAGATCGCGAGGCGCATCGGAGGAGACATCTGGGTGGCCGACCCGGGCGGGCCCGACAGCGATCCCGGCGAGGACGGGGTAGCGGTCGGCGGGGTGGACAATGAGCTCCGGGGGGCGGTAGTCGTCGCCCGGCTGCCGGCCGTGATCACCACCGGTTCCGCGACGACCGATGACGACGGCGAGACGAGTGGAGGTGGCGCACATGGCTGGTGAACTCGGGGTCCTCATCGTCGACGACGATTTCCGGGTAGCCGCGTTACATGCCACCATCGTCGACGCCGTGCGCGGGTTTCGTGTCGTCGCGCGGGCGGGCAACATCGCCGCGGCCCGCGCCGCCGTCGCCGACCATCCCGACGTCGACCTCGCGCTGCTCGACGTCTACCTGCCCGACGGCTCGGGGATCGACCTGGTCGCCGAATTGCCGTGCGACGCCTTCATCGTCGGTGCGGAGACGGATGCGGCGGCGGTGCGCCGGGCGATGCGTGCCGGCGCGCTGGCCTACCTGATCAAGCCCTTCGACGACACCGAACTCGCCAGGCGGCTGGCCGGCTACGCCCAGTACCGGCGCGTCCTCGCCGCCGACAACGTCGATCAGCACGCCGTGGATTCGGCGCTCTCGGCCTTGCGTTTCGGCACCCGCGGATCCGATCGACCCGACGCGGGCTCACACACCGAACAGCGGATCCTCGAACTGTTCGCAACCGCGGACGGGCCGCTCTTCGCCGACCAGGTGTCGGAAGCGGTCGGCGTCTCCCCGGCCACCGCACGTCGTCATCTCGCACATCTGGTGTCCGCGGGCCGGGTCCGGATGTCGCTGCAATACGGGAGTACCGGGCGGCCTCGACAGGAGTACCGGTTGCCGGGCTGACGCGGGGAATCCCGGCGACGCGATGAATCCGTACGACCGAGCCGGTCTACACCCTCGACGAACGCTTCCGACACGAGTGGAAGGGCAGGCCATGGGATTGCTCGAAGGCAGGGTTGCGATGATCACCGGCGGCGCCCGCGGCCAGGGCCGAGCGCACGCGCTGACCCTGGCGCGCGAAGGTGCCGACATCGTGTTCTGCGACATCGCCGCACCGGTGTCGGATGTGGACTACGAGACGGCCACGCCCGACGACGTCGAGCGGACGGTGCGTGACGTCGAATCCCTCGATCGACGCTGTCTCGGCATCACGGCCGATGTGCGCGATCTGTCCGAGGTCGAGGGAGTCGTGGGCCGGGCGCTCGCCGCCTACGGCCGGATCGACGTCCTGATCGCGAACGCCGGCATCGCGAGCAGTGGTCCGATCGCGTCGATGTCCTCGCGGCGCTGGCAGACGATGATCGACATCAACCTCACCGGGGTCTTCAACTCGTTCCGGGCCGTGCTGCCGCACATGATCGAGCGCCGGTCCGGGCGCATCGTCGCGACGTCGTCGAGTGTCGCGAAGACCGGCGCGACCAACTCGGGCCACTATGCGGCGGCCAAGGCAGGCGTCGTCGCACTGGTGCAGTCGGTGGCCTACGAGGTGGCCGAATACGGGATCACGGTCAACGCCGTGCTCCCGTCCGGGGTCAACACGATGATGATCCACAACCCGGCGACCTACCGGCTGATCCGGCCCGATATCGAGAACCCCGGCCGCGACGACGTCGAGGTGATGTTCGCGCAGGGGCGTCCGCGGCCGGGCTTGCTGGAACCCGACGATGTCGCGAATGCGGTGCTCTACCTCGTCTCCGACCACGGACGCTGCCGGTCCGGTGATTCGATCTCGTTGTCCAACGGGATGGATTGAGGGCGGCGCCGATCTCGCGGATTCGACGCAACACACAAGAGTTTGCTGGACCGCACCTGATCGGCGGGCTAGAACAGTGGAGGGGGAGTGTCCGACGTCCGGAACACGCCGAAGGAGTCCTCGTTGACCGAGACCCGCACCGACCACACCGCCTACGCCGATGACGAGCTCGACACCGACCTCCGATGGTGGGCGGCCGCCAACTACCTGACGGTCGCGCAGATCTATCTGCAGGACAACGTGTTACTGCGCGAACCACTGACCGCGGAGCACATCAAGCCGCGACTGCTCGGCCACTGGGGCACCAGCCCGGGATTGTCCGCGATCTACACCGTGCTCAATCGCGTGATCCGCGAGACGGATTCGGACTGGCTCTACGTCACCGGGCCGGGACACGGCGGGCCCGCGCTGGTCGCCAACGTCTATCTCGAGGGCACCTACACCGAGATCTATCCGCACGTCTCGCGGGACGCGCGGGGAGTGCTGAAGCTGTGCCGTCAGTTCTCCACCCCGGGCGGTATCCCCAGTCACGTCAGTGTGCAGACACCGGGCAGCATCCACGAGGGTGGGGAACTGGGGTATGCCCTCGTGCATGCCGCAGGCGCCGCGTTCGACAATCCCGACCTCACCGTCGTCTGCGTCGTCGGTGACGGCGAGGCGGAGACCGGTCCGTTGTCGGGATCGTGGAAGATCCCGGCCTTCCTCAACGCCGCACGCGACGGTGCAGTACTCCCGATCCTGCATCTCAACGGCGCGAAGATCGCCGGACCGACGGTCCTCGGTCGCAGCACCGACAGCGACATCGCCGATTATCTCGGCGGACAGGGCTGGACCCCGATGTTCGTCGAGGGTGATGACCCCAAGGCGGTGTTCCGCGATCTGAAGTCGGCGATCGACCAGTCCCACCGGATCATCCGCGACCTCCAGGCCGAGGCGCGCGACGACGGGCCGTCGGTCGGCACCCGGTGGCCGGCCATCGTGTTGCGTACCCCCAAGGGGTGGACCGGTCCGCACGAGGTGGACGGCGAACTGATCGAGGGCACACATTGGGCGCATCAGGTGCCGCTGTCGGGTGTCCGTGAGAATCCGGATCATCTCGAGATCCTGGAGAACTGGTTGCGGTCGTACCGGCCAGACGAGATCTTCGACGCGGCAGGCGCGGTCGTCGACGAGATCGCGGGGCTCGCACCCGAGGGTGACCGGCGGATGGGTGCGACGCCCTACGCCAACGGCGGTCGGCTGCTGACCCCGTTGAAACTGCCGCCGATCGCCCGCTACGCGCTCGAGGTCGACAAGCCGGGAGCGACGATCCACGAGACCACCCGGGTACTCGGCGAGTACATGCGCGACATCTACTCCGAGAACTCGTCGTCCGACGACGACGGCGGCGCCTTCCGGCTGTTCTGTCCCGACGAGACCGCCAGCAATCGTCTCGCCGCGGTCTTCGAGGCGACCGATCGCTGCTGGCAACTCCCCACCAATGAGCACGACGACAACCTGTCCCAGTCGGGCCGGGTGATGGAGGTACTGAGCGAACACCTGTGTCAGGGCTGGTTGGAGGGTTATCTACTCAGTGGCAGGCACGGTCTCTTCGCCACCTATGAGGCGTTCGCGATGGTGAGTGCGTCGATGGTGATCCAGCACACCAAGTGGCTGCAGCACGCGGCGACCCTTGACTGGCGTGAGCCGGTCGCGTCGCTGAACATCCTGTTGACCTCCACCTGCTGGCGCAACGATCACAACGGCTTCTCCCACCAGGGGCCGGGACTCATCGACGCGGTGCTCCCGCTGGCACCCGACGTCGTGCGGATCTGGCTGCCGCCGGACTCCAACTCGCTGCTCTCCATCGCCGAACACTGCTTCCGCAGTCGCAACCACGTGAACCTGCTGGTCGTCGACAAGCAGCCTCATCTGCAATACCTCTCGCTCGACGAGGCCAACGACCAGGCGGCGGCCGGTATCTCGATCTGGCCGTGGGCGGGGACCGAGGGCGACAACGACGACGACCCCGACATCGTGCTGGCCGGCGCCGGTGACGTGCCCACCCAGGAGATCCTCGCGGCGGCACAGATGCTTCGTGAGTGGGTGCCGTATCTGCGGGTCCGTGTGGTCAACGTGATGGATCTGATGTCGTTGCTGCCACAGGCCGACCATCCACACGGGATGTCCGAGGACGACTTCGCCGACCTGTTCACCCGTGACGGTCACGTGGTGTTCGCATTCCACGGATACCCGCGCGCGGTCCATCAACTCCTGCACGGGCAGCCGGACGCAGACCGATTCCACGTACGCGGATTCTCTGAGCAGGGCACCACGACCACACCGTTCGACATGGTGGTGCTCAACAAGATGAGCCGCTACCACCTCGTGCTCGAGGCACTCCGGCGATCGCGTCGGGTGCCCGAACGGTCCGAGGAACTCGTCGAGTTCTGTCACCGGCAGTTGGCCCGCCATCACGATCACGTCCGTGAGCACTTCGAGGACCTCCCGGAGATCCGGGACTGGACCTGGTCGTAGCGGCGGGGTGAGCGGCGCCCGGTTCGTCTGCTGCTGGTCGAGTAGCCGACGAGCGCAGCGAGGAGGCGTATCGAGACCACCGTCCGCGACAGCCCGTTTACAGTGTTCGAATGACGATGAACGTGGACGCCACCAATCCCGATCTGGTGACCGTCGGGGTGCCGACCCACTGGTACAACCTCGCAGCCGAGCTCGACGTGCCGATCCCGCCGCATCTGCATCCGGGAACCAAGGAGCCGGTCGGACCCGACGACCTCGTCGCGCTGTTCCCTGCAGGCCTGATCGCGCAAGAGGTGTCCACCGACCCGTATATCGAGATCCCCGATCCGGTGCGGGAGATCTACCGGATGTGGCGGCCCTCCCCGCTGATCCGGGCGCGTCGGTTCGAGGAGGCACTCAACACCAAAGCCCGGATCTACGTGAAATACGAGGGTGTCAGCCCGGTCGGCAGTCACAAGACGAATTCGGCTGTCGCGCAGGCCTACTACAACAGCGTCGACGGCGTGCGGAAGCTGACCACCGAAACCGGTGCCGGACAATGGGGTAGCGCGCTCGCATTCGCGGGTGCGCAGTTCGGCATCGACATCGAGGTCTGGCAGGTACGCGCCTCCTACGACTCGAAGCCGTATCGCGGGCACCTGATCCGCACCTACGGAGGCACCTTGCACCCGTCACCGTCGGACCTCACCGAGTCCGGCCGCGCGATGCTGGCCAAGGACCCCGACACCACCGGCAGCCTCGGTATGGCCGTCAGCGAGGCCGTCGAGGTCGCCGCCGGTGACCCGGACACCCGCTACGCGCTGGGCAGTGTGCTCAATCACGTTGTGTTGCACCAGAGTGTGATCGGGGTGGAGGCAGTTGAGCAGCTCGATGCCGTCGAGCCCGGTGGCGCCGACGTCGTCTTCGGCTGCGCTGGTGGCGGTTCCAATCTCGCCGGGCTGTCGTTCCCGTTCCTGCGCGAGAAGATCCACGGCCGGTCGAACCCGCGGGTCGTCGCAGCCGAACCCGCCGCCTGCCCGTCGATCACGCAAGGCGAGTACCGCTACGACCACGGCGATGTCGCGGGCCTGACTCCATTGCTCAAGATGCACACGCTCGGAATGGATTTCGTTCCCGATCCCATCCATGCGGGCGGGCTGCGCTACCACGGTATGGCGCCGGCGCTGAGTCACACAGTGGAACTCGGCCTGGTGCAGGGTGTCGCGATCACTCAGCATGACGCGTTCTCGGCAGGCGTGCAGTTCGCCCGGACGCAGGGCATCGTCCCGGCTCCGGAGTCGACCCACGCCATCGCCGCGTGCGCCGCTCACGTCGCCGACAGCGACAAAGAAGAGGTGGTGGTGATCGGACTCTCCGGCCACGGGCAGCTCGACCTCCCGGCGTATGCGGAGTTCCTCGACGGAAAGTTCTGAGCGACAGACGGATTCGATGGGGACGGCGATGCGGACGGTCGGCGTCGACCTGGCCGCGTCGCCGAAGTTCACTGCCGTCGCGGTGGTCGACTGGTCACCCGGGGCCGCGCGACTGGTCGACCTGGTGATGCCCGCGACCGACGCGCACATCGCCGACCTGGTGGTCGGTGCGGAGAAGGTCGGTATCGACGCCCCGTTCGGATGGCCGGATGCGTTCGTGGATTTCGTCGTCGCGCAACACCGGGGCGAGCTCGGCGCCGGACGGTCTCTCGACGACATCGAGCAACGAAGGCCGCTGGCCTATCGACGGACCGACCGAGTCGTCGTGGAGAACGGGTGGGGCCGACCGCTGAGCGTGTCCGCGGACCAGATCGCGCACGTGGCGTTCCGGGCGGCCGGGCTGATCGCGGATCTGCGCGTCGTCGATCGTGTGACCGGGTGGGCAGTCGAGGCCTATCCGGCTGCAGCACTGAAGCAATGGGGACTCACGTCCCGTGGTTACAAGGGCGTCGCACGGCGCGCTGTGCTTGCGGCGTCGTACGAGTCCCTCCTCGAGAGCGCGCCATGGCTGGATCTCTCCGGCCACCGAGAACTCCTGACCCAGGATGACAACGCGTTCGATGCGGTGATCACCGCGCTGATCGCGCGTGCGGCGGCGTCGGGACAGACCTTCCTTCCCGGCCACCGCGACCGGGCCGTCGCGGCTCGTGAGGGATGGATTCACGTCCCGCAATGCGCTCTGAGCGATCTGGTCACGTGAGATCCAAGCGCATCAGCACGCGCGGAAATCCGTTCAGCACCGACGTCGTGTCGGCGGCCCAGTCGAAACCGTTGTCCTCAAACAGTTTTCGCGTGCCGACGTAGGCCATGGTCAGGTCGACCCTGTCGCCGGCGTTGTCGACCGGATACCCCTCGACGGCGGGCGCCCCGTTGGTGCGTGCGAACTCGACGGCTCCGGCCAGCAGCGGGTGTGAGATGCCCTGCTTACGATGGCCCGGGCGAATGCGGATGCACCACACCGACCACACGTCGAGGTCGTCGACGTGCGGGATCTTCCGGTTACCGGCGAACGTGGTGTCGGCACGCGGCGCGACCGCGGCCCAGCCGACCACCTCGTCACCGTCGTAGGCGAGGACGCCGGGTGGCGGCTTCTGCCGGCACAGTTTCTTCACGTACTCGCCACGATCCTCGCGCGCGAGTTCCTGATTGAGCTTGTTGGGAATCCGATAGCTCAGACACCAGCAGACATTGGCGTCGGGCCGCTTCGGCCCGACCATGGTGCGGACATCGGCGAACCGCGTCGCCGGACGTACCTCGATCGCCATGTGATCAACCTTGGTCGACGGGCACCTGATCGGCAAGGCGATCGATGCCCGTCGACACGGTTGTCAGGAGCGGAAGAACTCGAGCAGATCCGCGTTGATGGTCGCCGCCTCGGTGGTCGGCATGCCGTGCGGGAACCCGGGGTAGGTCTTCAGCGTGCTGTTGGGCAGCAGCTCCGCAGACCGCACACCGGTGTTCTGATAGGGGACAACCTGGTCGTCCTCGCCGTGCAGCACCAGCGTCGGGATGGTGATCTTCTGCAGATCGTCGGTGAAGTCGGTCTGGGAGAAGGCGACCACACCGTCGTAGTGGGCCTTGGCGCCGCCCATCATCCCCTGGCGCCACCAGTTGGCGATGATGCCCTCGGACGGCTTTGCGCCGTCCCGGTTGTAGCCGTAGAAGGGGCCTTCGGCAAAGGTGCGGAAGAAGTCGGCGCGAGCCGTGGCGACCTGCGCCTGGATGCCGTCGAAGACCTCCTTGGGAATCCCGTCCGGGTTGGCGTCGGTCTTGACCATGAGCGGCGGAACCGAACTGATCAGGACCGCTTTCGCAGCACGGTCCTGGCCGTGCTGCGCGAGGTAGTGGGCAACCTCGCCGCCACCGGTCGAGTGCCCGACGTGAATCGCGTCGGACAGGTCGAGATGTTCGACGACGGCGGCGAGATCGGCCGCGTAGTGGTCCATGTCGTGCCCGTCGGCCACCTGCGTCGACTGCCCGTGTCCGCGGCGATCGTGGGCGATCACCCGATAGCCCTCCGCGAGGAAGAACATCATCTGTGTGTCCCAGTCGTCGGACGAGAGCGGCCACCCATGACTGAAGACGATGGGCTGCCCGCTGCCCCAGTCCTTGTAGAAGATCTCGACGCCGTCGGAGGTGGTGATCGTGGGCATGGTGGTGCTCCTTCGAAATGGATGCGACAGTGCTCGGATGTCGGTTGCCGCGCCGTGAGACATCCGGGCGCAACCGGCCACTTCAGTGTGCCGCTCTCCCGGCTGTCGCGGTCCCACTTCGCGCGCCAGGAACACCCCTTTTTGCGCCACGATCTCGCGGCGGCCGACGACTCGTGGTCAGACCGCGATCGGTCCGGTGGTCGCGAAGCGCTGTTGATACTTGCGCGGCGATATCCCGATCCGTGCGATGAAAGCGCGTCGCATCACCTCGCCACTGCTGTAGCCGGCGCTCTGCGCGGCCTGGGTGACGCTGAATCCGGCGTGGAGGCTGTCACAGGCCACCTCGAAACGCGTCGCCGCTACATAGCCGGCCGGTGTGGTGGCCAGTTCATCCCGGAAGAGGCGGGTCAGTTGCCGGGCACTGACGTTCACGTGCGACGCGAGGCTGCCGACGGTGTGCGGGAGCCGAGGATTGCCGCGGACGTGGTCGGTGACCCTGCGGACCACACTGCTGCGGGGGATCGGCCCTCGCAACGACGCCGAGAACTGCGACTGACCACCACCGCGCTGCATGTACACGAGCAACCCCTGTGCAGTGCGCCGCGCGACCTCGGCGCCGTGGTCCTCTTCCACGAGCGCCAGGCTCAGATCGATGCCGGCGACCACCCCGGCCGAACTGTAGACATCGCCGTCGCGGACGAAGATCGCGTCGTCGTCGACCCTGATCGCGGGATAGCGGTGGGCGAGGTCGGCGGTGAACTTCCAGTGGGTGGTGGCGGCGCGGCCGTCGAGGAGGCCTGCGGCTGCGAGGACGAACGACCCGGTGCAGACCGACGCGAGACGCCTGGTGCGCGTCGAAAGGTCACGAACGGCCTCGACGAGGTCGTCGGTGAGGAAGGTCGGAGGTGCCAGTTCGCTGCCTGCGACCAGCACGGTGTCGAAATGGCCCGAGCCGGCCACCGATTGCGTACTCAAACGTGCGTGGACCGACGTCGTCACATCTGCGCCGCCGGGCGACAACACCACGACCTCGTAGTCACCGTCGTGCTGATTCGCTTCGACGAAGACCTCTGCGGGACCTGAGAAATCGAGCATCTTGACCCCGTCGAACACGACGATGCCGATCCGACGGTGCGACGGTACCGCGGACAGACCAACTGGCTTCATGGGAGTAAATCTAATCTGCCGCGTGCGAGTCTGCCGTCATCGACCGGTCGGTGCGATCGGTAGGCTGACGGCATGAGCGTGGCAGGTCCCAGTGAGCCCCGGGTCACCATCGTCGAGGTGGCGCCTCGCGATGGACTGCAGAACGAGAAGGTGGAGCTGACCACCGCCCAGAAGCGGGAACTCGTCGAACGTGCGGTCCAGTACGGGGCTCGCAACATCGAGGTCACGAGCTTCGTCCATCCCAAGAAGGTGCCCGCCATGGCCGATGCGGAAGATCTCGTCGGTCTTCTGCCGGGTGGGGACGGGGTCGCCTACAGCGCGTTGGTGCTCAACGAGCGGGGACTCGACCGTGCGCTCGCCGCGGGCGTCACCGAGATCAATGCCGTCGTGCATTGCACCGACACGTTCAGCGGACGGAATCAGGGCACGGACGTTGACGGTGGGGTGGCCATCTGGCACCGCATCGCTCGCACCGCACGCGAGGCGGGCATCACCGCCAACCTGACGATCGCGGTCGCCTTCGGTTGCCCGTTCGAGGGCGAGGTTCCCGTGGATCGGCTGCGTACGATCCTCGAGTGGGTGCTCGAAGAACCGCCGACGGAACTGTCGCTGGCCGACACCATCGGGGTCGCCGTCCCGAAGGACGTGCGTGAGCGCTTCGTGGTTGCCGCCGATCTGGCTCCGGCCGGTACCGCGTTGCGCGCCCACTTCCACGACACCCGCAGTTGCGGGATCGGCAACGCGCTGGCCGCCGTCGAATCCGGGGTCAGCATCCTCGACGCGAGCCTCGGCGGCATCGGTGGCTGCCCGTTCGCGCCCAACGCGACCGGCAACATCGCCACCGAGGATCTGGCGTACGCCCTGGACCGCACCGGGATCTCACACGGGCTGGACACCACCGCGCTGCAGGCGTCGGGCGAATGGCTCGAAGGGATCTTCGGTCGTCGTCTGCCCGCCATGGTTCTGCATGCGGGCGGGTTTCCGGCGCCACAGTCGGTGGCGTAACGGAACCGATTCCGCCATGAGAGGTACCTCCACCTGGAGATTCAGCACCGACCAGGTGGCGTAACACAATGTAAAACGCCGAGACGCATTTTGCTTGGCACGATGGCGCCATGTTGCTGATGACCCCGCAGGCGCCTGTCGCGCGCAAGGGCATGACCTGGATTCCCGGTGGCACCTACTGGATGGGCTCGGACGACTTCTATCCCGAGGAGCGCCCCGTCCACCAGGTGACCGTCGACGGCTTCTGGATGGACACGCACCCGGTGACCGTCGCGCAGTTCCGCCGCTTCGTGAAGGACACCGGATACGTCACAACCGCGGAACGCCAACCCGACGCCGCCGACTTTCCCGATGCCGATCCCGATCTGCTCGTCCCGGGCTCGATGGTCTTCACGCCGCCGGACTCGCCGGTTCCGCTCGACGACTACCGCCGATGGTGGTCGTATGTCCCGCAGGCGGATTGGCGGCATCCCGAGGGAGCCGGCAGCAATGTCGGCGAACGCAACCATCATCCGGTGACCCATGTGTCCTACCTGGACGCCTGTGCGTACGCCGAGTGGGCCGGCAAGCTCATCCCGAGCGAGGCGGAATGGGAGTTCGCCGCGCGAGGCGGTCTTGACGGTAAGCGCTACGTCTGGGGTGACCAGGACGAGCCCAACGGGCGACCGGGCGGCAACGTGTGGCAGGGGCAATTCCCTTGGGAGAACCTCGAAGTGGACGGCTACGCGGGAACCTCGCCGGTCGGACGGTTCCGCCCCAACGGATACGGACTGTTCGACATGGCCGGGAACGTGTGGGAATGGACCCGTGATCACCACACTGCGAGTCACGCGGACAGCGACAAGAACATCGCACCGGCGAGTAGCTGCTGCATCCCACGTAACCCCGTGCAGGAGGCGGGTTCCGCCGACGGTGAGGTCTTCCCGCGTCGCGTCGTCAAGGGCGGCTCGCATCTGTGTGCGCCGAACTACTGCAATCGGTACCGCCCGGCGGCCCGGCAAGGGCACGTCGACGATGCGTCCACCGGCCACATCGGATTCCGTTGCATCGCGCGGGAAGGCGACGGGCGATGACCGTGACCGACGACGCCGAGATCGCCTACGGCGCCGACTCGATCACCGTTCTCGAAGGTCTCGACGTCGTTCGCAAGCGACCTGGAATGTACATCGGATCCACCAGCAGCCGCGGACTGCACCACATGTTGTGGGAGGTCATCGACAACGGCGTGGACGAGGCGATGGCCGGACATGCCACGACCGTTGCGGTGCGGCTGCTCGCCGACGGCGGCGCCGAGGTCTCCGACAACGGTCGCGGAATCCCGGTGGCCATGCACGCCAGTGGAATACCCACGATCGACGTCGTCATGACGCAACTCCACGCCGGCGGCAAGTTCGATGCCGAGGGCGGTGCATACGCCGTCTCGGGTGGCTTGCACGGCGTGGGCGTCTCGGTGGTGAACGCACTGTCGACGCGGCTCGAGGTCGACGTCGCGCGGGACGGCCACCGCTGGTTCCAGCGATACGACCGGTCTGTCCCGGGGACGCTGCGGCGCGGCGAACCGACGCAGGAGACCGGTACGACCGTTCGGTTCTGGCCGGATACCGAGATCTTCGAGACGACCGACCTCGATGTCGAGACCGTCGCGCGGCGGCTTCGGGAGATGGCGTTCCTCAACAGTGGGCTGGAGATCACCCTCGTCGACGAGCGGACCGACGCCGAATCACAGCGCTTTCACTACCCCGGAGGCCTCAACGACTATGTCGGACACATCAACCGAACCAAGGAGCCCCTCCATCAGACGGTGATCGGATTCTCGGGCCGCGGAACGGGATACGAGGTCGAGATCGCGCTGCAATGGAATACCGGCTACGCCGAATCGGTCCACACCTTCGCCAACACCATCAACACGCCAGAAGGCGGCGTGCACGAGGAGGGCTTCCGCGCGGCCCTCACCGCCGTCGTCAACCGCTACGCGCGATCGCTGAAAGTGCTGAAGGACAAAGACACCAACCTGTCCGGAGACGACATCCGCGAGGGCCTCGCGGCGGTGGTCTCGGTCAAGGTGGCCGACCCGCAGTTCGAGGGCCAGACCAAGACCCGGCTGGGTAACAGCGAGATCCGGTCGTTCGTCCAGCGGGTGTGCCACCAACATCTGTCCGAGTGGTTCGATGCCAACCCGGCACAGGGCAAGGTCATCGTCAGCAAGGCCGCATCGTCCGCGCAGGCCCGGATCGCTGCGAGGCGCGCACGGGAACTGGTCCGCCGCAAGACCGCCGGCAGTCTCGGAGGCCTGCCCGGCAAGCTCGCCGACTGCCGTAGCAACGATCCGGAGCGGGGCGAGATCTTCATCGTCGAGGGCGATTCCGCCGGTGGCAGTGCCAAATCCGGCCGTGACTCGATGTACCAGGCGATCCTGCCCATCCGCGGCAAGATCATCAACGTCGAGAAGGCCCGCATCGACCGGGTGCTGAAGAACACCGAGGTGCAGTCGATCATCACCGCTTTCGGGACGGGCATTCGCGATGAGTTCGACCTCGACAAACTGCGATATCACAAGATCGTGCTGATGGCCGACGCCGATGTCGACGGTCAGCACATCTCGACGCTGCTGCTCACGTTGCTGTTCCGGTATATGCGCCCGCTCATCGAGCACGGTCACGTCTACCTCGCCCAGCCGCCGCTGTACAAGATCAAATGGCAGCGGGGAGAACCGGAATACGCATACTCCGACCGCGAGCGTGACCGATTGCTCGCCGCGGGGCGGGCCACCGGGCGTCGGGTGGACGCCGACAGCGGGATTCAGCGGTACAAGGGACTCGGCGAGATGAACGCGACTGAGCTGTGGGAGACCACCATGGATCCCGAAGCGCGGGTACTGCGGCAACTGACCCTGACCGATGCCGCGATCGCCGACGAGTTGTTCTCCATCCTCATGGGCGAAGACGTCGAGGCGAGGCGCACCTTCATCTCCCGGAACGCCGGCGACGAGCGCTTCCTCGACGTCTGATCCGTTTGGCGAGTGGGTGAACGGAGTGATCGAGCGCGCCCCACTTGTTGGTCGAGTAGCTCGCGCCAGCCGAGCGGGCGTATCGAGACCACTCGCGCCACGGCCCCGGACTGTGTCGGACCGGACCGATACTCCGTTGCCGGTCGAGTTGATGCGGGAGGGTTCGTCGAGTGTGGCGAGCCGACGAGTTCTTGTCGGTGTCCTCCGATATGCTGTTCTCGGTTGAGTTGATGCGGGCTTTCGTTTCCTATGACGGGCAGATGTTGTTGGTGTCCTGTCGGTTTCGATCTGTGAAGGCCTGTTCTGGTGTTCCCTTGCTCGGATCCGGCAACCGCTGATGCGGCGATCTCGTCGGCGTCCTCCACCGATGTCGGCGATGCGGCACGTGAGCATCTGCGGGTCAGCCGCCAGCATGAAGCGCGTTCGCTGCTGTCGGCGTATCGACTGGGGCAGTCGGTATATGACGAGATGATGCTGGCTTTGAGCACGGGGCAGCAGATGATGGTGCGCAATGGCGCGGACAAAGCCGCGGTCGGTGCGATCTCGTTGCAGCTGGGGTTTTCGCGCACCAAGGCCGGTACGTGGTTCAACCTCGGAGATGCCCTGCAACACCTGCCGAAGTTCCGGATGGCGTATCTGGCCGGGGAGTACAGCACCAATCGGATGGCGAAAATGGTGTATGCCGCCCAAGCTGCACCTGAAGGCATGGTCATCGATCCGGCACCGCAAGCGTCTGTCGAGGAGGCTGAAGCGGCCGGTACCGACGGTACCGGCGCTGACGATGCAGAGGCCGATGTGCCCGAAACCGACACCGCGGATGCCGATCTCGATGGTGAACCCATCACTGACGATCCCGCACCGGCTCCCGAGGCCGTGTGGGATTTCGAGGATCTGGCGTTGGAGTTGGGGTCGCGGCCCACCACCGACACGGTGTTGCAGGACCAGTTGGCAGAGGCGGTGATCAGCCTGGACCCCGATGGTGCCGCCCGCGCGCGCGAAGGGTTCGCCGAGGCGTGGCAGAACCTGACCGTCAGTGCTGACTCGTCGGGGCACATGAATGTCGATGCGTGCGTTCCTGCCGAGGACGGAGTGTAGCTGTCGCAGCGGATCGCGGCGTTGATCGCCGAACGGGTGTGCCGACGCGATCCGCGCCGCATCGGGCAGCAACGGGTGATGGCATTGGCAGAGATCACCGGCGTACCGGGTAAGACATTGACCTGCCGGTGCGGGCACGGGGACTGTTCGAAGAACCCGTCGCCGGACTCGATTGATCCTGTCGATCCGATCGATCTCACCGATCCAACAGGCCCGACCAGCGGTCACAGCGCTGCCGACGCAATCGTCGATGAGGCAGCGCACATCGCCGACGTTCCCACGGAGCGCGCTCCCGCCAAGACGTCGCCGGCACAGCCGGTATCGCTCAGCTCACCCGCCTGGACACTCGTCCTCGACCCCACCGGCATCGAGGTACCCCGACTCCGTGGCCACGGGGCCATCGACCCTGCGTTGGCAAACTCGTTGGCCGAGAACTCCTCGCCCATCACCCTGCCCGACAACGCACATCGCCGCCCCTCCGGCCTGATTGTCGTCGGAAACCGTGGTCCCGCGCCGCCGGTCGACCCTACCGGGCACGGCGGCCACCAGCATCCACCGCCCGGCGCGCTGAACTATGCACCGCCAGCACGGTTACGCAGACAGATTGTGCTGTGGGATCGGACCTGTCGATACCCGTTCTGCAGCAGACCGTCCAACGGATGCGAACTCGACCACCTCGTCACGTTCAACCATGCCGACCCGCAGGCCGGCGGCTGGACTGTGGGCGTCAACCTCGCGCCATTGTGCACACCCGATCACCACCGCAAACATCTCGGAAGGTGGCTACCCACCATGCACTCCGACCGCACCATCACCTGGCACAAGCCGACAACGGGAGAGGAGATCGTCACCTACCCACGATGAAGGTGGCGTTTCACGAGCCCTTGCGCCATCTCATAGCTGCTGGCCAGGCGTTTGTGCCTATACAGGGTGGCGTAACCGATCGATAATTCCGAGGAAAATCAGTCGGAATGTCGAGTTGGGAGAGTACAGCCATGACATCGAGGCCACGGATTCCACCCAAGGACTTCCCGCGCCCTCCGGCCCGCAAGTACGCCGGCACCCGCGAGGACGCTGCCCGGTGGGTACGCGACGTCCTTCGGACCCAGATCCTCGATGGCGCATTCGGTGGACTGGCCGCGCCGCGGCCGATGCTCCCTCCGGAGAACGAACTGGCCAAGGAGTGGGGTGTCAGCCGCAACGCGATCCGCGAAGCGCTCGACCTGCTGCGCGCGGAAGGTCTGATCACCCGCGTCCAGGGAGCGGGCACCTTCGTGACCGGAGCCAAACTCCGGCAGCGGATCGACCGGCTCGAAGGGCTGGCCGAATCGCTTGCCGGGCATCAGCTCTCGGTGCAGAATCAGGTGCTCTCGGCACGAGAGTCGACGGCGACGCCTTCGGTCGCCGACAAGTTGGGCATCCCCGAGGGGAGCCCGATCCTGTTCATCGAGCGGCTCCGGTCGGTCGCCAATGTCCCGTTGTCGTTGGACACCACGTCGCTGCGACCGGAGGCCATAGACGCTCTCGACGGCGCAAATCTGGCCGAGGAGGACGTGTTCCGTCTGCTCGAGGACAAGCTCGGTGTCCGACTGGGTCAGGCAGAGAACACCGTCGAAGCCGTCGCGGCCGACAAGGGCACGGCCAGGCATCTGGGCGTGCGGGTCGGGTCACCCGTCCTGCTACTGCACCGACTCTCGTATCTCGAAGACGGCACCCCGTTCGACTTGGAGTCCGTCCGCTACCGAGGAGACCGACTGTCGCTGGTCTCCGTCAATCCCCGGGTCAGGAGTTCGGACACCGACAGGTCCGACTGACTCCCCACCCGAGCGCATCACGAATGTCATCAACAGAAAGGAAGTGAGGCATAGCCATGTCCACACCCAGCAAGCAACCCAACATCGTGTACTTCCACGTCGACAATCTGGGGCTCGGTGAGCTCGGTTGTTACGGCGGCGGAATCCTGCGGGGCGCCGACACCAAGAATATCGACACCTTTGCCGCGGAGAGCCTGAAGCTGTCCCATTTCGTCGTCGAACCACAGTGCACACCAACGCGTTCCGCACTCATGACGGGTCGCTACCCGATCCGTTCGGGCAACCACACGATCGCGCTCGGCGGCAATGCCGGTGGCCTGGTCGCCTGGGAGCGCACCATGGGCGACATCCTGTCCGACGCCGGCTACGCCACCGCCTGTTACGGCAAATGGCACATCGGCGCCGAGGACGGACGCTGGCCCACCGATCACGGCTTCGACGAGTGGTACGGGCCGGCCCGGACCTACGACGAATGCCTGTGGCCCGACGACCCCTGGTATAAGGGCGAGCGTGACGGCTGGTCGTACATGTACGACGGCACCAAAGAGGGCGGCGTGCACACCACCGACGAGCAGCTGACCGTTGAACTCAAGGGTCGGATGGACGCCGAATACGATCGCCGTGCGCATGCTTTCATGGAACACAGCGTGGCCGAGGACAAGCCGTTCTTCCTCTACCACAACCACTCGCTGCTGCACTTCCCGATCGAGGTCCGGGAGGAGTTCCGGGGCAAGAGCAGCAACGGGGATTGGGGCGACGCCCTGCTGATGCTCGACCACGACTTCCAGAGCATCCTCGACAAGCTCGACGAACTCGGCATCGCCGACAACACCATCGTGGTGTTCGCCGGAGACAACGGACCCGAGGATCACCTGGCCGGGCGCGGCACCGCAGGCTTCTTCGACGGCTCGTACTTCAGTTCGGCAGAGGGCGGCATCCGTACCCCGGCACTGATCCGCTGGCCCGGGCATGTCAAGCCGCGCGAGAGCAACGAGATGATGCACGTGACCGACATGTTCACCACCTTGGTGCGTCTCGCCGGCTGTGAGGTCCCCCTCGACCGGGAGATCGACGGACTCGACCAGCGCGAGTTCTTCGCCGGCGCAGAGGAATCGGCACGCGAGGGCTGCATGGTGTGGCTCAACGACGAATTACACGCAGTGAAGTGGTCGCAGTTCAAGATCAGTTTCGTCCGGCAGCAACACTTCCACGACCCGGAGATCCCTCTCGGCTTCGCGCGCATCATCAACCTGCTCGAGGATCCGAAGGAACGCGAGGCGGTCAACCAGACCTTCGTGCGGTGGTGGGTCATGCAGCATGCGCACCGGATCATCCGTGAGCACGATGAATCGGTCGAGCGGGAGGAAGTGATTCCGCCCGGCGCGCCGATCGACTTCGTGCCCCAGCGAAAAGAAGTGCTGGCGGCAGCTCAGGCGTGATCGAGGGGTGCACCGGCAGAGGGTCCCAGAAGATCCTCTGCCGGTGCAGCTTTCGTGGCGGTTCGGCACCCACGACCACAATGGAGACTTCTGATGAGTGTTGACTCATTGCCACGCCCCCATGTTCGGACACAGGTGGCCAGGGCACTGTCGCGAACAGCCGTCGGGGTGCGTCGGTCGTCGACGCTGGCCGCTCTGCGGGATCCTCGGCAGTTCCGGACCGAGTTCTTCGCCGGACTCGTGACGGCGCTCGCCTTGATACCGGAGACCATCTCGTTCTCGTTGATCGCGGGGGTGGGGCCGGCGGTCGGCCTGTTCACCTCGTTCATCTTCGCGATGACGATCGCGTTCGTCGGCGGCCGACCGGCCATGATCTCGGCGGCCGCGGGATCGGTGGCGCTGGTCGTGGCACCGATCGTCCGCGAGTACGGCGTCGACCACCTCATCGCCACGGTCCTCCTCGCCGGAATCCTGCAGGTGGTGATGGCGTGGCTGGGCGTGGCCAAGCTGATGCGGTTCATCCCGCACAGTGTGATGACCGGCTTCGTGAACGCGCTGGCCATCCTCATCTTCACCGCGCAGTTGCCGCACCTCATCGGCGTCCCGTGGCTGGTGTACCCGATGACCGCTGCAGGATTGCTGATGATGGTGTTCCTGCCCAAGATCACCGCAGTGGTCCCCGCTCCGTTGGTCGCCACGGCAGTTCTCACCGTGATCGCCGTGGTGTTCGCGGTCGGGGTGCCGCGCGTCGGTGATGAAGGGCCGGTGTCGTCGGAGATGCCGACGCTCGGTGTTCCCGGTGTGCCGTTCACGCTCGAGACGTTGCGGATCATCTTCCCGTACGCCCTGGCCGTGGCCCTGGTGGGTCTGCTCGAATCGCTCATCACGGCCAAGCTCGTCGACGAACTCACGGATACCTCGTCGGACCCCACACGGGAGAGCTGGGGGCAGGGCGTCGGAAATCTGGTCACCGGATTCTTCGGCGGCATGGGCGGCTGCGCCATGATCGGGCAGACGATGATGAACGTGAAGAGCGGTGGCCGCACGAGGATCTCGACGTTCGTCGCCGGCGCGGCCCTGCTCTGTCTGGTGCTGTTCTTCAGTCCGGCGCTGGCCGCGATCCCCATGGCGGCACTCGTCGCGGTGATGGTGATGGTCTCGGTCGCCACCATGGACTGGCATTCGATCTCTCCGAAGACACTGCGTCGCATGCCGATCGCTGAGACGATCACCATGCTGGCAACCGTTGCGGTGACCGTCGCCACCCATAACCTCGCGTACGGGGTGATCGTCGGTGTGCTGTGCGCGATGGCGGTGTTCGTCAGGCGGGTGGCCGGACGCGCCACGGTCGAGGAGCACCACCACGTCGTCGACGACGATCTCGAGAATCCGGGGCCGGTGCGGACGTATCGGATCACCGGCGATCTCTTCTTCGCTTCCAGCCACGATCTCGTCGACCGCTTCGACTATGCCGACGATCCTGCGCGTGTGATCATCGACTTCTCGGCGGCACGCGTCTGGGATGCGACGTCGGTCGCAACGCTCGAGGGAATTCGCGGGAAGTATCAGGCGGCAGGTACGTCGGTGAGTTTTATCGGCCTCGACGACGCGTCGGCGGCCCTGCACACCCGGCTGGAGGGAGCGTTCCGCGGAACGTGACCGCGGGTCGGCCGGACGACGGGCCGGGCATCGATCATCCGATCGATGCCCGGCCCGTTTTGTGCTGTGCGCCGACAACGGCGAACCGCGGGTCTCAGAGTGTGGCCGAGGTCAACAGCGCGACGCCGAGCAGTGTGATTGCGACACCGGTGCACGCCATGAGTCGGGGTGCGGCGACCGGCCGGGGAAGGGGGCGACGGGTGAGATCGCGCGCACGTCGCCGACCCGCGATGTAGATCGCGATTGCCAGAACCGCAGCCAGCGCGCCGATGGCCCACCGCAGGCCGATCCACTCGTCGGGATGGCTCACCAGGTCGCGACCGGCCACGAGGAGCCCGTTCGCGCCGACGGCGATCGACGTCCGGGTCCACGACATGATCGTTCGCTCGGCCTGCAGGCCGCGGTCGACCCCGACTTCTGCGGTCGTCATCGGCCGCCGAACTCCGGCACGAGTACGAGGATCACCGCGATCACGCCGATCACGGCCAGGGCCGACGCCACATAGGCGATGAGACGTGGCCGTGGCAACGGCTGATCGTGCCGGATCGCGTCGTCGTTGCTGCGCCACCGCATCAAACCGCCCACGGCGGTGGCGACGGACAGCGCGCCCAGCAGACCCCCCACCCCGTACCGGACCGCAGGATGGGTGTCCCCCGGCAGGAACTGCAACACCGCGACCGACGCCGCGAGCAGTCCGAGCGACGTGCGCTGCCACGCGAGGAAAGTCCGTTCGTTGGCGAGGGTGAACCGGTAGTCGGGTTCGCTGATCTCCATATCTCCAGGCTTCCGTACGCGCGGTTCGAACGCCAACGAAACACGGTGGCGTTATCCAACTTTGGGCTCGGATAGGGCCTCGTTCCGGATTTCGACCGTCGGTTCCTGATGTCGATAATCGCTCGCGTACAACGTATTACACAGATCGGCCGCGATTCGGCGCTGGACGTTCCTGGGTACGCACCCCGCTGACCTGGTGGCTTAACCGTGATGCAACGGTGGTTCGCTCAGATGTAACAGTTTGCTTCGAGTCTTGTGTCATGACCGAGAACACCACCCAGCGCTTCATCCGCCGGCCCTCGCCGCGGCGCATCCGCCGCCGCGGTCGGGCCGCGCTGGCCGTCACCACCGCGACCGTCGCGTTGAGTTCAGCGCTGACCGGTTGCGGCATGTTCGACTCCGAATCCGTCGTCGTCAACGTCGGATATCAGTCCAAGACGCTCAACACCGTCAACGCGGGCACCCTGATGCGTGACCGTGGTGCGTTCGAGGCCGCGCTGGACCAGGCCGGGGAGAAGTCCGGCAAGAGATACCGCGTGGTGTGGCAGGACTTCTCGTCGGGTGCGCCGTTGACCGCCGCAATGATCGCCTCGCATGTCGACATCGGGTCGATGGGCGACTACCCGCTGCTGACCAACGGGTCCAAGACCAAGAAGTACGACGACGCGCAGACCGACTTCATCGCGACCACCGGATACAACCTGCGAGGGTCCTTGAATCAGGTCGTCGTCCCGACCGGTTCCACGGCCACGAGCTTGGACGACCTCCGCGGGAAGGACGTCTCCACCAGTCTCGGCTCGGCCGGTGACGGAATGCTGTCGACCGCGCTCGAGCGCGCCGGCATCACGAAGGACGACGTCCACATCGCCAACCAGGACCCGTCCATCGGCGCGGCCGCTGTCGAGGGCAAGCAGGTGGACGCATTCGCCCAGTTCGTCCCGTGGCCGCAGCTGGTGATCTTCCGCAACCAGGGCCGGCTCGTCTACGACGGCGGCGACAACGAGGTCCCCACTTTCCACGGCGTCGTCGCCCGTCACCAGTTCGCCGACCGGAACCCCGAGGTGATGACGGCCTTCATGCAGGCGTTGAGAGGGACCACGGACTACATCACGGCGCAGCCGATGCAGGCGGCGCTACGCGTCAGCGAGATCACCGGCATCGAGCCGGAGGTGGTCTACCTCTACAACGGCCCGAACGGCCTGGTGTCCTTCGACCCGACGATCAAGAAGCAGTTCGGGCCGGCTCTCGAGAAGGTGAAGGCCTACCTGGTGAAGCGCGGATCCGTCTCGGGGGCCTTCGACATCGCGAGATTCACCGACAGCCACTACCTCGAGGCGCTGTACGGCTCGCAGTATCCGAGCAAGACCGCCGACGTCGGCAATCCGAGTCATCTGACCGGCACCGACGACGTCTGCGGGCTCCCCGTGGCGGACCCGGCAACTGCGTCCGAGGTCTGGTTCGCCGACCAGCAGGCGACCTCGGTCGCCGCCACCCCGAGCTGTGCGTTGCGCCGGATCGCCGACACCGGCACTCGGGTCCGTGCGGCATACGTCCCCGACGCGGTCACCGCCACAAAGCTTTTCGCCGCCCACGCGACCTGGCTCGTTGACCCCAGCGCGCCGCCCTCCCGGCGGTACCTCCCCTTCGCCACGACCGGCGGTGCGGCGATGTACCAGCAGTCACACCCCGGGCTCACGGACGTTTCCTACGAGACGGCCCTGACCCAGGCCGGGTCAACGACCTGATCCTCACCGAAATCTCGATCCAGATCCCCAGACTCCGAGAAGGGAGAATGCACATGGCGCACATGGCACCGACCCGGGAGCGCGCGACAGAAAAGCGCGAGCCCACCACCGACACAGACGAGGGGGGAGCATCGACTCCCTCTGAGGGTGTGACTTCCCGAGGAGACGGCACAGGCCGCGTGATCGACTCGGGGAAGCTCCGACGAGTCGCACTGACCGTCGTGCTCCCGCTGATCCCCATCGTCGCGTTCGTGGTGGTGTGGCACCTTCTCACCGCCAACCAGGTGGTCGCATGGCTCCGGTTCAACCGGATGCCGACGCCGGGCGCCGTGCTCGACAGCTTCGTCGAGCGGGTTGGCAGCGGCGGCTACTACGCTGACCTGTTCGCCAGCCTCCAACGGATCCTGCTCGGCTTCGGGCTCGCCGCAGTCGTCGGCATCGCCCTCGGCATGCTGATCGGGCGATCCGAGATGGCCCGGAAGACGTTACGTCCCTTCATCGAGATGGTTCGACCGATCCCGGCGATCGCGCTCGTTCCGCTGACGATCCTGCTGTTCCCGTCCAGCGAACAGGGCATCGTCTTCATCACGTTCTTCGCAGCCTTCTTCCCGGTCCTCGTCAGCACCATCCATGCGATGGACTCACTGCCGAAGGTGTGGGAGGAAGCGGCCAAGACGATGGGCGCGAGCCGCTGGACCATCCTGCGCAGTGTCGTCCTGCCCGGTGCGATGCCCGGTATCTTCGCGGGACTCTCGGTGGCCATGGGTGTCGCCTGGATCTGTGTGGTGAGCGCAGAGATGATCTCCGGACAGTTCGGCATCGGGTACTACACCTGGCAGGCCTACGGACTTCTCGACTATGCCGGCGTGGTCGTGGGCATGCTCTCGATCGGCTTGCTCGGCCTGACCACCGCTTGGATCGTCGAGCTCATCGGACGTCGGGTCAACCACTGGCTACCGCGGGCCTCGCGATGACAACCGAAACCACCCAGAGGACGGAAACCATGACTTCGACCAACACCATGACACGTGCCGCCGCCAAGGCCACCGCCGACATCCCGATCTACGGCGGGGCAGCCTCCGGCGCAGCGGTCCGCCTCGACCACCTGCAACTCGGCTTCCACGGCAAGATCGCGGCGAACGTCACCCTCGACATCGAACCGGGTGAGGTGGTGGTCTTCCTCGGTCCCTCCGGCTGTGGAAAGTCGACGATCCTGCGAGCTCTTGCCGGACTCCTCACCCCGATGGACGGTGCGGCCACGGTGAACGGTCAGGCGATCACCGGCAACGATGCGCACTGCGCCATGGTTTTCCAAGAGGATGCGTTGTTCCCATGGCGCACAGCTCTCAAGAATGTGCAGTTCCCGCTGAAGCTGAGAGGGATGCGCGGTCGTGAGTCGAAGCGGAAGGCCACCGAGTACCTCGAACAGGTCGGGCTGGGTTCCTATCTCGACCATCTCCCCAGCCATTTGTCGGGCGGTATGCGTCAGCGCGTACAACTGGCTCGCACCCTCGCGTGCGAACCCCAGGTCATGCTGATGGACGAGCCGTTCGGAGCTCTCGACGCGCAAACGCGACTGGACATGCAGCAGTTGCTGATCTCGGTGTGGGGGCAGCTCAACACGACGATCCTGTTCGTCACCCATGACGTCGACGAGGCCCTGCTGCTCGCGGATCGCGTCGTACTGCTGACCCATCGTCCGGCGACGGTTGCGGACGTGATCACCATCGAGAATCCGCGAGATCCCAAGGCGCAGTTCGAGGAGTCGTACCAGCGTCGCCGGCAGTCGATTCTGGAGTTTCTCGGGCACTCGCCGGTGGGCGTCAACTGACGGTTCCGCCCGCGCAGGAACTGTCGGGTGGGGCGAGTCTCTCAGTCGAGCAGCTTCTTCTGCACCTTCCCCATCGCGTTGCGGGGGAGCGACTCGACGAAGCGGATCTCCCTGGGCCGCTTGTGATGTGACAGTTCAGCGGTGACCAGGTCGATGAGCTCGGTGTCGGGGACGCGCCCACCGACGACGTAGGCGACGATGCGCTGACCGAGGTCGTCGTCGGGGATGCCGATCACGGCCACCTCGTCGACGGCGGGGTGAGCGAGCAGCACGGTCTCGATCTCGCCGGCGCCGATGCGGAAACCTCCCGACTTGATCAGGTCGGTGGCCCGCCGCCCGACGATCCGATGCATGCCATCCGGACCGATCACCGCGACGTCGCCGGTGGCGAAAAACCCGTCGTCGAGCCAGGACTCGTTGGGATTCGGCCCGCTCGCTCCGCTCCCGGCGCCGGCAGTCTTCTCCGGCTGATCGAGATAGCCGGTCGACATCATCGGACCGCGCACATGGAGATCTCCGACCGTCTCACCGTCGTGCGGGAGGTCGGAGTCGCCCTCACGGAGTCGGGTCTCGACGCCGTCGAGCGGCAAGCCGACCCAGCCGGGACGGCGTTCTCCGTCGACCCGCGTACTGACGGTGATCATCGTCTCGGTCATGCCGTATCGCTCCACGATCTCGTGTCCGGTCAGGTTCCGGATCTTGTCGAACACGGGGACGGGGAGCGGGGCGCTGCCGGACACCAGCAATCGCGCCGACGACAATGATTGCGCCGCAGATTGTTCGGCGGCAACACGATTCCATACCGTTGGCACGCCGAAGAACATGGTCGCGCCACGGCCCATCGCGGCTGCGTAATTCTCTGCCGACGGCGTGACGGTGTGGATCAGGCGTCCGCCCCGGCGCAGCGGCCCGAGCATCCCGAGGATCAGCCCGTGCACATGGAAGAGCGGAAGACCATGAGCGAGTGCATCATCGGCGGTCCACTGCCAGGCGCCCGCGAGTGCGTCGAGGCCCGCGGCGATGGCGGAACGGGTGATCGGCACGCCCTTGGGCAGCCCGGTGGTGCCGGAGGTGTACAGGATGAGAGCAGTCGCGGACCCGGGTGGCTCGGGATGGCGATGCCACGATCTGGCGTAGCGCCGCACCGGGATCACCGGGAGGGTCGGATCGTCGGGGGCGGCACCCAACCACGCCTGCGCGCCGGAATCACCGAGGATGTGCTCCATTTCGCGCGCGCCGGAGTCCGGCGGTACCGGCACCGCGGCGACACCGGCTATCAGGCAGCCGACGATGGCGAGCACGGTGTCCGTCGTCGGCCGGGCGTAGACCGCCAGCACCCGCGCGCCGGCGACTCGCTCGGCCACTGCGGTCGCCGCGCCGACCAGGTCCTCTCGGGAGAGCCGGTCGTCGCCGATTGTGATCGCATCGGGGATATCGGGTGCGTTGGGTGTCAGCGTCGGGAACAGCACCCCACCAGCTTCCCACTTGGACGATTCGTCGGTGCGCGCACCGGGCTGCTATCGTTGGGGCCACGTTCACGCGATGCTGTAACTCGCTTGTTGAACCAGAGGCCGGGGTGATTACAGAAACCCCCGGTCTTGTCCAAACTTCCACCGCGCCGGTCGGCACAGATGTGTGCCGATCAGGCGCGGTTTTTGCTGATCGCACGCGGTCTTGTGGTGATCGCACCACCCGAACCCGCAGAGACGAAAGATCCGCAGCCATTCTCACCGGCGAGCGAGGAGAACGGCCACGGATCTCGTGTGGCGGAGGATAGGGGATTCGAACCCCTGAGGGCTGTTAACCCAACCCGCGTTCCAGGCGAGCGCCATAGGCCACTAGGCGAATCCTCCGTCAGGGATGATAGCGGCCGAGGGGCTGCTGGCCCAAAACCGGGCGCGATGGCCGGCTCGACGACGACCTCGACGACGGCCGAGACCTCACCTGTGATCAGCGACCTTCCGCGCGTGAAAGGTCCCTGGCCGGTGATGAGGTCTTTGTGCGTCAGGGCCGGTGAGCGCGGTTGTCGACCACCGGATTGTCGATCCGCCCCGACCGCCCGCTACACTTGACGGCGGATCCCGCGCGGCGTGCATCCTGTGAACTCCCCCAGGGCCGGAAGGCAGCAAGGGTCAACGGGCTCTCTCGGGTGCGCGGGGTCCCCATAAACACAATCATCCGCTTGGAGCGCCACCGCCAACCCACGCCGGTGTCACTGGAGAGGTCCCTGCGTTGAACTACCACTCGTTGAGTGCCGACCAGCTCCGCGAAACCAAGTCCGAACTGCAGAATCTCTACGACGCACTGTGTGCGGCAGGCCTGAAACTGGACCTCACCCGCGGCAAGCCCGCGCCCGAGCAACTCGACCTCTCGAACGAGCTCCTGGCGCTGCCGGGGACCGAATACCGCGACGCCGCGGGAACCGACACCCGCAATTACGGCGGTCTGGCCGGCCTCCCGGAGCTCCGCGAGATCTTCGGCGAACTGCTCGCCGTCGACCCGGCGAACCTGATCGCGTTCGGAAACTCCAGCCTCGAGCTGATGCACGACCTCACGGTGTTCTCGCTCCTGAACGGCAACCCCGATTCCGCGCAGCCCTGGGGATCGGGGCCCGTCAAGTTCCTGTGCCCGGCACCCGGCTACGACCGGCATTTCGCGATCACCGAGAGCTACGGCATCGAGATGATCCCGGTGCCGATGCTGCCGAACGGTCCCGACGTCGACGCCTGCGCCGCGCTCACCGCGGCCGATCCCAGCATCAAGGGACTCTGGGCCGTACCGACCTACTCCAACCCGACCGGCGTGACGTTCACCGAAGACGTGACACGCGGTCTGCTGGAGATGCCCGCCGCCGACGACTTCCGCATCTATTGGGACAACGCCTACGCGGTGCACACCCTCGTCGAGACACCGCCGACGCCCCTGCCGGTGATCGAGATGGCGGCCGAGGCAGGCAACCCCAATCGCGTCTACGTGCTCGGCTCGACGTCGAAGATCACCTTCGCCGGTGCCGGGGTGTCGTTCTTCGGCTCGTCGAAGGCGAATGTCGACTGGTTCAGCCGTCACCTCGCGTTCAAGACGATCGGCCCGGACAAGGTCAATCAGCTCCGGCACGCGAAGTTCTTCGGCGACGCCGACGGCGTGCGGGCGCACATGGCCCGACATCGGGAACTCCTGGCCCCGAAGTTCCGGCTGGTGCTCGACATCCTCGCCGATCGCCTCGCCGACTCGAAGGTCGCCGCGTGGTCGGAGCCGGAGGGCGGCTACTTCATCAGCCTCGATGTCATCGACGGGACTGCTCGCCGCACCATCGAACTCGCGAAGCAGGCGGGTATCGCGCTGACTGCAGCTGGGTCGACGTACCCCTACAAGGAAGATCCGTTCGACCGCAACATCCGACTGGCACCGACGTTCCCTTCCACAGATGATCTCCGAACAGCCATGGACGGCGTAGCGACCTGCGTGCTGCTGGCAGCTTCGGAGACCCTCTTGGCGTCGCGCGAATCCTGACCGGACTCGTGCCCGTGACCGTCCGCAGAGCGTGAGGACCCACCGGTCGGCGCTGGTCGCCGTCGGATTCGTGCTCGTCGGGCTTCTCGCGATCTGGCTGCAGGACGTGGTGGTGCCCCTGAACACCCCGTTCTGGGGACTCTTCGACAACCAGCTCGATCTCCAGGTCTACCTCGACGGTGCCCGGACGGTGCTCACCGGCGGACACCTCTACGACGCCAAGTTCCTCGGGCAGATGGACTACACGTACACGCCCATCTCGATCTTCTTGTTCGCGCCGTTCACCTGGGTGTCGTTCGAGGCGGCGCGGATCATCTGGACCGCGGGGATCTTTGTCGCGCTCTATCTGATCGTCATGCTGAGCTTCAAAAGCCTTGGGCGTCAGGCGACATGGCCGCTGCGCTGTATCGGGATGTCGCTGGTGACGGTGGTCTTGCTGCTGGAACCCGTCCGCACGACGATCTGGTACGGGCAGATCAACGTCTTCCTGTTGCTGATCATCGTCGCCGACCTGGCCCGCCCGGAACGCAGTCGCCTCTACGGTGTCGGCACGGGCATCGCCGCCGGGATCAAGCTGACACCGCTGATCTTCGTCGTCTATCTGGCACTGCTGCGTCAATGGCGCGCAGTCGGCGGTGTGGTCGCCGGATTCGTCGGCACGGCCGTTGTCGGCTTCGTGGCGTTGCCGCGGGAATCGTGGTCGTACTGGACGGGCAAACTGTTCGATTCCGACCGCGTCGGGGCACCCCAGACGCCGGGTAACCAGTCGGTCCGTGGCCTGCTCGCGAACCTCCTGCACAGCGACGACCCGAACGGTTTCCTCTGGCTGGCCTTCGTCGTCGCCGCCCTGGCTCTGGGGATGTATGCGGCCGTGCTGGCGCACCGGCACGGTCAGGAACTGCTCGCGATCACCACCGTCGGGATGAGCGGTTGCGCGATCTCACCCATGTCCTGGGGACATCACTGGGTGTGGTTCGTCCCGCTGGTGGTGATCGGGTTCCACATGCTGATGACTCCGGGCCGTCGCCTGAGGACCTACGTCCTGATCGCGGCGGGGCTCATCGGCCTGATCCTGGTGGCATTCTCCTGGCGGAGCTACCTGGCGCATCCGATCTGGTTCGTGAACCGGACGGTGCCCGACGCCTACCTGATCGGGCTGTTCTTCAAGACCGGCATCGGGTGGCTGACGTGGTTCACCTACTACCCGTACAACGCCGTGTTCTTGGTGACGGCCATCGCGACGATCGTGGTGTTCCGACGGCGCGAGAACGCGGTGTCCGACACAGATCCGGCACTTGTCACGCCTCGTCCCGTGGTCCTGGGAAATGACCCGACCGCAACCGACGACATACCTGTCAGGGAAAGCCGACCTCGGGGTGTCCCGGAAGCGGACGAATACGACATCGAACAGTGGCAACCGCGACCGTGATGCTCATGGCATCCCTGATCGCGACGATTGGGTGTGGACAGGGTGGGGGAGCGGGTTCGGCTGTCGGCGATCGCCGGTAGTCTCGTCACGTGGCTCTGTATCGCACCTATCGCCCGGCTACCTTCGCCGACGTCGTGGGCCAGGAGCACGTCACCGATCCGTTGAGTCACGCGCTCGACTCGGGGCGGATCAACCACGCCTATCTCTTCTCCGGCCCCCGCGGATGCGGCAAGACGTCATCGGCCCGCATCCTGGCCCGTTCTCTGAACTGTGTGCAGGGTCCGACGTCGACGCCGTGTGGCGTGTGTGACTCGTGCCAGGCGCTGGCGCCGGGCGGAGCCGGCAATCTCGACGTGATCGAACTCGACGCGGCCAGCCACGGCGGCGTCGACGACACCCGAGAACTGCGTGACCGCGCCTTCTATGCGCCATCGGAATCCCGGTACCGCGTGTTCATCGTGGACGAGGCGCACATGGTCACGAATGCGGGATTCAACGCGCTGCTCAAGATCGTCGAGGAGCCGCCGGAACATCTGATCTTCGTGTTCGCGACCACCGAGCCGGAGAAGGTGCTCCCCACCATTCGCTCACGGACGCACCATTATCCGTTCCGCCTGCTCGCGCCACCGGTGATGCGTGGCCTGCTCGAGAAGATCTGTGCGAACGAGAACGTGACGGTCGCGCCCGACGTCTATCCACTGGTCATCCGGGCCGGTGGTGGCTCGCCGCGCGATTCGCTGAGCATCCTCGACCAGCTTCTCGCCGGGGCGGGTGACGAAGGGGTCACCTACGACCGTGCGCTCGCATTGTTGGGTGTCACCGACATCGCGCTCATCGACGAGGCGATCGACGCACTCGCGGATGCCGACGGCTCGCGGTTGTTCGGCGCGGTGGAGAAAGTGGTCGATGCGGGCCACGATCCACGTCGGTTCGCCGTCGACCTCCTCGAACGGCTACGTGATCTCATTCTGCTGCAGGCAGTTCCGGATGCAGCTGATCGTGGACTCGTCGAGGCCCCCGGTGATCAGTTGCAGCGCATGCAGTCCCAGATCGAGATCCTCGGCCCGGCGGCGCTGACCCGGTTCGCCGAGATCGTGCATGCCGCGCTCGGCGAGATGCGCGGTACCACCTCGCCCCGGCTGCTACTGGAGGTGATGTGCGCCCGGATGTTGCTCCCGGCGGCATCGACGGAGGATGCGGCACTTCTGCACCGACTCGAACGTCTCGAGTCCGGCGTCGTGACGACGAGCGTGTCGTCGACGCCCGGAGCGGCCGCGTCCGCCACCGGCGGCGCACAAGCGCCCGGCGGGACGGCCGAGTCCGAGTCGGCGCCCAAGTACGTGCGTCCGTCTCAGCGCAAGGCTGTCGAGCAACCAGCCGCCGAGGCGAGCGCACCGGCCGAAGAGCCTGTGGTGGAGCAGGTTCCGGAAGTTCCCCCAGCAGCGGTCGACGAACCCGCGCAGCGGCCGTCGTCGAATCCGCCGCCGGTTCCCCAGCCGACCGCACCGCGCGGCGGTGGCAACCCGACGTCGCCGCAACCGCCTGCGCGGGTGCCCGCCGAACGGGAACCCGAGCCGGTGGTACAGGAATCGGCGCCTGCGCAGCCGGATTCGCCGCCGGTTGCCCCGACGCCGACAGCTCCGCAACCACCGGCTCCCGAGCTGTCGTCGACGTCCGCCACCGACGACGACATCCCGCTCCCCGATGAGCCGACCGACGACCCGGCCGCCGACGCCGCCCCGCCCTACGATGACGACGCGGCCGCTGCTGCCGCCGACGACTCGGATCCCGAAGAGCCGCAAGCAGCCCCGGGGCTCGCCGTCGCCGACGTCGAGGCACGATGGCCGGAGATCCGCGAAACGGCTCGCGGTATCACCCCCGTCCTGGAGGTCATGCTCTCCGGCGCGTCCATTCAGGGGGTCGACGGGCAGACCATCGTGTTCGGCCACACCACCGAGATGCTCGTCGGCCGGTTGAGCAACGAACACGCGGGTAATCTCCGCGCCGCGGTCCAGCGGGTGTTTGGCCCGGGAATGGATGCACGATGCGTCCACGCGTCCGGGCCGACCGTCCAGGCGCAGCCTCCGCGGGGCGCCGGCGACCGCGAGCCGTCGCGGCCGGCACCGAAACGGCCCGCCTACTCGCGGCCGAGTCGAGGACGTGACCAGTCACAGTCCGCCACTCCGCCACCGGAACACGCTCCCGAACCCGAGGAGCCCGAGCCGCCACGGCCGGACGAGGAGATCACCGACGCGGAGCGCGACGAGATGGTCGCCGACGCACACTCGGGGCCGCCGGAGCGCCGCCTCGATCCCGATCAGATCGCGCTGGAGTTGCTCAAGTCGGAGCTGGGAGCCCGCCCCCTCGAGTGAAGGTGGCTCTCGAGCGGTCTCGACGTGTGGGGAGTTCCGCCGAGAGCAACGGAAATCCCGCCGAGAGCAACGGAAATCCCGCCGAGAGCAACCTGACATTGCGTCGAGCCGGTTGCTGTCGGCGCAAAACAGGTTGCTGTCGGCGGGATCTCGGTTGCTGTCGGCGGGGGCGGGACTGTGCGCCCGGGCGGGAGCCGGTCAGGGGCTCAGGCGTTCCACCAGGGGCGCAACGGCAGGTCGTTCCCACCCTTGTCGTCCAGCTTGGTCGCGAGCACGTGATGGAGCTGGATGATGTCGCGTTCGAAGCCGATCCGGCAGCCCGCCATGTAGAGGCCCCAGAGGCGGGCGGTTCCCTCACCGACCTCGTCGACGGCTTCGTCCCAGTGCTCGAGCAGGTTTCTGTTCCAGTCGCGCAGCGTCATCGCGTAGTGGTCGCGGAAGTTCTCCTCGTGCACGACCTCCATGCCGCCGATGTCCTGCAGCTTGGAGATGATCTTGCCGGACCCGGTGAGCTCGCCGTCGGGGAACACGTAACGGTCGATGAACGAGCCCGCCCGCCCGTTCTTGAGGTTGTCCGGTCGGGTGATGCAGTGGTTCAACAGCATTCCGCCGACCCGTAGCCGGTCCCGGATGAACTTGAAATACGCGGGGTAGTTGGCGACTCCGATGTGCTCGGTCAGGCCGATGGACGAGACAGCGTCGAAGCCGGTCTCGGTGACGTCGCGGTAGTCGCTGTGCCGGACCTCGGCCAGGTCCGACAGCCCTTCGTCGATGATGGCCTGCTGCGCCCACTGAGCCTGCTCGGCGGAGAGGGTCGCCCCGATGACCTTCACTCCCCGGTGTGCGGCGTAGCGGACCATTCCGCCCCAGCCGCAGCCGATGTCGAGGAGACGGTCGCCGGGCTTGAGTCGCAGCTTGTTGAAGATGAGCCGATACTTGTTCTCCTGAGCTGCCTCGAGCGACGCCTCGAGTTCGGGGTACACCGCACACGTGTAGGTCATCGACGGCCCGAGCACCCACTCGTAGAAGGTGTTCGAGACATCGTAATGATGGTGGATCACCTCGGCGTCGCGAGCCTTGCTGTGTCGCAGGCCTTCGGCGAAGCGACGCCAGCGCGGCAGAGCCTCCTGTGGCGGTGGTGCGATCGGCTTGAAGTGCTCGATGCCCAGTGAGCGGGCGATGTTCGCGAGGACGAGCGGGGAGGGCCGACTGAAGTGCAGATCGGCCGCCAGGGCACGCAGTGCCCCGTAGGGGTCGCCCGGGTGCGCTCCGACGAGTTCGAGATCGCCGGCGATGTAGGCGCGGGCCAGTCCGAGGTCGCCGGGGGCGGTGACGAGGTAGGTGGTGCCGCGGGAGGACTTGAGGTTGAGCCCGAATTCCGCGTTTTCGGGACCGGCCGCACTGCCGTCGTAGGCGGTGATGCGTATCGTGAGGTCGCCACCCATCAACGATTCGAAGATCTGCGCCAGGGTCATCCTGCCCGTCGACGCCGCGTCACCACCGGCGTGTAGGGGGCTGTCCTTGAATGTCGTCATTGTCGTTTCACCGCTTTCGCATACAGATCCAGCAGACGGCCTCGTGGGTCGTACCGCTTCTTGAGCAGCCGATAATTCTCGCCCCCGTAGAGTTCGTCGAACTCGTCGGGGGAGTAGAAGGATTCCGAATAGAGGGACTTGTGGCCGTCGAGGTCGGCCACCTTCCGTTCGATGAGCTTATTGGTGTGCCCGGGATCGCCCGGGGTGACGGGCACTGCCGACCAGAAGCCGATGTTCACATACGTCCGCCGTGGTTCGAGCGGATACAGCGGCCAGGGCCGGACCGGATCCGAACCGCTGACGGCGGGCTCCCGGAGTCGCAACGGGCACAACCAGATCGGTTCGATCGGAATATTGTCGAGGAACCACTCCACGTATGCCGTGGTGTTCTCGATCGGCACCTCGATGTCCTGGACCACCCGCTCGTTCGGCGGCTCGCCCTTGCGGGCACTGAGCTTGTCGCCGATGTTGTACCGGTGGTCGAGGGCGATGAGTTTCCAATAGAAGCTGCTGCGCAGTAGCTTCTTGGGCCAGAATCGGCGGACCCGCGGATTCTGGGCACCGAAGGCGCGTGAGCACCAGAACCAGTCGGTGTCCCATCGCCACAGGTAGTCGTGGATGGTGAGGCGGTCTGAATTCCGCTCCTGGATGGACCGGTAGAAGATGTCCATCCCGGTGTAGTCACTGACGGGTCCGGGCTCGTCGGTCTGACGTCCCAGGGTCAGATACGACTCGTCGGCGGTGAACACCACGCCGTCGAGGTAGTCCACCCGTTCGCCGCGATACGAACCGTCTGCGATGATCGCGGCCATCGCCGACTGAAGGTCCTCGATCCGGTCGAACCGGACGTGACGCAGCGCCACATACGGCTGCACGGACTCCAGCTCGATCTTCAGCCGGACCGAATAGCCCAGCGTGCCATAGGAATTGGGGAATCCGAAGAAGAGATCGGCATGCTCGTTGGTGGGGGTGGCGGTGATGATCTCACCGTCGCCGGTCAGGACGTCGATCTCGAGCACCGACTCGTGTGGCAGACCGTTGCGAAACGACGTGCTCTCGATCCCGAGTCCGGTGACCGCACCCCCGAGGGTGATGGTCTTCAACTGCGGGACCACCTTGGGCGCCAGCCCGTAGGGCAAGGTCGCCGCGACCAGGTTCTCGTAGGTACACATGCCGGCGACGTCGGCCGTCTTCGCATCCCGATCCACCGAGATCACCCGGTCGAGGCCAGAGACGTCGAGGCCGGGATGCGGGTTCTCGGCGCGCTTGCGGAACAGGTTCGATGTCTTCTTCGCCAACCGGACGGTCGCACCGGGCGGGATGTCGCGGTAGCTCTTCAGGAGGGTTGCGACACCCTGGTCGAATCCCTGCGCCCCCATCTCCAACCGGTCAGAGTTCACTTGGATAGCCTAGGTCGTGAGTTTGCCCCCCGCCAATCAGTTCTAAGGAGTGCCCGCCGTGGGTCAGGTTTCCGCAACGCAGTCGATCGACATCGCCGCCACCCCGGATGCCGTGGTCGCCGCACTCGCCGACTACAACGAGGTGCGCCCGGCGATCCTGCCCTCGCAGTACCGCGACTATGCCGTGATCAGCGGCGGAAACGGTGAGGGAACGGTGGTGCACTGGATCCTGCAGGCCACCGAGAAACGTCAGCGTGACGTCAAGGCCACCGTCTCGGTGGTGCCCGACACCGTCACCGAGAACGACGAGAACTCGTCGATGGTGACCACCTACACAGTCGCGAAGTCCGGTTCGGGCAGTTCGGTGACCACCACGACCACCTGGACCGGTGCCGGCGGGATCGGCGGGTTCTTCGAGAAGACCTTCGCGCCCAAGGGGCTCAACCGCATCCAGGCGGAGCTGCTGGGCAATCTCAAGAAGCGTCTGGAGAACTGACCCGCCGACGACGTCGAGGGCCCGTCGCGCCGCTGCCGCCGCGCGACGGGGTCGATGCCACGCGTGTGGTGCTGCGGGCCGGTCCGGAGCGAACCGTCGGCGAGTGTCTGCTCGCGACACCTTCGTTGACCGGCGTCACCCTCGACGATCTGGCGGCCCGGGCGGCGCTCGGCGAGATCGTCGATGCCGACGGTCGGCCGATCGGTCTCGACGTGCCCGCTCGTCTCAACACGTCGGTCTACCTCTACCGGGACGTGCCCGAGGAGCCGGACATCCCGTTCGACCTGCCGATCCTGTACGCCGACGACAACATCGTCGTCGTCGACAAGCCGCATTTCCTCGCCACCATGCCGCGTGGGCGCCACGTCACCCAGACCGCGCTCGTGAGGTTGCGCAGGGAGCTCGGGACCGATCTGGTGTCCCCCGCGCACCGTCTCGACCGGCTGACCGCGGGCGTACTCCTGTTCACGCTCCGGCCCGAGGTGCGGGCGGCCTACCAGGCATTGTTCGCCGAACGGCTGGCCATCAAGGAGTATCGGGCGCTGGCGCCCGTCCGCGCCGATCTGGAGATCACGACCACCGTCGCCAACCGGATCGAGAAGACCGCGGGTGACCTGCGAGCACGCGTCATCGCAGGTGAGGTCAACGCGATCAGCGACATCACCTTGGTCGAGCAGGTCGGCGCAGGTGGGGTGTACGACCTACGACCGTTCACCGGGCGCACACATCAGCTCCGGCTGCACATGGCACAGCTCGGTGTCGGGATCGTCGGGGATCCGCTCTATCCGGACGTCCGTCCGGAGCTCGCTGCGCGACCCGATCACGGCGACTTCTCCGAGCCGTTGCGGTTGGTCGCGCAGACGTTGCGTTTCGTCGACCCGCTGAGCGGGGAGAAACGGCACTTCGTCTCCCGGCGGACGGTCACCGACCCGATCGGCTGACGGCGTTGTGGCTACCCTGAGCCCATGGCCATTCAGGCGACATACGAGCGGCACACCGATCTGGGGTGCGAGGCCATCGTCTTCATCGACGACGAGTCCATGGCATGTTTTCAGATCCAGCGTGACCTGGTGGGCGGGCCGAGGTCTGACGAATACTGCGTGACCACGGGCGCCAGCGCCCCGATCTACGGTGCGATCACCGAGTGGCGGAGGATCGACGACCGGTTCGAATTCGCTCTGACCAGGCGAGCAGGCAGACTGTTCGGTGACGATGTGATCTCGTTCGTCGTCACCCCCGGTCACGGCGTCACCGTCGAGGAGCTCGCCGAGCATGTCGATCGGCTCCTGCGCTGACCCGGCGATTACTCTGGAGCCCGTGACTCAACCATTCGACCCCAGCGCACTCTTCGGCGGCGGCGACAACGCCGGCGGCGACAACCCGATGGCCGGGCTGCTCGCGCAAGCGCAGCAGATGCAGGAGCAGCTGCTGGCCGCGCAGAACGAGATCGCGGCCGCCGAGGTCACCGGATCGGCAGGAAACGGCCTGGTGACGGTGACGGGTAATGGCACCGGTGAGGTCACCGGGGTGGCCATCGATCCCAAGGTCGTCGATCCCGAGGACGTGGACACCCTCCAGGACCTCGTCCTCGGTGCGCTCGCCGACCTCGCGTCCAAGCGCGAGGCGCTGACGCAGGAGAAGATGGGACCACTCGCCGGCGGGCTCGGCGGCGGTCTGCCCGGTCTCGGCTAGGCCGTCATGTACGAGGGACCCATTCAGGACCTGATCGACGAGCTGGCCAAACAACCAGGACTCGGCCCGAAGGGTGCCCAGCGAATCGCCTTCCACCTGTTGGGCGTGGAGAACAACGAGATCGATCGGCTGATCGCGGCGCTCGGCCGGGTGCGTGACGACGTCACGTTCTGCGCCGAGTGCGGAAACGTCTCGGCGAACCGACTGTGCCGGATCTGTTCGGATGCACGTCGCGACGCCACGAAGATCTGCGTCGTCGAGGAACCCAAGGATGTGCACGCCATCGAGCGCACCAAGGAGTTCAACGGCAGGTACCACGTCCTGGGCGGGGCACTGGACCCGTTGTCGGGGATCGGACCCGATCAGCTGCGGATCCGTGAACTCCTGCGTCGGCTGGCCAATCAGGAGGACGGTGTCGACGTCAGCGAGGTGATCGTGGCGACGGACCCCAACACTGAGGGTGAGGCCACGGCGACCTACCTCCTGCGCATGCTCAAGGACTTCCCGGGGTTGTCGGTCACCCGACTCGCCTCCGGGCTCCCGATGGGCGGCGACCTCGAGTTCGCCGATGAGCTGACCCTCGGTCGCGCGTTGTCGGGACGTCGGGCGTTGGCCTGACCGCGATCACACTCCGGCCAGGCCGCGAGGCCGACGACGCCCACGGCGAGTGATGGATATCCTCGACACCGTGGACATCTCCGGACCGTCGTCGCCCGCCGTCGAGGCGCACCTGGACGAGCTGGCAGGTGAGCTGATATCGGGAATCGTCGCGATCGACGGGCCGTCGGGGGCAGGCAAATCCACGGTCGCCGATGCCCTGGTGGCCCGACTCCGCGAGCGGGGCACCGGTGTCCAACTCATCCGCACCGACGACTTCGCCACCTGGGACAACCCGGTCGCCTGGTGGCCGGAGCTGGAAACCGATGTGCTGCATGCCTTCATCCGTCGGCACGACTACCACTACCGGCCCCGGGTCTGGCGCGGCGGGGTTCCCGAGGTGGGGCGTCGGGTGTGGCTGCGATGGGAACCGTTGCTGATCATCGAGGGCGTGTCGTCGGCGCGACGCAGGATCGCCGAGCGGCTCACCTACTCGCTCTGGCTCGACGGCGGTCCCGCCGAGGAGCGGCTGGAACGCGCGGTTGCCCGTGACGGTGAGGAATCACGGACCGAGCTGGAACGGTGGCAGCAGTTCGAGCGTGGCTGGTTCGCGGTCGATCGGACCCGCGATCGATGCCGCGTATTGGACTGAAGGCGTCTCGGGGGCGCTACCGTGAGGTGTGGGTTATCGCAGCATGGCGGCGCTCGACGACGAGCTCGTCGAATGTCGCGCGTGTCCACGGCTGGTCGAGTGGCGAGAGCAGGTGGCGCGCGAGAAGCGAGCGGCGTTCGTCGATCAGACCTACTGGGGCCGACCGGTTCCCGGCTTCGGTCCCGTCGACGCGCGGGTGATGATCCTCGGGTTGGCGCCTGCCGCGCATGGTGCCAATCGCACGGGTCGGATGTTCACCGGCGATCAGAGTGGCGATGTCCTGTTCCGTGCCCTGTACGACGTCGGCCTGGCGAACCAACCGACCGCGGTGTCCGCCGACGACGGCATGGAGTTGTTCGGGGTGCGGATGACCGCGCCGGTCCGGTGTGCCCCTCCCCAGAACAAACCGACGGTGACCGAACGGGATCGGTGCGCGCACTGGCTCGACGCCGAGGTCGACCTGCTGTTGCCCACTCTGCGCTCGGTGGTGGTGCTCGGGGCGTTCGGTTGGCAGTCCGCGTTGCGCGCCTTCGGCGAGCTCGGCTGGATCGTCGAGCGGCCGAAGCCGAAGTTCGCCCACGGCGCCCGCACGACCATCCATCGTGGTGATCGCGAACTGGAGATCTTTGGTAGTTACCATGTGAGCCAACACAATACGTTCACCGGACGTCTGACGCCGGAGATGCTCATCGACGTGCTGAGCGCAGCAGCCCGCCACGCCGGGCTGACAACGCGGACGCGACCGGGCCGCTGATCGCCGCCGGGTCGCCGAGTTGCTCAGCCGCGCCGACCGACGGCCAGCCGTTCCTTCCGCAGCCGCTCGACCTCCGGAAGGTTCAGCGGTGCAAGGGTATCGGAGCCTGTCGCGCGGGCCAGCAGGTAGTCGGCCAGCTCGGGATTGCGTGCCAACGCCGGACCGTGCATGTAGGTGCCCAGCACCGATCCCTGGATGACGCCTTCCGTGCCGTCGCCGACACCGTTGCCGACGCCGCTGCGGACGCGCGCCAGAGGCATCGCATCGCTTCCGAGAGTTGTTCCGCCCCGGTGATTCTCGAATCCGGTGAGCGGAGCCGTCAGTCCGTCGACGGCGGGGGCGGTGATCAGTTCGCCGATGCTGCGCTCGGCCTGTGGGGCAGTGGTGAGGTCGAAGAGGGAGATCCCGTCGACCCGCTCGCCTGCCGACGTCTCGTACCAGTGGCCGAGGACCTGGATCGCCGCGCAGATGGCCAGAACGGGACGACCTGCGGACGCAGCGCGTTGCAGGCCGGGATAGCGCGTCAGATGGCGGGTGGCCAGACGTTGCGCGTAATCCTCTGCGCCGCCGAGGGCGTAGACGTCGAGGGAATCGGGCACCTCGTCGTCGAGGGTGATCTGGATGATCTCGGCATCGATACCCCGCATGCGTGCGCGCTGCTTGAGTACCAGCGCGTTGCCGCCGTCGCCGTAGGTTCCCATCACATCGGGCAGGACGAGTCCGATCCGGAGGGTCGATTCGCTCACTGTTCCGCGCCCTTCTGCAGGTCGGAGCCCCGTGCGCGTTCGGCGCGATCGAGTGCGACGCCGAGGTCACGGAACGCCGTGTAGTTGGCCAGCACCTCGACGCGACCCGGCGGGCATGATGCGATGGCCTTCATCGGGTCGGGGATGGTGGTGTGCTCGGCCCCGGCGTACAGCAGTCGCACCGACAGATCGGCGGCACGTTCACCCGCCGCAACCACCTGCATCGTCTCGAACGCCTCGAACCGCACGTCCCACAGCCAGGACAGATCTTCGCCGTCGGGGACCTGCCCGTTGACCGCGATCACGAGTCCGTCGGCGTCCTGGTCGATCATCGACAGGGCCTCCTGCCATCCGGCCGGGTTCTTGGCCAGCAGGGTCCGGACGGAATGATTGCCGATCTGATGGATGCCGTAGCGGCCGGCGACCTCGCCGACGGTGCCGACCGCGGCCACCGCCTTCGCCGGATCGGCGCCCATCGCCACGGCCGCCGCGACTGCCTGGGCGGCGTTGCCACGGTTGGCCCGACCGGGCACCGACAGTGTCATCGGGGCCACGAAACCGTCTGGGCCATAGATGTTCTCGTCATCGAACCACCAGTGCGGTGATGGCCTCCGGAACTGGTCGTCGCCGCTGGAGTGCCAGTCGTCGCCGTTGCGGACGATGGGCTCGCCGGTGCGTGGGCAGCTCACTGAATCGCCGACCCAGCCGGCACCGGCCGCCACCCAGATGACCTTCGGTGCGTCAAACGCGGCGGAGGTGATCAGGACGTCGTCACAGTTCGCGACGACCGTCGTCGTCGGGTGCCGTGCGATGCCGTCGCGCAGGCGGCGTTCGATCATGTTGATCTCGCCGACCCGATCGAGCTGATCACGCGAGAGATTCAGCATCACAAGGACTTCGGGATCGACGGCATCGCTGACGTGCGGCACGTGGAGCTCGTCGACCTCGAGCGCGCAGATGGTCGCCGGGCGGTGCAGGGTCAGTGTCGCGATGATCCCCGCGTCCATGTTGGCGCCGTCGGCCTGGGTGGCGACCTCGCCGAGTTCGGACAGCGCCGCGGCAGTCATCCGCGTGGTGGTCGACTTCCCGTTGGTGCCGGTCACCAGCGCGGTACGTTTGCCCGCGGCGAGGCGTCCCATGATGTTCGGGTCAATCTTGGCGGCCACCAGGCCACCGATCATCGAGCCCTTGCCGCGGCCTGCGGTTCGTGACGCCCAGCGTGCCGCGGATGCGGCGGCCAGTGCGACGTTGGTGCGCATCGGTGTTCTCACGCGGTCGGGCATGGCATCGAGTCTGACACAAGCCGTGACGGGCAGTACGACGGTGCGCCGGGGGTACGCTCACGATCGTGAGTCAGGCCACAGCGATGTCGCTCCCGTTCCCCGCCCGTGTCCAGCGGGCATTGATGCGTGGAGCCGGTCATGCTCCGCCGGCGCTGTTGCGCTTCGCGGGTCGATGGGGCCGCGTCAACGCGGACGGGGACCGGCTGGCGCCGGAGATGGCGTTGACCGGCTGGGTGGCCGCGCATCTGCCGGCTTTCGCACTGGCCGGGAAGTCAGTCGAGCGGGCGCGTGCCGATGTGCGCGACAACGCGTCGACGATGGCCGAGAAGCTGCCGCCGATGGCGGTCGAGGAGGACCTCGTCATCGACGGGCCAGGCGGCCCGATCCCGGTGACGCGGTATCGGGCAAAGGTCGACTCGGTCGGCATCGTCGTCTTCTTCCACGGTGGTGGTTGGGTGGAGGGCGACCGGGTCAGCCACGACAACCTCGTCCGACGTCTGGCGTTGTCCACCGGGGCGGACGTCCTCTCGGTGGACTACCGGCTCGCACCCGAGCATCGATTTCCCGCTGCGGTGGACGATGCACTCGCGGCGTGGCGGTTCGCGGTCGCCAAGGCGCCGGCCTGGGGTGTGCCGAGCGATCACATCGCTGTCGCCGGGGACAGTGCCGGAGGCAACCTCGCCGCGGTGGTCTCCCAGCAGGTCCGCGACGACGCTGTCACGCCATGCCTGCAGATGCTGATCTACCCGGTCACCGATGCGTCCACGAAACGGCAGTCGCGCCATGAGTTCGCCACCGGGTTGTACCTCACCGATGAGCACATGGACTGGTTCCTCGACAACTACGTTCCCGACGTCGACCAGCGCACCGATCCGCGGGTCTCGCCGCTACTGGCCGACGACCTCTCCGGCCTCTCGCCCGCGTACGTGATCGTCGCGGGCTTCGACCCGCTGCGCGACGAGGGCATCGCCTACGCCGACCGACTGAAGGCGGCGGGCGTCCCGGTGACTCTCGACCGGGCAGGCAGTCTGATGCACGCGTTCGCGAACATGACGCTGATCAGTCCGGATGCCCGTGCCGCCGTCGACCGGATCGGTGCCGCTCTGGCGGAGTCGCTGAGCTGACGGTTCTGCCCCCGACGCCTTGGGGTTCGACATCGGCGATGCGAGGACGCCCGCGGCGCATCCGCCGATCACGGTCACCGCCCCCACGATCTCGACGACGGTTGGCGTCTCGCCCAGGAACAGCCAGGCCGCGGTGATCCCGACGACTGGCACCAGCAGCGACAGTGGGGCGACACGGCTCGCCGGATATCTCGACATGAGGTGCGTCCACAGTCCCGATCCCACGACCGTGCCGAGGACCACCGTGTAGGCGAGACCTGCGAGTGCGAGCAGCCCGCTGTGCGATCCGAGGGTGGTCATCGACTCGATCCCGGCGGTCGGGCCGTCGAAGGCGAGGCTCATCAGCAGGAACGGGATCGGTGGTACGACCGACATCCAGAGGGTCATGCGGAGCGCGTCATCCGGTCGGGACAGGCGTGAACCGATGTTGCCGAACGCCCAGCCGAGGCCGCCCAGAACGGTCAGGAGCATCGGGACGACCGCGGCGACACCGAGCGAGCTGTGGGCGGCGCGGTCGATCCCGATGACGATCATCCCCACCACTGCCACCGCGATGCCGATGACCTGCAGCGGACTCATCCGTTCCCGCAGGAACAGGACACCGAGAAGCACCGTGAAGGGTGCGGAAGTCTGCAGGACCAACGACGCCAGGCCGGTCGGCATCCCGATGTTCATCGCCAGGAACAAGAAGGAGAACTGCAGGATGCCGAAGCCGACGGCGTAGAGGAGGAACCATTTCATCCGGACCGTGGGGAATCGTACGAACAGCACGACCGGGACGGCCATCACCGCGAAGCGCAGCGCAGCGCAGAAGAACGGCGGGAAGTGGTCGAGGCTGAGGTGGATCGCGATGAAGTTCAATCCCCACAGCACGATCACGCCGAGCCCGAGGAGCCGATCGCGACTTGTCATGACGACCATCGTGCTGGCGTCCTTCATCCAGGACAATCGAAATAAATCGCATCAACGGTGTAGCTGAGCTACACAAACATCCGCCGACGGCAACCCGAATTCCGACGACAGCAACCGAGCCCGGTTGCTGTCGTCGGGAAACGTGTTGCTGTCGGCAGAATTCAGGTTGCTGTCGGCGGGAAAGGCGTTGCTGTCGGCGGGGAAGGGTCAGCGCCAGCCGAGTTCCGGCGCGACGTGCGTGAGGATTGCCTCGATCACGTGCGCGTTGTACTCGACGCCGAGCTGATTCGGGACGGTCAACAGCAGGGTGTCGGCGGCGGCGATGGCCTCGTCCTCACGGAGCTGCTCGATCAGCTTGTCCGGCTCGTCGGAATAGCTCCGTCCGAACCGGGCGACCGTGTTGTCGATGACGCCCACCTGGTCGTCTTCGGTACCGCCCCGACCGAAGTATTCGCGGTCACGGTCGTCGACGAGCGCGAAGATGCTGCGGCTCACCGACACTCGCGGTTCACGGGAGTGGCCCGCCTCAGCCCAGGCATCCCGGAAGCGCTGGATCTGTTCGGCCTGCAGCTTGTGGAACGGGACGCCGGTGTCCTCGGTCAGCAATGTGGAACTCATCAGGTTCATCCCCTGCTGCGCTGTCCATTCCGCGGTCGCGCGGGACCCGGCGCCCCACCAGATCCGGTCCCGGAGACCGGGGGACTGGGGTTCGATGGGCAGCGGGCCGGGCGGATTCGGGAACATCGGTCGCGGATTGGGTTGCGCGAAACCGCTGCCGTCGATGACCTTGAGGAAAACGTCGGCATGCTGTCGGGCCATCTCCGCGTCCGACGAATCCTCCTGTGGCACATAGCCGAAGTACTTGTACCCCTCGATGACCTGTTCCGGGGATCCCCGGCTGATGCCGAGTTGCAGCCGGCCGCCTGCGATGAGATCGGCGGCGCCCGCGTCCTCGGCCATGTACAGCGGGTTCTCGTAGCGCATGTCGATGACGCCGGTGCCGAGCTCGATGGTGCTGGTCTTGGCGCCCGCGGCGGCCAGTAACGGGAACGGCGACGCCAGCTGCCGGGCGAAATGATGCACCCGGAAGTAGGCGCCGTCCGCGCCGAGCTCTTCGGCGGCGACGGCCAGGTCGATGGACTGCAGCAGCGCATCGGAGCCGGAGCGGACCTGTGAGCCCGGCGAGTCCGACCAGTGGCCGAACGACAGGAAACCGATCTTCTTCATGGTGGGTAAATGGTACTCGGGTCCGGTTAATTCCCGTTCGGGTCTCGATTGCAGCGGAAGGGCGGCGTCACACGCGGGCGGTGCGGCCTCCGACGGCAGAGCTCACCAGATTGTTCTTGGTCAGAGCGCTGCCCGATTCGAGCGCCGTCCGCCAGTCTGCCGTGGTCGCGACAGCGGCGAAGTTCGACTGCAGCAGCACCATCAGAGTCCGGTGCAGATCTTCCGCCGACACCGTCCCGGCCTCGTTGGCGAGATGGATCGCGCCGGTCGCGTCGGAGAGGATCTCGCTGTTCAGCCCGAGCCCCTCGGCCTCGACGGCGGTCGCGATGTCGCAGTTGTTGGCCATGAACCCGACGATGGTGATGGTGTCGACGTCGTGTCCGGCGAGCCAGTCGGCGACGTCGGTGCCGGCGAAGACCGATCCGAACTGCTTGCGCACGTGCTTGGCCGAAGCCGGCGTCGCCTCGACGATCGAGGGGTGCAATTGCCAACCCGGTGTTCCTTCGGCGAACACCGGCGTCCCATCGGGATAGGTGTGTTGTACGACGACGACCGGGATGCCCGCCGACGTCGCGGCGTCGATGGCGGTCACGATGTTCGCCAGCGCGTCGTCCCGGGGTGGGTACTGGATCTGCAGCGGTCCGTCGAAGTACTCCTGCTGGACGTCGACGACGATCAGGGCGCGGCGCGGTGTGGCGGTCATGGTCACTCTCCTCGTGGGTGCAGAACGGGTATGGCCAAGCCTGCCGCGGTGTGGTTCGGTTGGGTAGTGGCCCACATGCACACTTTCGATGAGATCGGGCCACAGGTCGGACGGTAGAGGATGACCGACCAGATGCGGAGGGATATGCGCACCGCCATCCATGTGTTCGACGACGCGTCGCTGTTTCACATCGCCGCGCCGCAGATGGTGTTCGGTGAGGTGGCACGGCTCGGTCTCGCCGAGGATTGGGCGACGACGCTGTGGTCGCTCGACGGCGGCGCGGTGCGGACCGCCGAGGGCAACACGCTGTCCGATGTCGCGGATCCGTCGGTGGCCGACGACGCCGACATCGTGATCATCCCCACCTGGCCCGCCGACCTGCCGCCGATCGGCGACGGACTCCGGACCGTGATCCGCGACGCGCATGCGCGTGGGGCGGTGATCGTCGGTCTGTGCCTTGGAGCGGTGGCCGTTGCGGACTCGGGTCTCATCGCCGGGCGGTCCGCGGTCACCCACTGGCAGTGGATGTCTCAACTCGCCCAGCGTGATCCGACCCTGCGGATGGATTCGTCGGTGCTCTACATCGACCACGGCGACGTGATCACGTCGGCTGGCACCGCCGCATCCATCGACGCATGCCTGCACATCGTCCGGCGATTCCTCGGTGCGTCGGCGGCCAATCGGGTGGCGCGCAGTCTGGTCGTGGCACCGCACCGCGACGGCGGCCAGGCCCAATACATCGAGCGTCCCGTCGCCGACCATCCTGCCGGTGACCCGATCTCGGACGTGTGTTCCTGGGCGCTGGCACACCTCGATCACGATCTCTCGGTCGATGAACTGGCCGCGCGTGCGCGCATGAGCCGTCGGAGCCTGGTCCGCAACTTTCGGGGCGCCACCGGGATGTCGCCGGCGAAATGGGTTCTGGACCATCGCCTGGACGAGGCCCGTGTGCTGCTCGAGCGGACACGATGGGGAATGGACCGTATCGCCCACGCCTGTGGATTCGGGAGTGCGGTGACGATGAGGCAGAACTTCGTAAAGGTGTACGCGACCACGCCGTCCGCCTATCGAGCGACCTTCGGCATCGAGGCGGCCGCGACATCATCATCCGCGATGATGTAGCAGATCCGAACTGTTGTGGACCTTCGATAGGGTTCTTCCTCATGGATGTGAAGCGGCTGCGGTTGCTGCGGGAGTTCGCCGATCGCGGAGCGGTCGGTGCCGTCGCCGACGCGATGCACATGACGCCGTCTGCGGTGTCGCAGCAGCTGAAGGTGCTCGCCAAGGAGTCCGGCGTGGAACTCCTCGAGCAAGACGGCAGGCGGATACGCCTCACGGACGCGGGTCGGGCTCTGGTCCTGCGCGCCGACGAGGTGATCGCCGCCGTCGAGCGGGCCCAGGAGGAGATGGCCGGGTACCGGTCGGGGAAGAGCTCGGTGCGCCTGGCGATGTTCCCGTCGGGTGCGACGCTGTTGCTGCCGGCCGTGCTCGATAGGGCCTCGGGTGCGGGGATCGACGTGCACGCCTCCGAACTCGACGTCGGCTACTCCGATGCGGCGCCGTCGCTGGCGGATTTCGACGTCGTGGTGACCCACCGGGACGAGCGCACGGCGTCGGTGCGTGAACCCCGTGTCGAGGTGACCGAGTTGATGCGTGAGCCGGTGGACGTGGTGGTCGCCCGCGAATCGACGCTGGCGCACCACGACGAGGTCGAGGTCGCCGAGCTGGCCGACCACGACTGGATCAGCGTGGAGGGGGGATTCCCCGTCGACGATGTGTTGCTGTCGATTTCGGCGGTGACCGGCGTGGCTCCCCGGGTGACGCAACGGATGCTCGACTTCGCGACCATCGAGGCCATCGTCGCGGCCGGTCACGGTATCGCGCTGATACCGCGCTTCGCGGTGCGGCATCCCGGGGTGAAACGGTTGGAACTCAAGGGTGTTCGGGCGGCACGGGTGTACGAGGCGCTGACCCGGCCGTCGTCGCGGATTGCGGTGCAGGCCGTGGTGGGCCACCTCTCGGAGTCGGCCCGGCGTGAATCCGACCGTTCCCGAACATGATTCGCATGGCGGGGGCTTCGCGAGCGCGGCCGGGGTCAGCTGCCGGCGGCGGACCTCGCCCGCCGACGCGGAGCGGCCTTGGTGGCCGGCGCCTTGGTGGCAACCCGTGAACGCTTGGCCGCACTCTTCGGCGCGTTCTTCTGCTCGTCGATGAGCCGACTGGTGTGGTCGAGAATGCAGCTCAGCCCGTACTCGAAGTTCTGCTCGTCGGGAGCGCCGCCCACGCGGCCCTTGGCGGCGGCCTCGGCGAGCAATGGGGTCTGATCGGGTGTGATGATCAGATTCTCGTAGTACGCCTGGGCGGCCGAGTCCTCGGCCTTGTTCTTCTCGTGCAGGCGCTCGAGCACCACCGACCCTCGTACGTGCAGCTGCACTGCCGAGTAGCTGTCATAGGCATCCTCGAGGGACAGCCCTTCGCGCATCAGGTTCTCCACCGACCTCTCGATCTCCAGCGCGCCGAGCTGCGCATTGCGCGGCCCGAGCGAGGACCTGATGAGGATGAGATCGCAGAGGATCGGGTTCTTCAAGAACACGTCCCGCATGGCGTGAGCGTGATCATGGAGACGCGTCCGCCAGTCGTCGCTCGAATGCTTGAGGGCCGCGGCGAGGCCGTACCGTTCGAGGGCGCGGTCGGTCATCGCGTTGAGGAGGTCGTCCTTCTTGCGGAAGTACCAGTAGATACTCGTCACGCCGACGCCGAGATGCTTGCCGAGCAACGGCATGCTCAGGTTGTCGACGCCGATCTCCTCGGCGAGTTCGAAAGCGCCCTTGATGATTTCCTCGGGATCGATGGATCCCCGCTCCCGCCGTTCGCGCTTCGGGGCGTTCTCCTTGCGTGCCATCCCTGAACCAGCCTCTCTGACAGCCCGTATTGCCGCCACTGTAGCGCATACGGGATCCCCCTGCCGGTGCGCTGTGGTGCGTGGCACGGCATGAATCGGGGCGGGTCAGGTGATTTCGGCCGGGTACGCCTCCGTCAGGGTTCGAGGGTGAGCGCCGCCGACGGGCAGTTGTTTGCCGCCTCACGCAGAATCGGCTCGCCCGCTGTGTCTGCGGCGGCATCATCGATGTCGACGTAGCCGTCGTCGTTCACCTCGAAGACCTCGGGTGAGGTGGCTTCGCAGAGACCATGCCCGACGCATCGGTCGGTGTCGACGGTGATGCGCATCGTGATGGTCCTTCCGCCGAGAGCAGGCCGGTCCGTCGGATCATTCGTACTGTATGGGCAACAGTATTGACCGGCGGCCGTCCGGTCAACGCGGAGCGGCGAATCGGCCCTCAGTAGGCCATGAACAGGATCTCGTCCCGGCTGTAGTCGTGGTCGGGATGGTTCTCGGCCAGGTGCTTCTGCACCAGCGTCACCAACTCGTCCTCGTCAGTGCCCTTCATCATCTCGCCGCACGGGCAGGTCAGTCGTGTCTTCATGGTGGTCACCTCGGTGTCGATCTCGTGTTCGGATGTGGTGGCCGCGGGAATTCTCGGCCGGTGTGTTCGAGATTACCCGCATCGTCGTCGACCGGGGCGGCCGCCCGGTGGCCTGCGGAACCGCCCTGGCGGCAGCTCCGATTGACAGTACTGGATGGCATACGGTAGACCCATCAGCGCAGCCCGACTCTTTGGAGGAATCATGCCCGAGGCCAGCGAACTGACCTCCGCTCACGCCTTCCATCCGCTCGACATATCGGCAACCGCCTTCTGGGAAAAGGACTTCCGCAACCGCGACGACACCTTCGCCGAGCTACGTGCCGTCGACGGTCTGACGTGGCATCGTCCGGCCGAATCGATGTTCCCGCATGAGGAGGCCGGATATTGGGCGGTGACGCGGCATGCCGACATCCGTCATGTCAGCCAGCACCCGGAACTCTTCAGTTCGAGCAACGGGATCAGCATGGATCCGATGCCTGCGGAGATCCAGCGGAGCATGACCTTCTTCCTGACAATGGACCCGCCCGAGCACACGCGCTATCGCCGGCTGATCTCGATGGCGTTCACGCCGAAGCAGGTCCGTCGCATCGAGGCGCAGATCGGGGCGAATGCAAAGCGGATCGTCGGCGAGTTGCTCGACGACCTGGATTCCGGCGCGCCCGTGGACTTCACAGACGCCGTGTCGAAGAAGCTCCCGATGCTGACGATCTCGGAGATGATCGGTATCCATCCCGACGAGCACGAAGCGGTCGCGTTCGCCGCGGAGAGCGTCTTCAGCGCCAGCGACGACGAGTACGCCGGTGGCCTGGAGGAGCAGGCGGTCTTCCTGATGACCCAACTCGGCATCCTGACCGGTGCCGGAGTGGAACTGGCGAAGAAGCGACGGGTGGACCCGCGCGACGATCTGATGACGAACATCGTCAACGCCGAAGTGGACGGGCACCGGCTCACCGACGATGAGATCGGCGCATTCATGGTGCTGCTCGGCTCGGCGGGCAACGACACCACCAAGCAGACGACTTCGCATGCCTTCAAGGCGCTGATCGACAATCCGGATCAGCGTCGGTGGCTGCTCGAGGATCTCGAGGGGCGGATCGGCGGAGCCGTCGACGAGTTCATCAGGTGGTCGACGCCGGTGATCAGCTTCGCCCGGCACGCGGCGGTCGACACAGAGCTCGCCGGCACGCCGATCGCGGCAGGGGAGAAAGTCGTCCTGTTCTACTGCTCAGGCAATTTCGACCATGAGGTCTTCGACGACCCGTATCGGTTCGACCTGGACCGTTTTCCCAATCCGCACGTCGGATTCGGTGGCGGGGGCCCGCACTTCTGTCTCGGCAAGCAGCTCGCCGTGATGGAACTGACGCATTTGTTCACCGAGCTTCTGACCCGGCTGCCCGACGTGGAACTCGGCGATCCGGAGTACGTGCGCAGTGACTTCGTTCACGGAGTGAAGCGGATGCCGATCCGTCGGGTCGCAGGCTCGAACAGGGTCAGCTGGCCGGAATGACCTCGGGCAGCTGATCGTCGACACGAACCGGAACCGGGCGTGTGCCTGCATGTGCGAGCAGGCCGATCATCGCGCCGATCCCGACGGTGGTCACGATCAGAACGGAGAGCAGGGCAAAGATGAGTGTGGTGTCCATATGAGACCATTCTCCGCGTGAACTGCCCCGATGGCACGCCTCCGGGCGGAATCGTACGGAGGTTCACAGTGGGTGCGCAGATGTGACACACGACCGGTCAAGGCCAGTCACGCGTTTCCGGAACACTAACACCTCCGGATTCAGCCGAGTGCCTTGGCCTTGAGTTGCGCGAACTCCTTCTCGTCGATCGTCCCCGCGTCCAACAGAGCCTTGGCATCGGCGATCTGTTCGGCCGATGATCGTCCGCTGACGGAGCGGATGTAGTCGTCACTCTGCTGTCGTGCCTGTGACTGCGCCTCGGCCGCGCGCTGCGACATGCCGTGCCCGCGAGCGATGAGGTAGACCAGGGCCGTCAACCATGGCACGACGATCAGGAACACCACCCAGACCGCTTTCCACCAGCCGGACAATGCCCGATCTCGGAAGAGGTCGGTGATGATCCAGAACAAGATCATCAGGTAGGCCAGGAAGGCGAACACGACCAGCGTGTACCAGATGAAGTCCCAGAATGAATCCCACATGGTCGTCTCCTTCGATAGCGAAGCACCCGGATACCTCCGAGGTACCGGGCTCGCCTCATTATGCGAGTGATCCGACCGCCGGCGGATCATCCGGAGCGGGTGAGTTCGCCTGCATCGGGGGATCTTCATACCGCCTGGGTGATGCCTGCTGGTCGGGAGAGCTGTCATCGTCGGATGATGGACACGGCAGTCGACACGACCGGCGGTGAGCCGATGATGCACGCCGGCCCCGGCTATCTCTCGATCACCGAGCGCGTGGCGTCCGGACGCGCCGCCAGGAAACGGGTGGCGCCGGGTGAGCTCGGCGAGGTGCCGCCCGGTGTGCTCGATGCGGGCACCCACCGAGACCCGATGGAATTGCTCCTGCAGCAGGCGGATTCCCGGGTACCCGAACTGGTGCCGATCCGCCACGGGCGGATGGCGCGGTCCCCGTTCACGTTCTATCGCGGCGCCGCACTCCCGATGGCCGACGATCTCTCGCAGACACCGCACAGTGGCATGACCGTACAACTCTGCGGGGATGCCCATCTGAGCAATTTCGGCTTCTTCGCGACCCCGGAACGTCGACTCGCCTTCGACGTCAACGATTTCGACGAGACATATCCCGGCCCCTTCGAATGGGATGTCAAGCGGTTGGCTGCGAGTCTTGTGGTGGCCGCGCTCGACAACGGATTCGGACGCAAGGAGGGGAAGGCCGTTGCGCGGGAGTGCGCCTGCGAATACCGCGAGACGATGGCCGCGCAGGCGAATCTCGGAACCCTGGACAGCTGGTACAGCCACACCGAGCCGGCCGGGAACCTGGACGGGATCCGGCAGACGATCAACGCCGTGACCGCCAAGAACCTGGAGAAGCAGATCAAGAAGGCGTGGCGGCACAACACCCTCCAGGCACTGTCGAAATTGACCACGGTGACCGACGGGAAGATCGGTTTCGTCAGTTCGCCGCCGCTGATCGTGCCGGTCGAGGAACTGCTGGATCCGACCGAGATGGAAGGCGCCTACGCCGAACTGAACGAGCGGTTGCGCGACTTCCGAGAGACGATGCCGCCGCATCATCGTGTCCTGCTGGACAAATTCGAACTCGTCGCGATGGCGCGCAAGGTGGTCGGCGTGGGCAGTGTGGGAACTCGGGCCTGGGTGGTGTTGTTCCGCGGCAAGGACGATGGCGATCCGTTGCTGTTGCAGGCCAAGGAGGCGCAGGAGTCGGTGCTCGCGCGCTATCTCGACGGTCCCGAACACCTGAACCAGGGTGAGCGGGTGGTCAACGGCCAGCGACTGATCCAGGCCGTCAGCGACGTGTTCCTCGGCTGGGACTCCGGTGTCGGTTTCGACGGCGTGTACCGGGACTTTTATCTCCGCCAATTGCGAGATGGCAAAGGCTCGGTGGTGATCGAGACCCTCGATCCCGCTGCACTCCGGGCTTACGGACGGGTGTGCGGCCGTGTCCTCGCCTACGGTCATGCGCGGTCCGGGGATCCGATCGCGATCTCCGAATACCTCGGGTCGACCGACGAATTCGATCGCGCCATGGGACGATTCGCTATCAGATACGCGGAATGCAACGCCCGTGATCACGCCACATTCGTGGCGGCCATCGACCGTGGAGCGATCGCAGCGATCGCCGACTACTAGGAGGCCCGGACGTGGCGGAAGCCGGATCCGACAGTGCTCGCCCCCTTGACGCTCGCCCCCTCGACGCCGACGAACGTGCCGAGCTCGAGCGCCTGAGAGCAGAGGTGGCGGGCCGATCCGGCCGCCGTCGGGAAGGGCCGTCGATATGGCGCCGCATCGGGGCGACCGTGTTGGTCATTCTGTGTGCGCTCCTCGCGCTCACCTCCGTGACCACCCGTTACGTGCGTGGCGAGCTCCTCGACACCGAACACTATTTGACCACCGTGACACCGTTGGCCTCCGATCCTGCTGTGCAGGCGCAGGTCTCCGCCGCGGTCACCGAACAGATCGATTCGCGGGTCGACATCCAGCAGATGACCCAGCAGGCGCTGCAGCAGATCGTGGACCTGACCCCCGCGGACCGGCCCCGCGTCGATCAGGCGCTGATCGGTCTGGCGCCCGTTCTCGCATCGCAGGCCGAGTCGTTCGTGCACAAGACGGTGGACGACTTCGTGCGCTCGTCGACCTTCAAGGACCTCTGGGTGGCGGCGAATCGCGCCGCACATCGATCGGTGGTCGCCGCGGTGACCGGCGAAACCCAACGCGACGCGGTGAAGATCGGTTCGGACGGGACGATCAGCATCCAATTGGGTCCGATCATCGAACAGGTGAAGCAGCGACTCCAGGACCGCGGCTTCGCCTTCGCCGGCAGCATCCCGCAGGTCGACAAGCAATTCGTTGTGTTCCAGTCGCCTGACCTGGCCAAGGCGCAGCGCTGGGTGCGGGCGCTGGACAAGATCGCGTCCATCCTGCCGTGGCTGGCCATCCTGGCGGCCGTCGGGGCCGTGGCCCTGATCGGATCCGGACGACGGCTTCGCATGCTCGCGATCGTGGGGATCGCGATCACCCTCAGCATGCTCGTCCTCGCCATCGGGCTGCTCGTCGGACGGGCGATCTATCTCGGCCAGGTTCCGCCCGACGTGCTCTCACCAGATGCCGCACGGGTCATCTTCGACACCGTCGCGGCACCCCTACGTCTCGCGTTGCGGGCGGTCGCGGTGGTGGGCCTCGTGGTTGCGGTGGCGGCGTTCCTCGCCGGTGGCTCGCGGGCGGCACTGGCGGTCCGTCACGGATTCACCCGAGGCGTCGGAGCCGTCGACTCCCGTCGGTCCGCACGACAGCCCAACACCTTCGAGCGCGTCCTCTGGCAGGCGCGGATCGCGGTGCGGATCGGCGTGGTCGCGATCGCCGCGCTGGTGTTGATGTTCTGGCCGTATCCGACGGGGCTTGTGGTCATCTGGACCGTGGTGATCGCGTGCGTGGTGTTGGCGGCCCTCGAAGTGGCCATGCAGCCCGCGCGCCGTACCCCCGTCCCGGTGGTCGAGGGCCCGGTGGACGAGGGGACAGCAGACGAGGGCCCGGCAGACGCGGGAACAGCAGACGAGGGCCCGGCAGACGCGGTGACGGCCGATGACGAGACGGCGGGACCAGACGACCCGCCCGTCAGCGTCCGCGGCGATCAGGCCTGATCATTCGTCGCGGCCCTGGCTCTCGCCGGAATGTTGCGGGGAGTGTTCCGGGGAACGCTCCGGCCCAGCGACCCGGGAGTCGTCTCGGCGACGGGCGATCGCGCGTTCGATCAGGGCAGCGGACTCCGGATGGGGCGTCGAGCGAACGATGGGATGACCGATGACGGCCCGCCGGTTCGCCCGTCCGGGACGCAGGGCCACGACCACCACCTCCTTCGTGCCTGCGGCGACGCTTCGCTGCGCGCACATCTGATCGTCACAGACCGGACACCGTGATGTCGCCATTCCATTCGAATGAGTGAACGGGTGCGCCGATCGGACGGATTAGACTCTGTGCAGGTCCCCCGGGCCAGTCGGGGCGTCGTAGACGGGATCCGTGTGAACGAGTCGATCGGTCACCTAGCGCCGGGTGCCAGGCTGCGCATCTCGCGCCCCGACCTACCTCCGGGTCATGTCCGGCTGCGTCGAATCGACCGTGCGTTGACCACGTGCCGGCCGGGTCAGGTCGCCGTGGTGTCGGCCGGGCCCGGTTATGGGAAGACACTTGCGGTTGCCGCGTGGAGCCGTCACATCGCGACGGAACCGGTGGCGTGGCTGGCGGCCGACGAGTCGGATGGTCTCCGGTCGTTCTGGGGTGGCGTCGTCGGGGCACTGTCGGCCGCTGGCGCTTTTCGTGATGGCACGGCCGTGACCGATGTGGTCCCGGGAGTCGGGTTCGATCGCAGCGAGGTCGAGCTCGTCATCGACGGCCTCGCGGCCACCGAGACGCCGGTGACGCTGGTGGTCGACGACCTCCATCGGATCGCCGACCAGGCCGTTCTCGAGTCCGTCCGGTATCTGATTTCCCGTCAGCCCGCGCAATTGCGGCTGATCCTGATCACCCGTGCGGCCTCCGAACTCCGGCTCCAGAAACTGCGACTCACGGATCGGCTCACCGAGATCGGTTCCGATCAGCTCGCGTTCACGCACGCCGATGCATTCGAATTCTGTACGCGCGCAGGAGCAGAACTCTCCGAGGAGGATCTCGACACATTGCTCGTGCGGACGCAGGGATGGCCCGCAGGCCTCCGACTCGCGTTGCTGAGTACCCGTGACGCAGATATCCACGACGCACTGGCGCAATTCGGTGGCCGCAACGAAACCGTCGCGGCGTATCTCGTCGAGGAGGTGCTGGAGAATCTGGCACCGACCGATCGGAAATTCCTGCTGTCGAGCAGCATTGTGGAGATGATGACCGGCGAGCTCGCGCGTGCGCTGACCGGGCGGATCGACAGTCGGCATGTCCTGGACAGCCTGGTCGAGGACAACCTGCTCACCGTCCGGTTGTCCGATCGGCCGGACTGGTATGCCTATCACCCCCTGTTCCGGGAACTGTTGTTGGATCGCCTCGCGGCCGAGAACCCGGATGCCCCTGCTGATCTCCATCGTCGAGCGGCGGCCTGGTTCGCCGAGAGCGGGGATCCGATCTCGGCTATCCGGCATTACGGTCTGGCCCATGCCTGGGCCGAGGTGGCCGAGGTGCTGTGCCGGATCGCACTGCCCCTGGTGCTGTCGACGCAGGCGCCTGCCCTGGCAGCGGCGTTGGCACCGACGGCCGCGCAGGCCGACCGACGGCCGACGGCCGACACCCTGATCGTGGCGTCGATGCTGGCATATCATCGCAGTGACTACGGCACGATGATCCGAGATGCCGACGACGCGACGAATGCCTTGCGTGGCAGACCGACTCCGCCTGCCGCAACACAGATCGTGCTCGCCCTGACGCGGATGGTGCACGCCCGGCTGAGTTCGCTCGACGATGTCGTCGACCGGTGCGACGAGGTGCTCGGACTGGTGGCCGGAGTGTCGCGCAGCGAGGTGCCTGCCGCCCAGGCCTATGCGTTGATCGCCAGGAACAACCGCGCCATCGGCCTCTTTCATCGCGGTGAGATCGACTTGGCAACAAAAGAACTCGAATCCAGCCGGATCAGCGCCGACGGTGCGGGGCTGAGTCTGATGGCGATGGCGGCCGATACCTACCTGGCGCTCGCCGATCTCGCGGACGGCGCGTTGCCGGAGGTCCGTGCCCGGACGACGGCGATCAGGTCGCTCGCCGAGCGTCGCGGGTGGACCCGTCAGCCCCAGGCGATGGCGCTCTACGCCGCCTCCGCCCTGACCCACCTCGAGAGCCATGAACTCGAGGAGGCCGAGCGCGCGATCGCCATGGGGCGCAGTGCCGTCGAGCTCGGTACGGACAGCGGGGCCTGGTTGATCCTGGAGGTCTCGGCGGTCTGGCTGGCGGTGGTGCGCGGTGATCTCTATGCCGCACGCACAGCATCCAAGCGGCTCGAGGCCGTGCGTGAGCAGGCCGGCCGGCTGCCGTCGCTGCTCAGCACGTGGTATCAGGTCACGTCGGCGGAGGTGCAGATACTCGCAGGCGAGGCCGATGCCGTGATAGCACGGCTCCGCGATCCGGCGCGTGCCGACTCGTATGCCGGTGCCCTGACGAGGGTCACTCTCGCCAGGGCGTACCTCTCGGCGGATCGACCCGGTGACGCGGCGGACTTGTTGGGCGCGACGAGTACCTTTGCGCCGCATCGTCTGCAGGCGGTCGAGGCAGCGGTGCTGTCAGCGGTGGCCTCGGCGCGGCTGCAACGGGAGTCGGTCGCACTCGAACGCATCGGCGACGCGACGCGGCTGGCGGCACCGATCGGTCACATACGGCCGTTCGTGACGGCTGGGCCGCCGGTGCGGGCGCTGCTCGACAGGCACCAGCACCTGGCCGACGACAACGCCGGCTTCATCCGGCGGCTCATCGCGGCGTGCGGCGGCACGGCCGGACCGGTCGATGGTGCGCCGGTGGGTGTGCTCACCGAGCGGGAGCTGGTGGTTCTGCGATACCTGCCGACCATGTACAAGGCGTCGGAGATCGCCGCAGATCTGTTCGTCTCGGTCAACACGGTGAAAACCCATCAGCAGTCGATCTATCGGAAGTTGGGGGTGTCGACGCGTCGTGAGGCGGTCGACCGAGCCCGCGAACGGGACCTGATCTGATCGTCGGCCACGGCCTCATCCAGGAAGCTCGGTCGTCAGAGCCGCGACCACCGCTCCTGTCGGGATGCGTCCCTGGGCGATGATCTGCGATCCCGACGTCTGCGCGAGCGTGGCAAAAGGGCGGGCGCACAGGTATTCCCAGACGATCACAATGGCGCTCCGCCCCGGTGTCACCGCAGTCGCGATGTTCTCCACATCCTCGAGGGCCAGGATCTCGGCGAGAGATGTCACGAAGTCCGCGAGGCGGGGGTCCTCGACCGTCTCGACCTCGGTCACATCGACCGCGCCGTCGGCGTCGACGGAGATCGCCACCAGGTCGAGGACGCGCATGGTGCCGGCCGCCATGAGTCCGGCGATCTCCGTGATCATGTGATCGATGAGAGTCGTTGTGTCGTCGGGGAGTTCGACGACGATGTAGTCGATCGGCCCGAGCTCGGCCCGGTCGGCCATGCTGACCCCTCTCGCCGAGTGGAGCGCGGACGGTGCGCCCGATCCTCTCCTTGGAGTCTGTCCCGCTCGGGGGCGGAAGTCGTCATCCGGAAAGGATGACGATCGTGTCGGATGCCGAAAAGGGGTGGGCCGGGACCCGGTCAGCGGGGATCGCCCGCTGTTCGATGGATCCCGGCCCACGCCTCGACACGATGAATCGGGGGTCGCCCGACCATCGTGGGTCTGCTGGCGCGCCGAATGGGGTTGGCGCGTCGATGATCTCGATACGCGGCTCCTCCGTCGCCGCTACTCGATCAGCGAGGTGGGAGGTGGCTTTGGTGGGTGGGTCGCCGCTACGGGGCCCAGGTGCGCGGTGCGGCGGCGGCTTCGTCGGCGGCCGGCGCGGTCACGCGGTTCGCGCGGTTGACCGCCGAGACCACCGCACGGAGGCTGGCCGTCGTGATCGACGACGCGACGCCGACGCCCCAGACGGTCTCGCCGTTGACCTCGGTCTCGACGTAGGCCGCGGCGCTGGCGTCTCCGCCTGCGGTGAGTGCGTGTTCGCTGTAGTCCAGGACCCGCACGTCGAAGCCGACCGTGGACAGCGCGTCCACGAACGCCGCGAGCGGCCCGTTGCCGCTACCACTGATCTCACGCTCGACGCCGTCGACCTTGACCACCACGGTGATGCTGTCCTCGCCACCGTCGACCTCGGCCGCATCCACCTTCTGGCGCATGCGCTCGAGCGGTCGGACCGGGTACAGGTACTCCTCGGCGAACACATCCCACATGGCCTTCGGGTTGACCTCGCCGCCCTCGCCGTCGGTGATCTTCTGGATCTCGCGGCTGAACTCGATCTGCAGGCGACGCGGCAGGTTCATGCCGTGGTCGGCCTTCATGATGTAGGCGACGCCGCCCTTGCCGGACTGGCTGTTGACCCGGATCACGGCCTCGTAGTTGCGGCCGACGTCCTTGGGATCGATCGGCAGATACGGCACCTGCCACAGGATGTCGTCCATGTCCTGGTCGGCGTCATCGGCGTCGATCTTCATCTGGTCGAGGCCCTTGTTGATGGCGTCCTGGTGGCTGCCCGAGAAAGCCGTGTACACGAGGTCACCGCCGTACGGGTGGCGTTCGGGAACGTTCAGCTGGTTGCAGTACTCGACCGTGCGCCGGATCTCGTCGATGTCGGAGAAGCTGATCTGCGGGTCGACGCCACGGCTGAAGAGGTTCATGCCCAGGGTCACCAGGCAGACGTTGCCGGTGCGCTCGCCATTGCCGAACAGGCAGCCCTCGATGCGGTCGGCGCCTGCCTGGTAGCCGAGTTCGGCTGCGGCGACGGCCGTTCCGCGATCGTTGTGCGGGTGCAGGCTCAGGATGACCGAGTCGCGACGGGCCAGGTTGCGATGCATCCACTCGATGGAGTCGGCGTAGACGTTCGGGGTCGCCATCTCGACGGTGGCAGGCAGGTTGAGGATCATCGGACGCTCGGGGGTCGGCGCGATGATCTCGGTGACGGCGTCGCAGACGTCCTTGGCGAAGCTGAGTTCGGTCCCGGTGTACGACTCGGGCGAGTACTCGTAGCGCCAGTTGGTGTCGGGGTACTTCTTCTGCTCATCGAGCACCTTGTGAGCAGCGTCGGTGGCGATCTTCTTGATGGCGCCCTTGTCGGCGCGGAACACCACGCGTCGCTGCAGTACCGACGTCGAGTTGTAGAAATGGACGATCACGTTGGCCGCACCGCGGCACGCGTCGAAGGTGCGCTCGATCAGCTCGTCGCGGCACTGTGTGAGCACCTGGATGGTGACGTCGTCGGGGATCGCGTTCTCTTCGATGATCTCCCGGACGAAGTCGTAGTCGGTCTGGCTGGCCGCCGGGAAACCGACCTCGATCTCCTTGTAGCCCATACGGACCAGCAGATCGAACATCCGCCGTTTGCGGGCCGGGCTCATCGGATCGATCAGGGCCTGATTGCCGTCGCGCAGATCCACCGCGCACCACATCGGCGCACCCGTGATGATCTTGTCGGGCCAGGTTCGATCGGGGACGGCGACGTTCTCGACCTCATCGGCGAACTGACGATAACGATGAGACGGCATCGCCGAACTGCGTTGAGTGTTCCAGACCGGTTGGCCGGAGGGAATGGGGCCGGACGGCTCGACGATACGGCTCGTGCCGGAAGTGAATGAGTCTGCTGCTGCCATTGGTGGTCAATCTCCGTGAATCGAATGGGGAAGATGACCGGCGCATGAGTAGGCCCGCGACGGAGGGCCGGTCATTCAGACCCCGCCGCGGCAACCGAGAAGGAGCGCGCGCTGCATGTCTCGGACTGTACTCCCCACCGATGGTGCCGATCAAATGCCGTCGGCCCCGAGGCTGGGCGGCCGCAATCGCCGCCCGCGGATTCCGACATGCGGGCACAAACCCGGCAAAAGGGCTCTGACCAGCGAGAAATATGCGCGGACTGTTGAGCGATTCTCAGTCGTATCTCATGTGGCGCCGCTAGTTTTCGTCGCATGCCCGGCCCGTCGGGCCGTGCATGTCGCGCGACGGCTCCGCCGTTCGACCGACAACGAAGGATGTGTACATGACTCAGTCCACTCGCCCCGGTAAGCGGTTCGCCCGCGGTGTCGCCTGCAGCGTCGCCGGTGCAGGCATCGCGTCGGCCATCGCGGTCGGAGGCGTCGCGACTGCGGCCCCGGCAACGCCCGCGCCGCACTCGAGCGTGCCGGGTACCCACTGCAGCGTGTCCCAGGTGGAGGGTGCTCTCGCGAAGCAGGACCCGGCATTGTGGAAGCGCATCGACGGCAACCCGAAGATGAAGAAGCACTTCGAGTCGGCGATGACGATGACGAAGGAACAGAAGCAGGCCAAGCGCGCGGAGTTCCGCAAGAATCACCCGACCCGCGCGTCGATCAGGCAGTTCATGCAGGATCACCACATCATGCCGCCGATGCGCACGGAGATGAAGAAGAACCACGACGCGATCAAGAAGGCCAAGGCGACCTGCGAGCAGTTCTGATCGTTCACAGCGCCCGTCGATCGGGCACACGAATCCGTCGATCGTGCGCAGGTTCGCGCCGAGTGTGCGCACGAACTCGGTACTGTGCCCGATCGGCGTGGAACTGTGCCCGGTCGGCGTGGAACTGTGCCCGATCGACGGGGAACTGTGCCCGATCGGCGGGGTCAGGGACTTCCGAAGGCGTGACCCCAGGTCTCGCTGAACGCCACCTCGTCGAGCGGTAGTCGGGTGCGCGGGCGTTCGTCGCGCTCGCGGATCTCGGGTGCCAGGGTCGCGGGATCGGCGAGCTTGCCGACGCCCAGCAGGACCAACGGTCGTCGGTCGTCGGGGATGGCGAACAGTTCCCGCACACGAGCGGGGTCGAACCCGGCCATCGGGTGACCGTTGAACCCGAGATCCGCGGCTTGCAGGATCATCTGCGCCACTGCGAGTCCGGTGTCGACCGTCGCGTAGGTGCGGGCCTTCTCGTCGTCGGGTTCGGCGGCCGTGCACACGAGGACCAGCGCCGCGGAGGCAGGCGCCCACCCCACGTTTCCGCTGGTCAGGACATCGGTGAGCTTCATGAACGTGGCATCGCCCCGAATCCCGACGACGAACCGGACCGGCTGGACCCGACCCCAGGTCGGCGCCCACCGGCCGGCCTCCAGGATCGAGGTCACGTCGTCGGTGGAGATCGTCGCGTCGGGGTCATACCCTCGCGCGCTCCAACGTCCTTCGATCAGCTCGTGCACGAGGGCAAGGCTAACGCCTCCGACCCGATCAGTCCTGCCGCACGTCGGCTGCGGTGCGGTCGCGCATGACGACGGTCAGCACGACCGCGAGCACGCCGAGTGCGATCACGCTCGCGAGGGATGCGGCATGCATCCCGTCTACGTAGGCGTTGCGGGCCGCGTCCGCCAATCCTGTTCCGCCGTCGCCCATCTCGAGGGCGCGGTGCATGGTGTCGCCGAGCGTGTCGCCGAAGGTCCAGCCACCGGAGTTCTCCCGGAACACCAGCGTTGCCAGCGAGCCGAGCAGCGCGAGCCCCAGTGCGGTGCCGAGTTCGAAGCTCGTCTCGGAGATCCCCGACGCCGCACCCGAACGCTCGACCGGAACCGACCCGACCACCACATCGGAGACCAGGCTGAACTGGATGCCGTATCCGATGCCGGCGATCGAGGTGAAGACGAGGTAGATCCACAGCGGGCTGGACATCGACAGCGCGAGCAGCCCGAGGTTGCCGACCGCCGCGAGCAGCACCGACCCGACAAAGGCGGCTCGTAGCCCGAGCGCCGCGACCACCCGGGACGCGCCGATCGAGAAGACCGCCACCGCGACCGCCATCGGCAGCCCCGCGAGTGCTGCGGTGAGGACGTCGAACCCGCGAACCGACTGCAGGTAGACGCCGGTGAGGTACGACATCCCGCCGAGCGCCATCATGCCGACCAGCGCCACCGAGACAGCGGCGCTGAACTGCGGGTTCCGGAACAGGGCGAGGTCGAGCAGTGGTGCGGCCACCCGCCTCTGATGCGCCAGGAACAGTGCGAGCATCACGACGCCGAAGACGCCGATCGCCACGACGGTTCCGCTGATGCCGTCGGCCGCCATCGTCTTCACCGCATACACGAGCGGCAGGATGCCCAGCATCGACAGCGCCACGCCGACCACGTCGAACCGCGTGGTGTTGGGCGCGCGATACTCGGGCACCAGCCGAGGACCGGCGATGAACAGCACTGCCAGCACCGGCACGTTGATGAGGAACACGACGCCCCACCAGAAGTGGTGCAGGAGCACGCCGCCGATCACCGGACCGAGCGCACTGCCGCCGGCGAACGCGGCCGTCCAGACGCCGATCGCCCTGGCCCGGTCCCGGGCGTTCGGGAACATGTTGGCGATCAGCGACAGGCTCGAGGGCATGAGGGTCGCGCCACCGACGCCCATCAGGGCGCGTGCGGCGATGAGCACGCCGGCGGTTGGTGCGAATGCGGCAATCACCGAGGCGACACCGAACAGCGCCGCGCCCGCCAACAGGATGCGCCGACGACCCAGGCGATCGCCCACGTTGCCCATCGTGATGAGCAGGCCGGCGATGAGGAATCCGTAGATGTCGAGGATCCAGAGCTGCTGGGCCGCGGACGGGTCGAGGGCCTCGGTGATCGCCGGAATGGCGAGGTAGAGGACCGAGAAGTCCATCGAGACCAGCAACACGGGGAGAGTGAGGACACCGAGTCCCCACCACATGCGTCGGTCGGCGCCGGAAGGATCCCGTTGGCGCTGATCTGACGATGGGATGAGGGTGGACATGTCGAACTCTCCTGGATCTCGCAATACTGGCGAAGGCGTACGCCGCCGGGTGGCCGCGTACGCCGTACGCTTGGAAGGGTACGAGAATGGGTACGCTGTACGCAAGTGAATTATTCCCACAGGTCACCGGGGTGATCGGTGGGCGACACCGGGGAGAGGGATCGACGATTGCCGTCTGACGAGAAATCCGCTGCAGACAAGTCCGCGGTCGGCGCGAAGCTGACTCTCGGAGCGATCGTCGATGCCGCGATCGACGTCGCGGACCGGGACGGCATCGGCGCGTTGTCGATGCGCCGGATCGCCGACGAACTCGGTGTCGGGGCGATGTCGCTGTATCGGCACGTCGATGACAAGGACGCCCTGCTCCAGCAGATGTCGGAGGAGATCGGCAGGCGGTTCCCGTATCCGGTCGACGAGGCTGAGCCGTCGTCGTGGCAGGAGCGGGTACGGATCATCGTCGAGATCGACTGGGAGTTGTATCGCCGCCACCCCTGGGTGGTGCTCGCATACTCGTCGCCCAGGCACAGCTTCGGTGATGAGTCCCTGCGGTGTCTGGACTGGTTCGCCGCGGGCTTCCTGGATCTCGGTGTCGACCTCGTCGAGGCGACCGGGATGGCGCTCGCGGTCTGGACGCACGTGCACGGCGTCGCGCTGGTGGCCGTCAGTGACGACCTGCTGCGCACCGAGAAGCCCTCGGAACGGCCGGACGGGCTCGAGGACCTGATCGGGGGTCGGAGCAAGGCCGTGGCGCCGCATCTCTCCGAACTGTCCGGATGTGACACGGCGCCACGGCTTCTCGACCCGCGATCCCGCCTCGACGACGGGATCGCCTATCTGTGTGCCGGATTCACTGCACGGGGGCGGCAGGTGCAGGGGTAAGCGTCCGACGCTCGCCCTGGGTGATCGCCATGAGCACCGCGCCAACCGTGAGCAGGATGGCGGCTGCCAGCACTGTCACTGTCATGCCGTGGGCGAAGGTGGTCGTCGAGGGTGAGAGGCCGCGTGTCGCGGCCCCGAACACGGCGACCATGATGGCGAGACCGACGGTGCCGCCCAATTGTTGCGCGGTGTTGACCAGCCCGGATGCCGCTCCGGCGTCGTCGGGGTGCACGCCCCGCAGCGCCGCGGTGGTCAGCGACAGGAACGCCATTCCGCCGCCTGCGCCGATGAGCACGAACGGTCCCAGCAGGGCGAGATACGGCGTCTGGGCATCGAGCGTGGTCAGCCAGAACAGGCCCGCTGCCGCCACCGAGAACGCGGTGATGAGGAGGGCGCGAGTGCTGAACCGCCCGACCAGCACACGTGCGGTCACCTGCGAGGCGGCGAAGGTGGCCACCGTCATCGGGAGGTAGGCGACGCCGGTCTCCAAGGGGCCGTAGTGCAGGACCTCCTGTAGATACTGGGTCAGGAAGAACATGATGCCCATGAACCCGGCGACCATCACCAGTCGGCCCAGGTGGGCCGAGCTGCGAGACACGCTGGCGAACAGCCGCAGTGGTGTGATGGGTTGTGGTGCACGGCTTTCGGTGTAGACGAAGCCGATCAGGAAGGCGAATCCGATGATCAGCGCCACGATCGTCACCGATGACGACCACCCGTGTTCGGCAGCGTTGACCAGACCGTAGACGATCGCTCCGATGCCTGCCGTCGAGTACAGGGCGCCCTGGAGGTCGAACGCCCCGGGCTGGGCGGCGGTTCGTGGCAGCGACAGCAGGCCGGCGATGATCACGACCGCGCCGATGGGCACGTTGACGAAGAACACCCATCGCCAGTCCAGCCATTGCACGAGGGCGCCGCCGAGCACGAGTCCCAGCGAGAATCCGCCGATCGACACCGCGGTGAACAGCGCCAACGCGCGAGTCCGTTGGCTTCCCTCAGGGAAGCGGGTCATCAGCAGGGCCAGCGCGGCCGGCGCGGCGAGTGCGGCGCCGACGCCCTGAAATGCCCGGGCCACCAACAGCATCGAGGTGTCGGTGGCGAAACCGCCGAACATCGATGCCGCGACGAACAGGCTGAGTCCACCGAGGAAGGTGCCCCGACGACCCAGGATGTCGCCGAGTCGGGCGCCGAGGAGGAGCAGGCCCCCGAAGGTGAGGGTGTAGGCGTTGAGGACCCAGGACAGGCTCGAGGTCGAGAAGCCAAGGGACCGTTAGATATCCGGTAGGGCGACGTTGACGATCGTGGCATCCACGACCACCATCAGCTGGCATCCGAGAACCGCGAGAAGAACCAGTGCGTCGGTGTTGATCCGTGACCGCAACCGGTGGATCCGGGACGGCTGTCCCGGAATCCGGATGCGTTCGAGGGATGGCGAAAGAGACATTGATGAGCTCTTTTCGAGTAGGGATTGTGGAGTACACTCAGCGGTGAAACGGAAGCTTCCTCCGATTAATATACGGAGGATTCATCCGTTTAGCAACAGCTGTGTGGAAGCAGTGGTGTCGAAACAGATGCTGTACCGACCGTGAGGAGTGGATGTCGTGGGCGCCCGATCCCGTCCTGCCGCGAAGGCCGTCGATGACGAGACGAATGCGCCGGCTCCGGCATCCCAGCGGCCCACCCGCGCCGACGCGGCCCGCAACTACGACAAGCTGGTCGCAGCGGCGCAGGACTTGTTCGCCACCGAGGGCACCGATGTCGCCCTGGACAAGGTCGCCGCCGAGGCCGGGGTAGGTGTCGGGACGCTCTATCGCCACTTCCCGAACCGCGCCGCGTTGCTCGAGGCGACGTTCCGCAGTTACTCGGCGCAGATCGTCGCCGACGGCTGGCGCCTGCTGGACAGCGAGTCCGCCGTCGCCGCACTCGAGGGCATGTTCGCGGCCTATATGGCGACCGCGGGAACGAAGCGTGGGATGCGCGAAGCCATCCTTGTCGCCGTCGGCAACGATGCGCCGGTCTTCGAGGAAACCCGCACCAACTCGCGGGAATTGATGACCGCCATCCTCGAGGCCGGTAGACGCAGTGGAGATTTTCGCGACGACGTGGAACCGGTCGACATCACGCGTCTGATGGGCGGTTTGTCGATGACGTGCGTGGCCGAGGACACCGAGGAGACCCGCCGGCGGCTGATCGGCGTGGTCCTCGACGGTCTGCGACCGCCGGGTCGGTGATCGGTAGGCCTGCCACCGACTGCCGACTGACGATCGAGTGGTCGCGAGGAACGAGCGACGTATCGAGGCACGCGCGCGCGATCTCGATACGCGCGCACTCCGTTCGCGCTACTCGATCAGCAGGTGGGGCTCGATCAGCAGGTGGGGCACGATCGGCAGGGGTCGGGGCGGCTACATCGCGTGTGGGTACACCGTGAGCATGTGAGCTCCGAACCACGCGCTGCCGATGACGATCGGCACCATCGTCGCGATCCCGACCGCTGGGCGCCAGCGGGCGAGAACCATCGCGACGGGTACCAACAGGACAAAGGCCGGTAGGAGCAGTCGGGCGCGGCTCATCATCAACCCGCTCGACAACACGATGGACGCGATGACCAGCGCGCCATAGAGCAGCACGGGCCACGGCAGCCTCGACCACGCCGCGATCACCAGCATCGCCATCGTCGACAGGATGATCCAGGCGGATGCAACCGGCGCGACCTCCCCAGCGTGGACGAGTGCATCGTTCACGAAGTCGAAGGTGGCGCGGCCCCAGTCGAACTCGGTGCCCCAGCCGACGGTCTGGATGGTGAACCAGCCCGTCGGCGATCCCGTGTGGGCCCACACGACGGCGAGGTAGCCCAGATATCCGAGAGGACTGATCACCACCGCCGCCCACGCCCGCCAGCCGTCGCGTCGCGCCAGCAGTGCCGCCAGCATCACCACTCCGATCAGCACCATCGCGGTGGGCCTGCTGGCGCCCGCGAGGCAGGCGCAGATGCCTGCGAGCAGCCAGTTCCGCTCCAGGATGCCGATCAGCGCCCAGACCGCCAGGGCGCAGAACAGCGCTTCGGTGTAGGCCATGTTCAGCACCACCGACATCGGCGTCGCGGCAAAGAGGGCGACGAGGAACAGTCCAGTGCGACGGGGATCGACCGCTCCGATCGGGGACTTGTCGGCCATCGCGCGGGCGCACAGGGCGCCGAGGCGGGCAGCCCCCACTGCGGCGATGCAGCCCAGGACCAGATTCACCGTGATCGCGGCTCCGTAGGGCGTGATCAGCGGCAACTTCGCCACGGCGCCGACCAGCATCGGATAACCGGGGAAGAAGGCATACGCGGTGTCGGGGGTGTGCAGGCCACGGGCGTCGGTCTGGGTGAACGGCACGTCGGCGTAGCCGTATTCGGCGATCGCCACCATCCACTTGCCGTCCCACAGCCACAGCGCGTCGCCGAGCGTGGTGTCCCGAAGCTGAGCGAAACGCGCGAGGACCAGGATGCCGATACCTCGGATGGCGAGGAACAGCAGGATGGGCTGGAGCCAGGTACGCAGCGGCGTGTGAGGCCGAGACCCCAGGCGCGACGGACGGTCGGCGGAGCGCTTCTGGCCCGATTGTGGACCCGGCCGACGGTCGTCTGGTTCGCGACGACCAGCGGGGGTCGTGCCGACGTCGGTTCCAGTGGCCACCTGAGCGATGTTAGGGCGATGCGCCGCCGACGACCAGAAGACCGTCCGGCTCCGGGTGTCCACCGGACTTTCTGCACGTCCGGCGCTCGCACCGACGTCGTGTCTGGCCTGCGCGAACGGCGCTCGATTCGGGCGCTTACCGCGCCGCCGGTAAGGTGATGCCCGCAAGGAAGGCCCCGAATGCTCGATCGGAGACCGATCCCGAGCAGGGGCGATGCATCCGAACCGATGCATCCGACAATCCCGGAAGGTGGTTCGACGTGGCACTCGTTGTGCAGAAATACGGCGGATCGTCGGTCGCGACGGCCGAGCGCATCCGTCGGGTCGCCGAACGCATCGTCGAGACCAAGAAACAAGGCAACGACGTGGTCGTGGTGGTGTCCGCGATGGGCGACACCACAGACGAATTGCTCGACCTCGCGAACCAGGTGTGCCCCGCGCCGCCGGCGCGAGAGATGGACATGCTGCTGACGTCCGGCGAGCGCATCTCCAACGCGCTGGTCGCCATGGCCATCAGCTCCCTCGGTGCGCAGGCGCAGTCGTTCACCGGCTCGCAGGCCGGTGTGATCACCACCGGCACCCATGGCGCCGCGAAGATCATCGACGTGACGCCCGGTCGTGTCCGGAGCGCCCTCGACGACGGCAAGATCGTCCTGGTCGCCGGATTCCAGGGTGTCTCCCAGGACACCAAGGACGTCACCACGCTCGGCCGCGGTGGCTCCGACACGACCGCCGTCGCGCTGGCCGCGGCGTTGAAGGCCGATGTCTGCGAGATCTACACCGACGTCGACGGCATCTACACCGCCGACCCGCGCATCGTGCCGAACGCGCGCCACCTGCAGACAGTCTCCTTCGAGGAGATGCTCGAGATGGCGGCGTGCGGCGCGAAGGTCCTGATGTTGCGTTGTGTGGAATACGCACGCCGATACAACGTTCCCGTTCACGTGCGCTCGTCGTACTCGACAAAACCCGGCACGATGGTGGCCGGCTCGATGGAGGACATTCCAGTGGAAGAAGCGATTCTCACCGGAGTTGCACACGACCGCAGCGAAGCGAAGGTCACCGTGGTCGGTCTCGACGACAAACCGGGGTACGCCGCCAAGGTGTTCCGGGCCGTCGCCGAGGCGGACATCAACATCGACATGGTGTTGCAGAACGTCTCCAAGGTGGACACCGGCAAGACGGACATCACCTTCACCCTGCCGCGTGAGCTCGGCCCGACCGCCGTCGAGAAGCTGACCAAGCTGCAGAACGAGATCGGCTTCACCGAGCTGCTCTTCGACGACCACATCGGCAAGGTCTCCCTCGTCGGCGCGGGCATGAAGAGCCACCCCGGCGTGACCGCGACCTTCTGCGAGGCGTTGTCGGACGCCGGCATCAACATCGAACTGATCTCCACCTCGGAGATCCGCATCTCGGTGCTCTGCCGTGACACCGAACTCGACGACGCCGTGCGCGCGCTGCATCAGGCCTTCGACCTCGGCGGCGAAGAAGAAGCAGTCGTCTACGCAGGAACGGGGCGGTAGGCATGGGTATCAGCATCGGAGTTGTCGGCGCGACCGGTCAGGTCGGCGGCGTCATGCGAACCCTGTTGGCGGAGCGCAAGTTCCCCGCCGACCAGGTGCGATTCTTCGCGTCGGCGCGGTCGGCGGGCAAGAAGCTGCCGTGGGGCGACGGCGAGATCGTCGTCGAGGATGCCGCGACCGCAGACCCGTCGGGCCTCGACATCGCGCTGTTCTCCGCGGGCGGCACGATGTCGAAGGAGCAGGCGCCGCGGTTCGCCGCAGCCGGCGTCACCGTCATCGACAACTCGTCGGCCTGGCGCAAGGACCCCGACGTCCCGCTGATCGTCGCGGAGGTCAACGGCGAACTCGCGAAGAACCCCCCGAAGGGCATCATCGCGAACCCGAACTGCACCACGATGGCCGCGATGCCGGTCCTCAAGCCACTGCATGATGCCGCTGGCCTGAAGCGACTGGTCGTGTCGTCGTATCAGGCGGTCTCGGGCAGCGGACTGGCCGGCGTCGAAGAACTCGCGGGGCAGATCCGCGCCGGCGCAGACGATGCCGAGAAGCTGGTACTCGACGGCGGTGCGGTGTCGTTCCCCGAGCCGGTCAAGTATGTCGCGCCGATCGCCTACAACGTGGTCGCGCTGGCGGGTTCGCTGGTGGACGACGGGTCGGGCGAGACCGACGAGGACCAGAAGCTGCGCAACGAGTCGCGCAAGATCCTCGACATCCCGGGCCTGCTGGTCAGCGGCACCTGCGTGCGCGTGCCGGTGTTCACCGGTCACTCGCTGTCCATCAACGCCGAGTTCGCGAATCCGCTCTCGCCCGAACAGGCCAGGGAGATCCTGGGCGGCGCAGCCGGTGTCGAGGTGGTCGACGTGCCGACGCCGCTCGACGCGGCAGGCAAGGATGTCTCACTGGTGGGCCGGATCCGTCAGGACGAGGGTGCACCCGAGGGCCGCGGCCTCGCGCTGTTCGTGTCCGGCGACAACCTGCGAAAGGGCGCCGCCCTCAACACGATCCAGATCGCCGAACTGCTGGTCTGAGAGTTAGATAGACCCTTCGAGACGCTCGCAAGCTCGCTCCTCAGGGCGCGGCGCTCGCAAGCGCTGCGGCAGCATTTCTGTTCCCTGAGGAACGGAGCGCCAGCGGAGTGTCTCGAAGGGCGCTCAGGAATCCGTGGGCTCGACGACGGCAGACGCCGCTTCGACGATGATCGCCCGCATCGCGGTCTCCGCCGCCACCGGATCTCCGAGCCGGATGGCGCGGGCGACATCGTCATGCAGCGCGATGGCTTCCGGATTGGGCTTGTCGGGCATCATGCCGTGATGGGTCCGTCCGGCCAGCACCTCGTAGACCACCTCGGCGAGCGCGTGGAACATCTCGTTGCCGCTCGCCTCGAGGAGCCCGCGATGAAAGATCTTGTCGGCCAACAGATACGCGTCCAGATCACCGGTGCGGCCGTGGACGGCCATGTCCGACGCGGCCGCCGCCAAGATGCGGCACTGATGTTCGTCGGCGCGTTCGGCGGCCAGCGCGGCGGCCACCGGCTCGAAGCCCCTGCGTAGTTCCGAGAGTGTCAGCAGGAACTCGGTGCGGTCGTCGCCGTCGAGTCGCCAGCGGATCAGTCGCGGGTCGAACACACTCCACCGCGTCCGCGGTTGGATGGTGATCCCGACGCGACGCCGGGATGCGACCATGCCCATCGACTCCAGCACCCGGATCACCTCACGCGCGACGGTCCGCGAGACGCCGTGCTCGGCGCAGATCCCGTCCAGGGTCAGCACGCTGCCGACGGGTTGCGCGCCCGAGACGATGGGCCGACCGACCGCGCCGAGGATCTGATCGTGCAGCTCGCCCGCCCCTGATGTGTCCTGACTCACGAATTCATCTTCTCATTCGCATTGCTTGGACGCCAATTGGCATACGTATCGCGCCGAACTATTGCAAAAGTAATACGTTTAAGGCACTCTCTGTGACCAGCAGCACAGCGACGTGAGGAGTGCAGATGCGATCACCAGTGGTGGTGATGGGAGTTTCCGGGTCCGGGAAGTCGACGGTGGGGGCGGCCTTGGCCCAGCGGCTGCGGGTTCCGTTCGCCGACGCCGACGACTTCCACTCGCCGGAGAACATCGCCAAGATGTCGGCCGGGCATCCGCTCGACGACGACGACCGGCGTCCGTGGCTCGAGGCCATCGGGGACTGGCTCGCCGACCACGCCGACGGCGGCGTGATGAGCTGTTCCGCGCTGAAGCACGCCTACCGGGACGTGCTGCGCAGACATGCGCCGACGGTGTGCTTCGCCCACCTCGACGGCTCGATGGAGGTCATCGCACGCCGACAATCCGCACGCCCCGGGCACTTCATGCCGCCGGCCCTGCTCGAGTCGCAGTTCGCGACGCTCGAGCCGCTCGGTCCCGGTGAACGGGGCGTGGTGATCGACGTGGATCAGAGCATCGATGCGATCGTCGACGACTTCGTGGGTGCGCTCTCGATCGGGGAGGCGAACTCATGATCTCGACCATGATCCCGTCGACGGCACTGCTCGCCGCCGACGCCGAACTCCCCGAGCCGGTGGCCGGTGGCGGTCAGCTCGTCATCGCCGCGCTCGCCGGTATCGCGGTCATCGTCCTCGCGATCACCGTCGGGAAGGTCCATCCCTTCCTCGCCCTCATCGGCGGCGGTGCAACGGTGGGACTCGTTGCCGGCGAGACGGTTCCGAAAGTCATCGAATCCTTCACCGACGGCTTCGGGACGACCGCCGCCGGAGTCGGCATCCTGATCGCACTCGGCGCCATGTTTGCGAAGCTGCTCGCCGACTCGGGTGGCGCCGACCAGATCGTCGACACGATCGTCGGGCACGCATCGCCGCGCATGCTGCCGTGGGCGATGGCCCTCGTGGGCGCGATCATCGGGCTACCGATGTTCTTCGAGATCGGGCTCGTGTTGTTGATGCCGGTGATCTATCTGGTGGCCCGACGATCCGGTCTGGGCCTGATCACGATCGGCATCCCGGCACTCGCCGGTCTCTCGGCTATGCACGGGTTCGTCCCGCCGCATCCGGGCCCGCTCGTCGCCATCGACGCCCTCGGTGCCGATCTCGGTACCACGCTCGCCCTCGGAGTGGTGGTCGCGATCCCCACGATCATCGTGTCGGGCCCGCTGTTCGGGGTGCTCGCAGGCCGCTGGGTGACGGTCCCGGTACCGGACACGTTCGACGCGGATCCGGCCGACGGTACGACCACGAAACGACCGAGCTTCGCGATCACGATGTTCAGCGTCCTGCTGCCCGTGGTCCTCATGCTCGGCAAGGCTCTCGCCGAGATCTTCGTCGACGACGAGGACCAGATGGTGCGGCGGGTGCTCGACATCCTCGGGACACCTCTCGTCGCGCTGCTCATCGCCGTCATCGTCGGGATGTTCACCCTCGGCCGGGGGTCGGGGATGGATCGCGAGACGATCTCCAAGTGCACGGGTGCCGCGCTGCCCGCCATCGCGGGCATCCTGCTGATCGTGGCGGCCGGCGGCGGTTTCAAACAGGTCCTGGTGGATACGGGTATCGGGACATTGCTCGCCGACTGGGCCAAGGGCGCGAACATCTCGGTGATCTTGCTCGCCTGGGTCCTCGCGGCACTCATCCGCCTCGCGACCGGGTCTGCCACTGTCGCAACGATCACGGCGTCGTCGTTGATGCTCGGCCTCGTCGACGGATTGAGCTCGGGTGAGATCTCGTTGGTGGTCCTGGCCATCGGGGCCGGTTCGGTGTTCCTCTCCCATGTGAACGACGCCGGGTTCTGGCTGGTCAAGGAGTACTTCGGGATGAGTGTCGGGCAGACGTTCAAGACATGGTCGGCGATGGAGACGCTGCTGTCGGTGACGGGCCTCGTGGTGGTGCTGGCGTTGGGTCTGGTCATCTGATCGCCGGCCGGCGCCATGATGGCCCGGGTCACCTGACCAAGTTACTGTGCGGTAGCTTACTTCTCCATGAAGAGAACGTGGGGGAAACTGTTCGGCCGATCGGCGCGTAGATCGAGGTCGACGCAACGATTGGCGGCCCTGGTCACCACCGGACTGGTGGCCGCCGCTGGCATCACGATGGCATCGCCGACGGCATCGGCGGCCGGTGATTTCTATACACCGCCGTCGACGTTCGCGTCCGAACCCGGCTCGGTCATCCGCAGTCAGCCCAGTCCTCTGCTCCTGCAGATCCCCGGCATGAAGAACCAGTGGCCCGGGACCGCAACCCGCGTCATGTACACATCCAGCTACCAGGACGGGAAGCCTGCGCCGGTCACCGGAACCCTGGTCGAACCGACCGCGGGGTGGCGCGGCAAGGGCGAACGACCGACGATCGTGCTCGGACCGGGGACGGTCGGCCAGGGAGACCAGTGCGCGGGCTCGAAACTCATGAGCTTCCCGCTCGCCATCGACCCGGCGAAGCCGAGCATCGCGGTGAACTACACGGCACTCGAACTCAACCTGCTACTCATCAACGGTGTGCGGGTGTTCATCACCGACTACATCGGGATGGGCACACCCGGCATCCATACGTACGTCAACCGTCGTGAGTCGGGCGCGGCCATGCTCGACGGCGCGCGGGCCGCGTTGCGTCTGTCGAAGGCCGGGGCCGATGCTCCGGTCGGGTTCTCCGGCTACTCCCAGGGCGGTGGCGCGGCCGCGTCGGCGGCGGAGATGGCCGCGACGTACGCACCCGATCTGAACGTGAAGGCGACCTACGCCGGCGCTCCGCCCGCCGATCTCGCCAAGGTGATCGACCGAATCGACGGGACGTTCATCGTCGGTGGGATCGGTTATGCGATCAACGGTTTGACGGCTCGGTACCCGGAGCTGGGTCCGATCCTCGACCGGGAGACCACCCCGGCCGGCAAGCGGGTGCTGTCGCAGGTGGCCACCCAGTGCATCGGCGACACCGGCCTGGCCTTCGGCTTCCAGCGGACCAACCAGTGGACGAGGACCGGCCAGCCGCTCTCGCAGGTGATCGACCGGAACCCGGAGGCGAAGAAGGTGGTGGCCGAACAGCGGATCGGCACCCTGAAGCCCAATGCGCCGGTGCTTCTCGAAGGTGGCATCAACGACGACGTGATCCCGTACGGTCAGGTCGTCACGCTCGAGCGTGACTGGCGCGCCCAGGGCGCCGATGTGCGGCTGGTGACCAACGGAATCCCGGCGATCTTCCCGGGTCTCGTCGTCAACCACGCGCTGCCGATGCTGACCACACTTCTGCCTGCGACGAACTTCCTGCTGGCGAACTTCGATCGATGACGAGAGTGGACGCCAGCGTCGAATCGAGCTGACCGGATCGAGCTGACCGAGAAGCTTCCGGCGTTCGCGGAAATGTGATTTGCTGTCGCGGTGTCGTCGGGGTGTGGAGCGTTGCGCGGTGGTCGGTTTCGGTGGTCGGCGGTTCTGGTCGCGGTCCTGCTGACCTGGGGTCTGCTCGGCTCGGCGGCCGATGCCGCACCGGCTGCGCCATCGCCGACCACCGGAGTCGGCCCGACCGGCACCTCGCTGATGCACGGCGATCTGTGGTCCACCGACTCGACGCCCTTCCCCGGTCCGGGCCGGGGTGCGCGTCTCGCGGCATCGTCGGTGCCCGGTGGTGCCTGCGCCGCAACGTTCATCGGGCGCGACGGCATGCCGGTATCGCTGTGCACCCAGTTCGTCGGGACGGGGGCAACGAATCGGCCCGCTCGCTCCGCTCCCGGCGCCGTGACGAATCGGCCCGCTCGCTCCGCTCCCGGCGCCGTGACGAATCGGCCCGCTCGCTCCGCTCCCGGCGCCGTGACGAATCGGCCCGCTCGCTCCGCTCCCGGCGCCGGACCACCCACCGTCGCCGTCCCCACGGTCACCCTGTTCGATCCGGCGACCGCTGCTCCCGTCGCGCGTCTGCAGCTGGCCAAGGGCGGCCTGCTCGGGGGCGTCTACGGCTACCTCGACGACCGGGACCGGGTGGTCGTGGCCGACGGGTCGGGCGCCATCCTCCGTGTCGCGCACCGGAAGACGGCACGCGGGTGGCAGGTTTACGTCGCTGACCGGATCGACGTCGCGAAGCACATCGCGGCGGGGGATGCCATCACCGGGCTGGCACCCGATTTCTCGGGACGGGTCTGGTTCGCGACGACCCACGGTGTCGTCGGGACGGTGGACGGGGCCCGCAACGTCCGGTCGATGCATCTCCCGCGCGGGGAGGAACTCGGCAACGGGCTCTCCATCCGCGCCGACGGCGCCTCCGTGCTGACGACGCACGCGCTCTACGAGATGCGTGCGAGTGCGAACGGCGTCCCGCGAGTGGTGTGGCGCCGCGCGTACGACCGGGGGACCGCTCGCATGCCTGGCCAGTTGACCTGGGGATCCGGCACCACGCCGACCTACTTCGGACCCGGCGGCGACGGCTGGGTCGCGATCGTCGACAACGCCCGGCGGCCGCAGCTGATCGTCTACGACAGTGACACCGGCTCGACCGTCTGCCGGATGCCTGCCTTCGACCGATCCGGCCAGGGCACCGAAAACTCGCCGATGGCCTGGGGTAATTCACTGGTCATCCCGAGCACCTACGGCTACCAGTACCCGCCCATGGCGGTCACCGGACCGAGCGTGCCTGCCAACGCGCCGTTCGTCGGGGGATCGACCCGGATCGACGTGTCCGCTCAGGGCTGCCGCCGGGTCTGGGAGAACAACGACCGGATCGCGACGTTGCCCCGCCTGTCCCGTGCCGACGGCCTCATTCACGCGCTCGGGTACGGGCCGTACGTGCCGGGGGCGGTCCAGCAGCTCGGTCCCGTCGACTACGTGGCCACCGACTTCGCGACCGGACGTCGTGTCCGGACCCTGAAGGTCGGCGACGCGCCGATCGACGAGCCGCTGGAGCTGACGGGGACGATCGCCCGCGACGGGACGATGTGGCAGGCGACCCTCGGCCGGATGTTGAAGATCGCTCGATGACCCGGCCGGAGCGGCTCGCGGTGCATGGGACAATCGGCCCATGACCCAACCCGACGACCCCGATCGCATCCCGTCGCAGGCCGAGCTCGATGCGGAGGACCTGGCGGAGATCGAGCGGAGTTCGAAGGACCGCGACCAGGCGAATCTGTATCCGCCCCGTACCGACGACCCGGGGCCCGCGCCTGCGGCATTGTCGCTGCACGCCCGCGTCGCGTTCTGGGGTGCGGCGGCGGCCGGCCTGGTCAGCGTCGTCTACGGCTTCGTCAACCTCGGACTGATCAGCGACGCACTGCGGCAACGACTGCTCGACGGTGTGATCGACGACCCGCGCAATGCGAGCCCGCAAGGTCAGGTCGACTCACTGGCCGGCTTCTTCCCGCCGTTCATGCTGATCATGATCGTCGTGTTCCTCGCGGTCGAATACGCGCTGCTCGTCGCCGCGGCGCATCACAACAGCCGCAACTGCCGGAACTTCTTCCTCGCGGCCGTGGTGGTCAACCTGCTGTGCATCCCGATCGGCATCGACCTGCTGTTCCAGTACCCGGAGGTGTGGTCGGCGATGGTCGTGATCTCGTGGATCCAGTTCGCGCTGCTGATCGTCGCGGCCATGTTCACCGTGCGCCGCAGCGTCAATCAATGGCTCCCGGAATCCACCCGGATGCGTCCGACGAGGATGATGCGAGCGCGGTGATCGCTCCTCAGGGAACGGGATGTGCCGCCCGGTCACCGGAGCGCGAGCAACTCCTTGGTGAACTCCGCCTCGTCGATCCGGGTGCTGTGGCCGTCCTCGACGACGATCTGCCCGTCGACCATCACGGTGTCGACGATCGACCGCGAGCCTGTGGTGAGCAGCGATGCCCCCGGGTCCCGGACGGGCAGCGTCGCGTAGTCGCGGTCGAACCGGATCAGGGTCAGATCCGCAGGCGTCCCGACGCTCACGCCGCCGACCACTGCAGGCAGCCCCAGCGCGACATTGGCGCCACCACAGGCGATGTCGAGCATCTCACCGAAGCCCAACAGGTCGGCGCGCTTGTGCACCGCGCGCTGGACATAGGACGCGATCCGGAAGGTCTCGAGCATGTCCTGGGTGTCGTTGCTCGCGGCACCGTCGACACCGAGCCCCACGGCGAGTCCACGGTCGAGCATGGCCGGAACAGGTGCGACCCCACTGCCCAACCGCATGTTCGACAGCGGGTTGTGCGAGACGGCCACACCACGGTCGGCGAGGATGCCATGACCGACGTCGTCGAGCTCGACGCAGTGGACGGCGAGCACCCGATCCCACAGGAATCCGTTGCTGTCGAGGTACTCGACCGCACCCATCCCGGCATGCTCGATGCACATCCGGTCGTCGGTGGGTGTTTCCAGCAGGTGGATCGACACCGGCAGATCACGCGCCTGCGCGAACTCACGCAGGGTGATCATCCCGGTCTCGGTCACCGACCTCGGGTTGGGCACCGCAAGCGCGAGCGTGATCGGCACCTCCTCGACCTGGGTACGAAGGTGATCGATGTGGTCGAGGACGTCGCCGAGTGGCTGCATCAGGCGCGGCTCGAAGCCCCATTTACGTGACGCGTCACCACGATCCGCGACACCACGCCCCAGAACGGCTCGAATCCCGGTGTCGCGCACCGCCTGGATCACCGCACCGTGCACCTCGTCGGACGGGTGCGGCCACATGTGTTCGACGACGGTCGTGGTGCCCGAGCGCAGCGCCTCGAGGCAGGCCGACACCGCGGCGAGGTAGGCGCGCTCGGGCGTGATCGCGACCGATTCCTCACCCACCGCCAGCAGCCACTCGAGGAGCGGGGTGCATTCGGCGATCCCGCGCATCAGCGACTGCTGCAGATGCGTGTGCGTGTTGACGAATCCCGGTATCAGGAAACCGTTTCCGCCGTCCGACGGCGCCGGTGTGTCGGTGATCGAGGCCACCACCCCCTCGGTGATGTGGACGTCCTGGTGTGCGTGCCATGCGCCCGCAGAGAAGACGGAGACGTCACTGAACGCGGGGGAGCGCGATGCGGTGGGGTCGGATGGTGTCATGACGTCGGCCCTACTTCGCGAAATTGGCGGCGATGCGCTGGGCGATGTAGTCGCCCCCGGTGATCGGCGGGTATTTGCCTGCGGCGCTCTCGATGACCGCGTCGGTGTTCGCCTGGGCGAAGAACGCGATCGAGTAGCGCGGACCGGTGTCCTCGCCTCGGCGCGGTGCCCGCACCCGGTGGAAGTTCGAGGGGAGGCGGTCGTCCGACCAGCGCATCAGCATGTCGCCGATGTTGCAGGTGATCGCGTCGTCGGACGGTTCCACCGGCGTCCAGGCCTGGCCGTGCGCTTCGGCGCCGGGCAGCACCTGCAGGCCGCCCTGGCCGGTCCGCTGGAACAGCAGGGTGAGCGCATCGAAGTCCGTGTGGGCACCCGCGCGCCACGCGTTGTCGGTGTCGAGCAGGTCCTCGGGGAAGGCGTAGTAATGCAACAGCCGAAGAGTGCTCTGATAGGTGTCGACGCCGGGATCGTGTGCGCGGGTGAAGAACTCACTGTCGAATCCGAGCCTGGTTGCGAAGCACCCCAGCAGATCCATCGCGAGGCGCCAGCATCTGCGCTCGAACTCGAGGATCGTCGTCCGGAATCCCGCGAGTTCGGCGTCGGATGGCCAGAGTCCGTCCATCCGGGGCAAGGTGAGCTGGTAGGACTCCTTCTGATCGGGCGTGCCGACGGACGGACGGACCTGGGAGGTGTGTTCCCACCCGGCGTTCTGCCCCTTCTTCAGCGGGTACTGCGCCTTGACGTCGCCGGGCAGCGCGAAGAACTTGGCGGACATGTCGAACGCGTGTGCCACGTCGTCGAGGTCAATGCCGTGGTCGACGACCTGGAAGAACCCGATATCTGTTGCTGCGGACCATAGTTCGGCCGTGATCTGCTCACGTCGGGAATCGAAGTCGGCGAGGCTGATGCGACGGATCTCGCGGTCGGTGGTCTCGGTACCGAGGCCGCCCATCGATGCCTCGCGATTGAGTTCGGCCATCCCGTAGGGCGCATCCGGTCGGGGCGCGGTGGCCTCGGGCCGGTGGTCGTCGGACAGTGTGGTGATGTCGGACATGGGAGTTCTCTCTCGTGTGAGTGAGTTCGCGTGCGCTTTTCGACGCGACGCCTGAGAGAGGGACATCGCGGACGCGAACAGTGGGAACTCCGGCCCGCTGCTACACACGATCTCGTCCACCACAGATTAGGCCACGACGGCACGGGGCGCGACCCGACCGCCGGTCCGGCGAAGGCGAGGTTAGGCGTCCCTCATTTTCTGGAGTTCATCTAATTTCTGGAACAACTCCAGATAAAGGTGTACGGTGGACTCATGTCCGGCCGTCACATGCTTCATCGACAACTCCGAGAGGCCGGTTTGCGCGTCACTGCGCCCCGGCTCGCGGTGTTGGAGATCCTGCATGAGCATCCGCATTCGACGGCGGACTTCGTGACCACCGGTGTCCGCGAGAGTCTCGGGGCAGTGTCCACGCAGACCGTGTACGACGTGCTGCGTGCCTGCACGGATCGCGGCCTCTTGCGGCGGATCGAGCCTGCGGGATCGCCGGTGCGGTATGAGACAAGGACGTCGGACAATCACCACCACCTGATCTGCCGCACGTGCGGCGAGATCATCGACATCGATTGCGTGGTGGGTGAGGCGCCGTGCCTGACCCCGGACCGCGACCACGGATACCGCATCGACGAGGCGGAGGTCATCTTCTGGGGAGCGTGCCCCGATTGCCGGCGCGCGCAAGCCGGACCGGTTTCGTAACACCCTCGACCACAACCGAATTCATCCATCGCATCGCAGCCCAACTGATGCCGTTCATCCGAAAGGGGATGTGCCGTATGACGCCGCGCACCACCACCAACGCCGGGATTCCCGTCGCCAGCGACAACGAGTCGCTGACCGCCGGCACGCAGGGTCCCATCCTGCTGCATGACCATTACCTCATCGAGAAGCTCGCCCAGTTCAACCGTGAGCGGGTGCCCGAGCGGATCGTGCATGCCAAGGGCGGCGGTGCATTCGGCGAGCTGGTCGTCACCGGCGACGTCTCGAGGTACACCAAGGCCAAGCTCTTTCAGCCGGGCGCGAAGACCGAGTCGCTGGTCCGGTTCTCCACCGTCGCGGGTGAGCAGGGCAGTCCAGACACCTGGCGTGACCCACGCGGCTTCGCGATCAAGTTCTACACCGAGGACGGCAACTACGACCTCGTCGGCAACAACACGCCGATCTTCTTCATCAAGGACCCGATCAAGTTCCCGGACTTCATCCGCTCGCAGAAGCGGCTGCCGGGCTCGGGCCTGCGTGACCACAACATGCAATGGGACTTCTGGACGTTGCGGCCCGAGTCGGCACACCAGGTCACCTGGCTGATGGGCGACCGGGGTATCCCGAAGTCATGGCGCCACATGGACGGATACGGATCGCACACCTATCAGTGGGTGAACGATGCGGGCGAACGGTTCTGGGTCAAGTACCACTTCAAGACCGACCAGGGTATCGACTTCCTGACGCAGGAAGAGGCCGACCGGCTGGCGGGTAGCGATCCCGACCATCACCGCAAGGACCTCTACGAGGCCATCGAACGGGGCGAGCATCCGAGCTGGACGCTCAAGGTGCAGATCATGCCCGTCGAGGACGCGGAAGCCTATCGCTTCAATCCGTTCGACCTCACCAAGGTCTGGTCCCAGCAGGACTACCCGCTGATCGAGGTCGGCACCTGGACGCTGAACCGCAACCCGCAGAACTTCTTCTCCGAGATCGAGCTCTCGTCCTTCGAGCCGTCCAATGTGGTTCCGGGCGTGGGCTTCTCCCCGGACAAGATGCTGTTGGGCCGTGTGTTCAGCTACGCCGACGCACACCGGTACCGAATCGGAACGAATTACGCTCAGCTGCCGGTGAACTCGGCCAAGGCCGCCACGGTCAACACGTACTCGAAGGAGGGCGCGATGGCCTATGACTTCAGCGCTCCAGAGGTCCCCGTCTACGCGCCGAACTCGTTCGGTGGCCCGCATGCCGAACCAGACGAGGCCGGCGACGAAGGGCTGTGGAGCTTCGACGGCGCCGCAGTCCGCGCCGGGTACATCGAACATCCGGAGGACAGTGACTGGGCGCAGGCGGGCACCATGGTCCGTGAGGTTCTCGACGACGCGGCCCGGGAACGGTTGGTGGGCAACATCGTCGGCCATGTTCTCGACGGGGTCCGCGAGCCGGTTCTCTCGAGGGTGTTCGACTACTGGAAGAACGTGGACGCCGATCTCGGCAAGAAGGTCGAAGAAGGTGTCCGACAGGGACTTTGATCGGTGAGGATGGCCTGCGCGACGAAGCTCACAGATCAAACCGAAATGAATCCAGACCGAGAACTGCTGAAGTAGAAGGTAGTTCACCGAAGAAGACATCGACCCACACGAGGAGACCACGATGGCAATCGACCCGGTGTACACGATTTCGTCCAAGGCGTCCGGCGGAGGCCGCGACGGAGAGGTCGTCTCGGCGACCGGCCAGATCGATCTCGAGCTCCGTCCGCCCAAGGAGATGGGCGGCAGCGGTGACGGCAGCAATCCGGAGGAACTGTTCTCGGCCGGCTATGCGGCATGCTTCCTGGGCGCGCTGCGCGCCACGTCGAAACAGGCGGGTTCGCCGGTCCCCGACGACTCGACGGTTTCGGTGACCATCGGCATCGGCAAGGATCCGGCCGACGGCGGATTCGGGCTGACCGCGACCATCGAGGCCCACATCCCGGGCGTCGACGAGGCGACCGCTCAGAAGCTGGCCGACGGCGCCCACGCCTTCTGCCCGTATTCCAAGGCCACGCGCGGCAACATCGCGCAAACCGTCACCGTCACGGTGTGACCTCAGACCTCAGATGAGCACGGCAGGGGCCGTGCAGCGAAAGGAGTGGTGACATGACCACCAAGACCCCCATCACCAGCACATTGACCGAGGAGCAGCAGGCGGTCACCGGACGTGCCCTGCAGGACACCCTGGTCGATCTGATCGATCTCTCGCTGATCGCGAAGCAGGCCCACTGGAACGTCGTCGGACGTCAGTTCCGCTCGGTCCATCTCGAACTCGATGAGCTCGTCGCGGTGAGCCGTGAGTTCACCGACGCAGCGGCCGAGCGTGCCACCGCCATCGGGGTCAGCCCCGACGGACGCGCGGAGACCGTGGCCAAGACCGCCCACACCACGGGCTTCGGTGAGGGCTGGACCAAGGACGCGGACGTGGTCGACGGCGTCGTCGAGAACCTCAAGTCCGTCATCGCCGGCCTGCGCGAGCGGATCGACGCCACGGAGAAGGCCGACCCGGTGACGCAGGATCTGCTGATCGGTTTCGCATCCAAGCTGGAGCAGTTGCACTGGATGTGGCAGGCGCAGGTGGCCTGACCGACAGTCCCGGTCGCCGACGCGCGCCGTCCGTTCCACGTGCACGAATCCCGTGCACGGCGGAGCGGACGGCGCGCGTTTCGTCGTTTCCGGGCCAAAAGTTCGGGTGTGACCGGGCGCACTCCGCCGATCCGGCCGCATGTAGCGTGTCAGCGTGGACAGTTGGGGAGCAGTTGTGGGGTTGGGACTACTCGCGGCAGCGGTGAGCGTGATCGCGTTCGTCCGCTATCGGGAACGAGAGACGACGACTCTGCAGCGAGACGTTGCATTGGCCCGCGAACTGCGTGACCTCGCGGGTGGCGACGACATCCGTGTCGCCGCCGTGGACGAGTTCGAGCTGGCCATCTACCAGCGCCTGTTCTATGCGTCGGTGGTCGCGCCGCGTATCCGGAGTGCCGCCTGGGCGCTCCTGGGTGCGGTGCTGGCGGTCGCCGCCGCGCTGGCGACCGGGCCCGGTGACGGTCTCCTGTACTCGGTCGTGCACATCGTCGCCGTCATCGTCGCGGTGGGCTTCGGGATCGCGGCCATCGCCTTCGCCGCGTTGGCCGTCTTCCACACCGCTACGACACCGCGAGTGTCCTTCGCCGACTCGTACGCGAATTCCGCCGATTCGGAGTAAACCGCTCCTCAGCGCGCGAAGCGCTTCCGGTAGATCGTCGGGGTCACCCCGACCGTGGCGTTGAAATGGTGTCGGAGCAGGGTGCCGGAGGCGAAACCCACCGAGCCCGCCACCTCGTCGACGGCCAGATCGGTCGACTCCAACAGCCGCCGCGCGTGCAGTACCCGCTGCTCGGTGAGCCATTTGTGCGGTGAGACGCCGACCTCGTCGACGAACCGCCGGGCGAAGGTGCGCGTCGACATGTGCATCCGGCGCGCCAGCTCGTCGACGGAGATCTCGTGGTCGATGTGCTCGATCATCCACTCCAGCACGCCGGCGAAGCCGTCCGACTCGCATTCCGGGATGGGAGACTCGACGAACTGCCGTTGGCCGCCGTCGCGATGCGGCGGTACCACCATGCGGCGTGCGATGCGGTTGGCCACCTCGGGACCGAATTCTTCCCGTACGAGATGCAGCGCCGCGTCGATGCCCGCGGCGGTGCCGGCGCTCGTGGTGATGGGACCGTCGTCGACGAAGAGGACGTCGGTGTCGACGATCGCCTTCGGGAATGTCTCCGCGAGCTTGGTGCCGAACCGCCAGTGTGTGGTGCAGCGCCTGCCGTCGAGCAGCCCCGCGGCGCCCGCCGCGAACGCGCCGGAACACACCGTCAGCACGCGGCCGCCGTTGGCGACCACCCCACGCAGCGTGTCGAGGATCTCGGGCGGGAAGTCGGGGTCGGTACTGCCGCCCGGGATGGCGACGAGATCCGCATCGAGACAGGCCTCGAGGGTGGCCGGTGGTACCACGAAGGCGCCGTTCCCGATGCTCAGCGGGACGCCGGGATCGGGTGAACCGATCACGAACTCGAACGGGGGCACGCCGTCGTCGGTGCGGTCGAGTCCGAACACCTCGTTGACCACGCCGAACTCGAACAAGGAGACCCGTCGATAGAGGAGTACCGCCACCTTGTTCAGCATCTCACCAGTATGGCAGAAAATTTGTGAACGATGTCATTCAGGCCACTGGTGGCGGGATGTTGACGGAGAAATACTTTCTGTCATGAACACCATCCTGATGATCACCCTGCTCGTCGTCATCGTCGCACCGGCTGTCGTCTTCGTGTATCGCGCCGACCGAAAGACCTCACATCTGACTCGTGTGCCGTTCGGATTCGGGCCCGATTCCGAACGCATCCACGACGAACTGGTCGTGCTGAACCTCCGGCGGAGGGATTGCGCGTGAACTCGGACGCCGTGACCGGGTGAATCCGCGCCGCTCGGCCGCGTCGAGTGGGAGAATTCTCGTTCGGGGGACGAGGAGGCGCAGATGCCCGCGACGATTCCCGAATTGGCGACCTGCCCGGAGCCGGCCGGCCGGGCCGACCCGGTGCAGATCCTGACCGCGCAGGCGACCTCGCGGGTTGCGGAACTGGTCCCGGTGCGCAATGCCAGGATGGCGGCGACCCCGTTCACCTTCTATCGCGGCGCCGCTGCCGTGATGACAGCCGATCTGGCCGCTACGCCAGATTCGGGGGTCAACGCTCAGCTCTGCGGCGACGCCCATCTGAGCAATTTCGGTCTGTTCTACACGCCAGAGCGCCGGATGATCTTCGACCTCAACGACTTCGACGAGACGAGCCCGGGGCCCTTCGAGTGGGACGTGAAGCGGCTGGCGGCCAGCTTCATGGTCGCGGCGCGCTACAACGGCTACGACGCGAAGACCAGCCGGGCGATCGCCCGCGAAGTGGCCAAGTCGTACCGCAAGTGGATGGTGGCCAGTGCCGACCAGTCGACGATGGACTGCTGGTATGCGCGGATCGACGCCGACGAGATGCTGGCGGAGGTTGGTTCGACACTCGACACGTCCACGGCGGCCCGTACCGTCAAAGGCCTCCGAAAGGCCCGCCACCGCAACAGCCTGCAGGCGGTCGGCAAACTGTGCGTCACCGACGACGAGGGCAACCTCCGGATCCGGAGCGATCCGCCACTGCTGGTGCCCATCGACGAACTCTTCCCCGATCACCACGCCGACGTGGTCGCCGAACGGATCGCGGTGCGCATCGAGGGATATCGGTCGATGCTGCCGGACTATGTCCGCGCGCTGTTCGATCAGTTCACGGTTGTCGACATCGCGCGCAAGGTCGTCGGCGTCGGGAGCGTGGGCACCCGTTCCTGGATCGTGCTGATGCGTGGACCGCAGGGTGATCCGCTCTTCCTGCAGCTCAAGGAGGCGCAGCGATCGGTGATAATGGACCATGTTCCGGTGCAGCCCTATCCGAACCAGGGGCAACGAGTGGTCGAGGGGCAGCGCCTGTTACAGGCGGCCAGCGACCTCTTCCTCGGCTGGACATCAGGATTCGACGAGAACGACGAGAAGCGCGATCTCTATGTGCGGCAACTGCGTGACGGCAAGGGGTCGATCGTCATCGAGGCCTTGACCCCCGGCGAGATGAATCTCTACGCACGTCTCTGTGGCCGCGTCCTGGCGCAGGCGCATGCACGCACAGCAGACCGACTCGCGATCATCGACTATCTCCGGAGCGGTAAGGGATTCGCCTCGGCCATCTCCGATTTCGCGGCGGCATACGCCGATCTCAACGACGCGGATCACGCCTCTCTCGTCGCCGCGATCGACCGCGGCGACGTGCCATCGAACGAGCTGCGCTGAGCGCCAGGGCTGAACGCGGCACTACCGGACGGCACACGCCGGGCGAACAGTCCCCCAAATCAACGAGACGTCCGATCGACTCGGGCATGATGGGGGGTGGGGGTACGCAGAAGGGTGTGCGGTGGAGCGTATGTCGGCCAGTGCCGCAGACGTGCCGACGGACGTCCACGGTGCCGTGGCGGGTCCGTTCGTCGCCGAGCGTCCGCGGATCTCGGCCCTTCTCGATCAGGCGATCGCGCCGACCGCACAGCCCGCCGACGATTCCCGACACGGGCCGATCATCCTGGTCAGCGCCCCGGCGAACACCGGCAAGACCTCGGCGGTGGGTGCCTGGGCTTGCACGCTACGGGACGTGCGGACCATCGAGATCGCCGTCTCGCCCGCCGAATCCATGGAACGGATCTGGCGTCGGTGCCACGAGGGTCTCGCGACGGCGGCGGATGCTTGGCCGGTACGGACCGCGGGGCGATTGTCGTCTGGTGGACCGTCGACGGACTTCGCCGACGCGGCGCGACGACTGGAGGAGGGGCTGGCGCGATGCGATGGTCCGGTCGTCCTGATCGTCGACGACGTCGACCGATTGACCGATCCCGTCGGAGTGCACAGTCTCGACACCTTTCTCGCCGCGGTGCCGGCGCATGTCGCCGTCGTGCTGATCGCGCGACACGACCCTCCGATGTCGTGGCATCGGTACGCCCGCGAAGCACGTTTCACACGGTTGGGTGAAGATTTTCTGTCGTTGACGGCGGCCGAGATACGCGACGTGATGCTCCGTCAGCACACCGAGCTGACCGACGGCGCGGCCGAGCGGTTGCTGTTCCTGACCGGCGGATGGGCGGCCCTGGTCAGAGTTGCGGCGAATCACCTCGCCGGGCGATCCGACATCGCCGGCGCGTTGGACCAACTCGAGCGATCCCCCCGACCGGTATCCGACTATCTGGTCGGCGATCTGATCACAGCGTTGCCGGCAGATCTGTTCGACTTCGTCTCCGCGACCGCGGTCCTGCCGGAGTTCGAGGTGGACCTCGCCGACACCATCTGCTCGGTCGACGCGGCTCGTGCACTCCGCGGCCTGACCGACCACAACTTCCCCGTCGTCGCGGCCGAACCCACTTCGGGTATCAGGTCGTACACGTATCCGGGTATCGTCCGTGCCTATCTGCGAGGGGAGTTGCGGACCCGGCAGCCCGCTGCGCGGGGGCAGATTCTCACGACTGCGATTGCCTGGTCTGTGCGGAACCGACGCAACCCCAACGCAATCCGGCTCGCGGTCGATCTCGGCGATCCCGACGTGCTCGAGACGACGCTCCTCGAGTGTGGATTGCCGATGGCGATCGATGGAGATCTGAATCATCTCCTCGCACTGCTGGACTCCGCTCATCCTGTGCTGGCGGGCAATCCGGTGATACCACTTCTGCACGCGTTGATCGCTTGTGTAGCCGACGATCTCGATCGTGCGGCGATCCATCTCGACCATGCGGTGACCCTTGCTCCTGCGCTCGGTCATCCACGCGCGCAGCACGATCGGATGGTGTATTTGTACCGGGCGCTGCTGGTGCAGGTGTGCGCCCGAGTTCGGGACCGCGATGTGGCGGAACTGATCCCGGTTCTCGACGACCCGCCGGCCGGTGCCACGGACGATCTCGTCATCGTCGGACTGGTCGCGGCCGGTATCGGATGCCGTGCAGTGGGAGAGCACGATGCGGCGCAGCGTCGCTTTCGGCGAGCGCTGGCCCTGGCCGAGGGGGCCGCGCGGCCGTCGCTGCGCGTACGGATCGGCACCGAACTGGCGACTCTCGCATGGTTCCGGGGTGACGCGTCGGCGATGAGATCCTTTGCAGTCGCCGCGATGTCACTGACGCGCACCCACCCCATCGGCGGGCACGACATCGCGCGGTGCGCGTCGATGGTGGCGATGGCCGACTACCTGCTGGGTGACCGCGACGACGTCGGCGGTTCCGCGGATCTGCCGTTCATCGGGCAGCTGCACGAGCCAGACGCGGTCGGTGCGCTGACGGAGCTGTGTGAACTCGTCGCGACCTTCGACGGCGCCGCCGAACGCTACGCGTCGGCGGACCGTGCACGCCGAATCCTCGAGATGATGCTGACCGACGACCCGGCCCCGGTGCCGTCGTGCGTGCTGCTGACGAGCGTGGCCCACATGTGCCTGGCGATTGGCCGGCCGGACTGGGTGACCGAGATGATCGCGACCGCGGATCGCTCCTTCGGACCTCGCCCCGAAGTTCGAGTCGCGTCCGCTGCGGTCCAGGTCTTTCACGGTCGCTGGGAGTCGGCACGTCGCACACTGGCCCCGGTCCTGCACGATGCGGAAGGTCTGCATCCGCACACCATGTCGGCGGCGTGGACCTTGGAGGCGGCGGTGGCGTGCGAACTCGGGGAGGCCCGTGCCGTACACCTGGCGCTGGATGCGGCACTCGGCGTCGCGGATCGGACCGGTGTGGTGGCACCGGTGGTCGAGGCCGGCGCGGCGGTGACGGGTGCCCTGGCGCGTGATGCCGGCACCTTCGGGCATCTCGACGGCCTCGCGGATCGGGTCCTGTCGCTGGCGACCAGCCGGGATCGGGTCCACCAGGCGCACCTCACCCCGTCCGAGATGAGGGTGCTGGGCATGCTCCCGTCGGCCAAGACGGCCGGCGAGATCGCCGAGCTCCTGTCCGTGTCGGTGAACACGGTGAAGACACACATGCGGGGTGTGTACCGAAAGCTGGGTGTCGGGTCACGACGCGACGCGGTGAGCGTGGCCCGCTCGACCGGGCTGATCTGATCTGCGCCGCGCCGGGCGATCAGCGGACGCGAAACTCGAGGAGAACCAGTCCGAGAGTGTCGATTCTGGCCATCACTCCCCGGACGGCCGCGGTGTCGGGGAGCGCACCTGTGAGACGGGTGGTCGTGTGTCGGTGATCGATGTCGGCGATCAGCTCCGGAAAGCATGCGATCGCACGGTCCGACAACGTTCCGTCGACGACGAACTCGTATTCATCTGCGCTCACGTCCACCTGCCGCATGGTCCGAGGTCCGCTCCCCCTGGTGATGGTCCTCCACCGGCTGTCGTCGGGGCATCATCCGTGGGGGATGAGGTGTGGGTGGATCCTCGTCGCCGGTCCGTGACACCCACTGTTGGTTCCCAAAACACTTGCAACACAATGATAATGACCATGCCTGCCGTGTTGCGGAGGGTCGTTCACCAGACTCCGGAGGGGTGCAGGGATATTTCACCCGCGGAGGGTGAGGTGCGGCGGCAGGACAGGTGCGAGTGTCGGAATGCTGAGCTCTCTCAACGAATCGTCGCCGGCGGCGGTTCTCGGTGTAGGAGTGTGCTGGATGGGTGAGCATTCCGGAGAAGACGATTCTGCGACCAAGGGCCGAGCCGGGACGGTTGCCACCCCGCGTCCGGTGAACTACATCACCTGGACCGCCCTCGCGCTGATGACGGTGTCGTCGGTCGCGAGTCTCCGTCCCGCCCCGACCATGGCGGTGTACGGGCTGGCCTGTGTGTTCCTCTATGTGCTGCCGGCCATCCTGTTCCTGATCCCGACGTCGCTGGTGTCCGCGGAACTGGCCTCCGGATGGTCCGGCGGTGTCTATCGCTGGGTCACCGAGGGGATCTCGCCCAACATGGGCTTCGCCGCGGCGTGGCATCAGTTCGCGATGACGATCTTCTACTACCCGACATTGCTGTCGTTCGTCGCGAGCACGCTGGCCTACGTGATCGATCCGGACCTGGCGTCGAGCGGGGTGTTCACGGCGGTCGTGATCATCGTCGTCTATTGGTCGGGTGTGCTGCTGGCCCTGCGCGGCGGTATCGGCGTGATCGCCAAACTCGCATCGAGCGGCGTCCTGATCGGCACCCTCATCCCGGGTGCCCTGCTGGTCCTGCTCGGCATCATCTACCTGCTCCAGGGCAACCCGTCGGCGGCGCCGATGACCGGTGGTCACCTGCTCCCGGCGTGGACGGGCATCGCCAGCATCGTGCTGATCGTCAGCAACTTCGGGGCCTACTCGGGCATGGAGATGAACGCCGTGCACGTCAACGAGCTGAAGGACCCGGCGAAACAGTTCCCGCGCGCGATGTTCGTGGCGGTGGCGCTCGTCCTGGTGATCCTCATCCTGCCGCCCCTGGCGATCTCGTGGGTCGTGCCGTCGGACCAGATCAGCCTCACGGCCGGGGTGATGCAGGCCGTCGAGGTGGTGTTCGCGCACTTCGGGCTGCAATGGCTCGTGCCTCTCATCGGGCTGGCCATCGTGATCGCCTCCCTGGCCGGATTCATGACCTGGCTGTCCGGTCCGTCGCGGAGTCTGCTGCTCGTCGCGAAAGACGGCGGGTATCTGCCGCCCTACCTGCAGAAGACGAACAAAGCCGGTGTCCAGCAGAACATCCTGGTCGTCCAGGGATGGGTGACCACCGTGCTCGCACTGCTGTTCGCGCTCGTCCCTGCGGTGTCGAACGCCTACTGGATCTTCATGACCATCACCACGTCGGTCTATCTGCTCGTGTACCTGTGGTTGTTCATCGCCGCATATCGGCTGCGCAAGATCGCCCCCGACCACCCCCGCGGATACCGCGCGCCCGCCCTCCCGCTGCTGTGCGCGGTCGGATTCATCTCGTCGGTCGCCGCGATAGCGATCAGCTTCGTGCCGCCCTCACAGTTCGGCGGCGGCAGTCCATGGGTGTTCGTCGCAATCGTCGGCGGCGGCATCCTGCTCCTGGGCCTCATCATCCCGGCAGGTCTCATCGCGTTCCGGAAACCCAGTTGGCATCTCCCGGTCGAGACCGAGGAGGAGAAGGCATGAGCCCCAAGGCGATCTATTGGACGGTCGGCGCGGTTCTGGCGGTACTGCTGATCGTGATGCTGGTCAGCTTCGACTACGACCGCAACAGCCCCGAGGCGCGCGCCAAGGCGTCCACCCTCATCGAGTCCTATGACGCGAACGGCCTGGCGACACCGTTCTCGGTGGATCAGGTCGCACAGGTTCTCGGCGACGACGGCGGAACGGTGTGCGCAGCCGCCGGGAGCGAGGCGCAGCTGGGGCAACTGAAAACTCAGATAGGCGTGGGCGGCGAGTTCTATGTTCGGCCGATCATCCTGAAGGAGAACGTGTTCGAAGGACTGCGGCTCATCGTCGAGGTCTACTGCCCGGAGAACATCGCGACCGTCCGGGATTTCATCGCTGATCAGCGCTACGCACAATGATCCACGCGGAATCCGCAGGCGTGGGTTCGCGCAGGTGGGTCTCGCTGGCGGCGACCTGTACCGCGGCCGGGCTCGTGTGGCTGGCCTTCGCCGACTTCGGTGTGGCCACGCCGACGATCGCCGACGAGATGCACGCGGATCTCTCCGGATTGCAGTGGGCGAACAATGCCTTCAGCCTGGCGGCCGGTGCCCTGGTCATCGCAGCCGGCAAGTTCGGGGACATCTTCGGTCAGCGGAGGGTGTTGCAGATCGGCATCGCCGTATTCGGGGTGTTCTCCGTCGTCGCGGCCCTGGCGCCCGGTGTCGGCACTCTGATCGCCGGCCGCGGACTGATGGGAATCGGTGCGGCCCTTATTCTTCCGGCCACTCTCGCGCTGATTCCGATGCAGTTCTCGGGCCGCACCCAACTGACCGCGTTCGGGGTGTGGCAGGCGGTCGCCTGGGGCGGTCAGGCGCTGGCGCCCACCGTCGGCGGTCTCATCACCGACGGCCCAGGCTGGCGGTGGATGTTCTGGATCAACGTACCACTGGCGATCATTGCGTTGCTGGTGATCCGCTGGGCCACACCCGAGGCGAGCGACGAGAAGGCGGATCGTTCGGTTGACTGGGTGGGGCTCGGCGCCATCGGGCTCGCGGTCTTCGCGTTGCTCTACGCACTGACCGACGGTCCGACGGCGGGCTGGGACAGTCCGGTGGTGATCGGATTGTTCATCGCCGCGGTGGTTCTCGCCATTGCCTGGGTGCTGATCGAGCGCACGGTGGCGTCGCCACTCGTCGACCTCTCGCTCTTCCGGCTGCGTCCCTACGACGGCGCCCTCGTCGCCAATCTCATGATGAATCTGGGCTATGCCGGACTCAGTTACGTGCTCGTTCTCTGGCTGCAGAACGCCCGCGGTTACAGTGCGGTCGAGGCAGGTCTGCTCCTGCTGCCTGCGACCTTCGGCATCTTCGCGCTCATCCCGATCGGTGGCAGGCTCGACGCCCGTGTGGGTGGCCGCCTCCCGGTGCTGGTCGGCTTGGTGGTGCTGGCCGTGGGGATGGCAGTTCTCGGTCCGCTGCAGCCTGATTCGTCGCTATGGCTGGTGGTGATCGCGCTGATCGTCATCGGCGCGGGTCTCGGGCTCCTGTCCACACCGGTGTCGAACACGGCCGTCGGCGGTGTGTCCGAACGCCTCTCCGGCACGGCCGCAGGCGTCTTCAAGATGTCGAGCATGGTCGGCGGTGCGATCGGTGTGGCACTGCTGACCGCGATCACACACGGGTTGACGATCGCCGACTCGCACGAGGCGGTGAAGGAAACGGGACTCACCTCCGACGAGGTCGATCAGGCGCATGCCGCGTTGGTCAACTCGTCGTCGTACTCCGATGCATTGACGACGCTGCCCGCCGAGCTGCAACAGAAGGTCACCGCTGCCGTCGTCGATGCGTTCACCCACGGTCTGGCGGTGACGACGGTGGTCACCGCGGTGCTGATCGTGGCGGCGACGCTGGTGGTCTGGTGGGTGTGGCCGGGTCAGGATGCCGGGACGGCAGACGAGACCGGCGAGTCATGAGAGCCTGGAGACAACAGTCGAGATCGAGGGACAGCGATGAGTGACGAAGCCTTGCGCGAACGAATCCGTGGTCTGATGCCGCAGGCTCAGGCAGATCTCACCGAGATGGTGGGATTCCGCTCGGTCCACGATCCGGCGCAGTCGCCGCCCGAGGAGTGCGACAAGATGGTCGACTGGCTGCAGGAGACCTTCACCTCGCTCGGGTTGGCCGAGGTCGCGGCGCACGAGACGTCGGATGGGAGCAAGGCGGTCACCGGCAGTCTCGCCGGGCCCGATGACGCGCCGACCGTTCTGCTGTATTTCCACCACGATGTGCAGCCGCCGCTGGACGACGCCGCATGGGATTCGCCGGTCTGGTCGCTCACCGAGCGGGGTGGTCGCTGGTACGGCCGCGGGGCGGCGGACTGCAAGGGCAACATCGCGACCCACCTGACCGCGTTGCGCGCACTGGACGGCGACATCCCGGTGAACATCAAGATCATCGGCGAGGGGTCCGAGGAGCAGGGCACCGGCGGTCTCGAGGATTTTGTGCCGAAGAACTCCGAACTGTTGCGGGCCGACGCGATCCTGGTGTGCGATGCAGGCAACTTCGCAGTGGGGCGACCGAGCCTCACCACGAGCCTCCGAGGTATCGCGAACATCGTCGTCACCGTCGAAACGCTCTCGTCAGCAATGCATTCCGGGATGTTCGGCGGTGCCGCACCGGATGCGCTGGCGGCGCTGATCTCGATGCTCGCGAGCCTCCGGGACGCCGACGGCAACACCACGGTGGCCGGCCTGAAATCCGACGCGGTCTGGGAGGGCGTCGACTATCCGGCCGACGCGTTCAGACGGGACGCCACCGTGCTCGACGGCGTGGATCTCGTCGGCTCGGGACGGGTATCGGACATGGTCTGGGCGCGTCCGGCTGCGACCGTCCTGGGTATCGACTGTCCGCCGGTGGTCGGGTCGTCGGCGGCGATTCAGGCAAAGGCCCGCGCTCGCATCAACCTCCGCGTGCCGCCGGGGATGAACGCCCGTCATGCGCAGGATGCGCTCATCGCACATCTCGAGGATGCGGCCCCGTGGCACGTGAATGTGTCGTTCGAGCGGGAGGCCGACGGGTCGCCCTTCACGGGTTCCACCTCAGGAGCCGGTTTCGACACGATGGTCGACGCGATGACGACCGCCTACGGTACCGACGTCCTGCTGCAGGGGCAGGGTGGCTCGATCCCGTTGTGCAATGTGTTCGCCGAGACGTTCCCGGACGCAGAGATCATGCTGCTCGGCGTCGAGGAACCACTGTGCCTCATCCACGCACCCAACGAGAGTGTGGATCCCAGCGAGATCGAGAACATGGCGATCGTGGAGGCGATGTTCCTCCGGGACTATCCCGCTCGCCTCAACCGGAGCTGAATCGCGCCACCAGAAGGTCTTTCAGCTGCGGACGGCTGGCGGCGACGAGGGTGAACACCGCCTCGCGTGCCAGCCGCTCGGGGTGGCTGCCGCGGAGCAACCCGCGTCCGCCGTCCGCGGCCACCAGCGCGGCCGAGGCGTCGAGCGCCAGCGTGGCGGCTTCGGCCCTGGCCGAGATCAGCACGGCTGCATCGGGAATGCCCTCGTCGAGCCGGGTGCGCACGACGCTGCCGCGCTCGCGCAGGGCGCGGGCGGCGTCGGTGTGGCCGGAGATGTCGAGCAGTGCCGCGCATCGTCGGAGCAGCCCGAGCGGCAGCGTTCCGTTGATCCGGACGCCGATGTTCTGCGACGCGAAGAAGTCGTCGAGGTTCACCCGGCTCACCACCCGGTCGTCGGGAACCGTGAGACCGTCGAGTTTCAGTGACACCGTTCGAGTCCCGTCGGCCGCGCCCAGGTGCAACGGGGTGACACTGATGGCCGACGGTGCCGGCTCGATCGGCAGGATCGCGGCGATCACGTCGTCGGTGGCCACGTCGCGTGCGGAGATCTGCAGCAGATCGACGATGCCCCAACCACTCACGAACGGCGCATACCCGTCAAAGCGCCACCCGCCATCGACGCGGGTGGCCCGCATCCGGGGTGGTGTGGGTACCACGCCGGCGTAGGCGACCCCGGCACGTAGCCGCCCGGACACGGTGGCCTCGAAGAGCTCGTCGCGCAGCGCCGCGTTCGTCGTGCCTGCCAGGGCGATGACCACGCCGTGATGCTGTAGCCAGGTGAACGCGGTGGTGAGGCAGCCGCTGGTCATCACTTCCATGATCTCGATGACCTGGGCGAATTCAAGGCCCGGCCCACCGGATTCTTCCGGTGCCGCGATGCCGAAGAGTCCGGCGTCGGCGATCGTGTGCCAGTGACCGGCCGGGATCTCGCCGGTGTGGTCGACCTCGGACGCTGCCGGGAAGAGGAGCTCGTCGGCGAGGCGGTAGGCGTTCTCGACCAGTCGGGTGCGCCGAGTCTCGGGATCGGTGGTCACCCCGCCAGACTACGGCGGCGGACGATCCTCGGCCGCCGGTTCTTGTCGGTGGGTCCGGATACGCTGTTGTCAGTTGATGGTGATGCGGGTTGTCGTTTCCTATGACGGGCAGATGTTGTTGGTGTCCTGTCGGTTTCGATCTGCGAAGGCCCCGCTGTCGTGTTCTCGTGCACTGATCCCGATGCCGCCGATGCGGCGATCGCGTCGGCATCCTCGACCGCCGTCGGCGCTGCCGCGCGCGAACATCTGCGTGCGAGCCGCCAACACGAAGCCCGCTCGTTGCTGGCGGCCTATCGGCTCGGCCAGTCGGCGTATGACGACATGTTGATGTCGTTGAGCACCACACAACAGATGACAGTGCGGGGCGCCGCCGACAAAACCGCCGTCGGCGAGATCTCCCTGCAGCTGGGATTCTCCCGAACCAAAGCCGGCACCTGGTTCAACCTCGGCGACGCCCTGCAACGGCTACCCAAGATCCGGATGGCCTATCTGGCCGGCGACTTCAGCACCCACCGCATGTCGAAGATGGTCTACGCCGCACAACTGGTGCCCGACCTCAACGACGCGCCCGATGCTGCGCCGACTCTCGATTTCGAAGACCTGGCGTTGGAGTTGGAATCACGGCCCACCACCGACAAGGTGTTCACCGACCAACTCGCCGAGACCGTCATCAGCCTCGACCCCGACGGCGCCGCACACGCCCGCGAAGAATTCGCGCACACCTGGCAGAACCTGACCATCACAGCCGACTCATCGGGACACATGAACCTCGACGGCTGCGTACCCGCCGAAGACGGCGTGCACCGGTCCCAACGGATCAGCACCCTGATCGCCGAACGACTCTGCCGCCGCGACCCGCGGCGCATTGGACAACAACGCGTCACGGCCCTCGCCGAGATCACCGGCGTCCCCGGCAAAACACTCACCTGCCACTGCGGACACAACGACTGCCCGCGACACCCCACCCCCGAACCCACCGAAACCACCGAACCCACCGACCCGGTCGACCCGAGTGAGCCGAGCGACAATGGGGACAACCCCGTCACGACACCGCCTACTGCGGTACCACCGAACCCGCCCACCTGGACACTCGTGTCCGATCCCACCGGCATCGCCGTACCCCGACTACGCGGCTACGGCGCCATCGACCCCGCACTGGCGGCAACCCTCGCCGAGAACTCCACGCTGATCGCCGTTCCCGAGGAGGCGCACCGCCGACCGTCGGGGCTGATCGTCGGCGACCGCGGCCCCGCACCACCGGTCGATCCCACCGGCCACGGCGGCTTTGACCATCCACCACCAGGAGCGCTCACCTACACACCATCCCGGCGACTACGCGACCAGATCCTGCACACCGACCTGTGGTGCCGATACCCGCTGTGCGGCAAACCATCCCACGAATGCGAACTCGACCACCTCGTCACGTTCAACCATGCCGACCCACAGGCCGGCGGCTGGACCGTGGCATTCAATCTCGCGCCGCTGTGCACACCCGACCACCACCGCAAACACCTCGGACTCTGGCTCCCCACCATGCACACCGACCGCACCATCACCTGGCACAACCCGACAACCGGAGAGGAGATCGTCACCTACCCGCGATAGCCGGATCGTTCACGGACCCGGGCTGTCTTACTCTGTCCGATTCCGGCCACATAGTATTTTGGTCTACACACTGCTTTGGTCTACACGGTGCAGAGCGGCGAATGGTCGGTCCGCCCACCGGTTGTCGGCGATACGAGGAAGGTGCACGAGTTGAATCCCACCTTCTCGATCTCACCGCGCAACATGCGCAGGGTGGAGGTGGGGACGACCTTGTCACGGGAGAGCAGGAATCCCGATGTGCGAGTGGGGTCGCCGACGACGGCAAACCGGTAGGGATCGGTCGGGGTCTTGCCGTCGGCGATCCAGGCGACGATGTAGTTGGGAGCGTTTCCGGGATTGATGCTCACCGGAACCTGGGGGAACGTCACCGACAGCTGGGCTTTGGTGACCGGGTCGACGACGGTGGCGCGGCCTTGCACGCGATTGGTCTGGCCGGTGAAGGTTGCGCAGGTGTTCTCCACGCCGATGGTCTTGGAATCGATCGGCGTGTACGTGGCCTTGGTGTCCTTGGCGCAGTTCAGGTTGAAGAACGCGGGCACTGCGGCGAGCTGCCACCACGAACCCAGATACCGCTCCGCATCGAGCTTCGGAATCGGCTGCAGGGGAGCGGCCGATGCGGGTGCGGTCGCGACGAACAAGGCTGCGATGGTGAGGGCAACTGTCGCGAACAGCGTGAACAGCGGGCGGGTCGTGCGGGTGATGCGCATGGCGGCTCCGTTCGATGTGCTGGATGTTGCCAGCGATTCGGAGCCGCCGTCGTCGTGGATGGGTGACTGCGTCAGTCAGTACTCTTCGGCGGGCTTCCAGGTCGCGACCGCCCAGATCACGATGAGGTCGAGCGCGATGATGAGGATGGCCCACAGCGGGTAATAGGGGAGCCACAGGAATTGCGCGATGATCGACACCGACGCGATGACCACCGCCGCGACGCGTGCCCAATCGGCGCCGACCGCCAGGCCGCCGGCGACGAGGACACCGACGACGCCGATGACGATGTGGATCCAGCCCCACGTGGTGAGGTCGAATTTGTAGACGTACTCGTTCCCGAGGACGAAGAGGTCGTCTTTGGCCACTGCGGAGATTCCCTGGAAGATCGCGACCAGGCTGGCCACGAAGATCAGCGCAGCCGCCACGATCGAGATCCCGAATGCGAACCCGGTCTTGGCTCCGTGATCGGCGTCGCTGTCAGGCGTTGTCACATCGGTTCTCTCGGCGGTCATGGTGCGCCTCCCTTCGTTCGTACAGACGATCGGACGATAGTGCACGACCAGATTAAGTTGCCGAAGCAAACGAAATGTCGTGAACGCGCCGTACGGATCGAAACGTTATATCGCGAGGTGCAGGATGCGGGGGCCACGCAGGGGCCGGCACAGGGCCGACTCGGCGTTTGACCAGCCGATTTAGTCCCCAGGGGGACGTGGGGGTAAGCTATCGCAGGTTGCACACGGGGTGTGGCGCAGCTTGGTAGCGCGCTTCGTTCGGGACGAAGAGGTCGTGGGTTCGAATCCCGCCACCCCGACGCAAGGTTGAGATTGCAGAAGAAGCCCTGGCCTGGAGAGATCCGGTCAGGGCTTCCTCGTTTCCGTCAATACCAGGCCGCCCCGTGTGTGAACATGGGCTATGCCGACACTTCTGACCTCGGATGAGCTCGACATCCGGATCCTTTTCACCGAATCCGCGCCGGACGTCCTGACGTTTGTGCGCGAGGCGATTCGGGGGCACGAACCCATCGGTCTGTCGACGAATGCGGACCACCACGTCTACCTCGTCAATCTCGCAAACCTCAAGCAGTTCGCGCTCACCGAGCTCGATCGCGACGACGAGTCGTTGGCCGATGACCAGATCACCGTCCTCACCTCACTGGCCGAATTGCGCGATCAGGCCGGCTGACCGGCCGCACGCCAGTCGTCATCCCGGCGGGAAGATGCCCACGCGCCGGATGCCGTCGTCATAGGTAGCGGTCACGATTGTCGGTCCACCGGTCGGGCAGCAGAACGCGTCGTCGCCGAGCAGCCACCGATAACGCACAGTCACCGAATTGCGGCTGAAGCCGGCGATGCCCGTATAGGAATAGGGCCTGGACTCGACGGTCCCGACGAACTCGCCGCCGTGGAACAGCAGCACGCGGCTCGTGGCGGTCGCATCGTTGTAGCCGGACCCGGTGACCAGCACGAAGTCGAGGTCGCAGCCGCGGCCGACAGGATTGTCGGACGCCGTCTCGACCTGCCACTGTCCACCGTTCGGGTCGCTGCCGAGCGACGCAATGGCGTCATGAACCATGGGGGAGTGCGCGTCGAGGCACAATCCGTGGCCGCTGCCTGCGGGTGGGGCCGGAGGCTTCGGTCCCGTGCCGGGAGCGGTCATGTGTGTCGTCACCATCGCGGTGGCCGCGGGCAGTGCATCGTGCTGCGCGGTCTCGTCGGTACCGCAGGCCGTAGCGGCTACCAGCACGGTCAGCGCAGTCGCGACAACGCACACGACGCGCGAGAGTGGCAGATTCGTCATGGTTCGCCCGTCGGTCGTCGATGTCCCGACCTACCTCGTCTATCGCGACGACCACCCACACGGTTACCGGAAACGGCGAGAGACCTCGGCCTCGGCGGAGGGGCTGCGGCGTATCGTCGGCGGTGTGATCATCGAGCGTTCGAACGGACCCGTCCGGATCATCGGTATCAATCGACCCGAGGTGCGCAACGCAGTCGACCGGACCACCGCGGACGCCCTCGCCGATGCCTTCCGTCGCTTCGACGCGGACGGTTCGTCGTCGGTGGCGGTCCTGTACGGCGAAGGTGGAACCTTCTGTGCTGGAGCTGATCTCAAGGCCATAGCCGATGGCGCGCCCAATCGGATCGCCGACGACGGGGACGGCCCGATGGGCCCATCGCGAATGCGGTTGTCCAAGCCGGTGATCGCAGCGATCTCGGGGCATGCCGTGGCAGGCGGCCTGGAGCTGGCGTTGTGGGCAGATCTGCGCGTGATGGACGACGACGCCGTGTTCGGGGTGTTCTGCCGCCGCTGGGGCGTGCCCCTGATCGACGGCGGAACTGTGCGATTACCGCGACTGATCGGTGCGAGCCGGGCGATGGATCTGATCTTGACGGGACGGCCCGTGTCGGCGCCGGAAGCACTCGACATCGGACTGGCCAATCGTGTTGTCCCGGCAGGGACGTCACTCGACGCGGCGATCCGACTGGCCACCGAGATTGCCGGACTGCCGCAGACCTGCCTCCGGCACGACCGGTTGTCGATGCTGGAGCAGGAGGGCCTCGACGAGCCCGCTGCCATCTCCAACGAGTTCGGACACGGCAAGGAGTCGCTGGCCGCGGACACGCTGGCCGGTGCCCGGCGTTTCGCCGGCGGGGCCGGTCGTCACGGCGCAGCAGAGGCCCGGCCCGCACCCGCCGATGTGGCAGGCACAGACCGGACCTGATGTCGCTGCGGCCCCGAATGTGCGGACCGAGAGTTCAGGCCGTTCTCCAGGTGGCCACTGCCCAGATGATCACCAGATCGATGGCGATCACCAGCACCGACCACCACGGGTAGTAGGGCAGCCACAGGAAGTTCAGGATGATCGACAGCGCCGCGACGATGATGGCCGCGATCCGCGCCCATGCCGCGCCAGTGAACATCCCGATCGCGATGCCGATCGCGACGATCGAGACCACGATGTGGATCCATCCCCAGCTGGTGATGTCCATCTTGTAGACGTACTGCGGGCCGACGACGAAGAGATCGTCCTTGGCCACCGCCGAGATGCCCTGCAGGAGCCCGATGATGCCGCCGGTGAGAAGCAGGATCGCGGCCGCGATCGTCGTGCCTCCTGCGAAGCCCTGCTGCACGCGATGGTCCTCGTACCGTGGTTCCTCATACTGTGGTGTGGTCATGGCAACCTTTCTCTCGGATGGGGTGCCGGAAGCCTTGTCGCGTCACCTCTACCGCATGGTCGCGGACACACACGGCCGCCACATCCCCCGTAGCGGGTGATTGCGTGGCCGGTGGGTGGCGCGGTAGATGTCGGTGGACACCGGCGCACGACGCGAGGAGGTCCGATGAGCATCGCCGCCCGAATGCTGCAGACCCGGTGGTTTGTGCGAGCGCCGATCATCGTTTTCCGCGCCCGTCTCGGCTTCCTGTTCGGTGGTCGTCTGTTGCTGCTCGAGCACACCGGGCGTCGCACCGGAGAGACACGCTATGTGGTGCTCGAGAAGGTCGAACGATCGTCGGCGACACAGGTGGTGATCGCGTCGGGTTTCGGGCCACGTGCCCAGTGGTTCAAGAATCTGCAGGCGGACCCCCGTTGCCGGGTGTCCATCGGGTGGTCGTCACGGTGTCCGGCGCAGGCCGAGGTGCTGGGTACCGATGACGCGACGGCCGTCATGGACCGATATCGCGACGCGCATGCCCGTGCGTATGCCGAGTTGTCCGGAGTCATCGAGGAATCCACGGGTCTGTCGATCGACGACGTGCCGCTGGTCCGGTTGACCCTGACCTGAATCCGCGCGCTGCTTCTCCCCGGACCGGACCGGACCGGATCAGCAGCCGAGCTGTTGCGCCAGATCGAGGACGTCGGTGGCGTGGATGTCGTTCTCGGGCGAGCCCGAGTCGTCCTTGTGGTCGCCACCCCACTCCATCGGACGTTCGATGAACGCGGTACGCAGGCCGAACGATCGGGCCGCATCGAGGTCGTGCTGGTGAGTCGCGACCATCATCACCTGTGCCGGCGAGGCCTCGAGCAGATCGGCCAGCCCGCAGTAGGTCTCGCGAGCGGGTTTGTAGTGCCGCCAGAGGTCGGAGCCGCCGATGACATCCCACTCGAAGCCATTGTGCCGGGCCATGTCGGTGAGCAGCGCGACGGTGCCGTTGCTGAGCGCACACACGATGAATCCGGTTCGGAGTCTGCGGATTCCGTCGGCCGCGTCCGGCCATCCCGGGATGGTGCGCCATCCGCGGACGAGCCTGGTCGCCTGCTCGTGGTCGAGTGCGCAGCCGAACCGCGCCGCGACCTCGTGGACGGTCTCGGTCTGCAGATCGTCGAGCCGCCGCCACGGCAGCTCACCGGACTCCACACGCGCCAGGATCGGTCCGTACCGACGGCGCCACTCACGAGCGAAAGCGTCGGCGTCCACGCCCGGCGCCACTTCCCGGACCGTCGACGAGATCCCGGTGAACCAGTCGGTGACCGTGCCGAACGTGTCGAAGGCGAGCACTTTCAGCTCGCCCGCAAGCCCGTTCAGCCGATCTCCGAAGCCAGTTGCGGCAGTGAGTGATCCTCGTCGAACTCGGCGTCGCCGTTCGAGACCGGCGTCAGCGTCAGCAGGCTCGCCTCGGGGCGGCAGCAGAACCGGGCGGGTGCATACGGAGAGGTCCCGAGGCCGGCGCTGACATGCAACTTCATGGCCGAGCCCCAGCTGGACACACCCTTCACGCGCGAGCGGTCTAGCTCGCAGTTGGTCACGAGGGCTCCGAAGAACGGCAGGCACAGCTGGCCGCCGTGCGTGTGTCCGGCCATCACGAGGTCGTAGCCGTCGTCGGCGAAGCGGTCGAGCACCCGGGGTTCCGGCGAGTGGGTGAGTCCCAGACGCAGATGCGCGAGCGGATTCGGCCGCCCCGCGATGGTCTCGTAGCGGTCGCGCTCGATGTGCGGGTCGTCGACGCCGGCGGCCACCACGCGCACCCCGCTGACCTCGAGTTCGCGCACGGTGTGGGTCGCGTCGAGCCAGCCGCGTTCGATGAATGCGGCACGCAGGTCCTGCCATGGCAGCGGATCGCCGAAGGTCCGGGTGTGGTCACTCCGGAAGTACTGGAAGGGATTCTTCAGGCGCGGTCCGAAATAGTCGTTGGAGCCGAACACGAACATGCCCGGCCGCGACAGCAGCCCGCCCAGCGACTGGATGACCGCCGGGACCGCCTGTGGATGGGCGAGGTTGTCGCCGGTGTTGATCACCAGATCGGGCTCCAGGGCCTCGAGCTCGGACACCCACGCCTGCTTGAGGCGCTGGTGGGGCATCATGTGGAGGTCGCTGATGTGCAACACACGCAGCGGCGCGGCACCGGGTTCGAGCACCGACAGAGTGCTGTGCCGGAGCGTGAAGGCGTTGCGTTCGACCACCGTCGAGTAGAAGAGACCCGCGGCGGCCAGGCCGGCCAGTCCGCCGGCTGCGCGCACCGCTGCCGAGGAGGTCAGGCCCGCTGAGGTGATTCGGCCCGCGAGGGCGTTGTCGACGTGAACCATTCACTCAGGATACGCAGTGCCACGCCCGCGGCACCCACGGGTTTTCTCCGGCCCCCGGGTGACTCAGCCCGGCAGTTGGATCACCACCGGCCCTACGCCCGGGACCTGCACCGTCGTCTCGGTCGGCCCCTTGTCACCTTCGTCGCGTCGGCCGTTGCTGACGTAGATGGTCACCACGCTGCCCGGCATCGCCGAATCCGACGGCGCCGTGAACACCACCGTGCCCTGCGGACGGTTGCTGTCGACGTCGAGCTGGTTCACCTTGAACCCGGCGCGCTGCAGTCGCGACGTCGCGTCGCTGGCCGGCAGACCGCTGACCGAGGGGATCCGCCCGCGGTCGTTACCGGCCATGAAGCGCGGATCGGTCGGCGGAAGACGTACCGGCCCGAACTTGGTGGCCACCGGCTTCATCGCCGCGTACCAGGTGCGCGCGGGCTCCATACCGCCGTACAGGTCGCCGTCATAGCACTGTCGCAGCGGGCCGCTGCAGATGCCGGTCGGGTTCGGGCCGTCGTTGTAGACGTACGAGGAGCCGGCGATGTTGTTGGTGAAGCCCAGGAACGCCGACGAACGATGCGACTCGGTGGTACCCGTCTTACCGGAGACCGGCAGGGTCCAGCCCGCGGACCCGGCGGCGCCCGCGGAGGTGCCGCCACCCTTGTCGTCGTGGCTCAGGCCGTTGGCGAGCGTGTTGGCGAGGCCTTCCTCGACGGCTTGCTCGCACGGCGGCGGGTTGAACGGGACGGCGGTCATCGCCGGCTTGCCGTCGGGCCCGAGCACCGGATTGCCGTACTGATCGCGCTTGATGCGGCTGATGGACGCGATCGGGTTCGGCGGACACCAGGTGCCGCCGGAGGCCAGAGTGGCGGCGACATTCGACAACTCGAGACCGTTGACGGGGAGCGGCCCCAGCGTGAACGAGCCGAAGTTGCCTTCCTTCACGTAGGTGGCCATGCTCTTGTCGCCGTAGCCCGACGAGCCGGGCACGGTGTAGGACCGCAACCCGAGACGCACGGCCATGTCGACTGCCGGCTTCACACCGACCTGCTGCAGCAGCTTGACGAAGGCCGTGTTGGGGGACTGCGCGAGCGCGTTCGTCACCGACATCGAAGCGGGATACTTGCCGTCGTTCTTGACGCAGTACGAGTTCGCCGGGCAGCCGTTGGACCCGCTGCTGTTGCCCATGCCCTCGAGCGCGACGAAGCCGGGTACCTGGATGTTGGAGGCGAGGCCGAGCCCCTTCTCCATCGCTGCCGCGGTGGTGAAGATCTTGAACACCGATCCGGCGCCGTCACCGACCATCGAGAACGGCTGTGACTGCACGGTTTGGCCTGCCTTGAGGTTGAGCCCGTAGTCGCGGCTCGAGGCCATCGCCAGGATGTCGTGCGATTTCTTGCCGGGGCGGATCGCGCTCATCACGTCGGCGACACCGTCGGAATCGGGATTCGCCTGTGCCTTGACGGCCCGTATCGTCGACCGCTGGACATCGGGGTCGAGGGTGGTGCGGATCACGTAGCCGCCGCGTGCCACCGAGTCGCGGGACATGCCGTTCTCGGCGAGGAACTGCAACGCGTAGTCACAGAAGAACCCGTTGTTGTCGGCCCCGATACAGCCCTGCGTCGGGGTCTGTGGATTGGGCACCACACCGAGTGGCTTCGCCTTGGCCGCCACGAGCTCCGTGCGGCGATCCGGGAAGTTCTGGATCATCGTGTCGAGGACGGTGTTCCGCCGCTTGGTCGCGGCTTCCGGATTGGTGTACGGGTCGAGGGACGAGCTCGACTGCACCATGCCGGCCAGCATGGCCGCCTGTTCTACGGCCAGGTCCTTCGCGTGCTTGCCGAAATAGGTCTGGGCCGCCGCCTCGATGCCGTAGGCGTTGTTGCCGAACGGCACCACGTTCAGGTAGCGGGTGACGATCTGTTTCTTCGCCTCTTGCTTGGCCGCCGCGTCGTCGAGGCCCTTGTCCCGTTTCGCCTGGTCGGTCAGCGACTGTTCCATGGTCAGCGCCATGCGGACCTCACGCAGCTTGCGCGCCGGGGTGGTCTCGATCGCAGCCTGCCGGTCGGCCTCGGTGCGCGCGAGGACCAGGAGTTGGTAGTTCTTGATGTACTGCTGATCGAGTGTCGAGGCGCCCTGCTGCACCTCGCCCGACGACGAGTTCTTGAGCGCGGCGCGGATGGTGCCCTTCCAGTCGACGCCGTCGTGTTCGAGGAACCGGCGATCCTCGATGGAGATGATCGCGCGGATCATGTCCGGCGAGATGTCGTTGTAGCCGACCTGATAGCGGTACTGGTCGTAGAGCACGGCTATCGGTGTGCCCGCCGAGTCGGTCATCGTGGTGACCTCCGGCAGAGTGCCGTTGAGCAGCTCCGATGAGACATTTTCGACGGCGGAGGCCGCACGGTTGGACACCACGCCCATACCGCTTGCGACCGGGTACAACAGACCGGCCACCAACACGCCTGCCAACAGGCAGGCTCCGGCCAGCGGCCACAGCTTCTTCGAGATCGGCACACGCACAGGATACGTGCGATGGGTGCAACATCGTCCGACCACGGGTCACGGGGGGTCGCGCGCGGCGAACGGGGCAGTTGACCTGCGTTGATGTCACTTGTTTGGACGATGGTGCCATTTTCTTTGCTCCAGGGGTTGCGCTCCCATGCACAGATCCTTAAATTGAGTGCAGAATGTGACTCACTTAACATTCCCTCGGGGATGTGAAGCGCGCCCAGTGCTGCGGGAGCCGTGACCAGCGCAAATGCTTCAGTTGGGTGAGAAATGTTCACGGTCAGGGACGTCGGAGTCGTGGCAGAGAACGCGTGACGACCCGGCGGGACACAACGACAGACAGGGGTCGGCGGATGGCGATTGCGGCAGTTTCCACCGGAGATGACGCTCGGTTGATGTGGGTGTCACAAGCTCGATGCCGGGGAGGAAACCCCGACGACCTGTTCGTTCGCGGAGCGGCCCAGCGCAAGGCCGCAACGATCTGCCGGCACTGCCCGGTGCAGCTCGAATGTGGTGCCGATGCCCTCGACAACCGAGTCGAGTTCGGGGTCTGGGGCGGCATGACCGAGCGGCAGCGGCGGGCGTTGCTCCGGCAGCATCCCGAGGTCACGTCTTGGGCGGCATTCTTCGACGCCCAACGACGCCGACAGCGCGCCGACGCGGTGTGACCCACCGACGAACGACAGTCGCACGAGACTGATGGCCGGTCCCTTGGGGCCGGCCATCGTCGTCGTTCGGGAGGGAGTCGTTCGGGAGGGAGCTGTCAGCCGCGGCTGACGATCTGCTCGGCGACGGCGCGCAGCGCGACGGCGTCGGCCACCTCGAACGGCAGGGACGGGACCCCGACGATCGGCACGGCGGGGTGCGATGCGGTGAACCGTTGCAGCAGGTGGAGTTCCCGCTTGCCCCTGGCCGCACGCTCGGAGTGGATCTCGAGAACGCCACGGGTCAGTTCGTCGTCGACGCTCTCGAGGGCCGCACGGGCCGACGACTCAGAGATCGACGTCAGATTGGGGTGGGTGCGGTTGAGGATCAGGCCCGCGAGCGGCATCGACTCCTCCGAGAGGCGGTCGACGAAGAATGCCGCCTCACGTAGCGCGTCCGGTTCGGCCGCCGCGACCACCGCGAACTGGGTGCCGGGCTGCTTGAGCAACTCGTAGGTCTTGAGCGCCCGGTCCTGGAAACCGCCGAACATGGAGTCGAGCGACTGCACGAACATCGCGACGTCGCGCAGCATGTCACCGCCGATGATCGTCGAGACACCGCGCATCGCCAGACTCATCGCGCCGGTGACCATCCGGCCCACGCCGCGGCCACCGCCGACGAGCACCTTCATCAGCCGTCCCGACAGGAACGAGCCGAGCCGTTGCGGTGCGTCGAGGAAGTCGAGGGCGTTCCGTGACGGCGGGGTGTCGACGATGATGAGGTCCCAGTGGTCCCGCTCTAGCAGCTTGCCGAGCTTCTCCATCGCCATGTACTCCTGCGTCCCGGAGAACGACGACGCCATCGTCTGATAGAAGGAGTTCTCCATGATCGCGGCCGCCCGGTCGGGTGAGGAGTACTCCAGCACCATCTCGTCGAAGGTGCGTCTCATGTCGAGCATCATCGCGTCGAGGGAACCGGCGCCCGGATCGCCGGACCCGTTGGCCGCGCCGATGTCCACCGGCTGCGGATCGTTGGTGAGCTCGGACATGCCCAGCGACTGCGCCAGCCGGCGGGCCGGGTCGATGGTGAGTACCGCGACGGTCCGGCCCTGTTCGGCGGCGTACAGCGCCATGGCGGCGGCGGTGGTGGTCTTGCCGACCCCGCCCGCGCCGCAACAGATGACCACGCGGGTGGCGGGATCGGTGAGCACCGAGCCCATCTTCAGGTCCAGCGGCATCTAGGCACCTGCCTTCTGCAAGAGGTTGGCGAGTTCGTAGATCGCCCCGAGATCGATGCCGTCGCCGAGTGTCGGCAACTCCAGGGTTGGCAACTCCACGTCGTCGAGTTGCGCCTTGGCCACCTGCTGGGCCTGCAATCGTGTCGCGTGTTCGATGGTCTCGGTGAGCAGGCCTGCCAGGTCCTCGTCCGAGACGTGCATGCCTGCCGCGGTCAGATGCTCGAGCACCCGGGGCGCATCGATCCGGCTCTCGGCGATCTCGTCGATGAAGCCGGCGGGCAGATGGGTCGGACTCACGCGGTTGATGATGAGCGTGCCGATCGTCAGGTCCTTCTCGCGCAGCTCCGTCACGGCCTCGACGGTCTCCTGGATGGGCATCGCCTCGAGCAGGGTGACCAGATGGATGACGGTGTCCTCGGAATGCAGGAGTTTCACCACACCATCACTCTGGTTGCGGATCGGCCCGGTCTTGGCGATGTCGGCCATCGCCTTGGTCACGTCGAGGAAGTTCCCGATCCGGCCGGTCGGCGGGGCGTCGACGACGACCGCGTCATAGACGCGTCTGCCCTGCTTGTCGGTGTGGATGATCCGTTCCTTGATCTTGCCCGTGATGAGGACGTCGCGGAGTCCTGGCGCGACGGTGGTGACGAAGTCGATGGCGCCGATGCGCTTCATCGCGCGACCGGCGAATCCGAGGTTGTAGAACATGTCGAGGTACTCGAGGAGGGCGTGTTCGATGTCGAGCGCGAGCGCCGACACCTCGCCGCCGCCCGAGGCGGTGGCGATCCGTGTGTCGTTCGGCGGCAGCGGAGGCATGTCGAAGAGCTGTGCGATGCCTTGGCGGCCTTCGCATTCCACGAGGAGGACCTTCTTGCCATCGGCGGCCAGGGCGAGAGCCAGGGCGGCGGCGACGGTGGTCTTGCCGGTGCCGCCCTTACCGGACACGAAGTGCAGGCGGGCGCGCTCGGCGGACTCGGGCCATTCGTTGGCGTGCCCGGCGTCGTCGGCCGGTGTTTGGTTCACCACTGCATCACCATATCGACAACCCTCGACCCGTTAGGGTGGGTCCATGAGTGAAGTGACCGCGTGGGAGTACGTGACCGTGCCGTTGTTGACGCACGCCACCAAGCAGATCCTGGATCAGTGGGGCGCAGACGGCTGGGAACTGGTCAGCGTGCTGGCCGGCCCGACCGGTGAGCAGCACGTCGCCTACCTGAAGCGGCCGAAGGGATAGCACCGATGGCAGGTACATGGACCCAGCGCCTGGCCGAGCTCGGTATCGAACTGCCCCCGGTGGTCTCGCCGGTCGCGAGTTACGTACCCGCGGTGCGGACCGGGAACCTCGTCTACACGGCTGGGCAGCTGCCGATCGTGGCCGGTGAGCTCGACGTCGCGGGCAAGGTGCACGAGGGTGCGGAGGGGGTCGTCGACCCGGATCAGGCCAACGTCGCCGCCCGCCAGTGCGCCCTGAACGCGCTTGCCGCCGTCGACGGTCTGGTCGGTATCGATTCGGTCGTGCGCATCGTCAAGGTGGTGGGCTTCGTCGCCTCCGCGCACGGGTTCACCGGTCAGCCCGGTGTCATCAACGGTGCCTCCGACCTCCTCGGGGAGATCTTCGGCGAGATGGGCGTCCACGCCCGCTCCGCAGTCGGTGTCGCCGAGCTGCCGATGGGCGCGCCCGTGGAGGTCGAGCTCATCGTCGAGGTCGCCTGATCCGGTGACCCGCGCGACCAGCGGGACCCGAGTCGCCCGCCGAGCGGGTACACATCTTCGCCGATCGTGCGCAGATCCTCGCCGATCGTGCAGTTGGGTCCTGCCCGTCGAGCGTTCGCGCACGGTCGACGAGAAAGTGCGCACGGTGGACGGTGTTGTGTGCCCGATGGTCGACCGCGAGGCGGCTGGGAGTGTGCTGCGGTGATCGGGACGACCGGCGTGGTCACCCTGGCGATCGGGGGCGGGGAATCCCTCGGCGAGGTGGAACTGGGCCTCGCGGGCGGAACCGAGCGGTTCATCGCGGTGGCCGCTGAGCCGATCGATGTCGACGCGACGGTGCTCGTGATCGGGGTCCGGCCGGGGCGGATCGTCGACGTCGAGCGCTGGCTGCCGTTGCCGACCTGACGCGCCGACGTTCGGCCTGGCCATGGTGTCGTCTGCCCGAACGACATCCTGGAACCGAGCCGTAGCATGAGCCGTCAAACAGATGATTCGTGTTCGCGCACCGGAGATGTCGCGGCGCGACCGGCGACTGAGGAGGGCCACCATGCTCGGCTACTACGTTCCCGAACCCGATGAGGCGATGCTGATCTCGGGTAAGAAGGCTCAGGAGGGCGGCGCGCCGTTCGACGTCGTGGTCGGCCACGGCAAGTGGGTGATGCCGATCCTCCGCAAGGTGCGGTTCCTGTCGATGGCGTTGCACGAGGCGCAGATCCGCGAGGTCTGTGTGACCACCCAGGGCATCCAGCTGAACGTGCGGGCGGTGATCGCGCACAAGGTCGGCAGCGACGTCGCGTCGATCGTCAACGCCGGGCAGCGGTTCATCTCGGAGCAGGAGGACGAGATGAATCAGCTCACCGGCCAGGTCTTCTCCGGCCATCTGCGGTCGATCGTCGGATCGATGACGGTCGAGCAGATCATCCGGGAACGCGACACCCTCGCGCGGCAGGTGCTCGAGGCATCGAAGCGGGAGATGGGTTCGATCGGTCTGGTCGTCGACTCGTTCCAGATCCAGTCCATCGACGACATGGATTCGGGATACATCAACGCTCTCGCGGCCCCGAACATCGCGAAGGTGCAGCGGGAGGCGGCGGTCGAACGCGCACGAGCCGACCAGGAGGCGTCGAAGGCTCAGCAGGAGTCGCTCCGGAACCAGGCCGACTACGAGCGCGAGACGGCGATCAAGCGGGCTCAGATCAAGTCCGAGACCGACAAGGCCGACGCCGAGGCGGCCCAGGCGGGTCCGCTGGCGCAGGCCCGGGTGAGCCAGGAGATCACTCGCGAACAGTCGTTGCTGGCCCAGGCCCAGGCCGATCTGCGCGAGCAGGAGCTGATCTCCGAGGTGGTGAAGCCGGCGGAGGCGGAGGCCCGTCGTACCCAGATCATCGCGGAGGCGGAGGCGCGTGCCGTCGAGATCGGCTCGGCGGCGGCCGCGAAGCACAATCGGATCGCGCTCGACCAGCAGCTCATCGAGCAGTTGCCCGCGCTGGTCGGGGAGGTCGCCAAGGGCCTCGGCACGTCGAATCTCACCGTCTTCAACGGAGCCGAAGGTGTGAACGAACTGATGACGGGCGTCGTCACGCAGGGAGCGTCGCTGCTGAGGAGTCTTCAGAGCGAGTTCGCTCCCCAGATCGTCGAGGACGTCGACCGGACGGCGTAGTCGCGACGTCGCCGGACTTTGCATCATCGGTGACCTGAACCACTGCCTTCGGAGACGCTGTGGGTAGTGTCGGATGGCATGACCGACAACGGAAGTGACGCAACCGACGCGGCGCCGGTGCACCCGGCGTACGGGGTCGTCCGCGAGGTGACCCCGTACGCGTCGGTGCTGTTGTGCAACAACCCGGGGAACATGGAGCTCGACGGCACCAACACGTGGATTCTGCGGGCGCCGGGGCATGCGGAATGTGTGGTGGTCGATCCGGGGCCGCCCAACAAGAAGGGCCACGTCAAGCGGATCGCAGAGCAGCCGGGCATCGCGCTCGTGTTGATCTCACACCGCCATTTCGACCACACCGGTGCCATCAAACGCCTGCGGAAACGGGTCGACGCCCCGGTGCGTGCGCGATCGTCGAAGTTCACCCACGGTGCGGCACCCCTCGCTGATCGAGAGGTCATCGAGGTGGCGGGCGTCCGCATCACCGTGCTCGACACGCCGGGGCACACCGGTGATTCGGTGAGCTTCCTCGTCGAGTGCGACGGACAGCGCGCCCTGCTCACCGGCGACACCATCCTGGGCAGCGGGACCACCGTCATCGATCCGTCCGACGGCACACTGCGGGACTACCTGAACTCCCTCAACCGGATCATCGTGGAGGGAGAAGACGCGGTACTTCTTCCCGCCCACGGCCCCGACCACCCCCGAGTCGGCCCGGTGGCGCGCTACTACAAGGCTCACCGCGAAGAACGGATCGACCAGATCGTGGCCGCCCTCGACGAACTCGGTGTGTCGGCCAAGGACGCCAAACCGATGAAGGTGGTCCGGAAGGTCTACGCGGACGTCGACAAGAAGCTGTGGCCGGCCGCGCGGATGTCGGTCAAGGCGCAGCTGGAGTACCTGCGGGACTGAGCCACGTTCACAACCCGAACGCAGAACTCCCACGAACACTGCATCGTGTTCGTGGGAGTTCTGTGTGATGTTCGGGTGCTACCGGGCGCGACGCGCGAGGCGCTCGGAGTCGGCGATGAGCACGCTCTTGCCCTCGAGTCGCAGCCAGCCGCGCTGAGCGAAGTCGGCCAGCGCCTTGTTGACCGTCTCACGGGAGGCGCCGACGAGCTGAGCGATCTCCTCCTGCGTCAGGTCGTGGGTGACACGCAGCGCGCCACCCTCCTGGGTGCCGAACCGCTGTGCGAGCTGCAGCAGCTGCTTGGCCACGCGTCCCGGCACATCGGTGAAGATGAGATCCGCCAGGTTGTTGTTCGTCCGGCGCAGGCGGCGGGCGAGCACCCGCAGGAGCTGTTCGGCGATCTCGGGGCGATCCTTGATCCAGGCGCGCAGGGCGTCGCGATCCATGGAGACCGCGCGGACCTCGGTCACCGTGGTCGCGGACGAGGTCCTGGGCCCGGGGTCGAAGATCGAGAGCTCGCCGAACATGTCCGACGGTCCCATGATCGTCAGCAGGTTCTCGCGACCATCAGGAGAGCGACGCCCGACCTTCACCTTGCCCGACAGGATGATGTAGAGCCGGTCACCGGGCTCGCCCTCGTGGAAGATCACGTGGCCGCGAGGGAAATCGACCGGTTGAAGCTGCTTGGTCAGCGCTGCGACGGCCGAGGGCTCGACACCCTGGAATATGCCAGCCCGCGCCAGTACGTCCTCCACCTAGGAACCTTTCTCGTCCAAACCACAATCGCGTGGCAACTGGTCACCGGCGTCTACAAGCACGTGGATACCGCCCCGCCGACGCGTTGCCCCGTGCAACGCTACTCTCGCCCCAAGCATAAGTGTTGAATGGGTCACGGACCGGACCATTGCGGCGAGTCGGCTTCGTCGGTTATGGCGGTTCTGCGGTCAGCTGGCGCGCTTCGGCGACGACGAGAGCATCGAATCCGACGTCGGCAGGGCCGGTTCACCGATCCCACGGCGACTGCGGAACTCGTCGAGCGCGGCGGGAAAACCCTCCTTGGCCAGCGTGTCCACGTGTGCGGCGTCGGCCGATTCGAGGAATTCCTCCACGTGATCGCGGGAAACCGAGAGGCGATCGATCCGACTCTGGACTTTCTCCATCGCCAGCGCGAAAAGCATGAGGACAGCTGGGAACAGCAGCGCCGCGAGTCCTTGCATGGGGACCAGTAAACACAATCGGATCCGTCTCCCGCCAACCAGAGTGGCGGCCTTCACTGACTTGTTACCAATGCGTAGCACCGTCGTGGGCACCCCGTTCCCGGCGATGCGCACGGTCTCTGTCGGTCAGGCCGCGACGATCTGGCTAACCTGAATCGGTGAGCGCACGTAAGACCACCGACCCCGCGGTGCCGACTCCGTCGGCCCGTCCGCGCAAGAGCGGCGGGGCGCAGACACGCCTCGGGCTCGTGCGTCGTGCCCGTCGGATGAACCGGACCCTCGATGTCGCGTTCCCGCATGTCTACTGCGAACTCGACTTCACCACGCCGCTCGAGCTGTCGGTCGCCACCATCCTGTCGGCCCAGTGCACCGATGTCCGGGTCAACATGGTGACCCCCGCGCTGTTCGCGAAATATCCGACCGCCGTGTCGTACGCGCAGGCCGACCGCACCGAACTCGAGGAGATGATCCGCTCGACCGGCTTCTACCGGAACAAGGCCAACTCGATCATCGGCCTGGGTCAGGCGCTCGTCGAGCGGTTCGACGGCGAGGTCCCGAACACACTGAAAGAGCTGGTCACACTGCCCGGGTTCGGACGTAAGACCGCCAACGTCGTACTCGGGAACGCCTTCGGGGTGCCCGGCATCACCGTCGACACCCATTTCGCGAGGCTGGTCGGTCGGTGGGGATGGACCAACGAATCCGATCCGGTCAAGATCGAGCGTGCAGTCGGTGAACTGATCGAGCGGAAGGAATGGACGGATCTCTCGCATCGGGTGATCTTCCACGGGCGACGCGTGTGTCACGCCCGCAAGCCGGCCTGCGGCGTCTGCATCCTGGCGAAGGACTGCCCGGCGGTCGGAACCGGTCCGATGGACAAGACCGAGGCCGCCCGGCTGGTCAAGGGACCCGAGACCGATCACCTGCTGCAGTTGGCGGGGATCACAGCGCAGTGAATCAGACCCCAACCGACGAGGGCTCGAGTGCCGCGGAATCCGAGCCCGGCCCACCGGAACCGTCGCGACCCCCGCGCGGGCGCTTCCCGGCATCAGCGCGATGGACCCTGGTCTTCATCGTCGTGATGATCGCCCTGGTGGTGGCGATCTGGCCACGCGGTGACGACGATCCGGCCGGCGTATCGGACCCGGCGACTGCGACCGGTCCGAAGGCGACCGACGCCCAGGTGGACGAGGGCCAGCTGGCCCAGGCCCGACGCGATGCCGCTCTCGAACCCTGCCCCCAGACCGGCCTCCCGGTCGGTCCGGGGTCGGTCCTCGCGGGCGTGACCGCGCCGTGCCTGGCGGACGGCAAGCCGTACGACGTCGGGGCGGGCACCGCCGGGAAACCGATGGTCGTGAACATGTGGGCGGTCTGGTGCCTGCCGTGTCGTCGCGAGTTGCCGGAGATGGCCGGCTACGCGCAGCGTGCCGGTGACAAGGTGACGGTCCTGGCCGTCCACGCCCAGGAGGGTGCGCAGAATCCCTATCTGGCGCTGCGGTTCCTCACCGAGAACAACGTCCACCTGCCCGTCGTCATGGATCCCGACGCCCGCATCGCCGGCGCGCTCAAGGCCCCGCGGGTCTTCCCGTCGACGATCCTGGTGCGCGCCGACGGCACCGTCGCCAAGGTGCTCCCGCAGGTCTTCGACGATCCCGACCAGATCGCCGCCGCGGTCCGGCAATACCTGGGGGTGACGACATGACCGACCGCGACATGACCGACCGTGACATGACCGACCGCGACGAGCAGGTCTCACCGGTCGGGCCGCTGGTGCCGACCGGACAGATCCCGCCATGGATGCGCGCGGTGACGGGCAATGTCGGTGCCGTCACCGACGCGGTCCTCAATCGGGGTGGAGATCGGACCCGGTGGGCCTCGATGATCGGTCGGAACCGCCGTGCCGCCGCTGTCCTGGTGCTGATCTCGGGCAGTTGGGACGAGGCGCCCGACCATCCGGGTGGACTGCCGGCCGACGCCGAGATCTTGCTGACCGAACGTGCCGCGACGCTCCGGCAGCACAGCGGGCAGGTCGCCTTCCCCGGTGGCGCCATGGATTCCGGCGACGACTACCCGGTGGGTACCGCGCTACGAGAGGCGAACGAGGAGACCGGTCTGATCGCCGACGGCGTGCATGTGGTGGCGAACCTGCCGTCTTTCCCCGTCCCGGTGTCGGCGTTCGACGTCATCCCCGTGCTCGCGCACTGGGAGCGGCCGGGCGACGTGCAGGTGATGGACACCGCCGAGACGTCGCGGGTCGCCCGGGTCAACCTGCGGTCGCTGCTGGCGCCGGAGAATCGCTTCCAGGTGCAACGGAAAGTGCTGGGGGCGAGCGCCTATCGTGGACCGGCGTTCATGGTCGACGGTCTGCTGGTGTGGGGATTCACCGGCGGTCTCATCGCGGCCATCAGCGAGGTGTCGGGATGGGATGTGCCGTGGGACAAGTCCGATGTGCGTCCGCTGGAGGACGCCATTGAGGCAGCGGCCGCCGGGAGCACTGCGAGCGAGGTCAGTGACGCCGGGAGTCCCCAGATGACCGGCCATTCAGCGGTGCTGCCGGAGGCGATGCATCAGGCGGTCGGCGATCCCGATCGCGGTGAGGGTGGACATAGGTGAGCGGTTCCGGATGGGTGGATCTCATCGTCGTGGTGATCGCCGTGCTGGCCGCGGCCAGTGGGTACCGTCAGGGCGCGGTGGCCTCGGCGCTGGCGTTCCTGGGGGTCATCCTGGGGGCCGTCGCCGGAATCCTGCTTGCGCCGCACATCATCTCGAGGTTCGACGACAGTACGGTGCGGTTGTTGGTCGGCGTGGTGTTGCTGGTTGGGCTGATCATCGTCGGCGAGGTGTCGGGAATGATCCTCGGCCGGGCCGCGCGAAGCGGTATTCGGTCGAGGGGCGTGCGCCGGATCGACAGCGTGATCGGCTTGGTCCTGCAGGTGATCGCCGTGCTCGTGGCGGCATGGCTGCTGGCGATCCCGTTGAGCAGCTCCACCGAGACCCAGCTCTCGAGCGCGGTCCGCGGCTCCAAGGTGCTCGGCGGAGTCGACGTGTTCGCCCCGCAGTGGCTGCGCGATCTGCCCCGGGACTTCAGTGCGCTGCTGGACAATTCGGGCTTGCCGCAGGTGATCGGACCGTTCGGCCGGACTCCCGTCGTCAATGTCGGTCCGCCCGATCCGTCGGTGGTCCAGTTGCCCGTCGTGAACCAGACGCGTCCCAGCGTCATGAAGATCGAGGGGACCGCGCCGAGTTGTCGACAGGCCCTCGAGGGCAGTGGTTTCGTGGTGTCGCCGGAACGCGTGATGACCAATGCCCACGTGGTCGCGGGTACGCGCCGTCTCTCGGTCTCCGCCCCGAGCGGCCAGCAGTTGCCTGCGCGGGTGGTGCTCTTCGACAGCAGCAACGACATCGCGGTGCTCGACGTCCCGGGATTGACCGCGCCGCCACTGAAGTTCGCCGACAAGGAGGCGTCACCCGGCGACGACGCGATCGTCCTCGGCTATCCCGAGGCGGGCCCGTTCGCGGTGAATCCCGTTCGGGTGCGTGAGGTCATCAATCTGTCCGGTCCGGACATCTACCGCACCGGCCGGATTCTGCGTGAGGTGTACACCGTCCGCGGCCAGATCCGTCAGGGCAATTCGGGTGGCCCGATGATCAACTCGGACGGCGAGGTGCTCGGCGTCGTCTTCGGCGCTGCCGAGGACACCGCAGACCAGACCGGCTTCGTGTTGACCGCCAAGCAGGTTCAGTCGAATTTCACCGACTCGGAGAACCGGTCGTCACGGGTCAGCACAGAATCCTGCGTTCACGCCTGAGCGCGGCGGGGAACTGCGGCCGCTCGGCCGATCGACGGGTGGCGGGTACCGCTACGCGGGTTCGCGCGAGAGCAACTCGACCAGTCGTTCGTTGACCTGATCGGGCCGTTCCTGGTGGGCGAAGTGGCCGCTGCCGTCGATCTGCCAGTAATCCATGTGCGCAGACCACCGGTTGCCGGCGGTCATCAGGTGATCCAGGATGTACGGATCCTCCCGGCCGCGCAGCGCGAGTACCGGAATGTGCAGCTGCTGATTCATCAACTCCATGAAGCGCATTCCGTCTGGACGGAACTGCGACCGGAATGCCCAGCGCTGATACTCCAGGCTGCAATGAGCGACGTATGGGATCTGGATCGCCGATCGGTTCCGCTCGACGGCCTCGGCGAACTCGTCGGTCTGCTGCCAATCATGCGCGGCGCGTTCACGGAAGTACTGCTCGATGTATGCGCCGTCGCGGCGGGTCAGGTGCCGTTCGCCCATCCGCGGCAACTGGTTCCGCAGGAATCCCGTGAGGAAGGCCGATCGCTGCGCCCGGTTGCGCAGCACTTCCCGACGCAGAGCACGCGGATGCGGTGACGCTATGACGGCGATCCGGTTCACCACCCGGGGATGCAACGTGGCGGTCGCCCAGCACACCAGGCCGCCGTCGGCATGCCCGACGAGCGCGGCCTCGGTGTGCCCCAGGGCGCGCACCAGACCGTTCGTGTCACCGGCCAGTGACCAGCCGTCGTAACCGCGCGGCGGCTTGTCGGAGTCGCCGTACCCGCGCAGGTCGACGGCGACGGCTCGGTATCCGGCATCGGTCAGCGCGGCGATCTGATGTCGCCAGCTCCACCAGAACTCACCGAAGCCGTGCAGGAGCAGAACCAGGGGGCGGTCGGCGAGCCATCGGCCGTCCGCCTCGACAGCGTGGAAGCGGACCCCGTTCGCCCGGACGTCGAAGTGATGCCAGTTTCCGGGAACCCGGACGCTCGACGGGTCAGGCGGGACCGCCAACGGTCATCTCCGCCCGGGGTCGTGCGCGCGAGGGATCTCGGGATGATCGCCGGTCCGTGTCGCGGACGTCGGCGAGACGTCGGCGGGGTGCTTGCCCGGCAGCACCGTCTGCACCTCCCGGACCGATTCGATCGTCTTCTTGGGGCCCCTGACCTTGCGGAAGAGCACGTAGCCGACGAACGCCATGACGACGGTGATCAGCACCAGGATCAGGAAGACGATCAGGAACGCCAGCCACCGCGGCATCCAGTTGTCCAGCAACTCGGCGAGGAAGAAGAAAAAGAAGAAGCTCGAATAGAGGGCCATCACCCCGGCGACGACCAGCAGACCGGTGCCGGCGCCCGCCTTCTTCGCCTCCCCGACGAGTTCGGCCTTTGCCAGCGCCACCTCGGATCGGAACAGCGTGGACACATTCGCGGTGGCGTCCTTCACCAGGTTCCCGATACTGGGCTCCCCGTCGCGACCCAGCGTGGGGTCCGACAGCGGGATGGACGGGACCGATCCGGTGCCGTCTGCGGGTTGGCCGTGCTCGTTGCGGCTCACTGCATCCTCCGTATCTCGGTGCTCTGCGCTTATGGTGCCATGCGATGGGCGGTCGCGGCGCGGGCCACCCGGGTCGCGACCGCCGCGAGTCGCGCGACCCGGCCCGCGACCGGCGAGATCACCTCCGGTGCGCTCGCATCGCCGCGACGGCCGCGACGGCGGGATCGTCGTCGTCGACCAACCCGGTGAGGATGCCGACGGCCACGTCGCCGGGCAGCTCCACCAGAGCCTGTGCGAGACGGCTCCGCGCGGCGGGCGATACCGCCTCGTCGTCGAGCAGCCGACCGAGATCAGCTGCGACCTGATCGGCGGTGCCGGACGTGTGCGCCAGATCGCGGAGCAGGTCGGCGGCATCGACATCGTTGGTCCCGGCGACCACCATGTCGATGAGCGTCGGCACCACCTCCCGGTCGCCGCGCGCCCCGAGAGCCATCGCCGCCCGGCTGCGGACGACGACGTCGGTGTCGGTGAGCGCGCCGCGGAGCACGTCGGCCACCGCGGGACCTGCGAGCTCCGCGACGGCCGACACCGCGCGCCGTCGTACCTGCGCATCGTCGGATTGCAGGCCCGCAGCCAACACGGCCGTGCCGGCCGCGTCTCCGGTGGCGGCCAGCGCCCAGGTCAGTGCGCCGGACACGTTGGGGTCCGCTTCGGCCAGGACGGCGTCGGCGACGGCCTCGGACGAGAGCTGGTGACCCATCGCCGCGAGAGCCGCCCGATAGCGCACGCCTGCGGAATCCGATCCGAGGTCGTGCATCAGTCGCACCGCTCGCAGCACGTCCTCCCAATCCGCCGGGGTGGACGCCTCGATGCGCCGGAGCAGAGCCAGCAGCTCCTCCTCGCGGGCGAGACGGCGGCGTGACTGGTCGACGAGTTCGCCGATCAGTGCGGCCGGCTCGGCGGATCCTGGTGCGTCCAGCACCCGCCGTACCTCGGCCAGCGACAATCCGAGTGATCGGAGTCCCTCCACCCGGAACAGCCGCGCGATGTCGTCCGTCGAGTACTCGCGATACCCGCCGGACGTGCGGCCGGCAGGCGCCACGAGACCGAGCCGGTCGTAGTGCCGCAACATCCGGGTGCTCACGCCGGAGTGCTGCGACACCTCACCGATCAGCATTCGGTGCCCGGCGACGGCGCGTCCGTCAACGAGAGCACCCGTCGCGCCTGATCCACCGCAGCCGAGAAATCGCTGTCCGGGTCCTCGATGAGGTGCTCGGTGGCGACGGCATGCTCACGCACGGCCCGGTTGCGACCCGTACGTGCGACCGCCAGCAACGGGAGCACCGGATCGCCGAGGGTGAGGAGCGCGCGGCTCAGACTGCGCTGCATCTCCCAGTCGCCGCGGCCCAACTCGGTCGCCAGTTCTCGTGCGAGAACGGCACTTTGATCGTGCGGAGCCAGGACGACCGCCGCGCGCCAGGCACTGCGCGCGACGTCGTCGTCGGGATCATGGAGCAGCCCATGGGGGATCTTCTCCCAGACCGTGTGGTCGCCGATCTTCGACAGCGTGTGCAACGCCTGGCTGCGGGCCTGCGGTGTGGCCGAGGTGAGCTCGCCGAGCAGTCGCGCAATGGTGACGCCTGCTGCACAGCGGGTGAGAGCCCACGTCAGCATGTCGCGTACGAAGAAGTCCGGTTCGACGCCACAGCGCCCCACCAGCACCTCGACCAGCGCATCATCCGGGTATGTCCCGGCGGCCAGCGCCGCTTGCAGTCGGGTCGACGACTGCGGAGCCGACAGGGCCTCGATCAGCCGGGCTTGCCGATCGTCACGAATTGCGTTGTTCATCGCGATCACCTCCTCGACACCAGTCAAGACCTTGTCACCGTGTCAAGGTCAAGGAGGAGTTCGTCTGTGCCCCGGCCGGAGTACATCCCGGCCGGGGCACAGAGACGTGCTCAGGACTTGCGGGCGCGGATGGCCTCGAAGACCGACGGGTCGACCAGGGTGGAGGTGTCGCCGAGTTCGCGGCCTTCGGCGACGTCTTTGAGGAGGCGTCGCATGATCTTGCCGGAGCGGGTCTTGGGCAATTCGGGGACGACGTTGATCTCGCGGGGTTTGGCGATCGGCGAGATCTCGACGGCGACCTGGTCGCGCAGTTCCTTGACGAGTTGGTCGCCGGTGTTCTCGACGCCCTCACGCAGGATGACGAAGGCGACGATGCCCTGACCGGTGGTCTCGTCGGCGGCGCCGATGACGGCGGCCTCGGCGACCCCGGAATGTCCGACCAGGGCGCTCTCGACCTCGGCGGTGGAGATGCGGTGCCCGGAGATGTTCATGACGTCGTCGACGCGTCCGAGGACCCACAACGCGTGGTCGTCGTCGTAGCGGGCGCCGTCGCCTGCGAAGTACCAGCCCTGCTCGGCGAAGCGTGACCAATAGGTCTCGCGGAACCGTTCGTCGTCGCCCCAGATGCCGCGCAGCATCGACGGCCACGGCTGGTCGAGCACCAGATATCCTTGCTCACCGGCGCCGACCGGCTTGCCCTGGTCGTCGACGATGTTCGCCGAGATGCCGGGCAGCGGTGCCATCGCGGAGCCGGGTTTGGTGGTGGTCACTCCGGGCAGCGGGGAGATCATGATGGCGCCGGTCTCGGTTTGCCACCAGGTGTCGACGATGGGCGCAGAGTTGCCGCCGATGACCTCGCGATACCACTTCCACGCTTCGGGGTTGATCGGTTCGCCGACCGAGCCCAGCAGTCGCACCGAGCTCAGGTCGTGCGCGTCGGGGATCTCACGGCCCCACTTCATGAAGGTGCGGATCAGCGTCGGCGCGATGTAGTAGATGGTCACGCCGTATTTCTCGATGATCTCGAAGTGACGATGTTCGTTGGGGGAGTTGGGGGTTCCCTCGTAGACCACCTCGGTGGCGCCGTTGGACAGTGGGCCGTAGACGAGGTAGGAGTGTCCGGTCACCCAGCCGATGTCGGCGCCGCACCAGAAGACGTCGCGGCCTTCCTTGTGGTCGAACACGTAGTGGAAGGTGTAGCTGGCCTGGGTGAGGTAGCCACCCGAGGAGTGCACGATGCCCTTGGGCTTGCCGGTGGTGCCCGAGGTGTAGAGCAGGAACAGCGGGTGTTCGGCGTCGAAGGCCTCGGGTTCATGGGTCGTCGACTGCTCGTCGACGGTGTCGTCCCACCACACGTCGCGCCCGTCGACCCACGGCAGATCGGGATCGTCGTTGGTGCGGCGCACCACCAGGACCTTCTCCACCGATTTCGCGGCGTCGTCGCCGGTGCCGAGTGCCTCGTCGACGGCGGCCTTGAGGGGGGCGGGCTTGCCGCGACGGTACTGGCCGTCGGTGGTGATGACGAGCTTGGCCTCGGCGTCGTCGACGCGCGAACGCAGTGCGCCCGAGGAGAATCCGGCGAACACCACCGAATGGGTCAGCCCCAGCCGGGCGCAGGCGAGCATCGAGACGATCGCCTCGGGGACCATCGGCATGTAGATGGCGACGCGGTCGCCTGCGACCAGCCCGATCGAGGCGAAGTAGTTGGCGGCCTTGGACACCTCGTCCTGCAGTTGGGCATAGGTGAGGTCGCGGGTGTCGCCGGGTTCGCCGACCCAATGGATCGCGACCCGGTCGCCCTTGCCCGCCGCGACATGTCGATCGACGCAGTTGTAGGCCACGTTGAGCTTGCCGCCGACGAACCACTTGGCGAACGGCGCGTCCGACCAGTCGAGGATCTGGTCGAAATCGGTGTCCCAGTCCAGGCGGCGGGCCTGTTCGGCCCAGAACTCCAGACGATCCGCGTCGGCCCGGTCATAGAGCTCAGACCCGGCGTTGGCCTGCGCGACGAAATCCTCCGACGGCGGATACCCCTGGGCGGACGAAGTGGTGGCGGGAGTCATCGGTGAGGAGACCTTTCACTGTCGAGGAGACGATGTGTACGCGTGCTGTGTGTATGCGTGCTGGGTGCCCGCACACTGGCGTGACGTGCATTCATGCCGGTTACTCATTGTGAGGGTAGTCACGTTGGAACCTCGTTGCAGGTGCCGTCGACCGGGCCCCGCAGTTCCGCGACGAATGGTCCCATGGACACGACGAGTGGTGCAGGACGCGGATCGACGTCACCGGCCCGACGACGGCCGACCCCACATCACTATCGTGGGGAGGCGTGACCTCTGATCCGCTCGCGCCGCTGCTCGACCTGCCCGGTGTGCGCGACGCCGCTGACCGTGCACGGGACGCGCTGAGTGCCGTGCATCGTCATCCGGCGAATCTGCGCGGATGGGACAAGACCGCGACCGAGGCGTCCTGGCGGGCCGGCCGATCCTCTGCGGCCATCGACGGTGGCAGCGTGGAACTGCGTCGCGACGGTGACTTCGACGATCCGCTGCTGGCCGGCGCGATGCGCGTGGCCCAGGCCCTCGACGGCGACGCCCTCGATCAACTCACCGGCGTGTTCCGCCGGGCTCCCGCCCAGGCGTTCGCCCGGCTGCACATGCTCGCCGCCGCCGATCTCGTCGCCGACCCCGACGAGCTGGGCCGCCCGAGTGCGCAGCCCGGAGTCGCCGGACGGCTCGATCTGCTCGGCCAGCTGGTCACCGGCGCCACGTCGGTCCCGGCGCCGGTGCTGGCCGCCGTGGTCCACGGCGAATTGCTGGGGGTCGGCGCGTTCCCGACCGCGAACGGTGTGGTCGCGCGCGCGGCCTCGCGGCTGGTGTGCACGTCGTCGGGACTGGATCCGCACAACCTCGGCGTCCCGGAGGTGACCTGGCTGCGTCGCCTCGACGACTACCGCTCGTTGTCGGCGCGGTTCGCCGACGGAGACGCGACGGGCGTGGGCGCCTGGATCGTGCTGTGCTGCGAGGCGCTCGAGGCCGGCGCAGGTGAGGCTCGCTCGATCGCCGACGCGGCGCGCGCGGGCTAGCTCGCCAGGGTTGCCCGTTGCCCCGTTCCCTGAGGTGCGAGCGTAGCGAGCCTCGAAGGGTGCACGCGCACGAAAACGCAAGTGGCGTGCGAACTGTCAGTACCGCGCCACGCCCGGACAACACAACAGCATCCGGACAATACAATGCGGGCGGCCGCTCGGCCGGTTGACACCGACCGGGTTGCCGCCCGCATAGCACGGACCCAAGTTACCAAGCGTGCTTGGTGGGTTGTGTGGATCGCCTCGGCGAGGGACCGCGGTACTGGTCGGTGCGCCCCGATGTGAACCATTTACGAATGACGGTGCCGTGCAATTGAATCGAGCTTCATCGGATCGATTCGTTCCGTCTCACAGACCAAATGGTCCGTTCCGATCGGATCGATTCGTCCGGCCCGACGGGGAACTCCTCATGTTCCCGCTCACGGCCCGTTGATGGCCATCGGCTTGCCCTTGCCAGCCTACGATGTCGCAGGCGCACAACGCTTTTGCCTTATTGCGGCGTGCTCCGCGTGGGTGCTTGCCGCCCGTGCTGGGAAGCGCTCGGCGTGGGGGTCCGCTCCTTCTCTTCCGGATCGGACTTTGCCTTCCGAGATTCCGTAACCCCTTTTGTACACCGTGACCGCAGTCACATCAAGGGCCTTTCGCACCAACATTCAGTGGTGTTCCTAGGAGTCTCGGGTTCGGCGTGGGCGGTGCCGACGATGCCGGAACGAGTGCATTCCGACGCCGCTGACAGCCGCCACACCTGCGCCGAGCGCCAGGGCGGCGGCCATCCGTGACGACGGGGTGGGGATCCGTTTGCGGAGCGGCACCGGACGATTGAAGCTCAGCACCGGCCAGCCTCGATCGGCTGCCTGCTTGCGGAGTTGCCGGTCCGGATTCACCGCGACGGGGTGACCGACCGCGCTGAGCATGGGTAGATCGGTGATGGAGTCGGAATACGCGTGACACTCGGCGAGATCGTAGCCACGGGCTTCGGCGAGTGCGGCCATCGCGACAGCCTTGTGCTCTCCGTAGCAATAGAATTCGAGCTCGCCGGTGTAGTGGCCGTCGACGACCCTCATCTCGCTGGCCTCCACGTGGTCGACCCCGAGGAGCTCGCCGATCGGCTCGACCATCTCGCGTCCGGACGCCGAGATCAGCACGACGTCGTGTCCGCGTTCCTGGTGGCCGGCGATCAGCTCGGCGGCCTCCGCGAAGACCAATGGATTCACGATGTCGTGGAGGGTCTCGTTGACGATCGCCCGCACCTGCTCCACATCCCACCCGCGGCACATGTCGGTCACATGGCGGCGCAGGTTCTCCACCTGATCGTGGTCGGCGGCCGTCACGAGGAACAGGAACTGGGCGTAGCTCGACTTCAGCACCGACCGCCGATTGATCAGTCCCTCGTCGAAGAACGGTCGCGAGAACGCGAGCGCGCTCGACTTCGCGATGACCGTCTTGTCGAGATCGAAGAAGGCCGCGACGCGGCGTCGGTCGGTCAGACGTGATACCGAAGGTGGCGACCCGGTCGCCTTCGGTGAGGTGTCCGTCACGCAGTCAGAGTACGTTCTGACACGCCTGCGGCGATAGCCCCGATGCAACGTCATTGCATCGTGAATGCGCAGGCAGCGATATAAAAATGTGACCTCGGATCGCTCTTTGTTGTGGTTGCAATCAACGAAATCCCGTGTGTATAGTCGGCCATAACCGGTTAATACCGGTGCCTTTCAGCCCGACCCCCCGGGGCTGAAACGCGATGACCCCGGCCTCCTCCCCCCCTGGCCGGGGTCGTCCTCTGTCTGGGGTCGGTTTCGGATCTCGGCAGCACTCATTTCTCGCGGGTATCCGGCGGTTTTCCGAAAACTGGGACGCTTGACCAAGCAGTTGCTAGGTTCTGGGCGGACGTCAGCCGAATGGGGGAGTGGGTATGTCGATCGGTGCAAGGACCCGGGTGGGATTGATCGGTTCGGTGGTCGCCTGCGTGATGGCCGTCGTGGTGGGCGCGGGCACTGCTCACGCGGCCCCGCAGCCGCCGCTACCCGAGACCTACAACTTCTTCTCCGGTATCCCGGCCGAGCTCTCGCATCCCGGCGGGTCCCTGCCCGGCTCCAACGACTTCACCTGCAAGCCCACCGTGCGGCACCCGCGGCCGGTGGTGCTCGTGCACGGAACGGGTGGATCGCAGCAGACCAACTGGGGCGCCTACGTGGCGATGCTGGCCAATCGTGGTTACTGCGTCTTCGCGCTCACCTATGGCGCCCTGCCGGGAACTCCGTGGCCGGTGTCGGCGATCGGGGGGATGGCGCCCATCGAGGGCAGCGCCGGACAGCTCTCCCGATTCGTCGACAAGGTGCTGGCCGGTACCGGTGCGAAGACCGTGGATCTCGTCGGGCACTCCCAGGGCACGTACATGCCCACCTATTACCTCAAGAACCTGGGCGGAGCGGGCAAGGTCGGCAAGTACGTCTCGCTCGCACCCCTGTGGCGGGGCACGTTCGGTGGCACTCCGCTGACCGGCCTCACCGACACGCTGCTGGGCGGCCGGGATCTGCCGATCTGTGCCGCATGCGGCCAGATGACCGCCGGATCGGCCTTCAACCGGGAGATCTGGCGTGGGGGCAGCCCGTACGTCGAGGGCGTCGAGTACACGAACATCTCCACCCGCTATGACGAACTCGTCCTGCCCTACACCAGCGGACAGGTACCCGGACGCACCGGCGAGAAGGTGCGCAACATCGTCGTCCAGGACACCTGCGCTGCCGACCACAGCGATCACCTCGCGATCGCCGGGTCGCGGCGTGCGGCCTACATGGTGCTCAACGCACTCGATCCGCAGCATCCGGTTCCCGTCCCGTGTGAGTTCGTGCCACCGTTCACGGGCTGACCCCGGGGTCAGCCACAATCCGGGTCGTCCACAGATCCGGGATATTCCACAGATCGGGTCGTCGCGCCGCCGACACCTCCACCGAGGGGAGATGGCGCAGCAGGATCGGTACATGACCGATGAACTCCTCGCCCTGGTGGGTCCCGATCTCTCCGACGACGTCGCCCGCTGTGCGGCCGCGGCGGGATATCAGATGCGGCGCGCCGACCCCGAACACTGCCGCCGGGAGTGGCTGCGTGCGGACGCGGTGGTCGCCGATGTGAACGCCACGCGGGTGCTGGCCGAACTCGGGCCGCCGCGGCGCGCGGGAGTCGTCATGGTGACCGACGGCGAACCCGCAGCCGACATCTGGCGATCGGCGATGAGTCTCGGTGCCGATCGGGCGGTGTCGCTGCCCGCCGAGGAATCCACCCTCGTCGGACTCCTCACCGATCTCCGATCGCCGCTCGCCACCCCGGCGGGCGCGGTCGCCGTGATCGGCGGACACGGCGGAGCAGGCGCCACGACCCTGGCGGCCGCGGTGGCCCTGACCGCTGCCGAGGAATCCACACACGTACTGCTCTTCGACGTCGACGAGTTCGGAGCGGGCATCGACCTGACGCTCGGGATCGAGGGTCGTGCCGGGCTCCGGTGGCAGGACCTGACCCTGGCGGGCGGGGCGGTCCGGGCGGAATCGTTGCACAGCGCATTGCCGCAGGTGAACGACCGGTTGTCGGTGCTCGCGCCCCGTCGCGACAGCCGGCTGCGGATCGGCGTGGACGCGGTCGTCGCGACGATGGATGCCGGCCGGGTCAACGGCGACACCGTGGTGGTGGACCTGCCCCGCACGGCCGACCCGGTCACCGATGCCGTTCTCGATTCCGTCGATCTCGTCGTGCTCGTCACCACGGCAGGTGTGCACGGGGTGGCGTCGTCGCGGACCGTCGGCGCCCGCCTGGGCGAGCGCGGGATCGCCGCGGCGCTGGCGGTCCGGGGGCCGGCGCCGAGCGGCCTGCGCGCCGTCGAGGTGGCCTCCGCCGTGGGCCTCCCGCTGCTCACCGCCTACCGATCCGATCCCGGACTGCCGGGCCGGATGGAGGCCGGGCGGCTGCGGGTTCCGCCACGCAGCCCGCTCGGGCGTGCCGCGCTGGCGGTGTACCGCAAGGTGGGGGCCGCCGAGCGGCTCGCAGCGTGAGCGGCCCGCACGATGCGCTCCTCGACCGGGTGCGTGACCGGCTGGCGACCCAAGCCGTCGAGCCCACGGCAGAGGTCATCGCCGATGCGATCCGCTCGGAGTCGCGGGGCATGCTCGGCGATACGGACCTACTTGCCGCCCTGCGCTTCCTGCAGACCGAGCTGATCGGAGCGGGCCGGCTCGAGCATCTCCTGGCCGAACCCGACGTCGCCGACATCCTCGTCGTCGGCGCCGAGCGGGTGTGGGTCGATCGGGGAAACGGGCTGCAGCGCACGGATATCCGTTTCGACGACGAGGCGGCGGTCCGCCGCCTCGCGAGTCGGTTGGCACTCAGTGCGGGCAAACGGCTCGACGACGCACAGCCCTGGGTCGACGGCCAACTCGCCGACCTCGGGCGTCGCGGCCATGCGGTCCGGCTGCATGCGGTGATCCCACCCGTGGCCACCGACGGAACCTGTATCTCGCTCCGCGTCCTGCGCACCGCGACCCGCAACTTCGACGAACTCGTCGCGCTGGGTGCCATCCCCGGCGAGGCGGTGGAGCCGCTCCGCGCCATGCTGCGCGCCCGGCTCGCCTTCCTCATCGTGGGCGGGACCGGATCGGGCAAGACCACACTCCTCGGATCCCTGATCGGTGAGATGGACGCGGCCGAACGAATTCTCTGTGTCGAGGACGCGCTCGAACTCGACCCGCCTCATCCGCACATCGTGCGCCTTGTCGCCCGGACTCCGAATGTGGAAGGGGCGGGCGAGGTTCCGGTGCGCTCATTGGTACGGCAGGCGCTTCGGATGCGGCCGGACCGGATCGTCGTCGGCGAGGTCCGCGGTGCGGAGGTGATCGATCTCCTGACCGCGCTGAACACCGGACACGAGGGATGTTCGGGCACCCTGCATGCCAACTCGACGTCGGAGGTCCCGGCGCGGATGGAGGCGCTGGCGGCGCTCGGCGGGATGGCGCGCGACGCGCTGCACAGCCAGCTCGCGGCGGCCGTCCACGTGGTGCTCGGTGTCGCGCGGACCCCCGGTGGCTCGCGCGGACTCACCGAGATCGGGCTGGTGTCCCGCGACACCGATGGCTTTGTGCACATCCGGCCCGTGTGGATGCGCGCGCACGGCTTCACCGACGAGATGGCGGGATTCGATGCACTGGTGCGGTCCCGGACGCACCGATGATCCCGGTCATCCTGGCGCTCGCGTCCGCCGTGCTCTGGTGGCCGGCGACCCACGCCCAGTATCGGTTGGTGTCCCTCACGCCGGGAACCCCGCGGGCGCGCACTGTTCCGTGGGATGCATCGGTCGCCGTCGGCGCCCCGGTGGCGGCAGCGGTGCTCGTCGGGCTCCATGCGGCGGTGGCGATGACGTTGGTGTCTGCGACGGTGATGTGGCGACGGCACCGCGCACAGCGGGTGCGGGCGCGCGACCGGGAGACCTCCGATCTGCTGCTGGCGTTGTCGGTGATGACGGCCGAACTGTCGGTCGGTGCCCCGCCTGCGTCGGCGTGTGCGGCCGCGGCACGGGAACTCGTTGTCGGGCAACCGAGGTCGTCGGTCGCCGATGGCCTCACGATGATGGCGGGACGGGCCGAACTGGGCGGCGAGGTGATGCCCGATGTCGAGGCCTCCGACCAGCTCTCCTGGCATCGTGTGGGGGTCGCCTGGCAGACCGCCGACCGGCACGGTCTGCCGATGATCGAGCTGGTGGAGTCGGTGCGGGCCGATCTGCTGGCGCGCAGGCAGTTCGCCACCCGGACCCGAGCCGGACTCGCCGGCCCGCGGGCCACCGCGACAGTGCTCGCAGGTTTGCCGGTCATCGGCATCGCGCTGGGCGAGTTCATGGGCGCGCACCCCATCGGCGTGCTCCTCGGCAGCGGTCTAGGAGGGGTCCTGCTCATCGTTGGCACGGCGTTGTCGGTGGCCGGGCTCGTGTGGTCGGAGCGGATCACCGACCGGGTGATCAACCGATGAGCGCGTTCTCGCTGAGCACGCTCGTCGCGGCGGGGGCGGCCCTGTGGGTGTGGCCGGCACCGGGCTGGGCACTGCATCGGGTGGTGGGCGATCCGGTGTCGGCGATGGCCGATCGCGACTCTGCGCATCCGAGGCCCGGTTCCGACGACCCGTTCGCGGTCGCGGCGTCCTTCGATCTCTTCGCCGTGTGCCTGCGCGCCGGGATGCCGGTCGCCGCGGCGGCGGGCGTGGTCTCGCGTTCCGCGCCGCCCGGTCTCGCCCGCCCGTTGGCGTCGGCAGCCGAACTCCTCGGACTCGGTGCCGATCCCGAGCACGCCTGGCATCGCCACGGGGCGCCCGTCGTCGGCGGCCGGGGAGCCGCGAGGAGGGACGTCGATGGCGACCGCTTCGAGGCGCTGGCAACGTTGGCGCGGCGTTCGGCACGGTCCGGGTCGTCGCTCTCCGGAGGTCTGGCCGAACTGGCCGACAGCACGCGCAGAGAGGCGCACGACGACGCGCTGGCGGCCGCCGAACGCGCGGGTGTCGCGATCAGCGGTCCGCTCGGGCTGTGCTTCCTACCGGCGTTCATCTGTCTCGGGATCGTGCCCGTGGTGGTCGGCCTCGCCGGCTCCGTCCTCGGTGGCTGATCGGTGGAGTGATCGTGGGCGCAATGGATCCGAATCGTGGTCTGGTGCGTCCTATCTGTGACACGCAAGGTGCGTGACCCAGGGGAGGCCAGAACATCATGTCCGACAGAATCTTTCGACGTCCGATCGCACGAGTGCAAGCCGAGGTGTTGCGTATCGTCGCCGACGACGAGGGGATGAGTACGGCGGAGTACGCGATCGGCACCATCGCCGCGGCGGCCTTCGGGGCGATCCTCTACACGGTCGTGACCGGCGACAACATCGTGAGTGCCCTCACCGGCATCATCGGCAAGGCCCTGAACACCTCGGTTGGCTGAGGCGGTGCTCGGGCCGGTGGTCACGTTGCGGGAGGTGTGGCGCGATGAGCGTGGCATGGTCACCGTCGAGGGCGCGTACGTCATCGCGGCGATCGTGGCCACCGTCGTCCTCGGCATCACGGCGGTCGTCGGTGCGACGGTGCAGATCCGGTGTACCGACGCGGCCCGGGAGGCCGCCCGACTGGCCGCGGCCGGGGACGCCGCGGCGCAGGAGGTCGCTGCCGGGGTGGTCGGGCGGTCGGCGCAGATCATGATCACCGGCACTGACTCCCGCGTCGAGGTCGTCGTGCGGTCGTCGATCCCGTTGCTGCCGATGGTGACGGTGTCGGCCCGGGCGGTGGCGGCGAAGGAGCCCGACGACGACGCGACTGCGCAGGCATCTTCGCCATGATCCGGGGGTGGCGCGACGACGGGGGTTTCGCGACCGTGGCCGGGGCGTTCGCGATCGCGGCGATCGCGGCCACGGTGGTCACCCTGCTGTACTTCGGCGCTGCGGTCGTCGCCCGGCATCGCGCGCAGTCGGCCGCCGACCTCGCAGCGCTCGCCGCCGCGCAGCAGCAGGTGGCCGCCGAGCCGGATCCGTGCGCGGCCGCGCGGCAGATCGCCGCTGCGCAGGACACTGGTGCCGAGGTCGATCGGTGTGTGACGGAGGGTGCAGACGTCGTGGTCAGTGTGGTGGTTCCGGTGACGTTGGGACCGTTCGGTGTCCATCGCGCGCAGGCCGTCGCGAGGGCCGGCCCGGTGGGGTGAGGGCGACTGCAGCATGAGTCATTTGTCCACACTGTTCCGATTTCCTGACATCGAGATGCGGACCACGGTCCAGACTTCGAAATCGTCCGACATGTGTCGGTTCGTTTCTGTTGTCAAGGAGAGCTACATTGCACGTCCTCAGTCGCCCACAGCTGCGCCCATACCTGTTGGCCGGAGTGTCGCTGGTCAGCGCGACCGCGATCGCCGCGACCCCGTTCGCCATGTCCGGGGCGCCGTCGCTGACGAATGACCTCGGCGCCCAGGTACACAGCGTCGTCTCACCCGGTGTCCGGTTGAGCTCGTTCGCGGCGTACCAAGAAGCCATCGAGCACGCGATGACCAATCTGGAGGGCATCGCCGCTACGTCGGACGCCCGGGGAGCGCTCCCGATCCTGCGTCAGATCCTCGAGAACCAGTCCGCGAGCGGCCAGACCCTGATCAGCGGTCTGCAGTCGGCCGGCACGGCCATCACCACCTCCTTGAACGACGATGTTCCTGGTCTTCTCGAGGCGGCCTCGACCGCGCTCCGGGGCGGCGACGTCGCCACGGCCCTCAACAATGTGCTGACCGCCGTGATCCTCCCCATCTTCTCCGCGATCGACCCGGTGTCGGGCGATCTCATCCCCGCCATCCAGCAGGCGCTCGCCGCACCGGTGGAGAACTTGGCCAGGGTGATCAACGAGCAGGTGCCGAACATCGCGCTCAACGCGGGGCTCGCTCTCATCGGCCCGATCTACGGCGGGGTCGGCGGCCTGGGCGCCGCGATCCAGGGTGTCATCGAGGCGGCCCAGGGCGGAGGCGGCGCATCGGAGATCGTCGGCGCCCTCGCGAAGGCGCCGGCAGTGATGCTCGACGGCCTGCTCAACGGCGGTTACGGTCCCAACCTCGGGCCGCTCATCGGCCTCGACATCCCCGGGCTCACGATCTATGCCGGCGGACTGCTGAGCAATGGTGGCGCGACCGCGGACGGTGGCGTGATCATGCCGGGCACGCTGGCGTCGCTGCAGGCGATCCAGCAGAGCATCCTGTACGGCATCACCCCGCCGGCCACCACGACCCTCGCCGGTGTGCGGTCGGCCGCCGACACCGATGCGACAGCCGTGTCGTCGGAGACGACGGCGGAGACCACCGGAGGCTCAGTAGAGGCCGACGCGGCCGGCGCCGAATCATCTACGGACAGCAGCGAATCGGCGACAGCTTCGGCCGTCGACACCTCGGAGGCGACCGACGCTGCGGGCTCAGCGGTCTCGACTGCCGCTGACTCGACTGCCACGGACTCGGCTGCAGCCGACTCGACAACGTCTGACCCCACCTCCGCTGAGTCGACCACGGCCGACTCGACCACCGCTGACTCGACCACAGCGGACGCCGGGACCACAGCGGACGCCGGCGCCGACAGCGACGCTGACGGATCGGGTTCGGCCGCATCCGCCGGAACCTCGAACTCGTCGCCGAGCTCCTCGTCGGATGGCGCCTCCTCGGATGGCGGCTCGTCGAGCGATTCGGGTTCGAGCAGCTCGAGTGCAGCCGCTTAGGTCGGACCAGCGAGCAACACCACCACGAGAGTCCGTCCCGTCGGCCGCCGAGGTCGTCGGGGCGGACTCTCCGTATCGTCGGTGATGTTGACCCAACGGCGCACGGTGAATTAGCGTTCATCGACGGAAGGCCAGGTCAGCATGGCCGTGGCGGGGGAGACGGACGAGTTGTCAGCAGACGTTGTCGACGGGCGATGTCGCGCTGACCCACGCGCGCTGCTCGGCCGCACGGGCGACATCGACCGCATCTCGGAGCTCCTGACCACGATCACCGCCGGGTCGAGCGGGTCCCTCGCCGTCGTCGGGGAGCCGGGAATCGGGAAGACCGAGATCCTCACCGCCGCAGCCGGGCTCGCCGAATCCCGGGGCTGCCGCGTGCTGCACGCGACGGGTGTCGAGTTCGAGACCGACATCGACTTCGCGACGCTGCAGGAGCTGCTGCTCCCGGTGGTCGACAGTCCGAGGGCGACCGATCGGGCCTGGGCGACCACACTGCGGACGGCCCTCGGTCTCGACGACGGCGCGATCCCCGACATCACCGCAGTGCTGCGAGCGACGACGCGCTCGATCGGGGAGCTCACCACCGATGGGCCCGTGCTGATCGTCGTGGACGACCTGCACTGGGCCGACGCAGCGAGCCGCGAGGTCCTCGACGGCCTGGCCGCCCTCGGGCTCGCCAGGGTCGGCATCCTCACGGCCACACGTGACCGGGGAATGTCGGATCGCGACGAGATGAGGCTCGAACGCCTCGACGATGTCGACGGGGCATCGCTGCTCGACGCCACCAGCCCAACGCTCGCGCCGTCGGTGCGAGCGCGACTGCTGGCCGAGGCACAGGGCAACCCGCTCGCGCTCGTGGACCTGCCCGCGGCCCTCTCGACCGAACAGCACTCGGGCTACACGTCTCTGCCGCCGCTACTTCCACTGACGCACCGGCTGCGCGACGCATTCGCCCCGCAGATCACCTCATTGGGTGCCGATGCCCGGCTTCTGCTCCTCCTGCATGTCCTCCAACCGGCCGCATCGGTCGCCGATCTCGCCGGGGCGGTCCCGGATGGATCGGCGACGCGTGCCATCGCCGATGCGGCCGATGCCGGCGTGATCGCCATCTCCGGAGTCGGCCCCGACGCCCGGATCGGCCTGTGCCGACCTCTTTTCGGGTCTGCGCTGCTCGCCGACTCCACGCCTCAGGAGCGTACGAACGCACACCGCAGACTCGGCAGACTGCTCGTCCGGACCCCCGCCGAGGTGGTCGAGTCCGGCACACTGCACGAGGTCGGCCGGTACGACGAACCCCGCGCGTCGCACCTCGAGCGTTCCGCGGAGGCCGCGGTCCGCGACGGAGATTGGACGGACGCACTCGCGCTTCTCACCCGCGCCGCGGGGCTGACACCGACGCCGCCCGACCGTGCTCGGCGGCTCGCGCGCGCCGCATATATCGCCGCAGGCTCCGATTCGTCGATGGCACTCGAGCTGATCGACGAGATCCGGGAGTTGGACCCCGGTTTCACCCAGTCGCTGACAGCGGCGGCCGCGGCCGCGACGGTGATCGCCAGCGGCCACGACGGCGACATCGACATGGCTCACCAGATCCTCGCACGGGCGATCGACGGGTACGCCCGTCACACGGACCCGACCGACGAGGCGCTGATGGAGGCGATCGGTGAACTGCGGTGGGTCTGCTGGCTGGGTGGACGAGAAGAGCTGTGGCCGGCCTACTACCGGGCTCTCGATCGACTGGACCCGCGTCCCCCGGTCGTCGCCGATCTGGCGAGTCGTACCTCGCTCGATCCTGCCCGCACCACCGCGACGACGCTGGGCGAGGTCGACGCTCTGATCCGCGGGGTGCATGCCGAGACCGACCCGGTTCAGGTCATCCAGATCGCCGAGATGGCGGTCACCTTCGACCGGCTGCCCGATTGCCGTGTCGCGCTCGACCGAATCGTCGACGCAGCCGAACACCGTGGTCCCGTCCTCCCGGCGATCTGGGCGCTGCTCATGATCGCCCGCGACGGGCGCAACCGCGGTGACTGGCAGACCGGCGTCGACGCCGTCGATCATGCACGCCGGCTGGCGAACGGCGGGGATTACAACCTGCTCCTGTGGGCCGCGGACTACGAGATGGCGTGGCTCGCGGCCGCGCGGGGCGATCGGGCGTCGATGGCGGTGCTCACCGACGCGATGGCGGCGTGGGCGATCCCTCGCCGCGCGACCACGGTCATCGCCTGCGTCGAGCACGTGGAGACGACGGCAGCGGCGGGGCGCGGCGACGCCGAAGGTGTGCTCGCGCATGCCACGTCGATCAGTCCGATCGGCGTGTTCGCCTCGCATGCGTGGATGGCGATCTCGGTCGCCCTCGACGTCGTGGACGCCGCGCTGCGGCTGCGGCGACCCGACCTCGCCCGCGCACACGTCGATGCGATGGACCGCATCGGTTACGGCAGGCTGTCGCCGAGGATGGCCATGATCCACCTGGTGGCCCGTGCCCTGATCGCCGATGACGAGCAGGCCCGCGAGCTGTACCGGCAGGCGCTGGCGGTCCCAGGCTCGACGACGTGGCGATTCGACCGCGCCCGCGCCCTACTCATGTTCGGTGCGCACCTGCGCCGTCATCACGAGGCAGCGGCGTCGCGGCCCCTGCTGACGGAAGCGCTCGCGACATTCGACGAACTCGGTGCTCGGCCGTGGTCGGATCGGGCTCGTGCGGAACTCGAGGCGACCGGAGCCACCCGGCTGATGATGACCGAGGCGATGTCCGGCTCCCTCACCCCGCAGGAACGACACATCGCGGAACTCGCGGCACAGGGCATGAGCAACAAGAAGATCGCCGAGCGTCTCGCGATCTCGCATCGCACCGTCGGAAACCACCTCCACAAGGCCTACCGCAAGCTCGGCGTGGCCTCTCGTGGCGGCCTCCGTGACGCGTTACGCGTGCCGAACGCCGGGCCCACCGGCAGGGTCCTCGGACCGCAGCGAATCCCGTAGTCCGGCACGGGAATGCACGCCGAGCGTCGCGTAGACACGAGACAGGTGCGACCCGACGGTGCTCGGGGACATGTGCAGGACAGCGCCGATCTGGCGGTTCGACAGCCCGGTGGCAGCCAGCCCGGCGACCCGGCGGCCGATCGGGGAGACCTGGGTGATGTTGTGCAGCAGGTGATCTGTTTCGTCGGTCGCCCCGAGGCGGCGGAGTTCCTCACGCGCCTGGGTGAGCCACGGGGTGGCGCCGAGGTACCGGAACGTCACGGCCGCCGAACGGAGTGCTCGGTGCGCTTGTGCCGGGGAACCCTGAGCTCGCAGGGAACGTCCACGGCTCAGCTGGATGCGCGCGAGATCGAACGGCCACCGGTCGGCCTCCGGCATGGTCACCGCGCGTTGATAATGCAGATCGTCTCCGGAGATGATGGCGAGTGCACCCGCGTACAGCAGGGTCCGGCGATCGGCTGCGACGCGATCGTCTGCGAGGCGTGCGGAGACGATCGCCCGGAGGGACTCGATGTCGTCGCGGGTACCTGCCAGCATCGCCGCCTCGGCGAAGTCCAATGCCGTCCGGTCGTCGAACTCGATCACGGCACCGAATTCGCCGGTGCCGGAGATCATCCGAAGGAGCCGGTAGGCCTGCCGCGGCCGGCCCGCGCCGAGCGCGATCACCGCCCGGCAGTGCAGGGCCCGCCAGTGCAGCGCGGCCGAGCCACGGTCATCGGCCCACTCCTGTAGCAGGGTGACTGCCGACTGCGCCACCTCTTCCTCGCCCCGATAGGCGGCGAGCAGCGCGCGCGAGTGTCGGAGCCACGGTTCGGCATACATCCGATAGTCGTGTGTCTCACAGAGATCCAGCGCACGACGGGTCGCCTGTTCGACCGCCTTCCAGTTCCCGGAACTCAGGCCGTCGGCGGCGAGCAACGCGCCCGCGTAGACGACCGAGGCGAACGGGCTGCGCTCGTCGGCCCAGAGTCGCTGCAGGGCGTTGCGCCACCAGAACCGCCGGTCGCGGCCGCGGGTGACAAAGGCGATACGTACCACCGCCGACGGATCCGTGGTGAACGCCAGATTCTCGATCAGCTGATCGGCCTGTGCGTCGAGGTAGGCGTCGTCGAACGCGGAGTGGGACTCCAGCCTGGCGGCGAGTACGGCCCACGGTGGGATTCGGTCGACGTCGGCCTCCACCACGGCGCGGAAGTCGTGCCAGTGCTCGCGCTGATTGCCGAACCAGCACAACAGGTACAGCGCCCACAGCGCCTCCTCGAACACCCAGCGACCGATCTCGTGTCTACGGTCGCCGATCGCCTCGACGAGTCGACGATGGACGTCGTCGATCCCGTCGCTACCGCGAAGTGCCACGTACGATGTGGCGATGACGGCCTCGAGTGAGCGGTCCGACCGCGGGTCGGCGCGCAGCGCCTGATCGAGGAGGCGGCCCAGTGCAGGCAGGTCGCCGGTGACGTCGGCCGAGAGGCACGCGGCCGCGGCCAGCCGTCGCGCCCGCGCCGACGGCTCGGTCGAGGTCTCCACGGCGCGCTCGAGCACGAAGGCAGCGGCACGGGCATCGCCGCGTCGCATTGCCCGGACGGCGACGCCGTCGAGGAGTTGTGCGACACCGCGCGGATCGCCCTCGAGGCCGGTCGTGTCCGCGCCGGTGGTGTCCACGGCTGTGGTGTCGCCGGTCGCGCGGTCGACGGACACGGCACGGCGCGAGAGTTCGGCCGATCCCTGCTCGATGAGCATTCGTGGGTTGCCCGGGACGGTGTCGACCACGTGTGCGCGCACCGTGTCGGGCAACATCGGCAGCCGGTCGCGCAGCAGGCGGTGCGCGTCCGCGGGGCGTAGCGGGTCGAGGTGCCACGAGTGATCGACGGAACGTTCGGCGAACACGGCCTCGCCCGGAGGTGCGGCCACCAGGATCGCCACCGGCGCCGCGCGCAGCCGGCGCGCGACGGAGGCCAGGATCTCGACGCTGGCACGGTCGATGCGATGCGCGTCGTCGAGGGTGAGGAGCAGGACGTCGCGGTGCGCCCGCCGTCGAATGAGGTCGAGAACGGTGGCCGAGAGAACCAGTCGCGAGGGCGGCGTACCGGGAACACGACCCAGCGCGACCTGCAGGAGATGTCGACGGCGGTCGTCGAGCGCGAGGAGGGTGTCGTCGACGGCGGCCACCACGGAGTCCAGTGCGGGATATGGTCCCGCCCGGTGGTCGGCGGTGACCCGTACGACGGTGACCCCGGCGTCGATCGCCATCGATTCGGCCGCGCGCACGAGGCTGCTCTTGCCCGATCCGGGCTCCCCGAGGATGAGCGCCGACCCGCCGGATCGCGCCGTGACAAAGGCGCCGAGCGCGGACACGAGCTCGGTACGTCCATGCAGCTGGCGGGCGGAGTCGGCCATGGGCTCGCTTCGGTGAGAAGGGCTGTTGCCGTCATATTACTGCCCGGTAGGTTGCGCCTCCTCCGGGTCCCCGTGCGCTACCGCGTCGCGGTGCCGTACGTCGCCCGGAAGCGCTCGGCGAGGTGGGTCAGTTCGGTCGGGAGATCGTAGAGCTCGGGCGACACGATCCACTGGTAGCTCAGACCGAACACCGCAGAACCGATGTCGTTGGTGGCGCGGTCGAGGTCGATGTCGGCGCGTACCGAACCGTCGCGAAGCCCCTTCGCCAATCCGGCGATGATCTTGGCTCGACCCTGGTCAATGTTGTGCCGCACACGATCGCGCAGTGCCGAGGTTTCCTTGACGGCCTCGAAGGTCGCGACGAACATCGCGCGCAGGAAGTCGGGGTCTTCGGCGTACAGCTGCTGCACGTGCGTGACATGTGAGACGGCCTGGTCGAGTCCGGTGTCCTCGGGGTCGACGTCCGGTGTGAGGCGGCGGACGTAATCGTGCTCGAAGAAGGCGTCGAGGATCGCCTCCTTGCTCCCGAAGCGCGCATGCACCATCGCCCGGCTGTACCCGGCGCGCCTACCGATCTCTGCGGCTGTGGTCGCCTCCCAGCCCTTTTCGACGATGAGCTCCGCCGCGGCCTCGACCATCCGACGGTTCGAGACCTCCACGCGTTGGGGTTGACTCATTCCTCGGGTGGGTGACGGCACCATTGCATATTAGACGCTCGACAACTAACTTGTGTTCAGTGTCGAGAACGGCATCGGAGGGGTGTGGGGCGTGAGCGATCCACGTGCACTGGATGAACTGGGCTACTACCTGCTGGCCGGCGCAGGCGGGGAGGGGCCGGCCACGCTGATGGACGAGACCCGTGCGGGAGAGGCGCTGGGGCTGGGTACCGCATTCATCTCCGAGCGCTGGAACGTCAAAGAGGCGTCGTCGTTGACGGGCGCCGCGTGCGCGGTGAGTGAGCGCATGCAGATCGCCACGGCGGCAACCAATCACAACACCCGACATCCTTTGATCACCGCGTCGTGGGCGACGACGATGCATCGACTCTCCGGCGGGCGCTTCACTCTCGGGCTCGGTCGTGGGATCGCCGCGATGTACAAGGCGTTCGGCGTGCCTGCCGTGACCACGGCGCAGATGGAGGATTTCGCCCAGGTGATGCGGCGACTGTGGCACGGCGAGTTGATCTTCGGCCACGACGGCCCCATCGGGAAGTACGACCTGCTGTTTCTGGACCCGGACTTCGACGAGGACATCCGGCTGGCCGTCGTGGCCTTCGGCCCACAGACCCTGGCCCTCGGCGGGCGCGAGTTCGACGATGTCGTCCTGCACACGTACTTCACCCCGGAGACGTTGCAGCGCAGTGTGAGAACGGTCAAGCAGGCCGCCGAGGAGGCGGGCCGCGATCCGGACAGCGTGCGTGTCTGGTCCTGCTTCGCGACCGTCGGGGATCACCTGCCCGAAGAGCTGCGGATGAAGAAGACGGTGGCTCGCCTGGCCACGTATCTTCAGGGCTACGGCGACCTGCTGGTGAAGACCAACGATTGGGATCCGGCCGTGCTGCAGCGCTTTCGGGACGACTCGGTGGTCCAGTCGATTCCCGGTGGGATCGATCACAAGGCGAGTGCCGACCAGATCGAGCACATCGCCACGCTCCTTCCCGACGAGTGGCTTGAGCCGTCGGCGACGGGGTCGCCGGATCAATGTGCCGCCCGCATCCGGCAGGAGTTCGAGTACGGCGCGGATGCGCTGATCATGCACGGCGCCACCCCCGCCGAGCTCGAGCCGGTGGTGACGGCCTACCGGGCGGGAGGCAGGTGACCGACGGTCAGATGTCGTCCTCGCGCACCACGATCCGTTTCGGATACACGCGGCGCGAATGCGAGGGTGCGAATCCGATCTGGCCGAAGTCCACCGATTCGTCACCGCGATAGACGAGTCCGAAGGACATCGTGGTCGACGGGACGGCCATGTACCGCATCGCCGCGCGGACGAACGAGGTCCAGTGGATCAACTCCCCTTCGGTGAGGAACCCACCCGCGACCGCCATCGGTCGATCCGGATCGGTGGCGCCGGACGCCAGGAAGACCTCGCCCAGTCCAGCAGTGACCTGGGATCCGACCATCGCACTCTGTAGATACCAATGTGCGCCAGCCACGACCGAGGAATGATGTCCGCCGTGCTGGGCGGCGCACCACGCGTAGTGGAGATCGAGCGCGTCGAGCGCCTCGTCCTCGGAGAAGAACACGTCGCGCTCGCCGATGGTGGCGGGCAATTCGTCGGCCTGCTCGGTCGGCCGGGCCAGCAAGAAGTACGCGGCCCGTGACGACGCGACGGCGTGCGCGGGCTCGCGGCGACGTTCGGTGCTGTCGTCAGTCATCACTCGAGTATTGCCGACTCAGCAGCGTCAGCACCGTGATCGCGCCGTCCTTGTCGAGCGGGTCGTTGCCGTTTCCGCACTTGGGCGACTGCACACACGACGGGCACCCGCTCTCACACCGGCAACTCGCCACGGCGTCGCGCGTCGCGGCGATCCACGTCTCGAACGCCGCGAATCCCCGATCGGCGAAGCCCGCACCACCCATGTAGCCGTCATAGACGAAGACGGTGGGCAGACCGGTGTCGGGGTGCTGGTTGGTCGACAGCCCGCCGATGTCCCACCGGTCGCAGGAGGCGACGAGTGGGAGCAGCCCGATCGCGGCATGCTCGGCGGCATGCAGTGCGCCGGGGAACCGGCCGACGGCCACGCCGGCCTCCTCCAGCGCTTCCGGTGTGAGCGTGTACATCACCGCGCGGGTACTCAGTGTCTGCGGCGGCATGTCGAGTTCCACCGCGTCGAGGACCTCGCCCGACAACAGGGTGCGGAGGTAGCCGACCACCTGATGGGTCACGTCCACGGTCACCAGTGCGACGGTCAGCGGACCACAGGTGCGGCGCGCCACGACGTCGGTGATCGTCACGTCGGTGGTCTCGCGGGCGGAGGTGGTCCAGTCCGGTTCCTCCGGATGTGCCAGGGCCAGACCGTCTGTCAGGTCGAGCTCGTCGACGACGTAGGACTCGCCTTGATGGATGTGCAATGCACCGGGGTGGACGGTCGACATGGCGCGGCCCGAGTCGACGGTGCCGAGCAACTGGGAGGTGGTGGTGTCGACGATCAGGACCTGGCCGCCGATACCTCCGCGGATGTCGATGTCGGCGTGCGGTTCGACGCCGGGCGCCACGTACCAGCCCGCCTTGCGGCGCTTCAGCATCCCGTCGGCGGCCAGCCCCGCGACCGCGTCGGCGGCTCCCCATGCCTCGATCTCGCTGTCCTGCAGCGGTAGCTCGGCGGCCGCGCACAACAGGTGTGGAGTGACGATGTACGGATTCGTCGGATCGGTCACGGTCGCCTCGACCGGTCGACCCAGCAGCGCCTCCGGGTGGTGCACGAGGTAGGTGTCCAGCGGATCGTCGCGGGCGACGAGCACCACCAGCGAATCCCCTGAGGTGCGTTGCCGGCCGGCGCGTCCGGCCTGCTGCCAGAAGGAGGCGACGGTACCGGGATAGCCGCCCACGATGACAGCGTCGAGACCACTGATGTCCACGCCGAGTTCGAGCGCGTTGGTGGTCGCCACCCCGATGAGGTCTCCGTCGGAGATCGCCTGCTCCAGGCGACGGCGATCGTCGGCGAGGTAGCCCGCGCGATACGCCGCGACCTTATCGACCAATTCCGGTGCGGTCTGCGACAACAGGTGACGTGCTTGACGTGCGGTCAGCTCCACGCCGCGTCGGCTGCGCTGGAAGCAGAGTGTTCGCGCTCCCTCGACGACGAAATCGGCCAGCAGCCGAGCGGATTCGGAGCCGGCCGAACGACGCACCGGCGCGCCGTTCTCGCCGGTCACGGCAGGCAGGAAGTCGGGCTCCCATAGGGCGACCGTGCGCTCGCCGCGAGGTGATCCGTCCTCGGTGACGGCGGTCGCCGGCTCGCCGATCAAGCGGGTCAACGCTTCTGCGGGTTCGGCCATGGTCGCGCTGGTACCGATCACCACCGGGTTTCCGCCCGCAGATCGCGCGATTCGGAGCAGCCGCCGCAAGACCAAGGCCGTGTTGGAGCCGAAGACCCCCCGGTAGTGGTGACATTCGTCGATCACGATGTAGCGGAGATGGCGGAAGAAGTGCCGCCATCGAGCGTGTCCGGAGAGGATGCCGATGTGCAGCATGTCCGGATTGGTGAAGATCCACCGCGAATGCGCGCGCGCCCACTGCCTGATCTCGACATCGGTATCGCCGTCGTAGGCGCACGGCTGCAGATGGGTGAACTCCCGATGTCCGGCGAGTAACGAACTCACCGAACGGATCTGATCCGCACCCAGCGCCTTGGTGGGTGAAAGATAGAGCGCTGTCGAATTCGGATCCTTCGACAGCGTGGTCAATATGGGTAACTGGTACGCCATCGATTTACCCGAAGCGGTTCCCGTGCAGAGCGCGACATGATTTCCGTGATAGGCGAGATCGGCGGCCGACACCTGATGTGTCCACGGTTCATCGATTCCGGAATCGATGAAGGCAGTCACCAATTCTGGTGGGACCCACTCCGGCCACCTGGCGAAAGTGGCTGTCCGCGAGTCTATTACCGACATGTGGGTGAGGCACGACGTCATCGCGTCGGTGCCCGCCGTGCTCTGGCGGAGGAGTTCGGACCCGAATGTGAGATTCTGCATTGTTGGTGACTCGATCGTCGACGGCGTTCGCCAACGTGGACCCTGATGTTACTGCGAGATGTCCACGCGAGCGAAAATGACCAGGTTTTCACGCAGTTTGGTTGGGGTGACTATCGCAGGCGGGCCGAACATGATTGACTAGTGGCGGTCGCAGCTTTCGTGGGGCGCCGGACAGCCGGTTGCGCAGCGAGATCGTGTTGTGGCCGTGGTACTGAGGCTGGTTTTCGCGGGTTCTCCGCAGGGGTCCATCGAGGTATGGCGGTCGGAACCGACCACGACACGAGACCCATCGTGTCGCGTCTGTTGGAATGTATGTAAAGGATTGCAGTAATGGCACAGGGAACTGTGAAGTGGTTCAACGCGGAAAAGGGCTTCGGCTTCATCGCACCAGATGAGGGGTCCGACGACGTGTTCGTCCACTACTCCGAGATCCAGGGATCCGGTTTCCGCACTCTCGAAGAGAACCAGCGGGTCGAGTTCGAGGTCGGTCAGGGCACCAAGGGCCCGCAGGCCACCGGTGTTCGCGCCGTCTAGGAGTCACCTCCTGCAAGCTGCGAAGCACGCTTGAGCGAAACCGCTCCCGGTCACCGTCACGGTGACCGGGAGCGGTTTTTTCATCATGCCGCCGAACTGATCGGGACGCCGGTCTGTTGCGTCACCCGTCTGTTGCCCCACGCAGTAACCTCTGTGATGTGGGCCAGTTGTCGTTCTTCTCGGCGCAGATCGACCAGCCCGCGTACGACGATCTGGCGGGTCTGCTGGCCACCAACGGCCAAGCGGTCCGCTCCGATGCCGGTACGCGGGTGTCTGTGGTCGTGGCCGACAAGTGGCGCGCCACGGCGATTGTCGAGGAGATCGCGGCCACCGGACTGGCGGTCGAGGTCGTCACGTCTGACGAAGGCAATCCGATCGCTCGGACCGGGCACAGTCATCAGCTCGACGGTTTGCATCGGCGATGGTCGGCCGGAGCCGTCAAGGCGATGCCCGCCGGGTGGGTGCCGTCGCCCCGCGCGCTGCGCCTCTGGACCATCGCCGGTGGAGAACGCGAGGGGGAGCGGTACCTTCTCGGTCTCGATGCCCACGCGCTCGACACCCACGCGATGCTGGCGACCGCACTGATGCGGGTCGGCGTCGCGCCGACCCTGGTCGGCACCCGCGGTCAGTCGCCGGCCCTGCGGATCGCAGGGAAGCGCCGCCTCACCCATCTGCTCGAGTACGTGGGCGAGGCGCCTGCACTGCCCGGCGCGGCCGAACACTGGCCGACCGTCACCGGATTCTGAGCGAACACCCCCGACAATCCCGAAAATTTACGGAAATCCCGTGACCTGGGGTTATGTGCTGAGCGTGGCGCAATTTGTCACACTGGGAGTTTGAGAAGGGAATCCGGATGTGCAGATGACGCTATATATAAGGTACAAACCTCAACGAGCAGCGATAGCGAAGTAAGGACGCCCGGTGGCCGATACCAGCACCGCATCTCCCGCGAACGGGAGCACGACTCGACGATTGGTCATCGTCGAGTCGCCGACCAAGGCCCGCAAGATCGCGGGTTACCTGGGGGCGAACTACGTCGTCGAGTCCTCTCGTGGTCACATCCGCGACCTCCCGCGCGGTGCGGCCGATGTCCCGGCCAAGTACAAGGGACAGCCGTGGGCGCGCCTCGGGGTGAACGTCGACGACAACTTCGAACCGCTCTATGTGGTCTCCGCCGACAAGAAGTCCACGGTCACCGAGCTGAAGTCGCTGATGAAAGACGTCGACGAGCTCTACCTCGCGACAGACGGTGACCGCGAGGGCGAGGCCATCGCCTGGCATCTGCTGGAGACCCTGAAGCCGAAGATCCCGGTCAAGCGGATGGTCTTCCACGAGATCACCGAGCCGGCGATCCGCGCCGCCGCCGAGAATCCGCGCGACCTCGACAACGACCTCGTCGACGCCCAGGAAACCCGCCGCATCCTCGACCGTCTCTACGGCTACGAGGTGTCACCGGTGCTGTGGAAGAAGGTCATGCCGAAACTGTCGGCAGGCCGTGTGCAGTCCGTGGCCACCCGCATCATCGTCGACCGCGAACGCGAGCGGATGGCGTTCGTCTCCGCCGACTACTGGGACATCGCGGCGACCATGGACGCCGGCGGCGCGGCCACCCCGTCGACCTTCGGGTCCCGGCTGGTGTCGGTCGACGACGCCCGGGTCGCGACCGGCCGTGATTTCGACGCGCGCGGCGCTCTCAAGCGTTCCGACGGCGTGGTCGTGCTCGACGGTCCACGTGCCACCCGGCTAGCCGACGCCCTCGACGGTGCCGACATGTCGGTGACCTCGGTCGAGGAGAAGCCCTACACCCGCCGCCCCTACGCCCCGTTCATGACATCCACGCTGCAGCAGGAGGCCGGGCGCAAGCTGCGGTTCTCCTCCGATCGCACGATGCGGATCGCGCAGCGCCTGTACGAGAACGGTTTCATCACCTACATGCGTACCGACTCGACGACACTGAGCGAGTCGGCGATCAACGCGGCACGCGATCAGGCGCGCGAGCTGTACGGCGAGTCGTTCGTACATCCGACCCCGCGGCAGTACACCCGCAAGGTCAAGAACGCACAGGAAGCCCACGAGGCGATCCGGCCCGCGGGTGAGACCTTCCGGACCCCGGGTCAGGTCGCCGGTCAGCTCGAGACCGATGAGTTCCGCCTCTACGAGCTGATCTGGCAGCGGACCGTCGCATCGCAGATGGCCGACGCCAAGGGCACCACGATGAGTCTGCGGATCAGCGGTACGGCGTCCACGGGGGAGCGCTGCACGTTCGCCGCGTCCGGCCGCACGATCACGTTCCCGGGCTTCCTGTCCGCCTACGTCGAGACCGTCGACGAACAGACCGGCGGACAGGCGGACGACGAGGAGAACCGGCTCCCGAATCTCACCGAGGGGCAGGCGCTGACGGCCACCTCGCTGACCGCCGACGGGCACTCCACCAACCCGCCCGCCCGCTTCACCGAGGCGTCGCTGGTCAAGGTTCTCGAAGAGTTGGGGATCGGCCGGCCGTCGACGTATGCATCGATCATCGGCACCATCCAGGACCGTGGCTACGTCGTGAAGAAGGGCAATGCCCTCGTACCGTCGTGGATCGCGTTCGCGGTCGTCGGGTTGCTCGAGGCCTATTTCGAGAACCTCGTCGACTACGACTTCACCGCGTCGCTCGAGGACGACCTCGACCAGATCGCCAGCGGCAACGCCAACCGCACCCGCTGGCTGACCGAGTTCTACTTCGGCGACGATGGCGAGGCTCAGGCGGCCGAGGGGTCGGAAGTGTCCGGATCCGACATTGCCAAGCACGGCGGGTTGAAGAAGCTGGTCGGCGTCAACCTCGAGGAGATCGACGCCCGCGAGGTCAACTCGATCCGCCTGTTCGACGACGAAGAGGGCCGTCCGGTCTACGTCCGCGTCGGTCGATACGGGCCGTACCTCGAACGCAACGTTGCCCAGGCGGGTGCGGAACCGGACCTCAAGCGCGCCAACCTGCCTGCCGACATCACCCCGGACGAGTTGACGCTTGCCGTCGCGGAGAAGTTGTTCGCGACGCCGCAGGAGGGGCGGACCCTCGGCGTCGATCCGCAGTCCGGCCACGAGATCGTGGCGAAGGAAGGCCGTTTCGGTCCGTACGTGACCGAGATCCTGCCGTCGGACGACGACGATGACACGGGCAGCGCGCCTGCCACGGTCCCCGCGGGACCGACGCCGCGCGACGGTGGTGACTCCGGCGGCGAGGTGATCCACCTCGACGACGCGCCGACCGGTGGTGGCGGGACCGGCACCACGACCGCCAAGAAGGCTCCCGCGAAAAAGGCCGCGGCGAAGAAGGCCGCCAAGAAGGCAGGCCCGAAACCGCGGACCGGATCGCTGTTCAAGACGATGGACATCTCCACCGTCACCCTCGAGGATGCGCTCAAGTTGCTGTCGCTGCCGCGGGTGGTCGGCGTCGATCCGGAGTCGGGCGACGAGATCACCGCGCAGAACGGCCGCTACGGGCCGTATCTCAAGAAGGGCACCGACTCGCGGTCGCTGACCAACGAGGAGCAGCTCTTCGAGATCACGCTCGACGAGGCGCTGAAGATCTACTCCGAGCCCAAGCGTCGGGGTCGTCAGGCCGCTGCCCCGCCGCTGCGCGAACTGGGCAACGACTCGGTCAGTGAGAAGCCGATGGTGATCAAGGACGGCCGCTTCGGTCCGTATGTCACCGACGGCGAGACCAACGCCAGCCTGCGCAAGGGCGACGAAGTCGATTCGATCACCCCGGAGCGGGCGATGGAACTGCTGGCCGACCGTCGGGCCCGCGGACCCGTGAAGAAGCGGGCCGCGAAGAAGGCCCCGGCCAAGAAGGCTCCGGCCAAAAAGGCCGCGGCGAAGAAGACTGCTGCCAAGAAGACCGCTGCGAAGAAGACGACCGCGAAGAAGACCGCGGCCAAGAAGGCAACCGAGTAGTTCCCCGCGGGACTCTGTCTCCTACTGCTGGTCGAGTACGACCGAGCCGCCCTACCGGCTCGCACCTACTCGACCAGCGGTCGGTGGGTGACCGCCGGCCTGCTCAGTCTCCCATCGGCTCGAGCAGCGGGCGCGCGAGCAGCGTCTCGATACCACGACCACGGAGTTCGACGCCCTCGCCGATCTCCCAGTTCTCCGACTCCTGCTGCGATGCGAGGAACACGGCGCGTGCGCTGCCGAGCACTCGGCTCGGTTCGTCCTTGGCCAGTTCGGTGAGCCGTGCGGCCTCGTTGACCGGGTCACCGATCACGGTGTACTCGAGACGCTGTTCGGAGCCGATGTGGCCGGCGATCGCCTTGCCCGCCGACACCCCGATCCCGATGTCGGTGTCGCCCAGGGTGCGGTACAGCTCGGTGCGGAGCTCGCGCGCCGAGGCGAGGGCACGTCCGGCGAAGTCCTCGAGATCGAGAGGTGCACCGAAGATGGCGAGCGCCGCGTCACCCTGGAACTTGTTGACGAAGCCGCCGTGGCGGCCGACGACGGCGACCACCACACGGAAGAATTCGTTGAGCAGCTCGACCACATCGCGTGGCGGCCGGTTCACCGCCAGCCGCGTCGACCCCACGATGTCGACGAACAGCACTCCGACGTAGCGCTCCTGGCCACCGAGTTCGGTGCCGGTCTCGATCGCCCGCCGCGCCACGTCCTCGCCCACGTACCGGCCGAACAGGTTGCGCAGCTGTTGGCGCTCGCGCAGGTCGGCGACCATGTCGTTGAAGCCCGCCTGCAGCAGGCCGAGATCGCTGCCGTCATAGATCCGGACCGCGACGTTCAGGTTGCCCGCCGACACCTGGCTCTGAGCGCGGCGCAACTGTTTGATCGGATCGTTGATCGCGGCGACCACACGGACGATAGCGATGACGCTGAACGCGAGGGCCGCTCCCGACATCCACAGGATCGGTCGTTGCAACCCGGCCGGATCGGTTGCGATCCAGCCGAGTCGTTGCAGGGTGATCAGTCCGATGATGACCGCCAGCGGTGCGACGACGCTGATCACCCAGAACACCGCGATGCGGGTGGTCACGCTCGGCGCAACCGCCACGTCGGGCTCGTTCGCCATCGCGGCAACGGTGATGGGTCGCAGCACCTTCTCGGCCTGCATGTACGACAGCACGCATGTCACCAGGGCGCCGATGGCGCTGGCCATGCCCACGATGAAGGCGTCCTTGTGGGAGACCGCGAAGTTGACCAGGGTGAACAGCACTCCGCCGACCAGCCACAGGCCGGCATTGACCACCGACAACAGGTACGGGAGTTTGAGCGCACGCCGTCGCGCGTTCTCGTTGTCCAGGCGCGTACGCCGCCGATGCCACACCAGCACCGGCAACGACAATTGGATGCTCAGGAACGCGCCGACCAGCATCGCGCCGACGAGGTAGACGGCGAAGATGATCTGATTGAGCGCGGTGATCTCGTCGAGACGGATGGAGTCCTCCATCGGCATCCCGAATCGGAGGAACGCGAAGGTGAACAGGGCGCCCACCACGTTGGCCCTCAACATGTCGAGGGCAAGGATCGGCCACGGTGTGTGCACGAGCCATCGGGCCAGATGCAGGCCCTTTGACCACCGAGACCGCCGTTCAATCACGTAACAACGGTAGCTGTCTGCTTGCAATTGTTAAACACACGCAGGTCGGTGGGAGGTGTCTGAGCAGCACATTAGGGTGGCGGTGTGACGAATGTCTTCAGCCGTTTGATCGGCCAGGTCGCGGTGGCCGAGGAACTGCAGGCAGCGGCCCACGCCGCCCGTGGCGTGGCGGCGCGACTCGACGAGGGCGATTCCGCCGCCGCCCAACCGGACGACGACCGATTCGCGAGTCGGTCCCGGGCGGCGATGACCCACGCATGGCTGTTCACCGGCCCGCCCGGCAGCGGGCGTTCGGTGGCCGCGACGTGTTTCGCAGCAGCGCTGCAGTGCCACGCCGAGGACGAGGTCGGTTGCGGTGAATGTCGCGCCTGCGTCACCGCGATGGCGCAGACCCACGCCGACATCCGGCACGTCGTCCCCCAGGGGTTGAGTCTGTCGGTGCACGAGGCGCGTGACGTGGTGCAGGCCGCGGCGCGGCGCCCGGGCACCGGCCGGTGGCAGATCGTGATCGTCGAGGACGCCGATCGGCTCACCGAGCAGGCGGCGAACGCTCTCCTGAAAGCGGTCGAGGAGCCGGCGTCCCGGACGGTCTTCCTACTGTGCGCGCCGTCGGTGGATCCGGAGGACATCTCGGTCACCCTGCGGTCGCGGTGCCGACATGTCGCACTCACGACGCCGGGGGTGGCCGACATCGAGCGGGTCCTGGTCGATCGCGATGGCATCGAACCGGAGCGGGCGGCCTGGGCGGCCGGCGTCTGCGGAGGCCACGTCGGCCGGGCCCGACGGCTGGCCACCGACGACGACGCTCGGGCGCAGCGCGAGAAGGCCCTCGGGCTCGCGCGGGCCGCCACCCGGGATTCGACGGCGTACGCCGCGGCCGAGTCGTTGGTGAAGTCCGCGGAGGAGGCCGCCAAGGCCATCAGTGCCGAACTCGATGAACCCGAGACCGAGGAGATGCGGACGGCCCTCGGCGCGGGCGGCACCGGCAAGGGCACCGCCCGGCCGCCCCGCGGGAGCGCCGGTGCGTTGAAAGAGCTGGAGCGGCGGCAGAAGTCGCGGGCCACCCGGGTCTCTCGTGACATGCTCGACCGCGCCCTGGTCGATCTCGCCGCACTCTTCCGCGATGCGTTGGTGGTCTCGGTCGGTGCCTCGGTGACCGCGATGCATCCGGACAAGGCGGATCTGGTCGGTGGGATGGCGCACTACGCGTCGCCTGAGCGTCTCCTGCGGTGCGTCGAGGCCGTCCTGGACTGCCGGACCGCCCTCGATGTGAACGTGAAGCCGAAGTTCGCGGTCGACGCGATGGTGGCCAAGATCGGTCTGGCGATGAACTCGGGCAGGTGATTTCAGGCGCTGACCGGTGGCCCCGCCGCGCCGACCTGCATCGCGATGTCGAGCAGGTCGCGGGCCGGACCGCGCAGCGAGATGTGGGGGGTCCACACCGCGCGCAGGGGACGCACCATCCGAAGGCCTGCCACGTCGACGCGGACCAGGCGTCCCGCGGCGATGTCGTCATCGACGGAGAGACGTGACAGGACCGCAGCGCCCGGAGACGTCAGCACCGACGACCGGATCGCGGTGACCGAGCGGAGTTCGATGAGGGGATCGGCAGGCGTGACGCCCGAATCACGCAGTGCGGCTTCGAAGGTGACGCGGGTGCCGGATCCGGGTTCGCGTTGGATGAGTGGTGTGGCCGCGAGCTCGTCGAGGTGGACGCTCCGCCCGTCTGCCCATGGATGGCCGGGCGCCGCGACCACCACGAGTTCGTCGCGGGCGACCACGGCGCTGTCGAGATCGCCTGCCGCGCCGGGGCTCTCGATGAATCCGAGGTCGGCTTTGCCGGCGTGGACGGTCTCGATGACCTCGGTCGAGTTCATCGGTCGCACCGAGATCTTGACGTCGCTGCGGTGGGCGAGCGTGCTGATCCAGAGTGGTACCAGGTACTCGGAGACCGTCTTCGACGCCGCGACCACCAACGTCGCGTGCCGGGCGCCGACCAGCGCGTCGACGCCGGCCATGAACTGGGTCGCCCGCTCGACGAGCGCGTTCGCCCACTCCAACACAGCCATGCCGTTCGCGGTGACGTCGACGCCGCCGGCCGACCGGATGAAGATCTCCACACCCAGCTCGCGTTCGACCCCGCGGACCCGGGCACTCACCGCCTGCTGGCTGATGCCCAGGTCCCGCGCGGCGGCGCCCATGCTGCCGAGCCGGGCGACGGTCACCACGACGTCGAGGGCGGGGATGTCAGGGAGCCGGCGTTGCACCATGCGATGACTTTCTGTCCCGGATGGCACCTGTGCGCATCGTCGCGTCGAGGACGACCTCGGCCGACCGCTGTCGTGTCATCTGGGACAGCGGCGGCCGGCGGTCACTTCTCCGTCGCCGATCCGCCGCCCTCGGTGTCGTCGGACGCGCTCTCGCCGTCGGTGCCGCCGTCATCTCCGGCGGTGTCACCGGATTCCTCGTCCTCCTCGCGGAGCGCGTCATAGCCGTCGACGCCTTCGAGGACGGTGAGCTCCTGATCGAACGCAGCGGAGACAGCCTTCGCTTCCTCTTTGATCTTGTTGATGAAGTCCGACATCGTGTTCTCCTTGCCACCTCGCCCGGCCGCTCGACCGGTGGTCCCGACACCACTATAAGGACGTCTGGGTCATTCGAATGTCGGAAATCTCGGGTGCGAGGGCGGTGCGAGCTGACCAGGCAGTTCGGTAGAGCCGAGAAGACATTCACCGCCGGAATGGAGCCGCCCAGGGGAATCGAACCCCTGACCTATTCATTACGAGTGAATTGCTCTACCGACTGAGCTAGGGCGGCGTGCTGCGCAAGGCAGCGCACACGAGTGTAGCGAGCCCCGATGGCAAGGACAAAACCAGTCAAACGACCGACTGCGAGGGCGTAGCTCCTTGATAAGGTGCCCAGGTCAGACTGCGTTGGGGGATCAATGGCAATCTTCAGTGTCGAGCCGGGGCAACTGTCGGCCGCGGCGGCGAAGCTCGATGGCTTGGCGGCTGAGATCCGCGAGCTCGAACTCGGAACCAAGATGTCGGTGCTCGGCGAGGCCATCCCGGACACGCCGAACTGCGCGTCGCCGATCACACCCATCGCTGCCCGCGCCGACCAGACGGTGGCGACGTCGTTGAGCAATTGCGGGGGCCAGGTCGAGGCGTTCGGCGCGTTGGTGCGGGCCGCGAAGTCGGTCACCGAGTCGACCGACGACTTCAACTCGACCAGGTTCTCGGACGCGGGTGAACTACCGAGCGTCGAGCCGTGGAATCCCGGCAACGTGCCACCTCCGTCCATACCGTCGGGGAATTGACACGTGCCCACACCAGCTCGATCCGACGTCGCCATGTGGCGTCCTCACCAGATGCTGCCCGTCGCGGCGTCCCTCCGGTCGGTTGCCGGCTCGTTGGAGGCCAGATCAGGTCCGATTCGCAACGCGGTGGTCTCCGACATCGACCGCACCACCGGCTGGGTCGGTCACAGCCGCGCGTCTGCCGATGATCGCGCCGAGGCCGAGAAGAAATGGCTGACCAATCTGTCCGACAACTTCGAGGATGTGGCGACGGCCATCGAGCAGGGCTGCGCGAACATCGTCAACCAGAAGAGCGCTCTCGACGCTTTGCAGAACGGTGCTCTCGATGCGGGCTACGAACTCGCATCCACCAGGGACACCACTTGGACGTTGAAGCGTAAGCAAGGTGAAGAGGAGAAGGACGGCGACGCCGCAGCGATGGAGTCGTGGCGGACGCGGTTGGTTGCGCAGGCAAACGAGGTCTTCCACGCCGTGCAAGGCGTAGCGAGTTCGTTGCAATCCGAACTCGGACAGCTGACGACCCTGACTCCCGCGTCCTTGGCACTCAACGGGACCATGGGTGCACGCGACGCAGGTATGGCGAAAGACGGGTACACGCCCGAGGAACTGCGGACGATCGGCCAACATCTCAAGGACGCTCAACTAACGCCCGAACAGATAAAGGCACTCATGGACGGCAAGACGGCCGACGTGCCACCTGGTGTCGTGTCCTACCTGCGCAACATGTTCGGCGGTCTGAGTCCGGAGGACGCTCTCGCTCTTCGATACGGTCTCGACAAGAATGACCCGGCGGCCGGTACGGCGTTCGCCAACGGGATCAACACGCTCGGAAACGAGAAAGTCTCGGGCGGAGGCACTTCGGGCGGATACGACGAGCTTCCCGGATGGATGAAGGACATCGTCGGCGAGCGCGTTCCCGGTGATCGGGGCAGCGACCAGTTCGCCAACTACTTTGCGCGTTCATTTGCGCTCGGTCAGCTGTTCAACGGCGCGACGACACAACCCGGCACCAAGCTGGGCACTCAGCTCGAACTCAAATCGGCCGACCTCGCAGATCTCGCAAGGTCGAACCCGCAGTATCAGACCACAATGTCGGACCTACTCCTACAGCACAGCATGTGGGGTGAAGCCAACGGCCTTCAGGATCCGGCGCATCCGCACGTGAGCGACGATCCGGCGGCGGCCTTCAAGGACCGATACGACGACACCATGCGGAGTCTGCTGAATGCTGGGGCGCTGAATCACGAATCGTCGACCGCGATCTTGACCGGCCACGGCGATGCCGATGCAGGGCTGCCGGCGGGATACGACTCGAGCCGGACCCTCCAGGCTTTGTACGGGTTCCATTGGGAAGATCGTGGCTCCACGGTCGGCCACCTGACGGACTGGATCGACGATTACGCGGGCGATCAGGGGAACAGCTACCGTGCCGGTCTATCGGCGGAGGCATTCCGCGGCATGTACGACTTCAACACCGATCCAAAGAATTTCACATCTCTGATGGACATGTCCGGCGGCCATTCCGGGTCGTTGGGTGATGTGAATCCAGAATTGGCCAAGTCTCTGGAAGAGGCCACTCGTCCTTACTTGAATGTCCTTGGTGGTGGCAACCCTGCCAATTACGGTTTCGGCGACGAAGCAACCAGACATCTGCTGCACCTCGGGGGAGACAGCCCGGAGATTGCCAACGACCGGGAGATGCAGGATCAGGTGCGACGTCTGTTCGGGGTCATCTCATCGGGCGACGATGCTCAGGCAAATCTCATCCGGGACATCGGGATTCAGCAGGCGCACAACGCCGAGCACGTTCCGCTGGCACTGAACGAAGGGCGCGGGTTCGCGGGCGACCTCGCGGCGCGTAACGGGTGGTTGCAGAGTCTGTTGCGGGACGGTGTGATGGCCGACCAGTTGGACGACTGGCACGACGAGAATCCCGGAAACGACATCGATGACGACACGGTGAACAACCTGAAGTCCAATACGAAAGACATTGTCACCACAGGACTCGATGCCGTTCCGGTTGTGGGCGGCGCACTTTCGCTCGGTGCCGGTATCGGTATCGACTGGGCGAGTTTGCCTCAGCACGAGGCCGGGGACTCGGGCAATATCCCGACGCACGTGTCAGTGAATGACACTCTCTTGGAGCAACATTGGTCGACATGGGCTGCGACGCATCCACGGCCGACGGGCGACATGGAGATGGACAGAGCCCTGTTCAATTCCGACGGCTCGCTCAAGTCGTTGGACGTGATCCTCGACCAGAACAATCCAGACCATGGGGAGGGGTCGACTATCGGTAGTGATCAGCTGACGGTCTACCTGAACGAGCAACTCAGGGCGGGAGGGCACGAACTGGGCGACTACGACTCGGTGTACCTGTCGAGTGCCGGAAATGACAATGATGCTATCGACTACAATGCTTACAAGCAAGATCTTTTGGGTGACAAGTGAAGAAGCTGATTCAAGTTTTGCTGTCAGCAGCGGTCTTGTTGGCGGCATGTGGCACTGGTGGTGTGGACGAAGCATCTGCGCCATCTTCGTCGGAATCTTCTGATCCGTTGGCGGGCTACACTTTTCCACACGGATTCGGTTCGATGACGACAGTGTGGCAGGCTGCGCCCGGGCTGGATCTTGCTGATACGCAGGGCACTCTGGTGCGGGCGTATTTCGAGTCGCAGTTCATCGCGGAATGGAGCCGAGCGTCGGCGGCCTTTCCTGGTTTCGTTGATTTTCAGGCAGCCAGTGGGCACAACATAGCTGAGATCACGCCTGAGCGAGATCACTTGTGGGGAGGTACGCGACGGTTGTTGCTCAGGTCGGTATCTGTATTGGGCGACGAGTTTCGCGCATCGATCTGTGACGATCGTGGGGGGCTCTATCTGAAGGACCGCGTCAGCGCGGGTGGGGCATCGAGTGCCTCGAGTGATAAACCGGGCGAGAGTCAGCGCACATACATGCAACCTGCGGCATCGTGGTACGTGGTGGTTCGACGTAACGGTGAGCCATCGAAGTGGCCGGCAAAGGTCGACATCGGCCCGGCGCGAGCGCCGAATTGGGACGTGTTCCACGGCTGGGGACTTGTGGAGCGGGGCTTTGACGCGCCATGGAAATCGGATACCGACTGTGGTCGGTGGGCGCAGAGCAACTACCCGGGTGCGGTCGCGCCGGACAAGCCTCTGCAACGCATGTATCCCAACGGATTCCCTGACCCGGCCTTCCAGCCAACGCTCGAGCAGTCCCCGGGATGGACTCGCATCGGACAGCCCTGAGGTAAAACGACCCGCCTGCGGATCAACCCGGATAGTCCTCCCCACACGGCACCGTGACGCGGTGCGCCGGATCGAGGCCGTTGCGGACCAGCGCCGCGACGGTGGGGGAGAAGGCCATCCCGAGATGCCCTATCTCGGATTTCGGGCACACGTCCTGCACGCGGGTGTTGGTGACGTTCGGTCCCGGGGTCATCAGCGAGTTCTGCCACGGCGTGACGATCTCGTCGTGAATGGTCGCCAGGTTGAGATAGCGGATGTTCGGGTGGCGCGGTCCCCAATCGTTCTCGCCGGGTTGGCGGGCCGCGGCGGGCAGGCGGTCGGTGATGTTGCTGGTCCGGGAGAAGCCACGGTTCGGGGCGGACAGGCCGATGATGGTGTCGATCTGTGCTGCCCGCCCCGGCAGCTGACTGACGAGTTGCGCGATCGCGCCGCCCTGCGAGTGCCCGACGAAGTCGACCCGGCGGGCGTGTGTCGCCGCCAGCACACGGTCGACGAGCGCGGCGACCTGTCGGGCGGACCGGTTCTTGTCGCCCAGCCCGCCGACGTTGCCGCTCCAGCTCGTCAGGCCGTAGGTCATGCTGAACACGCAGTACCCGGCATTCGCCAGAGTCGGCGCCAGATAAGCGAGGTTGGCGTCCTGATTCAGTGCCGTGCCGTGCAGGAGGATCACCGGGTCGCGCCCCGAACGATCATGGCAATCGAAGCGATTGGAGCCGGCCGGCGACGTGGTGGCAGGCCTGGTGAAACCGGTGGCGACGGCCTGATTGACGTCGGTGGTCACCGGGAACGGTGCCGCCGACGCGTTCCCTCCGACGACGGTCGTGAGAGCCGTCGCGATGACCGCGAGGCCGCCGAACAGTCCGAACCGCTTGAGCGTGCGCTGCATGTGGTCATTCTGCCCCGGCGGCCCTCATCGGTGCGGCAGATCAGGCGGTGGCCAGATCCGGTGCGAGTTGGGTGAGCCGGACACTGTTGCCCGACGGATCACGGAAACCCGCGTCGATCCCATATGGCCGCTGTTCCGGCGTCTCGGTGAACTCGACGCCCCGCGCAGCGAGTTCCTCGTACGAGGCCTGGCAGTCCTCGGTGGTGAGGAAGACGGTGCCGGCGAATCCCTTGGCGGTGAGCGCGGCGATCTCCTCCCGCGTACCCGCGTCGATCATCGGCGGACCGGGGATGGCCATCAGCACGATGGAGACGTCGTCCTGCCCGGGCGGTCCGACGGTGAGCCATCGAAAGTCGCCCATTTCCTCGAAGCTGACGTCCTGTCGGATCTCCATGCCCACTCTGCGTGTCCAGAAATCGAGCGCCTGATCTTGGTCGTGCACCCAAAGTTGGGCGCTGGCAACACGAATCATGATGATCACCGTTCCTTGTCGGGGTTCTCGTGGATCTGGTGGTGTTGGGTGATCCTCACGTTATGAGCCGGCGACGTCCGGGGTCTTCTTCCCGTGTGCTGTCTTCGGTCTGCGCGTCGTCGGTGCCGGTCGGCCGTAGATGCGCATCACACAGGTGGGCACCGGGACATAGGCCTTCGCGGGCGGGAACGATGACCGATAGGCGGTGGGCGTTTTGCCGAAGGCCTTCGTGAAGCTGGTCGTGAAGGATCCGACGCTCGACAACCCGACCGACATGCAGATGTCGGCCACCGAACGGTCGGTGTTGCGCAGCATGGCGGCCGCGCGCTCGAGCCGACGGGTCTGGAGGTACGCGTGCGGAGATTCTCCGAACGTCGCGGCGAAGGCACGTGTGAAGTGTGCCCGCGACAGACCGGCCGCCGAGGCCATCTCGTTGACGGTCAGCGGCTCGGCGAAGCGGGCGTCGACGAGGTCCTTGGCCCGCAGCAGATGGCGAGCCGGAGGCGGGCTGGGCATGTGTCGATTATGCGCCGACTAGCGCCCGCGCACGTGTTTTGTGTCGAGGCGGTCCAGCAGCGCCCGACCCCGCGGCGACAACTCGTATCCGACGTCGAGGCTGTGGGTCAGGCCGAGCTTCTTCAGCTTTCGCACGTCGAGCTTGAAATCAGGCCGCTCCCTGCCCAATTCGGCAGCCAATTCGGTCGAGACGACGGCGGGCCGGCGTGCGATGACGTCCAGGGTCGCGCGTGTCCACGGCCCATACGACGACCGCGCGTCGAGCCGGGCCAGTCGGGTCAGCAGATCGTCGATGTCGTCGTCGGACAGGGCGTCGTCCTCGCGTAACGCGATGCGCGGATCGGGCCCCGCCCATCGCAGACCGACGCGGAAGATCGGATCGTCATTCGCTCGCAGTTTCGCGATGGCCTTCGCAGGCGAATCGAAGCCGGCGCGCCGGGCGTCGTCGTCGGAGATGTCGTCCGCGCGGATCTGCGCCACCGACACGATCTCGACGACGCCTGCCGAGCTGACAAACGTTGACCCGACCGTGACACGCGGGACTTTCCATCGACGAAAGGCCAGGTCGATGGAGCCGTCTGCCACGCCGTGCGCCGTTGCGGCGGGAAGGAGCACAGCCACCAGGGTACCCAGGAGCGCGAACCGGTCGTAGTGTCGGAGACATGACCGGATCCAGTGGAACCCCAGTCAGTGCCGCGGCCGCAACCGAGGCGATCTCCGACCCGTGGCGGGTGCTCGCCGACACCCTCTACGCCGCATACAAGACCGGCGGCATGGTCAAGGGCGGTGAGTTCGTCGCCAAGATCATCGACGCCGCCGAGGCGGTGCAGCATCATCCAGACATCGAGTTGCGTTATGGCTCAGTTCATCTCGCCTTGACGACGCATAGTGCGAACGCGCTCACCGAGGCAGACGTCGCATTGGCGAACACGATCTCCGCGATCGCCGCCGACCTCGACCTCGAGTCGCTGCCTGCGCCGCCCGCCCGCTTCGAACTGGGCATCGACGCACTCGACATCGCCACGATCAGGCCGTTCTGGAAGGCGGTCCTCGGATACCGGGACGAACCCGAGGAGACGTCGGTCGACCTCGCCGACCCGGCGGGCATCCTGCCGGGAGTCTGGTTCCAGCAGATGGACGGGCCGCGACCGCAACGCAATCGCGTCCACGTCGACCTCTGGGTCCCGCACGACGTCGTCGAGGACCGCATGGCGGCCGCCGTCGACGCGGGCGGGTCGCTCGTCACCGATGAGTTCGCCCCCGAGTGGTGGGTGCTCGCCGATCCGGAGGGCAACGAGATCTGCCTGTGCACCTGGCAGAACCGCGACTGACGCTGATTCCGTAGCAGTAATATGCGCTCACCGCGTATTACTGCTACGAAAAGGTCGGCTCAGGCGACACCTTCGGCCTTCGCGGCCTCGGCGACTGCCGCCGCGACGGCCGGTGCGACCCGCTGATCGAGCGGGCTCGGGACGATCCGGTCGGGGCGGATGTCGTCCGCGGCGACCGAGAAGATCGCTTCTGCCGCAGCAAGTTTCATGCGTTCGGTGATACGTCGTGCGCCGGCGTCGAGCGCACCCGCGAACACGCCCGGGAAGGCGAGCACGTTGTTGATCTGATTCGGGAAGTCGCTGCGACCGGTCGCGACGATCGCGGCATGCTTCGCGGCCACGGCGGGATGGATCTCCGGGTCCGGGTTCGAGAGCGCGAACACGATCGCGTTCTCGGCCATCGAGGCGATCAGGGATTCATCGATCTTGCCCGCCGAGACGCCGAGGAAGACGTCGGCACCCGCCAATGCCTCCGCGGGGCCACCGCCGAGGCTGCGCGGGTTGGTGCGCTCGGCGAGTTCCTGCTTGATCTCGTTCAGGTCGTCGCGGTGGAAGCTGACAATGCCCTTGGAATCCAGCACCACGACGTCGGTGACGCCCGCGTGGTCGAGGATGTTCGCGCAGGCCACGCCCGCGGCGCCGGCGCCGGAGATGACCACCTTGAGGTCGCGGAGATCGCGGTTCTGCTGGGCCATCGCACCCTTGAGGGCGGCGAGTACCACGATCGCGGTGCCGTGCTGGTCGTCGTGCATGACCGGGCAATCGAGGGCCTCGATGACGCGCCGTTCGATCTCGAAGCAGCGCGGCGCGGAGATGTCCTCGAGGTTGACCGCGCCGAAGCTCGGCCGCAGACGGATCAGGGTCTCGACGATCTCGTCGGGGTCCTTGGTGTCCAGCACGATCGGGATCGAGTTCAGGCCCGCGAAGGTGCGGAAGAGGGCGGATTTGCCCTCCATCACCGGCAGCGAGGCGCGCGGGCCGATGTCGCCGAGCCCGAGTACTGCGGTGCCGTCGCTGACCACCGCGACGAGCCGGTCGGTCCAGGTGTATTTGTTCACCAGGTGGGCCTCGTTGTCGATGGCCCGTGACACCTGCGCCACGCCGGGCGTGTAGGCGATCGACAGATCCCGCTGGGTGTCGATCGGGGACCGCAACTCCACCGAGAGTTTGCCCCCGACGTGAGCCATGAAGATCTCTTCGTCGGTGATGGGCACATCGTCGATCGACGGCTCGTTGAACGGCGCTCCGGTCTGCCGGTCGGTCGGGACGTTGTCTGCCGTGCTGGCCACTGTTCCTCCTGCGTAACCCGCGTCATCGATGAGGCGGGTAGACGGTGGCGCCACATCGGCGGGGCGCCCGAATATCCTCGTCGGTCTCGACTGCATCTGGCCGGTGTGACCATCAGATGCCGCGACCGCCGCGTCCGGATAACGCAACAACCTGGGCGCGGAACCCGCTCAGTGTCCCACCGTCTCGACGACCGGATCAAGGTGCCCCCCGAATGATCGCTCGGGCCGGTAAGATACAACTTGTGTCTATGTTGAGTGCCACCCCTGAATCGGCTGCTGAGCGCGTATATCGCGAGGTCAAGGGTCAAATTCTCACAAACGAGATCGTCGGCGGTGAGCTCATCAGCGAGGGCGATGTGGCCTCTCGCTGTGCGGTGAGCCGCACTCCGGTCCGCGAGGCGTTCCTGCGTCTGGAGGCCGAGGGATGGATGCGTCTCTACCCCAAGCGCGGCGCGCTCGTGGTGCCCATCGGGGAGCGTGAAGCGCGCGACGTGGTGGAGGCGCGAACCCTGCTCGAGGGACACGCTGTGCGGTCGGTCGTCGGAGATCACTCCGTTCGCGGTTCGCTCACGGCACGGCTCGCGGAGAATCTCGTCGCCCACCGCGCGGCGGACCCGGCCGACATCGCCGAGTTCTCCCGGCTCGACGCCGAGTTCCACCAGCTCATCGTGACCGCGGGCGACAATCCGTTGCTCGCCGACTTCTTCGTGGGCCTCGGTGAACGGCACCGCCGGATGACCACCGCGAGCGTGCACCGGGACACGGGCGTCGCCGCCCGGATCCTGTCCGACCACGGCGAACTGCTGGCCGCCATCGAAGCGGGTGACGCCGAGGCCTTTGCGACCGCCCTGGCCGCGCATCTCGCGGCCGTCCACGACATCAGGCCGGGGGAACGCTCATGAGTGTCGATGCCATCGACCGCCAGACCACCGCGACGGCGATCAGAAGCGGTCGCTGGATGGCAGTCTCCGCGGCAGTGTTCGCCGCGGCGTGGGGCGGCAACGAGTTCACGCCGCTGCTGGTGATGTACCGGCAGAACGGGGGCCTGTCCGACGTCGCGGTGGACAGCCTGCTGTTCACCTACGTGCTCGGGATCGTGCCGGCCCTGGTGATCGGTGGCCCGCTCTCGGACCGGCTCGGTCGTCGGCCGCTGATGTTGCCTGCGCCGATCTTTGCCGCGCTGGGCTCGGTGTTGCTGGCACTCGGACCGCACTCGTTCGCGCTGCTGAGTGTCGGGCGGGTGGCCAGCGGCGTGGCGCTCGGCCTGTCGATGGCGGTCGGCGGCAGTTGGATCGCCGAGATCAGTGCCCGCGACGGATCGGGTGCGCCGGCAGGCGCACGCCGGGCGGCCATGAGTCTCACGGCGGGATTCGGTGTGGGCGCTGGGCTCGCGGGTGTGCTGGCCCAGTGGGGGCCGTGGCCGACGGTCACGCCGTACGCGGTCAACATCGCGGTCGCCGTCGCGGCCCTGCTGTGGTTGTCGGGCAGTCCGGAGACCCGCCCCCGCCAGGAACACCCGGGCCGACTGCTCGACGACCTGAAGATCCTCGGGATCGCCAACCGCCGATTCCTGTTCGTGGTGCTGCCCGTCGCGCCCTGGGTGTTCGGCGCGTGCGCGTCGGCGTATGCGGTGATCCCGGCGCTGATGACCGCGCACACCTCCGGTGCGCCGATCGCCTTCGCAGCGCTGTGTTGCGTGCTGGGACTCGCGGCCGGTTTCGGTATCCAGTCCGTGGGCCGCCGCATCGACGACCCGCACGGGGTGCGCGGCGTGGTTCTCGCCCTGATCGTGCTCGCCGTCGGCATGGCACTGGCCGCGGCCGCCGCGGCGATGCTGACGATCTGGCTCTCGCTCCTGGCCGCCGCAGTGCTGGGTTGCGGGTACGGCATGGCGATGATCTCCGGACTCCTGGAGGTCCAGCGGATCGCCGGTCCCGACAACCTCGCCGGACTCACGGCGGTGTTCTACGGCGTCACCTATCTCGGCTTCGCCGTGCCGGCCGTGCTCGCGTGGACATCGCAGACCTTCGGGTCGGTCACCTACCCGATGATGTTCGGCGTCGGGATGGTGGCGGCGGTGGCCTGCCTGGTGATCGTCGCTCTCGCGCACCGCGCCGATCGGGCACGTGACGTCGCGACGAGCTGATCCGCCGGAACCCACTTCATACACCGACCGGTAACCTCATCGTGGTTCTTCGGGCACGGGAGGTTGCGGGCGATGTTGCTGGGCGCGTGGGTCACCGTCGTGACAGCACTTGTGCTGGTGGTGCCCGGGGCGCTGGTCGGACGTCGGATGACGTTGCCGTGGCCGGTCGCGATCGCGGCAGGTCCGCCGATCACCTTCGCGATCGTCAGCCTCTTCACCGTCGTCTACTCGGCCATCGGGTTCGAATGGAACGCGGTGACGGCCCTGGTGGCGCTGGTGATCACCCTGCTCGTCGGCTGGGCGTACGCGGCGCTCCTCGGCACCCGACGACTACGTGGTCTGGCACCGGCCGAGTCGTCCGACGACGACCCGCCGCTGACCCGTCGCGCGACGCTGCCGCTGATCGGCGGTGCCGTGATCGGCGGGGCGATCATCGCGATCACCTGTATCCGTCCGCTCGTCAAGACCGCGTTCGCCGGGCTGGGCAACATCTCGCAGGTGTGGGACTCCCTGTGGCATGCGAGTTCGCTGCGGTGGATCCACGAGACCGGGGTCGGGTCGGCGCTGCGCATGGGCGAGCTGATGAACTACGACACCCACGGCTTCAACTACTACCCGAACACCTGGCATGCCCTCGGCGCCGTGCTCTTCCCGCTGACCGGTGCCGACCCGGTCGAGCTCTACAACACGTATTCGCCTGCGGCGCTCGCCATCACGGTGCCGTTCGGGGTCGCTTCCCTCGCGTACTGGCTGGCCCGCCATCGCTTCGACACGAACCGATCGGCGGTGCTCGCCGGCACCGCGGCCGCGGTCTCGGCGCTGTTCCCGTCGCTGCCCTACGTCGAGATCCAGTTGACCTCGGTGCCGAATGCGGTCGGGGTGTCGATCGCGCCGGTCGCCGCCATCCTGATCATCAGTGCGGTCCGTGACCGTCGGCGGGTGCTGCCGGCCGCCCTCGCTCTCGCCGGGGTCACCGCGACCCATCCGTCCGGTCTCATCCTGACCGTCGTCCTCGTCGCGCTGTGGTGGCTCTGTGAAGGACTGTGGCGACCCGCGTACGGGCGGTTGGCCGACCTGACGACCTTGGTGTCGACCGGCCTGGTGACGTTGGTGGGCATCGCTCCCGTGGTGGCCGGGACGATCAAGGTGTCCGACACCAACGAACTGCCCTTCTTCGACTTCCGCGAGGAACACGTCAGCGTGTTCAACGCGCTCGGGCAGGCGGCGTTCAACGGCACCATCCCGCTGCAGGATCACTACCCGATCTGGGGTCTGATCGTCCTCACACTGATCGGACTCGGCGTGCTGGTGTGGATGCGGTGCTGGGCCGGACTCGCCGCCTGGCTGGTCTTCGTTCTGGTGACCGCCAACTCGGTGGTCGCCCTCGGCCCGCTGACCTATCCGCTCGGCGCCATCGGCGGCTACTTCTACAACTCGCCGCACCGGTTGACCTTTGTGGTCGCGATGCTCTCGGCGGCCGCGGCCGGGATCGCATTGGGTGCGATCGCGCTCGGGGTGGCCGGGCTGGTGTCGCGGCGCGTCGCGCCCGAACCGACGTCGGTGCGGCCGCGATCGGGCCGCTGGGTGGCGCCGGCCGCGGTGGCGGTGTTGTTGCTGGTCGTCGCCGGAGCCGGGGTGTGGCGATATCCATCGGACGCGCAGATCGCGTCGAAGCAGCGGGATGGCAAGTACGTCGGGCCCGACGACCTCGTGGCGTATCACTGGCTCGAACGGCAACCCGGAATCCGCGACACGCTGGTCATGAACAACCTCGACCAGGGCACCGGCTGGATCTATCCGGTCACCGGTGTCACGCCGATGTTCCCGTTCTACCGCGCCAACGACTTCTCCCAGCGCCAGCGTGACCTGTACTGGGGTGTGTCCCAGATCGGTGCCGACCCGCATGTCGACCAGATCGTGCGGGACATGAACGTGCATTACCTGATCGACAGTCCGCCCAGTTACTGGCCGTTCCAGAACGGCGTGCCCGACCCCGAACACGGTGTGCAGGGCGACCCGTTCTTGGCGTTGCGTGAGCACGGTGCGCCGGGTCTGACGCCGGTCTTCCGCCGCGGCAACGTGACGATCTACCGCGTGAACGACTCGGTGTTCGCGGGCGCCGGTCAGGCGTCCGGGTAACCGTTCGGGTTCTTCGACTGCCAGCGCCAGGTGTCGGCGCACATGTCGTCGATGGTCTTGGTGGCGTACCAGCCCAGCTCGGCGTTGGCCCTCGTCGGATCGGCGTACGACGCGGCGATGTCGCCTGCGCGCCGGGGTGCGATCTCGTACGGGATCGGCCTGCCGCTCGCGCGTTCGAAGGCCTTGATCACCTCGAGGACCGAAACACCCTGCCCGGTACCGAGGTTCCAGATCGACATCGGCGTGGTGCCCGCGCTGATGCGATCCAGTGCGGCGACGTGCCCGGCGGCGAGATCATCGACGTGGATGTAGTCGCGGACGCCCGTGCCGTCGGGGGTGTCGTAGTCGTCTCCGAACACCGACAGTTTCACCCGGCGTCCCACAGCGACCTGCGCGACGAACGGCATCAGATTGTTGGGGATGCCGCTCGGGTCCTCCCCGATGTCGCCGCTGACGTGTGCACCGACCGGGTTGAAGTAGCGCAGCGCGGCGATCCGCCAGCGGTCGTCGCTCGCGGCGACGTCGGTGAGGACCTGCTCGATCATCACCTTGGTCCAGCCGTACGGGTTGGTCGCCGACGTCGGCAGGTCCTCGGTCATCGGGAGTTGCGGCTCGGCGCCGTACACGGTGGCCGACGACGAGAACACCAGCGTCCGCACATCATGTCGTCGCATGGCGCGTAGCAGTGAGAACGTGCTGTCGAGGTTGTTCTGGTAGTAGTCGAGCGGCTTGGCCACCGACTCGCCGACCGCCTTGAAGCCGGCGAAGTGGATGACCGCGTCGATCGTCTCGTGGGCGAACAGATGCTCGGTCTTGTCGACGTCGGTGAGGTCGAAGGAATGGACCGGGACCGATGTGCCGGTGAGGGCCTCCAGCCTGCCGACGACGGTGGGCTTGGCATTGCTGAAGTCGTCGACGACGACCACATCGTGGCCTGCCTCGACGAGACGGATGACCGTGTGCGAGCCGATGTAGCCGGCGCCGCCGCTGACGAGTACGCGCATGGCACCACGGTATGCAATCGGCCTGGGCGTTCGCTCCGGGGATGCTGTGTTGTCGCCCTCATCGTCTCGGGATACCGTCGGCGTTGTGTCGCGGCGAGACGTGGAATTCAGATCGGGCGGCGCGGGGGATCTCTGCCGGGGATGGTTGTACCTGCCCGACGCGGCGACGCCTGCACCGGTCATCGTGATGGCGCACGGGCTCGGGGCGGTCAAGGAGATGCGACTCGACGCGTTTGCCGAACGGTTCACCGACGCCGGGTACGCATGTCTCGTGTTCGACTACCGCCACTTCGGTGCCAGCGACGGTTCGCCGCGGCAACTGTTGTCGATCCGTCGCCAGCTGGCCGACTGGGCTGCGGCGATCGCCCATGCACGCTCGATCCCCGATGTCGACGGTCGGCGCGTGGTCCTGTGGGGCACGTCGTTCGGCGGTGGCCATGCGATGGCGGCCGGCGCCCGGGACGGCGACGTGGCCGCGGTCATCGCGCAATGCCCGTTCACCAGCGGTATCGCGTCGACGCTGGCTCTGCATCCCATCTCGGCGATCAAGGTGACCGCCCGCGGTGTCATGGATCTGGCGGGGTCGGTGCTCGGTCGTGCGCCCGTGACGGTCGGGCTGGCGGGGGAGGCAGGCGACGCCGCATTGATGACGGCACCGGATGTGATCCCCGGTTACCTTCCGCTGGTCCCGGAGGGCCATCCGTTCAGCAACGAGGTCGCCGCCCGGGTCGGGCTCGCGATCCCGCTGCACCACCCGGGGAGATCGCTGCAGCGGATCACCTGCCCGGTGCTGGTCTGCGTGTGCGACGACGACACTGTCGCGCCGCCCCGTCCGACGGTGCGTTACGCCCGTCGCGGTCCGACCACACGGCTGATCCGTTACCCGGAAGGCCATTTCGACATCTATGTCGGGGACGCCTTCGAGGAGATCGTTGCCGATCAGGTCGACTTCCTCGATCGGGTGGTGCCGCTGGATGCCTGGGACGTGTCTAGCGGATGACCTTCTCGGTGGCGGCGTAGCCCTGTTCGACGGCCTGTTTGTCCGGCTGCCACCAGTCGGTGTGGTCGCGGTACCAGTCGATGGTGGCGGAGATGCCCGCTGAGAAGTCCACATACTGTGGGCGCCAGCCGAGTTCGGTACGCAGGCGGGTGGAGTCGATGGCATAGCGGCGGTCGTGGCCGGGGCGATCGGTGACGAAGTCGAATGCGTCGGCGGGTTGTCCGAGCAGTTCCAGGACGGTCTCCACGACGGTGCGGTTGTTCACCTCGCCGTCGGCGCCGATCAGGTAGGTCTCGCCGATCTCACCCTTGTCGATGATGGTCCAGACGGCGTCGTTGTGGTCGTCGACGTGAATCCAGTCGCGCACGTTGAGGCCGTCGCCATAGAGCTTGGGACGCACGCCCGAGAGCACGTTGGTGATCTGGCGGGGGATGAACTTCTCGATGTGCTGATACGGGCCGTAGTTGTTCGAGCAGTTGGAGATCGTCGCGGCCAGCCCGAACGACCGGACCCACGCGCGCACCAGCAGATCGCTGCCCGCCTTGGTGGAACTGTAGGGACTCGACGGGTTGTAGGCGGTGGCCTCGGTGAACCGGGCCGGATCGTCGAGGTCGAGATCGCCGTAGACCTCGTCGGTGCTGATGTGGTGATACCGCACGCCATGACGGCGGACCGCCTCGAGCAGGCTGTAGGTGCCGACCAGGTTGGTCTGCACGAATGCCGACGGGTCGGCCAGTGAGTTGTCGTTGTGGGATTCGGCGGCGAAATGCACCACCAGATCGGTGGCCGCCACCAGGTCGTCGACGAGGTCGGCGTCGGCGATGTCGCCCTTGACGAGGTCGATGCGATCGGACACCGACGCCAGGGTGGCCGGGTTGGCGGCGTAGGTCAGCTTGTCGAGCACCGTGATCTCGACGTCGGGGCGCTGCTCGAGGGTCCGCAGCACGAAATTGGCGCCGATGAAACCGGCACCCCCGGTGACCAGAACCCGCATGGACTACCCCTTTCGCTGACGCCGATCAGCCTACCGTCGCCTAGTCTGAGGGTCATGCGCGGAATCATTCTCGCCGGCGGTACCGGGACCCGTCTGCACCCGATCACGCAGGGCGTCAGCAAGCAGTTGGTGCCCGTCTACGACAAGCCGATGATCTACTACCCGCTCTCGACTCTCATGCTGGCCGGTATCCGCGACATCCTCATCATCACCACCCCGCAGGACAGCGACGCGTTCCACGGGTTGCTCGGCAATGGCGAGCAGTTCGGCATCTCCATCAGCTATGTCACCCAGCCGTCGCCGGACGGGCTCGCTCAGGCCTTCATCCTCGGCGCCGATCACATCGGCGACGACTCGGTGGCACTCGTGCTGGGCGACAACATCTTCTACGGACCAGGTCTCGGCAGCCAGCTGCAGGGCTTCGAGAATGTCGACGGCGGAGCGATTTTCGCCTACTGGGTGGCCGACCCCGCCGCGTACGGCGTCGTCGACTTCGACTCTGACGGCCGAGCGGTCGCCCTGCAGGAGAAACCCGAACATCCCCGGTCCAACTATGCGGTGCCCGGACTGTACTTCTACGACAACGATGTCGTGGAGATCGCCCGTGACCTGAAACCCAGTGCCCGTGGCGAATACGAGATCACCGACATCAACGCGCACTACCTCGATCGCGGAAAGCTCGCGGTGAAGGTGCTGCCGCGCGGGACCGCGTGGCTCGATACCGGCACATTCGACTCGCTCCTCGACGCCGGCAACTTCGTCCGCACCGTCGAGCAGCGGCAGGGCCTCAAGATCGCGGTGCCCGAGGAGATCGCCTGGCGGCGGGGATTCATCGACGACGAGGATCTGCGTGCGCGTGCGGAGAAGCTCCGCAAGTCGGGTTACGGCAATTACCTGCTCGAACTGCTGGACCGTGGAAAGGGATTCTGAATGAAGCTGCGACCACTGTCCATCGACGGTGCATGGGAACTCACACCCGTCCAGCACGGCGATGCCCGCGGGCTGTTCGCGGAGGTGTTCAAGGGCGATCTGCTCGAGGAGGCGATCGGTCACCGGCTCGACCTCGCGCAGGTGAACCTCTCGGTGTCGGCGGCCGGCGTGCTGCGCGGCGTCCATTTCGCCGACGTCCCGCCCGGGCAGGCCAAATATGTCACGTGTGCGTCCGGTGCCATCCTCGACGTCATCGTCGACATCCGGGTCGGGTCACCGACGTTCGGCACCTACGACACCGTGCTGCTCGACGACGTGGACCGTCGCGCGGTGTACCTGTCCGAGGGGCTCGGCCACGCATTCTGTTCCCTCGCCGACGGTTCCACCGTCACCTACCTCTGCTCGACCGGATACAACCCGGGCGCCGAGCACGGCATCAACCCGCTCGATCCGGAACTCGGCATCGAGTGGCCGACGGCTGCCCGCGACGGCACGCCGCTCGACTACGAACTCTCCGAGAAGGACACGGCCGCACCGGGCCTCTCGGCCGCCCGTGAGAGTGGGCTGTTACCGGAGTACGCCGACGTGACGGCCTATCTGCGATCGTTGGCGACCGATCCGCCACTCGGGTAGACGCCTCAGGCGTCGTTCTGGTTCTCCGCGTTCTGCAACGCGATCGCCCGGGCGAGCCGTGCATAGCGGATCTCCAACTCGCGGAACCGGAGATAGGTCGCCACCGTCGTGAACGCGAAGGCGATCACCAGGCAGTACAACACCAGGTCGGTGCCACGGCCGACGCCGACCCATTCGGCCACGGCGGTGATGTCGTTGGGGCGCAGCATCGCATAGATCCCGAACACCACGAACGCCACGAAGAGCAGTTTCACGCCCGCCGAGGCGCGCGCGTTGCCGCGGTTGGTGATGAAGTACCACACCAGCCCGAGGGCGGCAGCCACCAAGAGTATCTGGATGATGATCATCGGTAGTCTCCCAACGTTCTCAGCGCCGCATGCGGCCGTGCAGCAGGCCGTCGGCCACGATGTTCACGCCGTTGATCAGGGACTGTCCCTTCGCGCGCGAATAGTCGGTGTAGAGGATGGTGACCGGTTGCTCGGTGACCCGCCAGTCGTAGTGGTCGATGAGGGCGACGAACTCGGATGCGTGACTCATCCCGCCCATCATCAGGTCGAGCTGGTCGGCCACGGTCTTGTTGAATGCGCGTAATCCGTTGTGGGCGTCGGTGAGTCCGAGACGTCGGGTACGCGGACTGAGGAACACGATGGTGCGCAACGCCATTCGACGAAGGGGCGGGACCGATTCGCTGCGTCCCTCGGCGAACCGGGTGCCGACGACGATGTCGACCGGCTCGGTGCGGAGTCGTTCGATCATGGCGACCACGTCGTCGACCTGGTGCTGCCCGTCGGCGTCGAAGGTGACGAAGAAGCGCGCGCCCGGCTGCACACGCGCGTACTCGACGCCGGTCTGGATCGCGGCGCCCTGGCCGAGGTTGACGGGATGCCGCACCAGACGGGCGCCTGCGGCGATGATCTCGTCGGCGGAGTCGTCCTTGCTGCCGTCATCGACGCAGACGATGTTGGGAAAGACCTGCGCAGCGTCGGCCGCCACCTTCCGGATCACCTGCGCCTCGTTGTAGACGGGTATCACCAGCCACACGTCATCGTTGCTGGTGGAACCGGAGGCCATGTGGGTAACCCTAGCCGAGGCGCGGGCGTATCCCGGCACTAGTCTGGTCGCGTGCCGATCGACGTGATGATGCCCTTCTACGGCGACGTCGCGCAGTTTCGGCAGGCCGTCACCAGCGTCCTGGACCAGCGTGACGGGGATCTCCGGCTGGTGGTGATCGACGACTGTTACCCGGATCCCGAGCCGCGTGAATGGTTGACGTCACTCGCGGATCCACGGGTCCACTACCTGCGCAACGAGACCAATCTCGGAGTGAACGGCAACTTTCGTCGCTGCGTCGAGTTGGTGGAGGCCGAGCATTTCGTGGTGATGGGCTGCGACGACGTGATGCTGCCCGATTACCTCGGCACCGTACGCGCGCTCGCCCACGACCACCCCGACGCCGCGGTGGTGGCGCCCGGGGTCGAGGTCATCGACGACCGCGGCGAGGTGGTGCGTCCGCTGGGCGACCGGATCAAGGGGTTTCTCACACCTGGGGCCTCGGCGGGCGGGTCGGCGACGGTGCTCGGCGGCGAGGCCCTGGCGACCAGCCTCTACCATGGCAACTGGACCTATTTCCCATCTCTGCTGTGGCGCACCGAACCGGTGCGCGACGTCGGGTTCCGTCCAGGGCTGGAGATCGTCCTCGACCTCGCACTGCTGGTGGATCTGGCCGCGACCGGTGGTTCGCTGGTCCACGACTCGACGGTGGTGTTCCGGTACCGGCGCCACGAGGCGTCGGTGAGTTCCCTACAGGCGGTCGACGGGCGGCGGTTCGCCGAGGAGAACGCGTTCTTCGCCGGTGAGGCGCGACGATGCGCCGAGCTCGGATGGCATCGCGCCGCACGTGCCGCACGTCTCCATGCGACGTCGCGGCTCAATCACCTTCAGTCGCGCGTGCTGGCCGCCGCGGGCACGCTGCGCCGGGCGAACGCGACACCGTGAACCAGCATCCCGATCACCGGTCCGCCGATCAGGGCGATCGCGACCCGGCCCTCGACCCCGAGCGGTAACAGCAGCAGTCCGATCGACGCGAGCGTGGCGACCCACCAGCCGGCCGCGTACCAGCGGTGCGAGCCGACCGCTATGGCCGCCGCGCCGCTCACGGTGAGCAGGGCGAGCGCGGTCGCACCGAGTGTGAACGCGGCCAGCGTGGCGCCCGACAGGTGGAAATCCGCACCGAACACGGTGGTCAACAGCCACGGTCCGAGCAGCCATGCGGCTGCCGACCCCACCACGCCGATCGCCGCGACCACCGCGGCCGGCGTGCGCAGTGCGGCCATCAGGTGTCGGCGGCCGTCGACGAACCGGGTGATGAGCACGCCCTGAAAGCTGTTCAGCGGCACCAGGAGCGGCGCCCTGGTGAGTGTCACGGCCAGCACCACCGCACCCACGGTCGCGGTGTCGGCGTCATCGCGGCTGGTGGCGTTGATCAGTACCGGGAAGCCCATCACCAGCACGGCGCTCGCGGCCGCGGCCGCCATCGCGGTGAGCGTATTGGTGGTGAAGCGTCCGGGCGCGACGTCGCCGCGCAGGCCGACCGCGCTCCGGGCCGCCGCCGAGGTGAGCAGGACGGCCATCCACGACACCGATCCGATCACCGTGATCACCAGGAACGACGTCACGTCGCCGCCGAGGGCCACCGCGACGACCGCGCCGATCAGTCGGATGAGAGCGTCGACGGAGAGCAGGACGGCAAACGGCCCCCAGGCGAGTGCTCCCGAGAGTGCACCCGCGAGATGTGCGTAGACCGCGAACGACGCGACCCCGACGGAGAGCAGGAGCACCGACAGCCACCGCTCCTCGGTGAAGACCTGACCGCTCCACAGCGGTGACGTCGCGGCGACGGCGGCCGCCAGGACGAGTCCGATCGCCGCGTTGATCAGCCAGGGGCGGGCGCGGAGTGTGCGGTCGCCTGCTGCCTGGTCGCGGCGGGAATCGAGGGCGGCCCGCACGGTACGGGTCGTCTCCTGCAGCTGGCCGTTCTGGGTGCCGGTGAACATGCCGTAGGCCGCCCAGAACACCGCGAAGACGGCGTAGCCCGCGGCGCCGAGGTGACGGGCGGCGAGCAGCAGGACCAGATATCCGGAGGCCGCGGCGATCAGCGTGGCGATGGTGACCCGCCCGATGGTGCCGCGTACCGCCTGCTGTTCTACGTCGTCGGACATGGGGATTCCACGGATGGTCTCCGGATCAGGACGGCCCGGGAAAGGCCGGCAGCGCGGCGGTGAACAGCCACTCGTCCCAGAGCGGTCCGAGCGACATCGTCGAGTAGTTGGCGGCCAGTGCGATGAAGTCCTCGGTGGTCGCCGACCCGTACCGGTACTTGTCGGTCCAGCGGCGCAGGAGCGCGAAGAAGTTGCCGTCGCCGATGCTCAGGCGCAGTGCGTGCAGGGTCAATGCGCCGCGTTTGTAGACCCAGTCGTCGAACATGTGGCGCGGGCCGGGGTCGGTGAGTGTCGCCCGGACCGGGTGTGCGGCGAGTTTGTCGTAGTAGATCCGCGCCCACTCGGCGGCACTCCGGCCGCCGGACCGTTGACTCCAGAGCCACTCGGCGTAGCAGGCGAATCCCTCGTGCAGCCAGATGTCGCGCCACCGCGACAGCGTCACCGAGTTGCCGAACCACTGATGGGCCAGCTCGTGTGCGACCAGCCGTTCGGCGTGGCGGCTGCCGTCGCAGTGGTTGGCGCCGAAGATCGAGAAGCTCTGCGCCTCGATGGGGATGTCGAGCTCGTCGTCGGTGATCACCACGGTGTAGACGGGAAACGGGTAGGGCCCGAACATCTCGACGAACGCCTCGACCATCTCGATCTGGCGGCCGAAGTCGACCTCGAGGTCGCGCATCAGTCGCGGCGGCAGTACTGCCTCCACCGGAACGGGCTTGGTGGCGAGCGTCTTCTTCTTGTACATCCCGATCTGGACGGATGCCAGATACGTCGCCATCGGTTCCACCTGCTGATAGACCCAGGTGGTCTGTGCTGCGCGGGTCCGCTTGGACTCGAGGACGCCGTTGGCGAGCGCGTAGTAGGGGCTGTCGGTGGTGATCGAGAACCGGTAGGGGGCCTTGGCGTTGGGATGGTCGTCGCAGGGAAACCACGATCCGGCGCCGTTGGGCTGATTGGCGCACAGCGCACCGTCGGTGAGTTCCTCCCAGCCGACCTCGCCCCACGGTCCGCGGATGGGCCGTGGTGATCCGGAATAGCGGATCACGATGGTCAACGCTCCGCCGGGCGGGATCGGGGACTCGGGAGTGACCGTGAGCTTTCGGTTCCGGTGGCTGTGGCGGGCGCGCTTCCCGTCGATCGTCACGCGCGACACCGACATCGACGACGCGAGGTCGAGGGTGAACCTGCGCAGGTGGATGAACGACGTCGCGGTGAGTGTCGCGGTGCCGGCCAGGCGGTTCGGCGACACCTTGTACTCGAGTTCGAGGTCGTAGCGCGAGATCCGGTAACCGAGGTTGCCGTTGTCGGGCAGGTACGGGTCGAGGGCATCGAGTGGAGCGCCGAGGAGGGGTTGTCGCGGACCCTTGCTCGACTTACCCGGCACTGACGCTCCTGCCTGATCGATACACACCCCGGGCACGCGTTCACCTGAGATGATCCGGTGGATGGATGCGCCGCACGATGTGCGAGTTGCGGCGCGTATGTCCCACGGCGGCGGTGAGCCGTCGCGGACACTTAGGTTACCTGCCGCACCCGAGGTGCACGCGGCGGTGGCGATCGTGAGAAGGTGGGGATCCACATCCGGACTACAGTCCGGTTACTTGGGTCGGGACGAAAGGGAGATCATGTTCGGCGTACGAAGTGTGACGTTCTTCTTGGCACGGTTGATTCTCGGCTACATCTTCATCATGCACGGCTGGCAGAAACTCCACACGAACGGAATCAGCAATGTGGAGAAGAGTTTCGACGGGATGGGTATCCCGGCTCCCAACCTGGCGGCGCAGTACGCGACCTGGGTCGAGTTCGTCGGCGGCATCCTGCTGATCCTGGGTCTGCTCCTGCCGTTGGTGTCGATCCTGCTGATCGCGGACATGATCGGCGCGATCGCGTACGCGCACTGGGACAGCGGTTTCTGGAGCGCCGACGGTGGATACGAGCTGCCGCTCGCGCTGATCGCCGCTCTCCTCGCCGTCGGGTTCGCCCAGTCGGGTGGCGCCGCCGCCGATCACTACGTGTTCCGGCGTCGTCGCCGGACAGCGGTCGTCGACTGATCGTCTTCGATCCCTAACCGCTCCACGGCGCGATCGGATTCCCCTGCCAGCGGGTGTGTGCGGGGACCACGTCGCCGCGCATCACGAGCGACGCGGGACCGACGGTGGCGGCCTCGCCGAGGCCTGCCGCCGGCAGTGCGACGCAATGCGGGCCCAACGTCGAGCCCGCTTCCAGGGTGACCCGGTCGATGGCCATCACCCGATCGTGGAAGAGATGCGTCTGCACCACGCAGCCGCGCTGCACGGTCGCGCCGTCGCCGAGGGTCACGAGATCGGCCTCGGGTAGCCAGTAGGTCTCACACCAGACCCCCTTGCCGATCCGCGCGCCCAGCATGCGCAGCCACAGATTGAGGATCGGGGTTCCCGTGGCGGCGTTGGCGAACCAGGGCGCCGCGACCGTCTCGACGAAGGCGTCGGAGAGTTCGTTGCGCCAGACGAACGAGCTCCAGAGTGGGTGCTCGGACACCCGAATGCGTCCGACGACCAGCCACTTCGCCGCTGCCGCGATGCAGCATGCGGCTGCGCCGGCCACCAGCAGCAGCAACCCGCTCACGATGGCCGCCACCCAGTAGTGGGTGTGCTGGGCGATGTACTGCAGGCCGAGCAGCATGAACAGTCCGAGGCCGAATGACACCATCACCGGGATGATCCGCAATGTCTCGACCACCGCACGCGCGACCTTGAGCCGTGTCGACGGATCGAACGTGCGCGAGGTGTCGGTGGCGGCCGCCGTGCGCCGCAGGCGGACCGGCGGGCTGCCCAGCCAACTCGACCCCGACTTCGCGCGGTCCGGGGTGGCCGAGAGCACCGCGACGAGACTGTTCTTCGGTACCTTGCGGCCGGGACCGGTCATCCCAGAGTTGCCCAGGAACGATCTCTTCCCGATCTTTGCCTCGTCGATGTGCATCCAGCCGCCGCCGAGCTCGTAGGACGCCACCATGGTGTCGTCGGCGAGGAACGCGCCGTCGCCGATGGTGGTGAACTTCGGCAGCACCAGTGCGGTGGAGATCTCGGTGCCCGCGCCGACCCTGACACCGAGGAGCCGGAACCACCACGGCGTCAACAGGCTCGCGTAGAGCGGGAACAGGTAGGTTCGCGCGGCATCGAGGAGGCGCTCGGTCATCCACACCTGCCAGCCGACGCGCGAGCGGACGGGGTGATAGCCCTTCGACAGGCCGATCGACAGCAGCCGGACGAGCACGGCGGTGATCACCGCGAACACCAGCAGGCTGGTCACGGTCGCGGCCGGGAGCAGGATCAGGCAACGCAGTCCGACGTCGTGCAGCCGGTCGGCGTGGACGGCCCAGGAGCCCATCACGGCGAGACCGGCCGCCAGCGCGATCAGCGGGATCGCGGCCAGCAGCAACGACGACACCCCGTAGATCGAGACCCACGCGCTCCCACGCGGTGGCCGATGATCCGGCCACGGGTGATCGGCCTTGCGGACCTTTGCCGCGGGCGAGCCCGCCCAGTGTTGGCCCGCCTTCACCCGGCCGCGGACCGCCGACCCGGGCGCGACCTCGGCGTCGCGGCCGATCACCGCGCCGGGCAACAGTGTCGACCGTGCGCCGACCGACGCGCCACGCTTGATGACGATCTCCCCGATGTGCACGACGTCACCGTCGATCCACCATCCGGTGATGTCGACCTCCGGTTCGACCGACGCGCCCTCTCCGATGGTGAGGAAACCGGTCACCGGCGGGATGGTGTGCATGTCGACGCCGCGACCGACCTTCGCCCCCAGTGCTCGGGCCAGGTAGATCATCCAGGGCGCACCCGACAGGTTCGACGCGCCGCTCGCCTCGAGCAGCCGTTCGGCGACCCACAATCGCAGATGGGTACCGCCACCGCGCGGGTAGCTGCCCGGGACGACCCCGGCGAGGAGTAGCCGGGCACCGGTCGCGGCGATCACCATGCGTCCGGGAGGGGTGATGAACAGCAGGAATGCGACCAGCAGCACCCACCAGTTCACGTGAACCATCCACGGGACGTAGCGGTCGGTGCGCTCGACGACCTCGACGGCGATGTTGTTCACCACTCCCAACCAGGTCGCCCACTGCAGGCCGGTCAGGGTGGTCAGCGGTACCGACAGGGCGATCTGCGCGAGACCGGTCCTGCGCGGGGTCGGTGTGACGTCTCGCGGCGTGACGACGGTCGACGGTTTGCGTCCGTCGAGCATCTCGGCGAGCGACCCGAGCCGGGGATGGTCGTAGAGGTCGGCGACGGTGATGTCGGGGTAGCGGGTCCGCAGCGCGGTGACCAGCTGCGCGGCCGCGAGTGATCCGCCGCCCTCGGTGAAGAAGTCCGCCTGTGGGTTGTTCACCACCACGCCGAGTACGTCGGTCCAGCACTTCGCGACCCATTCCTCGGTCTCGCTGAGTTCCTCGGCGTCGTCGGTCGACTCGGTGCCGGGCAGTGGCCACGGGAGCGCGTTCCGGTCCACCTTGCCCGAGGTGCGGGTCGGCAACTCGGGCACGAGTGCGAGCCGCGGGACCATCGGAGCAGGCAGGTGCTCGGCGAGGGTGGCATGTGCCGCGGCGATGTCGAAGTCCGGATTCGGGGAGACCAGATAGCCGACCAGGAGACTATTGCCCGCCGCCGACTTCCGGACGGCCGCGGCGGCGCCGCTGACCCCCGGGAGTTGTTGCAGCGCATTGTCGATCTCGCCCAGCTCGATACGACGGCCACCGACCTTGACCTGATCGTCGGCACGTCCCATGAACAGGAGGCCTGCCGGGTCGAGACGGACGAGGTCGCCACTGCGATAGGCGCGGTCCCAGCCCAGAGTCGGCATGGGAGCGTACTTCTCGGCGTCCTTCGCCGCATCGAGGTAGCGCGCGAGGCCCACACCGCCGATGACGAGTTCACCGACGGCACCCTCGACGACAGGTTGCCCGTCGGTATCGACCACCGCGAGATCCCAACCCGGGAGCGGCAATCCGATCCGGACCGGCCCCGCGCCGTCCAGCGGTGCCGCACACGCCACGACGGTTGCCTCGGTGGGGCCGTAGGTGTTCCACACCTCCCGGCCCTCGACGGCGAGCCGCTCGGCGAGCTCCGGCGGACATGCCTCACCGCCGAAGATCAACAACCGCACCGCTTCCAGCGCGACCGGAGGCCACAGCGACGCGAGCGTCGGCACCGTCGACACCACGTTGATGTCGCGCTGCACGAGCCATGGACCCAGGTCCATGCCGCTGCGCACCAGTGATCGCGGTGCCGGGACGAGACAGGCGCCGTGGCGCCATGCCAGCCACATCTCCTCACACGATGCGTCGAACGCGACCGACAGCCCGGCCAGAACGCGGTCGCCGGGTCCCAACGGCTCGTCGACGAGGAACATGCGCGCCTCGGCGTCCACGAACGCCGCGGCATTGCGATGGGTCACCGCGACACCCTTGGGTGTTCCGGTGGAGCCCGATGTGAAGATGATCCACGCGTCGTCGTCCACCGTGGGTCGTGGCGCCTGGGGTGACGGCTCGATTCGCGCATCGGACTGCGCCTCGAACGCCTGGATCCCGGAGGCCCCGACGATCGCGTCCACCTGGGCCTCGCCGAACACCAATTCCGCACGCTCGTCCGGATCGTCGGCATCGACGGGCACGTAGGCCGCTCCGGCGTAGAGAGTGGACAGGATTGCGATGTAGAGATCCCGAGTACCCGAGGGCATCCGGATTCCGACACGCCCGCCCTTGCGGACACCCGACGCGGTGAGTCGCTCGGCCCCGCGCCGGACCACGGCGAGGAGCTGTGAGTACGTGAGCGACAGCTCGCCGTCGTCGATCGCGGGCGCGTCGGGGTGTACCTCGGCAGTCCGATCCAGGACGTCACACAGAGTGCGCGGCTCGCTGGCCTGCGAAGACAGAAGAAACTGCGGGGGTATGACCACTGTTAGCACCATTGTTTCGACACGAAGCGGGAAATCTATACGACCAAGACGACCATTGGCTGTGACCGGAGTGAACAGTCAGTGGCCAGCATCTCGGTGTCCCCGCACGGTGAGGTTGCACGCCAAACCCAACGGATTGCAGGCGACATCGGAGTTTACCGGTGTAGTTTTCGGACTGATGTATCTCAGCACGTCCCGAGTTCCGATGTGTAGACCATCCGCCTCAGCATGTTCAGCGTCACTGGATGAGGAGGAACGAGCATGCCGATAGTTCACCATCGCAAACCCAGCCTCCTGTCGTATCCGCTCTGGTTCGGTGCGCGGACCCTGCTACGACCCACGTTGTCGTTGTGGCCGCTCAGCACGGCGGGGATGGCGGGACTGTTCCTGATCGATCGTGCGATCGCGGTCGGGCCGAAGCCCCGAGGAGTGGTCCGCGAACAGATGACCCTCGCGGACCGGCCGGTCGAGTTGATCATGCCGTCCGGGCCATCAGGCCGCGACTCCGAGACCGCGATCCTCTACCTGCACGGTGGCGCCTTCCTGGTGTGCGGACTCGGTACCCACCGGTCGATCGCGAGCCGGCTGTCGAGCGCCTGCGGACTCCCCGTCTTCTCCGTCGAGTACCGCCAGTTGCCGTCGGTCGGCGTGGGGACATCGGTGTCTGATGCGGTGGAGGCCTACCGCGAACTCGTCGGCGAGCGCGGGTATCGGCGTGTGATCGTCGCCGGTGATTCCGCGGGCGGTTTTCTTGCCGGCAAGGTGGTCGAGGCCGCCGCACGCGAGGGGCTGCCGCGACCGGCCGCCTTCATCGGCGTCTCGCCGCTGCTCGACCTCGACGTCGGGACCAACCCCGATCGTTCGAGCCGCTCGGACGCGTACATCCCGAAGAGCAAGATGGCGCAGCTCGCGCAGCTGTTCGGCCGTGGGCCGATCCCGTTCTCGGGCATACGTCGCATCCCGGCGATCGCCGACTCGGATTTTCCGCCGACCGCGATCATCACCGCCGAGGGCGAGATGCTCGAGGCCGATGTGATCGAGTTGGTCGAGAAGCTCGACGACGCGGGTGTCGACGCCGTCGGCCACAGCTATTCTTGGCAGGTGCACGCGTTTCCGGTGCTCACCACACGTCATCCGGAGACGGTGCACGCGATCGAGGTGATCTCCGCATTCGTTGCCCATGCAATCCGAGAGGCCAAGGACGCTGACCACCGAAAGGACCAACGGGCCGGCTGAGTCCGAGTCCAACCAACCGTCCAACCAACCGTCCGCCGAACCGCCGGCCACGCCGGGAGCGATCGACGCCCGTTTCACGCTGGCCGCCGAACGGACGGTGCTGGCCTGGGTACGCACGTCCCTCGGTTTCATGGCCGCCGGGGTCGCCGTCGTCTATGTCTCCGACGACATCGCGCATCCGGTGGTGGAGGCCGCGCTCGGACTCGTGATGGTCGGCCTGGGCTGCGCGATCGCCCTGCTGGGTGCCTGGCGGTGGCGCCGCACGATGGCCGTCCTCCGCGACGGGGGCGAGATGCCGGGGCCGTCGCACGTGGTGTTCCTCGTCGTTGCGATAGTGGTGATTGCCGTGGCGATCGCCGCGGTGATCCTGATCCAGACCTGACGTGAGAGAGCTGCAATGAGAGTTCTGCGATGATCAACAACGACTTCCAACGAGGGGCCCTGGGCTTCTCCCGCGGGATGACCATCGTCGGCTCGGTGATCCTGATGGTCTGCGTGGCTCTGCTGACCGTGAACTGGTGGCGCGAAGGTCGCTGGCTGTGGGTGGTGATCGGCATCGCGATCGTGGTGGTCAACATCGGCTTGATCTTCCTGCAGTTCCGGCGCCGCAAGCTGACGCCGCCCGCTCGGCCGAACGCCGCCGATCCCGACGACTGAACGTCCGATGAGCTCCGCACGGGAACGGTTCGGTGCGGCCCGGGTCGCCCGGCTGGCCACCGTGGGTGAGGCGGCTGCGGCAACAGGCGTCGCGCCGCATCTCGTACCCATCGTCTTCGCGCTCTCTCCCGACGCCGACGCCGTCTACTCGTGCGTCGACCACAAGCCCAAACGGACCCGCCGTCTGCGTCGGCTCGCGAACATCACCGCGAACCCTTCGGTCTCGCTGCTCGTGGACCACTACGCAGACGACTGGACTTCGCTGTGGTGGGTCCGCGTCGACGGTCGGGCCGACGTGGTGGACGCCGCTACGGCGACGGGTGCCGGCGCGATCGACCTTCTCGCCGAGAAGTATCAGCAATATCGCACGGAACGGCCGGACGGCCCGGTCATCGTGGTGCGCGACCTGGTGTGGCACGAATGGGCCGCCCGGCCCTGAAATGTCAGGCCGTCAATTCCTCGTCACAGACATTCAATCGGGGCTCCTCGGCGAACTGTGTGCGGTAGAGCTCGGCGTAGCGACCGTTGCGTGCGAGCAGGGTCGCATGGTCGCCGCGTTCGACGATCCGGCCGTGCTCCAGGACGGCGATCTCGTCGGCGGCGCGGATGGTCGACAGCCGGTGCGCGATCACGAGGGACGTACGCCCGACCAAGGCCTCGGAGAGTGCTTCCTGCACAGCCGCTTCCGACGTGGAGTCGAGGTGTGCGGTCGCCTCGTCGAGGATCACCACCGACGGCTGGGCCAACAGGAGTCGCGCGATGGTGAGGCGCTGACGTTCGCCGCCGGAGAGCCGATATCCCCGCTCCCCGACGACGGTGTCGAGGCCGTCCGGCAGTGACGCGACCAGGTCGTCGAGGCGTGCCCGTCGCAGGGCGTCCCAGATCCGCTCCTGCGATGCCTCGGGATCGGCGAGCGCCAGGTTGGCGCGGACAGTGTCGTGGAACAGATGTCCGTCCTGGGTCACGAGTCCGACGGTCCGATGGACCGAAGCGCTCTGCAGATCGCGGAGGTCGACACCGTTCAGCGCGATGGCGCCTGCGTCGACGTCGTAGAGGCGGGTGGCCAGGTTGGCGATGGTCGACTTGCCGGCACCCGAGCTGCCGACGAGCGCCGTCATCGTCCCGGCCGGGACCTCGAGGTCGATGTTGTGCAGGACCGTGGAGCCACCCCGATTATCGAGTTGCGCAACTTCTTCCAGCGAAGCCAGCGACACCTTGTCCGCCGACGGGTAGGCGAAGGACACGTCGTCGAAGTGGACGGTGACCGGGCCGTGCGGGACGGGTCGTGCATCCGGCTTGTCGGCGATCAGCGGTTCGAGGTCGAGCACCTCGAAGACACGCTCGAAACTGACCAGGGCACTCATGATCTCGACGCGCGCGTTGGCCAGCGCGGTCAGCGGCGCGTACATCCGCGTGAGCAGGAGGGCCAGCGAGACGACGGCTCCGGCGGATAGATGGCCGCCGACGGCGAGCCACCCGCCGAGCCCGTAGACGAGCGCCAATGCGAGCGCCGACACGAGCGTGAGAGCAGTCATGAAGTATGCCTGCAGCATTGCGCGGCGAACCCCGATGTCGCGCACCCGATCTGCGCGATCGGCGAACTCGGTCGATTCGATGTCAGGGCGACCGAAGAGCTTGACCAGGGTCGCGCCCGGCGCCGAGAACCGTTCGGTCATCTGCGTCGACATCCGCGCGTTGTACTCGGCAGCCTCGCGGGAGAGGGACGCCATCCGTTTGCCCATCCGGCGTGCCGGGATCACGAACACCGGCAGCAGCACCAGGGCGAGCAGCGTCACCTGCCAGCTGATCGCGATCATCACGCCCAGCGTCAGGACCAGGGTCACCGCATTCGACACCACGCCGGACAGCGTGTCGCTGAACGCTCGCTGCGCTCCGATGACGTCGTTGTTGAGGCGGCTCACCAGGGCGCCGGTTCGCGTGCGGGTGAAGAACGCGACCGGCATCTTCTGCACGTGGTCGAACACCGAGCGGCGCAGATCCAGGATCAGTCCCTCGCCGATGTTGGCGGAGAACCAGCGCGTCCCGATGCCCGCTGCCGCCTCGATGACGGCGATGAACGCGATGACCAACGCCAAGCCGGCGATCGCACCACCGCTGCCGCCGCCGGTGATCAGGTTGACCACCCGTCCGGCCAGCAGTGGAGTCACGACCGTCAGCAGTGCGGTCAGCACCGACAGTCCGAGGAACACGGCGATCCGGCGCCGATGTGGCCTCGCGAACTGCGCGATACGTCGCAGCGTGGTGCCTCGCTCGCCCCGGAGGTTCCGTGCCTCCGGCGCGTTCATCGATTTGTACATGGTGTCCCAGCCCACCGATTCCATGCTCATGACGACCACCGTAGAACCTCAAGTTCACTTGAAGTCCAATCGGCGCTCACGCGAGTTGCGCGAAACGCTGTTCCGTCGACGTCAGCAGGGCTGCGCGACGCTCGTTCCCGGCGGCGGTGACATTGGCGTAGTTGTGCCAGCGCAGGTTCTTCACGCCGATCTTGCCGAAGGTCCCGCGGAACATGATCTTGGTGACCGGGTCGCCGAACCACCAGCGGTAGACGGGATGCGGGGTGGTCATCACGGTCTGTACCGACACGCCCCGCAACTCGGTCATCAGGTTGCGAAACGGATTGCCTCGCGCACCCTCGATCTCCTCGTAGGCGATGCCCTTGGTGAGGACCTTGTCGAGGAACCCTTTCGTCGCCGCGGGCATCGCCTCCCACCAGATCGGGAAGACGAACGCCAGGTGATTCGCGGCCAGCACACGCCGTTGGTAACCGGCCACCACCGGGTCGGCGACCTGCTGCAGGCGCCACGCTCGCAGGTCGTCGGCGGTCATCGCCGGGTTGAAACCGTCCGCGGCGAGGTCGATGACGTCGACCTCATGGCCGGCGGAGCGGGCGCCTCGGATGGCCGCGTCGGCGACGGCGGCGGAGAAACTGCGCTGGTGCTCGACGTCGGCCGAGGACGTGAGCGTGTACGGGTGATCCAGGACGACGAGAGTGCGCATGGTTCGGGCCTCCGATAAAGGTTCAGGATTCAACAGTTGTAACTACAACTGATACGCCTTGAACTGTTGTCGGTCAAACTTTTGTTACCGTGATCGTCGTGCCGAACGACAAGGACCTGCCCGAACTGCCCGACGACTTCGCGCGGTTCTGGTTTCTGCTCCGCAGGGTCGCGGGCCTGATGGATCGCACCGGTGACGCGCTGTTCCGCAGCGGGCTCGGTATCTCACTGCCGCAGTTCCTGGTGCTCTCGACGATCGACGCGTTCCCGAATCGGCTCAATCAGCAGATGATCGCGGACCGGCTCGGGTTGACGAAGTCGACAGTCAGTCGCCAGATCGACAACGGAGTGGCGGCCGGGCTGATCGTGGTATCGCCGTCGCCGAGATCGCGCCGGGAGAACGAGATCGCCCTCACCGAAGCTGGTACTGCGACGGTGCGTCGCGGCGACGAACTCTTCGACGAGGCGCGGTCGCGTTTCCCCGAGATCTCGCCAGGCGACATGGCTCGTGTCATCGACACCTTGGCCGCCTTCGACCGGGCGTTCGAGGCTATGGGCTGAGAACTGGTCTCGTCCTCCGCTTCGCGGCGTTGCCGGTTGCGTTCGCGTTCGCGGCGTCGGCGGGCATGTTTGGCCGCCACCCGGCTCGTGGAGCGATTCTCGTTCCCTGAGGAGCGAGCGTGCGAGCGTCTCGAAGGGTCGGCGTCGTCGCCGGGTGGCACTTTGAACCGAATCCGCCGCAACCCGGGGAACAGGATGTCCAGGTTCTCCGGATCGCCCGGGATCACCAAGCCTTCGGGGGTGATGAACTCGGTCCTCAACGCGCCGTGTCGGTCACGGTACTGGTCGTCGACCCAGTCGCCGAAGGTCTTGAGCAGGTGCCAGAAGCGGTCTTTGGCGTTGAGGTTGTCGGGCAGGGTGTGACCACCCGACGCCGGATCGTCGTGGTCGAACTCTTCGACGTGGTCGAGGTCGGCGTCGAACGCGGACACCTCCGACCCAGGAATGACGCTGGAGCCGTCCCGAATCCGCACGAATGTGTCCAACGCGGCCGTCGGACGGTACGGATCCGACGGCAGATGGGCCGCCACGGTGAACGAGCCGTCCAGATTCTCCGGCGTCCCTTTCGGCACGAGCGGCTTGATCACGGCATCGGGCCGCGCGGCCAGATCGCGGGCGTGCTCGTCGGATATGACCCCGTGTCCGGCGATGTAGCCGGCGTTGTCGGCGTCACCATTCAGAGTGGATTCGTCGACGACCACGTGGATGACAACCTTGGGCTCGGTCAGCGCGACGGCGCCCGGTTCGGGGATGACCGCGTCGCAGTCCTCACGTCGGCATTCACACTCGAACGCAGTGCCAGTCAACAGCGCGAACGTGGCATCCGAACGTCGTTGCTGCGTGGTGCGCGGATCGTGCTCACACGCGCACGCGGCCAGCGCCTTCACAGACCCGTCCGACAGGCATGCATTCTCCGCCGACATCGTCGCCGAGAACTTCGCCATCCCATCGGGCAACGGTCGGGTGGATACGCCCCGCGCGTCCACGGCTTTCTGCCGGCGCTCACGCACCGCATCAGGATCGTGTCGGTAGACGATCCTGTCGACCATGTCGCGCAACCGCTCCACCGACCACGCACCCTCGTGCAGATCCAGGCAGGCAGCGATGTCGGCATCCACCACGGCGGCACAGTCATGACCGTCAACCAGATCGGTGCGCGCGATGATCGACGTGACCCGCTCCGCCGAGATCCGCCCGTCCCGCAACCGCTCGGCCACCTGCGGCAACCGATCCCGCAACGCATCCGAAGCTGATCGCGATCCGCGCCGCACAATCGGCGAACCCATCCACCAACAAGAGATCGTGCGGATCCGACTCGGTACCCACCAACCGCGCATGCAACTCGGCGGCCACCCGATAATCGCGCCACGCCAAAAACGAGCGACCGCGTTGGGCTGAGACCAGGCTGCCGATCAGATCATTGGTGTCAGCCTCGCCGAGCTCAGCGACGTCGACCCGACCGGTGAAAAAGGCAGGCAGATCTGGCCACGGCGAGACCTCACCCCACCACGACGACAACCTCCACGCCGGACCCGACACCAGACACGCCTCTCAGAGAACGAATGAACACCGTCGGGACCGTCACTCGGCATTCACATTCTCTGAAAGACCAAGCCGCCGAGCCCTACTGGGCCCTGCAGCGGCTTGCTCCGGTACTCACATCAACTCGTCGATCCCGTTGACAAGAACTCTATGTCACCCCACCGACAGATTTGATCGTGACAACAGCGCGCCTGGGTCGCCCGGCTCCGGACCCCGGCGCGCTACGGTCCGGGGGTGGCGAAGGTGCGCGCAGCGTGGTGGGTGTTGGCAGTGCTCGCAGTGGCTTTCACCGTGTGGTTCGCCGTCGAACCCGTGTCCCTCTGGTCGCTGTCGTGTTCGAAAGGCGGCGTGCTGTACGAGCCCGGTACGCGCAGCGGGGCCACCTGTGACGATTCGATGGTCCATGCCCTGGGCGCCGGGCCGCTCGTCCGACTCGGACTGCTGCTGGCCGCGCCACCGGTGGTGGCGGCCCTCGCGATGCGGTGGTGGGTGTCCTGGCTGGCCGTCATCGCGCTGGCCGGACTCTCGTTCGCGGGTCTGGCGAACTGGGCGAGCTTCTGGCTCTTGTCAGTGCTTGCCGGCGCGCCGATGACCCTGGTCGCATTGATCATCGCGGCGGCGCATCTGGGTGTGAAGGCACGGCTGGATTCCCCGCGTTCGTCGACCGGTGGCAGCGCGACCCCACGGCCCTGAGTAGGTTGGAACAGAGTGATCGATCGGTGAGGAGTCCGCGCGCTCGACAAGCCGCGGCCGTCAGGAGCGAGGTAACACGTGGCAGCAGAACTCAAGCTCGGTTTCAAGGCGTCGGCGGAGCAGTTCGATCCGCGTGAGCTGGTGGAGATCGCGGTGGCCGCCGAGGAGCACGGCATGGACTCGGTCGCGGTCAGCGACCATTTCCAGCCGTGGCGGCACAACGGCGGGCACGCCCCGTTCTCGCTGGCCTGGATGGCAGCGGTGGGGGAGCGGACCAAGCGGGTGCAGATCGGGACGTCGGTGATGACCCCGACGTTCCGCTACAACCCGGCGGTGATCGCGCAGGCCTTCGCGTCGATGGGGTGCATGTATCCGGGACGCATCATGCTGGGCGTCGGCACGGGCGAGGCCCTCAACGAGTACGCGACCGGCTTCCAGGGCGAATGGCCCGAATTCAAGGAGCGCTTCGCCCGGCTGCGTGAGTCGATCAAGCTCATGCGCGAACTGTGGACCGGCGAGGAGATCAACTTCGACGGCGAGTACTACAAGACCCAGGGCGCGTACATGTACGACGTGCCCGAGAAGCCGATCCCGGTCTACGTCGCTGCGGGTGGACCGGTGGTGGCACGCTACGCCGGACGCGCGGGAGACGGTTTCATCTGCACCTCGGGCAAGGGAGCCGATCTCTATCAGGAGAAGCTGATCCCTGCGGTCAAGGAGGGTGCGGAGAAGGCCGAGCGCGACTTCGACGCCATCGATCGGATGATCGAGATCAAGATCTCCTACGATCCGAATCCCGAACTGGCACTGGAGAACACCCGGTTCTGGGCGCCGCTGTCGCTGACCGCCGAGCAGAAGCACAGCGTGAACTCGTCAACCGAGATGGAACGACTGGCCGACGAACTGCCCATCGAGCAGGTGGCCAAACGGTGGATCGTCGCGTCCGATCCCGACGAGGCGGTGGAGAAGGTGAAGTTCTACACCGATTGCGGACTCAACCACCTGGTGTTCCATGCGCCCGGCCACGATCAGCGTCGCTTCCTGGAGAACTTCGAGAAGGACCTCGCGCCCCGGCTGCGCAAGCTGTCGGCCTGAGCGTGTTCAGACGGCCGACCGCAGCAGACTGACGACGCGGTCGGCCGCCTGACTGCCCGCGACCCGGTGATGACGCCGCATCCAGATCGCGCGGGTCGGGGTGGGGTCTTCGATCGGTAGCGCGACCACCTCGTCGGGCAATCCGACGAGGGCGAGCTCCGGGACGACGGTGAGCCCGACGCCGGCCGCGACGAATCGGATCGCGGTCGGATAATCCTGCGTCTGCACGCCGAAGTCGGGGGTGAACCCGATGGCGGTGCACGCATCGAGCAGCGCCTGCCGGCACGGCCCGCGGGCGATGTCGTTGTCCACCCACGATCGCGTGGCGAGTTCGCCGAGGGTGACCCGGCCCGCGTCGGCGAGTGTCGAATCCGAGTGCACCACAGCGTAGTACGGCTCGGTGACGAGGTGCTCACACTCGTAGCCGCCCAACGTCGAGCTCGCCGCGCCGTCCACGTAGACCTCGACGTCGGGTCCGGGCGGGGAGTCCTCCGCGAGTTCGACGAGACGCAGGTCGAGTCGGATGTCGGGGAACTCCCGGGTGATGGTGGCGACGATCGGGGGAATCCAGGTGGTCCCCGCCGACGCGAAGTAGCTCACCGAGAGGCGCCCCGCCCGACCCTGACGGAGGTCGCCGACGATCCCGTCGAGTCGTGCGAGGTGGTCGAACACGGCTGCGGATTCCTCGGCGAGGATGAGCCCGTCCTGCGTCGGCAGCACGCCGCGACCATCGCGTTCCACCAGCGCCAGGCCGGTCTCCCGTTGCAGTGCGGAGATGTGCTGGCTCACCGCAGACGACGTGTAACCCAGTGCCCGGGCCGCGCCGCCGATCGAACCTTCGGCGACGACGGCCCGGAAGACGCGGAGACGGTGAGGATCGACCATGAGCCGAAACTACAGCAGCGCTTAATTGTCCACAACGAATAGTCGCTTGTGCTAATCACTTGCTCCAGCGATGCTGGTTGGCATGCTGACGCGCACCTCCGATCCGATCTATCGGTCGGCAATCGCCGCAACCGTCACAGTAGTGCTGTGGGCATCGGCCTTCGTGGTGATCCGCGACCTCGGGCCGATCTTCTCGCCGGGCTCGATGGCGTTCCTCCGTCTGCTGTTCGGTGTCGTGGCGCTGACCGTCGTGCTCGTCGTCGCGCGACGTCGGCCTGCGAGTCGGGCCCGGACCGGGCCCCGATGGCCGCGCGGCCGGGCCCTGCGCCTCGTCATCGCCTACGGTGTCGCGTGGTTCGGCGCCTACAGCGTGGTGCTGAACTGGGCCGAGCAACACCTCGACGCCGGCACCGCCGCCCTCCTCGTCAACCTCGCGCCGATCATCGTGGCCGTGTACGCCGGGTTCTTCCTCGGGGAGGGATTCTCGCGGACGTTGGTGATCGGAATCGTCATCTCGTTCAGCGGGGTCGTGCTGATCACCGTCGGCGGCGACGGTGCCCATGCCGACTGGCTCGGACTGGCGCTGGGGGTCGTCACCGCCGTCCTATACGCCGCCGGTGTCCTGCTGCAGAAGGTGGCCCTGCGCGACGTCGACGCCGTCACCGCCACCTGGCTGGGGGCGGTGGCCGGTCTGGTCGCCACGCTGCCCTTCGCGCCGACCGCGATGCGAGAGCTGGCCGCGGCCGATCCCGGGCAGGTCGGGGCGATCGTCTACCTCGGCGTCGGCCCGACGGCGATCGCTTTCACCACCTGGGCCTACGCGTTGGCGCGCACCGACGCGGGCAAGCTCGCGGCAACGACACTCGCGGTGCCGGCGATCGTCATCCTGATGTCGTGGTGGTTCCTCGGCGAACTCCCGCCCGCCATCCGGATCGTCGGCGGGGTCCTGTGTCTGGCCGGGGTGGCCATCGGCCGGGGGCTCCTGCGTTCACGCCCGCGGACCTCCGACGACGAGGTGCCGACACCTGCCCGAACGGGCTAGGGTTGATCCACGTCGTCGAGGAGCGAACGTATGCGAAAACTTGTTGTGCTGATCGCCGCCGGCGGGCTGGTCGCCGCGGGTAGTGGCGTCACCATGCTCGTCGTGGATGCGTCGCCGACGTCGGCCGCTCCATCCGTCACCAGGTCCTCGTGCGGACAGTTCCAGGGCTCCGGACCCGCTCCCGACTGCGGCGTCCGCGTCTCCGACCGCACGGTACGTGTCGAATTGCGCAACAACGGGATTCGTCCCGTGCCCGTGTTCTGCACGCTGGGCCGCGTGGGGCCGCAACCGCCCACGGCCACCACCACGCTTGGACCGGGGCAGCGCGGCGTGCTGAGCGCGACGTCGGCGGTGTCGGGTGCACAGTCGTATGTCGTGGACTGCCAGAGCGCGGTGCCCGTGGGCAAAGAGGTCGCGCGTCGCGCCGTCTTCACCGCGACCTTCTCCTCACCCGATCGCGCGATACCCAAGCGCTCGACCTCCACCCGAGCGCGACCGTCGGCGCGTCCCCGCTCGACCGTGACGCCCACGGTGACGTCGAAGCGGACCCCGACCGTCACCCGGTCGCGTCCTGTCCTGCCCCGTCCCCTACTGCCCCGTCCGCACACGCCGACCACCACCACGACCACCACGACTCCGCCGGTCGGCTGATCGGGACGTCCGGCAGGCCGTACCTGCCTCGTACGTCCGATACCGTTGACAGCCATGGATCGTGACCGGATGGTGGACGTCGGGGTGGCAGTGGTGTCACGCTTCGGTGCCAAGGCGCTGAGCCTGACGTCGGTGGCCCGGCAGGCAGGCGTGGCCCGGGCGACGGCCTACCGGATGTTCGGCGGCAAGGATGCCCTCATCGCGGCGATCGTCGAGCGTGAGGTGGCCACCCTGCGCGTCAAGTTGCGTGAGTGGGCCGACTCCGAACCCGACGCGGCGGGCAAGGTGCGGGCGCAGATCCTCAACGTGCTGCCCTACATCCGCGAACACGAAGCGCTGCAGTATGTCCTGCGCAACGAGCCCGAGGAGATCGTGCGCGCCCTGGTGGCGACGAAGGACGCTGGTGGGCCGACCCTGATCCACCAGATCGTCGCGGAAACCCTCCCCGACCTCCAACCGGAGATCGGCGATCAGCTGTACCCGAACCCTGAGGGCGCGGCCGAGTTCCTCGTGCGCACCATCTATTCGTTGATGCTCATCCCGGACAGTGCTCTGTCCGACGAGGAGATCGCGGACCTCGTCGTGCGTGCGATCGTCAGGTGAGTCGGTCGACGCTCGGCCGACGGGCCCGCCACCCCTGATAAGCGCCCCAGAAAAGCGCCCCAGAAAAGCACCCTCAGCACGGGGGCCATCTACCTATGCTCCGCGGTGCGCCGCTCGAGGGCGCATTTCCGGGGCGCTTTTCTGGAACGGACGGACTTCTGGGACGCATCGTCGCGGTGTCCTTCGGTGGCAGTGCCAGTCACCGGGCCCCGTGACAGTTAGGGTGAATGTGTAACGATCCCGAGGAGGCCGGCTGCCATGAAGATCCACGCCGATTCACCGAGCACCGACGAGACCGCCCTGCCGGTCGTCCATCTGCGCAGGCCACGGTGGGGTGACCCGGAAACGCCCGGCGAATTGCCTGCGGCCGCGGCAGCGCTGGTCGGCGCCGACGGCAGCGAGCGGAGGGGAGTGGCCCCCGACGACGTCGTGCTCGACGACCCGGCGATCCCGCCCGCCGCGCGGTCGGCCCTCGTCGACGTACTGGGCGAGGCGAACGTGACCGACGATCACCGGGCGCGCATCGACCACACCCGTGGCTACTCGACTCCTGACATCCTGGCGCTGCGCGGTGGCGACGCCTGCGATGCACCCGACCTCGTCGTCAGCCCGGGATCGCACGACGACGTACTCCGCATCCTCGAGATCTGTGCGGTCCATCACGTCGCCGTGGTGCCGTTCACCGGCGGCACATCGGTGGTCGGTGGACTCGCACCGGATCGCACCGGGTTCGCGGGCGTCGTCAGTGTGGACCTCGCCCGGCTCGACGGTCTGGTCGAGATCGACGAGATCTCTCGCACCGCGACGCTGCAGGCAGGTCTGCGCGGGGTCCGTGCGGAGGAGTTGTTGCGCGCCAAGGGATACACGATCGGTCACTTCCCGCAGTCGTACGCCGGTGCCGGGATCGGTGGCTACGCGGCGACCCGGTCGGCCGGTCAGTCCTCGGCCGGATACGGTCGATTCGACGAGATCGTCGAGGGGCTGACACTGGCCACACCACGCGGGACCATGACGGTCGGCACGGCCCCGAAATCGGCGGCCGGGCCGGATCTGCGCCAACTCGTCCTCGGCTCCGAGGGGGCGTTCGGCATCATCACCGAGGTCACCGTGCGCGTCCGTCCGGCTCCCGCGCACCGGGTGTTCGAGGGTTGGCGGTTCGACGACTTCGACTCGGGTGCCACCGCCCTGCGCGCGCTCGCACAGGACGGGCCGATGCCCACCGTGCTTCGGCTGTCCGACGAGACGGAGACCGCGATCAACCTCGCCGACCCGGATGGTGCAGGCGCCGATGCCGATGCGACCGCGCAGGGTGGCTGCCTGGTGGTGGTCGGATACGAGGGGCAGCGGCAAGAGGCCGAGGCTCGGCGAAATGCGGCCGGGCGGGTTCTCGAACAGGCCGGCGGCGTGGGCCTGGGCACCGGCCCGGGGGAGGCGTGGCGCACCGGCCGTTTCCGGGCCCCCTACCTGCGCGATCCGCTCCTCGACGCCGGCGTCCTGGTGGAGACCCTCGAGACTGTCACCTACTGGTCGCGACTGACCGACCTCAAGGCCGCCGTCACCGCGGCGCTCACCGACGCCCTCACCGAGGCGGGTACTCCGCCGCTGGTGATGTGCCACATCAGCCATGTCTATCCGGCCGGGGCATCGCTGTATTTCACGGTGGTCTGCCCGCAGGCCGACGACCCCATCGCCCAGTGGTCGGCCGCGAAGATCGCGGCCAACGATGCGATCGGGGCCACCGGTGCGAGCATCACCCATCATCACGCGGTGGGTCGCGACCATCGTGCTGCCTACCACGACGAGATCGGTGAGCTCGCGCTCGCGTCGCTGCGTGCGGTCAAGCAGACGCTCGATCCGGAGGGTGTCTGCAATCCCGGCATCCTGCTCTGAATCGCCGCCTGCCGATAGGCTGGCGGTCATGGGTGCAGACACCGGCACGTCGAACAGCATCTACATCGCGTCCGCGGAGGGCGACACGGGCAAGTCCACGATCGCGCTTGGCCTGCTGGCCCTGCTGTCGGCGACCGGCGGGCGCGTCGGGGTCTTCCGCCCCATCTCGCGGGCTGCCGCGGGCGAACGCGATTACATCCTCGACCTCCTGATCGACCATGCCTCGGTCGATCTGCCGTACGAGGACTGCATCGGCGTGACCTACGAACAGGTTCACGCGGATCCGGAAGGCGCCATCGGTGAGATCGTCGCGCGCTTCCACGCCGTCGAGGCCCGCTGTGACACGGTCCTGGTGATCGGGTCGGACTACACCGACGTCGGCAACCCCTCCGAGCTGAGCTTCAACGCGCGCATCGCGGCCAACCTGTCGGCGCCGATCATCCTGGCCATCAAGGCAACCGGGCGGAGCGCGTCCGAACTCCACGGGCTCGCAGATCTGCTCCTCACCGAGATCTCGGCAGTGCACGCCACCACCGCCGCCATCGTCGTCAACCGGTGTGAACCGGAACTGATGGTGGTGATCGGCAAGGAGGTGGAGAAGACGGGCACGCCGACCTGGTGTCTGCCGGAGGCGCCGGTGCTGTTCGCACCGACCATGGCCGAGCTGAAGGATGCACTCGGCGCCGAGATGTACAGCGGCGACGAGGAACTCCTCGACCGCGAGGCGCTCAAGGTGATGGTCGGCGGTATGACGGTCGAGCACATCCTCGAGCGGCTGACCGACGGGACGGTGGTCATCACCCCGGCCGATCGCTCCGACGTGCTGCTCGCGCTGGTCAATGCCAATACCGCGCAAGGGTTTCCCCGGCTGTCCGGGATCATCCTCAACGGTGGTCTGCGCCCACATCCGATGATCCAGGCACTGGTGAGCGGACTGAGGCCGACCCTGCCGATCATCTCGTGTGCGCAGGGTACCTACGAGACGGCTCGAACCGCGGCCCACACCCGCGGTCGGGTGGCCGTCGGATCGGCACGCAAGATCGAGGCCGCGCTCGCATTGATGGAGGAACACATCGCCCCGGAGGCGGTGATGAAGGTCCTCGACGTCCGTACCCCGTCGGTGGTCACCCCGCAGATGTTCGAATACAGCCTGGTGGCGCAGGCCCGCTCGGAGCGCAAGCACATCGTGCTCCCCGAGGGGGAGGAGGATCGTATCCTGCGGGCGGCCGGCAGACTGCTGCGCCGCGGGGTCGCGCGGCTCACCCTGCTCGGTGACGAGGACGTCGTACGCACTCGCGCACAGGAACTCGCACTCGACATCGACGGCGTCGACGTGATCGACCCGGCCACCTCCGATCGGCTCGACGAGTTTGCCGCGCTCTACACCGACCTGCGCAAGCACAAGGGGATGGACCTCGAGCGTGCCGTCGAGACCATGCGCGACGTCTCCTATTTCGGCACGATGATGGTTCACACCGGACTCGCCGACGGGATGGTCTCCGGTGCGGTGCACACCACCGCGCACACCATCCGCCCGTCCTTCGAGATCATCAAGACCAGCCCCGGGGTGTCGACGGTGTCGAGCGTCTTCTTCATGTGCCTCGCCGATCAGGTGCTGGCCTACGGCGACTGCGCCGTGGTCCCCGACCCCACCGCCGAACAGCTGGCCGACATCGCGATCTCGTCGGCGCAGACGGCCGAGCAGTTCGGCATCGACGCCCGCGTCGCGATGCTGTCCTATTCGACGGGCCAGTCCGGCTCCGGCGCCGACGTCGACAAGGTGCGCGTCGCCACCGATCTGGTACGTGAACGGTCGCCGGAGATCTTGGTGGAAGGGCCGATTCAGTACGACGCGGCCGTCGAGCCGAGCGTCGCCGCGACCAAGATGCCGGATTCCCCGGTGGCCGGCAAGGCGACGGTGCTGATCTTCCCCGACCTCAACACCGGCAACAACACCTACAAGGCCGTGCAGCGGAGCGCGAACGCGATCGCGATCGGACCGGTCCTGCAGGGACTCAACAAACCGATCAACGATCTCTCGCGGGGGGCGCTGGTCTCCGACATCGTCAACACGGTCGCTATCACCGCCATCCAGGCCCAGCAGGCCCCGACCTCCGGGGAGGAACGATGAGTGATCCGAAGTCGGCCGAAGGTGCCGTGCTGGTCCTCAACGCCGGCTCGTCGTCGCTCAAATACCAACTGCTCCATCCGGATACCGAAGAGGTGCTGGCGGACGGCATCGCGGAACGGATCGGTGAGCACGACTCGTCGATCACCCACGAGCAGGGCGGCGAATCGGTGACCGAGGTACGGACGCTGCCAGACCATCGGGCGGCGGTCGAGTCGGCGATGGCGTTCTTCGCCGACCGCGGAACGGATCTCGCCAGGGTCGGCCTGCGCGCCGTCGGTCATCGCGTCGTCCACGGCGGACGGATCTTCCATCAGCCGACGCTGATCACCACCGAGGTGATCTCCGAGATCGGCCGGATATCGACCCTTGCGCCACTGCACAATCCGGCGAACCTGATCGGGATCGAAGCGGTGCGGGCATTGCTCCCCGATGTTCCGTCGGTTGCGGTGTTCGACACCGCGTTCTTCCACTCGCTGCCCGATGCCGCGGCCACCTACGCGATCGACCGCGGTGTCGCCAGCATGCATGCCATCCGCCGCTACGGTTTTCACGGCACCAGTCACGAGTACGTCTCCGGTCAGGTCGCGGAGTTCCTCGGGCGCCCGGTCGACGAGGTCAACCAGATCGTGCTCCACCTCGGCAACGGCGCATCGGCTTCGGCCATCGCCGGTGGCAGGCCCGTCGACACGTCGATGGGTATGACGCCGTTGGAGGGGCTCGTGATGGGCACTCGCAGTGGTGACATCGATCCCGGCATCGTGATGCATCTGAACCGGGTGGCGAAACTCGGTGTGGACCAGATCGACACGCTGCTGAACAAGCAGTCGGGACTCAAGGGGCTGTGCGGCGAGAACGACTTTCGCGCGATCACCGAGAAGATGGCGGCAGGCGATGCCGGTGCGCGCAAGGCCTACGACGTCTACATCCACCGGCTCCGACGGTATATCGGCGCGTACATGATCGAGCTCGGGAGGGTGGACGCGATCACGTTCACGGCCGGGGTCGGGGAGAACGCCGTGACGGTCCGTGCCGATGCGCTCACGAACCTGGAGAACTACGGCATCATCGTCGACCACGAACGAAATGCGGTGCGTACCAAGCAGGCCAGGCGCATCTCGGCCGATGGCAGCAAGGTCGACGTGCTGGTCGTCCCCACCAACGAGGAGCTGGCGATCGCGCGGCAGTCGGCAGAGATCGTCGCCGAGCTCTAGTCCCGGCGACCCGCCGGCCGATCAGAAGAGTGTGTCGGGCCGTACGTAGTTCGCCAGATCGATCAGCATGAACCGGTGGTCCCGGTTGACACGCGTCTGCCTCGCCAGTCCGCGCAGGCAACGTTCGGTACCGGCGCGCAGTCCCGGTTCGGTGAACGGGTACCCGAGCAGCACGGTGGGCTGGAGGTCCGGGTCCATGTCCGGGTTCTCGTGGACCCAGCCGAGTGCGGTGCCGAGCACGATGAGCAGCAGGCGCTGTTTGCGGGGCTCGCTGTCGGGCATCACCCCGACCCGTCGTGCCGCCTCGACGATGTGTTCGCGTGTGATGGTGCTCATCGGCCTGCCGTGGACCAGCGCGAGTACCGCTGTCGCGCGGGCGGTGTTGAAGTGCCTGCTCGTCGGTGGCACCTCGTCGAGCGGCTCGATCGCCTCGTCCACCTTGCCGGCGGCGACCGCCAGGCGGGCGAGACCGAATGCGGCGGTGACGATCGCGTGATCGGTGAGCCACAGGTCGTGGTAATGGTGCGCGGCGATGTCGAACAACTCGGTGATACGCCTGCCGTGCTGGTCCGACGACGAGTTCTCGTCGGAGAACCATCGTCCGATGAGTTCGGCCGTCCCCGCGACCGCGAGCTTGGGTGCCACCTCGCCCGGCATCGCCTGCAGCACATCGCTGAAGCGTTCATAGGCCAGCTCGGGCTCGTCGTTCATCAGCGCGCAGATCGCCATGTACCACTGCATGCGCCACGAATCCCCGTGGTGCGCCGAGACATCACGCAGCAGCTCGAGTGCGGTGTCGACGTCGTCGAGCTCGAGATGGGCGCGCGCCTCGGCGAGGTCGATCTCCAGTGACGGATGAGGATTGTCGGTCGGCCTGCCGAGCAGTGAGGCGAATCCGTCGGCTCGTGCCGCATGGATCGAGTCGAGAGTCTGGCGCGGATCCGACAGCGCGGCCGAGGTCAGCAGTCCGGCAGCCGGATCGAGCGGATTGACCAGGGGCAGGGGCAGGGCTCGTGCGATGTCGACGGGGTCGTAGAACGCGGCCTGATCTGGATCGAAGAAACCGTCGACGGGCGCCAGCATCAGGTCGGTGCCGAACGTGGATCGCTGCGGCGTGAACACCGTCGAGAGCGACGGGCGGGGGACGCCGGTGTGCACTGCGACGATCTCGCGCAGGACGTTGAGTACCTGGGTGGTCATCTCATCGGTCGAGGCGAAGCGCTCGGCCGGATCGATGGCCGTGGCCCGTTGTAGCAGAAGGTAATACGACGGGTTGTCGGCCAGTACCGAGTTCTCGTCGGGGGACGGCAGGCCGTCGAGGTAGCGGCCGTCCGCCTTGGGCATGTCCACGGTGAGGGCGGCGAGCGTGCGGCCGATGCTGTAGATGTCGGTGGCGATCTGCGGGCCGGTCTTGACGATCTCGGGTGCCTGGAACCCGGGCGTGCCGTACAGGTGGCCGTACCCGTTGATCGGGGAGACGGCACCGAGGTCGATGAGCTTGACCTCGTCGCTTCCGACCATGATGTTCTCCGGCTTGACGTCGTTGTAGACCAGTCCGACCGAGTGCAGATATCCCACGGCGGGAAGTACTTCCAGCATGTAGGCCATGGCGATCTCGACGGGCAGCAGGTGAGTGTCGTGGTTCCCGCGTGGACCGGTCGATGAGCTGTCGGCGGGACCGCCGCTCGTCGGGCCGCTCGTCGTGGAACTGCCTTCGTCGGACGTCATCTGCTTCAGAGTCTGGCCGCCGATGTATTCCATCACGATGTAGCCGAAGCGATCCTCGTACTCGTTCACGTGCTCGACGAAGTTGTAGATCTTGACGATGCCGGGATGGTTGACCGATGCCAGGAACTGCCGCTCGGCGACCGCCACCGCCTGGGCCTCGGAATCCGACGAGTTCAGCAGGCCCTTGAGGACCACCGGTCGGTCCGAGACGTTGCGGTCGATGGCGAGGTAGATCCAGCCGAGTCCGCCGTGCGCGATCGCGCCGGTGATCTCGTACTGGTCGGCGACCAGGGTTCCGCGGGCGAGTCCGGGCACGAAGGAATAGCGTGAACCGCAATGCGGGCACTCTCCCGTGAGATCGCCCTTTCCTGGTCCTGCGCTGCGCCCCACCGGCTTTCCGCATCGCCAGCAGGTTCGCTTGCGCTCGGCAATGACCGGATGGGTCAGCACCGCGTCGGCGGGCTCGATGTCGGTGATCTTGGGCAGTTCGACGAGACCGCTGCCTAGCCGGCGGTCGTGCACCATCGACCGGTTGCGGGGGATGAGGCGCCGGGACGAACCGAACCCCGCGAACCCCTCGCTGGGGATGGTCGGTCTCGACCGCCCGGAGACCCGATCCGTCGGGGTATTTCCCGAGTCCGGCGCCGCCGCCTGGGTGCGGACATCGAGGTCGGCGAGGTCGGCGGCCTGGGTCCCGACGTCGAGGTCGTCATCGACCAGCTCGTCGCGACTGACCGCCTGCGTGCCCAGGTCGACCTCTCCCGCGTCGTCGGCGGGAGTTGCTGTGTCGGTGCGCTTCTGGTGCTCGCTCATCTCGCAGTCACTCGTCGGGTCAGTCGCGGTACACGGGTTGAGGCGGTCCGTTGCCCGGACCCAGGATGGACAGCCAGTGATCGTACATCTGCTGCCAGCGGCCGCTGACGCGCAGTTCGTTCAAGACACCGTTGACGAAGCGCACCATGTCGTCCTGGCCCTTCGGGATGCCGACGCCGTAGTACTCCTCGCCGAGGCTCGGGCCGACCAGTTGCACCCACGGGTCCTGTTCGGCGAGGCCGGCGAGGATGGCGTCGTCGGTGGTGGTCGCGTCCACCTGGCCCTGCTGCATCATCACCAGGCAGTCGGCCCAGGTGGTGGTGGTGACCATCCTGGCCCGCGGCTGGATTGCCTGGATGCGGCCGATCGAGGTGGCCCCGCGCGCGGAGCAGACCCGTTTGCCCGCCAACGCCGCCGGGCCGTCGATACCGGACGTCCGGGTGGACAGAATACGTTGGGAAGCAACGTAGTACGGGCTGGAGAATGCGACATCGTTCACACGGTCGCAGGTGATGCTCATGGTCTTCACCACCACGTCGACGCTGTGGTCGATGAGGGCCTGGGTGCGCTCTGCGGAGCTCAGCACGCGGTACTCGATCGTGTTGGGGTCGTCGAAGATCGCCTGGGCAATCGCGCGGGCGATGTCGACGTCGAACCCTTGCACGTCACCGGTGAGGGGATCGCGGAAACTGAACAGGTTGCTCCCGATGTCGAGTCCGACGATCAGGCGTCCGCGACCGAGGATGTCGGCCATGGTGGTGCGCTGCGGCATCTGTGCGGGTACCGGCATCGGACCGGGCCGCAGGCTGGCCGTCGCATCGCAGGTCTCGGAGTTCGGTGCGGGCTCGCGGGCGGCATCGGTCTCCGCGCCCGGCGGGGTGGGCTGCACACCGAAGGCGACCGGTGGCGGCGACGGAGGGGCCGGAAAGCGCACACAACCAGTGGCGGCGACGCAGACGAACAGTAGGACCACCACCGCCCGCACCCATCGCATGCGGTATCTGCCGATCCGGTCGGCGTGTCGGTTCGCGGGTGCGCCCGGGCACCTCATCGGTACTCCCGGATACGCGGGATGAGGCCGACGATCACGGCGGCCCCGGCGAACAGGGTCAGCAGGAGGATGCCGGTGCCGGTGTATCCGAGCACCCGCTGCGCGGTGTTGATGTCGTCGCGGAAGGAGAGCCGGGTGGTGGTGATCGTGTCGACCAGCGCCCGATCCAGATCACCGTAGGCCTGCGCCGTCGAATTGGGGCCGTCGCCCACCGTCATCACGCGGGCGCGCGCGAAATTGCCGGAACTCATCTGCGAGCGGACCTGCGCGTCGAGTTCCTTCCAGCGGGCCAGGACGTAGTTGGCGTTGTAGAGCTGTCCCGCCGACACCGCGCTGGAGTCGTCGCGATCCTTGCCCAGCTGGTCGAGGGTGCGGCCGATGTTCGTGGTCGCGTCGGTGAAGGTGCGGTCCAGATCGTCCTGATCGCCACGTCGCACCAGCGACAGCGTTTCCGCGGACCTGGCCTGCTGGGTCATGATGCGCGCCGACGTGAGGTCGCGGAGGGGTTCGGCGCCGTCGATGCGCGCGTTGTTGGTCGCGGCAACCGACATGAGACCCGACGCCAACAACCAGACCGTGCCCACGATCACCGCGATGAGAGCGGCGAGCACTCCGATGTTGAAGCGGCGACGGGTCCGTCTCTGGAGGTAGCGGCTGGTCGCGACGAGGCCGACGATGAGCACGATGAGCGCGGCGTACACGCCCCACGGCGGGACTGTCAGGGTGCTCTGCGGATCGGCGATCGACCGGGAGCGACGTTCGTAGAGCCGCTGCGCGGCGGGCAGGATCTTGTCCTGCATCATCGTCGACGCCTGACCCAGGTAGGAGGAGCCCACCGGGTTGCCGAGCCGGTTGTTGGTGCGCGCGGTCTCGATGAGTCCGCTGTATGCCGGGATGTTGATGGCCAGGGTCCGCAGGTCCGCGTTGGACTCCCGCTGGACGGTGGCGCTCTCGGAATCGGCGAGGTCGTGAGTGGTGCCTGCGGCCGTTATCAACGACGACGACGCCGTGGCCAGCGCATCGGAATAGCGCGTGCGGAGTTCGGGGGATTCCAGGCCGCCCGAGATGAACGCCGAGTTCGCCGCGGCGTCGGCGATCGACAGCGAGCTGTAGAGGACCTGCGAGGCCTCCGCGAGCGGCTCGGTCCGGTCGATCATCTCCTGCAGCGTCTGGGTGCGCTTCTCCAGGGTGTCGGAGGCGTACAGCCCGGCGGTCAGGCAGGCGAGGGCCAGGATCACCAGGATCAGGATGAGCTTGCCCGGGCTGGTGACCGCATAGTGTCGCAGAGTGGTCAGTGGCGACTGCGCGCGCTGGCGCGCGGCGGCGACCAGATCCCGTCGGTCTGCGAGTACCTGCCGGATCGGCGGGGCGGAAGAAGTGGGTCGGATGGTCCGGCCCGCGCGGGTGAGCGCGGTCCGCATATGCGAGACGTCGCCGGTCACCTCACGGTCCTTCCGAATTCTCCATGATTCCGGCGTCGCTTTCCGCTAGTGCCGGGCATGCCGGCGTTGGGCTCACAGTCTCCACCTTGTGTGTCGCACCGGGCAGCGCACGCGTTTCAGGTACCGGGTTTTCCCGGTATCGGCGACGATTCCCTCCCGGTCGGGATCGGTGTTCCTCACCGGTTTCAACCCTAGTCCTCGTCGTCCTGACCGGCTCGACTTGAGCGGCCGTGTCCCCGGGTGATCGAGATGCCGATCCGCGCCGGCTTTCCCTGGCCTGTGTCGCGCAACTCACATACCGTGGAGAGGGTCTGGGTCACTGGGCGGGAAACCGACGGCAGGAGGCAGGGTGCGCGGAGACGGCGACGGATGGGTGATCGATCCGGACGGTTCGCGCTACTGGGGGCGCCACGGGGCGGCCGGATTGCTGTTGCGGGCACCTCTGCCGGACGGTTCCACGGCGATCCTGCTGCAGCATCGTGCGGTGTGGTCCCATCAGGGCGGGACATGGGGGCTCCCCGGCGGCGCGCGCGATTCGCACGAGAGCGCGATCGACACGGCCGTCCGCGAGGCGCATGAGGAGGCCGGTGTCGGCGGAGACGACCTGCACGTGGTTGCCGCGCTCGTCACCCATCAGGCGCCGAGCGGCTGGACGTACACCACGGTCATCGCGGATATCGACGAGCCGGTGCGCACCGTGGCCAATTTCGAATCCGCCGAACTGCGCTGGGTCCCCGAGAACGACGTGGCGGAACTGCCTCTGCACCCGGCGTTCGGGAACGCGTGGCCGGGACTGCGAGAGCGCATCAGCGCTCTCGACCCCCAGAGCTGATAGCCCCAGAGCTGATCGGGTCCCGCAACCGGTTGGCGCCGGCGATCAGAGCGTTGACGTTGGCCTCGTCGCCCGTGGCGCCGTCGCCGTAGGCCCAGCACTGCCGGTCGTCGGACTCACACAGCAGGAATGTCGTCACGGTGCCGCCGACCTCGCGTTGGTGGAGGCTGACGATCTGGATCGGCGCTCCGATGTCGTGGAGCATCGACGTCATCGCACCGATCGGTCCGACGGCGCTGGCCTGCAGTGACATGATCCGGTCGGCGAAGGCGATGGTCGCGTGGCAGGTGACCATGTCCTCTCGTCCGGTCTCGATGCGCAGCGAGCCCAGCCGGATGGCGCCGGTGGGTGCGTATCGGTCGGTGAATCCTTGCCACGTCATGTCGGCTGCCTCCTCACGCATGCCTCGGGGCAGGTCGCATCCGAATCGGCGAGCGAACGGGTCGGGCGCGAACGGATCGGGTGCATCACACGAACAGGGTTGCTGAGAAAGATGAAGGCTGTGCATCTCGTGTCTACGTTTCGGTCGAAGGAAAGATGACCGACGAGCAGAGAGCGCAACGACCCCGCAGCGGGGGGTCGGTCGATCAGACCCCGCTGCGGCGGGTTACGAGAATGCTCTTCATGCACAACATGATGTCGACAACGATAGACCCGCCCGCCGGGGCGCGGCAACCGGCTTTCGGACGTCAGCGGGTGAGCGCGGTCCGGAGCTGCGCCGCGGCGTCCCGGGCGTCGTCGGCGGCGGTGATCGCCCGGACGACCACGACGCGACCCGCACCGGCCGCCCGGGCCTCGGGCAGTCGAGCGGTGTCGATGCCGCCGATCGCGAACCACGGCTTGGGCGGATCGACGTCCGCCGCTGCCCGTACGAGATCGAGTCCCGGTGCGACCCGGCCCGGTTTGGTCGGAGTCGGCCAGCATGGTCCGACGCAGAAATAGTCGACGTCGTCGTCGACGACCGCAGCCCGCATCTGTACCTCGTCGTGGGTGGACAGCCCGATCACGACGTCGGGACCGGTGATCTGCCGGGCGCGGGCGGCGGGCAGATCACCCTGACCGACGTGCAGTACGTCGGCATCGGCGAGGACGGCGACATCGGCACGGTCGTTGACGGCGAGCAGCGCGTCGTGCCGACGCGTCACCTCGCGGAGCCTGGCGAGGACCTCGAGTTCCTCGCGGGCCTCCAGCGTGCCGAACCGCGCCTCACCGGGCGATCCCTTGTCGCGTAGCTGCACGATGTCGACACCACCGGCGAGTGCTGCGGAGACGAACTCGATCAGATCGCCACGTTCGCGCCGGGCGTCGGTGCACAGATACACCCGGGCCGATGACAGGCGGACGGATCTCGGGCCTCGAGTCGGTGTCACGGACGCAACGGTAGGCTAGACGTCGAGACACGGGAGCCCGGGGTACGACGGGCTGAGAGTGCGGGCCGAACCCCCGCTGACCGTTTGACCTGATCCGGGTAATGCCGGCGAAGGAAGGATGTCACCCCTTGAGTATCGACCGACCTGGCCCGACACTCGCCGTCGTCGGCGGCGGCGTCATCGGGCTGACGTGTGCGCTCGCCGCGGTCGACGCAGGCCACCGGGTCAGGGTCCACGATGCGGGCACCGCCGATCGGGCGGCCTGGGTGGCCGCCGGCATGCTCGGCTCCCTCGGCGAAGGTCACCCCGGCGAGGACGATCTGCTCGCGCTGTCGGCGGCATCGGTGCGACGCTGGCCGGATCTGGTGGCGCGTCTGGGCGATCCGACGGTGATGGCCGCCACCGAGTCGTTGTTCGTGGCAGCGTCGTCGGCAGACGCCGAGTATCTCGCGAACCTCGCCGAGTTCGTCTGGTCCCGCGCGCCCCGCTCGCAGGATGATCTGCGGCGGGTCGACCTCGCCGAGATCCGTCGACGCGAACCGGGACTGAGCTCACGCCTGCACAGCGGATACCTGGCGGTCGGGGAGGGCGCGGTGGACAATCGCCGGCTGCTGGCCCGACTTCGCGAGGCCCTCGTCGGGACGGGAGTGCGCTTCGTCGACGAGCGAGTGACCGATCTCGACGACGTCGACGCCGACCAGATCCTGGTCGCGGCAGGCCTGGGCACACGCTCGCTGGTCCCCGACGTGGCACTCCACGCGGCGAAGGGCGAGATCCTGCGGCTGCGTCGGACGCGATGGTCGGTGGCCCAGCCCTCCCGCGTGATCCGCGCCCGGATGCATGGTCGGCAGGTCTATCTCGTACCCCGCGACGACGGGGTCGTCGTCGGCGCAACCCAATACGAGCCGCTGGACGAGAGTGAGCCGGCGCCCGAGGTCGGTGGTGTGAGCGATCTGCTCGCCGATGCCGTCGACCTGATGCCGGGTTTGCGGACCTACCAGCTCGCCGAGGCCGCTGCGGGTCTGCGGCCCGGTACCGCCGACGGGCTGCCGATCATCCGGCGCGTCGACGACCGGGCGGTCGTGGCGACCGGGCACGGCCGCAACGGAATCCTGTTGGCGCCCTACACCGCCGACAAGGTTCTCGAACTGCTGACGGATGGATGGGTCGCTGCGGGCGAACTCGGCAGCACCACGGAAGGAGTGGAGCCATCATGACGATTGTGGTCAACGGCGAGGCGACCGATCTCGCACCCGACGCATCGATCGGGGATCTGGTCGCGAAACTGGGTCTACCCGATCGCGGGATCGCGGTCGCGATCGACGGCGAGGTGGTCCCTCGTGGCCGGTGGGATCGAGTGCTTCGCGACGACGCGAGTGTGGAGATCGTGACGGCGGTGCAGGGTGGATAGCCCGATCGCGGCCATGGCCGCCGACGCACCGTTGCGGATCGCCGACCGCGAGTTGACGTCGCGCCTGATCATGGGCACCGGCGGTGCCACCAATCTCGCTGTGCTGGAACGGGCTCTGGTGGCGTCGGGTACCGAGTTGACCACCGTGGCGCTGCGGCGGGTGAGTCCCGAGTCCCGGACCGGGATGATCGAGATGCTCCGACGTCTGGACATCGCGATCCTGCCCAACACCGCCGGCTGCCACACCACCGCCGAGGCGGTGCTGACCGCGCAACTCGCGCGCGAGGCCGTCGAAACCCATTGGGTGAAGCTCGAAGTGGTGGCCGACGAGCGCACGCTACTGCCCGATCCGATCGAATTGGTCGATGCGGCAAGGGCTCTCGTCGACGACGGATTCGCAGTGCTTGCCTACACCAACGACGATCCGGTCCTCGCCGCGCGACTGCAGGATCTCGGGGTGGCCGCCGTCATGCCGCTGGGCTCGCCGATCGGAACCGGCCTCGGCATCGCGAATCCCCACAACATCGAGATGATCGTCGAGGCGGCCCGGGTTCCGGTGGTACTTGACGCCGGTATCGGCACCGCGAGCGACGCGGCGCTGGCGATGGAACTCGGTTGTGACGCGGTGCTCCTCGCGTCGGCGGTCACCCGCGCCGACGACCCGGAGCGGATGGCGGCCGCGATGCGACACGCCGTGATCGCCGGACGGTACGCCGCAGGCGCGGGCCGGATGCCCAAGCGGTTCTGGGCCCAGGCGTCGTCGCCGGCGCGTGCGTAGCCCGTCGACCGGGCCCGATTTCTCGCCGAGCGTGCACAGATCGGCGTCCATCGTGCACAGAATCGCGTCGAGTGTGCGACTGACCACCATGCGGCGCACGGTCGGCGAGAAACTGCGCACGGTCGGCGAGAAACTGCGCCCGATGGACGGGGCGTCAGGCGGATTCGACCCGCCACATCTGCGTTTTCGCGACGCACATGTCGCGACGCCGCGCCATCGCCTGCCGGCGTGAATCCTGCATGTAGGAGTCGAAGGCCGCCTCGTCGGCGAACTCGATGATCTGGGTCTCGAGCGGATGGTCGGCATCGCCCTCGACGTTGCGTAGGCGTGTGAGCACGCGACCCCGGTGCTCGTCGACCAATCGCAGGACATCGTCCTCGTAGGCGTGCAATTCCGACTCGTGGCCGGTGACCGGCCAGAGCAGCACTGTGAACGTCGTCGCCATGGGCACACCCTATGACGACAGGCGGTGCGGAGTGCGCCCGGTGAGTGCGGAGATGTCTATGGTCGAGGTGTGCTGACAGTCGAGAAGCTGACCAAGGACTTCGGGCGGACGCGTGCCGTCGACGATCTGTCCTTCAACGTCCGGCCCGGGGTGGTGACAGGGTTCCTCGGCCCGAACGGGGCGGGCAAATCCACGACGATGCGCATGATGCTCGGACTGGACCGACCGACCTCGGGGACCGCGACCATCAACGGTCGCCCGTATCGCGAACTCGACCATCCGCTGCGACAGGTCGGTGCGCTGCTCGACGCCGGATGGGTGCACCCCAATCGCAGCGCCAGGTCGCATCTGCGGTGGATGGCGGCCTCCAGCAGTATCCCGGCGCGCCGGGTCGACGAGGTGATCGAGATGGTCGGCCTCACGTCGGTCGCCACCAAACGCGCAGGCGGATTCTCGCTCGGCATGAAGCAACGGCTCGGACTCGCCGGTGCCCTGCTCGGCGACCCGCACACACTGCTGTTCGACGAGCCGGTCAACGGTTTGGATCCGGAGGGCATCGTCTGGATTCGCAACTTCATGCGGCATCTGGCCGGGCAGGGCCGCACCGTCCTGGTGTCGAGTCACCTGCTGACCGAGATGTCGCTGACCGCCGACCATCTCGTGGTGATCGGCCAGGGAAGGCTGATCGCCGACTGCTCGGTCGGCGAGTTCACCAGCCGTGCGTCGAGCAGCGTGCGGGTACGCAGCCCTCGACTACCGGACCTGCACCGGGTGCTCGCCGAGGCAGGTCTGAACGTCGTGCCCCTCACCGCATCCGACGGCCGCCCGGCGCTGTCCGTCGCCGACGTCACCACCGATCAGGTGGGTGATCTCGCAGGGCAGGCCGGGATCGCGCTACACGAACTCACCGGCACGAGCGCATCGCTCGAAGAGGTCTTCATGTCGATGACCGCGGGCGCGGTCCAGTACCAGGGCGGCGGTCCTCCCGCCCAACCCGGAAGCGACCCTCGAATCCAGGGAGGCCCGCGATGATCGCCGCCATGAACGCCGAACGCATCAAGCTGACGTCCACGCGGTCGCCGTACTGGTGCATCGCCGTGGTCGTCGTGCTCGCTGTCGCCGTGGCCGGGCTCACCGGCGCGACGTCGACGGCGCCGCTGGGACCGTCGCCGGGCGAATCCGCATGGACCGCGCTGATCGGACTGAACGCCTTCGGCGTGCTCGTGCTGATGATCATGGCCGTGCTTGCGGTGACCAGCGAGTACCGCTTCGGCACCATCCGGACCACGTTCCAGGCGATCCCGAAACGATCCACTGTCCTGCTCGCCAAGGCCGGTGTGTTCGGTGCGCTCGCCGTAGCGGTCACCCTGGTGCTCGCGGTGGTGGGCATCTTCTTGGTGCGCGGTCTCGCCGGCTCGTCGAGCGGCATCGAGCTCGGCGACCCGGGCGTGGTGCGCCAGATCTGGGGCACCCCCGTGATCGCCGCGCTCTATGTGCTGATCGGACTGGGGGTGGGAGCCATCGTCCGGCACACGGCAGGCGCGATCGTGATCGTGCTCATCTGGAATCTGGCCCTCGAGTCGATTCTGTCCATCCTCCCCAAGGTGGGCGAGCACATCGCGCCGTTCCTGCCGTTCGCCAACGGTTCCCGCTTCCTGAACGAGGGAGCCGGTGACACCCAATACCACTGGAACGTCTACGGATCGCTGATCTACTTCGCCGTTTTCGCGGTCATCGTCTTCGTGATCGGGATCGTGATGACCGAGCGTCGCGACGCATAGCGATCGAATCGCGGTGTCGTCGACCGGGCAATGCGACTAAAATCCCCACATGTCCTCGAACTGGCCTCTGGTCGAGCGCGAGAAAGAGTTCCGCATCATCGAATCCGCGCTGCGCGGTGAGACGACTGCGTGCGGAGTCGTGCTCACCGGCGATTCGGGGGTCGGCAAGACGACCTTGGCGCGTCACGTCACGGCCGCACTCGACGGCGGCGTGCGGTGGGTCGCGGGTACCGAGTCGGCCAGGAGCATCCCGCTCGGGGTGTTCGCGCACCTGGTGGGACCGGCGACGACCAGCGATCCGGTGACCTATCTGGCCGCGGCGCGCGAATCCCTGCTCGCCGACGGGAACGTCGTGATCGGGGTGGACGACGCCCACCTCCTCGACGAGCTGTCGGCGACCCTGTTGCACCAGCTCGCCATCGACCGCGCGGTGCACATCGTCGCGACGGTCCGGAGTGGCGAGTCGGTGCCGGATGCGGTGACCTCGCTGTGGAAAGACAATCACCTCAAGCGGATCACGTTGTCGCCGTTCACCAAACAGCAGAGCGTCGAGCTCATCGAGTCGGTTCTGGGCGGGCAGCTGGAAGGACTCTCGGCCGACCTCATGTGGGAGGCGTCGGGTGGCAACGCGCTGTTCCTCCGGCATCTCGTCGAGGGCGCGCGACAGGCCGAGACGCTGCGTCAGGTGAACGGTGTGTGGCAGTTGCGGGGCCGTGCTGCGATCACCTCGGAACTGGCGTCGCTGTTGGAGAGTCGCATCGAGCAGCTCGACGACGCGGTGCTGAATGTGCTGAAGTACCTGGCCCTCTGCGAACCGCTCGACATCGAGATCCTCTCCGAGCTGGCAGGCGAAGAGGCGGTCGAGGAGGCCGAGATCGCCGGCCTGGTCCGCATCTCCCGTGATGGCCGCAGCCTGCAGGTTCGCTACAACCATCCATTGTTCGGTGAGGTCATCCGGCACCGGCTCGGGCTGGCGTCGTCGCGGCGACTGCGCGGGCGTCTGGTCAAGGCCCTGCGAGCGAGGGGCGCGGAGACGCCCACGGAACGCATCCGTCTCGCCGACCTCGCCTTGGAGAGTGACGTCGGCGTCGATGCGGACCTGATGAGCGCGGCCGCGCGCGACGCCCTCGGATTCGCCAACGCCCCGCTCGGCGAGCGGTTCGCACGTGCCGCTGCCGCCGAGGGGAAGGGAGGTGTCGGGGCGGCCGAACCGCTGGCACGGGCGCTGATGTGGCAGGGGTACGCGGAAGAGGCGGAAGACGTGCTGGCCGCGTTCCGCCCAGCGGAGCTCAGCGAGTTGGAGCTGGTGCTCTGGGGCGGAATGCGATTCGGCAATCTCTTCTGGGCGATCGGTGATGCCGATCGTGCCGATCCGGTGCTGGACATGTTGCGCGAGAAGGTCACCGACCCCAATCTGTCGCTGGTGGTCAAGGGATATGCCTCTGCGCGTGCAGTATTCGGAAATCGAATCGACGATGCGATCGTATTGTCCGACGAAGTCCTCGGTTCGCCGAACCCATCTCCGTGGGCGGTGGAGTGGGCGGTCTTCGGCGGGGGCCTCTCGCGAGCACTGTCGGGACGCGGCGACGAGGTCGCCGAACTCGCCGCGCGGGCGCGTACCGCGGAGACGACCACCGACGGATTGCTCAGATTCCCAACCGGTTTGGGCGAGATCCTGGGCCTGACGCTCACCGGCCGACTCGACGAGGCCGATATCCGGGCGCAGCGGTACGTCGCGTTCTCGAACGTCGGTCAGTATCTGGGCTGGGGAATGGCGGGCATCCTGGTGTCGGTGGTCGAACTGGCGCGCGGCGACAGCTCCGCGGTGGCCCGGCGTATGGAGCAGACCCTGGCGACCCTCGACAGCGGCCGTGCGGCAGAATCCTGGAACTATCCAGCACAGTTCTATCTCGTCCAGGCGCTCAGCGCGGCCGGTCGAACCGAGCGAGCCCAACGCGCACTCCGTAAGGCGCAGGACCGATTCGGCCGGCACATCGCGGTGTTCGGCCCGATGCTCGCCATCGCGAAGTCGTGGCAGGAGGCGGCCGCGGGCACGGTATCGGTGGCGGCGCAGACCGCGGCCGGGGCAGCCGCCTCGGCGCAGGAGTCCGGGCAATACGCGATCGAGGCCGAAGCACTCCACTCGGCGGCCCGTTTCGGTGACTCCTCGGGTGCGCAACGCCTGCGGGAGTTGGCCGACCAGATCGACGGACCGCTCGCGGGGCTCTACGCGCGACATGCGGAGGCACTGGCATCCGGCGACGCCGTCGAACTCGATCTCTGCGCAACCGAACTCGAAGACGTCGGTGTGCGGCTCTCGGCGGCCGACGCAGCTGCCCAGGCGAGTGTCCTGCACGAGGCAGCCGGCCACCGCGCGGCGACGGTCGCCTCGGCGGCGGTGGCCAATCGTCTCGCCGCGGAATGTGGCGGTCTGCGGACGCCCGCGCTGGTCGAGGCGGCGCAGCCGCTTCCGTTGACCACCCGCGAGCGCGAGATCGCCAATCTGGTGGCCGCGGGACTGTCCAACAAGGAGATCGCCGGGCGCCTGACGGTGTCGGTGCGGACGGTCGAGGGCCACATCTATCGGGCCTGCACGAAACTCGACGTCGCCGACCGATCCGAGATCGCCGCCCTGCTGCTCAAGGCGAATGCGGGCACCACCTGAGCACGGTCTGGACCCTGTCTCGTCGAACCCGTCATGGGTGGGTCGATCTGGGGTCACAATGAGCCCAACCGGTCCGGATCGTCGGGGTCGGGAGGCGCGAGAGGTGGTGTGTCGTGGGCGACTCGTTGGTGCTCGCGGAGGTGCGCACGGCATGTGAGCTGCAGGCGGTGCGGGAATGGGCGGCGACCACCCATCCCGACGCCCCGGTGCGGGCATTGCGTGAGGTGGTCGCCGACGACCTGGACCCCGACACCGAGCTGATCCCCGCGCGTGCCGTCTGGCTGCCCGCGGTGCGGCAGGGGGAGCGCCGGGTGTCCCTGGCGGACGTGCTGGTGCTGTCCAATCCTCGACGGCCCATGGCGTTACGGCAGAAGGCCATCAAGAATCGGCGGCCCGATCGGCTGCGCGTGGTGCAGGGGGAACCGGCGACGGTGGCCGAACTGCGTCAGCGGTACGTCAACGAGTTCGCCGAGGGGGAACCGTTCACCGCGTTCGTCTCCGTGCAGGCCTCGCTGTCGGCCGAGCGCGCCGAGCGTCAGATCGTCGGTGACCGGTACAAGGTGCCGAGGCTGGTCGCCGAACAGATCAGCTCGTCGGCGCGCTTCCAGGCCAAGGCGGCCAAACTCGCCGCCGAACTCGGTCGCCCGGCCGCTGCGGTGGTGCAGGAGGCGACCGACAAGATGTCGAACTTCGTCGCCACCCAGAGCCGTCTGATGGACGACGTCTTCTCCTCGGTCTTCAGCAACCTGCACGAACGGACCTGGACCGTGTCGGTCGACCTCGACACGCTGAACCGCCTGCGCACCCTGAACAGGTCACACGGCCTGGTGTTCCTGCCGTCGCACCGCTCCTACGTCGACCCACTGGTGCTCGCCGAGGTCCTGCGCGGTCACGACTTCCCGCCGAATCTGGTCCTGGGTGGCAACAATCTGTCGTTCTGGCCGGTCGGGCCCATCGCCCGCCGGGCGGGGATGATCTTCATCCGCCGCAAGTTCGGCGGTGATCCCGTCTACAAGTTCGCGATGCGGTCCTATCTGTCGTTCATCGTGGAGAAACGGTTCAACCTCGAGTGGTACATCGAAGGGGGCCGCAGCCGCACCGGAAAACTCCGCAAGCCGATGCTCGGTCTGCTCGCCTACGTCGTCGACGCGGTCGAGCAACTCGAGGACTCCGACGTGATGGTGGTGCCGACCTCGATCGTGTACGACCAGCTGCACGAGATCGGCGCGATGGCGGCCGAATCCGCGGGCGGCACCAAGAAGCCGGAGGGCATCACCTGGCTGCTGAAGTACGCGAAGGCACAGCGAAGTTACCTCGGGGAGGCGCGGGTCCGCTTCGGAGAACCGTTCTCGCTGCGGCAGGCGCTGCGCGAGGCAGGCGAGGGCCGGGCCAGACTGGACAAGGTCGCGTTCAAGGTGATGGACGAGATCAATGCCGCCACACCGATCTCGGCGACGTCGCTCGCCGGCTTCGCGATCCTCGGTGCGCGCGATCGCGCGTACACCGCGGCGGAGATCGAGGCGATTCTCGCGCCGCTGCTCGACTACATCGAGCAGCGGGACCTACCCGGACCGGATCCGGCGCTGTGCCGCGGCGTCGGATTGCGGCGCACGCTACGGGAGCTCACCGACGCCGGGGTGCTGACCGCCTACGACGGCGGCACCGACACGGTCTGGTCGATCGCCCCCGACAACCACGCCGTCGCCGCCTACTACCGGAACGGGGCGCTGCACCATTTCGTCGATCGGGCGATCGTCGAGCTGGGATTGCTGGCCACTGCCGAAGGGGACCTGATCGTCGGCGAGGGTGGATTGCTCCCGGCCGCCCAGCAGGAGGCCTTGCGGATCCGGGATCTGCTGAAGTTCGAGTTCTTCTTCCCGACCAAGGACGTCTTCCTGCATCGGCTCGGCGCCGAGCTCGACCTGGTCGCGCCCGGGTGGCGTGAGGTGTCGCCGACGCCGGAATGGACCGATCGGGTGCTGCACGACCATGCCGGCGCCCTGTTCGCGCGCCGCACCCTGCAGCCGTTCTTCGACGCGCAGCTGGTGGTGGCCGAACGGCTCGTCTGCCTCGGCGACGGATCGCTCGGCAAGGATCAGGTGCTCGCCGACTGCCTCGGCCTCGGCCGTCAGCTGTCGTTGCAGGGCATCGTGCGCAGCAAGGACTCGGTCTCGACGGAGCTCTATGACGCGGCATATCAGCTGGCCGACAACCGGGGACTCGTCCCCGACGACGGTGCCGGTCCCGGTGACACCGACCTCGCGACCGCTCGGCAGAAGTGGCTCGACGAGGTTCGCTCGATGCGGGAACGGTTGCGGCGGATCGCGTGGATCGAGGCCGAGCAGGCGGGATTGCTGACATGAGCACGGTCGCGGACCGACTACGGGAGATCCGGGCGGCGCCCACCGGGAAGAAGATCGGTGCGTTCTTCGATTACGACGGCACCCTCATCGAGGGCTTCTCCGCGAGCGCGATCACGCGGGCCCGGGTGAAGAGTCTCGAGTTCGGCCTCGGCGAACTCGGCAGCTTCCTGCTGATCGCGCTGCGCGGGGTGAAGTCCGAACAGGACTATGCCGAAGTGCTGGAGGCGACCAGACCGACCTTCGCCGGCAAGACCTATGCCGAGATGCTCGCGTTCGGCGACGATCTGTTCCGACACGAGACCGCCTCGCATCTGCGTCCGCAGATGTGGCAGCTGCTGCGGGCGCATCGCGAGATGGGACATCGGATCGTCATCGCGTCCTCGGCCACGCGCTTTCAGATCGACCCCATCGCCCGTGAGATCGAGGCCGACCACGCACTCGCGACCGACGTCGAGGTGGTCGACGGGGTGCTGACCGGCGAGATTCTCGGGCGGCCGCTGTGGGGTCCGGGTAAGGCCGCCGCCGTGCGCGCGCTGGCGCGCGAACACGAGATGGACCTCGACGCGTCGTTCGCCTACAGCGACGGCAACGAGGACATCCCCTACCTGGAGTCGGTCGGACATCCGGCGGCCGTGTCACCGCGGTACGGCCTGCGAGCGGAGGCCCAGGCGCGGGGCTGGCCGATCCTCGACCTGCGCAACCCGAGCCACAACCAGTTGGCGATGGCGGCGCGGACGGCCGCGTTCTACGGCTCCTTCATCGGGTCGGCGGCCCTCGGAGCCGCAGGCGGCCTCGTTCGCCGGGACCCGAATGTGCTCGTGGAGAAGGCCATCCCGGCGGGGAACGATCTCGGACTGCGCATCGCCGGCGTCGGTGTGCGCATTCTGGACGGCGCCGAGTACCTGACGTCGAACCGCCCGTGCGTGTTCGTGTTCAACCACCAGTCCAAACTCGACCTGCCCGTGATCATCCATCTGGTCCGCCGCGACGCGACCGGCGTCGCGAAGAAAGAGGTCAAGCGGGTACCGGTGCTCGGGCAGATCCTCGACGCGGCGGGCCTGGTCTTCATCGACCGTGCCGACGCAGGCAAGGCGATCGAGCAGATGCAGCCTGCGGTCCGCAAACTCCGCGACGAGGGTGTGTCGCTGGTGGTCGCGCCGGAGGGCACCCGGTCGTCGACGCCGCGGATCGGGCCGTTCAAGAAGGGGCCGTTCCACATCGCGATGCAGGCAGGTGTGCCGGTGGTGCCCGTGGTCCTGCGTAACACCGGTGAATTGATGTGGCGTGGCTCGCAATTGATCAGACCCGGCACAGTGGAGGTCAAGGTGTTGCCGCCGGTCGACACGTCGCAGTGGCGGCCGGAGGACGCAGGCAAGCATGCCGGTGAGGTCCGGCAGATGTTCGTGACGGCACTGGCCGACTGGCCGGTCGAATCGTTCGAGGACGGTCGGATGACCCGAGCCACGGGAGTGTGGGAGTGAGCAGCACCGACCAGCCACTGGACTGGGCCAACGAGCCGCACATGAGCCCGGTCGATGCCCTGATGTGGCGGGGCGACACCGATCGCCGGCTGCGCGGCACCATCAGCATGCTGGAAATCTATGACTGCGTACCGGATTGGGATCGGCTGCTCGCCGCACACGAGTGGGGCAGTCGGATGGCACCACGCTTTCGGCAGCGCGTCGTCGACTCCCCGTTCGGCACCGGCACCCCGAGTTGGGCAGTGGACCCCGACTTCGACCTGCACTACCACCTCCGGCGTATCCGCCTCGCAGGCGACGGCTCGATGCGCGAGCTCCTCTCGGCATGCGAGCAGCTGGCGATGACTGCACTCGACCCGGCCCGCCCGCCATGGGAGGGCACGCTGATCGAGGGGCTGCCCGACGGGCGGTCGGCCTACTTCCTCAAGGCCCATCACGCACTCACCGACGGACTGGGGGCGATTCTCGGTCTGGCACAGTTGCATTCGACGTCACGTGATCCGATCCCCGGCAAGCCGCAGCCGCCCAGTCCTGAGCCGGTGAGCATCTCGGCGTTCGACGTGGTCGGCCGCCAGCTCGGTGAGGAGGTGCAACGGCTCCCGCATCGGATCGACACCACCGTGCGGGGAATGCGCGCGCTGACCCGACCGAGGAAGGCGCTGAGCGACGTCCTGCGATATGGACGGTCGGTGCCGCGAGTGGCCGGGCTGGTGTCTCCGCCGGGGTCGCCGCTGCTCGCCGCGCGGAGTATCTCGTGGAGGTTCAGTGCCTTCGAGGTCCCGTTCGCCGACCTGAAGGCCGCCGGCGTCACCGCCCGGGCCTCGGTCAACGACGTCTATCTCGCCGGTCTGATCGGTGGCTTCCGGCTCTATCACGAGAAGCTCGGGCAGCCGGTCGACGCGATCCCGGTGGCCATCCCGATCTCGGTACGAAGGCCCGAGGATCCGGCAGGCGGGAACCGGATCGCGGTGGGACGCATGGCCGGTCCGGTGGGCATCGCCGACCCGTTCGAGCGGGTGCTCACCATCCGCGAACAGGTCCGCGCCGCGCGGACCGAACCCGCCGTCGACATCTTCAACACGCTCGGGTCGGTGCTCGCCTGGCTGCCGGGTCAGGTCCTCGCTCAGTTCAGCGGTGCGACAACACAAAACGACCTGCAGGCCAGCAACGTGCCGGGAATCCCCTGGGACACCTACGTCGCCGGGGCGAAGGTGGAACGCATGTTCCCGTTCGGGCCGTTGCCCGGGTGTGCGGTGATGGCCACCATGATCACCCACAACGGCACGGCCTGCCTGGGGCTCAACCACGATGCCGCCTCGATCACCGAGCCGGAACTCTTCGCCGACTGTCTCGTCGACGGGTTCAACGAGGTGATCGCGCTCGGCGCGGAGACAAGATCTGGCGCAACAGAATCGAGTACGCCAGGGTTGATGCGGCGCGTCATCTGAGCCGGAGGCAGCGCGTGACCTCGTCGTCGCTGACCTGTTGGAAATCGCGATACGACAACCCGACGGCGTGAAAGGGCTCCGGAGAGCGCACACACACAACGGCGTCGACGGCCGGATCGGCGGTGAAGCGTCGGATCGCGTCGTCGGGTGCCGTCGGCACCGCGATGACGACGGCAGCGGCACCGGCCGCGCCCACGGCACGCAGCGCCACCGCCATCGTCGATCCGGTCGCCATCCCGTCGTCGACGAGGATCACCGTCTTGCCCTCGACGGCCACCGGTTGGGCACCTCCCCGGTAGCGCTGCTCGCGATCGATGCGGATGGCCTCCTCGCGGTCGACCACCTCCTGGAACTGTTCGGGTGAGACACCGAGTCGGCGGGGGACGTCGTCGTTGACGACGACCTGCCCCGCCGCCAGTGCGCCCATCGCGAACTCGGGCTGACCGGGCGCGCCGAGTTTGCGGACCACGAGCGCGTCGAGTGGGGCACCGAGGGCATCGGCCACCACCCGGGCCACCGGCACACCGCCGCGCGCCAGACCCAGCACGACGATACGGTCGTGCGTGGCGCCCTCACTCGAACCGGACGGGATCGGCGCGCTGCGAAGTCGTTCGACGAGAGCTCGACCGGCGGCCTGTCGATCGGCGAAGACCTCTGCGCGCCGTGACATCAGTCGATCCGGATCGCTGGGCCGACGTCCAGAGCGAAGCTCGGCACGTCGTCGAGGCTCATCTTCGCCTCGTAGGTGCGGTCATAGCCGGTCCCGCAGATCCGCCAACCCTCGTCGGTGCGGCGGTAGCGGTCCGCGTAGAACGCGGCACCGATCAGCATGAACTTGAAATCCGGCACGATGACCCGGTCCTGCAGGTACCAGCGTCCGGTGGCCTCGTCGCCCTCCACGTCGATCTCGGGATGGGCGACTCGGTGTTCGGTGATCACCGCGGGTCCCACCGATTCGCGCATGAAGCCGACCAGCTCGTCACGGGTGGTGAACTTGAGGCTGCTGCCGTAGTCGCCGGTGACATCGGGTGTGAGGGTGCCTTCGAACACCTCCCAGTCCTTCGTGTCCAGTGCACGGAGGTAGCGGTACTTGAGCTGCTTGATCGCCTCGAGATCATCCATGGTTCAACATCTACCCGACTTGCCGCCCAAGACCTACCGAATCGGTTGACAGCGGCACCGGTTGACAGCGGCACTCGGTGGCCGCGAGTGTGGACCGATGACCTCGATCGCCGATGAGACCGCCCACCAGACCGCCCGCAAGGCCTACGAGAGCATCGAGCCGTTTCACGTTCTCGCGTACTTCAATCACGGCCTGCGTGCGGCGCAGGAGGACACCGGCCTCGACGGCCACGGCTTCTACGTCGGCGCTCGCGCCGCTCCGATGGGGGAGTGCCACGCGTCGGTCGTGACGTCGTCGTTCTACAACTTCGCGTCCGACCTGATCGCCACGAGTTGGGATGCCGCCCGCGCGGTCGGGCTCGAGAAGGTCGCGGCGCGGCGCGTGCAGATGCTCGACGAGCAGCTGCGCACGATCCTGGGTGATCGGGTCGGCGACCCCGAGATCGTCGAGCTGACCAGTCGCTATCGCGAACTCGCCCACGGGCTGCCGTTCGGTGGCCGCCCGCTGGCGTCGGCCTGGGCCGCCGCCACCCCGCCCGACGAGCCGCATGTCGCGCTGTGGCACGCCATCGCCGTCCTCCGGGAATGGCGCGGCGACAACCACATCGCGGTGCTGGTCAACCACGACCTCGATGCCCTGGACGCGGTGATCTTCCACGAGGCCGAGCTGCCGGACCCGACGGTCCGTCGGCGGACTCTCGGCCGCAAGCTCATCCAGCTGACTCGCGGGTGGTCGGACGACGACTGGGATGCCTCCGTGGACCGGCTGGTCGGTCGTGGTCTGGCGACCCGTGTGGAATCGGGCGAGCGACTGACCGACGCCGGCCTGGACGTTTATCGCGCGATCGAGGCCGAGACCGATGCCATCACTGCCCAGGCCTGGGCGAAGCCCGGCGTCGACGAACTCCTGGAACGCACGCGGCCGTATGTGAAGGCTGTGATCGACGCGGGAGTACTACCGGGTACCCGCAAGAAGGACTGAAGGTCCAACGGCTCGGCGGTCGTCAGTGCGACGCGTCCTCCGACGGCCCCTCGGAGTCGTCGGAGGATCGGCTGCGGCGACTCGACCGCGCCGCCGACGACCATCCGAACAGATCGGACCCGTAGAACCCGGTGTCGATCTCCCCGGTGTCGGCGCCGGACGAATCGACGCGGCCACGCCGCCATCCGCCCTTCAGCGGTGGCGCCTCGCCGAAATGATCGGGGTCGCCGGAGCCGTACCAGGCGACGAGCACCGCTCCGATGACGGCGCCGATGAAGCCGACGATGGCCAGCCACCCGAGTCCGGGCTTGGCCGTGTCGTTGAGGAACAGCACACCGACGAGGCTCGGGCCGGCTGTCTCGCCGACGACCAGGACTGCCGTCACCCCGTTCACCGCACCCACCTGCAGAGCGACCGTCTGGACGAAGAAGCCGACGGCGCCTGCGACCGCGATGGTCCAGGCGGCCGGGTCGGTGAGCAGGGTGACGAGATGGAACGGCGCGACGCCGTCGAGGACGCGGACCGCGATCGCGATCATGCCGAACAGCAGCCCCGCGGTGGCGCCGCCGACGATGGCCGCGTGCTTGCCGAGCCGGTACACGCCGAACAGGGCGATCGCGCAGAGTCCCAGGGTGGCGACGAACAGTTCCCAATGGAAGACGGCGCTCTCGCCGCCGCCCGTGTGGTGCTCGGCCGACATGCCGAGCAGGCACAGCGACAGCACGACCAGCCAGATGGCGATCCAGTCGCGGGTGTGCAGCGCGATGTTCAGCATGATGGTGCCGAGTAGGGCGGTGATCACGAGATTCGCCGACACGATGGTCTGGGAGAGGAACAGCGGGAGGAATCGCGCGGCCAGCGCGCCACCGGCGAAGCCGATGATCACCATCATCGTGCCGAGAATGAACGATGGATCGACGAAGGTGGACATCGTCGACTGCAGCGATGGGCCGCCGACCGCGTTGGTCTGGTTGTCCTCGGTGCCCTCGTCACGGGCGGCCGTCGCCACCCGGCGCGCGCCCAGCGCGCGTAGTACGGTGGACATCCCGTAGGCGACGGCGGCGAGGCAAGCGGCGATGATGCCGATCACGAACATCAGTAAACCCCGCCTCTCTCGCCTGTCTGTTCGGGTCAACCCGGCGTAACAGCATTCTGCAACGTTTGCGGGCGACCGACTATTCCTTTTTCGGCAGGTCTCCTCCGGGCCGATGGATCACCCTATCGGCCCTCTCCTAGACTCGATCCGGTGGGCACTGTGGGGACTTCCGGACAAAAGCACGTTCTGATCACTTTCGGGCGGTCGTTCCTGACCCTCGAGCTGACCCGCCTGATGTCTGCGGCGGGACATCGGGTGACCATCGTCGACAGCATCCCGGTGGGTGTGACCAGGTTCTCTCATGGCGCGGACGCCTTTCACCGGGTGCCTGCGCCCAAATTCGAGCCGCGGGCGTACTGCCACGCACTCGCGCAGATCGTCGTCGACGAAAAGGTCGACATGGTCATCCCGATCCACGAGGAGACCGACATCCTCTCGATGATGGTCGACATCTTCCCGCCCGAATGCGAATTGTTCCTGTCCGATTTCGAGACCGAGAACAGCCTCCACAACAAATTCGAGTTCCAGGAGCTTCTCGTCGCCCGTGGGATTCCGGCGCTGAAATACGCTCAGGTCCGCGGTCCCGACGACCTCGCGGCGCTCGATTTCGACGCACCGTTCGCCCTCAAGGAGTGCTATTCGCGGGGATCGCAGAAGGTCCACAAGGTCACCCCGGGTGACCCGATGGACTGGGTCGAGTTCGACCCGATCAACCCGTGGCTGGCGCAGGAGTGGCTCTCCGGGACCAACTACTGCACCTACTCGATCTGCCGTGACGGCCAGATCAATGCCCATGCCACCTATCCGGTGGATTATGCGATCGGTGGGAGTTCGTGCCTGAACTTCAAGTCGGTCCAGCACGATGCGATCTTCGAATGGATCTCGAAGTTCGTGCGGGACATGAACTTCACCGGTCAGGTCGGGTTCGACTTCATCGAGGATCCGGAACGTGGGCTGTTCTGCATCGAGTGCAACCCGCGGGCGACCAGCGGCATCATGATGTTCGGTCCGGAGGATGGCGTCGACCGCGCATTCTTCGGGACCAACGACGAGATCATCACCCCCGGAGCCGATGTCGACAAGATGATCGGCCTGGGCATGCTGCTCTACGGGTGGCGCAAGGATTCGCGCCGTGGCCGCAGCATGCGCGAATTCGTACGCGCCTTCCGGTCGTCGAGCGACGTTATCAGTTGTCCGGGTGACCAGCGCCCCGCGCTCCTCCTCCCGTTCGCCTATCTCGGCATCCTGCGCAGTTGCTACAAGTACAAGGTCGGGCTCGCCGAGGGATTCATGCACGACCACGAGTGGGACGGTCTGCGGATCTCGGAGTGAGACCCCGCCGACAGCAACCGGAATCCCGCCGACAGCACCACTCAGGTGCGGACTCGGTGCCCGCGTACGTAGACTTCCGCGATCGCGGGTTCTCGTAATCCCATCAAGAGCGCGAACAGGGTCTGATCGCGGGCGGTGACCTCGTCGTCGGCCCGGATGCCCTGGCGCAGAATTGATTCCAGAGGCGTCCACCGCTCGGGTCGGATAACCAGGAAGTCCGCCTCTTTGCCGACATCGAAGTTCCCGAAGCGGTTCTCCATGTCGAGCGCTCGTGCACCGGCCAGCGTTGCGGTGAACAACATCTCGGCCGGGTGCATCGCCACACTCCCCGCACCCGGCTCGCTGAGATGAACCTTGAAGGCGTCGGACAGCACCCGCGAGATCAACCATTCGTCTCCGGCGCCGACGTCGGTGCCGGCCGCGATCGTGATCCCGGCGGCGACGGTCCGTTTCCACGGCATGGTGCCCGAACCGAGGAACAGCTGGGACACCGGGCAGTGTGCGATCGACGTCCCGGTCTCGGCCATCCGCGTGAGCTCGTCGTCGGTGCAGTGCACGGCGTGCGCCATGACGGTCCGGCGACCGAGCAGCCCGGCCCCGCCGGTCCTGCTGCCCGGCAGGAACCGGCCGTCGTAGGTGTCCAGGTAGGAATCGACCTCGTAACTGCGCTTGACGAGGTCGATCTCGCCGTCGCCGAGGCGATTGTTCTCGTTGAGGTGGGTGTGCACGTACACACCCCGATCGCGCACGTCATCGTAGAGCTCGCCGAGACCGGCCAGGGTCTCCGTGGTCACCGACAGTGAGAATCGCGGCACGATCGCCACATGCAGCAGTGCCGAGGAGACATCGCCGGAATCGGCTGCGTGCCAGCGGCTGATCTCGTCGGCCGTGAGGTCGATCGCCTGCTGTTCGGTGGTCAGCAGGGGCGCGGATGCGGGACCGCCGACGGTCTGGATGCCGCGACCGCCGACCAGGCGGAGACCGGCTCGACGAGTCTCGTCGAAGAGCGCGTCCTGGGCGTGCGGAAATGCCGAACCGAACACCATGGCGGCGGTGGTCCCGACCGCGATCCGGCGGGCGGTGAAATCCCGTGCGATCTGCTGGGCGAAACCGGGATCGGCGAGCCGAGCCTCGGCCGGGAAGATGCACGTCTCCAGCCACTCCAGCAGCTGTCCGCCGCCGTAGGCATCCACCGAGTAGGTCTGCGGGAAGTGGATGTGGGCGTCGACGAATCCGGGGATGAGAAACCCGTCGCCGTGGTCGTGAATCCGCTCGGCTGACCCCGGAGTGCGCGCGGCAGGCCGGCCGTCGCGCGGGCCGCAGTAGACGATGGTGCCTGCGCCGTCCAGGACCAGTGCACCGTCGGGTATCCAGGTCAGGGCGTCGGCCGCCTCGGTGACGACAGGACGGCCCGCCACGTGGAAGATCTGGCCGAGATGAGTCGTGGTCACCCGATCACGAAAGCACACGACGGCGGTGCCGGCCGGGTGAGCGTGGGCCGGGGTAATATCCGAACGGCGCGGCGGGCTGCCGAGCTGCTTGGCAGAGGGGGAAGACGATGAAGCGCAGAATGGCTCTTGTGGTGGCGGGGTCGGCCACCGCCGTGTCGATCGGGATGTTCGTGGCGCCCACCGCAGGTGCGGCACCGGTCGAACCGCATCAGGCGGCGGGAGCCTTCGGTTCGGTGTCGATCTGTGTGGCCGTGCCGGTGCCTCCACCTCTGCGGATCAGCATCTGTATCTGACCGGTCGTCACTCCGGTGCGGCATCGAGCCACCGCTTGGCCTCGGCATAGGCGTCGTCGACGGATTCGAACACCCGGTCGGTCGCTTCGAAGATGTTGTCGCGACCGACGGCGTCGACGAGACCTGCGTTCTCGATGCCCTTCATCAGCTGTGGCCGCACGCCCGCGAGCATGAATCTGCCGCCCTTGGAACGTAGTTCGTCGGCGTGGGCGCGCAACAACTTCTGCAACGTCGACGACGGGACGTCGGGCAGTGTGCGCACGCTGAGGATCAGCGCGCTACGACCGTTGTCGTCGCCGACGGTCGGCCACGTCTCGGCGATGCGCGGTACCTCGGCGAACAAGGCGACACCCGAGTAGTCCAGGACGGTGATGCCGTCGGCGGGCAGGGTCTGCGGTGTGTCGACGACCCGCCAGCCACCATCGTCCGGCACGAGGGCGACCAACCGTGCCGCGCGCGCGGCCTGAACGCAGTACAAGATCAACGAGATCGCGGCACCCACGAGGATGGCGTCCTGCAGGGGGATCTGGGTGGTGGCGACGAAGGTGACGATCAAGGCGACGGCGCTCAACCTTGCCGTGCGGAACACCAGCACGATGTCGGCCCACCGGCCCTGGATCAGCTCGAAGCCGATCACGAACAGGAGGCCACCGATGACCGCCATGGGGATGATCTGTGCGGCCGAGCCGGCGATGAGGACGAGCAAGATCAGCCAGATGCCGGCGAACATCCCGGCCCACCGCGTCTGAGCGCCGGCCGACACCGCGACGCCGGTGCGCGACAACGAGCCGCCGGTGGGCAACGACCCGAAGAAACCGCCGACCAGGTTGGCCGCGCCCTGCGCGGAGAAGTCACCCGACGCGTTCGGTCGCGACTTGTCGGGGTTGGGGACGGCCGCCGAGATGCCTGCCGCCTGGGCCAGCGCCACCAGGGCGATCGCGAACGCGCCGAGTAGCAGATCCGGGAATGCCGAGAGATCCGGGACGGTGAACGGGGGCAGACTGTTCGGCACCTCGGCAATGTCGCCGACGGTCTCGACATCGGTCCCGCTGACGGCGGTGACGGCGGTGACCACCACCAACGCGATCAGTGTCGAATAGGACTCGAGCGGTTTGATGAACCGGAACACCGCCCAGACGGCGACCGTGGCCAGCGCGACGATCACGGCGTGTGCCGACCATTGGGAGATATGCGCAAAGGCGTCGACGAACTTCCACACCGTGTTGTGGGCGTCGGGCTTGTATCCGGTGACGTCCTTGATCACGCCCGCGACGATCTGAACGGCGATACCCGCGGTGAAGCCGGTCATCACCGCACTCGAGACGAAGTCCATGATCGCGCCGATGCGGAGCAGACCGAACAGAAGCATCACCGCACCGACGGCGACCGTCAGCATCGCGATGTTCCCGATGTCGTGGGGATCGAGGCCTGCCTGTGCGAGCACACTCTGGGCGGAGAGTGCGATCGCACTGGTCAGCGTCGTCACCATGAGCACGGTGCGGGAGAAGACGGAACCGACCAGGGTCGAGACCATTCCCGAGTAGAGGCCGCTGACCGGGTTGAAGCCACCGATGCTGGCGTAGGCCATCCCTTCGGGGATCGAGAACAACGCGGTCACGAGCCCGGAGATCGCGTCTGAAGGACGCGGGCGCGAGACACGGATGGTGGGACGTCTGAACCGCTTCACGACAGACACCCGATCAGCCTAGGCGTCCGGACGCACGTGCTCCCGCCCAAACGACGGCGATTTCTCCGGAACTTGACCACGTTCGAGCAGGCGTGCACGTCGGCTGTGGTTCTGGGATACGGTCACCGAGACGGGTGTCGCCGTGCACGGCCGAGGAGGTTTTGTGGGATCGGTATTGGGTGATCTGTTGCCGCTGGCGGTCGGGGTCGCCATCTCACCGATCCCCATCATCGGCGCGATCCTGATGCTCCTCGGGAAGCATGCCCGGACAACCAGCATCGGATTCGCGATCGGCTGGTTGGCCGGGATCGTCATCGCCACCACGATTTTCGTGCTCGTCGGTGGTGCCGCAGGCGATTCCGATTCGAAGACCGGCGCCTGGATCAAGCTCGCGCTGGGTGTGCTGCTGCTCGCCGAGGGAATCCGCGAATGGCGAGCGCGCAGTGGCGACCATTCGACGCCGAAGTGGATGGCGGCGATCGACGATATGAAACCGTTCACCGCACTGGGTCTCGGATTCGCACTGTCCGCGATCAATCCGAAGAACCTGATGATGTGCATCGCCGCCGGCGTGACGATCGGCGGCGCCGCCTTGTCCTCCGGCTCGAATATCGTGGCGGTGGTGGTGTTCTCGTTGCTGGCGGCGACCACGGTGGTGATTCCTGTTCTCGCGTATCAGGTGGCGGCCGAGCGGCTACGAGATCCGTTGGACCGTCTCAAGGCCTGGCTGCAGGAGAACAACAAGACCGTCATGGCGACGCTGATCCTGGTGATCGGCGTCGTGCTGATCGGCAAGGGGATCTCCGGGCTGGGGTGATCCAGCCGGACTGCGGGACTGCGAACCCATGGCAGATCCTGGACCTGACATATCGCCCATCAACGGGGTACAACCCCGGTAACGTCACCAAAGCACGCCTTCGCTGACTGAAAGAAGGTTGCTCAGGAATCGTTAGGGGTCGAGGTGGTAGGGAAGCGACGTCTCATCGTGGCCGTGCTCGTGCTGGCCGCTGCGGTGACAGCCGCTTTGGCGCGTGCGGATGCCGCTCCTTCGGCGCCGTCGGTGCCCGCCCCCCGCTGGATCATGGTCTCCGGATCGGTACCCGGTCTCGTTGATGCGGGGCTGCCGCAGTCGGAGCTCGACGACTTGAACGATCCGTCGACTCTGCTGTTGGTCCAGCATGTCTACACGAACAGTTATCTGCCGAACGGCACTCCGACCTTCAACTTTCGCAGCGCCGCCGATCTGGCGCGTGCGCTGCGGGCGGGGGAGGTCCCGGATTCGATGCATTGGGTGCTGCTGGATCTGGAGGCGTCGTCGTTGACACCGCCACGTGATCAGCGTGACCCGATCGGCGCGTTGCGTCGTGCCGAGAACGTGGCCCACCGGTACGGCAAGGGCGTGATCTTCGCGCCCGCCATCGATCTGATGAACGTGCTCCAACCGGGGTTGTCGGGGGATGCGCTCTACCAGGCGTTCATCGACCGGTTGGTCACTCCCGGTGCTGCGATCGCCGACGGTTTCGAGATCCAGGCGCAGCGTACGGAGGCGACCGAGTTTGCGACCTCGTTCGTCAAGGAAGCCGTGCAGGCTGCGTACGCGGCAAATCCGGACGGCGCACCGGTGTTGGCGGGGGTGAGTACGAATCCGAATGGCCGGCAGGTCACCGCCGACGACATGATCGAGGTCTACAACGCCGCCAAGACCGCTGGTGCCACCGGATACTGGCTCAACATCCCCGGTGGTGGCGCCGAATGCCCCAACTGCGGAACACCCCAATACGACGTCGCCGTCGAGTTCTTGAACAAGATCTCCTCGACACCGACCGCACCGACCGAAACGGGCTTCCCGACAGGGATCCCCACCGAAACGGGCCTCCCGACCGGTCCGGTGATCCCCACGGGCGGACCGTTCTCCAGCTGACGATCGGCGGTCACTGACGTGTCGTCGTCCGGCGGCGTCGCGGGCGAAGTGAACCTTCGATGAAGACGCCACGACATGATTGATCGTGAACACCGAGTTGGCAAAAGATGGCAAGGTGGATGCCATGGCGAATACTCGGAAACCACCGTCAGCGACGATTGTCGAGCAGCAGCGGAAGTTGCTCGATTCACTTCCCTTCTCCGACACCGCGGATTTCGACGATGCGACGCGTGGGCTTGTCGCCCGGCGGCAGCCGAATGCGGTGAAAGCCGAAGACGGGACAGTTCTCTGGGACAACGACACCTATTCGTTCCTGCAGGGGGATGCTCCCGACACCGTCAATCCGAGTCTGTGGCGACAGTCCAAACTTGCGGCCATCGACGGACTGTTCGAAGTCGTGCCGGGTATCTACCAAGTGCGCGGCATGGACCTGTCCAACACGTCGTTCATCGAAGGCGACGAGGGCGTCGTCGTCATCGACACGCTCCTGTCGGAAGAGACTGGCAAAGCAGCTCTCGAGCTCTACCGCGAACACCGTGGCGATCGTCCCGTGAAGGCGATCATCTACACGCATTCACATGCCGACCATTTCGGCGGTGTCCGCGGCTTCGTGTCTCAGGAGGAGCTCGACGCGGGGAAGGTGAAGATCTTCGCCCCCGAGGGTTTCATGGAGCACGCCATCTCCGAGAACGTGTACGCGGGCGTCGCGATGAACCGACGTGCCGGCTACATGTACGGCGCGGCCCTCGAACGCGGGCCGGAGGGCCAGGTCGGTGCCGGGCTCGGGCAGACGCTGTCCATCGGTACCGTGACGCTCCTCCCGCCGACCGACATCATCACCACCACCGGGCACGAGGAGGTCGTCGACGGGGTGCGCATGGTGTTCCAGATGGCCCCCGACACCGAGGCGCCGTCGGAGATGTTGATCTATCTCCCCGACTTCAAGGCGCTGTGTGCGGCCGAGGACGCCACCCACAACTTCCACAATCTGTTGACATTGCGCGGAGCTGTCGTCCGCGACCCACACGGATGGGCGAAGTATCTCACCGAAACAGTCGACTTGTTCGGGGGTGAGGTAGAGGCCGTGTTCGCATCTCACCACTGGCCGGTCTGGGGCAACGAGCGGGTCGTCGAGTTCCTGACGACACAACGTGACCTCTACGCCTACGTCCACGACCAGACGCTGCGGATGATGAACAAGGGGCTCACCGGACCGGAGATCGCCGAGTCCATCGAGCTGCCACCGGCGTTGGAGACAGCGTGGAGCACGCACGGCTATTACGGTTCGGTGAGCCACAACGTGAAGGCGATCTACCAGCGCTACCTTGGATGGTTCGACGGCAACCCGGCCCACCTGTGGGAGCACACACCGGTCGAGCAGGCGAAACGCTACGTCGAGTTCATGGGCGGTGCCGACGCGGTGGTCACCAAGGCCCGCGAGTCCTTCGACGCCGGTGATTACCGCTGGGTCGCGCAGGTCATCAATCATGTCGTGTTCGCCCAGCCCGACCACGCCGACGCGAAGGAACTGCTGGCCGATACCTACGAGCAACTCGGCTACGGGTCGGAGAACGGTACGTGGCGCGACTTCTACCTGTCGGGAACCACTGAGCTGCGCGAGGGTAACTTCGGGACGCCCACCGAGACCAACGCCCCCGACATCATCGCCCAGCTGTCACCGCCGATGCTGTTCGATGCCATCGCAATTCAGGTCAACGGGCCGAAGGCCTGGGACGAGAACCTGACCATCGACGTCGTGCTCACCGACCTCGACGAGCGGTATCGTCTCCGGTTGGCTCGCGGTGTGCTCACCTACAGCACCTATCCGCAGGCCGATGACGCGGCGGTGACCCTGACCCTGACGACGACGAAGGCCGCACTTCCCGCACTGGCGGGCGGCGGTCTGTCGGCAGACGGCCTCGCGAAGGCCGGTATCGAGGTAAGCGGCGACGCGTCGGTGCTCGGCCGGCTGACCGCAGTTCTCGATCCGGGCGACAAGGAGTTCGCCATCGTCACCCCGGACTGATCTCCGTCAAGAACAACCGAAGGGCACGCCACTTGTGGTGTGCCCTTCGGCTGTCGGACGAATCAGGGTGTGACGATGGCGAAATCCGGGTCAGGTTTGTCGAGGTGACCGGCGAGCTCGGCGAAGCGTGAGACGTCGCCCTCGACCGACACGGAGCCGTCGGAGATGGCCTCGTTGAAGTCGACCCCGCCGAGCAGCACGCCCAGCAGCGCAGCCTTCGTCAGCGTGAAAGTCGCTTCGGCCGTTCCGGGCGCATCGTCTGGCACATCGAAGTGCACGAGGAGACCGTTGCGCAGCTCGGTGCGATGGCGGATGCCCTCATCGCTGATGATCCAATCGAGGGTGATGTGCGCGTCCCAGCTGGCAGGACCGTCGACTCGCAACGAGATCGCGTCGAACAACTGCTCGACCGACATCGCGGCGAGGATGTCGGGTGCTGCCGTCGTGGTGGGGGTCCCGATTGCTCCGTTGCGCAATTCGTAGGCGCCCATCAGGAAGAAGTTGCGCCAGGTGCCGTTCTCGGAACCGTAACCCAGCTGTTCGAGGGTGTCGGCCTGGAGTTCGCGTGCGGCCGAGTAATCCGGGTCGGTGAACAGTACGTAGTTGAGTACCGTCGCGGTGAAACGGAAATCGCCGTCGGCGAATGTCTTGCGCGCCTTCTCGACGACCGCGTCCACACCACCCATGAACTCGACATGTCGTTTGGCCGACTCTTCGGGTGGATGCTCCCACAGGTGCGCAGGGTTGCCGTCGAACCATCCCATGTACCGCTGATAGATGGCCTTGACGTTGTGGCTGACCGAGCCGTAGTAGCCGTGGGTGTGCCAGGCATTTTCGAGGGCGGGCGGTAACTGGATGTCCTCGGCGATCTCCAGCCCGGTCCGACCCTGATTGAGCGCGCGCAGGGTCTGGTCGTGCAGGTAGCCGTAGAGATCACGTTGCTGAGCAAGGAACTCCGTGAGTTCCTCGGTGCCCCAGGTCGGCCAGTGATGGGACGCGAACAGGACGTCGGATCGCGCGGCGAACATGGTGATCGCCTCGGTCAGGTACTTCGCCCACACATGCGGATCTCGCACCAGCGCGCCACGCAGGGTCAGCAGATTGTGCAGGGTGTGCGTGGCGTTCTCGGCCATACACAACGCGCGCATCTGCGGAAAGTAGAAGTTCATCTCCGCGGGAGCCTCGGTCCCCGGGGTCATCTGGAACTCGATGGTCACACCGTCGATAGTTTCGGTGTGGCCGGTCTCGGCGATGTCGATCGTGGGCAGGATCAACCCGGCATGCCCGGTCGAGGTCGACTGACCGAGGCCGGCGCCGACGGCCCCCTGCGGGCCGCGGGGGAGTGCGGCTCCGTACATGTAGGCCGCGCGCCTACCCATCGCTGTTCCGGCGTAGACGTTCTCGGCCACAGCGTGTTCCACCATGCCCACCGGTGCGACGATCACGCAGTCACCGGCATCGACGGCCTCTTGTGTGGTCACACCTTTGACACCGCCGAAGTGGTCGATGTGCGAGTGGGTGTAGATGACCGCCTTGACCGGACGGTCTCCGCGCTGGTCCCGATACAGTTTCAGACCTGCGGCCGCCGTCTCGGCCGAGATCAGCGGGTCGATGATGATCACGCCGTCGTCGCCCTCGATCACCGTCATGTTGGAGAGATCGAGTCCGCGCAACTGATAGACGCGATCCGTCACCTCGAACAGGCCATGGCGCGCCACCAGTTCGGACTGTCGCCACAGACTGGGATTCGCGGTCGGCGGGCAACTCTCGGTGAGGAAACCGAATTCGCCGCAGTCCCATACGGCGTTTCCGTCCGCTCCGGTGATCACCGATGAATCCAGGGTGGCGATCAAGCCGCGCGAGGCATTGTCGAGATCACTCGTGTTGTCGAACGGAAGAGTGGACTGTGCCGCAGAGTTCGCATCGGCCACAGACGGAGTCGCCTCTTGGGGGCTCCCCATGAAAATCACCTCAGTTCTCTCGTTGTGTCGTGTGCATTGGTCGGTTCACTCCGCGGCCTGCCTACCACCGACGGTGTGCACGACCACCACCTCAGGGTCCCACGGTACGAGGTCGTCGACAGTGTGTTGGAGATCATCGACCGGTGGCAGTTGTTGTGGCCCCAGCACGCTCACGGTCACCGTGCCGCCCGTCCACGACACCCCGGTCACCTCGGCCGAACCCATTCCGGCGTCCTGCAGCCACGAGTCGGCGGCGGTGGCGATCTGCCGCGACCACAGCGACGACAACGAGTTGAGCACCATCGGTATCGCCACCACGATGAGCGCGATCGCGAGCACCACATACGCCCGGCGGTGTCTGCGCGGCGGAGCCGAATCGGTCTCGGCGGCCGCCTGCTCAGCCGCCTCTCGGCCGTAGGAGCCGATCGTCAACACGACGACGCTGGTGATGATCATCGCGATCACGTTGGAGGCGAACAGGACAAACGCCCCGAGCGCCAGTGAGGGAGCACCCGAGCCGAGGCAGACTCCGACGACGCCGAGCGGCGGCACCAGCGAGATGGCAATGGCGACACCGGGGAGTACATCGCCGACGTCGCGTCGGGTGATCGCGACCGCACCGACGACGCCGGTGGCCAGGGCCGCGAGCAGGTCGACCAGAGTGGGTGACGTCCGGCCTAGGACCTGCGAATTGGTCAGTACGTTCGTGGGATTCGGCAACAGCTGGGACAGGATCACGCCCAGCAACGTCACCAGCACGACGCCGGCGAGTACATAGCCGACACTGGCCAGGATGAGTTTGCCGCGGGCCGTCACGATGCCGAGTCCGATGCCGAGGATCGGTGTGGACAGCGGCGCGACGATCATCGCGCCGATCACGGTGGCGGTGCTGTCGGCGACCACGCCGGAGACGGCGATGATCCCCGACAACGTGAGCATGATCCAGAAGGCGGACTGCTTCGAGGCGCGGTCACCCGTCGAGAGATCGAGTCTCTCGACGAGTTCATCGAGGGTTCGTCGCTGCGAATCGGGGATGAGTCTGAGCACGGCGTCGGCGCCCCTTTCGTACAAGAGACGGCGACGGCATCGGCCGCCGGTTCCCGCTCATCGAGACCTCAGCATGGAAACCTAGCATCGTACCGACGGTTGCGGCGTCATTCGGGCTGGGTGATGTCGGGCGGCACCAGCGGATCCGGGTTCGGTTCCCGGAGTTCGTCGAGGTGACGCTGATGCCTGGCGCGTGGTCCGCTCAACCGGAGCCCGGCAAGCGTGGGTACCCGTGGGTGCATCGGCGGGTAGATGAGACTCAACGCCGACGCCAACGTGAAATAGCTACGCAACACGCGGAATCCCAGATACAGCGGGATGAATCGCACGGAACTCGGCCGCCAGAGCAGGCAGACGGCAACGGTCATGATCATCGACATACCCAGCAGGGTGGCCACGATGGGCTGCCATCGCATGGTGGTGAATGTCGCGTGGAAGATGAAACCCGTCAGCGACGCATACATGAGGAGCGGGAGCAGCATGGCGCGGCGCGCGGCGTTGACGAGGTTGAACGGCAACACGAAGGTGCCCACCATCGTTCGGCGATCCAGCAGGATGGCGCGGTTGCGTGCTGTCAGGTGGTAGATGCTGCGGAACCATCGGGTCCGCTGCTCACGGAGGTGGGCATATGAGGCGGGCGTCTCGCTGTAGTACACGGCATGCGGATCGGCGACGCTGTGATAACCCGCCGAGGTGAGTCGCATGCAGATGTCGGTGTCCTCGCCGTTCATGCCCTGGACCATGCCGCCCACCTCGATCAACTGGCTGCGGCGGTAGACGGCGAACATCCCGGGAATACCCATCACCCCTTGGTAGCCGTCGAGGGACACCTGAAAGAACCCGTGGCGCATATAGACCTCGACGAGTCGGCACTTGTCGATCCAGGTCTTCTCCTCGAGCGGCAGGGGTAGCCCACCGACGCAGCCGACGTCCGGGTTGGCGAAATGACGCATCGCCGTTTCCAGGCATCCCGGACCGATCACCGTGTCGGCGTCGATGCGCACGATGAACTCTTCCTTGATCTCCTCGACACCCATGTTCAACGCGATCGCCTTGCCCGGTGTCGGACATTCGAGCACTTCTCCGGTGATGAACCGGCAGTTGGCGATGGTCTCCGCGGCGACCTCTTGGGTGGTGTCCGACGACGCATTGTTCACCACGTAGAGATGGACCTTGCCGGGATAGGTCTCCGCGGCATCGTCGACCGCCTCGATCGTGGCGGCGATGCTGTGCGCCTCATTGTGCGCGGGCACCAGAATCGCCACGCGCGGTGCGAATTCGTGGCTTCGCGACTTCTTCAGCGCCCGCAGTCCCAGGAGTGCCGTGGACACGGCGAGGATCTGCTGCATCAGGAACACACCGGCGCCGATGCCGCCGAGGATGGCCCAATCCTTCAACACGTCGACGAGGTTGTAGAGGACGTGGATGGCGATGGCGGCACCGGCGATGGCCAGCAGCAGGCATCCCAGCCAGGTGAGGAATGGCCGGAGAGGCAGTTGGGGGAGCACCGACGGCATCGGACCCTGTGGCGGGAGCTGGGCCTGACGCATGATCGTGTGCGGGAAGATCGCCAGAGCCGCAAGACCGGAGATCATCTGGGCGCCGAAGACGGAGATGTCGATGATCCCGGCGTCATGGAGCAGCCATGCGGTGATGTCGACGGCGAAGCAGAACACCAGGAACTTTCCCAGCAAGGAGATCCCGATGAACAGTCGCCGCCACACGTTCGAGTAGGCGAAGGCCGCGTAGGAGATGAAGAAGAGGACCAGGAACATGCGTAACGGGAAGACGACGTCGCCGTGCACCTTTGCGAAAAGCACGGGGTCACGCGGCACTTGGACAAAATCGGTGTGCGCCAGCACCATACGGGCGCACAGGAACACCAACGACAGCCCGACGAATGTGACGAGGAAGCCGTTCACGCCACTCGACGGACGGTCGACGGCGTAGTCGGCCGGTGCGCTGTCGACCGACCGGAAGTGATCGGTGATCGCTTCCTCGGCATGCTGATTCGGAACCGACGTGGTCATCGCGGCGAGTCCGAATCCGACGGGCCGTCGACGACCTTCCCGTCGGGGCCGACCGCGAAGCTCGCCTGCGAGGTCACGACCTGCGCGGGCTCGCGGCCGAACGTGGGCAGTCGCATCCGGCCGGGTGCGCCGACATAGCTGATCGCGAGTCCGCCCGCGCGGCTCGTGCTGGTGGCGGTCTGCAGGACCATCCCGTTGTCGAAGGACGAGATGTCGAGGGCCGAGGAGTCGGGGCCCGCGACGAGACGCCCGTCCTGCAGGTGGATCAGCGTGTTGACCTCGGGGCTCTGGCCGATCAGGACGAACGGCTTACCCGGCGCGGGCTGGGCATTCCACTCGAAGGTGGGTTGCGCTCCGGCCGGGATGAATTTCGTGAGTGCCGGGATCACCGCGTTCAGTTCGTCGACGGCACTCGACTTGGCCGCGTCGGGCCAGTAGACCGCCGACCCGGGCGTGAGGGTGCGGGGGAGGGACGTGAAGCCCGCACCCGGATCGTTGCCCAGCACGAGTGCCGAACTCGACTCGAGTTGAATCGGGTAGTTCGTCACCCGCACATCGCATCCGCCGATGTTCCGGTCACGCTGCACGGTCAGCGTCACGGTGTTGTCCATGAGCTGAGCTGTTGGGGGCAACGGGATCGTGGGTTGTGTTGTGGGAGTCTTCGGCAGCCGTCGGCTGTCGATGAGTTGCCCGTTGAGTTCGGTGTTGAGGATCCAGGTGAGGTCGTCCGGTGATGCGGGTAGTTGCAAGGCGACCCGTACTGCCTGCGGTAGACGGCCATCCGGGAGATCGGCGAGCGAGTATGCCGCACGCCATTTGTGGTTGTCGCCGATCTGGGTCACCGAGGTGTCCGCGCCGAGCGTCTCGAGCCCGACCTCGTTTCCGGTCGCCGCGACCACCGGAAGCGTTTGCGGATCATTCTTTTCCGAGTCGGCGGTGGTCACCGATGTGCTGGTCAGGAAGCTCGAGATGAGATCGCCCTGTGGTTTGACGATTCCGACCACGGGAGTGTTGTCGGCCGTTCCCATCGCGATGCTGTCGTCGGACGACTCGGTGGCCGACCAGCCCAGATCGCCGAGTTTCTGTGCAGGCCCGACAACGATGGAGTTCTGCACATCCGAGCTCGGCACACTGTCCGCGTAGGTGACCCGATGCCCGGCCCGGGTCAAGGCGATTCCCAACTGTGCTGCCGCGGTTCGCCATTCGTCGGTCTGGTCGCCGAGGACGATGGTGATGTCACGATTCCAGGACACCACGGCGTCGCGAACCGTGTGCACCCGTTCGGTGAGGGCGGCTTCGACGACGGTTCCCGGATCCAGGTGGACCTGCATGCCCGTCGAATGGTCGGCGACACACGTCTGATCGCTGAGGCTGCCGGTGAGCATCACCTGGACGCGGACGTGCCCGTCCTCGGCGATCTGGTCGGGGACGTCCACGAAGGTGTCGACGTCGTGTTCGCCATGCGGCAGCTCGCTCTTGTAGACCTGCTGCCCATCCATCTTCACGGTCATGAACACCACACTGTCCGCGGCCACCTGGGAGGTGCCCGACAGGTGCAGGCGCGTCTCGTCGCGCGCTGAGTCAGCAGGGAAGGTGACGAGGTAGCTCGTCGACGGTGAATCGTCGGTGAGCCAGGCGCCGTCCGCGTAACCGGCACCCTCCAGCGTCTTGGTGAAATGACGGTCGGCCGGGACGTCGAGGCTGGTGTCGTCGGCGTCGTGGGTGAACCATTTCGGCTGTACGAACACGAACACCAGGAGGATCACCAGAGCGACGGCCAGCACCAGCCACGCCGCGCGCGGCACGGTTCGTCCGCGTTCTCCGGTGAAGTACTCCTTATTTGTCGTGTCCTCTTCTTCGGCACCCGATTTTGGCTTCGGCGAGGGGTCTTCTGGCTTCTCGTCGCTCACTTCTCGTGCTCCTCCGCCGCGGCACGGCGAGTCTCGGTCCAGTACGACGTACACGGGATATGTTGCCGGTCAACACGTTCGGCATACTTGCGGGCGATCTCGATCTCGGCCCTCAGGAGTTCCGAGTCCAGGCGGATCGGGTCGAGCCCGAGCCCGAGCAGCCGGTCGTTGCGGACGGCCAACAGATTCTCGTCGGCCTCGGCGCGTGGATTGGACACCTCGGCGACCGTCCCGCCGGCGAGATCCGCGACGAGTCGCGCGAGATCGGCGACCCGGTGGGTCTCGGTCATCTGGTTCATCACCCGGACCTGTTCGGTCACTTCCGAGCCGGACTCGACGGCGAGCCGGATGCACCGGATGGAATCGCGGATGTTGATGAACGCCCTTGTCTGTCCGCCGGTCCCGTGCACGGTCAACGGGTAGCCGATAGACGCCTCGACCAGGAACCGGTTCAGTACCGTCCCGAAGTCTCCGTCGTAGTCGAAACGGTTGATGAGTCGGGGGTCCCGCTCGGTCTCGTCGGTCTGCGTACCCCAGACGATGCCCTGATGCAGGTCGGTGATCCGTATGCCGTCGTTGCGGGCGTAGAACTGGAACAGCAACTGGTCCAACGACTTCGTGAGGTGATAGACGCTTCCGGGCTGGGTCGGGTAGAGGATGTCGCGCGAGTGCATCTCGCCGTCTCGATCCGGATAGCTGACCGTGAGGTACCCCTCGGGCAGGTCCACCGGGACGGTCTCGTAACCGTAGACCCCCATCGTGCCGAGATGGACGACGTGGATGTCGCGGCCTGCCTCGACGATCGCGGCGAGCAGATTGTGCGTGCCGTTCAGGTTGTTGTCCACGGTGAAGCGCTTGTGCGCAGGTGATTTCATCGAATACGGTGCCGCGCGCTGCTCGGCGAAATGGACGACCACATCGGGTGCAGATGTGGCCAACAGCTCGACCAGCTCCGCGTAATCGTGGGCGATGTCGAGCTCGATCACGTCGATTTCTCGCCCGGACACCTCACGCCACGCATCCACGCGCTCGGCCAAGGTGTGGATCGGGGTCAGTGACCGCACGCCGAGTTCGTCGTCGATCGTGCGTCTGATCAAGCTGTCGACGATGGTGACGTCGTGGCCGACGGCCGACAAGTGCAAGGCACTCGGCCATCCGCAGAAGCCGTCGCCGCCCAGGACCAGAATCCGCATCCGTAACGCCCCTCTGCACCGGTCACCGTTCGAATGTCCGCTACGCGTGCCGGTACTGGTGAACAGGAGGCGGACATCGGTCGAACCACGGCCACGTCGAACAAGAATAAGTTGTTCCAACGTGGATTTCCTGGTGTTCGTTGACGCCGGGGCAAGAATCTTTTGGATGGCGAAGGACCGTCCTCCTGGACGCTCGACCAACCCCGAGAGCGGGGAGTGATTCGTACGCAATGCGTTTGGCCTGCAGAAACAGCTTGACACCCGTGTAAGGCAGGGGCTAATTTGCGAGTGGCCCAGATCACAATTACCCGGATCGGGTCCACTGGCCGCCGCCGGCGATCCAGTGCAGAAACCCCGCAGACGACGGCCCCTCCGGGCTGATCCGTCATGCCCGGGGTCTGAGGGAAAGGCGTGTGGGAATGCGTAGGAGAACAGGTCGGGTCGTCGCAGCCGCCATTGCTGCGGCGTGTGTTTTCTCGGTCGTTTCGTGTAGCAGCGACGACGACAACTCGGGCGGATCGACATCTGCGGCGGGCGAGAGCGGTGTGAAAGCCGCCGGTCAGGCGATCAAGGTCGGGCTCTTCAATCCGTCCAAGGGACCGGCGACGCAGGCCGGTGTCAGCTCCGGCAAGACCGCAGCGCTCGATTACATCAACAACCAGATCGGCGGTATCGACGGACGTCCGATCGACATCGTCGACTGTGGGATCGACCAGACCGCCCCGGAATCGACGATCGCCTGCGCCAACCAGTTCGTCCAGGCCGGTGTGGTCGCGGCGGTCGATGGATACGACTCGGAATCACTTGCCGCGGTGCCGATCCTGACCGCCGCCGGCATCCCCCTGGTCGGGCAGATCCCGTTCAACACCGCGACCGGTGCCAAAGCCGACAACCGCGTGTACTTCGGTCCGCCCCCGGCAGCCTTCCTGGTCGGGTTCATGCAGAGCCTCAAGGCTGCGGGCAAGACGTCGCTGACGCTGGCCAACGCCGATCTGCCGCAGGCCCACCAGGTCTTCGACGGCTTGCTGGCCCCGTTGGGCAAGCAGTTGGGCATCGAGGTCAAGAGCGTCTACTACCCGCCGACGGGACCCAACTTCACCGCTCTCGCAACAACTCTTGCCGACGGTAACCCGGACGCGGCAGGCCTGATGACCGCGCCGAACGACAACACCTGCACCAAGCTGTCGCAATCGCTGCGGTCGGTTGGTTATAAGGGCACCATGTTCATGGCCGCCTGCACCGAGTTCATCGACACGATGGGATCGCAGGCCGTCGGTGCCCAGACCTACTCACCCGGCTGGCAGCCGCCCGCCATCGATTCGGCACCGGAGCCTGCCAAGTCCAATCTGAAGGTCGCCGAGCAGTACATCGACGCGGCAGGCGGGACCGGCGGCTTCTACGCCTACGGGACTTTCGCCACCTTCGTCGACTTCGTCAACGGGTTGAACCAGGCCAAGGTCACCGACTTCACCGGCGCCAACGTGCTGAACGGGCTCAAGGGACTCACCGATTTCCAGAGCTTCCTGGGGCCCAAGCTCAACTGCGGCAAGCCGACCACCCCGAACTGCACCACCGAGATGTTGCTGTTCGAGGTCACCGGTGACAAGACGACGAAGCCGGTGGGCGGCGGGTTCATCACGCCGAGCCCCGAGGTGCTCAAGCTCATCCCGGGCGCCGCATAGTCCCGGTGACGAGGTAGTCAACGGGCCCGGGTGGGCGCACACGTGGAGGTACAGTCCAGCGCCCACCCGCCCGCCACCACCGTTCACCATCGCGCCATCGGCGCACTATCCGTTGGGGTAACCGCATGGGTCAGTTCCTGCAGTTCGTGTTCCTGGGTCTTTCGACCGGTGCCGTGTATGCGGTGATGGCCACGTCGTTGGTCGGGGTGTACGCGGCCACCGGCATCATCAACTTCGCACAAGGCGCGATGGGCCTCTGGGCGGTCTACGCCGTGGCGGCGCTGCGCACCGACGGCAGCCTCGTCCTGCCGATCGGGTCCATCCCCCTCGGCAGCGCGGATGATCCGATGTCGATGTGGCCGGCCATCGTGATCGGCGTCGGATCGGCGGTGGTGTGGGCCGTTGTCGCACATCTGCTCGTCTTCCGGCCGCTCCGGCAGGCGCCGGTGCTCGCCCAGGTGGTCGCGTCGGTCGGGCTCATGCTGTTCATCCAAGCCCTCGTGCAATTGCGCTTCGACACCGAGAACCTGCTTGCGTTGGCGGTGCTGCCGGACAGAACATTCGAGTTCGCGGGTGCCGTGGTGAACGTCTCGGACGTGATCCTCGCGGGCATCGCGATCGCGATCGCGGCAATCCTGTGGGCTTACTTCCGTCTGACCAGGCTCGGTGTCGCCACGCGTGCGGGTGCCGAGGACGAGCTGGCCGCTCGATTGGTCGGATATTCGCCGGATCGTCTCGCCGCGATCATCTGGGTGCTCACCGGTGCCGCGACCGGGCTGATCGTGATCCTGGCGGCGTTCACGATCGGATTGAACGTCACGAGTTACACCTTCTTTGTCATCCCGGCTCTCGCGGTGGCACTGCTCGGGCGCCTCACCTCGTTCGGGATCGCCTGTGGGGCAGGCCTTCTACTGGGCAGCTTCCAAGCGGTCATCACCTGGCTGACCACCAAGGACTGGTGGCCGGAATGGGCGCAGGCCGGCCTCGGTGAGGCGTTGCCGTTCATCGTGATCGTCGTCGCGCTGTTCCTGCTCGGCGGGCGAATCCCGTCGCGGGGGTCGTTGGGCGACGTGCAGATGCCTGCCGTCCGGATACCGCGCATCCGTCTGCTCCCCACGGTCGGGGTGCTGGCAGTGGTCGTCGCCGCGATCCTGCTGACCTCCGGAACCTGGCGCTTCGGGGTGGTGACGTCGGTGATCCTCTCTCTCATCGCCCTCTCGCTGGTCCTGTTGACCGGCTACCTGGGCCAGATCTCGTTGGCGTCGATGGCGTTTGCCGGTACCGCCGGGTTCGCGCTGTCGAAGCTCACCGTCAACTGGAACGTGCCCTTTCCGTTCAGCATCCTGTTGGCGGCGCTCATCGCGACCGCGCTCGGGATTCTGGTCGGCATACCTGCCCTACGCATCCGCGGTGCGCAGCTGGCCGTGGTCACCCTGGCCGCGGCCATTGCGATCCAGAGCTTCGTCTTCAACAATCCCGAGATCACCGCCTATGAGGGCAACATGATCACCGATCCGACCTTGTTCGGCCTCGACCTCGGGGTCCGCGACGGGACCAACCTCGTGACGGTCCGTTTCGCGCTGATGGTCCTGCTCGTGGTGGCGGTGGCGACGCTCGTCGTGATGCGGTTGATGGCCGGTTCCACCGGACGGTCGTTCCTGGCGGTCCGGTCGAACGAGCGCGCGGCCGCCTCGGTGGGCATCAACGTCGCCGCGACCAAGTTGTTGGGCTTCGCGCTGTCGGCGTTTCTCGCCGGCATCGGTGGGTGTCTCATCGGCTACAGCCGGGGCCAGTTGTCGGCCGGTTCCTTCACGGTGATGGTCGGATTGACGCTGCTCGCCATGACCTACGTCGGCGGGATCACCTCGGTGTCTGGTGCGTTCATCGCCGGCGTGATCGGCCCGTTGGGCGTCGGATACGTGTTCCTCAACCAGACCCTCGACCTCGGTGAGTACTACGAGATCATCGCGGCCGGTGGTCTGCTGCTGATGGCGGTGCTCAACCCGGTCGGTGTGTCGGGCGCGATCGCGGATCTGGGAGACCGGCTCAGTCGCGCACACCGCGCCCGCAAGGCACCCGAAACTCCGACAGCCGTTGTCGCATCATCGAACTCGGAATCGGGAGCTGCTCATGTCTGACACCATCGAGATCGCCGCGACCACGACGTTGCTCTCCACTCGCGGGCTTTCGGTCCACTACGGCGGTGTCACCGCCAACGCCGACATCGATCTCACCGTCGATGCGGGCGAGATCGTCGGGTTGATCGGGCCGAACGGCGCCGGGAAGACGACGTTCGTCGATGCGGTGACCGGATTCGCCAAGTCATCCGGCGAGGTGCGCCTCGACGGCGAGCGTGTCGACCGCATCGCCGCTTATCGTCGGCGGACCGCGGGGATGGCCCGCACCTGGCAGGCCGGTGAGCTGTTCGCCGACCTCACCGTCGCGCAGAACCTCGCGGTCGCGGTTCAACGGGTCGGCCTGCGCGCGTTGGTCTCCGACGTGTTCACCGGATCGAAGCCGCCCGCAGGCCTCATCGACGAGGCATTGGCCATGGTCGGGCTGCTCGGCGTCGCCGACCGGCGACCGGGAGAACTGACACTCGGCCAACAGAAACTGGTGGGCGTGGCACGTGCCCTGGTCGGCGGCACCCGGTTGGTGTTGCTCGACGAGCCGGCCGCAGGCCTCGATACCCACGAGAGTCGCGAGTTCGGCGCGGAACTGCGGCGGATCGCGGCAACCGGCGTCGGCATCCTGCTGATCGACCACGACATGTCGCTGGTGCTGGACGTGTGCGATCGCCTCTACGTGCTCGACTTCGGGCGGGTCATCGCCTCGGGTTCGCCGACGGAGATTCAGGACGACCCGGCCGTGGTGGCCGCCTACCTCGGAAGCCCTGAGGTGCAGGCGGACTCGCCCGACAGCGGATCGCCTGACAGTGGATCGACCGACAGTGGATCGACCGACGAACTGGGAGAGGGTGCGCGATGAACGCGGTACTGGAGTTCGACGGGGTCACCGTCGGTCATGGCGGTGTCCCGGCGGTCCGCGACCTCTCCGCAGCGGTCCGACCGGGGGAGATCCTCGCGCTCCTCGGACCGAACGGGGCAGGCAAGACCACCACGCTGCTCGCCGCGGTCGGGGCCCTGCCGGTGATGTCGGGCAGCATCACCGCACTCGGCGAATCGGTGGACGGTCGGGTGGAGCGCAACGCGCGGCGCGGCGTCACCCTGGTTCCCGACAACCGCGGCCTGTTCCATCGGCTGTCCGTCAGCGACAATCTCAAGCTGGCAAAACGCAAGAGTGGCGGGAGCATCGACGCCGTCTACGAGCATTTCCCCAAGCTGCGGGGGCTGCGCGGGCGTCGATGCGGAAATCTGTCCGGTGGTGAGCAGCAGATGCTGGCCCTCGCCAAGGCGCTGCTGACGCGGCCGTCGGTGCTGCTGATCGACGAGCTCAGTCTCGGCCTCTCGCCGATCGCGGTCCAGGATCTGCTCCCGCGTCTGCGCGCGATCGCCGATGACCAGCAGATGGCGGTGGTCCTGGTGGAGCAGCACATCGATCTCGCACTCGGTATCGCCGACTCTGCGGTGGTCCTGCACCACGGGCGGGTCGCACTGAGGGGCTCGGCGCGCGAACTCCGGGAGCACCGCGATACCGTCGAGGCTGCCTACTTCGGCCGGCTGGGCGGATCGGACGTCCCCGGCTGAGGTGCGTCGGGGTGGCATCGATCGATACCGGTATCGCCCTGCCGGCCCACGACGCGAGCTCAGGAGACCAGCGTGACCCAGTCCGGACGAGCGGAGAGCGCGCGACGCCGCACGCGAGGACGCAGTACGCGGAACCGGCCGACCGACAAAGAGTTGCTCGACGCCGCGCGGTCGGTGATCGCCGAGGTCGGTGCGGAACGATCCACGATGGACATGATCGCCGAACGGGGCGGCACCACCCGGGTCACCCTGTATGCGCATTTCGGTTCGCGGGATGCGCTGGTTGGCATGGTGCTCGACCGTGAACTCGGTGAGTTCACCGACTGGATGTACGCGGCGTACGACGACTCCGAGCACATGGCCTATGGCGCGCGAGCACGGCATTCGGTGGAGGCGACCTTCGAGTACGCCCGTCGTAACCCGGAGGGTTTCCGCATCCTGCTCGGGCACCGCGAGGAGGCCGAGGATCCCGGCCGCCGTCTGTACCAGGCGTTGGAACCGCGGGTGGCCGCGCGCCTGCGCAGCAACTACGGCACGCAGGGCACGAAGATCGCCGCCAGTGCCGACACCCTGGCCTCGCTGTTGATCGGCATCAGCCTCGACGTCGCCTATCGGGCCCTGATCGTGGACGACGCCGACATCGATGTGGCCTGTGATCTCGCGGTGACGGCGACGATGGCGGTCCTGCGCGATGTGCGACCCGAGCAGCTCCTGGCCATCGACGCATCGATGGCCAGGCGATAGCGCCCGCGCTCAGGCGAATTCGGCCGCGACCTCGGTTGCGCGACGCAGCTGATCGGGATCCGAACTGGTCGGGATGAGCTGGACCTCGTCGGTGCCGATCTCGGCGAAGCGGCGGAGCACCGCGGCCAGCTCGTCTTCGGTACCGGCCCAGCCGGTGGTGGGGGCGATCGCGTCGACGAAATCTGCCGGGATCCAGTTCATGTAGTGGCGTAGATGACGATGCACCTGCTCGCGCGGGCCGTCGCCGGTTCCGAGCGCGAACCAGAACGACGTCGCGAGGTGGGGTGCGGGCTTGCCGGCATCGGCCCACGCCGTGCGCGCGACGTCGAAGAGTTCCTGTTGCTTGACCAGGTCGAGGTCGAGCGTGACTCCCGCGACGCCCGAGGCCCACGCCGAGGCGCTGCGGATGGTCTTCGGTCCGGTGGTGCCGACATGGAGTTCGGGACCACCGCTGCGGTGCGGTCGCGGACCCACCGGGAGGACCGATTCGGTGAGCTTCTCGCCTGCCCAGACCCGACGCATGATGTCGACCCGCTCGGCCATCCCGCGCATCGTCTGGGCGGATGTGTCGGCACCGACCGCGTGATAGTCCTCGTGCCGTCCGCCGATGCCGAGGCCGACCGTCAGTCGACCACCACACAGCATGTCTCCGGTGGCCAGCGCCTTGGCCAGCATCACCGGATCGTGGAGTTGCGGCACCACGACGGTGGTGACCAGTCGTACGCGGTCGGTCCAGGCCGACAGCGCGCCGAGCAGCGTGAGACAGTCCGGGTTGTCGAACGCGATTCGTTCGCCCCAGCACAGTGAGGAGTACGGGCCGTCGTCGATCGCGGTCGCCCAGGCCTTCAGGAGGTCTGTGTCGAGGTCCGGTTCCATCACCGGCATGGTCATTCCGATGTGCACGAGTGGATTCTCGCATCACCCCTTCTCGACCACGAACAGGTGCTCGGTGACATGGGTGCGGCGGGCCCGGAGATTCCGGCTGCCGCGGAAGGTGTTGTACCGGGACCGGAATTCGGTGACGGTCCCGACCGAGGCGAGCATCTCGGCCATCTCGGGCGGGGTGATGTAGCCCTCGTCGTTGAAGGACACGATCAGGAATCGGGCGTCGAGGCATGTCACGAGGTCGTGCAGCAAGGTTGCCGAGTCCTTGCGCACGTTGTACCGCGAGCGGTTCCAATCGACGGGGATGCCGGAGATCGGGCTGATCTCGGTCGGTCGCGTGTAGTCCACGAGGAGATTGAGCATGAAGTAGTTCGAACCGTACGGATGCTGGTTGTACGGCGGATCGAGGTAGGCGACGTCCACCGGGCCCGCGTGGCCGGGAAGGGCGTTGGCGTCCATCTGGAGGACCTGCCTCTGGGCGGAGTGCCTGCTGAGGACCGGCGGCGACAGGCGGATGGTCCGGAGGATGCGCACCAGCGCGTCGCGGCCGGACCCGCCGAATCTGCCGATGCCGGTGCGCCGGTCCTTGTGGAATCCCTTGAACACGCCGGAGGTGTTGGCGTGGACCGATGCGAGGGACAGCAACGGCGCCAGCAGGTAGGGCTTCACCCGCTCGTCGAGCTGGTGGATCAACGTGGCGTAGGCATCGAGACGCCGCGCGTTGTCGCGGGTGTAGAAGACCCGTTCGCCGGGACGGATGTGCTCGTCGTCGTCGGGGGCGTAGAGCTCCTCGATGAATCCGTCGACCGAGAGTCCTTGGTCGACTTGGGTGTTGATGATCTCCACCAGCGCCCCGATCTCGTCGGGGTCCACGTCGGCACGGTCGGAGAGATAGCACTCGCTCATCACCCGCGCATACGATTCGAGGTCGTTGGCGATCACCCTCCCGGCGCGCGCCTTGAACAATCGCGACACGGCGCCGCTCCCGGAGAACGCATCGAGCACCACCAGCCGGCGACCCAGCCGTGTCTGCACCTGTTCGGCGGCCGCATCGATCACGGGCAGCAGCGACCGTTTGTTGCCGATGTAGGTGAGGAGTTGCTCGGAGAGGTACCGCGGGTCCTCCACGATCGCAGCCGACGGAGCGAAGGACGCGTGATCAAGGCTCACCGCGTTGCCACCTCGGATCGAATATGGGGGATCGAGTCTGGTCGGTCCCGCCATCGTCTCACCTGATGGCGTCGGTGCGGGTGGGATTGCCGGAGGTGAACGCTGATCCGATCAGGCCGTGCGCCGCGCAGTGCCCGGCGCAAGGTCGACGGGTGGCGCCCAGACGGCGCCCGACCGGCCGTGTCGATCCGCGGAACCGGCGCGTCGACCCGGGGAGTACCCAGGTCAGAGTCGCATGACGGCCGCGAAACCTGATCGTTCCATCGAAGTGGTAGCCGCGTAACAGGTTCCGTTGCCACGGTTGTCCCAGTTCGCCTGCACCTCGGACGGTGGACGAATCAGAAGGGAAACCACGAATGCCCAGCGACATCCATCAACGACGCCATCACGAATCACTCCAGACTTTGTCGGGACTGCCCGGCAGCGACCCGGAACTCATCCGGCTCTCGGAGTCCGCAGCCGGATTCCGGGCGATGGCCGATTTGCTGCACGCGTGCCCGGACGCGCGCTACGAAGTGCCGGCGTTCACCGTCGACCCGCGGATCGGGGGTGCGGTGTGAGCACGGTATCGACGATTGCCGAGGCGGCGGCCGCGCTGCGGGACGGCTCGGTGACCTCGCTGGCACTCACCGAGCGCGCACTGGCATGCGCCGAGCAACACGACGGCGCGGTGGGTAGTTACGTCCGGATGTTCTCCGAGACCGCCCTCGCGGTGGCGGCGGCCGCCGACAGCGAGCTTGCGGCAGGCCGTGACCACGGCCCTCTGCACGGTATTCCATTGGGCGTCAAGGACATCATCAGCACCGAAGAGTCTCCGACGACGGCACAGAGCGTGGTGCACGACTCCTCGTGGCACCCCGCCGATGCGGTTGTGGTGCAGCGACTCCGGGCGGCAGGCGCGGTGATCACCGGCAAGCTCACCACGATGGAGTTCGCGATCGGCGGACCCGACGCTAGCAAGCCGTTCCCGATCCCGCGCAACCCGTGGAACCTCGACCACTGGGCGGGCGGGTCGAGCTCGGGCTCGGGGAGTGCGGTCGCCGCCGGCATGGTGCTCGGCGCACTGGGGACCGACACCGCGGGCAGCATTCGTATCCCGTCCGCGTTCTGCGGCATCACCGGCCTGATGCCCACCTTCGGGCGCGTCCCGAAATCGGGCTGTGTGCCACTGGGTTACACGCTGGATCACATCGGGCCGATGACCCGCAGCGCCGAGGACTGCGCGCTCATGTTGAACGCGATGGCCGGATACGACAGGTCCGATCCGACCTGCCTCGACGTGCCCGTCGACGACTACCTCGCCGGGCTGACCGGTGACCTCGACGGTGTCACCGTCGGGGTGGCGTCACTGGTTGGCGCGTCCGGGCCACTCGCGGACCCGTCGGTTGATGCGGTGTTCGCGGCCGCGGTGGACGCGCTGACCTCACGGGGCGCACGGGTGGTGGAGATCGAACTGCCGCTCTACGAGGAGATGCGGGCGGCGAACATGGTGATCATGCTGTCGGAGGCATTGGCCTACCATCAGGGCGACCTGGCCTCCCGATGGTCGGACTACTTCGCGACCACCCGCGCTCTGATCTCCGGCGCACTGTCGTTCACCGGTGCGGATTATGTCCAGGCGCAGCGGGTTCGGCGAGTCGCGCAGCAACGGATGGCAGACGTCTTCGCTCAGGTGGACCTGGTGGCCACGCCGACGTGTGCCGCGGGCGCGACGTCACTGGAGGCGAGCGATCTCGCCGAGCCGGACGCCATGCGGACGATCCACACGCAGTACTGGGACTGCATCGGCAATCCGGCGGTGTCGGTGCCGATGGGATTCACCCCCGACGGACTGCCGCTCGGCCTTCAGATCGCGGCGCGGCCGTTGGCCGAGGCGCTCGCACTCCGTGCGGCGGACGCCTATCAGCACGCCACGGACTGGCATCGCCGCGTTCCGCCCATGGTCGCCGAGCCGGACCTCTCGGCCGCGTGAAGGTGTCGCCGCGGACCCCCGGATACCTTCTCGTTCAACGTGGCTGTAACACAACGGTGTTCGCTGCGAAACCTGGGCTACCAACAATCGTGTGATGACCGTGAATCTTGCCCCGTCCCGGGATCTGACGGTACATCGACTCCACGATCTGCTCCGGGTGGCGATCCTGGACCGCGGCGACATCATCGAGCGCGATCGCCTGCTCGACGAGTCGACGCTCATGCGTCGGTTCGATGTGGCGCGAGACGTCCTCCGTGAGGCACTCGCCATCCTCGCCGCCGAGGGACTGATCGTCCGGCGACGAGGGCTCGGCACTCTGGTGGTCGGGTCGTCGTTCACCGTCGAGGGCCATCTGCCCAGTCGTACGGGCGATCTGACCGATCAGTTCACGGCAGGCGGGGTCCTGACGTTCCGGATGCTGCATTGGCGCCTCGAATCCGCGCCGGCCGTCGTCGGGGATCACCTCGACGCGGTCGGCGAACACGATCAGTGCCTGTGCATGGAGTACGTGATGGTTCTCGACGGTTGGCCGGTGGGGCTCATCACCAACTACCTGCGCGCACGCGAGGCGGCCGGGATGCGGCCCGAGGATTTCCGCGGAGACTTCTACCAGCTCCTCGACTCCCATGGCGTGGACATGGCCGACTATGACATCGAGTTCACGCCGCAGTGTGCCGACCGGCGGACCGCTGAGCTGATCGAGGTGGCCGACGGCGATCCGATCCAGCTGTTCGAACAGACCATCCGCGATTCCGCCGGTGCGGCCATCGACTTCGCGATCGGTCGGATGCGTCGGGAGGCCCGGTTCAAGGTGACCGGGATCGGGAGGGTGAGGCCGGCACGCTGATACGTGGACAACTGCCCGCCTCGGGCGGGCGTTGTCGCACAATGGGGACGTGCAGCCCTCAGACCTCGAACACTGGCTCGATTCCCAGCGAATCGTGCGACTGGTGACCACCTACTTTCGCCTGCTCGACGAACAGGATTTCGACGAGTGGCGGTTCCACGAGATCTTCCACGACGATGCGACGATCGTTCGTCCAGACGGCTCGGAGACGATCGGCCCGCACCACATCGCGGCCAGTCACGCGCGCAACTTCGCACGTTTCGAGAGCAGCCAGCACCTGTTGACCGGCCACGATGTGCAGGTGACCGACGACATCGCCGATCTCCGGTTCAACCTCGTCGCGATCCATCTCTGGAAGGATCGACCCGTCGACGCCGCGTTGGACGAGCGATCCTTCACCGCGGGCGGCGTGGTCACGGCACGCCTGGCCAGGACGCCCGACGGCTGGCGTATCACCCGGCTGCAGAACCGGGTGGTCTGGCGGACGGGCTACTTCGGTGACATGGCGCCGTCCCGGTAGGTCGGCTCACGGTCACCCGCGGAGGCGTGTGCCGTCGGGCGCGAACGAATCCGGATCGGCGCGAGTCCAGTCGTCGACCCAGGTCTGTGGGGCCTCGTGGACGAGTTGGCCTGGCCGGAGCCACTCGTAGATCTCCGCGTAGGAGCGTTGGGAGGTGGCCGACACTCGTTTGCGTAGCAGGTGGGGTGACAATTGCGACGGGCGCGAGATGCCCATCGAGGCCATCAGTCGCATGGCCTCGTCGACGGTGGCCTGTTGGTACCGGTAGGCGCGGTCGCTCTTGTCATCCACGTCGAGTGCACGGGCACGTCGAGGATCCTGGGTGGCCACACCCACCGGGCAGTGGTTGGTATGACAACGTTGTGACTGGATGCAACCGACGGCCATCATCATTGCGCGTGCGGCATTGGTGTAGTCGGCGCCCTGGATCAGGCGTTTGACGATGTCGTTGCCGGACGCGACCTTGCCGCTGGCGCCGATCCTGACTCGGTCCCGTAGACCGGTGCCCACGAGGGCGTTGTGCATCGTCATCAATCCGTCGGTGAGCGGTAGGCCGACGTGGTCCTCGTACTCGAGAGGCGCCGCGGCGGTTCCGCCTTCCGCGCCGTCGACGACGATGAAGTCAGGGGTGATCCGCTCGGCGAGCATCGCCTTGCAGATGGCGAGCACATCCACTCTCGACCCGATGCAGAGCTTCACCCCGATCGGCTTGCCGTCACTGAGTTCGCGAAGCCGTGCGACGAAGGCGATGAGCTCACGGGGAGTGGCGAACTCGGAGTGGCTCGCCGGGCTGACGCATTTCTCACCGGCCGGCACGCCGCGATAGCGGGCTATTTCCGCGCTGACCTTGGCAGCGGGCAGCACCCCTCCGACGCCGGGCTTGGCCCCTTGACTCAGCTTCAGCGAGATCGCCTTGACGCGATCGTCGGCGGCCTTGTCGGCGAACTGCTCCGGATCGAAATGTCCGTCTTTGGTTCGCGTTCCGAAATAGCCCGAGCCGATCTCCCAGATCACGTCGGCCCCGCCCAGGTGGTAGGGCGTCAGCCCGCCCTCCCCGGTGTCGTGTGCGAATCCGCCTCGCCGGGCGCCGTTGTTCAACGCTCGCAATGCATTTCCGGAGAGTGCGCCGAAGCTCATCGATGACACGTTGAGGAGCGACATCTCGTAGGGTTGACGGCAGTCGGGGCCGCCGACCCGCACACGGAGCGGCTCCGGTGGCCGTTCGATCGGCGCGACCGAGTGGACCAGGTACTCGTAACCGTCGACGTCGATATCGCGCTCGGTCCCGTACGACAGTTCTGCCGCGGTGCCTTTGGCACGCTCGTAGATCAGCGACCGGATGTCCCGGTCGTACGGCCTGCCGTCAAAGTTGCGCTCGATGAAGTATTGCTGCAGTTCCGGTCGCAGCGACTCCAGCAGGAACCGCAGGTGGCCGACCACCGGATAGTTCCGCAGTACCGAGTGGCGACGCTGGACGAGGTCATAGACCCCGACGCCGGCGATCGCGGTCAGCACGACTGCCGCGATCCACCAGCCCCACGGGCCCAACGAAGCGATGACGATGGCCGCGAGCGCGACCACCACCAGCGAGACGACGCTCGCGACACGGATCACGGTACGACGACGGCGCGTCCACGCAGGTCATTGGCTGCGAGCTTGCGATACGCCTCGACTCCGTCGTCGAGACCGAAGGTCTGCACAGCCACGTCGAGCGCGCCGTCGCGGGCGAGATCCAGAACCTCGATCAGTTCACCGCGCGATCCCCAGTACGGTGCCCGGACCGACACCTCATACGGCTGCGCCCAGATCCCGACCTTGGCTGCGGCCTGTCCGTCGCCGAGGCCGACGATCGTCACATCGCCCATCGTGCCGACCGCACCCATCGCCGTGTCGATGGTGGGCTGATATCCCACGAAGTCGAAAACAGCTGTGGCCCCGTCCTTGCCGGTGATCTTGCGAATGTTCTCGACGGCGTCGGCGTCACTGCGCACGGTCTCGTGAGCCCCGACCTCCTTGGCGAAGTCCAGCTTCTCCTGGGTCACGTCGAGCGCGATCACCCGGGACGGGGTGAGGTGGCGCAGCAGCTGGATCGCGACATGGCCGAGTCCGCCGGTCCCGATGACGACAGCGGTGGTGCCACCCACCAGCTTGGGCAACGACGGTTTGATGGCGTGATACGGCGTGAGTCCGGCGTCGGTGAGGGGCACGGTGGTGACCGGGTCCAGGTCGCCGATCGGCACCAGGTGACGCGGGTCGTCGACGATCACGTACTCGGCCATGGCGCCGGGGGCGCCGAGCCCCGGGGGTGCGATCTGCAGTTCGGCGGCATTGCTGCAGTAGTTCTCCAGTCCGCGGGAACAGAAGTGGCACACCCCGCAGCCCCACGGCCCATAGACCGCGACCGCGGTGCCCTCGGACAGTGTGGTGACGCCGCTGCCGAGTTCGGCGACCACCCCGACGCCCTCGTGCCCGAGTGTCAGCGGCAGCGGGTACGGGAAGCTCTCGGCCGGCATGTTGAGGACGAAGTCGTCGGAGTGGCAGGCCCCCGCCGCAGTCACCTTCACCAGCACTTCACCGGGTCCGGGGGTGGGTTTCTCGATATCACGGAGTTCCGGCTCGCTGCCCGGCTTGACCATCTGGATCGCCTTCACGGTTCCTCCTCGTCGAGATCTTCGTCCTTACCTCCGTTCTACGCCTCGGACAACGAGAACGGCCCGTGTGAACCCTTGATAGGGATCACACGGGCCGAACGCGTTGTGACGCTGATCTTCTAGAACATGTGCTTATGACACGACGCTAGGAGACACTGGTCTGGTTGCCGGAACCCAGGGCGATGTCGGCCGTGTTCCGTTGGCCGGTGGCCACATTCACCTGAACGGCGGCGGGCTCGTACATGTTGGCCACGATGGTGAACTGCGCGTCGGTCAGTCCCTCGATCCGATAGCGCCCGTCGGCGTCGGTGATCACCGACGCGACGATCGTCTGTTCGGGGCCGATCGCCGAGACGGTGGCACCCACCAACGGCGATCCGTCCACGGCTCGCACCGAACCCTGCACGCCACCGGTCGCGACCAGGACGATCTCGATCTCGGCACGCATCGTCGCATCGACAGTGACCAGCTGGCTGGCCGGCTGGTAGCCGGGAACCGATGCGGTGACCGCGACGGTGTCGCCTTCGGACAACCCGTGGATGGCGAAGCGTCCATCGGAATCGGCGTGCGCCTGGGTGACCACCGCGCCCGACTGATCGGTGACGATCAGGTTGGCGGGCAGCGGACGCTGCTCGTCACGCACCGAGCCTTGGAGCACCGACCCGCCGGTGAGAGCGAAGTCTCGGCGGAACACGAGGTCGCCGACCACGGACACGGTGAGCGCCTTGGGAGAGCGCCCCGGTGCCGTCGCGATGACGGTGTACGTGCCGTCTGCCAGATCGTGTACCGCATACGACCCGTCGTCGTGCACCGCGGTCGCGCCGGCCTGGTGGCCGCGGATGTCGGTGACGGTGACGGCGGAGTTTCCCAGCGGTGTCCCGTCGGAGGCGGTGATCCGGCCCGCGATCCGTGGTCGTTCGACCTCGGACTGTGCACTGCCGGCCGAGGTCAGCAGATGCCGTGGCCCGGTGGCGCGCGGCTCGTCGATCAGTTCCGACGGAGCGGCCACGGAGGCATCGGCGGCGACGGCCGCCAGCTCGGCACCCACGGTCTCCGGCGATTCCACCGGCGACTTCGACCCACCGGTGAACAGCGATGCGATGGCACCCAGCACGCAGCAGATCAGCGCGAAGGTGAAGGCCGCCGTCAATCCGTCGGAGAACGGATCGCTGATCAGGTGCGGGAAGAAGTCCAGACCCGTCAGGTGGTCGACACTCGACTGCGGCAGGCCCTGCAGCGCCTGGCCACCGATCTCCCGGATGGGGTTGTAGCCGAGGAACGCCGCGAACAGGATGCCGACCGTCGGCAGGTGTGCGATGCCGTCGGCCGGAGCCTGCGGCATACCGCCGGCCGTCAGACCGCTGAACATCGCATCGGGCAGATGCGCACTCAGGCCGGCGATCATCAGCGAGAAGAACAGGCCGATCGAGAGCACCATGGCGGCGTTCTGGAATGTCGTCATCATGCCCGCACCGGAGCCACGCGAGGTGATCGGGAGACTGTTCATCACCTCGGCGCGGTTCGGCGACGCGAACAGACCCATACCGATGCCGTTGATCAGCATGATCACGGCGAACACCCAGTAGGTGAAGTCGACCGGGATCGCGATCAGCGCGGCGAACGTGCCCGCGGTGATCAGCATGCCGATGGTGGTGAACCACTTGGTGCCCACGCGGTCGGAGAGGAACCCGGAGACCGGTGCACTGAGCAGGAAGCCGATCGTCATCGGCACCATGTAGATGCCCGCCCACAGCGGCGTACGCGAGTAGTCGAAGCCGTGCTGCGGGAGCCAGATGCCCTGCAGCCAGATGATCAGGATGAACTGCAGACCACCACGGCCGATCGACGCCATCAGGTTGGCGATGTTGCCGAACGCGAACGAACGGTTCTTGAACAGCGACAGTTCGAACAGCGGGCTGGCGACCTTGGTCTCGATGAACACGAAGACGGCGAGCACGATCGCACCACCGATGAGGCCGGTGAGGACCCAGGGGTTGCCCCAACCCATGTTCGACGAGCCGTAGGGCTGGATGCCGTAGGTGATGGCGATGAGGATCGCGATGAGGCCGACCGCGAAGGTGATGTTGCCCCACCAGTCCATCTTGGCCTTGCGGCGTTCACCGGTGTCGTGCAGTTTCAGGTACGCCCAGATCGTGCCGATCACGCCGAACGGTACGGACACCAGGAAGATGTAGTGCCACTGGATCGGGGCGAGCACGCCGCCGATCAGCAGACCGAGGAACGAGCCGGCGATCGCGGCCACACCGTTGATGCCCATCGCGAGGCCGCGCTGGTTGGCGGGGAAGGCATCGGTGAGGATCGCCGACGAGTTCGCCATCAGGAACGCACCGCCGACGCCCTGGATGATGCGCCAGAAGATCAGCCAGATGGCCGCCTCACTGCCGTCGAACCAGGTGATGGCCAAGAAGATCGACGAGATCGTGAAGATCGCGAAGCCCATGTTGTACATGCGGGCGCGACCGAACATGTCGCCGAGGCGTCCGAAGCTCACCACCAGCACGGCGGTGACCACCAGGAAGCCCATCATCATCCACAGCAGGTAGCTGGTGTTCTGGGGTTCGAGGGGATTGAGATGGATGCCCTTGAAGATGTCCGGCAGGGCGATCAGGACGATCGAGCTGTTGATCGTCGCGATCAGCATGCCCAACGTGGTGTTGGAGAGCGCGATCCACTTGTAGTTCGGACCGAGCTCCTCGAGGGATCTCTGGCGCGAGGGGCGAGGGGACTCCGCCTGCGCGGCCCCGCCTCTCTCGGCCACTGTGTGATTCGACATGTGTGCCTTTCGGATCAATCAGAAATATGTGTGCTGCTGCGGACGGCCTGGATGTCGAGGACGACCTTCGCCGTGCTGCCGATCTGGGCGACGCCGCTGATCAGCTTGTCGTCGAAGCTGATGCCGAAGTCGTTGCGCTGCAGCGTTCCCGTCGCACGGAAGCCGGCGCGTTGTCCGCCCCAGGGGTCCTCGACCTCGCCGAGATAGGACAATTCGAGCGTCACCGGGACCGCCGTGCCGCGCAGAGACAGCGTGCCCGAGAGCGTCCACGTCTCGTCGGTGGCCGGACGTACCTGCCCGGCCCGGAACTCGGCGACCGGATGCTGCTCGGTGTCGAAGAACGCATCGGAACGCAGATGGTCGTCACGTGTCTTGTTGTCGGTGTCGATGCTCGCGGTCTTGATCTCGGCGAGCACCGACGACTTCTCGATGTCCTCGGCCACCTCGATCTGCCCGGTGAAATCGGTGAAACGGCCCTTGATGCTGGCGATCCCGAAGTGACGCACGCTGATCTCGATCGTCGAATGGCCCGGGTCGATGTCCCACCGGCCGGGCACCGGGACCGGTGCGCCACCGGCGCGGGCCGCGGCGATCTCGCCGAGACTGACCGGACTCGACCCGGTCACCACCGCCACGCGGGCGGTCGGCTGGTAGCCCTCGGCGGTGATCACCACTGTGTAGGTGCCGGTGTCGAGGTCAGCCGCGCTGACCGCACCGTCGGCGTCGGCGCGGGCGATCGCTCGCTGTTCGCCGGCCTGGGACATGACCGTCATGACCGCGCCGTCCAGTGGACGACCGCTCGAGGTCGCCACCCGTGCCGTGATGGTTGCACTCATGCCTGCCCCCTAGCGCCGAGGACGAATTCGTGGCTGACGAATCGTCCGGCCTCGATGTCGATGGTGGCCGCCACCGGGGAGTAACCGTTGGCGATGACCGTGTAGTCGCCGGGTGTGAGGTTCGCGAACAGATACCGACCGTCGTCGTCGGTCAGTGCGCTCGCCGCCATCTCACCCGAGTCGTTGAGCAGGGCGACCTGGCTGTGCGCCACCGGTGCGCCGTCGGCGCCGGTGCCGTCGGTGATCGTCCCGCCGAGTTCCGCCGCCGTGCGGAGTACCACATCGACAGCGGGAGAGGCTGTTCCGCTGACCATCACGGTCTCCGCGACCGGGTCGCATCCGGCGGCCGTGACGATGACCGTGTAGGTGCCGTTCGCCAGGCCGGCGACACTCCACCGTCCGTCGACACCCGTCACGGCGGTCGCGGTGACATGGCCGGAATGATCGGCGACGGCCACTGTCGCCTGGGCCACGGCCTCACCGGTCGCAGAGGTGGTGACACTCCCGGAGAGTGCTGCCATCGAGGTGAGCACCACCTCGACGTCGATCGGAGTGGAGCCGACCGTGACGGTCACCGCGGACGGTTCGTGGCCGGCAGCCGAGACGACGAGGACGTAGTGACCGCCACCCGGGACCGCAATCCCGAACGTGCCGTCTGCATCTCCCACGGTGCGGGCTGCCTGACGTCCGTTCGGGTCGATCACGGTGATCGTCGCGTCGGCGATCGTGGCGCCGTCTCCGCGGCGGATCTCGCCGCGGATTGCTCCGCCGGCGATGGTGTGTGACGGCTCGATCCGGTCCTCGTCCCGGTGGCCATTGACGTTGGGCTGCATCAGGATCCCCCCTTCTATGTGGCGCTGTCTGCGGTAGCTGGGCAGTCTGCGGTTGGCGCGGCCAGGCCGCACACGGTGTCGGCGAGAATGCGCATCGATCGCTCCACGGCCGCGCGATCCTCGTCGGCGAGCTGGTCGAGAGCCATCTCGAAGAGCTCGGAGTTCCGCGATGACGCGCCCTGGATGTGCTCCATCCCCTCCGCCGACGGAGCCAGCAAGCTGACCCGTCCGTCGCGCGGATCGGTGGTGCGCATGACCATCCCGTGTCGTTCGAGTGAGGCCACGACGCGAGACATCGTCGGCGCGGCGACGCCCTCCCGTTCGGCCAGTTCGGTAGCCCGGATCGGCGCGTTCTGGGCGATTGTCCACAATGCCGACATCTGACCTGCGGAAAGCTCCCCGCCGCCGGACCTGGCGCGGATCGCACGCCCTATCCGGATGAGGTCACGATGGATGGTGGCGGCGTCACTCAAGGTTGCGGCGGACGACAGGCCGACCGATGCGCCCTCGCCCATAGACAGACTTCCCTCCGCGGACAACTTGCTTCGTAAAGCTAAATGAAAATTACTTAGCCAGACTAAAGTAGTTCTCCGCGTGAGCACGCATCGAGATGGTGTGAGTTGGACTACATATCTGCCGAAAAGAAGGGCAAATCAGCCTAATTCGGACATTTTTGGGGTATTGAGGCCCGGTCGTCGGCAGCCGAGGAGACGTGAACAGTGGGTGACAATCGCGGCCGGCATGGAGCAGTTGCCCAGACCTGGTCGTAGCGTGGGGCAATGGCCGGGGACGATGACGAACGCAGACAGATCAATGAGGTCCGGACGCGATTGACGGAGGCCTACGCGGGCCACCCGTCGGACGACGTGGCCGGTGCGGTCGAGGCCGCATACCGTCACTTCGACGGCACGCGTGTGCGTGATTTCGTTCCGTTGCTGGTCGAGCGGCGGGCCAATCAGGAACTGGGCGGGTCGGCTGTCATGGCAGATCCGGCGAAGGTTCCGCCGCATCTCGGCGAGCAGTAGTGGACGACAGGTCGTATTGCGTCTCCAGGAGCCGGATGAGGGCACGGGCCTCGTAGAGTTCGCTGCGCCGACGGTCCGCGCTCGACGGATGCATCGATGTCGATTCCAGCTCGGCGACGATCCGGTCGGTCACTCGTTCGAGATCTGCGATCAAGGACCGGGCCTGGGCGTGAGACGGATCCTCTGCACCAACGGTCACCGGGGGATCGTAAGGCACGGATGGTTTCGGCCGCTCATCGTCCTGCACGCAGCCTGTCGGCCATCGCCGTGGCGCTCCGCCTCGAGTACGCACCCGCGTAGCATTCTCCGAAACCTTGTCGGGTTGATCGACCGGGCATCGTGATCGAGGAGGACAGTTCGTGGGTAAGAAGAAATCCAAGAAGAAGTCGCACGGAAAGAAGCATGCGACCCGCGAAACGTCGTCGGCGTCAGGGCATGCGGAAAGCCACCAATCAGATTCGGCACCAACATCTCCGATGAAGAACAAGGAGTTCCGGGAGTTGGTGAAGCCGCTCCACGCCGAACTCGTCGCCATGCAGGAGTGGGTGCGCGCCACCGGCGCCAAGGTCTGCGTGATCTTCGAGGGGCGTGACACCGCGGGCAAGGGTGGCGTCATCAAGGCGATCACCGAACGCGTCAGTCCTCGTGTGTTCCGAGTCGTGGCGTTGCCGACCCCCACCGAGCGCGAGAAGTCGCAGATGTTCTTGCAGCGGTACGTGCCCCATCTGCCGGCGGCGGGCGAGGTGGTGATCTTCGACCGCAGTTGGTACAACCGGGCGGGCGTGGAGCGGGTGATGGGATTCTGCACCGAGGAACAGTCCACGCAGTTCCTCGCTGACGTCCCCGAGTTCGAGCGTGCCGTGGTCCGGTCCGGGGTCCTGCTGATCAAGTACTGGCTCGAGGTCAGCGAAGACGAACAGACCCTTCGCCTGCAGAGCCGGATCGACGACCCGCGCAAGTACTGGAAACTGTCGCCGATGGACGTGAAGTCGTATACCCATTGGGACGACTACTCGCAGGCCCGCGACGACATGTTCCGCTACAGCGACACCGGGTGGGCGCCGTGGTACGTCGCGAACACCGACGACAAGAAGCGTGGACGGCTCAACATCATCAGCCACCTGCTCGACCAGGTTCCGTACACGCCTCTGGCCGCGCCGGACATCGAACTTCCCGAACGGGTCCGTAGTGGGTACACCAGCCCTCACCTGGCCGTGACCGAGGTTCCGGTGCGGTACTGAGCACGGGGTCTCAGCTTCTAGTCGTCGGCCTCGCTGATCCGGCGTTTGCGGTTGCGTTCGCGTTCCTGCTGTCTGCGGGCGTGTTTGGCTGACACCCGACTCTGCAACCGAGGGGGTGGTATTGGCGGCTCTACTGCGGTGCGCGGCGGCCCCTGAGCCGGCGCCGTGAACCGGATCCGCAGCAGCCCGGGGAACAGGACGTCGAGATGTTCGGGATCGCCCGGGATGATCAGCCCTTCGGGTGTGGTGAACTCGGTGCGCAGGCGGCCGGTGTGGTCGCGGTACTGATCGTCGACCCATTCGCCGAACGTCTTGAGCAGGTGCCCGAAGCGGTCTTTGGCGTTCAGGTTGTCCGCGGTGGTCTGACCACCACGAGCCGGATGCTGGTGGTCGTATTCGACGACGTGGTCGAGGTCGCCGTCGAATGACGACACCGAGGAGCCGGGGATCACGCTGTAGCCGTCACGAATCCGCACGAACAGATCCAGTGCCGACGACGGTCGGTACGGTTCCGACGGCAGATACGCCGGCAGCGTGATGGTGCCGTCCGGGTTCGGCTGCGTACCAGGCGGTACGAGAGGTGTGACCACCGCGTCCGGGCGCGCGACCAGATCGCGCACGTGGTCGTCGGAGATGACGCCGTGCCCGGCGAGGAACCCGGCATTGTCGGCGGTGCCGGCGACGGTGGATTCGTCGGCGATGACGTGGATGATCACCTTGCTGTCGACCTGCGGCGTCGCTGTCGGTTCGGGGATCTGTGCGGTGCACTCGGCCCGGCCGCACTGGCATTCGAACGGAGTCCCGGTCATCAACGCGAATGTCGCATCCGAGGCCCGCTGCAGTTTCGTGCGCCCATCGAACTCACAGGCGGTCGCAGCGAGTGCCCTGACCGTGGCCATCGCGATCCGCGCGTTCTCCGCCGCCATCGTCGCCGTGAACTTCGAGGTGCCGTCCTTGCCGTCGTGCACCCACACCCCGCGGGCATCGAGCGCACGTCTGCGATGCTCGCGTACCCCGTCCGGGTCGTGGCGGAACACGATCCGATCGACCATGTCCTGCACGCGTTCGCGGGACCACGCACCGTCGTGCAGATCCAGAGCCGCGGCGATCTCTGCGTCGACCGCCTCTGCGTAGTCGTGACCGTCGACCAGATCGGTGCGCGAGATGATCGTGGCGACCAACTCGGCCGAGATCTTCCCGTCCCGGAGCCGTTCGGCGATCTGCGGCAACCGGTCCCGTAGGGCGAGAGCTTGATTGATGATCTTTTCCGCGGCCTGTTGGGAGATGCTCAACGCCATCGCGATCCGCGCGGCGCAGTCGGCGAAGCTGTCTTTGAGGAACAGCGCATGCGGGTCCGGGGTGGTGCCGACGATGCGGGCATGCAGTTCGGCTGCGGTCTGGTATTTCTGCCACGCCAGAAAAGACTGACCGCGCTGCAGGGAGACGAAGGAGCCAACCAGGTCGTTGGTGTCCGCGTCGGGGATCTCCTCGGCGGGCACCCCACCGGTGAACAGCGGTGCCACATCGGGCCACGGCGAGGAGACACCCCACCACGACGACAGCGACCACGCCGAACCCGACACCGAGAACACCTTCCGCACGAAGAAACCAGGGAACACAGGACCGTTCCCACGTATCTCTTCGAACATCAGCCACTCCGGTGGGGGCCGACCTCGGGTTCATCAACAACTGATCCTGCTGACGACTACTCTACGAAACCGGTCTGACAAGAATCGTTCGTGAGCCTCGTCCCCGGGTGTGCACCCGGGTGTCAGGCCGGCTCGATTGCGCGCAGGCAGTATCCGAGCGAATTCGGCTGGGAGAACGACCACTTGGTCTGGTCATGGGTACAGGTCACCGACTCGTCCGCGCGTGACATCGCTTCGGCGATGACCGTCGTCTGCGCGGGCGTGGCCGTGCAGTCACTCTCCCGGTAGTCGACAAGTTGCCCACCGGGCATCGGTATCTGGTAGCACTCTCCGTTGACGAAATTGGGTGTCATACAGAGCTTCTGAGGATCACCGGGGAACGAGAGGCTGGCGCTGTTCTCGCCGGCGCAGGCACCATCGGTCGCGACCGTCGAGGCGGCGTAGAAGGTGAGCCCGTCGGAGTCGCAAGCGACCTTGGTGGCGCGCACCTTCCCTTCGTCATCGGCCTTGTCCGCGATCTGTAGACATTCGCCCGCCGCGATGTCGGAGGTCTTCTCGACAGGGCTCTCGCTGTCGGTACTGAAGGACACGCTGCACGCGGCGAGCAGGGTGAAGCCCGAGCAGGCGACCAACAGACCGGCGTGGCGGGCGAGTTGCCATCGCCGGCGCGGTGCTGGTCGGTCGGCGTCGTCGATGTAGGTGATGGCCGGGCGCGGAGAGGAATCGTGGAACGTCATCGGAAAGCCTTTCGGTTGCTTGTCGTGCGACGAGCATCTCGATCGGCTCTTGTGACGGACTTGAGGTCGGCTTGGTGCGCAGTCCCACCGGGCAGGTGCCTTTCGGTGCCTACGCGCCGTACTTCAGGTGAGTCGGAAGGTGAAGCGCGTGCAGTCGGTGGGGAATGCCGACCACGCGAAGCCGCGTCGCGGCGTGATCGTCCGCAGACCGCCACCGTCGGCCGGGGACTGCCAAGAGTCCGGTTCGGGCCGGTAGTCCTGGTCGGCATACTTTCCGAATGCCTCGGCGAGCCGGGCGCCAAGACCGTCGGGCCGTGCGCACACCGCAACCGAGGCCCCTTCGATGATCACCACGTCCGACCCGCTCTCCAAGGTGAGCGTGCAGGCGGGGTTGGCTTCGACGTTGCGTGTGTGCCGGGTCGTCGGGGCGCCGTCGTAGAAGAATCGGCCATCGACCCAGACACCCCAGCGGGGGACGGCGTGGGGAGCGCCGTCCGGTCGCACCGACGTCAGCCAGTAGTGCGTTGATTCCACGAGGCGTATCTCGACCGACGCCCACGAGCGCGTCCCGTCGAGGCTCTCGCTGACCCCGTAACCATCGGGGAAACGGGGGCGGTCTACGAGCGGCTCGGATAGCGCCGGCAGAGTATCCGCCTGCGGCAGCGTGTGCTTCTCGGTCATGGCCCAACGCTACGAGCATGCGGTCGGGCGCGGCTTGACCGTTCTTGCTGTTTCGCCTGACCAGCGGACAAGGCGTCGCCGCTACATGGCGCGCTGAAGAGCCCCGTCGGCCCGGAGGTCGGCAATCGTCGGATAGCCGTTGATCGCCATCAGCAGGTCGGCCTCGGCCAGGATCGACCGGAGGTGATGGACCAGGCCGTCCTCGCCGCCGACGGCCAGCGCGTAGGCATAGGAGCGGCCGATGCCGACGGCGGTGGCGCCGAGTGCGAGGGCCAGGACGACGTCGCTGCCACTGCGCACCCCCGAGTCGAACAGGACTGGTGTGTCACCTGCCGCGGCCACCACATCGGGTAGGTGCTGCAAGGCAGAGAGTCCACCATTGGCTTGGCGCCCACCGTGATTCGAGCAGTAGATGGCGTCGGCGCCGACGTCGACGGCGCGGCGGACGTCGTCGGGATGGCAGATCCCCTTCGGAATGACGGGCAGATCCGTCACCTCACGGATCCAGGCCAGATCGTCCCAGCTGACCGGTTGGCCGAAGCTCACCGCCCACTGCAGGACGGCCGATGGCAGGTCCTCCTCCGGACTCTTGGCGAGCTTGCCCAGGAAATTGGGGTCGGTGAAGTAGTTGGAGACACACATGCCGCGGAGCTGCGGAAAGTTGGAGGTGTTGAGATCCCGCGGGCGCCAGCCCGGTGTCCAGGTGTCCAGGGTGACGGCGATCCCCTGGTATCCGGCCTGCTCCGCACGCTGGATGAAACTCAATGCGAGGTCACGATCCTTGGGCATGTAGAGCTGGAAGAATCCCGGCGTCTCCTGGTGGATCGCACCGGTCTCCTCGACCGGGTCCATGGACAGCGTGGACTGTACGGCCGGAACCCCGGTGCGCTCCGCGGCTCGCGCGACGGCGAGATCGCCGTGGAAGTCCTGGGCGCAGATCCCGATCACCCCGATCGGTGCCATGAAGACCGGCGACGGCAGCGTGGTCCCGAACAAGTCGACCGACAGGTCACGTTCGGTCGCCCCGACGCCCATCCGAGGCACGATGCCCCACTTGTCGAACGCGTCGACATTCGCGCGCTGGGTCCGTTCATTCCCGCAGCCACCCGTCACGTACGACCAGATCCAGGGCGGCAGCACCTCCTGCGCCTTGCGCTCGAGGGACTCGGAGTCAACCGGGTAGCGGGGGAGCACGCCTTGCGTACCGGCCAGGTAGATCTCCAGTTGGAAAGCCCCGTAGTCCGGTGTCATGTCAGTGTCTCCCTTGTGTCGATGCGCCATCCGTGACGAATGTACGACATCGCTACCGGACGACTTGCCGGTTACAAGGTCAGGCGGTGGCTGTCACCTTTTTGCGGCGGTACAGCACTGCTGCTGCACCCGCGGTCGCGGCGGCGAGCGCGGCCACCCCCACCCCGTCACGCTCGAGGCGATGTCCCATCTTGCTGTCCAGGGAGTAGCGGCCGGGGCCGGTCAGGGCCAGCGCTGCCGAGGCGATGCCCAGGATCGCTGGGTACTCCAGGCCGCCGTTCTGCGCGAAGAAGCCATTCGGGCGGTGTACATCGGCGGCCGCGATCATGGCTGCGGCGCCGGCTGCCGAGGCGACCCGGGTGCCCGCGCCCAACGCGACAAGACCACCGGCAGCTTCGCTGACCCCGGCGGTGACCGCGGACAGCTTGGCAGGCTTGAAGCCCATCTGATTCATGCCGGATGCGGTCGCCTCGATGCCCGGCCCGCCGAACCAACCGGTGAGCTTCTGTGCGCCATGGGCGAACAACGTCGCACCCACCGCAGTGCGCAGCGTCAGCAGGCCCAGATCGAGCGCCTTCGCTCGTGATGAAACATCAGTAGACATCGTGTCGTTCCTCCATGCATTGTGGCGTCCAGCTAAAGCGAACTCTAGTCCGCTTAGCTGAGAGGTCACTCAGGGGGATATATGGCTCCGATGAAGGTCCGCGAGGTCAGCAGCTTCGAATGTTTGATCTCGCTCTGTACTGGGTATGTCTTCGCGACCATCGTCATCCGAGGAGTGGAACCGTGGATACTGCAATCTGGGTCATCATCGCCATCGTTGTCGTGATCATCCTGCTCGTGGCATTGCTGCTGTTCCTGCGACAGCGCAGGCAGCACCGCCGGGTCAAAGCGCAGGACATCAGGGAGAACGCCACCGCGCAGGTGTCGGACGTGCGCCATCGCGAAGCAATCGCCGAGGAGTCCGAGGCGCGGGCACGTAAGGCCAAGGCCGAGGCCGATCAGAAGGCTGCCGAGGCCAAGCGTCTCGGCGAGCATGCGCGCACCCATCAGGAGCACGCCGCCGAGTCCCGGGAACAGGTCGACAGCGAGTTCGCGCGCGCCGACAAGCTCGACCCCGACGTCGGGCGGGACGGAGTCCGTCGCGAGCCGGAGCCCCACCAGGAGGGTGACCAGCCGCCGCGCCACGCTCAAGGCCCCGATCAGGGATACGATCCGCGCCACGTGCAGGACCCCCGACAGGCGCCCGAAAGCCGTTGATCTGTCACGTGGAAACGCGGGCAGTCGATTCTGGCGTGGCACCGCTCTACATGCGGTGGTGATGGAGGTGCGGTGATGGTGGAGCCGATGACGGGAATCGAACCCGCGTATTCAGCTTGGGAAGCTGATGTTCTGCCATTGAACTACATCGGCGTGCGAGGCGCTCTGACCTCGCGATCGACAGAGTAGCAAACGCCACGCTCGAGCCCGTGCGCGGACACCCGCATTTCGCCGGCCCGGCACGCGCGGGCCAGGCACTGTGGAGTCGGACGTCGTGGCGCCAGACGTGTTAGCTTGATGCCCTCAATGTCCGTGAGCGCGCTCGGGGGTCGTGAACATCGTGGAGTCCATGCGCTCGTCCGAGATCGGCGATCGCCAACTCGCTTCCGGAGCACCCACCGATCAGCCGTTTCTGCTCGTCGACATGTCTGACGACGGCGTGCTGATCTCCGCGGTCGACCCAGCCACCGAAACGGCTCTCGGTCGGCGTGCGCTCTGGGGGATACATCCCACCGCTCTCGACCAGGCCCTCGCGGAGCATCTGGTCCGGGCCGGTCGCGTGCCGACGCCCCGGACCGACGACTGGTGGAATGAACTGCGGGAACTCGCCGGACGCGGACGTGAACGCCTGTCGACGTCCGACGGGACATTCGTCATGGGGCACCGCGACGTGCGGTTCTTCCGCGTCAGTCGGCGAGACCTCGACGAGGCGACCGCCTCACTCGCCGCCGAGGTCGCCGGCGTGCTGCGCGAGATGGGCCGAGAGTTCCGCACCACCTCGGTGGTACTCGGCCGCGGACGCGATGACTGGCCGGGCCTCGATGCGGTCCTGCAGCGGTCCGCGCATCTGCCAGTGGTCGCGCCGGACCCGCCCGTCGACGGGATTCGCGATGTCGGTGTCCCATCGGGCGTCCCGGCAGCGGCGCCCGCGCCGACGCCGCCGACCGAGCCGGTGCCTCCGGAGTTGGCGCCGCCGCCGCACGCTGCGCATCAGACCGACTCCTCGGCCTCGTCCGCCCGATACCCGGGCAAGCGCATCGCCATCACAATGGCCGCGGTCGTCGCCGTCATCGGCGCCGGAACGGTGACTGCGCTCGCGGTCACCGCCGACGACTCACCGCGTCGGCCGCCGTCGAGTCTCGAATTCCCTTCGAGCACACCGTCACCGACGTCGAGCTACGCCGATCCCGCCGAACTCGTGGCCGCTCGGGAACCGGCTGCGACCTACACACCACCCCCGCCGGCGCCTGCCGACGACGTTTCCTCCGACGGCACGCCGCAGTCGCCCGATCAACCGAATCGGCCACGATCCGCGCCGCCGAGGCTGGTCATCCCGAATCCGATTCCGGGGCTGCCGCCGATCGTTCTGCCGCGGTTACCCGGCTGAACTTCGACTGCGCGCTAGCGCTGTCACCACCGTGCCGCGGATACCGGTACGCGCTTGCCCGACGTCGGAGCCGGGGCGGGACGCTTGTCCTCCGCGAGGCACATCGACCGAAGTACGTTGTGGTACACGACGAGTCCGTACAGGTTCGGCGCCCCGACGATGCCGGTCGACTTGGGCAGCATGTCGGTGGTGATCCCGAGGCCGGGGAACAGATCGTTGGCCAGCGCGGCCGCCGGGTCGGTACCGCCCTCCTGCCAGGCCAACTCCACCATGTGCGCGGCCAGCGCGTAGGCGTAGTAGGCCGCGGTGAGCGACTTGGTCACCGTCAGGTCCGACATCGGTACGGTCGCAGCAAAATCCTGCTTGTTGTTGCGGTTGTGGCTGAGCCCGATGACCACGTCGAGCGGGGCGCCGCCGACGTAGGGGATCAGCACCCCGACCTGAGAGAGGATGTACTCCGGCGTGTTGAAGTCGGCGGGGTCGGCAGGGATCAGATTCTGGTGAACTCGCGTGGTGCGCAGGTAATCCTGCAGGCGCGTCGTCATCCCGGCGATCTGTCGATCGGTGGCGGGATTCGCGGTGATCGACTGCAGGTAGTCCGAGGTGCGCGTCACGATCCGCGTCAGCGGCAGATCGCCGATCGGCTTACAGGTGTCGGCGTCGGCCACCGCGACCTGCCCGGCGATGTCCCGGACGATCCCGGGCACCGCGTAGGCGAAGCGGAGGTCCTTGACCGATTTCCCGGCGTTCGCCTTCTGCGATCGCGTGACGGACACAACGCATGAGTCGACCAGCTTCTCGCTGATCGACTTGTACAGCTGGGTCGCGGCGAACACGCCGAGAAGGATCGGCAGGGTGATGAGCGTGCCGATGGTGATCGGTCCTGCCAGCGGACCGATGCTCGGCAGCGTGCGCCGCAGCACGGTGAGCGGGACCATGACCGTCACATAGAGGTAGAGCCACACGCTCTCCACGGCCTGCGCCAGCGTGAGGTTCTCGACGGGGATGGCCTCTCCGGCGCGGCCGTCGCGAACGGCGACCAACTGCGTGACCACCCACTGCGAGATCGGATCCCGGTACTTCATGATGGGGTCCTTGTCGTCGGCCCCCAGGTCGTACGGATGATTCGACACCGCCAGCGAGGAGATCCGCAGTCGTGCCATGTCGCGATGGGCGCCGGCCTTGATCGATGCCGACTTCTGCTGGACCTCTTGCGGCAGATAGGGCTTCAGCGAATCGAAGATGGCGTCATAGATCGCGCCGAAGGTGGCGAACCGCGATCCGACGCACTCCTTCGGCTCGGTGCTCCTCGACGTGGTGCGCGAGTCCGAGTGTGGTGCGATCGGAGCTGCCGAGGCCACCGCGCCGAGGCCGTTCTCCCCACCGAACGACAGCGTCACGCACGTCACGATCGCCACCGCGATCATCGACACCGACAGCCTCTGACCCCACATACCCCACGCACCCCCGGCTCGTTCCGACCCGCCGGATCTCGTCGCAGTCACATGGCGATCACACGAGAATCACGGCCCCGGCACACTCTAAGAGGTTCCTGAGCGTTTTGACCATGGTTCGGCTCAAGTTGCATCTGGTTCGACGGCGACCGTCCATTCGGCGTTCATCCGAGCCGGTCGGTTAACCTCACACGTGTGCTGCTCTCCGATCGCGACATCCGCTCCGAGATCGCCGGTGGGCGGTTGGCGCTCGAACCGTTCGATCCGACGCTCGTGCAGCCGTCGAGTGTCGACGTGCGCCTCGACCGTCTGTTCCGCGTCTTCAACAACACGCGCTACACGCATATCGACCCCGCAGAACGCCAGGACGAGCTGACCAGCCTCGTCGAACCGCCCGAGGGCGAGCCGTTCGTCCTGCATCCGGGAGAGTTCGTGCTCGGCTCGACCCTCGAGGTCTGCTCGCTGCCCGACGACCTGGCAGGGCGGCTGGAGGGCAAATCGTCTCTCGGCAGGCTCGGCCTGCTCACCCATTCGACGGCAGGCTTCATCGATCCGGGCTTCTCCGGGCACATCACTCTCGAGCTGTCGAACGTCGCGAACCTGCCGATCACGCTGTGGCCGGGGATGAAGATCGGCCAGTTGTGTCTGATCCGGCTGTCGAGCCCGGCGGAGCATCCGTACGGCAGCGCGAGCGTCGGATCGAAGTACCAGGGCCAGCGCGGGCCGACCCCGTCGAAGGCCTATCTGAACTTCACCAAGCCGTAGCACTGCTCCCACGCGGGCCCGCCGTTGGGGTGCAGTTCATCTTGGCCGTCGGGTGTTCACCAGCCCGATCGGGACGGGTCATGTCGCGGATGCGTCGTCGCAGGAAACCGCGCGTACTCACTGAAGACATGAAGCTGACAGTCATCGGTTGCGGGTACCTCGGGGCCACTCATGCGGCGTGCATGGCAGAACTCGGGCACGAGGTGCTCGGCGTGGATGTCGACGCGGAAAAGGTCGCGCGACTGCAGGCCGGGGATGTGCCGTTCTTCGAGCCCGGGCTCGGTGACGTGTTGCGCCGCAATCTCGATGCGGGCCGGCTGCGTTTCACCACCGATCACCGCGACGCCGCGACCTTTGCGTCCGTGCACTTCCTCGGAGTGGGGACGCCCCAGCAGCGTCGCGGCTACGGCGTCGATCTCTCGCATGTGGAATCGGCGGTCGACGCCCTGGCCCCCCTGCTGCGGGGTGACCACCTGATCATCGGCAAGTCCACAGTCCCGGTCGGAACGGCAGCCGCACTTGCACAACGGATGTCGGTGCTCACCGCGCCGGGCTCTCGGATCGAGCTGGCTTGGAGCCCGGAGTTCCTCCGGGAGGGATTCGCGGTCGAGGACACCCTCGAACCCGACCGCATCGTGCTGGGCACCGATCCCGACGATCCCGCCACGGACGCCGCCGAGCAGGTGATCGCCGAGATCTATCGGGAGATCCTGGAGACCGGCGTGCCCTTCATCCGGACCGATTGGGCGACTGCGGAACTGGTGAAGGTATCGGCCAATGCGTTTCTGGCCACCAAGATCTCGTTCATCAACGCCATCAGCGAGATCTGCGAGGTGGTCGGTGCCGATGTGTCGACGCTCGCCGATGCGATCGGCTACGACGGGCGGATCGGCCGCCGATTCCTCAACGCGGGACTCGGTTTCGGTGGGGGATGCCTGCCCAAGGACATCCGTGGGTTCATGGCACGCGCCGAGGAGGTGGGTGCCGGGCAGGCGTTGCGATTCCTGCGGGAGGTCGACGCGATCAACAACCGCCGTCGGACGGCGATGGTCGAGCTGGTCGCCGATGCGGTCGGCGGCGACGTCCTCGGCGCGAATGTCGCCGTGCTGGGCGCGGCCTTCAAGCCGGAGAGCGACGACGTCCGGGATTCGCCTGCCCTGAACGTGGCCGGGCAGTTGGCGTTGCGCGGGGCGTCGGTGAGTGTCTTCGACCCCAAGGCCACCGCGACGTCCCGGCGCATGTATCCGATGCTGTCCTATGCGGAGAGCGCCGTGGAGGCGTGCGAGGACGCGGATGCGGTGGTGGTGGCCACCGAGTGGGCCGAGTTCGTCCACATGGGGCCCGAGGAATTGTCCGGGGTGGTGCGATCGCGCGTCATCGTCGACGGTCGGCGCTGCCTCGATGCCGGCGCATGGCGCTCGGCGGGGTGGCGTTTCCACGCCATCGGTGGGCCGATGCGCTCGGTCACCGCGCCGAGAACAGCCCGTTCGGGGATGACCGGTCAGTCGTTGCCGCAGGTCCCGGCCTCCGTTCCTCCGCATTCCCCCTAGTCGCATGTTACTGTCGTGAATTCCGGATATCAGATGGGTTCATCGACGCGGGACATCAGATCGCATGACAGACGAGGCGACGACCATTGGTCGTGGGGCGCTGGCCACCACGACCGACGTCCACGCGCATCCGGTCAGCCATGAACTCCTCGGCGATGTGGCGGCTCGACAACTGGCCAGGGGCATTCCCGCCGACCTGCCGTTCCTGCTCGTCGATGTCACCGACGACGGCCTGAGGGTCACCACAGTGGACCCGCGCCTCGATGCCTCGGTCGCTGCGCTGATGGCCCCCGCCATCCGGCCGGCGGCGCTCGACCAACTCCTGGCGGCGCATCTGGTCCGGGTCGGGCGGGTGGCGCAGCCGACCTCCGAGGAGTGGTCCGTCGAACTGCTCGACCTCGCGCGTCGAGGGCGGACTCGTCTCGCCACGACGGACGGCACCTTCATCGTCGGCCGTGACCACGTGGAGTACTTCCGCGTCGCGCAGGGCGATCTCGACGAGGCCACGGCCGAGTTCGCCGACGGGGTCGGCCTGCTGTGTGAAGAGGCGGCCGCCGATGCCCCCGGCCGCATCACCTCTCTGGTGCTTGCCGGCGGACACGAGGCCTGGCCCGGCCTCCCCGCGATGCTCGGACAACGTGCGCCGGTTCCGGTGATCGCGTTGCGACCGGCAAGCGCTCCCGAGGCCGATCTCTCCGAGCGACGGCACGACGACGGTGTCCCACTCGGCGCCCGGCCGCCGGCGTCGCTCGCGTTGACCTCGGATCTGTTTGTGTCCGAGCCTGTTCCACCGAGCGAACCGGAACCACCCCGGCAGTCCCCGCAGCCAACGCAGTCCCCGTCGGTGCGGCAGACCACGCCTCGCCCCGCCGCCGAACCGAGCGGATGGGATCTCGAGCCGGACGCAGGCAAGCCGCGACCGGCGACCCGCGCGATGGTGTGGCGACAGCGACTGACGGGTAGGCGTGCACTCATCGGCATCGCTGCCATCTGCGCGATCATTGCGATCGGTACCGCGACCGCCGTCGCGGTGACCGGCGGCGGGGACTCCGATCGGCCGTCGGCCATGGGCGACGACACCACAGCGACATCGCAGAACGACTCGTCCTACGCCGACCCGGCGGATCTCACGGAAGCGCGGGTGCCTGCAGTCACCTACGTACCGCCCCCGCCACCTCCGGAGACGACCAGCGAGGGGTCGTCATCCGACGAGACGTCGACCGGCAGTCAGCGCACCGGCGAGCCGCGGCGGCCGGCGCCGCGCCCGCGACCGCGGCAGAACGCGCCTGCACCGGCGCCGCCACCCGTACCGGCGCCGCCACCCCTGCCACGGCAGCGCGTCTTCCCCAATCCGATCCCCGGGTTGCCGCCGATCGTCCTGCCGGGATAGGCCTGCCGGGATAGGTCAGTCTGCCGACGGATTCTCGGCGCTCGTGTGGCGCGCCCGGCCGAGATAGTCGTTGAGCTGGCGTGCGAGGTCTCGATCGAGGGCGCGGTCGAGGGCGTTGTGCGCCGAGATCGAGCCCGCATGCCGCATCTCGCCGAGGAGTTCTTTCGCCCACTCGGATTCGGCAGGCGTACGGGGCAACCAGCCGTCCTCATGCCCTTCGGTGATGGCGCGACGTCCGGCGGAGATCACCACCTTTGCGACCGCTGCCATCTCCTGGTCGAGCCGGCCGTGGACGTCGAGGATGCCGCTGAGGGGCAACCCGAGTTTCACGAGGCGGCCGTACGCGGAAACGGTTTCCTGATCGAGGATCGTGTACTGCTTGGGGTGCGCTTCGTCGCCCTTCGGAGCGATGAGGCCGAATTCTGCGAGACGCTCGAAATGCGCGGGGTTTCCGGAGTTGAGCAGGTCTTTGAGGTCCTCGGCCGCCATCGTGGTCGACGTCGCGGTCGACCACGGCTCGGACACCACCTCCTCGAGGCCCAGCACCTCGGCGAGGTTGTCGCCGCGTTGGATTCCGGAGAGGAAGTCGCCGATGTGGCGGATGGTGAAACCGCGTTTGAGCAGATCGTTGATCACCCGCAGCCGCGCGAGGTGGGCATCGGTGTAGATGGCGATGCGTCCACGCCGCAGAGGGCGCGGGAGCAAACCTCGGTCCTGGTAGCCACGGACGTTGCGGGTGGTGGTGCCCGCGGCCCGTGCCAGATCGTCGATCCGGTATTCGGTCACCGCGACATTGTCCCAGATCGGGCCCGCCGCTCGGCTCAGGCCGCGACTCCTCGCGCGATGAGGTCGAGGACCTCCTCGTACGAGCCGGACGCGTCGATGAACGGCGGATATACCGACCCGAGCTCCAAGGACACCGCGCCGTGCACACATGCCCAGATCTGCGCGGCCAGCTGCGTGGGGTCGCCGGAGCGGATCACCCCGGCGACCTGGCCGTAGCCGACGATGTCGGCCAGCACCCCGAACGCCCGCGCGGCCACCTCGTCGTCGGCTGTGCACTCGGCCGAGAACATCAATCCGTAGAGGATCGGGTTGGCGATCGCGAACGCCCGGTAGTTGCGGCCGCTGTTGCGCAGTCGCGTCGCGGCGTCCGCGTCGTGCGCGGCGACCCTGGTGGCGAACTCGGCGAAGCCATCGGTGACCACGGCGTCCAGCAGACCGTCCTTGCCGTCGAAGTGGTTGTAGACGCCCATCGGCGCCACGCCGGCCTCGGTGGCCACGGCACGGACGGTCAGCGCGGCCGCGCCCTCTCGTTCCAGCAGCCGACGCCCGGCGGAGACGAGGTTCGCACGCACTTCGGTCGCGGGAGTTCGAGCGGTTTTCTGCGGCGGCATATTGACAGCGTACTAGAACAGTGTTCTTCTTGAATAGAACAACGTGCTACAACAATGTGACGACGTTCCAATCCCGGCCCTTCGTGACGCTCGCTCCTCAGGGAGCAGGAAACGTGACGCTCGTACATCGGGACCGGACAATTCGAAGGAGAGGTCATGAGAACTCGTTGGCTCGCTCTGGCGGCCCTGTGCTTTGCCGAACTACTCGTGATGGTCGACAACACGATCGTCAACGTCGCGCTGCCCACCATGGCGCGCGATCTCGATGCCGGGATCTCCGGGCTCCAGTGGATCGTGGACGCCTACACGCTCGTGTTCGCCGGCCTGTTGCTCACCGGCGGCTATCTCGGCGATCGATTCGGACACCGCCGCATGCTGCTGACCGGCATCGCCGGATTCGCGGTGGTCTCGGTGCTGGCTGCGTCCTCGCAGACCCTGGGGCAATTGATCGCGAGCCGCGGCGGGCTCGGGTTGTTCGCCGCCCTGGTGTTCCCGGCGACGCTGGCGATCATCATGTCGATCTTCACCGAGTCCAAGCAACGTGCTGCGGCCGTGGGCATCTGGGCCGCGACGTCGGGCATCGCGGTGGCCGTCGGTCCGGTGCTCGGCGGCTGGCTGCTCGAGCACTATTCGTGGTCGTCCGTGTTCTGGGTCAATCTGCCGATGGCGGTGGTGGCCGCGCTGGCGATCGTGCTGGTGGTGCCGGGCACGCGTCCGGAATCGGTATCTCGTTTCGACGCAATCGGTCTGGTGCTCTCGATCATCGGTCTCGGATTGCTGACGTACTCGGTGATCGAGGGGCCGCACTTCGGCTGGACCGATCCGCGAACCATCGGCGGACTCGTTGTCGCGGGAATCGCTCTGGGGCTCTTCGCATGGCGGGAACTTGCCGTCGAGCATCCGATCCTGAACATTCGACTGTTCGCCAACCGCCGATTCGCCGCGGCCGCCGGCATGATCAGTGTCGCGTTCTTCGCACTGTTCGGCTTCATCTTCCTGATCACCCAGTTCTTCCAGGCGGTCCAGGGCTACGGCCCCTTCGAAGCCGGACTGCGCACCCTGCCGTTCGCGCTGGTGATGGCGGTCTTCTCGCCGTTCGCGATGGCCCTGTCGCATCGATTCGGGCCGCGGATGGTCTCGGTGGTCGGTGCGTTGCTGATGTCGGGCGGCTTCGCGCTCGTGGAGGTGTCGTCGCGGGTGTCGGGCTATTGGGAGCTGATCATCTGGTCGATGTCGCTGATGGCGATGGGGCTCGCCTTCATCTCGGGACCGTGCACGCAGGTGATCATGGACGCGCTCACACCCGAGCAGGCGGGGGCCGGCTCGGCGGTCAACGACACCACTCGTGAGATCGGCGGGACGCTCGGCGTCGCGGTGCTGGGCTCGGTGCTGACGTCGGTGTACACCTCGGGTGTCGGTGATCGCCTTGCCGATCTCGGTGTGCCGCAGGCTGCCACCGGAATCGCGGAGGACTCGGTGATGTCGGGGGTCGAGGTGGCTGCCCGGGCGCCGTCGGAGGTTGCACAACAGCTGCGGTTCGCGGTGCAGGATGTGTTCGTCGAAGGCCTGCACAGCGCGGTCTGGGTGGCGGTCGCGGTCACCGCGGCCGCGGCGCTCGCGGCCGCCTACTTCCTACGGGGTGTCCCGAGCGGGCAGGCAACCGACGCGCCGGTGATCGTCGACGACCCCGCAGGCCTAGAGATCGAGGGTGAGGCGGTCGCCGTCCGCCCGTGACACGCAGGTGAGGAACATGCCCTGGGTGCGTTCCGGCTCGGTGAGGATGTTGTCGCGGTGATCAGGTGCGCCGGACAGCATCCTCACCTTGCAGGTTCCGCAGAAGCCCTGCTGACACGAGTACGGGACCGACGGCAGGACCTCCCGGATGGCGGCGAGCGCGGTCTCGTCGGCGGCCACGGGGATCTCCTGACCGGTCGACGCGAGCGTGACCGTGAACGGCCTGCCGTCCTCGACCGGCGGCGGGCTGAAGCGTTCGTAGTGCAGTTCGATGTCGGGTCGATCGGCCAGATGTCGGCGAAGGCGCTCCAACATCGGTACCGGTCCGCAGCAGTAGACCGCGAGCCCGCCCGGCGCGCGGCCGGTCTCGGGATCGATCGGACCGAGCAGTTCGTCCATGGCAGGCAGACCGTGTTCGGCGTCGGTGCGGATGGTGATCCGGTCGCCGTATCGGGCGAGTTCGTCGCGGAACGGGATCGACTCGATCGTGCGTCCGGTGTAGATCATCGACCAGTCGAGGCCGAACCGGTCGGCGGCGGCCAGCATCGGGAGGATCGGGGTGATACCGATGCCGGCGGCGATGAACCGGATCGACTGGGCATGCGACCCGTGGCCCGGGATGGCGAGGGGAAAGGCGTTGCGAGGTCCCTTGATCGAGACCGGATCGCCGACGTGCAGGTCGTCGTGCACCTCGATGGATCCGCCGCCACCATCGGGGATGCGGCGCACGGCGATCCGGTAGGTGCGACGATCGGCCGGGTCTCCGCACAGTGAGTACTCCCGCATCCGGCCCGACGGCAGCAGCAGGTCGAGGTGAGCGCCCGGATGCCACCTGGGGAGGATGTCGCCGTCGGGCGCGGCCAGGGTCAGCGCGACAACATTCTCGTCGGCGGCCACCACTTCGCGGTCGATGAGTTGCAGAGTCGTCACGCCGTCGTCGGCCGGGGTGGGGTGCAGCGGGGCGAGTGGCCGCCAGAACGGCCACCACATCTTTGCCATGACGGTGCCCACGGTGAGGAACGGGTCGTGGCGCCACCGTCCGTAGAGATGTGGAGGGGGAGCGGTCATCTCGGTGCTGTGGGGGTGCGCACGCTGGTTCATCGCATACCTTCGGGTCAGCCGGCGTTGCGGGCGGCCGGAGACGCGGCGAGATAGGCTACGGCCTGCGCGGTGCTGCCGATCTCGTTGGGATGGAATCCGGGCCGGAAGTAGCTGAAGGTCGCGAGGATGATCTTGCGCATCTTCGGCAGCACGCCGGCATGGACGCCGCGGAAGTAGTGGTACTGCCGTTGGAAGTAGTTGTACGACAACGATGTGTCCTGCTTCATGATGAACCGGAAGCCCCGGTTGAGCAGCAGCAGCAGTACGGGCAGGGCCACCAGCATCGCGCGGCCGCGGCGCAGGTAGCCGTCGCCGAAATAGATCGCCACCTCGTGGGCGACCGCGCGGTGCTCGACCTCCTCGGCGCCATGCCAGGTGAACAGGTCGGTCATCCCCGGATCGGCGCCGGATTCGACCCAGGTGTTGTTGAGGGCGAAATCGCCGAGGATCGCGGTGTAGTGCTCCAGCGCGGCGATGAGCCACAAGCGTTCGATGAGGTGCTTCTGCCGTGCCTTGGGGCTGCCGCCGCGCATGGGGCCCAGGACCTTTCGGAAGATCCATTCCATCTGGCGCTGATAGGGCCGCGGATCGATTCCATGATGATCCAGGAACTCCCACAGCACGTGGTCGTGGGCCTCGGCATGCATTGCCTCCTGCCCGATGAATCCTCGCATGGTGGCGGCGAGCTCGTCGTCGGCGACGAGCGGGAGCGCCTCGTTGTACGTCTGCACAAACCAGCGCTCCCCTTCGGGCAGCAGGAGGTTGAGCACGCTGATGAAGTTGGACGGGACGGGGTGGTCGGGGATCCAGTGCAGCGGCGTATCCGACCAGTCGAAGGTGACATTGCGGGCGTGGAGTTCCACCGGACCCGGATCGGAACCGTCCAGATCGCATGGCTCACGAGCGTCGCTGATCGGATGTGGATGCTCGGCATGTGCGGGCGCAGACATCGTCGTCGAATCCTCTCTAGCGGGTGACCTTCTGGCGCGCCGCGAAGCGCGACAGCCAGGGTGTGAATCGATAGATGCGATAGCCGATCTTGGCTTCGGCCGTCACCGGGACGACCGCCTTGTCCCGGATGATGGCGCGGACGATGTCGTCGGCGACCCTGTCCGGGGTGAAGCCGCGTCGACGGTACAGGCCGGCGAGCCGATCTTGTTCGGCTGCTTCATGTGTCGCGTCCAGTCCGGCGATCGGGGTGTTGCCCACGATGGCGGTGTCCACGATGCCCGGACAGATGGCCGTGACGCCGATCCGGTGTTCGGCCAGTTCCGCTCGCAGCGATTCGGAGAACAGCAACACGCCGGCCTTGGATGCCGCATACACCCCGAGCGTGCGCTGCGGTGTGAAGGCGGCGGCGGAAGCGATGTTGACGATGTGCCCACCAACGCCACGCTCGACCATCTGCCTGCCGAATGCCCTACTGCCGGAGACCACCCCGCGCAGATTCACGTCCAGCAAGCGATCGATCTGTTCGTCGGTCGCGTCGAGAGCACCACCGGCCAGACCGATGCCGGCATTGTTGACGACGATGTCCGGGACACCATGCCTGGTGCGGACGACACCGGCGAAGTCCGCGACCGCCGCGGTATCGGAGACGTCGAGTTCATACGACGATGCCAGGGCGCCTGCGGCCTTGCTCTCCTGGACCGTCTCCTCGACGGCGGCGGTGTCGATGTCGGCCAGGACGAGTTCGCATCCACGCTCGGCGAGGGCCCGCGCAGTGGCGCGGCCGATGCCGCTGCCTGCACCGGTGATCACGGCGAGCTTGCCGGACAGGGGATTCGGCCTGCTGAACACTCGCGCGCGGTCGATCCGACCCGCGGTGTCGGTCCGCGAGCCCGTGGAGTGCGTGGCGATGAACTCTCGTGCCACATCAGCAAGATACCCGGGCCGTGTGTACGGCAGCCAGTGCCCGGTCGGGGTGTTGCGTCGCCACAGTCGCTGGGCGTGCCGGTAGGTGTCGTCGAAGATCGCGGGGCGTAGCGCGATGTCTCGCTCGTTGACCAGCTCGAGCACCGGGACCGCCGTCGGCCGTGACTCCGGATTGCGGAGCTTGTGCCTGATGTTGGCCCGGTAGAGCCGGAGGCCGGAGATCATGTCGTCGCCCAATGTGTCTGCGACCACCACGTTCTCCCGTGGCGTGCCCTCGACCCGATGCAGGAACTCGCGCCACACCGCTGGGGTCCCCGCCGCGCCGAAGAACATCTTCGGCAGTACGGGTAGCTGGAAGAAGACCGTGTACGACGACGAACTCGCTTGCGCAAGAGCGCGTCCCAGTTTGCGCGGAGTCGGTCGGGAGAGATTGTGCCGGGCCCAGTCGGCGAGGTAGTCGAGGTTGGGCCCGGACACGGAGACGAACGATCCGATGCGCAGCTCCGCGCCCGGTCGGGTGACCGCCTCCCAGGCCTGTACCGATCCCCAGTCGTGGGCGACGATGTGGACGGGCCGATCCGCGCTGACGGCCTCGGCCACCGCGAACAAGTCGTCCGCGAGGGCGCTCAACCGATACCGGACGTCGCCGTCGGGGCGGTCACTCTCCCCGAATCCGCGGCAGTCGTAGGCCACCACCCGAAAATCCTCGGCCAGCGCCGGTGCGACGTGCGTCCACAGGTGATGGGTGTCCGGCCAGCCGTGGATCAGCAGGACGGTCGGACGCGGGTCGGCGACACCGGGCTCGGCCGATCCCGCCACTTCGAAAACGGCGAGGTGAACCCCGTCGTTGGTGACACTGCTCTTACGCCAATCGACCATGCGACTCCCCTTCGAGACGATCGAATGGAGTTAGACGTTACCAAGCGTCACAGGAATTGACCAGGGTGTCCGTGACGCAGCGTCACGTGTATCCCTGCGGAACCACATCCGCGCAGGTCACTGCCGATACGACGACAGGAAGTTCCCGATTCGCTCGATCGCGACACCGAGGTCGCGGGACCAGGGGAGGGTGACGATCCGGAAATGGTTGTGGTCGGTGAGGTTGAAGCCGGTTCCCTGTACGACCAGGATCTTCTCCTGTAGGAGCAGGTCCTGGACGAACAATTCGTCGTTGTGGATCTCGTGCACCTCGGGGTCGAGGCGGGGGAACGCGTAGAGCGCGCCCATCGGCTTCACACAGCTCACGCCGGGGATCTCGTTGAGCTTCTCCCAGGTGACGTTGCGCTGCTCGAAGAGACGCCCGCCGGGTTCGACGAGCGCGTCGATGCTCTGATAACCACCGAGCGCGACCTGGATGGCATGCTGGCCGGGCACGTTGGAGCAGAGTCGGGTGGAGGCGAGGATCCCGAGACCTTCGATGAATCCCCTCGCATGGTCCTTCGGGCCGGTGAGGACCAGCCAGCCTGCTCGATAGCCACAGACCCGGTAGGCCTTCGACAGGCCGTTGAAGGTGAGGCAGAGGAGATCCGGGGCCAGCGACGCCACGTTCACGTGCTCTGCGTCGTCGTAGAGGATCTTGTCGTAGATCTCGTCGGCCATGATCAACAGCGAATGCGCTCGGGCGAGCTCGACGAGCTGTTCGAGAACCTCGCGTGAGTAGACGGCGCCCGTCGGGTTGTTGGGGTTGATGATCACGATCGCCTTGGTGCGGTCGGTGATCTTCGAGGCGATGTCGGCGATGTCGGGGTTCCACCCGTTGTCCTCGTCGCAGCGGTAATGCACCGCACGCCCGCCCGACAGCGCGGTCATCGCGGTCCAGAGCGGGTAGTCGGGCGAGGGGATGAGCACTTCGTCGCCGTCGTTGAGCAGCGACTGCATGGTCATCGTGATCAGCTCGGACACACCGTTGCCCAGGATCACGTCGTCGACGTCGAAGTACGGGAAGTCGGGGATGAGCTCGTACCGGGTGACGACAGCGCGTCGTGCCGACAGCACACCCGCCGACTCGGAGTACCCCTGTGAATACGGCAGGGCGTGGATCATGTCGCGCATGATCACATCGGGTGCCTCGAAGCCGAACAGGGCCGGGTTGCCGATGTTGAGCTTCATGATCCGGTGGCCCTCGGCCTCGAGTCGTGCCGCATGCGCATGCACCGGCCCCCGGATCTCGTAGCACACGTTCTGCAGCTTCTGCGACTGCTCGAGTGGCTTGAGGTTCTGGTTCAGATGCGATACATGCGGTCTACTCACGAGTTCAATTGTGACAGCACTGCGCAAACCGGTTTTCCGGGTGTCGCTTCGGGTGCGGAAACACGTCGACCGCGCCACTGTGGGCGCGGTCGACGTGGTCGGGACGGATCAGCTGTGTCCGGGGCGCTTCTTGCCCGCGGCGATGCCGAATCCCTTCGCCTTCGATGTGCTTGCCTCGGCGATGGTCCGGCTGCCGTTGGACGACGGTGTCGATTCCTCGGACTCCGCTTCCGACTCGGTCTCCGTTTCCGGCTCCGGAGCTTCCGGTTCCGGCGTCGACTCAGGCGCGGCAGCCGGAGCCGGTGCGGCCGCAGTGGCCTTGGATGCTCCGCCCGGCCGCTTCTTGCCTGCCGACATGCCGAATCCCTTGGCCTTGGCGGGCTTTTCCTCGGTCACTGCCGCGGTGGTGGATTCGCTCGACGCCTCGACGGGCTCGGCCGACGACTCTGCGGTCTCGGCCGGTGCGGCCTCGGTCGACTCTGCGGGCTCACTGGGTGCGGCCTCGCTCGACGGTGCGGCCGCGGGGACCGCAGCTGCCTTGCCGACTCCACCCGGCCGCTTCTTGCCTGCCGACATGCCGAATCCCTTGGCCTTGGCAGGCTTTTCCTCGGTCACGGCGGCGGCGCCGGCGGATTCCGTGTCCGCGGTCGGCGATGCCTCGGGGGCGGACTCTGCCTCGGCGACGTTGCTCTCCGCGGGCGCGGTGACCCCCGCGTCGGCAGCGGCGGCGTTCGGCTTCTTCGCGCCGGGACGCTTTGCACTGCCCATGCCGAAGCCCTTTGCCGCAGGCTTCTTCTCGGTCGCAGCGGATTCCACGGCCGCCGACGACTCGGCCTCGGCGGGTGCGGGCTCGGCAGAGCCGGCCTCGGGCTTGGCGGCACCCGGGCGCTTGGCTCCGCCCTTCATGCCGAATCCCTTGGCGGCGGGCTTCTTCTCGGCTGCGGGCGTCGCGGCCGGTGCCGATTCGGTGGCCTTCTCGGCGGCCGGGGCGTCGGTCTTCCCTGCGGCGCCGGGCTTCTTGCCGCCCTTCATGCCGAGTCCGACCTTGGGCTTCGGCTTGGCCTCCGTCGCGGTGGCGGTCGCAGCGGCAGCGGCAGTCGGTGCGGCATCCGCTTCCTTCTCCTCGGTGGCCGGCGCGGCTTGCGCTGCGGCCGGCACCGAAGCGGGACCCAGATAGCGGCCCCCGCGGCTCACCTCGGGAGCGCCACGCTTGACCGAATCGAGGAGCAGCTGCGCGACGTCGACGACCTCGATCTTGCCTTCCTGCTCGGTGCCGCTGGTGCGTGCGGTGACGCCGTCGGTCAGCATCACGCGGCAGAACGGGCAGCCGGTCGCGACCTTCTGCGGCGCATCACCCTTCGACGCACCGAGGGTGTCGAGCGCCTCGTCGACGCGATCGAGGTTGATGCGCTTGCCGATCTGCTCTTCCATCCACATGCGGGCGCCGCCTGCGCCGCAGCACATCGACCGCTCGCCGTGGCGCGGCATCTCGGTCAGCGTCGATCCCGATGCGCCCATCAGCTCACGCGGGGCGTCGTAGACCTTGTTGTGGCGGCCCAGATAGCAGGGGTCGTGATAGGTGACGCCTTCGCCGAGCGGTGCCACCGGGACCAGTCGCTTCTCCCGGACCAGCCGGTTCAGCAGCTGGGTGTGGTGGACCACCTCGTAGGTGGCGCCCAGCTGCGGGTACTCGTTGCCCAGCGCGTTGAAGCAGTGCGCACAGGTGACGACGATCTTCTTGCGCTGTTCGGGCGCGGTCGCGAAGACCTCGCCGAGCATCTCGATGTTCTGCTGGGCGAGCATCTGGAACAGGAACTCGTTGCCCGCGCGGCGAGCCGAGTCGCCGGTGCAGGTCTCACCCTCGCCGAGGACGAGGAAGTTCACCGCGGAGATGTCGAGGAGTTCGGCGACGGCCTTGGTGGTCTTCTTCGCGCGGTCCTCGTAGGCGCCTGCGCAACCGACCCAGAACAGGTACTCGAAGCCTGCGAACGACTCGACGTCCTTGCCGAACACCGGGATCTCGATGTCCATCTCGTCGATCCAGTTGGTGCGCGCCGAGGAGTTCTGGCCCCACGGGTTGCCCTTGTTCTCCAAGTTCTTGAACATGCCCGCGAGCTCGGTCGGGAAGTCGGACTCGATCAGCACCTGGTAGCGGCGCATGTCCAGGATGTGGTCGACATGCTCGATGTCGACCGGGCACTGCTCCACGCAAGCGCCGCACGTGGTGCAGCTCCACAGGGTCTCGGTGTCGATGACGGCGCCGAGTTCCGACGGGTCGAACTCGCCGTCGGTGGCCTCGATGCCGTTCCCGCCGCCGAGTGCGCCCTTGCTCTCGCCGACCAGTTTGCGGGCGGCCTCTGCGCGCGCGGCCTCTGGGATCGCGTCGAGTTTGTCCTCGAGCACATTTCCGTCGGCATCGACGAGGCCGACCTCGTCGCCACCCATGTCCTTCTTGCCGCCGGCAAGCAGGTACGGCGCCTTCGCGTAGCCGTGATCGCGCAGCGACATGATGAGGAGCTTGGGTGACAACGGCTTACCCGTGTTCCAGGCCGGGCACTGGCTCTGGCAGCGACCACATTCGGTGCAGGTGGTGAAGTCGAGCCAGCCCTTCCAGCTGAAGTCCTCGATCTTGCCGGCGCCGAATGCGTCCACATCGGGGTCCGCGGTCTCCATGTCGAGGACCTGCCCCTGGCTGATCATCGGCTTGAGTGCGCCGAGTGCGACTCCGCCGTCGGCCTCACGCTTGAAGTAGATGTTGAAGAACGCGGCGAAACGGTGCCAAGCGACGCCCCAGTTGATGTTGCGTCCCACCACGGCGAGCCAGATCATCGCCGACAGCAACTTGACGACGGCCATCGCGGAGACCGACCACTCCGGCACGCCTTCGAAAGGCATCGCGATGTAGTGGAGTGTGGGCGAAGCCCAGATCGGTGCATGCTCGATACCCGACGCGATCTTGAACAGCTTCACGCCGAGCATGCCGAGGCCCTCGATGATGACGACAGCCTCGACGAAATAGGCGGCACCGAAGTTCGAGCCCGCGAACCGTGACATCCGCTCGGGCACACGCGGGTGATTCAGCTGCCGGATGACGACCAGTGCGACCCCGCCGATCACCGTCGCCCAGCCGAGCAGTTCCTCGGCGAGGACGTATGGGCCCCACACACCCAGCCATGGCCAGTGGAAGTCCGGGTTGAAGGCCTGTCCGTAGGCCTCGAAGACGAAGATGAAACCCAGTAGGAAGCCGACCATGACGAGCCAGTGCGCCCAGCCGACGGTGCGGAACTTCGCCATGCGCGTGTGCGCCGCGAACTCGATCACCACCGTCTTCATGCGCGGCAGGATGGGGAAGATCCGGGAGCGGTCGATCTTCTGGCCCTTGCTGATGGTGCGGACCATCCGGCTGATGCCTTGGAAGAAGATCGCCCAGCAGAACAGGCTGACGATCGTCGTGATCGTGCCGATGGCAATCGTCGTGGAGGTCACGGGCGCGTACCGGCCTTTCTCTGAGGTCATCGCCGGACCCATTTGCGCAGGACTCAGGCGCACGTGGGCCGACGTGTACTACAGGTAACCGTAGTTTGTTGTGGGGGCGTTGCGCTGCCAAGGATGACCTAACTAACGCTCGGTCCCGACACCACTGTCACAGTGGATGATACTCGTGAGTAACTTACTGTCGAGTCAGGTGTGGGATCCGTGCGCTCGGTGTGGGAAGCATCACGCAACAAGGTGCGCGAGAGGCGATCCGGCCTCAGCCGACGATTCCCGCGACCTTCTCCAGTTCCTCGAGTGCGGTGTCGAGGTGGGTCAGGAGTCGCTGCAGGCTGGGTAGTTCCTTGCGTGCGCCGATGAGGCCGAAGTTCACCTGATCGGCCGTGGTCGTGACCGTGATGTTGAGCGCCAGACCCTCCATCGCGATGGACACCGGATACGCCCCTTCGAGCCGGGCGCCGTTCCAGTAGAGCTGTTCGGAGGGTCCTGGCACGTTGCTGATGATCAGGTTGAACTGGGGCGGCGTGTAGCGGACGAAACCCGGGACAGGCGCGAGGGCCAGTGGCGCGAACGCCGCGGCGCCGAACATCAGCGCCTGGAGCGGTGACAGTCCACGGATGACCTGCTTCGCCTTACGCGTGGAGGCGACCACCGTGGCCAGGCGTCGTTCCGGATCGGGTTGATCGGTCGCCAGGTTCGCCAGGATGGCGGTGACCAGATTGCCCTCGGATGCGTCGTCGGTGTGCATCGAGACGGGGATCGCCGCGACGAGCGGTGTGTCGGGTAGGTCGTCGCGGTCGATCAGGTAAGAGCGCAGCGCCCCGCCGCACATCGCGACGATGACGTCGTTGAGGGTGATGTCGAGTGCCGAGGCGATCGCGCGGAGCCGTTCCATCGGCCACTGCTGGGCGGCGAATCGGCGTGCGCTGCCGATCGAGACGTCGAGCATGGTGCGTGGTGCCGGAACGAACGGTGAGGAGAAGTCGTCGTCGGTGACGGCGGTCCACGCGACCCTGGCCGCGGCCGGCGCCGCCCCGACGATCTGCCCGGCGACGCCGACGGCCTGCCCCACAAGGCCGGCCACCGCCGAGAGCTTCGGGATGCGTGAACCCGACGACGACGAGTTGCTTGATCGTCGGACGAGCCGGGGATCCCACCACGCGGTGCCGTTCCGATCGTCGGGATCGGTGGACAGCGAGTTCTCCAGGAGGCGCAGCGCCGAGACGCCGTCGACGAGCGAGTGATGGATCTTGGTGTAGATGGCGACGCGGCCGTCCTCGAGGCCGTCGATGATGTGGAGCTCCCACATCGGACGGGTGCGGTCGAGCAGGGCGCTGTGGTTGAGCGACACGTAGCGCAGCAGTTCGCGGATGCGACCCGGGCGCGGCAGCACGGCCCGACGCACGTGGTAGTCGAAGTCGATCTCCTCGTCGTGGGACCAGGCGGCGTAGCCGAACAGTGATGCCGGAGATGCGGGGCGCTTGCGGAACAGACGGCGCACATCGGTGCAGCCCTGGAAAGTCTCGAAGATCTCCTCGGCGAGTTCGGTTCCCGATTGTCCCTCCCTGGGCACGAACAGCTGGAGTCCGCCGACGTGCATCGGTTGCTCGCGGGTCTCCGCGATCAGGAACATGGATTCGGTGACTGGCATGTAGGGCATCGTGGTGACCTCTGGATCTTGGGGTGGGGGCACCGTGCGGGCAGTGCGATCATCTCAGTATCAGCCCCCGACCGGGCCCCATCTCCCGATTGAGCCAAGTGGTGAGAAACGACTCAGCAGCCGGTGGCGGCGGAGGTGCGATCGCCTACCGTGAGATCGTGCATCCGGCAGCCCGGGCGGTACTCGTCGTCGTCGTGACCGTCGAGCTGATCATCACGATCGCGGCCACCTGGGTGTACGTCTCGTCGTCGGCACGAGTGCTCGACGAGGCCGACGTCCCGGCCGGTTCGACGGCCCTGGTACTCGGATCGCTGGTGGACGACGGCGAGCCCGGTGACTATGTGCGCGGCCGTCTAGACACCGCGGTCGACCTCTACCGCTCCGGACGCGTTGCACGGATCATCAACTCGGGCAACGGTTCCGCTGCCGCAGGAGATGAGCCCGCGGTGATGCGACGTTATCTCGAGCAACACGGCGTCGACGCCGACGACATCACCGACGACCCGCTCGGCATGGACACCGAGGCGAGTTGTCGTCGAGCTCACGAGGATTTCGGCGTCACTGCCGCGGTGATCATCACGCAGGACTTCCACCTGTCGCGAGCGATCGCGTTGTGCCGGAACCGGGGGATCGATGCCACCGGTGTGGCCGCTCGGTGTGACTGCCCGACGTGGACGCTGTTGCGCAACCACGTTCGCGAACTGGCGTTGGCGCGCCCACGAGCGTTGCTGAGCACGATCAGCGGGCAGTGAATCGGTCGGCGAGGCCGATCAGCGTTTGATCGCGAGCGGCAGCCGAGGGCGCCCGGTGAGGTACAGCGACCCCGGCACGCGGCGCAGGATCTCCACCAGCAGCAGCGCCCCCGCGATGGTGGCGACGTAGGTGACCAACGTGCCCCAGGGCTGGCCGAGCGTGGCCAGGATCCAGGGCTGCTCGCCGGACTGCGGCTTGAGCACGAAGTACAGCACCAGCACATGTCCGAGGAACACACCGAACGAGCGGTTGGAGGCGAAGGAGACGGCCCGGGCGAACCGCGGCGTGACGTCGCGCCAGTTGCTCGCCCAGTGTGCGGCCGCCGCGTACAGACAGGTGATCGCCACGATGATGAAGGGGATCAGGGTCGGATGAAAGGCGGAGTTGCTGTCGTGCACCGGCTTTCCGCCGAACCAGACTCCTGCCAGGTACGTGCCGACGGCGAAGATGCCGGTCGTCAGCAATGCGCCGAAGAGCCACCAGCCCTTACCCGCGAGCCATCGGGCGATGGCCTCGCGATGCACCGCGGCCACCGCGCCGTACAAGATGAAGAACTGGTACGGGATGAACGTCGCGTAGTGATGCCACCAGTACTGGGAGATGGGGGCGGGCGGATGCCAGAAGGTGATGGTCACACTGATCGCGACCTGCACGGCGAGGCTGGCCGCCAGAAGTGTGACGTGGTGCCCGCGGGTCGCGCGGACCAGCCACAGCACCAGCGGGAACAGCAGGTAGACCTGCAGCATCACGAACAGGAAGTACATCTGGAAGCCGGACAGTCCCCAGCCGGCCAGTCGGCCGAACTCGCCGAGGCTCCCGACCGGATTCGACAGGACGTCCCCGATCCGGTCCTTCGCCCACACCTCCTGCACGAGCCAGTAGATCGCCGACCAGATGATGTACGGGAAGATGACCAACTTGATGCGTTTGCGCCAGAACCCCGTCGTGCTGAAGTCGGCGTTGTCGAAGTTCTGATACATCAGCACGAAGCCGGTCAGCGCGAAGAAGGTGTTGCGGGTGAAATGCAGCAGCAAGGACGCAGTGTTGACCGGCATGCTGGTGAACTCGTCGGTCGTCTGCGTCAGACAGTGGACAAAGATGACCAGCGAGAACGTGGTGACCCGAATGAGGTCGAGGTGGTGGAGGTAGGCCTTGCGGCCTGCGCGGCGGACCGTCTGTCCGGAGCGTGCGACGGTGCCCGCACCCTCTATGGTGGCGCTACCTCGCTCCGGCGCAAAGGTGGTCACGCGTGTCTCAGCCCCAAACCGTTGATGGACTTCTCGGTTCCGAGGGGCTCGCCCATGAGTCCTCGGAGCTCGTGGCGATCGGTCGCGGCCCCGCGCCTCCCGCGTGGGCGCCCGCAGCACGAGCATCGGTTGACACCTTAACAGCGCAGTCTGGGGGCACCCTGAGATGCTGACCGGCGACGATCGCGACTCATCGGCTTGTGACCGGGATCACCACCAGTGCAGTGACTTTGCGAGATCGGCCTCGACGGCGGGGGTGAGACTGCGCACGAACGTCGCCGACAGATGGTGGAAGTCGTGCCAGACGACGATGTTGCCGACGACGGCCGGACAGTAGGTCGGCCCGCACATGGCATCGGTGTAGTCGAGGAAGGTCGTGTTCGGGAACCGGGGGGCGATGGCCTGTGCCGGGTCGGTCGGTGCCATCGCGATGTCCCGCGACACTCCGCAGACCTGTGGCTTCTTGCCCTCGGCCAGACATTCCGGCGGCTTGAGTTGGCCGTGCGCCCACGGGTTGTCCCGCACCGCGATCACGCGCTGTCCACGATCCCGGAACTGCGCGAAGATGTCCTCGTAGTCCTGCGGGACGTAGTCGCCGCGAGCCCCCCTGCCTTCCACCGGGCGGGTGGAGTTGGTGAAGACGACGTCGGGCTTTGTCGGCGGCGAGTCGGGTCATCACCCGCTTCGACCAGTCGTTGCACTGGTAGTACTTCTGGCCGAACCAGATGAAGACGTGACTCGTGGTCAGGGCACACCCCACCTTGAGGTAGGTGGTCACCTTGAATCCGCGTCGTTTCCCGATGGCGTCGAGTGCGGTGATCCAGTATTCGGCGTGCGAACCTCCCACCAGCGCGACGGTTCGGGTGGCGTTCTTGTCCCCGTAGACCCCGACCTTGATCGACGGGTCCTTCCAGCCGCTGATGACCGAGTCGTACGAGGTGATCGGCCAGTCCTTGTCGACCACCTCGGGGCTCGGCTGCGGGTCGACCTTCGGAACCGGTGCGCCGTCGAGGTAGGCGCGGGCCCCGGGATACAGGCGGGTGTCGAGGTTCTCGGTGTTGACGGTGGCGTTGGCCGCGTTTCGCTGCCAGATGACGACGGTCGAACCCGCGACGACGGAGGTGATCAGGACGAGCGCGAGAAGTACCCGCCGATATCGCTGTCCGAGCCCGCTCGACCGCCCGGCGCGCAAGGGTGTCTCGATGAACTTGGTGGTCGCCCAGGCCAGCACCACGGAGATCGCCAGGATGGCTGTGCCCTCCAGCCAGTTCACGTCGTCCTGATACCGCCAGGCCAGATAGAAGATCAGCAGCGGCCAGTGCCACAGATAGAGCGCGTAGGCGATGGAGCCGAGCCAGACGAGACGCGGATGTGCGAGGGCGTTGCTGACCGAACTCGGCCCGGCCGTGGAGTCGGGACGGGTCGCGGTCGAGCCCGTCCAGATCAGGAGCAGCGTCGCACCGACGGGCACGAGCGCCATGACGCCGGGGTACTCCTGCACCCCCGCGATCCACCAGCCGCAGGTGACGATCAGTGCCAGTGCGACGACGCCGAGGACGTTGCGCATCCACGGGCGTAGCGCGAGGCGCGGCATCCAGATCGCGAGCAGGCCTCCGACCAATGGTTCCCAGAGCCGTGCGACGGTGTCGTAGTAGTTGAATGGCTGGTTCACCGAGTGTCGGTGATTGGCCCAGGCGAATGAGACCAGGGCCACCGCGAGGAGGCTGAACCCGACGATGCCGCGGATCACCGAGGGATTCGACAGTGCGGTGAACCGTCGGGACATGGCGCGCAGCAGACCGCCGAGGGCGAGGGCGCACAGCAGTGTCAGGACGAAGAACTGTCCCTGCATCGACATCGACCAGAGGTGCTGCATCGGGCTGTTGGCGGAGTCCGCGGCCTGATAGTCCTGTGAATCGAGCGCCAGATGCCAGTTCTGGTAGTAGAGCGCACTGGCCTGCACCTCGGAACCGAGCGGTCCCCACCGCGTCTTCGGCATCACCAGGGCGATGAGCGCGGTGATGACGACCAGGATCACCAGCAGCGCCGGGAGCAAGCGGCGTACGAGGCGCGAGAACCGCGGCCACGGGTTGATCGCGGTCCGCCACGGCACTGATGCGGGTTGGGTGGCGATGACGTGCTTGAGCAGCGACGCGACGAAGAAGTAACCCGACAGCGTCAGGAACACGTCGACGCCGCCGGAGACGCGTCCGAACCACACATGAAAGATCGCGACGAGGGCGATCGCGATCCCGCGCAGTCCGTCGAGATCCAGCCGGTAACCGGACGTGTTGCCGGTTGCGGCGTCCTCGTTGGGCGTCGCGGTCGGGGTGGTTACGGCCGTGCTCACAGGCAGGGATGCTACTTGGCCCCGGAGGTGATTCCGGTGACCAGGCGCCGTGTAGACGCAGGCATATCGGGAAAAGGTGCGGCACCGATATGCGCGCCCTGCGCCTAACCCTTCAGCCGGCCGGCGTCCGCAGGCACGCTGACGCCGACGGCATCGGCCGCCGGAGACACCGGGACAGCGACGAGCAAAGGGGAACGGCATGGCAGACGAGGGACGCAGGAGTGTGGGGGTCGTGGGTGCAGGCCTGGCAGGCGCGAGTGCGGCACTGGGCTTCGCCGAAGCGGGTTTCGACGTGACGCTTTACAGCGACAAGGACCAGGAATCGTTGCGCGACAAGGTGCCGCCGACCGGGGTTGGGGTGCTGTTCGGCAAATCGCGGGAGTGGGACGCGGAGATCATCGAGGACACCTACGACGTCGGCAACACCACCGGGATCAGCGTCCGGCTGCATTCGGGAAGCGGTGAGGACCGCACCGATGTGCTCGAGTTCAACCCCGAGTACGGCTATATCGCCCAGGCGGTCGACCTCCGTCTGCGCGCCGACGACCGGCTCGGCCGGTTCCTCGATCAGGGCGGACACTTCGAGGTGGGTTCGGTCGACGTCGACCGCCTCGACGAGATCGCGGGCACCCACGATCTCACGCTGGTCGCGACCGGCAAGGGCGGGTTGTCGGCGTTGTTCCCGGTCGACGGGTCGCGGACGCACTATCGGGAGCCGCAGCGCAAGCTGCTGCAGGTGACGCTCACCGGCCTCGACCACGGACCCGACGCGTTCGCCTATCGCAGCAGCGAGGGCGGCAATCACTCCCTGTTCAACCTCGACAGCGAGAACGGGGAGATCTTCGTCGGCCCGTTCCTGCACAAGGATGCCGGCGCGACCTGGTCGTTCATCGTCTTCGCAAAGCCCGACGGAGCGTGGGCGCCCAAGATCGACGAGGTCGACGACGCCGTGTCGGCCCGCGCGGCGATCGTCGACATCTTCACCGGGTACTTTCCGCACGACGCCCCGGTGATCGAGCAGCTGAAGGTGATCGAGTCGGACCCGGTGTCATGGCTGACGGGTGCGGTCACCCCGACGGTGCGGCATGCCGTGTCCACCACCCGCGGCGGGCATGTCGTCGCCGCGATCGGAGACACCGCCATCGCGGTGGACCCGGTCGCGGGCCAGGGTGCCCAGAACACGCTGATCCAGGTCGCGGAGCTGGTGAGGGCAGCCAAGGCGCACGACGGCGCGTTCAGCGCCGACTGGCTCGAAGCCGAGTTCGAGAAGCACTGGGAACGGCGTGGCCGCGCGGCGGTCGAGGTCACCCGCCTCTATCTGGGCGATCCGGACTACGCCACCCACCTCGAGCTCTCGTTCCCGGCCGCCGCCGTCGACACGAATGTGGCGTCGGCGCTGTTCGGACTGCTCTCGGAGCCGAATCCGCTTCTCACACTGGAGAGCCGAGAGGATGTGCTCGGGTTCATTTCGGCGGTGTCCGGCGAGCCCGCCGACGATGTGCTCGGCCGGTTCGAGCCGGCCGGTCGGTTCAGTTCGGCGGGGGACAAAGTCGCGAGCTGAGGTGCCGGTGAGGCTGGCCGACTGAGGCAGAAACTGAGGCAAAGGGGGGCGATCTCCAAGGCTGCTCGCAGAACCTTGGAGATCTGGCCGAGACGAACACCCGGGTGATCGTCGCGGTTGCGTTCAGTTCTACCCGGTGTGGCGGACGTGTAAACCCGGGCGCCACTCCGATGTCGAGAACGGGGCCGTGACTTCGGTCACGGCCCCTCCTTGGTTCCCGGAAGGTGTTTCTGCACTTCAGCTCGCAGTCTGGTCCAGACCATTTCGAACCATTCACGTGGTCTCCCCGACATCGTGATCTGACTCGTCGGAAGTGTCCTGACCGGAGTCCATGACCGAGGTCCACCAATCGCGTAGCGGCGAGGGATCAGGCCAAACCACGTCGTTGGACGTTGCGGAGTCGAGCTTCGGCGCCACGTCGGACGCTCCCGAAGAATAGGCCGGCTTCTTCGGGGTGACCGCCATAGTGGCCTTCTCTCAAAATTGTTTGCGTGGCCCGCATTCGTTGGCCGTGCGTGAGTGCCCACTATCGGTCGGCGCCAAACATTCGAGCTGTGCGTGCCTCCTGTTTGACCGGGCCGCATCTTGGGTATGTCTGGAGTCCAGCCGCCTTTGTGCCGCGTGATCTCGCGGGGTCGGGCTGCCGGAGTTCAATCGTTCAGCTCGGGTGGCCGTCCGGGGAAGACGTCCGTCACGCGGTCCCGACAACCGAAGGAGAGTTGCGATGACGAGGGAACCAGACACCGATTCGACCGAGCCGACGTCGGGTGATACACGGGATGTGCTCCACCCGGGACCCGCCGACAACGACGGCAACGGCGGTATGGCGACGCGGGAGGTCGCCCCTGAGGTGGCACGCAAGAGCGAGGTCGACGATGCCGGATAAGACTCCCGACGATGTGCGCGGCGCGCGTGAAACCGTCGACGAGCTCGAGGACGAGCATGTAGACGTCCCCGATCCGGATGACAAACCCCACGTCGATCCGGCCGCGGCGACCGACTCGGGAACCGGCGATCCGGCTTCGCCCGCAGCCGGGGATGCGGAACCGCCGGATTGATGCGTCCAGTAGGTAGGCTCGTCGGTGGCGGTGGTGTTTGGCGACCGGCCCGATCGGGTAGTCGCGTGCCACCACCGTCTGCCCGCGAGAGGTTCTCCAATGCTTGCTGATCGTCGCGGCCACGCGGTGACGGCCGAATTGCCGCCATCGTGCGGCGCCTTGTCCTCAGCGCTGATCGAGACGCTCGAGGATGGCCATCCCCTCGGCTCGCCGACTGTGGGTTCGTCAGACCCCTACGGGGACGATCTGCAGCTCGCGCTCTACATCGCCTACGAGATGCATTACGCGGGATGGGCCGGGGTGCCCGATGACCGGGAATGGGATCCTGAGATCCTCACGTTCCGTCGGGAACTCGAGCGGCACTTCCTGGATGCGGTGCATACCGATGTCGGGCCGGCCGACGATTTCTCGTCGGCACACACCGAGATGAACCGGCTGTGCGTCGAGCCCGCCGACGGCGACGGTGTCTCGTTCATCCTGCGCGACAGCGGTTCCTGGCAGCAGTTCCGTGACATGTTCGCGATGCGGTCGCTCTATCACCTCAAAGAGGCCGACCCCCACGCATGGGCCATCCCGCGGCTGCGGGGCGCCGCGAAGGCTGCGTACGTCGCGGTCGAATTCGATGAATTCGGTGGGGGCCGTGCAGAAGCGGTTCACCAAGAGCTGTTCGCGGATCTGTTGGCGGCGGCAGACCTGCGCCCCGACTATCTCGCCTATCTCGACGGTGCGCCCGGATGGGCGCTGGCTCCGGTGAACCTCATGTCACTCTTCGGTTTACATCGATCCCTGCGCGGGGCCACGGTCGGACACCTCGCCGCCACCGAGATCACATCGCCGCCGGGCTCGCAGCGATTGTTGTCCGGTCTCGAACGTCTCGACGCCCCGGAGACGTGCCGACACTTCTATGCCGAGCACGTCGAGGCGGACGCTGTCCACGAGCAGATCCTACGGCACGACGTCGTGGGCGAACTCGTGCGCGCCGAGCCGGATCTGGAGGCGGATGTCGTGTTCGGAATCCGTGGGTTCCTGTTGGTGGAGGACGCCTTCGACCGGGGTCTGCGGTCAGTCTGGGAGCAGGGCACCGTCCTCGTGTGACGGTCTCAGCCTGCATCGTCGGCTCGGATGCGACGCCGATGGCTGGTGTCGCACAGCGGGTATCGCCGGCTGCGGCCGCATGCGCACACCGCGACCGTGAACCGGTCGGACCGGACGTGCGATCCGTCCGGCATCTCGATGTCCACCGGTCCGGACACCAGCATCGGTCCACCTCGCACCACCCGGACGCGAGTCGGTGTGGACGAGCCGCTCATCGATGACCTCGCGGCGCCGCAGATGTGGATGGCCGGTCGGCGCGAATGACGACGAGTTCCTCTACCCGACGATCGGTGTCGAGGAGCCCGAGTTCCTCGAACCAGGCGGCCTGGGCGGTGAGTACGGGACCGAACGGAACACGACGCCGCGCCACGATGTCGGCACGGAGGCCGCTACAACGCAGTGCCACGACAGTTTCGGCCGGGTCGGCGAACTCCGATTGTACGAGCAGGAGAGTTCCGCCGGGATTCAGCAGTTCGGCGGCGCCTGCGCACAGCGGATCGAGCACCGACCGGCCGTCGGGCCCACCATCCCAGGCGTTCCGGGGCCCGGCGTACTCGTCGGTGACGTCCAGGTCGAGCGGCGTCGGTACATAAGGCGGATTGCAGGTCACGAGGTCGAAGGTGTCCCGGCCGGTGAGGTCGTTGAGATCGCGATGCTCGACCGTGACGATGTCGGAAGCCTTCCGGCATTGCGCGGCAGCGGTCTGTGCGGCGCCCGGGCACGAATCGATCGCGAGCACCGAGGCGGCGCCCAGTCGGGCCATCTCGATGGCGACGACGCCGGTTCCGGTGCACAGGTCCGCTGCCCGGGCCCCGGGGACACGACCGGACCGCCGGACTGCGTCGGCCAACAGTTGCGAGTCTTCCTGTGGCCGGTAGACCATGTCGGTAGAGATCGGGAGTCCCAATCCTCCTGGTACTTGGGCATCACAACTGAGCGTCATGCATCTCTTGTTCCCAATGAATGCTCATGCCAAACCGAAGGCGGACGGACCCGGGGGTTTCAGCCCGGCGACGTGGGGGTATGACTGCGGCGAGATGATTGTCGCGGGTGAGGAGAGCACGCAGTGACCGAGAACCGCAACATCACCGATGACCACCGCGTCATCGACGACGTCGCGCAGTCGGCGGATCTGCCCGTGGAGTTGAGTGTGCCTGCACGAGCCGACAGACTCCAGATCGTCCGAGCAGTGGTGGAAGGCACCCTCTATGCCGACGACTGGACCATCGACGACGTCGCCGACATCCAACTCGCGGTCGACGAGGTCTGCTCGCAACTCATCGTGGCGTCGGTCGACGCCGGTCGCCTGCGCGTCTCACTACTCGTCGGAGAGGCTGGGTTCGTCGGCGAGGTGGCGGGCGCGATCGAGCCCGCCATCGAACTGGACACGGCCGGTTTCGGCTGGCATGTGGTGGAGACGGTGACCGATGCTCACGCGGTCACCTACGTCGACGACCCCCACCGCCGTGATGTCACGGTTCGATTGGCCAAATTGCTCAGCGGAACTCGACCGAGGTGAGTGACCTGCCGGCTGCCGCCAACGAATCATGGAGATCGATCGCGTCGTCGAGGCGGCATGCCTCGACGGGCCGCGCGACGGCACGACCGCAGGCGACGGCAACCGGTATGTGACGTCCAGCGGCGTCATCGCAGAACTGGCCGAGCACCGCCAGTCCGGAGGTGCTGAGGAAACGTACCTGCAGCAGATCCAGTAGCACGCACTCTGGTCGGCGGCCGGTCAGACGATCCAGCGCCACGGCGAAGTCGGCCACGCTCTGAAGGTCGATCTCACCCGAGATCCGTTGTACACAAATGGTTCTGGCCGCAATGAGATTGCCTGCGGCAGCCCTCGCACCTGCCGCAGGCGCCGGTGAGTCGTGAAAAGTGATGTGTGAATCCAGGCTCATGCGTCTGCCTCGTTCCGAGTTGTACGAGTGCAGCGAGACAAGCGTTCCGAGGTCTCGCTGCTGCAGCTGTTGGCTGAACCGCTATGGCCAACCGTACGGTGCCTGGCACCCGTCGACAAGTGGAGTTTCGAAGGGGCGTCGCCTGGGTAGCCGCTACGTTGGAGTGATATCTGTGCCCGCATGCCACCACCACCACCCTCCGGAGGAGTTGCTTGACCTCGACACCCGAGAACGCTTCGGTGCCGCGTGACACGTCGGCCGGCAACTCTCGGATGGACGACTACGCAGACGTGGCGCCGGCGCTCCAAGCGCTGCGCGAGGCCACCGACGACCAGGTCAGGGCGCGAATGCGCTCGGACATCGTCGAACGATGTCTCCCGTTGGCCGACCACGTCGCGCGCCGATTCAGTGGCCGTGGGGAATCGCTCGACGATCTCGTTCAGGTCGCGCGCATCGGAGTGGTCAATTCCGTCGACCGTTTCGACCCGGGACGTGGCGGGAGTTTCCTGTCCTTCGCTGTGCCGACGGTCATGGGTGAGGTGAAGCGTCATTTCCGTGACAGCATGTGGGCGATCAGGGTGCCACGACGGGCCAAAGAGACCTCGCTGAGCATCAACCGGGCCAGTGATGAACTGGTCCAACGGTTGGGCAGGTCGCCGCGCCCCACCGAACTGGCCGAACATCTCGGCATGCCGGTCGAGGACGTGATCGACGGACTGATGGCGCGTTCCGCCTACCACGCCACGTCCATCGATTCCGAGCCAGATGACGATGATGGGCGGTCGATCATCGACACCCTGGGCGCCGACGACGAGCGGATCGCTCAGATCGATGAGATCGTCGCGCTGCGACCGGCTTTGGAGAACCTGCCCGAGCGGGAGCGGCAGATAGTGAGTCTGCGCTTCTTCCACTCCATGTCGCAGAGTGAGATCGCCGCAGAAGTCGGCATCTCGCAAATGCACGTTTCGCGGCTGCTGAACCGGACGCTGGCCCGACTTCGCGACGAACTGACCCCGCTGCCCGAGAAGTGGGGCCCGGACCACCGACCCTGAGCTCCGTTCGCAACCGCCCTATGGCTTCAGGATCACCTTGACGGCACCGTCGGCCTTGCGCTGGAAGATGTCGTACGCATGCGGCGCGTCGTTCAACGGGAGTTCGTGTGTGGCAAAGGAGTCCACACCGAGGGGATCGTCGTCGCCGAGTAGAGGCATGATGTCCGGTGCCCATTTCTTCACATTCGCCTGCCCCATTCGGATCTGGATCTGCTTGTCGAACATCGTCAGCATCGGCAGGGGGTCGGCGGTGCCGCCGTAGACGCCGATGATCGACAGGGTGCCTCCACGACGCACGATGTCGATGGCGGAGTAGAGCGCCGACAGGCGGTCGACGCCGGCCTTGCGCATCATCGGCTCGGCGACACTGTCCGGGAGCATCGCCACTACCCGCTGCATCATCTTGTTCACCGGGGAGCCGTGCGCCTCCATGCCCACCGCATCGATCACCGCGTCGGTGCCACGACCATGCGTCAGCTGGCGGACCGCATCTCCGATGTCGTCGACCTCGTCGAGATCGATCGTGTGGATACCGCGTGCCCGTAGACGCGCCAACCGCTCGGGTACGCGGTCGACCGCGATCACCTCGGCACCGTGGTGAGCCGCGATGCGTGCGGCCATGTCGCCGATTGGGCCGAGGCCGAGGACAGTGACCGATCCTCCCGCCGGGATGTCGGCATAGGCGACCGCCTGCCACGCGGTCGGCAGAACATCGGACAGATAGACATATCGGGAATCCGATGCGTCACCAGGGACCTTGATGTGGGTGAACTGTGCCTGCGGCACGCGCAGGTACTCGGCCTGACCACCGGGAACCGATCCGTAAAGGCTCGAAAAGCCGAAGAGTGCCGCACCCATTCCCTGATCGCGCACTTGAGTCGTCTCGCACTGCGTGTATAGCTCCTGCGTACACGTGTGACACGACCCGCACGAGATCTGGAACGGGATCACGACCCGGTCCCCGATGGCGAGATCGCCGACCTGTGAGCCGACTTCCTCCACCACACCCATGGGTTCGTGGCCGAGGATGTCCCCCGGTTTCATGAATGCCCCGAGAACTTCGTACAGGTGGAGGTCGGAGCCGCAGATGTTGGTCGAGGTGACCCGGATAACGGCGTCCGAATCCTCCTGGATCTGCGGATCGGGGACATCCTCGACGGTGACGTTCCGCGTGCCCTGCCAAGTGACTGCGCGCATGTGGTCTCCTCTGATCGGTTCGATCACAGCGTGCCCGCGGTGGATCACGATCAAACCTCCGCCGATCTGACGGGCGAAGGTGGTTTGACGTGAGAGGTGCGCGGGCATACGTCACCGTGTGCGTCGGAACGATCAGCGGCGCCCACCGGCCACCGCCGCCGACCCATCGCACCATCACCTCGAGGAGATCCCCATGTCGACAGATGCGATCGTGATCCTGAAAGACGACCACAAGCAGATCAAGAAGCTGTTCAACGATTTCCGCGATGCAGGTCCGAACGCGACGAAGACGAAGGGTGACATCGTCGGGAAGATCATCGAGGCCCTCACCGTGCACACCTACATCGAGAACGAAGGGATGTACCCGGCGGTCCGCAAGGCTGTGCCCGCCGTTGAAGACGACATCCTCGAGTCATATGAAGAGCACCACGTGGCCGACCTGCTGGTGATGGAACTCGTCACGATGAAGCCCGAAGACGAGCGATTCGATGCCAAGACCACCGTTCTGATCGAGAATGTGGAGCATCACATCGAGGAAGAAGAGTCCGAATGGTTTCCCGAGGTGCGTAAGACGCTGGGCCGGAAAGAACTCCAGCAGCTCGGTGAAGAGTTGCTGGAACTGAAGGAGAAGGCGCCGCACTCACCCGCACAGCCGTCAGCCCTCAAGAAGACCATCGACGCGATCGTGAGGTGACCGGGTCGTCGACATCCGCGGGACGATGTTTGATCCACCGATTCGTGGGTATCACGGGTGTACGCAACCGATTCTCGATCCAAAGGAGCACACGATGGGTCTCGATGACAAGATCTCGAACAAGGCAGAAGACCTGCAAGGCAAGGCCAAAGAGGCCACTGGAAGCGTGACCGGTGACCGTGATCTCAAGAACGAGGGCAAGGGCGACCAGGCGTCGTCGGCGGTGAAAGACGGCGTCGAAAGTGTCAAGGATGCGGCCGGCAAGGTCAAGGACAAATTGACCGGGCACTGACCTGGCCATCTCCTGCGGTCGATGCCACTCGAAGAACGGATAGGTGAAACATGATCGGAACCATCATCAGTGCCATCGTTGTGGGTCTGATCGTCGGTGCACTTGCCCGGCTCGTCATGCCGGGCAAGCAGAATGTCGGCGTGATCATGACGATCGTGCTCGGGATATTGGGGTCATTGATCGGTTCGTGGCTGACCTACCAGGTGGGTTACAGCAACAGCAACGGCGGATGGGAGGTCATCCCGTTCATCGTGGGGGTCGTCGTGGCCATCGCCCTGATCGCGGCATACCTCGCGGTACGTGGACGACAGGTCAGCCACCACTGATCTCCCCTGAAACCCCTTGTGGCGGTCACCGTGATCCACGGTGGCCGCCATTTCACCTGTGCCTCATGCGGGCGCGACAGCGGACACCCAGAACGGGTTCGGCCGGCATTGTGGCAGGCTGAAGCGGCGAACGAACGGCACGAACGTCGTGGGTGGTGGATACAAGGGGGAGGGCGATGGCGAAGAACGGGTGGACGCCGGCAGATGCGCCGCGGATGGACGGCACGACCGTGGTGGTCACCGGTGCGAATTCCGGAATCGGGCTGGAGACCACGCGCCACCTCGCACGGCTGGGTGCCCACGTGCTGATGGCCTGCCGCAATATCGATGCCGCGATGGCCGCTCGTACCGATGTGCTCGGCTCCGTGCCCGATGGTCGTGTGGACGTCGTGCAGCTCGATCTCGGCGACCTCGCATCCGTTCGCAAGGCCGCCGACGAGATCGGTGACTCTTATCCGTCTATCGAAGTCCTGGTCAACAATGCGGGTGTCATGGCCGGGCGTCGGGAACTGACTGCCGACGGCTTCGAGTTGGATTTCGGGACCAATTTTCTCGGCCACTTCGCGTTGACGGGACTGCTCCTCGAGCGCCTGTTGTCGGCGGAATCGGGACGGGTGGTGACGATCGGCAGCAGTGCGCATCGCGCGGGCGTCATCGATTTCGATGATCTGACGATGGACCACTCGTTCAGCACCTCACGTGCCTACGGTCGTGCGAAGTTCTCGCAGTTGGTGTTCGCGGTGGAATTGCAGCGTCGGCTGTCGGCGAGCGGGCACACCGCACCGATCTCGGTGGCCGCGCATCCGGGTGCCACCCACAGTGGGGTGATGCGCGATTCGGGCCGGCTGCTGCAGTGGCTGTTCACCACGCCGTCGCTGCACTGGCTGCGCAGGTCTTTCATCATGGAGGGCCCGGAAGGTGCGTTGCCGTCGCTGCGCGCAGCCACCGATCCGGGTGTGATCGGTGGCCAGTATTTCGGTCCGTCGGGGCCAGGGCAGTTCAGCGGACCGCCGGTGCTCGTGGTGCCCAGCCATCGGGTCTTCGACGGGGAACTCGGAAACCGTTTGTGGGACACGGCAGAAGAGCTGACCGGGGTGACGTACGCGTTTGCGCGGTGAGTGGTCTCGATACGCCGGCTCGCTTCGCTCCCGCGGCCACTCGACCAGCGGAATGTCGCGCCTTCTCCGCTGATCGAGTAGCCGAGGAGCGTAGCGACGAGGCGTATCGAGATCACCTGACCACCACCCCTCAGACCCCTACGGCGCTCAACATCGCCAGCTTCTGATGGCTCTCGCTGCCCGGTGTCGCCGTGTAGACCAGCAGGGCCTGCGCGCCGTCGGGGTCGAGGAGGGTCTGACAGAAGACCTCGATCAGCCCCAGATCCGGGTGGAGCAGACGTTTGCGCTGATCGGTGAGCGACGTGGCGACGTCATGCCTGCCCCAGATCTCGCCGAAGTCCTGGCTCACCGCGAGCAATGCATCGGCGATCTCACCCGCGTGTGAGCCTGCCCCCTCGCGCGTCACCGCTGCCCGGAGTCGGGCGGTGTGCGCTCGCGCGTGGTGATCGTGGTCGTCGGCCGGAAAGCGTTGTCGGGTGGTCGGATCGGTGAACCACCGGTAGGCGATGCTGCGACGAAGACCGGTGAAGTGCGTTTCGTCGCCGACCAGTGCGACAGCGGGTGTCGTCTGCACCAGCGTCTCCCCGGCACTGTTCACCACCATCGCGGGCGTATCGGCGAGCCGGTCCAGAATACGCATCATGCCCGGGCCGACGTGGTCGGGAATGGCCATGCGGTCGGGGGCATTGTGCCCGGCGAGGCGGAACAGGTGGTCGCGTTCGTCGAGCGTGAGGTGTAACGCCCGTGCGATCGCCGCCACCATCTGATCGGACGGTTGCGGCCCGCGCTGTTGTTCGAGGCGGCTGTAGTAGTCGGTGGACATCCCGGCGATCATCGCGACTTCTTCGCGTCGCAGGCCGCTTGTCCTGCGACGTTGCCCGGGCGGCAGCCCGACGTCGGCAGGTGTGAGCGATTCACGTCGGCGCCGTAGGAACTCGGCGAGTCCGGCCCGGTCGATCACGGTTCCTCGATTCTGGCTGCGTGTTGAGTGCTGCGCGGTTGGTACCCACCACTGTTCCGCATGCGGATGCCCGCATCCAGGGATCGGCAATCCATGGATGACCGCTTCCTTGATGCGCGGGCGCGAACGCGGTGAAGTCTTGGGTGGAAGTACATCGGAGTGAAGGAGACATCATGAAGACCACCGGCAACACCATTTTCATCCCCGGCGCGACCTCCGGCATCGGCTTCGGCCTGGCGCTCCGATTGCACGAGGCCGGCAATCGCGTCATTGTCGGCGGACGTCGGGTCGCACTGCTGGAACAGATCGCGTCCGACCATCCGGGGATGGAGACGATCCGGATCGACACCGCCGATGCCGCTGATGTCACTCGCGCCTGCGCCGATGTGCAGAAGCGGTTCCCCGAGACCAATGTCCTGATCGCGATGGCAGGCATCATGCGATCGGAGGATCTGAGTGGTGCGGGTTTTCTCGAGACCGCGGTCGCCGAGGTGGAGACGAACATCCTGGGGCCGCTGCGGCTCGTCGCGGCATTCGCCGAGTTCCTTGCCACACAACCGGACGCGGTCATCATGACCGTGTCGTCGGGGCTGGCGTTCACCCCGATGGCGGGCACGCCGACCTACAGTGCGACCAAGGCGGCGATCCACTCGTTCAGCGACAGTCTCCGACTGCAGTTGTCCGACAAGGGTATCGGTGTACTGGAGCTGGTTCCGCCGGCCGTGCAGACCGACCTGATGCCGGGCCAGGCGGAGGCCGACTGGGCCATGCCGCTCGACGATTTCCTCGACGAGGTGATGTCGCTGCTGCCGACCGCGACCCGCGAGATCCTGGTGGATCGGGTGAAGCCGCTGCGCTTCTCGGCACATGAGGGTCACTACGACGACCTGATGGCCGCTCTCGCGCAGCAGGCCGGGTGATCGGCGAAGGATCGCGTCAGTCGCCGCAGGGTTCGGCGGTCAGGTCGTCGATCCCGTTGCCCATGCAGGCCGCGGTCGCCGGACCCGTCCCTGCCAGTCCGATTGTGGCAACGGCGGCGCACGCAGCCAGCACAGCTAAGAATCGTCTCTTCATCGGTCTTGTCTCCCTCGGGAATTCACCGAACGATCGTGGATGCGCGGCACCACCCACCGACCCGGGCGGACGTTGCCCGGTGAAGCCTCGCTGGAGTCCATCCTTGCGCGGTCGGCCGGGTGGCGCAACAGTCGGGTGACCCGGTTCCCTGAGGAGCGTGCGTGCGAGCGTCTCGAAGGGTCACGCCAGCGCGTCGGCCGCCCGCACGAAGGCGAGATGGGACAGGGCCTGCGGGGTGTTGCCCGCCTGGCGCCCGGCACCGACGTCGTACTCCTCGGAGAACAGTCCGACGTCGTTGGCGGTGGCACACGCACGCTCCATCAACGCCGCCGCGTCGTGGTGCCGTCCACTCGTCGCGTATTGCGTGACCAGCCAGAACGTGCAGGCCAAGAACGGATGTTCGTCGCCGTCGAGCCCGTCGACCCCGGAACCGGTGCGGTACCGGTGAACCAGTCCGCCGTTCATCAGCACCCGCTCGATCTCGGCGACCGTCGCGAGCATGCGTGGGTCGTCGGCGGCGCAGAATCCGACCTGGGGGAGCAGCAGCAACGACGCGTCCACTTCGTCGGTCCCGGCGTATTGGACAAATCGCCCCGTGTCCGGATCAACTCCGGCGCTGTCGATCTCGGCCCGGACCCGGTCGCGGAGTTCGCGCCAGTGCTCGGGCGAGCCGTCGAGGTCGAACCGTTCGGACGCACGGACACCGCGATCGAAAGCCGCCCAGATCATCGCGCGGGAATGGGTGAACATCTGGGGGTCGCCGCGCATTTCCCAGATCCCGTTGTCGGGACGCTCGAGATTCGCCTCGACCTGCTCGAGCAACGCCTTCTGCAGTGACCACGACATCGGGGTCTCCTGCAGTCCTGCCTTCCGTGCCGACTCGAGACCGCACAGCACCTCGCCGATCACGTCGCCCTGGTACTGGTTGACCGCGCCGTTTCCGATCCGGACGGGTGCGGCGTTCTGATAGCCCGGCAGATGCGACAGCACCCGCTCCTCGAGATCGCGCTCCCCGGCGATGCCGTACATGATCTGCAGTTCCTTGGTGTTCCCGGCGATCGCGCGCATCAGCCACATGCGCCAGTGCTCGGCCACCCGGAGAAAGCCGTGATTCACCAACGCCTCCAGGGTGAGCGAGGCATCCCGCAGCCACACATATCGGTAATCCCAGTTGCGGCTGCCACCGAACTGTTCGGGCAGCGACGTGGTCGCGGCGGCGACGATGCCGCCGGTGTCGAGATTGCTCAGCGCGCGCAATGTGATCAGCGATCGGACCATCTGCTCGTGGTGCGGTCCGGAATGGTCGATGCGGCTCGACCATCCGGTCCACCAGCCGACCGCGTGGTCGAGCGCCGTGTCGACGTCGAGGGGTTCGGGCTCGGGTCGGTGTGAGTGATACCAGGTGAGCGTGAGGTCGACGGTCACGTCGGGTTCGACCGTGAAGAACCCGCGGTGCACGTTGCCGTCGGCGTGCAGCGCGGCGCCCCGCACCACCACCGCGTCCGGGCCTGCGATGGCACGCAGGGCGGGCCCGGAGGCGTCGCCGACCTGCAGGACCCACGGCACCGCCCGTGCGTAGTCGAAGCGCATCCGCAGGTCGGTCTGGAACTCGACGTGGCCCGACACCCCTACGACGCGTCGCACGAGGTCGACCCGTCCGCCGTCGAGAGGCATGAATTCGTGCACCTCGGCCACGCCGGTCGAGGTCTCCCATCGCGTGACGAGGACGAGGGTGTCTCCCGTGTACTCGCGACTGCACTGTGCCGATCCCTCTTGGGCCGATCCCTCTTGGGCCGATCCCTCCCGTGGCGCCAGCGTCCAGCAGCCGTGCTCCTCGTCGCCGAGCAGCGCGGCGAAGATCGATGCCGAGTCGTACCGGGGCACACAGAACCAGTCGATCTCGCCGCGGCTGGACACGAGTGCAGCGGTGCGACAGTCGCCGATCAGGGCATAATCCTCGATGTTCGGACGCATACGTCGATTCTTACCGCCAACGTGCGATGTATCGGCGAGTTCGGCCATGGTGAGTTCGATGCGCGTTACCGTCGGGCATGGCCGAGACGACACTCTTCATCCTTGGTGCGACGGGCGATCTGACCTCACGCCTGCTGCTGCCGGCACTCGAGCAGCTCCTCGCGCTCGAACCGGAACGCGACGTACGGCTCGTCGGTGTGGGGCGGCGTGAGGTCTCCGACGATCAGTGGCGCGACCGCGTTCGCGAAGCGTTCGGTGACGGGCCGGCGCCGGCCGCCGCCCGTCTCGCCGACTCGACGACCTACCTGCAGGCGGACCTCGGCTCCGCGGATGGGCTTCGCACGATCCTCGGGTCGGCGCAGGGCCGACCGATCCTCTACTTCGCCGTTCCGCCCGCCATCGCACAGGCATCGTGTGAGGCCATGACGGACGTGGAGGTGCCGTCCGGCACCATCCTCGCTCTCGAGAAGCCGTTCGGCACCGATGAGGCGAGCGCCCACGCCTTCAACCAGACCCTGGCCCGCCTCGTCCCGGAGAACCAGGTGTTCCGCGTCGATCACTTCCTGGGGCAGTCCATCCTGCTGGACCTGATCGGGGTGCGGTTCGCCAACCGTGTGTTCGAGCCGGTCTGGTCGGCCGATCACATCGAGTCCGTCCTCATACGCTACGACGAGACACTCGGCCTCGAAGGCCGCGCAGGCTATTACGACAAAGCGGGCGCGTTCATCGACATGTTGCAGAGCCATTTGCTGGAACTCCTCTCGGTGGTGGCGATGGATTCTCCCGCGTCGTTGGCCGAGCGAGATCTGCGCGATGCCACGGCGGCCGCGCTGCGCGCCACCCGGGTCTGGCAGGGCGATCCCGTCCGTGCGTCCCATCGGGCGCGCTATACCGCGGGCGAGGTGAATGGCCATCGGCTGCCGTCCTACACCGACGAGGAAGGCGTCGATCCGGCACGTGACACCGAGACACTCGCCGAGGCGACGTTCGAGGTGTGCACCGCCCGCTGGGCAGGTGTGCCCTTCACCCTGCGGTCGGGCAAGGCGATCGAACCGGCGGTCAAGGAGATCGCCCTCACCTTCCGTCCGGTCCGTCACCTGCCGGAACAGTTTCGCGGTGAGGCGGCGAGCAACGTACTCCGGTTCTCCTTCGGTCCGGACACGATGTCCTTGCGGCTCAACGTGCACGACGGTTCGCACCCGTTCGATCTGAAGGCGACCGAACTCGACGCCGATCTGGGGGTCGGATCGCCGCGGGCCTACGCCGAGGTGTTGTCCGGGATCCTCGACGGCGACGCAACTCTCGCGGTGCGTGGCGACACCGCGGAGCAATGCTGGCGGATCGTCGCGCCGATCCTCGACGCGTGGCGCTCCGATCAGGTCCCGATCGACGAGTATCCGGCCGGTTCCAGCGGTCCAACGGACTGGCCTACGCTGTGAGCGCCGGCCCACGGCCGATGTCGCTGCGAACGGATCCGCAGGTCGTCGAGGATCTCCGCACGCGGCTGAGGGCGACCCGATGGCCCGACTCTCCCGCGGGCTGGTCACTGGGCGCCGACGTCGATTACCTCCGGAAGCTGATCAGCTACTGGGCCGACGAATTCGATTGGTCGGCACAGGAATCCGAGATCGACCGACTCCCGAACCTGCGGGTCGAGGTCGGTGGCCTCGGGATACATGTCATCCATGCCCGCGCGGCGGACCGCGCCGGACCGGTGATGCCCCTGCTGCTCAACCACGGTTGGCCGGACTCGTTCTGGCGGTACCTCAAGGTGATCCCGTTGCTGAGTGACCCCGGGGCACACGGTGGCGATCCCGCCGATGCCTTCGACGTGATCGTGCCCGACATGCCCGGCTTCGGATATTCCGATCACCCGGCCCATGCGTACGATTCGATCGCGGTGGCCATGCTGTGGGCGGAACTCATGACCGAGCTCGGATATGACGAGTTCGGCACGGCGGGTGGCGACATGGGCAGTCATGTCAGCAGGTACCTCGCGCTCGACCAACCCGAACGTGTCGTCGCCGTGCACCGCATGGACGCCGGCTTGCCCAGGTACTGGGGAGATCCGGAAGAACTCGACGACGCCGAACGCGCGTGGATCGAGACGGGGACGGTGTGGGCGCGCACCGAAGGTGCGTATGCGGCGATGCACAGCACCAAGCCGGTCACCGCCGCGGTCGGTCTCACCGACTCGCCTGCCGGACTCGCGGCGTGGATCGTCGAGAAGCTGCGTGCATGGAGCGACTGCGGCGGTGACGTCGAGACGGCGTTCACGAAGGACGAGATCCTGACCCTGCTCACCCAGTACTGGGTGACCGGCAGCATCGGATCGTCGATGCGGATGTACCACGCCAATGCCGCGATCCCGCTCGATCAGTACACCCGACACGTGGACGTGCCGTCGGGCTTCGCACTGTTCGGCGGTGATGTGCTCAAGCCGCCGCGGGCCTGGCTCGAACGAATGGCGAACGTCGTCAGCGTGACGGAGCCGGAACACGGTGGGCATTTCGCGCCGTTCGAACAGCCCGAGCAGTACGCGCAGGAACTGCGAGACTTCTTTCGGCCGTTTCGCAGCGGGTTTGCGGGCTGACGACGCACCACACTGCTCGGCCATGATCGAGCAGGAATCGAGAAGTCTTCCGGCACGCCCGGGCCTAACGTCATACGCATGACAACAATCACCGCCATCACCCTCGACGTTCCTGATACCGCCGCCGCGGAGACCTTCTACGACAAAGCCTTCGGGCTGGGCGATCGACTCCGGTTCCGGACGGCCGAACAGCCGACCACCGGCTTCCGAGGATTCGTCCTGTCCCTCGTCGTCGCCGATCCCGGCGTCGTCGATTCGCTGATCATGCCCGCTCTCGACGCAGGTGCCACCGAGATCAAGCCCGCCAAGAAGTCGTTCTGGGGCTATGGCGGCGTGGTGCAGGCGCCGGACGGCGCCATCTGGAAGGTCGCGACGTCGAACAAGAAGGCAGCCGGAGCCCCGGCCCGGCAGGTCGACGACATCGTGCTCCTCATCGGCGCCGACGACGTGGCCGCGAGTAAGAAGTTCTACGTCGAGCAGGGACTCGACGTCGCGAAGAGCTTCGGCCGCAAGTACGTCGAGTTCGCAAGCGAGCCCGGTTCGGTGAAGCTGGCACTCTACGGCCGGCGCGCCGCGGCCAAGGATGCCGGGGTGGATGCGGAGGGCAGTGGGTCGCACCGGCTGCTGGTTGGCAGCTCCGGTGCGTCGTTCACCGACCCGGACGGCATCGTGTGGGAGCCCGCCGGGTAATCCGCGATCGCATTAGGCTGGGCGCCGTCACGTACCCCGGCGAAGTGGATCAGTCGATGGAACGCATCATCAGCGGAGATGAACGGACCCTGTTGGAGAACATGCTCGACCGCAACCGTGAGGCGTTGATCGAGTCCGTCGTCCGACTCTCGGACGCGGCGTCGCGGTCGCGACGCGTGCCGTCGGCGACGACCCCGATCGGCCTGCTCAGACACGGTGCGGCAGCGGAACGTTTCTGGTTTCAGCACATCCTGGACGGACGATCGAAAGAGGACTGCAGCGGACCGGCCACCCCGGGGGAGGCGAGCTTCGCCATCCCCGACGGCCGGTCGCTCGACGACGTCGTCGACGAGTTCCGGAGTGCCAGCGCGCAGTCGCGGGAGATCGTGTCCGCATACGACATGTCCGACACCTTCCAGAACTCGCACGGTGCGGACGTGAGCGTGCGGTGGCTCCTCCTGCACATGATCGAGGAGATCGCTCGTCATGCCGGTCACGCCGACATCCTGGTCGAACTCATCACCGCCGAGGCCGCAGCGACATGAACCTCCGCGGCGCCTCGCCGAGAAATCCACGCTGGATATTTCAGTTCCCGGTGACGACCGCGACGCCGACACGTCCGCCGTCGACGTCGACGACGGTGCCGTGGACGAACTCCGCATCGTCGGATGCCAGATAGGCCGCCGCGGCCGCGATCGCGTCGGGGTGGCCCGCGCGGCCGGCAGGCGTACCGATCATCAGGGCCTCCCCGGGGTACACGGCGTCAGAGTCCAGATCAGGTGTGCGGATGACGCCGGGCGAGACCGCGTTGACCCGGATGTTGTCTGCACGGAACTCCGCAGACCATGCACGCGTGAGGGTTTCGAGTGCGCCCTTGCTCGACGCATACAGGGCTCCCGAACCGATACCGAGCCTGGCCACCCAACTCCCGAGATTGACGATGACGCCGCCCCCGGAGGCGGACATCGTCGGGACGAGCGCTTGCACGAGGAAGAACGGCGCCTTCACGTTGACGCCGTACACCCGATCAAAGGTGTCGTCGTCGACGGTTCTGGTGGTGGAGGAGGGAAAAATCCCAGCGTTGTTCACGAGGATGTCGAGTCGACCGCCGGCCGCCGATACTGCCTCGCGGGCAAGTGTTGCACTCGCGGACGAACTGCCGTCGAGGTCGGCCCGGACAAAATCGGCGCGGCCTCCCCGGTCGCGGATGTGCTCGATCACCGACTGGCCACGGTCGGGGTCTCGACCGGACACGATGACATGCGCTCCTTCATCGGCGAAGCGGTAAGCGATGGCACGGCCGATGTTGCTGGTCGAGCCGGTGATCAGTGCGGTCCTGCCGTTGAGTCGCTGCATGTCCGCGACGGTAGGCGCGTATTTTTGGACCAGCAAGTCCAGAAAATCCGTAGGGTGGTGGTATGGCATTGACGGCGAAGGGGCGGGCGACCCGCAAACGGATCGTCGAGGAGACTGCCGCGTATCTGCGGCAGGGCGACCCGGGCGGCGTCACCCTCGACGACGTCCGCGCCGTCACCAGGACCAGCAAGAGTCAACTCTTCCATTACTTCCCGGGGGGAAAGGAAGAACTCTGGTTGGAGGTCGCCCGGCACGAGGCGGACCGGGTGCTGGAGGACCAGCAACCGTATCTGGGCACCCTGGACACCTGGGAGGCGTGGGAGCGCTGGCGGGAGGTGCTCGTCGCACGGTATCGGGCGCAGGGGCCGCACTGCCCACTTGCCGCTCTGATGAGTCAAGTGGGTGCGGCGCAGGGCGCTGCCGACGTGGCGACGGCGTTGCTCCAGCGATGGCAGGGCCATGTGCGACAGGGGATCACCGCACTTCAATCGAGCGGGGTCGCTCGCCCCGGTGTGGACGCTGATGGTGTCGCGGCAGCGATGATCGCCGGTATCCAGGGAGGGGTGACAGTTCTCCGGACGACGGGGGATACGGCTCATCTCGAAGCCGTGCTCGACGTCCTGTTCGCGCACCTGCGGCCCGAGTGAGGTGGCTCCGGCGGGAATCAGGCTGTGTCGCACAGCCGGTCGAGGTGCGGGCGCCCCGATTCGGTGACCGCCACACTGCGCGGTGTGGTCCCGCGAGCGATCCATCCCTGTTCGAAGAGAAACGTGGCGAGCGCGCTGCCGTGCGCGCCGGCGAGGTGATGGGCCTGCTCGGTCCAGTCGGTGCAGTACCGCAGCGTGGTGTCGACACGTAGGAGTCGTTGGGGCAGGCCCCAATCGGACAGTGCCGCGGCTCCTTCCGGGGTGAGGCGATAGTCGATCGCGTGGCCGGGCGCGGAGAGCCTGTCGTCGGTGTCGGGGTGGTGGTGACCGTCGCCGCCGACGACCCAGCGGCGGTCGAGCAGGGCTTGGAACACATCCACGCCGAGCTGTCCGGCCAGGTGCTGGTAACAGGTGCGCCCCTTGCGGAGGGCATGCGCTCGGGTGTGCTGACGCAGCGAAGTGATGGGTTCGCGCGGTGCCAGGCGGGCCAGCGCCTCCAGCACGCCGTCGACATCCGGAGTGGACAGCCGATAGTAGCGGTGGCGGCCATGCTGTTCCGCGATGACGAGACCTTGATCGCGAAGTCGGGACAGGTGATTGCTGATCGTGGAGGCGGCCACGCCGGCCTCTGCAGCGAGACGTCCGGCGGGTAGTGCCCGGCCGTCCGCCAGCGCCATCAGCACTCGGATTCGCCGCGGATCGGCGAACCCCGCGGCGACCACCGCGAGGTCGGGTTCACCGCCGGTCGGCACCTCTCGTGCAGTGCTCATGGTTCGACGATACGACGGAGATACTTCGACGTCGGCTGAAACGTCGCGGGACCACGATGGGCGAATGGCTGAGATCTCTCGTCTGCGCCAGTCGGTCGTCGTCGCCCTCTGTGGTGGGTATTTCCTGGTGTTGCTCGACGTCACCGTCGTGAATGTGGCGCTACCTTCCATCGGTCACGCGTTGTCGGCGCAGGGCGCCGGACTCGCCTCGATCGTCGACGCCTACACCGTGCCGCTCGCGGCTCTGCTCCTGCCGGCCGGGGCGATCGGCGATCGTGTCGGCCACCGGCGGGTGGTGCTCGTCGGACTGATCGGGTTCGGCGCGGCATCGGTGCTGTGTGCGTTGGCGTCCGGGCTGTCGGTGCTGATCCTCGGCCGTTTCGTCCAGGGTATGGCGGCGGCCGTGATGCTCCCGGGCACGTTGGCCATGCTGACCGAGTCTGCTGTCGACGATCGGCAGCGCACCCGGCTGGTCGGTGTGTGGGCGGCCGTCGGCGGGGCGGCGGTCCCCGCGGGTCCGGTGATCGGTGGCTTCCTCGTGCAGGAGTGGGGATGGGTGTCGGTGTTCTGGGTGAACGTGCCGGTGATCGCTGCGACGGGCGTGGTGATCGCGCGGTCCAAACCCGCTGCGCCCCAAGGAAATTACAATCCGGTCGGCGACGATCGGGTGGATTGGGCGGGCGCCGTGGTGCTGGCCGTCGCGATCGCCGCCGCTACCGTGGCGGTGTTGCGCCTCCGCTCGTCGCCGACGGACGCCGTCATCGCCCTGAGTGTGGCCGTTGCCGCGTCGGTTGGGTTCGTGAGCATCGAACGGCGAACGCACACAACGTTACTCCGGGTCGAACGATCCGCGAGGAGACAACTGATCGCGGCCTGCCTCGTCGCTGGATTGATGAACGCCTGCGTGCTCGGGACGCTGTTCGTCCTCACCCAGCTCCTGCAGTCCGTTCACCATCTGAGCCCACTGGCGACCGGCCTGGTCTTGTTGCCCGCGTTGCTCCCGCTGCCGTTGTTGGGCACGGTTTCGGCGCGGATGACGGCGCGGTTCGGCACGTGGCCGACCTCCGCCATCGGAATCACGATGTCGGCCATCGGATTCGTCGTGATCGCCTCGACCACGGACTCGCTCGATCGTCCCGTCGTGACGGCGGGATTCGTGGTGTGGGGAATCGGTTTGGGGATACTGACGCCGGCAATCGTCACGGCCGCGATCGAGGCCACCCCGACAACTCCCGGAGCCGCCTCGGGAGCCTCCAACACGGCCCGGCAGATCGGGGCCGCGCTGGGGGTCGCGACCTTCGCCGTGGCGACGGGTTCTAGCGGGGCGCCCGGCTTCGTTCAACGCGTGTCCTGGGCACTCGTCACGGCTGCCGCGGCTTTTGCGATCGCCGCAGCTACCGTCACCGCCCGCCGTATCTGGTCGAACAGGGGCCGAGCCGGGGCTGCGCACCCGGCCATGACCCCGACGATGTTAAACGCCCTTGTCTATGATTTGCTGGCTTCACGCTGAAATTCGACGAGGGGAATTCTTCGATGGGGGTGGGCAGTGTCGGTGATCCCTGACCGCATCGAGGCGCTCTTCGAGTTCTGGCCGGACCTGACGGCTGCGGAAGTGGTGGGGCGCGCTCGCGAGCGGGGCCACCGCCTCGACGTCGGCACTCTGTCGGCCGTCCGGTCTGGTCATATCGTGCATCCATCGGTGGAGACCGTCATCGCCATCGCCGCCGGGTTCGGCGTCACTCCCGAGTATTTCGCAGAAGCCGGCGAGACACCGGCCTCCGGCGACGAGATCCGGACCGCGCGGCTCGACGTCGACCACGATCTGTGGATGATGGCGGTGGCGATCGCCCGCCTCCCGCCGGATCGACGCGACAGTGTTCTCGAGTTGCTCGATTTTCTCGAGACGACCGACCACCCCCTCGCGCGGCCTGCGTCGCCGGACCACGACGAGCGGCGGCGAGGGAACTCGTGACGGGCCGATGATTTCCCCGGACTCGGGCAGTCTGACCATCGTCAGCTACGTCGAGAGTGCAGGATTGTCGAATGGGTCAGCTACTGAAAGTCCAGAACTTCACGGTGTCGCGCGACGGCTTCGGGGCCGGTGACGGACAGAGCCTCGAACGGCCGTTCGGTCATGCCGATCCGGCGACGTTGATGTCGTGGGTGATCAAGACAGCGAGTTGGCCCAACCGCACCGACTCCGGCGGCACCCGCGGGCTCGACGACTACCTGACCCGCGACTTCTCCCACAACATCGGTGCCGAGATCATGGGCAGCAACAAGTTCAGCCCGTACCGCGGACCCTGGGAGGATCACAGCTGGCTCGGCTGGTGGGGCGACGAGCCGCCGTTCCACACGCCGGTGTTCGTCCTGACCCATCACCTGCGACCGTCGTTCACCTTGTCGGATACGACGTTCCACTTCATCGACGACGACCCGGCGACGGCCCTCGACAAAGCGAAGGCCGCCGCCGACGGCAAGGATGTGCGGCTCGGCGGCGGCGCGACCACTGTGCGGGAATTCCTCGACGCCGGCCTGGTCGACACCTTGCACGTGGCGGTGGCAAACGAGGTCGAGCTCGGGTCCGGCGTGCGACTCTGGGAGTCACCCGACGAGCTGCTCGATCGCTATCGCTGCGACGTCGTGCCGAGTCCGGGCGGTGCGGTCACGCATCATCTGTTCTGGCGGCGGTGACATAACGCAGGTGGGTGGCGCGGCGACCGGGGACGACCGTCGGGTCTGCGAGGAGCCGATGGCCGTTCGCCAGCGGGCCGAAGTAGCGGATCCCCTCGCCGAAGAGCACCGGTACGAGGCTGACGCAGATCTCGTCGACCAGATCGAGGTCGAGGGCCTCTTGGATGATCGTCGGGCTGGCGATGATCACATCGGCGGAACCTGCGATCTGCCGCGCCCGTGAGATGGCACCGGCCACGTCGTCGACGAAGGTGGTGTTCGGCCACCGGGTCGTGGCGTCCTCGGGCGGGTGATGGGTGACGACGACGACCGGGACGCCGACCGGGTGGTTGTCGCCCCAACCATCGGTGATGTCGAACAGGCGTCGTCCGGACACCAGTGCGCCTGCGTTGCCGGTCAACTCGCCGAGGACGTCCGCGTCGGCATCGTCGACGTGGAATCCGATGTCCTCGTTCGCGCTGGCCACCGCCGTCTCGCCGGCGTCGTACCAGGCGAACAGCTCGCCCGGATCGTCGTTCGGGTCGGCGATGAAGCCGTCGAGCGACATCGTCATGTGCGTGATGACTTTTCCCATGGTGGAGCCTCCTCGGTCGCGCCGGTCAACAGTTGTGACCAGGCGCGACCGAGGAACTCATCGGAGTGGGCGAGAAACGCCGACGGTCAGGCTCTACAGCCGTCCGACCACGTAGTGTGCGGCGTCCAGCGGCATGCCGTTGACGGTGTAGAGCACGTGCAGCGCGTTGGGCTGTCCCACCGGTGCGCCGTTGCAGATGGTGTCGCCGGGGATGCAGTACCGGACCGTCTTGGGCTCATAGGGGGCGCCGACGCGAATCCGCGGTGCACCGATGTCGCTGATGAACCGGTCCGAAGGCGGTGCGAAGAGAACCACCGCCGCGACATGGCTCGCCACCTTGGCGGGCAGCGGGGCGGGCACCTGCGACTCGTACTGGCGGTAGCGATCGGCGATCGTGATCTTCCCGCTCGTCGCATACCCGGCGACCACCGCTCCCTGCGAATATCCGCCGAGGACGATCCGGGTCCGCGGGCAGGTGGCGGCGATGGTCTTGACCTCGTTCTGGGCTTCCTTCACGCCGTCAGCCACGGTCTTGACGAACTTCGGGCGATTGTTGAAATCGCTGCTCGCGGGGTATTTCACACCCTGGGCGGCCACCGACTTGCCCGGCAGTTGCGAACGCAGCGCCGCGACGAACGACTGACCGGTCAATCCGATCGGAGGCGCCGGTTCGGCGGTGCCGCGCGCAAAGACGACCGCGACGTCGGAGCACGTGGCAGCCGACGCCTTCGGGGCGTTCATCACCACCCCGCCCGCGAGAGCCGCGAACAAACAGAGAAACGACACGGTCAATCGGGCGCCGACGCTGGACAGAGCACTGGTTGAACTGTGGGATTCAAGGTTCATGCACATGGTTCGGACGTGGACGGCGTTCGGATGGGTCGAATTTCCAGCTGATCTCCAGGCTGGTTGCACCTGTCGGCGATTGTTCACTTGCCACCCACACCGATCTCGTTGCCATCGGGATCGCGGAAGACGGCCTTGCGGACACCGTTGTCGTAGGTCTCCGTCGACTCGGGTTCGACGCCGCGCGCCGCGGCTGCGGCGAGGAACTCATCGAGACTGTCGACGAACAACGTCGCGCGCCCGTGCCCGGCGTCGTCGGGTGCGATGACAGCGTAGAGGTGGCCATGCGCGGTGAGTGTCCAGACCCGTTCCTGATCGTTCGGGTCGAATGACGTCACGTCACCCAGGAGTCGTTCATACCAACCGGCAGCGTTCGCCAGGTTGCTGACGGGGATACCCGCGAACAGATCCATAGTCGTGACCTTTCGGAACGGTTGTCTTCGATCATCTCACCTTCGCGCTGTGCGCCGGGCCGAATGGACGCCGCCCGGCCGATGGATGTGGGACCCAGCGCCGTATCGCCACTTGGTACCATCCCGGAGATTCGAGAAGCACAGCGTGCGAAAGACGGTGATGAGGGGAGAATCCATGGGTGCGAGGCGAATTCGGGCAGCGGTCACGCTGGTGGCCGCCGTCGTCTCGGGAGCGTTGACGGCAGCCACGGCGCCGACTGCGAGTTCCGCCCCAGCTGCGAACGGGGGAGATCCGGTCTACCTTGTCCACGGCTACAACGACTCCGGCAAGTCGGATTGTGCATCGTTGTGGGGCGATGCCATGGACTACTTCACGTCCAAGGGGATGACCAGATCGTCGCTGCACACCGTCGGGTACTACGCGGGTGACAGCAACTGCGATGTCGACCTCGGCAACGCCAGTACCGATACGCGGATCAAGACGGTGGCGGCGGCACTCGCCAACCACATCTACGACGCCGACACGCGTAAGGGCCAGTCGGTCGACATCGTCGCGCACTCCATGGGCGGACTCGTGACGCGCGTGGCATTGCTGGGCTCGGCGCAGCACTGGAAGGGCTTTCCGGCCGCGAAGCTCAAGGTCGGCGATGTCGTCACGCTGGCGACTCCGCACCAGGGCATCATCGATGAGTTCAAGTACCACAGTGTGCAATGGGACGAGATGGTGCCGGGCTCGAAATTCCTGGAGGTACTGCAGGCGCCCGAGAACCGGCTCGACCAGAAGTGGGCCGCGGGTGTCGACTGGAGTCTCGCCGGGTCCGATGAGGACCAGACCGTGTACGCCGGTTCCGGTTACGACAAGGATCGACCGGCAGAGCACAAATACCGCTACGCGTCAGATGCAGATCACGACATCTCGCACACCAACATGCGCATGCTCAAGCCAGGGGGCGGCAAGTACAACCTGCGCTACTGGCACGCATCCGAGGGCAAGCCGCACGACACCACAAACGGATGGGCTCCGCTGGAGACCGCGTTCAACGCGGTCGATCGCGGCGACGCCTGGTAGACCGCGCCGGCCTCAGACGCTCACCGCATCAGCCGATTTGCGTGCCGCGGCGTAGGTGCGAGCAGCCTCGGCCGGTGAATCGACCTGTGGTGGCGAACCGGTCAGTGGTTGCCGTGACGTGGGCGTGCGCCCACCGCATCGGTGAGGTCCTGCCGTCGACAACTCCGGATTCGGACATGACTCCACGGTTGGCAGTCGTCGTGGCGATCGGCGAATCATCAAGGCGCATTGGCGGTTTGGGAGATATGTCCAGAATGTTCGCTTCCGGCCCACTCGGCAGTGCTAGCTTTTGTATAAGTCGAGTCTGCAGAAAGGCGCATGAGCAGCCGCGCGCTCACTGTTCTGATCGATGGGCTGCTCATCGAGGATGGTGCACCACCCCACCGTAAGGTCTCTTGGATGCGACGCGTCATACGAGTCTTCTGGGGGCGACGACCGGAGCCCGTCGAATCGGTTGCTGCTCGATGGCGCCAGACGTTGGAGCAGGTCGCGCCCCTGCTCTCATCGGTACCGGCGGTGGCGGAGCTGCGGTGGCGTCAGGTCCGAGCGTCCGGCCCACCCACCCCCGTGTCGGTCGGCGAGTTGGTGTCGCTGCTGATCGACGCGCAGTCGGCGGAACCCTGGTCGGACCGGGTGGGTGTGGGACTGCGGGTCATCGCCGGCACCACTGCGGGCCTCGAGCTGGAGATCTCTGGAGTCGCGGGCGGCGAACCCGAATATCTCTTGCAGTCAACGGTTCTCGCCGTCGAATCGCCGGAGGGTGTCGTCATCGACGAGGTCGGTCTGCTCGCGATGCTGGCGACGATCTGGGAGCCGGACTTCGGGGACGTCACTGACGACGCGATCCTCGATGCGTTGGAGGACGACGCCGGGTACACCGTCGGAGAACCTGTCGTCGGGCGCGTCGGCTACCTCTCGCCCGGTCGAGCTCGGCTAGTGCCGCACGGCGAGGCCATGGCGCGGATCGACCTGCCGTCCGGCGGCGTGCTCCTGACGGTCGCCGACCCGGGCGACGTCGAGGCCGTGGTGGATGGGTACCGGCGACTTGATGCTGCCGGTGTCCTCCGGCCGCTCGCGACGCCGCTGGAGCGCGCGACTCTCTGAGCGGCGAACCGGTGAGCGGGAATGGCGATACCATTCCGCTCCTGGCGAAATATCCCCGGGAACAAACATCCCGCCACCAGGGTTGAGTCGGTCAGACTGAACTTTGGAGGATGAATGTCACAGACATATTCAGTGCCCGTTCTGTTCGTTCCGGACCTCGTCGTCCTGCCGGGCATGGTTGTCCCGATCCCGCTCGACGATGCCGCCCAGGCGACCGTTGACGCGGCCCGCGCGAGTGAATCCGGCAAGCTCCTGGTCGCGCCGCGACTGGACGACCGGTATCCCAGCTACGGCGTGATCGCGTCGATCGTGCAGGTCGGGCGCATGCCCGGCGGGCAGACCGCCGCGGTGGTGAAGGGTGAGACCCGGGCCCAGATCGGCACGGGTGCGCCCGGCCACGGCAACGCGCTGTGGGTCGAGGTCACCGAGATCGATGATCCCGAGATCACCGACGACGTGAAGGCGCTGGCTGCCGAGTACAAGAAGCTCGTGCTTGCCATGCTGCAGCGCCGGGAGGCGTGGCAGATCATCGACGGCGTCAACAAGATGTCGGATCCGTCTGCACTCGCGGACACCTCCGGCTACTCGTCATGGCTGACCGACATCCAGAAGCGTCAGCTGTTGGAGACGCCCGACATCGGCGAGCGGCTCACCCTGCTCATCGAGTGGACCAGCGAGCACATCGCCGAGACCGAGGTCAGCGACAAGATCGCCGACGACGTCCGCAACGGGATGGAGAAGCAGCAGAAGGAATTCCTGCTGCGCCAGCAACTCTCCGCCATCCGCAAGGAACTCGGTGAGGACGAGCCCGAAGGTGCCGACGACTATCGCGGTCGCGTCGAAGCCGCCGATCTTCCCGACAAGGTGCGTGAAGCCGCCTTGCGTGAGGTCGGCAAGCTCGAACGTGCCAGCGATCAGTCGCCGGAGACCGGCTGGATCCGGACCTGGCTCGACACCGTGCTCGACCTCCCGTGGAGCGAGCGGACCGAGGACTCTACCGACATCAAGGGTGCCCGCGAAATCCTCGACGCCGATCACCACGGTCTGGTCGACGTGAAGGATCGCATCGTCGAATACCTGGCCGTTCGGGCTCGGCGTGCCGAGCGTGGCCTGCAGGTCGTCGGCGGTCGCGGGTCGGGTGCTGTGATGGTGCTGGCCGGCCCTCCCGGCGTCGGCAAGACGTCGCTGGGTGAATCGGTCGCCCGTGCTCTCGGTCGCAAGTTCGTCCGCGTCGCCCTCGGCGGCGTGCGTGACGAGGCGGAGATCCGCGGTCACCGGCGCACCTACGTCGGTGCCCTACCTGGCCGCATCGTGCGGGCCATCGGCGAGGCCGGATCGATGAATCCGGTTGTGCTGCTGGACGAGATCGACAAGGTCGGCTCGGACTACCGCGGCGACCCCGCGGCGGCGCTGCTCGAGGTCCTCGACCCCGCGCAGAACCACACCTTCCGTGATCACTACCTCGATCTGGATCTCGACCTCTCGGACGTCCTGTTCCTGGCCACCGCCAACGTGGTCGAGAACATCCCGTCGGCGCTGCTGGACCGGATGGAGCTGGTGACCATCGACGGCTACACCGAGGACGACAAGGTCGCGATCGCCCGTGACTTCTTGCTGCCGAGGCAGGCCGAGCGCGCGGCCCTGACCGACGCCGAGGTGACCGTCGCCGACGAAGCACTGCGCGAGATCGCCGCGAACTACACCCGGGAACCCGGTGTGCGACAGTTCGAACGGCTGCTCGCCAAGTTGCTCCGCAAGGCTGCGACCAACCTCGAATCCGGCAAGGCGCGGGCGCCGATCGAGATCGGGGAGTCCGACCTCAAGGAGTACATCGGTCGCGCGCGCTTCACTCCCGAATCGGAGGAGCGTACGGCGGTGCCGGGCGTGGCCACCGGTCTGGCGGTCACCGGCATGGGTGGCGACGTCCTGTTCATCGAGGTCAACGGCACCGACGGCGAGGCGGGTCTCAAGCTGACCGGTCAACTGGGCGACGTGATGAAAGAGTCGGCGCAGATCGCACTTTCGTACGTGCGAGCGCACGCCGAGCAACTCGGTGTCGACCCGGTGGCGCTCGACAAGACCATCCACGTGCACGTGCCTGCGGGTGCCGTGCCCAAGGACGGTCCGAGCGCAGGCGTCACGATGGTGACGGCGCTGGTGTCGATGGCGACGGGCCGCAAGGTTCGTGCCGACGTGGGGATGACAGGTGAGGTCACGCTGAACGGGCGAGTGCTGCCGATCGGTGGAGTCAAGCAGAAACTGCTTGCCGCGCAACGTAATGGACTGCGGACCGTCTTCATCCCGCAGCGCAACGAGCCCGACCTCGACGACGTCCCCGCCGAGGTTCTCGAGGCGCTCGAGGTCAAACCGATGGTCGATGTCGCCGACATCATCGCGCAGGCGCTGGAGCCGGTCGAGGAACTGGCGGTGTCCGCTGCCTGACGGTTGCATGACCGGCGATCGATCGGAAATCTGAATACGACCGCGGCGTGGGCGCGCCGCGACGACAACTATTGTCGCCGCAATGCGCTCACGCCGCAGTCATATTCGTCGACGGAGGGCTCAACCCCCGGCGAACCCGAAGATCCGTGCGATCGCGGCGCGGACCATCGGGCGGTGGAAATTCGTTGTCGCAACGAGCGTCTGCTGTTGGATGAGGCCTTCGACCAGAGCGACGATGAGTTCGGCCGTTCGCGCCGGGCTGTCGGGCGCGTTCGACCGGACGAACGGTTCGGTGAACGCGACAAAGGCGTTGCGATTGGTCGTCACCTGTTTGCGCAGGCCGTCATCGAACTGTGACTCGACGAGCAGCGCATGGCGGGCCGCGACGAGTCCCGTCTCCGCCGACATGGCCGCCACGAAATCGGTGGTGCAGTCGAGGACGAGACCGGTGGAGGGCTCGTCGGTCTCCAGGATCGGCCCGAACGTGCGAATGGCGATCGCGTACATCTGCTCGTATGCCTCGGTCAGCGCGAGTGCCTCGAGCTTCGCCCGGGTCGGCGCGTAATAGTTCACCGAACCGGGAGGCAGGCCGGCCGCCTCGTCCACCGAACGATGGGTGAGTGCGCGGAGCCCTCCGGTCGAGATGACCGTCAGGGCGGCCTCGCCGAAACGTTTGCGCCGGTCAGCCATCAACGAGATCCATGGTCACGCCGCCTCCATCATTTCCCAGGTCACGCCCGCAATCGCCGGGGCGTGAGCCTGCGCCCGGCGGCATGAGTGTATTCGGCGGCGTACCGGACCATGAGGTATGGGGAGGGAGATTCTCCCCACATTGAGTCCACCGCACTCAACTTATTTCGTCGATCCGGGAACAATCCGCCAGGTGGGTCCGTTGAGGAAATCGAGAGACCTGAGTCATGTAGGCTCAACCCAGGTTGACTCCGGCTTGTTTGTTCAGTAGGACATGAGTCGGATGCACTGAAGTTCGGGTTCCGACGCGGGTCTCGACGAAACATCCGCGGTTCGTGCAGTAAACGGCTCGGGCCCGGCCACGTACTTGGGTGCAACCCATGAACCAGGAGGAGAACACATGTCTCGTGCAGTTGGAATCGACCTCGGCACCACCAACTCGGTGGTCTCCGTGCTCGAAGGCGGCGAAGCCGCTGTCATCGCCAACGCCGAAGGCTCCCGGACGACCCCGTCGGTGGTCGCATTCGCGCGCAACGGCGAGGTGTTGGTCGGGCAGCCGGCGAAGAATCAGGCGGTCACCAACGTCGATCGCACCATCCGTTCGGTCAAGCGCCACATGGGCGAGGGTGACTGGACCGTCGGTGTCGACGACAAGAAGTACACCCCCCAGGAGATCAGCGCGCGCACGCTGATGAAGCTGAAGCGCGATGCCGAGTCGTACCTCGGTGAGGACGTCACCGACGCGGTGATCACCGTCCCCGCCTACTTCAACGACTCGCAGCGTCAGGCCACCAAGGAAGCCGGCCAGATCGCCGGCCTCAACGTGTTGCGCATCGTCAACGAGCCGACTGCGGCCGCATTGGCCTATGGCCTCGACAAGGGCGAGAAGGAACAGACCATCCTGGTCTTCGACCTCGGTGGCGGTACGTTCGACGTCTCGCTGCTCGAGATCGGTGACGGTGTGGTGGAGGTCCGGGCGACCTCGGGCGACAACCACCTCGGTGGCGACGACTGGGATCAGCGCATCGTCGACTGGCTCGTCGACAAGTTCAAGAGCCAGAACGGCATCGACCTGACCAAGGACAAGATGGCCATGCAGCGGCTGCGTGAGGCCGCCGAGAAGGCCAAGATCGAACTGTCTGCTTCGCAGAGCACGTCGATCAACCTGCCGTACATCACCGTCGACGCAGAGAAGAACCCGCTGTTCCTCGACGAGCAGTTGAGCCGCAGCGAGTTCCAGAAGATCACCTCGGACCTGCTGGAGCGGACCCGTTCGCCTTTCCAGGCCGTCATCAAGGACGCCGGCATCGCCGTCGGCGACATCGATCACGTTGTCCTGGTGGGCGGCTCGACCCGTATGCCCGCCGTGACCGAGCTGGTCAAGGAGCTCACCGGTGGTCAGGAGCCCAACAAGGGCGTCAACCCCGATGAGGTCGTCGCGGTCGGTGCGGCCCTGCAGGCAGGCGTGCTGCGCGGCGAGGTCAAGGACGTGCTGCTGCTCGACGTCACCCCGCTGTCCCTCGGCATCGAGACCAAGGGCGGCGTGATGCACAAGCTGATCGAGCGCAACACCACCATCCCGACCAAGCGGTCGGAGACCTACACCACGGCGGAAGACAACCAGCCGTCCGTGCAGATCCAGGTCTATCAGGGTGAGCGCGAGATCGCCTCGCACAACAAGCTGCTCGGCTCGTTCGAGCTCGGCGGCATCGCCCCGGCGCCGCAGGGTGTCCCGCAGATCGAGGTGACCTTCGACATCGACGCCAACGGCATCGTGCACGTCACCGCGAAGGACAAGGGCACCGGCAAGGAGAACAGCATCCGCATCCAGGAGGGCTCGGGCCTGAGCAAGGACGAGATCGACCGGATGATCAAGGACGCCGAGGCACACGCCGACGAGGACCGGACGCGTCGCGAGGAGGCGGAAACCCGCAACCAGGCCGAGTCGCTGGTCAACCACACCGAGAAGTTCCTCAAGGACAACGAGGACAAGGTTCCCGGTGAGGTGAAGGACAAGGTCAACGCGGCGATCGCCGAGGCGAACGAGTCCCTCAAGGGCACCGATCTCGCGGCGATCAAGTCGGCCGTCGAGAAGCTCTCGGCCGAGTCCCAGGAGATGGGACAGGCGATCTATGCCGCCTCGGCTGCGGAGTCGCCCAACGGTGAGGCACCGGAAGGTGAGACCGCAGGCGGCGACAGCGACGTCGTGGACGCCGAGGTCGTCGACGAGCCGTCGAACACCGGGGACAACAAGTGACCGGTGGCGAGCCGGAAGGCACCTATCCCGACGAGCCGGTCACGGTGTCCGACCGTCGACGCATCGACCCCGAGACGGGCGAGGTGCGCGACGCGGCGGGCGCCGGACCGGGCCCGGCGGAAGCCGAGCCGGCAGCAGACGAGCAAGCCGACCAATCAGCGGACGCCGACGGCGCGGCCGATCAGGTCGATGCGCGTATTGCCGAGTTGACCACTGATCTGCAGCGTGAACGCGCGCAGTTCGCCAACTTCCGGCGGCGTGCCGCGGAGGAGAAGCAGGGATCGGTCGCCTACGGCAAGCAGGTGCTGATCGAGAAGCTGCTCCCGATCCTCGACGATCTCGACCGCGCCCGTGCGCACGGCGACCTCGAAGACGGGCCCATGCGGACCATGGCCGACAAGCTCAGCTCCGCTCTGGGTGCCGAAGGGCTGGTCAAGTTCGGTGAGTCCGGCGACGAGTTCGATCCGGAACTCCACGAGGCGGTTCAGCACGAGGGCGAGGGTGCCCATCCGGTCATCGGTTCGGTGTATCGCGGTGGGTACCGTCTCGGCGAGCGGGTGATCCGCACCGCGATGGTGACGGTCACCGATCCGGTCGAGGGCAGCACGGTCGGAGCCGTGCCGGAAAACGAAGAAACTGGTGCACAATAAGGCAACCGTTTCATCTGCCTGCCCGGTGGTGCGCAGCGGCGACGCGACGTCGCGCGCGGCGCATCACCGGGCAGCACGGTTCGACCCACAACTTCACGAGCGAAGACAACTACATCGAGACAACTGAGACAACGAAGGAGGTGACGTCTGGTGGCTCCACAACGTGAGTGGTTGGAACACGACTTCTACAAGGACCTGGGCGTTGCTTCTGACGCTTCGGCTGAAGAGATCAAGAAGGCCTACCGCAAGCTCGCACGCGAGCTGCACCCGGACGCGAACCCGGGCGACACGGCGGCCGAGGAGCGCTTCAAGCGGGTGTCCGAAGCCCACAGCGTGCTGTCCGATGCCGAGAAGCGCAAAGAGTACGACGAGACCCGCGCGATGTTCGCCGGTGGGCGATTCCGCGGCGGGGGCAACGGCTTTCCCGGAGGTTTCCCGGGCGGCGGCGGCACATATACGACGACGGGTGGCGCCGACTTCGATATCGGCGACCTGTTCGGCAACGGTGGCGGTACGACCAACTCGGCAGGCGGATTCGGCGACCTCTTCGAAGGATTGTTCAATCGCGGGCCGCGGACGTCCACGGCGACGCGTCCCAAGCGCGGCAACGACCTCGAGACCGAGACCACGCTGAGCTTCAAGGACGCCGCGCAGGGCACCACGGTCCCGCTCCGGGTGACGAGCCCGTCGCCGTGCACCACGTGTCACGGCAGCGGGGCAAAGCCCGGAACGAGCCCGCGAGTCTGCCCGAACTGCAACGGTTCCGGATTCGTCAGCCGCAATCAGGGAGCGTTCGGCTTCAGCGAACCGTGCCAGGATTGCCAGGGCACCGGATCGCGCATCGACGACCCCTGCACCGACTGCGACGGCTCCGGTGTGAAGGTTCGTGCCCGGACCATCAACGTCCGCATCCCTGCTGGCGTGGAAGACGGACAACGTATTCGGCTCGCAGGCCAAGGTGAGGCAGGACCTCGCGGCGCGCCGTCGGGAGACCTGTACGTCGTCGTCCACGTACGTTCGGACAAGGTCTTCACCCGAAGCGGAAACGACCTCAAAGTGCAACTGCCCGTGAGTATCTCGGAGCTGGTGCTGGGCGCCACGGTGTCGGTGCCGACACTCGACGGCACGGTCGGGGTGAAGATCCCGGCCAACACGACCGATGGCCGCACACTCCGCGTCCGTGGCCGAGGCGTGCCGAAGCGTTCCGGTGGGGCAGGCGATCTGCTGGTCACCGTCAAAGTCGCGGTACCGCCGAAGCTCGACGACGCGGCCGCCGAAGCCATGCGTCGATACGCGGAGGCCGAGAAGGCCGGCGGTTTCGATCCGCGTGCCGGGTGGGGGCGATGATGATGGCAGGCAAGTTCGAGAGTGAGGGCAGCGCGACCTTCATGATCTCGGTTGCCGCCGAACTCGCCGGTATGCACGCTCAGACGTTGCGTACCTACGACCGGCTCGGTCTGGTCACCCCACAGCGCACCAGCGGCGGCGGGCGACGGTACTCGGCGCGCGACGTCGAGCTGCTCCGCGAGATCCAGCGACTCTCCCAGGAGGAGGGCGTCAACCTCGCCGGGATCAAGCGGATCATCGATCTGAGCAATCAGGTCGACGCGCTACAACAGCGGGTCCGCGAACTCCAGACCGAGGTGGACAACGTTCCGCACCGCCGCAGCGGCGAACTCGTGCCGGTACCGCGCACCAGCGCGCTGGTGGTATGGCAACCGCGCCGCAAGCGCAAAGCCGACTGATCGCGGTCGGGAACCACCCGCTACCCTGACTCCCGACAACGTCGCCGGAGACAGGACAGGACCATGGCCGAGACGCAGAGCACCCGCACCCAGGGCAGCTCGAGCTCGGCCGGGTCGGTCCTCGGCATCTCCGTCATCGAAGACCAGATCGTCTCGGTCGTGCGCGGCGCCGACGGCGAGATCGTCGCGAGCAATCTGGTCGACCTGTCCGATCCGTCGGCGCAGAGCGCGGAGACCGCCATCCACGAGCTCGTCGACTCCGTGCCGTACGACATCGACCGGATCGGCATCGCGTGTGCGCGACCGGCCACCCAGAGCTACCTGCAGGCGAACCTCGCGCCCGGGACTTCGCGTCCGGGCTGGTACGAGAAGGTCGCGCTCACCGACATGCCCGCTGCACTCGCCGAGGTTGCGCGGGGCTCGGCCGGTGTCCGCGGCATCATGGCCGTCGTCGATCTGGATCGAACAGCCGTCCCGTCACCGGGCTCGTCGGTGGTCACGTTGGACTCGGCGACCGGCGAGGTGCTCGGCACCGCGGAGTTCGCCTACGGCTCGCCGGGACCCGTGACCGATCCGGCACACGCGACCGCAGTCGCCGAGGCGGTGATCTCGGCGCCTGGCGGATCGTCGGTGACGTCGGTGTTGTGCACCGGACCCGGCGCCGACGTGCCGGGCGCGGTATCTGCGTTGGGCTATGCATTGGCTCGCCCGGTGACCGCCGCCGACCAGCCCGCCCTGTCCTCCGCGGTGGGCGCTGCGATCCTCGCACTACGGCCCGGAGCGGTGTCGCGCGGTTCGTCGAATCGGCGTTGGTGGCTGATCGGCGCGGCGATGGCCGGTGCCCTGGTGCTCGGCGCGATCGCGGCGTCGGCGGTCTTCGCGGGTGTCGACGCAACCGAGGAGAAGGCGCCGACCACGACGACGGTGACCGCTGCGCCCTCGACCATCACCGTCACCTCGACGGCGCAGCCGCGGACCGAGACCCAGACCGCCGTCGAGACCTCGACGGTGACCCGGGATCGGCAGACGGTCACCAAGACGACCACCGAGACGGAATCGGCGGCGGACCCCGCCACGGTCACCGAGACGGAGACCACGACCGAGACCACGACCGAGACCAGGTTCGGCGGTGGCGGTGAGGCATCCGCGAACCGGTGGGCGCCCGAGGCTTCGCAGGACACGCCCAGCCGGTAGACGGACCGGGGTCGGCGGGCGCGGATGAACTGCGTTCAGGTCACCGGGTCGTGTTGAATCCGGCTCGCCGGGACACCCGCGATCAGCAACCGCCGCCGCGTCGCCTCGATCATCTGGGCCGAGCCCGCGATGAGAACCTGACGGTCATCCCACGGACCGGTCTGCGCCACCGCGTCGCCCAGCGTGCCGATGATGTGGTCGATGCCGAGGGCCTCGGGTGCCGTCGTCGAGGTGATCCACCACGGGTCGCTGGTCTCCTCCGACACGGCGGTGACGGTCAGCCACGGGTTGGTGCCCGCGATGCGGCGCAGCACCGCAAGGTCGTAGAGCTCACCGGGATGACGCATCCCGTAGAAGATGTGTGTCGGCGGCGAGTCGGCTCGCTTCGACATCTCGATGAGCAGCGCTCGCAGTGGCGCGAGACCGGTGCCGCCCGCAACCATGAGCACCTTCTGATCACGCTTGACGTGCAAAGTCCCGTGCCCTTGCGCGAAATACCAGGTGTCACCGCTCCGGGTCTCACCGACGATCGCCGAACTGACCGTCCCACCGGAGACCGCGCGCACATGGAATTCCAGTTCACCGGCGGGGTTCGGTGGAATGGCAGGGGACAGGTTCCGCCACATCCGAGGTCGCTGCGGGATCTGCACCTCCAGGTACTGCCCGACGACGAAGCGCAGCGGTGCCTTGGTGATCAGGCGAACCACCGCGAGGTCACGGGTGATCCGGAATTTCTCCACCACCTCGGCCGACCACAACGCGGGATGCGGGGCCGTCTCGGCCGCACCACGCATGACACCGGTGGTCAGCATCATCGCCTGCGTCACGGTCTGCGCGGATTCGTCGTCCCAGTAGTCGCCGAGCACCGATGCGAACTCGGCGATCAGGGCCTGGTAGATGATGCCGTAATGCTCGGGCCGCACACCGAACTTGCGATGATCCCGACCGAGCTGTGCGAGGAATTCGATCAGTTCGTTGTGCCCGTCCTCGCGCGGCACCACGTCGAGGACGTGATCGATGACGTGATAGAACGCTTCGCGCTGTCCCGCCATCACCGCGGGAAAGAGCTCGCGGAGGTCGGGATCGATGGCAAACATCCTGGTGTAGACGTTTGCGGAGAATCTGTCGGGATCGCGCCCGATCAGCGTGCGTAGGTGATGGAGCGTATGCCGAGAGTGGCTGGGCACGTCGTGGGGTCACCTCCCTGTACTGGTACTGCGGATTTTCCCGCCCAAGACTAATCACCCTAGCGGTCGTTCGACGAGGACTGATGATCGATCATTCGATGTCGGGTTCGCGCGGTGTGTGGCAGGCTCAGAGATGTGAGCTCGCTCGATGGCGTGGTGCCGGGCATAGTCGATGCCCATCTGCACCAGTGGAATCCGCGGAGCACGCCGTGGGCGGCCAATCGACTGTCGCGGCTCTACAGTTTTCTTCCCGCCTTCGGCGATCGTGTCTTTCCGATGGTGGTGTCGCAGGCGGATCGGGAGTACGTGCTCACGCCGAGCACGGTGGCCCGGGTGTACGAACCCCTGCAGTATCTGGCCGATGCGTCGGCCGTCCGAACGGTCGCCGGGGTCCGGGTCGAGACTGTCGTACACATGGAGTCGCATTGGCGCCGCGACGACACCGCAGGCCGGGCCGACACCCCGGCGGGACGTTCGGCCGTCGAGGAGACCCGGTACGTCACCAAGCTCCCGTTCGGGGTCGGTCAGGCGCCCGAACTGGGTGCCATCGTCGCGCACGCCGATCCGCGCGCCGAGATGTTCGCGGAATTGCTCGACGAGCACGCGGCGCTCACCGACCGCCTGCGCGGGGTCCGTTGGATCACCACCCGGCACCCCGATCCTCGCATCCGTAACGGTGCCGACGCGGACGGGATTCTCGCGTCGACGTCGTTCCTCCGCGGATTCGCCGAAGTTGCCGAGCGCGGCCTGGTGTTCGACGCCTTCGTCTACTCGCATCAGCTCTACGACGTGGTGACGCTCGCGCGCGAGTACCCGGAGGCGACCATCGTGGTCGACCATCTCGGGACGCCGGTCGGGGTGTTCGGTCCGGTCGGAGCGCGGACCGGTGCGACCGCCGGCGCCCGAGCAGACATCCTGCGCCTGTGGCGGGAGCGGATGACCACGCTGGCCGCGTGTCCCAACGTGGTGGTCAAGTTGTCCGGGCTCGGGTTGCCGGTCCTGGGCTACGGCCGGGAGCGGTGGGGCAACATCGGCAGCCGGGGCACCCTCGCCGAGATGGTCGGCCCGCTGGTCGAACACGTCCTCGGACATTTCGGCCCCGACCGGTTGATCTTCGGATCCAACTTCCCGATCGACAAGCCCAACACCGCACTCGACATGGTGATCGGTGCACTCATCGATCTGCTCGAGCCCCAGGGTGGGGAATACGTGTTACGGAAGGTGTTCCGTGACAACGCCATGCGGGTCTACGGGATCGACCAGGCTGCCCCATCGCCGATCTTGTAGCAAAAACCCGCGGTGGCCGCGGATTTCTACTACAAAGTTCGACGCCACGGCCAGCGCCGCTGCGGGGCCCCGGCCGGCACCGGGATGTCCCGCAGCGCTCGGGTCACGATGTCGGTGAACGCCCTGCATGTCTCGTACCGGGTGCGTGGATCCTTTGCCAGCGCCTTGGCGAACACCGAGTTGAGTGCCGAGGGCAGCCAGGGGCGAGCCCGGGTCAGCGGCGGGACCGGATCGTGGAGGTGGGCATGGGTGATGGCAAAAGCCGTCGCCCTCTGGAAGGGCGGGTCGCCGGTCAGTAGTTCGAACAGGCTGGCGGCCAACGCATACTGATCGGTTGCCGGTGAGAGACGTTGAGCGGTGAGCAATTCCGGCGAGGCATAGGCGATCGACCCCTGGACCCTGCCGTTACGCGCAAGCGGACGGGCGTCATCGAGCAGCTGGGCGATACCGAAATCCGTGAGGACCGCATGAACGTCGTCGGATGGCGTGGTGACCATGATGTTGGCGGGCTTGACATCACGGTGCAGGACTTCGCGGGCATGGGCGAAATCGAGTGCGTCGGCGATCTGCGCGCCGACCTGCGCGATCATCGTGATGTCGGGCTCGGCGGGACGGTGGGCGATCAGGTCGGCGGCCGTCATCCCGCCGATGTACTCCATCGCCATCCACAGAACGCTTGCGGCAGTGTGCTTGTCGCCGATCGGGGGTGGATCCATCTCCCCGCGTGCGTACATCTTGACGATGTGGGGGTGCTGCAGGCGAGATGCGATGGTGAACTCGCGGTCGAACCGCTCGCGAACCCGTTGCCGGTCGTTGGGCCCGGTGTGGAGCACCTTGAGCGCGACCGGATCGGCGGCACCATCGCGGTGTGCGCGATATACTTCGGCGCTGCTGCCGCTACCGAGGAGCGCATCGATGGTGTAGCCGGCCACCATGTCGCCGGCCTCCAGCACCGCAAAGTCGCTCACCCTGGTCATTCTGCCGGGTCGTCGGACCTATGGTTGACACATGACCCGAATGACCGAGCCCGCCTCGTCCGGTCCCGGCGCCCGAACGGTGGCCACGGACTCCCTTGCCGCTGCGCTGCCGAACGGGATGGTGGTCACCGACCCCGACATCCTCGCTGCATATCGGCAGGATCGTGCGCAGGATCCGCAGGCCGGGACGCCCCTCGCGCTGATCCGCCCGACGACCACCGAGCACGTTCAGATCGCGGTTCGCTGGTGTGGCGAGCATGGCATCCCGCTCATCACCCGCGGGGCCGGGACCAGCTTGTCCGGCGGTTCGACCGCTGTCGACGGAGCGGTGATGATCTCGACGGAGAAGATGCGCGAGCTCGCCATCGACACCGCGACACGGACCGCGGTGGCACAGCCGGGACTGTTCAACTCCGAGGTCAAGGCGGCCGCCGCAGCCAATGGTCTCTGGTATCCGCCGGACCCGTCGTCGTTCGAGATCTGCTCGATCGGTGGCAACGTCGCCACCAATGCCGGCGGTCTGTGTTGTGTGAAGTACGGCGTGACCACCGACTACGTGCTCGGACTCGAGGTGGTGCTCGCCGACGGTCGCGCAGTGCGGCTCGGCGGCATGCAGTTGAAGGACTCCGCCGGTTTGTCACTGACGAAACTGTTCGTGGGCAGCGAAGGTCTGCTCGGCATCATCACCGAGGTGACCCTGCGTCTGTTGCCGCCCCAGGCGCCGGCCTCCACCGTCGTGGGAACCTTCGCATCGGTCCACGAGGCCAGCCAGGCCGTCCTCGCGATCACGTCGCAGATCCGGCCGGCGATGCTCGAGTTCATGGACTCCGTCTCCATCAACGCTGTCGAGGACATGCTGCGGATGGGGCTCGACCGGGAGGCGGGGGCACTGCTGGTGGCCCAGTCGGATGCTCCCGGACCGGCCGGGGCGGCTGAGGTCGAGATCATCTCGCAGGCGTTCGAGGCACACGGCGCGAGCGAGGTGTTCGCCACCGACGACCCGCAGGAGGGTGAGGCCTTCACCGCGGCCCGGCGCGCCGCGATCCCGGCCGTCGAGAAGATCGGGTCACTGCTCCTCGAGGACGTCGGGGTGCCGCTCCCACAGTTGCCCGCGTTGATCGACGGCGTGGGGACGATCGCTGCCGACAACGGCGTGCTGATCTCGGTGATCGCCCATGCCGGCGACGGCAACACGCATCCGCTGATCGTTTTCGACCCGGCAGACACCGACGAGGCCGCCCGTGCACAACGCGCCTTCGGACAGATCATGGATCTGGCGATCTCCCTCGGTGGCACCATCACTGGCGAACACGGAGTCGGCAGGCTCAAGAAGAACTGGCTACCGGATCAGGTCGGCCTCGACGTCATGGATCTCACCGCGACCATCAAGCGTGCCCTCGACCCGCACGGCTTGCTGAATCCCGGAGTGATGCTGTAGTCGCTCAGGGACAGGTCCCGCTCAGCCATTCCGTTCCCGCTCATCCTGCCGGGTGCGCGGGAACGGAATCGCTGAGCGGGAATCGGGAAGGCTACGCGGACGTCGCGATCAGCCGCGAGTCGGCGATCGCCGCGGTGCGATGGCGAGCGATGAATTGGTAGTCAGGAGTGGTGACCATCTGCCGGAACGCGTTCGGGTTGGGGTAGCGGACCACCAGGATCGAATCCCAGCGCTCGTCGTCGGGACCGATCACGGTGGGTCCACAATCGCCGTGCAGCACCACCTCCGCGCCGGTCTTGTCGAGGTGCGCCGTGGCCGCCTTGGTGTACAGACGGTAGGCCTCGGCGCCGGAGATCGGCTGTGCGGGCGCGATGTCGTCGGCCTGCGAATAGTCGGCGACATCGCGGAACCGGAGCAGGTTGAGCATGGTGACGGGTTGGTCGGCCGGTAGCTCGGACAGCTGCCCGAACTGGCCCTTGCGTGGGTCGACGGCGCGGCGGTCGGTGGGTGGGAGTTCGGTGCTGATGGGACGCCTCCGTGGGTCGGGTGGTTTCGGTCGGGGTCCCGCTCACCCATTCCGGTCCCGCGCATCCTGCGGGATGAGCGGGAACGAGATCGGTGAGCGAGAATGGCCGCGGGTCAGTGCCTTTCGAGGATGGCGGACAGGTCGGCGCCGTCCGGCAGCGCGCCGTATTCGAAGTTGCGGTCCTCGCCGAGGCGGGCCGCGATGAACGCGTCGGCCACCGGTGCCGGTGAGAACCGTACGAGCAGAGACGCTTCGAGGGCAAGGGCCATCGACTCCACGACGGAACGGGCGCGCCGTTGCGCCGATGCCGCGTCGAGGCGGGAGAGCTCGCCGAGGTGGTCGCGCAGGCTGTCGAGATGGGTGTCGAGGGTCCGGTTCGACCCGCGGGCCAGGGAGATCTCGGCATCGAATGCCGCCACCGACTCGGGCTCACGGGTCATCGCCCTCAACACATCAAGCGCGATCACGTTGCCCGACCCCTCCCACACGGCCATCACCGGCTGTTCGCGGTACCGCATCGCGAGCGGGAAATCCTCGGTGTAACCGTTGCCGCCCAGGCACTCCAGCGCTTCGTAGGAGTGGTGCGGGCCGCGCTTGCAGATCCAGTACTTCGCGACCGCGGTGGCGAGTCGCCGGAAGGCGCGCTCCTGGTCGTCGGCGTCCTCGTCGTGGGCGCGGGCCAGACGGATCGCAGTGACCGTCGCGGCTTCGGATTCCAGCGAAAGATCGGCGAGTACGGCGGCCATCGCGGGCTGATCGGCGAGCGTCGCACCGAACGCGGCGCGGTGGCGAGCGTGCCAGACCGCCTCGGCGACGGATTGCCGCATGCCGGATGCACTGCCGAGGACGCAGTCCAGGCGGGTCTGGGCGACCATCTCGATGATGGTCCGCACGCCGCGGCCCGGCTCCCCGATCATCACCGCGACGGTGCCGTCGAGCTCGATCTCCGACGACGCGTTCGACTTGTTGCCGAGTTTGTTCTTCAGCCGCTGGATGCGGAAGACGTTGCGGGTACCGTCCGGCAGCACCCGGGGCAGCAGGAAGCACGAAAGGCCTTCACCTGCGGGGCCTTCCGCCTGCGCCAACACCAGGAATGCATCCGACATCGGGGCCGAGCAGAACCACTTGTGGCCCGTGAGCAGATATTCGGCGCCGGGACCACCGCCTGCGACTGGCTTGGCGACCGTGGTGTTGGCGCGGACATCGGAGCCGCCCTGCTTCTCGGTCATCGACATCCCGAAGATCGCCGACTGCTTGTCGGCAGAGAGGTCGGGAGAGTAGCTGCGGGACAGGGCCTTCGGAACCCACTGCGCGGCGACGTCGGGCTGTAGTTCGAGCGATGGGATCACCGCATGGGTCATCGACACCGGGCAGGCGTGGCCCGGCTCGATCTGACCGAACATCATGAATCCGGCGGCCCGCACCACATGGGAACCGGGCTGCGGGTCGGCCCAGCAGCGGGTGTGCGAGCCGTGGGCGATCGACGCGGAGATGATCCGGTGGTACGCGGGGTGGTACTCGACCTCGTCGACCCGGTTGCCCCACCGATCGTGGGTGTGCAACTCGGGCGTGATCGTGTTGGCCAGGTGGGCGTCGTGCTGGAACTGTTCGCTGCCGACCAGGGCGCCGATCTCGCGCAGCTCGTCGTCGGCCCATCCGCCGTCGTGGCGTTGAACGGCCTCGCGGAGAACGGTGTTGAGTTCATATTCGTTGATGTCGCGACGGGGCGCGGACTGGTTGAGCACCGTGTGCGTGACGTGGGGCTGCGGTGTGGTGTGGGTGTCGGACTGCGTCATCGTGTTTCCTTCTCATCTCGCTGGTCGAGTGCCATGGGCTCACGTCGCTGGTCGAGTAGCCGCGAACGAAGTGAGTGGCGTATCGAGACCACCCGCCAAAGTTCGATCGAGAACCTGCTCCGGTATCTGCAGATTCGTGAAGATCACTGCGACAGCATCTTCGAGGTTGTCGTCGAAATCGGGCCCGGTCGCGGCCTTTTGGACGATGAGCCCGAAGATCGCCGACCAGAACGCTTTTGCCTCCACCCCTATCTCGGCGCGCAGTTGCCAGCCGGTCCGGACCAGGGTGCGCATCAGGGCCTCTTCGCCACGTTCGTGGAGGGTGCGCAGCGTATCGCTGATGCTGTCCCGGAGATCCGCGCGACGCGAGACGAGGAGCATGGCAGTCGTGAAGAGTTCGACGTTGCGGGCCTGCGCACCGAGCAGCGAACTCACCAGGGTGTTGGTGTACTCGCGCACCGTGGTGGCCGACGCGGCGGCATCCTCGGCGTGCCGGCCGGCGCGCAGTACCGCCGCACACGCCACCTCGACGAAGAGTTGCTCCTTGGAGCCGAAGTAATACGTGACCTGGTTCGGGTAGGCCCCGGCCCGCTGGCAGATCTGCGCGATGGACGCCGTCTCGCCCTGCTCGACGAACACCTCGGTGGCCGCGGACAGCAATGCGCGACGTGTCGCCTTACCGGCTTCACGCGTTCCGCGTCCGTTTGCGCTGGTCATCGCCACCTCGTCAAGTGTTTGTATGGAAAACAATAAATGACGAGCGGGTGGGGGTCAAGGATGGGTCGGAGAACCTTTCAGGACCCGTGCCAGGCACTGCCGAGGCCGCCCACGTTTCGCGACCACCGTTGAATACATGGACAATCGAGCCGAGATTCGGGAGTTTCTGGTGACCCGCCGCGCGAAGTTGCTCCCCGAGGGCACCGGCCTTCATCCGCAACGGCCGCCTGGACGTCCTGGCGATCAACGCCCTGGGCCAGATGCTCTACTCCGAGGCCTTCGTGAGCACCGAGCGGCCGGTGAACATGGCGCGCTTCTGCTTCCTCGACGAGGGTGCGCACCGGCTCTACCCCGATTGGCGGAAAGCCGCTGAAACGTCTGTCGCCCTCTTGCACACCGAGGCCGGACGCGACCCCTCCAATGAGCAGCTGACCGAGCTCGTCGGAGAGCTGTCCACCCGTTCCGAGGAGTTCCGCGCGCTCTGGGCCCAGCACGACGTGCGCCTGCACCAGTGTGGCTACAAGGACTTTCGGCATCCGGTGGTCGGCGAGCTACGCCTCAGCTTTGATGCGCTGAGCCTCCCTGCACAGCAGGGGCTGACCCTGACGGCCTATAGCGCTGAGCCGAACACCCCGTCGGATCCGCGGATGCGTTTTCTGGCCGAGCTGACGTTCGGGACGGACGGTCCGTCGGCGAGGGCGTCCGCGGCGGATCGCTCCTACTTGCCGCTGTAGACGGGGAACGCGCTGGACTCGCCGTAGTCCTGAGCGTGCAGGTCGCGCAGCGCGCCCATGTCTGCCTCTGAGATCTCGAAGTCGACCGCGGCGTTGGAGCGCATGTGCTCGGGGTTGGCGGTCTTCGGCAGTGACACCGCGCCCAGCTGCAGCGTGTAGCGGATGCATAGTTGCGGGACGGTCACGCCGTACTTCTCGGCCATCGCCTGCACGACGGGGTTCTCGAGGATCTCTCCATGGGCGATCGGCGAGTACGCCTCCACGAGGATGTCCTTGCCCTCGCAGTATGCGATCAGCTCGGACGGAGTGTTGCCGGCATGTACGAGCAGCTGGTTCACGTGCGGGACGACGGTCGCAGTCGGCAGTATGTTCTCCAGGTCGTGCTGCTGGAAGTTCGACACCCCGATGGCACGGATCTTGCCGGCGTTGTGGGCGTTTTCGAGGGCCCGCCACGCCTGGCGGTTGCCGTCGGCGTAGTCACCGCCGCGGAAGTCGTCCCACGGTTGCGGGCTGTGGATCAACATCAGGTCGATGTGCTCCAGACCCAGCGCGGCCAGCGATCCGTCGATCGCCGCGGCCGCGCCTTCGTAGTCCTTGATCTCGGCGGCCAGCTTCGTGGACACGAACAGGTCGTCGCGGGCCGCGCCGGAGATGCGCACGCCCTCGCCGACGCCGCGCTCGTTGCCGTATGCCTGGGCGGTGTCGATGTTGCGGTACCCGATCTCCACGGCCGCGCGGACGGCATCGGCGGCCTTGTCGTCGTCGATGAACCAGGTTCCCAGCCCCAGCTTGGGGATCTCGAGGCCGTTCGAAAGGGTGTAGTTCTCGGTCAGGATGGTCATGCCTTCTCTCCGTTCTTCGGCAGCTCTGCGTACACATCGTCGGCGACGGGCTCGAGCCATTCGTTGCTGACACCTTCGCCCGGGGTGATGAAGGCGACGTGGGAGAACCACGAATCCGCCTTCGCGCCATGCCAGTGCTTCGTGCCCGCCGGGACGCGGATCACCGTTCCCGGCTCCAGGCTGATCGGGTCCTCACCCTCGGCCTGATACCAGCCGCTGCCCGCCGTGCTCAGCAGGATCTGGTCACCGCCGCCGCCGGTGCCGTGGTGGATGTGCCAGTTGTTGCGACAGCCCGGCTCGAACGAGACGTTGCTGACGGGAACGCTCCCGGAGGTGAGTGGAGCCAGGTAGCTCTGGCCGATGAAATACTGCGCGTAGGCGTCGTTCTCCTCCCCGAGCGGGAAGATCTGATCGAATCCGTTGTCGTTCATGTCGTCTCCTTCAATTCTCTTCGTCGGACTAGCCGTTGACGTAGCCCATGTGCAGCTCGTTGTAACGGTTGCCGCGGACGCCCATGCGCCGGGCGAGGGAGTCGAGGTCGGCGCGCTCGTCCGCGGACAGCGCGACCTGGGCGGCTGCGGCGTTTTCCTGGATGCGTGCGGTGCGGCGGGTTCCGGGGATCGGCACGATCCATGGCTGCTGGGCCAGGAGCCAGGCCAGCGCGATCTGCCCCGGAGTCGCGTCTTTCGCCGAGGCGAGCACTCTGACCTGGTCGACAAGGGCCTGATTCGCGGCGAGGTTATCCGCCTCGAAGCGCGGAATCGTGGTCCTGATGTCCCCGTCGGCGAAAGCGGTGTCAGTGCTGACTGTGCCGGTCAGGTAGCCCTTGCCGAGCGGACTGAACGGGACGAACCCGATGCCCAACTCCGCCAGGGTCGGTAGCACCTCTGCCTCGGGGTCGCGGGTCCACAGCGAGTACTCACTCTGTACAGCGGTCACGGGTTGCACGGCGTGTGCGGCGCGGATCGTGGCGGCCGAGGCCTCGGAGAGTCCGAAGTGCCGGACCTTGCCTTCTGCGATGAGCTCGCCGACGGTGCCGGCGACGTCCTCGACCGGCACGTCCGGGTCGACGCGGTGCTGGTAGAACAGGTCGATCACGTCGGTGCGCAGTCGGCGCAACGACTCCTCGGCGACGTGGCGGATCTGCTCGGGCCGGCTGTTCAGCCCGACGCTCTTGCCGTCGCGGATGTCCCAGCCGAACTTGGTGGCGATCACCACCTGGTCGCCGATCGCCTCGAGGGCTTCGCCGACGAGTTCCTCGTTGACGTAGGGGCCGTAGACCTCGGCGGTGTCGAAGAACGTCACGCCCTCATCGAGCGCGGAGCGAAGCACGGCGATCATTTCGTCGCGGTCGCCGGGGTTGGGGCCATAGCTCTGGGACATGCCCATCGCGCCGAGCCCGATCGCGGAGACCTCGAGGCCTTGTCCGAGCGTCCTTGTATGCATGCGTGCTCCTTTCGGGGATGCGCTCCGATGCAGAGGGATGGTCAGGTGGGCGCAGTGCCCGGACGGTGGTGGGTGGCTTCTTCCTGGGTCCAGCTGGCGAGGATGCGCAGCCGTTCGTCGGACGGCGACCTCGGGTCGGCCGTGCAGATGCGGAGTGTGAGTGTGCGGTCGGCGGTCGGCGTGAGGTCCTCGCGGACCAGGGTGAGCTCGCCGACCAGCGGATGGTCGACCACCATGCGCGGCGCGCGGCACGCGCAGAGCACCTTGGAGCACCAGCGGGTCCGGAACGTGTCGCTGGTCGTCGAGAGTTCGCCGATCAGCCGGTGCAGCGCTCGATCGTGCGGGTCGGCGGCCGCTGCGGCGCGCAGTCTGTCCGTGTGCTCATCTGCCACCAGGTCCCACTCGGGGTAGAACCTGGACGAGCCATCCTCGTCCAGGAAGAGGTACCGGGCCAGGTTCGGCCGGTCGCTCTCGAACACGGGTGCGAGCAACGCCCGGCCCACGGCATTGGCGGCGACCACGTCCAGCCGGTCGGTGAGGACCATTGCCGGCGCGTCTATTGCGTCGAGAACTGCGCGCAGGCCGGAGCGCAGCGGGGCAGGCCGTGTCCGATCGACGCTGCTGCGCGGTCCACGAGTGCTCATACATCGAGTCAAGGCCCTTCGCGCCATCCATGCCAGACCCTGCCAGTACCCCCTCACGACAGGGACTCCCACGGGCGCGCAATCACGGGTTGCATGGAGGGCGAACGCACAACAACCCACGCATCGATGGAGCTGGCATGAGCAATGAGGAGCAGAGCACTGGCTGGACCGGCGGGAAGAACGCCTTCGGGGACTTCGCGCCCGGGATGGTCCACTACACCGACACGGTCCTCTTCGACGAGGTCTGGGAGCGCGCGGACCTGTCCAAGCGCGACCGCAGCCTCGTCACGGTGGCGGCGCTGACCGCCATGGGAAAGACCGACCAACTGCAGTTCCATCTCGCTTTCGCTCGCCAGAACGGCGTGACCGACGACGAGCTGAAGGAAGCTCTCCTGCACCTGGCGTTCTACGCCGGCTGGCCCAACGGCATGGGAGCCACCACGGTGCTGAAGAACGTCATCGAGAAGGAAGGCTGAGCACGCAGGGCGGGCGTCGACGACGCTCGCGGTGACCTGCGATTCGGCGATAGGCGGTTCCGGTCGATGGAGGTACCGCGAAGGACTCCCTCTGGTATCGGTCGCCGCCTTACGGTTGAAAACATGGACAACAGGGCGGACGTGCGCGAGTTCCTGACCTCCCGCCGCGCGAAGGTGAATCCGAGGGACGTCGGCTTACCCATGGGCACGAACCGGCGGGTTGACGGGCTGCGGCGCAATGAGGTCGCCACGCTCGCGGGCGTGAGCGTGGAGTATTACATCAAGCTGGAGCGTGGCGCGATCGGCGGTGCGTCCCCGGAGGTCCTCAACGCGATCTCCAATGCGTTGTGTCTTGACGATGCCGAGCGCGCGCACCTGTTCGACCTGGCGCAGGCGGCCAGTGCGGTCGAGAGGTCGCCGCGCAGACGCAGCCCGAAGTGCTGGACGCCGCACCCGAGCCTGCAGTGGACACTTGACGCGGTCACGGCTGGTCCGGCGTTCGTCCGGAACGGCCGCATGGACCTGCTGGCCGCGAATGCGTTGGGTCGGGCGTTTTACCAGGATGTCTACGACATGCCCGGGCGGCCGCCCAATATTGCCCGGTACACCTTTTTGGACCGGCGCTCCTACGACTTCTATCCGGATTGGGACTCCTTCGCCGAGATCACAGTGTCGATCCTGCGGACCGAGGCAGGCCGCGATCCGCACAACCAGGAGCTGCACGACCTGGTCGGGGAGCTCTCGACGCGGAACGAGGATTTCCGCCGTATCTGGGGCGCACACGACGTTCGCCACCATGGCACGGGTTTCAAGACCTTCCATCACTCGGTGGTCGGTGAGATGACGCTGGCCTACGAGGGCATGGAGATGGAGTCGGAGCCCGGCTTGATCCTCACCGTCTACGCCGCGGAGCCCGGATCGCAATCGGCCGAGCGTATGCAGGTGCTCGCGTCCTGGGCAGCCAGCGAGGAGCGCGGCGCCTCCGCGTCGGGCCTCGCCGAGCAACGCACCGAGACCGGCAGCTGACCTCCGACCGGCGTGCCGTCCGGGCCGGCACCCTCGACGAGTTGATGCTCGGCGCGTCGGTCCATGACGATCAATGCGCTCAGCGGGAGGAAGTACAGCGCCGCGATCGCTGCTCCCACGACGACCGGTCCGGTCGCGCCTAGCGCCGATTCGAGCGCGAACCCGGCAATCCAGGAGCCGACTGCGGTGCCCACGTTGAATGACGAGGTGCTGAGCGCGGAAGCCAGGGTCGGTGCCTGCTGGGCGTAGCCGACCGCCTTGCCGATCAAGATCGGGTTGGTCGACATGCCGAACAGACCGAGCAGGAACACCAGGATCACAGTGGCGACCGGCGAGTGGGAGAAGACAGCCAGACCGATGAGGACCAGGAAAGTAGCGGTCGCCGAGGTGAACAGCACGCCGTAGGGGCGGTAGGTGCCCAGGCGTCCGCCGAGATTGGAGCCGATGAGTGCGCCGACGCCGTAGACGAGCAGCACCAGCGGGACGGTCGACGCGGCCACGCCCGTGTTCTCGGTCAGCAGCGGGGAGATGAAGCTGTAGGCGGCCAGCGAGGAACCGCAGACGATCGCAGCGCCGCCGAGGACAAGCCAGATCCGCACGTCCCGCAGACCGGCGACCTCGGACCTGACCGAGGGCACCGGTGCGTCGCCGGCCTCGACCGGCACTTGCTTGAGGATGGGGACCACAGCGATCAGCGCGAGTACGGCCAGCGCCCAGAACGGGCCGCGCCAGCCGATGGCCTGTCCGGCAAACGCGCCCAGCGGTACCCCGACGACGTTGGCGAGCATGCCTCCGCCGAGGACGATGCCAAGCGCCCGCGAGCTGAGCCTCGGCCCGACGGCCTTCGCGGCGACGACGGCTGCGACCGCCCAGAACGCGCCTGTGGCCAGTGCGGTGATGAAACGCATGGCAAGGATCAGCGGAAAGTTGGAGATCAGGGCGACGACGACGTGGCCGATCGCGAACACGATCAGAGACAGCGAGAGCGCCACGCGCCGGGGCAGTTTGAGCGTTGCGACCGCCATCAGTGGCGTGCCGATGATCATCCCGATCGCGAATACGGTGATCATCAGGCCGGCGTCGGCGACGCTGACGCCGATGTCGGCGGCGATCTCGGGAAGGATGCCGGCGACGAGGAACTCGGTGGTGCCCATCAGGAAGACGCCGCCGGCGAGGACGTAGATCAGTAGCGGCAGCCGGGCGTCGACGGCGGATCGTGCGGATGCTTCAGGCATGTCGAGGTGGGTCCTTCTTGGGTAACAGTGCGGGGCGGAGCGGCGTCGAGATCTCGGTCGGAGCCGATGCCGCGGCGATGCCCGCTACCCATCCGACCACGCCTCGTGCACGGGTGGGAGTCCCGCGTGATGGTGGTACTCGGGGGGACTCCCGGCGAGGTGTTCGGCTGCCTACCGTTGGGGCTCGAGGCTCGGTTTCCCTCGGCGCATCTGGTCTCCAACGTCTGAACTCGGTGCGTACGCTGGTACGTACTTTGTGTGAGGCACCGATCGTGATCCTGACGACCGATCCGGAGGAAGGGAAGGCCCTGCGGGAGCAGTACGAGACATCTCTCCCGGGTATCACATGAACAAGACGCACTGGATCACGTTGCACCCCGGGGGCGGCCTGTCGACGCCGTCGATCGATGATCTGGTCACGGATTCATACCTGCTTGTCGTGGCGAATCTGCCGTGGGCAAAGGGCCCTGCTGACCCTGGCACGTTTGGTCGGCGTCTCCGGTGACGCTCTCGGGAAAGCAGCTCCAGCAGATCGCTCGTGACACGGCCGCGTCACTCGACGGTGTCACCCACGGGCGTCCGTTCACTGCGCACCTGGACGTGTGGAAAGTGCGTGACAAGGTTTTTCTCATCGTCACCGACGACGACCCTGACCTGCAGATCGTCACTGTCAAGGTCGATCCGGATCACGGAGACGCGCTGCGCCGCGACCACGACACGATCACAGCGGGGCGCTACCTCGACAAGCTGCACTGGATCTCGATCGGGTCCGGCCCGGACATCACGCCTGCGCTGATCGACGACCTGGTGCACGGCTCGTACGAGCTCGCCGGCGAACACGCCCCCAAAAGGCGCAAGTGATGGACGGGCAGCAGTCGTCGCTGTTCGAGCCGGATGATGCCTCTCGACCGCTGGCCGACCGGTTGAGACCGAACGTCCTGACCGACGTTGTCGGTCAAGATCAGCTCCTCGCCGATGACGCCCCGATCGGGCGGATGGTCGTTGGGCAGCGACTCGTGTCGATGGTGCTGTGGGGACCGCCCGGGTGCGGCAAGACGACCATTGCCCGGCTGCTCGCCGAGCAGACCGACCTCGCCTTCGAGCCCCTGTCGGCGACATTCTCCGGCGTTGCAGACCTTCGGAAGATCTTCCAGGCGGCCAAGCGTCGCCGAGAGATCGAACAGGGGACCTTGCTGTTCGTCGACGAGATCCACCGCTTCAATCGCGCCCAGCAGGACAGCTTCTTGCCCTACGTCGAGGACGGCACCATCGTTCTCGTTGGTGCGACCACGGAGAACCCCAGTTTCGAACTCAACGGTGCACTGTTGTCACGCTGCCAGGTGTTTGTCCTCAAACGCCTGGGCGAGGCTGCTCTTGAGACCCTCATCAACCGCGCCGAAGAACTCATCGGCGCGCCGCTCCCGCTCGATGAGGACGCCCGGCAGTCGCTGATCGCGATGGCCGACGGCGACGGTCGGTATCTGCTCAACATGATCGAGCAGGTCCAGAACCTCCCCGGTCCTGTCGACACGGCCGCGCTTGCTGCTGCCGTGCAGAAACGCGTGCCGCTGTACGACAAGTCGCAAGAGAGCCACTACAACCTGATCTCCGCCCTACACAAGTCGATGCGCGGTTCCGACCCGGACGCAGCACTCTATTGGCTGGCTCGGATGCTCGACGGCGGCGAGGACCCGCTGTTCATCGCCCGCCGGATCACCCGATTCGCGAACGAAGACATCGGTATGGCCGACCCGCACGCGGTCCAGCAAGCACTGGCGGCATGGGACGTGTACGAACGTCTCGGCTCCCCAGAAGGCGAACTCGCCCTCGCTCAGGCCGTGCTGTATCTGTCGACCGCCCCGAAGTCGATCGGCGTGTACCGCGGCTTCACCAAGGCTCACGCTGCCGCCAAACGCACCGGGTCATTGATGCCGCCGTCGCACATCCTCAATGCACCGACCCGGCTGATGAAGGACCTCGGCTACGGGAAGGGCTACCAGTACGACCCGGACACCGACACCGGATTCTCCGGCGCGAACTACTTTCCCGACGACATGCTGCGAGAGACGTTCTACGAACCGACCGCCGGCGGTTACGAGCGCACCATCACCGAGCGCCTCCGCCAGTGGGCGCATTTGCGCGCCACAGGTCCCAGCGCCTCAGACGACGACCACACCACTCCCACAACCGACTGACCTTCGCCGGTCGAACGCCTACACGTTCACAATCTCTCACCGGGTCGTACAGCGTAAGCGATCGGCGACTGCGAAAGCGCCACGCGGCGCAGCAGTTTGAGCTTTGCGTCCGCCATCAGCGGCGTGCCGATGATCATCCCGATCGCGAATACGTTGATTATCAGGCCGGCGTCGGCGTTGGCGACGATGAATTCGGTGGTGCCATCAGGAAGACGCCGCCGGCGAGGATGTAGATCAGCAGCGACAGTGGGGCGCCGTCGGCGGATCGTGCGGATGCTTCGGGCATGTCGAGGTGGTCCTTCTGGTGGGTGACGGTGCGGGCCGAACGGCGTCGAGATCTCGGTCGGAGCCGACGCCGCGGCGATGCCCGTTACCCATCCGACCACGCCTCGTGCACGGGTGGGAGTCCCGGGTGATGATGGCACTCGGTCGAGCCACTATCCGCACGGTGGATAGTTCGTATCCGTGAGATCCGGTTCCCTTTTCGGCGAATCGCCCTGACACTGGTGACTCGGACCTCCGTCAGTCGAACCGTCGTCGATAAGGACAGATTCGTGTCTCACCAGAGGGCTCACCTCAGTCAGGTCGAAAACACCACTCCGAACATCGGCGTGCCCAGCGGCCCGCGGCGGTTTCGTGAGCAGCGCTGGCTGGTCGACGAGACGATCCGGGCGCAGACCATCGAATTCGATCAGCCACGTCTGGCCTACCATCTGGGCCCGGTCGGCGATGAACTCGCGCCGGCGGATATGGCCGTTATCCGTGGCGCGGTACGCAAGCTCGACGATCACGTCCCGGTCGTCACTGGGGTAGCGCGGCGCCGTGAGCGGTTTGCACGGGAGGCCGAGGATGCCGGGCATCCGCAGACGGCCGCGGTGCACTGGTATGCCGCGGCCCAACTGTGGTCGCTGGCCTGCTGGCCGGTATGGACCGACGAGGCGCTGGTTCGTGAGCTCGACGACCACAAGAATGCCGCCTATCTTGCCTGGGGCGCACATTCGGATCACCATGTCGAGCGCGTCGACATCCCCTTCGGCACCGGCGTGCTCGCGGCCTGGTTTCACCGCCCGGCCGGTGTCGACGGGCCGTTCCCCACTGTGCTGGCCTGTGGCGGCATGGATGCCCCGCGCGAGATCGTCGTATCCCGTGCCGCGGACCCGTGGCTGGCACGAGGATTCGCGGTGCTCGCGGTCGACGGTCCCGGCCAGGGGGAGACCGCGATCCGGGGTGTCCACGTCACCCCTACCGCCTGGATCGAGGCGGGCCGGGTGCTGGTCGATTGGCTGCGTGCGCGCCCCGAGGTCGACGACGACCGATTGGTCTGTGCCGGCACCAGTTTCGGATCGCACTGGATGACCCAGGTCGCGGCGACCTCGCCGGTGTTCCGCGGCTGTTCGGTTGCTCTGCCTGCTTTCGAACCCGGTCTCCGCACCTTGTTCGAGCAGGCCTCGCCGACCTTCAAGGCCCGGCATATGTGGATGGCCGGGCTCTACGATGACGAGGCAGCATTCGACGACATGGTCGCCGGTTACGATTTGCGCCCGCTGATCAGGGAGATGAACGTTCCGTGGCAAATCATCGGGGGCACGGCCGATGAATTATCGCCCACTGGATGGGTCGACGAATTAGCCCGAATCTGTCCCGCACCCTCTTCGATCACCAGATACGCCGGTGCCCGCCACTCCATGACCGACAGCCCGGCAACCGCAGTGGGCCCGAGCTGGCGCGGGCTGACGATCGACTGGCTGCACGACCGGGCACTAGGCAAGCCCGCCGGGGACGAACATCGATTGGTCACCGCCGCAGGCGAAGTCGTCGATCTTCCGCACCCCCGCAGGAGCTGATCGGTGTCACGGCGCAATACAGTAGTAACGAAATGAAGGACCGACGTCGGCAGGCCCGCGAATCGCAGATTCTGGCAGTTGTCCCGGAGGAAAACATCGTCGAGGTGGCGTTTGGTACGTCGCGGGGGAAAATCTGACCCTCCCAGTCAGCCCGGATATTCCGTTCCATGGAGAGGTCGGGCCTGCGACCGCAGGTCCGTAGTCGACCAGGAATCGAGACCGTCAGTGCGCGGAGTTGTCATGTATACGGCCGGGGACGTTCGGGTCGAGGACCGCGACGATCCGACGATCATCGAACCCACTGATGCGGTCATCGCGCTGACCGCATCCTGTATTTGCGGATCGGACCTCTGGCCCTACCGCGGCGTTGAGCCGGCCGACCACCAGGTGATGGGGCATGAGTACATCGGTGTGGTCGAGGAGGTCGGCAGCGCTGTCGAAACCGTCAAGCCCGGCGACTTCGTCGTCGGTTCGTTCGTGATCTCCGACAACACGTGTGAGATCTGCCAGGCCGGCTTCCAGTCCAAGTGCGTGCACGCCGAATTCGTCGCGCAGACCGTGGGCACCCAGGCCGAGAAGGCGCGCATCCCTCATGCCGACGGCACCCTCGTGAAGACGCCCGGGACGCCCGATCCCGAGGTGTACCCGGCGCTGCTGGCGGCATCGGACGTGCTCGGCACCGGCTGGTACGCCGCCGTCGCCGCAGATGCCGGGCCTGGCAAGACGGTCGCCGTCGTCGGTGACGGAGCGGTCGGCCTGATGGCGGTCCTCGCCGCGAAGCAGCTAGGCGCGGAGCGCATCATCGCCATGTCACGCCATCCGGAGCGGCAGAAGCTGGCCCGCTACTACGGTGCGACCGACATCGTCGAGGAGCGTGGCGACGCGGGTGTGGCGAAGATCAAGGAGCTCACCAACGGTCTCGGCGCGCACGGTGTGGTGGAGGCCGTCGGTACGCAGGAGTCGTTCATGCAGGCAGTCGGTGCAACTCGCGGCGGTGGATACCTGGGCTACGTCGGGGTGAACTACGACGTGAAGCTCCCTGGTATCGAGCTGTTTTTTGCCGGCATCCACACCCTTGGTGGGCCGGCACCGGTGCGCCGATTCCTGCCCGACCTCATCGACCGCATCTGGCGGGGCGAGATCGACCCCGGCAAGGTCTTCGACCTGACCTTGCCATTGGAGGAAGCACCCGAGGGATACAAGGCGATGGACCAACGCCGCGCCACGAAGGTCATGCTCACGCTGTAAGCGGCCGTCGCCGAGTCCGGACGGCGAGGATGAGCGCACCGGCCCGTCTCGGTGGGCGCACCTCTCAGCCATTTGGGGCGGGGGAAATCGTATTCTGAAGGAGTGGACATGAACGAGGAGATCAGGGAGTTCCTGGCCTCCCGGCGGGCGAACATCACGCCTGAACAAGCCGGCGTGCCCACGGGCAACAGCGAACGCCGCGTGCCGGGGCTTCGGCGCGAGGAGGTCGCCACCCTCGCGGGGGTGAGCGCCGACTACTACACGAAGCTCGAACGTGGGAAAGTCGCCAGCGCCTCGGACAGCGTGCTGGAGTCGATCGCTCGCGCCCTTCAGCTCGACGACGCCGAACGCACTCATCTGTTCGATCTCTTCCGCCCCAACGTCTCCGGGATTCGGGCCGCCGAGTCTGCTCCGACAGGTCTGAGGGAGTCGCTCCGGCGGATGCTCGACAGCATGACGGTGCCGGCGCTCGCTTACAACGCGCTGCAGGACATCGTCGGCACCAACCTGCTGGGACGTGCGATGTTTGCGCCCTTGTTCGATTCTGACCGCCCGAACTTCTCCCGGTTCTCCTTCCTCGATCCGCGTGCGCGAGAGTTCTTCGGCGACTGGGAGTTGGCGTGCAGTCTGAATGCGGCGATGCTCCGGTACGCCGTCGGACGTAACCCCCTCGCGCCCGAGCTCGCGGCCCTCATCGGCGAACTCTCTACGCTGAGCCCCGCGTTTCGTGCGCACTGGGCTGCGCAGGACGTGCATGAACATCGCACCGGCCGAAAACTCTTCCACCATCCCGAAGTCGGCGACCTGGAAGCCGACTACGACGTGCTCGACGTCCCCGGTGAACCGGGCATATCGATCACGTCGTACACCGCCCCGGCAGGTAGCGCGACGACAGAGAAGTTCGCTCTGCTGGCCAGCTGGGCAGCCAGCCAGAACCTGACCGCCATTCCCAGAGCCGACGCTGTGCGGTAGCCCGACCGCCTCGACACACTGGCGAGACAGAAATCCCTGGTGCGGCGCCTTGGCGCGCCTCGGGCAGGATATGTTGACGTCGAGAGGCGCTCGAACGTGAAAACGGGGGCAGCAATCGTGAATGAAGTCGATCTCAACCTGATCCCTCATCTGCAGGCCTTGCTGGAGCTGCGTAACGTGTCGCGAGCGGCCGAACGAGTGCATCTGAGTCAATCGGCGATGAGCAACAACCTGGGCCGCCTTCGTCGGCACTTCAACGATGAGCTCCTCGTGCGCGTCGGCCGCGGCTACGAACTGACCGCGTTCGCGGAGACCCTGGCGCCACTGGTGAATGACGCCATGGAACGAGCGCAGGGCGCCATGAGACTGAATGCGCAGTTCGACCCGGCCCTGAGCGAACGCACATTCGTGTTGGCGGCGTCGGACTATGCGACGGCCGTGGTGATGCGTCCGTTGCGCAATCTGATAGCCGAGGCGGGCGCTCGGGTCAGCGTCGACATCATGCCGTCCTCCCGGATCCGGCCCGATCTGGAAGCCTTCAATCACATCGATGTGCTGATCGGACCCGTGGGTCAGAGCTTCGGGGGTGTGTCGCGACAGCTGTTCCGTGACGAGTTCGTCGCGGTGATGGACTCCGCAAACCCTCTTCTGAAGCAGAAACGGATCTCCGTTGATGATCTCGCTGCGGCGCCGCATGTGATGGGCGAGTTCGGACCGGGTGTCCAGACCCCGCCGATGCGCTTCTTCGCCGAGTTGGGGATCACGCCACGAGTAGCGGCGCGGGTGGCTGGATGGCAGGCGTCACCGATGCTCGTCGAGGGAACCGACCTGGTGGCACTTGTCCCACGCATGTTGATCCGACGGATTCATCAGGATGTGGCCATCACGACTGTCCAGCTCGACCCGGATCTCGAGATACCGGTCGTCGAATCGATGTACTGGCATCCGATGCAAGCGACCGACCCGGCCAACGTGTGGTTCCGCTCGGTGATCCAACGGGTCTGCCGCGAAATTGACACCACCGACGATCTGCTCACTCATCCTGTCCGCATCACCACCTAGACTCGGTCGACGGGCGGTTGGATGTTCAGCGCATGGCGATCGGGTTGACGGGTGCACCGACCGCGCCGGTGACGGGGATCGGTGCGGCGGTGAGAAGGAAGTCGTAGCGCCGGTCGGTGGCGCACGCGTCGGCGAGCGCGTCGAGGTTCCACATCTCTCCCAGGTAGAGCCCGATGTGTGGGATGGCGACCTGATGCAGTGGTTGGAAAGCGTCGTCGAACTCGTTGGGACGCACCTCGAATCCCCAGGTATCTGTGGCGATGGCGGCGATGTCGGTGTGGCGCAGCCAATCAGCGGTGGTGAACGAGAGTCCCGGTGCCGGACCTCCCGCGTAGGTGCCCCATCCGTCACGTAGGACCCGGGTCAGCTGTCCCGTTCGGATGCAGACAAGGTCGCCTCGGCCTACGGTCGCGGTCGAGCCCTGCGCTTCGATGGTCTCGTCCAGGTGCTGGGTGGTGATGGCGAACCCGTCGGGGAGTTCACCGTCGGTCCCGAACTGTCGGCCGACGTCGAGGAGGACGCCGCGGCCGATGATCAGGTCTGCTGCCGTCTCGATACCGGTCACGCGGTCGCCATCGGAGGTGACGACCTCGCCCGCCGGGCGATCGTTCCAGGCGCGACCATGATCGAAGATGTGCCCCAAACCATCCCACTGGGTGGAGCATTGCAGCGGCATCGTGACGACGTCGTCTGCGCCGCCGATGCCGTGGGGGAAACCCTGACGGCCGGCTTCGGCGTCGGAGCCAGTGTCGAGCATGGTGTGGATCGGGTTGGTCCGGCGTCGCCAGCCGCTTTGCGGGCCGTCCATATCGAATCGCAATGACAAGCTCAGCGTTTGACCAGTGCGCACCAGTGCTGCGGCTCGGGCACGGTCGGCGTCCCCGATGTGATTGAGGGTGCCGTGAACGTCATCGGGTCCCCACCGTCCCCAGTTGGAGCAGCGTCGCGCGGCGGCAGCGATCGCGGCTTCGGGATCTCCGCGATCGAGCTCGGCGGGGTCGATAGACGAGATGTGTGAGGTCATTTCGGCTGACTCCTTCTGCGACGTGCGGCTTGCGGGCCAGAGGTCATCGGCATGTGTTGCGGAGCGAGGACAGTCCGGAGATCTGCGTCTCGAGGACATCGCCGGGCCGGAGCCAGCGCTGCCACTTGCCGCCGTTGCCGGCAGGGCTTCCGGTCAGGATCAGGTCGCCGGGCTGCAGCGGCGTGATCTGGGATGCCTGCGCGACGAGGGCGGGCACGTCGAAGATCATGTTGGCGGCCTTGTCTTGTTGCATCCGTTTGCCGTTCAGGTCGAGCGTGAGCTCGAGATCGCGGTAGTCGCCGACGACGTCTGCGGGGACGATGAACGGTCCGACCGGCAGGAAGGTGGGCCGGTTCTTGGCACGTAGCCAGTCCCCGCCCAGCGGCCGGTGCTCGGCCGGGAACTGGAGATCTCGGGCGCTGATGTCGTTGGCGATCGTGTAGCCCGCAACGTGGCTGAGGGCATCGTCGGGGGCGACGTTGTCGGTGACGCTGCCGATGACGACGGTGAGTTCGGCTTCCCAATCGGTCTGGGTGGAGTCCGCGATCAGGATCACCTCGTCGTCGGCGCCACACATCGCCGACGGCAGCCCCGCGAACAGAAATGCGCTGCCGGTGGCGGCTCGCTCATCGAGCATTTTCTCGGCGGCCGCACGTAGCTGCTCGTCGGTGCGATTGTCGTCTCCGGCTTTGCCGGAGACGATGATCTCCGCTACGTGGCTGCGATAGTTGGCGCCCGCCTGAAAGATCTGCCGCGGCTGAACTGGCGGCCGCACACACAGTTCGGCAAGGGGCGCACCGCCGGAGAGTGCGGACTGTGCGAGGCCGGGCAATTGCGTTCGGGCCTCGGCCCAGTTGTCGAGGACACCGAGCACGGTGGCAGGTCCGTCGGTGAGCGCGTTCGCTGGTATCTCGAGCACCAAGTCATGCGCGACCACTCCGGCAAAGGTGTGGTCGTGGTCGCTGAACGTACCTAAACCATAGTGGTCGATCCAACGTGTCATGTGTGCTGACTCCTCTTTCGGTGGATTGTGGTCGAGGCGCTGTCCGCGGCCTCAGAGGGCCGACACGACGGGGTGGGGTGCCGTAGTGATGGCGGCAGCTCCGGCGTACTCGGCTGAATCACCGAGTTCGGCTTCGAGACGTAACAATCGGTTCCACTTGGCGGTGCGTTCTGATCGCATGGTGGAGCCGACTTTGATCTGCCCGGTGCGCCACCCGATGGCGAGGTCCGCCAGCCAGCTGTCCTCGGTCTCGCCCGACCGCGCCGACAGTACGGTCCGGTAGCCCGCGGCGTGAGCGATCGCCACCACCGAACGTGCGTCGGTGAGCGTGCCGATCTGATTGGGTTTGACCAATACGGCGTTGGCGACACCGTCGGCGACACCACGTCGTAGCCGGCGCTCGTTGGTGACGAACAGGTCATCGCCGAGGAGCTGCACACCGCCCAGTCGAGCCGTGGCCAAGGCCCAACCGTGCCAGTCATCTTCGGCCAGCGCATCTTCCAATGAGACGATCGGATAGTCGCCGGACCAGGCGACGAGCTCGTCGATCAGCTCCGTGGAGGTGAGGCGGCGGCCGTTCTCGGCGGCGAGGACATAGTCTCCGGCAGTGTGGAACTGGGTGGCGGCGACATCGATCGCGATGGCCGCATCAGCGCCAGGAGTGAATCCTGCGCGCTCGATGGCGGCCACCATGACATCGAGCGCCGATCGGTTGGACGGGAGAATCGGTCCGAGACCACCCTCGTCTGCGACCAGCGCGACCGGCAGATCGCGCTCGGCGAGCACCTGGGTGGCGCCGCGGCGCACCCGGCTGCAGATCTCGATGGCATCGGAGAAGCTGGTCGCCGACATGGGCACTACCAGGAAGTCCTGAATGTCGATAGATCGTCCGGCGTGCGCGCCACCGGAGAGGATGTTGACCATCGGGAGTGGAAGCAGTGGGGCGCGCCCGGTGTCATCCACCGTGCGATAGAGCGGAAGGTGCTGGGCAGCAGCGGCGGCGATCGCGGTCCCGATGGACACTGCGAGGACCGCGTTGGCGCCGAGTCGGCCGAGGTCATCGCTGCCGTCGGCCGCGCGAAGAGCGGCGTCGACCTGAGGCTGGTCGAGCGAATCGATGCCGCGGACCGACTCGGCGAGAACGGTGTTCACGTTGCCCACGGCATCACGGACCCCGTTGCCGTCGTAGCGCAGGCCACCGTCGCGCAATTCACGGGCCTCGTGACGCCCGGTGGATGCGCCAGATGGGACGGTGACCTGGCCGGTCGAGCCATCCCGCAGGGTGATCTCACACGCGACGGTGGGTTTACCTCGGGAATCGAGTGCTTCCCAGGCGAAAGCTGTGGCGATGGCGGTGTCAGTCATGTAAAGCCTTCCAGATGTCGAGAATGGTGTCCGGCGGAGTCTGCAGCACCTCGCGGCCGAGCTGTCGAACGACATGCTGTGCCGGCCGGGACAGATATTCGACGGGACTGCGTCCGTCGACACGGGCCAACAGCAGGCACCCGAGCTGACGGATGAGTTGGTCGTGGTCCAGGTTCGGTGCGTCGTCGACGCCGGAATGACTGTCCACAAAGGTGGCGGCGGCGTTGCAGTAGGCGCGTGCCATCTCCGGTCGATGCACACTCTTGAGGAGTAGGTGCCCGATGATCCAGGCTGGATCGAAGGTCGGGTCGCCAACATGGGCTACTTCCCAATCGATTACCCAGACGTCGTCGGGCGACTCACCGACCATGATGTTCTTGGGGGTGTAGTCACCGTGGACCAGACAGGACTTTGACGACGCCATGACATCGATCGTCTGGTCGATCACCGGTCGCAGGTCGGGGTGCCGCTCGGCAATCTGACGGTGGAAGGGATCGACGCGCAGCTGCTCGAACGCAAGCCGGCTGCTGAAGTCTGTGGTGGGAATGGCTCCGGAGGCACTGTCTCGTTGCAAGGTGGCGAGGAACTCGCCCAGTCTGGCCGCCACACCCACATCGATCACGCCGTCGAGCAGCGCTTCCTTCCACGTTTTCCACTGTATTGGTGCGCGTTCGATGACCAGAAATTGCGGCGTCAGGTCGACGACGGCGGGGGCCGACTTCGGATGGATCGCCCTGGCGGCACGCAGTGCTCGGCCCTCGGTGAGCAGCCGAGCGGTGTCGGCCTCCCAGAGCTCGCTGGTGCGGAGTTGCCCCAGCGCGCGTTTGACCACGAGATCAACGCCGGGGCCGGTCACTGCCAGGACTTCGTTGGACACTCCGCCGGTCAGCGCCGAGATCGTCACATCGGTGTCGTCGCTGATCAGTCCGCGTTCGACGAGGTGTGTGACAACAGTGTCTGTGATCGAGACTGCGTTCATCGTTCTCCGGCTTGTGTTCGTCGTTCGCTGTCGGGTTGGATCTCCGGGTTGACGACCGAGGCGGGGACGCGCCCAGACAATGCGTCGAGGACGTTCGTTGCGGCCTTGCGGGACAAGTCGGCCAGCGACCCGTCGGAACTGAACGCGATGTGCGGGGTGAGGATCGCAGTGGGGAGGGCACGCAGTGGATGCCCGGCAGGCAGCGGTTCGGGCTCGGTGACATCCAAAGCCGCGCCGGCTATCTGGCCGGCGGCCAGGGCTTCGGTCAGCGCATCGGTGTCGATAAGTGCCCCACGCGCCGTGTTCACCAGCACGGCGGTGGGTTTCATCGCAGTGAGGGCCTCCCGATCAATGATGCCTGCGGTCTCTGCAGTCAACGGGAGGTGTAGGGACACCACGTCAGCGGTGCGGAGCAACTCGATCACCGTGGGAACCGTCCGCACCCCTGCGGGCACCGGGCGCCCACGCTCGACGGTGACGACCTCGAGCCCGATGGCCTGGGCCCGAGACGTCACTGCCCACCCGATGGCGCCGGTACCGAGTAACGCCAGAGTCTTGCCGCGGAGTCGAGTCGGGACGGCGGTGAGATTGCGGTTCCATCCGCCCGATGCGGTGTCGGCGACCAGCGGAGGCAGACGGCGTGCCAGCGCCAGGACCAACATCAGGGTGTGATCGGCGACTTCGTCGGTGCAGTACTCGGGCACGTTGCTGACCACCATCCCCAGTTCGGTGGCCCGCTTGACGTCGATGTTGTCGACACCGACGCCGGTGCGGGCGACCGTGCGACAACGGACTGCGGCCTCGAGGACGTCAGCGGTGACCTGCGCGAAGCAGGTGATGATCGCGTCGACATCGCCCGCGAGCGTCGCCAATGTGGCCGAATCGGTGGCGGGCGCAACCACGATCTCGGCGTCGATCGCCGACAGCACCTCCCGCTCGACGTCGATCGTGGCGCCCGGGTGGTCAGTGATCAGGATGCGTAGGCTCATCGACGCTCCCAGGCGGTGATCGGCTGTACCGCAGTCGCTTCGGCGATAGTGTTGGTGGAGCCGCCGAGCACGTCGACGGTGGTGGACACGACGTCCCCGGGCCGCAGCGCGGGGTAAGCGTCGCGGCCATGACGTCCCCACAATTCGGCCAGACACCCACCCTGGCAGGTGCCCGAACCGAGGAGGTCGCCGGGACGGATCCAGGTGCCACGGGATGCGTAGGCGGCCAATGCCGGGAATGACCAGGCCATGTTCGACAGGTTGTCGGTACCGATGGTGGTGCCATTGACCAACACCTGCATCGTCAGGTCGAATGACGGGCCACACGCGTGGGGTTCGAGTTCATCGGCAGTGACGAAGAACCGGCCCAGGGCAGTGGCCGAGTCCTTACCCTTTGCCGGCCCGAGATGCAGTTGCATCTCCTGGAACTGGGTGTCGCGCGCGGAGAAATCGTTGATCACCACATACCCGGCGATGTGGGCGGCGGCCTCCTCGACGCTGAGGTCACGGCCGCTGCGGCCGACGACGGCGCCGACTTCGAGCTCGAAGTCGAAGTCGTGTGCCCCTGGTGAGATCGCGATCCTGTCGTCGGGACCGGTGATCGCATACGGATTGGAGAAGTAGAACGTCGGGATCTGCCAGAAGGCCTCAGGCACCGTGGCATCGGGGTCGAGGAGTTTGGCGATCCCCGCCGTGTGCTCGGGGAAGGTGGAGAAATCGCGGAAGGTCGGCGGCTGCAGCGGGGCCAGCAACGCCGCACCGGCCGGGTCGGTTACACTTCGCCGACGACGCAGGGCCTCTTCGGCGACCTCGTGTATCCGGTGCTCGTCCTCGGTGGCCAACAACTCGCTGAGTGAGTCCTCGACCAGCAGGTCCACGAGCAGGTTCTGCTCGTCTAGGACTGCACATCGCGGACCGCCGTCGGTCTGTCTGCGTGCGATCTTCATGAGTCTCTCTCGTCAGTGAGGTTGTTCACCCGCGCCCGTGCTCGGCGTACGGGTTGAGCAGCTCTGCCTTCATCTCATCGGAGACGCCCTCCTCGGTCGCGGTGAATCCCTCAGCCGCAGGGAAGGATTCGGTCATCGAGAATGGCATCGCGCTGTTACGGAAGATGTTGTTCGACCCGTCGGTCGGCTTCCAGACCCGGGGCTCCCAGTCAGGCACATAGTTGCGGTAGCCACCGGAGTTCAGTTCCACCCGCATTGCGCTCGGTTCACGGAAGTAGAGGAAGTTCTGCTCGCCGATCCCGTGCACGGACGGGCCGTATTCCATGGCCGTGCCGCGCTCCAGCAGAACTTCGGCACAGATGACGAGTTCCTCGTAGGTGTCGACCCAGAACGCGATGTGGTTGATCCGCCCACCGCGGGCCGAGGTGTCCAGTACGACGCCGAGGTCGTGGGACTTCTCGTTTGTGGTGAGCACCCCGAACACGGTGATCGGCGCGTCGTCGAGTTCGGTGTACGCCATGGTGCGGTAACCGAGAACCTCGGAGTGCCACTCGCAGAATGAGCGCACATCGGACGCGGCGATGGTGACGTGGTCGAGGAACCGCGGCGCGCCGGCGTGTGCCGACCGCTTCTCCGGCCGGTCAGGATAGATCGACGCGTGTTCGGAGTCCGCCGCGTAGTTGTCCACTTCGTACACCAGACGCATCGGATGACCGTAGGGGCCGATGAATTCGTAAGCACGGCCGTATCCGAAGCCGCCCTCCGACCAAGTGCCGGCGATACCGGCGTCTTCGATCCTCTGCGCCACTGCGTCGAGCGCCTCCGGGCTGGTGGTACGCCAGGCCATGCGGTGCAGCGCGGGCTCGTCGCCGGGCACGAGAACCACACTGTAGGACTGGTGATCGCCCCAGCACCGCAGGTACACCGCGCCATCGACGCGCGCGAACTCACGCATCCCGAACTTGTCGACGTAGAAGGCCGCAGACGCGTCGACGTCCTGGCTGGTGATCTCGAGGTGGATCAGGTTGGACAGATACTTATGCACGGCAGTGCCTCTCGGTGTAGCGATGTGGTCGTCGGGGAAAGAGGTTGTGACAGTTGCTAGTCAGTCTGAAATGGCCCGCGACAATACGGAAGGGCGTCACGCCCATGAGTGGTATCGATCGGGTCGATGCCCGATGCGTCGCTTGTCACGGCGAGGAGCCGATTCGCGTTGTCGCGCAGCACGTTTTCGATGGTTCTCTGGTCGGTCAAGCCGGATGCGAGCAGATCCTCCACCGGTGTCGCCGTACCCATGTCGAAGGGGAAGTCGGACCCCAGGACGATCCTGTCGCTGCCGGCTACTCTAATCAGTTCCCGCAATTGACCACCGTCATGGGTCAGCGAGTCGAACCACAGCTGGGACAGATACTGCGACGGCGGGCGCGCGCAGGTCCGTGCCTCCGGACGCACCGCCCATGCCCGGTCGGAGCGGCCGATGGCAGTCGGCAGGTAGCCGCCACCGTGCGCAGCGACGATCGTGAGATCGGGGTATCGATCCAGGACTCCCGCGAAGATCAGGTGAGACAATGCCACGGCATTCTCGGCCGGTTGGGACACCGTGTTGGCCAGATAGAAGCGGTCGAGGCGTTCGTCCAGCGAGCATCCGAACGGATGCACGAACACGATGGCCTGCAACGACTCAGCAGTGGACCAGAATTCGTCTAGGCGCCGATCAGATAACTCGACGGTGCCTGCCTGCCCGCCGTCGGGCGCAGCTCCGAACGATCCGATTTCGACGCCGCGCAGACCACAGTCACCGACGGCGTGCGTGAGCATCGATGCCATCAGTTCAGGATGTTGGAGCGGCGCCACGCCCAGTCCCCGGAGCCGGGTCGGCGCCGCGGCCACCAGGTCGCGGATCGATCGATTGATGCATCGCGTGATCTCCTCGGCGGGCTCGGCAGCGAGGAACGGGTAGTAGTGCGACGGCGACGGTGACACCACTTGGATGTCGACGCCGGCAGCGTCCATCGCGGCCAGTCGATTCGGCAGATCGGTCAGCAACGGCCAGCGGGACCGGATCATCTTGCCGGAGGAGGCCAGCGACTCGGCGCCGTTGCGCCTGACTTCGAGATCTTTTGCAGCGCTGAGTCCTTCGGAGTCCAGCTGGTCGACAAGCGCTTCCACTTCAGGTAGTAACACATGAGTGTGGACATCGATGATCGGTGCAGTCATGCCGGCTCCTTGACGGTCTGGGCCACCTCGTGCATGACGCCTGGTACATCGGGATTCGGAACCTCATCGACCAGCCACGAAACCAGCTGCACAGACGACCTCACGATCAAGCTCGCGCGGGGTACCCGGCGTTCGTGGAACCGATCCATCACCTCGTCGTCGACGCCGTGCGCCTTGACCACCTCGGCGGCCAGGACCGCAGCATCCTCAATCGCCATGGCCGCGCCCTGCGCGATGGTCGGCGGACAGTTGTGGGCGGCATCGCCGATCAGCACGACCCGTCCCCGGTGCCAGTCGCCTTCGACCAGATGCGTCGTGAACTGCGTGTAATGCACCGCGGTGTCCTCGGTGATCGCCCCGGCGATCCCCTGCCAAGGACCGCCGTATTGCGCGGCCAGACGAGCGAGTTCAGGCCAGTCGGCGACGACATCCCGGTCCTGAGCCGGCTCGACGATGTATGCGTACATCCAGTCAGCACTGATCGGGCAGTAGCCGGCGATATAACGCGGCCCGCCGTAGATCAATTCGCTGCGGGTGATCTCGGCCGGTCGCGGGACGATCGCCCGCCAGGCGCCTGCTCCCGTCGCCGCCGGAGTGACATCGATACCGATCAGCCGCCGGACGGTCGAGTTGATCCCATCTGCGCCGACCAAGAGGTCGAACACCCGCTGTCCACCGTCGGAGAAGGTCACCGTGACACCGTCATCCGACTGTTCCACCCCCGTGACCTCGGTGCTGTAAATCACCTGTGCACCTGCTCGTTCCGCGCGTGCTCGCACGATCTCGGTGAGGTCGGGTCTGTACATACCCAACGACGCCGGCAGGTCCTCACCGCCCGTTCGGACATCGTCCAGTTCGACCACGACAGTGGCGTCCGGATCAGGAGCGCGGATGGCCATCGAGTTCGATGGGTACCCCTTCTCCAGCATCTCGGGCCACACACCGATGTCCCGAAGTACCCGTAGCGCGTTGCCCTGCAGAGTAATGCCCGATCCCAGCGTCGTGAAGCCGGCGCCCTTCTCCAGCACCTCCACCTCGATCCCGGCATCAGCCAGGAACACCGCCAACGTCAAACCTGCCGCACCGGCGCCAACAATCCCGACCTTGTCCACGGGAACCATCGATGACATCCCTCCTCCAATCGCCCTGACCATTCGGCCGTCTCAGGACCGGGAAGTGCTTCATCGGCGATGTCGCGACGGCTCGGCCCCAACCATGTGAGCTGTGCCACCACTGTCTCCGGCGCACGCGTAAACGGGAACCCTGTCTCACAAATGGTTGGTATCGGTGCCATCGATGCCAACTCACATCGGAACGGTTCGCGCAGAGCAGCGGATTCGTCGCGACCGTTACGTGGTGCGAGGTGTACTCATGGTGTGGAGGTGAATGCCGCCGGGTGATCGGGGCGCCGGTCTGCTGTGGTTCGCAGCCTCACCGTCGTCGCCAACCCCACTCCCAGGAGCACGAGGTACAGCGGGAACGCTGCTTCGGCGACCGTCCAGGTCTGAAGGCTGAGCATGGTGATGGTGCCGTTGAGCGCCGTGCAGACGTAGACGGCCGAACGTTCGGTGTCGGGGCGGCGCCAGGCTTTAACGATCGTCGGGATTCCACCGATCGCGTCCGCGGCGAGGGCGGCGAGGACTGCCAGCAACGGGTTGTCGAAGGTCAGCCACAGGACCAGGGCAAGCACCGAGACCGCGCCGCAGGACAGATCGAAAGCTGTGATCTGCCAATAGCTCGAGCGATTGGCGAATGACGCCGCAAGGATGACGAAGGGCCCGAGGCCGATCGCGAGTGTCGAGATGGCGGGCAGGCCAACGCCGTCGTGGAGCTGGGCGAAGAAGGCGATCATCGGCGCGGCGCCCCACAGAAACCACGACACCCTGTTCGGTCGCACGCGGCCGCGCACGGTGAGGATGGCGTAGCTGATGCTCCCGACCATCGAGAACGCGGCGCCGAGGAGCACGAACCGCGGATCAATCACCACTTGCCCCCACTGCTTGTCCACCTCTCTCTGGGGATGGGCGTACCTACATTGCAAACGCGTCGGCCCACCCGAGGCTTCCCCGGGTGGGCCGACAGGTTCTCGAGTCGGGCTACACGATCACGGCACCGCCGGGTCTTTACCGAACCCCAATCCGATGTCGGCGGTGTTGCGTTGGCCGGCAACCACATTGACCTGGACCGCAGCCGGTTCGTACATGCTCGCGACCACGGTGAACAGCCCTTCGGTCAGGCCTTCGATGCGATAGCGGCCGTCGGCGTCGGTGGTCACCGAGGCGACGATCGTCTGGTCGGGACCGATCGCCGAAACCGTCGCACCCTCGAGCGGAGAGCCGTCGGTGGTGCGTACCGAACCCTGCATACCGCTGGTGGCAACCAGCAGGATGTCGACGGCGTCGGTGGTCCGGCCCGCGGAGTCGACGGTCACCAGTTGGCTGGCCGGCTGATAGCCGGGTGCCGATGCGGTGACCGCCACGGTGTCGCCCGCGGACAGGCCGGCGATCGTGAAGTACCCGTCGGAATCGGCGTGCGCCTGCGTGACCACGGCACCGGATTGGTCGGTCACGATCAGGTTGGCGGCGAGTGGGCGCGCGACGTCACGGACTCGCCCGCGCAGCACGGAGCCGCCTGCCAGGGTGAAGTCGCGGCGGAACACCGCATCGCCGACGACCGAGACCGTCATGGCCTTGGGGGAGCGCCCCGGTGCCGTGGCGATGACGGTGTATGTGCCGTCAGCGATGTCGTGCGCGGCATAGGTGCCGTCGGCGTGCACGGCGGTGTTGCCCGCCTGGTGGCCGCGAGTGTCGGTGACGGTGATCGCGGCGGTGCCCAGGGGCGTGCCGTCGTCGGCGGTGATGCGCCCGGCAATGCGCGGACGGTCATCTCGTGATCCGACCTCACCCGCGGAGTCGAGTCGATGACGGGCACCGCTGGTGGGCGTTTCGTCGACCGGCTCCGGTGTCTCCACCGAGACGGCGTCCTCGTGGTCGACGGGCGGGGTCTCGCCTGCGCCCGCAACGGAACCGGCGCGACGATGCTTGATCGGGATGAACAAGGTGATCGCGACACCGACGAAGGCGGCGATCGCGCCGATCACGAAGCACCACTTGAACGCCGTGTGGCTCGGCACCTCGGCGGGTCCGTAGGCCACGGTGGAGCTGGTCAGCACCAGAGCCATGACGGCCGATGCGCTGGTGGTGCCGACGGACCGCATCAGGCCGTTGAGACCGACCGCCGCACCGGCCTCGGTCATCGGCACGGCGCCCATGATCAGGGTCGGCATGGCGGCATAGCCGATGCCGACACCCGCCGAGCAGATCACCGCCGCGACGGCCAGCTGCCATGGCGCATCCATCAGCATGGACGCCACGAGGTAGCCCAGGCCGAGGACGGTCGCGCCGATCGCCAGAGTGAGCTTGGCGCCGATGTTGTTGATCAGAGTGGCCGAGACGGGCGCGAACACCAGCATCATCAGACCGCCCGGTGCCATCCACAGGCCGGCGGCCAGCAGGGTCTGTCCGAGACCGCCCATCGCCTCCGGGATCTCGAGAAGCTGAGGCACGACGATCATCTGCGCCATCATTCCGAATCCGATGGCGATCGCCCCGATGTTGGTCAGCAACACCGCGGGCCGCGCCGTGGTCCGCAGATCGACCAGCGGCTCGGAGTGACGCAGCTCGAACATGCCCCAGACGAGCAGCACGGCGATCCCGCCGAACATCATGCCGAGGGTGGTGCCCGAGCTCCAGCCCCAGTCGTTGCCCTTCGAGACGGCGATCAACACACCGCACAGGCCGATGGCCAGACCGACGGCGCCGACGATGTCGAAGCGTCCGCCTGCGGTGCCGTCCTCGACGTGGGGGACCAGCAACGTGACGAGTGCGGCGACGATGACGGCGAGTCCGGTCGACACCCAGAACAGTGCGTGCCAATCCCATTGCTGTGCCACCCACGCAGCCAGCGGCAGCCCGATCGCCCCGCCGACGCCCATGGTCGCGCTCATCGCGGAGACCGCCATCGACGTCAGGCGTGGTGGTGTCACCTCGCGCATCAGGCTGATGCCGAGTGGGATGAAGCCCATCGCGAGTCCCTGGACGGCGCGTCCGACGATCATCGGGATGAGCTCGGAGCTCAGTGCACACACCAGCGAGCCGACGATCAGCAGGAGAGCGCTGGCCAAGATGATGCGTTTCTTGCCGAACATGTCACCGAGGCGGCCGGAGATCGGCATCGCGATGGCAGCGGCCAACAGCGTGGCGGTGACGACCCACGATGCGTTCGAGATCGACGTGTTCAGCAGGCTCGGGAGTTCCGGCTGGATCGGCACGATCAGCGTCTGCATGAGTGACGCGACCAGGCCGCCGAAACACAGCACGATGACGACCGCGATGGCGGCACCGGTGTGGTTGTCGTCGGTCAGTTCGCCGTCCACCGGCACCGTGTCGTTCGTGTCCGGTGAATCGCGGGTTGACGTAGTGGTCATAAGGGCACCCTCCTTCGAGATGTGTACCCTACATATGTATGGTGCACATGCCAACCCGAGAGTATGTTGTCCGTGAAAATCGGACGTGGGAGGACATGCGTATGCCCGATGTCGGCGACGATTCGTTCTGGGAGTCACCGGTTTACCGTGACCTGGCGGAAGAGCTGCTCCGGATGAGTAGGCGGCGCACCAATGTCTTCCCCGGGGCGCGCCTGGAGGCCTCGGCCTTCGGCATCCTCTGGACGTTGTCCGACGGCCGGGCCCGCACCCTGCGTGAACTCGGCGAGGAGCTCGACCTCGAACAGTCGACGGTGAATCGACAGGTGAACGCGGCCATCAAACATGGCTACCTGGAGAGGTTCGAGGTGTCAGGGCAGCTGAGTCGACTGATCCGTCCGACAGCGCTGGGCATCGAGGCCTTCGAGCACGACGGCATGCTGCGTGCCGAACGACTGGTGCGGGTGTTCTCCGACCTCACACCGGGTGCGCCCGATGCGCTGCTGCACGAGTTGCGGTCCTTCAACGATGCCTACGAGCGGACCATTGCCCGTCAGCATCACCAGGAGCACGCCGCTCGGTGAGAGCCCGGAGACGGCGACGCAACGTATGGTCGACAACGTCGATGGCAACTCACAGGTCGATGGCAACTGATAGGTCGACAGCAACCGATAGAAGGACTGGAATTCGTGGCAAACCAACGGACCATCGTGATCACCGGGGCGAGTGACGGGATCGGCGCAGTCGCTGCGCGGGAACTCGCCGGACCCGGCGTCGACCTCGTCGTCGTGGGTCGTTCGGCCGAGAAGACCAAGGCGGTGGCCGACGAGACCGGTGCCACCGCGTTCGTCGCGGACTTCGCGAAGCTCGACGACGTCCGACGTCTCGCCGACGAGATCCGGGAACGGGTCGGCACGATCGATGTGCTGCTCAACAATGCCGGCGGTACCTTCGACCCGAAGAAGCGGACCGCGGACGGCCACGAACCGAACTTCCAGATCAACCACCTCGGCGGGTTCCTGCTGACCAACTTGCTGCGCGACAAGCTCTCTGCCGATGGTGGTGCGCTGGTGGTGAACACCGCGAGTATCGGCAACCTCGCCGGAAAGGTCGACCTCGACGATCTCGATTTCCAGCGACGGCGCGCGCTGGAATTGCGTTGCTACGGGACGAGCAAGCTGGAGAACATCCTGTTCACCCGAGGTATCGCCGAGCGCTGGAAGGATGACGGAATCATCTCCGCCGCAGTGCATCCCGGGCCGGTGGCATCCAGCTTCGGGCGGGACTCGTTCTTCGTGGGCCTGCTGTATCGCACGCCGCTGAAGAAGGTCGCCACCATCACACCCGAGAAGGGGGCCGAGCCACTGATCGCGCTGGCGAACCGTGGCACCGATCCCGCAATCAACGGCGTGTATTTCAGCCGCCACAAGGCGAATGGGCCGCAGAACTCGCAGGCGCACAAACAGGAACTCATCGACGGGCTGTGGCAGGCGTCGGAGCGGCTGGTCGGGATCGCCTAGGCGCTAGGCGCTAGGCGATGGGCGCGCAACCGATCTGGCTGTGTCGACCGTCAGATGGTGGCCACCAGAAGATTCTCGCCGCTCTGTTGTCGACAAGAAACCTCAGCCGTCCCCTCGGAGTTCGGTTGGCACCCACGCCGGCCACCTGGTGGCGCCGACCAGCACGCCTGCGGTGAACTCCGCGACGATGGTGGGGGCCGGGCCGAGTGCGCTGTTGTAGACGGTCGATTCGTCGGCACGATGGACCGCCTCGACCGCGAGTGGCCACAATCGATGGAATCGGGCGCGGATCTTGTTCTCGGGCACAGAATGTCCGCCCGACGCCTGACGGCGGCCGACACGCAGTACCGCGATGGATTCGGGCACGATGAGGACGTGGAGTACGACGAAGTATCCGGCGTCATGCGCGCGGTCGATCAGGTCGAGTTTCGATTCGTGCGAGAACACGGTCTCGGCGATGAACGAGCGCCCGTCGGCGATCAGGCGGTCGCGGGTGTCCGCGGCGATTCTTGCCGCGTCATATGAGCGTGCCTCGGCCTCGGCCGGCCAGCGCTGCCGTGCGATCGAGTCCGCGTTGACGAACACGCTCCCCGGCAACAGCGGGCCGAGGGTGTACTCGACGAACGTCGATTTGCCCGAGCCGTTGGGGCCGATGACCAGATCGAGGCGTCTCACTCGACGTCGAGCACGTGGGTGGTTCCGTCCGGTCGGTATTCGACGATGCGGCCGTCCTCGTCGAGTGAGACGGTGGTGACACCCCGTTCGGTGAGCTCGTGTCGGTAGTCGGCCGCTGCCAGACTCTCGCTCACCAGGGCCCGGACCTGGGCGTTGAACGCGCGGCCTTCATCAGGTGTGAGGTCGGTGGTCGCTACGGTGCCTGCCAGTGCGTCCTGCACGCGCCGCAGCGACGCGGACTCGTGGGTGGTGAGTGCGCGGCCGACGCGCGCCCAGTACTCGAGTTGTTGGCGGCCGGTCCGCTGTTGACGACGGCCTTCGGCGATCGCACTGTCGACGAGGTCGGCGTCGACGCGGGTGACCTTGTCCGCGGCTCTGGTCATGGCAAGCCCATCTGTGGCACGGTACGAGCTGTAGCAGGGTGAAACCCAGTGTAGCAGGTTGCTACAGGCAGGTCAGTCAGGCGTTCTCCCCACGACGGCCGCCATCGAGTCGGCGGACTTCAGTCCCGTGCCGGTCAGGATGACGACCGTCGTGTCATCGGGTCTGATGGTGCCGTCGGCCAGGAAGCGGTCGAGCGCCGCGGCCGCGACTGCGCTCGTCGGTTCCGCGTAGAGGCCTCGTGCGGTCAGGGCCGCCACGGCCGCACGGATCTCGTCGTCGGACACCGCGACGGCCGAACCTCCCGAATCCACCACCGCTGCAACTGTTTCGATGAGGCGAACCGGACGCGCGATCGATGCGCCCTCGGCAATCGTGGGCTCTCGGGGCCCACGGCTTTCCGGATCGATCCCATTGACTTCATCGGCGATGGTCGCCCAGTGCTCGGGCTGTCCGACGAGGAGTCGCGGGAGCCGGTCGATCTGCCCGGCCTCGAGTAGCTCGCGGAAGGCGATGTCGCAGCCGAGGATGTTGCTGCCGGCGCCGGCGACCAGCACCACGTTGTCGGGTGCGGTGAAGCCGAGTTGTTCCCACATCTCATAGGCGATGGTCTTGGTTCCCTGCAGAAAGAAGGGATGCCAGTTGTGGCTCGCGTACGGGATCGTCGCGGATTGCCTGATGGCCTCGTCGGACACCTCGTCGCGAGTTCCGGGCACGAGTTCGATCTCCGCGCCAAAGGCGCGTGCCTGCAGTATCTTTGCCGGCGAGGTCGCCGCAGGGACGATGATCGTGGCGTGGATGCCGGCGGCCGCGGCATAGCAGGCGACGGCCGATCCGCCGTTGCCCGAGCTGTCCTCGAGGACCCGCGACACCCCCTGGCTGCGCAGGTGCGACATCATCACGGACACCCCGCGATCTTTGAAACTCGAGGTGGGATTGAACCATTCGAGCTTGAACCGGATGTCGCCGCGACCCCACGGTAGGGAGACGAGCGGTGTCCATCCCTCGCCGAGACTGACCCGGAAACTCGGGTCGACAGGGAGGGCTCCGCCGTAACGCCACAATGATCGCTCGGCGGCGTCGATCTCGTTCGGAGTCAGTCCGCTGATCGGGCTCACCATCAGCGGTCCGCCGTCGTCGCCGCGCCATCGGCCGTCGGTGAGCGGATGCGTTGTGCCCGAACGCTCCACCAACACGGCGTCGGCGGACACTGGGGTCTTCACTGCGCGAAGTCCGTACTCCGCGTCAGCTCATCCCATTTCTCGATGTCGACGGCCAACGCGTCGAGAGAGCTGCGAACGGCCGCCGCGGCGTCGCTGCCGAGCGGCAGGAAGTACGGCGGATCGGCAGACTCGGCAACTGTGATGAGAGCGGCGGCCGCCTTGGCCGGGTCGCCCGGTTGGGTGCCGTGCACGGTGTCGTTCTCGATTCGCCGTTTGCCTGCGGTGTCGGCGTAGTCGCCGATGGCGTCGGCAGACTGGGTCAGTGACCGGCCGGCGAAATCGGTTCGGAAAGCGCCGGGTTCGACGACGATCGCTCGAATACCCAGCGGAGCAACCTCTCTGCGCAGCGACAGCGTCAACGCCTCGATTGCCGCCTTGACCGCCGAGTAGTATCCCGAGCCTTCCGGGGACATCCGGGCGCCGATCGAGGAGATGTTGATGATGGTGCCGGCGCGCCGGGCCCGCATCCCGGGCAGCACGGCTTTGATCGTCCGCGCCGTCCCGAACACGTGTGTGTCGAACAGTTGTTGGACCGGCCCGTCTTCACCCTCCTCCACGGCGGCGCGATAGCCGTAGCCCGCGTTGTTGACGAGAACGTCGACGCCGCCGAAACGCTCGTCGGCAGCGCTGACAGCGGCACTCACTTGTGAGCTGTCCGTGACGTCGAGGGCGACCGCCAGGGCGGTGTCCGGATGGCGGTCGACAAGATCCTGAACCGTCGAGACGACGCGTGCGGTGACGACGGCGTTGTCGCCGTGCTCGAGCACGGATTCGGCAAGTGCGCGCCCGAGGCCGGACGAGCAACCGGTGATGAGCCACGTGGTCATCGAGTTCCCCTTTCGTGCGATCCGGTCTCCACTATCCCAACTGGTCTGCGCCTACCATTCACTCGGCTGGGGGCTCAGCGATCTTCGCGGCTTGCCCCGCGTCAGGCCAGGTACTCCTCCTCCGTCACGTGTTCGAGCCACGTCGTGGTGGTCGCCGGATCCTCGGCATTGTCGAGCATCGCCAGGTGTTCCATGAAGGAGTCGCTGCTCGCACCGTGCCAATGTTCCTCGCCGGGTGGGCAATACAGAGTCTGACCCGGGTGGGCCTCGACCTTGGCTTCGCCGCGGGACTGCACCCATGCGACACCTTGGGTGATGTGGAGGGTCTGGCCGCGGGCGTGTGAGTGCCACGCGGTGCGTGCGCCCGGCGCGAAGCGCACCTTCGCCACGACCATCTGCTGACCGGACTCGCGGGGAAATGCGATCGGGTCGAGCCAGACGTCGCCGGTGAACTGTTCGGGCGGGTTCTTGGTGGTGGGTTTGTGTTGGTCGATATCCATCTTCCGTCCTTACGCTTCGGGAATGGTCAGGCCGAACTTCTCACGTGTGATGACCTCCGGCTCCGGACCACCACGCACCCCGGTGTCGAGTGCATCGATGGAGGCGAGTTCGTCGTTGGTGAGCTCGAAGTCGAACACGTCGAAGTTCTCCGCGATCCGGGACGGTGTCACCGATTTGGGGATCACCTGCCGACCTTGCTGGATGTGCCACCGCAGCATCACCTGCGCGGTGGTCTTCTCATGTGCGGCACCGATCTTCTGCAGTGTCGGGTCCTCGAGCGTGGAACCGTGGGAGCCGTCGCGGTAGAAGGTGATCCCCCCGATCGGCGACCACGCCTGGGAAACGATGCCGTGCTCGGCATCGGCATCGAGCAGGGCGGACTGCCGGAAGTACGGGTGGACCTCGATCTGATTGACCGCCGGGACCACCGATGTCGCGTCGAGAAGTCGTGCGAGGTGGTCGGGCATGAAGTTGCTGACGCCGATGGCCTTGACCTTTCCGTCGGCCAGTAGGCGTTCGAGCGCCTTGTAGGCGTCGATGGTGAGGTTGAACTCGCCGGGTAGTGCCTGGTGCAGGATGAGGAGGTCGATCTGCTCGACGCCGAGTTTGCCTGCGGCCTTGTCGAAGGCGTGCAGAGTGGCGTCGTAGCCGTAGTCGGTGATCCAGATCTTGGTCTCGATGAACAATTCGGAACGGTCGATGCCGGAGCGGCGGATCGCCTCGCCGACTCCTGATTCGTTCAGATATGCTGCGGCGGTGTCAATATGGCGATAGCCGGTGGACAGCGCCGTCTCCACGGCGGTCGCCGTCTCGTCGGGTGGTGTCTGGTACACCCCGAAACCCAAAGCCGGGATGTGGATTCCATTGTTGAGTTCGATCTGCGGTATGGCCATATCCTCACGCTACGCCGATGGCACTTCACGAAGGAGTGTTCGTCGTACCAGGTACTGCGAGTACCTCCCACCACGCGAGATCTGCGCTTACGGTGGTCAGACACCCCACGGAAGGACAGTCGACGATGACGTGGACCGACGATGAACTCAACCGGATCAGCGACTCCGACGAGTTGCAGGTGTCTTCGTATCGATCGGATGGCACACTGCGGCCGTTCGTCACGATCTGGGCGGTGCGCTCGGGCGACCACATCTTCATCCGCTCCGCATACGGGCGGGACAACGGTTGGTTCCGGCGCGCCCTCGCCGGCGGTCGCGGTCGGATCCGGGCCGGCGGCGTAGAGAAGGACGTGGCATTCCAGGAACCGGACGATGACGTGCATCCGTCCCTGGACGCCGCGTACCACCTCAAATACGACCGCTACGGCCCGAAGATCGTCGGAACTGTCGTCGCCCCGCACGGACCGGGCGAGACGTTCCGACTCGACCCGCAGGACTGACGGTCAGGGCCGCACCGCGACCTTGAGTGCCTCGCGGGCATCCATCGCGGTGTACGCCTTGGGTGTCTCGTCGAGTGACAACGTCCGGTCGAACACCTTGCCCGGGACGACGCTGCCGTCGAGCACCGCCGGGAGGAGCTGATCGATGTAGGCCCTCACCGGTGCGGGGCCGCCGGTCAACGTGACGTTGGGGCCGAACAGCGAGCCGAAGCCGACCGGCGCATCGTCGTACTGAGGGACGCCGACCCGGCTGATGACACCGCCCGCACGGACCACGCCGACCGCCTGATCGTAGGCGGGACGATGTCCGACGGCCTCCAGGACGACCTGGCTGCCCAGACCCCCGGTCAGGTCACGGACCTGCTCGATGCCCTCGTCGCCACGTGCTGCGACAACCTCGGTGGCGCCGAACTCCCGACCGAGGTCGGTTCGGGTCTGATGGCGGCCCATCAAGATGATCTGCTCGGCACCGAGCTGACGGGCGGAGAGCACAGACAGCAGGCCGACCGCTCCGTCGCCGATCACGGTGACCGAACTTCCGCTGGTCACGCCCCCGCGCACGGCGGCATGCCAGCCGGTGCCGTACACGTCGGAGAGGGTGAGCAGCGAGGCCAACAGAGCGTCGTCGGCGTTCTCGTCCACCGGCGCCTTCACCAGGGTGCCGTCGGCCAGTGGTACCCGAACGGCTTCGGCCTGCGCTCCGGCTGTGCCGATGGCGTCGTCGCTCCAGAATCCGCCACGCAGGCACGACGTCTGCAGGCCGGCCCGGCAGAACTCGCAGGTCCCGCACGATACGACGAACGGCGAGATGACGAAATCACCCACGCTGACGGTGGTGACCTCGGAGCCGACGGCCTCGACGACGCCGATGAACTCGTGGCCCATCGGCGCGCCCGCGGGGGTGTCGGGCATGGAGTGGTATGGGTGCAGGTCGCTGCCGCAGACACAGGCGCGGACCACTCGGACCAGGGCATCGGTCGGTAGTTGCAGGGTCGGATCAGGGACATCGATGACGCGGACGTCGCCGGCGCCGTACATGTAGGTGGCTTTCATGACATCCAGTGCACCGCGATTCCGCGCGCGTGGGGAGTCACCATCGTTCCGGGTACTGTCAGTACCTCCCTGGCCTGCGGCATCGTGCCTACCCTGGAGTCCATGGGTACCACCGACCTGCGCACTCAGATCCGCGAGTTCCTGAGCTCGCGGCGCGCGCGCATCACCCCCGATCAGGCGGGCTTGCCTGCCTACGGCAGCAACCGTCGCGTCAAGGGTCTGCGTCGCGAGGAGGTCGCACTGCTCGCGGGGGTCTCGGTCGACTACTACGTGCGGATGGAGCGCGGCAGCCTCGCCGGTGCATCGGACAGTGTGCTCGCCGCCCTGGCCGGCGCTTTGCAGCTCGACGAGGCCGAGCGGGATCACCTCTACGCCCTGGCCCGCCAGTCACAGGCCGGTGCCGGTTCTCGCCGGGCCCGCACCCCGGCCTCGACAGTGCGACCGGCCATCCAACAGGTCCTCGACGCCATCGCGGACGCGCCGGCCTGGGTGCGCAACGGTCGTCACGACATCGTCGCGATGAATCAGCTCGCGCGGGCACTCTATTCGCCGGTGCTCGCCGATCCTCGACGACCTGCGAACACCACCCGATTCGTCTACCTGCATCCGGAGGAGGCCGAGGAGTTCTTCGTCGATTACGACCAGATCGCCAGGGATGCTGCCGCGATGCTACGGCTCGAGGCCGGTCGGAACCCGAACGACAAGGCCCTCATCCAGCTCGTCGGTGAATTGTCCACGCGCAGTGAGCTCTTCCGCCAACGTTGGGCCTCCCAAGACGTCCGGTTCCATCGCAGTGGACGTAAGCGGCTCCGCCACCCTGTGGTCGGGCAGCTCGACCTCGACTTCGAGGGGATGGAACTGCCCTCCGAGCCCGGGTTGTACCTGAACATCTACACCGCGGCCGCGGGAACGCCCACCGCCGACGGGCTGAAGCTGCTCGCGTCGTGGGCTGCGAGTCAGGAGCAGATCGACACGGAGGGTCACCCGGTCAGCCGAGGATGAGAGTCAGGTGGTCCCGTAGCACCGACTCCAGCGCCTCCTGAGGGTAGGCGCCGGTCGTGCTCGACCAATGCAGCGCCAGCCCATCGACCATCGCGAGGAGTGCGGTTGCGCGCAGGCCCGGTGCGTCGACGCCGCGGGCGCGCAAGGCATCACGAAGGCCGACCTGGATCCGGCCCAGAGTGCTTTCCTGGATCGCGGCCAACTCCGGAGATCTGGTTGCGAGAGCGGAGAATTCGATCATCACCCGGGCTTCTGCCCGGCGCCGGGAATCGATCGGGAGAAGTTCGACGAGGATGTCCTCCAACGCCGTCTCCGTGTCGTGGCCGACTGCACCGATGCGTTCGGCTACGCGATCGACAAGCGCGGTGAAGGCCGAGATGTAGAGCGCGTCCTTGGTCGGGAAGTGATGCTGCACTGCGCCGATCGACACACCGAGGTGCATCGCCACGTTCCGGATGGTCGCGGCGGCCAGTCCGTGCTCGGCTGCCACCGCGAGCACGGCGTCGCCCAGATCGGCTTCGGTCAACGGTGTGCGCCGGCGCATCGAGGTCACTGGACAACCATACACACGTATGGAACCATACGTTCGTATGGCTGGTGTGGTCAGATGGGTCGGTTCCGGTGCGGTGGTCGTGGCGGGCCTGAGTTGGGCGATGTGGGCGGTCGATCCGACAGCGCCGGCGTCCCAGATCCAGCCGTTGATCATCACGGGCGTGATGGTGGCCAATGTGATGGTGACGGTCGCCGCGCCTGCGACGAAGCGCCGGGCGGTGATACTTGTCCAGCGATGGTGTGTGAACCCGTTGGTGCGAGCGCTGTTTCGGATCGGTTTCGTCCCGTTCGGCTTTGCGCTTGTCGAGACGATTGGCCGACGGACCGGCCGACCCCGCATCGTGCCGGTGGGCAACGGGAGAGTGGGCGACACCTTCTGGCTCGTCGCCGAACACGGCCTTCGTGCCGGGTATGTGGCCAACATCCGTGCGAACCCAGACGTCCGTGTGCGGCTCCGGATCGGACTCCGGTTCACCTGGATCGAGGGTGTGGCAACGGTACTCGTCGGCGATGATCCGTTCGTACGGCAACGTGAGTTCTGTGGTCTCCGTCCGCTCCGCTGGTTGAACGCGATGAATGTTCGTGCACTCGGAGTGACGCCGGTGACGGTCCGAATCGATCTGGGCCCGCCAGGGGCCCACGGCGTTCCGCGGAACGCCGGTGTTGTCGGTGGTCACCGATATCGTTGAGGTAATTCGATTCAGCTCGACCTGTCGGGGGTTGAAATGACCGTTGTCGTTCCCATTGATCCGTCTGTGCCCGAGGCCGAGCCCCGGTCGCCCAACATCTTTGACGTGACTCCGGTCGGCGAGTTGTCGGATCGTCAGTTACGCGAGCGGGTGGTCGGGTATGCCGGACAGATGGCGGCGCTGACGGCGCGGTTCATGGGGTTGCTGGTGGAGTTCGACAATCGTCACGCGTGGAGCGGTGAGGGGGTGATGTCGTGTGCGCATTGGCTGTCGTGGCGGACGGGGTTGTCGTTGCGGACCGCGCAAGACCATCTGAGGATTGCCCACGCGTTGACCGAACTCCCGCTGATCTCACAGTCATTCGCCGACGGGCGGGTCACGTATTCGAAGGTGCGGGCACTGACTCGGGTGGCCACTCCGGAGCGTCAGCAGGAATTGCTGAACGTGGCGCTGAGTGCGACCGCAGCACAGGTGGATGCGCTGGTGCGGTCGATGCGGCACATCGATCGCGGCGCCGGAGAACAGGAATCCGGTGTGATCGCGTCGTCGGGTCGATGGCGATGGAACGATGACGGCTCGCTGTCGGTGAACCTGCGGCTCAACCCCCTCGATGGTGCGAGGTTTCTGGCGGGTGCAGTGCGGGCCGAGTACGAGCGGACCCGCACCGAAGACGATCTCGACGTTCCGCGGAACGCGCTCGAACCCGACGAGACCGCCACCGACGACGCCGAGGACCTCGGGCCGGCCGAGGTCAAACGCCGGCAGCGCGATCTGTGGCGCCATGTGCCCGCCGACATCGCCCCGGCGGTGATCGCGATGGCCGACACCCTCCACGGCGCCGTCGACATCCCCGAGACCGCGCCCGGTGCGGAGATCCTCGTGCACACCCACGGCCAGGACATCGTCGACGACGATGGCGACCAGGCCGATGATCATCTCGATGACGGGCCCGCGTTGTTCGACGTGGAGGTCGATGAAGCGCGCTGCGGGGCGGCGGTCCGCGAAGTGCACACCACCCGCCGCGGCGCCGTTCTCAACTGGGGTCACAAACGTCGGACGCCGACCGCCGCATTGATCCGGATCGTGACCCAGCGTGACCGGTGCTGCCGGCACCCGGCTTGTGGACGCACCCGCCACCTGCACGTCCATCACGTGCGGTCGTGGGCCGACGGCGGCCCCACCGATCCAGACAATCTGATCTTGTTGTGCGGCACCCACCATCGCGCATTACATCGCGGCGAGTTCACCATCACCGCGAAAGGTGGGCAACAGTTCACCTTTCACCGCCAGAGTGGATCGGTGATCGAACGCGCGCCCACCATCGTTGCGCCCGCCGGCTGGACCCCGGACCCTCGCATCGCCGTCGGCGCCACCATGCCGGTCGGCGGTGGCCGCCTCGACCTCGGATACACCACCGAAGTGCTCTATGCGATCTGGGCGCTCAAAGCCAGAGAGCGCACCGAACCGATCGCGGCGTGAGCGTTCCGCGGAACGCCGTGGGAGGTAGTACTAGGTCGTCCGACCGGACGGCCAGCGTTCGGTGATCAGCTCGGTCATCTCGTCCACCCAGGCATCGTCGAGGGCGGCGTCCCGGCGGATGAGGATGCGGAAGATCGCGGTGCCCGCGACGACCTCGGCCAGCATGGGCAACTGGTCGTCATCGCGGCGCTCCTGACCGAACCGGGATTCGAAGGTGGCCAGATTGCCGGCCAGTCGGGTGATCATCATGCTGTGCACCTGGGGATCGGCAACGGTGTCGGCGATCAGGCCGGGCAGCGCCATGCGAACCTCCGGGTTGTCGAACATTTCGCGGACTGTCTCGACCAATGCCCGGATGTCGGTGTGGATATCGCCGGAACCATCCGACGTGGGGATCTCTTCGGCGGACAGCACCGCCTCGTGCACGAGTTGGGCTTTGCCGGCCCATCGCCGGTAGATGGCGGCCGTGGTGGTTCCGGCGCGCGCGGCTATCGCCGATAACGACAGCGCCGAGTATCCGGTTTCGAGGATCAGCTCCCGGGTGGCCGTGATGATCGCGGCATCGATCCGGCCGTCGCGGGGGCGGCCGGGCGACGGTACAGACCTCTTGCCTTCGCCGGGTGTTTCTGCTGTCATGACCACAGCATAGTTCCAATACAGGATGCATCGTATTTATAGGGAGAGTCAGTGCAACTGAGCCCACTCGACGAGTACCCGATCCACCAGACGCCGGCACCGATCTCTTGGCCGGCCACCGCCGATCGGAATTTCTACGATCGGTCGTACTTCAACGTCCTCGACCGCGAGGGCCGCTTCATGGCGCTGACGGGAATCGGGTACTACCCGCGCCTGGGTGTCAAGGACGCCTACTTCGTCGTCCGTCGCGGCGACACGCAGACCGCGGTGCACCTCAGCGACGCCATCGATGACGATCGTCTCCACCAGAGCGTCAACGGCTACCGTCTCGATGTTGTCGAGCCGTTGCAGGAGATGCACCTGACCCTGGCCGATACCGAAGGCATCTCGGCGGATCTGACGTGGCGAGGTCTGTTCCCCGCCGCTCTGGAGCGCCCGCACGAGATGCTGACCGAGCGACGGGTGACGTTGCAGGCGTGTCGCTTTGCTCAGGTCGGCACGTGGGAGGGCTGGATCGACGTCGACGGCGAGCGGTTGGCGGTCGATCATGAGTCCAGCGTGGCGAGTCGCGATCGGTCCTGGGGTATCCGACCGGTCGGTGAGGCAGAACCGTCGGGCCGACCCGACGCAGCGTTCCGCGGGATGTGGTGGCTCTATCTGCCGCTGGCCTTCGACGACTACCAGCTGTTCATGATCCTGCAAGAGGACCCCGATGGGCACCGCAGCCTCTACGACTGCACCCGTCGCTGGCGTGACGGCCGTATCGAACAACTCGACGGAGTACGAGTCACCATCCACTACACACCCGGAACAAGGATTCCCCACGGTGCCCATGTCGAGTTCATGAACCGTGCCGGGGACCGGATACAACTCGACGTCGAGTCGAAGCTTTTCGCGCCCATCGCATTCGGGTCGGGATACGGTGGCGACTCGTCGTGGGCACACGGCACGTGGAAGGAGGGGCCGTTCGCCGAGCGTGTCAGCTTCGATCTGACGGACCCGGAAGTGATGGCCAGAGCGCCGTTCAGCCTCATCGACCACGTCGCCACAGCTGTGTGTACCGAGGCCGACGGTCGGACCTGTGAGGGGGCAGGGCTGTTCGAGCACGGTGTCATCGGTCCGCACCATCCGTCGGGACTCTTCGACTGGACCGATGTGGCGGACCAGGGGGCACGGCCATGAAGATCATGACAGCGCTGTTCGATCCCACCGATGCGGTCGACCGCGCGAGGGTTCTCAAAGAGGCCGGGGCCTCCGGTGTATTCACCTTCGAAGGCCCGCACGACGTCTTCACGCCGCTGGTGTCGGCGTCGGCGGTCAAGGGCCTCGACGTGATGTCCAATGTCGCGATCGCGTTCCCCCGCAACCCTATCCAGCTCGCGCACCAGGCCAACGACCTGCAGCTGCTGTCCGAGGGGCGCTTCATCCTGGGCCTGGGCACGCAGGTGCGCGCACAGATCGAGAAGCGCTACGGCGTCGAGTTCGACCACCCGGTTGCCAGGATGAAGGAAATGGTGGGGGCGCTGCGGGCGATCTTCGCGACATGGAGCGACGGTGAACGCCTGGACTTCCGTGGCGAATACTACCGACACACCTTGATGACGCCGACGTTTGTGCCCGGGCCCAACCCCTACGGCCCGCCGCCGATCTATCTCGGCGCGCTGGGCCCGCGGATGACCAGGGCCACCGCGGAGGTGGCCGACGGACTGCTGGTGATGCCGTTCGGGACGAAACGATTCCTGCACGAGGCGACGATGCCGGGCGTTCGTGCAGGGCTGGCGGCCGCCGGGCGTAGCGAGGACGACTTCGAAGTGGTGCCCGAGATCATCGTGTCGGTCGGTGACGACCACGCCTCGACCCGAATGCTGTTGGCGTTCTACGGCTCCACCCCCGCATACCGGCCGGTGCTCGACGCCCATGGCTGGGGCGACCTGCAGCCGGAACTCAACACGATGTCCAAGCAGGGTCGCTGGCAGGAGATGGCCACGCTGATCGACGACGAGATACTGCACACCATCGCCGCGTGCGGAACCCCCGCCGAGGTGGCCGCGCACATCCGCGACCGCGTCGACGGTGTGTCCGACCGGATCTGCCTGTATCAGCCCGGCCCGATCGCCGTCGACGCGCTCGCCGAGATCGTGGACGCGTTGCGGTGATCGACATGGCACCGACAACGATCGAACTCGATGACATCGCCGACGACCGCTTCGGCGGCAAGGCAGCGGGACTCGCAGAACTGCGACGCATCGGGCTCTCGGTGCCTGATGGATTCGTCATCGCCGACGCTTCTGCACAGGGCTCCCTCGACGGGGTGACGGAACGGTTCTCCCAGATGACCGTAGCCGAGTCGGCCGCCGTCGCTGTCCGGTCCTCGGCAGTCGGGGAAGACGGTGAGGACCAGTCCTTCGCGGGGCAATACGACACGGTGCTCGGCGTCGAGTCCGTCGACGACTTCGCCGCGGCCGTGCGCAAGTGCGCCGCTTCCGTACATTCTCGACGAGCCTCGTCCTACCGCGGACAACCTGGCGCCACCATGCATCTGGTGGTCCAACGGATGGTCGACGCGCGCAGTGCCGGCGTGGTGTTCACCGCGGATCCGACAACCGGCCGGCGCGACCTCATGGTGATCGACGCCGTCCCAGGCCTCGGCGAAGCGCTCGTCGACGGTACGGCCTCGCCCGACCACATCGTCCTGGACGCAGGCGGCACAGCGGTCATCAGCGAGATGGGTGCAATGCCGGTCTTGTCGCCGGCCCAGATCGCGGAGATCCGCTCCGATTCCCTACGCGCTGCTGAGCATTGGGGCAGGCCGATGGATCTCGAATGGGCGATCGACCGATCCGGGAAGCTGTGGTGGCTGCAGGCGCGGCCGATCACCACTCTGCCTGCCGATCTCAACGAGATGGACTCGCCGCTTGCGGGTGCCGATCACGTGTACACGCGCTGCAATATCGGCGAGATGATGCCGGGGGCCTTCTGCCCGCTGACCGCGTCGGTATCCGGCTACGCCATCGACTACGCGATGCAGGCCATCCAAGTGGTGGCGCGGGCACAGGAGAGCTACGAGAAGCCGTGGCTCCAGGTCGGCTACTTCTACGGGCACATGTTCCTCAACCTGACCGAGGGCACGGCCCTGAGTTCGGGCATCTTGGGCAACTCCCTGGAGCAGTTCTCCACGTCGATCTGTGGCCGGGTGATCGACGAGCTGAAACCCAAGCCGCCGCAACCGTTCATCCGTAAGCTGGGCAACACGGTCCGGCTCAGCACGCACGCGCTGTCTGCGGGCCCGGCGATCCGCCGGATGGACGAGCAGATCGCCGCTTTCCGCATACCGACCGGTGATGACCCACGAGTTGTCATGCAGCAGCTGGAATCCGGTGTCGAGCAGTACTGCGACATCACCCTGACGCATGTGCGGTCGTCGTCTCGCGCAGCGGTCGCGGCCAATGTTCTCGAAAGCGTGCTGATGAGGCAGGCGATCAAGGACGGACGCGGTGAGGACGATGGCCGGGCCGAGGCGAGTCGGCTGATGGCCGGCGCAACCGACGTCGAAAGCGCGCTCATGCTCTCCGAACTCGACGCGGTGGTGCACACCGTCGCCGCCGATGCTGCGGCCACCGAGAAGTTCCTGTCTGCCCTACCCGAGGGCGCGGTCACCGAGTTGCGCGCCGCCGGTGGCGCAGGCGGTAGTGCGTTGCGGCAGTTCTTGAGTCGTCACGGACATCGCGGCTACCGCGAGCTGTGCATGCGTGACCCGTCCTGGGCCGAAGACCCTGGCGGTCTGGGCGCGATGATGCAGGTCATGTTGCGCTCAGCGCTCGATCCGGTCGACAACGGGCCGAGCGCCGTCGAGGTGGCGGCACCCCGGTCATCGACTGTCCGACTTCTCGCCCGGTGGGCGCAGAGTGGCGCTCGCGGGCGCGAGCAGACGAAATCGAAGATGGCGCTGATGGCGCACCGCCTCAAACTGGGTTACCGCCACCTGGGTGAGGTGCTGGCCGGGTCGGGACGCTTGCCCGACGCCGATCTGGTCTACTTCTTCGACCGCGCGGAATTGCACCGCCTCGTCGGTACTGACGATGTCGCCGGACTGGTGCACAGCGCCGTGAAACGTCGAGAAGCGCTGGCATTCCAGGACTCCCTCGAGTTCGACGACGTCTCGGTGGGGCGGCCGTCCCCGCTCGTGACACCGCCGCAGCGAGGTGACGCAGGCGATGCGATCGCCGGTCGGCCCGCCGGCCGGGGAACGGTGGAGGGAGTGGTGCGCGTCGCGAAGTCGATTGTCGACGCGCGTGAGCTGCGGCGCGGCGAGATCCTGGTCGCTCCGGTCACCGACGTGGGGTGGACGCCGTACTTTACCGTGATCGCCGCGCTGGTCACCGATATCGGCAGTTCGGTGTCACATGGCGCTGTGGTGGCCCGCGAGTACGGATTGCCCTGCGTCGTCAACACTCTGGTGGCCACTCAAGTGCTCGAGACCGGCGACCGGGTGCGGGTGGATGGGGATCGGGGTCTGGTCACGCGACTGGGCGGGGACTAGTCACCGTGACGGTGACGAACTCGACGATCGATCCTTGACGTGGCGGTAGAAGGCCCGCATGTCCGGCCCGATCTCGGCGAGTTCGACGCAGGGCACCCCTGCCTGCCCGGCGTCGAGGTAGGCGAATCGCATCGCGCCACCCATGTCTCCGCTCTGGATCACCTCGACACCGGAGCGTGCGGCGTCGGACACCGCGTCGTCGAGGTTCTGCGGCTCGAAACAGATGTGGTGGATGCCCGGACCGGCGGTGCGAAGGAACTCGGTGTAGATGCTCTCGCCGCGCCGTGGCTGGATCAACTCGAGCTGCATCTCGCCGATGTAGGACAGTGAGATGTGCGCGGTGAAGTCGGCAGGTTGGCCGCGAAAGGTGCAGTTGTCGCCGAATTCGATGTCGGGCATCCGGGTCCATTCGCCTGCGCCGCACAGCTGCGATAGAAAGCGCTCGGTTGCTTCGATCTCCTCGACCACCCACGCTGTCTGGGTGATCGGGCCCCATGTCGATGCGGTCATGCCTCACCGTACCGTTCACGCTTGCCCACCTGTGCGGGCAGAATGATCCTCATGATCCGCATGGCGACCATCGGTACCAGCACGATCACCCGCTCGTTCCTCGACGCCGCCGCTTCCGTGCCGACCGTCGACGTGACGACGGCATACTCCCGCGATCCGGAACGAGCCGCGGCGTTCGCTGCCGACACCGGGCTCGCGTCCTCGGTCTCCGATCTCGATGCGCTCCTGGCGTCCCCCGAGGTCGACGGCGTGTACATCGCCTCGCCGAACGGCGCTCACGGCGACCAGGTCCGACAGGCGATCGACGCGGGCAAACATGTGCTCGTGGAGAAGCCTGCGGTACCGACGAGCGCGGAGTTCGTCGAGCTCGCCGATGCCGCGTCGTCGGCCGGTGTGATCCTGCTCGAGGCGATGCGCAACTGCTATGACCCCGGGATGGCCGACCTCGCCGGACTTCTCCCGGCACTGGGCACTCTGCGGCGTGCATCCCTGGCGTACTGCCAGCGTTCCGCCCGGTACGACAAGGTGCTCGCCGGTGAACGCGTCAACATCTTCGACCCGGCGATGGCCGGCGGTGCCCTGCTCGACCTCGGTGTCTACACGGTGGCCGCGATGGTCACGCTCTTCGGCGAACCCGAGCGGGTCGTCGCGGCGTCGATCCCCATCCCCGGTGGCGCCGACGGTGCCGGTGCGGTGCTGGCGACCTTCGACGGTGGCTTGGTCGTCGATCTGTCATATTCGAAGATCACCGCGTCCGGTCGGGTCAACGAGATCCAGGGCGAACTCGGCACGCTCACCTTCGAGCATGTCGCGCAGCCGACGTCGGCGCGGGTGGCGCTGCTCGACGGAACCGTCAGCGACCACACCTTCGACGGGCCGTCCAACAACATGGTCCACGAGGTCCGCCGGTTTGCGGACCTCGTGGACACCTCGGGGGATACGGCGTCCGATCATGCCCGGACGCTGGCCACCCTGCGTGTTGTCGAGCGGATTCAGTCGGCGATCTGAGCGGTGTGTTCGCCGTCGTCGGTCAGTCGCTTCGAGGACCGGCGGAACGCCCACACAACCACCACGAGAGCCAGTGCCAGCAACGGGAATCCCATGCCGATGCGGGACACCCCGAGCCAGCCGGTGGCGTCGGCATCGTAGAGCTGTTGCTGCACAACGAACCGTGCGGCGAACAGCACCGTCAATGTGAGGGTGGCCAGGTCGTGGGCGCGCAGCACCGGACGATCCTGACGCCACGGGTGCTTGTTGCCGTGCAACGCATTCCACAGCAGCCCGGTCAGCGGTCGGCGGGCGATCAGCGAGGCGCCGGTGATGACGGCGCCTGCCAGACTCGCCCAGATACCGATCAGGAAATATCCGTCGGCGGAGCCGGTCGCGGCGGCCACCGCGCCGGCGGCGGCGACCCCGAAGACACCGCCGAGGGCGGTCATCAGTTGTTCGCCACGGACCACGCGCAGTACGGCGATCGCGACGGCGACGGCAATCGCCACGCCGATCGTGATCGGCAGTGGTGCAATGCTGTTCGCGATCACGAACACCACGATGGGAACGGCGGTGTAGATCATTCCGGTGGTGCCGCCGAGTTGTTGCGCGACGATGTGGCTCTGGCTCTGGCTCTGGCTCTGGTTTTGGTTCTGGTCGATCATGCTGTCCGTCCTCCCAGGTGGCGAGCGAGGAAACGCTCGACGGTGCGGTAGAGGGTGATCTCGTTCTCGGGGTTGACGAATCCGTGTCCTTCGTCGTCGGCGACCAGGTAGTCGACGTCGACCCCACGTTCGGCCAGTGCTGCGACGATCGTGTCGGACTCCGCCTTCACCACCCGCGGGTCATTGGCACCCTGTGCGACCATCAGCGGCCGGACGATGTTGCCGACACGACTGATCGGCGATCGTGCCCGCATGTCCGCGGCCTGCTCGGGGACGTTCGGGTCGCCGACGTAGCGGTACCAGTTGTTCGCGATGCCGGCGCCGAGGAACGCGGGTTGGGTGTTCATGAAGTTCTCGAGATCGGAGATGCCGACATAGTCGATGGCCGCGGCGAAGACCTCCGGTGTGAAGGCGGCGCCGACGAGTGCGGCGTATCCGCCGTAGGAGCCGCCGAAGATGGCGACCCGATCGCGATCGACGTATCCCTGCGCGACCGCCCAGTCGACGGCGTCGAGCAGGTCGTTGTGCATGGCGCCGGCGAACTCGCCGATCGCTGCCTGCGTGTGCGCCTTGCCGTAGCCGATGGACCCGCGGAAGTTGGCCTGCAGCACCGCGTATCCGCGGTTGGCGAGCATCTGCACGACCTGCTGGTATCCCCAGGAGTCCCGGTACCACGGTCCGCCGTGGACCAGCAGCACCATCGGAAGGTCGGTCGGCTCGACGCCCACCGGCAGAGTCAGGTAGGAGGGCAGATCCAGTCCGTCACGCGCCGTGATGGTCACCGGCACCATCGGTGCCAGCGATTCGGGGTCGAGATGCGGGAACGGACGGAAGAGCAATCGGCGTTCGCCCGTGCTGTGGTCGTACAGCCAGGTGGCCCCGGGGTCGCGATCGTGGGTGAAGCTGACAACCCACCGCCGGCCGTCCAGATCCGACGACAGTTCGCCGATGTCACCGTCGGACAGCGTCTCGAGTTCGGCCAGTACGTCGGCGAAGTCGGCGTCGAGAGCGTGGATGACCTGGCGCTCACCGAGATAGCGGACGCCGATGAGCTCATCGGTGGCGCGGTCCCGGATGAGTGGGGACGACATGTCCGCCACGGCACGACGATCGGCGTCGAGTTCCAGCGTGGGATGACTGTCGACCTCTGTCTCGGCGCCGGTGGCGAGGTCGACCCGGACAAGTCGGGTCCGGTCACGATCGCGGTTGGTGCTGATCCACATACCGGTGCCGTCGGGGGTCATCGTCGCGACCGTGACGCCGTACGGGTTGTCGTCCCCGTCGTAGGAGATGATCGGGGTGAGGGCCCCGCTGACCGGGTCGCGGCGGGAGATCTCGAAGCGGCGATCCTCGGTGATGGCCGTGCAATAGAGTTCGCCGTCACGGCCTGGCACCCAGGCCTTTCCCACCCCAGGGCCCTCCGCAACGAGCGTGAGTTCGCCTGATGCCACGTGGATCTCGTACAGATCGAACACGCTCACGTCGCGGGCGTTGAGGAGCAGGGTCATCACGCCCGGTCGTCCGGGCGCCGGTTCGAGTCCGACGGCTCGTGCCCCGGGGTGCGGGGTGAGGTCGACCGTAGGTGCGCCGGGGGCCTCCAGGTCGACGCGGAAGACGTGCCAGTTCTCGTCTCCACCGGTGTCCTGCAGGTAGAGCAGCCACCGCGGGTCGTCGGTCCACCGGTGATTGCGGACGCTTCGAGTCTCGTCCGCCGAGACGCACTGTGGCTCGTCATCGGAGTCGAGGTCCTGTACCCAGATGTTGAGCCGGTCGCCGCGGGGAGCGAGGAAGGCGATCCGCGTGCCATCCGGTGAGATGGTCGCGCCGGTGCGGCGCGGCGGTGCGAAGAAGTCGTCGATGCTGATCAGTCGGGGCAACGTGTTCGTGTGTTGTTCCATGCCTTCGACACTGCTCGTTGTGCCGAATTCTCAGTAGTACGCGGAGTCATCGATCGGCGATGACTTTCCGTGCCCGGCCGTGATGACAAATGTCAGATGTCGAGGTCAGCGGCCCGGAACCGTTCAGATCCAGCCCAACTCGCGTGCCTTGCGCGCGGCCTCGTAGCGATTGGCTGCATCGAGCTTGGCCATCGCCGACGACAGGTAGTTGCGGGTCGTGCCCGGCGAGAGATGTGCGCGGGTGGCGATCTCGTCGACGGCTGCACCGTCGAGGGCGTACTCCAGGACATCGGCCTCACGTGCGGTCAGGACGGTTTCACCAGCACTGATGGCCTCCGCGGCGAGTTCGGGATCGACATAACGACTTCCGCCGTGCACTGTGGAGACGACCTCGGCCAGGGTGGCCGCCGACGCGGTCTTGGGCAGAAATCCGCGGACCCCGGCGGAGAGGGCACGTTTGAGGTAGCCGGGACGGCCGTGGCTCGTCACGATCACGATGCCGGCGTCGGGGGTGATCTCCAGTATCTTTGTGGCCGTGTCGATCCCGTCGATTCCCGACATCTGCAGATCGATCAGTGCGACCGCGACATCGTCACCCGCGTCGGCACGGGCTTGCCACACTTCGACGAGTTCCTCACCCGAACCCACATGGGCGACGACGTCGATGGTGTCCTCGAGATCCAGCATCGTCGCCATCGCCGCTCGGATGAGGGTCTCGTCGTCGGCCAGCAACACCGGGATCATGCGTCCTCCCACCTCACCTCGAGCACGAACCCGTCGGCGGTCGAGGAATGCTCGATGTGCGCGCCCACCTGGGCGAGCCGCTCGGCCAGCCCCCGCAGTCCGGATCGCTCGTCGGCGCCGGCGGTTGCGTCGGTCGCGACCGACGATACCCCGTTGTTCCTCAACGTCATTCCGGACGATCCCATGGTGATGGTGGCCGACGTCGCCGACGAGTGTTTGACGATGTTCGTCGTCGCCTCGCGGACCACCCACGCGGCGACCTCATGGAACTCGGCAGGCACCGCCGACGGATCGCCCTCGACGGTGAGCTCGCATCCGGCGGCGGACAGCAGTGATCGGGCGCCGGCGACCTCGCCGTCGAGGTTGATGTCGCGGTACCCGCGGACCAGCGCGCGCATCTGATCCATCGATTCGACGGCCAGGGTCTTGATCTCCTCGACCTCGGTGGTCGCACGGTCGGCGGCACCCGCCCGCAGAAGTGTCGATGCCAGTTCACTCTTCACCGCGATCGCCGAGAATCCGCGACCCACGACATCGTGCAGGTCGCGGGAGAATCGCAGACGTTCCTCGGCCACTCGCAGTTTCGCTTCGACGACGCGGGCACGCTCGAGGTCGTCGACGATGGTGATGGCCCAGCGGGTCAACAATGTGGTGCCGACGAGGAAGACGGCGACGAGGAAGGTGATCCCGGCGACCAGCAGCATCCCACCAGGGTGGGCGCCGAAGGCCACCCCGGTCGCGACGCTGAGGCCGAGAGCGATCCACCAGCTGTGCCGGACGAATGGGGCGATCGACAGCGCGGCGAGCATCGCGACGTAGATGCCCGCGCTGCGGGCGGCGTCGACGTCGGCCTCGTCCGACAACACGCGGGCGGCGATGGCGTAACCCAGCCACATCGCGACGAGTACGGCGGTCGCGGTGGGCAGCATCCATCGACGCTTCCGGCCGCGGCCGATCGTGGCGAACTCGGGCTGGGCCTCCACGGCCAGCAGCGCGGCGGCGCCGGCGATCAGCACCCCGGGCGTCGCCCACGCGCGTGCGGTGGTGACGGCCAGGATGACGGCGACCGCAAGGATGGCGGATTGCAACGTGAGGCGTGTGTAGAGCCGGAATCGTTCCGGCCCGGACAGTCCGCGCCACCAGCCCGTCACCGCCGTCACCCGCGATCGTCCCACCGGAAGCTCGTCGAGGTGAGGGCGAATGCCAGAGCCGACCATAGGACCAGTGTGGCAAGCGGCTGCTCGATCTCGCCGAAGGTGCCCGCGAAGTCGAGGGCCGCGTCGGTCGACGACGCCATCACCGTCTTGCCCGTGGCGCCCAGGGAGACCAGATCCGATATCGCGGCGAACGGCGTCCAGCCGGCGAGGGTGGCCAGGCCGTCGGGGAGGATCGAGCGAATCGACCCGAGCCCGATGGTGGCGAGCACCATCACCGGCAGCGACGTGATCTGGGCGGCCTCGGCGTTCTTCGTGACGGCACTGGTCGCCAGTGCGAGTACCGAGAACAGGACCACGCCGGCGATCAGTGCGACGGCGATCAGGATCGGGTTGACGGGTGCGGGTGCGCCGAATCCGTAGACCACGCCGGCGACGACGGCCGCGCCGAGGGCGGTCAATGCAATCCCCGGTGCGGCCGGAGCGGTGAGGATCTGCCAATCGGCCGCCTCGCCGGTGCGCAGGCGTTTGAGCACCCCCTCGCCGCGCCGCGTCGTGACCATCGACAGCACGGAGTAGTACTGCACGAACAGCAGCGCCGCATAGGCGAACAGTTCGAGGGTCGTGGCGGCGACGGTCGCCGTGACATCCGCTTCGCGACGGGCGATGAACAATGTCGCCAGCGGAATCCCGATGGGGAACAGGGTGCCCATCGTGACGAGCGTCTTGTTGCGGCAGAACTGACGGAACTCGGCGGTCGCGAGTGCGATGAGGGGCCGACGCCTGCCGGTGGGGTCGACGGATCCGGTGCGGGTAGTGGTGGTCATCGGTGCGCTCCGATCGGTGTCGCAGTGATGGTCGGCCTGGTGTCATCGGTGCCCTCTGCGATGTCGAGGAACACCGATTCGAGTGATGCGGCCCGGGCTTCGAGGCCGTGCAGGGCAACGCGGTGTTCGCGCGCCCAGGTCAACAGCGTGTCGAGGTGGGTCTGCAGATGATGGGTGGCGATGGTGACGCGCGCGCCGGTGTCGACGACTGCATCGGGGAGGTCGGGCAGCATCAGGCCGGGGTGGTCGAAAGCGATACGCGCCGGGTGGTGGTCGACGATCTCGCGCAGGGTCCCGCGCCGGGAGATCTCGCCGCGGTGCATGATCGCGATGCGGTCGGCGAGCGCTTCGGCCTCATCGAGGTAGTGGGTGGTCAACACGATCGTGACGCCGTCGGACTTGAGTTCGGACAAGAGCTTCCATGTCTGCCGTCGGCTCTCGGGGTCCAGGCCGGTGGTCGGTTCGTCGAGGAAGAGCAGTCGGGGTTGCCCGAGCAGCGCGCAGGCGAGGTCGACGCGACGCTTCTCGCCACCCGACAGCGAACCCACCCGCACGTCGGCTCGATCGGTGAGGTCGACCTTGGCCAGCGCGTCGAGGACGGTCATCGGGCGCGAACACGTGCCGCGCCACATCTGCAGGGTCTCGGCGACCGTCAGTTCGGCGGGCAGGCCACCGGACTGCAGCATGATGCCGACCTGGGGGCGGACGAGGGTGCGGTTGCGGAGGGGATCGAGCCCGAACACCTCGACGTGTCCCGCCGTCGGTGCGGTCAGCCCCTCGAGCAGATCGAAGGTCGACGTCTTGCCTGCGCCGTTGGTGCCGAGTAGGGCGAACACCTCGCCCTCGCGGACGTCGATGTCGACGCCCCGGACCGCCTCGAACGCCGTGGCGCCCCGGCCGTAGGTGCGCCGGAGTCCGCGGGCGGCGATGACCGTCGACCGCGGTGTCGGGTGCCGGCCGAGTTCGACGTCGAACCTGGTGCTGTGTCTGTTTCGCATGCTTGTCAGCATCGTCGGACGGCATCAGGGGAGGTAGTGGGCGCAATCATCGATTCGCGCTGACAAATGTCATCGCCCTTCGAAGGGCCGGGACCAAATCGGGCGACCCCGTTGTTGGAAAGGGTGTCGCCGCAGCCAGCGGCGCCGACAGGAGGAAATGTGACCAACGAGTACCGCAAGACAACCGAGACCGTGAGCGCCCTCACCGACGCTCAATATCGCGTCACCCAGCAGGACGGCACCGAGCCGGCATTCCACAACGAGTACTGGGACAACCACGAGCCGGGCATCTACGTGGATGTCGTCTCGGGACAACCGCTGTTCTCCTCGACCGACAAGTACGACAGTGGAACGGGTTGGCCGAGTTTCACCAAGCCGATCGAGGCCGACGCGGTGACCACCAAGTCGGACCGCAAGCTGTGGATGCGACGCACCGAGGTCCGTTCCGCAGGCGCCGACAGCCACCTCGGACACGTATTCGACGACGGCCCGCGCGACGCAGGCGGACAACGCTTCTGCATGAATTCCGCAGCGCTGCGGTTCATCCCGGCCTCGGATCTCGATGCGGAGGGCTACGGCGCCTACCGTGAGTTGTTCGACACCACCGACGACCCGACCGACACCACGACCGAGAGGGATGCATCATGACCATCGACACCGGACAGATCACGCGTCGCCCCGGCGCCGAGACGGCGGTCCTCGCCGGCGGCTGCTTCTGGGGAATGGAGGATCTCATCCGCCGCCAACCCGGCGTGCTGGACACCAGGGTCGGATACACCGGCGGAAGCAACGAGCACGCCACCTATCGCAACCATCCCGGTCATGCCGAGGCGGTCGAGATCGTGTTCGATCCGTCGGAGACGACGTACCGAGACGTTCTGGCGTTCTTCTTCCAGATCCACGATCCGAGCACCAAGGATCGTCAGGGTAACGATGTCGGTACCAGCTATCGGTCCGCGATCTTCCCGTTGAGCCCGGAGCAGGAGCGGGTCGCGCGGGACACGATCGCCGACGTCGACGCGTCGGGCCTGTGGCCCGGGAAGGCCGTGACGACCATCGAGCCGCAAGCGCCCTTCTGGGAAGCCGAGCCGGAGCATCAGGACTACCTGCTCAAGCAGCCCAACGGCTACACCTGCCACTTCCCCCGCGCAGGGTGGGTGCTGCCGAAGCGGGAGGATGCCGAGACCCGGTAGGCCGCAACCGCCGCCCATCGCCCGCAGACTCAGTGCATATGGCTGCCGCCGTTGATGTCAATGGTGGTGCCCGTGAGGTATGAGGCATCCTCCGAGGACAGGAAGGTGATGACCGAGGCGACCTCGCGGGTCGTGGCGACGCGACCCAGGGGGATACCGGCGGCGATGGCGGCCTCGTCCTCGGCGGTGCTGCCGACGCGGATAGCGGTGTCGGCAGCACCTGGGGTGACGGCGTTGACGGTGACACCGGTATCACCGAGTTCGCGGGCGAGGGCTTTGGTGAAGCCGAGGACGGCGGCTTTTGCCGACGAGTAGGGGACCTTGCCGAAGACGCCGCCGCCGCGCTGTGCGGACACCGAAGACATGTTGACGATGCGGCCCCAGCCGTTGTCGATCATGGCAGGCACGAAGGCCTTGGTGACCAGGTAGGTGCCGGTGGCGTTGACTGCCATGACCTTGTTCCACAGGTCGAGGGTGGTCTCGAGGAAGGGCACCGGGGAGGTGATGCCGGCGATGTTGGCGACCGCCCCGACCGCGGGGAGTGCACCGGAGGCGACTTCGCCGGCGACGGCGGCGTGGGCGCGGGTGACGGATTCCTCACTCGCGACGTCGATCTCGTGGCCGAAGGCCGGTACGTCGTAGGTGCTACCGATCTCGGCGGCGACCTTGGCCGACGCCTCCCCGTCGAGGTCGAGAATGACGATGCCCCAGCCGTCTTCGGCGTAGCGGGCGGCAGTGGCGCGGCCGAGTCCGGCCTGCGAGGCGGCGCCGGTGATGACGGCGGTTCGTTGGGTGCTCATGCTGTATCTCATCTCCTGTTGTTGCGGGTCAATTGGTGGGCAGGTGCGTGTCGAGAAGTGCCTCGATGGTGCGGGCTGCGGCGGCCGTGACTGCTGGGCGGACGCGGTCGTCGATGTCGTGGGTTTCCAGTTCGAGCGTGAGGTGCCCGGTGAATGCGCTGTCGCCGAGCGCGCGCAGCCCGGCGTCGAAGTCGACCTCACCTCGACCGATACTCAGGTTGATGTTTCCGGGCCGGAGCGGATCCGAATCGTCGCCGGGCTCTCCTCGAGTCGCGTCCCGCAGATGCACGTGTTCGATGCGTTCGTCCAGCGCGGCGATCGCCTCGGCGAGGTGCGCGCCCGAGGCGACGACGTGGCTGACATCGAGCACGTGGCCCACGGTGCTGCCGGCCAACCGTTCGGCGAGCGCGGTCGCCCGTTGCACCGTGCAGCACAACCGGAGCACGTGCAGCGACTCCGTCCACAACCCGACACCGTGGGTTTCGGCAACCGCAGCGGCCGCGGTGAGCTCCGCTGCGACCAGATCGAGGTCAGCGGTGAGGGACTGAATCGGCGCTCGGGACAAAGCACCGTTGGGCAGCACGACGGCCATCGAGCCGACGTCGGCGGCAAGCGCGAGTAGTTCTTCGAGGTGGCGTCGACGTTGTGCGGTCTCACCGGCGGAGATCGGGCGATTCAGGTCACCGATGTCGGCGTTGATGGAGCGAACCGCCAGACCGTTGGCGCGGACTGCGGCGACAACGCGCGACCGGGCGGGTCGGTCCAGATCTAGCGGGACGTGCTCGCACACCCCCGGCAGAGAGCCGAGATCGACCTCGCTGAATCCCAGATCGGCGATGGTGGCCAACGCCGCACCCAGGTCGAGCCGACGAAACGAGATCGTCGAACAACCGAGTCGCGTGCTGACCATTGAGCTCTCCTCTATCTGCCGTGATGTGGACCACAGTATGTCGTTGACCGGCAACGGTCAACCGGCAACCGTCGACTGTTGACAGTGATCGTGTCGTGAGTCACACTCTTTCTTGTTGAGGCCCAACATCCCCTGAAACACTTGACCCACTACTCGAAGGAGGGGTGCGAGGTGACGACATCAGCACTCCAGATGCGCGGACCTGTGAATGGATCGCCCGATGCGCGACGTGTCGCCGTCGGTTCCTCGGTCGGTGCGGTGATCGAGACCTATGACTTCATCGGTTTCGGAACTGCGGCCGCCCTGTATTTCGGCACGGCGTTCTTCCCCGGGCAGAGCTCGGTTGCCGGCACTCTGGCGGCATTCGCCACGCTGGGCGTCGGTTTCGCTGCCCGTCCGATCGGCGGTGTCATCGGCGGCCACCTCGGCGACCGGGTGGGCCGCAAGCCGGTACTGGTGGCTTCCCTGATCCTGATGGGACTGGCCACCTTCGCCATCGGCCTGCTGCCGACCTATGCCCAAGTCGGCGTGATCGCCCCGATCCTGCTCGTCGTGGTGCGCATCATCCAGGGCCTCGCGTTCGGCGCCGAATGGGGCGGCGCGATCCTGATGAGCTACGAACATGCACCGTGGCGCAAGAAGGGTCGCTACACCGGCATCGTGCAAGCAGGCTTCCCCGTCGGTCTACTGCTCGCCAACCTCGTGTTCCTCGGCAGCGTGCACCTCGCCGGCGACTGGGCGTGGCGAGTCCCGTTCCTTTCCAGCATCGTGCTCGTCATCGTCGGCCTGATCATCCGGGCGAAGGTCCCCGAGTCGCCGGTCTTCGAAGAGGTCAAGGACGCCGGCAAGGTCGAGAAGTCGCCGATCGTCGAGTCGATCAAACACGACTGGCGCGACATCCTGCGCGGCATCGGGCTCCGCATCGCCGAAACCGCCGGCTACGCCGTCTCGATCACCTACATGATCTCCTACCTGCACAACGAGGATCTGGCCTCCAAGAGTGAGACCCTCACGTCACTGTGCATCGCCTCGGCAATCGGCATCGGTGCGACAGTCGGTTGGGCGACGCTGACCGACAAGATCGGTCGACGCCCGGTCTACATCTGCGTCTGCGCCTTCGCGGTGATCTTCGCGATACCGATGTTCCTACTCGTCAACACCGGATTGATCCTGTTCATCGGCGCCACCATCATCCTGTCCTACGCCGTCTGCCAGAACGCGCTGGCCGGTGCCCAGGGTGCCTGGTTCCCCGAGCTCTTCGACGCTGCTCGACGTGCATCGGGAGCATCACTGGCATACCAGATCTCGGCCATGGTCGCCGGTTTCACCCCGTTCATCACGACCCTGCTGTTCGTCTGGCTCGGCTGGATCGGTCCGGCGCTGCTGTTCGCGCTGTATGCGGCCATCGGTCTCGTCGCTGCCCTGTCGACCCGCGAAACGTGGGGGCCCGAGGAGCGTCGCCTGGCTGCCGAAGCCGAGCGAAACGCCGCCGACCGCCCTTTCGTCCCTGAACCTGCCAAGGAATTGCTATGACTGTCACCTCGACCACCAAAACCCTTACCGCCCAATCCCTCTCCGAGCGTCGGCGCGTCGTCGCCGACTTCGCCTACCGGATGCGCCACCACGTCATCGACATGGGCGAAGTGCAGGGACAGGGCTACGTCGGACAGGCGCTCGGCGCCGCCGACATCCTGGCCACGGTCTACGGCGACCATCTCCGCTACCGCGCCGACGACCCGCACTGGTCGGAGCGCGACCGGTTCCTGCTGTCCACCGGTCACTATGCGATCGGCCTCTACGCGGCGCTGGCCGCCGCGGGGATAATCGAGACCGAGGAGTTGCTCACCTACGCGATGGACGACTCCCGGTTGCCGATGTCCGGAATGGCCTCCTACACGCCGGGTATGGAGATCTCCGGGGGATCGCTCGGTCACGGGCTGACCGTCGCGGTCGGGATGGCCCTCGGCCTGCGACACCAGGGTTCGGAGTCTCGCGTCTTCAACTTCCTGTCCGACGGCGAGCTCGACGAGGGATCGACTTGGGAAGCCGCGATGGGCGCCCACCATCACCAACTCGGCAACCTGATCGCCATGGTCGACATGAACGCACTGCAGGCCGACGGCCCGACGTCCGGCGTGCTGAACATCGAACCGGTGGAACAGAAGTGGCAGGCCGCCGGCTGGTACGTCCGCCGCGTCAACGGCAACGAACCGGAGGCATTGCTCGATGCGTTCGACGATGTGACCGCCCGCGCAACTCCGCGCGGCACGCCGTCCATCGTCATCTGCGACACCCGGGTGGGCTACGGCGCGACCATTCTCGAGAACCGCGAAAAAGCACACTTCATGCGCATCGAGGAACACGAATGGCAGATCTGCCGCGATCAGCTCACCGACCGCTTCTCCACCACCAGTACCCCGAAGGCCTGACATGACCACCGCAGCACCCAAACTCAAGACCTCCGCGATGATCGCGTCGTTCGTCGATCCCGGTCAACGCACGGCGACAGCACCATTCGGACATGCGCTGGTGCGTGCCGCCGAAGCCGACCCGCGGATCGTCGGCCTCAGCGCCGACCTCGCCAAGTACACCGACATGCACATCCTCGCCCAGGCCATGCCCGAGCGCTTCTTCCAGATGGGCATGGCCGAGCAGCTGCTCCTCGGTGCCGCCGCCGGCATGGCCGAGACCGGCCTGATCCCGTTCGCATCCACCTACTCGGTGTTCGCCGCGCGGCGTGCCTACGACTTCTTGTGCCTCGACATCGCCGAACCCAATCTCAACGTCAACATCGTCGGCGGTCTGCCTGGACTGACCACCGGCTACGGCCCCAGCCACCAGGCGACCGAAGACATGGCCATCTTCCGCGGAATGCCGAATCTGACGATCGTCGACCCCTGCGACTCGATCGACATCGAACAGGCGGTCCCACAGCTCGCGGCCGCTCCCGGCCCGTCGTACCTGCGACTACTGCGCGGTAAAGTCGCCACCGTCCTCGATGAATACGACTATTCCTTCGAACTCGGCAAGGCCAAGGTGCTGCGCCCGGGCAACGACGTCGTCTTCGTCTCCTCGGGACTCATGACCATGCGCGCCCTCCAGGCCGCCGACCGGCTCGCCAAGCACAACGTCGACGTCGGCGTCGTGCACGCCCCGACGATCAAACCGTTCGATGCCGACACCGTGGTGGCCGAGTTGTCCACGGGTCGCCGGGCCTACACGCTGGAGAACCACACCAAGGTGGGCGGCCTGTTCGAGACCGTCGCAGCGGCGATCGTCGAGCGTGGCGTCGGTGTGCAGGTGGGTGCAATCGCGCTGCCGGACGCGTTCCTCGATGCGGGCGCCTTGCCGACTCTGCATGAACGATACGGATTGTCCACCGACCGCATCGAAGCACGCGTGCTGGCCGAGCTGTGACCACGCCCGTGCCGGCGACGGCCCGCGAATACCGTCCCGGCCCGTACACTCACTGTCAACAGACAGCAGTCAACCGTCTGTCTGCAGAGAGGACTCCGACCATGGCGGACCAACCCGGCGCGCTCCTCGGTCTGCAGCGCACCAACCTGCGTGAACAAGCCGTGGCGGCCCTTCGGACCGCGATCACCCGCGGCGAACTCCGACCGCGTAGTGCCCTGATCGAAACCGAGCTCTCCGAGCGACTGGGGATCAGCCGCGGCACCCTGCGCGAGGCGCTTCGGCAACTGCAGCAGGAGGGACTTGTCGTTCCGGGGCCGCGGGGCCGACTGTCGGTCCGAAGCCTGGAACGGCATGAGGTCCGTGACATCTTTGCCGTGCGCGCGGCACTGGAAGCGCTGGCGGCGGCGGACCTGGCCGCACTGCCGGACCGCGCGGCAGCAGTCGCCGAGCTCCGCGAGACCCTCGACCGCATGCAACGCGCCGGCACCGAGAACCTGGACGACCGTATCGAAGCCGACCTCGACTTCCATCGCGCCCTCTGTCGGTTGACCGGCAACGACACCCTCGTGCATTCCTGGACGTCGCTCGAGGGCTCCATCCGCATGTCGATAATGTACGCGGGCACCCAGCGTGCCGTCGGCAACATGGACGTCGATCGCCACGCGGTCATCATCGACGCGATCGACAGCGGCAATGCCGGCGATGCGCGAGACGCTATCGTCGAACACATGAACTGGGCGGCAGACAATTTGGTCAACAGCTTCGCCTGACACACACGAGAGCCGCCACCCGATGGGTGGCGGCTCTCGCTGTTGGTGGACGGCCCCGGAATAATGCGCCTCTCGGCAAGTGGCCGCTCGAAGCGGCGAAAAGGGGTGGGGCCCGGGGCAGAGATCCCGAGACCGTCGCGCTGTTCAACGGGGCGCCGCGGACTTCTATTCCCGGGCGGTTCGCGAAGCGCACCGGTCAGCGCTGACCGCTACGCTGGCCGCATGCATTGCGTGGTCGTGGGTGGGGGGCTGGCCGGGCTGGCGTCGGCGGTGTGGCTCGCGGAAGCAGGGCACCGCGTGACGCTCCTGGAACGACGCGGATCGCTCGGCGGGCGCACGATCGCGATGCCGGTGGCGGCGGTCGACGACGTTCCCGACAACGGGCAGCACGTGTTCGCGAGCGGCTACCAGCACCTCATGCGATATCTCGACAGCGTCGGGACACGAGAGCATGTGGCCTTTCCCGGTCACATGACCGTCCGCATGCCCGGCGGCGGCACACGTCGTTCCTCGTTCGGTGGCGTCGCGGGCCTGCGCGCCGCGATCGGCGATCTGCCCGGCGTCACCGGCCTGGACCGATGGCGGACGGCACGCGCCCAGGCCACGCTGATCCGGCAGGCGCTGCGCCAGCCGCCCTGGCTCGACGACGTCACCGCCGACGAGTGGTTCCGTCGGATCGGTATGCCGCAGTCGGCGCGAGACGCATTGTGGGACGGCATCGTGATCGGGTTGACCGGTGACAAGCCCGACATCTCGTCGGCCAAGGTGCCTGCCGACCTTCTCGTGACCGGTATCCGGCGGGCACGCGAGAGCCGGACGCCGATCTCGATCGGTTACCCGACTGTCGATCTCGACACCTTGTTCGTCGACGGCGCCGAGAAAGTCTTCGCCGACACCGGTGTCGACGTGCGGCACCGAGCGGTCGTCGCATCGGTCGATGTCGTCGACGACACGGTCACGGGAGTCACCCTCACCGACGGTGAACGCATCTCCGCGGAGGCGGTCATCTGCGCCGTGCCGGTGTGGAACGTCAAGGGCCTACTCGACCAGGTGCCCGGTCACGAACAGATCTACGCCGCGGTGGAGAACCTGACACCGGTCCCCATCGTCAGCGTCAACCTCTACCTCGACCGCTCGATCGGGATGGCCGACTGGGGCGAGATCCTTTACGGCGGTGAGGGGGTGCTCGAGCAGGTGTGGGATCGCCAGCGGATGCACGACCGCGACCCGTCCCGGCACCACCTCTATTCCACGACGGTCTCGGCGGCCTACGAGCTGACCGCGAAGTCGAACACAGAGATCACCGACCTCCAGATGGGGATGCTGCGCAGGTACTACCCGGATGCCGCCGGGGCCACGGTCATCCACAGTCACGTGGTGCGGATGCCGAAATCCACGTTCGCGCAACGTCCGGGGACCGCGGGTGTCCGGCCCGACCAGCGCACCATGGTGAAAGGCCTGGCTCTGGCCGGTGACTGGACGCGCACCGACTGGACCACCACGATGGAAGGCGCGTGCCAGAGTGCCGCGCGCGCCGTCGAGGTGATCTTGGAGGGGAGTTCGGAGAATCGATGAGATTCGGCTTTGCCATGCACGGCAGCCGGGGCGACGTCCAGCCGGGTGTCGCCGTCGCGCAGGCGCTTGCCGACCGAGGCCACGACGTCACCGTGGCGGCGCCCGAGGACATCGCGCCGGCGGTGAGCCGCACCGGGTTGCCGACCCGAGTGTTGTGTCCGGACAACTCGGAGCTCCTGCAGAGTCCGCTCGTCAAGAAGCGGCTGAAGAGCAAGAATCCCTCGGTCCGCCTCAAGGCGCTGGCGGAGATATCGGCGTTCGGTGCGGAGACGTCGGAACAGGTCATGGGCGAACTCGCCGGCGACGCCGACGTGCTGGTGACCGGATTGCTTGCGCAGGAACGCGCGGCCACCGTCGCCGAGAGCGCACAGGTCTCGTTCGTGCCGCTGCACTATTGCCCGATCCGCGCCAATCAGTCGGTCGAGATCCTCGGATCGACGCCGCGGTGGGCCCGGCGTGCGTTCTGGTCGATCGGTGACCAGGTCAACTGGTGGACTGTGCGTGGTCGCGACCGCGACCTGCGCCGGCGCCTCGGTATGGCGCCGGCGACCGGCCCGCTTCCGCGCCGGCTCCGCGAGGCGGGTGGCCCCGAGATCCAGGCGTATGACGCGTTGATGTTTCCGGGACTCCCGGACGAATGGGGTCCCACCCGGCCGTTCACCGGCACCCTGCTGCCGGACGGGCCCACTCGCGAGGCATACAACGGAGACGACGGCGAGGTGACGGCACGGGCCGTCGACTGGGCCGAAGCCGATGCCCGGCCCGTCTACGTCGGATTCGGCAGCATGCCGATCGAACGCGGACGCATCGAGGGGATCATCGGATCGCTGACCGCCATGGGCCTGCGGGTCATCGCCCATACGCCACATGACCTTCCGGAGCGCGACGGCGTTCTGCGGGTGACCGGATCGGTCGATCACGAGGTGCTGCTGCCGCGCTGTCGCGGCGCGGTGCATCACGGTGGTGCGGGCACCACGGCGGCCGTCGCACGGGCGGGCATCCCCGCGGTGGTGGGCTGGCTCAGTGCTGATCAACCGATGTGGACCGCCGCACTCCGCCGCTTGGAGGTCGGAGGCGGCCGGCGGTTGCGCAAGCTCGACGACGATGACCTCGCACTGTTGCTCGACGAGTGCGTTGCCGAGAACGCCGTGCGCCTGGCCGACCGGCTGACGCCGCCCGATCGTGCGGTTGCCCGCGCGTGCGATGTGTTGCTGTCGGCGGCGGCCTGATCCACTGATCCGGCACCCGCCAGGGGGCCACGGTCAACCCGTTGCGGCGTCGGCGCTTTGTCCGATTTCAACGTGGTCGTTGTTGCCGAAGACACGGTCAACACCAGGCAAATGATGTGCGTCAACCGTCACCTGACTAAGGTGACAGACGAACCGACCGACAAAATGTGGCCTCGGATGCGCCCCGGCGTGATCCGGAATGTGATCGCCGGCGCTGGCTCCGAACGGACCACGAGCGACACGGCCAGGCCCGGAAAGGTGAGGGTTTGGCGACTCCATCCCTGAGTGAGGCTGCCCAGCCGGGTACGCATCCCAACGACGTCGCGCTACGCGCCGAGCACGTCTACAAGATCTTCGGTCGACGTGAGAACGAGGTGGTCAAGCGGTTACGGGCCGGTGCGGACCCCGACGACCTGAAAGAGATGGGCACCGCAGCGGTCATCGACGCCAGTTTCGAGGTCGCGTCCGGTGAGATCTTCGTCGTGATGGGGCTGTCCGGTTCCGGAAAATCGACCTTGATCCGGACCCTCAACGGGCTGTGGAAGCCATCCGCGGGCAACATCCACATCGGCGACACCGACATCACCAAGGTCTCCGACAAAGCCCTGCGGGGCATCCGTCGTGACCACGTCTCCATGGTTTTCCAGCATTTCGCTCTTCTCCCGCACCGGACGGTCCGAGACAACGCGGCATACGCGCTCAAGGAACAGGGCATCGGCAAGACCGAGCGGCTCGAACGTGCGGACCACTGGCTCGGCGTCGTCGGCCTCGAGGGCTGGGGGGACCGACTGCCCGGCCAACTGTCGGGCGGCATGCAACAGCGTGTCGGTCTGGCGCGAGCACTGGCAGCGGAAACGGACATCCTGCTGATGGACGAGGCGTTCTCCGCGCTCGATCCGTTGATCCGCGGTGAGATGCAGGACCAGCTCATCGAACTCCAGTCCAGCCTCGGCAAGACGATCATCTTCATCACCCACGACCTCAACGAGGCGATGTACGTGGGTGACCGGATCGCCGTCATGAGGTCCGGACGGATCGTCCAGATCGGTACCGCGGAACAGATTCTGACCGACCCGGCCAACGATTACGTCGCGAAGTTCACCGCCGAGGTCGACCGGTCCAGGGTGTTGACCGCAAGTTCGGTCATGGAGCCAGCGACTGCGGTGATCACGTTGTCCGCCGGACCGCGTGGTGCCGTCAACGAGATGCGACAGCACCAGACCTCGGGCGTTCTCGTCGTCGACCGTGACCGGCGACTGCTCGGTTACGTCACCGACGACGATGCGGTCGCGGCAGTGAAATCCGACCAGAAAGAACTGACGCCTTTGCTGCGAAAGGACGCGCTCGTCTCGGTCACCGGGTCGACGCCGGTGGCCGAACTGTTTGCGCCGTCGAGTGAGTCGCCGGTGCCGTTGGTGGTCACCGATGACGACGGGCGGCTGCGCGGCGTCGTGCCGCGGGTCGGGCTGCTCGCCTCGATGGCGCCCAGGGACACCGCGCCGGGTTCGTCCGAGCATGCCGACGTGGACAACGTCGTCGAACCGCCCCCCACCGATCTCGAAGGTGGTGACGCATCGTGAGCTTCGCCAACCCGCGTATCCATCTCGGGGACGCCGTCGAGTCCGCCTTCGACTGGTTCACCGAACACGCCTCCTGGCTGTTCGACGCGATCAAGACCGTGATCGACGGGTTCTACGACGCGTTGTACAACGTGCTGTCCAGCCCGCCTTACTACGTCATGATCGTGATTCTCGCCGTCCTCGCCCTGCTCGCCGGTGGCCTCCGAAAAGGGTGGCCACTAGCGGTCTTCACGGTCATCGGCTTCTATTTCATCCGCGCCTTCGATCAGTGGCTGAACGCGATGAGCACGATCGCCCTGGTCCTCGTGGCGGTGATCATCGCGCTCGTGATCGCGATCCCGATCGGCATTCTTGCGGCCCGCAACCGGGCGGTGTCGGCCGTCGTCCGGCCGATCCTCGACCTGATGCAGACCCTTCCGGGCCTCGTCTACCTGGTCCCGGTGATCATCATCTTCGGTATCGGCCCCACGCCGGGCGTCGTCGCGACCATCATCTTCGCGATGCCGCCGGGCATCCGCCTCACCGAACTCGCGATCCGGCAAGTGGATCCGGAAGTGGTCGAAGCGGGACAGGCATTCGGGTCGAGCCCCGCGCGGATCCTGCGCCAGATCCAGATCCCGCTGGCGATGCCCACGATCATGGCCGGCGTCAACCAGGTCATCATGCTCGCACTGTCGATGGTGGTGATCGCCGGATTCGCGGGTGCAGGCGGATTGGGCGGGCAGGTCAACGAGTCCCTGCAGACCCTGAACCTGGCGCTGGGAGTCGAAGCCGGTCTGTCGGTGGTGATCATCGCCGTCTACATGGATCGGATCAGTTCGGCGATCGGTGGCCGTGGCCGGGTGGCGAACGCCTAGTCGCATCGATCCGGCCGCGCCGCAGGCCACACGTTACGTCCGGTGGGTCACACGACCCATTGCAGGAGTGAAAGAGGGTAGGAACGAGATGAAGAGAAAGCTAGGGATTTTCGCGGCGGCCGTCACGGTCGGCGCGTTGGCGCTCAGCGGTTGCGGGGCGTCGAACTCCAACTCCGATTCGGCGGGCGGCGGCGGGACCGAGGCCAGCGCCTCGGGTGCGGCGAGCAAATACGCGAACTGCTCGCTCACCGACGGCGTCGCGGATGCCACGAGTGCCTCCGCGGGTAGTGGCGACAAGAACATCACCATCGGTGCATTCAGCGGGTGGGATGAGTCGACCGCGACGGCCTACCTGATGAAGAACATCCTCACGAAGAACGGCTACACCGCGAACGTCAAGACCCTCGACGCCGCGGCGGCCTTCACCGCGACCACCAAGGGCGACGTCGACGTCATCACCGACGTGTGGTTGCCGACGACCCACAAGACCTACATCGAGCAGTACGGCGACCAGATGGAGCCGCTCGGCTGCTGGTACGACAATGCGAAACTGACCATCGCGGTGAACAGTTCGTCACCGGCGAAGTCCATCGAAGATCTGAAGTCGATGGGTGGCGACTACAACAACACCTTGGTCGGGATCGAGCCCGGGGCCGGTGAGACCGGTGTCGTCAAGGACGACATGATCCCCGCCTACGGCCTGCAGAACATGACCTTCACGACCTCGTCGACCGCCGCGATGCTCGCGTCGATCAAGAAGGCCGAGGCCGAGAAGACCAACGTCGCGGTCACCCTGTGGAAGCCGCATTGGGCCTACTCGGCGTTCGACATTCGGGACCTGGACGATCCGAAGGGAGCGATGGGCGGCAAGGAAGGCATCTGGAACTTCGCCACCAAGGGCTTCGGTGAGTCCAATCCGAAGGCTGCCCAGCTGTTCAAGAACCTCATCGTCCCCGACCAGGAACTCTCCGATCTCGAGGACCTGATGACGCAGAAGTACCAGGGCAACAATCCTGACGCCGCGGTGAACGAGTGGCTGACCACGCACCCGGACTTCGCGAACCAGTTGCAGACCGGGGCGCTCAAGTAACAGCCCCCAGTCGACAGTTCGACAACGACACGCGCGGCACCGGCCGAGGTCCTCGAGACCGAAAGCCGGTGCCGCGCAGTCATGTGACGACTATCCCGGCGACGAGGTTGATCGTCGTCGCGAGGATCACGGCGCCGAATACATACGAGAGCATGCAGTGGCGCAGCGCGACCGCCCGGATTCCGGAGTCGGAGACGTCGGTGTCCGACACCTGGTACGTCATGCCCAGGTTGTAGCTGAAATAGAAGAAGTCGCGGAACTCCGGAGGTGCGTCTGAATTGAAGTCGATGCCACCGGGTTCACCCGCGTAGTAGAGGAACGCGTACCGCGTGGCGTACATGAGGTGCAGGCTTCCCCACGACAGGAACACTCCCGCCAGCGCGACCGTGGCCGGGAACCAGTCGGCGTGGGAGCCCCCCTCGATCAACAGGCCGACGATCCCGCCGAGTGCCGACAAGGTCGCAACGACAACGATGAGTTCGTCGATGGCCGGCCGGTAGTCCTCGCGACCCGCGTGCTGTCGGGTCTGCTCCCCGTCCATCGGCCACAGCGCCGCCCATCCGAGCACGACGAACACCGCACCGGTGACCGCGATGGCGACGAGGATCGCCGACCCCGCATCGGTGGTGACCAACCCGACGGCGGCCGCGCACAGTATGCCCACGATGAGCGCGAGAAGTATCCGAGGTGTGGCGGTCGACGGCACGAATCGCATGTCGTCAGTCTGCTCGCATATCTGTGGTGGTCGCGAGCGCCACGATACGCAGCGGGTTTGCTTAGCCTGTCCGATCCGGGTAATCCTCAGGTGGGCGCCCATTTCGCGGGCGTATGACAAGTCAACATCCGGCCATAGATGCCAATTGAGGGAAAGGATCAACGTAGATCGTGGTAACTCAAACAGCAACTCGCTCCGTCGTCGATGTGTATCGCACGCGTCTGTCGGAGCACAGCCAGATCGAGCCTCGACCTCACCCGGTGGTCTGGGCAGGCATGAACACCCCGGGTCCGATGTCTCGCCCGGAACTCCGTCGATACGACGAGCGCGGCTACCACACCGCGTCATCGGTGATCAGTGGGGACGACATCCGGCGTTGTCTCGACGATGTGGATACGGTCACCGATCGTCTCGGGGAGGACGATCGGGTGATCCGCGAGCCGTCGAGTGGCGATGTGCGGTCACTGTTCGCGGTGCATCAGCTCAGCGACGTGGTCGCCGAGATCTGTGCGCGTGACGAGATCGTCGGTGTCGCAAGGCAAATCCTCGGCGACGATGTGTACATCCATCAGAGTCGAGTCAATCTCAAGCCCGGTTTTGCAGGTGGGCCGTTCTATTGGCACTCCGACTTCGAGACGTGGCATGCCGAGGACGGGATGCCCGCCCCGCGTGCGCTCAGCGTGTCGATTGCGTTGACGCCCAACCACTCCTATAACGGAGCGCTGATGATCGTACCGGGATCGCACAAGAGATTCGTCAGCTGTGTGGGCGAGACGCCGGACGGATACCACGAGGAGTCGCTGGTGTCCTACCGCCCGCCGTTCGGCACTCCGGAGGAGGGCGACGTCACCGAGCTGACCGACGAGTTCGGCATCGACACGATCACCGGGCCCGCCGGCTCGGCGCTCTATTTCGACTCCAACTGCATGCACGCGTCGTCGGGCAACATCACGCCCTACCCGCGGAGCAACCTCTTCGTGGTCTTCAACGCGAAGTCGAATGCTCTACAGGAGCCGTTCGGCGCGCCGCAACCGCGACCGGACCATCTGGCGCACAGGTGATCTGACCGACGTGGTCGAGGGGTGATTGTCTCCGCAACCACCCCTCGACCACCTTTAGCGGCGCTATATAGGAAACCTATGCAGCATCGTTGCAGGTCGAATAAAGTGGGTCACATGTCCGCCACGTTCGTATCCTCAGCCGATTCGAACGGCAACGTCGACGAGACGGCCGACGCGCTTTATGCATTGATGGCCGACTTCGTGCGCCAGCGCCCCCGCGACATGAGCATGACCGCGGCAGCCACGTTGACCGCCCTACGCCAGCGCGGACCGCAACGTATCACCGCCCTCGCGGGCACCCAGGGCGTCACCCAGCCGTCAATGACCTCGTTGATCGCATCGCTGGAGAAGTCGGGACTCGTCGCGCGACGCGACGATCCGGCCGATGGCCGTGCCAGTCTCATCGAGCTCACCGAGGTCGGACTGGATTACATCGTGGAGCGCCGACGGCAGGTGACCGATCGGATCGGCGAGTACATCGAGAGCCTGCCGACCGACCAGCGCTCAGCGCTGGCCGCCGCCCTACCGGCCCTGCGGGGTCTCGAGGAGATGGCAGGCGAAGACGTGCCCTAACAGCCGGACGCCCGCCTGTTCAGGCGGTCGGAACCGGCTCGGCGTCGGCGGAGACCTCCGCGGCGGCGGTCTTGTTGCGCACGACCGGGATCAGCAGGGTGATGGCCACCCCGAGGAAGGCTGCGACCGCGCCGATCAGGAAACACCACCGGAACGCGGAATGGCTGGGCACTTCGGCCGGCCCGAAGGTGATCGTCGAACTGGTCAGGACCAGGGCCATCACCGCCGAAGCGGTGGTCGTGCCGATCGAACGCATCAGGCCGTTGAGGCCGACGGCGGCGCCGGCCTCGTGCATCGGCACCGAACTCATGATCAGGGTCGGCATGGCGGCGTAGCCGATACCCACGCCGGCCGAACAGATCAGTGAGGCCAGCGCGAGCTGCCATGGCGCGTTCATCAGCAGGAAGGCGCCGAGGTAGCCCAGGCCGAGCACGCCGGCCCCGATGGCCATCGTCGGCTTGGCGCCGATCTTGTTGATCAACGTGCCAGAAACCGGGGCGAAGACGAGCATCATCAAGCCGCCGGGAGCCATCCACAGGCCTGCGGCGAGCAAGGTCTGTCCCAGGCCGCCGACCGCCGATGGCATCTCCAACAGCTGCGGCATGACGATCGCCTGGGCCATCATGCCGAAACCGATCGCGATCCCCGCCAGGTTGGTGAACAGGACGGCGGGCCGAGCGGTGGTGCGCAGGTCCACGAGTGGATCGGTGTGGCGGACCTCGAAGACACCCCAGATCAGCAGGATCGCCAGACCGCCGAACATGAGGCCGAGCGTGGTCCCCGAATCCCATCCCCAGTCGTTGCCCTTGGAGACGCCGATCAACACACCGGACAGGCCGAGGGCGAGTCCGATGGCGCCGACGATGTCGAAATGACCTCCGTTGCTGTCGTCGACGTGTGGCACGGCGACCGCGACCAGGACGGTGATCACCACCGCGAGGGCGGCCGAACCCCAGAACAGTGCACGCCAATCCCATTGCTGTGCGACCCATGCCGAGAGTGGCAGGCCGATCGCGCCTCCGACGCCCATCGTGGCGCTCATCGCCGCGACCGCCATCGACGTCAGGCGCGGAGGGGTCACCTCGCGCATGAGGCTGATGCCGAGCGGGATGAATCCCATGGCCAGTCCCTGGATGGTGCGTCCGACGATCATCGGGATGAGCGACGAACTGAGGGCACAGACGAGAGATCCCACCACCAGCAGGGCGGCACTCGCCAGCAGGACCCGCTGCTTGCCGAGTATGTCGCCGAGACGGCCCGCGATCGGCATGGCGACTGCCGCACCGAGCAGGGTCGCGGTGATGATCCACGACGCATTCGAGATCGAGGTGTTCAGCAGGCGCGGTATCTCGGGCTGGATCGGGATGATCAAGGTCTGCATCAGCGAGGCGACCAGACCGCCGAAACAGAGGATCGACACGACGACGATCGCGGCGGCGGAGTGGTCGTCGCCGGTCAATTCGGGGTCCACGTGCGTACCCGGCGAATCGCCGGAGGGAGTACTGGTCATGTGGCATCCTCCTCGTAGGGTATGTAGCCTACATATGTATGGTGCATACGCCAAATTATGCGTAGATTGTCCGATATATCGGACGGAAGGTTGGAGACATGTCAGGTGCCGGTGACGCATCGTTCTGGCCGTCGCCCGTCTACCGTGACCTGGCCGAAGAGCTGTTGCGGATGGGTCGGCGCAAGACCAACGTCGTTCCGGGCACCCAGCTCGAGGCATCGGCTTTCGCGATTCTGTGGGTGCTCTCCGACGACCGGCCGCGAACCCTTCGGGAACTCAGCGAAGAACTCGATCTCGAACAATCGACGGTCAACCGGCAGGTGAACGCGGCGATCAAACACGGTTACCTCGAGCGATTCGAGGTCGAGGGGCAGATCAGCCGGCTCATCCGGCCCACTGCCGCAGGCCTCGATGCGTTCGAACACGACGGGATGCGACGGGCCGACCGCCTGATCCGCGTCTTCGCCGATCTCGCGCCGGGCTCACCGGATACCCTGCTGCACGAGCTCCGGGCGTTCAACGACGCCTACGAACGCACCACGGCTCGGCAGGATGAGCAGCACGCCGCGCGCCAGCACGCGCACTGACCGCGAGGGAGTCAATGGGGACGTATGTGGTGACCGGTGCTGCGTCGGGCATCGGCAAGGCCTGCGCCGAGCGGCTGCGTGCGGCGGGCAACAGCGTGATCGGGGTCGACCTGCGAGATGTCGAGGTGATCGCGGATCTGTCGACCTCGGATGGCCGTCGAGCCGCGATCGCCGAGGTCGGCGATCTGGCCGGTGGGCGCCTCGACGGTGCGGTCATGGCAGCGGGACTCGGTCCGGGCGCAGGCCGCGAGCGCATGATCGCCGAGGTCAACGTTCTCGGCGTCACCGAACTCCTCGACTCCTGGCAGGCGGCGTTCGCCGCGGCCGGTGACGCCAAGGTCGTGGTCTTCGGTTCCAACTCGACCACCACGACGCCGATGGTGCCGAAACGAGCTGTCCGTCGCCTGATCGGCGGAGAACTCGACGCGGCCGTGCGGCAGATCCGTCGTCGGAGAGGTGTCTCGGGCCCGGTCGCGTACGCCGCGTCGAAGATCGCGGTGACGCACTGGTGCCGGGCACGAGCGGTGAGCGACGACTGGGCAGGCGAGGGTGTCCGTCTGAATGTGATCGCGCCGGGCCCGGTGATGACCCCCCTGCTGCAGTCTCAGCTCGACAGCGGAACCGGGTCGCAGGTGCGGGCGTTTCCGCTGCCGAGCCGCCGGTTCGGCACGGCCGAGCAGATCGCCGAATGGGTCATGACGATGCTGTCGCCGGCCGCGGACTTCCTGGTCGGGAGCGTGATCGTCGTCGACGGCGGTACCGATGCGCTCATCCGGCCGGGCGATTGGCCGCGGCCGTTGCCGTTGCGATCGGTTCCACGCTTCCTGTGGACGATGTATCGGGCTCCACGCGAGGGTCGGGTGGCCCAGTACTGACGGATGCAGTATTGGGGGCAGGCAGTATTGAGCTGTCACGTCGTCCCGATCCGCGGGTGCGACCGACCGATCGAGAGGATCCGTGATGCCGAGTTTCCGTGAGGCCATCGACGCCCGCGACCTGGACGCCGTGGAGGCGATGCTCGCCGACGACGTGGTGTTCCGCAGTCCCGTCGCGTTCAAGCCTTACGAGGGAAAGGCCATCACGTCGGCGATCTTGCGTGCGGTCATCGAGGTGTTCGAGGACTTCAACTACGTGCGTGAGATCGGTGGCCCGGGATCGGTCGATCACGCGCTGGTGTTCGAGGCGAAGGTCGACGGCCTGGCCATCACGGGTTGCGACTTCCTGCACTTCGACGACGACGGGAAGATCGTCGACTTCATGGTGATGGTGCGCCCGCTCCGGGCCGCCGAGGCGCTGGCCCGCGAGATGGGTGCTCGCTTCGAGCAGATCGTGAGTTCGGCCGCGGCCGGCGAGGGATGATGTCGCGCCGGTCGGGCCTCACACCCGACCGGCCTCACACTCGACACGACAGCTCCATGGTGTCGTTTCCCTTGCCGGGGAAATTGACACTCGTGTAGCCGTTCTCGGGTCGCCGGACCCTCTCGAGGTAGTCGGCGGTGTCGGGGCTCTCGGTGTTGTCGGCGACGATCAGTGCGCCGGTTGGTAACCGGGGCTCGAGTAGCTGCAGTACGGGCAGGTAGATCTCTTTCCATCCGTCCATGAACACGAAACCGATCTCGCCCTCCACGGCGGCGAGGGTTTCGAGCGCGTCACCGTCGAGCACGGTGATCACGTCGTCGAGTCCGACGTCGGCGAAGGTCGCCGATGCGGTCTCGATCTTCTTCGCGTTCAGCTCGGTGGTGTAGACGTGGCCGACACCGTTGTCACGCACGGCCGCCGCGAGGTGAAGGGTCGAGATGCCGTAGGACATCCCGAATTCGACGACGGTGACGGGTCGGGTCGCACGGATCAGCGAGTACATGAGCCGGCCGGCCATCGGGCTCACGGGCATGTACCAGTCCTGCGCGGCATCGGCGCGTTCGGCAGCGGTCCCGGCAGGCGCGGCGCGGGGGCCGTCGGGTCGGCGCGGTGGTCGATCGGCGAACTGGGCGGTGGCCTGGTCGTACAGCCGGGTGATCGTGGCGGCGACGGGGTCGGTGTCCAGGGTGTTCGTCATGCCACCACGCTAACGAAACGAACTGCTCGCTCGCTGTGCGTTGGCTGTGTTGTCCCGCCAGCCGGCCAGTACCCGGTGCAGGGCTTCGGCGCCGTGCAACGGATTCGGGGGATCGGGTAGTCCGACCGGATGGAGCAGGAACGGTGTGCTCTGCGGCCCGCCCATGCCGCCGTGTGAGCCGACCTGTTCTTCGAATGCCGCCACCTCGTCGGTCTCGGGCCAGTACGCCCCGCCGACCATGATGTCCGCGACGTTGTCGAAACCATCTGTCCGCCTGATCTTCTCGAGGGCGTCTGGACCGAAGTCGCGTAACGGATCGATGCCGGTCACGGCGCCGGTCGCGACGTCGACGGTCCCGCCGTCGCCGAGCACCACGGATCCGCCCGCGGGGCGAGAGATCAGCAGGAAACCGATCCCGGGATGGTGGCGTAAGGCATCGACGAGACCCGGATACGCGGCCTCGATCGACGCGGTGTCGGCACGTCCCGGGATGGCCGGAAAGCTGATCAGTCCGAGGTTCCCGGAACCGAGCACCACCGGGGCGTCGGTGTCGACCACCGGCTCCTCCGGCAGGTTCGACGGGCGGATGCTCGCGGTTGCGTAGAGCTGGCCCTCGGCGTAGGTCCGGTGGGAGTCGTCGTCGGTCTCCGGATGCGCGGGATCTCCGCACAGGCGGTGCACCAGTTGGGGCAGGCTCTCCCCGTATCGGTCGGCGAATGTGGCTCCCTGACTCTGGCCGTGGTCGGAGAGGAGCACCACGTGGTAGTCGCGGTCGGCCTGCTCGACGACGGCCAATAGCAGGCGGACCGTCTCGTCGATCTTGGTCAGCACCGCAAGGGTTTCCGGCCGCGAGATGCCGGAGTGGTGGGACACCTCGTCGTAGCCGATCAGATCCGCGTAGATGATGCCGCGGCCGTCGATGAGGTCGCGGACCACGGCCGCCACGGTGACATCGGTGGCGACGACCGTGGTGAACGCACGGACGAACGGATACACGCCACCGCGCGGCACCCGCGGCCGGATGTCGCGCCGGCGCTGATGCAGCGACTGTCGGAGCTCACGTTGAACCTCGGCGATCATCCGGACGACGGTGCGCAGCGCGCTCGACGGATCGACGAAGTAGGACGAGTAGCCGGCTCCGCCGCCGAGTCGCGCACCGCGCATGCGGCTGACCACGAGGACGTTGTCGTCGGCACCGCCGGTGAACAGGTTGCCGCGACTCGCGCCATCGACCGCGAGCAGACCCGGCAGGTCCGACCGTTCGATCTCACGCTGCTCGTTGTCCCGCGGGTTGCTGAACACCGAGATCGTCCCGGTCGCCTTGTCGAACCACCGGAAGGCTGGCACGTTGTGATTCGAGCCGTGCAGGATGCCGAGCTGGGACGCCCCGGTCTGGCTGCTCCAATCGGTGTGCCAGGGCACCAGCCGATGGGACTCCCGCACCAGTTTCGCGATGGTCGGCGTCACCCCGTCGGCGATCGCACGTCGCAAGACCTCATGACCGAGCCCGTCGATCTGCAGGCACAGCAGTCCGGCTTCCTCCGTCGACCCGGACGTATGGCGTCGTCGGAACCGCTGCCGACGCACCTGCATCAGCCGATAGGACGTATCCGAGCGTGAGGCGATGATGCCGCCGACGACCGAGGTGAACAGTGACAACAAGGCGGCCATGACGAAGAGGTCGAAGGTCCGGTCGACGGTTGCCACCGGTACCAGGACGAGCGACAGCATCAGCAGCAGACCGTTCGCCACGAAGACGAGGAGGAACAGCACGACCGGGCCGATCCACGACATCAGCCGGACGATCGCCGGCCAGAGGATCGCGGTGAGCAGACCGAACACCAATGCGAGGACGAGTGCGGCCGGCAGCGTGGTGGCGTGTCCGTCCACGGTGACCGTGTCGAGTGTGACGCCCCCGAACGCCATATCGAGGACCAGCATGGCCAGAGCGGACGTCAGCCACAGGACGATCAACTCGATCGCGATGCCGAGGGCTCGTGCGGTGCTTCGCATGGCGTCCTTTCGCTTGCCTTGGGATCGTAATGGGATGAACGGCACATCGGACGACCGAGCGGGGTATCGGTCCTCGATGCGATGGCTCGGGCACGCGACCACTCTGATCTCTGATCGCGGGACGTCGGTGCTGACCGACCCGGTCCTGACGGCCCGGGTGGCGCACCTTCGACGCCGTCGCGGGCCGATCCCGGATGACGCCGACGTCGCGGCCGCCGACGTCGTCCTGCTCTCGCATCTCCACGCCGACCACACGCACCTGCCGTCGCTGCGCATGCTCGACGCCGACGTCCCGATCGTGCTGCCACGGCATGCCCCGGATGCCATGCCCGCGCTCCGGGAGTTGGGGGCGAGGCTGATCGAGGTGGGACCAGGCGACGAGGTGCCGATCGGAGAGGTCGTCATCCGTGCGGTACCCGCCGAGCACGACGGCCGCCGCTGGCGCCACGGCCCACATGTGACGTCGGCCCTCGGCTATGTCGTCGTCGGTGATTCGACAACGTACTTCGCCGGGGACACCGACCTCTATCCCGACCTCGGGAAGTGGGTCCGGGAGCCCGATCTGGCGCTGCTCCCGGTCGGTGGGTGGGGTCCGACTCTGGGTGCCGGACACCTGAATCCCGTCCGCGCCGTGGCCGCCGCCGAGATGATCGGTGCGCGACGAGCGGTCCCGATCCACTACGGCACCCTGTGGCCGATCGGACTCGACCGGATGCGCCCCGAGTTGTTCCACGATCCGGGAGCCGCATTCGTCCGCGAGGCCGCCGAACACGGTGTCGCGGCAACCGAACTGGCGCCCGGCGACCGATTGGTCACCAGCGACGAGTGACGCGGGTACGCCGGTGCGTCACGCTCCGGCCGGCAACCCGGTGAAGTCGGGGGCGCGGCCCTCGGCGAAGGCGGTGAGCGCCTCGGTGTTCGCCGGGCCACCCATCAACTCGGCGAAGGCCGCGTTCTCGCGGTCACGGGCCGCATCGATCTGTTCTCTGATGGGCTCGGTCATCGTTCGCTTCACCGCGATCAGGCTGGAGATCGGCTGTTGCGCAAGCTGTTCGGCATGTCTGGTCGCGACGCCGAGCAATTCCTCCGGCTCGCAGAGGCGCCACGCCAGGCCGATCTCCACCGCCTGCTCGGCAGAGATCCACTCCGACGACATCAGTACCCAGGCCGCATCCTGTCGGCCGAGTAGGCGGGGCAGCAGGTAGGAGGACGCCGCCTCGGGTGCGACCCCGAGGCTGGTGAACGGGCACTTGAACCGCGCTGCGGTCGACACGAAGACGAGATCGGCGAAGCCGAGGATGGTGGTTCCCAGCCCGAGTCCGAGTCCGTTGACGGCGCAGATCAGCGGCTTGGGAAAGGCGACGAGCGCGTCGATGAGACCAGGGAATCCGTATCGCCCCGGCACGAAGTCGGGATCGCCGACGCGTTGCGCCATCTCCTTCAGATCCGTTCCGGCAGTGAAGGCCCGGCCCGTGCCGGTCAGGAGCACGACGGCGACCTCGGGGTCGTCGGCGGCGTCGATGAGTGCCTGCGCGGTCGCATCGTAGAGCGCCTCGTCGAACGCATTGAGGGCGTCGGGGCGGTTGAATGTCAGTGTGCGTACCCGGTTGTGGGTCTCGACGAGCAGATTCATCGGCCGGCTTTCGTGGAGGCGGGACGCTGCGCCGTCCGCGACGACGCAGCCTTACGGGGCTTTCTCGGTGCTCGGGTGGACGTGGGGCGCGCCGATGTGACCTCGGCGCGGACACCGGCGAGTATCCAACGGATCGATTGGACGAAGCTGGCCTCGGTCTTCGCCGCCGACCCGGGGTCGCGCTCCGAGAGCTTGGTGTCGTGCATACCGCGGACCTCCATGATCGTGTGGTTGATGGTGAGACCTACGAGTGCCCGACAGCATTCGTCGGCCAGTGGGGGATCGAAACCCTCCTTGCGCGTGGCGGCGACCAATTCGCTGACGTACTCCATCACCGCGTCGCCGTCGTCGATCGTCATCAGCTCGGTGAGATGGGGATGCGCGCGTAGAGCGTCGTGTAACCCGAGGCACCACTGCAGTGCGGTCGTCTCCCAATCGCCGTGCTCGTGGAACTCGAGCCGCAGCCGGGAGAGATGTCGGGCAACGAGTGTACGGATCAGGTTCTCCCGGTTTCCGACCTGCTGATACAGCGTGCGGGTGGAGATCCTGAGGTCGGCGGCCAGACGGCGCGTACTCAAGGCGCTGTCGCCCTCTTCGTCCAGCAAGACGAGTGCGCGCTCGTAGATCGTCTCCACCGGGATCAACGGCTTTGCCATGGTCGCATCGTATCCGCGACGTGCGCCGACCCGCCGATGCCGTCGGCAAAGCCTTTCGACCCGGCGGGAAATCGGTGTAGTTTTACCTTACTGTAAGTGCAACGGGCCGAGCTGGGGTCGACTCGCCGCCCGGCCACCACCAGCCCCGAGGAGTCACGGATGAGTGCACCCACCATCGACGAGGCGGCGCGTAGTGTCGCCGATCCCAAGGCATATGCCGACGAGACCCGCATCCATGCCGCGCTGACGCAGCTGCGGAGGGCGGCGCCCGTCTCCTATGTCGACGCCCCCGGATACAACCCGTTCTGGGCGGTCACCAAACATGCCGACATCATGACCGTCGAGCGGGCGAACAATCTTTTCACGAACGCCCCTCGGCCGGTTCTCATGACCGCACAGGAAGAAGAACTGCAGGCGGCCGCGCAGATCCGCACGCTCATCCACATGGACGATCCCGAGCACCGTGTGATGCGGGCCGTCGCACTCGACTGGTTCCGTCCCAAGGCTCTGAAGGCGATGAAGGAACGCATCGACGAACTCGCCCGGATTCACGTCGAGAAGCTGCGTGACGCGGGAGGGGAGTGTGACTTCGTGCAGGAGGTGGCGGTCAACTTCCCACTCTTCGTGATCATGTCGCTGCTCGGCGTGCCCGAGTCGGACCTACCCCGCATGCTCGAACTGACCCAGGAACTGGTGGGCTCGCAGGATTCCGAGTTCCAGCGCAGCACCAGCCCGGACGAGCAGATGGCCGCCCTGCTCGACATGTTCGAGTACTTCAGTACGTTGGCCGCTCAGCGGCGTGCACAGCCGACCGGCGACATGGCCTCGACGATCGCCAATGCCGTGGTGAACGGTGAACCGCTCGGCGACATCGACCTGGTGTCGTACTACGCACTCATCGCGACCGCCGGACACGACACCACCACGTCGACGATCTCCGGTGGTATGCAGGCGTTGATCGAACACCCCGGGGAGCGGCGTCGGTTGACCGACGATCTCGATCTGATGCCGCAGGCGACCGAAGAGATGATCCGTTGGGTGACACCGGTGAAGGCCTTCATGCGTACCGCAGCCGAGGACACCGAGCTGGGTGGGGTTCCCATCGCGGCCGGTGATTCGCTCCTGCTGTCCTACGTGTCGGGCAACCGGGACGAGGAAGCCTTCACCGATCCGTTCCGGTTCGACGTCTCCCGCGAGATCAACAAGCACGTGGCGTTCGGGTTCGGTGTGCATTTCTGCCTGGGCGCCGCTCTCGCACGGATGGAGGTCAACAGTTTCTTCACCGAACTGCTGCCGCGGCTGAAAGGTGTGGAACCGGCAGGGGATCCGGAACGCACGGCCACCACGTTCGTCGGCGGGCTGAAACATCTGCCGATCCGCTACGCGCTGATCTGACGGTTGGATAATCTGCGCTGAGTCGCTGCGCGAGGAGGAGAACGATGGAAGCACGGGTGGCGGCCGACACCGCGGCCGAGATCGAAGCCATCAAGGTGGTGAAGGCCCGCTACTGCCGATACCTCGACACCAAGGACGCCGCGGGCTGGCGCGGGCTGTTCGCCGACGATCTGGTCGTCGAACTGGACATGGCGCCCGCGACCGGTGGTGCTGATCCGATGACGGCCCCGCCGATCGTCGGTGCCGACGGCTTCGTGTCGAGCGTGCTGGAGACCTTGGCCGACGCGACGACGGTCCATCACGTCCACACGCCCGAGATCGAGCTGACATCGGAACTGACGGCCACCGGCATCTGGGCGATGGAAGACCGGTTGGTCTATCCGGGTGGTCGATCGCTGCTCGGTGCCGGCCACTACCACGAGACCTACGAGAAGGTCGACGGCGACTGGAAGATCAAGACCCAGCATCTCACTCGGCTGTGGGTCGAGTTGACCGGCGACTGGTCGGGCGCGAAGTTGTCGGATTGAGTTGTGACACCGATCAGTCGATGAACATCTCGACCGATGCCGAGTCGTCCAGATCTGTCGGCGTCGGTTAGTCGTCTCCGTGCTCGACGATGCAATGGGGACGCAATGGGATCGAGTGTGTTGTGGCCCCTCACAAGGTGTCGACACATCAACTGTAGTTATTACAGTAAATCGGAGGGCACTACCGGCGGATCGACCGGGTTTCTGCTGGAATTCGCCGCAGAATCTCTTGCGGTATCGATTACAGTTGGGTCCGTCGAGTGATCCGTCACAACGGATGCAGAGCGCAGGAGGAAATCGTGGCCGCAGCCCGGGGGTTCGCCGGAAAGACGATCGCGACGATTCCGCGCGGGCCTGAGGATGTCACCGAAGAATGGTTGTCGAGCATTCTCGAACAGCACGGCCATCCGGCCGACATCACTGCGGTGGAGGTCGAGCCGATCGGGACCGGTCAGGTCGGTGCCACCTTCAGGGTGACGCCCACATACGAGCGCCGACCCGATGGTCTACCGGACACCTTCGTGGTGAAGCTGCCCGCCGCCGACGAAAGCGTCCGCAACTCGGTGACATTCGGCTATCGCAGCGAATGTGCCTTCTACGCCTCGGTCAACCAGCGTGTACTCGTCCCGGCGCCCGACTGTTTTCATGTCGACGTCAGTGCGGACGCCGCCGACTTCGTGCTGGTCCTCGCCGACCAGGTGGGTGCGGAGCAGGGCGATCAGCTGGCCGGATGTGGGTTCGACGAGGCCCTCCTCGCCGTCCGCGCTCTTGCCGGCCTGCACGGACCCACATGGAACGATCCGGTATGGCGGGACTTCGAGGGGCTCGCGTTCAACCTCCGGGACGAGGCCGCGATCCGCGGCCTGGGGGACTTCGCCGAGATGAGTGTCGCGCTCGCACTGGGTCGAATCGGCGAAGAACTGTCGTCGGGCGACCACGAAACCCTCGCTGCCGCCATGGGATCGGTCACCCGATGGTTGCTGTCCGAGCCCGATCGTCGGGCGTTGTTGCACGGTGACTTCCGCCTCGACAATCTCCTGTTCCACGCCGACGGGAAAGGTGTGGCGGTGGTCGACTGGCAGACCCTCGGGGTGGGTTTGCCCACCCGCGATCTGGCCTACTTCACCGGAACCAGCCTGGAGCCGGACGTACGACGAGCAGTCGAGAGTCGACTGGTCGACCACTACCACGACGAGCTCCGGACTCACGGCGTGACCGACTACTCCCGTGCCCAGTGCTGGGAGGACTACCGGCTGGGGATGATCCAGGCGCTCCTGATCCCCTGCATCGCGATCGCCACCTCCACCGAAACAGACCGCGGGACCGCGATGTTCGTCGCCATGATCCGGCGAGGTTGCGAGGCGATCCGTGATCTGGGCACGCTCGCACTCGTCCCCGCACCGACAGAACCGGAGGAGTGATGGTGGGACAACCCATTCCACGTACAGCCGTCATCGGGGCCGGCATCAGCGGCCTCACCACCGGAAAGATGCTGGGCGACTACGGGGTGCCGTACACGACCTTCGAGTCGTCGGACCGCATCGGTGGAAATTGGGCGTTCGGGAATCCGAACGGCCACAGCAGCGCGTACCGGTCGCTGCACATCGACACGTCCAAGCATCGCCTGTCCTTCAAGGACTTCCCGATGCCCGACAACTATCCCACCTTCCCGCATCACACCGACATCAAGTCCTACCTCGACGACTATGCGGCGGCCTTCGGTCTTCTCGACAACATCGAGTTCGGGAACGGTGTCAAGCATGCGGCCCGGTCTGCCGACGGGCGATGGCACATCGAGGACCAGGCGGGCGCGCAGCGCGAGTTCGACTTCCTGGTCGTCGCCAACGGGCATCATTGGGATCCGCGCTACGCAGACTTCCCGGGTGAGTTCTCCGGGCGGCGGATTCACTCCCATGACTACATCGACCCGCGGACGCCGCTCGATCTGAGTGGACAGCGCATCTTGATCGTCGGGATCGGCAACAGTGCCGCCGACATCGCCGTCGAACTCTCGTCGAAGTCGCTCGACAACACCGTGACCCTGTCGACCCGGTCGAGCGCCTGGATCGTGCCGAAATACATCGCCGGAAAACCGGGCGATGCATACTGGCGCACCACGCCGCATCTGCCACTGGGCTTGCAGCGTAAGGCATTGCAGATGATGATGCCGCTGATGGGGACCGATCCGACGCTCTACGGACTTCCTCCGGCGAACCACAAGCTCTTCGAGGCGCATCCGACCCAGTCCGTCGAGCTGCCGCTCCGACTCGGGTCCGGCGACGTGATACCCAAACCCAACGTGTCGCGGCTGGACGGGGACACAGTGCATTTCGAGGACGGCACGAGCGGCGACTTCGACGTGATCGTGTACGCGACCGGCTACAACATCACCTTCCCCTTTTTCGATCCGGAGTTCGTGGGCGCCCCCGGCAACCAGATCCGCTTGTACAAGAGGATCTTCAAGCCTGGTATCGAGAACCTCGCATTCGTCGGGTTCGCGCAGTCGGTCCCGACGCTGTTCCCGTTCGTCGAATGTCAGTCCCGAGTGGTCGCGGCCTACGCCGTCGGTCGGTATGCACTTCCCGACGTTGGCGAGATGGAGCAGATCATCGACAAGGATCAGAAGCTGCACAACGGGCACACCACCGACAGCCCGCGGCACACCCAGCAGGTCGACTACTTCGTGTACGAACACGACATCCGCACCCGGGAACTGCCGACCGGCGCGAAGCGTGCCGAATCACGCGGCTTCCCGACGCCCACCCCCACCTCCCGACCACTGCAGGACATCGCGTGAATCGCGGAGACGTGACCTTCCCGAGCGGCGCCGATCTCTGCAGCGGCCGGCATTTCACGTGCCGGTCACGTTGATGTCGATGAGGGTCGCGATCAACCCGCCTTGGATGCCGCCGCGCGTGTTCACCACGTGCGGAGCAGCCGGTAGCTCGACCACGAGTTCGTCGCCGTCCCGGATCGGTTCGCCGAATACGATGTGCGCAAATAGGTCTCGGATCGTCGATGGCTGGTCGCGTCCGATTCCCCGGTGTGCTGCTGCGTCATGTCTTCCGGCGTTGCGAGGCTCATCGGTCACCGATCCGTGTCGGTGCTCCGGCGGCTGCTGGTTGCCGATCGCCGGTGGGTGTGTGGGCGCGAGTGAGCAACTCTCGTAGCCCCCGGGCGTCGACCTTCCCGGTGCCGCCGCGCGGGATCGGATCGTCGGAGTCGAGCAGAAGCCACACCGACGGTATCTTGAACGAGCTCAGCATGTTCCGGGCCGCCGATCGCAGCTCGTCCTCCGTAGTCGAGGATCGGCACACCACCGCGGCTGCGACCCGAGGACCGGCCTCACCGTCGACGTGGGTCACGAAGGCGTTGTCGACGCCGTCGATGGCCTTCAGTGCGGCCTGCACCTCGCTCGGGTAGACGGTGGCCCCGCTGACCTTGATCATGTCGTCGGATCTCCCGTGATAGAAGAGGAACCCGCCGTCGTCGAGGTGGCCGAGGTCCCCGGTCGCGTAGAAGCCGTCGGCGGTGAAGACGTCCTCACGCGTGCTCCGGCAGATGCCGAGCAGGACGTGCGGCCCACGCAGCGCGATCTCGCCGGTGGCGCCGGTGGGCAGCGGCGCGCCGGTCTCCGGATCGGCGATCCGAACCTCCATGCCGTCGAAGGGCTTTCCGCAACTTCCCCACGCCGCGCGAGGCATGTCCCGGTCGGCGGGGTACCCGCAGTACGGGCCGAACGACTCGGTCATGCCGAACAGATTGGCGCGTGCGCCGCGCTCGGCGCGGAGTTCGGGAGGTAGGAGAGCGTCGAGACTGCCCACCTGCAACGACGAGAGGTCGGCGCCGACCGTCCCGGACTGTCGTGCCAGCGCCGCCGCCTGGTCGGGCCAGCCGCGGAAGAGGGTGACGCGTTCACGTTCGAGGAGTTTCAGCGTCGTCTCGGGACGAGGGATCTCCTCGGTGACCAGGGTTGCACCGGCCAACAGGGCGGAGAGAATCCCGGCTCCGAACCCGCCGACCCAGAAGAACGGCATCGGCAGGTAGAGCCGGGTGTCCGAATTGATGCACCGGGCGGCCAGTCCGGCGGCGACCGCACCGAGCGCGCCACCGTGGGAGTGGATGACCCCCTTGGGTATTCCACTGCTGCCGGAAGTGAAGATGATGATCATCGGGTCGCCCGGGGCGACCGAATCGGACAGGGCATCGACCACTCTCTCGCTGTCCGGTGAACGACCCGCTGCGAGAACGTCGTCGACGGTCCAGATGTGGCGCAGGGCGGGCAGGCCCGGATCGATGAGCTCGCCGGAGGTGATCGTGTCACGTCCGAGGGCGTCGGCGAGGTCGTCGAGGTAGCGATGTCCCCGGAACTCCTCGGTCGTGATCAGGTGGGAGACGGCGGAGACCTCGAGCTGAGCCCGGAGTTCGCGCGGCGCCAGCAGAGTACTGAAAGGCACCAGCACGGCACCGATCCGGGTCAGTGCAAGGGCTATCTGGACCCAGCGCGCACTGTTGGGCATGATCAGGCCCACACGCATGCCGGGGCCGATCCCGGCTTCGGCGAAGCCGGCGGCGAGAGCCCGCGTGGTGCGGTCGAGTTCCCCGTAACTCACCCGGGTGACCGGGTCGATGACCATGGGCTGATTGGGGCGTCGGAGCGCATGCTCGCAGATCAACGTCGCGATGGTTCGCCCGGTCTCGTCGATCATGGCGTCACTCACTACTTTCCAGTCGGCTCCGGACGGCGGTGAGATCCGCCTTGCCGGAGGGAGTGCGCGGGATGGCGTCGACGATGATGATCGCGGTGGGGATCTCATAGCGCGCCAGGCGATCGGACAGGTACTCCGCCAACTCATCCTCTGAAACGGTCTCACCGCTGCGGAGTTCGACCATCGCGACAGGCGTCGCGCCGAGCCGGTCGTCGGGGCGGCCGACAACCGACGCGCCCTCCACCGACGGGTGGCTCTCCAGTGCGGCGCGGACATCGTCGGGGATCACCTTGAAGCCGCCGCGGATGATGGCCTGATCCGCCCGGCCCACGATCCACAGGAAACCGTCGCCGTCGATGCGGGCGAGGTCGGTGGTACGAATCCAGTCCGCCGACGGGCCGAGTTGGCCGGGCGCGACCTCGAGCAGTCCGGTTTCGTCCGGGCCGAGTACGGTGCCGTCGTCGGCGACGACGCGCAGCCGGGATCCGGGATCGGCTCGGCCGACACTGCCGCGCTTGGTCTCCCAGAACTCGCGATGGTCCGCGAGTGTCCAACCGGCCACGCCACCACCGAATTCGGTGGCTGCGTACGAGGTGAGCACAGGTATATCGAACTTGTCGGTGAACGCATCGGCGTCCTCGGCGGACAGCGGCGCGGTGCCGGAGGTGACCACGCGGATGCTCGACAGGTCGTCGCGGGTCAGATCTGAATGCAGCACCATCCGGACCGCCGTCGGGACGAGGGACACCGCACGTGGCCGATACCGGCGCACGGCGTCGGCCCAGGAACCGATCTCGAACCTCGGGAGCAGCACATAGGGCCGCGCCGCGACGATGCACTGCAGCGTCCGGAACACGCCACCGATGTGGACGAGGGGAGCGTTGACGATGGCAACTCCGGAACTCAGTCGGGCGGGAGCGCTGCTGCTCTTTTCGTTGCTGCCATCGTCGGCTCCCAGCACACTGCGGGCGAGCATGTCATAGGTGAGGGCGACTCGCTTGGGCGGTCCGGTGGTGCCGCTGGTCAGCATGAGGACCGCGGTACCCGAGCCGTCGTCGGCGGGATCGCCCGAGTTCGCGGTTGCCGACGCGACCTCTGGTTCGATGGTCAGGTCGGTGATCGTGACCACCGTCGTCGTCGGTTGCGGATCGACGAGGTTCCTCAGGTCGTCCGCTTCGCCGATCACGATGGGAAGCGTCAGATCGGCAATGTCGGAACGGGTTCGCGCATCCCCGCGGGACGGGTTGATCACCACGACACAACCACCGGCAAGGAGTACGCCGAGGAATGCGGCGACGTGGGCTGGCCGGTTGCGGAGCAGGATCCCGACATGGGGCACGTCACCTGCCGAGGTCTCGAGGCAGATGTCCTTGATGCGTTCGGCCAGCGCGGCGAGCTGACCCCACGTGGTCCATCGGCCGTCGTACTCGATGGCTCCCGCATCGGGTTCCAGGGTCAGCACCGACGCGATTCGTCGGGCGAGGCGGTGCACGGTGTCGGTGTCGATGAGCCCGGGCTCGGTCATCAGCGGATCCTCGGAGTGGTCGACGGGCGGGACGCACCGGTGCCGGGCGCCGGCGTGGTCAGTTCTGCCTTGGCGATCGGGTTGCCGAGCCGCGTGTAGATGAGCCCTTGGTCCATCGCCGCCCGGTACGGCTTGTCCAGCGACTCCCAGATGGCCTTCACCGTCCCCTGGGTGGCGGTGGGCGGTTTGGCGGCGATGGACGCCGCGATCTCGTGCGCCCGGTCCCAGAGTTCCGCCGGGTCGGTGATCTCGGAGACCAGACCGATGCGCAGCGCGGTGTCGGGTCCGACGCGTTCGTCGTTGCCCATCAGGGCCATTCGCAGCGTCTCGCCGAGTCCGACCCGTCGCATCAGTCCAACGGGCTCGAGGGCCGACACCAGTCCCGCGGTCACATGAGAGTCGAAGAACGTCGCCGACGTGGAGCAGATGACCACATCCGACTCGTTGACGAAGTACAGCGCACCGGCGGTGCAGAGACCCTGGACCGCGCAGACGACCGGCTTCCACATCTTCTGCCACTTCGGGCTGAGCAGTTCGCCCGGATCCTCGTGGTTCCAGATGTTGTCCGGCTGGCCGTAGGACGACTTGACGTCGAGGCCCGCGCTGAAGGCCCGATCCCCGGCGGCCCGGAGGACCACGGCGTGCACCCGATCATCGAATTTGACCGTGTGCCAGGCACGTTGCAGTTCCTGGCACATCGTCCGATTGAACGTGTTCAGCTGCTCGGGACGATTCAGCGTGATCGTGGCGACATGGTCGTCCGCGTCGACCTCGAGCAGAATGGTCTCGAACCCGCCTCCGTCGGGCGATCCCACGCTCATCGGCACTGCCATTCCGGTGCACGCTTCTCCACAAAGGCACGGGGGCCTTCGAGGGCATCCTCGGTCCGCGTGACTCGTTCGCGGAAGGACTCGGCCAGCATCTCCGCCTCGTGCAGCGGGAGGTCGAGGCCCTTGAGGATGGCCATGCGCGTTCCGCGAACAGCCAGCGGCGCATTGGAATTGACGATGTCGGCGATCGCGCGGGCGCGCTCGACGAGTTGCTCGTGCTCGACGACCTCGCTGATCATCCCCAGGTCGAGCGCACGCTCGGCATCCATCCGCTCGTGCTTGCCCATCAGGGCCATCCGTAGCGCCACCGAGCGGGGCAGCACCCTCGCGAGACGCACCACCTCGCGTCCCGCCACGAGCCCGATGCTGACGTGGGGGTCGAAGAAGGTCGCCTTGTCGGACGCGATGACGATGTCGCCGGTGGTGACCCAGTCCAATCCCGCGCCGCAGCAGATCCCGTTGATCGCCACGATGATCGGCTTGGCCATCGTGCGGAAGGGTGGAGTGCCCTCCTGGGGTGCCTCCCACTGCTCATACGTCGACAGATACGGACGTTCGTTGAGGACCTTGCCGTCGCCGGGGATCTCCTTGACGTCGGCGCCGGTGCAGAACGCGCGACCGCTGCCGGTCACGATGAGCGTCCAGACCTGATCGTCGTTCTCGGCCTCGGCATAGGCCGACCGCAGTTCGGAGATCATGTGCGGACTCAGTGCGTTGAGTGCGTCGGGTCGATTGAGGGTGACGATCGCGGTGTGGCCGTCGACCTCGTATTTGATGGTGTCGAACGACATTCGTGCTTCCCTTCGTCGTGGGGCCGGCGCTCGACGTCGCGACGGCGATGGGCTGATGACTGGCGGTCAGGGCTCAGCGTCCTCGGAAGCCGGGTGGTCTGCGTTCTCGGAAGGCGGCCAGTCCCTCTTTGAAATCACCTGTACGGCAGGAGAGTTCGACATAGCTCAGCTCGGAGTTCATGGCCTCGCCGATCGTGCCGCGCTGGTGGTTGATGCCCTGTTTGGCGAGACCGAGTGCGACCGTCGGCCCGTCGGCGAGGCGTCGGACCAGTGTGTCGGCGGCTCCGTCGAGCTCGTCCGGCGCGACAGCGCTGTGGATGAGCCCCCAGTTCTCTGCGTCGGTACCACTGACCTTGTCGCCGAGCAGGAGCATCTTCCGCGCCCGTGCGAGTCCGACCAGTCGGGGGAGCAGCCACGTCGAACCCGAGTCCGGACTGAAGCCGCGCGCGATGAACGGCTCCCAGAACACCGCGTCGTCGGCGGCCACGGTGAAGTCCGCGGCGAGGGCCAGGTTGCACCCGAGTCCGACGGCCCAGCCGCGGACCGAGCACACGACCGGCAGTTGGATGTCGTGGACCAGTTCGATGATGCGATGCGCGGTCTGCGGGATGCGGCGGGTGAGATCCCCGGTGCGCGGACGCTGACGATCGCCGGAGTTGGTGGCCACCCAATCCGCGCCGCCGCAGAAGTCCGAGCCGCTCCCGCTGATGTGCACGGCGCGCAACGAGTCGTTGCTCGCGGCTGCGGTCAGCTCCCGGACCATCGTCTCGACCATCGTCGGCGTCAACGCGTTGCGTGCGGCCGGACGGTCCAGGCACAGGCGCAGGATCTTCCCGTCCCTGGTGACGCCGACGTCGCCTGTTTGCCCTGTTGAACCGCCGTTTCCGGTCACCGTTGAAACCACACCTTCCGCGGGGATACTGTTACCTATACGGTAGGCAATACCGTTAATGTTTCACCCAAGTTAGCAAGGAATGGCGACCGGCGGAACCGGTACCGCCGGAGAAAGAGGGCACATGGCGCAGGACGAGCACTCGCCGGCAGCGGGGATCATCGACGACCGTCCCACGGCGCTCCGGTTCGGCGAGGAGCCGCTCGCGCAGACCCGCGAGGCGTCGGCGGCGTTGCGGCGCCTGGCGGGCCTGCTCATGTCGTTGGAGCACGAGCATCCGACGGTCGACGCGATGATCGGACAGCTCGCATCGTGGGAGGACGAACTGACCCTGGCCGCGCCGCGGGATCCCCGGCCGCGGTTCGGGCCCGAGCAGACGGCCGAGCAGCGCGTCTACCTCGACCATGCGTTTGATCCCGGCTCGTTCAACCCGAACTTCCCCGAGTACCGGTTCGAGCGGATCGAGTCCGAATCCGCTCGCGGCACCGTGACCTTTCCGGTCGTCTACGAGGGACCGCCCGGCCTCGTGCACGGGGGCGTCATCGCCTCGTTCTTCGACTGCGTCATCCAGCACCACAACTGTGCGCTGGGAAGTGCAGGCAAGACCCGCTCGCTCACCATCACCTATCGGCGGCCGACACCCCTGCTCACCGATCTGGATTTCGACATCACCCGCGAGGTCACCGACCGCGGACTGCGATCGGCAGGCCGGCTCGTCCGCGACGGCCAGGTTCTCTGTACCGGCGAACTCGACTCGGTGGCCATGTCGACGGAACAGCTCGCCGCCCGCGCTTTCGGCAGGCGGCGAGGGGACGATCGATGACGGTCGAGGCGTCCTCCGACGCCGCGAGGTCGACTCGCCCGTCGGTGTGCCGCCCACCATGCTGCCGCCCGCGCCGAGTTCGGCGTGGGAGGTGGCGCTGGGTCTGATCCCCGACCTCGAAGCCCACAACGAACGCATCCTCGACGAACTGGGCCTTGCCGATATCTTTCAGACAGCCTGACCAGAAAGGAATCACCATGGCCGACGCCAAGGGCGCCGACGACCGGGTGTTGTTCGATCTCGACAAGGACAGCCGGATCGCGACCATCACGTTCAACAATCCAGGGCAGCGCAATTCCTACGACAAGGCGATGCGCGACGAGGTCGCCCGGTGCCTCGATGTGGTCGTCGACGATGACGACATCACCGTCGTGCTGCTGCGCGGTGCCGACGGTGTCTTCAGCACCGGGGCCAACATGAACAACGCCTACGGCTGGTATGGCAGCGAAGGTAACGGGTCTGCCGAGGGAGCGAGTCGCCCGGCCAAGAGCAGGCCGAGTCAGCGGCGGCGATTGATCGTGGACCGCAAGACATTCGACTTCTATCACGAGTTCCTGGGGTTCCCGAAGGTCACCGTCGGCGAGATCAGTGGGTTTGCGCTCGGCGGCGGATTCGAGATGGCGTTGATGACCGACATCTCGGTGATCGCCCGCGACACCCGGGTCGGCATGCCGGCCACCCGGTTCCTCGGGCCGGCGCTCGGCAGTCTGCACATGTTCTTCCATCGACTGGGTCCGGTCCTGGCGCGCCGTCTGCTGCTGACCGGCGACATCGTCGACGCCGCTGCCGTCGAGCATCTCGGTGTGTTCACCGAGACCTGTGATCCGGCCGACGTGACCGCCCGCGCGCGGTACTGGGCCGAGAAGGCGGCCAAGATGCCTGCCGACGGCGTCGTGATCGCCAAGGAGGCGTTCCGGCTCGTCGAGCAGAGTCAGGCGTATCAGGGCGAGGAGGTGGCGAGTTATCTGTTCCACGCCTTCGGGACCAACCTGCAGTTCTCGCCCGGTGAGTTCAATTTCGTCAAGACCCGTGCCGAACACGGCACCAAGGAGGCCTTCCGGCTCCGCGACGAGCATTTCCATGTACCGGAGCCCGATCCGTCCTGACGGTCGGGCCCCGAGGGTTCGACCGGTACGATCGGAAACCTATACTGTTGCCCATACGGTAGATGATATGGTCTGCCGTGAACCGATGCACGATGTCCACCACGCTGTGAATACAGCCCGTCCACCCGAGGTCGAGATCTGATGTCAAAACCCGTCATCGTCGGCGCCGCACGTACGGCGATCGGGCGTTCCTTCAAGGGGACGCTCGTCAACACCCCGACCGAACAACTCGCCACGGCGATCCTGCCGGAGGTCATCCGTCGATCCGGCATCGAATCCTCCGAGGTGAACGACATCATCTTCGCCGAGACCAATTACGGCGGAGGCGACATGGCGCGCTACGCCGCCGCCGCGAACGGCATGGACGATGTGCCGGGGCAAGCGGTGAGTCGGCACTGCGCCGGCAGCCTGACCGCCATCGGGAACGCGGCCGCCCAGGTCGGCTCCGGAATGGAGAAGGTGGTGGTCGCCGGCGGCGTGCAGTCGTTGTCGACCGGTCCGCTGATGAAATGGCGCGTACCGGCGCCCGGCGAGGAGATGACCTTCACCGAGCCCTGGATTCCGCCGAGCCACCCCGAGACGCCCGATGCGCCCACGTTGGACATGGCCATCACCGTCGGGTGGAACACGGCGAAGAAGGTCGGCATCACGCGCGAGGAGATGGATGCGTGGGCGGTCCGTTCGCATGAGCGTGCCATCGCCGCGATCGACGAGGGGAGGTTCGTCGACGAGATCCTGCCGCTGAAGGTGCAGCTCCCGGATGGCTCGATGGTCGACTTCGCCGTCGACGAGTTCCCGCGCCGGGGCACGTCGATGGAGAAGCTCGCGTCACTTCCGGTGCTGCATCCCGAGATCGAGGGATTCTCGATCACAGCCGGGAACAGCAGTGGCATGAACGACGCGGCCGCCGCGGTCACCGTCGTCGACGACGAGTACGCGTCGGCACACGGCCTCGACGTGATGGCATCGGTTCGTGCGTGGGCCTCGGTCGGTGTGCCACCCCGCGATTGCGGACTCGGCGCTGTGAAGGTGATCGGACCGGCGCTCGAGCGTGCCGGACTGAAGGTCTCCGACGTCGCGTTGTGGGAGATCAACGAGGCGTTCGCGTCGGTGCCCATCGCAGCATGCCGTGAACACGGGATCGACGAGGAGTTGGTCAACTTCTCCGGAAGTGGTTGCAGCCTGGGTCATCCGATCGCCGCATCCGGCGCGCGGATGGTGACCACGTTGCTCTACGAACTCAAGCGCCGCGGTGGCGGAATCGGCGTCGCGGCGATGTGTGCCGGCGGCGGTCAGGGCGGCGCGGTCGTCGTCGAGGTCGAGGGCTGAGGGGGAGACGATGTCCGACGAGGTATTGCTGGAACGTCGCGGTCGTATCCTGATCATCACGATCAATCGACCGGAGGCGCGCAACGCCGTCAACCGTGCCACCAGTCAGGGCATCTCCGACGCCGTCGACGAGTTGGACGAGGACCCGAGCCTGTCGGTGGCCATTATCACCGGTGCAGGAGGGAACTTCAGCGCCGGAATGGATCTGAAGGCCTTCGCCGCCGGCGAGATCGTCGCCATCGAGGGCCGGGGCATGGGTTTCACCGAACGGCCGCCCGCCAAACCGATCATCGCCGCGGTCGAGGGTTATGCCCTGGCCGGCGGAACCGAGATCGTGTTGGCGACCGATCTCATCGTCGCGGCGCGGTCGGCCAAGTTCGGTATCCCGGAGGTCAAGCGGGGTCTGGTCGCCGGCGCAGGCGGTCTGTTCCGTCTGCCCGAACGGATTCCGTATCAGAAGGCCCTCGAGTTGGCGCTGACCGGCGACAGCTTCACCGCTGAGCAGGGGGAGCGGTACGGCCTGATCAACGTTCTCGCCGAGGATGGCAGCGCTCTCGACGAGGCGATCGCCCTCGCCGAGCGCATCACCGAGAACGGCCCGTTGGCGATCGCCGCGACCAAAGAGGTGATCGCGAAGTCGCGCAGCTGGAGCGAAGACGAGAAGTGGCAGAAGCTCATCGAGACCATCGTGCCGGTCTTCGCCAGCAAGGACGCCCAGGAGGGCTCGATCGCCTTCGCGGAGAGGCGCAAGCCGAACTGGACCGGGTCCTGACACCGACCTCGCAGTCGCGTAAGCACTGTCATCACAACAGATTCTGAGGAGAACGCATGGCATTCGAAGGTGAGGTGGTCCTGGTCACCGGTGGCGCCGGAGGCCTGGGAGCCGCAACCGTCCGGAAGCTGCACGCCGAAGGCGCGGTGGTCGTCATCGCCGACGTCAACGATGAGCCGGCGCAGAAGCTGGCAGACGAACTGGGCAACAAGGCTCTCTACGTCCATACCGACGTCCTCGACGACGACTCGGTCAACGCCGCTCTTGCCAAGGCCGACGAACTCGGCACCCTGCGGTACGCCGTCATCGCCCACGGTGGAATCGGTGTGCTGGAGAAAATCGTCAATCGTGACGGGAGTCCGCACAGCAGCAAGGGATTCACCGACACCATCTCGCTGTATCTGACTGGCACATACAACGTCCTCCGTCTCACCGCGGCCAAACTGGCGACACAGGAGAAGAAGGCCAACGGCGAGCGCGGCGCGATCGTGATGACGAGCTCGATCGCCGGCTTCGAGGGTCAGATGGGACAGTCGGCATATTCCGCGGCCAAGGGAGGCGTCATCTCGCTGACCCTCACCGGTGCAAGGGATCTCAGTTCGGTCGCCATCCGTCTCAACAGCATCGCGCCCGGCACCATGCGGACTCCGCTGCTGGAACTGCTCGGCGACGAGGCGCTGGACAAGTTCGCGACCAGCATCCCGTTCCCCAAGCGTCTCGGTACGCCGGAGGAGTACGCCGGTCTCGCACAGTATCTCCTGGAGAACACCTACATCAACGGTGAGGTGGTCCGCATCGACGGCGCGCAGCGTTTCCAGATGCGTTAGGCACCCGGGCCGGGAGACACATGGATCTGGGATTGGGAGGCGCCGCGGTGGTGGTGGCGGGCGGCGGTCGCGGCATGGGCCGGGCCGCCGCTCGGTGCTTTGCCGACGAGGGCGCCCGGGTGGCGATACTCGCACGCACGCAACAGGATCTGGACGAGACAGTCGTCGAGCTGGGACAGCGGGGCAGTCCCGACGCCGTCGGACTGGTGGTCGACGTGCGCGACGATGCTGCGGTGACGCAGGTGTTCGCGGATCTCGATGCCCGCTGGGGTGAGCTCAACGTATTGGTGAATGCTGTCGGTCCCAACGTCCGGGGGACCGTCGAGGATCTCTCCGACGAACAATGGCGGGTGGCTTTCGACGACGGCGTGCTCGGCATCGTCCACTGCGTGCGTAGCGCGCTACCGCTGCTGCGGAAGGCGGAGTGGGCCAGAGTCGTCAACTTCTCCGCCAGTTCCACACAGCGACAGACGGTGTCGTTGGTCGCGTACACCGCGGCGAAGTCGATGGTGACGAGCATCTCGAAGAATCTGTCGCTGCAACTCGCGCCGGACGAGATCTTGGTGAACGTCGTCTCACCCGGCAGCGTCGCGTCCGACTCGCTGATCGCCTGGGCGCGGTCGGTGGGCGTCGACACCACGGACCCTTATGCCCTGATGTCGGCGATCACCGAGCATTTCGGCCATCCGGCGCATCTGCCTCGTGTCGGCCTGCCCGAGGAGATCGGGCCGGTGGTGGCGTTCCTGGCCTCCCGCCGGAATTCCTACATGACCGGCGCGAACATCAACGTCGACGGCGGCACCGACTTCACCTGACGCCGACGGCAACCGAATACCCGCCGATCGTGCGCACTTTCGCGCCGATCGGGTACAGATTCCCGCCGAATGGGCGCTCGACGCTCGTGGGCACGCTGTCCTCTGCCCGATCGACGGCAATGTGCGCACGATGGACGAAGAACTGCGCACGATCGGCGCGAAAGTGGGCACGATGGACGAAGAACTGCGCACGATCGGCGACGGGCGGATCTGTGCCCCAGGGCTGGATCGACTCAGAGCTGGATCGGGGCTCCGGCGATCATCGAGGCGATGAAGCCGCCGTCCACCTCGAGATTCTGTCCGTTCACCCAGCGCGCGTCAGGGGAGCCGAGAAAGTCGATCGCCGGGACGATGTCGTCGACGTTGCCGTGGCGTCCGACGGTCGCGCGGACCATCTCGAGCGTGTCCTTGCCCATCGATTCCTCGAAGTCGGTGAGGATCGGGGTCTCGACCGGACCGGGGCTCACCGTGTTCACGCGCACCCCGTACTCGGCCAACGCCGGGCCGGACACGCGCTTGGCGTAGATCAGCAAGGCTTCTTTCGACGTGTTGTACGCCGGGTAGCCGGGCTCCTGCGCGGCGAGCCACCCGTCGACCCCGTCCGCGTCATCGGCCTCGAGCAGTCCTTCCAGAAGCTCCGTGCGTTGCGTCCATCCCATGCCGGCCGTGGACGCGACCGCGACGATCGCGCCACCGGGGTTCAACAGCGGGAGCATGCCCTCGATCATGCGGCGGGCACCGAGATAGTTGATTCGCAGCACATCGCTGTCCGGAGCGGTCCCGGGGACACCTGCCACGTGAGCCAACAGGTCCCAGCCCGATCCCATCGACCCCAGGAGAGCGGTGACCGCGGCGCCATCACGCAGATCCACTTCGCGGTGTTCGGCCGCAGGTGTGTCGTTGGGCTTGATGTCGACCGCCAGCACATGATCGCCACGACCGTGGAAATGAGCCGCGGTGGCGGCTCCGATGCCCGACCCGGCACCGACGACGACGATCTTGCGTTGTTCGGATCCCATGATTCTCCGTTGCTCGCGGACCGACCCGCCGACGGCGGATGCTTTACTGTAAATACGACTGTAGGAGGTTGAGCGGTATTTCGGCAAGTACTTTGAATGCTCTATAGTATGGCTTACAGTATCTCGGGTGACCATCGCGAGGGACCATGCCGTACAGGAGGATGCAGTGACCGACACGAAGCTTGTCTTCGACCCCTTCTCGCGGGAGTTCTTCGATGGTCCATATGACATCTATCGCCGGATGCGTGAAGAGGCGCCTGTCTACTACAGCGAGGAGTACGACTTCTACGCGCTGAGCAGGCATGAGGACGTGGCTCCCGCTTATCGGGACTTCGAGACGTACTCGTCGGCGCGCGGCATCGACCTCGCGACGGTCCGGGAGGGGAAGATCCCGCCCCACAAGTCGATCATCGTGCTCGATCCTCCGGAACACCGTCACATGCGGCGACTGGTCAGCAAGGTGTTCACACCGCGGGCGATCGCGGAGCTGAAGGACATGGCCGCGGAGCAGATCGATCGCTTTCTCGCCGCGGTGGATCCGGACGGCTTCGACATGGTGCACGACTTCTCGGCGTTGTTCCCGATCGAGATCATCTCTCGAATGCTCGGCGTGCCGGAGGATTCCCGAACCCAGGTACGTCTGTGGACCGACGACCTCCTACAGCGGGAGGTCGGGCAGATGGAGATGTCCGAGGTCGGGTTCGACGCCGTCGTCGAACTGGCGAGGTTCTATTACGGCCTCGCCTCCGATCGCCGCAAGAATCCGCGCGACGACATGATCACCAAGCTGACCCGGGCCCAGATCGAACGGGACGACGACGAACCGCCGACATTGAGCAACATGGAGATCGCCATGTTCGCATCGCTGCTCGGCGGCGCAGGCGCCGAGACCGTGGCCAAGCTGATCGGTGGTGCACCGGTCACGTTCTCGCGGTTTCCCGATCAGTGGAAGAAGCTGCAGGAAGACCGCACCAAGATTCCCGACGCCGTCGAGGAGTTGCTTCGTTTCGAGTCTCCGAACCAATACAACGTGCGGTACTCCATGAAGGAGGTCACCCTGCACGGGGTGACGATCCCGGCCGGGAAACCGGTGTTCCTGATGCTCGGTTCGGCCAACCGGGACCCGGACGCGTTCACCGACGCCGACACCTTCGACATCGATCGTGACCGGTCCGAAGCGCAGAACCTCGCATTCGGTCTCGGCATCCACAGCTGCCTCGGTGCGGCCCTGGCGCGTATGGAGAGCGCCATCGCCCTCGAGCGGATACTCGATTTCATGCCGGAGTTCGAGGTCGATATCGACAACTGCACGCGGGTGAGCATGCAGAATGTCGCGGGCTACGACCATGTCCCGGTCAAGATTCTTTAGCGCGCAGCCGATTTCGTAGTAGAAACCCGCGTCTCACGCCGGTTGCTACTACGAGATCGGTGGTGGTTCAGGTGGTGACCACGGTCGCCCCGGCGGTGCCCGGCGCGCCGTACAGCAGGGCGAAGCCGGCCTTCGGCGTCCCGGCCACCTGGCGATCACCCGCGGTACCGCGGAGCTGGAGGACGAGCTCGTGGAGCTGTCGCAGACCCGATGCGCCGATGGGCTCGCCGTTCGCGATCAGCCCGCCGTCGGTGTTGACCGGCATGGTTCCGCCGATCTCGGTGGCACCGTCGGCGATCAGCTTCTCCTGGTCACCATCGGCGCAGAACCCTGCCTCGGCCATGTGGATGACCTCGGCGCCGGCGTCGGTGTCCTGGAGCTGGATCACGTCGACCTCACCCGGCGAGATGCCGGCCGACTCGAATGCGGCCCGCGACGCGAACACCGAAGGGGACGCGACCTCCTCCACGGGCGCGAAGGTGGTGTTGACCTCGTACGCGCCGTATGTTCGCGTCCGCACCTCCACAGCACGCACGTATACGGGCTTCGAGGTGAACCGATGGGCGATGTCCGCGCGACACATGATCACCGCTGCCGCACCCTCGTCCGGGGCGCAGAACATGTACTGGGTCAGCGGATAGTTGAGCATCGGTGCGTTGAGGATGTCCTCCTCCGGAACAGGCTTGCGGCGGAACGCATTGGGGTTCAGTGCACCGTTGCGATAGTTCTTGGCCGCCACCTTGGCCAGGGTCTCCGGTGAGATGTCGTGGTCGTGCAGGTAGCGATTCGCCTTCATGCCGAAGAACTTGGTCGTCAGGTACTGGCCGTTCTCGCCGTACCATTTGGGCATGCCGACCAGGGTCGGGTCGACGGTGAAGGCGCCACGGGGATGCTTGTCGAGCCCGATCGCGATGCCGATGTCGTGCTTGCCCAATCGGATCGCGTCGGCGCAGGCCTCGGTAGCGCTGGCGCCCGTCGCGCAGGCATTGAACACGTTGGTGAACGGTATGCCGGTCAATCCCATCAGGCTGACGATGGCGTCCGGGTTCGCGACCTCCCAGCTGCCGCCGACGGCGAACTGGATGTCTTTCCACTCGAGACCGGCGTCGGCGAGCGCGGCACGGATGGCATCGGTACCCATCTGCATCGCAGTCTTGCCCTCGAACCGGCCGAAGGGGTGGATTCCCACACCGATGATGGCTACGTCATTCATGAGAGAACTCCTGTCGGTCAGACGGGTTGGAAGGCGAAGGTGAGGACCTCTGTGCCCTCGTCGTCAGTGCCGAGGGGCACCATCGTGAGTTCGACATCCATGCCGAATTCGAGTGCGGTGGGGTTGTTCTCGGTGAGTCGGCTCTCGACCCGGATCACGTCTCCCAATTGGACGAGCCCGACTCCGAAGGGCTCGAAGGTCTTCGGAGTCTCGTCGCCGAGGTAGGGTGCGCCGGGCAGGAATCCCTGGGTGGTCCAGGCGATCAGGGTTCCTCGACGGGGCAGTTCGGTCTCGCGCATGGACGCGCCGCTGCACCGCGGGCAGAGCTCTTGCACCGGGAAAACGGTTGCGCCGCAGTCATCGCAGGCACTGCCGAGCAGATGAGGATCCGCCTCGGGCCATGTCGATATCTCTGGTGCGATCATTCGTTGCATCTGTCGTTCCTCACATCGGGTGATTGATTCCATGGCCACTCAGTCCGTGCCGACGCCTGCTGCCTGCTCGCGTGCCCAGCGGTAGTCGGCCTTGCCCACCGGACTCCGCTGGATGGCCGGCCGGAACAGGACCGTCTTCGGGAGTTTGTACCGCGCGATCGACTGTGCGGCATGCTCGATGAGCTCGTCGCCCGATGCGTCCGCGCCGTCCACCAGTTCCACGATCGCGACCACGGCCTCCCCCCACTTGTCGCTCGGCCGACCGGCGACGAGCACATCGCCGACGGCGGGATGCGTGGCGATGGCCATCTCGACCTCCTCGACGAAGATCTTCTCGCCACCTGAGTTGATCGTCACGGAGTCTCGGCCGAGCAAATGGATCGTGCCGTCGTCGAGAAGCTGTGCGCGGTCCCCGGGCAGCGAGAATCGCTCGCCGTTCACGACGGGGAACGTCTTCGCCGTCTTGGCCGCATCTCCCTTGTAGCCGAGCGGGACGAAACCACGCTGGGCCAGCCAGCCGAGACCCTCGTGGCCCGGCTCCGCGATCGCGTCGATGTCCTCGGTCAGGACGCACGTGTTGGAGCCCGGGTTGAAGATGCCGGTCGACACGGCACCGGCGCTGGAGACGTGCGTCATCTGTGTTCCCGTCTCGGACGATCCGACGCCGTCGAGGATGATCGCGTTGGGCAGCACTGCCAGCAGACGCTCTTTGATCGTCGGTGACAACACGGCGCCGCCGTTGGCGAGCACGGCGATCGAGGAGATGTCCCGTTCGCCGCGCTCGAAGGCCGTGATCAGGGGACGAGCGATCGCATCGCCCACCATCATCAGGACCATCGGCTTCTCGGCTTCGATGGTCTCGGCCACGGCCTCGGCATCGAGGCGTTCGACGACCGGGGACAGCAGCACCGTCTGCCCTGAGGTCAGTGCGGTCATGATGGCCCACTGTGCGGCGCCGTGGATGAGTGGCGGCAGGACGAAGACCTTCAATCCCTCTCCCGCGGTGACCCGTTCGGTCACCTGGTCGAGAGAGGTGGTGAGTGCGCCGCTGTAGACGTCACGCCCGCCGCCACCCGCCATGTAGATGTCGTTCTGACGCCACAGCACGCCCTTCGGCATACCCGTGGTACCGCCGGTGTAGAGCACGTACAGGTCGTCGGGGGAGGGGGTGACCGGGATCGGATCGGCAGAGTTGGTCGCGATGACATCTTCGTAATCGACTGCGCCCTCGAGAAGTTCGTTGCCGGAGTCGTCCGCGATCTGGATCAGCACCCGCAGGTTCGGCAACCCCGGGAGCACCTCCGCGAGCTGAGGAGCGAACGCGGCGTTATAGACCAGGGCGGTCGCGCCCGAATCCGTGAGCAGGTAGTGGAGTTCGTTCTTCACGTAGCGGTAGTTCACGTTGAACGGCGCGACGCGTGCGCGGAATGCTCCGAGCATCGTCTCGACGTACTCGTTTCCGTTGTAGGCGTAGATGCCCAGCAGGTCCTGTCCCACCTCGTGGCCGGCCAGTGCCGACCTCTCGGTGTGCGCGCCGAGGCCCTGGGAGTGCAGGTACGACGCAAGACGCTTGGACCGCTCCGCGATCTGGCTCGTGGTGAGGCGGCGCGAGCGGAATGCGATGAGCTCACGGTCGGGGATCGCCGCGGCGACCGCGTCGGCTACCTCGGGAACGGTGAACTCGCGGGTGGTTGTGTTGGTCGCGGACTCGGACACGTTCTGCTCCTGGGGTCGTCGTGGTCGGCTGCACGCAGGCGGTGGTCATAGTGACTGTAAGCAATACGGAAAGGCTTGCGATAGTCCCTACCGCCGATTGCCGGCGACCCGGCGGTGTGGTCTCGCCGACTCATCGAGGATCTCGGGGAGGCCCTCGCGCATCCGGTTCCGGAGATCGGCATCGTGGTCGACGGCGGCGTACATGTGTCGTTTGGTGAACTGCACCGCGAGTGGGGCGTCCGCCGCAATCGTCTCGGCATCGAGTGCATTGTGCTGTTCGGGGCGGTTCACCGTGACCGTGCGGACGGCGCCCTGCTGATCGACCAGAACGGACAAGATGGCTCCAGGGATTCGCTACGACGGATGTGTGCTCTGGGGCTCGGACCAGCCGGCCTGTCAGGGGCGGGGCACGATGATCATGCGGCACCGCGTGGCGTCGCCGCGGCGTTGCGTGAGTCGATCAACCTCTCGGCGTGGTCGAGGATGCAGCGAAGGCCGAACTCGAAGTTCCGATCGTCCGGGGCGCCGCCGGTGTGCCCGTGGGCGGCGGCCTGGGCGAGGATCGGCGTCGACTCCGGCGAGATGGCGAGATCTTCGTAGTACGTGCGGGCCTCGGGGTCGCTCGCCTTGCTCTTCTCGTGCAGGCGGGTCAGCACGATCGAGCCGTGCAGGTGCAACTGCAGGGCGGAGAAGGTGTCGAAGCCGTCGTCGAACGTGAGTCCGGCGTCGACCAGGCGGGCGACCAGGCCCTCGATGTGTTTGGCCCCGAGTTCGGAATACCGCGGGCCCAGCGTCGCCCGGATCAGGATGAGGTCCACGAGAATCGGGTTGCTGAGGAAGGCTTTCCGCATCGTGCGCGCGTACTGCGTGAGTGATTCACGCCAGTCCTCGGACTTCGGCAGGGGGACCGCGAGCAGGTACTCACGCAGGGCCCGGTCGGTCATCGCGTTGAGGAGGTCGTCCTTCTTGCGGAAATACCAGTAGATACTGGTGACGCCGACCCCGAGATGTTTGCCGAGCATCGGCATGCTCAGATTGTCGATCGACACCTCGTCGGCGAGCTCGAAGGCGCCCGCGACGATGTCGTCGGGATCGATGGAACCGCGTTCGCGTCGCCGCCGCTTGGGCGTCGTCTGCCTCGCCATGCCGCCACCTTCCGTGATCTGCCGCATCGTCGCGGCGTCAGCTGGGAATCCAACCGGATTCGAGCTCGATCCGAGTTGCCGGTGCACCGGCAACGGCGCGCCCGACCGGATCTTGGTTGAGGTTACGGTAAACGGTACAGTAAATCCGGCGAATCGAGGTGGTCCATCATGTCACCGCGGAGGCTCTGGGCGCCTTGCGGAACCCTCTACCGATAGGTATACAGTAGGCATGTTCAAGTACAGTGTCGGTGCAGGAGGAGACACCCGAATGGACTCGATTGCGCCGTCCGGACGGACGGTCCGGTGAGTGTCGCCGAGGACAGTGACCGGCAGGCCGGGACGGTCGGTGAACCCGCGGTTCTCGCCGAGGTGACCGAGGGTGGCGTCGCCGTTCTCACGCTCAATCGGCCGGACCGTCTCAACGCGTGGGCGGCCGACATCGCGCAGGAGCTGTACGCGCACATCGACAATGCGGAAGCCGATCCCGCCGTACGGGTCATCGTGATCACCGGGAGGGGCCGGGCGTTCTGCGCAGGCGCCCACATGGGAACGGTCGAGCAGGTTGGTTCACTGGCCGACGCCGAGTCCGTGGATGTCGGTGCCACCGTGGGGGAACGGCCTGCGCAGTTCCTGATGGCTCTGCGCAAGCCGGTGATCGCGGCGATCAACGGGGCCTGCGTCGGTATCGGCCTGACCCACGCGCTCATGTGCGACGTCCGGTTCGCGGCGTCCGGCGCGAAGTTCGCCGCTCCGTTTGCGCGCCGTGGTCTCATCGCCGAGCACGGGATCTCCTGGATTCTGCCGCGGGTGGCCGGCCCGGCGGTGGCACGAGAGTTGCTGCTGAGTGGTCGGACCTTCCTCGCCGACGAGGCCCGCGATCTGGGCCTGGTCACCGCGGTGCTGCCTGCGGATGATCTGCTGTCGCATGCGGTGGCGTATGCGGAGGAGATCGCGACGCAGTGCTCGCCGGTCTCACTCGACCAGATCAAGAAACAGCTCCTCGCGGACGCGGACGGTGATGTCGACGAGGCGATGACGCGCGCCGAGTCCGCGATGGCGCAGTCATTGACGCGGCCAGACGTGATCGAAGGGATCACCGCGTTCCTCGAGAAACGAACCCCACGGTTTCCCCCGCTGCCGTGACACGCGCGCGGCAGCGGGGTCGAACACACACAACACATCGTCCGCGAACGATTCGCAAACCGGAGGACACCATGAATGAACTCGGATACCTGTCGATCGACGTCGACAATCACTACTACGAGCCACTCGATGCGTTCACGCGGCATCTCCCGAAGGAGTTCCGGCGGCGAGGTGTGCGGATGCTGCAGGACGGCAAACACACCGTCGCGGTCATGGGGGAGAAGGTCAACCGATTCATCCCCAATCCGACGTTCGATCCCATCATCGAGCCGGGCTGCCTCGATCTGATGTTCCGCGGGCAGATTCCGGAGGGGGTGGATCCCGCGTCGCTGATGAAGGTCGAAGAGCTCGGATTGCGCCCGGAATATCAGAACCGGGATGCGCGCATCAAGGTGCTCGAGAACCAGGAACTCGAATCGATCTTCATGTTCCCGACGTTCGGGTGCGGTGTCGAAGAAGCGCTCAAGAAGGACATCCCGGCGACCATGGCATCTCTGCATGCCTTCAACCTCTGGCTCGACGAGGACTGGGGTTTCGACCGCCCGGACCACAAGATCTACACAGCTCCGATGATCTCGCTCGCCGATCCGGAGGCAGCGCTCGCCGAGGTCGAGTTCGTCATCGAACGGGGAGCCAAGCTGGTCCACATGCGTCCGGCGCCGGTGCCCGGCAGCCCCAAGCCGAGGTCGCTCGGTCATCCCAGCCACGATCCGGTGTGGGCGCGACTCGCCGAGGCGAACGTACCCGTCGCGTTCCATCTCGGTGACAGTGGCTATCTGGGTATCGCGGCGATGTGGGGTGGCAAGGAGAACTTCGAGGGCTTCGGCACCACCGATCCGTTCGACAAGGTCGTCGTCGACGACCGTGCGATTCATGACACGATCGCCTCGCTGATCGTGCACGGAGTCTTCGTGCGGCATCCGAAACTACGGGTCGCGAGCATCGAGAACGGGGCCGAATGGGTGCATCGTCTGATCAAGCGACTGCACAAGCTCGCCAACCAGTATCCGAAGTCGTTCGCCGACAACCCGGTCGATGAACTCAAAGAGCACGTCTGGATCGCGCCGTACTACGAGGAGGATGTCAAGCACCTCGCGAACACGATCGGCACCGATCGCATCCTGTTCGGGTCGGACTGGCCCCACGGTGAAGGGCTCGAGGACCCGACCTCCTACGTCCAAGACCTCGCCGGACTCAGCAGTGATGACGAGATCCGAAAGGTCATGCGCGGAAACGCTCTCGACCTGCTGGGAGTGTCGGTTCCCTCCATCCCCTGAGATGCCGGCCGGATTGCGAAGAATCGGAGTGCCATGCCACGCAATGTGATCGACTGTCTCGTCAACGTCCACTTCGGTGAGACCGAACAGCAACCCGGTTGGATGCTGGCGGTGCGGGACAATTACTTCAAGGGCGCCACGTCGATGTTCGAAGCCGTCGACATGTCCGAACTCCTCGACGAGATGGACGAGCAGGGGGTTCGCAAGGCGATCTTGATGGACAACCTGGCCAAGCCGTCGGTCACCGCCCGGAAGTTCGTCGAGGCCCGTCCGGACCGGTTCTCCCTCGCAATGGGCGGCGCGAACCTGCTGCGCCCGGTCTCGTCGTTGCGGGATCTGAGTGCGATGGTCCGCGATCTCCCGGTGTCCTATGCCGCTGTGGGGCCGAGCTTCTGGGGTGACGGACAGTATCCGCCGAGTGACGCGGTCTACTATCCGCTCTACGCCAAGTGCGCGGAACTCGGGCTCCCGTTGTGTGTCAACACGGGCATCCCGGGACCACCGATTCCCGGTGAGGTGCAGAACCCCATCCATCTGGATCGGGTCTGTGTGAGGTTCCCGGAATTGCTTCTCTGCATGATCCACGGTGCCGACCCGTGGTGGGACGTCGCAATCCGATTGCTGATCAAATACCCGAACCTTCGGTTGATGACCTCGGCGTGGTCGCCGAAGCGACTGCCGGAGAGTTTGCTCCATTACATGCGTACCCGCGGGACCGGCAAGGTCATCTTCGGCTCGGACTGGCCCGTCTTGGCACAGCGCCGCGTCGTCCCTGAGGCCGAGGCGCTCGACCTGCCGTCCGACGTCCTCGACAAATACCTCCACGACAACGCCCAGGAATTCTTCTTCGGCCCACATGAACAGGAGCAGTGAGATGGACCGTTACGAATTGCGCAGGGAGGACTACAGCCTCTCGGCCGACCAGGCGGATCTGCAGACCGCGTACGCAAAGTTCTTCCAGACCTACTCGACCATCGACGTCGTCCGGGCCGCCGAGTCCGAGGGCATCGACCGCCCGTTGTGGGAACGGCTGTGCGGCACCGGTGCGACCACGATGGCGTTGCCGGAGACGGTCGGCGGAGACGGTGCGACGCTGGTCGACCTCACCCTCGTCTCCGAAGAGATCGGTCGTTGGCTGGCACCCGTTCCCTGGATCGATCATGTCAGCGCCGCAAGGCTTCTGGCGCGACTAGGTGCCCTCGGCGCCGACAACCCGAACTCCGAGAAGATCGTCTCCGGTGCCCAGATCATCGGGCTCGATGCACAACTCGGCGAGTCACGCGGAGCGCGCCTGATCCCGACCGGTTCCGTCGCGGACCAGATCGTCGTTCGGGAGGGGGACGACATCGTCCTGCTGACCTCTGACGTCAAGCCCCCGAAGGTCGACAACCTCGGTCGCCTGCCCATGGCGTGGATCGACCCGGCAGCCGTCTCGGCTCGCGTCACCCTCGCGAGCGGCCCGACTGCGGTCGCGGAATATCAGCGGGCACTGGATGAGTGGCGCCTGCTCACCGCCTCGGCATTGGTCGGGTTGGTCGAGCAGACGATGCGGATCGCCGCGGAGTTCGCGACGAACCGGTACACCTACGGCGTCCCGATCTCGTCGCTGCAGGGTATCTCGCATCCGCTCGCCAACATGGCGATCACCGTCGAGGGCGGCCGCGCCCTGGCGCGCAAGGCGGCCTGGTACCTCGACGTCGAGCCGGACGTCCGACCGGAGCTGCCGGGTGCCGCGTTCGTCTTCATGTCCGAAGAGGCGTCGAAGGCGGCGACCATGGCTGTGCATGTGCAAGGTGGTCTCGGCGTTTCCACGGAAGCGGCGGCGACGTCGTATCTCGTGCGCGCACGGGGATGGCCGCTCGCCGGCGGCGATCCGGGCGCGACGGCCAAGCACGTCGCCGAAACCGTCGCGCGTCGAACCGATGTCGCTGCCCCGGCAGCCGAGCCGGCCACGGTCTGAGGGGGAGCGCATGGATTTCTCACGAGTCGAGCTCACCGCCGACGAGCAGGGCTTTCTGGATGAGATCAGAGAGTTCCTCGCCACGCACGTCACCGACGACGTGCGCCGGCGCGATCGGGAGACCGGTGACAACTTCGACGAGGCGGTCCACCTGGCGATGGGGGCGGCCGGATACCTCGAACGCGAGTACCGCACCGAGGAGCAGGGCGGCTTCGACCGCGTCCGGCGGCGGCTCTGGGAGCTCGAGAAGCGTCGTGTCCATGTGCCCTGGGTGACCTGGGGGACCACGTCGATCGTCGCGCGGTCGGTCGAGAACTTCGCCTCTCCGGAGATCCGAGACGAGGTGCTGTCGAAGGTCTTCAGCGGCCATGTGCGCCTCTGCCTGGGCTACACCGAGCCAGATGGCGGCTCGGACATCGCCACGTGCAAGACACGCGCGGTCCGCGACGGCGACGACTGGGTCGTCAACGGCTCCAAGATGTTCACCACGGGCGCCCACAACTGCCAGTACACCTTTCTGATCACCAACACCGATCCGGAGGCGAAGAAGCACAAGAGCCTCACCATGTTCCTCGTCCCGCTGGACACGCCGGGGATCGAGATCCAGCCGCTGTGGACGGTCGACGGCGACCGCACCAACATCGTCTACTACAGCGACGTCCGCATCTCGGACAAGTACCGGCTGGGTGAGGTCAACGAGGGATGGACCGTTCTGCGCGGGCCGCTGGACACCGAACACGGTGTGTCAGAGGCGAATTCCGACGGTCTGGAGGACGTTTCGATCCTCCAGCACCAAGGTTCGTACATGGCGACCACGGTCGACAAGGTGGCTGCGAAGGTGTCGACACCTGACGCCACCGGGCGACGCCGGATCGACGACGGCTCGGTGTCGTATCGTCTCGGGCGCAATGTCGCCCGTGTCGAGGCGTCGTTGAGCACGCCCAACATGTACGGGCGGGTGGCGATCGCGCAGGCGATGCGGGACGTCGCTCCAGAATTGATGGACATCCTCGGGCCCGCAGCAGCGCTGCCGATCGAGACCGCCGGAGCGGCCGACGACGGGGCGAGCGAGTATCTGTTCCGATGGGCCCCATTGTGCGGGATCTACGGCGGCACCCTGGAGGTGTTCCGTAACATGATCGCCCAACACGCTCTGGGCCTGGGCCGTCCGAGCTACGCGCAGACCCGGGCCAAGACCGAGTAGCTGATCGCACACGCAGAACTCCCACTTACACGCAATGCATTCCGTGGATATGGGAGTTCTGCGTGCGTGACCTATCCGCTCAGAGAACCGCTCCCGAGACCTTGGCGGCGATGATGTCGTCCCAGGTCATGCCGAGTTCCTGAAGGATCTCCTCGGTGTGCTCGCCGTGCTCGGGGGAGCGGCCGGGTGCCGGTGGCGTCTCGTCGAACTGGATGGGTGCACCGACGGTCCGGAAGACGTTTCCGTCGGCGTCGGGCACGCTCATCAGGTAGCCGTTGGCGACCGCCTGCCGGTCGTCGAGCACCTCTTCCGGGGTCTGGATGGCCTCCCACACCCCGGGCTCGTCGACGAGGATCTTCTGCCACTCTTCGAGGTCGCGTTCGGCGAAGATCTCGCGGAGGATCTTGGTCGCCTCGTCCTTGTTGCGCGTCAGATTCGCCAGCGGCGTGAACCGTTCGTCGACACCGAGTTCGGGCCGGCCGATGCGCTCGCAGAATCCCTTCCAGTACCGGTCAGCCTGGAGGAACAGCAGCTGCACCCACCGGCCGTCGCGGGTCTTGTAGCGGTTCACCACCGGATTCGGGGCGTCGCCGAATGCATACGGTGGGATGCGCTCGATGCCGTGAAAGTCGGCCGCCGAGATGTCCGGGGCGACCGCCCACATGCCCTGGGCGAGCAGCGACCCGTCGACCACCGCGGTGCGGCCTGTGCGCTCTCGTGCGAAGAGCGCCGCGGCGATCCCGCCCGCAAGCGTGCTCCCGCCCTGGAGGTCGCCGAAGGCAGGTCCCTGCGCAAACGGGAACTCGGCGTTCTCCGGAGACAGTGCGTTCGCCACGCCTGCGCGGGCGGTGTAGGAGGAACCGTCGAATCCGCCCTTGTTGCGGTCGGGCCCGAGCGGGCCCTGCCCGCTGCCACGCGCGATGACGACGTTCGGGTTGAACGAACGGATCTTCTCGATCGACAGGCCCGCGCGGTCGAGTTGACCCGGCAGCCAATTGGTCAGGAACACATCGGCCTTCGCGATGAGTTTGCCGAAGATCTCGATGCCCTCGTCGGTCTTGATGTCCATCGCGATGCTGCGTTTGCCGTGGTTGCCGATCTCCATCATGAAGTTGGCCTTGACACGTGAATCCGCGGGGTCGAGTCCGCCGACCGTCAGGTAGCGGCAGGGATCGCCGCCTTTCGTGTCCTCGATCTTGATCACGTCGGCCCCCCAATCGCGGAGAATCACCCCCGCGCTGGGCACATACGTCCACGACGCCAGTTCCACGACCACCACACCGTTGAGCAGATCGGACATCCGCGTTCCCTCCAAAGATTTGGCACTACAGCATTGAGAGATATTACTGTAAGAATTACAGTTAGTCATCCGGTCGGGTGGGCGGAGCGACGGTGATCAGATCAGGAGGACCGTGTGAGCGAAGTCGTGGAGAGTACCGAGGCACCGAGTCTGGAGCTCGGACGCCGTGCCGGCGCGCGAGCGGAATCGAGGTTGCTCATCGACGGCGCCCTGGTCCCGGCCGCCGGTGAGGTGACCTTCGAGAATCTCAGTCCGGCAACCGGGTTGGTGCTGGGAGTGGCCGCCGCCGCGGGGGCCGAGGACATGAACCGGGCCATCGGGGCGGCGCGGCGGGCGTTCGACGAGACCGATTGGTCGACCAACCGGCCGCTCCGGAAGCGCTGTCTCGACCAGCTGCAGGCGGCTATCGAATCGGAGAAGGAAGAGCTGCGGGAAGAACTCGTCGCCGAGGTCGGCTGCCCGCTGATGTCCACCTCCGACGCCCAACTCGAATGGCCGCTGGCCGACTCGTTGCGCTATCCGGCGTCGCTCATCGATGTTTTCGAGTGGGAGCGCACCCTCGACGGCGGCGGGCTGTTCGGTGCGCGCAACGTGCGAACCGTGGTCAAGGAACCGGCGGGGGTGGTCGCGGCCATCACTCCGTCGAACTATCCGATCGAGGTCATCCTCAACAAACTCGGGCCTGCGTTGGCGGCAGGCAACACCGTGGTCCTCAAGCCCGATCCGAATACGCCCTGGAGCGCAGCGCGACTCGGACGCCTGATCGCGGAGAAGACCGACTTCCCGGCCGGCGTCGTCAACGTGGTGACCACTCCCGACAACGAGGTCGCCGGATTGCTCGCGAGCGATCCACGTGTCGATCTCGTCTCGTTCACCGGTTCGACCGCCGTCGGCCGCCATCTCATGCGAGAGGGCGCAGCCACGATGAAGCGGAGCTTTCTGGAACTCGGCGGCAAGTCCGCGATGATCGTGCTCGACGACGCGGATCCGTCCAAGGTCACCATGGGGGCCGTGGGCGCGTGCTCGCACGCGGGACAGGCCTGCGCGGTCAACAGTCGTCTGTTGGTGCATCAATCGCTGTTTGACGAGGTCGTCGCCAACGTCACCGCGGCCTATCAGATGATCCCGGTCGGAGATCCGGCTCTGGCGGATACCTTTGTCGGGCCCGTGATCAGTGCCGCACAGAAGCAGCGGGTGCTCGGTGCCCTTGACCAGGCCCGGGCCGACGGCGCCGAATTCCACACCGGTGGCGGCGAATACCCAGGTCTCGCAGATCATCTCCGCGACGGGCATTTCGTGGCGCCGACCGTCATCACCGGCGTCGACAACTCCGCCGCCATCGCACAACAGGAGATCTTCGGTCCGGTCGTCGTGATCATGCCGTTCTCCGACGACGACGACGCGGTGCGGATCGCGAACGACAGCGCGTTCGGGCTCGCCGGCGCGATCCTCTCCGCCGGCAACGAGCGCGGGATGGCCGTCGCGCGACGCATCCGGACCGGCTCGCTCGGCGTCAACGGCGGGATGTTCTACGGCGCCGACGCACCTTTCGGGGGCTACAAGAACAGCGGGGTGGGCCGACAGTGCGGCCTCGAAGGCTTCTCGCAGTATCTGGAGACGAAAACCATCGGCTATCGGCTGCCGCGGAGCAAGTCGTGATCGTCATTCGCACAGCCTGAACTCGCCGGTGACCACAGAAAGGCACCAGAACATGGGAAAACTCGACAACAAGGTGGCGCTCGTCTCGGGCGCAGCCCGCGGACAGGGACGATCGCACGCGGTCAGTCTTGCGCAGGAGGGCGCCGACATCGTCGCGCTCGACCTGTGCGCGGACCTCGAGGGCAACACCTATCCACTTGCGCGGCCGGAGGATCTCGAGGAGACCGTCCGGTTCGTCGAGAAGGAGGGTGTCCGTGTGCATTCCGTCGTCGCCGACGTGCGTGAGCGCAGTGCGGTGTGGAATGCGATCGCCGACGGCGTGAACCAGCTCGGACGACTCGACATCGTGGTCGCGAACGCCGGCATCTGCCCGATGGGCAAGGGACAGACCCTGCAATCCTGGTCGGACACCATCGACACCGACCTCGCGGGCGTCTTCAATGTGGTGCAGGGCAGTCTGCCGCACCTCGGTGAGGGTGCGTCGATCATCGCGACCGGTTCGTTGGCGGCGCAGCTCGGCAGCGCGACCAATCAGGGGCCGGGCGGGTCCGCCTACAGTCTCGCCAAGCAGATGGTGGCGCGGTACGTCAACGATCTCGCTGTGCAGTTGGCCAAGAAGAACATTCGGATCAACGCGGTGCATCCGACGAACGTGAACACGGACATGCTGCACAACGAGGGCATGTACAAGGTCTTCCGGCCGGACCTCGAACATCCGACTCGCGAGGAGGCCGAGGTCGCCTTCCCGGCGATGCAGGCCATGCGGGTGCCCTACATCGAACCCAAGGACGTCTCGGAGGCGGTGGTCTTCCTGGCCAGCGACTCCGCCCGCTTCATCACCGGCACCCAGCTGCGGATCGACGCAGGCGGGTACGTGAAGTCGGTGCCCTGGAAGGGATGAGCGGTCGGTGGACAACGGTCGGGACACGGTTCAGCGGAAGGTGAGGTGACGTCGGTGCCAGAGATCATCGGTTTCATCGGTGCGGGTCAGATGGGCGAGCCGATGGTTCGCCGGTTGCTTGGCGCCGGACACGACGTGGTGCTCTACGCACGACGTGACGAGGTGCGGGAACGACTGTCGGAGGCTGGGGCGCGGCTCGCGGACTCGGTCGCCGATGTCGCGGCCCGGTCCGACCTCCTGATCGTCTGCCTGTTTTCGGACGCTCAGTTGGCCGATCTGGGCGGTGGCCCAGATGGATTCATGTCCAACGCGAAAGCCGGGAGTGTGGTGGTCTCGCACACCACCGGCAACGTCAGCACCTTGGAGAAGCTCGTCGCCGAGTTCCCCGACGGACCGGCGATCATCGACGGACCGGTCAGCGGGGCGGCCACCGACATCGAGGCCAGGCAAACTCACCGTTCTCCTCGGCGGTGACGAGGCCGCCGTGGAGCGGGCCGGGGTGGTGCTGGCGGCGTACGCGGATCCGATCCTCCGAACAGGTGGACTGGGCAGCGCCCTCAACCTGAAGCTCGTCAACAACATGCTGTTCGCCGCGAATGCCCAACTCGTGGCCGCCGCGGTGGAGCTCGGCGAGCGGCTGGGAGTCGGCGGCGAACAGCTGTTGTCGGCGGTCGCGGTCTCCAGTGGGAAGAGTCATGCCCTCGCGTCGGTCCAGCTGTTGGGCGACGTCGGGACCTTCACCAAGGTCGCCTCACCCTTCCTCCGGAAGGATGTCGCGGCGTGCGTGATGGCGGCCGAGGATGCCGGTGTCGATCTGGGCTGGCTGCGGTCGGTCGTGGACGCCGGACCGATCGAACTGTCGTGAGGGGCGAGCGATGAGCGCCCTCGACGGAATCGCGGACACCACTGCGTCGGTCTCGCACCGAGACGAGATGCTCGCGCTGATGGAGGTGCAGCGTCGGGCCTTCCTCGCCGACGGCCCACCGGATGCTGCCACGCGGCGCAATCGCATCGATCGGCTGGTGTCCCTCATGGTCGACAACGCCGATGCCCTCGTCGACGCGCTGGTGCAGGATTTCGGCAGTAAGTCGAGGCTCGGCACCGTGTCGACCGAGATCGTCGGTTGCATCGCGCAGATCGAACACACCCGATCGAACATCCCGAAGTGGATGCGGGAGAGCAAGCTCCTGCGTGTCGGTCGGGCATTGGGGATCCGGGCAGAGGTCGTGCCGAGCCCGCTCGGTGTGGTCGGCATCATCGGACCGTGGAACTTCCCGGTGCAGCTGGTGATCGTGCCTGCGGTCGCGGCGTTCGCCGCCGGCAATCGGGTGATGATCAAGATGTCGGAGGTCACCGCCGCGACCGCGGAATTGATGAAGACCTTGGCCGCACAGTATTTCGACCCCGCCGAGCTCGCCGTGGTGACCGGGGATGCGACGGCGGCGGCCGATTTCTCCACGCTGCCGTTCGATCATCTCTTATTCACCGGTTCACCGGGCATCGGCAAGCTCGTGCAACGCGCCGCGTCGGACAATCTGGTCCCGGTCACCCTCGAGTTGGGCGGCAAGAACCCCGTCGTCGTCGCGCCTGATGCGGACATCAGACGGTCAGCGTCACGGATAGCGTTGGGACGAATGGTGAACGGCGGACAGGTCTGTGTCTGTCCGGACTACGTGTTCGTCCCGAAGGGCCAGATCGATGCCTTTGTCACACACGCGAAGGACACGCTGGCCGCGGCATTTCCGTCGGTGGTCGATGACCCCGAGTATCCGGCGAGTGTGAACCAGGCGAATTTCGATCGCGTGATCGGGTTGATCGAGGATGCGCGTCTACATGGCGCACGTGTCGAAACCGTTGTCCCGCAGGGTGAGGATCTGCCCGATCCGGAATCGCGGAAGATCCCGCCGACCATCGTGCGCGACGTCGACGATCGGATGAGGATCGCGCACGAGGAGATCTTCGGCCCGGTACTCGTGGTCAAGCCGTACGATCAGCTCTCCGAAGTCGTCGACCACGTCAATGCCCGGCCGTCGCCGCTGGTCACGTACTGGTTCGGTCCCGACCGGGCCGATTTCCGGGAGTACCTGCGGTACACGCGCAGTGGCGGAGTCGCGCGCAACGAGTTCGGTCTGCATATGTTGCCTGCGGCAGCGCCTTTCGGCGGTGTGGGCAACAGTGGGATGGGGGCCTACCATGGCAAGGCGGGGTTCGACACGTTCAGTCACCGCCGCACCGTCGTCGGCTCGGATCTTCCGTTCAGTGTGACCACGTCCAGCGCGGTCCAGCCGTTCAGCCGCGCAGCGCGGGCGATCGCCGCCATCACGATCCGGAGCGCGCGCCGCCGCACGCGGCGCAGACTCGGTGGTGACGGTCGGCTCGTGTCCGCTTCGGTACCAACCACATCCGACCTGAGGTGACCTCATGAGTATTCCTTTGCTGCTGGAAATGGCGGTCTCGACCGACCCGGAACGGATCGCCATCGCATCAGACGACGTGCGGGTGACTGTGGCCGACATCGACCGTATGAGTGCCCGAGGTGCGGACCGGATTGCCGCTACCGGGGCGGGGCACGTCGTGTATGTCGGAACCGGTGGGGTTCTGTTGCCACTCCTGATCTTTGCCTCGGCGCGCGCCGGTCTCGCGTTCACGCCGCTGAACTACCGCCTCGGCGAATCGGCGTTGCGCGAGCTCATCGGAAGGTTGCCCGATCCGATGGTGATCGCGGACTCCGAGTACGTCGGTGTGGTCGAGGGTGCAGGCATACACACCGTCGATTCCGCCGACTTCCTGGCGTCGACCGAGACGCCGCCACTCGAAGATCCACTGCCCGAGTTCGATGGCTACCGCGGCGGCGTTGCCATAGATCCCGAGACGGTGGCGGTGGTGCTGTTCACCTCGGGGACGACGTCTCGCCCGAAGGCTGTCGAGCTCACCCACGGGAATCTGACCAACTATGTCATGGGCACAGTCGATTTCGCTTCGGCGGACCCTGGCGACGCGGTGTTGATCTGTGTTCCGCCCTATCACATAGCGGGCGTGGGTGCGGCGCTCACCAACCTCTTCGCGGGACGCCGGATGGTCTATCAGCGCCAATTCGAGCCGGGCGCATGGGTGCGGCTGGTGGAAGAGGAGCGCATCACGACGGCGACCGTGGTCCCGACGATGCTCGACCGGATCGTCGCCGTCATCGAGGCCGAGGAGGCCAAGCTGCCTTCTCTGCGCAACCTCGCGTATGGCGGGGCCAAGGTCCCGCTGCCGTTGGTGCGCCGGACACTGGAACTGCTGCCGCACGTCGGTCTCGTGAATGCCTACGGCCTGACCGAAACCAGTTCCACCATAACGGTTCTCACACCGGATGATCATCGAGACGCCCTCGGAACCGACGAACCGGCCATCGCACGGCGGCTGGGATCGGTGGGGCGTCCGGTGCCCGGGGTCGAACTGCAGATCCGCGATGAGTCCGGAGACGTGGTGCCCGTCGGCGAGACCGGTGAGCTGTTCATCCGGGGCCCGCAGGTATCCGGGAAGTACTCCGACATCGGGTCCGTGCTGGACGGAGACGGATGGTTTCCGACGAAGGACGTCGCGAGCTTCGATGCGGATGGCTACCTGTACATCGGCGGCCGTTCCGACGACACGATCATCCGTGGTGGGGAGAACATCGCGCCGGCCGAAGTGGAGGATGTGCTGGTGGAGCACCCGCAGGTCCGGTCGGTGGCCGTGATCGGTGTGGACGACGTCGAGTGGGGTCAGGCGATGGTCGCCGTCGTGGTGCCGAGGGCCGGCGCCGATCCGGATCCCGAAGAGCTGCGGGCTTTTGTCCGCGATCGACTGCGTGGCTCCCGGACGCCTGATCGAGTGGTGTTCCGCGACGATCTGCCGACCACTCCGACAGGGAAACTTCTGCGGCGCGTTCTGGTTGCGGAACTTCGCCCGGTGCGGGCCGAATAGCAAAGGAGCAGGTGATGATCAAGAGTGGTAGTCGGATGGCGAGCCAGGTGTGCGACACCCAGGTCGTCGTGATCAGCCCGGCGGATTCGCTGGACGATCTACGGTGCGGCGGGGTCGCGATGGTGGAAGTGGGTGCTCCGACGGCTGATGGTGTCTCTCTCGATGATCGGTTCGCGGGCGGAACGGTGCTCGGCAAGCGTTACGTCGACGAGGGAGGTGCCGAGGTCCTGGTGACGAAGGCGGGTGCCGGTGCATTGTCGGTGGGCGATGCGGCTCTCGTGTTCAAGGAGTCGAAAGCGTTGCCGGCCAGTGACTGATGTCGACCCGGGCTCGTTGGGGGCATCCGCGGGCGAGTAGCCGGCCGAGGCGGTGCTCGGCGATCGACCGGTTGTCGCGAACCGGCGGTGTGCTCGGCTCGACCGAGCTGTGGGCAGGGGGCATCGCCTCTTCGCGTACGTAACGATGGAAGAGTTCGCCGATGTTGTGCACGCGATTGACGCGCGCAGGTGGAGGTGGGCCGGTGCCGTCGGTGTTGAGTGTCCATTCGGCCTGTCCGGCGTCGGGCCCTTCTCGGATGATGCGGGTGGTCCATTGCCCGGGTTTGGGGCCGACCATTCGGTTGTGCCGGGGGCATGCCGGTGCGAGTTGGTTGATGTCGGTGTGTCCGCCGTCGGCCCAATCTCGTTCGGCGTGATGGATTTCCACCTGTGTGAACGGTTGGCTGCAGCTGGGGCACGAGCAGCCGCTCCCGCCGGGCTGGGCGAAGAGCATGAATCGCTGTGCCTGGTTGGCGAATCTCTTGGCGGTGCCGAGGTAGAGCGATTGTGCGGTGTGGTCGGCGAACACGGCCAGATGCATTTGGGCGCGGGCCGCCAGCTCGACGACGTCGCTGATCGGCAAACGGGCACCGGTGGCGGTGTGTCCGACGCCTGCGAGGTCGCGGAGTTCGGATTCGGTGATCTTGACGATCAGGTGCGGTGGCAGGCCGCGGTGGCTGGTGCCGAGGGCCCCGCCGTCCAGAGCTGTCTCGAGCAGGGCCTTGAGTGCATCGTGGTTGCGTTGCGCTGGTGTCCTGTTGTCGCGCTGGGCAGCTTCTTTGAGCGTTGTCGGGTCGGCACTGTCCTTCATCCCGGCAGGCGATCGGTCGTCGTCGGGGTTGTTCATTCCCGGTTCCGCCCAGGCCGCGAGTACGACGTCGAACATGGCGCGGGTTGTGGGGTCGAGGCTGCCGCGGAGTTTGCTCATGGACTGGGCGTCCTGCTTGCCGAGGCTCAATCCGCGCTGCCTCTTGCGGTCGCGGTCGTCGGTGAGGGTGCCGTTCGGGTCCAGGTGAGCGAGCAGACGCGCGCCCAGGTCGGTGAGTTCGCCCGGAGTGTGTTCGCGGGCCAGATCGGCGAACATGGCCTCGGCCGCGTCCTTCTCGTCGACGGGTATAGCCGCGGGAATGCGGTCGAGTGTCTCCAGGACTGCCTGGACGTGAGCGGGACCGATGGCGCCCTCGGCCAGTGCTTGCGCGGTGTTCGGGCAGCGCGGTGGCAGGAGTTCGCCGACGATCGAATACATCCGGCCCACCGCCTCCATCTGCTTCATCCGGCGCCGGGGATCGCTGATGCGCAGCCGGTAGGACATGAAATCGGCCAGCGACCGGTAGCCGGACTTGCGGTGTGCGTCACGGTCGGAGACGTCCAACACCCGACGGTGTCCGATCCAGCTCATCCGCCGAGCGGCGCGTTCGTGAGACTCTGCGGCAGCGACGATTTCGGTGTCGGTTGCGGCGGTGGTCTCGAGTTGGTCGATCTCGTCCAGTAACTCGTGCAGCTGACGGTAGCGCGCAGTCACAGCGGATTCCACGTCGTACGCCATCGCGCTGCACCCCCCGGAAGCATCGAATCGAACGTATGTTCGAAGTCTAATGCATGGTCTGCCGCTGCGCAAGCCCGTTTCGAGAGCGATCTGAAGAACTTCGGGAGCCCATTGTTCATCTCGCAGTATCGCCCAAACGGCCGATCTGACCGAGACTCTCGCCGCGCCCGTCGACCCAGTCCGCTTCGCCGTCGGCGAGCCGCGGCGTGCAGAATCCGCCGCCGTCTGCCCACGGCCAGGCGACGTGAGCCCGGGCCACCTCATCCTGGACGACATTTGCCAGGTATCGGGCAATCTCGTTCTCGGTGCTGTCGAGCGGCGCCGCTTCGCAGGTGCCCAGTCCTTGGGCGGGTTGCCCCTCGCTCGTGACCGAACTCAGCACGGCCACATAGCCGCTGTGGTCGTCGTACTCGCCGATCCAGTCGATGCGTTCGATCCGGCCGGCGTATTGGCGGGCGCGCAGGTCGTGACCGACCCGATGTAGTGCCACTTCCCACTCTGCAGGGAGGTCGATCCCCGGCACCTCGACACCGGCGTGGGGCGTCCAGACTGCCGTCAGGACCTGCTCGTACCCCCGCTGCCCCAGAGACTTCGCCATCGCGCCAACCTAACTCCACGCGGCAGCCAGAGCCACCCGTGTCTACGGCTGGTGGGGGAGCAGGAGAATCATCAGGTCGTTCGCCCGGGAGAGTATGGTCCCGTCTCGTCGATCATCTCGGCCTCGACGAAGGCCTTCCGTCCGTCCAGACGCGAGACGCGTCCGCGTGCCTCGAGCGGTCGATGGATGGGAGTGACGCCTCGGTGGTCGACGTGGAGGAAGGCGGTTCGACTCAGCGGACGTTCCCCTGCGACCACGGTCTGATCGTCCATCACGAGACCGACCGGGTAGCCGATGCCGTCCCAGATGTCCGTAACCTCCGGGTGGCACGAGATGCGGTTCGAGAGTCTCGGACGTCGGCCTCGATCTGCTCGGCGGCGAGATCCCGTGCGGTGTCGTCGGCTTGGGCGGCGCGGGCGAGGTCCTGCATCCTGCGCATCGCCGCGACGAACCGGGTGATCGCAGGCGTTGCCGGCACGGAGTCCGGCAAGACGAAAGCGCGGGACGGGTCCGGGTCAGTGGTCGCCAGGACGTCGTCGACCCTCACGGCCGACCCCAGGCCGACGACAACTCATCCGTGGTCGTTACTGTGCACAACATCCGTAAGGTGTTGCGGATCATGGCTTCACCATATTCGGGCGGCACGCCGGCAACCGCGTCGCGCGGGAGCACGACCCGATACGACGCGTTGACCGCGTCCATCACGAGGTTCGGGATCGCGACGTTCAGTGAGACGCCGACGGCGACGATGGTCGTGATCCCCAGATTGCGCAGCACTGCGTCGAGGTCGGTGCCGCCCATCGGGCCGAGGCCGTGGAGACGCGTGAGGACCACATCGGATGGCTCCGGTCCGAGTTCGGGCACCAAGGAGGCTCCCGGGCTGCCCGGTGCGATCGACACCTGGCTGCGGCCGACCTCGAACAGCTTGGCGTTGTGGTTGGAGCCGAGCCCGTCGCCGCGTCTGGCGACCAGGCAGTGCACGACGGGCACGTCGACATCGCGGGCCACCTTGAGGAGCCTGCCGATGTTGGGCAGCGCCTCGCGGCGCGCCTCGTCGGCCAGGGCCTTCAGACCGGCATCCGGACCGACGACCGCACCCTGGCATTCCTGGGTGACGATCGCGGTATGGCGTGGGTCGACGAGTTCCGCCAGCGTCGCGCTCATACGCTCGCGTGCGTGTCGACCGGTGGCACGTCGTAAAACTGGGTCGCCCACCGCCGCATCGCCATGTACGGTTTCGCGTCGATGCGCGCGAGTGGCGGCCGCTCCACGTACTTCTGGTAGCGCCAGATCCCGAGATCCTCGAAGACGGTCACGAGGAAACGGTTCTCGACCTTCCGCTGGACGTCCTCGGGCGGGATGTCGGACTCGTCGTCGCCACGCTTCGGCCACCAGATCGAATAGAAGAGATCCGAGTGGCCGTCGTCGACGGGGGTGCACGCGAAGATGAGCCGGTGATTCTGAGCGCCCTCGAAGGCGCTCATCGCGTAGCCGAGCCCCGAGAAGTGGCTGTGGATGCGCAACGACATCTTGTCGGGATCATCGCTGTCCGCGTCCGGCCAGCCCGTGAGGAAGCGCCACTCGTTGTCGACGGCCTCCCATTCCAGGCACACCGGGGTGACGCTCGCGCCGTGCACATAGCGGAAGTGTGAACTGTCCGGCCCGTTCTCCGCGACGATCTGCGGGTGCACCGGCTCTCGCTCGGCACGACGCGAGAACTCGGGATAGATCCGGTAGTACTCCTCAGGTCCGGCCGTGATCTCTGGGAACTTGGCGAAGATGTCGGGTAGGTCCCACTGCGGTGGTTTACCTTCGGGCTGGTACCACATGAAGACGATGCCGTACTGCTCGCGGACCGGATAGACCTGGAGCTTCAGGACCTTGTTGGGCCGGTCGGGCTCGTACGGGATGTAGCGGTTGGAGCCGTCGGGGCCCCACCGCCAGCCGTGGAACGGACACTCGACGCAGTCGCCGACCACCTTGCCGCCGTGTCCGAGATGAGCGCCGAGGTGCTTGCAGTGGCCGGTCATCACGTGGAGCTCACCCGAGTCGTCGCGGTACGCGACGAGGTCTTCCCCGAAGTAGTGCAGCGGTTTCGTCTCTCCCGCGGGGAACTCCGGTGACCAGCCGATCACGAACCACCCGGTGACCTTCCAGGTGAACGGAACCTCCATCGTCGCCTCCACTCGCTCACTGTGTGTCCGCCAATGTGACGCGGGCTGCCATCGCAGTGATTACTGTTGACGTTACAGTAATACATCGTACCGACATCGGGGAGGAGTTTGCCGTGCGCGCAGTTGTCGCCCGGGGTGGCATGGTCGGGGTCGAAGTGGTCGACGATCCAGTGCCCGGTCCAGGGCAGGTTCTGGTCGCGCCGCTCGCCTGCGGGATCTGCGGATCGGACCTGCATCTGGTGTCGTCGCAGGCCGAGATGCCGGATCTGGTACCGCCGATCGTCCTCGGCCACGAGTTCGTCGGCCGCGTCCTCGACAACGGTCCGGGGGGTCGGGGGCGATTCCCTGTCGGTTCGGTCGTCACCTCCGTTCCCTATCTCGACACCGCCGACGGGCCGCAACTGATCGGGCTGTCGCCCCTCGCGTCCGGTGGACTCGCGGAGCAGATGGTGTTGCAGGACAGGCGTCTGCTCCCGGTGCCCGAAGCGGTGGTCGCCGACCACGCGGCCCTCGCGGAGCCGCTCGCCGTGGGTGCGCATGCGGTCGCCGAGGCACAGATGCACACCGACGACGTCGCGCTCGTCATCGGGTGCGGCCCGGTCGGATTGGCGGTGATCGCCGCGCTGAAGGCCGCCGGACACGGGCCGGTGGTCGCGGCCGACTTCTCGCCGAGTCGACGCAGACTGGCCGAGCGGATCGGCGCCGACGTGGTGGTCGATCCCGGGCAGGATTCTCCCTATCGTCGGTGGGCCGAACTCGCCGGGCAGGAGTTGCCCTCGTCGCCTCTGCTGGAGACGGACCGACGCGCCCAGACCGTCGTCTTCGAATGTGTGGGCCTGCCCGGCATCCTCGCCGAGGTGATGAACTCGGTCCATGCGCACACGCGGATCGTGGTGGTGGGTGTGTGTACCGAACCCGACACGATCACACCCGTGATCGCGAACGTGAAGGAGCTGTCGCTGAGATTCGTGTTCGCCTATCGGCCCGACGAGTTCACACGAGCCCTCGAGTGGATCGCCGATGGGACCGTCGACGTTGCTCCCTTCGTCACCGCGGTACGCCCGCTGGAGGACGCTGCACGTTCGTTCACGGATCTCCGTGCGCCCGGAGACCATTGCAAGATCCTGCTGAAGCCGGGAGGAGAAGGATGACGCAGAGGGGATGACGCGAACAGGGATGACGCAGACAGGGGCGAGACCAATCACGATCCGTTCCTGGCCCTGACCCTCGCCGCGGAACACACCTCGCGGATCGAGCTGGGGACCAACATCGCGGTCGCGTTCGCGCGGAACCCGATGTCCGTGGCGAGCTTGGCCTGGGACCTCCAGGATTTCTCGCAGGGGCGGTTCAACCTCGGCCTGGGTACCCAGATCAAACCGCACATCGAAAAGCGTTTCGGGATGCCGTGGAGTGAGCCCGCCGAACGCATGCGCGAATTCGTCGATGCGCTGCACGCCATCTGGTCGGCGTGGCAGAACAGCACCAAGCTGCGGTTCGACGGCCGGTTCTACACCCATAAGATCATGTCACCGATGTTCACGCCGGAGCCCACCGAATACCCGGCACCCAAGGTGTTCCTGGCTGCGGTTGGCGAGAAGATGACCGAGATGTGCGGTGAGGTCGCCGACGGTCTGCTGACCCACCCTTTCACCACCAGGCGTTTCCTGGAAGAGGTGACATCGCCGATGGTTCAGCGCGGCATCGACAGATCCGGTCGCGCGCGAGCCGGGTTCCAGTTGACCTCACCGGTCTTCGTGGTGACCGGCGAGACGGAGGAGGACTTGCGCGAGGCGGCGGTGGCCACGCGCCGTCAGATCGCCTTCTACGGATCGACACCGGCCTACCGGAAGGTGCTCGAACTGCACGGATGGGGAGACCTGCAAACGGAACTCCATGATCTGTCGCTGCGCGGCGAATGGGAGACGATGGGGGAGCTGATCACCGACGAGATCCTGGCGACCTTCGCGGTCGTGGCGCCGGTCGACCAGGTCGCCGGCGGGATCCGGGATCGGTGCGCCGGCGTGATCGACCGTGCGGTACCCGCGCTGCCCACGAACCTGTCGGTAGAGGCTGAGTCGCGAATCATCACGGATCTGCGGTCGGCGGAACTCCCGGAACCCGCCTAGCAGGTCGCGAGTTTTGCCGGATCGGCATTGCGGGCAGATGGGCTTCGGCGGGTGGATCAGACTGTCGCAGGAGAGACACTCCTGGACTCGGAGGTGGCCGTCCTTGCCCGACGTCCAGTAGAACTCGGTCTCGGGTAGCACCAGGGGAAGAATGCGGTCGGACGACCTCGTGTGCGGTTCCTTCACTCGGTAGGTGCCGGTCGTGCCGATTGTCATGCCAGACAACAGATGCGGCCGGTCCGGTGATCCCCGGTCCGACCGCATCCGATTGCGGCGGTGGTGTGCTCGTGCGTCAGGACATCATTTCTTGGCGCGCGAGTGGCCGGTCGCGGCCTTGATCTGCTGTTCCCAGGCAGCGAGCTTCTGCTCCGGATTCGATTCGTGCTTGCTGAGCGCCCGGATGGTCACGTCGTGATCGGCCGACGAGGCTCGCAGGGCGCCAACCGTGGCCTGCTGCTTGGGCACGTGCTTGAACGGATCGAAGGAGTACCAGTCCATCGCGTTGAGGTGAGTCATCTTGTTGATCTCGTCGTCGGGAACCTGCTCCTCGTCGAACACCCCGCCGAGTTCCTCTGGGGCGCCGGGCCACATCGAGTCGCTGTGGGGATAGTCCATCTCCCAGGAGATGTTGTCGATGCCGATCTTGTGGCGCAGCTTCACGCCGAGCGGGTCGCTGATGAAGCAGGTGAGGAAGTGATCGCGGAACACCTCACTCGGCAGCTTGCCCCCGAAGTCCTGCAACGTCCAGGTGGCATGCATCTCGAAGGTGCGGTCCACGCGTTCGAGGAAGTAGGGGATCCAGCCGGTGCCGCCTTCGGAGAGGGCGATCTTGAGATCCTTGTACTCCTTCACCGGCTTCGACCACAGCAGGTCCGCGGCGGCCGAGACGATGTTCATCGGCTGGAGCGTGATCATCACATCCGGAGGCGAGTCCGTCGCCGGGATGGACAGTCGGCCTGACGAGCCGATGTGCACCGAGAGAACGGTGTCGGTGTCCACCAGGGCCTTCCACAGCGGCGCCCAGTAGTCGTCGTGGAAGCTCGGGTAACCCAGCGCGGCCGGATTCTCGGTGAACGTGAGTGAGTGCACGCCCTTCTTCGCCACACGCCGCACCTCTTGCGCGCAGAGCTCTGCGTCCCAGATCACCGGCAGCGCCATGGGGATGAAACGTCCGGGATATGCGCCGCACCACTCGTCGATGTGCCAGTCGTTGTAGGCCTGCACCAGTGCGAGAGAGAAATCCGAGTCCTCGGTCGCGAACAGTCGTGCGGCGAATCCGGGGAACGAGGGGAAGTTCATCTGGGCGAGGACACCGCCCGCGTTCATGTCCTTGACGCGCTCGTCGACGTTGTAGCAGCCCGGTCGGATCTCGTCGAGGCCTTCGGGTTCGAGGCCGTACTCCTCTTTCGGTCGCCCGGCCACGGCGTTGAGCGCCACGTTCGGGATGATGCGGTCGCGAAACTTCCACATGTCGGCGCCGTTGTCCATGTGGACCAACCGCGGCGCGTCGGCAGCATACTTCGCCGGCAGATGATCTTTGAACATATCCGGCGGCTCGATGATGTGGTCGTCGACGCTGATCAGGATCATGTCGTTCTTGTCCACGTCGGACTCCTTTCTGAGGCGTCTACAGTATGTCTTACCATAGACGTCATCGGTAGCCACTTGGGCGGGAAAGGTCGAGCTCGGGGGGGGGGTGGACGCGTCCACCGAGCTCAAGGGGTGATGGCGGTGCGGCTGACCGGTTCGGGCGCGGCCTGACGCGCGTAGAGGCCGCGTCGCAGCGCGGTGAGGAGTTTGTTGCGTGTCTCGCGGGGATCGATCATCTCGTCGAATCCCATGTGCTCGGCCGAGCTGTAGGACGCCGCGAGTTCCATGTCGCGCAACACCGTGGCGAAGTCCTCACCCGCTTTCGTCGCCTGGCCCATCGCGGCCGCGCCCATCGCGCCCATCGTCGCTCCGGGGTAGGCGAAGGTCGCGACCTGATCGTCGAAGCCCAACAGCGACATGACCATCGACCCGAAGCCGAATGCCTTGCGAAGCGTCACATGCAGCTTGAGAGTGGTGGCGGTGGTCTGCGCGGCGAACATCCGCGCCCCGCTCCGCAGGACGCCGCTCTGCTCGGAATCACTGCCCGGGAGCATTCCGGGATTGTCGGTGAGGAAGATCAGCGGCAGGTGGAAGGAGTCGGCCACGGTGATGAAATGCGCGGCCTTGTCGGCGGCGTCGGCATCGATCGAACCGGCCAGCACCAGCGGTTGGTTGGCGACCACGGCCACGGGGTGTCCGCCCAGATGGGCGAGGGCGCAGATGATCGCCGGACCGAACTCCGGTTGCACCTCGAACCAGTCCGGTCGGTCGAAGACCACGTCGAGCACGTCGCGGGCGTCGTAGATGTATTTGTTGTCACGGGAGATGATGTCGAGCAGCTCGGGCGTCTCGCGCGGCTCACCCGAGTCGTCGACGGGGAGCGACGGCGGATACGACCAGGCGCTGGACGGGAAGTACGACAGGTAGCGCCGGATGGCGTCGAGCGCGGACTCGTCGTCGTCGGTCACGTTGTGGACGACCCCGCTCGCCAGCGCGACGTCGGGGCCGCCGAGGTCTTCTTTCGAGATGTCCTCGCCGGTGGACTGCTTCACCACCGGCGGGCCTGCGGTGAAGATGGCGCCGGATGGGCTCATCACCGAGAAGTCGCAGACAGGTGAGACGAGTGCGCCGTGGCCCGCCGATGGTCCAAGGACCGCCGAGATCAAGGGCACCTTGCCGGAGCAGCGTGCCTGCGCGAGCAGGTCGGTCGGTGTCCGTCCGTAATGGTCGCCGGTGGGGCGGAAGCCCGCGCCCTCGAGCAGGATGATCATCGGCACCTTGGTGCGTAAGGCCAACTCAGCCAGTCGGTATCGCTTGGAGTTGCTGCCCGGCGCGATCGTGCCGGCGATGGTGGTGAAGTCCTCGGCGCCGACCAGGACCGGTCGTCCGTCGATCTCGCCGGTTCCGGTGACGATGGCATCCGCGGCGATGTCACCACCGACGAGAGTCCCGAATTCCTGGAAACTGCCGGGGTCGAGGAGATACTCGATACGCGCTCGCGCATCGAGCTTGCCCTTGGCGTGGTGCTTGGCGAGACGCTCGGGACCACCCATCCCCAACGACGTCTGCCGTCGCCGTTCCAGATCGTCGAGTGTGTCGGTCCAGCTGTCCGCGTACGTCACCTGGCTGCCCTCCCGTGGCTCGGAGTGTTATAAATACACTGTTTTCTTATCAGAGCCGCGCATGGGCCACAAGGTGTGGCAGTTCGCCGCGGCGTGGAAAGGAGGACGAATTGTTTTCCACGGCAAGTCCAGTCGACGACGGAACCGCATGGCCAGGCCACTGATCCCGGTCGATGACATCCTCGACCGGGCGTTGGCGTTGCTCGATGACGAAGGCGTCGATGCGCTGAGCGCACGACGTCTGGCCGGGGACCTCAAGATCTCGACGCGCACCCTTTATCAGCAGGTGGGGAATCGAGAGGCGTTGATACGGGCTCTGGTCGCGAGGCATTTCGCGAACCTCCGGCTCGAGTTCCGCGATACCGGTGAGTGGGAGTCGACCGCGGTGAGCTGGTGTCTGACACTGCGTGAGACATTGCGCGCGCATCCGTATCTGACCGAACTGATGAGTTTCGACGACCGCCGCGTGATCACCGAGTTCGTCGGCGATCTGGTGAAAGTTGCTCGGAGTGCCGGTATTCCGGACCACTTGGCAGCGGAGTGCTGCCGCGCGTTGGTGAACGTGACGGTCAACCACACGATTGTCGAGGTGCGGGCTCTGCACGATCCTGCCCCGTCGGCGGAGAACGCCGCCGAGGCCGAGAGCATGGCGCGCAACCTACCGCTGACAATCCGGTGGATTCTGTCGGGCGTCCGCAACGACGTCGGATTGTCGAAACATACTGTGAAACAGCCCTGGCGCGACCGGCGCGTCATCGGGAAGGATTGATGACATGACCAAGAACGAAGCGCTCAAGGAGATCGACTCGCACCTCAGCAGTCTCAGCTCCGCGTCCCACTCCAAGCTGACGATGCCGGAGGTCAAGGTCCGGCGGAGGCAATTACACGTCTGGCGTGCACAGGTCGACGCGGCCCATGACGGGGAGGGCGTCCTCGACGAGATCATCAGTGAGGTCTACGCAACCGAGCCCATACGGACGACATAGCGCCGGCACGACCGCCGACCGTGCACAGAATTCCGCGGCGGATTCCAGCGGTCGTCGCAACACCTATGGCTGGTGGTGGGAGGCTAGCAGGTCGGTGAAGGCTTCGGCTGGGGTGCGAAATCCCAGGGCTGCGCGTGGCCGGTTGTTGAGTGCGGTCGCGATCTGGTTGAGGTGGTCGCTGCTGTGGACGGACAGGTCGGTCCCTTTCGGGAAGTACTGCCGGAGAAGGCCGTTGGTGTTCTCGTTGGTGCCACGCTGCCACGGCGAGTGCGGGTCACAGAACCACACTTGCAGATTGTGATCGACCGCGATGTTGGTGTGTACGCCACGCATCTCTGACCCCTGATCCCAGGTGATCGACCGCCGCAGATGGGCGGGTAGATCACCGATCCCGATGGCCAGTGCGGTGCGCAGGTCCTGCCCGGTCCGAGTCGTGGGCAGGTGGAGCAGGATCGTGAATCGGGTAGTGCGCTCGACCAGGGTGCCGATCTGCGAGTGCCCCTCGCGGCCCAGAATGCAATCACCTTCCCAATCGCCAGGAACCGCCCGATCCTCGACCGCGGCCGGGCGGTTGGCGATCAGCAACTCCCGCGGCACGATGGTCGACCCCGTCCGGGCCGTCCGCGGCTTACGCACGCTACGCCCCGACCTCAATGATGCTGTGACCTGCTGTTTCATCTCACCGCGAGGAAAAACGAACAACGTTCGATAGATCGCCTCAGGACTGATGCGCATCCTCACATCATCCGCGAACTCCGTTACCAGCCGAGCACTGATCTGTGCCGGGGACCAATGCTCGAGGCCACTGAGCTTGTCCCAGACATAGGCGCGCAGCACATCGTTGGACTCGAGCTTGCGCAGCTTAGGTCTGGCCCGCCGATGCTGCGCTCGCCGCTGGGCATAGCCCGCGGCGTAGGTGCGATGCTGCGGCCGATTCCGCCGTAACTCGCGGCTGATCGTCGACGGAGCCCGCGCCAGATCACGCGCGATCTGGCGCACCGAAAGTCCCACAGCGTTCTTATTCGCAATCAGGTCACGCTCATCAGCCGACAGATACCGCGACTGCGGCCCCGACCCATGCTCATCACACGCGGCCGGCCTGCTCACAGTAGGAATCACCCCACCATGCTTGGCCATCAACTTATGCCCCAACCGCACCGAGATCCCCGCGTGTCGCGCCGCGGCCGCCGTGCTCATCCCACCCGCCCGCCCCTGCCAGAACTCCCACACCGGCAACGCCGGCATCGACTGCCCACGCTTCAACCGCCCCATCACAACTCCCTTCACTCAGGGTGTTGCGACGATCCCTTGAGGCCGCCCGCCGACCGTGCGCACGAGGCGGCCTGTGTGCACGATCGGCGAGGATCTGCGCACGATCGGCGGGGATCTGTGCACGATCGGCGGGAGCCGGGGACGCGGGGAGCCGGGGAGGCGGGTGAGTCAGGCCGTCGCGAACTCCGGTGGGTGGGCAGCATCCGGGTCGGGATTCGCGATCGGCAGCCCCATGAAGCGACGTGCGTTGTCGCCCATGAAGTCCCAGGTTCGTCGGTCGTCCATGCCTTCGGCGTACTTCCAGAAGCCCTTCGGCTCGGGCAGTCCCTCGGGGTGCGGGTAGTCCGATCCGAACATCACCTTGTCCCACCCGACCGTCTCCACCACGTCTGCGACCGATCCCTCCCAGAACGGGCTGACCCAGATGTTGCGACGGAAGACGTCGAGCGGATCTTCCGGGAAGTTCTGGGGCATCTTGCGGGTGAGGTCTGTCAGATCGTGGAAGAGCGGATGAATCCACGAACTCCCGTTCTCGACACTGGCGATGCGCAGGTCGGGGAAGCGGGTCAGTGTGCCGTGGCAGATGAGACTGCCGATCATGTCGGAGATCTCGCGATGGCCGAGAGCCAGCCAGCGGAACGAGCTCATGGCCATGAAGTTCTTGGTGTTCGGTGGCTCCCACTTGTTGACGTACTCATCGAGCGGGGGCTGGCTGGCGTGCAACACGATCGGGAGGCCGGAGGCCTCGACGTCCCGCCAGAACGGGTCGAACTCGGGGAGGGCGGGCGATCGCCACCCGTGCAGGCCCTTGACCGGTGCAGGCTTGATGAGCGCGACCTTTGCGCCGTTGTCGAGGATGTACTCGAGTTCGCGCCGGGCGCCATCGACCTCGGCGCAATTGATGATCGGCGTCGAGAACACCCGATCCTGATAGGCATACGTCCAGTGCTCGAGCATCCACTGGTTGAGTGCGTGGATGATCGCCAGCGTCAGTTCGGGATCGTCGGCAGCGGAATGCTCGACCAGGCTGGCGAGCGTGGGGTAGTTGAGGCACTCCCGCACTCCTTGCCGATCGAGTTCTACGACCCGGTCCGCCGGATTGCGGGTCGCGGCAGGCGCCTCGATCGCTTTCCCCTGCATCTCACGCAGCGTCAGACCCTCCGCGTTCTCGCCTGCGAAGAACTTCTCGTGGGCGCCGGGCGCGGCAACGCGATCGAAGGTCGGGTTCGGGATGAAGTCGGTGATCGTTCCGTTGATCGCGAGACGGGTGTGGCGCCCGATCTGGACGTACTGCACCGCTTGCCGGTACTGCTCCGGCAAGTACTTGGTGAGCGCCTCCGCCGTCTCGTACATGTGAGAGTCGGCGTCGAAGACGGGGGCGTCGGGCTGGGGCATGCGTCTACTCCTTCGCGGTGACGGGCTCGCACCTGAGCTGAGACCGAGCCTTGCACTGTCTGACGAGAGTGTCAACAGTAGTGACAACAGTAGATATCTCTGCGGTCTGACCTGAGATGACCCGAATTTGACGATGGTGTCAGCTATGTTGGGGCGATGAGCACCCTCGACGACGTGGAAACCACTCGGCCGCAGCATGGTCGGGCCGAGCGAACGCGCGCCGCGATCCTGGAAGCGACTCGCCGGCAGTTTCTCGAGCGGGGCTATGCGGGAACGACCGTGAACGCCATCGCCGCATCATGTGGCATCTCGCGAGCGGGCTTCTACACCTACTTCAAGGACAAGCGTGAGGTGTTCGGCCTTCTCGGCGAGCGGGCTTACCGCGACCTCCGAAGCGTGTTGGCCTCGTGGGATTCGTTCGACGAGCCGGATCGGGTGTCGGACGTGCGTGCATTCGTGCGGGCGTACTTCGGCTACCTGGATCGCCACGGCGCGTTCGCCATGTCGGCGACACATTCGGCCCCCGATGACGACGAGTTCCGCCGCGGCAACACCCGGATGCAGACGCGCCTCGCGTGGATTCTCGGGCAGGCGATCGGCCCGCCGCCCGACCACTCGCCGGAGGTTGTCGGCAGCGCTGCATTCGGACTGCTCGACCGCTCTTGGTACACCGTCCGGACGCAGACAGTCGCGATCGACGAGGCCGAGATGGTCGAGTTTCTCACGGCAGTGATCCACGGGATGGGCGCTCGCAGATAGTCCGTCACCTCCGAGATCGGCTCTCGTCGGCGATAGCACAGCAGGTCTTGTATCCGTCGTGGGCAGCTTGTACGTTGGGACAACGGTGGTGTTGTAACTATTACTGTTGTTGCGACAGTAAGGTGCTTTCTCGGGAGGCAGCGGTGAAGGAATGGACCGTCGGCGAGATCCTCGACGCTGTCACGGGAGCAGTCCCGGATCGCGAGATGACGATCTGCGGCACCCGCCGCACCACGTACGCCGAATCGGCCCGGCGAACCACCGACCTCGCGCGGTATCTGGCGTCGCGCGGCCTGGGTGCACACACCCATCGCGACGATCTGGACCGCTGGGAGTGTGGCCAGGATCGGGTGGCGCTGATCATGCACAACGACCTCTACGTCGATGTCTTCGTCGCCTGCCTCCGCGGACGGGTCATCCCGGTCAACATCAACCACCACTATTCCCCTCGGGAGATCAAGGCACTGCTCGAACATGTGCGGCCGTCGGGTGTGATCTTCCATCGTTCACTTGCCCATCTCATCGCCGAGGCGACACTGCCTGCGGGCGTGGATGTCCTGGTGGCGATCGAGGACGCCGACGGTTCGGCGATCCCCGGTTCGGTCTCCCTGGACGATGCGCTCGAGATCGGTGCGACCGCGCAACCGGTGACCCCGTCACCCGACGACCTGATGATGGTGTGCACGGGTGGCACCACCGGACTTCCCAAAGGAGTGCTGTGGCGGCAGGCCGACGCCTACATCTCCACGATGACCGGTATGGAGCACGAATCCGCCGAAGCAGTCGTGGAATTCGTCCCGGAGACCGGCGAGCCCTTCTTCGCCGTGTCGCCCCTCATGCACGCGGCCGGCATCTCGACGGCGCTCAGTGCGGTCGTCGCCGGTCGTACGGCGGTCATCTACGACAATCGGGGACGGTTCGACGCCCGGTCGGTACTCGAGACGGCCGAACGCGAGAAGGCGCGGATCCTCACGATCGTCGGGGATGCGTATGCCGGCCCGCTCGTCGCCGAGCTGCGTACCCGGTCGTACGATCTGTCGAGCCTGATCGGTATCGGCAGCGGTGGTGCGGCGATCAACCCACGCCACAAATCCGACCTGTTGGAGTTGTTGCCGCACATCGTGATCCTGGATACTTTCGGGTCGTCGGAGACGGGCGGGATGGCGACGAGCCCCACCATGACGGACTCGCCCGCCGAGACGTTCGTCATGCATCCCAGCGGGCGGGTGGTCTCCGACGACCGCACGCGATTCCTCGAAGTCGGTGACGGGGAGCTCGGGTGGATAGCGCGCACCGGACGGGTGCCCCTCGGCTACTTCGAGGACCAGGACGCGACCCTGCGCACCTTTCCCGAGATCGACGGTGTTCGGGTGTCGATTCCCGGGGACCGCGCCCACCTCGAGGCCGACGGATCGATCCGGCTCCATGGTCGTGATTCGCTCGTCATCAACAGTGGCGGTGAGAAGATCTTCGTCGAGGAGGTCGAGGAGATCCTCCGAGGACATCCGGCGGTCGTCGACGCCCTCGTGGTGGGACGGCCGAGTTCACGGTGGGGCACCGAGGTCGTTGCGGTGGTGGCGCTCGATCCGGGCGGCGAACTGACCGTCGAGGAACTGCGTGCCTTCACCGCATTGCATCTGTCGAGGTTCAAGGTGCCGAAGAAGATCGTCCTGGTCGACAAGGTCGAGCGACTGGCCAACGGCAAGGCCGATTATCGATGGGCGAAGTCGATCGTGGCGGCGTCCCGTGCCGACACCATGACCGTCGCGTAGGGAAAGGGATCACCCGAATGGACTTCGCCCGAGTGGAACTCGCCGACGATGATCGTGCGTTCCAGAAGCGCGCGCGTGCGTTCCTTGCCGACACCGTGACCGAGGAGATGCTGCGCGCCGAACGCGCGACCAGCGACGGCGTCATCGTCGAACTCCACCGGGCGATGGGTGTCGACGGCTGGCTCGAGGCCGAGGCGAAGCCTGCCGAGGCGGGCGGGCTCACCGCAGTGCGCAAGCGCATCTGGGATCTGGAGCGCCGCCGACTCGGGCTGCCCCTCGAACGGTGGGGGGCCACCCTGATGATCCTGCAAGCGGTCCGGCAGTATGCGTCGCCCGAGTTGCTCGACGAGGTCCTGATGCGTGTGTTCCGCGGTGAGGTGCTCTTTGCCATGGGCTACACCGAACCCGAAGGCGGCTCCGACATCGCCACCTGCAAGACCCGCGCGGTCCGAGACGGCGATGACTGGGTCATCAACGGGCAGAAGATGTTCACCTCCGGCGCGAATGTCTGCCAATACGTGTTCCTGCTGACCAACACCGACCCGGCGGGCAAGCGCCATCGCAACCTGACCATGTTCCTCGTGCCGGTGGAGACGGAAGGGATCGAGGTGCAACAGCTTCGGACCGTCGACGGGGACAGCACCACGATCACCTACTACGCCGACGTACGGATGCCCGACCGCTACCGGCTCGGCGACGTCGACGACGGGTGGGCGGTACTGAGCGGTCCGCTCGCCGCCGAGCACGGCGCCACCGATAGGGCCGACGTGGGTCTCTCCGACATCACGACGATGAGCAATTTCGGTATGTCGATGGCGATCTCGGCAGATCTGGCCACCGCGATAACCGCACGGCCGGGACCCGACGGGCGGCGCGCGGTCGACGAGGAATCCGTCGCGTATCGCTTGGGGCGCGCGCACTCTCGGATCGAGGCCGCGCTCGCCACGCCCAGCCTGTTCGGACGGGTGGCGATCGCACAGTCCATGCGCGACGTCGCGCCGGAACTCATGGACATCCTCGGCGGGCGGGCGGCCCTGCAGGCGAACGCCCCTGGCGCATCGGCCGAGGGGGAGGAAGGGCCGGAGTATCTCTTCCGGTGGGCTCCGCTCCTCGGGATCTACGGCGGCACCATCGACGTGTTCCGGAACATGATCGCGCAGCACATCCTCGGATTGGGCAGGCCGACCTACGTGGCACCCACGAAGTGACGCGGCGGCGTCACCGATCGATCGGGTAGAGCGCGGCGACATCTCGCACGGTGACCTTCCAGGCGGCGTTGCGTGGCAGCTCGTCGACGACCGCGATCTCGACAGGGACATGGTGACTCGGCAGCGATTCGCGGACGAGATCTTTCAGCTCGTCCTCGGACGGAGTGGCACTGCCGCGGCGCAACTCGACAGCGGCGAACGGAACCTGACCCAGACGGTCGTCTGGCACGCCGACGACCGAGACGTCGAGGACCGCAGGGTGCCGGATCAGCACTGCACGAACAGTTTCCGGGAGGATCTTGAAGCCGCCGCGGTTGATGGCACCGTCCCCGCGGCCGTGTAGGTACACGAATCCGTCGGCGTCGATCGACGCGAGATCCGTCGTGCGGATCCAGTCCGGGCCGATCACGTCGACTCGTCCCTCCAGGTGGCCCACCTCGCCGGTGGCCACCTCGACGCCGGTTTCCGGATCGACGACCCGGACGTGGACACCGGGCAACGGGCGACCAACGCTACGAGTTTTGTCCGCACCGTGGCGACGGTGGTCATCCGGTGTCCAGGCGCACACTGAACCCGCGAACTCGGTTGCCCCGTAAGCCCACATGAGCGGAATGCCGTACTTCGACTCGAACGAATCTCGGAGTTCGGGTTCCAGGGGACCCGAACCTCCCGGCAGATACTCGATGGACGCAAGATCCTCTTTCGGTACGTCGGCGTCGAGGAGCATGCGCAGCAGGGCTGGCTGTACACCGGCGCGTCGGATCCGATAGGTCTTGATCGCGCGTACCCAGTCGTCGACGGTGAACTTCTCCAGCAGGACCATCCGCTTGTCGAGAAACGGCGCGGCCAGCAACTGGCACACCCCGACGCTGCCGAACGGCCAGTACACGAGTTCCGGTGGGTCGTCGTAGCACCCGGTCATGCCCATCGTCATGCTGGCGACGGTGTGGCTCAGGACGTCGGTACGCAACGGAAGCCGCTTCGGTGGCCCGGTGGTGCCACTCGAGAGTATGTGCAGACCTGGGGTTTCCGAGGTCTCGGAGTCGGTGTCGAGGTGTGCGGCCGCCGGCCGGACCAGCAGTTCGACGGACAACGGCCGCAGCGACAACGCGATCGCTCCGCACCCTGCCCCACGCGCCGCGGCGAGCGTGGTCTCCGTCCAGTCCTGGCGATCGGCGATCACCACGGCGGGGGCCAGGGTGACGATGTCGCGGGCGATCGACTGCACGGACTGGTACGAGTAGATCATCGCGACCGGTCGTCGGGCCGCGATCAGGCCGAGTGCTGCGGCCGCATGCGGAGGACGGTTGCGCGCCACCAGGCCGATCGGTGCGGTCGACGGGACGGCGTTGTCGTCGAGCAGGCGGGTGACCGCATCGATGACCTGGGTGACCTCGTCGCCGGAATACCAGCGCCGCTCGAACTCGATGAACGGACGGTCTCCGTAACGGGCGAGATGTGCGGACAACTCGTCGGCGAAGTCGCCGGCAGTGGACTCCGCCACCGTTCCCTGGTGCTCCACGTTCGTCCTCTCGTCGGTGAGCCGTCTTCTCCGACGATGATACTGAAATAGTTACTGTAATGACGGTGGGATCACGTTCCGGGTCAACTCAGATGAACCGGGACGCCGCCGACGACGGTGGCGACCACCTGGACGGACGTCGGGTCGCGACGGACGTCCTCCGGTGCACCGCGGACGACGGCCAGGTCGGCGACTGCGCCGGGCTCGATGGCGCGGGGAACCGTGGGCTGTTCTGGTGTGCCCCAGAACAAGCCGAGCGCCGTGGCGGGAGAGACGGTTTCGAGGGGGTCGCGGCCGGAATGGTCGATCGTGGCCGCGTGGATCGCTGTCCACGGGTCCGAGTCGCCGAACGGGGCGTCCGTTCCGGCGGCGACGTGGATCCCGGCTGCCAGCAGGCTCCCCAGTCGCCAGAGATCGGCTTGCTCGCCGGCATCGACCTCGACGCGATACTGCTCGGCCCTCTCGAACGGGAAGTTCGGTTGGGTGATGACAAGAATCCGGTGATCGCGCAGCCAGCCGAAGCATTCCGCGGGGATGATGGCGCCGTGCTCGATCCGGTCGCCGGGCACCACCCCGGCGTCATCGAGTGCGGTCATCGTGACGATGAGTTGTAGACGGGTGACGCAATGGACGGCCACCGGCTTGCCGGAACGGTGGATCTCACTGATGGCCTCGGTGAGTTCGGGAAGTGTCGGCAGCCGGTGGTCGTCGAGGAGGATCTTGGTCGGCCCGAGGGTGAACGAGGTTCGCCTGCCCGGTGTCCGATCCGCAGGTGTGCGGATGTCCGGGGTGCTCATGCAGTGGACGCGCTGCACGATCTCGCCGTCGTGCACCGCCGCCGCGAGGGCGTCGACCGACGACTGCGAGAGGTCGGGAGTGGCCTCGGTGAACCCGGTGACACCGCGTGCGGCGGCACGCCGGCTCATGGGCGCGAGGTCGGGCGGGGACGACGGCGCGGTATCGCCCAACCTGTCGCCCAACCACGAATCCATCCGCCACAGGCGGCCGGTGGCATCGCCCGCGGTATCACGCTCCACGCCGGGGAGGGTGCACGTATCGACTCCCACTTCCCGGCAGGCCGCACTGTTCAGCATCCACAGGGCGCCGGAGCGGTGTTGCACCCGGACCGGACGGTCGGTCACCGTGGTGTCGAGGACTCCGCGTGTGAGTGGGCCGGCTACGGATTCGTGATAGCCGTAGGCGCGCAACCACTCTCCGGGGGGCGCGGCCAGATCCGCGGTCTGCAGCAAGGCGCGGAGGTCGTCCTCGGAATGCGCGTCCGGTGGTCCCACGCGGATGGAGCCCGCGGTGGCGGCGAGGGAGCGAAGATGGAGATGGTGGTCGTGCAGGCCCGGCATCACCCAGCAGCCCGAGGCGTCGATGTCACGCTCGCCCGCGCGGGGGCGTAGGTGCGAGCCGATCTCGGAGATCAGTCCGTCGTCGCAGCGGACGTCGACGAACGCCCGCTCGAGGGTGCGAGCGTTGCGGATCAGCATGGGAGACCCGATGCCGTTGGACCCCGGACGGGACTGTGGCGCCGCTCGTGCGAACACTCGACCGCCCATCCGCCACCGCCGTCGTCGCGGACGACATGGTCTCCCGGGCAGGCGAGTTCGGCGGCGGTGAACGAGGCGACGGTGTCGACCATCGACAGATCGATCAGGACGCCGCCGCCCGCTTCCACGGCTGCGGTCGTCGCGAGTGCCGCGGTGATCCCCGACAGCGGATCTGCGATGGCATCTGCGCAGAACGCCGGTTGGTCGCCACTCCAGCCGACGAGGCCACCGCCGACCGCGGCGTCGTCACCGAAGTTCACCTGAATGGGCCTCGATCGACCGCCCCCGGTGATGCCGACCCAGATCTTCCCGGGTCGGTGTGCCAGGCGGTCGGGCGACAGACCGAGCCGCTCGAGCGCACGCGGACGGGAGGCCTCGATGACGATATCGGCAGCATCGATGAGGTGCGCCAATTGATTCCGGCCCTCGTCGGAGGTGAAGTCGACGGCGCGGAACTCCTGTCCGCGGTGCAACCACTCGAAGAACTCCGGGTCGCCGATGCGGGCGCCGTCGGGGCGCCCCGTGCTCTCGACCTTGATGACCCGGGCGCCGGCGCGGCTCAGGATCCCGCCACACAGCGGGCCGGCCCAGAGGGACGACAGATCGACCACCGTCGCCCCACGCACGGCGAGAGCATCTGTCCGGGACGCAATGTCGGTGACCTGGAACGGGAGGGCGCTAGCCGCATCTGCAGCACCTCCGAGTTCCGCGGCCGCAACACCCAGCAGTTGCGCCTGGTCGACGACATCGGACGCGGGGGTTCGGGCGGCGAAATCTGCGAGATCCCGCCATGGGTCGTCGGTTCCCCGGTCGCCGACGATGGCCGGCACCGACGCCACATCATCTGGGCGACAGAGGGATATCGCGATCCACCGCTCGGCCGCGCGGATCAGCCTGGTCATACCGCCCGCGGAGATCTGGCCGTTCCGGCGCAGCCCACGCAGGGCGGCCCGGGCGCCGATCACGGCACCGGGCTCGAGGTGGACGGCGTCGCCGACGAGGCCCGTCAGGCGGCCGAGCTCACCCACGGCGGCGTCGAGCACCCCGTACGCGGCGGCGGGCGAGATGAGCGGGGGTGCCGTCGAGACGCCGGTGAGTTCCATGCCGCCGCTGCCCGCCCACTGCAGGACCGCACAGCCGGGAACCGAGTGGTCGGGGGTGGCTACGGCGTTGCGAGACCTGTTCGGCCACCAGTTGTCCAGCCATCGGGAGACGACGGCCGACGGCATGAGATGGCTGGTGGTCACCGGCCGCCGCGTGATCCGGCCAGGCCCTCGACGGCATAGCGGACGATCAGCTCGCTCACCGGCTGCCCGTCGTCGTCGGGGTTCGACGAAACCTGGAAGATCGTGAACGACAGCAGGATTCGTGCCAGCCATGCGCTCGCTCCGGTGACGTCGGTGTCCACCGGGATCTCACAGCGTTCACGTGCCGACTCGACGTAGGGCAGGATGAACGATGCGGTTCGCTCCACGGCCTCGGTGCCATGTGTCCCCAGGATGTGGATCATCGCGGCCGGGTTGGTTCCGCTCCGGGCACGATGTGCCGTCTGATCCCGCGGCGGGTTGATCGTCCGCGCGATGATCTCGCTGAACGCGCCCACCTGTTCGGACAGGGTCGGTAGCGGTGTGAGGGCCTCGGTGACCTCTTCGAAGAACCATTCGGTGGTCCGGCGTCGCAGCGCCTCCAGGAGGACGTCGCGGGACTCGTAGTACCGGTACAGCGTGCCCCGGGCCACGCCGGCGGCGCGGGCCACCTCGGACATGCTGAGCCGTCGTACCCCGACCTGCCGTACCAGTCGGTCGGTGGCCTCGAGGAGCCGATCCTCGGTCGCCTTGTCGGCCTCCGTCGTCCGTGTCGGCGTCACGCCTCGGCCCGGTGCGGGCCAGAGATCCTCAAATCCGGTCGTCACGCCGATCCTCCTCGTCGCTGTTGCCTCGAGTGGCAGTCGGCCATCGCCAGGCCAGTCTAGGGCGGAGTTCCCGACCGCCACCGGTGCCACCTGTCCACACTAGACAGTTATGCAGAAACTGTACTACTGTCTCGCGCAGATCCTCGAACGTGTGGAAGTAAGGAGCAGCCCATGCCCTCGACATCCGGATCGACGCACAGCGTCGACACGGCAGTGGACCGGAACGTCTCGAACGTGCGCTGGCCGACCCTCGATCACCTCGCGGTGGGTGTGCGGCGCTGGGAGGACGCCTATCCGCGGTTCGTCGGCGAACTCGGCGGGCGATGGGGATACGGTGGAGTCGCCGGTGAGTACGCCCCGTACCAGCTCGTCTACGGTGACGGCCTCCGGATGGAGTTCATCGCGCCCGACAAGCCGGGCAGTTTCATGGACCGGTTCCTGGAACAGCGCGGACCGTCGGCGCATCACCTCACCTTCAAGGTGCCCGACCTCGACGAGACCCTGGCCGACCTGCGTCGCCGCGGCTTCGCGACCTTCGGGGACTCACGGACGGACCCGATCTGGACCGAGGTCTTCATCCATCCGAAGGCATCGGGTATCGGAACCCTCGTCCAGGTGGTGCGGGCCGACGACGAGACGATCGTCGCCGAAGGGGCGTTCTCGACCGCGCCGGCGGACTTCCCCCGAGCCGGCACGCCGGACCGTGAGATGGCGATCGTCGGAATGACCGTGTCCGACCTCGACCGCGCACACGACCTTCTGGGGCGGGCTCTGCTCGGCGATGTCATCGAGGCCGGCGACGGATGGTTCTTCGCGACCTGGGGTCGCGGCCGTTCGATCCTGGTCCGCGAGCCGTCGTCGACGCCCTGCTCTGCCGGCCTCTGGGATGGCGCGTCGGCGGAGGGCGTGGCGTTCGTCCTGTTCGGCGACGGTGACCTCACCGCAGACGATCTTGCGGCGGACCCGGCTCGACTGGTCCGCCTGCCAGACCACGCGGACACCGGCGTCCCGGTGTGGCTGGCCTGATCGGTGAGCGTGGCCGTCCTCCTCGACGACCCCGAGACACGCGCCGGGCCGGAGTCGAACCGTCCGTTCGGACTGGGTGCCGTGCTCGCGGTCGTCGGGCGGCAGCCCTTCGTCGGTACCACGGCCGCGGACTCACCCGAAGATCGGCGGCAGACAGAACAGGACCACGGCGCCCCACACGACGTGCGTGCAGATGGGTGCCAAGACCCCGTCGGTGCTTCGTCGTAGTAGTGCGCAGACCGCGCCGAGGATGACCGCGGCGAATCCGAGCATCGGATTGCCACTGGCGAGGGTGGCGAGGGTGTACAACACCGTCGAGACCAGCACCGGGTGGTGATTCTGTGCGGCCGAGTAGACGCCGCCGCGGAAGAACACTTCCTCGGCCAGGCCGTTGCCGAGGGTGATCACGGTGACAGCGATGATGCTGCCGCGATCACCGAGGTCGAGGACCTGGGTGACCAGGTCGGCGAGGGTCGGGATCTCCCGGGTGATGAGTGCCCCGATCACGAATGCCGCTCCGACGAGCAGACCGACCGCCGTGCCGAGGGTGGCAGCGCCGATCGTCGACGATCGGCCCGTCGCCGATCCGGCACGAAGGCCGAATCGGCCCAGCCGAATCGGCCCGGAGAGCAGCCCGCCGACGATCCAGACCGCCGCCAAGGCGATCGTCAACGGATAGAAGGACGAATCGCCCGGGTCGGATGAGAGCGAGACGCCCAGGATCGCGGCGCCCAGCACTAGGAAGATCGCGACCACCCGTCGTCGGCGGGTCAAGGTCGCCGGATCGTCGAATCGGGTGGCCGGTGCCGGTGCGCTGAGTCGCCGCCTGAGGTCGTCGAGAGTGAGAGTCATCCTGACAGCAGGGATACCACGCCTCGCACCCGACGCGTCGTGAAGCCGACGATCGAACCGATCCCGCCGGAGACCGCACGCCGGATCCTCATCAGGTCGCCGCCTGCCCATCCCGGGTCGGTGTCGGCGAGGTGATGAGGGTCCGCGAGCGCACACACCGAGCGGGGTGAGGTGGTGTGTACGGCCGATTCGATGGCCTCCCGCATCGGGATCAGTCCGTTCGGCGGTTCCGGTACCAGGCCGCGGATGGAGTGCTCGGACGCGGTCATCGGCTGGCTGAGCGAGGCCACGAGATCGGCGGTCAACGAGCTCGGTACCGGGACCAGCATGCCGGTCACCCGCCCGGCGAGGTGCGAGTTCACGAAGGGGACCGGCAGTCGCAGACGGGGCTGCCGGATGGCACGGATGTACTCCGACAGAACCGACTCGTACCGTGCGCCGACGTCGGGGCCTGCGATGTCGTAGGCCCCCGCAGGGAAGGTCGGGTCGACGACCTCGACCAGGTAGTGGATGACATCGCGGACCGAGATCGGGTCCATCGCGTTGTCGACCCAGCCCGGTTGCGGGATCACCGCGAGCCGATCGGCCACGTATCGGATGATCTCGAACGATGTGGACCCGGCGCCGAGGATCACGGCGGCTCGTAGCCACACCAGATCGGGGCCGCCGGGGATGTCGAGGGCGGCGCCGACCTCGGCGCGACTGCGCAGATGCCTGGACAGGTCGTCGTGGTCACAGTCGGGTACGAAGCCGCCGAGGTAGACGATCCGGGGCACGTTCGCCGCGCGTGCCGCGACCGCGACGTTGTGCGCGGCGCGCGTGTCGGCTTCGTCGAAGTCCTGCTGACCGATCCCGTGGACCAGGAAGTAGAGCGCATCGATGTCGCCGGCGCGCGCGACCGCATCGTGCGCCGACTCGCTGTCGCCGGCGTCCATGGCGATCGCCGTGACGCGGCCGTACCAGCCGAAACGTCGCAGCGAGTCCGGTCGGCGGCTGGTCACGACGACGTCGTCGCCGCGGTCGACCAGCGCACACACGAGACGGGAGCCGACATATCCGGTGGCACCGGTGACCAGCACTCTCATCGGTCTGTCCGTGCGTGTGGGGGTCGGGTCGAGGCCATGCTTCGACGCTAGGTGCGAATGCGGACAACCTGCCGCTGCCGGGCGCGGTGTGCAACGCGATCGCGACGTCGGTCACGGTCGCATAACGACAGTCAGCGGCCGAGGCGGAGCCTCGAGGCGGTGACGCCGATCAGGATCGTCGCGGTCAACAGCAGGGCGCTGTACCCGAGCACGACGGTCGAGATCGACGGCTCCCACAACTGGGCGTCGGCGGTCTGAGGTGCCAGCGGTGCGATCGTGTTGAGGTCCACCGACGCCGCCGACACCGCGTAACCCCAGTACGACGGGAACAACCACGACAGTTGTTGCAGCCCCGGGGTGGTCAACCGGAACAGGCCGCCGCAGAACACCAGCTGTGAGATGACGGCGATGACCATCGGCGGCATCGTCTGCTCGACGGAACGCACCGAAGCGGAGATGGCCAGCCCGACCAGAGCGCTGACACAGGCGAGTACGGCGACGGCACCGAAGAGTTCGAGGGGCGCCGGTACCAGCACCCCACCGGCCGGGACACCTTTGCCTGCGTAGGTGATCGCGACCATCACCGACGTCTGGACGACTGCGGCCGCACCGAACACGATGACCTTCGCCGACAGGTACGCGCCGGGTTGCAGTCCGACGGCGCGCTCGCGATGGTAGATGTCGCGTTCGGCGACCAGGTCGCGCACGGTCAGCGCGGTGCCCATGAACGTGGCCCCGACGGTGAGGATCACCAGGATCTGCAAGGACTCGCCCGCGGTGTCGGGTGCCCGATTGATCGCGAAGCCGCTCGACCCCGGGATGACCAGGGTCAACAGCCCGAGCACGATCGGCATCACCGCGAGGAATACGAGATATCCGGTGTCGGCGAGGATCAGGCGGATCTGCCGGCGGGCGATGGTGCCGGCCTGCCGCACCGGATCGCGGTGTGGTGCCGACATCGACGGACCGGATGGCCTGCGTGGTCGCACCGCGGGCGACGGCGGCCGGGAACGTCGGTGTTGCTCGTGGGCCGTGTCGGGGTGGGCGGCGACGAACGCGAAGATCTCCGCCCAGTCGCCGGTGCCCATCGCCGCGCCCACCTGGTCGGGAGCGCCGCAGAACGCGGTCTTGCCGCCCGGTGCGAGGAGCAGGACCTGATCGCACATCGACAGGTGGGTCAGCGAATGGGTGACCACGACGACCACACGGCCGGCGTCGGCGAGGCGCCGCAGCGTGGCCATCACCTGCCGGTCCAGCGCCGGGTCCAATCCGGACGTCGGTTCGTCGAGGATCAGCAGCGACGGACCGGTGAGCAGTTCCATCGCCACCGACGCTCGCTTGCGTTGTCCGCCGGACAACTTGTCGACCCGGGTGTCCAGATGCTCGAGCAACTGCAGTTCGCCGAGCACTCCGGTGATCACCGCGTCACGGTCGGTGGTGGAGATGTCCGGAGGGAGTCGCAGTTCCGCGGCGTAGCGCAGTGCCTGCCGGAGGGTGAGCTTGTGGTGCAGGACGTCTTGCTGCGGGACCATGCCGATCCGGGTTCGCAGCGAGTCGTAGTCGGCGTGGACGTCGCGGCCCTCGAAGGTGACATAGCCGGTGGACGGGGTCCCGAGCCCGGCAGCGACCTTCGACACCGTCGATTTGCCTGCTCCCGACGGACCGATCACCGCGGTCAACGTGCCGGGCGCAGCGCTGAACTCGACGTCGCGGAGTAGGTGTTTGTCGCCGTCGACGACCAGGCTGACGCCGTGCACATGTAGCCCGGCCTCGACGGCGCCGGGCGCGTGACCCCTGACCAGTGCACGTCCGGACACCAGGAAGTCGCTGTTGCCGATGGTCACGACATCACCGTCGTGCAGCACTGCGCCGCCGACACGGTGACCGTTGACATGGGTGCCGTTGATGCCGCCGAGATCGACGAGCCGGATCCCGTCGCGGTCGGTGGTGATGTGGGCGTGCCTGCGGGAGACGAGCATGTCGTCGACGACCAGGTCGTTGCCGGGGGTCCGCCCGATGGTGCACACGCCGTCGCGCAGTGCGAGCACGGTCCCGCCGTCGAGGTTCTGGTGCATGGGCTGCAGATGAGGTGCGCCGCGGAGCGAGCGTGGCATCGGTGGCGGCCCGGGCGTCGGGAACCCGATGCCCGGGCCGTCGAGGGGGCGGCCGCCGGTGGTGTGTGCGCCCGGGTGGTCGCCGGCGAGCGCGACGACCAGCACGGGCCCGCGCCCCGGACTGCCGAGATGGACCTGGGCGGTACCGGTGATCGCCATCTCCGTGACGGGCCCGCCGGCGGCGAACATCGGTGCACCGGCGTCGGCGACGGCGAGAAACCACTCACGGCCACGCCACTCGATGCGCAGGTGATGGTCGGCCACCAGCGGGTGATCGACCACGATGTCGTTGTCGACGTGGCGGCCGACGGTGAGACACGGCGTGGCGCCGAGCGGATGAAGGGCGCCGTCCACGCACACACTGCCGGGGATCATCACGTTCGTCACGGGTCCGCTTCCGTTCTGCCGACGGGGTCGGTGATCGAGGTGAAATGCCGACGGGGGCGGCGACATGAGGTCGCCGCCCCCGTCGTGAGGGGAGTGAGCTGCCCGGGAACGGGCTCGGTGGTGCGTGGTCAGATCACGTCGGGGATGTCGTGCGAGTCGTGTGCTCCGTGATCGTCGTAGTCGCCCGCGTCGGTGTCGGGCACCGACGGGTCGTCGTCCGGCGCCGACGAGTCGTCGGGCATGGCGGGATCGTCTGCGCCGCCGTTGATGTGCCCCATGGCGTCGGCCTGCCCGTCGCCGTCAGTGTCGCGCAGGACGGTGTCGGCCTTGCCGTCGTTGTCGACGTCGAGGATCGTCGCGTCGAATCCGCCGTCGTGGTCGGTGTCCACCAGTTGCACATCGGGGGTGCCGTCGCCGTCGACGTCGATCGTCGAGCTGACGACATGTCCGTCATCGAGGGTGTCGACCTGTCGCAGTTGTCCGTTCGCGTCGAGCGTGGCGATCGTGTCGCCCTGCCCGTCGTCGTCCGAGTCGACCTCGACGATGGTGCTCCCGTCCTGGCCGGCGTGGACCAGCGTGTCGAAGGTGCCGTTGCCGTCGGTGTCGGCCTCCACGAGCATCACGTTGCCGTGGTCGTCGAGGTAGGCGTTGATGTCGGTACCGGACGCATCGGTGGCGTGCACGACGTCCGGGTTGCCGTCGCCGTCGGTGTCGACGGCCGACTTCACACCGGCCTCGCCACCCGTGGGGGCGTGCGTATCCGGTGTCGCCGGTGTCGTCGGTGGTGTCGGGGCACTGGCGCTCGCGGGGCTCGTGTTGTCCGGCGCGGAGGCATCGTACGGAGCGTCGGGGCTGATCACCGGGTTCTCGGGGACGTCCGGGGTGCTGGTCTGTGTGCTGTCGGACATGGGGTCCGCCTTCCTGAGTTCGGTGAACGAAGCTGTTGTGCTGTTGTCGGGGATTGGATGCGGCGACCCGGCGGGAATGTTCCCGGCGTCAGGAAATCAGTCCGGATCGAGTCAGGAACGTCTTGCCCTCGTCGACCGAACCGATGCCGAACACCGTGATGACGAGGCTCGAGGCGGTGCTGGCGTAGTCGATGTTGTAGTCGGTGGACACGGTCGAGGCGAGGTCGATGTCCGCGGCCGAGAGCCGGTCCGCGTCCTCGACGAGCGTGCCCTTGCCCTGGCTGTAGGTGCCGTTGCGGATACCGACGATCTTGGCCTTCGCCTCGCTCTCGTCGACCTCGAACGTCATGAAATAGGACAGCGTGTCGGTGCCCTTGAGATCGGCCAGTTCGCCGTCTTCGGCGAAGTTGCATTGCATGCGCACCGCGTCGTTCTTGGTGAAACCGACCTTGCGGCAGTTCGTGGTGGCCTCGCGCAGCGGACCGGGCAGAGTACTCATCAACTGGGTCGCGTCGGTCATGATCATGCCGCCGTCGGTGCCGGTCTCACCCGTCGCGGTCGCAGCCGCAGCGGTCTGTCCGGACTGACCGGGGTCGTCCGCGCCGCCGTCGTCACGTGACATCAGTGCGATGGTCCCGGCGACGATGCCGACGACGGCGACGACCGCCACGGCGATCGCGCCGATGCGTCCCCACCGCCGGCCCGTGCCGGTGGACGGCACATCGGGTCCGGCGAACTCGGGCACCACACGTGGGGGTTGACCGTATTGCTGACCGCCGGGCGGTGTCCGCGGACCGGCCGCCCGCCCCGATGGTTGGCCGGGCGGCTGTCCGTGCCACGACGGCATGAGATCCCCGGCTCCGGGGACGAGGGTGGCCCGTTCGTTGGTGATCGGTGCGTTCTCGGCCAGTGCGGTCACCAACGCACCTTGGGCGACAACTGTTTTCGGGTCATCGAGGGTGGCAACGGGGCCGAGCTCGCCGAGCCGTTGCTGGACCAGCGGAATCCGCGACGACCCGCCGGTCAGATACAGGGCGGTGAGTTGTTCCGGATGGGTGATCCCGGCATCGAGCAGCGTTGCCCTGGTCAACTGCATCGCCTGGTCCACGGCGGGGGTGATCAGCTCGTCGAACTCGTCGCGGGTGATCTGCAGGGTCTGCCGACCGGCGGGTGCGGGCACGGTGATGGTCGCGGACGGTGCCTCCGACAGCAGCTCCTTGGCGCGTCGGATCGAGTCTTGCAGGCTCTGGACGACGTCGAGCGGCGCCTGCCGCCGCAGATAGGTGACCAGATTCTCATCGCGGTCGGAGAGCCGCTGCTCCACCCAACGCTGGACGAGGGCGTCGAGGTTCTTTCCGCCCAGACCGTTGTTGCCGCGGGCGGCCACCACCCCGAAGGCATTCTCGCTGGTGACCGTCAGGACGGCGATGTCCAGTGTGCCGCCGCCGAAATCGAAGACGGCGATCCGGGCGCCCGGCTGCATCGCGTGCGAGCGCGAGTAGTGTGCGGCCGCGGCGCGCGGCTCGGAGATGGTGGTGATACGTGCCGGGTCGATGCCCGCCTGGGCGGCGCCGTCGATCAGAACGCGGATCTGCTGCTGTGCCCACGCCTCCGGGTGCGTGATCACCACCTGGGCGGGCGGCATGCCGGCGTGGGCGGCTTTGCCCCGCTGCAGGATCGCGCCCACCACCGCCGCCACGAGAACGTAGGTCGGGAAGGTGTACCCGTTGACGGTACACATCGGGCCACCGCCGATCAGCCTTTTCGGGGAGGCCACGAAGCCGGCCGGATTCTGTTGGGCCTGGTCGACGGCGGCGTCGCCGACCGTGATGCGGTCCGGTGCGCCGACGTAGACCGCCGACGGCATGAGATTGCTGGTGTGGGTCAGCGACAGCGTCTCGATACCGCCACTGGTCGCACCCGAGTGTGCGGCAGCGGAATTGGAGGTTCCGAAGTCGATGGCCAGGGTCCATGTGGTGGGTGACATGTGCGAAGTGTCCTGTGTCCTCTGCGGTTTCGGGTGGCTGTTCACGCGTGGGTCAGCGGCGTGTAGGTTCGGACGAGGGTGACGATGGCAGCGTCCTCGGCTGCCGAGCTGGTGGCGAGGGACCGTTGCTGCGCCGTCGCGAGCCGTCGTCGCGCTTCGGCGGATACCGCATGCGCGGGTGCTTGATCGGGTAATCCGACGCGTCCCGCCGCGGACGTGGCGACGAGGATGGTGTGCAGTTCCTCGGTGACCGTGGCCTGCGGGTCGGTCCGCAGCATGCGCTGGTAATCCTCGAGTACCGATACCAGGTGGAGCGCAGGCGACGACCGCAGCTGCATGGTCAGCGACCGGATGTGTTCGCGGGCCGGGTGGGTGAACGCGAGCTGGTCGAGGCGCGCGAGGATGCGATGTGCGCGGTGCAGGATCGCGAACCGGGCGGTGGATGCGTTCAGTGCCCGATGCAACCCGCCGACGCCCGACCGCTCGGTCAACCACGCGTTGAGGGCGGCGGCTCCGCCCGCGGCGATCTGCCGTCCGTTGAGCACGCCGTATTCGCCGAGGAGTCCGAGCAGGTGCTCCCGCATCGGCAGGGGCAGCACGCTGTCGGCGTCGTCGTTGTCGAAGGTGCGCACCACATCGAGCGGTGCCATCCCCTGTAGCCGCGCCAGCGCACCGGCCAACTGCTCGGTGAGCATCCCGGTGTGACTGGTCTGGGCCATCAGACCGGAGATCGGCACCACCGCACTCACCGTGTCGGACAACCGATCTGCCATCCTCGTGGCGTGCCGGGCCGCGTGGGACAACGGGTCGACCCGGCCCAGCGCGCCCTCTCCGAAGGAGTCCGCCCGCGACAACACGCCCAGCATGTTGAGCGGCGTGAACGGCAACTGCGAGAGGAAGTCGATCTCATCGGATCGGGGTGCCGCATCGAACAGGAAGACGGCGGCGTCGGCGTCGATCGAGGCGGTGCGTGTCTGCTCGAAACCGTCGATCATCACCCGGCGGGTGGCCGAGTCGTTGGCCACCGTCAGCGTCGACAGCCCTGGAGTGTCGATGAGGGTGAGCTGACGTAGTGCCGCCGACGGCAACCACCTGTCCACGAACTGGATGTTGGGGGTTTCCAGCGGAAGTCGGATGGCATGGTCGCGGTGCACCGCAACCGGATGTCGCCGGCCGTCCACCCCGACCACCTCGGCCCGCGACGGTGAACCGTCCTGGTAGACGGTGACCACGTTGGTGGCCTCCAAGGCCGCGGTCTCCGCGACCGGTGCGCCGATCAACGCGTTCACCAATGTCGACTTGCCTGCCTTGAGCCGACCGACGATCACGACCCGCGGCGGAGACCACAGGATGGTGCCGATCGCGTTGGCGTGCGCTGCGAGATCGCCACCGAGAGAGGCCAATTGGTGTAGCCCGTGGTCGAGGGTGGCGTGTACGGGATCGGTGTCCACCCGGGCGCCCGGGCGTGGGGCGTTCACCGGGCGGCCCCGGTGAGGAGCTGTTCGGCCGCCGTGATGCGTTTGTCGACGATCCCCAGGTTGCTGGTCAAGCGCTGGATCGACTTCTCGCGGGCGGCGGCATCGGCCGACGCCGCCTTCTGCACCTCGCCGATCGTCTTCTGCAACTCGTCGATGTTCACGCGCAGGTATTCGCGGTAGCGGATGATGATCTCCGGGCGGGACTGCGCCACTGCACTGTCGAGGAGACGGCCGGTGGCGGCTTTGGTGGTCGCGATGGTCTCGCGCAACCAGGTGAGCAGGTTGGCCTTGCCGGTCCGGATCGCACGGAAGCTCAGATTGATACCCACCCAGACGGTTCCGACCACCACACCGACGCCCATCAGTGCCGACAGGCCGAGAAGTCCACCGAGCGTGGACGATCCGACCACGCCCATCGTCAGCAGCGTCGGGTCGAGAAGCCCGTGACGTTTGCTGCCCACCTGATGGGTCTCGATCCGCTTGTCCTGCATCGACGCAACGATGCGCGTGCTGAGTTCTTCCCACACGCTGGGGTCGTCGGGGAAGCGGGGCTCGATGATCGTGTCGTGCAATCGCTGGAGGAACCCCGCCAGCGTCTCGGCCATCGCGCGTTGCAGATCGGTCTGCATGTCGGCGGTGAACTTCTGCTCGCTGCGCCGCAGCACCTGCATGCCGTGAGTGTTGACATACTTCGTCCACTTGTCGCGCACGTCGTCGAGGCGGCGTTCGAGATCATCGACCGCGGACTGGCGCAGCAGAGTGAGGTCGCGGGCGAGGTATTGCTCCCACTGGCGGGATTGTTCCTGGAGCTCGGTGAGCCGGTCCCGGTCGGCGGTCAGGTCCGGCAGCGACGTCGCGCCTGCCTGCACCGCGTCGAGCTCGCGGCCGATCCGGCCGCGGATCACGCGCAGCCCCTCCAGGCACGTGCGGACGGCGTCGATGTGTGGCGATCGCGACGATTCGTCGAGCCGGCGGGCGAGTTCGATGCGCAGGGTCGCGATCCCGCTCTCGGCCTCCAGCCGATCACGCTGGTCGTCGTCGGCGATGTCGGCCGCCATCACCGCCAGCAGGCTCGACACCCCGACGACGGTGACCCGCCGGTGGAGCTGTTCGGCCAGGATTCGTTCGTTCTCGGCGACGATCTGCCGCCACCGGCGGAGGTTCTTGTCGGTCTTGGTGACCACCACGACCACCGAGTCCACCGTGGCCGTCGCCTCGCGGACGAACGCCATCTCCGGGGCGGTCAGCGGACTCGACGCGTCGCAGACCAGCACGAGCACGCACGCCTGCTGGGCGGACCGGGTGGCCAGCTTCGCCAGCCCGACGTCGAGGCCGCCGACGCCCGGGGTGTCCACCAGGGTCACATCGGTCATCCGTGCGTCGCGCACCGCGACGGCGGCAGCGGTGGGGAGCTCCTCGACCCGCGGGTCGCACACCTGGGCGCCAGCCGTGGTGACCCACTGGCCGAGTTCGTCGGCCGCGACCGGCCGCGGTCCGGAGGCGAAGAACAGCTCCGCGGTGCTGGCGGAACCGAGATCAGGATCGGGGGTGACGCTGACCGACACCGAGGACGTGACGTCCACGCCGACCGGGCACAGGTCTCGTCGCCCGATCAGGGCATTGACCAGCGAACTCTTGCCGCGTTGAACCTCCCCGACGACCACCACGGTGCGTGTCTGGTCGTCACGGTTCAGTTTGGTCAGCGCGACATCGGCCAGGGCGTCCATCTGGTAGGCGCGCAGCACCTTGACCGCCCCGTCCACCACCCCGACGGCGACATCGGCCGGCGCTGCTGGAGACGCCGCAGCGACCCGCGGCGATGCAGTCTCACCCATTTATGACATGTCCCCCGGTTCTCACCACACCACACAGAAACCCAGCCGAAGCGTACCCAGTCTGTGAATGCACTGATCATCTCAGTACTGCACTACCCTGCACTCTGACAACACAATCGTGAAGGCGTGTTTCGGGGGGAACCTTTCCGGCCGCCACCGCATCGAATAAATGTATAGATCATCGAGCGGCCGGCAACCAGAACACCGGAGATCCGGCGCGCCTGAACACGACGAGGGGAACACGGACGATGACGAATTGGCAGCCGGTGGTGCGCTGGGTGGGGGTTCTCGCCGCGATCACGGCGATCGCAGGGTGCACCACCCAGGGAGAGGCGACCAGCGTGTCCGCGTCCGGCGCGGCGTCCGAGCCGTCTGTCGACGTCGCGGCCCTCGACACCGGCGCCTATCCGACCACCCCGAGGCCGGCCTTCGGGAAGGCCACCCAGGACAACATCCTGCAGGTGGAGGGGCAGCGGATGGCCCAGTTCGTGGTGGTGCCGTTCGAGATCGACGACGATCTCACCAATGCGAACATGCCGACGATGGTGATCGGCGGGCCGAGCAACCTCGGCATGGTCTTCGCTCCCGACACCGCGAAGGTGCCCGCGAACAAGAAGATGCTGATGGGCTTCGTCGACTCGGCCGCGACTCCGGACGAGAGCCTGCGCGCCGGGACCAAGCGGGCCATCAACAACGCGGTGCTCCGCTACCTGACCCCCGCGGACGCCAGGGACGCCGCCCGGCAGATGGCAGACGCGACCGCGACGGGCGACAAATCGCGCACGACGACGTTGCCCGGGCTGCCCGACACGCTCGTCGTGCAGGGGAGCAGCGGTGGGAACAAGCAGATGATGGCCTTCACCCCGCACAACTCCTATGTGCTCTATCAGTGGTTCGAGACGACGCCGTCGCAGCAGAACATGTTGGAACCGACGGTCCGTAAGGCCCTTGCCCTCCAGAGCGCGCTGATCGACAAGTTCCCCGCCACGCCGACGAAGGATGAGGCCAAGGCCAGGGGCATCACAGGGAGCAGCGCACCCGTCGTGGACCAGAATCACGTCCTGATCTACGCGTTGCCCTATCCCGACGACGAGATCAAGACAGGTAAGGCCGCGTTGCCCGGCGCCAGCATCCGCGCCGTCTACGGACCGCGTGGGATGGCGCAGATGAGCGGCGATCCCAAGACCGACTTCACCATGCTCACCGACGTCGGCTCCACGGCCAATGCCATCGAGAAATCGACCGTGTACCGGGCGTCCACGCCGGATGGCGCGAAGACCATCGTCGACACCTCGCTGACGTCGAGCCGCAGTCAGGGCTGGGCCGATGCGGAGAGTCCGGTCGGGCTGCCCGCCGCCAAGTGTCAGAGCAAGACTCTCGACACCGGTACCTGGTACGCGTGCTACGTGCAGAAGGGGCGTTACGTCGGCAACTACAGTGCGCGGGACAAAAAGGATGTGCACCAAGCGATCTCGGCACAGTACGTGATTCTCACCAAGGCGGATCAGAACGCGAACTAGGCAGGCCCGCTCGCCTGGTGCCGAGCGGTGGCGACGAGGGTCTCGGCGTGAGCACGCCGAGACCCTCCGGTCATCACCGACTCGGCTTGATCTTCTCCTTGAGTTGGTAGGCCTTGATGGCCAACGCGGTCAACATCTTCTGGAGGCGGGTGGGTTCCTGGACCGGCTCAGTCATGGGTTTCCTTCGACGATGGGATGTCGTCCGCGGCACGGTGCCGGGGACGATCACAACGGCGCAAGAGTAGCCAAGCGCTCAACTGTGGGCAATACCGGAAATGCGCCAGTACGGCGGTCTGCTACGACGTGCTGATCTGATCGCGGAGGATCTCCGCGAGCTGTGTCCTGGCCCGGTTCAGCCGCGATTTGACGGTCTGGACGCCCACGCCCTGGTGGGCGGCGATGTCGGCGTAGGTCAGGTCGCCGAATTCGCGCAGGACCACGGCCTCACGAAAATCATCGGGGAGCCGGGCGAGTGCATCACGAACGGCATCGCGCACCGCGAGACGCTCATCGAAGCTCGATCCGCCGTCGTCGTCGACGAGTTGGATCGGTTGTTCGGGATCGGTGAAGTCGGTGATCTGGGTGTTGTTCTTGCGGCGGCGTACCACGGTCAGTGCGTTGTTGGCCGCGATGCGGTGCACCCAGGTGGAGAAGCGGGCCTCGCCCCGGAACTTGTGCAGGTTCTGCCATGCCGCGACGAGGGTGTTCTGCAGCGCGTCCTCGGCGTCGTGCTGATTTCCGCAGATGTTGAGGCACACCGCCCAGACATGGGTGCGGTGGGCGGCGACGAGCTGCGCGAAAGCATGCTGATCACCCTCGCGTGCCTGCATCAGCAGCACCGCTTCGTCCATCAACTCCCCCAACCGAAGTTCAGATGTCGTGGTGGCCGTCGTGGCCCTGGTCGCCGTGATCGATGTCGCCATGGTCGATGTCGCCGTGGTCGGGCTCGTGGTGCTCGCTGCTGTCGGGATTCGGCTGATCGAGCGCGGCGTCGTCGACATCCGAATCCGTCACAAGGCCGGTGCCGGTGTGGTCGGTGCTGGTGTGATCGATGTCGGTATGGGCCGTGCCGTGGTCGTCGGCGTGCGGATGGTCGTCCACCACGACGATGTCGTCCTCGTCGTCCGGTGGCGGCGTGTCGTCCATGTCGGGCACGGTGTCGGGGTCGGCGACCGCGTCGGGGTCGAACGCGGCCTGGAGTGCGGCCTCCCAGACCCCGTCGGGGGGCTCGGGTGACGTGGCGGCGGGGTCGATGCCGAGTGAAGCCAGGATCGACGGCTCCTCCTGCATGTCATGACCTCCGATCGAGTGTGAGTGCGGTGCCGCCACCAGTCGGTGGCCGCTCACGGGTTTGATGTTACGGGCCGGTGGATTGTTCCCGCCGCGGTCGTCCTCGTTCGGTGGGGCAGGCATGATCGGGAGCATGCCGACGACTCCGATATTGATCAGCGCCGACGAGCTCCCGGAGGCGATGCTCTCCGATCACCCGCCGGTGATCCTCGATGTGCGATGGCAACTCGGCGACAGCCGCGGCCACGACCACTACCGGGAAGGGCACATCCCGGGTGCAGTGTTCGTCGACCTCGACGCCGAGCTCGCCGCGCCGGCGGCGCCCGAACGCGGTCGGCATCCGCTCCCCGGCATCGCGGATCTCCAGGCGGCCGCGCGCCGATGGGGCATCGACAACGGATCCTCGGTGGTGGTCTACGACGACATCGGCAATCTCGCCTCGGCCAGGGCCTGGTGGCTGTTGCGCTGGGCAGGCCTGACCGACGTACGCATGCTCGACGGCGGGCTGGGCGCATGGCGGACGGCCGGGCTCCGGGTGTCGTCGGGCGATGCGACGCCGCGTACCGGCTCGGTCACTCTGACCGGCGGCCATCTGCCGACTGCCGACATCGACGACGTCGCCGGATCGGACGCGCAGGTGCTGGATGCCCGTGCGGCAGAGAGGTTTCGGGGTGAGGTCGAGCCCATGGACCCGCGCGCAGGTCACATCCCCGGCGCGATCAGCGCGCCGACCGCGGCCAACGTGAGCTCCGACGGGACGTTCCTGCCTGCAGATGTCCTTCGAGAACGCTTCTCGGCCTTGGGCGTCGGTGTCGACACCGACGTGATCGCCTATTGCGGGTCAGGTGTGAACGCGGCCCACGAGATCGCCGCACTGGAGATCGCCGGCCTCACCGGCGCCCTGTTCCCCGGCTCGTGGTCGCAGTGGTCGTCCGACCCGGAGCGGCCGGTCGAGACGGGGGCGTGAACGTTGCCCGGAACGCTCACGCCACGACCGAACGCCCGAGCCGACCGAGTCACCGGCACCTCGCACGAAATGACCGGAACATGGGTACGTTGGCGATGAGGGGGCGCTGTACTCGGACCGACGAATGCGCTCGAATGGACGAGCCGAACGACTGAGGAGGTCGACATGTCACGCACAGTGTTGTTCGTGATGACCGGATCGGATCACTGGACCCTCAACGATGGGACGAAACACGCGACCGGGTTCTGGGCCGAGGAGGCCGTCGCACCCCTGGAGATCCTCAAAGACGCAGGTTACGCGGTCACCGTCGCGACCCCGGGTGGCGTACGGCCGCCGGTGGACGAAGGAAGTCTGACCGCCGAGCGCGCGGGCTCGGCCGAGGCGGCCGCCCATATCCGCGACGTCGTCGAGAGTGCTCCCGAGTTCCAGAACCCGATCGCCTTGTCCGACGTGGTGGTCGACGACTACGACGCCGTCTTCGTGCCCGGCGGGCACGGTCCGATGGAGGATCTGGCCGTCGACCCGGAGGCCGGGAGGATCCTCACCGCGGTCAACGGCGCCGACCGTCCCGTCGCCATCGTCTGTCATGGACCGGCGGCCCTGCTCTCGGCGACCGACGGTGCCGGCAAGAACACCTTCGTCGGTCACACGGTCACCGGCTTCACCAATGCCGAGGAAGAACAGGGCGGGCTGGCGGCCAAGGCGCCGTGGCTGCTCCAGGATCGTCTCACCGATGCGGGATTGAAGGTGGTCACCGGGGAACCGTGGGCGCCGCACATCGAGACCGACCGCAATCTGCTGACCGGACAGAATCCGGCGTCCTCGGGCCCGCTCGCGCGCGCCCTCGTCGATCGATTGGGAAAGGCCGACTAGATGTCCCTACCACCGCTTCCCGAGGCTGCGAGAGAGCTTCTCGCCAAGCCCAATCCCTGTGTGATGGCGACTCTGCGTTCCGACGGCGGGCCGGTCTCGGCGGCCACCTGGTATCTGCTCGACGGCGACCGCCTGCTGCTGAGCATGGACAACGGCCGGGTGCGTCTCGACCACCTGCGTCGTGATCCCCGGGTCACCCTCACGGTGCTGGACGAGGAGACCTGGTACACGCACATCACGCTGCTCGGCCGCGTGATCGAGTTCCGCGACGACGACGGCCTCACCGACATCGACCGGATCTCCCGTCATTACGCGGGCGGTCCATATCCCGATCGGGTACGGCCCCGCACGACGGCGGTCGTCGAGATCGAACGCTGGCACGGGTGGGGCTCGATGAAGGACAACGACCAGGCCACCGCCTGAGGTTGCCCCGCACCCCGGAGGGGTCGGTGCCTCAGAGGCCGGCGCGCTCGAGCGCTTCGTCGAACTCCTCGGCGGCAGCCTTCTCACCCTTGCCCCGGGCGATGGCGCGCTGATAGATCGCAAAGAGCGCGTCACCGTGCTCGGCATAGCGTCGGGCCCACCGCTCACCCTCCGCACGCCAGTAGCCGATGATGTCGTAGCTCTCTCGCGGCCAACGGTGCTCCTGGCGGAAGTACTTTCGCGCAACCCGTGACTGGGCCGCTTCGCCGGCGAACCAGCAGTAGCCGGTCCCCGCGGGAAGATCGAGGCGACGGATCGAATCGCCGAGGACGCTGGGGCCCAGCCCGTTTCCGCTGCCGACCAGGGGAACGATCTCGGCACCCGTCGAACACCCGTCGAGGTAGGCGAGGTCGTCGTCGGCGGCGACCTCGACGAGCGCGGTCACCGTGGCCGCGCCGCGGTACTCCTCCAGGATGCGGGCCAACGCCGGCAGGCCTGCCAGGTCGGCCACGAGGAGGTGCCATCCGGCGGCTGCCTGCGGTCGATACCAGCCGCGCGCGTGTGACATCGCCACCTCGTGCCCCGGCTCCGCATGCTGTGCCCACGCCGTGGCGGGACCGTGTGAGTGGACCACGAAATCGACAGTCATCGAACGGTTCTCGGGATCGATCGCTCGAACTGAATAGTTGCGGGCGTCGGGGATCGGCTCGACGTCGTGATATGCCCACACACCCTCTCGGAGTTGCATCGGCGGCGGAGCCGACTCACCGTCTCGAGGGAAGTAGATCCCGACCGCTTCGTCCGCGATCCCGGGCAGCCCGAGTTGTTCGAGGTCGGGCACCTCGAAGTGGATTCGACGGAGGCGGGGATTCAGGTCGGCGGCAGCTGTGACGCGTGCGAACGAGTAGCCCATGACGTGCGCCAGGGTACGCGTGGGTCATCGACGACGTCGGTGCCAGGCGCTCGGTTCGACGGACGATGATCGCGCGTCGAGATCTTCCACGACGTCACTCGCCGTCTGCGATGCTCTTCATCGCCTTCCATCCATGCGTGACGCCGCCACCGGCGCGAAGGGCTGCGGCGACCATGACGGCTTCGGCGACGGCGGCCTTGGTGGCGCCGGCCTTGACCGCGCGTTTGGCGTGGTCTTCGATGCAGTACGGGCACTGTGTGGTCACCGCAACCCCAACCGCGATCAGCTCACGGGTGGCCAGGTCCAGGGTTCCGGTGTTCTTGTCGAACACAGCTTTGTCGAACCCGAAGAAGGCGGAGACCATCTCCGGCGCGGCTTCCTTGATGTCGGCCATGAACCTTGCTTCCTCGTTGTGAGAGTGCAATGTCGGTCCTCCTTCTTGTTTGTTGTGTACAAGACGAGTATTTGCTGCGTCGGCGGGTGGCAGCGAATACTGATACCCCTGTGGGGTATCAGTATCGAAGGTAACACCTCCTACTCGCCGCAAGAATGCCCGGTGACTCGTATCTGGCAACGGTTGGCCGTGCTATTCACCCGCAAGTGATCGGACGGGGAACCTTTGGCCCAGCCGGCGAGAAAGTGTGGCCAGGGCCGTCCGACCGGCGTTTGATGTGAGGGTTGACGAATGGTCGCCGCCGAACCGTTGGATGTGGCCACGAACTGCGGTGCCCGGACGAGCGAGGAGTGAGACATGCACGAGGTCCCCGTCCTCGGCGCCCATGAGGCCATCGCCATCGCGGCCGAACTCGGCGCCGAGTTCGCGAAGGGCGCTGCCGAACGCGACCGGTCGAAGATCCTGCCGTTCGAGCAGGTTGCGAAGCTGGCCGCGAGTGGTTTGTCGGCGATCACGGTTCCCGACCGATTCGGTGGTGCGGGGCTGCCCGCGAGCACGGTCGCCGAGGTGATCCGTCTCATCTCCACGGGCGACCCCAACATCGGACAGATCCCGCACAGCCACTTCGTGTTCATCAACCAGCTGCTGCTGCAGGGCAGCCCGGAGCAGCAGGCGCGGATCCTTCCCGAGGTGCTGGCGGGCAAGACCCTGGGTAACGCGCAGTCCGAGCGCGGCACCAGACACATCCGCGACTACACCACCACGCTCCGGCCGGATCCCGGCGACGACGGTGTCTGGCGTCTGAACGGGACGAAGTTCTATTGCACCGGGGCGCTGTTCGCCGACTGGATCCCGACGCTCGCGCACCTCGGCGAGGACGGTCCGCTGCACGTCGCCTGGGTCCGGCGTGATGCCGACGGCGTCGAGGTCGTCGACGACTGGGAGGCCCTCGGCCAGCGGACCACCGCGAGCGGGACGGTGCGTTTGACCGACGTGGTGGTCACCGACGACCTGATCACCGACTTCTCGGCCACCTTCACGGGTCCGACCACCTACGGCGCGTTCGCCCAGTTGCTCCACGCCGCGATCGACGCGGGCATCGCGCGAGCCGCGCTCGAGGATGCCGCGGAGTTCGTGACCACCAAGAGCAGGCCCCACCCCGACGCCGGCGTCGCGCGCGCCGCCGACGATCCGCTGGTGGTGCATGCCTTCGGCGAGATGGAGCTCGCGGTTCGCGGTGCCGAGGCCCTGCTCGCCGAGGCGGGCCGCGCCGTCGACCGAGCCGACGCGGATCTCGACGAGACAACCGCCGCGGCCGCCACCCTCGCCGTCGCGGCGGCCCGCGCTTCCACCACCAAGACCTCCGTCGATGTGGCGAGCCGCCTGTTCGAGGTCGCCGGTACCCGTTCCGCGGTGGCCAAGGAGTCGCTGGATCGGCATTGGCGCAACGCCCGCACCCACACACTGCACGACCCGGCGGCGTGGAAGGTGCAGCACCTCGGCCGCTGGGCGGCCGAGGGCATTCTCCCGCCCCGCACCGGTCAACTCTGACCGGGCCGCACCACGAATTCCGACACCGCACGAGAGACGAAGGAAGAGAACGAAGTACATGAGTGCATTGACGTTTCACTGGTTCCTGCCGACCAACGGAGGTGACGGCCGCAACGTGGTCGGCGGTGGCCACGGGGTGTCGGCAGGCTCCGCGGGCCGGCCGGCCTCGGTGCCGTATCTGGGTCAGATCGCCCGTAGCGCGGAACAACTCGGATTCGAGGCGGCGCTGACGCCGACCGGTGCCTGGTGTGAGGACGCATGGATCTCGACCGCGATGATCAGCAGTCTGTCGGAGCGTCTCAAGTTCCTGGTCGCCTTCCGGCCGGGTGTCGTCGCGCCGTTTCTGGCGGCGCAGATGGCCGGTACCTTCCAGAATCTTTCCGGCGGAAGGCTTCTCCTGAACGTGGTGACCGGTGGCGAGGACCACGAGCAGCAGATGTTCGGCGACTTCCTCGACAAGGAACAGCGGTATGCCCGCGCCGACGAATTCCTCGAGATCGTCCGCCGGCTGTGGACTGGTGAGACGGTCGATTTCGAGGGTGAGTACCTGTCGGTCGCCGACGCCACGCTCGCCCAGATCCCGGACCCGCTGCCGAAGATCTACTTCGGGGGGTCGTCACCGGCCGGTATCGCCGTCGCCGCGAAGCATGCCGACGTCTACCTCACCTGGGGTGAGCCCCCGGAAGCGGTCGCGGAAAAGCTCGATCGGGTGCGTAAGGCGGCTGCCGAGCAGGGGCGGGAACTCACCTTCGGCATCCGCCTGCACACGATCGCGCGAGAGACCTCCGACGACGCGTGGACCGAAGCCGATCGGCTGCTCCGGCACATCTCCGACGAGGAGGTCGCGCGCATCCAATCGGGGCTGAAGCGTTCGGCTTCGGAGGGTCAACAGCGGATGCTCGCACTCAACAAGGGGTCGAAAGACGGTCTGGAGATCTATCCGAACCTCTGGGCGGGGATCGGCCTGGTTCGCGGCGGCGCCGGTACCGCGATGGTCGGATCCTTCACCGAGATCGCCGACCTGATCGAGGCCTATCGCGAGGTCGGTATCGAGGAGTTCGTGCTCTCCGGCTACCCGCATCTCGAGGAGTCGTACTGGTTCGGCGAAGGCGTTCTCCCCGAACTCACCCGGCGCGGCCTCTGGGAACATCCCGCACCGGTCGTCGGGCGTTCGGCGGTGCCGTTCGGTGCGGCACCCACCGCGCGGGTGGCGGCGTCATGACCGTCACCGCCGTCGTCGTCGGAAATCCCAAGCCCGCGAGCCGAACACTCACCGCGGCAACCTATGTCGCCACCCAACTCAGCGGCGCCGAGCCCGATGTGATCGTCGATCTCGCCACGCTCGGTGCGGCCGTCCTCGACTGGTCCGACGACGGGATCGCCGCGCTGGTGGAGCAGGTCGGGAAGGCCGATCTCGTCGTGTTCGCGAGCCCGACCTACAAGGCCGCCTACACCGGGTTGCTCAAGTTGTTCCTCGACCGGTTCGCGGGTGGTACCGGGCTGTCGGGGGTTGCGATCCCCCTGATGCTCGGCGGCAGTCCAGCCCATTCGCTGTCACCGGAACTGACGCTGCGGCCGGTTCTCACCGAGATCGGCGGCACCGTGCCGGGCCGCGCGCTCTATGTGGTGGATGCCGCGTACGACGATCCGCAGGCCTACGCGCAGTGGCTGGCCGAGACCGGGCCGACGGTCACCTCGCTGCTGGGAGGGCGTTCATGAGTGAGCTCCGCACCAATCAGGATCTCGATCCGGCGAAGCTGCGCAAGGCATTCGGTGTGTTCCCGACCGGTGTGGTCGCCGTCGCGGCCGAGGTCGACGGGGTGTTGACCGGATTGGCCGCGAGTTCCTTCAGCAGTGTCAGCCTCGACCCGCCGCTGGTGTCCTTCTCGGTGGCGAACACCTCCAAGACCTGGCCGGATCTCCGCCGTGCCAAACACCTGGGCGTGACGATCCTCGCCGACCATCACGGTGAGGTCTGCCGTCAGCTTGCGGGCCCGGTCGAGCATCGCTTCGACGACATCGCGCTCAAGGCGTCGGGCGACGGGGCGGTCACGCTCGACGGGGGGCTCGCCCGGTTCGACACCACCATCTACCGCGAGGTGGAGGCGGGCGATCACCTCATCGTGTTATTGGAACTCCATGCGGTGGAGCATCCGGAGTCCGGCAGTCCATTGATCTTTCACCGGAGTGGCTTCGGCCGTCTCGCGGTTTAGCGTCCCGGTGCCGCACTCGCGGCAGCGCTCTCCTGCGGATCCGGGACCGACTGCACGATGGTGGCGACGGCGGGCTTCGCCCGTCGGCGCACCGGGACTCGGGGGCGTGCAGTGAGCCATTTGCTCACCGGGGTGCGCAGCAGGATGTCGACAACGACCAGCGACAGCGCGAGGACAACCGCCGTCAGCAGTGTGGTGCGGATCGCCGCGGAGTGCGGGAACCAGCCGAACAGTGCCCCGATGAAGCCGGTCCGGCCGAGGATGTCGAGGATCAGCGGATGTACGGCGAAGACGCCGAAGGCGCGGAACGACGCATACGACACCGCCTTAGACGACATCGCGCGGCCAGATTCCCGGCGTGCGTTCCAGACCAGCGCCAGCATCCAGAGAAGCGTCAGACCGGCGAGGAACCACGGCAGGTTGACGGGATTCCACGGGGTGTTCGCCTGCAGCGGGACGTTGCCGGGGGAGGTGGCCAGGAGATAGGCGCCGACACTGAACGCGGTACCGATCCCGCATGCGGAGATCACTGCGACCGCGTGGGTCCGCAGCCACTCGTTCATCGTCTCGTGGTGCACGGCGGCCAGCGCTCCGATCGCGATGAACAGGGCGTACATCGGCAGCGTCTTCCACAGGTTGTCGTAGACCAGGGTCCACGTCGGTCCGGCCGGGCGGGGGAGGTACTGGTAGAACACGAACGCTGCCAGCTGGATCACGGTGGCCACGCCGAGGACCCGCCACGGGCGGTGAGCCGTGCGATCGAGAATCCATGAGACCAGGGGGAACGCCAGATAGATCTGCATGGAGATCAGCAGGAAGTAGAGCTGGTACTTGCCCTCGCCGGTGACCACGTCCTGGCCGAGATCGCTGAAGAAGCGGGCCGGGGTGGGCCACGGGTTGTCGGAGATGATCACGTGATCGGTCAGGGAGTAGAGAAGGGTCCACACCAGGTACGGGCCGACCACCATGCCGAATCGTCTTCGCCAGAACGCGACGGGTGACATCGGTTTGCCGCGGGTGCTGAGTACCAGGACGAACAACGTCACCGCGACGAAGCCGTAGCGGGTGAGGTGGCAGATCGTGCCGACGAGGTTGGCCGAGCGGATCACGTCGGGAGTGGTGTTGATGGCGTTGACGCTGTGCGCGACGACCACGCCTGCGAAGAGCAGGACGCGCACGAAGTCGGCGGTGTGCGCGCGGCCCGATGACGTTTTCTTCCGAGGTTCCGCCGCGACGCCGGTCGAGCCGCCCCCCGGCGGTCCGGCGTCTGTATGTACTTGTTCTGTGGTGTCGTCGACGGTCTGCAACCGCACCTCCCCGATCGGATCCCTTCCCCTGCGTCGGGCAAGTGTACGGACCGTTCCTGGGAGAACCCTCAGCGGAGGTGGATTGGTACTGGTCAGAGCCAGTTACTCGCTCGGGTCAGGAATCCCGTGACCCCAACTGCGCGCGCCAGTCCTCGGGGAGCCGCTCGCGCGGACCCGGCACACCCTGCGAGGCCGGGTGCTCGTTGGGCGCTGCCAGCGCCGGCCCGGCGAACAACTCCTCGGTGGTGAAGTCCCAGAACCACTCCTCGCCGGGCTCATAGCTCTGGATGACGCGGTGGCCGGTCGCTTCCGCGTGCCGGCGCGCGTGGCGGTGCAGTGAGTCGTCGCAGCAGCCGACGTGACCGCATTGCGCGCAGCGACGCAGATGCACCCACCACGAGCCGTCGCTGGTGCATTCGACGCAGCCCGGACCGCTCGGCGGGACGTCCGGATCGATCGATGCAGATGTCATGGCGGCCTCCGATCGGCGGGGATGGGCACCCGCGATGCACGTCAGGATATCGGCGCCGCGGCTTTCCGGGGTGCCGGACGGGGTCAGATCTCCGGTACGAGATCGGCGAGCCGCGGCAGGACGACGTCTCGCCACCCCGGACCCATCCGGTCGAATGCCGCGGCCATCCGTGTGTCGCCGAGGTCGAAGCCGGAGTGCTCGAGCAGGAGGCGTGTGCCTTTTCCCTCCGGCACCAGGGTCCAGGTGAGCGTCCAGTTGGCGGAGAACGTGTAGACCAACCGGGAGGGCGGATCGGCTTCGAGGACCCGGCACGGCTGGCGACCGAAACCGGGCATGTCCAGGGTGAACTCGTGTCCGACCTCCGGCCTGATGTCGCCGGCTGCCCACCAGCGCTGCACCAGCTCCGGTTCGGTGAGGGTGCGCCAGACGGTTTCGGGGCGGGCCGCGACGAACTGATCGACGCGGATCACCGCGTGCTGGTCGGTGGAATCGGTGGTCATTCGAGGTCCTCTGCGATGTCGGCGATATCGGTCAGTCGGGCACGCCAGAAGCGTTCGAAGGGGTGGAGCCAGTCGCTCAGCTCGGCGAGCGGGTCTGGGGTCAGGTGATAGATCCGGTGTCGCCCGCGAGCCTCGTCGGTGACGAGCCCGGCGTCCTTCAGAACCTTCAGGTGTTCGGCGACCGACGAGCGGCTCAGCGCGAAACGCGCACCGAGATCGCCGGCGGCCGTGGGTTCGGCGGCGAGCAACTCCAACAACCGGCGGCGGACCGGATTGGCCAGCGCCAGGAACACGTCGTCGGAGGTGGTCACGGGACGAGACAATATGTCGGAAATATCCGACGCGTCAACCGTGATCGACCAGACATTGACTCGGATAGAGAGTGTCGTAGTAAACTAAGACCATAGATATCCGAGTAATCGAGGAGGAGATGTGAGATGAAGATCGTCATTTTCGGGAACGGGCTCATCGGGAGTCAGGTCGAGGAGAAGGTGGCCGCGGCCGGGCACGACGTGGTGGCGCTCGGGCGCAGCGCCGGCGTGGACACGACCACCGGCAAGGGCGTCGCCGAAGCGGTCGCGGGTGCCGACGTCGTCGTCGACCTCACCAACTCGCCGTCGTGGCAGGACGATGACGTCCTCGAATTCTTCCGCGCCTCGACCAGTCATCTGCTCACCGCCGAGCAGACTGCCGGGGTCGGGCATCACGTGATCCTGTCGATCGTGGGTGCCGACCGGCTCACCGACTCCGGGTACATGCGCGCCAAGCTCGCACAGGAAGAGCTGGTCCAGGCCGGGCCCATCCCGTACTCGATCGTGCGGTCGACGCAGTTCTTCGAGTTCGTCGCCGGCATCGCCGACGCGGGGACCCGCGGCGACGTGGTGCACGCGACGCCTGCGCACCTGCAGCCCATCGCCTCGCGAGACGTCGTCGGCCGGGTCAGTGACATCGCGCTCGGGACGCCGGTCAACGGGACCGCCGAGATCGCGGGGCCCGAGGCGCTGGGTATCGACGAACTGGTCCGACGGTTGTTCACCTCGACCGGCGATCGACGATCTGTGCAGAGCGACCTCGACGCGGGGTACTTCGGCGCGATCCTCGACAACGCGGCTCTCGTCCCCACGCCGGGCGCCGATGCCTGGATCGCGCCGACGACCTTCGACGACTGGCTCGATTCACGTGCGCCGATAGGCTGACGCCATGAAGCTCTCGACCGGCGTGGAGTGGTCTCTGCACTGCTGTGTGGTGCTGAGTCAGTCCGATCGCCCGGTGCCGGCAGGCCGCCTCGCGGAGTTGCACGGAGTGTCCAAGACCTACCTCGCGAAGCATCTGCAGGCGTTGGCGCGCGCGGACCTGATCCTCCCGGCCGAGGGGCGCGACGGCGGCTATGCCCTGACGCGTGCTCCCGAGACCATCACGGTGCTCGACGTGGTCCAGGCGGTGGACGGCAAGGAGCCGGCATTCCGATGTACCGAGATCCGGCAGCAGGGCATCCTCGCCGCACCGCCGGAGCAGTGCGTGTCCGCGTGCGGAATCGCGAAGGTGATGGCCGCCGCCGAGCAGGCCTGGCGGGCCTCGCTGGCAGGTGTGACCATCGCGGATCTTGCTGCGACACTTGATATCAACCAATTGAAGAACATCCTGGCAGCATCCTGACCGGCGGTCGACGTGCATCGAGATGTACGGTTCGCCGTCCGGCGGGTTCTTCGCTATTCTGGAGATTGCGACTGGCGAGGCCGGAATCAACCGGCGTGGAGCGCAACTGTCAGAGGCATCGTCCGCCTGGGTGTCCCGGAGATCTCTTCTGGAGGGCAGCTGCATGAACGACGACAAAGCCGTCGACGACAACACCACCGACGACAAACCAACCGAGGCACCGATCACTGGTGACGGCACACGTCATCGCGTGGTGATCATCGGCTCGGGATTCGGCGGGCTCACCGCCGCGCGACAACTGGCCAAGGCCGACGTCGACGTCACAGTGATCGCCCGCACCACCCATCACCTGTTCCAGCCGCTGCTCTATCAGGTCGCCACCGGACTGATCTCGGAAGGTCAGATCGCACCTGCGCTTCGGGTGGTGCTGCGCAAGCAGGGCAACACCACGGTCGTCCTGGGTGAGGTGGAGACCATCGACCTGGAGCGGCGCAGTGTCACGTCGCGGCTGCTGGAGCGCGTCACCGAGACGTCGTTCGACAGTCTGATCGTCGCGGCGGGGGCCGACCAGTCGTACTTCGGCAACGATCAGTTCGCCGAGTACGCACCCGGATTGAAGACCATCGACGATGCCCTGGAGCTGCGGGGACGCATCCTCGGCGCCTTCGAACAGGCCGAACTCTCCGACGACCCGGACGAACGCGCGCGCCTGCTCACGTTCGTGGTGGTGGGCGCGGGGGCGACCGGCGTCGAGATGGCCGGACAGATCGCCGAGATGGCCACCAAGACACTGCGGGGATCTTTCCGCAACATCGATCCGACCGAGTCGCGGGTGATCCTCCTGGACGCCGCGCCTGCTGTGTTGCCGCCGTACGGCGGCAAGCTGAGTCGGCGTGCCGCAAAGCGGCTGGCGAAGAACGGGGTGGAGATCCAGCTCGGGGCGATGGTGGTCGACATGGACTACCACGGTCTCGTGGTGAAGGACCAGGACGGCACCACGCGGCGGATCGAGAGTCAGTGCAAGGTGTGGTCGGCAGGCGTCTCGGCCAGTCCGCTGGGTCGTCAGCTGGCCGAGCAGAGCGGGGTCGAACTCGATCGCGCGGGCCGGGTGAAGGTCGGGGCCGACCTCACGGTGACCGGGCAGCCGAACGTCTTCGTCGTCGGTGACCTGATGGCGGTCGAGGGTGTACCCGGGATGGCGCAGGGCGCGATCCAGGGGGCGAAGTACGCTACTGCGGCGATCCGGGCGGGGCTGCGCGGAGCGGACCCGGCGTCGCGTAAACCGTTCTCCTACTGGGACAAGGGCTCGATGGCCACCATCGCCCGTTTCAGTGCGGTCGCGAAGATCCCCATCCCGGGCACCTCGCGCAGCATCGAGTTCTCGGGTTTCGTCGCCTGGCTGGGATGGCTCTTCCTGCATCTGCTGTACCTGGTGGGTTTCCGTAATCGGTTCACGACACTCGTCGACTGGTTCTTCGCGTTCACCAGCCGCAGCCGTACCCAGCTGGCCATCACCGAGCAGCAGGTGTTCGCGCGCAACGCGATCGGTGTGCTCGACAGTCTCGGTCGGCCACGCGAAGGGTCGCAGCCGGACGAGCGTGCGCCGCGGGTGGAGGAGCGGCAGAGCGCGTAGACCTATGAGCCGGTTGTCGGCGCGGCCCGGCGTGTGCGCGCGAAACCGGCTGTCCTGCCCGGTGACGGCGGTACGGTCCAGTGATGAAACAGCTCATCAGGGCCATCGTGGGTGTCGTCGCAGTGACCGTTGTCGCAGGTTTCCTGCCGGCTCAGGCGGCGGCGACGCCGTCGTCGGGCATCTCGGCGGTGACCCTTGCCGAAGGGGACATCCCGGCCGGACTCCTGCCCTTTGTTCCCAAGGGGGTCCACGTCGCGGTCCGCGAGATCACGGTCGCGCCGGGCGGGACAACCGGTTGGCACTATCACGACGGGGATCTGGTCGGACTGATCCGCTCGGGTACCTTCACCCATCCCGGGCCCGATTGTGTCCCGACGATCTATCGCCCGGGCGAGATCATCCGAGAGCCGCACGGACAGGCCAACACTCACGCCGGGCGCAATCTCGGCAACACGCCGGTGGTCCTCGATGTGCTGTACCTCCTCCCGCTGGGCAAGCCGTTGTCGGAGGACGCGCCTGCTCCCGGGTGTGACAAGGAGTAGTCCGGTCACGGGTTCGGCGGCGACAACGACCTGATGATCTGGCGTTGACCTCGTCCTGTCCGAGTTTGTCGGTGGGGCGGTTTAGTCTTGTCGTAGTTGATGTGACGCGGGTGTGCTTCTTTTGTTGACGGGCGAATGTTGTTGGTGTCCTGTCGATCTTGTCCTTCGCGGTGTCCGCGAGGATCTCACGAAAGTCCAGCCGTGTTCACCTTCTCGGATGCCTTTGCGGATGATGCCGCAGCCGGCGATGCCATTGTGTCGTCGCTGCGTGCTGAGCAGGTGGCTGATGCGGCTCGGGACCTGGTGCGGTTGAGTCGGCAGGCCGAGGCGCGGGCGGTGCTCTTGGCCTTTCGGATCGGGCAGGCGGCTCATGACGAGGTGTTGTTCGCGCTGTCGGCGGAGCGGCAGATGATGGTGCGCAATCAGGCCGACAAAGCCGCTGTCGGGGAGATCTCTCTGCAACTGGGGATGTCACGGATCAAAGCCGGCACCTGGTACAAGCTGGGCGATGCACTGCAACGTCGCCCCAAGATCCGCCTGGCCTATCTCGCCGGCGACGTGAGCACGCACCGGATGTCGGTGATGGTGCACGCCCTCGAGTCGGCGCCGGTGCCGAGTCCTGCTGTCGAGCCGGATGCAGAGGCCTCAGACACCGAGACGTCGATCGACGATTCCCAGGTGGACGACCTCGACTCCGATGGGGTGGCCGACGACGAGTGCGGTGATCCCTGCGACGCATCGGTCGAGGATGCTCCGCTGGATCTGGAAGACCGTGCGCTGGAACTGTCCTCGCATCCATCGACCGACGCCGTGTTGCGCGATGAACTCGAAGCACTCGTCATCAGCCTCGACCCGGCGGCCGCCGCCGAAGCCCGCGATGCGTTCGCCGAAACCTGGCAGAACCTGACCATCACCAATGACAGCTCCGGACACGCGAACATCGATGCCTGCGTACCGGCCGAACACGGCGTGGCCCTGCGTGAACAGATAGCGGCCTTGATCGCTGCCAGAGTGTGCCGGAACGACCGGCGCACCATAGGCCGACAACGCGTGGCGGCATTCGCCGAACTGGCCGGACTGGGCGCCCGACTCGAGTGCACCTGCGGCGGAGACGGTTGCCGCGCCGGCAACTCGGATTCGCAGGCTGCGGGCGACGCCGCCGTGATTCGGCCGGATTCCAGGGACGAATCCGATGATGGAAACGCTGAATTCACTGACGCAGAACCGCAGTCTGAGCTCGTGCTGCCCGAACTGACCGTCGTCCTCGATCCCCTCGGCATCGAGGTCCCCCGGCTCCGGGGCTACGGCGCGATCGACCCGGTGTTGGCGGCGGATCTGAGCAGCCGCGCTCGGGTCGTATCGCTGCCGGAAGCCCCTCGAGATCGGTCGGCAGGCCTGCTGGTCCGTGACCGCGGCCCCGCACCACCGGTCGATCGGACCGGGCACGGCGGCTTCGACCTTCCGCCGCCGGGAGCGCTCATCTACACACCGTCAACACGGATACGTGGCGAGATCCTGCTCTCGGATCACTATTGCCGATACCCGTATTGCGGCATGCCTGCCGATCAGTGCGAGATCGACCACCTGGTGGCCTTCGACCATCGTGCGCCGCACGTCGGTGGCTGGACCGTGCCCGAAAATCTCGCACCGATGTGTCGACCCGACCATCAGCGCAAACACCAAGGCTTGTGGCTCCCGACCATGCACACGGACCGCACCATCACCTGGCGCAACCCCAGAACCGGACAGGAGATCATCACGTACCCGCGCTGACCGGAGCGTGTCTGACGCGGTGACCTCCACCGATAGCCGTCATCGATCAATGGGGCGAAACTGGGTCTTTCTCGTAGAACAATCGTCGACCTACGCTCGAACATCGGCCACCAAGCGCCGTGTTCGAGCAACCGGCGGGACGAGGAGATCTCACGTCATGTCCGCGCCCGAGTCCGTTGCGGAGACAACCGAGGACCACCAGCCCTCGACCAGTTCGGTCGTGGAGCGTCCGAGCGGTCGGCTCCTCCGACCTCGCGAGGTGCTACGTGATCTCGGTGGCACCTACGTCGTCAACGGCGTCGTCGGGCTGATCTTCTCGGCCTCCGGCCCGGTGGCGGTCATCCTGGCGGCCGGGTCGGCCGGGAAGCTCGACGCGACGGTCCTGTCGTCGTGGATCTTCGGTGTGTTCGTCCTCAACGGGGTGCTGACCCTGATCGCCAGCTGGGTGTACCGCGTGCCGCTGGCGTTTGCGTGGACGATACCGGGCACCGTACTCGTCGGTGCGTCCCTGAAGCACCTGTCATGGGCCGAGGTGCTCGGTGCGTTTCTCGTCACCGGAGTGCTCATCTTCGCGATCGGACTGACCGGGCGGGTGCGAAAAGTCATGTCGGCCTTGCCGACACCGATCGTGATGGCGATGGTGGCGGGGGTCTTCCTCCAGTTCGGCATCGACGTCGTGCGTTCCGTCGGTGCGGATCCGGTGGTGGCGCTTCCGATCGTGATCGCATTCTTCGTCCTGCAATGCCATGGCACCCTTTCCCGGTGGATGCCGCCGATCATCGGCGCGTGTCTGGCCGGCGCGGTGGCCGTGGCGGTCAGTGGCAAGTTCCACCTCGGCCACGAGACGGCCTCATGGCTGGCGACCCCGCTGGTGCAGGCGCCCGACTTCAGCGTCCGCGCAATGCTGGAATTGGTGGTCCCGCTGGTGATCACCGTGATCGTCGTGCAGAACGGTCAGGGAGTCGCCGTTCTGAAGTCGGCAGGCCACCAGGCGCCGGTCAACGTCGTCACGGTCGCGTGCGGGGTGTGGTCGATACTGGCGGCGGCAGTTGGAGCGATCTCGAGCTGCCTTGCCGGACCGACCAATGCGCTGCTCGTCGCCGGCGGAGAACGGCGGCGTCAGTACACCGCCGCACTCACATTCGGTGTGCTCGCCATCGCGGTCGGGTTGTTCGCCCCGCTCTTCGTCACGCTGATGGAGGCGATGCCCGCGGCCTTCATCGCGACCGTCGGCGGGCTGGCCCTGCTGGGTGCTCTCCAGAACGCATTCCGATCGGCGTTCGGCTCGCGGTTCACGATGGGGGCGCTGGCGACGTTCCTCGTCTCGATCTCGGACCTGAGCTTCTTGAACATCGGTTCGGCATTCTGGGGTTTGATCGCCGGGCTGGTGGTGTCGAGGCTGGTCGAGCGGGACGACTTCCGGACCGCGGCGTCGTGAGGTGCGAATGGCGCCGCGAGGGCTAGCGTTGGACCCGCCGCACATTGTGGCGACGGTGCGAACAAAGGAGTTTCAGCGATGACCGACCGGTTCGAGGTACCCAGGGTGATCGAGGCCGACAAGGCGAAGATCTTCGCGCTGCTCTGTTCCCCCGAGGGGCACGTCACGATCGACAGCTCGGGCATGCTGCAGAGCGCCGAGGGCGAGTCCGTGGGCGCGGTGGGCGACGAGTTCCTGGTCCACATGGACCGTGAGTCACTGAATGATCGCCCGATGGGCAAGTACGACGTCCGGGTGATCATCACCGGCTTCGAGCAGGATCAGTGGATCGAGTGGTCGATCGCCGGGATGGTGCGGCCCCCGCTGGATCACCGCTACGGGTATCGGCTCGAATCCGTGGACGGCGGCACTCGGGTGACGTCGTATTACGACTGGAGCCGGGTCCGCGACGAGGCCCGCGGCGTCTTCCCGGTCATCCCGGAAACGGCGATCCGGGCGACGCTCGGAATCCTCGCGCGAACCGTCGAAACGGCTTGACCAGCGAATACTATTGCAGCTCAAACCTTCTGAATCCGACAATTCACCCCACATCCGGCTCGCCGGGTGGCATACGTAGACTCCCGAACATGTCGAGACTTCAGACTTCGCTGCGGCTGATCCCTTCCGCGATCTCTCCCTCTCGTCCGGCCGGGCGCTCGTCCTCCACGCGGCGAGCCCTCGCGGCGTCGCTGATTCTCGCCGTTTCCGCCGTTGGGGGCGTTCTCGGTGTCGCGCGTCCGGCAGCGCCGGCCAATGCGGACATGGTCCTCGGCGGGCACTCCGTGGGAGGCAAGATCGGGGACGCCTATATCTTCAGCGGGGGCATCCTCAAATGGGGAATGCCGACCGGTCCCGAACATGCCGCGGCCAAGGGCGGACGCTTCCAGAACTTCAAGCGCGACGCGTCCTTCTACTGGCATCCGTCGGTCGGGGACGGCAAGCCGCACGAGGTGGGTGGCGCCATCCGCCAGCGCTGGTACCGCATGGGCGCCGAACGCGGGCCCATGGGGTACCCGACCAGCAGTGAACTCAAGGTGGGCAGCGGCAGCCTGAACAACTTCCGGGGCGGCGTCATCTGCTTCAGCGATTCTGGCGGTGTTCAGGTCGTCCGGGGCGGAATCCTGAAGAAATGGCAGGCGCAGAAGGGTGCTGCCGGGTATTACGGCGTGCCACTCGGCGGCGAGTACAAGGTCGGCGGACGCTACGCCCAGGACTTCCTGAACGGCACCATCTTCTGGCCGTGACGGAGGGTCGGATCGGTTCGCAGGGTTTCGATACGCGACGGCCTCGGTTTCGATACGCGACGAGCTCGCTCCGCTCGCACGGCGCTACTCAACCAGCGGTGGTCGCGCGACTCGTCTGACCGCTGCGGCCGAGAAGCCCCAGGGCGCGGTACCAGGCATCGCCGTCTTCGACGTCGCGGACCGGGCCGAAGACCGCGTCGTCCCCTCGATCCGTCGGGATTCGTTCTGCTTGTGCAAGAACGAGATCCACGATGTCGGGGGATGGCCGGTAAGCGTCTCCGAGCGCGTCCCACACGTGGACTGCCAGGTCGAGTGTGTGAATCGCCAGGACGGCGTCGAGGGGAATCGCCTCTTCTCTGATCTCGACCAGGCGTACCTCGCCGGCGGGGTTGCCGTCGATGGCCGTGGTCAGTGCGATCCTCGACTCGTCCCAGAGCGTGTGAGATCTCGCCCGGTAGGCGGACCGGTCGGCGTCGCCGTCGGCGATCGCGGCAGCGAACCCGAAGTTCTGCCCCACCATGTGGCAGACCAGATCTTCGATCGTCCAGCCCACGCAGCGGCTTGCGTTGGGCATCATCGCTGATGTGAGTTCGTCGATCATGTCGTCGGCATCGGTAAGTGCGCGACGATGGAGTTCGGTGAATGTGGTCATGGGGTAATCATCTACCATGGTAGATGAAATTGGAAGGGGCAATGCGTGACGGGTGACGATCATGGGATGGATCTCGGCGCCGCGGCCGGGGCACTCGCCCGCGCGATGGTGGCCGCGGAGACGCCGATTCTGGACCAGGCAGGCCTGTCCATGTGGGAGTACGTGGTGCTCGATGCGCTCGCCGACGCCACCGCGATCTCGCAGGCAGACTTGTCGCAGCGGACGCGGCGAGACCCGACCCGGCTGGGTCACCTTCTCGACGCATTGTCCGACCGGGGACTGGTCGATCGGGCTCGATCCACTGATCGCCGGCGGGTGACGGTCTCGATGACTTCCTCTGGTCAGCAGACGCATGCGAAGGTCAAGCGGCAGATCCGTGCGATGGAGGAGTCGTTTCTGCGGTCGGCTGTCGGCGACGGCGGTGGGGCGACGGCCCGGGCGCTGCTGAGCAGGCTGGGTCAGGCGGCGGAGGAGTTGTCCATCGACTGATGAGGACCGGATCGGCCGACGCTCCTGGGCATTTGGCCGACACCCAGCCTGGGACGAACGGTGCGGAGTACAAACAGGTGATGACCGACAATGCCGTCATCGAGATCAGCCGCGATCACAATCCGTTCGGCCAGGATGGGGTGGTGCGGGACGCGACCGGGGTCTTGCGATACGCCGACGTCCCGGCAACGTTCATCGACGTCCTCCGCGACCGGGCCGCCGCACAGCCAGATGTCGAGGCTGTGGTCGAACTCGGTGGTCGCCGACTCACCTACGCGGAGCTCTGGGACGCGTCGGCGCGCGTCGCGGGTGGCCTGCGGGCCCAGGGTGTGGCAAACGGGGATCGTGTCTCGGTCCGCTACGCGGCAGGCGTGGACTGGGTACTCGCCTTCTGGGGCATCCTGCTGTCGGGCGGAATCGCTGTCGCGGTGAACACCCGATCGGCTGAGCCCGAGGTGGCGTTCGTCCTCGAGAACGCCGGGGTCACGCTGGACCTGGCTCCGGGCACTCCGCTGCCGGATGGCGAACCGTACGCCGTCGATACCGCGACGGCGGGCGACGTCGCGGCGCTGTTCTACACGTCGGGCACCACCGGCCGCCCCAAGGGCGTCCCCACCACACATGAGGCCTTTGTCGCCAACGCCGAGAACATGATTCGCTGTTCCGGTCTCTCCCGCGATGTGGGCGCGGACTATCGGACCCTGATCTCGGTGCCGCTGTTCCACGTGACCGGCTGCAACTCGCAGCTCCTGGTCGCCACTTACGTCGGCGGGACGTCGGTGATCATGCCGCAGCTCGACGTCGGCGCCTTGGTGGAAGTGCTCGTGGCCGAGAAGATCGGTTACATGGTCACCGTGCCGGCGGTGTACGCACTCCTGCTGCGCCACCCGGCCTTCGCGGACGCGAAGGTTTCCGGTGTCCGCGTGGTCGGGTATGGCGGTGCGCCGATCGCGCCGTCGACAGTGCAGGAGATCCAGGCGGCGTTCGGCGATGCCACCGTCATGAATGGCTACGGAATGACCGAAACAGCTTCCCTGGTCACGGTTTTGCCCGACCAGGATGCCGTCGAGCATGCCGACTCGGTGGGATACGCGGTGCCGTCGGTGGACATCGGCATCGTCTCGATTTCCGATGACCCGACGATCGGCGAGCTGGTCGTTCGGGGAGCCAACGTCGCGACCGGCTACTGGAAGCGACCCGACGCCGACGCCGAGACGATCGTGGACGGCTGGCTGCACACCGGAGACGTGGTCCGGGTGGACGACGCCGGACGCGTCCACATCGTCGACCGGATCAAGGACATCATCAATCGCGGTGGCGAGAATGTGTCGAGTATCGAGGTCGAGGCCGTGCTGCTCTCGGCGCCCGGTGTCGTCGACGCCGCGGTGGTTCCGGTGCCCGACGACGTGATGGGGGAGAAGGTCGGCGCCATACTGGTTTCCGAGTCGGGTGAACTTGACCTGGAGGCCGTCTTGGAGCATTGCCGGCAGCGTCTGGCCGACTTCAAGGTTCCCCAGTTCGCGGTGGTGTCGGGCGAGGTCCTCCCACGTAATGCCGGTGGGAAGCTACTGAAGAACCGGTTGCGTGGGCAGGTGGAGTGGGGCGATCCGCTGCGGTAGCGGCCGTGGAAGGAGGAATTCGCGCGACGTCGGCGATTGTGGCGCGGGGGGACACGCGAGAGCGGGCCGGAACTCAGTTCTCGGGTTCGTGACCGAGTCCACGGCACGTGAAGGACCAATAGAGGTCGGCCAATTCGTTGAGCGAGAGTTCGCCGTCGGGCCGATACCAGTCCTTCACGAGTCCGATGAAGCGGAGAATGCCGAACACCACGACCTTCAGATGCTCTTGCGGCCGAAATGTCCCTGCTGCGACTCCGTCTTCGATGATGCCGATGAACAGTGTTTGGTAGTCACGGCGAACCTCCTCGAGTTCGGCCGCATGTTCAGGAGGCAGGTGATGATTGTCGCGGCTCATGGCGAACAACGGTCCCGCAGACGGATCAACGCGCCGCACACTGTCGCGGATCGCCTCGCGGAGACGGATCTCCGCCGGTTCGCCGGATTCGGCGATCTCGCGCAACCGATCCGTGAACTCGCGCATCCCGGCCATCTGCACTCGGAAGAACACGGCTTCCTTGGTTCCGATGTGGTAAAAAATACTGCCCTTCGGCATCCCGAGATCCTTGGCGACCGCATCTACGCTGGTCCCGCGGTATCCGTGAGCCAGAAAGCTACGTGCGAAAGCGGCCTCGATCTCGGTCGCCGTCGCCTTCGAGCGCTTGGCCTTCGGTGGTGTCATGTCGTCACCACGTTCATCCGAATGCTCCGTCTTCTCCTCGGACCGGTGAAGGAACCCATGGTAGTCAATCTCGTCTCACACATCCGGACGGGCAACCCGGATCAGTCCGTCGACGGCCACCGGACCCAGTTCTCCGACGATCAGCGGATTCACGTCGACCTCGATCACGTAAGCGCACTGTGCCATCAGTGAGCTCACAGCGACGATCACGTCACCGACGACCTTGACAGCGGCGTCGTCAAGGCCGCGAGGGTCGGCGGTCAATCGTCCACCACACAGCTTCCGGAGCATGTGTTCGGCGTCGGCATGGCTCACCGGCACCAGCGACATCTCGATCTCGTCCAAGATCTCGACCATGACGCCCCCGAGACCGACAAGAACCGCCGGACCGAGCGTGCTGTCGCGGATTGCGCCGACGGTCAGTTCCATTCCGCGGCTGACCATCTGCTGGATCACTACGGGAACGTCTCCGGTCACACCGCTCGCTGCTCGCATGTCGGCCACCGCCGCGCGAACCTCGTCGGTGTTGCGTACATCCAGACGGATGCCCCCGACCTCCGTCTTGTGCTCCGCAATTGCGGGATCCAGCTTGACGGCGACCGGGTAGCCTACCGTCTCCGCTGCCTGGACGGCACCCGCCTCATCGACGACGCCGATCTCGGGTACGACCGGAATGCTGAAACGTGACAGCAGGGTTCGGGTCTCATCGGCGGAGAGGGTGTGGTGCGTCGATCCACGCGCCCTGCCCTCGCCCAACAGGGGTGTCTCCACGGGTGGCCGCGCCCGCAGATCTGCGTAGGTCTTGAGCGCAACCATCGCGTTCGCAGCATGAACAGCGTCCGGGACACAGGGGATTCCACGTCTGTTGACAATCACGGAGTTCGCGCCGGACACCGACAACACGACCGGTTTCGTCACCTTGTCGCGGACACGCTCGATGGTAGCGAGATTCTCGTCAAAGGTTCCCATCGCGAGCCCACTGACAATGACCATGTCGAAGTCGTCATCGGTCACCACGGCGTCGAGAATGTCGGCAAAGCCCGCCGGATCGTTCACGGCGTTGGCCGTGTAGTCGATGGGGTTCTGCGCGGAGCCGTACTCCGGGATCAGCTTCTCGATGTGCCGCGCGGTCTCCTCACGGGTCCGCGGCAGGGACAGTCCGCCGGCATCGAGCGCATCGGCGATCATGATGCCCACGCCACCCGAAAGAGTCATCACCGCAACACGATCTCCGATGGGGAACCGTCCGCTCGCCAGGGCTGCTGTCAATGTGACCATTTCCACTGGCGAACTCGCGCGCATGATGCCCGACCGCTCCAAGAGTGCCTCGGCGAACCGGTCGGGTGCCGCCAACGATCCACTATGACTTGCCGCTGCCCTGGCACCGGAGTCGGATGCACCGGCCTTCAGCGCGACAATCGGTTTCCCGAGCTCGAGCGCACGACGTCCGGCCGCGTACAGCACCTCCGGATCGCTGAGTGCCTCGAGATAGACCATGACGGATTGCACGTCCGGCCGCTCCACCAGCGCGGCGATGGCCTCGGCCGCACTGACATCGGCTTCGTTGCCGGTGGTGCACATGTACGACACATGGAGGCCGAGCGCTTCTGCTGCGTGGAAGAAGACCGAGCCGAGGGCGCCACTCTGACTGACGATCCCGACCCCCGGCTCCGCTGACGGCGCCACGTCGGTCTGGAGATCCGCGAAGGTTGCCAAGACCCCGGACGGGAGGCTCATGGTCCCGACGCAGTTGGGACCGATGATGCGCATGCCCGACTCGGACGCCACGTTACGAAGACGGTCCTGCATGGCCCTGCCCTCATCGCCGGATTCGGCAAACCCTGACGAGAAGACGATGGCCGCTCGGCATCCCGATGCAGCGAGCTCGTCGATCGCATCGGGCACGAGGTCCGCGGGGAGCGCGAGTACCGCGAGATCGGGTGCGGCAGGAAGGTCGGCGATCGAGCGCGCGGCCGGGTGGCCCTGCACGGTATCGCGATTGGCGTTCACGGCATAGATCGGGCCGGAGAAGTTGTCGAGGAACCGGGCGAGCACCCGCCCGCCGATGCGCGTCGGATTGTCTGACGCGCCGACGACGGCAACACTGGCCGGGGCGAACAGGGCATCGAGGTTTCGATCTCTTGGCGTCACCGGTGAGCTCCTCCGAAAGTGATCTCGCGCTTGTCGATGGCCGCCGCGACGGCATTGCGGAAGTCATCGCGGTCGAGGCTGACGAGCGCCCGGCGTGTGCCGTCGTCATAGGCCTCGTCCCAGGGCCGTGTCGCGTCCATCCTCACTTGCTCCCGGATGTTGCGAACGGAGAACGGGGAGTTGCGTGCGACCCGGGCCGCGATCCGGTGTGCAGTCGCCAGGACATCGTCGCGATCTTCGAGATGCTGGACGATACCCATGCGATAGGCGTCCTCGCTGGTGAAAGCATCGGCGGTCAAGAGGATCTCCAAAGCGTCACCGCGGCTGACATGTCGCTGCAACAGCCATGACAGACCGGCCTCGGCAACCAGGCCGAGATTGGCGAACGGTGCCGCCCATTTCGCACCGATGGCGGCGACCCGAATGTCGGCCTGCAGGACGAAGGACAATCCAACCCCGGCCACGGTGCCGTTCACCGCGGCGACAATCGGTGTGGTCATGCTCATCGGGTAGTCGTAGGTCGGATTCGTCTGCCCGCGCGCGACATCCGCAACGTCGAGGTGCGCCAGTTCTGCACGGTCCTCACCGGGCCAGAAGTCCCGGCCGGTCCCGGTCACCACGATGCATCGGACATCAGGGTCTTCCTCGGCCTCCTGTAGGAGCCCGAAGAGTCGTTGCCGCATGGCGGGCGTCGTCGCATTGTGACGGTCCGGACGATTGAGTATCAGGGTCCGCACCAGGCCATCCTGACCGCTCAGAACGAGGTTCTCGGTGTTATCAGGCAACATTTTCGGCAACCGCCGCTGGTGTCGGATCGGCCAGACGTGCCGCGGTGGCGCGGCGGGCGTGGGCGTTCATGCCGCCGAGTTCCCGTTGCAGGCCGACCAGTCGACGCGTGTGCCGGACGAGCCCGTGTTCGGTGGTGATTCCGATGCCACCGGTCACCTGGTGGGTGTTCTCGTACACCTGTACAGCGGCCATGCAGGCGTACGTTGCGGCGCATGCGGCCAGGTAGTCGTCGTCCGCCCAAGCGGCATGGCGCGCCAGCCAGGTCGTTCCCTCGGCGAAGACCTGGGCGCGGGCCAGCCGGTGCTGGACGGCCTGGAACGCGCCGAGGGGGCGCCCGAAAGCGATCCGCTGGGAGACGTAGGGCACGGTCAACGAGATGGCGCCGGCCATCGCACCTGCGGCTTCGGTGGCCATGGCGATGCGCCATCGTCGAGTCACCGCTGCCGCCTGCGCAGTGGGGAGCGGGGTCGAATTGTTGATCTCCACGCGCGCCACCGGCGTTCCGACACCGTCCGTGAGGGGCGTGACGGTCACCTGATCCTTGTACGCCACAAACGCATTGTCTCCATCGACCCCGAGGAACACGTCCGCAACAGCCCCGTACCGCACCAGTGAGCGGCGCCCATCGATCAAACCGACGACGACAGGATCGTCACCCAGTCCGCAGACATCGCCGACCAGGAGTCGGGCGCCCACCGGGGCCAGCACGCCCGATCGTGAAATGGCTTCGGCGACAAGAGCAGCCTCGAGCGGTCCCGCGGTGGAGGCGAGGTCGAGAAACCCACCATCCGACAGCGCGGCGGTGGTACGTCGGGCCTGGTCTTCGTCGCTCGCGTCGGTGGTCGCGCGACGGACCGCGTTGACCGCCGCGTCGACGATATCGGCTTGGTCCTGGGTCATCGTGAGGTTCATGCCGGACGTCCTTCCTTGGGCAGCTGCAGGGTCTGCCTGGCGATGAGGTTGTACTGGATCTCGATGGCGCCGGCGGCGATCGGACTGGCGGTCATGCTGACCATCGACCGCCCGGCGATCGAATCGGGATCCAGCGACTCCATCCCGGATATCTCGTGGATCGCCCAGCCGACCGCGGGTTCGAGAAGTCCGAGCGCTGCCTGCCCGACCGGCGCGACGTTGCGCGCCTTGCCGTGTTCGGTATTCTCACGCTCGTCGATAGCGAGGAAATTGAGCAGTTTCGTCGCCTCGGCCATCGCATACGCGCGGCCCGCGGTTGCCGACACATCCGGATTCGTGGGATCGACATCGGGGTGTTCGAGGAGCGTGTCGAGGCGCCGGAGTGCATTCTCGTGCGTGACCCATCCCGCCCGCTCGTTCGCCAGCACCGTCATGATGGTCTGCCATCCCTTGTTCTCGGGACCCAGTCGGCAGCTCTCCGGCACCCGTACGTCGGTGAAGAACACCTCGTGCACCAGGTGTGCGGCGTAAGGTGACGGGATCTCCCGGACTTCGATGCCCGGGGTGTCCATGGGCACCAGGAAGATCGAGATGCCCATATGGCGCTCGGCCTTGGGATCAGTCCGGCACAAGAGGAAACAGAATTCCGCCCGGTGGGCGTAGGACGTCCAGCACTTTTGGCCGTTGATCACGTAATCGTCACCGTCGCGGACGGCGGCGGTGCGCATGGAAGCAAGGTCCGACCCGGCGTCCGGTTCGGAAAAGCCTTGACACCACAGCACACTCCCCTCGCCGATGCGCGACAGGTGATAGTCCTTCTGCTCCTGGGTGCCGGCGTAGATGATCGCCGGTCCGATCCAGTTGACGTTCATGTACTGAGGTCCGCGCGGCTCGCCGCTACCCCACGCCTCTTCTCCGAGGATCGCCTGTTCCCAGCCGGATGCCGAGCGTCCGCCGTACTCTTCCGGCCAGTGTGGCGTGAGGAGTTGTTCTTGTGCGAGCGCCTGGCAGAACGCGATCGAATCGTCACGGTCCTTGGTGGTGGGCATGTCGCGGTCGTGATGGGTCCAACCAGGCCGCGCGTGGGTGGCGAACGCTTCGTGGATCCGAGTGCGGAATTCTTCCTCGGCTTTCGTCCATCCGAACTCCATGGCTCTCCTTGATGCAAGTGCGCGCCCGATTGGCGAGATGAGTGAATCAGCTTTGCGCGCAACGGAATAGTTCCAGAAGGCTCTTGATGAACCCCTAGCCAAGCTTTGTCGATTCGTAGTACTCTGCAAACGTAGCCGACCGGTTGACTAGTCGTCAAGAAGTGGTCGGTGGTCGTTGACAGAAAAGGATTCACATGGCTCTTGACTCACGCGTGCGGGATCGGCTCACGTTGCCTGCGTTCTGTTCACCCATGTTCCTGGTGACCGGCCCGGAATTGGTGAGGGAGGCTTGCCTCAGCGGTATCGTTGGCGGACTGCCGCGTCAGAACGCACGTACGCTCGAGGAGTTCGATTCCTGGTTGCGAAGCATTCGCGAGGGGATCGACGAACGGCTGTCCGAGGATCCTGACGCGCGTATCGGCCCCATCGCGGTCAACCTCGCGGCGCGAATGGATGACGCCGAGCTGGCGGAGAATCTCGAGGTCTGTCGGCGTCATGGCGTGGAGATCATCGTGAGCGCGATCGGTAATCCCGCGAGAATCGCTGAACGCGTGCATGATTGGGGTGGCATCGTTTACCACGACGTCACCTCGTTCTACCACGCCGAGCGTGCGATCAAAGGCGGGGTGGACGGTCTTGTCGCGATCGGTGCAGGTGGCGGCGGCCACTCGGGTACCGTCAGCCATCTGGTTCTCGTGCCGCGGCTGCGACAGATGTTCGACGGTGTCATCGTGATGGCCGGGGCGGTCGGCCACGGTGCGGCGATCCGCGCGGCCGAGGTTCTGGGTGCCGATCTGGCCTACATCGGCACCCGATTCATCGCCTCGCAGGAGTCACTCGCAACCGACCGGTACAAGGAGCTGCTGATGTCTGATTCGGCTACCGACCTGCGATACACGAACGGGATCTCGGGGGTCCCCGCGAATTGGATGGCGACTTCCCTCGCCGACGTCGGACTGGACCCCGATTGTCTGCCCGAACCGTCGGGGACGCTGAACAGTGACCACCTGCCGGCAGACATCACTCCGTGGCGCGACATATGGAGCGCCGGGCAGAGCATCGAGTTCATCGACGGGATCCCCACGGTCGGCGAGATCGTCCAGCAACTGCGGTCCGAGTACGCCGATGCATGCCGCCGCCCGCAGATCGACCAGGACTGAAGGAAAGCCCATGACACAAGCGAATACACAGGTCACTGCGACCAATGCCGGCGGCGAAGTGCTGCTCGATGCTTTCATCGTAGGTTGCGGGGTGTCAGGCATCGAAGCGCTTCACCGGCTCCGGTCGGCGGGTTTCGACGCGATCGCGGTCGACGCCGCAGACGGTGTAGGTGGTACGTGGCACTGGAATCGCTATCCCGGCGCGCGGCTCGATTCCGAGAGCTACAGCTACGGATACTTCTTCTCCGAGGAGCTCCGGAACGGTTGGGACTGGTCGGAGCACTTCTGCAGCCAGCCCGAGAATGAGCGCTACTTCAACTATGTCGTCGACGCGCTCGACCTGCGTCCGTTCATGAAACTCGGCACTGCCGTCACCTCCGCACATTGGGATCCCGACGGCGGTATCTGGCTGGTCACGACCGCCGACGGCGACCGTTACCGCACCCGATTCCTCATCACGGGTATCGGCATCCTCTCGGACCCCAAGTATCCCAACATCCCGGGTCGGGAACGGTTCTCGGGTGCGGTGGCGCACACCGCCCGGTGGCCAAAAGGAGGTCTCGACCTCAAGGACAAGCGGGTGGCAGTCATCGGAACCGGGTCGAGCGGGGTGCAGACCATCGCCGCCATCGGACCGATCGTCGGCTCCCTGACGGTCTTTCAGCGCAGCCCGAACTGGTGTCCGCCCTTGAACAACGAGCCGATCACCCCGTTGGAGATGGCTGAGATCAAGGGGCAATATGAGGCGATCTGGACCAAGACGCGAACCACCCGCGGCGGCTTCATTCACGGTCCGATCGCCGCTTCGGCATTTTCCTTCAGTCCGGAGGAGCGCCGACAGTGGTACGAAACACTTTATGGTCGAAGAGGTTTCGCCCGCCTGTACACCAATTTCATCGAGGTGATCCGGACGAAGGAGCTGAACGCGGAGTTCTCGGAGTTCCTCGCCGAGAAGATTCGTGAGCGTGTCGAGGATCCTGACGTGGCGAAGAAGCTGATCCCCGTCGACCACGGCTTCGGGCAGCGGAGACCGCCCTACGAGACCGGTTACTACGAGGTCTACAACCAGCCGAATGTCGAACTCGTGGACACCACCGAGACGCCACTGGTAGAAATCACCGAGAACGGGATTCGCACCACCGAAAGGGAATTCGAGTTCGACGTCATCATCTACGCAACGGGGTTCAACTCGGTGACCGGCGCTTTCGACAGGATCGACATCCAGGGTCGCGACGGGGCATCACTCGGCGACGCGTGGCGACAGGGCCCGAATACTGTGGCCGGTCTGGGGACTCACGGGTTCCCCAATCTCTTGATGCTCGGAGGACCACAGGCCATGGGCGGCAACATTCCCCGCTGTATCGAACATCAGGCACTGTTTCTCGACTCGCTGATGCGACATATGCGCGACAATGGCCTCAGCCGAATCGAGCCGACGCAGACCGCGTGCGACGAATGGACTGCGCACGTGGCGGAGGTGGTCAGTATGACGCTCTACGCGGAGACCAAGTCGGGATGGTTCTGGAACGCGGTCGAAGGCGCGACCGGGCACTCCTTCGGGATCTATCCGGCCGGTGTGGTCGAGTACGGCAGGCGCTTGCGTGAGATCGAGGCCAACGGATACCAGGGTTTTGTACTGTCATGACCGAGGGGGAAATGATGAGGGCAGCAGGATGACATCGGAAGCGGTAGCTCGACCTTCGGCGAAGCAGGAAGGGCGCCTGTCCGATCCGGCGATGGATCTCTCCACTGACAGTCGGATGAACCCTGATCTGCTCGCAACGCTGAAGCGTTTCGGGTTCGCCGCGAACAGTGGACCGTCGACGGTGGATCGCACCAGTTCGCATGCCGACCGGCTGGCCGTGGTGGCCACCACTGAGCAGGGCTTCGAGACCTTCTACGCCGCATTGAACGAGACGCCTTCTGGCGGTCCCGCCGTCGAGCGGACCACCGAGAAGGTTCGAGGTGTCGACGGCAACGACATCGCCCTCAACATCTTTCGCCCTGCCGGAACCACTGGGCCGCTGCCGGCGGTGATCTACCTGCACGGTGGCGGCATGACGATGCTCGCTGTCGACGGCCCTGTTCACAACGGCTGGTGCATGGCACTCGCCGGTGCCGGGCTGGTGGTGGTCGCCGTGGACTTCCGCAATGCCGGTGGTGTCGGCGGTCCTCACCCGTTCCCCGCCGGACTGAACGACTGCCTCAGCGCACTCGGCTGGGTGCACGCCGAGCGGGAGCGATTGGGCATCTCGACGATCGTTCTCCAGGGCGAGTCGGGTGGTGGAAATCTCGCGCTGGCAACTGCGTTGAAAGCGGCCGGCGACGGGACCATCGGCATGGTCGACGGTGTCTACGCCATGGTGCCGTTCATCAGCGGTGGTTATGCGTGGAGCGATGAACGAAAGCTGCGAGAGTTGCCGTCGATGATCGAGAACGACGGGTACTTCGCCTCGTGCTCGAGACTCGATGTCCTCGCAGCCACCTACGACCCGGAATTCGGAAATGCCGACAATCCGCTGTGCTGGCCGTACTTCGCCAGTGTCGACGACCTTCGCGGACTGCCGCCTCACGTCATCTCCGTGAACGAACTCGACCCGCTCCGCGATGAGGGCAGAGCCTATTTCCGGAAGCTTGTTCAGGCAGGCGTCGTCGCCCATGGGCGTGTGAACCTGGGCCTCACCCATGCTGCCGAGACCATCTTCCCGACGTCGGTCCGCGAGGCGCATGAAGCGACCATTGCCGACATCAAACGGTTCGCGGACGGTCTTTGACGCTCTCGGCACATCTGTCGGCCAGTGCATTGTCATTGGACGAACCGACGGGCAGGTCGAGTGTCTCAGCAGAGTTGAGCGGAATACACTCAACTCTGCTGGCGTTACCTCTCCCGTATGGCTCATACTTGAGCCTGTTGGACTAAAGAGAGAAAGGTACGCGAGTGGACAGCTTCAACCCGACCACCAAGACACAGGCAGCACTGAGCACTGCCGTGCAGGCGGCGGCCGCTGCCGGCAATTCCGACGTACGTCCCGCACACATCCTGGTGGCGCTGCTCGATCAGTCCGACGGCATTGCCGCACCGCTGCTCAAAGCGGTCGGCGTGGATCCGTCGACCGTTCGCGCGCAGGCCCAGGGGCTGGTGGACCGGGCGCCGACGGTGGCCAGCGCGAGCGCGCAGCCGCAACTCTCCCGCGAGTCGATCGCGGCGATCACCGCAGCTCAGCAGCTGGCCGGTGAGCTCAGTGACGAATACGTCTCCACCGAGCACATCCTCGTCGGCCTGGCCACCGGCGACTCTGATACCGCCAAATTGCTGGCCAACGCGGGCGCGACGCCGCAGGCCTTGCAGGAGGCGTTCGTCGCCGTGCGCGGTAATGCCCGCGTGACCACGCCCGACCCCGAACAGACCTATCAGGCGCTGGAGAAGTACTCCACCGACCTGACCGCCGCGGCGCGAGAGGGCAAACTCGACCCGGTCATCGGTCGTGACACCGAGATCCGCCGCGTGGTGCAGGTGCTCTCGCGCCGCACCAAGAACAACCCGGTTCTCATCGGTGAGCCCGGCGTCGGCAAGACGGCGATCGTCGAAGGACTGGCCCAGCGGATCATCGCGGGCGACGTCCCCGAATCGCTGCGGAACAAGACGGTCATCTCCCTCGACATGGGATCGATGGTCGCCGGAGCCAAGTATCGCGGCGAGTTCGAGGAGCGGCTGAAGGCCGTGCTCGACGAGATCAAGGGGTCGGCCGGACAGGTCATCACCTTCATCGACGAGTTGCACACCATCGTGGGTGCAGGCGCGACCGGCGACTCCGCGATGGATGCCGGCAACATGATCAAGCCGATGCTCGCCCGCGGTGAGCTGCGGCTGGTCGGCGCCACCACGCTGGAGGAGTACCGCCAGTACATCGAGAAGGACGCCGCGCTCGAACGCCGGTTCCAGCAGGTGTACGTCGGTGAGCCGACGGTGGAGGACACCATCGGCATCCTGCGTGGGCTCAAGGACCGCTACGAGGTCCACCACGGCGTGCGCATCACCGACTCCGCGCTGGTGTCGGCGGCCACACTCTCGGACCGATACATCACCGCGCGCTTCCTGCCCGACAAGGCCATCGACCTCGTCGACGAGGCCGCGTCGCGGCTGCGCATGGAGATCGATTCGCGCCCCGTCGAGATCGACGAGGTGGAACGGATCGTCCGGCGGCTCGAGGTCGAGGAGGTCGCCTTGGAAAAGGAGACCGACGCGGCATCGAAGGAGCGACTGGAGAAGCTGCGCGGCGAACTGGCCGACCAGAAGGAGAAGCTCAACGAGCTCTCCGCGCGCTGGCAGTCGGAGAAGACCGCCATCGATGCGGTCCGTGATCTCAAGGAGCAGCTGGAACAGCTTCGTGGAGAGGCGGATCGGGCCGAGCGTGACAGCGATCTGGGCCGTGCGGCGGAACTCCGCTACGGCAAGATCCCGAGCCTGGAGAAGGACCTGGCGGCCGCGCTGGAGAAGACCGGCACCGATCCTGGCCAGGACGTGATGTTGCAGGAGGAGGTCGGTCCCGACGACGTGGCGCAGGTCGTGTCGTCGTGGACGGGTATCCCGGCCGGCCGCATGCTGGAAGGCGAGACCGCCAAGCTGCTGCGGATGGAAGATGAACTCGGACAACGGGTCATCGGCCAGAAGGCGCCGGTGCAGGCGGTGTCCGACGCGGTGCGTCGAGCGCGTGCCGGTGTCGCGGACCCCAACCGTCCGCTGGGATCGTTCCTGTTCCTCGGACCGACCGGCGTCGGCAAGACCGAGCTTGCGAAGGCGTTGGCGGAGTTCCTGTTCGACGACGAGCGTGCGATGGTGCGGATCGACATGAGTGAGTACGGCGAGAAGCACAGCGTCGCAAGGCTCGTCGGTGCGCCTCCCGGCTACGTCGGGTACGAGTCCGGCGGTCAGCTGACCGAGGCGGTGCGGCGACGTCCGTACGCGGTGGTGCTGTTCGACGAGGTCGAGAAGGCGCACCCGGACGTATTCGACGTGCTGCTGCAGGTCCTCGACGAAGGACGCTTGACCGACGGTCAGGGCCGCACGGTCGACTTCCGCAACACCATCCTCATCCTCACGTCGAACCTCGGCTCGGGTGGTGACAAGGACCAGGTGATGGCGGCGGTCCGCGCAGCCTTCAAGCCGGAGTTCATCAACCGGCTCGACGACGTCGTGATCTTCGACGCGCTGAGCCCCGAGGAGCTCGTGTCCATCGTCGACATCCAGCTCGCACAGCTCGGCAAGCGCCTCGCGCAGCGTCGGCTGGACCTCGAGGTGACGCCGAAGGCCAAGGAATGGCTGGCCGAGCGTGGCTTCGATCCCTTGTACGGTGCCCGTCCGCTACGCCGGCTGGTGCAGCAGGCGATCGGTGATCAGCTCGCGAAGTCGTTGCTGGCCGGCAAGATCCACGACGGTGACGTGGTGCCGGTCGATGTCGGTGCCGACGGAGAGTCGTTGGTGCTCGGCTGATCTGGTGACCGAGATCGTCCCCGAGAGGGCGGCCCTAGGGGTATTCCCCTCGGTGCCACCCCTCGGGGATGATTGCTGTCGTCAGACCCCCGTCGCGCCGTCGATACGTTCGCGGATCAGGTCGGCGTGACCGCAATGTCGTGCGTACTCGGCGATCATGTGGGCATAGATCCATCGCAGACTCACCTCGCCACCGCGGAAACTGCTGGTGTCGGACAACTCTCGGGTTGCGCAATTCGCCCGCGCCCGGACGATCTCAGCTTGCCTGATCTCTTCGGCGCGATGGTACGACGACTCCTCGGTGACCACGAATCCTCCATCATGACCGACGGATCGAGGACCGTTGTCGTAGATCGGGCCGACCTGCTCCCCGAGCAGTACACGGCGGAACCAGTTTCGTTCCACCTCCGCCACGTGCTGGGTCAGACCCAGCAGTGTCAACGGTGACGGCGCCACCGTCGCGGAGCGCAGCTGCCGGTCGTCGAGGCCGTTGCATTTCTGGGCGAGGGTGGCCCGATAGAAATCCAGCCAGCCTTCCATAGTGGACCGTTCGTCGGCGCTCATCGGCGGTGCCGGGCGGTTGGGGGTCGTCATGGTCACCGATGGTGGCATCTCGCCATGACATCGAGCGAGCCGGGCGAAGAACCCCTGCACCGAAATGGTGCAGGGGTTCTCGGCCGGCAGTGGCGTGTGTCCGCGATCAGGCCGCGACGGCCGCCGCATTCTGCGTTTCGTCGCCCAACTCGTGTCGTCCCATCCGGATCATGCCGGTGATGACCAGGAACGCGAGGAACATGAACCCGGCTCCGCAATAGAAGGCCACGTCGTAGCTGTGGATACTCGCCGACATGAAGCCCTGCGGGTTCACCGGAACAGGCTGTCCGGTGGCCGGATCGAGTGTCATGGCACTTCGGCCGTCGTTGGACAACACCTGTGCCACAATCGTGCTCAGGAGTGCCACGCCGACCGAGCCGCCGACCTGCTGCGATGTGTTGACCAGCGCGCTGGCCACACCGGCGTCCTTCTCGTCGATACGGTGCAACGCCACCGACTGCATCGCGACGAACACCAGGCCCATACCGACCGCGATCAGGAGCTCGCTGGGCAGGATGTGTGCAACCCACGTCGAGTCCGAATCCAGTTGTGCCAGGTAGAGGTAGCCGAGGGTGCCGGACAGGGTGCCGGCCATCATCAGTGGCCGCGGCCCGAACCGGGGAAGCAGCGAGCTGGCCGCAGCGGCCGCGACGATGATCCCCGCCGGGAACGGCAGGAACAGGACGCCGGCCTGCAACGGGGTGTGGCCCAGGGTGTTCTGGAAGTAGTAGCTCAAGAACAGGAACATCGCGAACATGGCGGTCGGGACGATGAACGCCACCAGATAAGCCCCGCCGCGGTTCAGGTCACCCGGGATGCGCAGCGGCAGCAGAGGACTGGCGCTTCTCAGCTCGATCATCACGAATGCGACCAACAGCGCTGCGGCGGCCGCGAACAGCAGGATGGTCGATGGTGCGCCCCAGCCGGATTCAGCTGCTCTGGTGAAGCCGTAGACGAGGCTGACGAGCCCCAGGGTGACGGTCACCGCACCCGGGAGGTCGTAGTGGCCGGTTCGCGGGGATGGCACGTCCCGGATCACCAGGATCAGTCCGCCGATCGCGGCGACGATCGCGATCGGGGTGTTGATCAGCAAGGTCCAACGCCAGGAGAAGAACTCGGTGAGTGCACCACCGGCGATCAGGCCGATCGCGGCGCCGCCACCGGACACGGCACCGTAGACCGCAAAGGCGCGGGCCCGCTCGCGGTGTTCGGTGAACGTGACGGTGATCAGGGACAGCGCCGCGGGCGCGAGCATTGCCGCGAACACCCCCTGCAGGGCGCGTCCGGCGAAGAATGACATGCCGTCCCAGGCGAATCCCGCCATCGCCGACGACGCGGCGAAACCGGCGAGGCCGATCAGGAACATCCGCCGACGACCCAGGTAGTCGGCCATTCGGCCGCCCAGGAGCAGGAGTCCACCGAACATCAGCGTGTACGCGGTGAGCGCCCACTGGCGGTTGGCATCGGAGATGTCCAGGTCGGACTGGGCGAAGGGGAGGGCGATCGTGATGATGCTGGCGTCGAGCACCACCATCAACTGGGCCAGGGCAATGACGCCCAGCGCCCACCAGCGGCGCGAGTTCGCGGGCGGTGGGGATGCGAGTTCGGAGTCAGGGATGTGCGGTGAGAGTGCAGTGTCCGATGTGGTCAAGAGGTCCTCGATCCGGAGGGGTGAAATATCGGTGCCCGGCAATAGTGGCAGAGTCAGACAGAAGTCGTCAAGCGACAAAATACCTAATCAGTCAATTGGCGCACACTGCAGAAATATCTGTCCGGAAGAGTTACAATCTGGTCGTGACCCTTGCTGAATCCCGAACAGGCCAGTTCAAGGCCGGTCTTCGCGAACGCAAGAAGCTGCAGACGCGCGACCGGCTGATAGCCGCGGCTCTGGATCTGTGCGATACGCAGGGTTTCGAGTCGACCACCGTCGAGCAGATCTCGGATGCTGCCGACATCTCGCCGCGTACGTTCAACCGATACTTCGCCACCAAAGAGGACGTCATCCTGGCGCCGGCCGAGGACATGATCGCCGCGATGGCCGCATCCCTCGACGCGCAGCCCCGGACCGGAAACCCCTTCGAGGCACTGGTCAACGCGCAGGTTCAGATCTTCTGCGGCGAGTGTCCGACGGGTTCTGTCGATCTGACCCGATTCGAGACCATGAATCGGATCATCCAGAGCGCGCCGTCGGTGAGCGGGCGCAACACCGAACTCGCCGAGAAGAAATTCCGGAACATCACCGACAAGGTTGCCGAGCGGATGGAACTGCCCGTCGATGACAGCCGGGTACGGGTGGTCGTCGCGGTGTACATGTCGCTGATGCACCTGTCGATGGATGCCTGGCGATGTGACCAGGTGGGCGGTCTCGCCGATTCGGCTGTCGCTGCGGAGACCCTGGCGGCGACCTACGAGACATTCCGCGAAGTCGTCAAGAGCGTCTGAGCGCGCGGTCGCCTGCGAGAGTGGGCGATGTCAGGCCGATTCGGCCGCGGCTCGGTAGAGCCACGAGATCACCAGCGCACCGGGATCGACCACGCCACGCGCGTTCTCACCGACGTAACTCGCTCGCCCCTTGGAAGCGGTGGTGTCCCTGGTGGATTCGGCGCCCTCCTCGGCCTTGTCGGCAACGGTGGGCAGCGTCTCCCCGTCCGACAGTGCCTGGGCGGCCGGGCTGAGAGCGTCGACCACGGTATTGTCGCCGACGTCGGCGCCGCCGAGATCCTTGATCTCGGCGAGGGCCGTTGCCGTCCCCTCGCGTAGGGCGCTCTCGGTGTCGTCTGCTGTTCCGAAAGCCTGTGCCAGTTCACGGAACAACACGCCGAACACGGCGCCGGACGTGCCGCCCGCGCGCACGAGGTACGACGTGCTGATGGCGGTGAGGATCTCGGCATCGGTCCCCCGTAACGGCAGATCGAAGTGGCCGAGCGCCGCCTTCATGTTGGTGCCGAAGTCGCCGTCACCTGCCTGCTGATCGAGGATTGTCAGATCGTCGATCGAGTCCAGCACCTGCCCGACGAAATCGGAGAGCCACGCGGATTCCGCGCCGTCGGCGGCGGAGTCGTCTGGTTCGGCGAACGTGATGTCGGAGATCGTGGGACGACCATGCGCAATGGTCGATGGCCATGCAGGAGCGTCGGTCTCGTCGTCGAAGAGCGACATGACCTCGTCGTCGGGCCGGACCAGCGTGATAGAGAAGCCGGTCATGTCCAGGGCGGTGACATACGTTCCGACCATCGATCGCTCGACGGCGATCCCGCGGGCATCCAGCTCGGCAGCGACCTCCCCGAACACCAGCGACAGTTCCAGCGGATGGGCCGAGCCGAGTCCGTTGACCAGGCAGATGACCTGCTCACCTTTCTGCAGTCCCAAGGATTCCGAAATCCGTTCCAGCATGCGGGAAACCAACTCGCGAGCGCCCACCCGGGTGGTGCGTGCCTCGCCGGCTTCACCGTGGATCCCGACGCCGAACTCCATCTCGCCGGGCTCGAGTTCGAAGGTGAGCGCGTCCGCGCCGGGCACCGTGCAGGCGCGATAAGCGACTGCGATGCTGCGTGCGTTGTCGGCGGTCCGCCTGCCCAGTTCGGCGATGTGCGCGAGGTCGATTCCGCGTGCAGCCGCTGCGCCACAGACCTTTTCGACGATGATGGTGGCGCCGGTACCGCGCCTGCCCGGACCCGTTTCTGATTCGCTGGCAACGTCGTCGGCGACGATCACGTGGTCGGTCTCGACCTCGTCGCGCAGCATGTGCCGAGCGATCCGGAAGTTCATCACGTCGCCGGTGTAGTTCTTCACCACATGGAGAACGCCCTTGCCACGGTCGGCCCACCGGGTTGCGCCGACGATCTGCAGGGCATTGGGTGAGGTGAACACCAGGCCGGGGCACGCCGCGTCGATCATGCCCGCTCCGATCATCCCCGAGTGCATCGGCTCGTGACCCGATCCGCCCCCGGAGATCACCCCGACGTGGGGCTCCTCCGGCACGTCGCGGCGGTGGAGGAAGCCGGGATCCGGCTGCCACGCGATCGACGGGTGGGCGGCGACGAAACCGCGTAACGCGTCGGTGATGAACGTGTCCGGGCTGTTGAGGACGTACTCATGCGGGGTCACGTGTCCAGGGTAGGTGGGCCTCGATACGCGGCTCACTCCGTTCGCCGCTACTCGGCCGGCGGTGGGCGCTCCGTTGGCCTGGATACGCGGTCGGCACGACTGTCGGAGGCCGGCGGTAGGGTGCGATTGGCGATCGAACCGAGGAGGGCCCATGGCCTTTGTGACCACCGGCGACGACGGCCTGACGCGGTGCGGGTGGGCAGGCGTCGAACCGGAGACGACCTACCACGACGGCGAATGGGGATTTCCGCTCGACGGCGACGACGCGTTCTTCGAACGGGTGGCGCTCGAGGGTTTCCAGTCCGGCCTGAGCTGGCGCACCATCCTGACCAAGCGCGAGAACTTCCGTGCGGCCTTCGCCGGGTTCGGCATCGAGAAGGTCGCGAGGTTCACCGACTCCGACGTCGAACGGATGCTCACCGATGCGGGGATCGTCCGTCACCGCGGCAAGATCGAGGCGGTCATCAACAACGCACGACGTGCGGAGGAACTCATCGAGAGCGAGGGGTCGTTGTCGGCGTTCTTCTGGCGATACGAACCGGAAGCCGAACCCGAACCGCAGTCCCAGACCACCTCGGCAGAATCCGTCGCGCTGTCGAAGGACCTCAAGAAGCGCGGCTGGAAGTTCGTCGGCCCGACCACCATGTTCGCGCTGATGCAGGCGAGTGGGATCGTCAACGACCACGCGCAGGATTGCGTCATCCGTCCCCGAGTGGCGAAGGCCCGGTCGTCGGTCCGTCGCCCGGCGCGCACGGGCAACGCCTGACTTGCACTGCTTGACTTCAACTGAACTTGAGGTCCTAGCGTCACGACCATGACCAATTCAGTGATCGAATCCGGGCGGGAGAGTCGCCCCGGGCTCCATGACGAGACCGTCGATGTCGGGACGGTGGTCGGCGAACTGCTCGACCATCTGCACGGTGGTCTCGACGGGGCGTCCGCGGACACCTACGACGACATGTTCGCCGACGACATCCTCTGGGGAACTCCGAAAGGCCGAGTTCTCCAGGGCTTTGCCCCACTGAACGCCATCCACCGGCAGATGATGCCCGCGAAGGTGGCGCCCGAGTCGAGGTTCGAGGTGGCACAGGCGATCGCGCCGGCGCCGGGAGTCGTCGTCGCACAGGTCGGACGGCACGCGATCGACGGCGGTTTCTCCGAGATGGCGATGTACGTGCTGATCGAGCGAGCGGGGCGATGGTGGGTGGCCGGCGCCCAGAACACGCCGATCGTGGATACGCTGCCGACGCGATGAGGCCGACGATGAACGAGTCCGAGTTGATGAACCCCGACATCCTCGAGTATCTCGCGTCGCAGCGGCTCGGTCGGCTGGCCACCGTCGACAAAGATGGTGCGCCACAGAACAGTCCGGTCGGCTTCCGGATCAATCGCGAATTGGGCACCATCGACATCGGTGGCTGGAACCTGAGGCAGAGCCGGAAGTTCCGTAACCTCGCCCGAAACGACCGGGTGGCCTTCGTCGTCGACGACATCGCGTCGTTCGATCCGTGGCGCGTGCGCATGGTGGAGATCCGGGGGCGCGGCGAGCAGGTGATCGGCGGCACGGGGAACCGGTCGGGGATGGATGACGCGCTGATCCGGGTACATCCCGTCCGCGTCATCGCGTTCGGGGTGCCGTGAACGATCAGGCGACGTCCGGCAGCATCGCACGCAGGCGGGCCATGCCGTCCCGGATGCGCGCCTTCACCGTGGGCAATCCGACCGAAAGTCGCTCGGAGACCTCGCGGTAGGACAAGCCCTGATAGTAGGCGAGGACCAGCGATTCCCGTTGGAGCGGTGACAACTCGCCGAGTGTCCGGGTGACCAGCCGCTGCGTGTCGCGGAGTTCGGCGGCCGCGCTCACCTCGTCGTAGTGGATGGGCGTGGCCGCGACCCCGTACGTCATGGTGCGCCGCGCCAGTGCGGTTTCCGACCGGACGCGGTCGACCGCTCGTCGGTGTGCCAGTGTGAGCAGCCATGACAGCGCCGATCCACGAGCACCGTCGAAATCCGTTGCGTGCCGCCACACATGGAGGAAGACCTCCTGGGTGGTCTCCTCGCTGTATCCCGGATCGCGCAGGACGCGCAGCACCAGGCCGTACACCCGATCCGTGGTGAGGTCGTAGAACCGGGCGAAAGCGTCGTGTTCAGAATTCGCGATGCGGGACAACAGGTCTGGCAGCTCGTCGAGCACGTCATCGTCGGCGGGGGCCGCTTCTTCCGCCGGGGTCCACTCGTCGAGGACGGTCATCGAAAGTCCTCCCTCGGTCACATCCGACAGTAGGAAGCGCAGGCGCGGGGCGCCGAGGCGCTGACCGGATCCGCGACCGGATCGCAACGTCGATAACGGCGAAGTAACGACGGCGGGTTCGGCGCTGTCCGAGTTCTGCGAACCCTGAATGAACTGCACCGATGTCGGTAACACAAATGTCATCGAAACTGGATTGTTGACAATCTGACAATATGTCATTATTCGAGCATGAAACCGGTCGAATTCCCAGGTAACCCACCGCAACAGCAGGTGGGCATCGGGATGGTGTGTCCCTTCGACATGGCTCTCGACCGCGAGCTGTGGCGGTGGATGCCCGACTCGGTGTCGCTGTACTTCACCAGGACCGGTTTTCTCGACGCTCCTGTCGACGTCGACCTCTGCCGCGACCTGAACAATCACTCCGAGATCGCCGCAGCGGTACGCAGCGTGCTGGCGGTGGAGCCGCGAGCGTTCGGGTACGCATGTGCCTCGGGGAGCTTTGTCTATGGCATGGCCGGTGCGCAGGAACTCTCCCACTGCATGCTGGCGGCCGGTGCGCCTGCCGCGGTGACCACCTCAGAGGCCCTGGTCCGCGCTCTGGACATGATGGGAATCGGCGGGATCGCGGTGGCCACGCCCTACACCTCGGCACTCACCGGACTGCTCTGCGACTTCCTGTCCGAGTCCGGGCGCAGCGTCGTCGCGCAATCGGGGCTCGGGCGCGATCACGAGATCTGGACCATTCCGTACGCGGTGACCTGTGATCTGATCCGCGCCGCCGACCACCCCGACGCCGACGCGGTGTTCGTGTCCTGCACCAACCTCTGGACCTACGACATCCTGGGAGTGATGGAGGCCGAACTGGGCAAGCCGGTGTTGTCGGCGAACCAGGTCACGGCGTGGGCGACATTGTCCGAAGCGGGTGTCGCGGCGGAGTCGCTGTCGGTCAACGACGGGCAATCGTTGTTCGCCCGGGTAGCCTGACCCATGTGACCGATCAGAGTTCGCAGACGCCGTTCGGCGAGGCGGCGCAGGCCAAGTACGTGCAGCTGACCACCTTCCGCAAGGACGGCACGCCGGTGGCCACGCCGCTGTGGGCGGCGATCGACGGCGGGCAACTGACGATGTGGACCGCCGCGGATTCGTGGAAGGTCAAACGCATCCGCCGCGATCCGCGGGTCGTCGTACAGGCCTGCGATGCACGGGGTCGCAAGACCACCGGCGTGGCGGTGAACGGCACCGCCGAGATCCTCGACGACGCCGGTACCGAGAAGGTCCGCGGCCTGATCATCGGCAAGTACGGGATTCTCGGGTGGCTGACGGTCAAGGGGAGCCTCCTGCGCCGCGGCAAGAGCGGCACGGTCGGACTCTCCATAACTCCCGCCCCCTGACCCGCACCCCCCACCCCCTCACGCGCCCCCCCTACGCAGCCGCGACGGTTCCCGTCATCCGCGCCCCCTGAATGCCGTCGCGGATGACGGGAACCGTCGCGGCTGCGTAAGGGGGTGCGTTTGGGGGGTGCGTAAGGGGGTGCGCTTATGCGCCGTCAATAAGTGGGTTCCGGGCGTATGGATTCCGTTAAGGGTTCTGTCGCCGGCTGCGATCGAGAGTGATCCTGTGAAGCGCGACTGCGCAGAAAGTGCTGCGCGGCATCGACACAGGAGTGGAGTGGAAGTGGCTGACGTGCTGTATCTGCTCGCGGCGATCGCAGGATTCGTGGTGTGCCTGCTGACCGTGCGCGGTATCGACGCGAGGACGAGCCGATGACCGCCGATGGAGTGATCAACGTACTCCTCGTCGTTCTGGCCGCCGCGGTCGTCGTCTACCTGCTGGCGGCGCTCATCGTCCCGGAGAGGTTCTGACGTGTCCGTGACAGCTGCCGGCCTGCTTCAGCTGGCGATGGTGGTCATCGTGCTGGGCGCCCTGTATGTCCCCCTCGGGGACTACATGGCGCGCGTGTACGACTCGGATCGCCATCTGGGGGGAGAACGTCTCCTCTACCGAACCGGTCGGATCGACCCGCGCCGGCAACAGACCTGGGTGGGATACGCCCTCGCGGTGCTGGCCTTCTCGCTGATCTCGTTCGTGTTGCTCTATGCCCTCCAACGGGTTCAAGGGGTGCTGCCCTGGTCGGACGGCAAGGCGGGCGTCTCGCCATCGATGGCCTTCAACACGGCGATCTCGTTCGTCACCAACACCAACTGGCAGTCCTACTCGCCTGAGGTGGTGATGAGCAATCTCACTCAGATGCTCGGTCTGGCGGTGCAGAACTTCCTGTCGGCTGCGGTCGGGATGGCCGTGGCGATCGCGTTCATCCGTGGCATCGTCAACCGACGAGGCAGTGGCGAGATCGGCAACTTCTGGGTCGACCTGGTGCGCGGAACAGTCCGAATCCTGTTGCCGCTGAGCATCATCGTCGCAATCATCCTGCTCACTCAGGGTGCGGTCCAATCGTTGCGGACCGGCTTCGACTTCACCACGCTCGACGGGCAGCAGGCGCACAGCATGCTCGGGCCGTTCGCGTCGCAGGAGGCGATCAAGGAACTCGGGACCAACGGTGGTGGAACCCTGTCGGTCAACTCGGCACATCCGTTCTCCAACCCGACACCGCTGTCCAACGTCGTGGAGATCCTCGCGCTGCTGGTGATCCCGGTGTGTCTCACCCGGACCTACGGCACGCTGGTCGGCGACCGGCGTCAAGGGCACACCCTGCTGGGCGTGATGGCGGCGATCTGGGCGGCGATGCTCACCGTCGTGTGGATGTTCGAATCGCGTACCGACGGAGTCGCATCGAACGCGGCGGGCGCGATGATGGAAGGCAAGGAGCAGCGGTTCGGAATCCCGGCATCAGCCCTGTGGGCCGTCTCGACCACGGGAACCTCGACCGGCGCGGTGAACTCCGCACACGACAGTTTCTCCGCGGCCGGCGGCGGCGCGTTGATCTGGAACATGCTGCTCGGCGAGGTCGCGCCCGGTGGTGTGGGAGCCGGTCTGTACAGCATCCTGGTGTTGGCGGTGATCACGGTGTTCGTCGGCGGGCTGCTCGTCGGGCGGTCCCCGGAGTTCATGGGCAAGAAGGTCGGACAACACGAGATCACCCTGGCGGCGCTGTACGTCCTGGTGATGCCTGCGCTGGTTCTCTCCGGGACCGCGGTCTCCGTGATCCTCGGATCCACCACGGGATTCCAGGGCAACAGCGGCGATCCGGGCACACCGGGGTCGATCCACGGGTTCGGCGAGGTGCTGTACGCGTACGCCTCGGCCGCGAACAACAACGGCAGTGCCTTCGGCGGATTGACGGTGACCAGTGATTGGTTCCAGACGTCCCTGGGTCTCGCGATGCTGTTGGGCCGCTTTCTGCCGATCATCTTCGTGCTCGCGCTGTCGGGACGGCTCGCCATGCAGCGTCCACGATCGCGGGACGTCGCCGTCGGTGATCGCGTCGTCGTGACCGGTGAGTCGGTCGAGCCCGGCACGCCGGTGAGTGACCACGGTGTCGCAACTATGACTCTCGCCCGGACCGAGGCATCGACCACAACCGCCGATCCCGGCGCGTCGACACTTCCGACCCATGGCCCGCTGTTCGGCGTGCTGCTCCTCGGCACGATCCTGCTCGTCGCCGGACTCACCTTCTTCCCCGCGATGGCGCTGGGACCGATTGCGGAGGCAGTGTTGTGAATCATCCTGTGTTGGAGACTGATCGGGACCCTTCGAGGGGCTCGCAGGCTCGCTCCTCAGGGGACGGGCGGCCGGAGGACGGGCGGGCGGATGGCTCGGCCGGGGAGGACGCGGGACACTCGGCGGACCTCGTGACGACCGGAGCGTTCGATGCCCGCCAACTGATCGCGTCGATCCCGCAGGCCGTCCGGAAACTCACACCTCGTGCCCAAGCGCGCAATCCGGTGATGTTCGTCGTCTATCTGGGTGCGATCGTGACCACTGCACTGGCGATCTGGCAACCGAGCTGGTTCTCCTGGGCAGTGACGGTGTGGCTCTGGTTCACGGTGGTGTTCGCGAACCTGGCGGAAGCGGTCGCCGAGGGACGTGGCCGGGCGCAGGCCGACAGCCTGCGGAAGGTCAAGCGCGACACCATGGCCCGCCGACTCGGTGTGGACGGGTCCACCGTCGAGGTCGCGGGTAGCGGGTTGCGGATCGGCGATCTCATCGTCGTCGAGGCGGGTGAGGTGATCGCCGGCGACGGTGACGTCGTCGAGGGGATCGCCACGGTCGACGAATCCGCCATCACCGGCGAATCCGCCCCGGTGGTTCGGGAATCCGGCGGGGACCGCTCCGCGGTGACCGGAGGTACCGTCGTGTTGTCGGATCGGATCATCGTCAAGATCACCACGGCGCCCGGCGAGACCTTCGTCGACCGGATGATCGCGTTGGTGGAAGGCGCCTCTCGGAAGAAGACACCGAACGAGATCGCGCTCGACATTCTGCTGACGAGTCTCACGATCATCTTCCTGCTCGCCGTCGTCGCGGTCGGCCCGATGCAGCAGTATGCCGGGCAATCGCCTGATCCGATCAAGCTGATCGCGTTGCTGGTGTGCCTGATCCCGACGACCATCGGGGCCCTGTTGTCGTCGATCGGGATCGCCGGTATGGACCGTTTGGTGCAGCGCAACGTGCTCGCGATGTCGGGACGGGCTGTGGAGGCGGCAGGCGACGTCGACACCCTGCTGATGGACAAGACCGGGACCATCACATTCGGCAACAGGCGGGCGACCGAGCTGATCGGTGCGCCGGGTGTGGAGACCGCACAACTCGCAGAGGTGGCGTATCGGTGCAGTCTCGCCGACGACACCCCAGAGGGTCGCAGCATCGTCGACCTCTGCATCCACGACCACGCGATAGAGGCGATCGACGGTGGGACGGCGGCTGCCGCACGCTCGCGTGAGCATCCGGAGTACGAGGCGGTTGCGTTCACCGCGGAGACCCGCATGAGCGGCATCGACGTGCACGGACGTGGCGGCACGGTCGAGTACCGCAAGGGTGCTGCCGACGCCGTCGTGCGGTGGGTGCGCGGCCATGGTGGGACGGTTCCCCCTGCGGTGTACGAGCAGGTGGAGCTGGTGTCGTCGGCGGGCGCAACGCCTCTGGTGGTGGCAGTCCGCGGTGCTGTCGGCGGGAAACAGGTTGCTGTCGGCGAGGAACACGGTGCTGTCGGCGAGGAACACGGTGCTGTCGGCGGGGAACAGGTTGCTGTCGGCGGGGATGAGGGCATGCCGCGCGTGCTCGGCGTGATCCGGTTGTCGGATGTGGTGAAGCCGGGGATGGCCGGACGATTCGCGCAACTGCGCGCGATGGGCATCCGGACGGTGATGGTGACCGGCGACAACCCGCTGACCGCGCAGGCGATCGCGGCGGACGCCGGGGTCGACGACTTCGTCGCGGAGGCGACGCCGGAAGACAAGCTGGCACTGATCCGTGCCGAGCAGTCCGGCGGCCGTCTGGTGGCGATGACCGGGGACGGCACGAACGACGCTCCCGCGCTCGCCCAGGCCGACGTCGGGCTGGCGATGAACACCGGCACGTCGGCGGCGAAAGAGGCCGGCAACATGGTCGACCTCGACTCCGATCCGACCAAACTGATCGACGTCGTCGCGATCGGCAAGCAGTTGCTGATCACCCGTGGCGCGCTGACCACGTTCTCGCTGGCCAACGACCTCGCCAAGTATTTCGCCATCCTGCCTGCGCTCTTCAGTGGCATCTATCCGCAGCTGGATGCGCTCAACATCATGCGGTTGCACTCGGCACAGTCGGCGATCGTCTCGGCGGTCATCTTCAACGCGCTCATCATCGTGGCCCTGATCCCATTGTCGCTGCGCGGCGTCCGCTACCGCCCGTCATCGGCATCGAGATTGCTTGGCCGCAATCTGCTCATCTACGGCGTCGGGGGAGTGATCACACCGTTCCTCGGGATCTGGCTGATCGACCTCGTCGTACGTCTTCTCCCGGGAATGGGGTAGTCCGGTGAAAACGGTCGTGTCAGGTCTCACGCGCCAGTGTGTCGCGGCAGTCGGAGTGCTCCTCGCGCTGACGGTGCTGCTCGGTGTTGCTTATCCGGCTGCGGTGTGGGCGGTTTCACGCGTCGGTGCCGGCTCCGCAGAGGGCTCCCAACTCGTCGATGCGCGGGGGTGCGCAATCGGTTCGTCGTTGATCGGTGTCGATCCACACGTGCCTGCCGGGCAGCCGGATCCCTATCTGCATGCGCGGGTACTGGGCTCCGCCGACAACCCGATGGCGCCCGGCGATCCGGCCGCGTCGGCCGCGAGCAACAAGGGGCCCGGCAATGAGGATCTGAAGGCATGGATCGATGCACGGCGCAGCATCATCGCTCGACGCGAGGGCGTGCCCCCGTCCGCCGTCCCCGCGGACGCGGTCACCGGTTCCGGCTCCGGACTGGATCCCGACATCAGTCAGGCGTATGCGGCCGTGCAGGTGCCGCGGATCGCCCGCACGAACGGCTTGTCGGAGCAGCAGGTGCGAGCAATCGTGGACCGGAACACCAGCGCACGGCAGTGGGGCTTCCTGGGTGAGTCGCGGGTCAACGTCATGAAGGTCAACCTCGCGCTCGGTCGCACGGCACCGTCATGTCACCGATGACCCGCGATCGGGTCGCCGGCCGATACACTGGTCGACATGGCCGCGGCAGGTGATGCCCGGGGACGTCTCGAGGTCTTCCTCGGCTGCGCTCCGGGCGTCGGCAAGACATTCGAGATGCTCGCCACTGCCCGTGGGCTCGTCGACGAGGGTGTCGATGTTGTTGTCGCCGTGGTGGAGTCACACGGACGGGTGGCCACGGCGGCACTTGTCGAGGGCTTCGAGGTCATCAGCCGACGAGACGTGGAGCACCGGGGCACCCTTCTCGCGGAGATGGATCTGGACGCGGTCCTCGCGCGCAGGCCGCAGGTCGCACTGGTCGACGAACTCGCTCACACCAACGCGCCGGGAATGCGAAACACGAAGCGCTGGCAGGACATCGAAGCGCTTCGTGACGCCGGTATCGATGTTCTCTCGACGATCAACATCCAGCATCTCGAGAGCCTGAACGACGTCGTCGCGCAGATCACCGGGATCACCCAGCGCGAAACCGTGCCCGACGACGTCGTCCGTGCGGCGGATCAGATCGAACTCGTCGACATCGCGCCGCAGGCGCTCCGGCAACGATTGATCGCCGGCAAGGTCTACCCGGGCGGACGGATCGACGGTGCACTGTCGAACTATTTTCGGCAGGGGAACCTGACGGCGCTGCGTGAACTCGCACTGCTGTGGCTGGCCGATCAGGTCGACGACAATCTGGCAGATTACCGTGCGGCACATGCGATCACCGATACCTGGGAAACTCGCGAGCGAGTGGCCGTCGCCATCACCGGGGGACCGGAATCGTCGACGTTGCTGCGCCGCGCGAGCCGGATCGCCTCCCGATCCAGCGCCGACCTCGTGGCCGTCCACGTCGTCCGTGGAGATGGGCTCGCCGATCCGGTCCCCCTCGACATGGCGGCCCTTCGCGAGCTCGCCGCCGGCTTCGGTGCCAAGATCCACACCGTCGTCGGCGACGATATCCCGGCGACGCTGCTGGACTTCGCACGTGGGGTGAACGCCACGCAGCTCGTCCTGGGTACTTCCCGGCGGCCGCGGTGGCAGCGCATCCTCGACGAAGGCGTCGGCACCAGCGTGGTTCGCGAGAGCGGTCGCATCGACGTGCACATGGTCACGCACGAGGAGACGCGTCGACGCAACCGCCTCGACATCCGCGACACGCGTTTTCATCGCCCGCTGAGCTGGCTGGCCGCGGTCGTCGTCCCGATGGTGGTGACCGGGGTTCTCGCCTGGCTCGACCGCTGGCTAGGGTTCGCCAGCGAGTCGGCCCTGTTCTTCGTCGCGGTGCTGGCGGTGTCGTTGCTCGGCGGCATCGGGCCTGCGGCACTGTCGGCGGTGGTGTCGGGCCTGCTCCTCAACTACTTCTTCACCAACCCCCGCTTCACGTTCACGATCGACGAGCCGGACAACCTGATCACCATCATGGTGATGCTGGTCATCGCGATCGCCGTTGCCGCACTGGTGGACTCGGCCGCGACACGACGCGTTCAGGCGCAGCGTGCCGGGCGGGACGCCGAGCTATTGTCACTGTTCTCCAGCGCCGTACTCGGCGGTGCTGACGTGCCCGGTCTGCTCGAACGGGTCCGCGAGACCTACGACCAGGAGGGCGTGGCGCTGATCCGCCGTCGGGACCGAGGGGTGATCGAGGTGGCCTCGGATGTCGGGGCGAACGCACCGATCGTCGAGAACGACGCCGTGACGATCTGCCCGGTACCCGGCGGGGAGTACGAATTATGGTTGGTGGGACCGAAGTTGGGCGGTCGGGATCGCCGGGTCCTGACCACGGTCGCGACCCAGGCCGCCGGTGCCGTCCAACGACATCAGCTCGAGGCCGAGGCAGCCGAGGCGGGCGCGATCGCGCATGCCGACGAGTTGCGGCGTGCCCTGTTGTCGGCGGTCAGTCATGATCTCCGCACGCCGCTGGCGGCGGCGAAGGCCGCGGTCTCGAGTCTGCGCAGCACCGATGTCACCTTCAGCGCCGAGGACACCTCGGAACTTCTCGCCACCGTCGAGGAATCGGTGGATCAACTGGCCGCACTCGTCGGCAATCTGCTGGACTCCTCCCGACTCGCGGCGGGCGCGGTGCGTCCTGAACTGCATCGGACCTACCTGGCGGAGGTCGTGCACCGCGCGATGGCTGCCGTGTACCGGCGGGATCCGGACTCGCCCAATGTCGCGGTGGAACTCGAACAGGCGTGGGCCTACACCGATGCGGGGCTACTGGAACGGGCGCTGGCCAATCTTATCGACAACGCGGTACGTCATGGCGGCGGTGAGGTGTCGGTGACCGCGGGGATCGGCAGCGCGAACGAGTCGTCGGCGGGGCCCACCCCACCCGACGGGATCGGAGATGGCGGTCCCTGGTGCGTCATCCGGGTCGTCGACCACGGACCGGGCATCCCGGTCGACGAGCGTGCGCGGGTGTTCACCGCTTTCCACCAGTACGGCGACCAGAACGGTGCGTCGTCGGGGGTCGGGCTCGGGCTGTCGGTGGCACGCGGTTTCGTCACCGCGATCGGCGGAACCCTCGAGGCGGCCGAGACGCCCGGCGGAGGGACCACGATGGTGGTCTCGCTACCGATGTCGGCCGATCGCATCGACGCGGACGCGGCCCGATGAGCGCGCACGTCCGGGTGCTGGTGGTCGACGACGAGCCACAACTGCTGCGCGCCTTGCGGATAAATCTGAACGCCCGGGGATTCGCGGTGACCACGGCGTCGAACGGAACCGACGCTCTGACGGCCGCCGCACGCACGGACCCACAGGTCGTGGTCCTCGACCTGGGCCTGCCCGACCTCGACGGCCTGACCGTTCTGGAAGGCCTGCGGGGATGGACGAATGTCCCGGTGATCGTGCTCTCGGCCCGGACCGACGCGGCCGACAAGGTGGCCGCACTGGATGCAGGCGCAGACGATTACGTCACCAAACCCTTTGGCATGGAGGAGTTCCTGGCCAGGCTTCGTGCAGCAGTACGACGCGGCGCGGCCTCGGTCGACGGGTCCGCGACCCCGGTCGTCGAGGCAGGAGGGTTCGTCGTCGACCTGGCGGCGAAGTCGGTGACACGGGACGGAGCGCCGGTGCACCTGACGCCGACCGAGTGGGGGATTCTCGAGATCCTCGTCCGCAACGAAGGAAAGCTGGTGGGACAGAGAGAGATCCTCACCGCTGTATGGGGTCCGACGTATGTCACGCAGACCAACTATCTGCGGGTCTACCTGGCCAGTCTGCGTCGCAAACTCGAGGACGACCCGACGAACCCGAAGAACCTCCTCACCGAATCGGGGATGGGATACCGCTTCGTGCGGTGACGCCGACGTCGCGGAAGAGCCGGCCGAGTCCCTCGGCGCGGACCTGTCGATCGACCAGCCGAAGTGCCTGCCAGATGGTGACCTGATTGGCCGTCAGGATCGGTTTGCCCAGGTCCTGTTCCAGGTCGTCGATCCATCCGATCGTGTGTAACGCGGTGTCGGGCAGCAGGATCGCCTCCGCGTCGTCGGTGTCGACAGCCCTGGCCATCTCGAACAGGTTGTCGCCGTCGACGGAGCCGGCCTCGGTCGCCGTCTCGATGTCGTGCGCCGCCGCGGACACCACCGCGACGCCCGCATCGGCGAGGAACGCGCTGAATCCGTCGGCGACGGCCGTCGGATACGTCGCCGCGACGGCGACCGAGGTGACCTGGAGTTCCCGGCACGCGCCCGCGAAGGCCAGCGAGGTCGAGGACACGGGGAGTCCGGTGGCATCGGAGATCTCGGCGACCTGCTCGTGCGCGCCCGTCCAGCCGTACAGGAAGCTGCCGGAGGTGCAGGCCCACATCAGCGCATCGGGGTGATGTCTCGCGGCCTGCCGGGCCCCGTCGAGAAGTCGTTGCCCGGTCCCGACCGCACGCATCGCCTCGACCGTGTGGTCGTCGGACTCGATGTCGGTGATGATCACCGGCAACGACGCCGCACCGCCGAGGACGCTCTCGGCCAGCGGGTAATCGTCCTCCGCGGCGTGTCCTGGATACAGCATGACGACTGTGGGCGTTCTGGTTGTCACCCGTTCACCTCCCGAGTAGATTGTCAACAATCTACCAAGAACACCGAGATTTGCCGAAGGAACCGATGGAAACGACCGCCCGCTGGCTCAGCGCCGCCGACCTGGTGTCCGGCTTTTCCTCCGGCGAATTGTCGCCGGTGGAGGTGGCAGCCGAACACCTCGACGCGATCGGGGCCGGGAACGCCGCGATCAACGCCTATTGCCTGGTCGACGCGGATTCGGCCCTCGCCGACGCACGCGCCTCGGCGCAGCGGTACGCCGCCGGCCGGCCCCTGGGGCCCCTCGACGGCATCCCGGTCAGCATCAAGGACCTCCTGCTGACGGCCGGATGGCCGACCCTGCGTGGCTCGGAGCTGATCGAACCCGACGACCTCGACTGGAACGTCGATGCGCCTGCGGTCGCGCGACTGCGTGAGGCGGGTGCCGTGTTGCTCGGCAAGGTGACCACTCCCGAGTTCGGGTGGAAGGGAGTCACGGACAGCCTTCGGTGCGGCGTCACGCGGAATCCGTGGAACACCGACCGAACCTCCGGCGGCTCGAGTGGCGGGAGCGGGGCCGCGGTCGCCGCGGGCCTCAGCACGCTGTCGGTGGGCACCGATGGTGGTGGCTCCATTCGCATCCCGGCATCCTGTTGCGGCATCGTGGGTTTCAAACCGACGTATGGCCGCATCCCGCTCTACCCGGCAAGCCCGTTCGGCACGCTCGCCCATGCCGGCCCGATGACCAGAACGGTGGGCGACTGCGCGGCCATGCTCGACGTGCTCAGCGGCTTCGACTCGCGTGACTGGTCGGCGATGCCCACTCCGACGCGGCGCACGGCCGACCTGCTGGCGCGGGCGCCGGCAGACCTCGCCGGCGTGCGGATCGCATACAGTTCCACACTCGGGTTCGGATCGAATGATCCTGCCGTCCAACGGAACACCGACGCCGCAGTGGCTGCCCTTCGTGACCTCGGCGCCGACGTCACCGTGGTGGACCTCGAGTGGGAGGACCCGGCGTGGGCCTATCACATCCTGTGGTTCAGCGGGGCGGAGATGGTGGTGCGCGCGTTCGGGCCCGGGGGGATGGAGAAGATCGATCCCGGACTCCGGCAGGCTCTGTTGCGGCACAGCGGTTTCACTGCCGCCGACTACCTCGACGCCACCGCACTGCGGATGTCGATGGGCGTGGAGACGGGGAAGCTGCACGAGGAGTTCGACGTGCTGGTCACCCCGACGATGCCGACGGTGGCCTTCGAAGCGGGCGTTGATGTTCCGGCACACTCCGAGAGTCCCGATTGGACGTCGTGGACACCGTATTCCTATCCGTTCAATCTCACCGGGCAGCCCGCCATCACGGTGCCGAGTGGATTCGACGACATCGACGACGGGGCGGGTCTGCCCACCGGACTGCAGATCGTCGGAGCCCGACATCACGACGACATGGTCCTGCGTGTCGCAGCGGCCTACGAATCCGTGGCGCGATTCGCCACCCTGGAAGGAGTTCGATGACCGACCGGTTCATCTCCGTCCGCCTCGAGCAGCGTGACGTCACAGCCGTGGCACGCCTGCTCGACGACGAAGCGCCGCGCACCGCTGCCGCGGTGTGGGACGCGCTGCCGCTCGGCGGACAGGTGTATCACGGGAAGTTTGCCCGAAATGAGATCTACGCGTTACTTCCATCGTTCGCCCCGGCTGAGCCGGGGCCGGAGAACACCACCGTGACGCCCATTCCGGGAGACCTCTGTTACTTCACCTTTGACGGAGTTCTGACCAATCCGGCGTATGGGTACGAGTCCGGTTCCGCGCCGGGCGAGCATCAGATGCTCATCGATCTCGCGGTGTTCTACGGACGCAACAACCTGCTGGTCAATGGCGATGTCGGGTGGGTTCCGGGCAACGTCTTCGCGACCATTGTCTCCGGCCTCGACGAGTTCGCCGCGGCCTGCAACGACGTCTGGATGGGCGGTGCCCGGGGCGAAGTACTGTCCTATGCGCGTGCATCAGGGTAAGAACTAGAGGTAATGTCGATGAGTGTTTCGCAGGACAAGAGCCAAGGGCGGAAGAGGATTCTGACACCACTGGTGCAGGAGTCGACACCTGCGATCATCGCCCGGAAGTTGCACGACGCGATAGCGAGCGGTAACTTCCCGCCTGGCTCGCAGTTGACCGAGTCCGGTCTCGCGGCCGACCTCGGGGTCAGCCGCGGACCGTTGCGTGAGGCGATGCAGCGACTGACGGCCGAGGGATTGCTGGTCAGTCACCGCAACCGCGGATTGTTCGTGGTGTCGATGGAGGAGGACGACATCCGCGACATGTATGTGGCGCGGACGGCGATCGAGCGGGCGGCCATCGAACAGGTGATCGTCAGCGGGGATCGGGCGGCCATCGACGACCTCAATGCCGCAGTGTCGCGGATGCGTGGGTTCATCGACGATCCCAACGGTGCCGAAATGGCCGAGGCGGACATGGAGTTTCATCAGATTCTGGTGGAACATGCGCATAGTCAGCGACTTTCACGTCTCCACGAGACTATTCTGGTGGAAACGCGGATGTGCTTGCGCGCTATGCGTGGGACGTATTCATCGGGGAAGGAGCGGATCGACGAGCACCAGGCATTGGTGGACGCCATAGCGTCGGGGGACGCGACGGCGGCTGACACATTGATGATCGAACACATGAAGGATGGTCTGCACCGACTGGTCGGTGCAGGCGAGTCATCGGGGGCCATCTCGACCGCCTGATCCACTGCTTCACCGATCTCTATCCACCGATGTGAGTTGAGCTAGAAGACAACTGGCCGAACGAATTCCTTCAGGAAGGCACAGATGACTGAGGCATCCTCACCGGCGACGTATGAAGAACTCGCCCCGGATCCGGAGTCCCCGGAGGGCAGATCCCTGCTCCGCAAGGCCATCGGCGCATCCGCCATCGGCAATGCGACCGAGTGGTACGACTACGGCGTCTACGCCGCCACCGCGACATATCTCACCGAGGCATTCTTTCCCGGTGACCTCGGAAGCATCGGAACCATGCTGGGTTTCGCGATCTCCTTCGTGCTGCGTCCACTCGGCGGGATGGTCTGGGGACCGATCGGCGACCGTATCGGTCGCAAATCGGTTCTGGCCATGACGATCCTGTTGATCTCGGGCGCCACGGCGCTGATCGGCGTGCTGCCGACACATGCGGTCGCGGGGGTGTGGGCGCCCATCCTGCTCATCCTCTTGCGGGTGATTCAGGGCTTCTCCACCGGCGGTGAATATGGCGGTGCCGCAACGTTCATGGCCGAATACGCCCCGGACAACAAGCGCGGGCGATACGGTTCGTTCCTGGAGTTCGGCACCCTGGCCGGCTTCAGCGCCGGTACGGCGATCGTTCTGCTCTTCGAGCTGCTGCTCAGCGACGAGCAGATGCAGACCTGGGGCTGGCGTATCCCGTTCCTGATCGCTCTGCCGATGGGTCTCATCGGTCTCTATCTGCGGTCGCAGATGGAGGACACCCCGGTGTTCCAGGAGCTCGAGCAGGAAGACGAGATCAAGGGCTCCGCCTGGACCCGATTCAAGGATCTGCTGACCAACTACTGGCACCCGATCCTGGTGATGTTCGGGATGGTCATCGCGCTCAACGTAGTGAACTACACGCTGCTGGCGTATCAGCCGAGCTATCTGAAGAACACGATCGGCCTGTCCGAGACGTCGGGTTCCGTCGTCGTGCTCGTCGGGCAGGTGGCGATGATGGCCATGATCCCGTTCTTCGGGCGCTGGTCCGACTCCACCGGCCGAAAACCGATGTGGTGGGGGTCGCTGATCGGCCTGTTCATCCTCGCATTGCCGCTCTACTGGCTCATGGGTCAGGGATTCGCCTGGGCGATCGTCGGTTTCGTCATCCTGGGCCTGCTCTACATACCGCAGCTGGCCACCATCTCGGCGACCTTCCCGGCGATGTTCCCGACGCAGGTCCGGTACGCGGGCTTCGCGATCTCCTACAACGTGGCAACCGCTGCGTTCGGTGGCACGGCCCCGCTCGTGAACGACGCCGTCGTCGAGAACACCGGGTGGAATCTGTTCCCCGCGGTGTACATGATGGGCGCCTGCGCGATCGGACTGGTGGCGATGGTGTTCCTGAAGGAGACGGCGGGCTGCTCGATCCGTGGCACGGAGATCCCCAGCAAGGAGAACGATTTCAGCATGCTGCAGGGCATGAAGCCGTAGCCGCACGGTAACCGCGCACTGACAACGGTTCCCGCTCCCTCATTTCGTTCCCGCGCATTCGATCGAGTACGCAGGAACGGAACGGGGGAGCGGGAACTGTTGTGTCAGTGCAGGAGGCGTAGCGCGGTGAGCGCGTAGGCGCGTGCGGCGCTCACCAGATCGGCGATCAGCACCGACTCGTCGGGCTGATGCGCCTCGGCGTGAATGTCGCCCGGTCCGAAGACGATTGCCGGAATCCCGAGGTCGCGGTGGACGAATCCGCCGTCGCAGGCCGCGCTCCAGCCGCCCACCGACGTGGCCCGCCCGCCGTCGGTGACCGCGGAGACCGTGGTCGCCACCAGCGGATGGTCGGCGGGCGTTGCGAATCCGGGCATCTCCATGGTGACCCGGACGTCCACGGTGACACCGTCGGTGTCGATGGCCGACTCCCGGATCGCCGCGCGCAGACGCTCGGCGATGTGGTGCGGGTCCTCGTCCGGCATCAGGCGCCGATCGATGCCGAGACGGCACGTCGGCGCGACCACCGAGATGCCCTGTCCGCCTTCGATCGTTCCGACGTTCCAGGTTCCCGAACCGAGCAGGTCATCGGCGTCCATCGCGAGCTGGTGATGATCGAACCGGATGAGATCGACGATCGACGCCGCAGCCTCGATGGCGTTGCGACCGTCGGCCGGACGGCCCGAATGCGCAGCGCGGCCGGTGATGTCGATCTCGATGTAGGAGGCGCCGCGGCACCCACGGACGACGGTCAGATCGGTGGGTTCGGCCACGATGCAGCCCGCGAACAGATGCTCCGAACGGCGGGTGACGAAATCGCGGACGCCGATCCCGTGCTCCTCCTCGTCGACGGTGCAGACGAGCTGGACTGGACCCGACAGCTCCGCGCCGTAGGCCGGCGCGTGCGACAGCGCCTGCATCGCGATCACCGCCGCGGCCAGACCACCTTTCATATCCGTGGTACCCCGGCCGTAGATCCGTCCGTCGGCGAACCGCGGGCGATACGGATCCGAGGTCCAGCCCGGTCCCGCGGGCACCACGTCGGAGTGGCCGAGGACCATCAGACCGGGGCCGTCGCCTGCCGGGAGCGTCGCCACGAGATTGGGGCGCTCGGCCGCCACATCGTGGGTGCTCACGGTGAAGCCTGCCGAGCGACAGGCCTTCTGGAGCACGTCGACCGCTGCACCCTCGGTACCGCCCGGGTTCTCGCTCGAGGCCTCCACGAGCGACGCCGTGAGCATCGCGATGGTGTCGGCGTTGATGTGGGAGAGTACGCCGGCCTCTGCCTCGGTCAGCGACACCGCATCACCTTTCATCCGTTCGTCGTGCTTCGATCACTCATGGAGTATGAGCCATCTTCTCGAGGCTCGTGGTCAACCGGCGGATACCTTCGTCGATCCGCTCCGGGGTGCTCGAGGCGAAGCAGAGGCGTAGTGCGTTGCGGAACCTGCCGCCGGGCGACAGCGCGGGACCCGGGATGAAGGCCACTCCATCGGCCAGGGCCACCTCGAACAATTCGCGGGTGTCGATCTCGGCGAACTCCTCGCGCAGCGTCACCCACAGGAAGAAGCCGCCCTCGGGGTCGGTGGTGTCGACGCGGTCGCCGAGGTGCCGGCGGATGGAGTCGATCATCGCCTCCTTGCGCTCCCGATAGAGGGTTCGGATCCCGGCCAGATGATCCTCCAGGCCGCCACGCGCGATGTACTCCGCGACGATGTGCTGATTGGGCACGTTGGTGCAGGTGTCCATGGCCTGCTTGCCGTTGATCAGCAACTGCCGCAACGATGGGTCGGCGTCGACCCAGCCGACCCGCCAGCCCGGTGCGAGGATCTTCGAGAACGTGCGCACGGAGAACACCAGCGGGTCCTGCGGGCTCAGCGTCTGGAACGTGGGGATGTCGGTGCCGGCGAACCGCAGCAGCCCGTACGGGTCGTCGTCGATGATCATCGAGCCCCACTGATGGGCCAGCCGCAGCAGTTCGCGTCGTCGTTCCTCCGACAATGTGACGCCGGACGGGTTCTGGAAGGTGGGGATCGTGTAGATCGCCTTGGGGGTCAGGCGGGTGTGCGCGACGAGATCTTCCAGCGCGTCGACCTGCATGCCGTCCTCGTCGACCGGGACCTCGAGCAGTTGTGCGCCGTAGGAGAGGGCTGTCGCGCTGCCGTTGGTGTAGGTCGGTGACTCGACGATCACCAGGTCGCCGGGATCGACGAAGAGCTTGCACGCGAGGTCGAGTCCCTGCATGCCGCCCGTGGTGATGACGAGTCGTTCATGGCTCGACGGGTCCGGAGTGGTCGCGAGATAGTCGACGAGCAGTTGTAACAGGCGTGGCTCGCCTTCGGTGGCGCCGTAGGTGAACGACGAGTTGTCGAGGATCTCGCCTGCGATCTGCCGGAACTCGTCCGCCGGCACCGCCTCGTCGGCAGGCGAGCCCATCGCGAACCGCACGATGTCGTGGGATTGCGATGCCAGCAGCGACGTCGACGAATCGATCATCGACCCGACCAGGTCTTTGGCTCGTCCGGCCAGTGGCAGGGTGGGCGCCGATCGTCGCAGATCGTGGGTGGTGGGTTCGGTGGTGGCGGTCATCGTGGTCACCTCAATTCATCGGTGCTGGGGCTCATGGATCTCTACTTGCGGATCAGTTCGCGTGGGAAGCTGGTGAACGTCTCCACGCCGGTCGGGCTCACCCGGACTGACTCGGACAGCTCGAAACCGTAGTCGTCCATCCACATTCCGCAGACGATGTGGAAGGTCATGTTGGTCTCGAGGACCGTCTCGTCCTCGGTCCGGATGCTGATGGTGCGCTCACCCCAGTCGGGGGGATAGCCGATGCCGATCGAATATCCCAGGCGCGAGGGCTTTTCCAGCCCGTACTTGGCGAGGGTCCAGTTCCAGGTGGAGGCGAGCTCCCGCGTCGCCACCCCCGGGCGGATGGTGTCGAGCACGTTGTTGAGACCCTCTGCGGTCGCGTTCGCGACGTAGTCGAGATCCTTCGACGGTTTCCCCAGCGACACGGTCCTGGCCAGCGGGCAGTGGTAGCGCTTGTGAGCGCCCGTCAGCTCGATGACGACGGCCTCGTCCTCGACGAAGGTGCCCTGATGCCAGGTGAGATGCGGCGTGTCGGCTGCCGCGCCGGTCGGCATCATCGGCACGATCGCCGGGTAGTCACCGCCGAAGTCGTCGGTTCCGGTGATCTGGGCCTGCGAGATGGCCGCGGCGGCATCGCACTGGCGCACACCGACATCGATGGTGTCGATCGCGGCGCGCATGGCCTCCGAACAGACCATCCCCGCCTGTCGCATGAGTTGCACCTCGGCATCGGACTTCACCGACCGCACCCAGTTGACCAACTCGAAGTTGTCGACGAGTTTCCACTCCGGGATCGCGTTGTACAGCGCGCGATAGGCCTTGGGGGAGAAGAAGTGTGAGTCCATCTCCAGCCCGACCGAGCCTTTGGAGGCCGGTGCGATGAGGAACCGCTGGCGCAGTGCCCAGGCCACCCAGTCGAACGGATGGACATGCGGACGATGCACGTAACTCTCCGGGTAGCCGACGATCTGATCCTCGCCGAGCCACGTGGTGCGGTGTGCGCCATGCGCATCCATCTCGCGGGCGAAGAACACCATCTCGCCGTCGATCGGCACGAACAGCATCTGCGGGGTGTAGAACGACCACGCGTTGTAGCCGATCAGATAGAAGATGTTCGCCGGATCGGTGACGATGATCGCCGAGAGTCCCTGCCGGTCCATCATTTCGCGGACACGGGTCAGCCGCTGCTCGTACTCGCTGTCGGTGAACAGCTGAGCGCCCAGGTACATCCGGTGTCTCCTGTCTGGTTGATCTGGGTGGGGACGGCGACTACGGCGTCGGGATGGGTCGGGCGATGTACTTGACGTCCAGGAACTCCTCGATCCCCAGGCGGCCGCCCTCGCGCCCGAGACCCGACTGCTTCACACCACCGAAGGGCGCCGCCGGGTTCGACACGAGTCCGGTGTTCACGCCGACCATACCGACCTCCAGCTGGGTCGACAGCCGATCGGCGCGGTCGATGTCGCGGGTGAAGAGGTAGCCCACCAGGCCCCAGGGCGTGTCGTTGGCGAGCCGGAGGACCTCGTCGTCGTCGGAGGAACCCGAGGCAGCGTCGGCGCCGTCGGTCCCGAACGGGATGATCGCGGCGACGGGCCCGAAGATCTCGGTGTGCATGAGGTCGGCGGCGGGGTCGACGTCGGTCAGCACGGTCGGCGGGTAGAAATGCCCTGCGCCGTCGGGACGTTCGCCGCCACAGGCGATACGGGCGCCACGCTCGACGGCGTCGGAGACGAGGGTGGTCACCTTGTCGACGGCCTTCTCCTCGACGAGCGGACCGACCTGTGTGCCGTCCTGGCTGCCGTCGCCGACGACGAGGCTGCCCATCCGGGCGCTCAACTTCTCGGTGAACTCGTCGACTACGGCACGGTGCACGAAGATCCGATTGGCAGCGGTGCACGCCTGCCCCATGTTGCGCATCTTCGCCACCATCACGCCCTCGATGGCACGGTCGACGTCGGCGTCGGCGCACACGATGAACGGCGCGTTGCCGCCGAGCTCCATCGAGGTGCGCATCACCGTACCGGCGGCCTGTCCGAGCAGGATCTTGCCGACCTCGGTTGAGCCCGTGAAGCTGACCTTGCGGGCCTTGCCCGAGGTCATCCACTCACCGACGACGGCACTCGGATCGGAGGTCGTGACGACGTTGAGCACGCCGTCGGGAAGACCTGCCTCGGCGAGGATCTCGGTGAGCAGCAGAGCGGTGAGCGGGGTGAGCTCGGCCGGCTTGAAGACCATCGTGCAACCGGCGGCGACCGCGGGCCCGATCTTGCGGGTCCCCATGGCGAGCGGGAAGTTCCAGGGTGTGACGAGGACACACGGGCCGACGGGCTGCTTGCTCACGACGACCCGGTTGGCGCCGTCGCCGGTGATGGTGTGGTCGCCCCCGATGCGCACGGCCTCCTCGGCGAACCAGCGGAAGAACTCGGCGCCGTAGGCGACCTCGCCGCGTGCCTCGGCGAAGGGCTTACCCATTTCGGCGGTCATCACGGACGCGATCTCGTCGGTGCGGTCGATGATGAGTTGGTAGGCGCGGTAGAGGATCTCGCTGCGCGACCGGGGGGATGTCGCGGCCCACGCGGCCTGGTGATCGGCAGCGGTCTGCAGGGCGCGGCGCGCGTCGTCGGCGCTGCCGTCGGCGACCTCGGCGAGCGCCTCACCGGTGGCCGGGTTCTCGACGGTGAAGGTGGCACCGGACGCGGCCGGCGACCATCGGCCGTCGATGAAGAGGTCGGTGTGGATGCGCGCGATCGCCTGGGCGGCAGCGGTAGGGGAGATGGTGGCGGTCATGGTCACGCTCCTTCGGGGTCGGTGGGCTCGGTTGGGTCGGTGGGCTCGGCGGTGGTTTCCGTCGGCGGATCTTCTGTTGCTGTCGGCGGGATCTCGGTTGCTGTCGGCGGTCGGGGGGTGGTGGCTCCGCGGGTGAGGAGCTCGGCGATGTGCAGGCCTGTCGAGGAGATGGCCGGGTCGGTGGCGGTCAGGTGGTCGACGGACATGGCGCAGCTGAAACCGTCGGTGATCACCGGTCGATCGGGCGCAGAGCGCAGTGCCGGGGCGAGCGCATGCTCGGCGACGGCCACGCTGACCTCGTAGTGTCCCTGCTCGAAGCCGAAGTTGCCGGCGACGCCGCAGCATCCGTCGGCGGTGTGTACCTCGACGCCGAGCGACTGCAGGACCGCGGCGCCGGTGGTCGCGCCGAACACCGCGTGCTCGTGGCAGTGGGTCTGCAGCGTGACGGCTTCGGGCAGGCCTTCGGGCCGCCAGCCTGCCTCCACCAGGCGGGACAGGTGGTCGGCGAAACTGTGCACCCGCGACGACACCCGGTGCGCCGCATCGGTCTGCACCAATTCCGGCAGATCCTTGCGGAGGGCCGCCGCGCAGCTGGGTTCCGGCACCACGATCGGGCGGTCCGTGCCGTCGTCGAGGTGCTCGGCCGTCCGCGACAACACCTTGCGGGCATGGGTCAACTGGCCGGTGGAGATCCAGGTGAGGGCGCAGCAGTTGTCGGCGCTGCACCCGACCGCGTCGCCCGTCGACCCGAGTACTTCGGCGGCGGCGGTGGCGACGTGCGGGCGGAACGCCTTGGTGAACGAGTCGACGAACAGCACCGTGTCGGTGGCCGCGGTGACCGGCGCCAAGGCCCGCAGATGTGTGCGGCGATCACGCCGGGTGGCGAATCGGGGCATGCTGCGTCGCGGATCGAGGCCTCCGGTGCGCGCGGCCAGTCGGCGCAGCGGACTCTTCAACGCCGCGTTGATCGCGGGCGCCAGGGTGCCCGCCACACCGAGCCATGCGGGCATCCACCCGAGCGAGTAATGCGACATCGGCCGACGGCGACCGCGGTAGTGGTGATGGAGGAACTCGGACTTGTAGGTGGCCATGTCCACACCCGTGGGGCAGTCGGTGGAGCATGCCTTGCACGAGAGGCAGAGATCCAATGCCTCGGCGACATCGGTTGACTGCCAGCCGGTCTCGACATCCGGTGCGGTTCGGACCATGTCCTGCAGGACGCGCGCGCGTCCGCGGGTGGAGTCTTTCTCGTCGCGGGTGGCGCGATAGCTCGGGCACATGACTCCGCCGGAGGTGGAGCGACAGCGGCCGACGCCGATGCAGCCCTGGACCGCGTGAACGAACGGGTCCGGCGAGGTTGTGTGTGCGCCTCGAGGGATCTCGCTGATCTCCAGAAAACCGCCCCCGAAATCCGCCCGCTGAGGGGCCGCCGTCGACATAATGTCATCCGCGGACGTGCCGAGGGCGCCTTTCTGGGGCGCTTTTCCGGGAGCGCCCGGTGCCGGCGGTGCGGGCGGTTCCGGCGCGGCACCCGGGGCGGACGGACCGGGGACACCGAGCTGGAACATGGTCGGCCAGGTGCGCGGTGGGACGCCGGCGAGCGCGAGATCGTCGGTGATCGGCGGTGGATCGACGATGGAACCCGGGTTCAGCGTGCCCTGCGGGTCCCAGATCTGCTTGAACTCGGCGAAGGTGGACAGCATCGCCGGTGTGTACATGATGGGCAGCAGCGCGGATCGCGCGCGTCCGTCGCCGTGCTCGCCGGACAGTGACCCGCCGTGCGCGACCACGAGTCGTGCTGCGTCCGTGCAGAAACCGTCCATCACGGCGCGCCCTTCGGCGCTGCGTAGATCGAAGGTGATCCGCACGTGCATGCAGCCCGCGCCGAAATGCCCGTACATCACCCCGGTGAGGTGGTGGCGGTCGAGGAGGTCGGTGAACTCGTCGAGGTAATCGGCTAGCCGCTCAGGGGCGACGGCGGCGTCCTCCCACCCCGGCCAGGATTCGTAGTCGGCGCCGACGCTCTCGTCGTCGGGATCGGCGAGCCGAGACGACAGACCCGCGCCGTCCTCGCGTACGCGCCAGAGTGTCTTGCGCGCAACCGGATCGGGAACCGTGGTGCCCGCGATCATCCGCCCCCGCGAGCGGAGGTCGTCGAGGAGCAGCTTCGCGGTTGCACCGACGTCCGTCTCGGACTTGCGCGTGGCGCTCTGCTCGTCGATGTCGATGAACAGCCATGCGGTGCAGTCGCGGTCGGCCACCCCGGGTAGCGCGGAAACGGTCTCGCGACCACGGCGTGCGGCCATCGTCGCGACGATCTTGCGGTCGATGCCCTCCACCGCCGACGGCGCGTACGGCAGGATCGCCGGGATGTCGCGCGCGGCGTCGCTGACGGTCGGATAGCCGACGCAGATCAGCAGTGGCGAGGCGGCGACCGGTACCAGCCGGACCCGCGCGCCCACCACGACGGCGCAGGTCCCCTCGCTGCCGACGAGTGCACGGGCCACATCGAAGCCGTTCTCCGGCAACAGCTTCGCCAAGTGATATCCGGACACCTGACGGGGAATGGTCTCCAGGTCGGTGCGCAGGATCGCCATGTGTCGGGCCGCGAGGTCACGGAGGCGGCGGGTGAGCTCCGCAGCACGCTCGACCGCAGCTTCGTCGGCGTGGTCCGTCGCCTCGATGCCGTGACGGGTGGCGGTCAGGCGCCGACCGTCCGCGGTGACCAGGAACAGCTCCTCGACATGATCGGTGGTACGGCCGTGGCGCACAGAGTGATTCCCGCACGCATCGTTGCCGATTGCCCCGCCCAGAGTGGCCCGTGACGCCGACGACGGGTCGGGCGCGAACGTGAGGCGGCCGTCGGTGGCGGCGCGCGCCTGCGCCGCGAGCGTCGTCAGGACGATGCCGGACTCCGCGACGGCCGTCCCGGATTCGGTGTCCACCGACAGAACCCGGTTCATGTACCGGGACAGATCCATCACGATGCCGGGGCCGATGGCGTTGCCGCCCATCGAGGTGCCGCCCCCACGCGGGATCAGGGGGATGCGATGGCTGTGGCAGTACGACACCGTGCGCGCCACATCGTCGGCGTCGCGGGGGAACACCACGGCGACCGGACGGATCCGGTAGTTGGAGGCGTCGTAGGAGTACTCCGCGAGACGCCGCGACGAGGAGTCGACCTCGACGCCGAGGGCGTCGAGGTCTCCGGCGACATCGGTCTGCGTACCGCCGGCGGTGGGGGCATGTGTCATCTCAACCGAGCGTATCGCGTGGGAGCACGTCTGACAGGGCGGCGGCGAATCGCTCGAGGCCCGTCGCGATCTCGTCCTCGGTGACCACGAGCGCGGGGATCAACCGCACGACATTGCCTGCGGGCCCGCAGGTGAGGGTCAACAGGCCGTGCCGGGTGGTGGCCTGCTGGACGGCCGCGGCGGCGGCCGCATCGGGAACCGGCGTGGTGCCGTCACCGCCGGTGACGAACTCGATGCCGGCCATCAGGCCGAGACCGCGGACGTCGCCGATCGCGTCGAAGCCGGTGGCGATCTGCTGTAGCCCGGCGAGCATCTGCTCGCCCCGGACCCGTGCGTTGTCGACGAGGTTCTCGTCATGGATCACGTCGATGGTGGCGACGGCGGCCGCCGCGGCCACCGCATTGCCGCCGTAGGTGCCGCCCTGCGAGCCCGGCCAGGCCTTGCTCATCAGCTCGGTCGATGCGGCGATCGCGGAGATCGGGAACCCGGAGGCCAGGCCTTTCGCGGTGATGACGATGTCGGGGGTGAGGTCGGCCGCGTGCTGATGACCCCAGAACTTGCCGGTGCGGCCGAAGCCGGCCTGCACCTCGTCGAGGATGAGCACGATGCCGTGGCGGTCCGCGCGCTCACGCAGTCCTTCCAGGAAGCGCGGCGGCGTCGGCAGGTAGCCGCCGTCGCCGAGTACCGGCTCGATGAGGAAGGCGGCGGTGTCGTTGGGCGCGACCCGCGACTGCAGAAGGTAGTCGAGCTCGCGCAGCGCGAAGTCGACGGCGGTGTCGGTGTCCCAGCCATAGCGGTAGGCGTACGGGAAGGGCGACATGTGGACGCCGGCCATCAGCGGCGAGAAGCCTGCGGAGAACTTGGTCCCCGCGGTGGTCAGGCTGGCAGCGGCCACGGTGCGCCCGTGGAACCCACCCTGGAACACGACGATGTTCGGGCGTGCCGTGGCCATGCGGGCGAGGCGGATCGCCGCCTCGACGGCCTCCGACCCCGAGTTCGCATAGAAGACGGAGTCGAGACCGAGTGGCAGGACGTGTCCCAGCTTCTCGGTCAGCTCGAGCAGCGGCGGGTGCATCACGGTCGTGTACTGGGCGTGAATGATCTTGGTGCACTGCTCCTGGGCGGCCGCGACGACGCGTGGGTGGCAGTGCCCGGTGCTGGTGACACCGATGCCGGTGGTGAAGTCGAGGTAGTCGTTGCCGTCCGTGCCGTGAATCCACGAGCCGAGCGCATGGTCGACCACGACGGGCGTGGCCTGTTTGAGCGCGGGGCTGAGCGTCGCGGTCTGGGCGGTCTGCATGGATTCGGCGGTGACGGTCATGCGTCCACGGTGACGGTCGATCGTCGGATTGTCAACAATTCGACAGTGCGCCAAGGGTGGGCTGTGGCCTCGCCACAGATGGGTGTCCCAGATGACACCCGAGCGTCACGTCGAGGTGGATATCGACACGGTGGCCTGCTGAGGTGTCATCTGGGACAGGTCGACCCGGGCGGAGGGGCCCGGGCCGGGACGGAACTCAGGGGCCCGGGTTCGGGGTGATGCTCTCAGTGGTGAATCGGGTGCTTCGGCGGCGGGGGTGTGGGGCGCGCTCGGAGGCGGCGGGGCGAGGGATCTGGTTACGGTGGGGCGTGGCCACCAAACGACCGACCATCGCACTCCTCGGGGCCCCGGGGGTCCCGCCACCGACCAACCTGGACGAGATCGCCGACCTCGCGACCATCCGGAACTGCACCGCCGACACGCTTCCCGATGCGCTGCCCGGCTCCGACATCTTGCTCGTGTGGGACTTCTTTTCGCGTGCGCTGAAAGACAATTGGGGTCCCGCGACCGCCGACCTGCGGTGGGTCCACGTATGTGCGGCGGGCGTGGACTCGTTGCTGTTCGACGATCTGCGTTCGGCGGATGTGGTGGTCACCAACGCCGCAGGCGTCTTCGACCGGCCGATCGCGGAGTTCGTCTTGGCGTCGATCTTGGCTCGGGACAAGCAGTTACACCTTTCCAAGGCCTTGCAGTCGGAGCGGGTGTGGCGCCATCGGGAGACCGCGCGGACCGAGGGGTCGTCTGCGTTGGTGATCGGCACCGGGGGGATCGGTCGGGCGACCGCCCGGTTGCTGAGCGCCGTGGGTCTGCGAGTGACCGGAGCGGGCCGGACGTCGCGCGAATCCGACGCCGACTTCGGCACCGTGCTGCCGACGTCGGATCTCGCCTCCTTTGTGGGTGACTTCGACAATGTGGTGGCGATCGCGCCGCTGACGCCGCAGACCGATCGGATGATCGACGCGACCGTTCTCCGGGCGATGCGCGACGACGCCCATCTGATCAACGTCGGGCGCGGCCAGCTCGTCGACGAGCCGGCGATGATCGAGGCGCTGTCGGCAGGCGAGATCGGTGCGGCCTCGCTCGACGTGTTCACCGACGAACCTCTCGATCCGTCCAGTCCGCTCTGGGCGATGGACAATGTCGCGATCTCGGCGCACATGAGCGGTGACGTGGTCGGCTGGCGCAACGAACTCGCCCGGCTGTTCCTGGCGAATCTGCGCCGTTACCTCGGTTCGGACGGGCGATCCCCGTCCGAAGTGCTGGAAAACATCGTCGACAAGGAGCGAGGTTATGTCGTGAGCACAGGTCGCGGCGGCGGCGATAGTAGGCTGTAGCGCGATGACCATCGTGTATTTCGTGATCGCCGTGTTGGCGCTGGCCGGTGCCGGCGCCCTGTTGTGGCTGGATCACCAGCGTTCCAGTGTTGCGCGGCATCAGCGCGCGGTCTGGGGAGATCAGCACGAGTTCAAGTTCCGTGAGTCGGATACCAAACTGCGCAAGGTCTTTCATCGCGCGACGATGAACGTGCCGGACCACGTCGAGGTCCAGGATGTCGCATTCGGTCATTACTCCGGTGCGGAGGCCGCGGTGTTCGACCTCGTCGACACCGCGACCGTGGTGGCGGTCCGCCGCGCGGTCGCGTCGTCCGTGGTGGTCGACCTACGGCACGAGGACGTACTCGCCCCGGCCGAAGAGGACGTCGAGTTGCTCGGAGCCATGGGCCCGAGGGTGATGTTCTCCAACAACCTTGATGTGGCCCGCCGGGTGTGTGATCGGCGGATGGTGGCGCTGGCGAACACCACGCCGTCCTACATCGAGGTGCTGTGGAACGAGGGGAACTGGGTGCTCGGCTCGATGCCGTTGACCACCGACACCGATCACCTCGACACCGGACTCGAGGTGGTCCGGCGGTTCGCGGATCTGCTGCGGGTGTTGCCGCCGGTCAACGATCCGCAGGACGCCCCGGACCCGCGCGATCCGCACGGACCGACTCGTGCCGAGCTCGCGGACGAGAAGACCGAGAACATGCGTGACAAGCAGCGTCGTGCGCGCATCGCGGCCGCCGACAACGCGCCTGCCGACGAACCCGCACCGCAGGCACCCACGCGGGCCTGGAGCGCGGTGCCGGATTCCGCTCCGCCCTCGGCGCCGAAGTCGGCGCCACCGTCGACCGGCGGCCGGCGGATGCAGCCGATGCCGGTCCGTCGTCCGTCGCAGCCGCCGACCCAGGCACCCGGAGGGCCGCGACCGCCCGCGGAACCAGGGGAGGGCGCCGCGACGCCACCACCGGCAGGTGGACGTCCCGCGCGGCCGTACGATATGCCCCCGGGTACCAACGCCCCGACGGACCGCCCCAATCGTCATCGCCGCAGCTGACCTGCGGACGGTCCGTCACGCACCGGAAACCATCAGCGAGAAATGAGCCGTGACATGTCCGCGCCTGTGCCGCCAAGCGTCAACGAAGATGGACGTTCCCGACTGGCCGAGCTGGTCACCGAACTCGCCGTGGTGCGCGGTCGTGTGACGTTGTCGTCGGGCAAGGAGGCCGACTACTACGTCGACCTGCGCCGTGCGACGTTGCATCACGAGGCGTCCCGTCTGATCGGCAGCCTCATGCGTGAGCTCACCGCCGACTGGGACTATCTGTCTGTCGGCGGGCTCACCCTCGGCGCTGACCCGGTTGCGACGTCGATCATGCACGCGCCCGGCCGTGAGATCGATTCGTTCGTGGTGCGCAAGGCGGCCAAGACCCACGGTATGCAGCGTCGGATCGAAGGGCCCGACATCGCCGGACGGAACGTCCTGATCGTCGAGGACACATCCACCACCGGCGCGTCGCCGTCGGCCGCAGTCGAAGCCGCCCGAGAGGTCGGGGCGACGGTCGTCGGCGTGGCCACCGTGGTGGACCGCGCCACCGGTGCCGACGAGGTGATCGGCGCCCTCGGCGTGCCGTACCGCTCGCTGCTCGGGTTGAGCGACCTCGGACTGGCCTGAGGCGTGGACGAGCCCGGGCCGACCGAGTGGCAACCACGGTCGGGACCGGCGGTGGGCGTCGGGCCGTGGGCCGACGAGCGGGATGAGCCTGCACCGACAGATCCCCGATACGATCCCGAGCTACTGGCCGACGGTGACACCCGCAACGTCGTCGACGCCTACCGCTACTGGACACGCGAGGCGATCGTGGCCGACATCGACGCCCGTCGGCATCCGTTCCACGTGGCGATAGAGAACTTCGCGCACGACGCCAACATCGGGACGGTGGTCCGGACGGCGAACGCGTTCGCGTCGGCCGCCGTGCACATCGTCGGCCGACGGCGCTGGAATCGTCGCGGGGCCATGGTGACCGACCGCTATCAGCATCTGATGCACCACGAGTCGGTCGCCGACCTCATCGATTGGGCGCGCGGAGAGGGGATCGCCGTCGTCGCGGTGGACAACACACCGGGGGCACGGCCACTCGAGACCGCCGACCTCCCCCGCGAATGCGTCCTGCTCTTCGGCCAGGAGGGGCCCGGAGTGAGCGACGATGCCCAACGTCACGCCGACCTCACGGTGTCGATCGCGCAGTTCGGGTCGACGCGGAGTATCAATGCCGGTGTGGCAGCGGGCATTGCGATGCACGCCTGGGTTCGGCAGCACGCGGATCTCGATCGGGCCTGGTGACCAGGCGCAGTGGCCGGAAGTCGGCGCGGGGGTGCGGCTCAGGGACGCCGCAGGAGTTCGACGGCCCGGTTCGCGCTGTCGAGGGCCAGAGTGCGTCCGGTGCCCGCGAGGCGCTGTAAGCGGTTGGGCGGCCGAGGTGGCGTCACGGTGAGCGTGTTCCCGACGCGGATCTCACCGGACCGTACGACGTCGGCGTAGACACCGAGATAGCGGTCGGAGGTCGAGGCGACCGCCCGGGTCAGCCGCTTGTCGAGTGGCAGGTCGATGTGCTCCCGACTCGGGACCACGCAGCGCACCGTCTTCATGACGACGTGCAATCGCGCGTTGCCGAGATCGATCGTGGCCCCGGGCCATTCGGCCTCCGGGAGTCCGCTCGCGGTTCCGGCGACGATGATGTTCGGGCGGAAGCGCCGCGGGTCCACGTGATCCTCGCCGATGGCGTCGGCGATGGTGTCGGTGCTCGCCTCGCTGATCAGATGCACCGGGCAGAGATCGACGAAACTCCCTGGCGGAGTGGCATTCCGGGCCAGAGTGGCGAGTGCTCTCGCGTTCATGTCCGAGATCTTCGGCATCTTCTCGTCGGGGGCGATCCCGAGATCACGGGCGAGGGCGCCGGGGGTCAGGGTCCCGAGACGCTCTCGCCACGGAAGCCGATGCGCACGCGGATCGTCGGGCAGCGGGACCAGGCGTACGTCGCGATCGAGTCGCGACGACAGAGCCGCGTGGATGCCGGGATCGTCGCTGCGGTGTTCGGTGCCGTCCGGGGCCGTCACGATCACGGTCGGTGCATGTCCCGGTCCGGCGTCGGGGCCGGGAGCGCTCACGTAGCGGGCGGCGAAGCGCAGGACCGCGGGCAATCGGCGCGCCGAGATGGTGGTGTCGCGTTCCACGTCGTGCAGTGCCCACAGTCGGTCGCCCAGCACGCCTCGACGGCCGACTGTGGCGGTCTCGAGTTGTTCTCCGGCCATGGACTTCACCGGGTGCCGCCACAGTTGTGTGACATGTGCGGTGGTGCTGCTCATCGATCACCTCGGGTCTGCCGCGCACGCGCGCTGCTGTGCCGCACACCGTAACCGATCGTTCACTTGCGCAATCAACACGACCGGGGAAGAGTTACCAGCCGTGTCGACTCTGCGGTTGCGCTCTGCGATCATCTCTGTCCTGACCCCGATTCTCCTCGTCACGGGATTGGTCGCGAGTGGCGTGGCCACCGCAGCCCCGACGGTGACCACCCCGGCCCCGTTCACCCCCGCCGAGCTCGTCGGTCCGTACGCCTCCGACGTACCGCCGTCGGGCACCTACATCCCCGTCCTCGACGGCTTCGCGGGGCTTCGACGGGATCGTCCGGACATCATCGCGTCGAACCTGCAGATGGTGAAGGGAATCAACAATTCCGCGACCCGTGCGCAGCAGGCCGACGCCATCTCGATCAACTACGACGACCGGCTGGTGTCGCTGTCCGACGCCCTCGGCGACCGATTGGGGACCGTCTTCCGTCAGCTGCTCGCGGCGGGCAAGCTGCCCAAGGTCGATGCACTGGCCGGCGGCGACACGGCTCGGGCGGGGCTCCCGCTGGGCACGACACTCCTGGAGAAGGAGTACTACGACAATCCACGACCGTTCGTGGTGGCGCCCAACTCGATCAAGAAATACAACAAGCCGGGTGGCGACCTCTACGCAGACCTCGTGAACAACGGCTCCTACCCATCGGGCCACACCAGCATGGCCTATTGGAAGGGCGCGCTGCTGGCGTACTGGCTGCCCGAGCTCGGTCCGCAGATCATCGCGCGAGCCGGTGAGATCGGCCGGAGCCGCATGGTCCTCGGCGTGCACTATCCGCTGGACGTGATGAGCGGCCGGATCATGGGCACCGACATCGCCGCCGCCCGGCTGGCCGACCCGCGGTTCGCCCGTCTCGTCGACCAGGCAGGTGCGCAGTTGCGTGCCCAACTCGGACGCTCGATCGGCATGCCGCTCAACGACTTCATCGCCCGCGATAACCCGTACCTGACCACGCAGCAGGCGGTCACCGAGCATCGCGGGATGATGACGTACGGATTCCCGGTCGTGTCGCCCGGACAGCGCAACGCGATCCCCGCCTCGGCCGCGGCCCTCCTGCGTAGCCGGTTCCCAGGGCTGACCGACGCGCAGCGTCTGGACATCCTGCGTCGCACGGCGATCCGAAGTGGTTACCCGCTCGATCAGTCGGGGCCGAACGGCGGCTGGCTGCGCATCGATCTCGCCGCGGCGTACGCGGTGTCGCCCTGAGCGGACGGCGGTGTTGAATCGGGTGCCGGAAACCGGCGCACGATTCAACCGATGATCAGCTCGCTTGCTGTCCGGCGTCGGTCTTCGCCGAACGGCGCCTGCGGTACCACTCGATGAACATCGGCAACACCGACAGCAGCACGATCACGATGAAGATCGGCTCGATGAGGTTCTGGACGAATTCGAAACGGCCGAGCCAATATCCCAGCAGCACGATGCCCGCGCCCCAGACGATGGCGCCCGCGACGTTGTAGATGATGAAGACCGAGTACTTCATCCGCGCCGCGCCCGCCACGATCGGGGCGATGGTGCGGACGATGGGCACGAAGCGGGCCAGGAAGATGGTGATCGGGCCGCGCTGGTCGAAGAATTCGTGGGCCTCGGTCAGATACCTCTCCTTCAGGAAGCGGGCATCCGGCTTGAACATGTTGGTGCCGACGTAGCGGCCGATCCAGTAGCCGATCTGTCCGCCGATGATGGCGGCGATCGGGACGAAGATCAGCAACTGCCACAGGGAGGCGAACTTGTCGATGCCCTCCTTGCCGCCTGCGGCGACCACCATGCCTGCCACGAACAGCAGCGAGTCACCGGGGAGTACCGGGAACAGGACTCCGGACTCGATCAGGATCACCAGCAGCAGGCCCCAGAAGGCCCACGCGCCGAAATAGCCGAGGAGGGTCACCGGGTCGAGGAATCCCGGCATGAGGGCGACGTTCGTCGTGGTCTGGGCGAGCGCGGAGTCGATCACGGGGCCCCAGAGTACCTGGCGTCGCGATGCTCGACGTCAACCGCCGAGGCGTCGGCGATGTAGAGGCGGCGCTGTACGAGCGCGACCACGCCGACGACCGCGGCGCCCACCGCGAACAGGATCAGCGCAATCGGCCAGTCGTCGCCGACACCCAGCAGTCCGCCGTCGTCGGTCTGCCACGGCCAGAGCGCGCGCAGCGAGCCCGACAACAGGCCGGCCGCGGCGACCATGGCGACCGTGTGGTGGTTCTCCAGGAGCCATTCGAGCGCACGGACGAACGACATGAGCCCGACCAGCGCGCCGAGGGCGAACACGGCCAGGTAGCGGATGTCCATCGTGTCGACGGCGGCCAGCGTCGGCGCGTACATCCCGACCACGAGGAGGAAGAACGAGCCGGAGACGCCGGGGAGCACCAGGGCGCAGACAGCGATAGCCGCCGCACCGAAGGTGAGGATGAGGGGTGGGTCGACGATCTCGGACCGGGGTAGCGAGGTGAGCGCGAACGCGGCCACGGCGGCGGCGGCGAACACACCGACCGCCCGGAGTCTGGCCGGGCGCCTGGTCAGCGCCCCGTTGTCGATCTCCAGGAACGGGACGATCACCGACGTCGCGATCATGCCCATGAACAGCGCCTTGGAGGCGACCGGCTGATCGGTCACGAAACTCTCCATGACGCCCGCGATGAAGAAGACCGTCACGGCCATGCCCAGACAGACCGGGAGCAGCAGCCACCAGTCGACCTGCCGCGCGCTGGTGCGCCAGTCGCCTCTGGTGACGAGCAGTCGCGGGATGTCGAGGACATGTTTGACCGATGCGATGAGCCGGCCGTAGATGCCGGACACGAGGGCGACCGTGCCGCCCGATACGCCGGGCACGGTCTCGGCCACACCGATGAGGGCTCCACGGATCACGTTGGCGGCGACGGCTCGTGGTCGGCCCGGCCGGTCGGTGGGGCCGGTGGGGGTGTCGGGCCCGGGTGAGGAGGAGAGGGGGGTCTCGGCGGTCGTCGGGTTCGTGGACATCGCCGGCCATCGTACCGACAATCCGACATATCGGTCATTGCGCTGCGTCACATCGCCTGGGCACCAGGCGTCGCACGCGCGAGGACGGCACTTGCCATACTGAACGGGAGTGACCGCTGCGACAGCGTGAACCACGACTGCGAAACCGATCCGGTTGGAGGACGAGAAATGCCGATTGCAACCCCCGAGCAGTACGCCGAGATGTTCGACAAGGCCAAGAAGGGCGGATACGCCTTCCCGGCCATCAACTGCACGTCGTCGTCGACGATCAATGCCGCCATCAAAGGATTCGCCGACGCGGGTAGCGATGGCATCATCCAGTTCTCGACCGGTGGTGCGGAGTTCGGCTCCGGACTCGGCGTCAAGGACATGGTGACCGGCGCCGTCGCGCTGGCCGAGTTCGCGCACGTGGTCGCCGCGAAGTACGACGTGACGATCGGCCTGCACACCGATCATTGCCCGAAGGACAAGCTGGACACCTATGTCCGTCCGCTGCTCGCGGTCTCGCAGGAGCGCGTCGACGCGGGCCAGAACCCGCTGTTCCAGTCGCACATGTGGGACGGCAGCGCGGTCCCGCTCGGCGAGAACCTGGAGATCGCCAAGGATCTGCTCGCCAAGGCGGGCGCGGCGAAGATCATCCTGGAGATCGAGATCGGCGTTGTCGGCGGTGAAGAGGACGGCGTCGAGGCCGAGATCAACGACAAGCTGTTCACCACCCCGGAAGATTTCGAGAAGACGCTCGAGGCCCTCGGCGCGAGCGACTCGGGGAACCGCTACCTGCTCGCCGCCACCTTCGGCAACGTGCACGGCGTGTACAAGCCCGGCAACGTGAAGCTCCGCCCCGACGTGTTGAGCACCGGCCAGGAGGTCGCGACCAAGAAGCTCGGGCTGGCCGACGGCAGCAAGCCGTTCGACTTCGTCTTCCACGGTGGTTCGGGTTCGCTGAAGAGCGAGATCGAGGAGGCGCTCAGCTACGGCGTCGTCAAGATGAACGTCGACACCGACACCCAGTACGCCTACACCCGTCCGGTCGCGGGCCACATGTTCTCGAACTACGACGGTGTGCTCAAGGTCGACGGTGAGGTCGGCAACAAGAAGACCTACGATCCGCGCGTGTGGTCGAAGAAGGCCGAGACGTCGATGTCCGAGCGTGTCGTCGAGGCGTGTACCGACCTGAAGTCGACGGGCAAGTCGATCAGCGCCTGATCCGACCCGCCTGCTCGTCGGTCTCCGGACCGGCGCCGCGTATCACCGACAGCGTCCGGCTCACGGCCGGGCGCTGTCGGCGTCTCGGGGTGTTATCCGGCGGGAGGTCGGTGTGCTGTGGGAAAGGTGTTGCTGTCGGCGGAGTTCCGGTTGCTCTCGGCGAAGGTTCGGTTGCTGTCGGCGGGATTCCGGTTGCTGTCGGCGGGGGTGTGGGTCGGATCAGAGCGTCACGAGACCGACGACGACCCCGACGGCGAGGGCGATCATGACGATTGCGGCGACCACCACGGCGGGATCGATCCGACGTCGGTGCAGACGTGGCGGCGGCGTGGTCCTGGTGGTCCGTCGCTCGATGCGCAGTGGATGCGTCGCGGGCTCGAAGTAGGCCTGCGGCGGTGCGTCGTGCGGATGTGGGGCGTGCGGACTCCGGGGCGGCGGGGCGTTGTGCTGAACCCAGGTGTCGCGTCGTGCCGGGGTGTCGTGCTGTGACGGGGTGTCGCGTTGTGGCGAGGTGTTGAGATGTGGCAGTCGGGTGGTCGGTCCGTTGCCGGTCACTGAGGCGTGCACACCTTCCAATCATCGCCGGACTTCTGCAGATTGATGGTGACGGTCTGGGGTGCGTCCGGCTTGCTGCTGTGCTGCGCCGACACCTCGACCACGGCCTGATCGCCGTCGCCGGTGACCTTGACGGCTTTGACGTCATTGACCTGGATGAGTTCGTTCCGGGTCTTCTGGCCGTCGTAGATCTTCTGGAAATCGGCATCGCTGATCGTCGTGTAGAACTCGTGGCGTTCACCGCAGGTGGTCGAGCGCAGGGTGCTCAGATCACCTTCGTACAGCGCCGTGGAGAAGTCCTTCGCGACGTCGGCGGCCTCGTCGGCCGGGGCCGGGGCACGCAGGTTCATGTACGCGAAGATGCCGCCGATCACGGCGATCACGACCACCACGGCGGCACCGACGAGGAGTGGCCAGCGACGACTACCGGAGGACTCCTTGGCGGGCTTCGGCTTCGACGTGTCGTCCTTGCCGGGGTAGACGGTCGGCTTGTGGGCGGTGGTGGACCAGCCCTGGGCTGCCGACGTGGTGCCGCCGGCCGCGCCCGCTGCCGCTCCGCCCGCTGCTGCCGCACCTGCTGCTGCCGTTGCCGCGGCAGCCTTGGTCACCGGCCGGGTCTCGGCATCGTCGGATTCCGTCGGCTCGGCGGTGGTCCCGGTGGTGTCGGTGCCGGTGGGGAAGGCCTTGGTGGACCCGTCCGCAGCCTGGTCGTCGTTGCTGTCGGCGTGATCGCTGTTGCTGTCGGCGTCGGCCGTGGCCGCGGCGGTCTCGGCGCCGCCGCCGAGCGCGTCGATCTCGGACAGGTCGTCGAGGTCTGCGGAATCGGGGAGATCACCGCGCTGGATCACCGTCGTCGCCGAATCGCTCGGACCGATACCCGACCGCTTCGTCTTGGGTGTGTCCGACGGGGCTTTCTCGCCGCGGTCGGTGGCGGACTTCTCTGCCTCTGCCTCTGCCTCGGCACCGCCCTCCGCCTCGATGTTCTCGAGGTCCTCGAGTTCGCTGATGTCGGGCAGGTCCTCGCGGCGGATCACCTTGGTGGCCGAGTCGATCCCGCGTCCGCCCTTGGGTTTCGGACGGGCCGCCTTGGGGGCGTCGGTGGTCTGCTCCGGGGTCTGGTCCGTGGTCTGCTCGGCGGCGGCCGGTTGCGATTTGTCGGGAGCGGCCTCGGATGCCGCCTCGGTGTCGGGGGAGTCCGTCGCCTCACCCGGCTGGGCGCCCTCTGATTCGGCGTCCTCTGGTTCGGCGTCGTCTGGTGCCGCGGCAGCTTCGGCCGACGGCTCTTCAGTCGCCGAATCGTCCTCTGTGGCCGGGTTGTCGGCTTCACCGGGCGTGCCGTCTGACTCGGGCTCCGCGTCGTCGCTCGACGTCGTGTCCGCGGTCTCGGCGGACGTCGTCTCCTCGACCGCCTCGTCCTGGGCCGTCTCGTCCTGAGTCGCAGAGTCCTGTGTCGCAGAGTCGTCTGCCGACGTGTCGGTCACACCCTCGTCGTTCGTCGCGTCGGTCACCGCTGCGTCGTCGCCCTTCGTACTGGCGACCCAGGAATCATCCGGGCCGCGGCGGCCGGTCTGTGCCGCGTGGTCTTTACCGCGATTGCGCCACGCGGAACGGGCGCGGCCTAGCAATGAGTCCTGGTCGTCCCGTGATGGAGGCATCGTGTTGAACACCCCGCCTTCTCCCGAATCGATGTGGTCGCCGCCCCGAGTACCCGCCGTCACACCGCCGAGTCGGTTGCGCTGTGGTCGATCGCGCCACTCACCCTAGCGAATCCCACCTGTGTGCAGTACTCGGTGGTCTGTGACGTACCCCGGTCGGATGGCCGACGATCCGTCGACGCCGCACGCGGCCAGGGCACTCCTGCGGTTCTGGAGTGATTCAATGTAGGCGTGACTTCCTTCGGAGATCTGCTCGGACCGCAGCCGGTCCTGCTCACAGGCGACGACGAGGCCGAATCGGACCTGCTCAACGGAGCAGATCCGGCCGACACCGCGGCCGCCCACCCCACCGCCTCGATCGCGTGGGCGTACCTGGCCGATGCGGCCCTGGCGGCGGCGGACGCCGGAGCCGGTACGCCGAAGGTGATCGAGGCCTACGCGTATGCGCGCACCGGCTATCACCGTGGCCTCGACCAGCTGCGCCGGCACGGCTGGAAGGGTTTCGGCCCGGTGCCGTGGAGCCACGAGCCCAACCAGGGCTTCCTGCGCTGTGTCGGTGCGCTTGCGCGCGCCGCGCGATCGGTCGGTGAAGAAGACGAATATCTGCGCTGTCTGGACCTCCTCAACGACAGTGACCCGACGGCGGCACAGCACCTCGGACTCGCTTGACCGACTGGCTGCGCCGACGGCTGAACGGATTACCGCCGCCGGTGCGGCAGCGGGTTCGGCGACTCTGGTTGTCGCTGGTCCCCATCGCACAGTGCGCGCTGGCCGCAGGCGCGGCCTGGTGGATCGCCGTGAACATCTTCGGCCATCCGCAGCCGTTCTTCGCGCCGATCGCCGCCGTCGTCTCACTCGGCCTGTCGCTGGGTAAACGGTGGCGCCGGTCGGTCGAACTCGTCGCGGGCGTCACGCTCGGGATCCTCATCGGCGACGTCCTGGTCTCGCAGATCGGGTCGGGTACGTGGCAGATCATGGTGGTCGTCGCGCTGGCGATGTCGGTGGCCGTGTTCCTCGACAACGGGCCGCTGATCCCGATGCAGGCCGCGTCGTCGGGCGTCCTGGTCGCGACGTTGCTTCCACCCGGGGGCATCGGCGGGTTCCACCGCGCGATCGACGCACTGATCGGTGGGGTGGTCGGGATGATCATCGTGGCGCTGTTCCCGGTCAACCCGGCCCACCGGGCCCGCCGCGACGCGGCTGGCCTCCTCGCGACGATGCGCGACTCGGCCCGCACCCTGGTCGCCGGGCTGCGCGACATGGATGCCGAGACGGTCACCGCCGCGCTCGTCTCCGCTCGCGGCACGCAGGACGCGATCAACGAGATGCGTGCCGACATGCGCGGCGGTCGCGAGGTGAGCACGCTGTCGCCGCTGTACTGGAACGCGCGCGAACGCCTCGCTCGCATCTCGGCGACGGCCGACCCCATCGACAACGCCGTCCGAAATTTCCGGATCATCGCGCGGCGGGCACTCGGCATGACCCAGCGCGACGAACCCCTGCGACCCGAGATCGTCGACATCATCGCCGACGTCGCGGAGGCCTTCGAGGTGCTGCGCGAGATGATGATCGCCAAACCGGGCGAGGAACCCGATCAGGCCGACGCCGCGCGGGTGATCCGCACGGTCGCGCGCAAGGCCAAGGCCGAGCTCGTCGCAGGCAGCACGCTGTCGGAGACGGCGGTGATGGCTGAACTGCGGTCGCTGCTGATCGACATGCTGATGATCGCCGGACTGCGCCGGTCGTCGGCGATGGCCACGTTGCGCTGAATCGCTCCCACCGCGGGAAACCGGCGACAACTTAGGGTTACCTCTTGTCATATATGCGAAAACGCGCATATATTGACGACAAATGGGCCACTCACACTCACACACGCACGCCGAGACGACCGGATCCGTGGCGAATCGCCGGATCTGGCCGATGGCCGTTGCCGTCGTGATCATCGGTGGCTATTTCGTCGTCGAGCTCGTGGTGGGGCTGCTGGTCGATTCGTTGGCCCTGATCGCCGACGCCGGACACATGCTGACCGACGTCGTCGCCCTCGTGATGGGTCTGGTCGCGCTGCTGCTGGCCAAACACGGTGCCACGACCGATGACCGCAGTTTCGGCTGGCACCGTGCCGAGGTCTTCACCGCCGTCGCGAATGCCGTACTGCTGATCGGGGTCGCGGCCTTCGTGCTCTACGAGGCGGTGGAACGGCTCGGCACCGACCCGCAGGTGCCCGGCCTCACCCTCATCGTCGTCGCCCTGATCGGGTTGGCGGTCAATCTCGCCGTGATGCTTCTGCTGCGCGCGGACGCACAGGAATCGATCGCGGTCCGCGGTGCCTACCTCGAGGTCCTCGCCGACGCGGTCGGCAGCGTTGGGGTGCTGATCGCCGGTGTGGTCGCGCTGACCACGGGGTGGGGTTACGCCGACGTCGTGGTGGCCGTCCTCATCGCTCTGTGGGTGGTCCCGCGCGCCGTGCGGTTGGCGCTGGAGGCGCTGCGCATCCTCAACCAGCAGGCGCCCCCGCACATCGACGTCGACGAACTGCGACAGGAGCTCGCCGCGATCCCGTCCGTCGACGACGTTCACGACCTGCACGTCTGGACGCTCACCACCGGCATGGACGTGGCCACGGTCCACCTGGGCAGCAACGGATCCAATCGCGCGGTGCTGACCGCGGCCCAGGCCGTGCTCACCCGGCACGGTCTCGAGCACGCCACCATCCAGGTCGATCCGCACGACGTGCGGGAGCGGTGCCACGACGAACTGCGGTGGTAGCGCCGCGGCGGGAAACCCGGCTGACAATCCGCGGCGGTCCGGTCATGCTGGCTTCCATGCCCGACGACGCCGACCTGACATCCCTCACCCGCAAACCCGATCGCGCCGGTGATCGTGCGCTGCTCGACGAGGTTCTCCACGAAGCCCACGTCGGTGTGCTGTCCACCGTCTCCGACGACGGGTTCCCGTGGTCGGTGCCGATGCTGGTGGCCCGCGACGGCGACCGGCTCCTGATCCACGGTTCCTCGGGGGCGGGCGCGCTGCGGCAGGTCGCCGCGGGTGCGCATGCGACGTTCACCGCCTTCGTCGTCGACGGCCTCGTCGTCGCCGGCACCCTGTTCGACCACTCGATGAACTACCGGTCGGTGGTCGTGCGCGGCGCGCTCGAGCGCGTCGACCCGTCCGATGCCGCGCGCGCCCTCGACGTCTTCTCCGACACGGTGCTGCCCGGTCGCAGTGCCGAGGTCCGCGACCACACGCGAAAGGAGTTGTCGGCCACCGTGATCCTGGCTCTGCCCATCGTCGACGGGCAATGGTTGGCCAAGGCGCGGTCGGGTGGGCCGGGTTCGGACGGGGAGGCGGCCGGCTGGACCGGGCACATCCCGATGCGAGTCGTCTACGACGAGCCGGTCACCGAGACCCACGGCGAAGTGCCTGCATCCGTTGCTGGCCTCTACCGCCAGAAGACGAACAGATCCCAGCCGTAGGACGCGAGTACGCTCGGCACCCCGGACAGGCCGAAGAGCCAATACACGAGGTCGAAGAACGCGCGGTTGAGGAACGGGATGAACAGCAGCGCGAAGACGATCAGGAATCCGTACGGTGCGATCTTGGCGACCGACGCGCGGGTCTGATCCGACAGGTACGGGTCGATCGCGCCGTAGCCGTCGAAACCGGGCACCGGCAGCAGGTTCAGCACCGCGGCGGTGATCTGCAAGAAGGCCAGCATCGACAACGCGGCCCACAGGTTCAGCCCGTCGACGATGTAGAGGACGTTCGACGGCGAACCGTACCCCTGCGCTCCGTAGGAGTCCGGCGTGGCGAACCGGACCGTCAGCAGGAGCGCGACGCCGAGCAGTGCGTTGGTCGCCGGGCCGGCCAGCGACACGATCGTCCGCTGCACACGGGTGAACCCGTGCTGGTTCACGTAGACCGCGCCGCCGGGAAAGCCGATGCCGCCCAACAGGATGATCAGCAGCGGCAGTCCGAGGGACAGCGCCGGATGGGTGTAGCGCAACGGGTTCAGGGTGAGGTAGCCGCGCAGTTCGGCATTGCGGTCGCCGAACCGGAACGCGGTGACCGCGTGGGCGAACTCGTGCAGGCACAGCGAGATCACCCAGCCGGCGAGGACGACGAGCAGTGTCCCGCCGACCGACCCGAGATTGCGTCCGGGCGCGGAACCGGCCACGATCCACCCGCCGATGACCGCCACCACGACGAGTCCGAGGAAGACCGGGCCGGGGCGGACGGCGCGGGCGATCTCGCGGGTCGTCGTGGTCATGGCAGCAACACCAGGTTCATGTCCACATGATGCCGGTAGAACGTCGACCGCTTCAGAACCCGCGGCGTGATCGTCCCCTCGCGCTCGACGACGATGTTGGTGCCGCCGGTCTGCGCGGCCCGTCCGAGGTGCCATCGGCCGTTGATCAGCGGGCGATCCAGGCGCGCCCGGAGCCCGGGTGCGCCGCGCAGCGGTTCGATCTCCACCCCGCGGACCTCGCCGGTGAAGAGCCGCTCGTTGTCCACGTAGGTCTCGCCGTGCAGTTTCGCGTCGTCGGCGCCGAGGTGCCGGGCCCGGCCCACCAGTACGGTGGCCGCGTCGTCGCGGATCAGCGGTACGGCCTGCGCCCGGCCCCGCTCGGCGAGTGCCGTCGCGCCGACGCCGTGGGGCAGGCCGTAGACGGCGGTGGCACGGGTCGGCGACGGCGCCGCGTAGGCGACCTCCACGTCGAGGCGTTCACTGATCATCAGGGCGGCCACCACCTGGGCGAGGTAGGCGTCGGCCCCGGCCCCGTCGAGCGGGGTCACGACGACCCGTGAGGCGTCGGGATCGATCAGGACATCGGCGACGGCGGCGCGGATCGCCCGCTTCTCCGCGGTCGTCTCCGCTTCGGTGATCGGGACAATCGGCACACCGATAGCGTATCCACCGCTCAGGATGCGGCTTCGACCAAGTAAGGTTGGCCTGTTGTTCAGCGCGCCAACTCAAAGGAGCATCCGACCATGGCCGCGATCGTGCTTATCGGCGCCCAATGGGGGGACGAGGGCAAAGGTAAGGCAACCGACCTGCTCGGCGGAAAGCTGCAGTGGGTGGTTCGGTATCAGGGCGGCAACAACGCCGGACATACCGTCGTCCTCCCGAACGGGGAGACCTTCGCACTCCATCTGATCCCCTCCGGGATCCTCACGCCCGGGGTGAAGAACGTCATCGGCAACGGCGTGGTGGTGGATCCGGGGGTGCTGCTGACCGAACTCGGTGGCCTCGAGGACCGCGACGTCGACACCTCGGGTCTGCTCATCTCGGCCGACGCGCACCTGCTGATGCCGTACCACGTGGCGATCGACAAGGTCACCGAGCGGTTCCTGGGGAACAAGAAGATCGGCACCACCGGCCGCGGCATCGGGCCCTGCTATCAGGACAAGATCGCCCGCGTCGGTGTCCGGGCCGCCGACGTGCTCGACGAGAAGATCCTGGCGCAGAAGGTCGAGGCCGCGCTGGAGCTGAAGAACCAGATCCTGGTGAAGATCTACAACCGTCGTGCCCTCGATCCCGCGCAGGTGGTCGAGGAAGTGCTCGAGCAGGCCGAGGGCTTCAAGCACCGCATCGCCGACACCAGGCTGCTGCTGAACCAGGCACTGGAACAAGGCGAGACGGTGCTGCTGGAAGGGTCGCAGGGCACGTTGCTCGACGTCGACCACGGCACGTATCCGTATGTCACGTCGTCGAATCCGACCTCCGGCGGCGCCGCGGTCGGCTCCGGGATCGGTCCCAACAAGATCACCACCGTGCTGGGCATCCTCAAGGCCTACACCACCCGCGTGGGATCGGGACCGTTCCCCACCGAACTCTTCGACGAGTGGGGCGATTATCTCGCCAAGACGGGCGGCGAGGTCGGCGTGACCACCGGTCGCGCACGTCGTTGCGGCTGGTTCGACGCCGTCATCGCGCGGTATGCCACGCGTGTCAACGGCATCACCGACTACTTCCTCACCAAGCTGGACGTACTGTCGAGCCTGGACACGGTGCCGATCTGTGTGGCCTACGAGGTCGACGGCGAGCGCATCGACGAGATGCCGATGACCCAGACCGGTTTCCACCACGCGAAGCCGATCTACGAGGAGATGCCCGGGTGGTGGGAGGACATCTCGGAGTGCACTCGCTTCGAGGACCTGCCGCAGAACGCCCAGAACTACATCTTGCGCCTGGAAGAGCTTGCCGGAGCGCATATCTCGTGCATCGGTGTGGGGCCCGGCCGCGAGCAGACGATCGTGCGTCGCGACATCGTGTAGCGACACCGACAACCAGGGGGGCGCGATGGCGCGGGGCAGCCGGGACTATGGATCGATCCTGCTCGGCTCGGCGTCGGAAGGCGGTGTCAAACAGCGGATTCGCATCCAGACGCTGTTGACCGTCTTCATCGTGGTCGCCAACCTGATCGGGGCGGTGCTCGCGATTGCGTTGTCGGCGGTGGGCATTCCGCAGCCGACGGTGTTCCAGTCGAAACTCTGGTGGGTCAACTTCATCGCCGTCCCGGTGTACGTCGTCGTCGCCTTCGTGGTCGGGACGGCCCTCGGCACGGTGGTGGTGGTCCGCGATCTGCGCTGGGCGATCCGCGATCAGAAGCCGACGGCCAAGGACGCCCGGCGGGCGCAGCGGGCCCCGTGGCAACTGGTGCTGATCCAAGGGGTGCTCTGGGGCGTCGCGACCGTCATGTTCACGATCATGTACGGCGTTCTCGACCCGGATCTGATCCCGAAGACCTTCTTCGTCGTCGGACTCAGTGGTTTTGTCGTGGTGGCGGTCTCGTACCTGCTCATCGAGTTCGCGCTCCGGCCGGTGGCCGCCGAGGTCATCACGGCCGGATACGGCCGGCGCAAGCGCAGCGGCGTCCGTTCACGGTCGATCGTGTCCTGGATGGTCGGTTCGGCCATCCCGATCGTCGGCATCCTGCTCGTGGTGTTCTTCGGTGCCTTCCGCGACGACACCTCGAAGGTCGATCTCTTCGTCGGGGTCACGGTCCTGGCGGTGATCGCGCTCTCCACCGGGCTGTTGCTCACCGTGCTGATCAGCGTGAGCGTCACCGCACCCATCCGCAGCGTGCGCACCGGCATGAACCGGGTGCAGCGCGGTGAGGTCTCCGACGCCGATCTCGTGGTGTACGACGGCACCGAGCTCGGCGACCTGCAGGTGGGGTTCAACAGCATGGTCGGTGGTCTGCGTGAACGTGAACGTATGCGTGACCTCTTCGGCAGGCACGTTGGACGCGACGTGGCTGCCGCTGCGCTGCAACGAGATCCGGAGCTCGGCGGTTCCGAGCGCATCGTCGCGGTGGTGTTCGTCGACGTCATCGGGTCCACCACCCTGGCGTCGCGGCACACCCCGACCGAGGTGGTCGAGATCCTCAACACGTTCTTCGCGGTGATCGTCGCGGCGGTCGAGGACCGGCACGGTCTGGTGAACAAATTCGAAGGTGATGCGGTGCTGGCGATCTTCGGCGCGCCGATCGACCTCGACGACCCGGCAGGCGCCGCGCTGTCCGCCGCCCGGCAGATCGCCGGCGGCCTCGCCCGGGACGTGCCCGATCTGGCCGCGGGCATCGGTGTCAGCTACGGGCGGGTGGTCGCCGGAAACGTCGGCGCCATCGAACGATTCGAGTACACGGTGATCGGCGACGCGGTGAACGAGAGCGCGCGGCTCTCGGAGCTGGCCAAACGGGATCCGGCGCGTCCGCTGGCGTCCGGTCATGCGGTGGAGGCGGCCGGGCCGGAGGCCGCCCGCTGGGAGCGGCAGGAGACCACTACGCTCCGCGGCCGGACCGCGGAGACGGTGGTCCATGCCGCCCGGATCGCCGACCCGGATGACACCTGAGCGGGCCGCCGTGTCGAATGCCGCCCTCGTGGCGCGCTCAGGTGTCATCTGTGCGCTCGGGGCGACGATCAGGTGCCCTCGGCGAGGACGCTGCGCATGTGGGCGCGCAGCGCCTCGGTCAGGTCGGGATGTCGTGCGGCGAAATCGTGGTCGAGGCGGGCGACCTCCGTCGCGACCCGGGTCAGCAGCGCCTCGCCCGCGGCGGTGACCTGGAGACTGGACGCCGAACCCGCATGTGCGGTGCCGTCGTCGACGAGCCCGGCCTCGGCCAGCGACGTCACCGCGGTGTGTGCGCTCTGCACGGTGATACGGGACCGCCGCGCGAGTTCGCTGAACGAGATGCCCGGCGTCCCGCGGATGTGCCCGAGCAGACCGTACTTTCGGGTGGTGAGACCCAGCGGCTTCAACGCCTCGGCGAGTGCGGCCTCCCATACGCGGCTCACCGTCAGCAGCATCACGGTGGGGCTGAAGGGAGGCGGCTCGGACATGGGTGCAGGGTACGCTAGTCGACCTCCCGATCCATCTGTCCCTCCGCGAAATCCAACCGGCGCAACGCGGTTCGCAAGACCTCGTCGTCGATATGCCCGTCGTCGCGCTCCTCGATGAACACCTTGCGCTGGATCTGCAGCAGGTCCATGCGCATCCGGTTACCGGCCGCCGTCGGACTCTCGCCGATGTCCTCGGGGCCACGCCCGAGTTCCTCCCAGCCGACGTTGCGTTGGGTGGTCACCCACTTCCGCAACATCGCCACCTGATGCCTGCGCGGGTCGTTCTCCGGGAGTTCTGCGGCCAGTTCGTCGAGTCGTCGTTCGGACTCCCGGGATGCACGATCCTGCGCCGACGCGTAGGCCAGTCGGTCCTTCGCGGCGTCGTCGGCGCCGATGCCGAGTCGGCGGATCATCCAGCCCAGGGTGGTGCCCTGCAGGAGCAGCGTGCCGACCACGACGACGAAGGTGAGGAACAGGATCTCGGCGCGCGCCGGGAAAGGTCCGCCGTCGTCGGTGGTCAGCGGGATGGCGAAGGCCGCGGCGAGCGAGACCACACCCCGCATGCCGGCCCACCCGACGATGAACACCGCGCGTGGCGTGGGGCGTTCCTCGCGCCGACGGATCTTGGACGAGAGGGCCCTCGGCAGGTAGGTGGCGGGGTAGACCCACAGGAACCGCGCCAGGATCGTCGCGGCCAGCACCGCTGCGGCATCGATGGCGATCTGGACCCACGACTCACCGGCGAGACCGCGGATGAGGAACGGCAGCTGCAGACCGATGAGCAGGAACACGAAGGATTCCAGGAGGGCGTCGATCGATTTGCGGACCGCGTCGTCCTGCAGTCGCGTGGCGTAGCCGAGCCGCACCGACCGCTGACCGAGGAACAGCCCCGCGACCACCACCGCGATCACACCGGACGCGTGGATCTCCTCGGCGACGTAGTACGTCCCGAACGGCACCACCAGGCCGATCGCCGTCTCCATCGGCGGGTCGGTGAGCCAGAGCCGCAGCCAGGAGACTGCGAATCCGACCGCCAGCCCGATGACGAGCCCGCCGACGGCGGCAATGGCGAAGGTGGACAACCCCTCCCATACCGACGCGGTCGCGCCGATCGCGGCGGCGAGGGCCACCCGGAAGGCGGTGAGGGCGGTCGCGTCGTTCAGCAGGCTCTCGCCGCCGAGGAGGGTCATGATCCGGCGGGGGAGTCCGACGCGCCGCCCGATCGCCTGCGCCGACACCGCGTCCGGCGGTGCCACCACGGCACCGAGCACCAGCGCCGCGGCGAGCGGCAGGTGGGGCACCGTCGCGTAGGCGACCAGTCCGACGATCACCGTGGAGAACAGCGGCAGGCCGATGGCGAGGAGTCCGATCGCCCGGCGGTTGGCGCGGATCGCCTGATAGGAGCTCTCCTGCGCGGCCGAATAGAGCAGCGGCGGCAGGATCAGGAACAGCACCAGCTCCGGCTCCAGCGTCACCTCGGGGGTGCCGGGGATCCAGCCGATACCCAGCCCGATCACGACGAGGATCAGTGGTGCCGACAATCCGTAACGCCGGCACAGTGCGGCGAGGACCACGGCGACCACCGCCACCAACAACAGCGATGCACTCACGCGAAGAACCTATCCCGGCATCGCCCGTCGCGGGGGTCGCGACGATCCGGATAATGGCATACATGCGTATCTTCCGGCGAGGGGCAGACGATCGATCCGAGACCACGGGTGGGGGTGGATCGTCGGGCGGCGGATCACGATGTGACGAGCTGGCGACCTACGGCGTCGACTCGAACGCCGATCCCGCCCCGCGCGCCGGTGACTACGCGGCCTGCGAAGAGTGCACCGCGCTCGGCGAACATCATTGGGCGCACCTGCGAATCTGCCTGACATGCGGTCATGTCGGATGCTGCGACTCCAGCCCGCGTCGTCACGCCACCGCACATTTCGACGAGAGCGGCCACCCGGTGATGCGTTCGGCCGAGCCCGGCGAGGTGTGGCGGTGGTGCTACGTGCACGAGGTCACGGGTTGAGCGAGGGTTCCGTGGGCGCCGCGGGCCTGTACTGAACTGCACGTAGGATTTGGGCATGACGTCAGACAGCCAAGGTGCTTCCGAGGCGTCGGTGCCGGCCGACGGGGAGGCCGCACCGGTGCAGGGCGGGCCGGTGAAGCAGGTGGGACATGCCGCGGTCGGACCGCCGGCGGTGCTCGGGACGCCGCTGAGCCCGACCGCGACCAGGGTGATGGTGCTCGGCGCCGGTGAACTGGGCAAAGAGGTGATCATCGCCTTCCAGCGACTCGGCGTCGAGGTGATCGCGGTGGATCGGTACGCCGATGCGCCCGGCCAGCAGGTGGCCCACCGCGCCGAGGTGGTCGACATGACCGATGCCGATGCGCTGATGGCCGTCATCGAGCGCTACCGACCGCACTACGTGGTGCCCGAGATCGAGGCGATCGCGACTCCGGCGCTCGTCGAGGTGGAGAAGCGCGGACTGGCCGAGGTGATCCCGACGGCGCGAGCCGTGGTCGCGACCATGGACCGCGAGGGCATCCGACGTCTCGCCGACGAGGAACTCGGACTCCCGACGTCGCCGTATCTCTTCGCGTCCTCACACGAGGAGCTCGAGGAGGCGGTCGGGGAGATCGGCTTCCCGTGCGTGGTGAAGCCGGTGATGTCGTCGTCGGGCAAGGGCCAGACCGTGGTCCGCGCGCCTGCCGACATCGGGCCGGCCTGGAACACCGCGACCACCGGTGCCCGCGTCCAGGGCGAGCGGGTCATCGTCGAGGGATTCATCGAGTTCGACTACGAGATCACCCTGCTGACGGTGCGGGCGATCGATCCCGCCACCGGGCGGCTGGCCTCCCACTTCTGCGCGCCCATCGGCCATCAGCAGGTCGGCGGTGACTACGTCGAGAGCTGGCAGCCACACGAGATGTCCACCGACGCGCTCGGTGCGGCCACGTCCATCGCGGCACGAATCGCCACCGGTCTCGGCGACGGAAAGCTCGCGGGCCGGGGTGTCTTCGGTGTCGAGCTGTTCGTCAAGGGCGACGACGTCTACTTCTCCGAGGTGAGCCCGCGCCCGCACGACACCGGTCTGGTCACCCTGGCCACCCAGCGTCTGTCGGAGTTCGAGATGCACGCCCGGGCGATCCTGGGCCTGCCCGTCGACGTCACGCTGGCGTCGCCGGGTGCATCGGCGGTGATCTACGGCCAGCTCGACGAGCCCGCGATCGGATTCGAGAACGTCGCCCGGGCACTCACGGTGCCGGAGACCGACATCCGCCTGTTCGGGAAGCCGGAGAGCTTCCATCGTCGGCGGATGGGCGTGATCACCGCGACCGCCGACGATGTCGCCGTCGCCCGGCAGCGTGCCGTCCACGCAGCGTCACTGGTGACCCCGGTGTCGGGGCGCCCGTTCGAGCGGTTGACCCCGGCCCCGATGGCCGAGCCGGTGGTCCCGCCCACGACGTCACGGCCGGCGCCGCCTCCTCCACCGCCACCTGCACCCTCGCGGCCCAGTGCACCGCCACGCGGCACCCCCGGGCCCCCGCAGCCGCCCGGTCCGCGCCAGGGACCGGTTCCGCCGCGCGGGCCGATGCCGCCACGGGGTGCTCCGGCACGACCGGCGGGCCCGCCGCCGCGGCCCGTCCCGCCGACCGGCGGCCGCCCGGCCGGACCGCCGCCGCCCCGACCGTCGGGAAACCCAAACCCGACGCGCGCCTCGGTCGACTGAGCGTGCGCTAGACCGGCAGGCCACCGATGTCCCTGGGTGGGGAACTGCTCGTCGGAGCGGTCATCCTCGTCGGACTGCTCGGGATCGTCTTCCCGGTCCTGCCCGGCGGCCTCCTGGTCGTCGGTGCGATCGGTGTCTGGGCAGCGATCGTCGGAGGCTGGGCATGGGCGATCTTCGGTGTCGCGGCGGCGCTCATCCTGCTCGGCGAAGTCGTCAAGTACGTGGTCGCCGGCCGGTCGTTGAAGTCCGCGGGCATCCCGAACGTCACCATTGCGGTCGGCGGGCTGCTCGGTATCGTCGGGTTCTTCGTGATCCCGGTGATCGGCTTGTTCATCGGGTTCGTCCTGGGGGCACTGCTGGCCGAACTCTTCCGCACACGCAGTGTGGGTGCCGCCTGGCGAGGCACCGTGTCGGCGTCCAAGGCGGCGTTGATCACGATGGGGATCGAGCTGTTCGCGGCCCTGCTGGCAACGGCGGTCTGGCTGGTTGGCGCGGGAATCTGGTGATCAGGGCAGGCGCGCGCCCGCGCGTGAACCCAGCGGCACGATCATCGGAGCGCCGAACACCGGATCTGTCATCACGTGCGACTGCAGGCCGAAGGCCGCTTCGAGGAGGTCGGTGGTGATCACCTCGTCGGGCCGTCCGTGTGCGACGATCTCGCCCGACCTCATCACGAACAGCGAATCACTGTATCTCGCAGCGAGATTGAGGTCGTGCAGAACCATCACCACCGTCTTGCCGTGCTCGGTGCGCAGCGTGTGGACCAGGTCGAGGATCTCGACGGCATGAGCGAGGTCGAGGTAGGTGGTGGGTTCGTCGAGGAGTAGGAGGTCGGTCTCCTGGGCGAGGGTGAGCGCGATCCACACCCTTTGCCGCTGCCCACCGGACAGTGCCTCGATCGGGCGATCGGCGAGGTCGGTGGTCGCCGTCTGCTCCATGGCCAGCGCGACCGCGGCCTCGTCGGCGGCCGACGCCTGCTGATACCACCGCTGATGGGGGTGTCGTCCCCGGGCGACCAGGTCCTCGACGATGAGACCCTCCGGTGCAACGGGATTCTGCGGCAGCAGTCCGAGCTGCCGCGCGACGTCCTTCGGCCGCATCCGGTTGATGTCGGCGTCGTCGAGGTAGACGGTCCCGGCCCGCGGCGGCAGCAGCCGGGACAGGGCGCGCAGCAACGTCGACTTTCCGCACCCGTTGGGGCCGATGATGGTGGTGATCTCGCCGTCGGGGATTGCGATGTCGAGATCGGAGATGATCGTGCGGTCGTCGTAGCCGACCTGCAGGCCCGCCGCGCGCAGTCGTGACGGCGAGGTGGTGGCTTGGGTGATCGCCGCGTCGGAGTGGGTCATACCGTGGCCTTTCGGGACATCGCGATCATGAGGTAGATGAGGCACGGGCCGCCGATCGCCGCGGTGACGATGCCGACCGGCAGACCGCCCGGCAGGAGCGTGCGGCACAGCAGGTCGCCGCCGAGTACGAGGATTGCGCCGATGACGCCGGAGGCGAGCGGCGTGGGGAGCGACGAGCCGGTCAGGCGCAACGCGATCTGCGGCGCGAGAAGCGCGACGAACGCGATCGGGCCTGCCGCCGAGACGCAGAGTGCGGCCACCAGGACGGCGACGATCAGCAGGATCCCGGTCACCCGGCCCGCGTTGATGCCCAGGCCCCGGGCGACCTCGGAACCGAGTCCGAGGATGCCGATGGCCCGCGACAGCCAGATCACCGTCACCACACCGACCCCGACCGCGATCGTGGCAGGCCATACATCGGACCAGGTCGCCTGGGAGACCGAACCCACCAGCCAGGTCTGCGCGCGTGCCGCGTCGGCGATCTGAGCGCGCGTCAGCATGTAGGAGGTCAGCGCCTGCAGCATCCAGGTGACGCCGACGCCGATGATGACGAGCCGAAACGGGTCGATGCCGATGTTCGCCGACCGGCCCGGCCAGGCGAGCACGTACATCACGATCGCGGTGGCGAAGCCGCCGATGAGGGCGGCCGCAGGGACCCCGAGACCGGCGAGCCAGGCCCCCCACGAGGTGGAGAACGCGATGGCCGCGACGGCCGCGGCACTCGCTCCCGCGGTGATGCCCAGGATGTCCGGCGTGGCCAGCGGATTGCGTGCGATCAGCTGGGTCAGGGCGCCTGCCATGCCGAAGCCGAAGCCGACCAGCAGCGAGACGAGTGCGCGGGGCAGCGAGACGTCGAAGACCACGACGTTCTCGATCCGGGTGCCACCACCGAGCAGGACGCGCGCCACGTCGATCGGGCTCATCGGGTAGTCGCTGACCCCGACACTCAGCAGGAACAGCAGCAGGGTGATCGCGACGGCGACGGCCATCGCCACCAGCATCCGGGGGCGGACGACCCACGACGACGACCCCACGCGCAGGATGCGGCGATGTCGCGTCCGTTGCGGTGTTTGTGGTTCGGGGCTCAGCGGACCCGGTCGGACGTCGGTGGTCATACGCTGGCCAACTTCCGTTTGCGGACGAGGGCGATCAGGAACGGCGCGCCGACGAGCGCCAGGACCACACCGACCTGCACTTCACCTGGCCGGGCGATGACCCGTCCGATGACGTCGCAGACCAGCACCAGGATCGCGCCCAGCAGCGCCGAATACGGCACGATCCACCGGTAGTCGGACCCGGTGAACGCGCGTGCGATGTGCGGGACGACGAGCCCGAGGAAGACGATCGGACCGCACGCGGCCGTGGCCGCACCGACGAGCAGGGTGATGGTGAGGATGCCCATGACGCGGATCAGCACGACACGTGAGCCGAGGGCCTTGGACATGTCGTCGCCCAGGCTGAGCACGTTCAGGAAGTAGCCGCTGCCCAGCGCGAGCACGAGGCCGATGACGACGAAGGGCAGGGCGGCGGAGAACACGTCGAGCCCTCGGCCGGTGGTGGCACCGACGTTCCAGAAACGCCAGGCGTCGAGGGTGACGCTGTCCGACAACACGATCCCCGACGTGATCGCCAACAACAGCGCCGAGAGGCCGGTGCCCGCGAGAATCAGGGTCAGCGGACTCGCGCCGGAGAGCGCGGCGAGACCGAACACGGCGCTCGCCGCGACGAGTGCGCCGATCAGGCCGAAAGCCATGAAAGCGATCGGGCTCTGGATCCCCAGCAGATAGACACCCGCGACGACGGCGCAGGCCGCGCCCGCGTTGACCCCCAGCATCCCCGGATCGGCCAGCGGATTGCGCGTGTGCCCCTGGGCGAGCGCGCCGGCGGCGCCGATCGCGAGGCCGATCACCAGACCGAGGACGGTCCGTGGGAAGCGGAGATCCCAGACGATGCCGTAGACGTCCGAGGCTCCCGGCGGTGCAGGCGGCGCCTCGAGCACGATCCAGGGGATGCCGTGGAAGTCGGTGACGTTCAGTGATGGCCAGCCACCGGCCTGCAGCGCATCGATCACCTCGCCGATGCCGAGCTGTCGTGTGCCGACAGCGATCGACGCGAAGAGCGCCACCACGACCACCGCGATGAGCAGCAGGATCCCGGTCATTCGGCGCATGAAGGGTTACCTTACCTCCTCGCTGTTGTCACTCCGATGGGCCCTCAGAGCGTCCCAGCCGTCGATGTCGTTTGGATAACGAAAGATCTACGCTGCTGTGAAGAACCTGTGTGGTGCGTAACGATTCGCTTGGCATGGGTCGATAGTCCAACCAGAACGTCACGAGGACACCGGAGTAGGAGAGATTGATGAGAGCATCGCTCAAGCGCGCGGGTGCCGCAGTCCTGGCAACCGTCGGAATCGCGGCCGGCACGCTGGCCGGCACCACCCCCGCGCAGGCGGCGACGCCAGGCGACCTGGAGATCATCGGGGGTATCGAATGCCACTTCGGGCAGTGGGGCCAGCCGTGGAACCAGGCCTGGTACATGTACCGCTGGATGACTGTCCGGAACATCGGCGGCACCACCATGCATGACGTGATCCTCAACGAGATCAACGGGAAGTCGGTCCGGGTCAAGGAACTCAAGCCCGGCGCGTCACTGTCCAAGTGGGACAACAAGGCGCAGCGCTGGGTCCGTCCTGTCGAGACGCGCTGGTTCGGCTGCTTCCCGTCGTCGATCTCGGGCTTCACCTTCGCCAACGAGGCGGAGAACCTGACGAACAACTTCGGCTACTGGCAGAACTTCCGCCGCCAGGACAACCCCCCGGCGAACAACACCGGGGGCACCACCACCGGGAACTGACCCCGAGGGGCCGCGTGAGGCGAGGCGCCTCGTCTCACTCACCCTCACCCGACAAAACGGCGACCGGATCACCGGTCGCCGTTTTGCTGTCCTGTTCAGTTCTCGCCGAGCGGGCTCAAATCCTCGCCGATCGGGCCCGGAAACTCGCCGATCGTGCGCACTTTCGCTCCGACCGTGCGCAGATCCCGACGGGATGTCCGCCTGGGAACCGCTGCGCGCACGATCGACGGGATTCCGTGCACGATCGGCGCGAAACTGCGCACGATCGACGGGATTCTGTGCCCGATCGGGGGGGGGGGCGTCAGCTGCTGGGGCGGGACACCTTGTGCGGCTCGGACGCCGCGATCATGTCCTCACGCTCGACGACCTTGACGCGCTCGCGGCCTTCGGCAGCACCGAGGCTGCGCTCATGCTCATCGAGGCGGTACCAGCCGTCCCAGGTGGTGAAGGGGATGCCCTTGCCCTCGAGCAGCTCGATGACGGCGTCCTCCGACGGCTTGCCCGGCGAGAGCAGCGCCCCGTTGGTCATGTCCTCGAGGATGCAGTCGACGGTCTCGTTGGCATCGCCCTTGGTGTGGCCGATCAGTCCGACGGGACCGCGCTTGACCCAGCCGGTGGTATAGATGCCGGTGAGGTGCTGCCCCTCGTCGAAGACGCGGCCTGCCTCGTTCGGGATCACGCCGGCCTGCTGATCGAAGGGGATCTTCGGGAGATTGTCGGAGAGGTACCCCACCGCGCGGTAGACAGCGCCGAGATCCCAGTCGGTGTGCTTGCCGGTCGGCTTGACGTTGCCGGTTCCGTCGAGCTGGGTGCGTTCGGTCCGCAGCCCGACGACCTTGCCGTCCTCGCCGAGGATTTCGACCGGGTTCTCGAAGAAGTGCAAAAACAGCTTGTGGATGGCGCCCTGCTTGGGATCGCGGATCGCGTAGTTCTCGATGATCGTGGCGACCTGGTCGGTGATCTTCGACCCGCGACGCGCGACGGCCGATCCCTCGTCGTATTCGATGTCTTCGGGAGCGACGACGACCTCGATGTTCGGCGAGTGGTCGAGCTCCTTGAGCTCGAGCGGCGTGAACTTGGCCTGGGCCGGTCCGCGGCGGCCGAACACGTGGACCTCGATGGCCTTGTTGGCCTTGAGTCCCTCGTAGACGTTGGCCGGGATCTCGGTCGGGAGCAGTTCGTCGCCGGTCTTGGCGAGCACCCGCGCGACGTCGAGCGCGACGTTTCCGACGCCGATGACGGCGACCTTCTCCGCGTCGAGCGGCCAGGTGCGCGGGAAGTCCGGGTGGCCGTCGTACCAGGCGACGAACTGTGCGGCGCCGTAGCTGCCGTCGAGATCGATGCCGGGGATGTCGAGAACGCGATCGTCGGTGGCGCCGGTCGAGAAGATCACCGCGTCGTAGAGATCCTGCAGCTCTTCGAGGGTGATGTCGGTGCCGTAGTCGATGTTGCCGAGCAGCCGCACCTGGGGCTTGTCGAGAACCTTGTGCAGCGCGGTGATGATGCCCTTGATGCGCGGGTGGTCGGGCGCGACGCCGTAACGGATCAGTCCGAAGGGGGCGGGCATCCGCTCGTAGAGGTCGATGCTGACGCCGGAAATCGGTTGGCCCTCTCGCGTTGCTCCCGGCGCCAGGTCCTTCGCAGTGTCGGACTTCATCAACGCGTCTGCTGCGTAGATCCCAGCGGGACCTGCACCGACGATGGCAACCCGCAACGGGCGGCTGGTGTCACTCATGGAGTAGGTGCTTTCCGTGGCTCTCGTGTGACTCTGGCGAAAGAGTCGCTGGTGGTGGCCGCTCACGCGGCGCCTATCCCTTCTACGGTAGGCGTTCGACGCGCGTGGCCAAAATCTGTTTGTGAGGATTACCTCACTTGTGCCACATGCCGGGTGTCAGCGTTTGGCGGCTTCGGAGATCGGACCCACCGACTGGTCGGCGACCCAGGGCAGGGTCAGGACCGTCGGCACCGACATCGCGCTGCCCACCTGCTGGTCCAGATAGACGACCCGTCCCTGCGTCACGACGGGGAGCTTGCTCCATGTCGGATCGTTCTTCAGCCGGGCGTTGGAACCCTGCCAGTCCACCGCGACCACCACGTCCACATCGTTGAGCATCGACAGGTTCTCGGCCGAGATCTCGCCGTAGAAACCGTTGGTGAGGGCAGGTTTCAGCGATTCCGGGAAGGTGAAGCCGTAGTCGGTCAGCGTCTGGCCGCGACCGTCCTCGGGGCTGTAGATCGACACCGCTCCGGTGGGCAGTCCGGAGACCACCGCGGCCGTCTTGCCGGCGAACTCGGGATGCTTCGCACGAACGTCGGCGAGGTACTTCTTGGTCTCGTCGATCTTGCGCTGCGCGGTGGCCGGCAGCCCGACGGCCCGGCCGATCTCGGTGGTCTGCACATCCCACGGGATCTGCCAGTTCGGGTACTCCTTTGGCCGCACGATCGTCGGTGCGGCCTTGGTCAGGATGTCGTACTGCTCCTGTGTGGGTGCGGCGCCGATCGCGGTGATCAGGTCGGGGTCGGTCGCGAGCGCGTTCGGGATCTGACTGCCGAAGTCGTTCGCTGTCTGCGGCAGGACCACCGGCTGGGCGTCGCCGAGGAGGTCGGCGTTCCACGGGGTGCTGCGTTCCGGGGGATCGCCGAACGGCGCGACGGTGGTCGGCGTGACACCGAGCGCGAGCAGGGTGTCGGCGTCACCGACGCCCATCGCGGCCACCCGGGACGGCTGCTTCGAGATCGTCGTCGAGCCGTAGGCGTGCTGGATCGTCGTGGGGATCGAGCCCGCCTCGGCGGCGGGCATCGACGACGACGCCGACGAATCCTCTTCGGGGGCACTGCAGGCGCCGACGACGAGGGTCGCGGCAGCGGTGAGCCCGACGGCCGCCAGTCGGATCGGACGGGACAGTTGTACTCGGGATGTGCGCAACGGGAGCCTCAGGTCGATGGAAGTCGGACTTACCCTACCCTAACTACGGGCCGGATCGAGCGCGGGCGGCGCCCGCGGAACCGGTATCGACGGTGGTCGATAGACTGCCCGCCATGGCAGAGGGCGCGCAGGACCGCGAACGGTCGTGGAAGGACGCGTGGCCCGTACTGGTCGCTCTCGGTGTCGTTGTGATCGCGGCCGCGGGGATCGGGATCTCGTATCTGATCCGGCCGGCCGACGAGCGGATGAGCACCGACGCGCAGGTCCAGCACGCCATCAACGACGCCTACACCGCCCGTAATGACGTCGACTACGAGAAGTATCGCGCGTCGATCTGCGCCAAGGACGTGTCGTCGGCGGCATTCCCGAACGAGTCGACGTTCGTGGACGAGAACCGGAAGTCGTTCGATGAGAACGGACATATCGTCATCCCCGAGATCACCGGCATCACGGTGTCGGGAGACCGGGCGAGGGCGCAGGTACATTGGCATTTCGATGACAAGCCCGACCAGAAACAGGTGACCGACACGGTCGTGGTGCGTGAAGACGGGGACTGGAAGGTGTGTACGTCGTGAGTTATTCGGGTGATCTGACGCCGCTGCAGGCGTGGGAGAAACTGGAGAACGATCCGAAGACCGTGCTGGTCGACTGTCGGACCAGGGCCGAGTGGGCCTTTGTCGGCGTTCCCGACCTCGAGGTGATCGGCAAGAAGACTCTGTTCGTGGAGTGGACCACGTTCCCCGACGGCATGCCGAACGAGGCCTTCGTCGAGCAGTTGCGCGACGGCGGCGTCACCGACGACAGTGAGGTCATCTTCATCTGCCGGTCGGGACATCGTTCCATCGGCGCCGCGGAGGCGGCCACCGCCGACGGGATCGGTGCGGCCTACAACATTCTCGACGGCTTCGAGGGTGCGCTCGACGAGAACGACCATCGCGGCGGCCGGGGCTGGCGTGCGCTCGATCTTCCGTGGCGGCAGTCGTGAGCAGGGAACTGCCCGAAGGGGTTTCGCCGGACACGCTCGCCGTCCGCGCCGGGCTCGACCGGTCCGGATTCTTCGAGACCTCCGAGGCGCTGTACCTGACCAGCGGCTACGTCTACGAGTCCGCCGAGGCCGCCGAGCGCGCGTTCACCGGTGAGGACGACCGATTTGTCTACTCCCGGTACGGGAACCCGACCGTCGAGATCTTCCAGGAACGGCTGCGCAGTCTCGAGGGTGCCGAGGCGTGCTTTGCCACCGCGAGCGGTATGGCCGCGGTCTTCGTCGCGCTTGGCGCACTGCTGAAGGCGGGCGATCGGCTGGTCGCCGCGCGCAGCTTGTTCGGTTCGTGTTTCGTGGTGTGCAACGAGATCCTGCCCCGCTGGGGTGTCGAGACCGTCTTCGTCGACGGCGAAGACCTCGACCAGTGGGAAGCGGCGTTGTCGAAGCCGACGACGGCGGTGTTCTTCGAGACGCCGTCGAATCCGATGCAGACACTGGTCGACGTCGTGCGGGTCTCGGAACTCGCGCACGCCGCCGGTGCAAAGGTGGTGCTGGACAACGTCTTCGCCACGCCGTTGCTGCAGAGCGGGCTCGACATGGGTGCCGACGTGATCGTGTACTCGGGTACCAAGCACATCGACGGTCAGGGCCGGGTGATGGGCGGAGCGGTGCTCGGCGAGAGAGAATTCATCGACGGACCTGTCCAGACGCTGATGCGCCACACCGGTCCGGCGCTCAGTCCGTTCAACGCCTGGACGTTGCTCAAGGGGCTCGAGACCATGCGGTTGCGGCTCGACGCCTCGGTGGCCTCGGCTCTGCGCATCGCGCAGTTCCTCGAAGACGACCCGCGGGTTCGCTGGGTGAAATACCCGTTCCTGCAATCACATCCGCAGCATGTGCTCGCGCACAAGCAGATGTCGGGTGGTGGCACGGTGGTCACCTTCGAGATCGCCGACCGCGACGGCGTCGACGGCAAGAAGCGTGCCTTTGAAGTGCTCAATGCGCTTCGGGTGGTGGACATCTCGAACAACCTCGGTGATTCGAAGTCGCTCATCACCCATCCCGCGACCACCACGCATCGTGCGATGGGGCCGGAAGGCCGGGCGTCGATCGGGGTCACCGACTCGGTGGTGCGCCTGTCGGTCGGGCTCGAGGGTGTCGAGGATCTGCTCGCGGATCTCGATCAGGCGCTGGGGTAGCGGGCGGTCGGCGGATCTCGTTCTCGGTGGGCTCGATCAGCGGTTGGCGGCTTGCTCTATCCCCAGCGCGTTGAACACCGTCCGCAGTTTGGCCGTTGTCTCGTCGACCTCGGCGCCCGGGTCGGACTGCGCGACGATGCCGCCCCCCGCCCAGGTGCGCAGGCTGCGTCGATCCGCGGTCAGCTCCAGGCAGCGGATCGTCACCATCCATTCGCCGTCCCCGGCGCCGTCGCACCAGCCGATCGCTCCGCCGTAGAGGCCGCGCTCGCCCTCGACGTCCCGGATGAACTGGGCGGCAAGGTCACTGGGTGTTCCACAAACCGCCGGCGTGGGGCTCAGCAGCAGAGCGAGGTCCAGGGCGGTCATGGCGTCGTCGCGGAGGATGCCGTGGATGGGCGTCGCCAGATGCCAGATCTCGCCGGTCGAGCGCAACTCCGGCGACGACGGCACGGTGATCTCCGCGCAGTGTGGGGCCAGGCGATCCCTGAGGTAGTCGACGACGAACGCATGCTCGGTCCGGTCCTTGGCTGATGCGGCCAGCGCGTCTGCGGCGGCACGGTCGGTTGCGGGATCCGCGGAACGCGGCGCCGAGCCGGCGTACGGATGGCAGGTCACCGTCCGACCTTGCTTGCGCACCAACAACTCCGGACTCGCGCCGAGGAGCCAGCCGCCGCTTCCTCGTGCCGCCCCGATGTCGATGCCGAACGCATTACCCTCCGAATTGCCATGCGCCAGAGCCCGGATCAGGTCGTCGACGTCGACCGCCGGGTCGAGGGTCATATCGACCGATCGTGCCAGCACCACCTTGTCCAGCTCGCCGTCGGCGATCCGTTTGATCGCGCGTTCGACCCGGTCACGATGGGCCGACTGGTCGGGGTGGAGCGACATCGACAGCACCTGATGCGGCGCACCCGTCGATCCGGCCACGGGCCGTGCGGAGTGGACGAGGGTGCCGGGGGCGATCAGGGCGGCGGGATCGTCGACGTCGAACGGGATCGCGCCGACGACGGCATCGACGGCGCCGGTGCGCAGGGCCTCCGCGGCCGCACGGGCGTCGACGAAACCACGACGAACACCGTTCGCCACCACCGAGCCGGTCGGCCGCGACAGGATGAACACATCGGGTTCCGCGCCGTCGGCGTCGGGGTTGACCATGGCTTCACGCTACCGCCGGGCTTTTGCGCACGGTGAGTGAAAATTGACACGTCGAGGCGCGATCAGTGAATCTTGACGTGGGTCATGAGTGCCAGTGACAAGCCCCGGCTCGCTGGTCGGCAACCCTCCTCCGCGGTGGGGTGCTCCGGGTGACGACCCGGCCGTGTTCGAAGTGATCACGGCAAGTGCGGATTCCTCAGGAGCTATTTGTCATGACTGCTGTCCTTTCGGCGCCCTTCACAACTGCGGCGCCCTTCACCAACCCGGCGCCCCTCACCACCCCAGCGCTGTCGCCTCGCCACACCCCGGTCGTCGACACCGAGACGATCCCGCCGTTGGCGCAGGTCGTCGGTGCCGACGAGTGCGTGCCGTGCTCGACCGGCGAGACGGTGCGTTACGCCAACCTCGACTACGCGGCGAGCGCGCCGGCGTTGGCCGCGGTGGCGCAGACCGTCACGAACTCGTTGTCGCAGTACGCCAGCGTCCACCGGGGTGCAGGCCACCTGTCCCAGGTCACCACGGCCCGCTACGAGCAGGCCCGCGAGGTGATCCGGGGATTCGTCCGGGCACGCGCCGACGACGCCGTGGTCTTCACGCGCGGCACCACCGACGCCATCAACCTCGCAGCCCATGCGACCCGCGGTGACGTGGTGGTGCTCGACATCGAACATCACGCCAACCTGCTGCCATGGTGCGCGCCCGATCGCGACGGGTCGTCGCGCGTGCGCGTGGTCGGTGCGTGCGCGACCATCGACGACACCCTCGCGGCGCTGGAGGCCGAACTCGCCGCGGCGCCTGCCGCGTTGCTGGCCGTCACCGCGGCGTCGAATGTCACCGGTGAGGTGCTGCCGATCGGTCGACTGGCATCGATCGCCCACCGCAACGGCGCGCGCATCCTCATCGACGCGGCCCAACTCGTCGCCCACCGTCGGGTGTCGATGGTCGGTCACGGCATCGACTACCTGGTCTTCTCCGGACACAAGCTCTATGCGCCGTTCGGGGCGGGCGTGCTGATCGGACGCCAGGACTGGCTCGACGCCGCCGAGCCCTATCTCGCCGGCGGCGGCGCATCGGCGAGCGTCTCCTTCGGCGAGACCGGCGCCGACACCGCGATCGAGTGGCACGGCGGCCCGGCCCGGCACGAGGCGGGTTCGCCGAATGTGCTCGGGGCCGTGGCCATCGCGGCCGCATGTGAGGCGCTCGACGCCGTCGGATTCGAGCACATCGGATTGCACGAAGAACTACTGCGCGCACGGCTCGACGACGGGCTGGCGACGATCGACGGTGTCACGGAGCTGCGGATCTTCGAGGACTCGACCGACCGGGTCGGTATCGCGGGCTTCGACGTCGATGGCTGCACGCCGCGTGAGGCGGCCGTGTTCCTCAGCGAGAGCGCGGGAATCGGGGTCCGCGACGGGAAGTTCTGCGCGCACCCGCTGTTGAACCGTCTGGGGTATCCGGACGGCGCGGTGCGGGCGAGCTTCGGACTCGGGACCGGCTCCGGCGACATCGACCGCCTCGTCGGCGCGCTGGCGAGATTGACCACGAGAGCGAGGGCACGATGACGATCGAGAGAACCAGGACGATCGAGAGAACCGAGACGATCGAATACGCCCGCCCGTCGTCGACGATCAGTATCGGGCGCCCGGGACTGCAGGTCGCCCTGGCGGGGGACGCCTCGGCGAGGACGTTCCCGATCGTCGTGCGGCGGCCGACCCTGCGCGATGCGCAGCGGGCCCGGTCGCTGCTGCGGGCCGGTGTGAATGATCAGGCGAACTTCGTCGTCGCGCTGGAGGTGGAGGCGGCCATCGCCCCGCATCCGGCATCGGCGCGCGCATCCGCCGATCTCGACGACCGCCCGACGGTCGCGGACGAACCCGAGACGATCCGGTACGTCGGGACGCCACACGGGCTGGTCTCGCTGATCCGCGACATCTATGTGGCCGAGATCGCCGACGCGGTCATCATCGTGCCGCTCGACGGTTCGGCCACCACGGCCCGGGTACGCGAGCAGGTGCTTCCCGTCCTGGATCCCGCTCGGGGACGCGTCGCCTGACGCCTCGACATCGACAGCCCGGGAGTGAGACCGGTGATGTGTTTCGTCTCACCCCGGGCTGTGTTGACACTGCTTCGCACTGGTCAGTACGGTTCTGCCGTCTCGGTCATAGGGGATGACCGGCGAGGGGGAACGCATGCATCGGGGAAGTACTGTGTCGCGGGCCGGCCGCCTGGCCGTGGCCGTCGTTGCCGTGATGGGCGCGCTGATCGGCGGTGTCTCGCTGGCGGCGCCCGCACACGCCGGTACCGTGACGCGCTACCTCGACCTGCCGCTGACGAACCGGTTCGCCGACCAGTACGGCGGCGGCGTCAACCGGGCCCTGCCGACCGATCTCCACCAACTCGAACAGCTGGTGCGCGAGGCCCGCGCGAGCGGTATCGCGCCGAAACGCTATGCGGCACTGCTGTTCCAGTACCGCCTCGTGCAGGCGACCACCGACGCCGGTATCGACCTCGCCGGCTGGGATCCGGCCAAGGGATTCCACGCGACGCGGGCGACCATGATCAAGAGCTACCGTTACTACGAGAACTTCCAGATCGCCCACCGGAACCTGCAATGGGCGGGGATGGCCGGGATGGTCGGTGCCGACTTCGGCGGTGGCACTGCCGATGTGGTCCTCGCGGGCGACATCTACGGCATCCGTGGACTGCAACCGCTGGCCGCCCAGATCATCGAGAAGGCCACCCAGGTCGCCGGACCCGGCATCATCGGCCAGTTCCCGAAGGGTCTGCAGAACCTCGCTTACCACGCCGACCAGATCACCCCGGCCGATCTGGCGTGGTTCTCCAAGCAGATCCTGGTGATGCAGAAGGCGATCTTCTCCGACCTCATGCCGATGCACGTCGCGTTCGTCAAGGACGGCCTCGACGGGATCGACGAGTTCCGTCGTGCGGGCATCGTCGACGACACCGTCGCCGCCGCCTGGCGCGACATCGAGTCGAACGAACCGGCTCGGGTCTCCGAGGGCAACGGGACGCTGTTGCGCCGCGAGCAGTACGACGTGGTCGGCTGGCAGTTCGACAATGTGCGCAACTACCGCAGGTCGGCCGGTGTCGGCTCGGCGCTGACCTATGCGATGACGCTCGCCGGCTCCCCGTCGGTGGCGGGAGTTCCGGCGTTGCGCGACTTCATCTCCTACACCTACGAGGGCCGGACGGCCGACGGCCGGACCGTGAAGATCGCGACCCCGATCCCGGATTGGGACTGGTCGGTGTTCGATCTGCGCTGGAAGTACGTGACCACTGAACTGCTGCCGCGTTACCAGGACATGGTCAACAACCACTACGGGCAACTCGTCGCGCAGATGAAGGTCCCCTACGAGACCCAGTTCGAATCACATCGTCCGATCTACAACCTGCACAAGATCCTCGGTGACGCCGTCGAGCACACCAAGGTCACCGTTTCCTGACCCGCCCCCCCCCGCCGACAGCAACCGAAATCCCGCCGACGGCAACCGAGACCTCGCCGACGGCAACCGAAATCTCGCCGACGGCAACCGAAATCCCGCCGACGGCAACCGTTCCCGCGCCCCTCAGGCCTCGCCGCGCTCCCACTGCTCGACGAGATCGGCCTCGGCGTCGGGGGTCAGCGTTCCGTAGAGCTTGAAGCGGGCCATCCCGCCGTCGGGGTAGATGTCCATCCGGGCCTCGGTCATCGGGCGATCGAGGTCGACGACGAAACGGTGCCGGGTGTCGGGCTGTAAGTCGGTGCGCGGCAACATCTCGAACCATTCGCCGTCCTCGCCGTCGCGACCGCGGATCATGGCGGCTCCCGGTGCGTTGCCCAGGAAATAGCTCGTGTCGAGTTCGATGAGACTGACCTGCCCGCGTCCGGCGAGGCGGACCTGCACCCAGTCGTTGCCCTCGTCGCGACGGCGTGAGGTCTCCCAGCCCTCGCCCATGTTGCGCGCCCGGCCGGGCATCAGCAGATTGTTGGGCGAGCTGTAGAACATATTGGAACACGCGGTGATCAGGCCGCCGTTCTCCAGTGCCGCGAGGTCGAAGTGGCCGTACCGGAAGAAGTGTGGATTGGGTACGCCGCGTCCGTGGACCCGGAAGCGCGCGACGCCGCCGTCGGGGTGCATGGTCAGCCGGACGTGGGTGAAGCGATCCTTGGCGTCGACCTTGAACGGATTGCGGGTGTCGCCCTCGGCCGCGGTCTTCTCGACGATCGTCACCCACTCGACGTCGTCGAGGAGCTGATCCACGGAGACGACGCCCTCGACGGCGGCGGCCTCCACGGAGATGAACGGCGGGTAGTTGCCCTTGAACCACGACGTGTCGACCACCACGCCGTAGATCACGCCGGGTGCGCCGAGTCGCACGATGGCCTGGTCGACGCCACCCACGCGGCGACGACGGGTTTCCCACCCGTCGTACACCTGTCCCTTGTGGCCGAAGGTCGCCGGCTGATACTGGGCGGCTGCCGTCTTGATCAGGTTCTGCGCCTCCGCGAACAGATCGTCGTTGGTCCACACCACCGCGCCTCCGAGGTCGCGAAGTGCCAGGTCAGGCATGGAAGTGAAATGTGGGCGGTTGCCCGCGGTGGCCGGCGGCTGGGGAGTCACGGGTTCTCATCGTAGGCCAGGTTGCATTCAGCCGGAGGTCGAGCGCATACTTGCGATCGGCAACTAATTGCAGTCAGCAACTAATTGCAAAGAGAAAGTAAAATCGCTGATCTCAGGGAGGGGACGGGCATGCTCGATCAAAAAGCCGTCGATGATCTGTTCGATGTGCTCTCCCGGTACATGCGCCTGCGCGACCGTGCGGTCCACACGACGTTCAAGACCGCGGACGGGGAGTTCGAGACGGCCGCGTTCAAAGGCCTCTTCCACCTCGCTCGCGAGTCGATGCGCTCACGTGAGCTGGCGGAGAGCCTCAACGCCGATCCCTCGACGGTGAGCCGCCACGTGGCGCAGCTCGTCGAACTCGGGCTGGTGCGGCGTGAGGCGGATCCCGCGGATGGCCGCGCGACTCTGCTCGTGATCACCGATGCCGGGCGCGAACGGGTCGAGGCCATGCGGATGGTGCGCCGGACCGCGATGGACGATGCGATGTCGGACTGGACCGACGACGAGCTCGCGACGTTGGTGCGTCTGCTCAGTCGCTTCGTCGATGCCGCCGAATCCGTCATCGCGCCGCCGTGCGCCAAGACCGATGAGGCGCCGCGGGCGATAACAGACTTTGTGAAAGGACAGGCATGACAGAATCAACGGCCGCCGTGGACACGGCGGCTCCCGACGAGGTCGCGGGCGCAGGACTGACGCATCGTCAGATCCTGACGATCCTCGCGGGCCTCATGATGGGGATGTTCCTCGCGGCACTCGATCAGACCATCGTGTCGACCGCGATCCGCACCATCGCCGACGACTTGCAGGGTTACGACATGCAGGCGTGGGTGACCACCGCGTACCTGGTCACGGCGACCATCGTGACACCGCTCTACGGCAAGCTCTCCGACCTCTACGGTCGTAAACCGTTCTTCCTGCTGGCCATCTCGATCTTCATCGTGGGATCGCTGCTGTGCAGTATCGCGACGTCGATGTACGAGCTGGCCGCGTTCCGCGCATTCCAGGGCCTGGGTGCCGGCGGTCTGATGACGCTCGCGCTGACCACCATCGGCGACATCGTGCCGCCGCGTGAACGTGCGAAGTACCAGGGCTACTTCCTGGCCGTGTTCGGCACGTCCAGCGTTCTGGGCCCGGTCCTCGGCGGACTGTTCGCCGGGCAGGCGTCGATTCTCTGGGTCTCCGGCTGGCGCTGGGTGTTCCTGGTGAACGTCCCGATCGGGCTCGTCGCGCTGTTCGTGGTCTACAAGGTGCTCAACTACGACCAGCAGAAGGGCGTCGGCGGACGCACCGACTACTGGGGTGCGACGGCACTCGCCGTGGCCGTTGCGCCACTGCTGATCGTCGCCGAGCAGGGTCGTGAGTGGGGCTGGACCTCCGGGTTGGCGATGCTCTGCTACGCCATCGGCGTGATCGGCATCGGGGCCTTCATCTGGATCGAGCACAAGATGGGCGACCAGGCACTCATCCCGCTGCGGGTGTTCCAGAACCGTGTGTTCAGCCAGGGCATCGTGGTGTCCGTCATCGTCGGTGCGGTGATGTTCGGCGGTATCTCGATGCTGCCGCAGTACTTCCAGGTGCTGCGGGGGTCGAGCCCGATGGTCGCCGGCCTCCAGATGCTGCCGATGGTGCTCGGGCTGATGACCGGTTCGATCGTGTCCGGCCAGCTGATATCGCGGACCGGGCGCTACAAGGTCTTCACCATCATCGGCGCCGTGCTGATCACGTCGGCGACATTCCTGCTGCACCTGGTCGGCACCGGGACGCCGGTCTATCTGGTGATGCTGATGGCGGCGCTGCTGGGCTTCGGCCTCGGCAACCTGATGCAGCCGATCACCCTGGCGATGCAGAACATCCTGCCGCCCAAGGACATGGGGCTCTCCACCGGAACCGCGACGTTCTTCCGGCAGATGGGTGGCACGCTCGGTGTCGCGGTGTTCTTCTCGCTGCTGTTCTCCTTCATGGGCCCGAACATCAAGGACGAGATGACGTCGGCGGCCTCGCAGCCGGAGTACCGCACGGCCGTGGTGCAGGCTGCGCAGAGCAGTGATCCGCAGGTCAGTGGGTTCGGGAAGTCGCTGGTCGCGGCGTCGCAGAACCCGGGTGCGGCATCGTCGTCCTCGGACGGCGTGATGAGTGACACGTCGGTGATCGAAAAGCTGCCGACCGAGCTCGCTGCGCCGATCAAGGAGGGATTCGCCGATTCGATGGACCGGGTCTTCCTCGCGGTGTCGATCATGTCGCTGCTCGCGATCGTCGGCACCATCACCTGGAAGGAGCTGCCGCTCCGACAGGGCAAGCCGATCGGGGCTCCGGAGACCGTCGACGCGGCCTGAGTCCGGCGCACAACAACCCGGCCGACAGCAACACCAATAGCGCCGACAGCAACACGAATAACGCCGACAGCAACCAGTGGAGGTTGCTGTCGGCGTTTTCGGTGTTGCCGTCGGCGCGGAAGAGAAGTCAGCCGCGCGAGGGCTCGTTGACCTCTTCCGGATGTGCCTTCAGACGATCGATGGCCTCCTGGGCGACCTTCTCGGCCTGGTCCTTGCCGACCCAGCCGCCCGGCTGGACCTCTTTGCCGGGCTCGAGATCCTTGTAGTGCTCGAAGAAGTGGGAGATCGGCCCCAGCTCGAAATCGCTGACGTCGCCGATGTCCTGGATGTGATCCCAGCGGACGTCGCCGGCCGGGACGCACAGCAGCTTGTCGTCGCCGCCTGCTTCGTCGGTCATCGTGTACATGCCGACGATGCGCGCCTTCACGATGATCCCGGGGAACACCGACTCGGGGAGCAGCACCATCGCGTCCAGCGGATCGCCGTCCTCGCCCAGTGTGTTGTCGATGTACCCGTAGTCGGCCGGGTAGCCCATCGAGGTGTACAGGTAACGGTCGAGATAGACCTTCCCGGTCTCGTGATCGACCTCGTACTTGTTACGTCCGCCCTTGGGGATCTCGATGGTCACATCGAATTCCACGGTTCCTCCTGGCAAGTGTTCGCTGGTGGTGATCGCACGCGGCCCGACGTCACCGCTGGGTCGCCTGCGCAGATCGCCTCAACGATACTGTGAGAAGTCGAGAGGGGTCAGGGCCGGGCCGGACCCCGAGGCACTGATCCGGAGGTTCTGTGGGCGCACGGCGCAGGTCGACCAGACGCACGATGCTGTGGACGGTCATCTCGGTGGTGGTCCTGGCGCTGATCGCCGTCGGCTCGGTCGCGGTGGCGCTGCGGCTCGACGACTCCGACGAACTCCCGCCCGGGATTCCGCCCCAACCGGCTGCGATCGCGGTGAACCCGCAGATCAAGACGGTGTCGGCGAATGCTCCCGAGCCGACCGCCGCAGGGGTGCGCACCGAGATCGCCCAGGCGGTCCGCGACCCCGCGCTCGGTCAGTTCACCGGACAGATCAGTGATGCCCTCACCGGCGCGACGTTGTGGTCGGACGGACCGACACAGCCACGGGTCCCGGCGTCGAACGCCAAGATCCTGACGGCGAGCGCGGCGTTGCTCGCGTTGCCACACGAGAAGCGGCTGACGACGACGGTCGTCGTCGGCGCCGACGGCCAGGTGATCCTCAAGGGCGCGGGCGACCCGACGCTGTCTGCCCAGCCGCGCGGTGCCGACACCTTCTATACCAACCCGGCGCGGATCGCCGACCTCGCCGCGCAGATCCGCAAAGCCGGCGTCCCGGTGACGTCGGTGGCCGTCGACACGAGTGCGTTCAGCGGCCCGACGATGGACAGCACCTGGGACAAAGGCGACATCGCCGGTGGCGACATCACGCCGATCGAATCCCTGATCGCCGACGGCGGCCGGATCGAGCCGCTCGACGAGTACTCGCCGCGGGTGGCGAACCCGGCCATCACATCCGGCGAGGCGCTCGCCAAGGCACTCGGCGTGGACGCTCCGGTCACCGAGCAGACCGCACCCACCGGCGCGCAGACCGTCGCCTCGGTGACGTCGGCGCCGCTGGTGACCCGCGTCAACGACATGCTGCGCTACAGCGACAACGTGCTCGCCGAGGCACTGTCGGTGGAGCTCTCGGTGGCCAAGGGCGGGCCGGCGTCGCTCGCCGGAGGAGTGGCCGCCGTCAAGAACACACTGGCGGAACGTGGTTTCGACATGTCGATGGTCACCCTGCACGACGCCTCGGGCCTCTCCTATGCCAACAAGGTGCCGGCAACGCTGCTCGACAAGTTGATGGCCGGGGCAAGTGGGCCGTCGCAGCCGCTGATGCGGCCCATGCTCGACGGACTGCCCGTCGCCGCAGGCACCGGCACCCTGGCGGATCGCTTCGACCCGAACTCCAATCCGGGCGCCGGGTGGGTCCGGGCCAAGACGGGAACCCTCACCGGGGTGAGTTCGTTGACGGGGATAGTCCAGACCATCGACGGCCGGGTGCTCTCGTTCGCGCTGATGTCGGGCGGAACATCTCCGGCCGACGCTCGGCCCGCGCTCGACAACGTGGCCGGCGAGCTGAGGGAATGTGGGTGCCGATGACCAGCAGTGAGCTGAGCAGTAGCGATCTGACCAGCAGCGATTCGACCAGCAGTGATGCGCCCGGTGCGGATCGCGGGCGGGACGACGCCGAGTCGATCGGCGCGCGGATCGACTGGGGGCTGGCGGCCGCGACCGGAAAGCGCCTGGCGCGCCCGGGGCCGAAGACCACCGCGTACACCCTCGACGCCGCGTACGCCGAACTCGCCGACGCGGCCACCCGGGCCGAGGCACCGGTGCGTGAGGTGACCGGCCTCGCCGACGGCCTGCGCGTGCCCACCACCCGCATCCTCGACCGCAAGGAATGGGTGGATGCGGCCGCGCAGTCGATGCAGTCGATGCTCGGCGCCGGGAGCGGAGTGAGCGGGCCGGATGGTCTCGGCGCCGGGAGCGGAGTGAGCGATCCCGACGACGGCGGATCGCCCAACGCGATCGAGACCGCCCTCGCCGGGTTCTCCGCGAAGGCAGGCGGCCTGCAGGCCGGCGGACTGCTCGCCTTCCTGTCCGGCGCGATCCTCGGCCAGTACGACCCGTTCACCCCCGATCCCGAAACCGGTGATCCCGGGGTGCTGATGGTCGTCGCGCCCAACATCATCTCGGTCGAGCGTTCACTTCGTGTGGTGCCCAGTGATTTTCGGCTCTGGGTGTGTCTGCACGAGGTCACCCATCGCGTCCAGTTCTCGGCGAATCCGTGGTTGCGCCAGTACATGGTCGACAATCTGGAGATCCTGACCTCCGAGTCCGGCGAATCGACGAGCGAGATCGTCGCCCGGATCACCTCGACGCTGCGCGGCTCCGACGAACAGCCCCGGGAAAAGGGCGTGCTCGGTGCCATGCAACTGCTGCAGACCCCGGAGCAATTCGAGGCGTTCAACCGGATGATGATGCTGGGCACCCTGCTCGAGGGTCATGCCGACCACGTCATGGATGCGGTCGGGCCCGTGCACGTGCCGACGGTGGCGAGCATTCGGGCGGCCTTCGACAAACGCCGTGGCGCCCCGCGTAATCCGGTGCAGCGCATCATCCGTGCGCTGATCGGTATGGACGCCAAGATCGCGCAATACGTGCGCGGCAAGGCTTTTGTCGACGAGGTCGTCGGGGCGGTGGGGATGGAGACGTTCAACACCATCTGGACGTCGCCGGAGACGATGCCGCGCCCGAACGAGATCGACGAGCCGCGGGTATGGATGCAACGGGTGCTGTGACCCGTGCGGTCGCCCAGTTCGCGGCGACCCACCTCGAACCCGGCGGGCAGGTGTGCGTCGGACTGTCCGGAGGCCCGGACTCGTTGGCGCTCACCGCATGTGCGATTCGTGCCGGGTTGTCGGTGCGGGCGCTGGTGGTCGACCACGCGCTGCAGGACGGCTCGGACGACGTCGCCGCGGAGGCTGCCGCCGCGGCCCGACGGCTCGGCGCCCTGTCGCAGGTGCTCGGCGTGGAGGTCGGCCGGACCGGCGGTCTGGAAGCCGCGGCGCGCGAGGCGCGGTACGCCGCCCTCGACGACGCCCGCGACGGATGCCCGGTACTGCTCGCCCACACCGCCGACGATCAGGCCGAGACCGTGCTGCTCGGCCTGGCCCGTGGTTCGGGGGCGCGGTCGATCGCAGGCATGCGTCCGTGGAATCCGCCGTGGGGACGGCCCCTGCTGGGAATCCGTCGGGCTCAGACGCTCGCCGCCTGCACCGAGCTCGGCCTTCGTCCACACCACGACCCGCACAACCGCGATCCGCGATTCACCCGGGTCCGGCTGCGGGCCGAGGTGCTACCCCTGCTCGACGACGTCCTGCACGGCGGGGTGGTGGAGGCGTTGGGACGGACGGCGTCGTCGGTGCGCGCCGACAACGAGGCACTCGATCACTTCGCCGACGACCTCTACGGCCGCCTGGCCCACGGCGACGAGATGCCTGCGGGCGAACTCGACGTCGACGGGCTGCACGGTGCGCCGGCCGCGGTACGCACTCGCGTCCTCCGACGATGGCTGCTCGACATCGGGGCGACCGAACCGACCCATCCGGTGATCTCCGCGGTCGACGACCTCGTGACCGACGCACGGTCCCGCGCCCAGGTCGCGATCGGTGGCGACCCGACGGCCCGGCAGGTGGTGGAGAGGTCCGGACCGCGGTTGACGGTCCGCCGGGCGCCCCGGTGATCCGGATTTGTAGCAGCAATCCGCGCCAGGCGCGGATTGCTGCTACAAAATCGGTTCTGGAGCAACGGCTACGCGATGCCGTGCATCGTGATCTTGATCTGTACGGACCGCATCGCCTCGAACGTCACCTCATCTGAATCGACGCCGACGTCCTCCCACTCCAGACCCACCCCCAGAGTGTCACTGGCAAAGCAGATTTCCGCCGCGGCAAGTGCACGCCGCCAGTCCTGCGGGCTCAGTCCCCGACCTTCCACAATCGCGTCTGCCAGAGCGCCCTTGGATGAGCGGAAGTCCTCGGCGTCATCGAAGCCGATGGCTATTGCCAACGGATCCGACATTCTCCCCGGACCGCCCCATTCGATCAGACCGTGGAAGAGGAAATCTCGCTCGGCGCTCGTCAGGTCGAGAATGATCAACTCGTCACTGTTCACGGCACCCGCCTTCATGGTCATCCCAGCACATCCGCGATATTCCGGCTGATGATACCGGGTAGGGCGCCAGGGGCCGCCTTTAGTTGTCCCAGCCAGTAGTCGAGATGATCGTCCGGCTTGAACATCGTCTTGATCTGGCCCGAATGGGTAGCCGATAAGAAAGTGTTGGTACCCGAGTTATACAGCAACACATCGCCATTGGGACGGGTAAGCCGGAATGTTCCGGGAGGCGGATTCTTCAGGAAACCGTTTGCTGCGGCCGCATACTGCTCGGGGGAGGTGATGCCGCGGAACTCATGACCATGGTTTTCATAGTGCGTGAGCGCGTTGGCTCGGGAATCGCCGAGTTTTCCGTTCGACCAATTCGACTTCCAGTTCGCAGGAGGTTCCGGATAGTTTCGCTGACTCGGCGGGCTTGGCGCCTTCCTGCGGGGCGGTGCCGGTTGCCGATGCTCCCGCGATTGGTCAGGGGCGGGGTTCAGGCCGGACGGCGGTGTGAAGGTCGGCGGCTCGGTCGAATCCTCTGCGCCGCACTGACGTGCTTCTTCGCGGAGGGCATAGGCTTGTCGCTGTCCCTGCGCGCCTTCGGTTTGGAGCGCGTACTCCTCATTGAGAAGTTGTTGCCGCGAGGCATTCCACGCGGCCACCGCCGCAGAATTCCGTCGGTCAACCGAATCACGTTGTGCATTCAGCTGAGCCACCTTCGCGTTGTGTATCCCGACGCGTTGGCGATAACCCTGTGCCTCAGCGTTGAGGGATTGCACCCGTGCATCCAGCGTGCCGCAACTCGGCGCGGCCGCAGCGATCGAACTGACGAATCCACTCGGGATTGCCAGGCCACAAGCCAATACAAGTGACACAAGTATGGCGCGGAAAAGTCTCACCGGATCTCCCGACAGTTGATCGGGCGCCATGCAAGCGGCAACCCGAGAAGTCCAGAACATTGCAGAAGAAATCTAACGGCTGTACTGGCATGAATGACAGACTTGTCGATCGCGGAAATGACTGCTCACTGTGGCGCCGGCGTTCTGGCGACCATCAGCGGGCCGACGACTCCGAACGCGCTCCTCGGTCTACCCTGTTCGGCTGCGGTGCAGCCGATCTGGACTGCAGCAGGCAGGCGGCGCTGCCGAGTGCCAGTCCGATGAGGGTGAACGCGGACAGATCCTCCCCGAGCCCGATCCACGCCATCACACTGGCGGCGGCCGGGATCACTGCGAACAAGATCGACGCTGCGCGGGCACCGGACCGTCTGATGCAGGCCGCGTAGAGCGTCGTCGCGCCGACCGAGCTGAGCACCACCATCACGGCGAGCAGGCCGAGCGCGCGCGGCCAGTTGTCACAGTGAACCGGCGTCAGGAGCGTGGCGACGCCGGCGAACGGGGTGGAGGCGGTCAGGCCGATGGCGGTCACCATCCACGGATCCATCTGTGTGCAGTGACGTCCTTGATAGATCCCGCCGACGGACAACCCGAGCATCGCGACGACGACGGCGAGCACACCCGCGCCCATGCTGTGGTCCGCGAGGAGTCGTGGCGCGCACGCGAACACGACAGCGCCGGCGCCGAGGGCCAGCGAGATCAACCCGGCGCGTGTCTCGCGATGGCCCATCAACAGGGACATCAACGCTGCGGTGACCACCGGGTTCAGCGAGATGATCAGCGACCCCAGGCCGGACGGCACGCCATGGGCCAAGGCCCAGTACAGGCCGAGGAACTGCACTCCCTGGGTCAGCACTCCCGCGACCACGGCATGTCCGATCAGTCGTCGGGACGGCAGTCGGAGACCTCGGACGAGGACGATCACCCACAGCAACAGAGCCGAGGCGGCGAACCGGAGAAGGATGACGAGAAAGGGTGACATGACGGCGACGGTGGCCGAACCGAGGGGATATCCGACCCCGTAGAGCAGCACCGTCGGGACTGCGAGCCGCATCTGCAACGTGCGTTGTTCCATGTCCGCAACGGTGACGAGTGGGCGATGCGCCTCTCAAGACCGTTCACGAAACGTGAACGGTTGGGAGGGCATACTGGGTGGGGTGCCGACCCTCGACATCGCCCCGCTGCGCAGCTTCGACGCCGTCGTCGCGTTCTCGGGTGTCCGCCGGGCCGCGCAGGCGCTGCACCTCTCGCAGTCGGCGGTCACCGGGCACATCCGCAAGCTCGAACGCGAACTCGGATGTCCACTCGTCGTCCGGGAGGGACGGGGGATCGCGCTGACGAGCGACGGTGAAGAACTCGCCGGCCGGGCGCGGACGATCCTCCAGCAGCACGACGACGCCGTGCGCGAACTGCTCCCGCCGGCCGACGACGAACTCCTGGTGGCGGCCACCGAGCACGCAGCGGAGTTCCTGGTGCCGAACGTGGTCGCGATGCTCAACGAACTGTTGCCGAATCACCATGTGCGGCTGCGTCTCACGCGCAGCGCACGAGTCCGTGATCTGGTCGAAGAGGATCGTGCCGATGTCGCGCTGATGCTCACCAGCGCGGCCCGTGACAGTCGCATGGTGGCCCACCTGCCGCTCGAGTGGTACGGGACCGTCGGTGCCCCTACCGATCGGCTCGTCCTCTTCTCGCCACCGTGCGCGGTGCGTCACCAGGCGATCGCGGCATTGCGCGGCCGGGACTTCACCATCGTCCGCGAATGCTCCGACCTGACCACCGTGGTGGGCACCGCCCGCCGAGGGCTCGGCGTCACACCACTGCCACGCTTCGGTGCGCCGCCCGACGGACTGCGCCGGGTTGGCGAGCTACCGCACGTTCCCGACGTCCCGTTGTACATGTCGATCGGGCCGCGGATTCCGGAGCGGATACGGACGGCGCTGCTCGGCGAGGTCCGGCGGCGAATCGGTGAGGCCGGCGCAGCGCCGATGGGTGCTAACGTGGACATCTGTCCAGATAGCTGTCCATAGGTGGGAGTGGTGATGGGTATGGGGTCTGTCCCGAGTCGAGCGGCCCGGCTCGCGCATGCACGACAGCATGCGGAGCTGTGGAACGCCGGAAAGAAGGACGATTGGGTGGCGTCGTGGCGCACCATCATGCCGGCGCAGGTGCGCATGTTCGATCCGGTCGGGACCGAGGAGAAACACGGCTTCGAGGTGGCGACTGTCGAGGCCTGGGACATGTTTCAGCACATCTTGCGGATCACCATGCTGACCGTGCAGGTCAACGGAAACGAGATGGCCTGGGTCTGTGAGAATCGCTTCGGCACAGAGCCGGACATCATGTCCGCATACAGCATCGAGACCTTCGCCTGGGATGACGCAGGCAATCTGCTGATCAAGACGTACTACCCGATGCCGGAAGAAATCGGCGCTGACGACGATCCATACGCGCACCTTCTGGCCTGACCCGGATTTGTAGCAGCAATCCGCGCCAGGCGCGGATTGCTGCTACCGAATCGGTGAGAGGTTGACGGCCCGCCTCGTCGAACACTGAGGCGGACCGTCGGGGTGGGTGGTTCTCTAACGCCGCGGTGGGACGAACGGCGAGTTGATGGTGTTGAAGTACTGGATGGCTGCTCCGATGACGGAACCGCCGCCTCCGAGGATCAGGCCAGCAATTGAACCCACCGATGCACCCAGGACCGCGCCTGGGAAACATCCGACTGCGAATGCTGGCAGGCCCCCTGCGCAGCCGACAATTCCACCTAGCACCGCACCAATTGTGATGCCGACGAGAGACGAGATTGTCAGACCGGCCGAAGCCATCTGATTGAACCGCGCCAAGGCCTGATCGTCTCGTTCCTGCTTGGTCCGCGGAGCGTCAACCTGACTCGCTGCGATGGTTCGCAGGCCCTCCACCTCCACCGGATTAACCGGCGTCGACCGCGCAACATTTCGAGACGGTATCAGCGTCGCGGTATTTCCGACGGTCCTCGCATCGATGGGGAATTGCTGATATTCCTTGCGATATGCCAGCGGCATCCGGAACTTTTCGGCGCCGGCGGAATTGCGAATGACGAGTGCACCGGAATTGGTGCTGATCGAACCGTTGTGCACGGTGAGGCTGAACGAGCCAGCTCCGACCGCGACGTCGTAGGTGGTTGGCGCAGGTTTCGCCGGTGCCGCCTGTACCGATCCGGCGAAGGCCGTAATCAATGCGGTTGCAAGGGAAATCGTTGCCAAGGTGGTGAGATGGAGGCGCGTGTGTCGCCGGGAAGCGTCGGTGCGCCGGGCTGTGAACATAGGGAATGTCTTTCGCGTGATCGGCTCCGTCGACACGAGCCTGGGGAAATTGTCGGCACTGGTGAATTTCGTTCGCAGAACAAAGGATCAGGCCCCCTTTAATCGCTTTTTCTGCGGACAGTTCACCTTCACAAATTCGCGGTCATCTCAGGAGAAAAATGTGTCGCGTGTGAAGATATGTTGCCATTCGTGATCTGAGTGTGATCAGCGACACACCGTTCTCTCGCGGGATGTCGTACGAACGTCCTACAGCGTTACGCGGCGGTCACGGAGGTCCGGAGAGGAGCGCGACCGCGCGGTCGCCGACGCAGTCCGTTCCCGGCATGACAAGCTAGAGGCGTGCAGTCCCCAAGTCTCAGCGGCACAGACCCGTACGGCGACGACATCGAAGCGGTCCTCATCACCGAGGAGCAGATCCGGCAACGCACCACGGAGCTGGCCGAGTCGGTGGCCGCGCGGTACGCCGACATCGACGAGGACCTGGTCCTGATCGGCGTGCTCAAGGGCGCGATCATGTTCATGACCGACTTCGCGCGGGCGCTGCCCATCCCGTCGCAGATGGAGTTCATGGCGGTGTCGAGTTATGGCTCGGCCACCTCGTCGTCCGGTGTGGTGCGGATCCTCAAGGACCTCGACCGCGACATCGCCGGCCGCGACGTCCTGATCGTCGAGGACATCATCGACTCCGGTCTCACGCTCTCGTGGCTGATGAAGAACCTGGCCACCCGGAATCCGAAGTCGCTCGAGGTGTGCACCCTGCTGCGCAAACCGGAAGCGGTGCGTTCCCCGGTCGACGTGGCCGACGTCGGGTTCGACATCGCCAACGAGTTCGTCGTCGGGTACGGGCTGGATTACGCCGAGCGCTACCGCGATCTCTCCTACATCGGCCGGCTGCGGCCGTCGGTGTACCAGAACTGACGTCCTACCAGGGACGAGGTGCCACCGGTGTGGCACGGAACGGTTTTCCCTGGCTGTTCGTTGACCGGTAGCCTCTAATACGGACAGCCCTACAGAAGACACCTGAGGCTGTCCACGACGTCGACCGGGAAGGACAGTGGGAAGGCGCGGGCTGGACACAAGCCGAGCCCCACCACCACCAACAGGCATGAACCGAAAGTCAGTCTTCCGCAACCTCGCCATCGTGGCGCTCATCGTGCTCGCCCTGTGGGGCTGGAGCGTGATGCGTGACTCGGGTCGTGAGTACAAGTCTGTGGACACCTCGGTCGCGTTGACCCAGCTCAACGTCAAGAACACCGACCGGATCGACATCGACGACCGCGAACAGACCCTGCGGATCGAATTGAAGAATCCGATCAAGGTCGACGGCGACGACGTCACCAAGATCAGTGCCAAGTACCCGGCGTCGGCCGGTGAGCAGGTCTTCGACTCGGTCACCACCACGGGTGCGCCCTATCAGACCAACGTCAGTCAGCAGTCGGCGCTGTGGCAGATCCTCATCTTCATCCTTCCGATGATCCTGCTGTTCGGCCTGTTCTTCTTCGTGATGAACCGCATGCAGGGCGGCGGCAAGGGCGGGGTCATGGGCTTCGGCAAGTCCAAGGCCAAGCAGCTCACCAAGGACATGCCGAAGACCACCTTCTCCGACGTCGCCGGTGCCGACGAGGCCGTCGAAGAGCTCTACGAGATCAAGGACTTCCTGCAGAACCCGGCGCGCTACCAGGCGCTGGGCGCCAAGATCCCCAAGGGCGTGCTGCTCTACGGTCCGCCCGGTACCGGTAAGACCCTGCTCGCGCGGGCCGTCGCCGGTGAGGCCGGTGTGCCGTTCTTCACCATCTCCGGCTCGGACTTCGTCGAGATGTTCGTCGGTGTCGGTGCGTCCCGGGTGCGCGATCTGTTCGAGCAGGCCAAGAACAACAGCCCCTGCATCATCTTCGTCGACGAGATCGACGCGGTCGGCCGCCAGCGCGGTGCAGGCCTCGGCGGCGGTCACGACGAGCGCGAGCAGACCCTCAACCAGTTGCTCGTGGAGATGGACGGCTTCGGTGAGCGCAGCGGCGTCATCCTGATCGCGGCGACCAACCGTCCCGACATCCTTGACCCGGCGCTGCTACGTCCCGGTCGATTCGACCGCCAGATCCCGGTCGGCAACCCCGACATCGCGGGTCGTCGCGCCATCCTCAAGGTGCACGCGCAGGGCAAGCCGATCGATTCCGATGCCGATCTCGACGGTCTGGCCAAGCGCACGCCGGGCATGTCCGGTGCCGATCTGGCCAACGTTGTCAACGAGGCCGCCTTGCTCGCGGCCCGCGAGAACAAGAACACCATCACCGCCGAGATGCTCGAAGAAGCCGTGGACCGAGTGATCGGCGGACCGCGCCGCAAGAGCCGGATCATCAGCGAACAAGAGAAGAAGACCGTCGCGTACCACGAGGGCGGGCACACCCTCGCTGCGTGGGCGATGCCCGACCTCGACCCGATCTACAAGGTCACCATCCTTGCCCGCGGGCGGACCGGCGGTCACGCGCTCGCGGTGCCGGAACAGGACAAGGACCTGATGACGCGGTCGGAGATGATCGCGCGTCTGGTGATGGCCATGGGTGGCCGGGCGGCCGAGGAACTGGTGTTCCACGAGCCGACCACGGGCGCGTCGTCGGACATCGACCAGGCCACCAAGATCGCGCGCGCGATGGTCACCGAGTACGGCATGAGTGCCAAGCTGGGCGCGGTCCACTACGGACAGGAACAGGGTGACCCCTTCCTGGGGCGTTCGATGGGCAACCAGGCCACGTACTCGGCCGAGATCGCCAGCGAGATCGACGAGGAGGTGCGCCGGCTGATCGAGGCCGCGCACACCGAGGCGTGGGCGATCCTCGCGGAGTACCGCGACACCCTCGACGTGCTGGCGACCGAACTCCTCGAGCGGGAGACGTTGACCCGCAAGGATCTCGAGAAGATCTTCTCCGGTGTCGAGAAGCGTCCGCGGATCACCACGTTCAACGAGTTCGGTGACCGTACGCCGAGTGACAAGCCGCCGGTCAAGACACCGGGCGAACTCGCGATCGAGCGGGGCGAGCCATGGCCGCCCGAGCCGGTCACCCCGGAGCCGGTGCCGGAACCGGTCGGCGCCGGGAGCGGAGCGAGCGGGCCGCATTCCGGCGGCGCCGGCACCGGTGCGGGACAGCCGGGTTCGGGGTACCCGAATCCGACTCCGGGACAGGCATATCCGCCCGCCTACCCGCCGCAGTCGGCGCCCGGTCCGCAGCAGTACGGCGGCGGAGGCTATCCGGGCCAGCAGAGCGGCCACCCGGGTCAGCAGGGCTATCCGGGTCAGCCGACCCACGGCACGCGACCCGACTACGGCGCTCCGCGCGACTGGTCGGCGCCGGGGTGGCCCCCGCAGGACTCCGCCCCCTCGCCTGGCGGTCCCAACGGATCGGGCACCAACGGTGGCGGGTCGAATGGCAACGGAACGAATGGTTCCGGCCGCCACGGACATCCCGAGAACCCCGGCGGTTGATCAGGGCGCCGGCCAACCGGTCGGCTGCCCGCACACACGTTCGTAGAACGGATCAGATGAACGATGACGGTCAGTGAACATCAGGACGCCCGCGTGAACGATCGCAATGGTGTGGACGGCGCCGGGAGCGGAGCGAGCGGGCCGAATGCCGACGGCGCCCGGAGCGGGCCGAATTCTGACGCAGCCGGAGGCGAGCTCACGACACCCGAGGGCAGGCACTTCGATCAGGAGCGCGCCGAGGCCGCGATCCGCGAGCTGCTGATCGCGGTCGGCGAGGACCCGACCCGAGAGGGGCTGCAGCGCACGCCGAAACGCGTGGCCAACGCCTATCGGGAGATGTTCGCCGGGCTCTACACCGATCCCAGCGAGGTGCTGGGCACCATGTTCGACGAGGACCACGACGAGCTCGTCCTGGTCAAGGACATCCCGCTGTACTCGACGTGCGAGCACCATCTCGTGTCGTTCCACGGAGTGGCCCACGTCGGCTACATCCCGGGTGTCTCCGGCCAGGTCACCGGGCTGTCGAAACTCGCGCGACTGGTGGATCTGTACGCCAAACGCCCGCAGGTGCAGGAGCGGCTGACCAGTCAGGTCGCCGACGCGATCGTGCGGCGCCTGGATCCGCGCGGGGTGATCGTCATCATCGAGGCCGAGCATCTGTGCATGGCCATGCGCGGCATCCGCAAGCCGGGCGCCACCACCACCACCTCCGCGGTGCGCGGCTTGTTCAAGACGAGTGCGGTCTCCCGCGGTGAGGCCCTCGACCTGATCTCGCGGACCTGAGCGCGGTTCGCCGACCGATGCCGTCAGAACAACGGGACTGCGTGCTCGCGCCGGCCGACCGCACGCTCGTGATGGGCGTCATCAACGTGACGGCCGATTCGTTCTCCGACGGTGGTCGTTACCTCGACCACGACGCGGCCATCGCGCACGGGCACGAACTGATCGCACAGGGTGCCGATCTGATCGACATCGGTGGTGAATCGACTCGGCCGGGAGCGAGCCGGGTGGATCCCGCCGACGAGGCGAAGCGGGTTGCGCCGGTGATCGCGGGACTCGCCGGCGCGGGCGTGCCCATCTCGGTCGACACGATGCGCGCACCGGTCGCAGCAGCGGCCATCGAGGCAGGCGCCGCGGTGATCAACGACGTCTCCGGCGGGCGCGCCGACGCCGACATGGCCCGTGTGGTCGCGGATGCGGGCCTGCCCTGGATTCTGATGCACTGGCGGCCGATCGACCGCGACAACCGCGACGGTGCGTTCACACACGGCATCGGAGACGTCGGCGGATACCGCGACGTGGTGGCCGAGGTGTCCGGTGAACTGCTGGCACAGGTCGACAGCGCGGTGTCGGCGGGGGTCGATCCCAATCGCATCGTGCTCGACCCTGGCCTCGGTTTTGCCAAGACCGCCGAACACAACTGGGCGCTGTTGCACGCACTGCCCACGTTTGTCGGTCTCGGATTCCCGGTTCTCGTCGGGGCTTCGCGCAAACGGTTTCTGGGTACGTTGCTCGCCCGCGACGGCGAGTTGCGTCCACCTGCGGGCCGGGAGATCGCGACCGCGTCGATCTCGGCGCTGGCCGCGATGGACGGGGCCTGGGCAGTGCGGGTGCACGATGTGGAGAAGAGTCGCGATGCGGTCGCCGTGGCGAGTGCGTGGCGCCGCGGGGGCAGCCGTGGAACGGGCCTCCCGCGCCGCGACACCGAGACCCACGAGGCCGATGCCCGGGGCATCGACGTCCAGGGAGCTGACGACACAGGAGTGGTGAGCCACTGATGGCCGATCGGATCGAACTGCGGGGACTCGTCGTCCGCGGCAATCACGGTGTCTTCGAGCATGAGCGACGTGACGGCCAGGAGTTCATCCTCGACATCACGCTCTGGCTCGACCTCGCGGTCGCCGCGGCCTCCGACGACCTCGACGACACGGTCGACTACGGTGCGCTCGCGCAGAAGGCCCACGACATCGTCGCGGGCGAACCGCGCAATCTCATCGAAGCGGTCGGCGGCGAGGTCGCCGAATCGATCATGGACGACGAGCGGATCGCGGCGTGCGAGGTGACCGTCCACAAGCCGTCCGCGCCGATCCCGCTGCAGTTCGGCGACGTCGCGGTGGTGACGCGACGCTCCCGGAAAGGCATGTCCCGATGACCGCGACGCGGGCCGTGCTGTCGGCCGGCTCCAACATCGGTGACCGGCTCGGTCACCTGAACTCGGTCGTCGAGCGGTTCGCCGACGACCTCGTCGCCGTGTCGCCGGTCTACTCGACGCCACCGTGGGGTGGGGTCGAGCAGGAGGACTTCTACAACATCACGTTCATCGTCGAGGGTCCGCGGGGTCCGTACGAGTGGCTGGCGATCGGCGCAGAACTCGAGGAGGCCGCCGACCGCACGCGTGAGGTCCGGTGGGGTCCGCGGACGCTCGACGTCGACGTGATCACGGTGAGCGAGGGCGTCGACGTGGTGCGCAGCGACGATCCGCGGCTGCTGCTCCCGCATCCCCGGGCTGCTGAACGGGCCTTTGTGCTCATCCCGTGGCTCGTGATCGAACCGGACGCCACCCTGTGGACGCCCGAGGGCACGCAGGCCGTGGCGACCCTGGTCGATCGGATCGATCCGTCGGAGTGCGCCGGGGTGGTGCCGGTGGCGCAGCTGTCGGTCACGAGGCGCCGATGACCGAGCCACGACGGCCGTCGCGCCGCGATCAGGACGAAGAGCCGGGGCTCGGGCCGACTCGGCTGCGCGATCTGACGGTGATCGCCGTCATCGTCGCGGTGACGGCTTTCGTCCTGGTGCGCTACAACTACGGCAGCCTGCCGCCGATGCCGCTGCTCGCCGGGATCGTGCTCTACGTCCTGGCCGCCCTCGAGGTGCTGATCGCCTTCATCGTCCGTGCCCGGGTGGCGTCGCGGGATGTCGGGCGGGCGCGGGGACAGTTGCACCCGATCACCGCTGCCCGCGTCCTGGCGCTGGCGAAGGCGTCGGCCATCCTGGGCGCGATCGCAGTGGGCGTCTGGACGGGTCTGCTGATCTTCCTCGCCACCCGACATGACCTGGCGGCGGCCGATCACGACCTGCCCGGCTCGATCGTCGGGGTCGTCGGCGGCGTGGTGCTGGTGGCTGCTGCGCTGTGGCTCGAGTATTGCTGCCGCGCACCGGATGATCCGACCGACGACCCGGTCGGGGGCCATCCGGGGCCCGCCTGACCGGCGCCCCCGGGAGATGGTGAATCGGTGACTCTCCGCCCTGGTTCGCCGACATCGATGCTGTCAGGCGGTATGTTCACGAACATGACGACCTCGAACGGCCGTTCCACCGAGTCGCGGCGATCCGGTAGATCGGTGGGACAGTGGCTGCTCGGTCTGCTCATCGTGCTCGCCCTGGTCGCCAGCATTCTGATGGTCTTCACCGATCAGCTGTCCGTGTCGGGTTCCCTCGCGGTGATCGCGGCGCTCTGGGCGGCGGTGATCGGGGCGATCCTGGTCACCAAGTTCCGGCGGCAAGCGGAGACCGCGGAGTCGAAGAGCCGGGATCTGCGTCTGGTCTACGAACTCCAGCTCGAGCGCGAGATCGCCGCGCGCCGTCAGTACGAACTCGACGTCGAGACCACCATCCGCAAAGAGGTCAGCGCGGAATCCAACGAGGAACTCGCCGAGCTCAAGCAGCAGGTGCTGGCGTTGCGGTCGAGCCTGGAGATGCTGCTCGGCGAATCGCTCCCAGAGCAACGGACCGCCCTGCCGAACGAGAAACTGCGCGAGCTGGCATCCGGCATCGGCGGAGAGCGCCCGAGCACGAGTTCGACGTACGGCCAGAGGTTCGGCACCGACGACAGCGTGCTGGCGGCCCGCGACTTCGCTGCCACCGCGCCTGCGGCCGGCGCCGGCCGCCACGTGCCCGCCGACGTCGACCCCAACGAGATGACCGAGGTCATCCCCGTGATCACCGACGACGACCCGATGTCGGGCCGGATCGCGACCGAGGTGCCCGAGGACACCATCGACGAACAGGTCGAGGACGCCGTGCTGGCCGAGCCGGAGGACGTCGGCTCGCCGTCCACCGGGTCGTTCTTCACCACGTCCGCGCCGACCCCTTCGTCGCCGACGCCGACCGGGTACGTCGACGAGACGCCGACCGACGAGTGGAAGGTGGCGGCACGGTCGGGAGCTCCGGTCGACCCGGACGACGTCGCGGTCGACGCGGAGGAGACCATCGTCGCCGATGCCGCTCCCGCCGAGAGGCCCGTGACCGAGACCCCTGTGACCGAGACCCCCGTGACCGAGACCCCTGCGGCCGACGAGCCCCAGGCCGTCGGGGAGCAGGTCGTCGAGGAGGAGACGTCGGGCGAGGCAGCGTCCACCACCTCGGGCCGTCACGAGTCGTCGGGGGAGAGCAGCAGTCCCGTCTTGCAGCAGGGACGACGTCGTCGGCGTGACGATGACGACGGCGACAGCGCCCATTCGGCAGGCCTGCCCGTCTCGGAGCTGCTGAGTCAGCTGCGCCAGTCCGGCTCACCGGGCGGTGGCCGTCGCCGCCGCGAGGACTGACCGCACTCCGCCCCGCCCGTCCGCCGCCCGCACCCCCACCCGGCACCCCGCTGCCCGTCGATCGGGCGCAGTTTCTCGTCGATCGGGTACAGAATCTCGCCGATCGGGTACAGAAACTCGCCGATCGGGTACAGAATCCGGCCAAGGCCCTCGTCACGTGTGGGCGGCTCGCACGCACTGCGTCCCGTGAGGCCTGTCACAGGCGTTGGCCTCTGAGCGCTCGCAGGGCCTAACCTTGCTGTGCAACGTCTGGTACCCGAGCCGAAGCCGGGACTGGAACTTCCAATTCGGAGGACAGCGGTGACCTCACCGAGCGATGGTCTCGGCCCCGGCATGGGCCGTGATGATGATTCGCGCTACCTGTCCGGTCTCTCCAACCTGCCCGCGCCTGCCCGGCTCACCGTCGGCGTGATCGCGGCCGGGCGTGTTGGGACCGCGCTCGGGGCCGCACTCGAGCAGGCCGGTCACGTGGTCGGCGCGGTGGTCGCGCGGTCCGAGGGGTCTCGTCGTCGCGCCGCCGACCGGCTGCCCGAATCCGAGATCCTCGACCTTTCCGCAGTGGTCGCACGCTCCGAACTCCTGATCATCGCCGTCCCCGACGACGCGCTCGCCGATGTGATCGACGACGTCGTGATGGCAGAAACGCTGCGACCGAACACGCTGGTGGCGCACACCGCCGGTGCCAAGGGCATCGGCATCCTGGCGCCTCTCACCGAACGCGGCGCGTTGCCGTTGGCGATACATCCCGCGATGACCTTCGTCGGGACCAGTGAGGACACCAACCGTCTGCGGCAGGCGACCTTCGCCGTCACCGCCGCCGACGAGGTCGGATACGCGATCGCGCAAGCCCTCGTGCTGGAGATGGGCGGCGAGCCGGTGCGCATCGCGGAGTCGGATCGCATTCTGTACCACGCCGCTCTGGCACACGGCGCCAACCACCTGGTCACCCTCATCTCGGACGCCGTCAGCGCACTCAACTCGGCCATCGAGGGTCCCGACGGCCAGTCTGCGCGTGACGCCGCGACCGTCGACGGCAGCGGCATCCGTCTTGCCGAGCGCATCCTCGGCCCGCTGGTGAGCGCGGCGTTGCAGAACGTGCTCGAACTCGGACCGCGTGCCCTGACCGGACCGGTCGCCCGCGGTGACGCCACCGCCGTCGCCGATCACCTCGCTGCCCTGCGTGCCCTGCCGGCCGACCGGGCAGGCGACACCGATATCGCCGAGGCCTACCGCGTGCTGGCCCGCCGCACGGCCGGTTACACCGATGCCCCCGACGATCTCCTCGATGTTCTGGAGGCGAAATGACATCTGATCTGAGTGAAAAGTCTTATACCCCAGGAGAACTGACTGTCCATCGCGATCCGGCGACGCTGCAGCGGGTGAGCCGGGCACTGCGTCAGGCGGGTAAACGGGTGGTGCTGGTGCCCACCATGGGCGCGCTGCACGCGGGTCACCTCGAACTCGTCCGCGCCGCCAGGTCACGCGGCAACACCGTCGTCATCGTGTCGATCTTCGTGAATCCCTTGCAGTTCGGTGAGAACGAGGATCTGGACGCGTACCCGCGCACCTTCGACGACGACTGCGCGCTGCTGCGTCCGCTTGGCGTGGAACTCGTGTTCGCGCCGACCGCCGCCGGCATGTATCCGAACGGCCGGCGGACCATGGTGCAGCCCGGCCCCGCCGGTGCCGTCCTCGACGGACTGGCACGGCCCACGCACTTCGCCGGGATGCTCACCGTGGTTCTCAAGTTGCTCAACATCGCGGCACCGCACGCGGCCTTCTTCGGCGAGAAGGACTATCAGCAGCTGGTCCTGATCAAGCAGATGGTCGACGATCTCGACCTCGACATCGAGATCGTCGGCGTGCCGACGGTTCGCGAGTCCGACGGCCTCGCGCTGTCGTCGCGCAACCGCTATCTCGACCCCGACCAACGCGAGCTCGCGACCACGTTGTCGGCGGCACTGCTCGCGGGCGCCCATGCCGCGGCCGGTGGTCGTGACGCGATACTCGCTGCGGCGCAGTCGGTGCTGGACTCGCACCCGGGTATCGAGGTGGACTATCTCGCCCTCACCGGAAGGCAGCTCGAGGAACCACCGGAACGTGGCGACGGCCGCTTGCTGATCGCCGCGCGGATTGGCGCGGCGCGACTCATCGACAACGTCGGCGTGGCCATCGGAACCGGATTTGCCGGCCGCGACCCCGAACAGACCGCCAACTGACCACAGATCGACCCACGAAGGGAACCCGACAGATGTTCCGCACCATGATGAAATCGAAGATCCACCGTGCCAGGGTCACCCAGGCCGACCTACATTACGTCGGGTCGGTGACGATCGACCAGGATCTGCTCGATGCCGCGGATCTGCTCGAGGGTGAGCAGGTCACCATCGTCGACATCGACAACGGTGCCCGCCTCGAGACCTACGTGATCGCCGGCGAGCGTGGGTCCGGCGTCATCGGGATCAACGGTGCAGCAGCCCATCTCGTTCATCCGGACGATCTGGTCATCATCATCGCCTACGGCATCCTCGACGAGGCCGAACTGCGCGAGTACTCCCCGTCTGTGGTCTTCGTGGACGACCGCAACCGGGTCCTCGAATCCGGTTCCGATCCGGCCCGTGTGCCGGACGGCTCCGGGCTGCTGGATCCGCGCGAGCTCGTGCAGGCGCCCGCCTGACATGCTGCTCACCGTCGACGTCGGGAACACCAACATCCACCTCGGCGTGTTCGCCGGCAGCGGCGAACACGCGACCATGGTGCGCGACTGGCGAATCCACACGGAGCCGAATCTGACGTCGGATGAGCTCGCGCTGCTCTTCCGCGGCCTGCTCGGTTCCGACGTCGAGCAGGTGACCGGCGTCGCTGCGCTGTCCACCGTGCCGTCGTTGCTGCGCGAATTGCGCGTGATGGTGCCGCGCTACTACGGCGACGGCCACCACCACGTCCTACTGGAACCCGGTGTGCGGACCGGGGTTCCGCTGCTCGTCGACAACCCGAAAGAAGTCGGGACCGACCGCGTCGCGAACTGTGTTGCGGCGCATCATAATTACCCGGACGGTCCGGTCATCGTGGTGGCGTTCGGGACGGCAACGGTCGTCGACGCGATCTCGGCGAAGGGGGAGTTCCTCGGCGGTGCCATCGCGCCGGGTGTGAACCTCGCGGTCGAGGCGCTGTCCGATCACACCGTCACGGTGCGCAGGGTCGAGTTGATGCCACCCCGCAGCGTGCTGGGCAAGAACACCGTGGAGGCACTGCAATCGGGCATCCTCTACGGCTTCGCCGGGCAGGTGGACGGCCTCGTCGACCGGGTGCGCGACACCGTCGACGGCTTCGACTCCGACGACGTGACGGTGGTGGCCACCGGCTACCTCGCGCCGCTGATGTTCGAGGAGTGCGAGACGCTCACCGTCCACCATCCCTACCTCACGCTGGACGGACTCCGGCTGGTCCACGAGCGGTCGAAGCAACAGCGAGGCCGCGCCCGCTAGACCCACCACCCGCCGATCGTGCCCAGTTTTGCGGCGATCGTGCGCAGTATCCCGCCGATCGTGCCCAGTTTTGCGTCGATCGTGCGCAGTATCCCGCCGATCGTGCGCAGTTGCGCGGGTTTCAGTGCGCGGAGATGGCGGCGAGTTCCTGATCGCTGAAGCGACCGGTAACCTGCGCCCGACGCAACGCCCGGAAACCCCCGACGACGAAGACCGCACCGGTGACGCCACGCGCCTGCAGATGCCAGGCCAGCCATTCGGCCTCGTGCCCGTCGTCGCTGACCAGTAGCCAGCGCGCATCGGGGGTGGCACCGCGCAGCGACTCCGGATCGCCGGGCGTCAGGCGTGCGAGAACGTCGGTCGGATCGATCGCCAGCGCTCCGGTGAGCACCCCGTCGGTCTGGCGTTTGCGCTGGCTGCGTACGTCGACGGCGGTTGCCCCGTCGACGACATGCTGGGCGTACTCGGCGCACTGGATCGACAGGGGAGCGTCGGTCGAGGTTGCGACGATCGGGTGGGAGGGATCAACGACGGCATCGATGGATGCGAGAACGGCGGTCATGAGAGGTCCTGAAGGTGATCGAGATGAGCGGGGGTCGTCGAAGAAGGGCGGCCGCAGATGCGGTACTCAGCCCTGACAACACTCCAGACAGCTCTTGATCACGGCGAACAGTGTGCCACACATCCGAGCGGGCCACCACCCCCGCGAATCTGCGCACGATCGGCGAGAAACTGCGCACGATCGGCGAGAAACTGCGCACGGTCGGCGGATTTCTGGGCACGATCGGCGCGGAACTGCGCCCGATCGGCGGCGGGATCGCGTCCACGGTCGGCGCCGACCGAATCCCCGACCGCACGGTCGACCGCTTATCTATGGTCGAGGGATGAGCACCTCGAGCAATCCCTGGGACGAGAAGATCTTCGACGGCGGGTGGGTCGCGGGTGGCGCGGGAACCCTCGACGTCACCGCTCCGGCGACCGGCGAGGTGCTGGCCACCGTGGGTGCCGCCGACCGCGACGACCTCGACGCCGCGGCGCGCGCAGCGACCTCCGCCCAACGCACCTGGGCAGCGTTGCCCTACACCGAACGCGCCGCGGTGATGACCCGCGCCGCCGCGCTGCTCACCGACGATCCGTCCCGTCTGACCCGGTGGCTGGTACCCGAGTCGGGTTCCGGTCAGGGCAAGGCGGCCTTCGAGGCCGGACTCGTCACGTCCGAGCTGTCCGAGGCAGCCGGGCTGGCGTCGCAGCCATACGGCCAGGTCCTCCGCAGTCAGAAGCCCCGTATGTCGATCGGTCGGCACGTCCCGGTCGGCGTCGTCGGGGTGATCAGTCCGTTCAATTTCCCGGCGATCCTCTCGATGCGGTCGGTCGCGCCGGCGCTCGCGCTGGGGAATGCCGTGATCCTCAAACCCGATCCGCGCACCCCGATCGCGGGTGGCCTCGCCCTGGCGGAACTGCTCGCCGACGCGGGCCTGCCTGCGGGCCTCCTGCACGTCCTCCCCGGTGGCGCCGACGTCGGAGCCGCGCTCGTGGATCACCCCGACATCCCGTGCATCTCCTTCACCGGTTCGACGGCCGCGGGCCGCAAGATCGGTGAGGCCGCCGCGCCGCTGCTCAAGAAGGTCCATCTCGAGCTCGGCGGCAACAACGCGGTGCTGGTCCTGCCCGACGCCGACGTCGATGCCGCGGCGTCGGCCGGCGCCTGGGGCTCCTTCCTCCACCAGGGACAGATCTGTATGACGGCCGGTCGTCATCTCGTCCCGGCCGCACTGGCCGACGAGTACACCGCGAAGCTGGCCGAGAAAGCCCGCCACATCCCGGTCGGTGATCCCACCGACCCCGCCAACGCCCTCGGGCCGATCATCGACGAAGGCCAACTGAAGAAGGTCGACGAGATCGTGCAGTCGTCGGTGCTGGCAGGCGCGACGCTGGAGGCCGGCGGCACCTACCAGGGCCTGTTCTATCGGCCAACGGTTCTCGGCAACGTCCCGACCGATGCCCAGGCCTTCACACAGGAGATCTTCGGTCCGGTCGCGCCGGTGAGCACCTACGAGAGCGTCGACGAGGCGATCGACATCATCAACTCGTCGGAATACGGGTTGTCGGTGTCGATCCTCACCGCCAACGCCTTCAAGGCCTTCGACCTCGCGGATCGGATCCGCTCCGGCGCGATCCACATCAACGACCAGACCGTCGACGACGAGGCCGTCGCGCCGTTCGGCGGCACCAAGGCGTCGGGTACCGGCGGACACTTCGGCACCTCGGCGAATCTGGACACGTTCTGCGATCTGCAATGGGTCACCATGCAGGCGGAGATCGAAAAGTACCCGTTCTGACTCCTTGGCGGCACCGCGACCACGAATCGGCCCGGATTGATGATTCCGATAGGGTCTCGGGGGTGAGCAACACCCCGACCACCCCCGATGCAGCCGCCCCCGACGCCGGGAGCGCAGCGAGCGGGTCGAATCTGACCGACGACAACACGCCGGAACAGGTCCGGATCCGTCAGGAGAAGCGCGAGGCCATCCTGGGGGACGGGCGCGAAGCATATCCGGTGTCCATCCCGCGGACGCACAGCCTGTCGGAGATCCGCACCACCTTCCCCGACCTGGAGGCCGGCTCCGAGACCGGGGAGATCGTCGGTGTCGCGGGCCGCGTCATCTTCCTGCGCAACAAGGGCAAGCTGTGCTTCGCAACCCTCCAGGAGGGGGACGGTACCCAGCTGCAGGCGATGGTGAGCTTCAACGGCGTCGGCGAGGAATCCCTCGGGCGGTGGAAGTCCGAGGTCGATCTCGGCGACATCGTCTACATCCACGGCGAGGTGATCAGTTCCCGCACCGGCGAGCTCTCGGTGATGGCCGACGACTGGCAGATGGCGTCGAAGGCCTTGCGGCCCTTGCCTGTCGCGCACAAGGACATGAGCGAGGAATCGCGGGTGCGGCAGCGCTACGTGGACCTGATCGTCCGGCCGGAGGCGCGCAGCATCGCCCGGACCCGCGTCGCGGTGATGGCCGAACTCCGTAAGGCACTGGGCAATCGGGGTTTCCTCGAGGTCGAGACGCCGATGCTGCAGACCCTGCACGGCGGTGCCGCCGCCCGGCCGTTCGTCACCCACTCCAACGCGTTCGACATCGACCTCTTCCTGCGGATCGCGCCAGAATTGTTCCTCAAGCGGTGCATCGTGGGCGGCATCGAGAGGGTGTTCGAGGTCAACCGCAACTTCCGCAACGAGGGGGCCGACTCCACCCACTCACCCGAGTTCGCGATGCTGGAGACCTATCAGGCCTACGGCACCTACGACGACGCCGCGGTGATGACTCGTGAACTGGTGCAAGAGGTTTCGCAGAACGCGCTCGGCACCCTGACGCCGACGATGCCGGACGGATCGGATTACGACCTCTCCGGCGAGTGGACGTCGCTGGAGATGTATCCGTCGTTGTCGGAGGCGCTGGGGGAGGAGATCGTCCCCGTGCAGACGACGGTCGACGAGTTGCTCGCCATCGCCGCACGCGTCGGCCTCGAGGTCCCCAAGGACAAGGGTTACGGCCACGGCAAGCTCGTCGAGGAACTCTGGGAGCACATGGTGGGTCAGCACCTGATGCAGCCGGTGTTCATCCGTGACTTCCCGGTGGAGACCTCGCCGCTGGTCCGGTCGCACCGTTCGGTGCCAGGCGTGGTCGAGAAGTGGGACCTCTACATCCGCGGATTCGAGTTGGCCACAGGCTATTCCGAGCTCGTCGACCCGGTGATCCAGCGTGAGCGCTTCGTCGACCAGGCCCGGCTCGCGGCCGCAGGCGACGACGAGGCCATGCAACTCGACGAGGAGTTCCTCACCGCCATCGAGTACGGCATGCCCCCGACCGCGGGCACCGGCATGGGTATCGATCGACTGCTGATGGCGCTGACCGGTCTCGGTATCCGTGAGACCATCCTGTTCCCGCTGGTCAAGCCCCGCCTCTGACCCGATCCGTAGCAACAATCCGCACCAGCCACGGATTGTTGCTTAGAAATCGTGGGCGGCGGGCGGTGGCGGGTCGTGGTGGAACCGCGACGGCGGTGCGTGCGTCTGACGTGCATGGAGGATCAGGCCGCGCTGCGGAAAATGCTCGCCGACCACGACGGGGTGTTCACGACGGCTCAGGCCTACGGCTGCGGCGTGTCCGGCGATCAACTGCGTCGTCGAGTGCGGTCGGGTGAATGGATCCCGTCGACGTGACGTCGAAGGATGGCTTGTCGGTCACCGCGATTCCGCTCACCGTCCTGGTCGCGGGCCGTGGACATCGTTGTGCGCGTGATGGATTCGCCTACCACTCCGATGCCGAGGCGTTCCAGCACGATCGCGAACGACAGAACGACCTCATCGCGAACGGATGGACGGTGCTCCGGTTCACCTGGCACGACCTGACGACTCGGCCGCAGTGGGTGCTGGCGCTGATCCGTAGCAACAATCCGCACCAGCTGCGGATTGTTGCTACAAAATCGCGGGCGGGCGGGCGGAGCAGGAGGCTAGGCGAGGTTGCGCTTGAGGATCTTGCCTGCGGCGTTGCGGGGGAAGGCGTCCACGAACACCACCGAGCGGGGAACCTTGAAGTTGGCGAGGTGGATCTTGCAGTAGGCGATCACCGCCGCCTCGTCGAGATCGACGCCGTCGCGCAGGGTGAGGTAGGCGCGACCGACCTCGCCGAGGCGCTCGTCCGGGACACCGATCACGGCGGACTCGGTGACACCCTCCAACCGTGCGAGGGTCTGCTCGACCTCGGCGGGATAGACGTTGAATCCGCCGGAGATGTACATGTCCTTGAGGCGGTCGGTGATGGTGAGGTTGCCGCGATCGTCGATCGTCCCGATGTCGCCGGTGTGCAGCCAACCGTCGGGGTCGATCGTCTCCTTGGTGGCGGCCTCGTCGTCGAGGTAGCCGCGCATCACCATCTTGCCGCGCGCCAGCACCTCGCCTTCGTCGGACAAGCGGATCTCCATGCCGTCGAAGGCCCGGCCGCAGGTGTTGGCGACGGTCTGGTCGTCATCGTCGGGGGTGCACGTGGAGACGAATCCGCTGGCCTCGGTCAGTCCGTATGCGGTGACAACGGTGTCGACGCCGAGGTCGCTCTGCAAGCGCTCGATGAGGACCACCGGCACGATGGCCGCACCGGTCACCACGAGCCGCAACGACGACAGGTCGTGATCCGGGCGGGCCGGGTCGTCGAGGATGGTCTGGAAGATCGTCGGCGCACCGGGGAACACCGTCACCCGCTGAGCGTCGGCCAGCTTCATCGCCTCGGCCGGCGAGTAGACCGCCAGCGGCAGCATCGCCGCGCCGAACAGCATGCACGGCAGGATGCCCGCCTTGTATCCGAAGGTGTGGAAGTAGGGATTCACCATCAGGTACCGGTCGTCGGCGGAGAGCCGGCCGTTCGATCCCCAGGCCTGCGAGCCGGCCATCGTCTGCTGGTGTTCGGCCAGCACGCCTTTCGACTTCCCGGTGGTACCCGACGTGAACAGGATGTCGGAGATGTCGTCGGGAGCCACGGCATCGGCACGCGCATCCGCCTCGGCGCGGGTGGCCTCGGTTGCCCTGGCCGTGAACTCCGACCACTCGATCGCACCGTCGGGCACCGACGACGTGCCGAGGGTCACCCCGACCACGACGTCGGGCATGGCCGCGGCGTGCTCGCCGAGCAGGTCGGCCAGGTGGTTGCCGCCGAGGAACTCGCCGGACACCACGACGGCACGCGCGTCGGAACGCTCGATGATCTCGACCGCTTCGCCGCTCGTGTACCGGGTGTTGAGCGGGACCAACGTGGCTCCCGCGTAGTGGATCCCCAGCGCCGCGACGGGCCAGTGGTGGCTGTTCGGCGACCACAGGGCGACGCGGTCGCCGGCGTTGATGCCCGATGCGACGAGCGCGGCCGCGAACGTGCGGACGGCCTCGGCGAACTCCGACCAGGTCAGGTCGACCGTCGGACGGTCCGGCCACTGCTCGTCGACGAGTGCGGTTCGGTCGGGCCAGGTCTGTGCGGCCCGGCGCAGGGCAGCCGGGGTCGTCAGGATCGCCTCCATGGCCCCAACCTAGCACTTGCTTGGTGAGTTATGCTAGCGGTCATGACCTCGATCAACCTTGCCGATCGGTCGGTTGACCTCGGCGAATGGGCGCGGACGTCGCCGGATGCGGCGGAGACGTTCGCCACCGCGGTGCGCGCCTGGCTCGACGAGAATCTCGCAGGCGAGTTCGCGCACCTCAAGGGTCGCGGCGGGCCGGGCAGCGAGCACGAGTTCTTCGACGACCGGCTGGCCTGGGACCGTCATCTGGCCCGTGCCGGATGGACGTGTCTGGGCTGGCCGACTCGATACGGAGGCCGTGGCGCGACGCTGGAACAGAGGATCATCTTCCACCAGGAGTACGCCAGGGCGAACGCTCCGGCGCGGGTCAACCACCTCGGCGAGGAACTGCTGGGGCCGACGCTGATCGAATACGGCACCGAGGAGCAGAAGCAGCGCTTCCTGCCGGGCATCGTCGACGTCACCGAACTCTGGGCCCAGGGCTACTCCGAGCCGGGCGCCGGCTCCGACCTCGCTGGCGTGTCCACCAGCGCGCGCCTCGACGACGGCAAGTGGATCATCAATGGCCAGAAGGTGTGGACGTCCCTCGCGCACGTCGCGCAGTGGTGCTTTGTCATCTGCCGAACCGAGAAGGGTTCGACGCGGCACAAGGGCCTCAGCTTTCTGCTGGTGCCGATCGATCAGCCGGGTGTGACCGTCCGGCCGATCCAACAGCTCACCGGCACCTCGGAGTTCAACGAGGTCTTCTTCGACGACGCGGTCGCCGACGCCGACCTCATCGTCGGCGAGCCGGGCGACGGCTGGAAGGTCGCGATGGGCCTGCTGCAGTTCGAGCGCGGCGTCTCCACACTCGGTCAGCAGGTCGGCTTCGACCGCGAACTCCGCAATCTCATCGAGATCGCCGAATCCAACGGGTCCGCGAAGAATCCGGAGATCGCATCGCGGATCACCCGGGCCTGGATCGGGCTGAAGGTGATGCGAGCTCATGCGCAGCGCACCCTGGCCGGCGACATCGTCTCCGAGGCCGGGCAGGCCTCGGTCGCGAAGTTGTTGTGGGCCAACTGGCATCGCGACCTCGGCGAGCTGGCGATGGCCGTGGTCGGGGCACCGTCGCTGATCGGGCCAACCGCCACGGTCGAGGGCGTTGTCAACGACATCACCGACCCCGACAACGTCGAACTCGACGACTGGCAACGACTCTTCTTGTTCACGCGCGCCGACACCATCTACGGCGGCTCGAACGAGGTTCAGCGCAACATCATCGCCGAGCGGGTGCTCGGCCTACCGCGAGAGGCTCGCTAGTGTCTGAAACCACTGTCGCACAGAATCGTTCACCGCTGGCCACGGCGCCGGAGGAGACTCCCGGGCACGGTCTGCTACTCGGCCGCAAGGTGGTGGTGACCGCGGCCGCCGGTACCGGGATCGGCTTCGCCACGGCGCGCCGTGCGCTGCTCGAAGGCGCCGACGTGGTGATCAGCGACTGGCACGAACGACGACTGGGGGAGGCGCGCGACAAGCTGGCGTCGGAGTTCGGCGACCAGACCGTCGGACAGGTCGTGTGCAACGTGCAGGAGTCGGCCGAGGTCGACGCGCTCATCTCCGCTGCCGCAGGCGAACTCGGACGCATCGACGTCCTGGTCAACAATGCCGGGCTCGGTGGGGAGACGCCGGTGGCCGACATGACCGACGACGAATGGGACCGCGTCCTCGATATCACGCTCAACGGCACGTTCCGGGCCACCCGCGCGGCACTGCGCTACTTCCGGGCCGTCGAGCACGGCGGTGTGATCGTCAACAATGCATCGGTGCTGGGCTGGCGCGCCCAGCGCGGGCAGGCGCACTATGCGGCGGCGAAGGCAGGCGTCATGGCGCTCACCCGATGCTCCGCGGTAGAGGCCGCCGACTTCGGCGTGCGGATCAACGCCATCGCCCCGTCGATCGCCAAGCACCCGTTCCTCGCCAAGGTCACCAGCGACGAACTCCTCGACGAGCTCGCGTCGCGGGAGGCCTACGGACGGGCCGCCGAGGTGTGGGAGGTGGCCGCGACCATCGCCATGCTGGCCAGCGACTACACCACCTATCTCACCGGCGAGGTCGTCTCGATTTCCAGCCAGAGGGCTTAGGTCGCAGAAACTTTCACACACCATCCACCAGGAGGACCAGATGTCCACACCACAGGCCTACATCGTCGACGCCGTCCGGACGCCGGTCGGGAAGCGTAACGGGTCGCTTGCCAAGACCCATCCCGCCGACATGGGTGCGCACGTCATGTCGTCGATCATCGATCGCACCGGCATCGACCCCAATGTCGTCGACGACGTGGTGTTCGGCTGTGTCGATGCCATCGGCCCGCAGGCCGGGAACATCGCGCGGACGGCGTGGCTGGCCGCCGGTCTGCCCCTGGACATCCCCGGCACCACCGTCGACCGTCAGTGCGGGTCGTCGCAGCAGGCCATCCACTTCGCCGCGCAGGGTGTGCTGAGCGGCACGCAGGATGTGGTCCTCGCCGGTGGCGTGCAGAACATGAGTGCCATCCCGATCTCGCAGGCCATGATCGCCGGCCAGGAGTTCGGGTTCACCACGCCCACTGCGGAATCCGTCGGCTGGCGCGAACGGTTCGGCGACGCCGCCATCTCGCAGTTCAACGGGGCCGACATGATGGCGACCCAGTGGGACATCAGCCGAGAGGACATGGAGCGCTGGTCGCTGCAGTCGCATCAGCGGGCCAAGCAGGCCATCGCCGAGGGACGGTTCGACAAGGAGCTCGTCGCGCTCGGCGACTGTGTCGTCGACGAATGCCCGCGTGAGACCTCGCTGGAGAAGATGGCCGGACTCGATCCGCTGGCGGAGGGCTCGCGGCTGACCGCGGCCGTCGCGTCGCAGATCTGCGACGGCGCATCGGCAACGCTGGTCGTCTCGGAGACCGCGCTCAAGGAGTACGGCCTCACGCCGCGGGCACGCATCCACCACCTCTCGGTGCGGGGTGCCGATCCGGTGATGATGCTGTCGGCGCCCATCCCGGCGACTGCATACGCACTGAAGAAGACTGGGTTGTCGATCGACGACATCGACGTCATCGAGATCAACGAGGCCTTCGCGTCGGTGGTGCTGGCGTGGCTCAAGGAGACCGGCGCGGATCCGGCCAAGGTCAACCCGAACGGCGGCGGTATCGCGCTCGGCCACCCGCTGGGGGCGACCGGCGCCAAGCTGTTCGCGACGCTGCTCAACGAACTCGAGCGCACCGGCGGACGCTACGGGCTGCAGACCATGTGTGAGGGCGGCGGCACCGCGAACGTCACCATCATCGAACGCCTCTGACGAGCCCGCCGACAGCAACCTGAAATTCGCCGAGAGCAAGACGGATGCGGTGCTCTCGGCGAATAATCGGTTGCTGTCGGCGCATTGCGCGGACCACCTGGTGAGGATCATCTGAAAACGCATGTGGCCAGAACCGTGTGATCTGACGCATACTATGCTGGAACAAACGCGCGAGTTCGTCTCTTGAGGGCGCTCGCCACCAGCACTATCGGAGGATCTCGATGACCAAACCAGCAGAGGTGAACACCGCGGTTTCGGGCCGGGTGTCGTCGGAAGCGCACACCATGTCCGAACTGCTGGACATCCAGCGCGCCGCATTTCTGCGGGACGGCATCCCCGATGCCAAAACCCGTATCGACCGGATCACTCGGCTCTCGTCGTTGCTTCTCGACAACGCCGACGAGATCGCGGAGGCGCTGAACGAGGACTTCGGCACCCGCCCGCGTGAGTTGTCCCTCGCCGCCGACGTCGCGGGCTGCATGGTCGACCTGACCCATCAGCGCCGTGGTGTCGAGAAGTGGATGCAGGAGAGCAACACCGCAAAGGTGCAGGGGGCGTTGGGGTTCAAACAGCGCATCCGGCACGATCCGCTCGGCGTGGTCGGGATCATGGGGCCGTGGAACTTTCCGCTGCAGCTGACCTTCGTCCCGGCCGGTGCCGCCTTCGCCGCGGGTAACCGGGTGCTCATGCGCCCGTCGTCGATCACCTCGCGGACCACCGATGTGATCGCCAAGCACGCACCCGACTACTTCTCGATCGAAGAGCTCGCCGTGATCACGAGCAAGCACGGTGGCGGCGCCGACTTCGCCAAGCTCAAGGTCGACCACATGTTCTTCACCGGGTCGCCGGAGGTCGGAGCGTCGGTGGCGCAGGAGGCCGCGAAGAACCTGGTGCCTGTCACCCTGGAACTCGGCGGCAAGAACCCCGCGGTCGTCGATCCGGATGCCGACATCGACAAGGCGGCGACCATGCTCGCCGACGCGCGGATGGTCAACGGCGGCCAGGTCTGCCTGTGCCCCGACTACGTGTTCGTACCCGAGGCCAAGGTCGGCGAGTTCACCGACAAGGTCATCGCCCGCTGGACGGCGAATTTCGCGACCGTCCGCAACAACCCCGAGTACACGGCGACGATCAACCAGAAGAACTACGACCGCATCCTCGGGCTGATCGCCGACGCGCAGGAACTCGGAGCCGATGTCCGCCAGGTGGTGCCTGCCGGCGAGCCGCTCCCGGATGCCGAGAAGCGCAAGATCGCGCCGACACTGCTGACCGGGGTCAAGGCGGGCATGAAGATCGAGGAGGACGAGGTCTTCGGGCCGGTCCTCACCGTGTACCCGTATCGCGATCTGGCCGAGGCCATCCGCTACATCGCCGCGCATCCGCACCCGCTGACCATGTACTGGTGCGGCGACGACAACGAGAACCTGGCTCGTCTTGCCGACGGCACCCGCAGCGGATCGATCAACGCCAACGACTTCGCCCTGCACATGTTCGGTGCGGAGCTCCCGTTCGGCGGTGTCGGTCGCAGTGGCATGGGCGGCTATCACGGCAAGACGGGCTTCGACACGTTCAGTCATGCGCGTGCGATTGCCGTGTCGACGATGCCGTTGAAGGTCGCCGAGATGATGTCGCCGCCGTTCACGGCCCGCGACACCAAGATGACCAACGGTCAGATGAAACTCTGGAGCCGGCTGAACAAGCGCGCCATCAAGAAGCTCAAGAAGCGCTGATCCGCACCGAAATCGGCCGGGCGCACCCTGTGTGCCCGGCCGATTTCGCGTTCGGGACGTTCGACCGTGCCCCCGACGATCCACGAAACCGGCCAAGCGCTTGCTAGGGTGACTGCATGGCACCCCGCGGCACCGTCTCCGGCTCCACTCGGCGCGACGAATTGCTGACCACGGCGGGAAAGATGTTCGCCGAGCAGGGCCTGCGCTCCACCACCGTGCGCGACATCGCCGACGCTGCCGGCATCCTGTCCGGCAGCCTCTACCATCATTTCGACTCCAAGGAATCCATCGTCGACGAGATCCTCCGGGGCTTTCTCGACGACCTCTTCGCACGGTACCGGGTCATCGCCGACGCCGGACTGACCGCCACCGAGACCTTGCGCGGCCTCATCGTCTCGTCGTTCGAGGCCATCGACGAGCAGCGCAACGCCGTCGCGATCTACCAGGACGAGGCCAAACGGCTTGCCGGACAAGAACGTTTCGCCTACATCGGGGAGCGCAACACGGAATTCCGCCGGCTGTGGCACGCCGTCCTGCGGCGGGGTGTCGACGACGGCGAGTTCCGCGCCGACCTCGACGTCGAGCTGGCCTATCGCTTTCTGCGCGACACGGTCTGGGTGGCGGTCCGCTGGTACCGCCCGGGTGGTGCGTTGTCGGCCGACGACATCGCCGCCCAGTATCTGTCGATCGTCCTGGACGGGATACTGCCGCGCTGACCAGGCTCCTCTGCGTTCGGTACTGTGACCCGGATAACATCCAGTGGTCCCGGAACGTAGCGAAGGACACCCATGGCAGAGCGCTTCACACCCCCGACGACGGCCGCGATCGGCACCGCCCGCCAGCACACCCTCGGTGATCTGCTGCGTCGAAGCGCACTCCGAATCCCCACCAAGACCGCGATCGTCAGCGGAGACATGACGCTCACGTTCGCCGAGTTCGATTCGGCCGTGAACCGGTGTGCCAACGCGCTCACCGCGCGGGGCCTCGTCAAGGGCGAACGTCTGGCATTGGTGAGTCACAACTGCTGGCAGTTCGCGGTGCTGCACTACGCGACCGCACGGCTCGGGGTGGTCCTGGTGCCGGTGAACTTCGGACTCGGACCCGAGGAGATCGCGTACATCCTCGATCACTCGGGCGCACGGGCGGTGGTCGCCGAGGACGCGTTGGTGCCCACGGTGGCCCAGGCGATGCAATTGGCTGGCTTCACCGACGCGATCACAGGTGTGATCACGATGGGTGGGGACGCGACCGTCGCGGGCTGGGACAGCGTCGACGACTGGATGCTCGCCGGTGACCCCACGCCGCCCCAGGTGTCCGTCGCCGATGACGATCCGCTTCGCCTGATGTACACCTCCGGCACCGAGTCGCGTCCGAAGGGTGTGCTGTTGTCGTCGAAATCGCTGATCAATCAGTACGTTTCGTGCATCGTCGACGGCGGTATGAGCGGCGACGACGTGGAGGTCCACTCGCTGCCGCTCTTCCACTGCGCACAGCTGGACTGCTTCCTGTCGGTCGACGTCTACCTGGGTGCGACGAGCATCATCCTGCCCGGTCCTGATCCGGCCGCGATCCTCGCGACGATCGAATCGCAGCGGGTGACCAAGCTGTTCTGTCCGCCGACGGTGTGGATCTCGCTCTTGCGGCATCCCGATTTCGACACCCGCGACCTGTCGTCGCTGCGCAAGGGCTACTACGGCGCTTCACCGATGCCAGTCGAGGTCCTCCGCGAGATGTCGGAGCGTCTCCCGGACGTCTCGCTGTGGAACTTCTACGGCCAGACCGAGATGTCGCCGCTCGCAACCATCCTGCAGCCGCATGAGCAGATCGACCGCGCCGGGTCCGCGGGCCGGGCAGCGCTCAACGTGGAGACGCGGGTCGTCGACGATGAGGACAATCCCGTCCCGGTCGGCGAGGTCGGTGAGATCGTGCACCGCAGTCCGCACGCCTGTCTCGGGTATTTCAACGACGAGGACAAGACCGCCGTCGCGTTCCGCAACGGCTGGTTCCATTCCGGTGACCTCGGCATCGTCGACGCCGACGGGTATCTGTCGGTGGTCGACCGCAAGAAGGACATGATCAAGACCGGCGGCGAGAATGTCGCCTCCCGCGAGGTCGAGGAGGCCATCTACCTGCTCGACGGGGTCGCCGAGGTCGCGGTCTTCGGTGTGCCGCATCCGAAATGGATCGAGGCGGTGACCGCAGTGGTCGTGCCCAAGGACGGTGTCACGTTGACCGAGGATGCCGTCGAGCAACACCTCGCCGGCGTTCTCGCGGGGTTCAAGCGTCCCAAGTTCGTGGTCTTCGCGGATGCGCTGCCGAAGAATCCGAGCGGCAAGATCCTCAAGAAGGATCTGCGCGTCCGGCACGCGGACCTGGCCGCGATATGAATGCGGTCAGAGCGAGAAGACACGTCAATTATTGAGTCCACGTCGCGCTGACGCCGCATCCATATCGCGACGGACGCTCAGGACAACGAACCCAGCACCTTCAACCGTGAATGCGCCTGCGTCATGATCGATTGGACCAGTTCGTCGCAACTGGGCAGGTCGTCGATCATGCCGACCACCTGACCCGATGCCAGGACACCTGCGCGGGTGTCGCCTTCGACGAGCCCGGCGCGCAACAGCATCGGTGTGTTGCCGGCCATGATGACCTGTTGCCAGGTGCGCTCGCCCGAGCGGCGCATGGTGCGACCGTCGCGCAGCATCGTCGTCCACTTCATGCCGGTCAACTGCTTGAACTCGTTGGCATTTCGCGCCGCGGCGTAGAGCGCCTTGGCCTTGCTGCCGCTCTCGAGCGCCTCCACGAGCGGGGTACGCAGCACGCGGTGCGGCATGCCGTCGACCTTGACCGACACCACGGTGTCACCCAGGCCGCGCCCGATGTACTCCTGCTTGACCGAGTCGGGTACCGCACTGTCGGAGGTGAGCAGGAAGCGGGTGCCCATCGCGACGCCCTCGGCGCCATAGGACAACGCCGCCACGAGGCCGCGACCGTCGAAGAAGCCGCCCGCCGCGACCACGGGAATCCCGCTGTCGCCGAGGGCATCGAGCACCGAGGGCAACAGCAGGGTGGTGGCCACCGGGCCGGTGTGTCCGCCGCCCTCGCCGCCCTGCACGATCACCGCGTCGGCGCCCCATGAGGCCACCTTGACGGCGTGCTTCGCCGCGCCGATCGACGGGATCACCACCACGCCGTGATCCTTGAGCTTGGCGATCAGGTCCTGCTTCGGCGCGAGCGCGAAGGACGCTACCTTGACGCCCTCGCGGATGAGGAGATCGATCCGCTCCGGGGCATCGGTGGCATCGGCGCGGATGTTGACCCCGAACGGCTTGTCCGTCAACGACTTCGTCTTGGCGATCGCCGCCTCGAGTTCGTCATAGGTCATGGTCGCCGACGCCAGGATGCCCAGGCCACCCGCATTGGACGTCGCCGACGTCAGCGACGGCCCCGACACCCAGCCCATGCCGGTCTGGACGATCGGGTACTCGACACCGACCAACTCGGTGAAGCGGGTCGACAGGCCCGCGGCGCGCGCGGGAGAAGTCATTTCACTTCTCGATTCCGGACACCCTTGGGGTCGAGCACATCCCGGATCAGTGTCAGTTCCTCGTCGGAGGGGTTGCGGGTCGCCGGCGCGGACTCCAGGCCGGCGATCTCGAAGCCGGTGTTCTCGGCGACCTCGTCGGCGCTCACACCGGGATGCAGTGACACCGCGCGCATCGTGTGGTCGGGGCCCTCGAAGTCGAAGACGCCGAGATTCGTCACCACACGGGGGATGTTCAGGTAGCGGTACGCGGGGTTGTCGGCGTCCACCTTGTCATAGCCGACGCCCGACACGATGTCGACCTGGTCGGTGAAGACGCGCGACGAATGGCGGGCCACCCAGTAACTTGTCGGATGGTTGATCGTGTTGCCGGGAGCGCCACGCACGCCGAACATCTGGCGGGTCGGATGTTGCAGCGGGCCGAACGCCGAGAGGTTCTGGTTGCCGTGCCGGTCGATCTGATTGGCGCCCATGACAACATGACGACGACCCGAGGCGACGACGTCGAACACCTTGCGGAAGGGCATCCACCCCTCGATGGGTCCGGTCTTCCCGATGGCCGGGGTGTCGGCGAGGATCAGTGCCTCACCGTCGGTGATGAGCAGATCGGGCTCGGTGGTCAGTCGCGCCAGCCGTGCGCCGAGCAGCGGAGTCGGTGCCATCGGCGAGGCCATGATCTCACCGGCGCCGGCGAAGATCTCGGCGCAGGCGATGACGCAGTATTCGGCCCGGGTGGTTTCGACAGGCTCAACCGTCTTGGGGTCACTCGTGCTGGTGCTCACTGCTGATCCTCCTGCTCGCCCTGCCATTCGGTGACCGCACGCTGATAGGCGGCCTCGTCGACCTCGAGGAAGCGGCGCGAGAACGCCGCCCACTTCTCGGGATCCTTGGCGGATTCGACATAGAACTGCTGGAACTTCTCGTCGCGGCCGTAGTCGCTGTGGACGTTCGGACCACTCGCTTCGCTTGCCGTGCCGGCGAAGGTGAAATGTGCACCGTTCGGCGTGTGCACCACCCGATCGACGTTCATGCGATTGAGCAGCAACCGCTGCGTGGGAACGGTTTTCACCAGCACCTCGGTGGAGACCAGCTGATCGGTCTCCAGGTAGCGCCGCTCGGCGGCGGCACAGTAGAGATCGTCGAAGTACGGGTCGACGCCGGTGTACGCGGCGTTGCCGCGACTGTCGGCGAGGTCGAGGTGGACGAACGCGGCGTCGAGCCGCAGCGCGGGCATCGCGATCAGGGTCTCGGTGCGGCCGTCGGCAGCCGGGTACGGCGAAGAGACCGTCTTGAGCTCGCCGTCCCAGAACGTCGGGACATCGGAGCCCAGTCCCGCGCGGATCGGCAGGAACGGCAGACGCGAGGCCGCGGCCTCGAGACCGCACTTGACCATGCCCTCGTCCATCTCCCGCGCCTCGATGGCACCGGACGTGCGCGCCTGCGCGAACCACGGGTCATAGAAGGGTGCGGAATCCAGCGACACGAAGCCGTAGTACGCACGCCGGACCTTGCCTGCGGCGCACAGTAATCCGAGGTCGGGGCCGCCGTAGGTGACCAGGGTGAGGTCCTTGACGTCCGAGCGCGCCAGCGCGCGCACCAGGGCCATCGGCTTGCGGCGTGAGCCCCAGCCGCCGATGCCGATTGTCATGCCGTCGCGCAGCTCGCCGATGACGTCGTCGAGGGAGCTGGTCTTGTCGGTCGGGGTGGGCGTCATCAGGCGCGTCCTCCATTGGTGTTCAAGGTCTTACCGGTACTGACGAATGCGTCCCGGTGCTCGTCGGCGACTCCGGCGAGGTTGAGTTCGAAGGTGAAGCCCTGCTCGAGGCGGTAGCTGGCCTTCACATCGACGGGATCGATGTGGTTGATCGCTTCCTTCGCCGCGCGGATGACGCGGGTGTCCTTGGTAGCGATCTTCTCGGCGACCTCGAGTGCGGTGTCGAGGAGCTGTTCGCGGGGGACGGCCTTGTACACCGAGCCGAAGTGTTCGAGCTGCTTGGCTGTGACGTTCTGCGCCGTGTAATACAGCGTGCGCATCATGTGCTGAGGCACCAGCCGGGCGAGGTGAGTGGCGGCGCCGAGGGCGCCACGGTCGACCTCGGGAAGGCCGAAGACCGCATCGTCGGAGGCGACGATGACGTCGGCGTTGCCGACGAGTCCGATACCGCCGCCGACGCAGAAACCGTTGACCGCGACGATCACCGGAACCGCGCAGTCATACACCGCGGAGAAGGCCGCAGCGCAGCCGCGGTTGGCTCCGATCAAGGCGTCGAAGCCTTCGGTCGCCTGCATTTCCTTGATGTCGACGCCTGCGTTGAAGCCGCGTCCCTCGGCTCGCAGGATCACCACGTGCGTGGACATGTCCTCGCCCGCAGCGGTGATGGCGTCGGCCAGTTCGAACCACGCCGCCGACGGCAACGCGTTGACCGGTGGGTAGTCCACCGTGACGGTCACGATGCCGTTCTCGGTGTGTGTCGTGGTGATCGGCACACCAGCTCCTCTCGGGTACTGCCTGTGAACCAAGCTGGAACCAAGCAAGTGCTTGGTTGTTTGGTAGGGTAGCACCCATGAAGGCACAGTCGCAGGCCGCAGGTCAGGGCCATGACCTCGGCATCGACAAGAAGGTCGTCCTGGTGACCGGCGGCACGCGTGGCGTCGGCGCCGGCATCACGAGGGTGTTGGCCGAGCTGGGCGCGGTCCCGGTCGTGTGCGGGCGCAACCCGGGCGAGGACACGGATGTCGAGTTCGTCCCCTGCGACGTCCGGGACGCCGATGCGGTCGATGAGATGATCCGGGGGATCGCGGAGACGCACGGCAGGCTCGACGGCGTCGTGAACAATGCCGGCGGCTCGCCGTTCGCGCTCGCGGCGGACGCGTCACCCCGCTTCACGAGCAAGATCGTCGAGCTGAACCTGCTGGCACCGCTGACCGTGGCGCGGGCCGCCCACGCGGTGATGCAGCAACAGGAGACCGGTGGCGCGATCGTCAACGTGTCCAGTGTGAGCGGACATCGGCCATCGCCGGGAACGTCGGCCTACGGTGCGGCGAAAGCAGGTCTGGACAACGCGATGACCTCGCTCGCGATCGAGTGGGCCCCGCAGGTCCGCGTCAACTCGGTGGTGTGTGGGGCCGTGCTGACCGAACAGGCGCACCTACACCTCGGTGACGACGACGGGGTGGCCGCGGTGGGGGCGACCATTCCGATGGGCCGGCTCGCGATGCCCGCCGATGTGGGCAACGCGGTGGCGTTCCTGCTCAGCCCGTTGGCCGGTTACGTCACCGGGTCGACACTGACCGTGCATGGTGGTGGTGAGAAGCCGGCGTTCCTGGCCGTCGCCACCGCAGACAATCAGGTGTGATCCGATCACGCCGTGACACCGAACAATCGACACAAGGGGAGAAGTCTTGGCTGACAAGCTGAATGAGGGCCGCGTCGCGATCGTGACGGGTGCTGGACAGGGGATCGGGCGGGCGCATGCGCTGGCCTTCGCCGCCGACGGGGCCAAGGTCGTGGTCAACGACTTCGACGCCGACGCAGCGCACGCCGTGGTCGGTGAGATCACCGATGCCGGTGGATCAGCCGTCGCTGGAGTGGCCGATGTCGCCGACTGGGCCGACGGTGCCGCGCTGGTCGAGACCGCGGTGAAGGAGTTCGGTGGCCTCGACATCCTGGTCAACAACGCGGGATTCGTCCGCGACCGGATGCTGGTCGCGATGTCGGAGGACGAGTGGGATGCGGTGATCCGCGTCCATCTCAAGGGGCATTTCGTCACGCTGCACCACGCCGCCGCGTACTGGCGTGCGGAGTCGAAGGCCGGTGAGCAGCGCGCGGCCCGGATCGTCAACACCTCGTCGGGCGCGGGCCTGTTCGGATCGGTGGGGCAGGGGAACTACGTTGCCGCCAAGGCCGGCATCACCGCTCTGACCATTCAGGCGGCCGCGGAGTTGGCCGGCTACGGCGTCACCGCGAACGCGATCGCACCGTCGGCGCGGACCCAGATGACGATGGGTGCGGGCGAGGCGATGGCCGCACAGATGGCCGCGCCTGCAGACGGATCGTTCGACGCCATGGACCCGGCGAACATCTCGCCTCTGGTGGTCTGGCTCGGATCGCCGGAGTCGTCGTCGGTGACCGGACGCGTCTTCGAGGTCGAGGGCGGCAAGATCACCGTGGTCGACGCATTCCAGCGCAGCGCCGAGCAGGACAAGGGATCGCAATGGACGCCGGGTGAACTCGGGCCCGTGGTCGACGAGATCCTGGCGAAGTCGCCGGTCCCGGTACCCGTCTACGGCGCACGGTAGACGTGACACCGACCGCCGGCCCCGAGCGCGAAGCGCAGCTCATCGCGTCGGCGCGGGCCTACGTGGACGCGCTGGTCAGTCACGACCCGTCGGGAGTCGCCCTGCATCCGGATTGCACGCGTACCGAGATGGGCATGAAGACCGGACGCAACGGGGCCCACATCGCCCGCGGGCTCGCACGTGGTCCGCAGTTCCGGCTGATCCATCGCATCAGTGGCTTCACCGCCGAGGTGGACGGGCACATGGTGTCGACGCGATTCTGGGTGCACGTCCGTCCCAAGACCCTCGGCCTCGCCGCGCAGGTGACCGAGTCCTTCGTCGTCGACGAGGACAACAAGATCCGGGCGATCGTGGCTCGGTTCGGGGTGCCCCGACGTAAGTGACGTGCGCCGATCGGGCGCAGCCTTTCGCCGATCGGGCACAGAATTCCGCCGACCGTGCAGTCTTGCTGCCGACCAGCTCTCGCTTGTCGGTGGGGACCGCACGGTCGGCGGGAAACTGCGCACGGTCGGCGCGAAACTGCGCACGGTCGGCGGGAAAGTGCGCCCGATCGGCGGGGGCGGGGCTCAGGCGCTTGGCGCCCGCACCACCATCGGCACGCCGGGGAAGTCCGCCGCCATCTCCGAGCGAGACTTCCGAAGGGCCGCGGTGCCATACCCCTTCTTGCGGTGGTCCGGGTGGATCCAGATCCGGACGTCCACCTCGCCGTTGATGAGTTCGCCGAAGACCAGTCCGACCTTGGTGGTGCCCTCGAGGGCGACCAGCCAGACGGCGTCCTCGTTGTCGACGCGCTCGGTGGCCTTCGCGATCTCGTCGGAAAGGTCACCCGCCGGGCTACCCGAACCGTCGCCCGCGACCTTCAACTCCTCAGTACGGACCTTGAACAGGTCTGCGTCGTCACCGGTGAAGGCGCGCAGTTCCAGCGTGTCGCCACTGCTGGCCGGGCGTTCGGCGAGGGTGAAGGTCAATGCGTTGTTCAGGTCGTCGAGCTCGGCCTGGTTCTTCCGGCGCTCGTCCTTGGTGAGCTGCTCGAGAGACATGCCGAGGATCGCCTCGGCGCCGAGCTTCGACTTGCCGAGCAGCGTGGCGATGGTGGCGACGGCCTCGGCGCGATTCTCGGCGTCGACGATGGCGTCGAGTACTTCGTGGCGGCGCTCCAGAGCGGTCAGGAGGGCGTCGGTGATGTCGCGGCGGGTGGTCGCCAGATCCAGATCGGTCATGCCCATGATCGTAGTTCAGTGGCTGCGCGCGCGTGCGGGAGACGTATCCGTCGACCGGCTGAGAAATGAAACGTGTTCTATGTCGGTGTTGTCGGATTCAATGTCGGCATATCGCCATGTCATAGCGGCAAATATGGGTCCGGTGCTTCCCTTGGTCTGTAACACGTCCTAGTCTTGATGACCATGACTGATGTTCAGGATGCGACGACCGACTTCGACCATCTGCGGGGCGGCACCCACCTCGGCGACCTGCTGGTGGCCGCGTTGGGCCGCCACGCCGACCGCAAGGTGCTGTTCCTCGGGGACACCGAGCTCACCGGACGCGAGATGGCCGACGCGGTCAGTCGCTATCAGCAGGCATTCGAATCGATGGGGGCAGGGACCGGCTCGACCGTCGGACTCCTTGCTCTCAACCGGCCGGAGGTGCTGCTGGTGATCGGTGCCGGGCAGACCCAGGGGTGGCGCCGCACGGCGCTGCACCCACTTGGCTCCCTCGACGACCACGCCTACGTTCTCTCCGATGCCGGGGTGACCACCCTCGTCATCGATCCCGTCCCGATGTTCGTCGAGCGTGCCGCAGCGCTGATGGAGCGTGTCGAGAGCCTCAAGCAGGTGCTGACCCTGGGGCCGGTCCCGGAGGAACTCGCCGCCTACGGCCGTGACGTGATCGCGGAGGCGGCCAACTACCAGCCCAGGCCGCTCGTCGCCGCCGACCTGCCGCCCGAGCACGTCGTCTCGATCACCTACACCGGAGGCACCACCGGCAAGCCGAAGGGCGTCATCGGCACCGCGCGTGCGATGTCGACGATGACGCAGATCCAGCTCTCCGAGTGGGAGTGGCCGGAGAACCCGCGGTTCCTGATGTGCACGCCGCTCTCGCACGCCGGCGCGGCCTTCTTCGTGCCGACGCTCATCAAGGGTGGGTCCATGGTCGTCATGGCCAAGTTCGATCCAGCCGAGGTGTTGCGCGTGATCGAGGAGGAGCGCATCACCGCGACGATGCTGGTGCCGTCGATGCTCTATGCGTTGATGGATCATCCGGACTCCCGCACCCGCGACCTGTCGTCGCTGGAAACCGTGTATTACGGTGCGTCGGCTATCAATCCGGTTCGCCTCGCAGAGGCGATCGATCGCTTCGGTCCGATCTTCGCGCAGTACTACGGGCAGTCCGAGGCGCCGATGGTCATCAGCTACCTCGGCAAGAACGACCACCCGAAGCCCGGCGAGGACACCCGGCGGCTCAGCAGCTGCGGCCGCCCGTCGGCATTCCTGCGGACCGCGCTGCTCGGGCCCGACGACAAGCCGGTCGCCCAGGGCGAGCCCGGCGAGATCTGCGTGGCCGGGCCGTTGCTGGCCGGCGGGTACTGGGGTCTGCCGGAACAGACAGCGGAGACCTTCCGGGACGGCTGGCTGCGTACCGGCGACGTGGCCCGTGAGGACGAGGACGGATTCTGGTACATCGTCGACCGCACCAAGGACATGATCGTCACCGGCGGCTTCAACGTGTTCCCACGTGAGGTGGAAGACGTTGTCGCCGAGCATGCGTCGGTCGGTCAGGTCGGCGTGATCGGGGTTCCCGACGACAAGTGGGGTGAAGCCGTCACCGCCGTCGTGGTGCTGCGCGGGGACGCGGATCAGGGCGACGAGGCCAAGGAGCTCGTGACCAAGGAGATCCAGCAGTCGGTGAAGGACCGCAAGGGCGCGGTGCAGTCGCCGAAGCAGGTCGTCTTCGTCGAGTCGCTTCCGCTGACCGCGCTGGGCAAGCCGGACAAGAAGGCTCTGCGCGCGAAGTTCTGGGAGAACTCGGAGCGCGGGGTCGGCTGAGGGCTGTCATCTTCATCGACCCGCCGGTCGAGTAGTCGCGAGCCGCTAGGCGAGTGACGTATCGAGACCCCGGATGTTGCGGGGTGGTCTCGATACGCACGCTCGTTCCTCGCGGGCTACTCGACCGGCGGGTGGGCACGCTCGTGCCTCGCGGGGTGGGCTACTCGACCGGCGAGCCGTACGAGACGCGCAGTTCCTTGACCCCGTTCAGCCAGCCCGACCGGACACGTTGTGGTTCGGCGATCTTGGACATGTCCGGGACGATGTCGGCAAGGGTGCCGAACATCAGGTTCATCTCGAGCCGGGCGAGGTTGGCGCCGATGCAGAAGTGGGCGCCGTTGCCGCCGAAACTCAGGTGCGGGTTGGGATCTCGCGTGATGTCGAACGTGAACGGGTCGTCGAACACGGTCTCGTCGTAATTGGCCGAGCTGTAGAACAACCCGACGCGCTGCCCGGCGGCGATCGGCACGCCGGCCACCTCGGTGTCGGTGATCGCGGTGCGCTGGAAGCAGTGCACCGGCGTGGCCCAGCGAATGATCTCGTCGACGGTGCTCGCCGGTCGATCGCTGCGGTACCGGGCCCACTGATCGGGATTGTCGAGAAATGCGTTGACGCCGTGCGAGATCGCGTTCCGGGTGGTCTCGTTGCCCGCGATGACGAGCAGGATCACGAAGAAACCGAACTCGAGCTCGCTCAGTGCATGACCGTCGATGTCGGCCTCGACGAGCGTGGTGACGAGGTCGTCGCGGGGATTCTTCCGACGATCCTCGGCCATGGCGTACGCGTAGGCGAGCATCTCGGTGTTGGCGGTGAGCGGGTCGTACTTGGAGTCGGGGTCATCGGGATTGACCATCGAATCGGCGAGGTCGCAGAGACGGTCATGGTCTTCGGCCGGCACGCCGAGGAGACCGAGGATGGCCTGCAGCGGCAGGTGGATTGCGATGTCGTCGACGAAATTCCCGCTGCCCTTCTCGGCTGCGGATGTCACGATCTCGCGTGCCGCCGCCGACAGCGACTCCTCGAGTGACGCCACTGCCCGTGGGGTGAACATGCGGGACACGATCTTGCGCATGCGGGTGTGCTCCGGCGGATCCATGTTGAGCAGAAAGCACCTCGATGCCTCGAGCTGCTCGCGCGTCGCATGTTCGGGAACCCGCATCACCGCGCCCTTGGCCCAGTTCGACCACGTCGCGGTGTCCTTCGAGATCGACCTGATGTCCGAGTGTCGACTGATCACCCAGAACCCGTCGTCGTCGAAATAGGTGGGACCGAGCGCCTGCTTGTTCCACCAGACCGGCGCGGTTGCGCGGCGAACGGCGAACTCGGCCAGCGGTAGACCGCGTTCCAGCAGGTCGGGATCGGTGAAGTCGATGTCCTCGAACTTGCGGGTGGCCGATGCAGTCATGTCGTCCTCGCGGGTCGCGGTAGTGGTCCGAGTGTGGCCCACGTCACTCGAAATTACACCCAATTCGACGATGTATGGTCGCGATGCCGCGCCGCGAGGCGCTCGTGTGACGGCTCAGGAGACCGGGCAGACCCCGTAGCGCACCGGGAGATCCTTCACGCCGTTCAGCCAACCGGAGCGGATGCGCCGCATGTCGCCGACCTTGCTGATGTCCGGCAGGGTGTCGGCGATCGCGGTGAAGATCAGATTGAGCTCGAGCCTGGCGAGGTTGGCCCCGATGCAGAAATGCGGTCCGTTGCCGCCGAATGCGAGATGCGGGTTCGGATCGCGAGTGACGTCGAAGGTGAACGGCGCGTCGAACACGTCCTCGTCGAAATTGGCCGAGCCGTAGAACAACCCGACACGCTCGCCTGCCCGGATCGGCACCCCGCTCACCTCGGTGTCGACCAGGGCGGTGCGTTGGAAAGCGTTCACCGGACTCGACCACCGGAGGATCTCGTCGACGGCGGTACTGGGCCGGTCACGCTTGAAGCGTTCCCACTGCGCGGGGTTCTCCAGAAACGCATTCATCCCGTGTGTGGTCGCGTTGCGGGTGGTCTCGTTGCCCGCCGTGATCAGCAGGATGACGAAGAATCCGAATTCGGCCTCGTCGAGGGCCTCGCCGTCGATATCCGCGTTGACCAGCATCGTGACCACATCGTCGGTCGGGTTCTTGCGCCGTTCCTCGGCGAGGTTGTAGGCGTAGCCGAGCAGTTCGGCATTGGCCATCGTCGGGTCGATCGTCTGGTCCGGATCGTCGGTGTTGATGATGGCGTCGACCAGGACGTGGATCCGTGACCGGTCGGCTTCGGCCACGCCGATCAGATCCAGGATCGCCTGGAGCGGTAGGTGAATGGCGATGTCGTCGACGAAGTTGCCGGTGTTCTTCGCCGCGGCCTCCGTCACGATGTCGCGTGCGTAATCCGTGAGAACCTCGGAGAGCGCGTTCACGGCCTTGGGCGTGAACAGGCGCGAGACGATCTTGCGGAGACGGGTGTGCTCGGGCGGGTCGTGATTGACCAGGAGTGCCTTGGTGAACTCGAGCTGATCGGGGGTCATGTAGTCCGGCAGCCGGATGATGGCACCCTTCGCGTTGGTCGACCAGACATCGCTGCGCTTCGAGATCTCGCGGATGTCGCGATGCTTCGTGATCGCCCAATAGCCGCCGTCGGTGAACACCGAGGTGCCCGGCGCTTGCGCGTTCCACCAGACCGGCGCGGTGCGGCGGAGTTGTGCGAACTCCTCGCGGGGGATGCCCTGCTCGAGCACATCGGGATCGGTGAAGTCATAGCCTTCGCCGAATGGACAGACTCCGCTGGTGGCTGCAGTCATGGGTTCTCCCTGCTCTTTGCCGGCGCGGGTCACGATGGACCACGCGCGGTGTGGCCGATGCCACTACACCATACATCTCAATCTTATGCGTATGGTCGACCGCCCGCGCGACTCGGCGCGACAACAGGCTTGGCAGGTAGGGTCAGTTCCCATGAATCCGGTCCGGATCGCGTCGACGGGTGCAGGCCGATGAGGACGCACGGTTGGGGTGGTCGAGTGCCCCGCAACGACGACGAGGCCACCGCGCGGATTCTCGCCGCCACCCGGACGATCATCGACAGGCGCGGGGCATCGACGAGCATTGCCGATGTCGCCCGTGAACTCGACGTCACGCGGCAGACCGTCTACCGGTACTTCGCGAGCACCGAGGTGTTGCTCTCGGCAACCGCACTCGACGCCGTCGGCGCACTCCTGGATCGGATGACCGAGCGATTGCGCGGGATCACGGCCGCCGACGACGCAGTGGTGGAAGGCGTTGTGGGCGTGCTCGAAGAACTCCGCGACGACGATTACGTCGGGCTACTGCTCCGCGACGACCGGCTCAGCGTGCCGGTCGTCGGTGAGATCACCTCGGAGATCGGCCGCGTCTTCGCGCGGTCGATGGTCGACCGCATGGACGTCGACTGGGCGGGGGCGGGCTACACCGACCGCGATCTCGACGTCGTGGTTGAAATCGTTTTGCGCACACTGCAATCCATGGTCATCGACCCCGGCTCGCCGGGGCGCTCGGCATCGGAGCTCAGGGAGTTCCTGGATGTGTGGATGGGTGCGTCGATACGTGCCCTGGTGGCCGCGCCCCGACGAGAGGCGCGGCCGGACCGGGTCAGCGCGGTTCGCAGATGACGACCGGGATCTTCCGGTCGGTCCACGCCGCATAGGTGTCGAAGTCGGCGTAGAGATCGACGAGTTGCGGCCAGAGATCGTCGCGTTCGGCATCCGACGCCGTACGCGCCCGCAGGTCGAAGGTCTCCTTGCCCACCTGGATGGTCACCTCGGGGTTCGCGACGAGGTTGAGGTACCACGCGGGATTCTTCGGCAACCCGCCCTGCGACGCGACCACCACGAACGAGTCGCCCGTGCGGAGGTAGAGCAACGGTGCCGTCCGGGGTTCACCCGACTTACGTCCGATGGTGGTGAGCAGGCACATCGGGACGGGATTTCGTAGACCGGCGCCGATTCGCCAGGTGTTGCCCAGCCGCCCGCCGGTGGCCTTGTACACCTTCGCATTGAGGCGAGAGCCGACCTTGATCAGCGACGCCACGGCAGGCGAGCTCAGCTGTTTCGGCCGTGCATTGGGATCCATGACCGGCATCAGATGCGTTCGATGATGGTGCCGGTGGACAGTGCACCACCGGCGCACATGGTGATGAGCGCCGTCTGGCCGTCGGTGCGCTCAAGTTCGTGCAGTGCGGTGGTCAGCAGCCGGGAACCGGTGCTGCCCACCGGGTGTCCGAGTGCGATGGCGCCTCCGTTGACGTTCACCTTGTCCATGTCCGCCTTGTGGACCTGGGCCCAGCTGAGCACCACCGAGGCGAAGGCCTCGTTGATCTCGACGAGATCGATGTCCGACAACGCCATTCCCGACTTGGCGAGTACGCGTTCGGTCGATTGGACCGGCCCGTCGAGGTGAAAGTGGGGCTCGGCGCCGACGAGGGCCTGGGCCTTGATCCGTGCACGGGGCGTCAGGCCAAGCGCCCGGGCCTTCGCCTCGTCCATGATGAGAACCGCGGCGGCGCCGTCGGAGATCTGCGACGACGTGCCCGCGGTATGGATGCCGCCGTCGAGGACCGGCTTGAGTCCGGCCAGCGACTCCAGGGTGGTCTCCCGCAGGCCTTGATCCCGGCTGACGTCGAGGACGTTCCCGGTGAGCTCGCCCTCCTTGGTGCGCTCCGGCGCCTTGAGTGCCAACACCTCACGGTCGAACCGTCCCTCGTCCCACGCCTGCTTGGCGAGCCGTTGGCTGCGCTCGCCGAGGGCGTCCACGTCGGCCCGGGTGATGCCGCGTCGTGCTGCGATGCGCTCGGCCGCCTCGAACTGGTTCGGCATGTCGACCGCCCAGGAATCCGCGTGATACGGACCGGCGTCGGTGCCGACGTTCGCTCCGAGGGGGACCATCGACATCATCTCGATTCCGCACGCGATGCCCACGTCGATCGCATCGGTGGCGATGAGTCCCGCGATGAGGTGGTTGGCCTGCTGCGCCGACCCGCACTGGCAGTCGATGGTGGTGGCGCCTGCGTGCTCCGGAAGACCCGCCGACAACCATGCCTTGCGGGTGATGTTGCCCGCCTGCGCCCCGGCCTGGGTCACACAGCCGCCGATCACCTGCTCGACGATGCCCGGATCGATGCCGGCCTTGGCGATCAGGCCGCTCTGCGCGAGCCCCAAGAGCTCCTCGGCATGCAGGCCGGACAACCACCCGGCTCGCTTGCCGATCGGCGTCCGCGCTGCCTCGACGATAACCGGCACACCCATGCCAAACTCCTCTTCAGGTCTGTTCTACTTCGACCTCCTCAAAGTAGAACAAGTTCCTATTCGCGTCTACGGCCGGGCGCCTTGTGGCCACAGCGGTGGTCAGAACGCGTTCTGCCGGAAGGGTGTTGGGTGGTCGCGGGCAGGATGTCTGCCCGCTCTGACCTCGTGACCGGCCCCTCGTCCTCGATGTTGCAATGAATATTGGTAGCATTTTCCCACCTCGCGGGCCTGTCCGGCGAGCAAAACTAGAACAAGTTCTCGTTGGGGACTGTCTTTTGGGTCACAGTGTGCTCTAATGGGATTGAAACAGGTTCTAATCTCACAGCGAGGTGGTGTGACGTGACCCAGGCTCAGGGTGCGACAGCCGGCGCCGATATCGGGGGCGCTGCGGCGAATAGTTCGTTCATGGAGGAGGAAGGCTGGGACTTCACCAGCCCGTTCCTTCTGGAGAAGGGGATTCCGGTCCAGGAATTCGCTCAACTCCGCAAGACGGCTCCGGTGTGGTGGAATGCCCAGCTTCCGGGGAAGGGTGGGGGCTTCCACGACGGCGGGTACTGGGTGATCTCCAAGCACGCCCATATCCGGGAGATCTCGAAGAACAACGATGACTGGTCGACCGCAAAGGACGGCGTCATCATGCGGTTCGAAGACGACATGACCCAGGAGCAGCTCGACGTCACCAAGGCGCTGCTGATCAACCACGATCCGCCGGATCACACCCGCCTGCGCAAGCTGGTGTCGAAGGCCTTCACCCCGCGTGCCGTGCAGGCGCTCGAGGACAAGCTCGACACCGCGGCCCGCACCATCGTCGGCAAGGCCGCCGAGAAGGGTACGGGAGACTTCGTCGAGGACGTCGCCGTCGATCTGCCGCTGCTGGCGATCGCCGACCTGCTCGGCGTTCCCGAGGTGGACCGCGAGAAGCTGTTCGACTGGTCGAACGCGATGATGAACTACGACGACCCGGACTTCGAGGCGGACCCGCAGATGGCCTCCGCCGAGATCCTCGGTTACGGCTACAACATGGCCGAGGAGCGTCGGAAGAATCCGGTCGAGGACATCGTCTCGACGCTGGTGAATGCCGACATCGACGGCCAGAGCCTCGACGAGGCCGAGTTCGGATTCTTCTTCATCCTGCTCACGGTCGCCGGCAACGAGACCACGCGTAACGCGATCAGCCACGGCATGAACGCCTTCCTCGAGCACCCCGACCAGTGGGAGCTGTTCAAGAAGGAGCGGCCTGCCACCGCCGTCGACGAGATCGTCCGGTGGGCGACTCCGGTGAACACCTTCCAGCGCACGGCCAAGCGCGACACCCAGATCGGTGGGGTCGACATCAAGGAGGGCCAGCGCGTCGGCATGTTCTACGGCTCGGCGAACTACGACGAGGACGTCTTCGAGGATCCGTTCACGTTCAACATCCTGCGCGATCCCAATCCGCACGTCGGCTTCGGCGGCAACGGTGCGCACTTCTGCATCGGCGCGAACCTCGCCCGCATGGAGATCAACCTGATGTTCAACGCGCTGGCCGACCTGGTCCCGGACATCAGCCGCCTCGAGTCCCCGCGTCGTCTCCGTCACGGATGGATCAACGGTGTCAAGGAACTCCGGGTCGACTACGGCGTCAAATGACGGCACAGGAGACCGGACTCAACGACTCGCCCGCCTACCTCAACATCGACCGCGAGAATCATCCCGCGGTCGTGGCGGGTCGGCGATCACGTGAACTGGTCGCGGCACGCGACAAGCAGGCGTGGTTGGACAACTTCGCCGCTGAGGGGTCGGTGGAGGATCCGGTCGGGCCGTCGATGTTCGATCCCGAAGGTAAGGGATTCCACGGTCATGAAGAGATCGCGGAGTTCTGGGACAAGTCGATCGCGACCACGGAGAGCATCGAGTTCGTCTTCGACGACGAGATCATCTGTGGCAATGAGGTCGCCTACGTCGGCAAGATCGTCACCCACATTGCCGGGCACGTCTCCGAGGCGCACGGGGTGTTCACCTACCGTGCCGACGCCGACGGGAAACTGAGTGCGCTGCGGGCCTTCTGGGAAGTCGAGAAGACGATCAAGTCGGTCCGGCCTGCCTGAGGCGGACGCCACTTTTCCACCCCATCTCTTGTTTTCCACCTCGTCTCGGACGAAGGTAGATGACGAGAGGTGGGGTGGATTCGTTTTACCGCATTGCCCCACACCAGCTGCTGCGAAGGTGGAGCAATGCGTGCAATCGAGCGTATCCGTGGTTACGTCAACGCCTTTGGGTCGTCGAAGCGACATCGTGGTGACCTGGCCGGGTGGCTCGGGCGCCGACCGCAACTACTCGCGGCCACCGGCGTCTACGAATCGGCGCTGCTGTTCAGCAACCGCCTCGACCCGAAGCTCAAAGAACTCGCAGAGCTGAAGACCGCTGGTCTCGTCAGTTGCGAGTTCTGTCTCGACATCGGGTCTGCGCTGGCACGCGGCGCCGGGGTCACCGAGCAGCAGATGCGCGACCTCCCGAATTTCCGGACGAGCGATGCCTACACGGATCTGGAGAAATCGGTACTCGCTTACGCCGAGGCGATGACGGTGACGCCGGCCGTCGGCGACGACCTGGCGGAACTGCGGGATCAGCTGTCCCGCGAGCTGTCGAAGGGTCAGATCGCCGAACTCGCGGCGACCATCGCGTGGGAGAACCAGCGTGCGCGGCTCAACCAGTCGCTCGGCGTCCGCCCGACGGGTATGTCCGACGGTGCGGCGTGCGCGCTGCCGGAGCCGAGGGTCTGACCTCTTTCACGCCGACAGCAACACGAATTTCGCCGACAGCAACCGCTCAGATGAGTGAAGCGGTTGCTGTCGGCGAAAGGTCGGTTGCTGTCGACGAAATTCGTGTTGCTGTCGGCGGGTGCCCGGGTCAGTGAGCGGGCTTGTCCGCGCCCACCAGCCACATCGAGAAGTACTGCGATCCACCGCCATACGCGTGGCCGAGCGCCTTGCGGGCGTCGGGCACCTGATGATCGCCCGCCTTGTTCATCACCTGGATGGCGGCCTCGGCGAAGCGGATCATGCCCGACGCGCCGATCGGGTTCGACGAGAGCACGCCACCGGATGCGTTGACCGGCAGCTGCCCGCCGATCTCGGTCTCGCCTGCCTCGGTGAGCTTCCAGCCCTCGCCCTCGCCGACGAACCCGAGATTCTCCAGCCACATCGGTTCGAACCAGGAGAACGGCACGTAGATCTCGGCCGCGTCGATCTCCTGGAGTGGATTGCTGATCCCGCCCGACTTCCACAGCGCCGCGGCCGCATCGCGGCCGGCCTGCGGGCTCACGACGTTGCGGTGGGCGTAGGAGAGCGGTTCGGTGCGCATCGCCGTGGCGTGAATCCAGGCCACCGGATCACCCGCGGTGACGGCGTCGTCGGCGGCCTGCTCGTCGCCGATCACCACTGCACACGCGCCGTCCGACGACGGGCACGTCTCGTCGTAACGGATGGGGTCCCACAGCATCTGGGACTCCATCACCTTCTCCTTGGTGATGTCGGCCTGCTGCAGGTGGGCCAGTGGGTTCTTGGAGCCGTTGCGCCGGTCCTTGGCCGCGACGATGGCGCCGATATGTGACGGCGCACCGGACTGCCGGATGTAGGACCGGACGTGCGGCGCGAAGAAGCCGCCCGCACCCGCGCCGACCGGCTTGGTGAACGGAACCGGGATCGACAACGCCCACATGGCATTCGACTCGGACTGCTTCTCCCAGGCGACGGCGAGGACCCGCCGGTGAACACCGGCGAACACCAGGGACGCGGCGACGTTGGCGGTGGAGCCGCCCACCGAACCGGCGGTGTGGACACGGATCATCCGCTTGCCCACCGCACCGATGGCCTCGGCCATCGCCAGTTCGGGCATCATCGAGCCCTCGAACAGGTCGGGCGCCTTGCCGATCACGATCGCATCGATGTCGTCGATGGAGACCTTCGCGTCCGCCAGGGCGGCGTCGATGGCCTCGCGGCACATGCCCGCCATCGTCACGTCGTGGCGCTTGGCGACGTACTTGGTCTGGCCGGTGCCCAGGACCGCTGCGCGATTGTTGTGTGCCATCAGTTCTCGTCTCCCGCATTCTCGTCTGCGCTCAGGGTGACCACCATGTTCTGCTGCAACAGCGGCCCGCTCGTCGCGTGTGCCAGCGCGGTCTCTGCCTGGCCGGTCAGGATCTCGTGGGCGGCGTAGCCAACCCGCTGAAGCCCCGCCGAGAACAGTGAGTTCCCCGTGAGTGCGCCACCGGACGGATTGATCCGCACCGAATCGGGCAGGCCGATCGCGTTGCGCACGATCAGTTCCTGATGCGTGAACGGCGCATGGATCTCGGCCACGTCGACCGCCCGCGTGCGATGACGGAAGGCCGTGTCGGCGGCGAGCGACGTCGACGGTGAGACGGTCAGATCTCGCGCTCCGAAGTTCGGTGTGTCGATGCGGTGATCCCACCCGGTGATGAATGCCGGGTTGGCGACGAGCTCGCGGGCCCGTCGTTCGCTCGCGATGATCACGGCCGCGGCGGCATCGGTGTACGGCGCGATGTCATGGGCGCGAAGCGGATCGGCGACGAGGTCGGCCGAGAGCAGGTCGTCGACCGATGAGCCGGTGGTGCGCGCTGCGACCGCGGCCATGTCGGCCTCGGTCCAGGCGCCCGAGTCGATGCCGGCACGGGCCTGCAGGGCGCCGAGTGAGCGCGCATCGGGCCACAGCGGCCCCACGGTGTATGGGTCGGTCTGCAGGGCGAGGGTCTGATCCATGTTGCCCGCGGTGGATTTGCCGAAGCCGTAGGCGAGTGCGAGGTCGACCTCGCCGGTGGCGATCTTCACCCACGCCTCGTACAGCGCCCACGCGGCGTCCATCTCGACATGTGACTCGTTGATCGGCGGCATGGCCCCGATGGAGTCGATTGCGGAGATGAACGAGAATGCGCGGCCGGCAAGGTAATCGGACGATCCGCTGCACCAGAACTCGATGTCGGTGCGGGAGATGCCGATGTCGGCGTACAGCTTCTGGAAACAGGGGATCAGCATTTCGACACCGTTGGTGGTGCCATGGGTCCCGACGATGTTCGGGCTGTGCGCGAACCCGATGATCGCAATCCGGGGGAGTGTCACAAGAGCTCCTAGTTCTTCAGAGAAGAAGTGTCAGATGATCGATCAGAGGTGATCGCGGTAGGTCTCGTACTCGGCATCGGGCTCACCGGTCGGAGCGAAGTGGCTGATGTTGCCGATCGAATGATCCCATTCGTCCTCCGGAAGCCAGACGGCCTTGACACGCATGCCCATTCGGACGTCGTCGGCCGCACAGTCCAGGATGAGGTGTAGGAACGGGATGTCCGAACCGTCGAGCAAGACGTAGGCGGCCACGTACGGGGGTTTGATCCGCTGTCCCTGGAACGGCACGTTGACGATGCAGAACGTCGTGACGATCCCGGTGTTGCCCAACTCCACCCGCTCGGCCGCCGCGGCCCCGTCGGCCGGACTGACCTTGCGGGGCGGGAAGTACACGCGTCCCTCGTCGACGCCGGAGCCGATCCGGGAACCGTAGAGTTTGCCTGCCTTGAGTCCCTCGAGATACCAGGACTCCTCTTCGGTTGCGGAGTGCGCGATCTCGGTGGTGATCGGCGTCTTCATGACCACGAGGTCGCCCTCGGGAGTCTCGGCCTCGTTGGCGGGAGCGGCATCCCCGGACTCGCCGGGAGCGAAGTATGCGATGTCGTCGATCCGGCCGATCCGAGCCGGACGCCAGACCGCGTGCACCCGAAGGCCGGTCGAGATGTCGCCGGGGGAATCGACGGCGACCACGTGCAGCAAGGACGTGTCGGCGCCGTCGAGCTTGATGAGCGCCCAGGCGAACGGCTTGTCCAGAGGCTGGGGTTCGAGCGGTTCCTGCTGCCATGACCAGGAGACGACGGTGCCGGTCGGGGCGACGTCGACCAACTCGGTGGTCGGGGCGCCGCCGGCAGGATCGAACTCGACGGGCGGGACCGAGACGGTGCCGCCGCTGCTCTTCGAGCCCACGATGCGACCGTCGCGCAACGCGAGTGCGAACTGACTCAGTACCGGCCCCAGCGAACGCGTGTATTCGAACGAGTTCTTCAGGGGAGCGGTGAGGATCGGGGACTCCGGCTCGGGTACCGCCGCGACGGGGCTGGCCGGGGCCGGACGGGGTGCTGTTGTGCTGGTGCTCACGCATCGAGTAGAACACGTTCTAGTATTGAGGCACAAGGTGCATGTCACAGACTCGGACCCGCCGTGGCCGGGGCGACGTTGGAGGACGCCAGATGAAGCTCGGACTACAGCTCGGATATTGGGGGCAGGGGCCCATCGACAACGCGCCCGCGTTGATCGCGGCAGCCGAGGAAGCAGGCTTCGAGGCGGTCTTCACGGCCGAATCGTGGGGTTCGGACGCCTACACGCCGCTCGCGTGGTGGGGTGCGGCGACGGAGCGTATCAAGCTGGGTACCTCGGTGGCCCAACTGTCCGCGCGGCCGCCGACCTCGCTGGCGATGCACGCGTTGACGCTCGACCATCTGTCGGGCGGACGCCACATCGTGGGGCTCGGGGTGTCGGGACCACAGGTCGTCGAGGGTTGGTACGGCCAGCCGTTCACGAAGCCCCTCGCCAGAACGCGAGAGTACGTGCAGGTCGTGCGGGATGTGCTGGCTCGCGAGGCCCCGGTGCGCAACCCGGGGCCGCACTACCCGCTCCCGTACCCGGTCGACGCGCCCGGATCGAGCGGACTGGGCAAGTCGCTCAAACCGATCACCCATCCGCTGCGCGCGGACATCCCGATCTGGCTCGGGGCAGAGGGGCCGAAGAACGTCGCCCAGACCGCGGAGATCGCCGACGGCTGGCTGGCGATCTTCTACAGTCTGCGTCTGGCCGACCAGTACGAGGAATGGCTGGCCGAAGGATTCGGGCGGCCGGGTGCGCGGCGCAGTCGTGACGACTTCGAGGTGGCGGCGACCGCTCAGGTGGTCATCACCGACGACGTCGCCGCCGCGATCGAGCGGTACCGGCCGTCGACGGCGCTCTACGTCGGTGGGATGGGGGCCAAGGAGAAGAACTTTCACGCGGAGCTCTATCGCCGGATGGGGTACGGCGACGCGGTCGACGAGATCGGCGCGTTGTTCCGTGCAGGCAAGAAGGCCGAGGCGATGGCTGCGGTGCCGGACGAGATGGTCCGGGAGACGATGATCGTCGGGACCGCTGACGAGGTCCGCGCCCAGATCAAGCAGTGGGAGGCGGCCGGGGTCAGCATGCTCCTGGTGACGGCTCGAGATACCGGGACGATCGCCGAGCTCGCCACTCTCGTCTGATCTGCGGAGCAGGACCTTGCGAAATATGTTGGGCATCAAGGTGATTTGCCGCCGACGCGCAGTGTCGGAGGGCGTCAGGGCGGCCAGGTCGGGGGCCGACCACACATTACGTGGCTACACTGTCCAGTCATGATCGACCAGGAGAGACCGGTGCCGGCACACGGACGAAACGGCTCCGCGCCGGACGATGACGCCGAAGCGATCGATCGCATCGTGCAAGTCGCAGGCGATCTCATCGAAGGTGGCGAGTCGGTCAGCATCCGACGTGTGGCGCAGCGCTCCGGGGGTGACCCGCGAGACCGTCTACCGCTACTTCTCGAGCGCGGATTCGGTTGTGTTGGCGGCGGCCGAATCGGCGGCGGCGGCGTTCCTTCTGGAACTCTCGACGGCGTTGCGTGAGACCGCATGCCCGGTCGACGCGGTGGTCGAGGGGATCGCCATCACGATCGAGCAACTGCGTGCCGACCAACGTTTCGCCCTGCTGTTCAACGCCACCGGCAGATCTCGGTATCTCGACGAGGTCACCTCGCCGGAGGCCATCGGACTCGGGCGATCGATCCTCGACGAGGTCGGCGTGGATTGGCGTGTCCAGGGTTGGAGCGACGCTGATCTCGACGAATTGGTCGAGTTCATGTTGCGGACTTTGCAATCCTTCATCGTCGATCCCGGCGAGCCGCCCCGGACGGGGGAGAGTCTGCGGTGCTACCTGCGCCGTTGGGTCGCACCGGCCGTCGCGGTCGGAGCGGATGCGGCGAGCAGGCGCTGACGTCGCAAATGTCCACCCATGGGCGGATTGACATCCGTTGTCGGCGCGCGCATCGTCGAACCGTGGGCAGGAAACTGAAGAACGATTGGTCGGGGCAGTCATTTCCGCACGCCGGCCGGCGCAAACCCTTCATCGGCGATCTCGGCGTGTCCGACCCTCGACATCCCCTGCTGAGTCTTCTCGAGTGGGGAGCCGACCTCGGGCCGATCTACGAGATGCGAATCTTCCGGCAGAACTTCGTGTTCGTCTCGAATGTCGCGCTTGCGGCCGAATTGTGCGACGAGTCGCGCTTCTGCAAGGCGCTACCGCCTGCCATCACCGCACTCCGCCAGTACGCAGGCGACGGTCTGTTCACCGCCCATAACGACGAGCCGAATTGGCAGCTCGCACATGAACTCCTGATGCCGGCCTTCACGAAGTCGGCCATGCAGTCGTATCACCCGACGATGCTGGAGACGGCCGGGGAGCTGTTCGACTACTGGGACCGGCAGAGCGGACCGGTGGACGTCACCCGGTCGATGACCAAGCTGACCATGGAGACGCTCAGCCGTGCCGCGTTCAGTCACGACTTCGGTTCGTTCACCACGTCGCAGCCGCATCCGTTCGTGGGGGCGATGATCCGTGCGCTGGAGACGGGCCGGCGCAAGGGGGGACTGTTGACCGCGCCGGGTGGTCGGTTGCTCGGACGCTACCTGGACCATCGCAACGCCGACCAGCAGGCATATGTGGATCGGCTCCTCGACGACCTGATAGCCGAACGCACCGGGTCGTCCGATCAGCACGATCTGCTCGGGATCATGCTGAACGTGTCGCATCCGGAAACCGGAGAGCGGCTGTCTCCGTTGAACATCCGTTATCAGATCCTGACCTTCCTGGTGGCGGGACACGAAACCACCTCGGGTGCATTGTCATTCACCCTCTACTACCTGTCCCGGAATCCGGAGGTGCTGGCGGCAGCGCAGCGTGAGGCCGATGAGATCCTCGGCGCCGATCCTCGCGCGACGCCGACCTTCGGGCAGGTGCCGAAATTCCGCTACATCCGCCGATGTCTCGACGAGGCGCTCCGGATCTGGCCCACGGTGCCTGCGTTCGCACGGAGCCCGCGGTCGGAGGCGATGCTCGCGGATCGGTACCGGATGCGGCCGGAGGACTGGGCGGTGATCGTGCTCGGTCAAGTGCACCGCGATCCTGCCGTCTGGGAGAACCCCGACGTCTACGATCCGGATCGGTTCCTACCGGCGAACGTCAAACAACGTCCCGCGCACAGTTACAAACCCTTCGGCAGCGGCCTGCGGGCGTGCATCGGCCGGCAGTTCGCGATCCACGAGGCGGTATTGGTCCTGGCGTGCCTGCTTCATCGGTACGACCTGACCGGCGATCCCGACTACGAACTCGCCGTCGACGAACGGCTCACGATGGTGCCGCGGGACTTCGAGCTCGGTCTCGAGCCGCGAAGGCAGTTGGCGCTCAACACATGATTTCGTAGCAATAATCCGCGTGTGCCGCGGATTATTGCTACGAAATCGTCTCATTCGCCGGTGAAGACCGGCTTCTCCTTGTTGGCGAAGGCCTTCGGGCCGATCTTGGCGTCCTTGCTCTTGAAGACCGAGATGCCGAGCTTGGACTCGATCTCGAAGGCGTCGAGCTCGTGCATGCCCTCGGTGTCGCGCATGGTCTTGAGGATCGCCTGGACCGCGAGCGGGCCGTTGGCCGCGATGGTGTCGGCGATCTCGAGTGCCTTGTCGAGCGCCGAACCGTCGGGCACCACATATCCGATGAGGCCGTACTCCTTGGCCTCGGCGGCGGTGATGTGCCTGCCGGTCAGAAGGAGATCCGCCGCGATGGTGTACGGGATCTGACGCGGCAGTCGAACTGCGCTGCCGCCGAGCGGGAACAACCCCCAGCGAGCCTCGGCGACACCGAATTTGGCCTTCTCGCCGGCCACCCGGATGTCGGTGCCCTGCAGGATCTCCGTACCGCCTGCGATGGCGGCCCCCTCGACGGCGGCGATCAACGGCTTGGTGAGACGGCGGCCCTTGAGCAGGGCGGGCAGGCTCGCCGGATTCCACGAACCCGAATCGGCGGTGTCGCCGGGGGAGTTCTGGTTCATCGCCTTGAGGTCCATGCCCGCACAGAAGGCGCCGCCGGCACCCGTCAGGACGGCCACCCGGATATCCGGATCGTTGTCGACCTGATCCCAGGCCTCGACCATGATCCGCATCATCTCGGCCGACAGCGCGTTACGTGCCTCCGGACGATTCATCGTCACGATCAGAACGTGTCCGCGCTTCTCGACGAGGCAGTCCGGCCCTCGGTCGGTGGTGGTGTCGGAACCGGCAAATGTCGTCATCGTCGTCCCTCGCGAATCCAGTACGTGATTGCTGCTTGCCCAAAACGATAACACGTTCTAATTTTGATGCCATGGCCTATACGATTGCCGACCTCATCGAGCATGCGGTCGATCTCATGCCCGAACGAACAGCCCTCGTCTCGGGTGACGAGTCCCGGACCTATACCGAACTGGAGGCGCGGTCCAACGCGCTCGCCCACAAGCTTCGTGATCTCGGCGTGCAGCCGGGCGACCGGGTGGGGCTGTACAGCAGGAACACCATCGAATCCGTCGAGGCGATGGTCGCCATCTTCAAGGCCCGCGCGGTGATGGTCAACGTCAATTTCCGCTACGTGGAGGCGGAGCTCGAGCACATCTTCACCGACTCGGGGATGTCGGTGCTGATCCACGAGCGCCAGTACTGCGAGCGCGTGTGCAACACGTTGCCCAACTCTCCGTCGATCACGAACCGGATCGTGATCGAGGACGGGACCGACGCGGACCTCTCCTGCGCGGGTTACGGCGACGCGATCCGTTACGAGGACGCCATCGCCGAGTCGTCGGCGGATCGGGATTTCGAGGATCGCTCCGAGGACGACCTGTACATGCTCTACACCGGCGGCACCACCGGCAAGCCGAAGGGTGTGGTGTGGCGCCAGGAAGATGTCTGGCGTGTTCTCGGCGGGGGCATCGACTGGTACACAAGCGAACCCGTGGCGGACGAATGGCAGCTGGCCCGTGCGGGCGCCGACGGTGGCCAGCTGGTGCGTTTCCCGATACCGCCGTTCATCCACGGTGGCTCGCAGTGGGCGGTGTTCCAGGCACTGTTCGGCGGCGGGAAAGCCGTTGTCTACCCGGACTTCAGCGGCCCGGCCGCGTGGGAGGCCGTGCAGCGGCACGGGGTCAACGTCATCTTCATCACCGGAGATGCCATGGGGCGGCCGATGATCGAGGCGCTCGATCAGAAGGACGACTACGACCTCTCCAGCGTGGTGTCGGTCGCGTCGTCGGCCTGCCTGTTCTCGCCGAGCATCAAGGAGCAGTTCCTCGACCGTTTCCCCAATGCGGTGATCATCGACGCGATCGGGTCGTCGGAGACCGGTTTCGGTGGGCTGGGCGTGGTCGCCAAGGACACGCCGCACACCGGCGGACCACGCGTGAACGCCGACAGCGAGACCCACGTCCTGCGCGAGGACGGGACGCCGGTAGAACCGGGCAGCGGAGAGGTCGGGGTGTTGGCGCGGTCCGGGCACATCCCGCTGCGCTATCACAACGATCCGGAGAAGTCGGCGAAGACCTTTAGGGAGTTCAACGGCGTTCGGTATTCACTTCCCGGCGACTCGGCCCAGCTCGAGGCCGACGGCAGCATCACGATGCTGGGTCGCGGTTCGGTGTCCATCAACACCGGCGGCGAGAAGGTGTTCCCCGAGGAGGTGGAGGGCGCTCTGAAGGCCCATCCGGACGTGTTCGACACCGTCGTCGTCGGTGTTCCCGACGACCGGTTCGGTCAGCGGGTGGCCGCGGTGATCGCTACCCGCGGCGATGCGCGTCCCACGCTGGCCGACCTCAACGACGTCGTCCGCAAGGAACTCGCCGGGTACAAGTGTCCCCGCAGTGTGTGGTTCGTCGACGAGATCAAGCGATCGCCTGCGGGCAAGCCCGACTACCGGTGGGGTGCCGGAATCACCCAGGAACGTCCCGTAGATGAGGCGCTCGGCGCCCCGGAGAAGAGCTGACATGCGCACCGAACTCGCCGATCGATTCGGCATCGAATACCCGATCTTCGGGTTCACCCCGAGCCAGGACGTGGCGGCCGCGATCAGTCGTGCGGGTGGCCTCGGCGTCCTCGGTTGTGTCCGCTTCAACGACGCCGAGGAACTCGACGAGGTCCTCGAGTGGATGCACGAGAACACCGACGGCAAGCCGTTCGGCGTCGATATCGTGATGCCCGCGAAGATCCCGACCGAGGGCAGCAAGGTCGACCTCGATTCGATGATCTCGCCGGAGCATCGTGCCTTCGTCGAGCGCACCCTCGACGACCTGGGCGTCCCGCCGCTGCCGAACGGCGAGCGGGTGGACGCCGGCGTGCTGGGGTGGCTGCACTCGGTGGCCCGGTCCCACGTGGACATCGCGATGGAGCACACGCGTAAGTACGGTCAGATCAAGTTGATCGCCAACGCACTCGGCTCGCCGCCCGCCGATGTGATCCAGACGTCGCACGACAACGGCGTGCTGGTGGCGGCCCTGGCCGGCGCCAAAGAGCATGCGCTGCATCACGTGGAGGCCGGCGTCGACATCGTCATCGCGCAAGGCTACGAGGGTGGCGGACACACCGGCGAGGTCACCTCGATGATCCTGTGGCCGGAACTCGTTGATGCCGTGCAGGATTCGGCGCCGGTGCTCGCCGCCGGCGGTGTGGGCAGCGGTCGTCAGATCGCCGCCGCGATCGCGCTCGGCGCGCAGGGCGTGTGGATGGGGACCTACTGGCTCACCGCCGCCGAATACAAACTGGGTATGGAGCCCGACGCCGACGGGCCGTCGACAGTCCAGAAGGCGCTGCTGAAGGCGACGTCGCGCGACACCGTGCGTCGTCGGATCTACTCGGGCAAGCCCGCACGGCTGCTGAAGACCAAGTGGACCGACGCCTGGGATGCGCCCGGCGCGCCAGACCCGCTGCCCATGCCGTTGCAGAACCTGCTCGTCGCGGAGGCGCATGCACGGATCTCCGCGGCCGACGATCCGGATGTCGTCGCGATGCCTGCCGGTCAGATCGTCGGACGATGCAACGAGATCACCCCCGTCGCCGAGATGATCGCGGGACTGGTGAGCGAGTACGAGCAGGCGGTCGGACGGATGAATGCGACGCTGACGTCGCCGGTTGCCTGACGGCACTCGCTCGTAGACACGGAGAACTCCCACAAACACGGTATGCATTGCGTGTTTGTGGGAGTTTTGCGTGTTGTCAGGCGGCGATCCCTTCGCGCTCGAGCCATTCGCGGACCATCGGAACGACCCGGTGGTGTCGGAGGTCGGCCCACACCCAGCGGATCACCATGACGCCGAGGCGTCGGAGGGCGTCTTCGCGTTCCTTCTCGCGGCGCATGGCGTCGAACGGGGTCTCCCCGGCGCGGAGATGCCGTTCGTATTTCTTCATGCCGTCGAACTCCGCGGCGAGCTTGCCCACCCAGTCGTAGTCGGTTCGCGCTACGAAGTCGCCGTTCGTGTCGAAGAACTCGTGTTGGAGGCGCGGCACCGGTAGGCCGGCCGCGATGATCTGGGCGCGCCCCCACGATTCACCCGCGTTCTCCGCGCCCGCGTCAGCATGGTCGAGTGCCAGGCGTGCCTGGGTGACCCCCCGGCGACGGCTCTCGAGAAGTTCGCCGAGAACTTCGGGGTCGGCACCTCGTCGTAGGGCAGAGTCGAGGACTGCCAAGGCCTGCGCGAACCCGCCGCCACACGCCACGTCGATCGCCGTTCGTTCGAGCGAGGTCACCGCGAGGCCGTCGATTGTGGTCACGTCGGCTGGATCGAGGTGGCCCGAGTGGAGGTGCCGCTGCTTCTCGACCCGTCCACCGGTCCGGAGTCCGGTGACGAAATGAACTCGATCCAACTGAGGTTTCAGGAGCGACAGGTTGTGTTGTAGCGCCGCCGATTCATGGCTGAGCGCAAAGTTGCCGCCGCTGAGATCGAAGGCAGCCGACGAGCGCAGGCGATGACGTTGCTCGGGGTCCGACGGTAGATCTGCGGTCGCGACGAATGCGCCGGGCCAGATCTTGGCGAGATGTTTGTCGCTCACCGCGCGTGCGAGCTGGTTGTCGGTGAAGCCCTGTGCGAGGGCGTCGCGACGAAAGGTGATCCGGTTACGGCCGGTGGGGAAATCATGCATGAAGATTGGACGCACCAGCCGCTCGATCGGGTCCGTCGAGAATTCTGTGCTACCAGAACTCCCACAAACACGGTATGCATCGCGTGTTTGTGGGAGTTCTCTGTGTGCGGGTCAGCTGGGGGTGCCCGCTGCGGACCGGTAGCGATGACCGTCGCGGACCCAGGTGGGAGGTGCCTGGTCGTCGCGGAGGGTGCGTTTGACGGTCTTGAAGGTCGCCGTGTCCGGCAGGGTGTCGGTCACCCGGACCCGGTGCGGCCATTGCTTCGGCCCCAGATCGCTTTGTGTCTCGAGAAATTCGGTGAAGCCATCGGAATCGAGGGCCTCGTCGTCGACCACGAGGACCGCTTCGATCTCGTCGCCGATCTCGACCGGCACCCCGTAGACCGCGACCTGCCGGATCCGTTCGTGGCGCAACAGGATGCGCTCGATCGGCCCGGTACCGAGATTCTCACCGTCCACACGGAGCCAGTCGCCGAGACGACCGGCGAAGTGGAGATAGCCGTCGTCGTCGACCCAGGCAAGGTCTCCGGTGTGGTAGACACCGCCGCGGAGGCGCTCTGACGATGCATCCGGGTCGTTGTAGTACCCGCTGAAGAGTCCAGGACCGGAGGAGTTGACGATCTCGCCGATCTCTCCGGTGGCCACCGGATCGCCGGTCTGCGGATCGATCAGCGCGGTCGGGGCACGGAGCGGGCCCAACGCATCGGGGGGAGTGTCCGGCGTCCGCGTGATTGCGACACCGCCCTCGGTGGAGCCGAATCCGTCGACGACGCGGCACCCGAACCGCTCGGCAAACCGAACCCGGTCCCGCGCGGACGCCTCGTTGCCGTACATGATGCGGAGCGTATTGGCCGCGTCGTCGGGTCGCTGCGGCGTGGACAGGATGTAGTTGAGCGGCTTGCCGACGTAGTTCGCGAAGGTGACGCCGTGACGACGGACGTCGGGAAGAAAACCACTGGCAGAGAATCGATCACGGAGTGCGATCGACGCGCCGCCGGCAAGTGCGACCGACCAGCCGGCGATCACGGCGTTGGAATGGAACATCGGCATCGCCAGATACACGACGTCGTCGCGACCGATCTCGAATCGCTCCGCGAGCATCCGGCCGCTCTCGGCGAACTTTCGCTGTGTGCACCGGACGGCCTTCGGGTCGCCGGTGGTGCCGGAGGTGAAGATCAGCATCATCAGGTCGTCAGGGGCCGGGGCGTGGTCTCGATACGCCGCTCCTTCGTCGCGGCCCTCCTGCTGATCGAGTAGCGGCGAACGGAGTGAGTCGCGTATCGAGATCACCCAGCGCTCATCATCGACGTCGATCACCGGCACGTCATCGAGGTCCACGTCATCGAGCAGATGTCGTGTCCGGTTGTCCGTCAACACGATCTGGCAGTCCGCACGGGTGATATCGGCGGCCAGTCCCGCGCCGCGCCTGGTGGTGTTCAGCCCGACGAGGACGAACGCACCCATCGCCGCGGCGCCGAGGAGGTAGCTGAACTCGGGGGAGTTCTCCATGAGCACGCCGACGTGCGGTGGCCGATCTGCGGGCAACAGATTTCGAAGAACGTCACCCCGCGCGTTCGACGCGGCCACGTGGGACCGCCACGAGACGAACTCGTCGTCGTGGAGAAGCCCGCGATCATCGACCTCGGAGAGCGCGGACAGCAGTTCCGCGAGGGTCACACCGGTGTGTCGGCGAGCACGGCGCCGATCGATGCGAGTACGACCGGAGACGAACCTAGGGTGAACTCGTTCTGCTTGGCGCGCAAGAAGTATCGATGCACCGGGTGACTCGTGTCCAGACCGACACCACCATGGACGTGCACGGTGGTGTGGGCAACGCGGTGGCCTGCCTCGGTCGCCCAGAACTTGGCGGTGTTGATCGCGGTCCGCAGGTCCGTCTCGGTGCCGGTCGGGGCATCGCCGTGCAGGTTCGCGAGCATCCACGCCGCCTGGGTGGTGGTGAGCGAGAGGCCCTGTGAGTCGATGTACCCGTCGGCGAGGCGCTGCGCCACAGCCTGGAAGGAGCCGATGGCGCGACCGAACTGCTCCCGTTCGCGCGCGTACTCAGCAGTGAGTTCAAGTGCACGAGAGACGATTCCGGATTGTTCCGCACAGATCGCCATGGTCAGGCGATCGGCGATGTCATGAATCGCGGTGACGCCGCCGTCCAGCACGCGATCGGCGTCGACGGTCACGTCGGTGAGGTCGATCTGGCCGGTGGGGATCCTGCCCGTCGACGAAGTGGCGGTGATCTCCACTCCGGGATCGTCGGCGGGCACGACGACGGCGACCGGACCGTCGGGCCCGATCGCATTGACCACGAACGTGTTCGCGACGCCCGCATAGGGCACATTGACCTTGGTGCCGGTGAGGGTGAGACGGTCGCCTGCCCGTGTCACGCCGGTGATCGGTGCCGTCACGTCGGTGCCGAGGTCCTCCTCGAACGCGACAGTGACGACGATGTCTCCGCCGGCTCCCGGGACGACGACGGACTCGCGCAGCGTGGCGGTGCCCCGGGTCGCGATGACAGGGAGCGCGGCGCAGGCGTGTGCGGTGAACGGGACGCGGGCGAGGACCCGGCCGAGTTCTTCGGCGACGAGAGAGTTCTCGATCGCGGACAAGTCGCCGCCGCGCTCACCTGCGAGCTCGGTCGACAGCTCCAGGCCGAGCAGGCCGGCGGCGCCCAGTTCGCGCCAGAGGTCGGCGTCGATCGATGCGTCGGCGGTCTCGAGGTCGGCCACCCGCTCGGGCGTGCTGATCTTGGTGGCGATGTCGCGTGCGAGCCCGCGGACGTCCTCGCCGGATTCGGGAAGTGTGAAATCCATTGTTCGTGCGCTGCTTTCGGTGGTGGGTGGTGGTCTCGATACGCCGCTCCTTCGTCGCGGCCACTCGACCAGCGGTTGGCGGGGCGGCTACTCGACCAGCGGCCGGCGGACTATCGGCGCTGGTGCGGCAGTCCGAGTGCGAGCATGCCGATGATGTCGCGCTGGACCTCGTTCGTCCCGCCGCCGAAGGTGAGGATCAGCGAGGAACGCTGGAACCGCTCGAGGCGGCCCTGCAGGTGTGCGCCGGTGCTGCCGCGCCGCAGGGTCGCGGCGGGGCCGACGGTCTCCATCAGCAATCGGTATGCCTCGGTGGCGAACTCGGTGCCGTAGACCTTTGTCGCCGACGCATCGGCTGGGCTGGGCGACGCACCGGATGCAGCGATGGACGCGATCTTCCAGTTGATCAGCTTCAAGAACTCGACCTTGGCGTGGACGCGGGCGAGATTGCTCTGGACCCACGGGGTGTCGATGACCCGCTGCCCGTCACCGGTTTTGGTGTTCTGCGCCCATTCGACTGTCTCTCGCAAAGCGGTTTGGATGGGAGCGGCGCTGCACAGTGCGACGCGCTCGTGGTTGAGCTGATTGGTCACCAGTGGCCAGCCGCCGCCCTCCTCGCCGACCAGCGCCGAGGTGGGCACCCGGACGTCCTGGTAGTAGGTGGCGCTGGTGTCGACCCCGGCCATCGTGTGCACCGGCGTGTAGCTGAAGCCCTCCGCGGTGGCGGGAACGATCAGCATGGAGATGCCCTTGTGCTTCTTCCCGCCGGGTTCCAGCTGGCTCGGGTCGGTCCGACAGGCGAGCCAGATGTAGTCGGCGTAGGGAACCAGGCTGGTCCACATCTTCTGGCCGTTGATCACGTACTCGTCGCCGTCTCGGATGGCCGTGGTCCGCAGCGCCGCCAGGTCGGTGCCTGCGCCGGGCTCCGAATAGCCGATGGAGAAGTGCAACTGTCCCGCCGCGATCTTCGGCAGGAAGAACGCCTTCTGCTCGTCGGTCCCGTAGTGCATGATCGTCGGCGCGACCGAGTTGATGGTCAGGAACGGGACCGGGGCGCCGGCGATCGCCGCTTCGTCGGTGAAGATCAGCTGGTCCATCATGGACCGGTTCTGGCCGCCGAACTCGGTCGGCCAACCGAGGGCGAGCCACCCGTCGCTGCCCATCTGGGCGACCACGTCGCGGTATGCATCGCCCTCGCCGAGTTCACCTTCGCCGCCGGTCAGGGCGGCTCGGCGCTCATCGGTCATCAGGGCCGCGAAGTAGGATCGCAACTCCCGACGAAGGTCTGTCTGCTGGTCGGTGTAGGCGATGCGCATCGGGCTCTCCGTGTCCTCGGGCTGATGGGGCGTACCGGCGATATGTCACAGTGATCAACCGGAGATGGCGAGGTGGTACTCGCCAACTTCTGAAACACGTTCTAACCTGAATGACACAGCCCGTCAACCAGACGAACAGTCTCGAAGGAGTGGCCAGGATGCGAATCAAGGCAGATTTCGACCTTTGCGAGTCCAATGCCGTGTGCGTGGGCATGGCGCCGGATGTATTCGACCTCGATGATGACGACTACCTGGTGATTCTCAACGAAGAGGTGCCCGCAGAGCGCGAGGAGGAGATGCGGCAGGTGGTGGCCAGCTGCCCCAAGTCCGCGCTCTCGCTGGAATGAGCCGAACGACGGGAATCTGACCAACCGGTTCCGGTCTGAGCGCGTTCGTGCTAGAACAGGTTCTAGTTTGTTGCAGCCTTGAGGAGGGAACTGGCGTGGGTCAGTCGTTGGACGGACGTGTAGCGGTCGTTACCGGAGCCGGTGGGGGCCTCGGTCGCGCGGAGGCGATCGGATTGGCCGGCGAGGGCGCCACGGTGATCGTGAACGACCTTGCGGCGTCACTCGATTCGAGTGATGTCATCGACGTCATCACGGCGGCCGGAGGCCGGGCAGTCCCAGTGGCGGGAGACATCGGGGAGTCGGCGACCGCGACGGAGATCATGCGGACCGCCACGGACGACCTCGGCTCTCTGGACATCGTCATGAGCAACGCGGGGATCACCCGCGACAAGATGTTGTTCAACATGACCGACGACGAGTGGGATCTGGTCATCCGGGTCCATCTGCGCGGGCATTTCCTGCTCAATCGCAACGCTGCGAGCCATTGGCGCAGCGCCTCGAAGGCGGCCGGGGGGCCGGTCTACGGGCGCCTGATCAACACCGCCTCGGAAGCGGGACTCCTCGGACCGGGCGGGCAGGCGAACTATGCTGCGGCCAAGTCCGGGATCATCGCCCTGACGGTGTCGGCGTCGCGGGCGCTCGAGCGTTACGGGGTCCGGGCCAATGCGATCTGTCCCCGCGCGCGGACGCCGATGACCTCGGACGTCTTCGGGGATGCTCCCGACGACGGTGCCGATCCGCTTGCGCCGGAACACGTGGTCAAGCTGGTGAAATACCTTTCCGGAAGCGATGCCGAGAGGGTTACCGGCCAGGTCTTCGTCGTCTACGGGGCCAAGGTCATGCTGATGGCCGCCCCGACCGTGGAGGAGACCTTCACGGCAGTGGGGGCTGCATGGGAAGATGGCGACCTGGCGAAGACGCTGACCAGCTACTTTGCCGGCCGCGATGCGAGCCGGACGTTCTCGGCGAGTGAATTGGTCGACTGACCAAACGTGTGTTGACCACATGATAAGTTCGCGGTGTTCGCCGGGGCGGGCACAGCGACGGGGGGTTCCCCCGGGGGGTAAGGAGTGTTGGTGTTTGAGAAGCTCGCCACGCCTATGTCAGGTGTTGGGGACTTCGTCGCCCTGGGGGTCGAATCCGCACGGGAGCTGTTCCGCCGGCCATTTCAATGGCGCGAGACGGTCGAGCAATCGTGGGCGATCGCCCGGGTCTCGATGGTCCCGACCCTTTTGGTCGCCATCCCGTTCACCGTCCTGGTCAGCTTCACGCTGAACATCCTGTTGCGCGAGATCGGCGCACAGGATCTGTCGGGTGCCGGCGCGGCATTGGGCACGATTACCCAGATCGGACCGATCGTGACGGTACTGATCGTCGCGGGTGCCGGAGCCACCGCCATCTGCGCCGACCTCGGCGCGCGCACCATCCGCGAAGAGATCGACGCGATGAAGGTGCTCGGCATCAACCCGATCCATCGCCTCGTCGTCCCGCGCATCATCGCGTCCACCGGAGTGGCCATCCTGCTCAACAGCCTTGTGTGCACGATCGGCATCGGCGGCGGATTCATGTTCTCGGTGTTCCTGCAGGACGTGAACCCGGGCGCGTTCATCGCGAACCTGACATTGCTGACCGGCTTCGGGGAGCTGATGATCTCGATGGTCAAGGCAGCGCTCTTCGGCCTGTTCGCCGGGATGGTGGGCTGCTATCAGGGCCTCAACGTCAAGGGTGGTGCCAAGGGTGTCGGCGACGCGGTCAACGAGACCGTCGTGTATTCGTTCATGGCGTTGTTCGTCGTCAACGTCGTGGTGACCGCGGTCGGTCTCAAAGCGACGGCGGGCTGACACATGGTTCTTCCGTTCACGACCAGGTTCCGCAGTGCCCGCATCGCCGCGAAGCGAGCCGGCGAGGACTGGGATCAGATCGGCGATCAGGCCCTTTTCTACTGGGACAGCATCGTCGCGATCCCGCGAGCGATCAAGCATTACAAGAAGGAGACCCTGCGTCTCATCGCGGAGATCTCGATGGGTACCGGAGCGCTCGCCATGATCGGCGGCACGGTGGTGGTCGTCGGCTTCCTGACGCTGTTCACCGGCGGCACCATCGCCGTCCAGGGGTACAGCTCGCTGGCGAACATCGGCGTCGAGGCGCTGACCGGCTTCTTCTCGGCGTTCATCAACGTGCGTATCGCGGTCCCGGTCATCTCGGGTATCGCCCTCGCCGCGACGATCGGCGCAGGTGCGACGGCTCAGCTCGGCGCGATGCGGGTCAGTGAGGAGATCGATGCCCTCGAGACGATGGCGATCTCCTCGATCCCGTATCTGGTCAGCACCCGGATCGTCGCGGGCCTGATCGCGATCATCCCGCTCTACGCGCTCGCGTCGCTCGCCTCGTTCATCGCCAGCCGGTTCGCCACGGTGTTCATCTACGGACAGTCACCAGGCGTCTACGACCACTACTTCAACACGTTCCTCATCCCGTCGGACATCCTCTGGTCCTTCGTGCAGGCGATCTGTATGGCGGTGGCCGTGATGCTCATCCACACCTATTACGGCTACAACGCGTCGGGTGGTCCCGTGGGCGTCGGCGTCGCGGTGGGGAACGCGGTTCGTGCATCGCTCGTTGTTGTGGTTGTGATCACACTTTTGACGTCGCTCGCCATTTACGGCGCCGACGGCAAATTCAACTTGGCGGGATAAGGGACATGGTCAGACGACAGGAGCGCAGCAGAGCGGTCCGCCGGACGGCGGCGACCGTCATGGTCGTGTCGCTGGTCGCCGTCATCGCGGCGGCGGCCGGCCAGTTCCTCGGCTGGTTCGACTCGACCCAGCCGGTCACGTTGCAGGCACCGCGAGCCGGGCTGGTGATGAACCCGGACGCCAAGGTCAAGTTGCGTGGTGTGGAGGTCGGCCGGGTCGCGTCGATCTCGGAGAACGGCAACAACGCGGTGGTCAAACTCGACATCGCGTCCGACCAGATGTCGAAGATCCCGGGCAACGTGAGCGCCGACATCAAGTCGAACACCATCTTCGGTGCGAAGGCGGTGAACCTGGTTGTCCCGTCGTCCGGGGCGTCGGGGACGATCCAGTCGGGACAGACCATCGACGCCGATCACGTGGTGGTCGAGCTCAACACGGTGTACCAGCAGCTGGTGGGTGTGCTCGCGCAGCTGCAGCCGGAGAAGCTCAACGCAACGCTCGGTGCGATCAACACCGCGCTGTCGGGACGCGGTGAGCAGGTCGGTGTCGCTGTCGATCAGTTGTCGAAGCTGGTCGGTACGACCAACAAGCACCTTCCCGAACTCAATGCCCTGTTCCGGCAAACCGCCACAGTGACGAATGTGTACGCGGACACGATGCCGAACCTGATGCGCACGGTGGACAACTTCACCTACGTCGGGAACACCCTGGTGGACAACACCGCCAATCTGGACGCGCTGCTCATCAACGCGACCGGGATGGCCAACACGATCAACGGGATCATCGCGCCGTCGAAGTCGACCCTGATCTCGGCGCTGTCGAACCTGAATCCGACGGCCCGGCTGCTCGGATATCAGGCCCCCGGCCTGAAGTGCTTCATCACCTCGGTCGCCCAGGGTGGCCAGAAGGCGGCACCGGTTTTCGGCGTCAACGACGGCCTGCTGAAGTTGAACGCCGGTCTGCTGCCGGGCAAGGAACCGTACCGGTACCCCGAGGATCTCCCGCGGGTGGCTGCGAACGGCCCTCCCACCTGTGAAGGCGGGCTGAGCAACGTGGACTCGACCGAGCACGTGCCGTTCTATGTGAGCGACACCGCGAGCACCCCCTACCAGCCTCGTACCACTCCCAAGGCCGACAAGACGAAGATCTTCCAATTGCTGTTCGGAGCACCGCCCCGTGGATAACCGTGCCCGCGCGTTCCGCGCAACTCTCATCAAACTGGGAGCGTTCACCGTCGTGATGGTCCTGGTGTTCGTGGCGCTCGTCGTCGTGTTCAGCCAATATCGCTCGGGCAAGTCCGAGGAGTATTCGGCACTGTTCACCAGTGCGTCGGCGATCAAGCCGGGGAGCAAGGTGAAGATCGCCGGGGTCGAGGTCGGGTCGGTCAAGAAGGTGTCGCTCACCACCGACAACGAGGCCAAGATCGGTTTCAGCGTCGACCAGAAGTTCCCGTTGCCCACCTCGGTCCAGGCGCTCGTACGCTACGAGAACCTCACCGGTGACCGTTACCTCGAACTGCAGCGCGGCACCGGCGACCCCGACAAGACACTCTCGCCGGGCGACCAGATCCCGGTTGCGCACACCCAACCGGCGCTCGACCTCGACAAGCTCCTCGGCGGGTTCAAGCCTCTCTTCCGGACACTGAATCCGGCTGAGGTGAACGAACTCTCGGCGTCCTTGATCGACGTCTTCCAGGGGCAGGGTGCCGGCCTGAACAGTCTGTTGTCGAACACCTCGCAGTTCACCAATGCACTCGCCGATCGTGACGCACTGATCGGCCAGGTCATCGACAATCTGAACAAGACCCTGACGACGCTCGACGGTGACCGCAAGGGCTTCGATCAGAGCGTCGATCTGCTGCAACAACTCGTGACCGGCCTGTCCGCGCAGCGGGGCACGATCGGCAATGCGTTGACCCAGACATCGAAGCTGACCAACGGCCTGTCCGATCTGCTCGTGTCCACCCGACCCGACATCCAGTCCACCACCGCCAACCTGGGCAAGACCTCCGAGCAGGTCCTCAAGGGTGGCGACTACGTGAGCGGCCTGATCCAGCGGCTACCCGGTGATTTCCACAAGCTGTCCAATCTCGGCAGTTACGGTGCGTGGCTGCAGATCTGGCTCTGCAAGGTTCGGATCATCTTCAGTGGTCCGGGCGGCAAACAGATCTCGTGGACGAACATCGATGCAACGGGCGACACGACCGGACCCGGGGGGAGGTGCCCGATCTCATGAGCCTTCCGTTCAGCGGAATCTTCCGCAACAAACGCACGACGTCGGGGGACGCAGACGTCGCCCGAGAAGACAAGCGCGGCGGGCGCAGTCGGGCGCAGATCGGCGTCATCGGCGTGGTGATCACCGCTCTCGTGGTGATTGTGGCCATGCAGATGGACAAATTGCCGTACCTGTCGCCGATCAGCACCTACAAGGCCTACTTCGACGACGCGGGCGGCCTTGTCTCCGGCGACATCGTGACCGTATCCGGCGTGAATGTCGGTACGGTTCAGAATGTCTCGCTCGCGAACACCAACGGTGGCACCAAGGCGCAGGTGACGTTCCGGATGAACGACACCGTCATGATGGGGATCGATTCGCAGGCGGCGATCAAGACCGAGACCGTCCTGGGCCGGCGCAACCTGACGATCCTGCCGCACGGACCGGACCGTATCCGGCCCGGCGGTGAGATCCCCAACGAGAACACCATCGCGCCGTACTCGCTCACCGACGCCCTCGAGGGCGCGACCGACACACTGGCGGAGACGGATTCCGACCAGCTCAACAAGGCGCTCAATGTCATGTCGGACACGTTCGCGCAGACGCCGGATCAGGTGCGCGGCGCCGTCGATGGTGTTGCCCGACTCTCGAAGTCGGTGGCCGACCGTGACGACGCGTTGCGGGGACTGCTCGGCAAGGCGAATCAGGTCACCAAGATCGTCGGGGACCGCAGTGAGCAGATCAATCGGCTTCTGTTGGATGCCAATTCGCTCGTCGGAGAACTGCAGACCCGGCAGGCGGCGATCGCGGCGCTGATCTCCGGCACGCGTGATGTGAGTGTGCAGATCAGCGGCTTCATCAAGGACAACAACGCACAGCTGACCCCGGTCCTGACCAAACTCGACGGAGTGCTGAAGATCCTCACCGACAACCAGGCGAGCCTGAAATCGGCCATCGACGAGCTCGGTCCGTACGCCAACGTCCTCGGCGAGGCGGTGTCCTCGGGGCCGTACTTCTCGTCGCTGGTGGGCATCCCGACCTTCGGCGACTACACCGCGGTGTTCATGAAGGTCCTGCAACGTAAGTACCCGGAGGTCTGGAAGGCCTTCAACTACACGAATCCGTTGAACCCGAACGGTTTCAAGCTGGTGCCCGGCTACGACAACAATGCGCCGAAGCCGAAGGCGCCCAAGCTGGAATATCCGAAGGGCCCCGCGACGACACAGGGGCAGGGGGGCTGACATGGGCATCGGCAAACGCATCTGGCAGGCCATCGCCGCGGTGGTGCTGGCGATCCTGGTGATCGTCATCGGCTACGTGGGCTTCAACAAGGCGACCAACAACACGATCACCGCCTACTTCCCGTCCGCCGGCGGGCTCTACAACGGTGACCCGGTCCGGGTCCTCGGCGTGAACGTCGGCAAGGTGACCTCGGTGACGCCGCGTGACGGTGATGTCGAGATCAAGATGCAGGTGGACAAGGACACTCCCATCCCGGCCGACGCCAAGGCGGTAGTGGTGGCGCAGAGCCTGGTGTCGGGGAGGTTCGTCCAGCTCACCCCGGTGTACGCCGGCGGCGCGAAGATGGCCGAGAACGCCGACATCCCGATGAACCGGACGGCCGTCCCCGTCGAATGGGATGACATCAAGAAGCAGTTGTCCAAACTCACCGAGGCGGTCGGTCCCAAGGGTGCCGATCCCGGCTCGGCGGCACGGCTGATCGATGTCGCGGACAAGAACCTCGACGGCAACGGGGCGGCCATCAACGCGTCGATCAAGGAACTCTCCGACGTGATGGGCACCCTCTCGGCCGGCCGCGGCGACCTGTTCTCCACCATCCGGAGCCTGCAGAAACTCACGGACGCGTTGTCGACGAGCCATGAGCAGATGGTTCAGTTCAACGGCCGCATCGCATCGGTCAGCAAGGTGCTCGGAAACAACACCGACGAACTCAACGGCGCTCTGCACAACCTCGACAGTGCGATGTCGGACGTGCAGGACTTCATCAACAAGAACGGGAAGACACTGTCCGGTTCGGTGAAGAATCTCTCCGACACGACGAAGATCCTGGCCGACAAGGACCAGCAGATCCGCGGGCTCCTGCACTCGGGGCCGCATCAGCTGGCCAATTTCTACAACATCTACAACCCGATGACCGGCTCCCTCTCCGGCATCTTCGGTCTGGGCATGGGCGCGAACCTCATCACGCTGTTGTGTGGGTCGATGCAGGCCAACGACCGACCGGGGCAGAGCCAGGCAGAGGTGGAGAAATGTGTCGACGTGATGGCGCCGGTCCTCTCCTCGATCTCGATGAACTACCCGCCGTTCCTCACCAATCCGGTGACCGGTATCAATGCGCGGCCCAACCAGATCCAGTACCAGAACGCCGATGTCAAGGCGCGTGCGCAGGCGGGAATCCGCGAGCAGGACGCCCAGACCCGCAAGAACGACAACTCCGGCGGCAGTGCCCTCGGCAATCTCCTCGTGCCGTTCGGAGGTGAGAACTGATGCGCCGGGCGGGAATCGCGGTCATCCTCGCCGCCCTGATCGCCGGTGTGTCGGGGTGTAGCTTCCAGGGGCTCAACAGTATGGCGATCCCGGGTGCGCAGGGCACCGGCAACGGGTCGTACGTGATCTCCGCGATGATCCCGACGGCGGCCGGACTGGTGTCGAATGCGCCGGTGATGATCGACGACGCCACCGTCGGCAGCGTCGGTCCGATCACGGTGGACAACTGGAACGCGCACGTGGACATCCGTCTGAACCCTGGTGTCACCGTGCCGCGCGGATCGCACGTGATGGTCGGGTTGACCAGTGTGCTCGGGTCGTCGCACCTGCAGATCGTCCAGCCAGAGAACCCGACCGGCGGGGTGATGGCGGCAGGTGAGGAGATTCCGCTCACCAAATGTCCTGAGCAGAGCAACATCACGACGAGTCCCGGTGCGCCGTCGGTGCCCGACATCAATTCGGCACAGCAGGTCGCGGCGTGTACCTACCCGACCACCGAGCAGGTGCTGAGTTCGCTCTCGGTGGTGCTCAACGGTGGTGGGCTGGCGCAGTTCGGCGACATCGTGCACGAGATGAACTCGGTGTTCACCGGGCGGCAGGACACCATCAGCAAGCTGGTGCCGCGGCTCAACACCCTGGTCGGCGATCTGAACAACCAGAAGGCCAACATCATCCGGGCGACCGAGGGACTGGACAGACTGGCCGCGTCGATCAACGAGCAGACCCCGACCGTGGAGAAGGCGCTCTCCGACGGGCCGCAGATCCTCGGTCTCCTCAACGAGCAGAAGCAGCAGTTCATCGACACGCTCGGCGCTCTGGGGAAGCTCTCGAAGACGAGCAACGACATCATCGATGCGAACGACAAAGACATCAAGACCATCGTGTCGAATCTGTCGCCGGTCCTCGATCAACTACAGGCGACCGGGCCGGCTCTGACACAGTCGCTCGGCATCTTCCTGACCTTCCCCTTCTACGAAGCGGCCATCCCGAAAATCGTCAAGGGCGACTACGTGAACAGTGACCTCGTGCTCGATCTGAGCTTCGGACGGCTGTCGCGCGGTTTGCTCTCCTCGGTCGGCCTGGTCGGGCCGGAAGGCGTCCTCGGACAGCAGGCGGGTGCGGCCAAACGCGGTCTCGATCCGTTCACCTCGCCGCTGAGCCCGGATGGGATGCAGCCGAACAAGAAGCAATCGAACGGACGCGCCCCGGCGACCGCCTCGGCGCCGGCGCCCAAGAAGAGCGGGGGCAACTGATGAAGATCACCCGCTTCGTCCGGATCCAGCTGCTGATCTTCGCCATCGTCACGGTGATCGCGCTGATCGCGATGGCGATCTTCTACATCCGGATTCCGTCGATGTTCGGGATCGGCGAGTACCGCGTCGAGCTCAAGTTGCCGAGCAGCGGTGGGCTGTACCAGAACGCGAACGTCAGTTTCCGTGGCGTGAACGTCGGTAAGGTCACTGCGGTCCAGCTGACCGAGAACGGTGTGGTCGCCGACCTGTCGATCGACAGCGGGACCGAGATCCCGGTGTCGTCGCAGGCCGCGGTGCGCAGTGTGTCGGCGATCGGCGAGCAGTACGTCGAGTTCACACCGGTGCCGAACGGACCGTCCGGCCACCTGTATGACGGCTCGGTGGTGGACAGCGGCCAGGTACCCGTCGAGATCTCGACCATGCTCGACCAGGCGAATGCCTTGCTGAACAAGGTCGGCGACACGAAGCTGCGTTCGGTGATGGACGAGGCCTTCGAGGCCTTCAACGGCACCGGTGAGCAGTTGCAGCGACTGCTCGACTCGATGACGTTGCTGGTGGGCGACGCGTCGAAGAACACCGAGCCGTTGATGAAACTCATCGATCAGTCCGGGCCGCTGTTGTCCACCCAGTCGCAGACCACCGACGAGATCCGTTCCTGGACCGCAGATGTCACCAAGTTCACCGATCAGTTGCGGGCCAACAACCCAGAGGTCACCGACATCCTCGAAAAGGGGCCGTCCACGGCGTCGCAGACGCAGGAACTGTTCTCGTCGATGGACCAGACACTGCCGATGCTCATCGCGAATCTGGGCGTGTCAGCGAAGACACTGGCGGTCTACCATCCGAATCTCCAGCAGATCGTGGTGATCTATCCACGCCTGATGGCCGCTCTCATCACCGCACTCAACACCGAGAACGGACATTACGGCGCCAACGTGGATTTCGCGTTGGGCTTCCAGGACCCGGGGACCTGCACGATGGGATTCATGCCGGCTTCGCAGTGGCGATCGCCTGCGATCCAGACGCCCCGCGACATCCCGCCGGGCATGCTGTGCCGAGTGCCGCAGGACTCGAACCTTGCCGTGCGCGGCGCCCGGAATTTCCCGTGCGCGGAGTTCCCGGGTCGCCGGGCTCCGACACCCGAGGAATGCCGGACGGGCTACAAGCCGAAGGGTGAGAACGTCGCCTTCCCGGACGGGCTGCCCTTCGGGCTCAAGGCGCCGGCGAACGGCCAGGCAAAGCCCGCAGGTGGTCAGGCAAAGCCCGCGAGCGGTGAGGCAACCCAGGCGACCCCGTCGAGCTACACGCCCGGCGCCGCGGTGTATGCCACCCCGTACGATCCCAAGACGGGTGACTACATCGGTCCGGACGGCAAGACCTACAACGCCGGTCTGGGACAGGATTCACAAGGACAAGACAGTACGTGGGAGAGCATGATCAGCAGCACGGTGCAGAAGTGACCTCGGACAAGTCTGAGGACACCACGCCCGACCCCAGCCCGGAAAGCACGGAGGAACAGGCGTCGGCCCCGTCGACGCCTGTTCGTCGTGCGCCTGTTCGCAAGGCCCCGCTCGGCCGTGGGCGGAAACGGCCCCCGGGTTCGGCCGGGTCCGGAGGGGCCGCGGCGCCTGCCGAGGAGCTGTCGTCGGACGCCGAGGTCGAAGGCTCCAGTGAGATCGAGAGCGCCGGTGAAGCGGCGGGTACTGCCGAAGCCGTCGAGAACGCAGACGAAACCGACAGGGGCGACCCGGGTAAGAGTGACACCGGTAAGGGCGACTCCGAGGAGCAATCGATCCCGGTCGCGGGTGATCAGCTCACCTATCGAGAGCGTCGAAGTGCGCGCAACGCCGCGTCGCGTCGGAGCCGCGACGATCGTCTCGCCGGCGACGGGTCGGCGGTCCGGTACAAGGGCGCCGATTCGTCGCGGACCAAGCGCATCGTCCTGGCCTCGGTGTGCGGGGTCGTGATCGTCGCCTGCGTTGCGGTGTCGGTGATCTTCGCAGTAGGTATCAACCGTTATGACAAGAAGAACGACCTGCGAGCCGAGTACTCGGATTTCGCCTCGCAGATGATCGTCAACCTGACCACACTCAACCCGAACAACGTCGACGGTGCTCTGAAGACGTTGCAGGACAAGACGAGTGGCAAGGCTCAGCAGCAGATGCAGGACTCGATGAAGCAGGCTGTCGGTCTGGTCAAGGACCAGAAGATCGACACCAAGACCACCATCCTGTCGGAGGCCGTGACCAAGGCGGAGCCGGACGAGGGAACTGCCATCGTCGTCTACGGGTGGCAGATGAAGAATCCGGATCCCAAGGAGGAGACGATCGTTCAGACGTTCCGGTGGCGGGTACAGATGACCCGGATCAACGGCGACCTGAAGATGACGAACTTCGAGTGGGTGACGTAGATGCGTATCACCACCGGCCGCGTCGTCGCGGCAACGCTTGTCATATTGCTGGTCGCGGCTGCGGCCGTGACGGTGTTCCTCGGCATCCGGTTCTTCGACGACCGAGCAACCGAGAACGCGCGGAACTCATCCCTGGATGCAGCAAAAGGCTACGCCACCACCATGTTCGGGTACACCCCACAGAACGTCGATCAGCACATCGCGGAGTCGCAGTCGGTGTTGACCGGTGCGGCAAAGCCGACCTACGACGATCTGGTCACCAAGAACAATCTCGCCACCGAGGTGCGTAAGCAGGGTGTGGTGTCAGCCGTGACCATCCAGGACGCCGGCGTGGTGACCAACACCCAGGACACCTCCAAGGTGCTGATCTTCATGAACCAGTCGGTCACGCGCAACAACAAGGAACTCGTCCGCGTGGACCCGAGCAGGCTGACGTTCAGCATGGTCAAGCAGGGCGATCGGTGGATGATCAATGGGATCGACGTGATCACCGACGACTCGTTCCGTAGCCGTGTCGAGCAGACGGACACACCGCCGCCCGGTGCTGTTCCCATGCCGACGTCGAAGTCTCCGTCGTCACCTGCCCCGTCGGCTCCGCCCGCGGGCTGACGCCCACGCGGCCTCGATACGCTCCCTCGCAAGCTCGGGGGCTACTCGACCGGCAGCTGGTTCGGACTTGTGCGGCCCGCTTAGCCAGAAAAGCGCCCCCGAAAAGCGCCCTGTCCACGGTTCTCGTCGACGATATGTCGACGAGGCTCTGGAGGAGGGCGCTTTTCGGGGGCGCTTTTCTGGTCAGGAGGCGCAGGCACGAAAAACGGGGTCGGTCACCGTTCGGCGACCGACCCCGATTCCCCTGTGAGAGATCAGGATTCGGAGGTATACCCCATCGGCATGAGGATCGACTTGTGCTCGACGTAGGATTCGAGACCCTCGCGGCCGTTCTCGCGGCCGATGCCCGAGTTCTTGTAGCCGCCGAACGGTGAACCCGGATCGATGGCGTACCAGTTGATCCCGAGCGTTCCGGTGCGGACCTGCTTGGCGATTTCGACGCCGCGCTCGACGTCGGCAGTCCAGATCGACCCCGCCAGACCGTAATCGGAGTCGTTGGCGATGGCGACGGCCTCGTCGACGGTGTCATAGGCGATCACGCTGATGACCGGGCCGAAGATCTCCTCGCGCGCGATCGTCATGTCGTTGGTGACGCCGGTGAAGATCGTCGGGGTGACGTAGAAGCCGTTCTCCAGGCCCTCGGGGCGGGTGCCCTCGAGCACGGCCGTTGCGCCTTCCTCCTTGCCCTTCGCCACGTAACCCTCGACCTTGTCCCGCTGCTTGGCGGTGATGATCGGGCCCAGCCCGGTGCCCTCCGCCGTCGGCAGTCCCGGGGTGAAGGTCTTGGCGGTGGCGACCATGGCATCGACGATCTCGTCGTGGCGCGAGCGTGGGACCAGAACGCGCGTCTGGGCGACGCACGCTTGGCCGGCATTGATCAGACCGGCCGAGAAGACCAGCATGTGGATGTTGGCCTCGAGATCGACGTCGTCGAGGACGATCGCTGCCGACTTGCCGCCGAGCTCCAGCGAACAGCGCTTGAGGGTCTCGCCGCAGCGCGCGGCGATCGCACGGCCTGCGACGGTCGAGCCGGTGAAGGTGATCTTGTCGACGTCGGGATGGTCGACCAGTGCCTGGCCCGCGGCGACGCCGCCGGGCACCACCGAGATCACGCCTTCGGGGACGCCCGCCTCGACAAAGAGCTGCGCGAGCAGGTTTGCGTTGAGCGGGGTCTCGGGAGCGGGCTTGAGCACGATGGAACAGCCGGCTGCCAGCGCGGGGCCGAACTTGTTGCACAGCAGGAACAGTGGGACGTTCCACGCGATGATCGCGCCGACGACACCGACGGCCTCGCGGGTCACCAGGGTCTCACCGAACAGTCCGGCGCGCTTCTCCTCCCACGCGAAGTCGGTGGTGGCGGCGGCGTAACCCTGCAGCACTCCGGTGCCGGCCAGCCCCTGGAGGGTGGTCACATCGGTGGGGGTGGCGCCCATCTCGGCAGAGACCAGGCTGCTGATCTCGCCCATGCGCTCGTTGATCAGATCTGCCGCCCGGTTCAGGACCGCGGCCCGATCGGCTGGTGCGGTGTCGCGCCAGACGCCCGACGCGAATGCGGCCCGGGCGGCCTTGACCGCGGTGTCGACATCGACCTCGTCGGCGAGCGGTACGGAACCCACGCGCTCCCCGGTGGCGGGCGAGAACACCTCGAGCGTCTCGGTCGAATGCGGATCCACCCACTGTCCACCGATGAACAGTTGCGGTTGGTCGCCGGCGCCGACCAGGTCGGATGCCGGACGGGACTCGACGGTCTCGGTCATAGATGTGCTCCTGAGTGGTGGTATGAACTACTCCACAACCGATACTAGAACACGTTCTAACTTCGGGGCCAGGGGTGGTCGCCACCTGCGTCGACCGAACCCGGAATTCTCACCCGGCAGATATCAGCGGCCGAAGCGGATCATCGCAGTGAGTCCCTCGACGACATCGTCGAGAACAGAGATCTGCTCTGCCACGGTGTCGCATTCGAGCAGCTGTTGCCGGTCGGCCGGGCCGATGGGCAACCGGGTGGCCCACTCGAACAGACCGTGTTCGGCGAGGTCGGCGACGTCGAAGTCAGGAAGGCCGACGGGCGCCGCCTCGGGCCGGGTGGTGGCCACCTCGTCGACGAAGGCGCGCAGCGCGAGGCCGAGTTCGATCACCCTGGCATGGTCGTCGGGACCGATCCGAGGCTCGGGGAGGGCCTCGGTGACGGCCCTCGGATACGGATCATCGAGGAGCCACTCGGTGATCCGGATTCGCGTCGCGCCGGTGCAGGTGAGCGACGCCCGGCCGTCGGGCTGGCGCATCAGGTTCTCGATGCGGGCGAAGGTGCCCACATCGTGCCGGACGTCGCCGCCACCCACCTCGTGGCCACGTGCGATCAGCACGACCCCGAACCCGGCGTCGCGGGGCGTCGCCGCAGCCGACTCCTGATCGTCGTCGTCGAGGCAGTCGGCGAGCATCTGCCGGTATCGCGGCTCGAAGATCCGCAAAGGCAGCGGCTCACCGGGCAACAGTGCGGTTCCCAGTGGGAACATCGGCGTGCCCGAGGCGCGCGGCACGCCTGTCAGGCGCTGGGTTTGGCGTCGAGTACGACCTCGAACTCGAGCAGGTCGGCCCCGCTCGCCACCGGCTTCGCACGCTCGCCCGAGTGTGCCTCCTTCGCCGGGCCCGACGCCCACGCCTGGAAGTCCTCTTCGGACTCCCACTGGGTGACCACGAAGTACCGGTCGTCACCCTTCACGGGACGCAGCAACTGGAATCCGAGGAATCCCGGAGAGCCGTCGACCGAATGGGCGCGATTCGCGAATCGCTTCTCGAGTTCCGGTCCGGCGCCTTCGGGTACCGAAATCGCATTGATCTTCACAACTGCCATGGACCCACCCTACTGGCATGCTGGAGTGAGGTATCGACAGTTCGCCCGCACATATGTCGCAGTGGAGGTGTCATGGCACGCGGAAGACTGGAACCGGGACCCGATCACCCGATCACGGTGTCGCCGACGGGCGATCGTGTCGTCGTCCGAGTCGGCGACAGCGTCGTCGCGCGGACGGCGGATGCGCTCACCCTGCGCGAGGCGGAGTACCCGCCCGTGCAGTACATACCCCGAGAATCCGTGGACCCGTCGGTGCTCCGCGAGAGCACGACCACCACCTTCTGCCCGTACAAGGGCGAGTGCAACTACTACGACCTCACCCTCGGTGGCGAGGTGCTGACCGACGCGGTCTGGGTCTACCGATCCCCTTATGACGCCGTCGCGGAGATCGCCGACCACGTCGCGTTCTATCCGGGTCGGGTGTCGGTCGACGTCGACGCGGCATCGGGCTGATCGGCGGCCACTGCCATACCCTGTCAGCCGTGACCGCCACTCGACCCCCGCCGACGCCGGAGACCGGGACCGCGGACATCGGCCTGCTCGATCACGGCGGACCGACCGACTCCGACGGTCAGCCTGTCCGCGGTGTCGGCCCGATTGTCCTGCTGCACGGCCTGATGGGGCGCGGCCGCACCTGGCGACGTCAGATCCCGTGGTTACGACGGCACGGTCGCGTCTTCACCCTCGACGCGGCCTTCCATACCGGCGCCGACGTCGAGGCGCCGGATGATCCCGCCGAGCTGAGCACCGAGCGATTCGTCACCGACCTGGCCGAGGTCCTCACCTGGATCGATCAGGGCCCCGCGGTCCTGATCGGCCATTCGATGGGCGCGTTGCACGCCTGGTGCACGGCGGCCGCCTACCCGGAGATGGTGTCGGCGTTGGTGATCGAGGACATGGCGCCGGATTTCCGCGGACGTACCACCCGCAACTGGACGCCGTGGTTCGACAGCTGGCCCGACCGGTTCGCGTCGATGTCGCATGCGCAGGAGATGTTCGGCGAGGTCGCCGGCCGCTACTTCTACGAGGCCTTCGACGACGGCCGGTTGCACGGCAGTCTGCCGATCTGGTCGGAGATCGCCGAAGAATGGGGCGGTCGGGAGTTCTGGTCCGAATGGAGTTCGGTGCGGGTGCCGTCGCTGGTGATCGAGGCCGAGCACTCGGTGACGCCACCCGGGCAGATGCGCACCATGTGTTCGACTCACAGCGCAGCGCAGTACCTGCGTGTGCCGAACGCCGGACATCTGGTGCACGACGACGCCCCGGACATCTATCGCGGTGCGGTGGAGGCGTTTCTGGCCGGGATGCCGACCACCTCGGCCGGGTGGGTCATCAATTCGCCTCCCCTGCAAGACAAAACCGACCGTCGGCGGTGAGCTCCACCAGTCCGTCGGTCAGCAGCGAATCGAGGGCACGGTCGCGTTGGGCGGTGTCGGTGGTCCAGACCGTGTCCAGGCGGGCCCGGACCACCGGATGGTCGGTACCGCGCAGGACGTCGAGCAGCAGTCCCCGGACCTGTCGGTCGGTGCCGGCGAACTTCTGCACCTTGCGGGCCGGTCCGGTGTGAGCCGGCCGGCCGAGCCGTACCCAGGTGCAGTCGGGGAGCGGGCACTCGTCGCACTTCGGACTGCGGGCCGTGCACACCAGCGCACCGAGTTCCATCAGCGCGGCGGAGAACCGTGGTGCGGCCGCATCGACAGAGCCGTCGGTGCTGGTCGGTAAGAGAGCGGTGGCGTCGGCGAGGTCGGCACGAGAGGGATTGCCCGGCTGTTCGCGTCCGTGCACGGCGCGGGCGATGACCCGTCGAACATTGGTGTCCACCACCGGAACCGCCTGCCCGTAAGCGAAACAGGCGACCGCGCGGGCGGTGTAGTCGCCGATGCCGGGCAGGGTCAGCATCGTCTCCACGTCTTCGGGGACACGATCGTCGTGCTGTTCGGCGAGCACGGTCGCGCACTCGTGGAGCCGGAGCGCCCGCCGCGGGTAGCCGAGTTTGCCCCACGCGCGTAGTACCTCGCCTGCCGACGCAGCAGCCATCGCCGACGGTACCGGCCACTTTTCGATCCATTCGCGCCACGGCCCGACGACGCGCGAGACCGGGGTCTGCTGCAACATGATCTCGCTGATCAGGATCTGCCAGCCCGACAACCCGGGCTCACGCCAGGGCAGATCGCGCTCGTGGAGGTCGAACCAGCCGAGCAGAACGGCCGGTGGCACACTAGTGGCCATGAGCCAAGTGACGCCGACCGAGGCCTGGAAGATCCTGCAGGAAGGGAACGATCGGTTCGTTGCCGGTGAGTCTCAACATCCCAAACAGGGTATCGAGGATCGTGAGCGACTGACGTCGGGACAACACCCGCACGTGGTGCTCTTCGGCTGCTCGGACTCGCGTCTGTCCGCCGAGATCATCTTCGATCAGGGGCTCGGCGACATGTTCGTCGTCCGCACGGCGGGCCAGGTCATCGACTCGGCCGTGCTGGGCTCGTTGGAGTTCGCCGCCGAGGTACTCGAGGTGCCGTTGATCGCGGTCCTCGGCCACGACAGCTGCGGGGCGGTCAAGGCCACTCTCAACGCCCTCGACAACCTGCAGATCCCCGGCGGCTACATCCGCGACGTGGTCGAGAAGGTGAGTCCGAGCATTCTGGCCGGCCGCAGCGAAGGGCTGACCCGCGTCGACGAGTTCGAGGCGCGGCACGTCCTCGAGACCGGCAAACAGTTGATGGAACGCAGCCGCATCATCGCAGACCGCGTCGCCGACGGCCGCCTTGCGATCGTCGGACTGACCTATCAGCTCGGCGAGGGGCGCGCGCAGGTGCGCGGCGTCATCGGTCAGCTCGACGGTATCGACACCGTCGACGCCTGACACGGCCCTGGGGCTGAACCCCGACTTTAGACTTTTGGCCGGTCAGGTGCTGTTTGTGCGACACGCCGAGCGCGGTCGGACGCGGCGTCAACAGGGGCCGTTAGCGTGGGTTCCGTGATCGAACCGCAAGGCCCGCTACCACCTGAGATCTACTGGCGACGTCGTATCGTCGCCTTCGGTGGTGCCGCCGTCGTGCTTGCGTTGATCATCGGACTCATCATCTGGGCCACCGGGAGCAACGGTGACAATCCGTCGAATGCAGCGGCGTCGTCGTCTGTTGCGTCGTCCACGGCGTATTCGACCGCGCCGACAGCTGAGTCGTCCGATCCGTCGGCGAGTGGTCAGGTCTCCGGCGGCGGAACCGGTGGCACCGGCAACGGAGAGTCCGGGGGCGAGGCCGGCGGTTCGGCTGCCGTGTCGTCGTCGGTGCCGGCGCCGAGTGGCGTCGCGCAGGCGCCGGGACCGGTGCCACCGTCCGGGCTGTGCCCCGACGCGAACATCTCGGTTGTCCTGTACACCGACAAGCCGACCTACAGCACGGGTGACCAGCCGGTCTTCACGATCGTCACCACCAACGCCGGACTCACCGACTGCACCCGCGACGTCGGCAAGGCCGCGCAGAACGTGGTGGTCCGCACCCTCGACGGCACCCGGACCCTCTGGTCGGCGCGCGACTGCTCGCCCCTGCAGACGGTCAACAACGTGAACCTCAAACCCTCGCAGCAGGTGCGCGACACCATCACATGGTCGGGCACCACGAGCAGCCCCGGCTGCGACAAGCCGCGCGTGCCGATCGCGGTCGGGGCTTACCAGGCCATCGGGAAGATCGGGGAGAAGGAGTCCGCGCCGATCACGTTCAACGTGGTGGCGCCCGCGCAGCCCTGAACCCCTCCCGCACGTTCCCCGCCCGCACGTTCCCTTTCCGCAGCCGCGACGGTTTCCGTCATCCGCGCCCCCTAAATGCCGTCGCGGATGACGGAAACCGTCGCGGCTGCGGGGCAAGGGTAGGGGTGGGGGTCACCGTGGGGGTCAGGTGGTCGCGCGCACCATGAGTTCGACCGGTAGCCGGACGGTCTCCGGTTCGTGACCGGCCACCAGGTCGAGCAATCGGCGAGCCGCCGTCGCCCCGATCTCATGGGCCGGCGACCGGACGGTCGTCAGCGGGACCGGCAGTTGCGCGACGACGGGAATGTCGTTGTAGCCGACCAGTGCCAGATCGTCGGGGATGCGCAGTCCGAGGTCACGGGCGACGCCCATGACGCCGATGGCGATGGTGTCGGACACCGTGAAGATCGCGGTGGGGCGCGTCGGGGAGTCGAGCAAGGCCCGGCCGGCCTCGATGCCGCCGTCGACCTCGAACGTGGAGTGCACGATCCGGTCCGCCCGGAGCTCGACGGACGCGTCGTGCAGCTCGGCGCGGAATCCCTTGAGCCGATCGCCTGCGGTGGTGGCATGATGCGGGCCGGCGACGACGGCGATGTCGGTGTGCCCGCGGTCGAGCAGGTGCCGGGCGGCGAGCCGACCGCCGTGTACGTCGTCGCCGCCGACGAACGGCAGTCGGGACTCGGCGTGGCGCGTCACCGCGAGCATCGGGACGTTGCCGATGCGGAGCGTGTCGATGAACGGCCGGCCCGGATCGTGCAGGCTGCTCAGCAGGAGGCCGTCCACCTGGCGGCCCACGAGTAGCTCTATGGCGCGACGTTGGGCGTCGAGATCGTCGGGCGGGCTCGACAGCAGGACGGAGTACCCCGCGCGGGACGCGGCCTCCTCGATGCCCTGATACGTCGTCGCCACCACCCCGTCGGTGAGCCGGGTCATCACGACCCCGAGGGTGGTGGTCTTGCGCGTGCGCAGGCTGGCCGCCCAGAGGTTGGGCTGGTACCCGAGCTCGGCGGCCACCCGGCGGACCCGAAGTGCTGATTCCGACCATCCGTCGGCGGGCTCGGTCTGACGCAGGATCCGGGAGGCGGATGACACGTGCACGCCGGCGCGTTCGGCGATCTCCTTCAGAGTCGGCGCCCGGTTTCCGTCGCGCATGCTCGCTCACCTCCCTCCGGATGCGGGTTGACGAACTCAGCCCGGCAGCCCTACATTAGTCGATGCAAACGTTCTTGCAATCGTTCTCGCAAACCCGGAGGAACCGATGTCCCGACCGCAGACCCTGAGCCAGCTCTTCGCCCTCGATTCGCTTCTCGAGCCGGAGGAGATCGCGATCCGGGACACGGTCCGGAAGTTCGCCGACGAGCGCCTGCGTCCGTACGTCGCGGACTGGTTCGAGGAGGCGAAGCTGCCTGCCCGCGACATCGCGAAGGAACTCGGCTCGCTCGGTGCGCTTGGTATGCATCTGGAGGGCTACGGCTGCCCGGGGCTCAGCGCGACGACCTACGGTCTCGCCTGCCTCGAACTCGAGGCGGTTGACTCGGGTATCCGCAGTCTCGTGTCGGTGCAGGGTTCGCTGGCCATGTTCTCGATTCACCACTGGGGCAGCGAGGAGCAGAAGCAGGAGTGGCTGCCGCGCATGGCGGCAGGCGACGCGATCGGGTGCTTCGGTCTGACCGAACCCGACTTCGGGTCGAATCCCGCCGGGATGCGCACACACGCCAAACGCGACGGCGACGACTGGGTGCTCAACGGCACCAAGATGTGGATCACCAACGGATCGATCGCCGACGTCGCGGTGGTGTGGGCGCAGACCGATCTCGCCGACGGCCCGGCCGGCATCCGTGGGTTCGTGGTGCCGACGGACACGCCGGGCTTCTCGGCCCCCGAGATCCACAAGAAGGTCTCGCTGCGCGCGTCGGTCACGTCCGAGCTGGTGCTCGACGGTGTCCGCCTGCCGCAGACGGCGATGCTGCCCGAGGCGCAGGGACTCCGCGGACCGCTCACGAGTCTCGGCGAGGCGCGCTTCGGGATCATCTTCGGCTCCATGGGTGCCGCACGTGACTGTCTCGAGGTCGCGGTCGACTACGCGCAGACACGTCAGGTGTTCGACAAGCCGCTCGCCGGCTACCAGCTGACCCAGGCGAAGATCGCCGACATGGCACTCGAGGTGGGCAAGGGGCACCTGCTGGCCTACCACCTCGGTCGTCTCAAGGATCGCGGCGAGATCACCCCCGAGCAGGTCAGCACCGGCAAGCTCAACAATGTGCGCGAGGCGATCGCGATCGCGCGCGAATGCCGAACCATCCTGGGCGCCAACGGGATAACGCTCGAATACCCGGTGATCCGCCATGCCAACAACCTCGAGTCCGTGCTCACCTACGAAGGCACCTCCGAGGTCCATCAGCTGACCATCGGCAAGGCGCTCACCGGCGAGGGCGCATTCCGGTGAGTGGTTCGCTCGGTGATGACGCGGGCGGAGCCCTCGACGGATTGGTGATCGCCGACTTCGGCCGGGTGTTGGCCGGCCCCTACGCGACGATGCTGCTCGCCGACCTCGGCGCCGAGGTGATCAAGATCGAGCGCCCCGGCTCGGGCGACGACACCCGCAGCTGGGGGCCGCCATGGGTCGGCGATCCGGGCGCCGCGGAGTCGTCGTACTTCCTTTCGGTGAACCGCAACAAGCGGTCGGTCGCCCTCGACCTCACCGACCCGAACGGGCTCTCGGAGGCCCGACGACTCGTCGAGCGTGCCGACGTCGTCGTCGAGAACTTCCTGCCGGGCACGATGGACCGGCTGGGTCTCGGCTACGACGCGGTGCGCGAGGACAACCCCGACATCGTCTACTGCTCGGTGACGGGATTCGGCGGTGAGAATCAGCTCCCCGGTTACGACCTGCTCATCCAGGCTGTCGGCGGTCTGATGAGCATTACCGGACCCGACCAGGACAGCCCGACCAAGGTCGGCGTCGCGATGGTCGACGTCATCACCGGATTGCACGCCGCGGTGGGCATTCTCGCGGCGCTGCGTCATCGCGACCACACCGGCGAGGGACAGCGGGTCGAGGTCAATCTGCTCTCGTCGTTGCTCTCGGCGCTCGTCAATCAGACGTCGGGATACGTAGCGGCGGGGGTGGTGCCGCATGCCATGGGCAATCGGCATCCGAGCATCGCGCCCTACGAGGTCTTCGACACCGCCGACCGGCCACTGGTCCTCGCCGTCGGGAACGATCGTCAGTTCGCCGCGCTCGTCGACGCTCTCGGCAGGCCGGAAATGGCGTCCGACAAAAGGTTTGCCACCAACTCCGATCGCGTCGCCCATCGCACCGAGCTCGTCGACATCCTCAACTCGCTTCTCGCGCAGGACACCGCCGACAACTGGTTCGCCACGCTCACCGGTGCTCGCGTGCCCTGCGGGCCGCTCAACAACATCGCCGACGCGATCGCGCTCGCCGAGCGACTCGGACTCACGCCGGTGGTGACCATCGACGACCCGCGACGTGAGGAGCCGATCCGGCAGGTGGCCAACCCGATTCACATGAGCGGAACTCCGGCGACCTACCGCTGCGCGCCGCCCCGCCTCGACGAGCACGATCGGGTCATCGACGCCGTCTGAGCTGTCTCGCCGCGGCTACTCGTATCGCTCGATGCTGCTCTCGGCCAGCCGGGACAGTCCCTCACGGATGTGGCGGGCCCAGATGCTGCCGATACCCTCGACGGCCTGCAGGTCGGCGGCGCTGGTCGCCAACAGTGCCTGCAGGGTGCTGAAACTCCGCACCAGACGGTCGATGTGGGCGAACTGCAGACGTGAGATGCGCGCCAGGAGCCGGTAACCGCGCGGGCTCATCGCGGTGTCCTGCGCCTCGATGGTGGTCGGATAACCGAGTGCGCCCGCGAGGAGCGTGAGGTCGAGGAGGTCGGCGTCGGACAGCTGCTCGATGCTCTCGAGCGCCTGCCGGACCTCCTCGGTGCTCGCCGGCTCCGGACTCGCGTAATAGTCGCGGACCAGAAGTTCGCGCATGGTGTCGTTGTCGCTGATCAGCTCTTCGAGTTGGAGGCTCACCTGGCGGCCGTTCGCGCCGAGTTCGAGGACATACTCCTCGATCTCGACCGACACCCGCCGAACCATCTCCATGCGCTGTGCGGTCGACATGGCATCGCGCAGCATCACGTAGTCCTCGATCTCGGCCCGCGACAGTCCCGCGATGACCTCGTCGCGTCGGGTCTTGTACCGCTCGAGCGTCGCGAGGGCGACGTTGGCCCGCGACAGGATGGGGTCCGGGCTCTCGACCACACGCCGCACGCCGTCGACGTAGACGCTCACGATCGACATCGAGGCGCTCACCGAGATCACCGGGTGGCCGATCTGGATGGCCGTGCGCTCGGCGGCACGATGGCGCGTACCGGACTCCTCGGTGGGTATCGACGGATCCGGCACGAGCTGGACGTTGGCCCGCACGATCCGCTTGCCGTCGGTGGACAGGACGACGGCCCCGTCCATCTTCGCGAGCTCGCGCAGACGTGTCGGGGCGAACTCGACGTCGAGGTGGAATCCGCCATCGCAGATCTTCTCGACGTCGGAATCGTGCCCGAGGATGATCAAGGCGCCCGTCCCGCCACGCAGGATGCGCTCGAGCCCGTCACGCAGACCGGTGCCCGGGGCCACCCGTGCCAGGGTCTCCCTGGTCAGCTCCGACTTCGCGATCTCGACCATCACGCCCTTTCCGGTCCCACCACGTCGCATGGGTGACACCGCGTACGGACTAGGGTATCGGGACGTGAAGAGCGGTTTTGTGGTGCCCACCGACCTGGACCCCATCGAGCGTCATCCCAAGGCCGTACGGCCGGGTGAGCGGATGAGGATGCACAACCCGATGTGTTACGGGTGTGGAGAGGAGTCCCCGCACGGTTTGCATCTCGAGATGTATGCCGGGGACGACTTCACGGTCACCGCGTCGATGGCCGTCGAGACCCACTTCGAGGGTGGACCGGGCGTGCTGCACGGCGGCATCCTGACCACTGCCTTCGACGACGTGATGGGGATGGCGCCGCTGCTCGTCGGGCCGTCGGCGGTCACCGTGCACCTCGAGGTCGACTTCCTCCGGCCCATTCCGGTCGGATCGACCCTGCAGTTCCGCGCGACGCTGCTCGGGCGGCAACGCCGCAAGCTCTACACCGAGGGCGTCGCGCACATCGGTGACCCCGATCAGCCGGTCGCGACGGCCCATGCCATCTTCGTGTCGATCAATGCCCGCGAACACTTCGCCGAGCACATCGACAAGAGTCAGATCTCCGACGAGTACAAGCAGCGACTCTCGCGGCCCTGAGCCCGTTCAGAACGGCGCCTCGACCGGACTCGCCAGTCCGGCGCGGACTGCTTGGTTGAGGTTGCCGACGCGGGTGACCCGGATCCCCGACGGCAGGTTCTCGTCGGTACCCGCCGGGATGATCGCGTGGCGGAAACCCAGCCGTCGGGCCTCGGTCACCCGCTTCGCCACCGCGGACACCCGCCGCACCTCGCCGGCGAGGCCGACCTCGCCGATCGCGACGGTGGTGTGTGGGATCGGGGTGTTGTCGAGCACCGAACTCACCGACAGCGCGATCGCGAGATCCGCGGCCGGCTCGGTGACGCGCATCCCGCCGACGGTCGCGAGGTAGACCTCCTGGTCGTTGAGCGGCGCGCCGAGCCGGGCCTGCAGCACGGCCAGCACCATCGACACCCGGGCCGAGTCCAGACCGGATACGGCCCGCCGGGGCGTCGCCATGGTGCTCTTGTTGGCGAGCGCCTGGATCTCGCCGACCAGCGCGCGCTTGCCGTCCATCGTGACCATGGTCGTCGAACCGGTGACGTCGGCGTCGCGCTGATGGAGGAAGATCCCGGACGGGTCGGGTACCTGATGAATCCCGTCGTCGCGCTGCTCGAAGCAACCGACCTCGTCGGCGGCCCCGAATCGGTTCTTGATGCCCCGCACCATCCGGAGGCTCGAATGCTTGTCGCCCTCGAAGGACAGGACGACGTCCACCAGATGCTCGAGCGAGCGAGGGCCTGCGACCGCGCCGTCCTTGGTGACGTGCCCGACGAGCACCACGGCGATCCCGCGGTTCTTGGCCATCGACACCAATGCCGTTGTCACTGCCCTGATCTGGGTGACGCCGCCGGTCACGCCGTCGGTTCCGGTCGCGACGACCGTCTGGACCGAATCCACGACGACGAGTGACGGATTCACCGCATCGACGTGGCCGAGGATGGTCGCGAGGTCGGATTCGGCCGCGAGATAGACGTTCTCGTGAACCGCATCGGTGCGCTCGGCACGCATGCGCACCTGCCCGGCCGACTCCTCGCCGGTGAGGTAGAGGGCTTTCTGGCCGCGATGTGCCCAGTGCTTGACCGTCTCGAGCAGCAAAGTCGACTTCCCGACGCCGGGTTCGCCCGCGAGCAGGATCACCGATCCGGGCACCACGCCACGCCCGAGGACGCGGTCGAGTTCTTCGATGCCGGTGGGAATCGCCACCGACGAGTTTGCGTCGATCTCGGTGATGGGGCGGGCCGGGCTGGTGGGCGTGACGCCGCCGACCGCGTTGCCACGGCTGCCGATCGTGGTGGCTGCCTCGTCGACCGTGCCCCATTCGCCGCAGTCCGGGCAGCGGCCCACCCATTTTGCGACGGAGTGCCCGCAGGCGCTGCAGCGGAAGGACGACTTCGGTTTGGCCACCCGGTCAGCCTAGTGAGGGCCCCCGACAGCCGCGCGAAGCGCGACAGTCGAAAAGGGAGCTCAGTGCTCGACGGCGGGGGCCTCGGCCTGCCGGATCTTGTCCTGACGGGGCAGAGTGGCGCCGGAGTCGACCGGGGTGTCGACGGTGGCCTCCCCGGACTTCTCGAAGCGGAACTTCAGTGGCGTCGTGAGACCGGACGCAACCGAGTCGCCTGCTCCGGACAGCGTCACCGTGAGGCGCTTCTCCGCGTCGGTGGTCTGGACGTTCTCGGGCTCGAGCAGCCCGACCGGCTTGCCGGCACGAAGTGCCTGTCCCGCAGCGATGCTCGTGTCACCGACGATGGTGACCTTGCCGCCGTCGGGAGCGTCGATGGCGACCAAGCGGTCGTTGAGGACGGGGTCCACGTTGCTGACCACGAACGAGATCTCGAATGGACCGCCGTTGCCGAACACCTCGTCGGCCTTGTCGGTCGGGTACATGATCTGCACGTTCCGCAGCTGCATCGAACCGACGTTCGCCAGGTTGCCGTTGACCGCGGGTTCCTGGCTCGCCGTCTGCGAGATCTGGCCCGCGCCGCACGCAGTGGTGCCGAGTGCGAGAGCGATGCCCGCCGCGGCGATCGCGGTCACCTTGGCCGTACGCCCCATGCGCGTACGGACAGCCGAACGCCGAGCGGTTTTCCGAAGCACTGACACCCGTTCCTCCCAGGTATTCGAAAGGCCGATACGCACATGCGTGAACCCTGCACTACGCAGCGTAGTGGGCGGCGATGGCAAAAGTCCGATCGGGTGTCGGATTGGTGCCGTCGAGGGTGGTGCGACGATGTGCCGGAGGGGGTTTCGGCAGTGCCCGTGTGTGGCCGATCACGGCCCGGTTTGTGCTGGTCCGTCGCCCCGTGAGGGGTGGCCGGCGGGCACGGTACAGCGCGTTGACCTGCACCGTTGTGTGGGCCCTCTCGGACGCCCGTGCTAGACTGGGTCTACTCGAAAGGGGCACGGAACATTGAATTTCAAAGTTGGCGACACCGTTGTCTACCCACATCACGGTGCTGCTCGGGTCGAGGACATCGTGACTCGGACCATCAAGGGCGAACAGATCGAATATCTCGTTCTCAAAGTTGCCGATGGTGACATGACCGTTCAGATCCCCTCGACGAAGCTGGAATACGTCGGCGTTCGTGACGTCGTCGGCGCAGAGGGGCTCGGCGAGGTTTTCGAGGTGCTTCGCGCCCCGCATACCGAAGAGCCCACCAACTGGGCACGCCGATTCAAGGCGAACCAGGAGAAGCTCATCTCGGGCGACATCATCAAGGTCGCCGAGATCGTTCGTGACCTGTGGCGTCGTGAGCAGGACCGCGGATTGTCGGCAGGTGAGAAGCGCATGCTGACCCGTGCCCGCCGCGTCCTGGTCGACGAGCTCTCGCTGGCGCAGAACACCGACGACGAGAAGGCGACCAGCATTCTCGACGAGGTGCTGGCCGCGGCGTCCTGACCCACTGAACTGCACGTGACTGACGTCCTGGCGGCGCCGGTATGACGGTGAGTGTGGTCGTCCCGGCTGCGGGGTCGGGCACCCGGCTGGGTGAGGCGGCCCCGAAGGCCTTTGTCGATCTGGGTGGCGGAACCACCATTCTCGAGCACTGTGTCGACGGCATCCTGCGAGCAGGGGTTGCCGACACCGTCGTCGTGGTGGTTCCGGTCCACCTGATCGACGAGGCGACGCGGCTGGTCCCGGACGCCACCGTTGTCGCGGGTGGATCGCACCGGTCCGAGTCGGTCCGGGCAGGCATTGCCGGGACCGACTCCGACATCGTGCTGATCCACGACGCCGCGCGTCCACTCACGCCGCCCGACGTGTTCCATCGGGTCGTCGACGCCGTGCGTCACGGACATCTCGCCGTGGTCCCCGGACTGCCGGTTGCCGACACGCTCAAAGAGGTCGATCCCGCATCGGCCGGGCAGGGGACCGGTGAGCCGGTGATCCGAACCGTCGACCGCGAACGTCTCCGTGCCATCCAGACCCCCCAGGGGTTCACCCGCGCAGCGCTGATGCAGGCTCATGCCGACGCCTCCGGCCTTGCCACCGACGATGCGGGACTCGCCGAGCGTGCCGGGATACCGGTCCACGTGGTCGCCGGCGATCCGCTGGCCATGAAGATCACCACGCCCTGGGATCTCCGGATCGCGCGCGACATCGTCGCGGAGACGTTGTCCGCTGGTCGAGTAGTCGACGAGCGCAGCGAGGAGACGTATCGAGACCACCGCACGGAGCGACCCTCATGAGAGTCGGCATCGGCTCCGATGCGCACCGGGTGGACGCGGACGCGCCGTGCTGGATGGTCGGGTTGCACTTCCCCCTGGTACCCGGTTGCGAAGGCCATTCCGACGGTGACGTCGGCGCGCACGCCCTGTGCGACGCGGTGCTCTCGGCAGCCGGACTCGGCGATGTCGGTTCGGTGTTCGGGACCGGTCGCCCCGAATGGGCGGGCGTCTCCGGGGTGGCGATGCTGGAGCACGTGCGGCAACTCGTCACCGACGCCGGTTTCCAGGTGGTGAACGCCGCGGTCCAGGTGATCGGCAACCAGCCGAAGATCGGACCTCGTCGTGACGAGGCGCAGCAGGTGCTGGGTGCGGCGCTCGGCGCGCCGGTGTCGGTGTCGGCGACCACCACCGACGGGCTGGGAATGACCGGTCGGGGCGAGGGTGTGGCGGCCGTCGCGACCGCGTTGCTCGACTGACCCGGGAGCCACCGGGACCGAATGGCGAATCTGACCAGGTAGGATTGCACGTCGTGACCCTGCGCCTGTATGACACCGCTTCCCGAGAGGTGCGCGACTTCGTTCCGCTGCACCCCGGACACGCATCGGTGTACCTGTGCGGCGCGACCGTCCAGGGCGTACCCCACATCGGCCATGTGCGCAGCGGGATCGCGTTCGACGTGCTGCGGCGCTGGCTCGAACATCAGGGACTCGACGTCCTGTTCGTCCGCAACGTCACCGATATCGACGACAAGATCCTCCGCAAGGCGCACGACAACGGTCGTCCCTGGTGGGAGTGGGCGGCGACCCACGAGCGTGCTTTCGATTCCGCGTACGACGCGCTGGGCGTGATCGCGCCGTCGAGCGAACCGCGCGCCACGGGCTTCATCACCCAGATGGTCGAGTACATGCAGCGACTCATCGACCGCGGCCACGCCTACGAATCGGACGGCAACGTCTACTTCGACGTGCTGAGCCTGCCCGACTATGGATCGCTGTCGGGGCACCGGCTCGACGATGTGCATCAGGGGGAGAGCGCCGGGACCGGCAAACGGGACTCGCGTGACTTCACCCTGTGGAAGGCGGCCAAGGCCGGCGAACCGTCGTGGCCGACGCCGTGGGGGCCAGGACGTCCCGGCTGGCATCTCGAATGCTCCGCGATGGCCACGTCGCTTCTCGGTCCGGAGTTCGACATCCATTGCGGTGGAATGGATCTGATCTTTCCGCACCACGAGAACGAGATCGCGCAGGCGCACGGAGCCGGAGATCCGTTCGCCCGCTACTGGTTGCACAACGGCTGGGTGACCATGGGCGGCGAGAAGATGAGCAAGTCGCTGGGCAACGTGGTGTCGATCCCGGCGATGCTGTCGCGGGTACGCGCGGTGGAGCTGCGCTACTACCTCGGCAGTGCGCACTACCGGTCGATGCTCGAATACTCCGACGGCGCTCTCACCGAGGCGGCCGCGGGTTACCGGCGGGTCGAGTCGTTCGTGACGCGGGTGTCGTCGCGCGTTGGTGAGGTGGCGGTCGGGGAGATCCCTGCGGAGTTCGCCGACGCGCTCGACGACGATCTCGGCGTACCCGCCGGACTGGCAGTGGTGCACAACGTTGTGCGACAAGGGAATACCGCACTCGAGTCGGGTGACGGGCCCGTCGCGCTCGCGGCTGCGTCGTCGGTGCGCGCGATGATGGGCATCCTCGGCGTGGACCCACTCGACGAACACTGGTCCGACGACAGTGCGGACGAGAGTGCGGCCACCACGGCACTGGATGTCCTGGTGCGCGCCGAGCTCGACCGCAGAGCGCGGGCGCGCGCGGAAAAAGACTGGGCGACCGCGGATTCGGTCCGCGATCGACTCGCCGAGGCCGGCATCGAGGTCACCGACACACCAGATGGTGCGCAGTGGTCGCTGAAGGGAACGTCCTGACATGGCAGGAAACTCCAAACGTAAAGGCGCGGTGCGCAAGACCGGCAGCAAGAAGGGGCAGACGGTCGGTTCGGGCGGGCAGCGACGCCGCGGACTCGAGGCGCGCGGGGCCACTCCCAAGGCGGTCGACCGGCCGTATCACCCTGCTCACAAGCGGGCCAAGGCGGCGGCGAAGACCACCACCGGTCGTGGCGGTGCCCGCACCCGCAAGGACGACGGCCCCGAGTACGTCCTCGGCCGCAACCCAGTGCTGGAATGCCTGCGCGCCGGGGTGCCGGCAACCGCGCTGTACCTGGCCACCAACTCCGAGCCCGACGAGCGGGTTGCCGAGAGTGTGAAGATGGCAGGCGATTTCGGCATCGCGATCCTCGAGGTGGGGAAGAACGAACTCGACCGCCTGTCGTCGAACGGCATGCACCAGGGCATCGCCCTGCAGGTGCCCGAGTACCAGTACGCCCACCCCGACGACCTCATGCGCGACGCCGTCGACAGCGGGACGCCGCCGCTGCTGGTGGCACTCGACAACATCACCGACCCGCGCAACCTCGGTGCGGTCATCCGCTCGGTCGCGGCCTTCGGTGGCCACGGTGTGCTCATCCCCCAGCGACGCAGTGCCAGTGTCACGGCGGTCGCGTGGCGGACCAGTGCCGGAGCGGCCGCTCGACTGCCGGTCGCGCAGGCGCCGAATCTCACTCGAACGCTGAAGGATTGGGCGGCCGACGGGGCCCAGCTGGTGGGTCTCGACACCGAGGGCGATGTGACCCTCGACGAGTACGACGGGACGGGTCCCACCGTCATCGTGGTCGGGTCGGAGGGTAAAGGCCTCTCGCGGCTGGTGCGCGAGACCTGTGACTCCATCATGTCGATCCCGATGGCCGGCGATGTCGAGAGCCTGAACGCCTCGGTCGCGGCCGGCGTCGTGCTCGCCGAGTTCGCACGTCAGCGACGGCAGTAGCCCCGCCGCGGCCGCTAGACTGCGCGGCATGGGTGGACGCGGACGACCAGCGGATCTCGTCATCGACCTGAACGCCGACCTCGGTGAGGGTGTCGGCGACGACGAGGCCATGCTCGAGGTCGTCAGCAGCGCGAATGTGGCTTGTGGCTTTCATGCCGGAACGCCCGCCGAACTGATCGCGACATGTCGGGCGGCGGCCGACGCCCGCGTGCGGATCGGTGCCCAGGTCTCCTATCCGGACCGGTCGGGATTCGGCAGACGCTTCATGGATGTCGCGCCCGAGGACCTGACTGCCGATGTCATCTATCAGATCGGTGCCCTCGACGGCATCGCCCGCTCGGTCGGTGCCGAGGTGTCTTATGTGAAACCGCATGGTGCGCTGTACAACTCCATCGTCAAGCACGAGGGGCAGGCCGACGCGGTGGTGGCGGCGATCGTCGAGCTCGGCGGTTCGTTGCCGCTGATGGGTTTGCCCGGCTCGGTGTCGTTGCGGCGCGCCGAGGCGGCCGGGCTCCCGGTGATCACCGAGGCCTTCGCCGATCGTGGCTACCTGCCGGACGGCACCTTGGTCCCGCGGACCGAGCAAGGGGCCGTGCTGACCGACAGCGCCGAGATTGCGCGACGTGTCGTCGGGCTGATCGTCGACGGCGCGGTCACCGCCGTCGACGGGTCGGCGATCACCGTCGACGCCGAGTCCGTCTGCCTGCACGGCGACACCCCCGGGGCCGTCGCACACGCGCGGGCCGTCCGCGACGCGCTTCGGGAGGCCGGTATCTCGATCTCGGCCTGAGCTCGCCGATTGAGGTTTCGGGCCCGGAAGCGTCGATGCACGTTGCTGTCGGCGAGAACGTGGTTGCTCTCGGCGGGGAACGTGTTGCTGTCGGCGGGACAAACCGGCTCCGCCGGTGAGATCGGGGCGTCGTCTATGTTGGGGTACATGACATCGATCGATAGCAGGGTTACCACCGCCGATGGCATCGTCGAGGGCGCGCGGGGCAAGCGCACGCGGCGCGGCACCATCAGCTGGAAAGGCATCCCGTTTGCCGCGCCGCCCGTGGCCGGCCTGCGCTTTCGTGATCCGCAGCCGGTCAATCCGTGGCCCGGCGTCCGCGACTGCACCCGGTTCGCCAAGGCAGCGATCCAGGAGAAGCAGTTCACCGCGGTCGCCCCCGGCAAGTATCAGCCGGTGGGGGAGGACTGCCTCACCCTCAACGTGTTCGCGCCCGATCGTCCGTCGTCAAAGCCGCGACCGGTCATGTTCTTCATCCACGGCGGCGCGTACATCCTCGGCACCGCGGCGACTCCGCTCTACGACGGGTCGTTGCTCGCCCGTGCGCAGGATGTCGTCGTCGTGACCGTTCAATACCGGTTCGGCCCGTTCGGGTTCCTCGACTTCGGCGCCTACGCCACCGATGACCGGCCGTTCGACTCGAATCTGGGCCTGAAGGACCACGTGGCGGCGCTGTCGTGGGTGCAACGCAACATCGCGGCGTTCGGCGGCGACCCCGACAACGTGACCATCTTCGGTGAGAGTGCCGGCGGCACGTCGGTGGTGAGTCTGCTGAGCACGCCTGCCGCGAACGGGCTGTTCAACCGGGCCATCGCGGAGAGTCCGGCCACCGAACTCGTCATCGGCAAGGACTCCGCACGAATCTACGCCGACGAGTTCCTGCGCCTGCTGCGGGATCCGCAGCGTCGGTCGACGCGGGTCGACACCGAGGCCGAACCGATCGCGGCGACCGACGCCCAGGCGCTGCTCGCCCGGTCGTCGGCGAACGAGATCCTGCGTGCCGGGGACCGTCTGACGAAGTTCGCCGCCGCGGCAGGCGTCGACGACGCGATCCCATACGGACCGGTGGTCGACGGTGCTTATCTGCCTGCATCGCCGCTGGATGCGGCCGCGGCGGGCACGACGCTTCCGGTGCCGCTGATCATCGGCAGCAACCACGACGAGGGGCAGCTGTTCACCAAGTTCTGGAATGTGTTGCCGGACGCAGAGAAGGCCCTGGTGCGGGTCACCGACGAACAGGACCGTCGGGAGATCCGGGCCCTGTACAACGGCGGTCAGCGTGACGACGTCCAGTTGGCTGCCGATGCGGTGTTCTGGGCACCGATGGTGGCTTTCGCCGAGGGGCACAGCCGGGTCGCGCCGACCTACGTCTATCGCTACGACTTCCACACCCGCATCCTGGCCGCGACCGGTGTCGGGGCGACCCACGCCACCGAACTGTTCGCGGTGTTCGGTGCGTACCGCACGGCGTTGGGTGCCGGCCTCGCGGTCGGGGACTGGCGGTCGACCGGGCGGGTGATCGCCGATGTGCAGGATCGTTGGGGAGCCTTCGCCACCGGCGGCGTTCCCGGCGTGGGATGGCCGGCCTACGAGTCCGGCAGTCGCAAGGTGCTCATCATCGACGATCCCGACCGGGTGCAGACCGATCCGGAGGGTGCCCGTCGCGCCGCCTGGCAGAAGGTCCACGCCTCGGCCTGAGTGGCGATGCCGTCCGGCGGCGAACAGGTTGCTGTCGGCGGAAACGGGTTGCTGTCGGCGGGAAGCAGGTTGCTGTCGGCAGGGGGGTGGTGGGTCGGTGGTCAGGGGGCCCAGTGGCTCGCCGGATCGGCCGCGAGGAACGAGACCACCAGCGGGTTGAAGAGTTCGGGCGATTCCACCGGCAGGATGTGCGTGCCCGGGAGCACCGCGAAGCGGCCGTGGGGCAGCACCCGGGACAGCGCCAGCACGTGTTCGATACGCACAACGCCGCGATCCGCGGCGACCACCAGGGTCGGGGCCGCGACCTCGGCGAAGTCGTCGAGATCGTATTCGGGCTCGCGGCTGAGCATGGCAACCGTCTTCTCGTACACGATGTCGAAATGCTCGGGCCCGTCCGGCGAAATCGGGACGTAGCCGCTGCGCAGGAACTCCACCGTGGACGGATTCCGCTGTTGGATCAGGCTGAAGAACTCGGCGGCCTCCTGGCCGTCGGTGTTGACGTAGTTGGCCACCAGCACCATGCGGTTGACCAGGTCGGGTCGTTGCCGGGCGACGAGCAGGGCAATCACCGCACCGTCGCTCCAGCCGACCAGATGGGCCGGTGTGCTCACGACGTTCTCGAGGTAGTCGATGGTCTCTGCCGCCATGTCGGCGTAGGAGAACGGGCCGTCGTGATCGGGTGAGTGGCCGTGTCCACTGCGCTCTGGAGCGTAGACGTTCAATCCGACGCCGGTGAAGTCGGCGATCTGTGCGCCCCAGGTGGCCGCCGAGCCGAAGGCCCCGTGCAGCAGCACGATGGCCTGGCCAGAAGGGTCGCCGCCGTGGAAATGCCACACCCGCCGTCCGTCGACGTCCACATAGACGCCGCCGTCGATCTGTTCACCCGCGGTCACGCTCGACACTCCGCCCATCGTTCCAGAAGTCGCCGCCCATCGGGAAACGGTTGTGACTCGAATCCACAACGACAATCGAGACGGGCGCAGACGAGAACGGGATTATCTCTGTCACATCCACGGCTGGTCGATTAGGTTCACTTCAGTAACACTGAGTATGTCTCGCCGAGGGCGCGGACGACCGCAGGGCGTACGCGCATTGAAGGGGTTCGATGGACATTCGGCAGAGGTCGCGGCGTCGTGCCGGCAAGGTTCCGGTCGTCATCGTCGCGGTGGTGGGGATGGTCGCCGCACTGTCCGGGCTGGCTGGAACCGCGACTGCCGCACCGGGGGATCCCCCGCCCGCGATGAGCTTGGCAGATCTGGGGTCGTCCTCGACGATCACCTTCCCGGGACAGCAGGGCGAGGTCAGTCTGACCCTGCCCGTCCCGAAGGACCTCACGCCGTCGGTACTGCGCGGGAACACCCAGCTGCCGGCGTTCGTCAAAGGCGGCAGCATCGATGTCCTGCAGGGTGATCGGCTGATCTCCCGGACGCCGATCAACCCGGCGCCCAACGCGCCGATCGAGCTGTCCCTTCGCGGTGTCCGCGTCGACAAGAACGCCGCCGACCTGGTCCTGCGCGGCTATCTGCAGATCGAGGGTTTCTGTCAGTTCGACCCTCAGCACGCGTTGCGCATCGTCAATGCCAGCGTCGCTTACACAGGGCGAGAGTCGATCCCGGACACCGTCGCCGAATTCCTGCCGCCGGTGCTGCGTGGACTGACGATCTACGTCCCTCAGGACGTGCAGCAGGCCGAGGGGGCCGCGGCGGTCAATCTCGCGACCGCTGTGGTGGCCAATTACGGGACGACGCCCGTGCCGATCAGCACGGTCGCGCTGCCCCGGGGCGCGACACCCCCGACGGCGCCGGGACCGTTGGAGCGACAGGTCGTGATCAGCACCGACGCGCCGCCCGGGCTGTCACTGCACGATAACCGTGGCACAAACTACCTCGAGATCGGCGGATCGGCCGACGAGTTGCTCGCGCAGACACAGTTCCTCACGTCCAGTCTCTCGCCGATCGCGTTGAGCTCGGCGGCGGTGGCCGGAACCCTGCACGGCGCACCGCAACTCCCGCCGGATGTGCAGACGCTCTCCGACATCGGGGTCACGGATCAGAGTGCCACGTCGGCATCATGGCCATCGGTCAGCGTGGGCATCGATCAGACCAGGCTGGGACGACCGTCCAAGAACATCCGGGTGCAGCTGGAGGGCTCCTACAGCCCGGGACCGCGCGACGCCAACGGGCTGATCTCGGTCAAGGTCGGGGACCGCGCGATCGCGACCCTGCAGAATGACGGCAGCGGAACCTTCAATTCGTGGGTCGACGTGCCCCAGGACGTCGTGACCCGCTACACCGAGCTCACCGTGACGCTCGAGCGCGGCGACCTCGGGGAGAGCTGCGGGACCGGTTACCGCAGCTCGCTGAGTCTGAGTTCCGCCGGTGAGATCCAGTCGGAGGAGGCCGATCCGCCGGTGCCGAGCGGGTTTCAGTCCCTGCCGCAGGCCCTGATGCCGCGCACCCAACTCGCGTGGTCCAAAGGCGACGTCGGCGACGTCTCCCGCGCCGTCTCCATCGCATCCGGTCTGCAGGCGATGTCCGCCGTGCCGTTCGGGGTCGACGTGGTGTCGATGGACACCGTCGGTTCCTCCGATCAGCCGGGGATCCTGATCTCCGCCGACGGGAAGGAGCTGCCGGATCTGGATCTGCCGTTGCAGTCCGACGGACGCACGTTGAAGGTCGTGTCGCAGGGCGACGATCCCCAGGAGTCCTCGGTCACGCTCAATCCGGGTGTCGACTACGGCGCGCTCGAGGTGACACGCAGCGGTGACCGGAGCCTTCTGGTCGCGACGTCCACCGACGACGCGAGCGACCTCGACGGCCTGCTGCGGTGGATGTCGACAGACAAGCGGTGGTCGTCGGTCAGCGGTGACGCGATCCTGCAGGTTCCCGGGCACGACCCGGTGGCGGTCGCTTCAGACGAGGTGAATGCGGCGGATACAGCGGCGTCCGACGACGAGGCGGCGTGGTTCACCATCACCGGGGTGATCGTGGGAGCGGCGCTACTCGTCGGGATCGTGATCGGCGGGACCGTGATCATGCGCAGACGGCGCGCGCGGGCGGCCCGGCCGCACCAGCCGGAACAGTAGGCAGCCCATGACCGTCGACACCGCACCGGCGCCCGCGGCGGGCGGTCCGGGACTCCGCGAGCGGATCGCGGAGAACGCGGCCGCGGTCGTGGCGGTCCGGTGGGTATTGATCGTGGTTGCCGCGGTCGTGGCGTTCTGGCACACCCTCGACGCGGTGTTCGAGGAGATGCGCGCGTACACGCTGATCACCTATTTGCCTGCCGTCGTGGTCCTCGTGGTGATCGCGGCGATCGGTGTGTCGTGGCGTCGCGGACCGGAATTGCCGATCCACGATCGCCAGACCGATGTCATTGTCGGCACGGTCATCCTCATCGTCGCGCTGACTCTTTCCCTCATGAACCTGAGGTACTCGCGCGCCTACCTCACGACACATGTGGATCTGTTGGGCCTGTGGATGTTCCTGCTGGGCAGTTCCTGCCTGATGTACGGTCTACGCCCCGTGGCCCGCTACCGCTGGGTGTGGTTCCTGCTGCTGATGATCTGGCCGGTTCCCTATCGGGTGGAAGTGCTGACCTTCGGCGGAGGACCGGTGGTCGCCGGAGCGATCATGGTCGCCTTCGGTGCGGCTGCGACGGCGGTCGCGACTGCGCGAACACCTCGGCGCGGCTTGTTCGGCGCCGCCATTGCCGCAGGCGTGGGTGCGGTGGCCCTGATCGGACTACGGCTCGTTTTCCCGAATGCGCCGATGATGGCGTATCAGACGGTCCCGGCGGTCGGTGCCGCGCTCGTCGCGAGCGCCTGGCTCTACGTGGATTACCGACGGCGACAAGGAGACTCGTGGAGTCCGCTCGGCCGTGCGATGTTACCGGTGTCTGTGCGGCGGGTCGGTCGTCCGGGATTTCTGGTCGTCGTGCTCGCAGTGGCGATGTTCTTCATCCCGATACCGTCTTTCGGGGAAACGCCCAACACTCACATCGCGGGCCTCGACACGAGACCGCCCGTGTTGGTGCCACCCGGATGGGTGGCGGGACAGGTGACCCGCTACGACTGGGTCACCAGCCTCTATGGTCCCGACGCCACGATGGCCGTGCAGAACATCTTCCAGTCGAAGGGCAGTCTCGAGTTCGACAAATTCGCCCGGCCTCGCAAGATCGCGGTGACGTCGATCGAAACGGTGGCACCGTTGAGCTTCGAGGTGTACCCGGTGATCTTCACCTACTACCTGATCGGTGACCGGTTCAGCTCGTCGGTGCCGGTATCGCTGCCGCATGGTGTCACGGGTTCGTTGCAGACGGTCGTCGACGACGAGAGTTACCTGACCTACAACCGGCTCTCGTGGAACTGGAACAACGGTGAGCGGACGCAGCGAGTCACCCTGGTCTCGGTGGACAACCATGATCCTGATGCACCTTTTCCGACTCCCGACATGACGATCGCCCGCAATCTGTCCACGTTCCTCACCGTGCTGCTTCGGGGAACCGCGGTCACCATCGACCTCGAACCGCAGTTCAAGGACAGGGATCTCCTCGTCGGTTACGCGGAGGATCTGATCAACGCGCAGGTGGACGCGACCGCAAAGGCCTCATCATGAACACGCGTGACGGCCGGACCATCGACGAACTGATGGCCGACGAGGACTATCGCCAAGCGGCGCTGTACGACGCCGTCGAGCGACTGCGAGACGAGGACGCTCAGATGAGCGCGTCGGTACCGTTCAGCCGCGGCCAGAAGATCATCGGGCTCGGCACCCTCGCGGCCATCGTGGTGTTGCTGGTGGTGTTCCCGATCGGGACGACGGCCGGCCTGGTGTCGATCGCGACCGTTGTCTACATCCTGGCCCTCGTCGATCGGGTCCTCATCTTCCGGCGTGGGCTCGTCAACGGCGCGATCGTGATCACCGACGAGCAGGCCCGTGCCATCGCCGACGACGACCTGCCGCCCTACACCGTGCTCGTGCCGGCCTACGGCGAACCGGAGGTGGTCGGCGACCTCATCGGCGCCATGGAGTCGCTCGAGTATCCACGCGACAAGCTTCAGGTCCTGCTGCTGCTCGAAGAGGACGACGAACCCACGATCGCCGCGGCCCGCGAGGTCGGCGACAACGACATGGTGACCGTGGTCCTCGTCCCACCGGCCCAGCCCAGGACCAAGCCGAAGGCCTGCAACTACGGCCTGCATTTCGCGACGGGTGACATCGTCACCATCTTCGACGCGGAGGACCTGCCGGACCCGCTGCAGCTGCGGCGGGCCGTCGCATCGTTCCGCGACTCCGACGACACGGTCGTCTGCGTGCAGGGCAAACTCAACTTCCACAACTCGCGCGACAACGTCCTCACCGAGTGGTTCACCGCCGACTACGGGATCTGGTTCAGTTATCTGTTGCCCGGTCTGATGGTGAGCCGGGCGCCGATCCCGTTGGGCGGCACCTCGAACCATTTCCTGCGCGCCGTCCTCGACGACATCGGTGCCTGGGATCCGTTCAACGTGACGGAGGACGCGGACCTCGGTGTGCGGATCGCCGGCCGCGGCTATCGCACGGCCGTGCTCGACTCGCTCACCCTGGAAGAGGCCAACGTCGATGCGATCAACTGGGTTCGCCAGCGGTCACGTTGGTACAAGGGCTACATGCAGACGTGGCTGGTGCACATGCGACGGCCCGTGGCCCTGTGGCGCATCCTGGGACCGGTCGCGTGGTATCGATTCACCCTGCTGATCGCGGGCACCCCGGTGATCGCGTGCATGAACATGGTGTTCTGGCTGATCATGGTGATCTGGCTCGCCGGACAGCCGAAGGTGTTCGCGGACATCTTCCCCGGGCCGATCTACTACCTCTCGCTCGTCTCGCTGATCTTCGGCAACGGGGCGGCCATCTACATGAATCTCGTCTCGATCCGCGAGGACGGCCGTAGCAAGCTGATCTGGTCGGCCCTGATGGTGCCGGCCTACTGGGTGTTGATGAGTATCGCGGCCATCAAGGGCATGTGGCAGATGCTCTTCAATCCGTCGTACTGGGAGAAGACCTTTCACGGCCTGTCGAGCAGTTCTGACGATGCCGCGGATTCCGGCGATTCCGTTCCGTCCGGCGCCGAGGGTGCGTCGTCATGAGTCGCAGGCAGATCATCGCGTTGTTCGCGATCGTGTGGGTCGTCTATCTCGTGGTGGGTCTCTATCTGGCCACCGACGTTCGGCTCTATGCAGGCGACTCGCTCTCACGCGTGCAGGCGGCGCAGAGCGTGTTGTTCAGCCGGAACCCGCACGTCTCGGCGATCGGCTTCATCTTCACTCCGCTGACGGCGCTCGTGCAGTTGCCGTTGACCGCTTTGACGCCGATCTTCCCCGGTATGACCACGTCGGCGATCTCCGCGGCGATCATGTCGTCGGGGTTCATGGCCGGCTCGGTGATCCAGTTGTCGGGGATCGCGCGTGATCGTGGCGTCTCGAAGCGGATCGTGATCCCGGTGACCATCTGCTACGCGGCCAATCCGATGATCGTGTTCTACGCGGCGAACGGCATGAGTGAGGCCCCGTACCTGTTCTTCCTCGCGTGGGCCGGCCGACGCGGCATGCGGTGGATCGACACCGACGACGTCCACGAACTCGTCACCGCCGGCATGGCTCTCGGCTTCGCCTACCTGACCCGGTACGACGGTGCCGCGGCGGCGCTGGCAGCGGGCATCGTGGTCTTCATCGTCACCTATCGACGTGCCGATCGGGACAATCGGCTCTCCCGGGCGATCCTCGACATGGGACTCGTTGCCCTCCCGAGCGCGGTCGCCTTCGTGGTGTGGGCCATCACGAGTTGGCTGATCACCGGTGACCTCTTCGCGCAGCTGAGCTCGCAATACGGCAACACGGCCATCCTGGAGCAGTCCGGCGGCGGCGGCACGGGAGGGCCGTTCCAGGCGCTGAGTTTCTCGATCGTGGAGGTCCTCATCCTGGCGCCGCTGTTCCCTCTGCTACTCACGATCGTCTTGAACGTGAGACGCCGGTGGGGACGAATGGGTCCCGTGCTCGCGCCACTTCCGCTGATCGGTTCCGTGCTCTTCTTCCAGATCTTCAGCTACGTACGGGGCTCCACGTTCGGCTTCCTACGCTTCTACATCACTGTGATCCTCTTGGCGACGATCGTCGCTTTCATCGCGGTTCCGGCGCGCCGAGCGACTCCGGCCCGCAGACTGGGGACCTACGCGCGACTGCCGGACCTGGTCGCGGCCCGGACCAGAGGGCATTTCCTGCTCGGTGCGGCGGCAGTCGTCACGATGGTGGTGGCGGTACCGGTGACCGCGTGGGGGATGACCTCGAAGAAGTACGCACCCCAGGAATACGCTCTGACGCAGGTGGTGGCGCCGAATCCGGATGCGGTGGACCAGAAGGCTCTCGACGCCCAGCGCAGCGTGCGCTCCTTCTCCACCGAGCGCGCACTTGCCCAATACCTCGATCGGCTCCATCTTCCCGATGGCAGTGTGCTCTGCGACACCGTCTATGGCTTCGCCGTCATCGCGCAGTCCGAACGTCCCAAACAGTTCGTGATCCCGTCCGATCAGGACTTCTCCGCCATCCTCAACGATCCTGTCGCACATGGGGTTGCGCTGATGTTGTCGGTGCCGCCCACTGGGCGCGGGGCATCGGACGCCCTGAACATCCGGTATCCGACGCTCTATGAGAACGGCGCGGGCATCGGAGTGCTCGTGCTGGAGGCGCGCAATCAAGGTGCAGATCTGCCGGATTGGCGAATCTATCGGGTTACGCCTGCCGCCCAGCTGACCGAGACCGAGATCGACCCCGCGGACACCGTCAACTGACCGTGTCCGCCACGACCTGCCAGGCGGGATCGTCGGGACCGATGTCATAGGTACATTCGCGCGGTCGCGGATCCGGTACGAATGCCCAGAACAGACCGCCTGCGGTGCCCGCCGACCGTTGTTGGGTGAGTTTGTCGCGGAACTGGTCGGCGCGGGTGGAGGCCGGCAGGCAGCTACCCGCTTTGATGCCGATCTCGTTGACCACGATGGGTTTGCGCAATGTCCGGGCCTGCCGGATCCGGGTCGGGAGGTCGCTACCCGCCGGGCCGTAATCGGTCGGTCCGCCCCCGTAATCGTGGAAGTCGAGTACGTCAATCTGGGACGACGCGCCGACCCGGGCGTAATCGGCGCCCTTGAGTCCGCATTGATCACCGCCGATGAAGCCGGAGAAGACCGGGCGCTTCGGGTCGACGGCGCGTAGTTTCGCACCGGCCTCGTCGAAAAATCGCCGTAGGACATCGGCGCCGTCGTCGGGACATTCGCGGGCCTGCCAATCGCATCCGCTCGCGGTGCAGACGCCGGCCTCGGGCTCGCCGACGAGTTCCCAGCCCGCCACGATCGGCTGATTCTTCCAGCGAGACACGGCGGTGGTGAGCCAGTCGGCGAAAGTCATCCCGCCGAGGGCTTTCCGGGTCTGCCAGCCGTCCGCGTACCAGCCGCGGTCCTTGAACTTGCCGTCCTCGCAGGCGCCCGAACTCCCGGTCAGTACCGGTAGCACCATCTGCCGGTGGCGCGTCGCCGCGGCGAACACCGCGTCGAGCGGACCGTAGTTCAGCAGGCCGGATTTCTTGTCCACGACGAACATCGAGAACAGGCTGATCCGGGTCAACGCGTGCGGCGGGAGCCGGGCGAAGTAGTCGTCGAGATTCACCTGCGCCCCGCAGCCGCGGTTGACCGACCAGTCGGTGCCGAGTTGATAGGCGTTGAAACCGGTTGGCCACCAGGGGCGGCCGTCGAGAAGTAGTCCGTTGTCGGTGGTGGCAACGCGACCGCTGAAGTCGTGTCCCGCCGACGAAACGGTGGGCGAGTCGGACATCGACTGGGCACACCCGGTCGCGACGACGCACGCCACGAGCACGGTGGCGCACAGTCGGGGAACCGCTCGAAGCCATCCCACAGCCGGAGACTACCGCGTTGTCGCCGCTAGGGTTCGGGTATGGATGTCGACCTCATTCGCCCCACTCGCCGCATCCGCAGCATCGTCGGGATCGTCTCCGCTGTCGTGGCTGTCGCAGTCGTCTTGTCCGGATGCACATCGTCCGACGACGATTCGAGGGATTCGGCGTCCGCTGCGGTGCCCTCCGCAGCGCCGACGCCGCCCGTGACCACACCGCAGGCCTCCGGTGGGGCCGTGAGCCCGACACCGACGTACAACCCGCCCTACGTCGACCATGTCGAGTGGGTGCAGACGGCGGTCGGGCCGAGCCTGCAGGTGCACCCCACGACGTCGGGCAGGCGCACCGACGATCCGCGCGGTGCCGATGTCGCCTGGCACGAGGTCCTCACGCAGGCGCCGGATGCCGACACGCCGGGGATGCGGGCCCAGTTCGATTGCCATTGGCAGTTCGCACGGCTGGTCGAGCCGAACAAGCCCAGCTGGAACCTCGAGCCGTCGAGACCCGTGGTGACCGATCAGGTGATGATCGAGACCCGATGCAATCCGGGTGGCCCGGAGGAGTGAGGCCTGCGGTCGAGATCAGCGGGTCGCGAAATGCCGTCGGTGTCCGGCCCACCGGCAGACGACGTAGATCACGAACGAGATCGTGGTCACGAACACCGAGACCGGTAGACCCGGCGCCAGCGACAGGATCAGCCCGCCCACGGCGGCGACCTCCGCGAACACCACCGACAGCACGAGCACCGTCGTCGGATTCGCGGTGAGGCGCGCCGCGGCCGCGGCCGGAGTGATCAGCAATGACATCACCAGCAGCGCACCGATGATCTGGACGCCCTGGGCACACGCGAGACCCATCAACACGGCGAACACCACCGACAGGGTCCGGATGGGAACGCCATGGGCGCGGGCCACCCTCGGGTCGAGTGACGCGAACAGCAGGGGGCGATAGATCACCGCCATGCCGATGACGACCACGACGGTGGTGATCGCGACCGCGGTGAGCCCGCCGGTGCCCACGCTCACCACCTGTCCGGTCAGCATCGCGAAACCTGTTCGTGCGCTGCCGTAGAGCGACAGGAACAGCACACCCAGGCCGAGGCCGAAGGCCATCACCACGCCGATCACCGAATCACGTTCGCGCGCGCGGTTACCCATGTAGCCGAAGACCGCGGCCACGACGACCGCACCGATCACCCCGCCGACGTTGATGCTGATGCCGAGCAGCAGGGCGGCCGAGGCGCCGGTCACCGACAGCTCGCTGATGCCGTGGACCGCGAACGACATCTGCCGGGCCACGATGAGTGGGCCGAGGATGCCGCCGAGCAGGCCGAGGAGCGCGACCGCGATGAGCGATTGCTGGACGAAGCCACGCCCGAGAAGTTCGGCGGTCTCGCTGAAATCCCAGAGTCTGCTGATCTGTATCTCCGCGGCCGCCTGAGGGATTGCGACGGTCATGTGAGGCCGGACCGCCCGCCGTCGTCGTCCGGCTGGGTGGCGGCGCTCGCCGGCTCGGGCCGATGCTCGCAGTGGTGGGCGTCCTCGCCGCCGATCACCAGCAGTCGTCCGTTGACCCGCAGAACCTCGACGTCACTGCCGTAGAGGTTCGAGAGCGTCTCGGTGGTCATCACCTCGTCGGGCGTGCCGATCCGGAAATGCCCGCCGACCAGGTACAGCACCCGATCGACGTAGGGCAGGATCGGGTTGATCTCGTGGGTCACGAACACGACCGCGGTATCGGCGTTGCGTCGTCGTTCGTCGATGAGCTCGACGACGAGCTGCTGATTGGTCGGGTCCAGGCTCGACAGTGGTTCGTCGCACAACAGCAAGGTCGGGTCACCGGTGAGCGACTGGGCCACCCGCAGACGTTGTTGCTCGCCACCGGAGAGCAGCCCCATCGGGGCGTCGGCGTAGGCGGTCGCCCCGACCTCGGCGAGTGCGGCGTCCACGAGCCGCTTGCGACGCGACCGGCCACGCAGCCCGATGCCCCACCGGCCGCCGTCCACGCCGAAGCCGACGAGGTCGCGGCCGCGCATGGCCATCGGATCAGCGTCGTCGGCGTGCTGCTGCGGGATGTAACCGATGGCGTCGGTGACGTCGAGCCGGCCGGCGTCGAGGGGATACTGGCCGAGCAGACAGCGCAGGAAGGAGGTCTTGCCGGAACCGTTCGGACCGAGCACCGCGATGAACTCGCCGCGCGAGATGCGCAGATTCAGGTCGTCCCAGAGCACCCGCGAGCCGAAGGCGAGTCGGCCGTGCTCGAAGGTGGCGACCGTGTCCGGGTGCGGCCCGATGGCGGTCGTCGGCGTGGCCGCCGGGTCGGTCCTGTGGTCGGGATCAGCCATGATGTCAGTGTGCGGCATGCTCACCCAGTGCGGCACTCAACGCCTGGATCTGGCGGGACTGCCACGTGATGTAGTCGGTGACGCCGTCGGGCAGGGTCTCGGTGAACTTGACCACCGGAACCCCGGCCTTCTGGGCGGTCTGCAGCACGCTTTCGGTGACCGAATCAACCGCCTGGGTGTTGTAGACGAGCGCGCCGACGGTGCGTGAGGTGAGGAGATCCTCCATCGCGGCCCGGTCGGCGGCCGACGGAGATTGGCCCTCTTCGACCGACTGGGCGAATCCGGCGGGCGCTGCGTCGACCAGCCCCGCCTCGTCGAGCAGATAACCCGCCAGCGGCTCGGTCTGCGCGACCTTCGTCCCGTCGTGAGCCGCCTTGATGGCGGCCAGTTGTCCTCGCAGACCGGTGATCTTCTCGTTGAAGGCCGTCGCGTTGGTCCGGAATGTGTCGGCGTTGCCGGGATCCTTGGCCGCGAGTGCGTCCCCGACCTCGGTCGCCACCTGCCCGGCGACCGCCAGGTCGTAGAAGACGTGCTCGTTCATGTCGGAGTGGTCGTGGCCGTCACCCTCGTGGCTCTCGCCGGCCAGGATGTCGTAGGCGTTGATCGCGGTCGCGTCCGAACCCTTGACGGCATCTTCCATGTAGGCGTCGTAGTGGCCGCCGTTCAGCACGACGACGCCGGCGTCGGTGACCTCGGCGGTGTCGGCTGCCGACGGCTCGAACTCGTGCGGATCGCCCTCGGAGTTGGTGTAGAGCGAGGTGACGGTGGCCTTGTCGCCTGCCACCGCCGAAGCGACGGAACTCCACACATTTGTCGAGGTGACCACCGTCGGTGTGCCGGACGGGTTGCCGTCGTCGGTGCCCGAGCACCCGGTCAGGGCCAGGGCCCCGGCTCCGAGCAGGGCCGCGGTCGCGGCCAGTGTTCGCCTCATCGTGTTCTCCGCCTCACGCAAATGACAATCGTTACCGAAAGCAGTGTAGGTGAGCTCCGGGCTCGTCGGCGAATCGGGCCGCTGTGCAGTGGGTCGGCGCAGTGAGTCGCCATCAATTCAATCGTGTACTATCGATTTCTGGCCCCAGGGGAAGCGTGGTGACTACGCTCGGGCCGCGGGGTACCAGGAGCGAGGAGCTGAGACATGGGCCGGCGTATCAGCGCGATGCGACGTGGCGGTGCCGGATGACCGAGCAACGCACGACTCCGACGGCCCTGCAGTATGTGCGCTACGCGTACGGCGCGAAACTTCCACCGTCGATGACCGACTGGGTCACCCGCGATCTCGCGGGTCCCGGCGCCACGGTCCGGATGGTCGTGCGGTGGGCGATCCCCTGTCTGCTGCTGATCACCCCGATGATGTTCGTGCCGGCGGATCTGATGGTGCGGCTGAACATGACGATCCCGATCATCATCCCGTACATCTTCTTCTCGATCGCGCTCAACCGCGTGTACCGGCGGCACCGGCTGAGTCAGCACGGTCTCGATCCGGATCTCGTCAACAAGCTCGAGCGGGATCGCAACGCCGACCTCTATGACGAGTACCGGAGGAAGTACCGCGGCCGGTGACGCCTCGGTCGGTCGGGTCAGTCGACGGGACCTCGCGCTCCGGCTGTCACGACCGGAACGACGAAGCGCTGCAGCAGCTCTCGCTCGTATGATGCGGTCTCGCCGGGGCTCGTCAACAGCGAGACGATGACGCGCACCACCCACCGTGCGCGGTCGCGTTGTTCGGTCGGCCCGGTGCTCGGCGCGATGTCGCCGAGGAACCCCACCGCGATCTCCTCGATCGCGGGCGAGAGCAGCGCCAGGTTCGCCGACCGGCCGGCGGCATCCGAGACGAACCATGCCGACAGTGCGGGGTTCGACCGCACTCCGGCGACGGCGGTGGTCACCGCGGCGACCAGTCGGGCACCCGGATCGGACTCGTGCCGGGTGGCTGCGCCGACCGCTGCCCCCAGCTCGGCCGCGGTCCGATCGACATAGGCCGCAAGGACTTCCGACTTGCCGGGGTAGTAGCGGTACAACGTGGCACGCGAGCATCCGGCGGCCGAGGCGATGTCGCGCATGGTCACCGCGGACACCCCCTTCTCGACGAACATCCGCTCGGCGATGTCGAGGATGCGCTGTGCGGCGAGCACGGCCCGTTCCGGCGCGAGCCAGTCGGCGGTCGCCGGGGTATCAGACATGGGGGTGCCAGACATGGGGGTGTCAGACATGGAACGGCACGAAGGTTGGTCGTCGAACGTAATTGCCCTCGGCCCATTCGATCCCGGCGACGTCGACCGTGAACTCGGGATGGCGGGCGAGCAGCTCGGTCAGCGCGACACGTCCCTGCATCCGTGCCGCCGCGGCGCCGAGGCAGTGATGGTTGCCGTGACTGAAGGTGAGGATGTTGCGGGGTCGACGGGTGACGTCGAGGACGTCGGCGTCGGGCCCGTACACCTCGGGATCGCGGTTGGCCGACCCGTAGCAGAGCAGCACCTTGCGATCCGCGGGGATCGTGACGGCGCCGTCGGTCGCCTGGGGCGGCAGATGACCGACCCGCTGCACGTCGGGCGCCGGATACGAGACGTCGCGGGTCGTGGTGCGCGCCAATCCCTGTGCGGGCGAGGTGAGGCGGAGGAACTCATCGATGGCCCCGGGGATCAGGTCCGGATCCTCGACGAGCCGTCGTCGTTGATCGGGGTGTTGGTGCAGCAGCGCGACGCTGCCGCCGAGCAGGCCGGTCGTCGTGTCGTTGCCGCCGGCCACCATGGTGAAGGTGAACGCCAGGATCGAGAGCAGGCCCCCGGGATCGTCTGGGTCGTCGGCGAGGCCGGCGGCGACGAGCTGGGAGACCGTGTCCTCGGCGGGGTGGCGCTTACGGTGGTCGACGAGTTCGGTGAAGTACGAGAGCATCTCCATCGTCGCCGCACCCGCCGATTCGCCGGCGGCCGCCATCCCCCCGATGCCCGATGCGGCACCGACGATAGCCTGCGTCCATCCGTCGAAGCGGGACCAATCCTCCTCGGGCACACCGAGATAGTGGGCGACCACCATGCTCGGCAGTGGTTTGAAGAGCTCGCCGACGATGTCGGCGGGACCATCGGTGGGTAGTCGGTCGAGGCGCTCGGTGACGAACTCGCGGACCTTCGGCTCCACCTCGATGACCTGCCGAGGGGTGAAGCCGCGCGCGACCAGCTTGCGGAACTCGGTGTGCGACGGCGGATCCTGCATGACCATCGGAGGATGGTCGGCCATGCCGATGGCGTCGAGCTCGCCATAGGTGACCGTGAGTCCCTGTGCGGAGGAGAAGGTCGACGTGTCGTTCGCCGCGGCCATGACGTCGGCGTGGCGGGTCAGGACCCAGAAGTCGCCCGCGGCGCCGTTGTCGGCGTCGGCGGCCACGCGGTGCACCGGCGACCGTTCCCGGAGTGCTGCGTACATCGGATGCGGATCCGCCCACGAGGGCCCCGACCGTAAGACGTACTCCGCGCGCTCAGACACTTCGGTTGACATGATTCGATGATGAGACACTGTGAATAAAGTGTCAACCACCCTTCGCCGAGCGGGCACAGAATCTCGCCGATCGGGCACAGAATCTCGCCGAGCGTGCGCAGAATCTCGCCGAGCGTGCGCACCCGTGGCGGAGTGCGCACGCTCGACGGGGAACTGCGCACGCTCGGCGGGCGGATTCCAGCGGTCGTCGCAACACCTATGGCTGGTTGTGGGAGGCTAGCAGGTCGGTGAAGGCTTCGGCTGGGGTGCGAAATCCCAGGGCTGCGCGTGGCCGGTTGTTGAGTGCGGTCGCGATCTGGTTGAGGTGGTCGCTGCTGTGGACGGACAGGTCGGTCCCTTTCGGGAAGTACTGCCGGAGAAGGCCGTTGGTGTTCTCATTGGTGCCACGCTGCCACGGCGAGTGCGGGTCACAGAACCACACTTGCAGATTGTGATCGACCGCGATGTTGGTGTGTACGCCACGCATCTCTGACCCCTGATCCCAGGTGATCGACCGCCGCAGATGGGCGGGTAGATCACCGATCCCGATGGCCAGTGCGGTGCGCAGGTCCTGCCCGGTCCGAGTCGTGGGCAGGTGGAGCAGGATCGTGAATCGGGTAGTGCGCTCGACCAGGGTGCCGATCTGCGAGTGCCCCTCGCGGCCCAGAATGCAATCACCTTCCCAGTCGCCAGGAACCGCCCGATCCTCGACCGCGGCCGGGCGGTTAGCGATCAGCAACTCCCGCGGCACGATGGTCGACCCCGTCCGGGCCGTCCGCGGCTTACGCACGCTACGCCCCGACCTCAATGATGCTGTGACCTGCTGTTTCATCTCACCGCGAGGAAAAACGAACAACGTTCGATAGATCGCCTCAGGACTGATACGCATCCTCACATCATCCGCGAACTCCGTTACCAGCCGAGCACTGATCTGTGCCGGGGACCAATGCTCGAGGCCACTGAGCTTGTCCCAGACATAGGCGCGCAGCACATCGTTGGACTCGAGCTTGCGCAGCTTAGGTCTGGCCCGTCGATGCTGCGCTCGCCGCTGGGCATAGCCCGCGGCGTAGGTGCGATGCTGCGGCCGATTCCGCCGTAACTCGCGGCTGATCGTCGACGGAGCCCGCGCCAGATCACGCGCGATCTGGCGCACCGAAAGTCCCACAGCGTTCTTATTCGCAATCAGGTCACGCTCATCAGCCGACAGATACCGCGACTGCGGCCCCGACCCATGCTCATCACACGCGGCCGGCCTGCTCACAGTAGGAATCACCCCACCATGCTTGGCCATCAACTTATGCCCCAACCGCACCGAGATCCCCGCGTGTCGCGCCGCGGCCGCCGTGCTCATCCCACCCGCCCGCCCCTGCCAGAACTCCCACACCGGCAACGCCGGCATCGACTGCCCACGCTTCAACCGCCCCATCACAACTCCCTTCACTCAGGGTGTTGCGACGATCCCTTGAGGCCATCGCGGGGAACTGCGCACGCTCGGCGGAGAACTGCGCCCGATCGGCGCGTGGAGGGGTGCGCTCGGGACGTCGACGCGGCCGGGCCGAGTGGCTGCGTCGACTTTCTCTAAGGTGGAGGAATGACCAGCCCCCCGTTGCCGAGGCGCGTCGCACTCATCTCGGTGCATACGTCACCACTGGCGCAGCCGGGTACCGGCGACGCCGGGGGGATGAACGTCTACGTCTGGCAGACCGCGACGCGGATGGCCCGTCGCGGGGTCGAGGTCGAGATCTTCACCCGCGCGACGTCGTCGTCGGACGCACCGAGCGTGCACGCCGCACCCGGTGTGATCGTCCGCAACGTCGTGGCCGGACCGTTCGAAGGTCTCGACAAACGTGATCTGCCTGCTCAGCTCTGTGCGTTCACCGCAGGCGTCCTGCGCGCCGAGGCGATGCAGAAGCCCGGCTACTACGACCTGATCCACTCGCACTACTGGCTGTCCGGCCAGGTCGGCTGGCTCGCGCGGGATCGCTGGGGAGTGCCGTTGGTGCACACCGCGCACACGCTGGCAGCGGTCAAGAACGCGTCGCTGGCGAAGGGCGACACGGCCGAACCCATGCTGCGGGTGATCGGCGAGCAGCAGGTGGTCGACGAGGCCGATCGCATGGTGGTGAACACCCAGACCGAGGCGACCGAGCTGGTGTCGATGTACAACGCCGACCGCTCGCGGATCGACGTGGTGACACCCGGCGCGGATCTCGATGTCTACTCGCCGGGGCCGCGTGCTCTGGCGCGGGCCGAACTGGGTCTCCGCGACGACGAGACGGTGTTGACCTTCGTCGGGCGGATTCAGCCACTCAAGGCTCCCGACGTTCTGTTGGCGGCCGCCGCACCGATCATTGAGCGGTCGCGCAGGCAGGGGCGCCCGGTCCGGGTCCTCATCGTCGGCGGGCCGTCGGGGACCGGCCTCGCGCAACCCACCGCCCTCATCGATCTGGCCGCCGACCTGGGTATCGCCGACTCCGTCACCTTCCTCCCGCCCCAATCCGCGGATCGGCTCGCTCAGGTGTACCGCGCCTCGGATCTGGTTGCCGTGCCGAGCTACTCGGAGAGCTTCGGGCTGGTCGCCATCGAGGCGCAGGCCTGTGGCACCCCGGTGGTGGCCGCCGACGTCGGCGGTCTGAGCGTGGCCGTGGCGGACGGCCGGACCGGTGTGTTGGTCGACGGGCACGACGTCGAGGACTGGTCGCACGCGATCGGGGGGCTGCTGGCCGATCCCGACCGCCTGGCGTCGATGCGGCAGAACACCCGCGCGCACGCCGAGCAGTTCTCGTGGGAGCACACCTCGACCCAGCTGCTCTCCAGTTATTCGGCCGCGATGCAGTCGTTCGCCGCGCGGAACCCGGCCGCCGCCGGCGCGGCCACCGTGCGGCGCGGTTCCCGGCGCTGGCGCAGGCGCCGGTCCAAGATGAGTGTGGGACAAGGATGATCGAGTGAATCAGGCCGAGATCGTCGAACTGCTCGAAGCCGCGCTGACCGAACGGGAGATCTCGTTCAGTCGCAAGGATGCCGGCGGCGCCCAGGCCGATCACCTCGTGCTGGAACTGCCGGGCGAGCGGAAGCTGACGACCACCGTTCTCCTCACCGCGGGCCCGCACGGCGTCCGCGTGGAGGCGTTCGTGTGCCGGCGTCCGGACGAGAACCACGAGGGCGTCTATCGCTACCTGCTTCGACGCAACCGTCGGCTGTACGGGGTCGCGTACACGATCGACAACACCGGCGACATCTACCTGGTCGGCCGCATCTCGGGAGATGCCCTGAGCGCCGACGAACTCGACCGGGTGCTCGGCCAGGTCCTCGAGGCCGCCGACGGCGACTTCAACACGCTTCTGGAGATCGGATTCCTCGCCTCGATCCAACGCGAATGGGCGTGGCGGGTGTCGCGTGGCGAGTCCCTGCGCAATCTGCTCGCGTTCGAGCATCTGATCGACAAGGAGTCACTGCCCGAACCCGGTGAACCGCTGCCGGACCGCTACGTTCCGGGCGTGACGTCGGTGGACGCGGTGGGGGAACGGTCCGGCGATTCGGCCGATGACCTGGACTGATCACGGCGCTGGCCGCTCGACCGAACGTGTGGGCGCTGTCACAGTGATAGGGGTCTTCTCGTAGAGTTGTGCCTGCGCAAGACCGGATCACCGTATGCGGATGAATCGGACGATGCGGACATTGCGTTCGGGCGGAACTCGACAACGAGTATTGCTACGATTGCGCCCGAAAATCACCAACGGAGGTGTCATGAGCTTCAAGAGTCCCTATCCCGACGTCGAGATCCCCAACGTGAGTGTCTACGACTTCTTGTTCGGGTCGATCGCCGACGAGGATCTCGACCGGGTGGCACTGGTCGACCCGAAGTCGGGCGACGAGACCACCTATCGCCGGTTGATCGGCCAGATCGATGCGGCGGCAGGCGCCCTGGCGGCGCGCGGGATCGGGGTCGGAGACGTGGTCGGTGTGCTGTCGCCGAACATCCCGGCCTTCGCGACGATCTTCCACGGCATCCTGCGGGCCGGCGGCACGGCGACGACGATCAACGCGCTGTTCACCGCGACGGAGATCGCCAAGCAGTTGAAGAATGCGAACGCGACGATGCTCATCACCATCTCGCCGATGCTGGAGCAGGCGGCCGCGGCCGCCAAGGAGGTCGGCATCTCCGACGAGAACCTGATCGTTCTCGACGGCGACGGGCAGGAGAGCTCGGGTCATCCGAACGCGGTCGATCTGCTCGGGCCGAATCTGCCGGCACCGGACATCACGATCGACCCGGCAACCCACGTCGCGGCTCTGCCCTACAGTTCGGGAACCACGGGCAATCCGAAGGGTGTCGCGCTCAGCCACCGCAACCTGGTGGCCAACGTCGCGCAGATCAAGCCGCTGCAGGGCCTGGCGCACGACGACGTGGTGATCGCGGTCCTGCCGTTCTTCCACATCTACGGGATGACGGTGCTGCTCAACGCCGCGCTGTACAACCGTGGACGTCTGGTGATCATGCCGCGCTTCGACCTCGTCGAGTTCCTCGAGAACATCCAGAACCACAAGGTGACCAAGGCCTTCATCGCGCCGCCGGTCGCGGTCGCGTTGGCGAAACATCCGATCATCGACCAGTACGACCTGTCGTCGTTGGGCGTCATGATGTCGGGCGCCGCGCCCCTCGACGACGAGCTCGGCAAGGCGGTCGCGAAGCGGCTGGACCTGCACATGCTGCAGGGCTACGGCATGAGCGAGTTGTCGCCGGTCAGTCATCTGATCCCGATCGACACCAAGTCCGCGCTGGGCTACGACGAGCCGCCGCTCTCGTCGACCGGCTGGGCGATCCCCAACACCGAGAACAAGATCGTCGACCCGGCCACCGGCGACGAGATCGACCTGCCGGCCGAAGGACTCTCGGAACCCGGGGAACTCTGGGTGAAGGGTCCGAACGTCATGCTCGGTTACCTCAACAACGAGCAGGCGACCGCCGACACCATCGACGCCGACGGTTATCTGCACACCGGCGACATGGCCCAGGTCGACCCGACCGGCTGCGTCTACATCGTCGACCGGCTCAAGGAGCTCATCAAGTACAAGGGCTACCAGGTCCCACCGGCCGAACTCGAGGCGCTGTTGCTGACACACCCCGAGATCGCCGACACCGCGGTCATCGGCGTCAACGACGACGACGGCGAGGAGATCCCGAAGGCCTTCGTCGTCAAGCAGCCGGGTGCCGAGCTGAGCGAGACCGATGTCATCGAGTTCGTCGCGGCAAAGGTCGCGCCGCACAAGAAGGTCCGGGCCGTCGAGTTCATCGACGCGATCCCGAAGTCCGCATCGGGCAAGATCCTGCGCAAGGATCTGCGCCGCTGATCGGGTGGCCCTCACCTCACCCGCTGATCGAGTAGCCCACACCCCGCTGATCGAGTAGCCTCCGAGCGGAGCGAGGCGGCGTATCGAGATCACCTGCAGCACAAGTGGTCTCGATACGCCGCTCCTTCGTCCCGGCTACTCGACCGGCGGTTGGTGGATGGCTCCCGTCAGTTCACGTCCTCGAGGTGCCCCTCGGGGACCTGCTGTCGTCTGTGGTGCCAGTAGGTCAGGACCCACAGGATGACGCCGAGCAGGAGCAGCCACCCGGCGATGACGTATTGCTCCGAGTCGCGCCCGGTCACCGGCAGGGTGAGATAGCCGCAGGTGATCGCACCGAGCACCGCGAGCGGTGTCCAGGTGCGGAAATGTTTGTGCTGCACCGGCTTGCGCCGGAGAACCAGTACCGAGATGTTCACCACGGTGAACACAGCGAGCAGGAGCAGTGCGGTGGTGCCGCCCAGGAGGCCGACCACCGAACTCTCCGGGTCGGCGCTCACGTACACGAGCAGGCAGAGGGCGATGACCGTGGTGAAGATGATGGCCGCCACGGGAGTCCGTCGACCGGGGTGCACGTAGGAGAGGAACGCAGGTAGCACGCCCTGCTTCGACATGCCGTACAGCAGGCGGCTGGCCATCATCATGTTGATGAGCGCCGTGTTGGCCACGGCGAACATCGAGATCCACGGCAGGAGATCGCCGATGGGGAAGTCGGGCGCAGCGGACTGCACCACGTCGACGAGCGGCGTCTCGCTCTCGGCGAGCACACCGACCGGCACGATCGCCACCGCGCAGATGGAGATCAGCACATAGACGACCGCGGTGATCGCCAGACCGCTGAGCATCACCTTCGGGAAGATGCGCACTGGTTCCTTGCACTCCTCGGCCATGTTCACCGAGTCCTCGAATCCGACGAGGGCGAAGAACGCCAGTGAGGTGGCGGCCGTGATCGCGACGAAGACGTTCTTCTCGTCCGGTGTCTCGAAGGCGACCACCGCATCCCAGTGTTCGGCGTTGCCGCCGACGATGAACCAGTAGCCGATGAAGATCACCATCAGCAGGCCGGACAGTTCGACGAGCGTCAGCACCACGTTGGTGCCCACTCCCTCGGCGACACCGCGGAAGTTGATGAACATGACGACGAGCAGGAATGCGATCGCGAAGAACAGCAGGGCCGGACTGGTGGCATCGGGTTTGTCGCCGCCGCTGAACGCGGTGAGCATATTGACGGCGAACGCCCGAGACGCCGTCGTGGCCGACGTGATGCCCGAGCACATCACCGTGAACAACACGATGAAGGTGATGAAGTGGACGCCGAATGCCTTGTGCACGTACAGGGCGGCGCCCGCTGCCTGGGGGTATTTGGTCACCAGTTCGAGGTACGAGAACGCCGTGAGGGTGGCCACGGCGAAGGCGATCAGGAACGGCACCCAGGCCGCGCCGCCGACCTCGCCTGCCACCTGACCGGTGAGGGCGTAGACGCCGGTTCCCAGGATGTCGCCGATGATGAAGAGCAGCAGGAGCTTCCATCCGAGCACACGTCTGAGTTCGGGCTGTTTGGACTCTCCGGCACCGGCCGCGCCGGTTTCCGCGCTGACGGTCATGTAGAGAAGCTAGACCCGTTTTGCCCGAATTGCGCGCTATTGATCGTTCTGAGGCCGGTTCGTCGCCGTTCGGGAGCAGACGGGTGGCCTTGTGGTGATTATGCGAAACTCTTCCCATGAGCAACGGCACCTTGATTCTGATGCGGCATGGCGAGAGCGAGTGGAACGCGTCGAACCAGTTCACCGGCTGGGTCGATGTGGCGCTCACCGAGAAAGGCGAGGCCGAGGCGGTCCGTGCCGGTGAGTTGCTCGTCGAGCACGACGTCCTGCCCGACATCCTCTACACGTCGCTGTTGCGCCGGGCGATCCAGACCGCGCAGATCGCCCTCGACAAGTCGGATCGGCACTGGATCCCGGTCAAGCGCGACTGGCGTCTCAACGAACGCCACTATGGCGCGCTGCAGGGCCTGAACAAGGCGGACACCCTCGAGAAATACGGCCAGGAACAGTTCATGCTGTGGCGTCGCAGCTACGACACCCCGCCGCCGCCCATCGAGCGTGACGCGCAGTACAGCCAATCCGACGATCCGCGCTATGGCGATCTCGCCGAGGTGCCGCTGACCGAATGTCTCAAGGACGTCGTCGCACGCATGATCCCGTACTTCACCGAGACCATCGCGACCGACATCAAGGCAGGCAAGACGGTGCTCGTCGCCGCCCACGGCAACTCCCTGCGCGCATTGGTGAAGTACCTCGACGACATCTCCGATGCCGACATCGCCGGCCTCAACATCCCGACCGGCAACCCGTTGCGCTACGACCTCGACGAGAACCTGAAGCCCCTCAATCCCGGCGGGACCTACCTGGACCCGGAAGCGGCCGCAGCGGGCGCCGCAGCCGTTGCGGCCCAAGGGCAGAAGTAGCTCGGGCCAGCTGTAACAAAATCGTCATGGTGCCGATGCTGTGACCCGCGCTACATTGGATGCCATGGCGAATGTCGGGACCCTACGCATCACCCATTCCCCTGCTCAGGAGCGGTACGAAGCGATCTTGACTCCGGATCCGGCGGCCGAGGCAAGCGACGACGAGGAGATGGTCGGCTATCTCGACTATGTCTCGGAGCCGTATCAGGTGGTGTTGACCCATACCGTCGTCCGCGAGCAGTTCAGCGGTCATGGCTATGCGGGACAACTCGTTCGGTACGTGCTCGACGACATCCGCGCAACCGGCAAGCAGGTGATGCCGGTCTGCTCGTATGTGCAGCGCTTCATCTCGCAACATCCCGAGTATGCAGACATGGCGGTTCCCGTACCGCAGTGATCGGCGGCCGAGACGTCTGCGGGCTGCGCGATCGCCCGGCATAGCAACGCCCGAGCGACGGTGGGACGGAATGGTCGAACACCGGGTGAACAGCCGCGGAACAATGGCCAGGAATGTGCAGTGGGCGTTTGTTGCGCCGTAAGCTGCAATTGTGACCGTTGCATTGTTGGTCGCGGCTTTCGCGCTCGCGCTGGTCTGCGGAGTGCTCGTCGGACTCGGCTGGCGCGGGCGGAGCTCAAGCGCCGGCCGTGCGTGGAGACCGTTCTCCGCACCCAGGACGAGTTCGCCGCAGGCGACCTCGGCCCAGGTGGCGACCTCATTGCTCGAATCGCGGATGCATGCAGCGCACGCACCGCGCGAGGTGGACGAGGCGGCCGAGCTGCGCGACACCGACGTCGACGTGACCACCGGCGACGGGCGGATGACCAAGGCCGGACTGCTGAGTCTCATCGTGCGAAACAGCGAGAGCGCGGTCGCGGTGGTGGATCAGTTCCGCGACGTCGTCCTCTACAACCATCAGGCCGTGGAGCTCGGCGTCGTCCGTGAACGCCTGCTCGCCGATGCCGTGTGGGATGCCGCCAAAGAGGTTCTCGACACCGAGGTGGAGGCGCGTTTCGAGTTCACCCCGACCCAGTCGTCGCTCGGCTTCATCTCCACCGGCCGCACCACTGCGCGCAACGTGGAGTCGGTGCGCTGCCTCGTGCGGCTCGTCGCGCACGACGCCGAGCGCTACGCCGTGGTCTACGGCGTCGACGACACCGAGCATTCGCGGGTGGAGGCGACTCGTCGCGACTTCGTCGCCAACGTCTCACACGAGTTGAAGACCCCGGTCGGGGCGATCGGCCTGCTCGCCGAGGCCCTCCTCGAATCCTCCGACGACCCGGAGTCGGTCGAACACTTCGGCCGTCGTGTGCTCGTCGAATCCGACCGCATGGGCAACATGGTCAGCGAACTCATCGCCCTCTCGCGGTTGCAGGGTGGCGAGACGTCGGAGTTCGCCCCGGTCGACGTCGACGAGCTGGTCTCCGAGGCGATCGACAGCGCGACGACCAGTGCCGAAGCGGTCTCGATCACCTTGCGCGCAGACGAGCCGTCGGGACTCACCGTTCGCGGCGATCGCAGACTCCTGCTGACCGCCCTGTCCAATCTCGTGGTCAACGCCATCGTGTATTCGCCCGCCCACACCACCGTCTCGATCAGCCGTCGCATCACCACCACGGACGGGCGCCCGATGGTCGCCCTGGCGGTGACCGATCGCGGTATCGGCATCGCGCCCGACGACCAGGAACGCGTCTTCGAGAGATTCTTCCGGGTGGACAAGGCCCGTTCGCGCCGCACCGGCGGTACCGGCCTCGGTCTGGCCATCGTCAAGCACGTCGCCGCCAATCACGGAGGCAACATCGGCTTGTGGAGCAAGCCCGGCACCGGCTCCACGTTCACCCTCAGCATCCCGCAGGATCTGACCCCCGGGTTTCCCGACGACGATCTGGTCCTGCCCGCACACCTCGATCCGGCGTCGAACGCCGGATCGGATCACCCGAGTCGACCGAAGGAATTGCATAGGTGACGCACGTATTGATCGTCGAGGACGAGGAATCGTTGGCCGACCCGTTGGCCTTCCTGCTCCGCAAAGAGGGATTCGAGGCCAGCGTGGTCACCGATGGGGCTCAGGCGCTCACCGCGTTCGACCGCGTCAGCCCGGACATCGTTCTCCTCGACGTGATGCTGCCCGGCATGTCGGGCACCGAGATCTGCAAGTCACTGCGGGCACGGTCCGGTGTGCCGGTGATCATGGTGACCGCCCGTGACAGTGAGATCGACAAGGTCGTCGGACTCGAACTCGGCGCCGACGACTACGTCACCAAGCCGTACTCGGCACGTGAGCTGATCGCGCGTATCCGTGCGGTTCTGCGTCGCGGCGGAGACGCGGGCGAGGAGGATCTGGCCATCGGCGTGCTGGAGGAAGGCCCGGTGCGGATGGACGTGGAGCGCCACACGGTCGCGGTCAACGGCCAGTCGACCACGTTGCCGCTGAAGGAGTTCGACCTCCTCGAGTACCTGTTGCGCAACGCCGGACGAGTGCTCACTCGCGGTCAGTTGATCGACCGGGTCTGGGGCGCCGACTACGTCGGCGACACCAAGACCCTCGACGTCCACGTCAAGCGCCTGCGGTCCAAGATCGAACCCGATCCGGGCACTCCGAAACATCTCGTCACGGTTCGCGGCCTCGGCTACAAGTTCGAGCCGTAGCCCGCCACGCGGCCGGTGACCACGGCCGAACTCGCCGGGCGGAGGCCTCGGCAACCTCGCCGATCGTGCACAGAATCTCGCCCACCGTGCACAGAATCTCGCCCACCGTGCGCACGACGTCGTCGTGTCCGCACGCTCGGCGGGAAAGTGCGCACGCTCGGCGAAATTCTGCGCACGCTCGGCGGGGGAGGGCTCGGCCTCGAGGGGCGGTCAGTCCTCGAGGAGCTCGTATTTGATGTCGGTCTCCCGGCGGGTCGTCGCGGCGGCGGTGGCCGGGTGAATCGCGATCAGGCCCAATCCGTTTCGACGCCGGCATGCGGCGGCCAGCTCCTCGTAGGCCCGTCGGCCGATCAGCTCGGTGAGCTCCGGGCCGTAGGACTCCCAGACCTGGGTGGCGCCGACATGCGCGTCCGGCGATCCGGAGCAATACCACTGGAGGTCGTGTCCGCCCTCGCCCCAGCCGCGTCGGTCGAACTCGGTGATGGTGGTCTGGAGGATCTCGGTGCCGTCGGGGCGTTCCACCCAGGTCTCCTCGCGACGCATCGGGAGTTGCCAGCACACTTCGGGCTTCACGGTGAGCGGTTCGAGTCCCCGGCGCAGCGCCATCGAGTGCAATGCGCACCCGGCCCCGCCCTCGAAGCCGGGCCGATTCAGGAAGATGCAGGCGCCCTTGTACTTTCGAGTCTTGAGCGCGGGTTCGTCGTCGAGGTCGCCCTCTTCGAGATAACCGCGGGGGCCGAGCGGGTCCTTACCGGAGCCCTTCTTGTGGAACTGCCAGTCGTCGGCGGTCAGCATGGCCATGCCCTCGGCCAGTTTCTGACGGTCGTCCTCGTCGGACAGGTAGGCGCCGTGACTGCAGCAGCCGTCGTGTTCACGGCCCTCGATGATGCCCTGGCACGCAGGGGTCCCGAACACGCATGTCCAGTTGGAGAGCAACCACGTCAGGTCCGCTCGGATGACGTGTTCGGAATTGTCGGGATCGATGAATTCGTACCATTCACGCGGGAAGTCGAGATCCACCTCGGGCGCCGGTTTCATGCGCGTCGATGCTTCGGTGCGGGCCATGGTGTCCACGGTAACCGCCGGCGGCGTCTTCGCATGTCGAGCGGGGACGTGCCGCGCCGGGGACCGCGGCAAGGGTCTCCGGTGTGCCGTGGTCGACGACGCAGTAGGGTTTGAGGACGTGCGTCTAGGAGTGCTCGACGTGGGCAGCAACACGGTTCATCTGCTGGTGGTCGACGCCCACCGCGGTGGCCATCCCACTCCGATGAGTTCCACCAAATCCGTGCTGCGCCTCGCCGAGCAGATCGACGACCGCGGCCGCCTGTCCGATCGCGCGGCAGCCAAGCTCATCGAGTCGGTGGACGAGTTCACCCACATCGCATCGACGTCGGGTTGCGAGCAGATCATGGCCTTCGCGACGTCGGCGGTACGCGACGCGAGCAACAGCGACGAGGTGCTCGCCGAGGTCGCACGCAAGACCGGCGTGCAGGTCACCGTGCTCTCCGGTCCCGACGAGGCGCGACTGACGTCACTGGCGGTGCGGCGCTGGTACGGCTGGAGCGCAGGCCGCATCCTCGCGCTCGACATCGGCGGCGGATCGCTGGAGATGTCCAACGGGGTGGACGAGGAACCCGAGGTGGCGCTGTCGGTGCCACTCGGTGCCGGCCGGCTCACGCGGGAGTGGCTGCCCGGCGACCCGCCGGACCGCCGCCGGGTGTCGGTGTTGCGGGATTGGCTCGACGCGGAGCTGCGGCCTGCGGCGAAAGAACTCATCGACCCGGGCAAACCCGATCTCGCGGTCGGCACGTCGAAGACCTTCCGGAGTCTGGCGCGGCTGACCGGTGCGGCGCCGTCGAGCGCAGGCCCCCGCATGAAACGACAGCTGACGTCGAGCGGGTTGCGTCAACTGATCTCGTTCATCTCGCGGATGACTCGTGACGATCGCGCCGAACTCGAGGGCGTGAGCGCAGATCGCGCAGGTCAGCTGGTCGCAGGCGCTCTTGTGGCGGAGGCGGCCATGCGGGCGCTGTCAGTCGATACACTTGAGATCTGTCCGTGGGCGCTGCGCGAGGGGGTCATCCTGCGTCGGCTCGACTCGGAGCCGGCGGAATCGGCAGAGTCCATCGGAGACGGAGCCGTGGGAACCAGGGGAGTGGACCGCGGCGTTGGATGACCGGTGTGCCCGATCCGCAGGCGCGGAGGACATCGGACACACAATTGACGATGTCCCGCGAGGGGGCGGGTTGATCTCGAGGACGGAGAGCGCACTCTGATGGCGAACGAACCGGATGCACCGGACTCACGGCCGATCTCCGTGTCGGAGTTGCTGGCACGCAGTCGCGAGGAGGGCGGTGCCGCCACCGGCGGGGCCCGCGAGGGCCGCGGCAGGCGCCGCGTCGGCCGCGAAGGTTCGGTGTCGGTGTCGGAACTGACCGGTGAGATCCCGCGCGTCCGGTCGGCCGACCCGCCCGATGCCGGCCCCACCGAGCCGGAGACCGGCGGCAATCGCCGGTCGGCTCCGGAAACGCCCACGCCGGAGGAGCGCCGCGACGATGCGAGCGCCTTCCCACGGTCGGCGAATCCGGTCGCACGTCGCTATGCGGATGACCGCCCGGTCGCAGACCGGGCGCCGTCCCCGTTCCCATCTCAGAAGCCCGGTCCGGACGGGCCGCCGCCGTCGAACCGGCCGTCCGGTCCCACCGCGAGCGGGATGCCCGGATATGCCTCGCCCTCCACCCGTGACTTCAGCGCCTCATCGGTGACCGGTCGACTCGCGCCCCAGACCGGCGCCAACCGGCCGGGCCCGGCACCTCGGGGCCGTCCGTCGGCTGCAGATTCGGAGAACGCGAACGCAGTGACCGGAATCATCCCCGTGGTGGAGGATGACGACGACCTGGTGGTCGTGGAGCCCGACGACATCGACGGCTACGACCTGGCCTCCCCGTCCGGGACACCCGAGGCCGTCGAGGAACAGTCCGAACCGGCCGACGACTTCGAGGCCTATCGTGCGTTCGCCGACATCGACGAGGAGCCCGAGCCCCCGAAGCGGCGCTTCGGCTGGCTCAAGAACAAACAGAACGCCGACCGGTCCAGCCGTCCCGCTGCGGCGCGTGCGCGCGAGCAGGTGGTGGCCGACGAACCCGACGTCGACGAACCCGACCAGGTCGCGGACACCGACCGGGAGCCCGACCTCGACGATCTGTCGGTGGGCGGTACCGCCGCGTTCGCCGCACCGACCGTCGCAGAGTCGTCGGACCCCGCCGAGGCGCGGACCGAATACATCGGTGACCTCGCCGACGGCCCGGACTTCGACACGGCCCACATCGACACGGCCCACTTCGACGCCGAACCCACCGACGTCGTACACACCGAGACCGACTCGGCCGAGACCGACGGCCCGGCCCCCGACGATCTCAGCACCCGTGCAGGCCGTCGTCGGGCCGCTGCGATCGAAACCGCTCGCGCCGAGGCTCTCGACCCCGTCGCGACGACCAGCGATCGCGACGTCGCGCCGGCGGCCACGCCTGCGATCGCCGACGACGAGCACACCGACGACAAGCGTGACACCGACGGGAGCAAGCACTCGCCGACGGTGGCGTGGCTTGTTGTCATCGGACAGTCGATCGCCGGCCTCGCGATCGGCATCGGACTGTTCTGGGGCTTCACCGAGCTGTGGAAATGGAACGTCTACTTCGCGCTGGTGCTGGCCGTGCTGGTGATCTTCGGCATCGTCACCTTCGCGCACCTCGTGCGGCGGACGAAAGATCTCACGACCACACTTCTCGCGCTGGGCGTCGGGCTGATCGTGACGATCGGCCCACTGGTGTTGTTGGCCACCTGAGTCCCACCGTGACAGACGCCGTGCCATCGCCGACACGACCCGAGACGCGCGACATCCCCATCGGGTTGTCGACGGCGTCGGTCTATCCGCAGAACACCGAGGCGGCATTCGCCTACGCCGCGGAACTCGGATTCGACGGCGTGGAGCTGATGGTGTGGGGCGAGGCGGTGAGCCAGGACATCCGGCACGTCGAATACCTGTCCGAGCGCTACCAGGTGCCCGTCCTGTCGATCCACGCACCGTGTCTGCTGATCTCCCAGCGCGTCTGGGGTCGTGACCCACTGGTCAAACTGGCGCGGTCGGTGCAGGCCGCCGAGGACCTCGGCGCCCAGACCGTGGTGGTGCATCCGCCCTTTCGCTGGCAGCGGGCCTACGTCGAAGCCTTCGACGATCTCGTCGCGGAACTCGAGGAGGACAGCGGTATCGCGATCGCCGTGGAGAACATGTTCCCGATGCGCGCCGACCGCCTGTTCGGAGCGGGTGAGCGTTCGGCGAAACGTCTCGCGGGTCGCGGTGGCGGTCCCGGGCTCGCGGCGTCGGCGTTCGGCAAGTCGATCGACCCGACCGACGACGGCTACGCCAACTACACCCTGGACCTCTCCCATACGGCGACCGCGGGCGTGGACGCGCTGGCCATGTTCGAGCGGATGGGATCGCGCCTCAATCACCTGCATCTCGCCGACGGCGACGGCGCGGCCACCGACGAACACCTGCTCCCCGGCGACGGCAATCAACCGTGTGCAGAGGTCTGCCGACTTCTCGCGGAGAGCGACTTCGACGGCGCCGTTGTGCTCGAGGTCACCACCAGCTCCGCCCGCAACAAACCCGAACGCAGTGCACTGTTGGCACATTCGCTAGATTTTGCGCGGCAGCATCTCCGACGGACGCTGCCCTCGGACGGCCCCGAACGGGTCCGGACCGACCACGTGTGAACGCGCCGGTCGAGTCCGCCCGACATGAACCAGAGAGCGGATCGATGACTCAGAAGCTGGCCGACGTGTTGGCCCTCACCGAGGTGGGCAGGTCGGGCGACGACCGGATCACCTACCGCGCGGTGATGGACCCCGTGTTCACCATCGGACCGAAGGTGCACGGCGGCAGTCTGCAGATGGTCGTCGCGCATGCGGCCCGGCAGGCGCTGACCGACCTCTCCCCGCAGGGGGCCTCGGACGACGACGCGGAGGCGACGAAGATCCCGGTCGCCATCAGCAGTGACTACCTCGCCGCGCCCGACGCCGCGGCGATCGACCTCGAGGTGCTGGTGCGCAAGCGCGGCCGGACGGTCACCGTGATGACCGTCGACGCCATGCAGGGCGGTCGGACGATGGTGTCGTCGTCGGTCACCTGTGCGCGCCCCGACACCGGCGTGCCCCATCACACGGCTCAGACAGTGCTCGACGGAACGTCCGTCGAGCCACCGCCCAGCGGTATCGCACTCGACGATTCGCCGATCGCCGAGGTGAACCACCTCGGGCCCGCGCTGGATTTCGTGCTCGACCCCGAGACCTTCCCGATCGCGCGTGGCGAGACCGGTGAGCCCGTGGTGCGCGGATGGGTCCGCCCGAAGGGCGGGGAGCCGGACACGAACTTCGCCGTGCTCGTCTGCGACATCTCGCCACCGGTGGTGATGAATCTGGCCTTGTTCGGCTGGGCTCCCACCGTCCAATTGACCACCTACATCCGCCGTCATCCGGCACCCGGTTGGCTTCGGTTCGCGGCGACGAGTACGGAGGTGGGACCCGGGATGTTCGAGGAGGACCATCTCGTGGTGGACTCGACCGGGACGGTCGTCGCGCAGTCGCGACAGCTCGCGCTCATCCCGCAGCGCTCATAGCATCGGGCTCGGACCACCGGGCGGCACTCGGCTCGCGGTATCCACCGCGACCCGCTCACACATCAGACTTCAGGAAGGCATCACTCGTGACCGAACGCATCGCCATCGTGGGCGGCGGCAAGATCGGAGAGGCACTGCTGGCCGGCTTGATCCAGTCCGGCAAGCAGACCAAGAACCTCGTCGTCGCCGAGAGGATGTCGAGTCGGGCCAAGGAGATCGCCGACGAGTACGGCGTCCTCGTCACCGATGTGGCCTCGGCCGCCGAGGGCGCGCACTATGTGTTCCTGGCGATCAAGCCGGACGATGTCGACTCGGTGCTCCGGCAGCTGGCGAACACCGACGACAGCGCCGACTCCGAGCGTGTCACGGTGACCCTGGTGGCCGGCATCCCGATCTCCCGGTACGAGAACGCACTGCAGGCCGGTACCCCGGTGATCCGAGTGATGCCCAACACGCCGATGCTGGTCAACGAGGCGATGTCGGCGGTGTCGCCGGGACGTTATGTCGGCGACGAACAGCTCGCCGCGGTCGTGGGGCTCCTCGAATCGGTCGGCAAGGTCACGGTGGTGCCCGAGAAGCAGATGGATGCGGTGACCGCGGTCTCCGGCTCCGGGCCCGCGTACGTCTTCCTGATGGCCGAGGCGATGATCGATGCCGGTGTGGCTCTCGGCCTGAGTCGGCCGCAGGCCACCGAGATGGCGGTGCAGACGATCAGGGGCGCCGGTCTGCTCCTCAGCGAATCGGGACTGTCGCCGGTCGATCTGCGCGCTGCGGTGACGTCGCCCGGCGGGACGACGGCGGCGGCGATCCGCGCGTTCGAGGCCAACGGCTTTCGACACGGTGTCTACGAGGCGACCCGGGCGTGCGCACAGGCGAGTGCGAAGGCCGGACATCGACCCGACATTGAGGGTTTTTCGGGTGCGAACGGGCGTCGGACGGATCCCGACACCCCCTGAATTTGTGGTCGATGGCCTGCGAAACCCCAGGATGTAGGGGTTGACGCAAAATTTGCCGCAACATTCACACAACTCACGTCGCTTTTTTCACATCAGCCACGCTAAGCTCCTTTAAGCACGTGCGTGTCTGATGTCCGCCGGAGGGGAAGCCGGCGGCCGCGACGCGTGCACCGGAGGTATGAGTAATTCATGGCACCTGCAGAAAAGCCTGGTGACAGGACTGGCGCGGTGAGCAATGCGGCCTCGGGCTCGCAGTTTCTCACGGTCGCCGAGGTCGCATCGCTGATGCGAGTATCGAAGATGACGGTGTACCGGCTCGTGCACAGCGGCGAATTGCCTGCCGTGCGCGTCGGCCGCTCGTTCCGGGTGCACGCCAAGGCCGTGCACGACTACCTGGAGACCTCGTACTTCGACGTCGGCTAGTCGCCGGCCCCTCGGGCGCCGGACGGTCATCCGGTCCGAACGACATCTCCACTCCCTCGGCGGAGCGCGCTTGTCGGCGTGACTCGGCCGGGGGAGTTGTGGCATCTGACGACCTGATTTTCGCTTGACCACCGGGGACCGGTAATGTGGGACTTCGCGTGCTGATGCCTACGCGCTGCGCCACGCATGGCTGGGCACACCAGACTGTCAGAAATAGAAGCGTCAACCGTGAGGAAGCACCCCGATGGGTTCTGTGATCAAGAAGCGCCGCAAGCGCATGTCGAAGAAGAAGCACCGCAAATTGCTGCGGCGGACCCGGGTGCAGCGTCGTAAGCTCGGCAAATAGTCGTCGGCTCCACGACCGGCGACCTGCCGAGAAGAACCCGCTCATGGCGGGTTCTTCGTGTTTCTGCACCTCTGAGCTGATCGGCTGCGCGCAGCGGAGCGCGTGACGGCCCGCTAGCCTTGGGGCATGTCAGACGAGCGGGCCACCGCGACGCCGCGAACGGTGCTGGTCACCGGGGCGTCCACCTTCCTCGGCGGATACCTCGTGGCGCGGTTGGCGGCCAACCCCGATATCGAGCGGGTGCTCGCAGTCGACTCGAGACTGCCGCGCAAAGACCTGATGCGCCGTATGGGTCGCGCCGAGTTCCTGCGTCTCGACATCCGGCGGCCGGCGATCGCCAAGGCGATCGCGAGCTACGAGGTCGACACCGTGGTGCACGCGGCGACCTCCATCATGGAGACCGCGCCGCACTCGGCCGCGATCAAGGAGTTCAACGTCGTCGGCGCGATGCAGGTGTGCGCGGCCTGCCAGCGCAGTCCCTCGGTGAAGCGGCTGATCCTGCGCTCGACGGCGATGGTCTACGGCGCCAGTGCGCACGATCCGTCGCACTTCTCCGAGGAGACACCTGCCCGCCGTGAGCCGAAGCGCGGGTACGGTCGGGACCTCCTCGACATCGAGGGTTATGTCCGCGGGCTGGGGCGTCGGCGACAGGACATCGATGTCACCATCGTCCGGCCGCAGGCGATGCTGGGTCCACGGATCAACACGCGCATGGGCTCCTATCTCTCGTTGCCGATCGTGCCGACCGTGATCGGCTATCAACCGCGGCTGCAGTTCCTCCACGAGGAAGACGCGCTGGCGGCGATGGAGCACGTGACCCTCACCGGCAAGCCCGGAACCTTCAACGTCTCCGGGGAGGGAGTGGTGACGTTGACTCAGGCGATCCGGCGTATCGGCCACATCGAACTCCCGGTGCCGAGCAGTCTGCTCGCGCCGATCACCGGCGTGTTCCAAGACCTTAGGTCGGCTAAATTACGCTCCAGCCAGACCGAGTACCTCACCTACGGGCGCGTGCTCGACACCACCAGGATGCGCGCGGAACTCGGTTTCGCGCCGCGGTTTTCGACATTGGAGACCGTCGACGACTTCATCGAACGCGGCGGGTCGTCCGCCGTTGTCGCGCCCGACTCCTGGCGATCACTCGAACGACGGGTGGTCGATGCCGCGCACCAGCTCCAATGAGAATCGGCGTCGTGTCGGACTCGGCCGCGTGACTTCGCGCACACCTGTGCACGAACGAGACCTAGGCCTTAGACTTGGACACCAGACCCAGTCCGGTGAGCGCGTAGCATAATCGCTGAGACGCCATCGTGGCCGTCGGGGTTCGAACGCAACGTGGAACGTAGGGGTGAGACTCTTGGCAGGTGGCGCCAATGACGCACGTACTGCAAAGGTGATCCAGCTCTACGCGACGCCGGGCGATGGTGTCGAACCGCCACATTCGAGCCGTCGTGCCGCGCGCGAACAAGGCCGTGCGCGTCACCCGAGTCAGCAGCCCGCCGGAGCCCGGCCGTCCGCGAAAACTATGACGGTGCAACAAAATTCCGGACAAGGCACACAACCCGGACATCCCAACACCGATGGCTTCGGGCTGCCGCCCGCGCGCGTGACGCCGATCAACGAGGACGTGCGGCTGCCCGCCGAGCCCCTTGTCGAGCACCTGGGTCCGTCGCGGTCGAGCCCGCTCTTCTCGCTCTCCGGTATCCGGGGTGCGGTCGCCGACTCGCTGACCGCGACCGCCGGGTTCATCCGGGAACGGATGACCGGTGAGTACGAGGTCGACGAGTTCGGCTTCGATCCGCACTTCACCGAGTCGGTGTGGTTCCCGGCGATCCGGCAGGTCTACGAGAAGTGGTTCCGTGTCGAGGTCACCGGGATCGAGAACCTGCCGACCGAGGGCGGGGCGCTCCTGGTGGCGAACCACGCGGGCACGCTCCCGATCGACGCGATCATGACGTCGCTGGCCGTGCGGGACAATCACCCGGCCGGACGTTATCTGCGAGTTCTGGCTGCCGACATGGCATTCGACACCCCCGGTGTCAGCGAGGTCGCCCGCCGAATCGGCGCCACCCTCGCCTGCAATCACGACGCCGACCGGCTGCTGCGGGCAGGCGAACTCACCGCGGTGTGGCCCGAGGGTTACAAGGGCATCGGGAAGTTGTACAAGGACCGCTACAAGCTGCAGCGGTTCGGGCGTGGTGGCTTCGTGACCACCGCCCTGCGCAACGCCGCTCCCATCGTCCCCGTCTCCATCGTGGGGTCCGAAGAAATCTATCCGATGCTCGCCGATCTCAAGCCGATCGCGAAAGTACTTGGTCTACCGTATTTTCCGGTCACCCCCACCTTCCCCTGGCTCGGTCCGCTCGGGGTGGTCCCGCTGCCGTCGAAATGGCACATCCACTTCGGTCGCCCGATCGACACCGGCTCCTACGGCGAGAGTTCCGCCGACGATCCGATGGTGGTCTTCGACCTGACCGATCACGTCCGTGAAGAAATCCAGCAGACCTTGTTCCGTATGCTCAGCCGTCGCGGTAGCGTCTACTTCGGCTGATCGAACCCGGCCGTCGCCGGAAGACAGCGAGGCGACGAAGGGTGGGGACCGAAGATGAAGGCTGTGGCATGCCGCGACGGTGAGTTGTCGGTGGTCGAGCTCCCGATACCGACACCGGGGCCGGGACAGGTACTGATCCGCGTCATCAGGGCGGGTATCTGTGGCTCCGACCTCCACGCGCGTACGCATTGCGACGCCAGCGCCGCCGTGGCCGATGAGGTCGGCTACGGCGGATTCATGCGGTCGACGGAATCAGTGGTCATGGGGCACGAGTTCACCGGTGACGTGGTCGCGTACGGGCCGGGGTGTCGAAAGCGTTGGGCGCCGGGGACATCGGTGGTTGCCCTGCCGATGATCAAGCACGGCGACGACGCGCACCTCACCGGCCTGTCGGTGCATGCGCCGGGCGCCTACGCCGACCTGCTGCTGGTGGCCGAGGACCTGACGATGCCGGTGCCCGACAACGTGACGGCGGATCTCGCCGCCCTCACCGAGCCGTTGGCGGTCGCGCACCACGCGGTCCGGCGCGGTGACGTCGGCAAGCGTGACGTCGCGGTGGTGATCGGTTGCGGACCGATCGGGCTCGCGGTGATCCTGATGCTGAAGGCGGCAGGAGTCCGATCGGTGGTGGCCAGTGACCTCTCGGCCGGTCGCCGGGCGCTCGCGCGACGCTGCGGGGCAGACGTCGTGGTCGACCCGACGGCCGAGTCACCGTGGGACGCGTGCACCGAGAAGCGCAAGTACCTGACCCGCGCGAGCGACCTGTTCGACACCGCGTTCGGCGCGATGCACGAACTGCAGCGAATCCCCGGTGTGCCGTGGTGGAAGGTGATGCGGCTCGCCGAACGCGTCGGTGCGACACCGCGGGGACCGGTGGTGTTCGAGTGTGTCGGCGTGCCCGGCATCATCGAGGACATCGTGTCCCATGCGCCGTTCCGGTCACGGGTCGTCGTGGTCGGCGTGTGCATGCAGCCCGACACCTTCCGGCCGGCCATGACGATCAACAAGGAGATCGATCTTCGCTTCGTCTTCGGTTACGACCCAGGCGAATTCCGCGATACCCTGCACATGATCGCAGACGCCGAGGTGGACCCGAGTCCGTTGATCACCGCAACCGTCGGACTCGGTGGGGTGCAGGCGGCGTTCGACGCGCTCGCCGGCGCCGAGCATCACGCAAAGGTGCTGATCGATCCGATGTCGGATGTCGCTACGCTGTAGCCCCCGCCGACAGCAACCCATCCCCCGCCGACAGCAACCCATTTCCCGCCGACGGCAACCGACTTCGCGCCGACAGCAATCCGGGCCTCAGTTCCGGGTCTGCCGCCAGAACCTCGTCGCGGTCGCCGCACCCGCGCCGGCCGCGCCGAGCACCAACGCCGTCGTCGCGCCGTACTTCGCCGCCTTGCGGGCGGTCCGGAAGTCGTACATCTCCCAACCGCGCACCTTGGCCACCTCGCGGAGGTCGGCGTCCGGGTTGATCGCCACCGCCGTCCCGACCAGGGACAGCATGGGCACATCGTTGTGCGAGTCCGAATATGCGGTGCAGCGCTTGAGGTTCAGACCCTCCCGGATCGCCAGCGCGCGCACCGCGTGCGCCTTGCCGGGACCGTGCAGGATGTCGCCGACGAGTCGACCGGTGAACACGCCGTCGACACTCTCGGCGACGGTACCGAGGGCGCCGGTCAGCCCCAGACGCTCGGCGATCGTCTGCGCGAGTTCCACCGGCGTTGCCGTCACCAGCCACACCTGCTGACCCGCGTCCAGATGACGTTGTGCCAAAGCCCTTGTGCCGGGCCAGATCTTGTCGGCGATGTACTCGTCGTAGATCTCTTCGCCGAGCTGGATCAGCTCCGAGGTCTGGCGTCCGGCGATGAAGGAGAGCGCCTTCTCGCGACCTTCCGCGACATCGTCGGGATTCTCCTTGCCGGTGATCTGGAACTTCGCCTGCGTCCACGCGAAGTCGAGGATGTCACCGTAGGTGAAGTACTTGTGCGCGGCCAGGCCACGGGCGAAGTGGATGATCGACGCGCCCTGAACAAGAGTGTTGTCGACGTCGAAGAACGCAGCGGCGGTCAGATCACGCGGGGTCTCCGGGGGTTCCTCGTCCGACGGTGGCCGGGCGCGCAGCGTGTCGACGGCGACCCGGGCGCTCGCCTCACCGGCCAGGGCCTGACGTAGTTCGTGAGCCGTCTGTCGGAAGCGACCGCTGGTGGCGCGGGCACGTTCGGAGATCCAGGTGGCTACCCGTGAGGCGTCCTCGTCATCATCGACGGTGTCGTCGCCGCCCGAGTCGTCGAGTCCGTCGTCGCCGCCGGTTCCCGACGGATCGATGCTCTCGGCGTGAGTCTCCCAGTCCTCACCATCGAGCGCGGTCTCATCGAGGGCCGGGGTGGTGGCATCGGTGTTGTCGACCTCGGGCCCGCTCGCTTCGCTCCCGGCGCCGTGCCCAGGTGGCCCGCTCGCTTCGCTCCCGGCGCCGTCCGGAGCTTCGCCCACAGGTCAACCTCCCACGCCTTCGGTTCCGTCTCCGGATGTCCACAGTAGCCACGGTCCAGACTAGTCGGGCTCGATCGTGAGGGTGTCACACTGGCGCTGTGACAAGGCTGACGGAACAAGGCCGACGACGCGGCCGCGATGGAGGTGATCGGTGGAACGCGCCATGCCGTTGACGTTGCTCACGCGAGCGGACTGTTCGGCTTGCGCCACCGCCCGCGCCGACCTCGCCAGGATCTGCTCCGAACTCGGGACCGGTTTCGACGAGGTGGACGTGGATCGGGCCGCCGACGACGGCGATCCGACGGTGCGAGCGGAGTTCGGCGACCGGCTGCCGGTGCTGCTGCTCGACGGCGAGGAACACAGCTACTGGGAGATCGACGAGCCCCGCCTGCGGGCCGATCTGGCGAGGCGTGACGGCTGAGGACAGTGAGGCTGACGGGACTCGGCGGTCGGGGGCGGAAGAGGTTGTCGCGCGGTATACGCTGAGGTCCGGTACGGGGATCTGGATGGGGGATGGCGGGTGGTTTCCGCCGACGGCCGGAGGAGGATGACCAGACCGTGAGCGGCAGCGCGACAGGCTCTGAGGCCCCCACATCCGACAAGTCGGTGTCCACGTCCTCGGCGGACGACACGTTCGCGGTGAGCCCGGACATCCCGGAACCGACGGTGACCCGCCTGGCGACCTACCTTCACGTGCTGCGGTCCTTCAGCGAGCAGGGCGTCCTGGTGGCCTCCAGCGTCCAGCTGGCAACGGCGGCCGGCGTCAACTCGGCGATCCTGCGCAAAGATCTGTCCCATGTGGGCGCCAACGGCGTGCGTGGGGTCGGCTACGACGTCGGACGGCTGACGGCACGGATCTCCCTCGCCCTGCACACCGACAGCGCGCACGCGGTGGCGCTCGCCGGGGCGGGACGGCTCGGCAGTGCATTGCTCGCGCACGCCGGATTCGGTCGCGGATTCCGAGTCGTGGCGATGTTCGACGCAGACCCGACCCTGATCGGCAGCATCATCGAGCCGGGTGGCCCGGTGATCGCGCCGCTGTCCACGATCGCCGATGTCTGCGCAGGTCACGGCGCCGAGGCAATCGAGATCGGGGTCATCGCGACCGACGACGCCACCGCTCAGGCCGCGTGTGACGCATTCACCGGGGCCGGTGTCCGACAACTGCTCAACGTCACTCAAATGACACTGAGGACGGACTCCGATGTTGTCGTCCGACAGGTTGATCTAGCCTTGGAGCTACAGGTGTTGGCGTTCAACGCGACGCGAACGCGTCCCGGATCGGCCTCGGCCGGTCGGACGACGGGTGTGCGTGCGTCGAACAGGAAACCCGCAATGGGTGGGACCCGTATGGATCGAATGGGCTCACCCACGGGTGAGGAAACGGTGACGGCGTGAGTGTTTTGTTGTTCGGGGTCTCGCATCGCAGTGCACCCGTGGAGGTGCTCGAGCGGTTGGCGGTCTCCGACCACGATCGACCCAAGCTCGTCGACGCACTGCTGTCGTCACGGGCGATCTCCGAGGCGATGCTCGTCTCGACGTGCAACCGCGTGGAGATCTACGCGGTGGTCGACGCGTTCCACCCCGCACTCGAAGCGGTCGGTGCGGTCCTCGGCGACCATTCGGGGATGACCGTCACGGAGATGACCCGCCACGCCTACGTCCGCTACTCGGAGGCGGCCGTCGAACATCTCTTCACCGTCGCCGCCGGACTCGACTCGCTGGTCGTCGGCGAGCAGCAGATCCTCGGGCAGATCCGCAACGCCTACCTGGACGCGGATGCGAATCAGTCCACCGGCCGGGTCATGCACGAACTCGCACAGCAGGCGCTGCGCGTCGGCAAGCGCGTCCACACCGAGACGGGGATCGACCGCGCGGGTGCCTCCGTCGTCTCGGTGGCACTGCATCGGGCGCAGGCCGTCCTGTCGAGCTCAGAGGGCACCGCGACCACCTCAGGGCTGCGTTCGGCCGTTGTGGTCGGTGCCGGGGCGATGGGCGGCCTCGCGACCGCGCAGCTCGCCCGCGAAGGTGTCCGCGATCTCGTCGTGGTCAACCGCACCGTCGCCAACGCCGAACACCTCGCAGGCAACATCGCCGCCAATCACGGCATCGCGGTCCGCGGTGCCGGGTTGGACGAGCTGCCCGCCGCGATGGCCGTCGCCGACGTCGTGGTCACCTGCACCGGATCGGTCGGAACGGTGGTCAGCGTCGGCGAGGTGCACTCGGCGCTCGCTGCCCGGACCGATGGGCGCCCGCTGGTCATCTGCGACCTCGGCCTGCCTCGCAACGTCGACCCCGCCGCCGGACGGCTGCCCGGCGTCCACGTCGTCGACATCGAGGGCTTGCGCGGAGATTCCGAGACCCAGGCCGCGGAGAACGACACCAACGCCGCACGGTCCATCGTGGCCGCCGAACTCGCCGACTACCTGACCCACCAGCGTCAGGCCGAGGTGACCCCGACCGTCGCCGCGCTGCGTCAGCGCGCCGCCGACGTCGTCGAGGCGGAGATCCTGCGCCTCGAGACCCGACTGCCCGGCCTCGACGACCCGCAGCGCGACGAGGTCGCCAAGACCGTGCGACGTGTCGTCGACAAGCTGCTCCACGCCCCGACCGTCCGGGTGAAGCAACTCGCCTCGACCCCGAACGGCGACCACTACGCCGAGGCGCTGCGCGAACTCTTCGAGCTCAGACCGGGTGCCGCGGAATCGGTCTCGGCGCCGGAGATGGGCGACGCCGGCCGGACCGAGCAGTGAGCGCGGGAGCCGACAGCAACGTGATCCGCATCGGTACTCGTGGTTCGTTGCTGGCCACCACCCAGGCCCAGACCGTCGCCGATGCCTTGATCGCCGCCGGGCACCCGGCCGAGTTGGTCATCATCCGGACCGCCGGTGATGCCTCGCAGGCGCCGGTTGCCGAGATCGGCGTCGGGGTGTTCACCACGGCTATCCGCGTCGCGCTCCACAACGACGAGATCGACGTCGCGATCCACTCGTACAAAGATCTGCCGACGGCACCGGAATCCGGACTGACCATCGCCGCCGTCCCGCCCCGCGAGGATCCCAGAGATGCGCTGGTCAGCAGGGATGGGATGGTGCTCGGGGAACTGCCTCCCGGGTCCACGGTCGGGACCTCGGCGCCACGCCGGGCGGCACAGCTTAGAGCATTGGGTCTCGGTTTGGAAATCCGCCCCCTACGAGGCAACCTTGACTCTCGGTTGGGCAAAGTCGCCAGCGGTGAACTCGATGCGGTCGTGGTCGCCAGAGCCGGTCTGGTACGCATCGGCAGGGCCGATGAGGTCAGCGAGGCGCTGGAGCCGGTGGTCATGCTACCGGCGCCGGCACAGGGGGCCTTGGCCGTGGAGTGCCGCTCCGACGATGCCGAACTGGTGAGAATACTCGCCGAGTTGGACGACGCGTCCACACATACGGCGATCGACGCCGAGCGATCGGTGCTCGCGGCCCTCGAGGCCGGGTGCACCGCCCCGGTCGGAGCGATCGCCGAGGTGGTCGAGTCGATCGACGACGACGGGCGCATCTTCGCCGAACTGTCGCTCCGCGCGGCAGTGGCGGCCGAGGACGGATCGGATGTGATCCGTGCCTCGGTGGTGGGACCCGTCGATCGTGCAGAGCAACTCGGCAAGGATCTCGCCGCCGAACTGCTGGAGCTGGGAGCGGGCGTGCTCGTCGGCCGCGGTTCGCAAGCCTAGCGGCGCCCTCGGCGCCCTTGGTGAGCGGGTCGCGACAATCGAGCCCACTCACCCTCGCGACTCCGGTAGCAGAGAGAACTGCAGCTCCGACAGGGGCAGGAGAGTGCGAACTCATGAGCCGTACGAAAAAGGTCAATCCGGGACGGATCCTGTTCGTCGGGTCGGGACCAGGTGACCCCGACCTGCTGACCGTGCGCGCCCGAAACGTCATCGAGAAGGCCACCACGGCCTACATCGATCCCGACGTCCCGGCCGGTGTGGTCGACATGATCGGCGCGGCCAATCGCGTCGAATCCGAGTCGTCGGCACGGTCGGGCAAGAACGCGGGCAAGGACGCCACCAAGGACGCCGCCACGAAGGTCGACCCAGGTAAGTCCGATCCGGCCGACGCCGAATCCCCGAAGGCCGCCGACCCCGACGTCGAGGGCGACTCGGACGAGACATCGGTGGTGCATCCGGCGCTCGGCGATCCGGCCGAGGTCGCCAAGACCCTCGTGGCAGCCGCCAGGGCGGGCGACGACGTGGTGCGAGTGGTCTCGGGTGATCCCCTCACCACCGACTCGGTGCTCGCCGAGGTGAATGCCGTCGCGCGGTCGTCGGTGCAGTTCGAGGTTCTGCCCGGGCTCCCCGCCGCGTCCGTGGTGCCGAGCTACGCGGGCATGCCGCTCGGATCCAGTCACACCGAGGCCGATGTACGGTCCGAGGGTGTCGATTGGGCGGCGCTCGCCGCGGCCCCCGGCCCGCTGGTGCTGCACGCAACCGCCGGACACCTCGCGGAGACCGCGAGCGCGCTGACCGAACACGGTATGGCCGCCCAGACCCCGGTCGCCATCACCGTCAACGGCACCACCTGCGCCCAGCGGACCATCGAGTCGACGCTGGCCTCGCTCAACGAACAGGGCAACGCGCTCGTCGGCCCGCTGATCCTGACCATCGGCAAGGTCGTCGGCCACCGCGGCAAGCTCTCGTGGTGGGAATCGCGGGCGCTGTACGGCTGGACCGTGCTGGTGCCGCGTACCAAGGATCAGGCCGGCGACATGAGCGATCGCCTGCAGTCGCACGGTGCCATCCCCAAGGAAGTGCCGACGATCGCCGTCGAGCCGCCGCGGAGCCCAGCCCAGATGGAAAGGGCCGTCAAGGGATTGGTGGACGGCCGCTACCAGTGGGTGGTGTTCACCTCCACCAACGCGGTGCGCGCTGTCTGGGAGAAGTTCGCCGAGTTCGGTCTCGACGCCCGGGCCTTCTCCGGTGTCAAGATCGCCTGCGTCGGCGAGGCGACCGCGGAGAAGGTGCGTACCTTCGGCATCCAGCCCGAGCTCATTCCCTCCGGCGAGCAGAGCTCGCTCGGACTGCTCGACGACTTCCCGCCGTACGACGACGTCTTCGATCCGGTCAACCGAATCCTGTTGCCCCGCGCAGACATCGCGACCGAGACCCTTTCGGAGGGGCTGCGTGAACGCGGTTGGGAGATCGACGACGTCACCGCATACCGCACCGTCCGGGCTGCTCCGCCGCCCGCTGAGACGCGCGAGATGATCAAGACCGGTGGCTTCGACGCCGTGTGCTTCACCTCGAGCTCCACTGTCCGCAACCTCGTCGGTATCGCCGGAAAGCCGCACGCGCGCACCATCGTTGCGTGCATCGGCCCCAAGACTGCCGAGACCGCAACGGAATTCGGTCTGCGCGTGGACGTGCAGCCGGAGAGCGCCTCGGTGTCCGAACTGGTGGACGCACTCGCCGAGCACGCCGCGCGGCTGCGTGCCGAGGGTGCGCTGCCGCCTCCGCGGAAGAAGTCGCGGCGGTCGCGGTCCTGACTACCGTTCCCTGAGGAGCGAAGCGTCCCCCGTTCCCTGAGGAGCGAAGCGTCTCGAAGGGCTCGCAAGCAAAGGAGAATGCGTCCATGGCACCGGTGATCCGTCCCCGCCGACTGCGGTCCACTCCGGCGCTGCGGCGCCTGGTGGCCGAGACCGTCGTCGCACCGCAGGATCTGGTCCTGCCGATGTTCGTCGCCGACGGCATCGACGAGCCGCGCGAGATCTCGTCGATGCCGGGCGTCGTCCAGCACACGCCCGACTCACTGCGCAAGGCCGCCGACGAGGCGGTCCGCGCCGGTGTCGGGGGGCTGATGTTGTTCGGTGTCCCGGCCCCCGACGACAAGGACGCCGTCGGATCGGGCGCCGACGATCCGGAAGGCGTGCTCAATCGCGCCCTGCGGACATTGTCGGCCGACCTCGGCGACTCGACCGTGCTGATGGCCGACACGTGCCTCGACGAGTTCACCGATCACGGGCATTGCGGGGTCATCGACGACCGGGGGCGGGTCGACAACGATGCCACCCTGGACCGGTACGTGTCCATGTCGCTGGCGCAGGCGCGCGCGGGTGCCCACCTGCTCGGCCCCAGCGGCATGATGGACGGTCAGGTCGCCGCGATCCGCGCCGGTCTCGACGCCGAGGGGCTCACGGACACCGCCATCCTGGCCTACGCCGCCAAGTACGCGTCGGCCTTCTACGGCCCGTTCCGCGAGGCCGTCGGGTCGTCGCTGGAAGGGGATCGCCGCACCTATCAGCAGGACGCCTCGAATCGGATCGAGGCACTGCGGGAGATCCGCCTCGACCTCGAGGAGGGCGCCGATCTCGTGATGGTCAAACCCGCGATGAGCTACCTCGACATCGTCCGGGACGCCGCCGAGGTCGCCGACGTCCCGGTGGCGGCGTATCAGATCAGCGGCGAGTACGCGATGATCACCGCGGCCGCAGAACGTGGCTGGATCGACCGCGACGCGGCCATCCTCGAATCGCTGACCTCCATCAAGCGTGCCGGCGCCTCGATCATCCTCACGTATTGGGCGACCGAGGTCGCGAGTCGGTTGAACTGAATCGCCAGTCCGGGCTCTCTGGGACGATGACTATGCCCCGTATGCGGACATGGCGTCGCGAATGCCGGGCCGCGAGGTTCCTCTGGCGAGGAGCAGGGTCAACAGCACACGTGCCTTCGGGCCGTCGAGTAGGCCTGCAGCCATCAGCCCTTGATCCTGCAAGTCGATTTCGGCACCGGGACCGGCGTAAGTGGACCGGAGTGCGGGCCCTGATCCCGTTCGGGATGCGTAGACCGCAGGAATCTGCCTGGCGATTCGTCCGAGAACCCTCATCCAACATGGCGGCACGGATCCACCACCGGCAGTCTCCACGATGAGTCCCTGGTAGCCGAGATCGGTCAGGCACTCGAGGAGGCGTCCGTCGTCGCCGAGTCCGGGTCGGATGAGTGCGACAGGTGGGAACTCGGCGTCGTCAGGTAGGCGAAGCGAGTAACCGGTGATGGGTCGTGAGAAGAGGTGGACGTTACCCTCGTCCACCTCGCCGAGCGGTCCGGACAGTGCCGAACCAAAGGCGTCGACGTTGGTGCTGTGGCGTTTCTGCAGTAGCCACGGTGCATATATTCGGTCGTTCATCACGACGACACATCCGAGGCCTCGACTCCGTGAATCTGAGGCCACTCGTAGGGCCGCGACCAGGTTGGCGTCCCCGTCAGGACTCACCGACCCCGGGTGGCGCATCGCACCGGTGACCACGATCGGAATATGCTTCGTCCACAGAAGGCTCAGCGCGAAGGCGACTTCTTCGAGCATATCGGTGCCGGACGTTACCACCACGCCTGACGCGCCTTCGTCGGCAGCGCTCTCCGCGTGGGCGAGTACCTGATGTATGAGCATGAAATCTATTGCAGCGGAGGGGAGAGTGCTGATCCGCTGCTCGTTGAGCTCCAGGTCCAGGCCCGAGACGTCGAGCTTCTCGCCCAGGAGTGGCGTATCGCTGGTTGGCGCTACCCCATTCACCCCCGGGCATCCCACCGCGGCGATCGTCCCGCCGAGAGTGCACAGGACGATGCGGCGGCGCTCGGTCATCAGACCCCTACTTCGTCGGCTCGTGCGATGATTCTGCCCAAGTGCTCGTGCGATATTGGGTGGTGGCGGTTTCGTAGCCAGAGGATGACGCGAGGGTCACCCAGTCGTCCATTGCGGCGGCCAGATTTCCTTCACGTCGGGGGCCGTTCCACGAGATTCCTGAGACGCAACGATCAGCGAACGACGATGCGGCGGCGGCAAGGTCGGCGAAGATGGTGACGATAGAGTCGAGAATCACCGGCTCCATCACGTTGAGTTCGAGTTCGCCTGCACTGACCGCACATTCGACGGTATACGCGGTACCCCTCACTCGATAGCTGAGCTGCATCACGTACTCAGGGATCGCCGGATTGACCTTGGCCGGCATGATCGATGAGCCGGCTTGAACGGCTGGGATCGTCAGATCGCCGACACCGCCTGTCGGACCTGAGGACAGCAGTCGAACGTCAGCGGCGATCTTGGCCAGGGTGATCGCAGCGCGTGCACCAGCTGAGCTGATCTCGGCATAGGGGTCGAGATGGGCCAAGGCGTCGAACGGATCTGGGGCCGAATGGAGTTCGATGCCGGCGGCCCGAGTCAGATGACCGACCGCGGCCTCGCGGTAACCATCCGGCGTACCGAGCCCAGTGCCGATTGCGGTCGCGCCCAACGGAATCGTGGTCATCGACTGTACGGCGCGCCGCACGCCGTCGGCGACTCGGTGGATCGCGGCGGATTGGGCTCGATGTGACTGTCCGGCCGTCAGGCTGACGGCATCGCGAAGGCAGGTGCGACCCAGGTGGGGGGTGTTCTCGAACTCCGCGGCTTTGTCATCGAGGACGGCGATCAGCCGGTCGAGCGCGGTCAACGGTTCCTCGGCGAGCTCGAATACGGTGAGTGCCATGGCCGTCGGATAAGTGTCGTTGGTCGACTGAGACGCATTCACATGATCGTTCGGATGGATCGACATCCCGGCTATCTGGGAGGCTCGAGATGCAATCACCTCGTTCATGTTCATGTTCGTCGTCGTCCCACCGCCGCCGAGTACCAGAGCGGAAGGGAATTGGGCCGAATGCGCTCCGGCAGCCACCTCTCGGCAGGCAGCGACGATCGCATCGCGATGGGTGCTCTCGAGCCTGCCAACATCGCAATTGGCCTGAGCTGCAGCAAGCTTCACGTACGCGTAGTTGCGAACAAAGGCTGGAACAGTGCCCAAGGTACGGCCTGGTCCGGCGAAGTTGTCTAACGACAACGAGGTCTGTGTGCCATATAGAGGGAGGTCGTCGTCTGGAACACGAGTCGTCGTGGTCATCGAGAGCCTTTCGGGGAGGTCGAGGGGTGGGGCAGTGCCGTGCGCGGAAGCCTGCCGCCCGGCACCGCCCGCCGACTACTGATGCTTGGGGCTCGACGTAGGCGTCTGATCGCCGAGGCGGGGGACGTCGCCGCGGGCCCTGGCGACCTGCGCCATCACAGCGACCTCATCGAACACTCGCCATTCGCGGATGATGCGGCCACCGCGAAGCAGAAACTGCGACGATCCGAGTATCTCGATCGGAGAGTTGGTGACCGGGCCATAGAGGGGCACGCCCGAGTATGCGCCGGTGAGGCGCCACAGGACTCCGACCCGGGTCCCCTGCTCCGGGGCCGTGCTGACCGCGATGTCGCGCACCTCGATCTCGGCATGCGGGAACGGCGCGAGCATCTGAATGAGGTCGACCTGATAGTTCAGCGGCCGGGTGCGGACCCGCGCTCGGGTGGTTTCCAGGAACAGATCGCGCAGCGTGAACTCGGGGACGCGCTCGAGGCGACGGTTGTTCCACACTTCCTCAATGAATTCGCGGATGAACTCGGCCTCGTCGGAATGCGTGTCCGGCCGTGTGCCCGATTCTCCCGCGGTCACAACGTCCGCAGGCGCCGTGGTGCCGAACAGCCCTTCGGGATCGGTGGAGAACGCCAACTGACGTGCAACCGCTTCGGGATCGAGGCCAAGTGTGGTGCAGACGCGGTATTCGTCCCGGACCACCCATTCCTCGACAACGAGGCCGTCACGCACCAGACAGATCGCCATGTTACGCGATTCCGAATTGTTCAGCGTCGCAGGACCGTGTAGGCCGAGTCCGGCCTGAGGGCCGGAGTGGAATACACGATGGTGGCTGATGAACGAACGATCGCTGCGGGGTTCGCAGATCACGTCTTCGGCGGTGCCGACCCGAGTGGGGAAGGTACTCTTCTTCACCATCGAGTTGGCGATCACGTCTTCGGCGCCCCGGATGATTCCGTAGGCGCCATGCACGACAACGTCTTTCGCATAGTGCTCGGGCAGTCGACCGAACCCGAAGTCATCCCAGATCAGGTCGGTCCACCCACAGATGTACTCCTCCGGGGTGTCGAATGGGGCATACACGTCCTTGGAGAGCAACATGAATACGTGATCCTTTCTCTATCGGTGGGTTGAACATCTGGGTGAAACACGTTGAGGATCAATCGTGTTGGGCTTGCCGGTGGCGGCAACGGTCGAGATGGACCGCGGTGGTCGCCTCCACGGCCGCGGAGAGGCGAGCGCCGATTGCCAGGAGGTTGGCAGAGCTGAGTTCGTCCCGAGTCGTTTCATGGGCGGCGTCGAGGTAGGACCGGCGGAGTTCGGTGTTGACGTTGATCTTCTGGATACCATTGACGATGGCGCTGCGGACTTGATCGTCCGGTACACCGGAGGTCCCGTGCAACGTGAGGGGCAGGTGCAGCGCCGCGCGCAATCGGGATAGTCGTGTGAGGTCGAGCAGAGGAGGGGTGGCATAGGCACCGTGGACGTTTCCGATCGCGACCGCGAGGAGGTCTGCTCCGGTCTGATCGACGAATTCGACGGCACGGCTCACATCGGTGCCGGTGGTCGTCGCGACGGCGACAGCTCGGTCTTCGTCGCCAGGAATGTGCGTGAGTTCGGCTTCGACGGACGCGCCATAGCGGATGGCGATGGCTCGCGCGTCCGTGACCAACCGGACGTTGTCCGGATAGGGAAGCGTCGAACCGTCCGCCATCACCGCGGTGACGCCCTGATCCAGGGCCCGCCGCATCAATTCGAGGTCGCGTGTGTGGTCGAGCTGAATCGCGATAGGCACGGTCGCCTGCTCGGCGGCGGAGACCATAGCGCGACACAGCGCCGGCCCGAGGGCCGAACGGAACGCTCCTTCGGCCAGGAGAAGGCAGACTGACTGGGTGGTGCTCTCAGCGGCTCGAACCACTCCCGCGAGTTGTTCGAGGTTGTAGCAGGTGAATGCGCCGACAATGCTTCCGTGCGTTACGCCTTCCGCGATGGCGGCGGTCAGTGAGAAGCGGGGCACGAGGCTTCCTTCCTCTCGGTGTGTCGAAGGGATACTCTCATCGACTCACTTCGCGCAGGGTGGTGATGACGTCGCGCAGGCTGTCGGGGTCTCCGACATTGCCCGGAAAAACCACGCATAGCGGCCCGGAGCGGGATTGGTCGATCCAGACGGGGACGATCCCGTCGAGAATCGGGCCCAGAACCCTTGCCCGCGTCATGCGCAGGACTTTCGTGATGACGTCGGATGACGTGATACCGCCTTTTGCGATGATCCACTTCGGCTCACGCGCCGTGATGACAGCGCGTGTCACCGTGCTCAGCGCTTCAGCGATCTGAGCCGCGATCGACAGACTCTCTGCGGCGTCTCGACCGGTGGTGACCGCACGGCTGGTCCGCAACACAACATCGGACTTCGCCAGCGCGTCTGTGCACCGACGTATCACCGACTCGATGACGGACGACCTGCGATCAGTGTCGATCAATTCGGCAGACGGAAGTTCGATGGTGACGATGCCGTCGAGCTTGTCGGCCTTCGCAAGCTGTGCCGTGGTCAATCCGACATGTGAGCCGACAACCACCAGGCCATGCGCATCCGACGTCGAGTCCATCGAACGAGCGAGGTCGGCGGGGCTCAGACGTCGGCTGTGTTGGAGACCGCCTCGTGCGCGCGCCAGTGAGGGGCCGCATTGCACGATCGTCGTGACACCCGACTTCTCGGCGCTTTCCAATGCCTCCGCGATCGTGTCCAGGTCTGCTTCTGTTTCGGCATCGACGCACACCGGGATCGAGCCGGTCGGCGACGCGTGCCGGCGAAGCAGACGTCCGACGTGATCGGCTCCGCGGCGTATGTCGGACAGCGAGATGACGGCGACGTCCGCCGCTCTCCACTCACCGGCGGAGCGTTCCTCCACCCACTCCGGCAGAGTCGAACTCGAGAATCCGAACGTGGCGTCCTTCGCGAAAGAGGTCTCGCCCACGGGGACCCAATTTTCCCCGGACCGAACTAGGTGTAAGCCGTCACGGGTGATTCGGCCTGCGGCAGGATAGGCGGGACAGACGACCACCAGACGGGACTTTCCTGTGGGAACGAGCTCGTTGATGAGTGTGACATCGAGTGGAAAGTGGCCGCGAAGAGTGGAATCCGACCGACTGAGGAACGACAGGTCGACGCCGAGATCGGTGGCGGCACGGTTTGCGGTCTGAAGGATGTCGCGGGTCATGGCGCGGGTGGCCGCTGCGTCGAGTGAACGAGAGTTGGTGAGTACAAATCCCGTCGGAGTTGCGTTGCGCAAGAGCCAGGTAATCGATTCGGGCGAAAAGTCGGTGACCACGGGCGCGCCCGAGGCGGTCTGTGAACCCGTCGGATCGTCGTCGAGCACCAGGACTCTGCGACGATCCCGCATCATCTGCGTTGCCAGCGATATGAGCTCCGCAACCTCGGTGTTCACCATTGCCGAGCGCTCCTGTCTATCGATGTCTGCCGACACCGCATATCGCGATGTGACAGCCACGGTAGCGCAGTGGTCGAGCGGTTGACCAATTTTGGTTTATCTGGTTAGTGTGGTCTGCATCACGTCAACAGCCGCATGAACGGAGCGCCATGATCGAGTTGAGCAAGTCTGCCTACGCCCCCTATGCCGATCCGGAGGACTACATCCTGCAGTGGACAGATCGGATTTGGGAGCCACGGGGGATGGGGCAGATTCGCGATCACTATCGGCATGACATCCCGGTGCACGGTGCCTACGGCACGATCGTGGGAAACGAACCGATCATCCAGGCATGTCTACAGAAGAACGCCGCATACCCTCACCGGCTGTTCACAGGTGAAGACGTCATCTGGGAGGCCCGCGACGAGGACACCTGGATCAGCTCGCATCGCATCATCAACTGCGGCAAGCAGGAAGGTTTCTGGCAGTACGGTCCGCCGACCTTCAAGCACACCGTCTCGAGGAACATCGCGGTATGTCTGGTGCGCGATGCCATGGTCGCCGAGGAGTGGGTGGTTCGGGACGAGTGGGCCGTGGTGGAGCAGTCCGGGCACGACGTCCAAGCCGTTGGGAGACAGATCGCGTTCTCGCCCAGCATCGGGCTACTCGGTGAGAAAGGGCGTGCCGGCCTGCTCGGCGATGCGCCGTCGAACCCTCTCGTGGAGGGCGTGTCGGGCTGCCGTCCCGAGACTGATTGCGACGAGGATGATTTCGTGGTCGCGATGGTCGATGAGGTCTGGAACCAACATCTGCGAAATCTGGTTCCGGACTACTTCGGTCGCGACATCATCATCGAGACCACCCGTTACCGCACCCATGCCCGAGGCGACGGGTACAAGACCGAACTCGACCACCTGTTCGGTCCGTTTCCGGACGCGCAGGTCCAGATTTATGACGTCGCCTTCAACGAGGACTCGTTCCACGGCACCCGCGTGTCCGTGGTGTGGGTTCTCAACGGGACCTATTCCGGTGTGCCGCAATACGGACCGGTGACAAACAGTCCGGTGGAGATCTTCGGCGTCTCGCATTTCCAATTCCGCGACGGCAAGATTATCAGGGAATGGCGTGTCTACGACGAACTCGCGGTTCTGGCCCAGGTCGCCCGCGCTCGTGGCGATGAACCGACCGGTGTCTAACCAGGTCGGGAGGCTATGATGCGACCTAACCATCTTCAGGAGCTGATGTCGAAGCGGCTTGTGGCCGCGAATGCCTGGATCTCCAGCGACAGCAGGTATGCGGCCGAGGCGCTCTCCTATGCAGGCTTCGACAGTGTGACCGTGGATCTGCAACACGGCATGTTCGGCATCGACACCGCCGTGTCGTTGCTGCAGGCCATCTCGGCCGGCCCTGCGGTGCCGATGGTGCGCTGCTCCCGACTCGACGGAGCCGAGATCGGAAAGCTTCTCGACGCCGGTGCTTACGGCATCATCTGCCCGTCGATCGATGACGCCGAACAGTGTCGTGACTTTGTCGGTGCCTGCCGGTACCCGCCGGTGGGGACCCGTAGTTTTGGTCCGTCGCGCGGACTCCTTTATGGGGGCCCCGACTACGTTGATCACGCGAATGATTCGGTGCTGACATGGGCGATGATCGAATCACGCTCCGCACTCGACAATCTCGACGAGATTGCGGCAGTCGAAGGACTGGATGGTATCTACATTGGCCCCAACGATCTGGCCATGTCGCTCGGTGAGCGTCCGGGCGGCGCCATGCCAGAGTCGGTTCGGGAAGCCATCAGGCGAGCAGTGCAGGTAGCTCGCGCGCGCGGCATCTTTGTCGGTGCGTTCTGTGGTGGAGAGGATGCTGCGGCCGACATGGTCGACTGCGGCATGGACCTCGTCACTCCGGGCAATGACATCTCGTTCCTACGAGATGCAGCCAATCGCCGGCTCAGTGTGATTCGCCGGCTGACGACCCTAGTCTCCGATGCGAGCGGTTACTGAGGTGGCCGCCATGCTCGAAAACCATCTGATAGCAAGACGATCCAAGTCCACCATGGAGGTTCCGTTGGCCACGCAAACCAAAACAGTTCCGCCGCCGACCACCGGAGGTGCGCGACCGGCCGATCCGAAGGTCTCCCTGCGCAAGCCGGTTCTTGCCGGAACCGTTGGCAACTTCATCGAACAGTTCGACTACGGCATCTACGGCTTCCTCGCCCCATACATGGCCACGTCGTTCTTTCCCGGGCATGACGACACCGCCGCTATGCTGGGCGTCTATGCGGGCTTCGCGGCCTCATTCCTCGTCCGGCCTTTCGGCGGAATCGTCTTCGGTAGGTTTGGTGACAGATTGGGTCGGCGAAACGCGCTGGCCGTTGCCATCATCTTGATGGGCGCGCTTACGACATTGATCGGCGTTCTCCCCAGCTACGCCGCAGTGGGATTCGCCGCGACTATGTTCCTGCTGGTGGTACGGCTGTTGCAGGGCCTGGTGCAGGGTGGTGAGTACGCAGGTGCAGTCGCCTTCATCGTCGAATACGCGGACGCCAAGAGGCGCGGGTTCTACACGAGCTTTCTGTCGGTGAGTGTGTTTCTCGGATTGCTTTGCGGTGCGGGGATTTCGGCGTTGGTGGCCACCTTCGCCAGCGATGGTCAGATGGAGACGTGGGGGTGGAGGATTCCCTTTTTGCTGGCGATGCCGTTGACTCTTGTGGGGCTGTTTCTCCGCTTGCGCATCCCGGAGACACCTGAATTCCGCGCTCTTCAAGAGGAACAGCGGCGGGCCAGCGAAGAGGGGGCGCCCGACCAGGTCATCGCCAGCCGGCCGGTAGTGGATGCGCTTCAGAATCAGTGGAAGCCGATTCTCATCTTCGCGGGCTTCGCGATCACAAACGCAGTGTTGTCGTATACCTGGATGACGTTCCTGCCAGGATATTTGCAAGGCGACGATGTGAACATGCCCAAGGCGCAGGCGCTCGCCACGAACTTCATCGCGCTTGCCGTCCTCCTGCCTTTGTTGGTCGTCTCCGGAATGGTGGTGGATCGTATCGGGCGCAAACCCATGCTGTTGGCTGCCTGTATCAGTACGTTCGTCTGTATTCCTGTCGCGTTCAAGATCCTCCTTGCACACACATTTGCAGCGGCGCTGGTGGCCCAGCTGATCTACATGATTCCCATCATGTTCATCTCCGTCGCTCTGACCGTCAGCATGGCCGAGATGTTCCCGACCAAGGTTCGGTACAGCGCGAGTGCGATGGCCTACAATCTGGGATTCGGAATATTCGGTGGCACAGCGCCATTGGTGGCCACGTTCCTCGTGTCCGCGACCGGTACGATCTGGTCGGTGCCGATCTATGTCTGCGCGATCGCATCGATCTCTCTGGTGTGTGTCGCACTCGGCTTCCGTGAGACGCGTGGCACCGTGCTGGCTGCCGACAAATACCACCGCTGAGCTGTCTCGAGTTTCGGGCGTCACGACACCACATGTCGAGGCGCCCGAAACGCGTTATAGTGGTCAACCGGTCGAATACTGTGGTGGTGGACGGTAAGAGGGAGTGTGAGTTCGTGTCGCAAGTGGATGTGCCGAGCCTGACGCGAGTGGAGCGACGTCAGCCGGCGAGTGTGGAACTCGCCCATCGGCTGATCGAGTATCTGCTGTCTGGTCAAGTCCCGCCGGGGGGGAAGATACCGTCTGAACGCGCGCTCTCGGAGACGTTGGACGTCGGACGTTCGGCAGTACGTGAAGCCTTGAAGTCACTCACCCTGCTCGGATTGCTGGATGTCCGACAGGGCGACGGCACCTATCTCGCCGCGTCGAGTTCGGATCTGCTGCCCCGCATTATCGAATGGGGACTCCTGCTTGGTGAGCGACGCGTGAAAGACCTCACCGAGGCCCGCGCGGAGGTCGAAGTGATCTTGGCCGGTCTGGCCGCGAAACGGCGGTCAGCGGAAGGGCTCGAGGAGCTACGCGTCATCGTTGACGAGATGAGAGAAGCCGACACGGATCTAGCCAAATACATTGCGGCCGATGTGCAATTCCACCTCAAGATCGCTGAGCTGAGTGGTAACAGCGTACTTGCCGGTGTGTTGTCCAGTATTCGATCGTTACTGCAGGTCTGGACCAACAGGGTAATCACGGCGATGGGTGAGACCCGGTCCTCGCTGGCAGTGCACGTCCCGATCTTCGAGGCGATCGAAGAGGGTGACGCCGAGGCCGCCCGCGCTGCCATGTTCGCGCACATGCGCAGCGCCAATCGGAATCTGGCCCACACCATCGAGCAGTAGGACGAAGCTGTCGCAGGTCAAAATATAACTCAATTGGTCGACCGGTTGACCCATGAGTCGGACGTGACTAGTCTTTCGTGACATGGACAACTCTCTCGTAGTCGGCTTCATTGGTCTCGGACGAATGGGCGCCCCGATGGTGGCCAATCTGCTCAGCGCCGGCCATCAGGTGGTCGTCTATGACATCGATCGGGACAAATGCGCGAAACTCTCGGCGATGGGCGCAAAGACCGGAGAGACCCCGGCGGCGGTCGCCAAGAGGTCCGACCTGACGATCTCGATGATCATGAACGACGCCATCCTCCGCGAGGTCGCTCTCGGTGTCGATGGCGTCATCCACGGCGCCGGCCGGGGGCACCTGTTCCTCGACCTCAGTACCACCTCGCCCAAAGCCACTACCGAGGTTGCCGCCGCAATGGAAGGCGCAGGCGTCGACTTCCTATGCGGCCGGGTCGCCGGCAGCATCGGGCTCGCAGAGAAGGGGGAGCTCACCGTCTTTGCCTCGGGTGACAACTCTGCGTTCGATCGCGCAGAGCCGGCGCTGAACGTCCTCGGCTCACGTGTTCTCTACGTAGGCGAGGGTACGGTTGCCGCGTACCTCAAACTCGTGCACAGCGCGATCGTGGGCGCGTACGCGGCTCTCATCGGCGAGGCGCTCACCCTGGGCGAGATAGGCGGGGTGGACATGTCGCAGATGCTCGACATCCTGACCGAAGGTCCGCTGGGGTCGATCCAGCTGTCTCTGAAAGCCCCGATGCTCAAGGAGCGCAGCTTTACCGATCCTCCGTCGGACATTGACACCGCAGCAAAGGATCTCGACCTTGTTCTGGCCGCGGGGCGCGACAGCGCAGTTCCCATGGTCCTCACCTCGTCGGTGCGGCAGCTGATGACCCAGAGGCAGGCTGCAGGTCTGGGAAAACAGGACATCTGGTCGATTCTCGAGACATTCGAGTCGATGGCCGGACTCGACGTCTCGGAGACCGGAGCCGCCCACCGATGACCACCGCATCTTCCTCGGTTCAGGTTTCGCTGCCTGGGACCGATCTCACCGTGTCGCGACTGTGTCTCGGCGGCAACCGGTTCGGCTCGGCACTCGACGATGACGAATCATTCGCGCTGCTGGACGCATTCGCGGAGTTGGGTGGGAACTTCATCGACACCGCACATGTGTACGCCGACTGGATTCGCGATGCGGAGCGCAGCTGTAGTGAGAAGACCTTGGGTCGGTGGATGGCGTCGCGTGGTTGTCGCTCCGCCTTCGTGGTGGCCACCAAAGGCGGGCATCACGATTTATCGGAGTCCTCGGTCCCGCGGTTGGGGCGTGCGGCTCTGCGCGCCGATGCCTACGCGAGTGTCGAGAACCTCGGTGGTGAGCCGATCGACGTCTACTATCTGCATCGTGACGACCCCGCACGTCCCATAGGGGACATCCTGACGACGCTCGAGGAGCTTGTCGATGAAGGCGCGATCCGTCATTACGCGGCAAGTAATCTCAGCGCCGACCGCCTGATGTCGGCGATCCGCCACGCAGAGGAGTCCGGGATCCGGGGCTTCGTGGCGAATCAGCTCGAGTGGAGCCTCGCCGTACCCCGGCCGGAGAGCGTCGCTCCGGATCTCACGTGCATGGACGCACAGTTCTTCGAGATCCATCGGTCCGGCGGTATGCCGGCCGTACCTTACTCCGCGCAGGCCAAGGGGTACTTCGACAAGATGGGCTCCGGAGCGGAACTGCCTGAAACGGTGCGCCGGTACGACACCCCGCGCAATGCGCGGGCCGCCGAGGAATTGAACGAGGTGGCCGGCAGGTACCACGTGACGGCGACGTGCCTTGCGCTGCGCGGACTGCTCGAGGCCGACTTCCCAACGGTTCCCGTCGTCGGGTGCCGCACAGTGTCCCAATTGACCGAAAGCTGGGCAGCGCTGGACCTTTCGCTCGAGGCCGACGATGCTGCGCGGCTGAGCGCACTCGCCCTTCCCACCGTCACGACATTCTGAGGAGATACACCATGGCGACTCCTGTCACCCAGGCCGAATTGGATCGGCGCACCATCAGGCGAGCGGATCTGGTGAGCTGCAATCAGGCATTCATCGATTGCAAGACACCTGGATCCGACAGAAAGGAGAACTATGCGCTGATCGGTTCGGGCGTTTCGCAGAACTCTGATCAGGTGATCAACCTTCGTGAACCCCACGGTTTCAACGTCGGTGCCGCCGCAATGCCGAATGGCATCACCAACAACTTGCATCTGCACTTCACGGCCGAGGTTTTCCTGAACTTCAGCGGAGATTGGCTATTCAGATGGGGAGTCGACGGTACCGCGGGCGAATACCGTTCGTCGGTTGGCGACGTGGTGACGGTACCCACCTGGATCTATCGTGGTTTCACGAATGTCGGGCCCGACGACGGGTGGCTGTTCACCGTCCTTGGCATGGACGACACCGGCGGCATCCTGTGGGGCCCGTCTGTGCTGCGTGAGGCGGCGAACTACGGGCTGTACCTCAGTCGCGAGAACGAACTGATCGAGAGTCCGGACGGCGAACCGACCGACGCCGACCTGATTCGTCCGATGCCGCAGCAGGAGATCGACGTGTTGCGGCACTACACGCCTGAGGAGATGCGACACCGAATCACCACCGAAGACGATCTGCGGTGGTCGGATCGGGCATTCATCTGCAGCACCTTGCCAGGTGGGCAAGCGGAACTAGCGCTGGTCATCGGGTACGGCATGACCGAGGACCGGGACCAAGAACCGCGCGTTTTCAACCCGCACGGATTCAACCTCGCTTGGTTGCGGGCCCACACCGGCGAGGGTCTGCTGACCCACCGGCACAGTGCGGCGCAGGCGATGATCGCCCGCAGCGGCAGGTGGAAGATCACCGTCAACACAGGTGCCGATGAGCGATCAGTGATCCTGGAGCCCCGTGACACCGTTTCGATTCCTGCTGGGGTGTGGCGGCGATTTGAACAGCTTGACTACGGCGCCGGCGAGATGGTGGTGATCAACGGAGGTGATGGTCGGGTTCGGATCGACTGGGATGCAGAGGTACTGGAACGGGCGCGCGACAAGGACGTGGCATTCGACGCGAACGGGTACATCGCGCCGTGGTCACTCGTGTCCCGATCTTCCGATGACGACTGAGTCCGTGACGGTCGGCGTCGAGCTCGTCGGCGACATCGTTCTGATCCCGGGAATGATGTGCGACGACCAGTTGTGGGAGGACATGGAACCTCACCTACCGGAAGGGGCTCGCGTTCATCACGCGGCATTGCGCGGCGATTCGATCTCGGCTGTAGCTGAGAACATTCTTGCCGAGGCGCCTCTGCGATTCACGGTTGTGGGGCTGTCCTTGGGCGGCATCGTCGCGATGCACCTCGCCGTATGCGCCCCGGAACGTATCGCTGGGATGGTAGTCCTTTCCAGCAACGCGCGAGCACCGCGTCCCGACCAGTTCCGCGGTTGGCGTGAATCGAAGATGCGCCTCGCCAACGGCGCATCGTCCGGGGCGGAACAGCAGCGAATCCTCGGGAGTCTTGTGTCGGCGAAGTCGATCAGTGCGGATCCGACGTTGATCGATCGTGTCGTCGGCATGGCCGAGCGTATCGGCTCCGCAAGCACGATGGCTCAGCTGGCGGCGCAGGAATCGCGTCGCGATTATCTGGACGATCTGGCTGGGATCACCTGCCCGGCCCTGATCGTGGCTGGTGGTGAGGACCCGCTGTGTCCGGGTCGGGTGATGCGGAACATTGCCGAGCGACTGCCGAACTCTGCGTTTGAGCTGGTTGTCGACAGCGGGCACCTGACACCGATGGAGCATCCAAGGGTGACTGGTGAAATCATCGCGGAATGGTTCGATTCACACATCCGGACCAGTGGTTGCATCGAGCGAGAATCGTCGCGGTTGTAGTCGTTCTGACTCGGCTCAATCCAGCTGGATCGTGGACTCGACGTGGTTCAGGAAAATTGGACACACGAGCCCGTTCGGCGCGTGCGAGAGATCGATCGGTGGACTCGATCGTGTGGTGAACGCGTTCGGCCATTCATTACCCTGGAGCCATGACCGCACCGACCCAACCGGCGCCACCCGATCAGGGCACCCGTCCCGATCGCCCGGACGCCATGTCCATCGCCACCGAGCTGTGGGCGGTGGTGATCATCGGTCAGATCGTCGCGTTCATCGGCCAGTACCCGTCACTGCGTGACGCGTGGGACCGGCAGATCCGCACCCTGCCCGCCGACACCCCGCGTGAGCAGGTCGACCTCCTCACATCGAGCGGAACCCTCATCGTCGTCCTCGCGATCTTCGGCGTGGTGCTGACGGTCGTCTCTGCCGGCCTGGTCCTGCTGACCCGCAACGGCTACAACTGGGCGCGCCTGATCGTGGCCGCGATGGGCGTGTTCATCACGGTCAATCTGGTGTTCAGTCTGTTCGGCGACGTCGAGCCGCGATGGGTGATGATCCCGATGGTCATCAGTGGGGTCGCCGGAATCGGTGCGTCGGTGCTCCTGCTCCGTCGAGAATCCGAGCAGTACTGCCGCGACATGGCCGCTCACCGTAAACGCCCGCCGCAGCCGCCCCAGTACCCGCAGCAACCTCAGTACCCACAGCATTTCCACTATCCGCAGCACCCCCAGTACTCGCAGCACCCCCACCATCCTCAGCAGCCCCACCGCCAGCCGGGACCGCCCACAGGCGGGTCGCAGTGGTCGCCGGGTCCGGGAGACCAGCAGAGGGCGACGCCACAATCGTGGCCGTATGGTGACGGGCAACAACCTCCTGGGGAGACCCAGTCCACGCGTCCGCAGCCGAACGAAGGAAACGAATCACGTGGTGAGTCCTGATCCCGCCGAACGACCGAAACTCGTCGTCTGGGCCTATCGGTGCTGGACGGTGTCGGGTGGCCTTCTCGTCGCGCTCGGAGTCCTGTTCATCGTGCTGGGCATCGTCTCCTCGGGCCCGACCCTGCTGCCCATCGGTGTCGGCATCATCGTGGCCATCATCGGTGTCTGCTACTTCCTCATCGGGAGCAAGGCTTTCGTCGGTGACGCCCGGTGGCGGTCATCGCTCTCTGCATTGACGCTGGTGGTGGTCATCATGCTGCTGATCGTCAGCTTCGGACTCCCCATCCTGGCGTTCGCGTTGGTGGCGGCGCTGGTGGGTCTGTTCGGCTCCCTGTTGGCCTACCGCCCGGAATCCGAGGCCTGGTACGCCGCCACCAATCCGCCGAAGCCCAGCAAGAAGTGAGTCGCCCCGACGTGACCGAACCGGACGAGTCGCGCCCCGACGACGAGGCGAACGAGATCCCCGACGTCGCGGAGACCGCTGACGAGTCAGACACCACGGCCGAGGCCGCCGACGACACTGCGGCCGACGACACTGCGGCCGACGACACTGCGGCCGACGACACTGCGGCCGACGAACCGTCCCCCACGCCCGAGCCTGCCGAGCCGGTCGACGAGGGCGAGGTGCTGTTCTACGAACCCGGCGGCAGCTGGTGGGTGGTGTCGATCGGCCCGATCCTGATCGGCGCCGTACTCGCGATGGAGATCGCCGGACCCGGCCAGGTCCACTGGCCGGTGATGATGATCTTCGCGGTGATCCTCGTCGGCTTCTCCCTCGTACAGGTCCACGCGGCCCGCACCCATGTCAGCGTCCGCCTCACCGAGGCGACCCTGCAGCAGGGCACGCGCAAGCTGCCGTTGACCGACATCGCGAAGATCTATCCCGAGAACAACGGTCCCGAGCATCAGACGTGGGAGAGTGCACGGGCGCTGGGTGAACTCCCCGCCGTGCCCCGCCGCCGCAAGGGGGTTGGCGTGAAGCTTGCCGACGGCGGGCTCGCCCAGGCCTGGGCCCGCGACGTCGGGCGGTTCCGCGACGAACTGACCGTCGCCCACCAGGCGGCGCAGATGGGATTGCCGCCGCGCGGCAGACGCGACGACAGCTGAGCCCCGTCTCTCGCCGCTCAGGCGTTCGACAGCATGGCGGCGCCGAGCAGTCCCTCCGGCACCCCGAAGGCGTCGACGAGGCTCCGCGCGTGCGGCCGCAGCTCCGTGCACAGTTCGTTGACGCCGCGACGGATCGCCTTCGCGCGCTCCACCGACACCTGTCGGTGCATCAGGAACCACGACAGATCGCTCTCGAGGGCCGAGTACACGAACAGATCGCACACCTTGCCCAGAACCTCTGCCGCCGAGCGTGAATCACAGTCGTTGATGGCCTGGATGAAAGCCTCGAGCACGACGCGTTCGGTGCGTGCCCGCCCGACCTTGAGTAGGTGGTCCTGCGCGTTGTTGAACACCTCGAAGGCATCGTTGCCGTCATCGAGGGCGACCCGCAGTCGCTGCGCACACGTGCGGATCAGGTGATCCTCCCGGTTGCGGAAGAGTCGGATCTGGGTGCCGCGGTTCGTCAGGTTCGACTTCTCGGTGTCCTCGTCGGAGCCCTCGAGCAAGGTCTGCACCACCTGCCGAGCGGCAGTCTTCTCGACCACCACGTCGCGTGCCATCCCCACGACGAACCGCACCCAACCGGCCGTCGAGAGACCTTGCACGTCTTCGGCATAGGCGGACAGCAGCTCTTTGCCGACGAGCTGGGTCAGGACGGTGTTGTCGCCCTCGAAGGTGGTGAAGACGTCGATGTCGCCACGCATGATCGAGAGCTGGTTCTCGTCGAGATAGCCTGCGCCGCCGCATGCTTCACGGCACTCGTTGATGGTGTGTGAGGCGTGCCAGGTGGCGTACGCCTTGAGTCCGGCGGCGTCACTCTCCAGCTGCCGCTGACGGCCGGCGTCCGAATCGTCGGCAGCGCCGGACTGCACCTCGTGGAGTTCGGAGGTGAGCTCGTTCTGCGCGCAGGCGATCGCATACGACTTCGCGATGAGGGGCAGCAACTTTCGCTGATGCGCCAGATAGTCCATCACGACGATCTCGTCGGTTCCCTCAGGAGCCTCGAACTGCTTGCGTACCAACCCGTATCGCGTCGCCAGAGTCAAAGCCTTACGACCGGCCGCGCCTGCGGTGGCGGCGACACTGACCCGGCCTCGGATCAGCGTGCCGAGCATGGTGAAGAAGCGGCGGTTCGGGTTCTCGATCGGTGAGGTGTACGTGCCGTCGGCCTCCACATCGGCGTAGCGATTCAGGAGGTTCTCCGCCGGGATGCGCACCTGGTCGAAGGTGATCCGGCCGTTGTCGACGCCGGCGAGGCCGCCCTTGTATCCGCAGTCACTGGTGGTCACGCCCGGCAGATCGTCGCCGTTCTCGTCGCGGATCGGCACCACGAAGCAATGCACGCCGCGGCTCGACGGCTCCTCGCCCGGACCGCCGGTGATGAGCTGGGCGAACACCGCGGCCACCTGGGCGTGCTGGGCAGCGCCGCCGATGTAGTCCTTGCGCGCCGACGGCGTCGGCGAGTGGATGACGAACTCCTCGGTCGCGGCGTCGTAGGTCGCCGTCGTCTCCAGCGCCTGCACATTGGAGCCGTGGCCGGTCTCGGTCATCGCGAAACAGCCGAGCAGATCCAGGTTGATGATGTCGGTGACGTACCGATCGTGGTGCCGCGCCGTCCCCAGGTTCTCGACGGCACCGCCGAACAGTCCCCACTGGACGCCGGCCTTGACCATCAGCGACAAGTCCGCGTACCCGAGCATCTCGATGGCCGTGATGGACGCGCCGACGTCGCCGGATCCGCCGTGGTCCGACGCGAATCCGGCTGCGGCGAAACCGTTCTGCGCCAATTCGCGCATCTCCGCGAGAATCCGCGTGCGGGCCTCGTCGAGGGTGCGGGACGGGTCGGGGAGGAGGTCGGAACGATCGGCGCTCTCGCGGACCAGGTCGCGGGTGGCGCGCCACCGTCCGTCGAGGACGTAACGGAGGTTGTCGACGAGCAGCGCACGCTCGTCGGACGTCAGGTCGTCGGTTGGTGGGGTGACGGCGTCGGGGTCGTCGGTGACGTCGGTCTCCGAGACGGTGGTGGAGGGACTCTCGATGGGAGTTGCCATGCCCCCACGTTACGTACCGGACCGGCGCGGGTTGAGGGGTTTGTGGCGGCTGCTACCCCCGGTGCGTTCTGTGTCTCTGGCCGCACCCTCGTGTTCCGGCTGGGGGATCGGAGTGCGGCCAGAAGGTGAATGTGCGGCCGGAAGCGGCGAGGTGCGCGCGTCGGCGATACTGAACCCATGTCGACGGCAACGGATGCGATCACCCCCGACCCCGCGGACTTTCGTGTCCACGTGGTCGCCGAGTCCATCCGGCTGTTCTCCGAACAGGGTTACGAATCGACGACGGTGGAGCAGATCGCCGCGGCCGCGGGCATCTCGAGGCGCACCTTCTTCCGGCAGTTCGGCGCCAAGGAAGACGTCATCTTCGCCGACCACGAAGCTCTCCTGGCGCAGGTGGCCGCACATCTCGAGGCCGCCGACGGCGATCCATGGGTCGTGGTGTGCTCGGCTGCGGAGCAGGTGTTCGCACACTTTCGGGACACCCGCGAGCTGGCTGTACGACGGTTCCGGGTGGTGCAGGAGGTGCCGGCGCTCCGCGACCGCGAACTGGTGACCACGTATCGATATCAACGGCTCTTCGAGGACTTCCTGCGCGTCCGGTTGCCGGGGGAGTCGCCGGTGCGTGTCGTCGCGTACGCCGCCGCTATCACGGGCGCGCACAACTATTTGCTGCGGTCGATGATCCGCGGCGATGCCGACGCCACGATGGAGCGATTGCGCGCCGAACTCGGACGGGTGCGCGCAAGCTTCGCTGCGTCGGCTCCGGCAGGGCAATCCGGATCGGCCGAGGCCGGGGCAGTGGTATCGGTGGTCACCTACCCGTCGGGGACGTCGGCGGATGAGATTGCGCGGCAGGTCGCCGAACAACTGCGTGCAGAGCAGCGACATCGCGGACAATGAGAGTAAGCGTCAGGAGCGGCTTGGCACTGAGTGCCGCAGTGCGTTAGCCTGGATCTATTCGATGGCACGCAGTGTCATCGCCATGCACAGCACAGACTCGTAAGGGAGTGATCATGGGATTCGGTAACCCGGAATTCAACGTCTTCGAATTGCCCGAGGAGCACGTGGCGCTGCGCGAGGCGATCCGTGCGTTGTCCGAGAAGGAGATCGAACCGCACGCCGCGGACGTCGATGAGAACTCGCGGTTCCCGCAGGAGGCCCTCGATGCCCTTGTCGCTTCGGGCTTCAACGCGATCCACGTGCCGGAGGAGTACGACGGCCAGGGCGCCGACTCCGTCGCCGCCTGCATCGTCATCGAAGAGGTCGCGCGCGTGTGCGCGTCGTCGTCGCTGATCCCGGCCGTCAACAAGCTCGGCACCATGGGCCTGATCCTCAACGGCTCCGACGAGCTGAAGAAGCAGGTGCTGCCGTCGATCGCGTCCGGTGAGGCGATGGCGTCCTACGCACTGTCCGAGCGCGAGGCCGGCTCCGACGCCGGCTCCATGAAGACCCGCGCCCGCAAGGACGGCAGCAGCTGGGTGCTCAACGGTTCCAAGTGCTGGATCACCAATGGCGGCAAGTCGAGCTGGTACACCGTGATGGCCGTGACCGATCCGGAGAAGGGCGCCAACGGCATCTCGTCGTTCATGGTGCACAAGGACGATCCGGGCTTCACCGTCGGACCGCTGGAGAAGAAGCTGGGCATCAAGGGCTCGCCGACCGCCGAGCTCTACTTCGAGGACTGCACCATTCCCGAGGACCGGATCGTCGGCGATGAGGGAACCGGTTTCAAGACCGCGCTGCAGACGCTCGACCACACCCGTCCCACCATCGGCGCGCAGGCCGTCGGGATCGCGCAGGGTGCGCTCGACAAGGCGATCGAATACGTCAAGGACCGCAAGCAGTTCGGTCAGTCGATCAGCAAGTTCCAGGGCGTCGAGTTCATGATCGCCGACATGGCGATGAAGGTCGAGGCCGCTCGCCTGATGGTCTACACCTCGGCCGCGCGCGCCGAGCGCGGCGAGAAGAACCTCGGGTTCATCTCCGCGGCGTCCAAGTGCTTCGCCTCCGACGTGGCCATGGAGGTCACCACCGACGCCGTGCAGCTCTTCGGCGGCGCAGGCTACACCCGCGACTTCCCGGTCGAGCGCATGATGCGTGACGCCAAGATCACCCAGATCTACGAGGGCACCAACCAGATCCAGCGCGTCGTCATGAGTCGCGCGCTGCTGCGCTGACTCAGCCGGCCTTTCGCTCACGCAATCCGTTCCCGCTCATTCGTCCGAGTGAGCGGGAACGGAGACGGTGAGCGAAAACGGTCAGGCGTACGCCGGACGGAAGTCGAGACGGACGTGTGCCTTCGCGGCTGCGTCGCGGAAGTCCTTCATGGCGCGCGGCATGTGGAAACCGTTGGTGACGATCAGCGCACCTGAGGCGCCCATAGCCTTGAGCATGCCGACCGTGTTGCCGGCGTTCTGGACGGTGCTGGTGGACGCACCCTCGTTGACCATCTGCCAGACCGGCACACCGCGACGCAGCAGGCCGACGTTCATGAACTGCGCCTCCGACACCGGTAGCCACCAGGTGTTGCCCCCGGAGACGATCATGCGGTTGAACGGATGGGATTTCGCGAGCCCGGCGGCGACGTTCATCCGCTGATTCAAGATCCCGGGCGTCTGCCCGAAGGTCCCCATCTTTGCCCCGAGCACGACGATGTAGCGCGTCGGCGGACTCTGCCAGAGGAACAGGCTGTTGGGCGACAGCAGATCGGAACTACCCGGACCCGGCGCGGCCTGCGCAGGCGCGGCGACCGTGAGGCCCAGTGCGGCGACGAGTGATACGAGAATGGCGGTGACCCTGACACGCATGTGCACGAGTGTACGGAAATCGCCGAAAGTCGCATCTGTACGACACAACCGGCGTCCAGCGAATACCGTTCCGGAAATCCGCCCCCGAAAACCGCCCCTCAGGAGTGCGCCGCTGACATATTGTCGACGGCGGCCCTGCAGAGGGCGGTTTTCGGGGGCGCTTTTCAGGGCCGCGGTGCTGCGTCCTTCGGGAATCAGGCATCGGCGCCGGGACCTCAGGTCAGCGCGATGTACTTCACCGACAGATACTCCTCGATGCCCTCGCTGCCACCCTCGCGTCCGATGCCTGATTGCTTGACGCCGCCGAACGGTGCGGCGGGGTCGGAGATCACGCCCCGGTTGACGCCCACCATGCCCGAATCGAGAGCTTCCGCGACACGCATGCAGCGGTCGAGGTCGCGGCTGTAGAAATACGAGGCGAGCCCGTATTCGGTGGAATTGGCAGCCTTCACGGCGTCGGACTCGGACTCGAAGGTGCTGATCACGGCGACCGGGCCGAAGATCTCGCCCCGTGTCACCGCGGCGTACGCGTCGACCTGATCGAGCACGGTCGCCGGGTAGAAGAAGCCCTTGCCCTCGGGCACCTTGCCGCCCAACCGGACTCGTGCGCCGTCGGCGACGGCGCCGTCGACGGCCTCGGCGACCTTGTCCCGCTGCTTGGCGCTGACCAGCGGCCCGAGCGTGATCCCGGATTCGTAGCCGGGGCCGAGGCGCGCCGCCGACATCTTCTCGGTCAGCTTGGCGGTGAACTCCTCGGCAACACCGGCCTGCACCAGGAATCGGTTGGCCGCCGTGCAGGCCTCCCCGCCGTTGCGCATCTTCGCCGCGAACGCACCCTCGACCGCGGCGTCGATGTCGGCGTCGTCGAACACCAGGAACGGAGCGTTGCCGCCCAGCTCCATCGACGTACGCTGCACACGTTCGGCAGCTTGCCCCAACAGGTTCCGGCCGACCGGGGTGGAGCCGGTGAAGCTGATCTTGCGGATCCGGTCGTCGGTGATGATCGCCGTGGACAGGTCGCCGGAGCTGCTCGTCGGCAGCACCGACAACACGCCGCCGGGCAGCCCGGCCTCGGCGAACACCTCGGCGAGTGCCAGCATGGTCAGCGGTGTCTCGTGTGCGGGCTTCACCAGCATCACGTTCCCGGCGGCCAGCGCGGGCCCGATCTTGCGGGTGCCCATCGCCAGCGGGAAGTTCCACGGGGTGATCGCCAGGCACGGACCCACGGGCGCGTGCGAGACCAGGATGCGCCCGGTGCCCGCTGGTGATCGCGTGAACCGGCCGTCGATGCGCACCGCCTCCTCGGCGAACCATCGCAGGAACTCGGTGCCGTACTTGGTTTCCGCGGCACTGTCGGGCAGCGCCCGGCCGAGCTCGAGCGTCATCAGCAACGCGAGGTCGTCGGCGCGGTCGGTGAGCAGCTCGAACGCTCGACGGAGGATCTCACCACGCTCGCGCGGCGGGGTGGCCGCCCAGTCGTCGGCCGCCGCCACCGCCTTGTCGAGCGCCAGTCGCGCATCCTCGACCGTCGCGTCGGCCACCGACACCAGCTCCTCCTCGGTGGCCGGGTCGTACACGGCGAATGTGCCGCCCGCCGTCGACGGCACCGACGCGCCGTCGATCCAGAGTCCGGTCGGGACGCCGTCGAGAACGGCCTGCGGGTCCACCACGTCGTTGTTGCTCATTCGGTCTCACATCCTTGTCAGTTGCGTGCGAGCAGGTACGGGGCAGCGATCAGTCGTCGCCGTGGCAGCTGTGCGAACCCGGCGAGGGTTCGACGTCGAGCGCGGGGTTCCGGTCGAAGAAGCCGAAGGGCTTGAGCCAGAACGACACCGTGTCCACCGGCATCACCGGCCAGTCCTCCGGACGGGTGATGTGATGGATGCCGAAGGTGTACCAGAGCACGACGTCGGTGTCGAGAATCGGACGATCGGCCTTGGTCCATTCACCGAGTCCGGTGTCGTGATCTGACTGGTTCACGAACTCGCCTGCCGGCCAACGCTCATCGGGCTGATTCGGGGTCACCCACAGGGTGTGGCCGATCACCGTCGCCCGCCGGAAGATCGGCGACGCCGGATCGAACATGGGCGGTAGCGCCCCGGTGGGCACCAGCTTGTAGGCGGGGTGGTGCCCGAGCGCCGTGGTGACGTTGGTGTTGGCGACCTTCCACGCCCGCTGCGTCGCGAAGTTCATGTTCTGCATGCCCTCCGACTCGGTGCGCAACGCGATGTTCTGCTGGATCAGCGAGAGTCCGAGCGGATTACCGGGGCCCATCGGTTCGGCGACGGTCTCCGACGAGAACACGGTGTTGTCGGTGCCGTCGATGTCGAGGTCGAGCCGGGCGACCAGGAAATGCTGGTGAAACGGTGCGTAGGTACGGTTGTCGACGGTGGTGCCGTGCGGGTTCGACGTCACGCCGGGTGGCATCGGGGTGGTGACCATGATGCCGGTGGCCCGCACCTCGCATTCGATGTTGCCGTCCTGATAGAACCGCCAGTAGACGAGGTACTCGTAATTCGCCACAGTGACATGGGAACTCACCGTGAGGCGCCGCATCCGGCGGACCTCGGCACCGGCGTCGTGGTCGACGTGCTTCCAGAGGACCGCGTTGTCCTCCTCGTGGATGCAGATGGCGTTGGTGATGGTGAACGGCTCGCCGGCGCTGTCGTGCAGCACGGCGTCGAGATAGCGGATCTCGCCGAGGCAGTCGCAACCCAGCTCCAGTGAGGTGGTCATGAAGCCGAGGCCCCACTCGCCGATGTCGAATGCGGTGCGGCGGTAATGGTCCTCGCAGTGGTCGCGGTAGGGGACCATCATCTCGGCGAATGAGAGTCGATGTGCAACACTGCGTTCCCGGCCGGCATCGTGATAGCTGACGGTGTGCAGCGTCATGCCCTCGCGATAGTTGAAACCGACCCGCAACGACCAGTTCTGCCACGTCAGCCGGTTGCCCTCGAGGGTGAACGACGGCCCCTCGGGCTGGGTGATCTCGAGCGGCTTCAGAGGCGGACGGCGGGACTCGTCGCGGATGCGCTGCGGAATGTGGCGGGGCACGTACTCGCCCATCACCTCGGCCTGCTCGAATCCGCCGCTGTCCTCGATGCGCAACAGCTCCATGGTGTTCACGTCGATCACGCAATGCAGCCCCGCAACGGGATTGGCGTACGGATTCGCACCGTCGGCGTCCTTGACCCAGGTGTCCGACCAGCCGAGTCGGCGACCCTCGAACTCCCTGGGGATCACCGCGCCGCCATAGGTCCAGGTGTCCATGAAGACCTTGTCGAGGTCGGTGATGCCGCGACGCGCGAGCGCCGCCTGCACATCCGGATGCGCCCGCAGGACACGATCGCATTCCTCGAACTCGTCGACGGTGAAGTTCGCCTGGACGCCCGGCAGATGGTCGAAGGAGTCGACGGTGCCGGGCGCGTCGGGATCCGTGCCGAGAGTGAGAAATGACTTGTAGGTGGCGTTCGCCCCGGAGTCCAGACAGATGACGACGGCTCGGCGTGCCGGCGCGGTGCCGTCGGCCCCGTACGCCGCGAGCTCCGCCTTCGTCGGTTCGGCGAGCTCGATCGAGGCGATCCGCCAGCCGTCGCCGACGCCGTGCTCACGCGCGAGAAGGGCGGTGACCGCCCGGAACTCGTCGGCGCCGAGCGGATCGAGCGGATGCCCGAAATCTGTTGCCTGAGCTGCCGTGTCCGTCATGGGCGGTCTCCTTGCTCGTCGGTTTGCCGTGCTCGTCGCGTGCTGTTCGTCGGATACCGTGCAGTTCAGTCGGCGGCGAGCGCCTCGCCGATGATGTCGAGTCCTTCACCGAGAAGTTCGTCGTCGATGGCCAGTGGCGGAAGCAATCGCAGGATGTTGCCGAATGTGCCACAGGTGAGCACGATGACGCCGCGAGAGAGGGCATGTGCGGCCGCTGATTTGGCCAGTTCCGGATCGGGTTCGGTTGTGCCAGGCCTGACCAGTTCGACGGCAACCATGGCGCCCCGGCCACGGATGTCGCCGATCACGTCACGTCCGTCACCGGCCAGCGACGCCGCGGTCGCCGACAGCGACGACAGGATGAGTTCGCCGATCTGCCGGGCACGCGCCGGCAGATCGAGCGTGGTCATCTGGTCGATTGCCGCGAGGGCGGCGGCGCATGCCACCGGGTTGCCACCGTAGGTGCCCCCGAGCCCGCCGGGGTGGACGGCGTCCATCAGCTCGGCGCGTCCGGTCACTGCCGAGAGCGGCATCCCGCCCGCGATACCCTTCGCCATCGTGACCAGGTCGGGGATCACGCCCTCGTGGTCGCAGGCAAACCAGTCGCCGGTGCGGCAGAAACCGCTCTGCACCTCGTCGGCGATGAACACCACCCCGTTGGCACGGCACCACTGCGCGAGCGTCGGCAGGAATCCCGGTGCGGGAACGATGAATCCGCCCTCGCCCTGGATGGGTTCGACGATCACCGCGGCCAGACTGTCGGCACTGATCTGCTTGTCCATCATGGTGATCGCCCGATTCGCGGCGGCCACGCCGTCGGCGCCGAGTGGGTCCCGGTAGGGATAGCTCATCGGCATCCGATAGACCTCGGGGGCGAACGGCCCGAAGTTGTGTTTGTACGGCATCGTCTTCGCGGTCAATGCCATCGTGAGGTTGGTGCGACCGTGGTAGGCGTGGTCGAAGGCGACCACCGCGTCGCGACCGGTGGCCAGTCGCGCGATCTTGACCGCGTTCTCGACGGCCTCGGCGCCCGAGTTGAACAGCACGGTGCGCTTCTCGTGATCGCCAGGGGTGAGCTCGTTGAGCTTTTCGGCCACCGCGACATAGCCCTCGTACGGCGTGACCATGAAGCAGGTGTGGGTGAACTGATGAGCCTGCGCGGCAACGGCGTCGGCCACCGCAGGGTTGCTCGCCCCCACGGTGGTCACCGCGATGCCCGACCCGAGGTCGATGAGCGAGTTGCCGTCGACGTCGATGATCACGCCACCGTCGGCGTCGACCGCGTACACCGGGGCCGCCGACCCGACGGCGGGCGCCACCGCGGCCCGCCTGCGGACGGTCAGCGCGCTCGACCGCGGTCCGGGCAGTTCGGTCACCAGATGCCGCTTCTGTGGCAACAGGTGGGCCATGGTGGTCATCGCATTCACCTCACTCGATGTTGCTCATCACGTGCTTGACCCGGGTGTAGTCCTCGATACCGTAGAGCGACAGGTCTTTTCCGTGGCCGGAATGCTTGAAGCCGCCGTGCGGCATCTCGGCGACCAGCGGGATGTGGCAGTTGACCCAGACGCATCCGAAGTCGAGGGCGGACGACATCCGCATGGCCGTCCCGTGGTCGGTGGTCCAGACGCTCGACGCCAGACCGAAGGCCACGTCGTTGGACATCTCGACGGCCTGGGCCTCGTCCGTGAACGGCTGAACCGTGATCACCGGGCCGAAGGTCTCCTCCTGCACCAGCTTGTCGTCCTGCCGGACTCCGGTGATGATCGTCGGCTCGACGAAGAACCCCTTGTCGCCCTTGCGCTTTCCGCCGGTGGCGACCGTCGCGTGCGACGGGATGCCGTCCAGGATGGCGGTGACCTTGGAGAAGTGGTTGACATTGTTGAGGGGTGGGACGGTCGCCTTCTCCGCCTCCGCGACGAGCAGGTCGACGACCTTGTCGTGGATGGACTCGTGCACCAGGACGCGGGTGACCGCCGTGCAGTCCTGGCCGGCGTTGAAGAACGCGGCCGCCGCGAGCGGTTCGATGGTCTTGTCGAGATCGGCGTCGGCGAACACCACGGCCGGGGCCTTGCCGCCGAGTTCGAGGTGTGCGGTCTTCAGCTGCTGCGCGGCGGACACCGCGACGGCGATCCCGGCCCGTACCGAGCCGGTGATGGACACCATCCTGGGGGTGGGATGACCCACCACGGCAGCCCCGGTCTCGCCGTTGCCCAGCACCACGTTGAGCACGCCCGGCGGCAGGATGCCCTGACTGAGCTCGGCCAGCACGAGAGTGGATTCGGGCGTGGTGTCCGACGGCTTGAGGACCACGGTGTTGCCCGCCGCGATGGCCGGTGCGATCTTCCAGATGGCCATCATGAGCGGGTAGTTCCACGGCGTCACCTGGCCGATCACGCCGACCGGTTCCCGTCGGACGAACGAGGTGTGGCCGGACATGTACTCGCCCGCGGACTTGCCCTCGAGCATGCGGGCCGCGCCCGCGAAGAACCGCACCTGGTCGGCGCCGACCGTGACCTCCTCGTCGGCGATCTGCTCGTCGGGCTGGCCGGTGTTGCGGGCCTGCGCTGCGACGAGTCGGTCCGACCCGGCCTCGATCGCATCGGCGAGCTTCAGCAGCGCCTTCTGACGCTCGGACGGCGTGGTGGTGCTCCAACCGGCGAAAGCTGCGGTGGCCGCCGACATCGCGGTGTCGACGTCGGCTGCGGTGGAGACCGGAGACACGGCGACGACGGATTCGTCGACCGGATTGACGATGTCGATGGTCTCGGTGGACGTCGACGGCACGAACTCGCCGTTGATGTAGTTCTGCAGTACGGACATGGGTCCAGTGTTCGCCTGTCCGCGGCGCGACGCGGCCTGACATTCTGTACAGGCGCAGGCGGAGTTCACTCCATCATGTCCATTCGTCGCTAGGGTGAACTGTGTGACGACCGTCCGGTGGCTGCTGGCGCAGCGCAGGCTCCAGCTGGCGCTGCGTGGCGGGGCCGACGGGCTGGGGCGCTCGCTCGATTGCGCGGTGTCCTCGGAGCTCGCCAACGCCGGAGAATGGTTGTCGGGCGGGGAGGTGCTGCTCACCACCGGGCTGCGGCTCGGCGACGACGCGGCCGGGCGCCGTGCGTATCTGACGGGTCTCGACCGGGTGGGTGTCGCGGCGGTGGGGCTCGGTGTCGGGTTCGGGTTCGACGAGGTGCCCCGGGACATGGCGGAGACCGCGGACGAGCTCGGTCTGCCGTTGTTCGAGGTGCCGCTGCCGATCCCGTTCTCCGCGGTGACCCGGGCCGTGCTCGATCAGATCGCCGCACAACGGTCGGCCCGACTGGTCACGGCCACCAAGGCGCAACCGCGAATGACCCGGGCCGCCGCGTCCGGCGGTTCCGCGGCGCTGGTCCGTGAGCTGGCCGAGGCCATCGACCAGCACGTGGTGCTCCTCGACACCGGCCTCTCCGTGGTGGCGACGGCGCCGCGCACCATCCCGTCCGCCGACCTCAATCGGATTCGCGATCTGGTGGTGCGCGATCCCGCGTCCGCGGGCGCGGTGTGGATGACCGACGACGCGACGATCACGGTGGCCCGGGTGGGCTCGGGCGGTCGGACCTACGGGCATCTCGGTGTCGTCGGGACGTCGGCCCTCGACGATGTCGCGCGCATGCTGGTCGGGCACGCCACCTCGCTGCTGGCCATCGAACATGCCAAACCGCGTCAGGTGACCCGCGACGTCGTGGATCTGCACGACGACGCGCTGGCCCTCGCGATCGACGGCTCGGTCAGCGGACCGGGACTGCACCGGATACTGGGGCGCGCAGCGGACCGGGCCGGGCGGGTCCGCGCCGCGGTCTTCACCTTTGCCGACCCGGAGGCGGCCACGCAGGGGCGGCGTCGGCTCGTCGACGACCTCGATCATCGATGGCGACCGGTGTTCGTCCATCGGGACGACGTCGAGGTGATCGCCTTGTTGCGCGGCGACGATCACGTCGAGTTCGCCGTCGGACTGCTGGCCATGATGAATCGCAGTGCCCCGGTGTCGGGCGGGATCGGGCCGCCGGGCGAGTTGCGTGAGGTGGGCGAATCGGTGCGACAGGCGCGGCTGGCGTGCCGGTCGGCGGCGGTCGGGCAACTGGTCGACCTGTGTGGCAGCCGCTCATTGCTGACGATGAACCCGGTCCGGCAGGCGCTGGCCGACGCATCCGCACAACGCCTTTCACCGGTGATCGCCCACGACGACCAGCACGGCACGGATCTGCGCGCGAGCCTGCTGGCATTCCTGGAGGCGAACGGCAACTGGGGTGTCGCGGCGGCGGCGCAGGGGGTGCATCGTCACACCTTGCGTCACCGGATCGAGCGGATCGAGGACATGCTGGAGGTCGACCTCTCCGATGCGCGGACCCGGGCTGAGCTGCTGTTGATGCTGCTGGGGGCGGACGCATGAGGCGCGCCGCGGCAGTCGTTCTGGCGCTTGTGGTGTCCGTACTCGGGGGCTGCGCGACGACCCCCGACGAGCCGCAGACATCCACCTCCACGTCCGCTGCCGGCAGCTCGCCGATGCCTGCGCCGCGGCAGGTCAATCTCGGCGACAGCTACAGCGCCGCGGCGGGAGTGCAACCGCTGGTGGAGGATTCACCCGTGCTGTGTCTCCGGTCATCCCGTAACTTCGCGCACCTGCTCGCGGCGGCACGTGGTTACCGGCTCGACGACGTCAGCTGCAGCGGCGCCGACACCGCAGATTTCTTCACGGCCCAATATGCCGGTGTGCCCGCTCAATTGGATGCTCTCACCGGTGGCCCCGACGTGGTGACGGTGATGATCGGCGGCAACGACAGCGCGGTGTACACCACCGCGATCCGTGCGTGCTCGGACGTGGCGGCGACCGATCCGAGTGGGTCGCCGTGCCGTGCCGCGCACGGGGCGGAGTACGTCGACATAGTCCGGGATCGCACCTACCCGGCGCTGGTACGCGCACTCGCGGCGGTGCGGGCGAAGGCGCCGGGCGCGCAGGTGCTGGCGGTCGGCTACCCATGGATCCTGCCGGCGCAGACGGGCTGCTATCCGACGATGCGTGTCGCGGCCGGCGACGTCCCGTATCTCCGTGAGCTGCAGGCGGTTCTGAACCGATCGGTGCAGCAGGCCGCGGAGCAGGCCGGTGCCACCTATGTCGACATGTCCGGAGTGTCGGAGGGGCACGACGCCTGTGAACCGGTGGGTACGCGCTGGATCGAGCCGCAGGTCGGTGCGACCGGCGCCGCCCCGGCTCACCCGAACGGGCTGGGCCAGCAGGCAATCGCGGATCAGGTGGCGGCAGCCCTGCGGTAGGCCGGTCGCCGGGCAGGTCCGCCGCCGCGACATGAATACGGTGTCAGCGGGGTGTCGAGTCAATAGTTGTCACGAAGGTCCGCTGACACCGCATCCATATCTGCCGCCACTTGTCCACAGTCACAGAACAATCCACAGATCGGCCATCCGGCCCGGCGCTGCCGAATTCGGTGAGCATTTCTGCACCACGCTGACTCCATGGACCTGAGTGATCTCCACATTCCGTACGGAGTCGCCTCCTGGGCGCAGTTACGAGACCTCGGCGTCACCCAGAGCCGTCTCCGGCGGGCGTGTGCGGACGGCGATCTCCGGTTGTTGCGGCGCGGCTGGTATGCGACTCGGTCGGCGAACACATCGGTGGCGGCGGCGGTGGCCACCGGGGGTGTGGTCAGTTGTGTGTCGGCGCTGAGACTCCACGGGGTCTGGATTCCGCCCGGGCCCAGCAAGATGCACATTCGCGGTCGTGAGGCGGTACATCGATCCGGTAAGCATCGGTACTGCAAGCAGTACGCGCCCCCGGAGCGGGAGGTCGACGCCGTCGACGAGATCCGGACCGCACTCCGGCATGCGCTCAAATGTCTGGATGAGGAGGGGCATCGTCGTCGTCTGCGACTCGATCCTCCATCAAAACCTGCTGGAGAGGTCCGACCTCGACGAGGTGTTCATCGGCGCTCCTCGTCGCATTCGTCGCCTCCTCGACCGCTGTGACCCCGGTGCCGAATCGGGCACCGAGACGATGGTGCGATGTCGCCTGCGCGCTCTGGGCATGAGAGTCCGGGTGCAGCACCGGATCACGGGCGTGGGTCGGGTGGACCTGTTGGTCGGCGACCGTCTCATCATCGAGATCGACAGTGTGGAGTACCACGATCGGTCGCCGGAACAGATCGAGAAGGATCGCCGGCGTGACGAGGAGGCGGCCCGCCTCGGCTACGTCACCCTGCGGTTCAGTTACCGGCGTGTGGTGCATGAGTGGGAGCAGGCGGAGGCGACGGTACTCGACCTCGTTCGCCGGCGTGAGCACGTGAAGCAACTCGCCGGATGACGCCGCGATATGAATGCGGCGTCAGCGGGGTCTCGGATCAATAGTTGTCGCGAGTCCTCGCTGACACCGCATCCATATCGCGCGGCCCGGCTACCCACTCAGTGCGCGAGCTCCGCAGGCGCCCGACGCGGCAGCAGCCGGACCACGGGCAGGCAGATCGCGGCTGCGCCGAGCACCATCACGAGGCTGATCTCCATCGCATGGACCTCGCTCCCGGTGGCCAGCTGGAAGAACACCGTTGTCACTGTCGCGGAGCCGATTCCGGTGGCCAGCTGTTGGATCGCCGACATCGAGCCGCTGGCGCTGCCCGCCTCGTCGGCGTCGATGTCGCCGAGCGCGATGTCGAAGATGGTCCCGTAGCAGGCGCCCATCCCGAGGCCGATCACGAAGATCGGCAGGGCCATCATCCAGAGGCCGAGGTCGGTACCGGACGCGGCGACGAGGGCGAGCAGCCAGCCGACCCCGACGACGATCCCGACCAGACCGATTGCGACGAGGGTCCGTCCGAGGCGGGTCATCAGTCCGCCCATGGTCGCCCCGGCGGCGACGATGATGCCGAGGGTCAGCGGCAGCAGGCCGAGCGATGTCTCGCGGGCCGATGCCCCGATGCCCAGCTGCATGAACAGCGACAACACGTAGACGAGGCCGCTGGTGGCGGCGAACACGAGAAGTCCCATCACCAGGCCGGAGGTGAAACCGCGGTTGCGGAACAGACTGGGTCGCAGCAGTGGGTCGGCGGTGTGGGCCTGCCGGTACGCGAACAGTGCTGCGGCGCAGGTGCCGACGATCAGGGATGCGATGGGGATCGGGCCCCAACCGGCTGTCGAACCCTCGATGAGGCCGAACATCAACCCGAACATCGCGACCGCCAGGATGCCCGAACCCCAGCCGTCGATCACGGTGTCTCCGTTGCCGTCATCGCGGGGTAGCAGGCGAACGGCAAGAGCGAGTCCGATGACGCCGAGCACGACGTTGACCAGAAAGATCGGCCGCCAGGACAACCCGGCGATGTCCCAGTCGATGACAAAGCCTGCCAGGACCGGACCGCCCACCGAGGCGATGCCGAGCAGCGGTCCGAACAGACCGAAGGCCTTGGCCAGCATCTCGCGAGAGAACGTCTTGGTCATGATGGCCATGCCTTGCGGCAGCATCAACGCGCCGAAGGCGCCCTGGGCTATGCGCGCGACGACGAGGAGCCCGGCGTCGGGGGAGAGGCCACACACCGCCGACGCGATGGTGAACCCGGCCATGCCGACCAGGAACACCCGTCGTTGACCGAATTTGTCGCCGAGTCGTCCGCCGACCACGAGCAGCACTCCCATCGCCAGCGCGTAACTGGCGCCGAGCCACTTGATGAGGCCCTCGCCCGCGCCGAGTTCGTCGGCGATCGTCGGTGCCGCGATGTTGGTCACCGTCGAATCGATCATGTCCAACGCGTCGGCCAGGAGCACCAGGCCGAGGATCGCCCACATCAGCAGGTTGGACGGCCCGGTTCTGGCCGGGGATGTGTCGTGTGTCGTCGTCACGTCAAGCCTCCATCTCGTAGTTGGTATGAAAGTAGAATAACTCTCCTAATGTACTTACTACAAGAATGTAAACTGTGACCATGACGACAACACCTGCCGCGATGGGCCGCCGCGAGCGGAAGAAGGCGCAGACGCGTCAGGCGATCAGCGACGCGGCGATGAAGCTCTTCCTGCAGCGCGGATACGACAACGTGACGGTGGCGGAGGTGGCCGAGGCGGCCGACACCGCGGTCGCGACCGTCTTCAAGCACTTCGCCGACGGCAAGCCGGCCCTGATCTTCGACGACGGCACCGAGCGCAGAGAGGGGATCGTCGCCGCGGTCCGCGATCGGGACCCCGATCGTTCGGCACTGGCCGCGATAGGCGATTTCCTGCTCACCCGAGGTCCGTTCCTCGAGAAGCCCGACGCCGAGTGGGCGGAGCGCACGCGGCTGATCATGGACACGCCCGCGCTCACCGACTACTCGCGCAAGCTCTGGATGGTCGGCGAAGGCGACCTGGCCGAGGTGCTCGCCGACGCCTACGGCCGCGGCCCCGACGACATCCAGATCCGCGCGCTCGCACGCTATCTGCTGGAGATCCCCGGCCTGGCCGGGTTCCGGCCCGACTCCCGCGCGGCCCTGCGGGCGATCGTCGACCTGCTCGACAACGGGTGGTCGACGGAGTCTCACAGCGGGTGACCGCCGTCACCGACCTGTTCCCGCAGGCTGAGAGCAGCCTGAACGATTTGGGCCCCGTCGGCGGCGTTTGGAACACTAGAGGCCGTGACCCGATCCGCTGATGCCGCCGCGAAGTCCGCAGAACTCTTTCGCCGCGCCACGGCGGCCATTCCGGGCGGCGTCAACTCCCCGGTCCGGGCCTTCTCCGCGGTGGGCGGAGATCCGCGGTTCATCGCCTCGGCCAAGGGCTGCCACCTCACCGACGTCGACGGCAACGATTACGTCGACCTCGTCAGTTCGTGGGGGCCGATGATCCTCGGCCATGCCCATCCAGCGGTCGTCGAGGCAGTCCAGAAGGCCGCTGCAGGCGGACTCTCCTTCGGGGCCCCGACCGAGGCCGAGATCGAATTGGCCGAGGAGATCATCGACCGTGTCGACCCGGTCGAGCGGGTCCGCCTGGTCAACTCCGGCACCGAGGCCACCATGTCGGCGATCCGGCTGGCGCGTGGATTCACCGGCCGGTCCAAGATCATCAAGTTCGCCGGCTGCTATCACGGCCATGTCGACGCGCTGCTGGCCGACGCCGGCTCGGGCGTCGCGACGCTTGGCCTGCCCACCTCACCCGGGGTCACCGGCGCCTCCGCCCACGACACCCTGGTACTGCCCTACAACGACCTCAAGGCCGTCGCGAAGGCGTTCGAGGAGTTCGGCCACGAGATCGCCGCGGTGATCACCGAGGCCGCTGCCGGCAACATGGGCGCGATCGCCCCGCACGACGGATTCAACGCCGGTCTGCGGGAACTGACCCGCCGGCACGGCGCGCTGCTGATCATCGACGAGGTCATGACGGGTTTCCGGGTTAGTCCGGCAGGCTGGTACGGCATCGAGGGCGTGGCCGGTGACATCTACACCTTCGGCAAGGTGATGAGTGGCGGCCTGCCCGCGGCGGCATTCGGCGGCCGCACCGACATCATGGAGTACCTCGCCCCGACCGGGCCGGTCTATCAGGCGGGCACGCTGTCGGGGAACCCGGTCGCCGTCGCCGCCGGGCTCGCGACCCTCCGGCACGCCGACGCGCAGACCTACACCGCTCTCGACGCCAACGCGGATCGACTGGCAGCCCTGTTCACCGAGGCGCTGAGCGCCGAGGGAGTGGCGCACCGCGTGCAGAGCGCGGGCAATCTGCTCAGTATCTTCTTCACCGATCGTGCCGACCCGATCACCGACTATGCCGGCGTCAAGGCCACCGAGACCTGGCGGTTCGCGCCGTTCTTCCACGCGCTGCTCGAGCGCGGGGTCTATCCGCCGCCGAGCGCCTTCGAGGCCTGGTTTGTCAGCGCGGCGCTGGACGAGGATGCTTTCTCACGAATCGCCGACGCGTTGCCGGCTGCGGCCCGGGCCGCAGCAAGCGCATCGGCCAGTGCAACGGGGGAGTCCCAGTGACCAACACGATCGTCCACATGATGCGGCACGGCGAGGTGCACAATCCCGACGGCATCCTCTACGGGCGCCTGCCCGGGTTCCGGCTGTCCGACAGCGGTCGCGCACAGGCCAACAAGGTCGCCGACACACTCGCCGACCACGACGTGACCGCGGTGTTCGCGTCGCCGCTGCAGCGTGCCCAGGAGACGGCGACACCCATCGCCGGCGCCCACGGGCTGACCATCGTCACCAACGACGAACTCATCGAGGCCGACAACGTCTTCGAGGGTCTCAAGGTCTCGGTCGGCGACGGCGCCCTCAGCAAGCCCCGGCATTGGCCCAAGATGCGTGACCCGTTCACCCCGTCGTGGGGCGAGCCGTACATCCAACTCGCGCACCGCATGCTGGCCGCCGCCAACAAGGCGCGCGACGCCGCCCGCGGTCATGAGGCCGTCTGTGTCAGCCACCAGTTGCCGGTCTACACGCTGCGTCGCTTCCTGGAGGGCCAGCGGCTCTGGCACGACCCGCGTCGCCGGCAGTGCTCGCTGGCCTCGCTGACCAGCCTCATCTACGAGGGCGACGCCCTCGTCGACATCATCTACTCCGAGCCGGCCGGTGCGTCGGACCCGTTGGCAACGGGAGCGTAAGGACGAGCGTGCGAAGGTTCTGCCTGCTGGTTGCGGTAATGGCGGCCCTGATCGGGGTGATCAGTGGCTGCGGCACCGGCGACGACGCAGTGGCCCAGGGGGACACATTCCAGTTCGTCTCCCCGGGTGGGCAGACCGTGATCACCTATCCGCCCGCCGACCGCAAGAAGGTCGCCAACCTGTCGGGGCCGGATCTCGTCACCGACCAACCGCTTTCGCTGTCCGACGAGCGATTCCGCGACAAGGCCGTCGTCATCAACGTCTGGGGTTCGTGGTGTGGGCCGTGCCGCGGTGAGGCCGACGACCTCGAGCGCGTCTACGAGCAGACCAAGGGTCTCGGGGTCGAGTTCCTCGGTATCAACCTGCGCGACGATCGGCAGTCGGCCAAGGACTTCGTCGCCGACCGCAGTGTCGGGTTCCCGTCGATCTACGACTACGACGGCATCACGTTGTCGAGCCTCACCACTCCGACCGCCGTGGTGCCGACCACGGTGGTCCTGGACCGTCAGCATCGGCCTGCCGCGGTGTTCCTGAAGGCGGTCACGGCCGACGAACTCGACGCGACCGTCCGGAAGGTCGCTGCCGAGTCGGTGTCGACCCCGGCGTCGTCGACTCCGGGTTCGGCTGCACCGCAGTCGTCGGCCGCACCGGCCCCGGGCCGACCATGACGATGATCGAACTCGCACCGCAGGCCGCCATCGGTGACACGTTCGCCACCACGGTGTCGAGCGGGCCGCTGCTGCTGGCGCTCGCCGCGTGTGTCGTCGCCGGACTGGTCTCCTTCGCGTCACCCTGCGTCGTCCCCCTGGTGCCCGGATACCTGTCCTATCTCGCCGGGCTCGTCGGTGCCGAGGCCCCGGCCGTCACCGTCGGCGAACCGGCCAAGCGCGGCCGCTCGCGGGTCGCGGTCGCCGCCGGGCTCTTCGTCCTCGGATTCACCGTCGTCTTCGTCGCGGCCACTGCGACAGTGCTCGGTATCACGAACACTTTCGTGGTGAATCGCGAAGTGCTGCAACGTATCGGTGGCGTGGTGACCATCCTGATGGGACTGGTCTTCATCGGGCTGGTCCCGATGGCCCAGCACGAGTTCCGCTTCGCGCCCCGCCGGATGTCCAACCTGGTGGGTGCGCCGCTGTTGGGTGCGGTGTTCGCCCTGGGCTGGACACCCTGCCTCGGGCCGACCCTCGCCGCGGTCATCGCGACCGCCAGCGGCACCGAGGGCGCGACCGCCGCCAAGGGTGTCGCACTCATCGTCGCCTACTGCGCGGGCCTCGGCATCCCGTTCGTCGTGCTCGCGTTCTCGTCGGCCTGGGCTCTGCGCAGCCTGGGCTGGCTGCGCAATCATGCACGGGCGATCCAGATCTTCGGCGGGATCATGCTCATCGCCGTCGGGGTCGCCCTGGTGACCGGGCTCTGGGATCAATTCATCGTGTGGGTCCGCGACGCCTTCATCACCGACACGGAGCTGCCAGTATGACCGAGACAGACGTGACCCCCGACGCCGAGGTGTCCGGCCCGACGCCCGGTCCGTCCCGCCCCCATTGGATCTTCCGCCGGGTACTCTGGCCGGCCCGCAACCTCTGGCGCTCACTCACCTCGATGCGGACCGCGCTGGTGCTGCTGTTCCTGCTCGCCCTCGCTGCGATCCCCGGGGCACTCCTCCCGCAGCGGCCGCTGAACGAGCAGAAGACGCAGGCCTACATCGACGAACACGGCTGGCTCGGCCAGTGGATGGACCGGCTCCAGCTGTTCGACGTGTTCGCCAGCGCCTGGTTCACCGCCATCTATGTACTCCTGTTCATCTCGCTCGTAGGGTGCCTGACGCCGCGGATGATCGAGCACTTCCACAGCCTGCGCGCCAAACCCGTTGCCGCACCGCGGAATCTGAAGCGCCTACCGCGACACGTCGAGCACGAGGTGGACGGGGACCCCGAAAGCCTGGCGCGACGCATCTCCGGCAATCTCCGCGGATGGCGACGCACCACCGTCGTCAAGGACGACGGCGTGGTCGAGGTGTCCGCGGAGAAGGGCTACCTGCGCGAGTTCGGCAACCTGGTCTTCCACTTCGCGCTGCTCGCGCTCTTGGTGTCGATCGCCTTCGGCAAGCTGTACGGCTACGAGGGCACCCGCAGCCTCGTCGCCGACGGCGAGCAAGGTCTCTGCAACACCTCGACCGCCGTCTACGACTCGTTCAGGGCGGGCAATCTCGTCGACGGCACCGACCTCAACCCGTTCTGCTTCCGCGTCGACGGCTTCGACGCGACCTTCCTGCCCAACGGGCAACCGGACATGTACACGGCCAAGGTGCGCTACACCGAGGGCACCCAGCGGACCGACCCGTCGAGCTGGAAGTCGACGACAATCCGGGTGAACGACCCGCTGCGGGTGGCCGGTGACCGCGTCTACGTGCTCGGCAACGGTTACGCCCCGACGTTCACGGTCACGTTCCCGAACGGTGAGCAACGTCAGCAGACGGCGTTGTTCATCCCGGAGGAGATGCAGACGATGATGTCGTCGGGGGCGGCGCGCTTCGACACCCCGGCCGGGCTCTACCCGAACGAGGACGAGCGCCGCTCGCATCAGGTCGCTCTGGAAGGGCTGTTCGCCCCGACGGCCAACTACCACGGCACCCTGCTGACCTCGTCGTCGCCGATTCCCAAGGACCCGGCGGTGGCGATCCGCATCTACGAGGGCGACACCGGGCTCGACACCGGCAAACCGCAGAATGCGTACTCCCTGGACCAGACGCTCATCGAGCAGGGACGCCTGCAGCAGCGTGCGCAGGTGAACCTGGCGCAGGGACAGACACACCGACTCGCCGACGGCACCTCGGTGCGGTTCGACGGGTATCAGCGATGGGTGTCGGTGCAGGTCTCGCACGATCCCTCGCAGGTCTGGGTGCTGGTCTCGGCGATCGTGATGCTCGGGGGCCTGCTCGTGTCGCTGCTGATCCGGCGTCGGCGCATCTGGGTCCGACTCGTGCCCGTGCCCGGTTCGGTTTCCGGAGACCCCGGCGAACGACGTACTGTAGTAGAAATTGCCGGTCTGGCACGTACCGATCAGGCGGGCTGGGGCGAGGGATTCGAGGAGCAGGCTCACGACCTGGTGCGCGACTCGGCCGACCCGAACGCCGAGCGCACCTCGAGGGCACATCGGATACGCGGGCGGCGACTGTAAGCGGGATCGACTGAGAGGACGAGTGCGATGAACACCGGTTCGATGCACGTCGACGAGACACTGGCGCGGTATTCCGATCTGCTCTTCGGTACCGCCATCACCATCTACGTGCTCGCGATGTTCTTGTTCCTCGCGGCGCTCGCCGGTGCCCGTAGTCGCAAGCTGACGTCGTCGGCCCAACTGGTCACCGCCGGTGGGTCCGGGGTGGCTGTGGACGATCGGGCGCCCGGCAAGATCGCCGACACCCCTCGCCGCAATCTCGGTGACCGGCTCGGCAACATGGCCTATCCGGTGGTCGTCGTCGGACTGATCGCGCACATCTCGTCGATCGTGCTGCGGGGTATGGCGACCGGCCGTGCGCCCTGGGGCAACATGTACGAGTTCATCTCGCTGACGTGCGCCGCCTGTGTCATCGCCGGCCTGGTGGTGCTGCGCAAGCCCGAACACCGGCCGCTGCTGACTTTCGTGCTGCTACCGGTCTCGCTGCTGATGTTCATCGGCGGTCGCTGGCTGTACACGCAGGCCGCTCCGGTGGTCCCCGCGCTGAAGTCGTACTGGCTCGCGATCCACGTCTCGATCATCTCGGTGTCGTCGGGCGTGCTGCTGGTGTCGGGCGTGGCCAGTGCCCTCTACCTGATCAAGATGCGGTGGGGTCGCCCGGAGAGCGACGATCCGGCGGCCGCCGGATCCGGATTCGTCGCGGGTGTGCGACGGGTCATCGACCGAATCCCGAACGCGGACACCCTCGATCGACTCGCCTACAAATGCGTCGTCTTCGGATTCCCGCTGTTCGGTCTCGGCGTCATCTGCGGTGCGATCTGGGCCGAGTCGGCATGGGGCCGGTTCTGGGGCTGGGATCCCAAGGAGACGGTGTCGTTCATCGCCTGGGTGATCTATGCGGCGTATCTCCATGCCCGCGCGACTGCGGGCTGGCGGAGCAACGCGGCCGCCTGGATCAACGTCGCGGGTTTTGTCGCGCTGCTGTTCAACCTGTTCATCATCAACCTGGTGGTCTCCGGCCTGCACTCCTACGCGGGACTCTGACCGCTGTCTTCGCCGGGCGGCGTGCGCTGGGTCTCCACAGCCTGCGCCTTGACCATTTTGAGCAGAGCGATCACGACGTCGATGGTGTCCGGGCAGATCGAGCGGACATCGATCCCGGACAGATGTGTTCCGGTGGTCGCCAGCATCTCCACGTAGTCGCGCTGCTGGCGGACGCGCTCGAGGTCTTCGTCGGGATTGGCCAGGAAATAGGTGACGCTCACCTCGAATGCGCGCGCGATGGCCTCGACGGTCCGGAACGACGGCGTCCGGGCCTTACCCGTCCGGAGTTGCGAGATGTAGGCGTCCGAGAGTGAATATCCGAGGTCGTTGGCCCGTTCGGCGATCTTCTTGCCCGTGTACGGCACGCCGTTCTCATCCCGCGAGTGCTCGAAAAGGTAGCCCAGCTTCTCTGCGAAGCCGGGTTCGTCGTCGGGCGCCGGGCGCCCCCGCTCGGGCGTCAACGTGGGTTGTCCGCGCGTGATTCGTTGATCTCCTGCACCTTTCGCCGGCGGTCCACATGGTGGTACCCACACTGCGTGATGGAAAGAGATTACCCTACCTGCAAGTAGGGTACGCGGGCGTAAGTCCAGGATTCCGCGACGTCAGAACGGATCTTGCGTCGAGGCGTCAGGCGTCGTCGGCATCGGACCCATTGGGCCCCCGCGTGCGGCGGTCGAGATCGAGGAGAAAATCGGGATCGTCGTCGGGGCCGACCGGGCCGATGGGCCGGGTGGGTCGGTCGTCGTGATCCTCGCGATCGGCGAGTTGGGGGCCAAAGGCGCGCCAGAGCAGGAAACCGATCGCTGCAATGCCGATCAAAGCGAACAGAAACGTCATGGCAACCTCCCGTCTACCAGCGTACGTGAGGTTGCCATGGGGCGGGGCGGACCCCGTCGGTCGACAGGATCAGTGTGTGCGGCGGTTCAGCAGTTCGACGACGTCGGCCTCGCGGAAGCGACGGTGACCGCCCGGGGTGCGGATCGATCCCAGCAGGCCGGAGCTGGCCCAGCGGGCCACGGTCTTCGGGTTGACGTTGAACATGGACGCGACCTGGCCGGGCGTCAGGGTGTGCTGACTCGCAAGGCCTGGGGTGATGATGCCGTGGGTGGCTGAGTCGATGACAGTCATGTGTGTTCCTCTTCTCTCGCCTGCAACGATGAACATGCAACGATGAAATATGTGGGGTCTGGTTCATGGATACACGCCGGATGCCTGGGTACTCGAACGGTCAGCAATTGGTAAAGAGAGTGCAAAACCGACATTCGAGACGTCCGGATCGCCGCAAATGGGCGAAAATGGGCGACCTCGCGGGCAGTACCCTTGACACCGTGAGTGAAGACAAGGCAGTGGACACGAGTACCGACCGCGAGGCGACCGCAGGCAGCGTTGCGCTGTCGCTGGCGCTCTACACCCTCGCGAGGCTGGCGCTGGTCGTCGTGGTGGCGGCGATCATCATCGGTGGCGGCGCGATCGCAGGCGTCCAGGTGCCGCTCTTGGTGGCTGCCGTGTTCGGTGTCCTGATCGCCCTGCCGCTGGGCATGGTCTTGTTCAAGTCCCTGCGTCTGCGGGTGAACCGGCAGATCGCGGCCGTCGACGATGCCCGTCGGCGACGACACGACGACCTGCAATCCCGCCTGCGCGGCCAGGCCGACTGAGTCGGGATGAAGCCGACCAGGATCGTCGACCATCGCGGCGACCGCACGTGGTCGGAGAACGCGGTACGTCTGATCGAGGCGGACGGTCGTCGCAGTGCCGACACGCACTTGCATCGCGTGCTGTTGCCGAACTGGTCCAGGTGGACCGCCGACGACGGGACCGACGTCGGCGTCGACCTGTATCTCAAGGACGAGAGCACCCATCCGACCGGTTCGCTCAAGCATCGACTGGCCCGTTCGCTGTTCCTCTATGCACTCTGCAACGGCTGGGTGCGGGAGGGCACCACCGTCATCGAGGCGTCGTCCGGGTCGACCGCGGTCAGTGAGGCCTACTTCGCGAAGCTGATCGGCGTCCCGTTCATCGCGGTGATGGCGTCGAGTACCTCTCCGTCGAAGACTGCGCTCATCGAGCGGGAGGGCGGTCGCTGTCACTTCGTCGAACGCGCGGGTGACGTTTACGCCGAGGCACTCCGGCTCGAAACCGAGCTGAACGGTCATTTCATCGATCAGTTCACGATGGCCGAGCGTGCGACTGACTGGCGTGGCAACAACAACATCGCCGAATCGATCTTCGCGCAGATGGCCGACGAGGATCATCCGATCCCGACCTGGATCGTGGTCGGGGCGGGAACCGGTGGCACGTCGGCCACCCTCGGTCGCTACGTGCGCTACCGGCGCCACCCAACCTGGCTCGCCGTGGTCGACCCGGAGAACTCGGTCTTCCTGCCGGCCTACGACACCGCCGACGGCACGCTCACCTCCGAGGTGGGTTCGCGGATCGAGGGGATCGGCCGCCCGCGTGTGGAGCCGTCGTTCGTCTCCCAGGTGATCGACCGGATGATCGGCGTCCCCGACGACGCGTCCATCGCGACTGCGCGCTGCGTCAGCGATCGGCTCGGTCGACGCGTCGGCGCCTCGACCGGGACCAACCTGTGGGGAGCCCTGCAGATCGTCGCCGACATGGTGGCGCAGCGGCAGTCCGGCAGCGTGGTCAGCCTGCTCTGCGATTCCGGCGACCGTTACGGCACCACCTATTTCGACGACGGGTGGCTCGGCGAGCACGGATTCGACCTGACCGAGGCGACGGCGGTGCTCGAGAAGTTCTTCGCGTCCGGGAAGTGGACGGCCGCGGTCTCCTGACGCTCTGTTCCCTGAGAAGGGATCTTCCCCAGGCCCCCTGAGAAGCGAGCTTGCGAGCGTCCCTTGTTCCCTGAGAAGCGAGCTTGCGAGCGTATCGAAGGGCCGCACTTAGGGTTACCTCATCGCCGTGGGATAGCATTCGCGTGTGGGCGATGTCGAGGGTGAACCGCTGGTCAAGGCCGTGGGTCTGGTGCGTGAGTACCAGATGGGGGACCAGCTGGTGCGGGCGTTGGACGGTCTGGATCTGACCCTCGACGGCGGGCAGTTCGCGTCGATCGTCGGGTCCGTCGGGTGCGGGCAAGAGCACCCTGCTGCACGTGTTGGGTGCCTTGGATTCTCCGACGTCGGGCACGATCTCGGTGGACGGTATCGACCTCGGTTCGCTCGACGACGAGCAGGCCTCGGCGTTCCGGCGCCATCGCGTCGGTTTCGTGTTCCAGTTCTTCAATCTGGTGCCGACGATGTCGGCGTGGGAGAACGTGGCTTTGCCGCGACTGCTCGACAGTCAGTCGTTGCGCAAGGCCAAGCCGCGTGCGATCGAACTCCTGGAGCGGGTGGGGCTCGGCGATCGTGTCGATCACCGTCCCTCGGAGCTCTCGGGCGGGCAGATGCAGCGAGTGGCGATTGCCCGGTCGTTGATCATGGATCCGACGATCCTGTTGGCCGACGAGCCGACCGGGAACCTCGATTCGACGACGGGGGATTCGGTACTGGCGTTGTTGTCGGAGGTGGCGCACGACACGGCGGATCGTCTGGTCGTGATGGTGACGCATGATCCGCATGCCGCCGACGTCGCCGACACCACGATCACGGTGCGCGACGGGAAGATCGCGTGAATGCTCGCCCGGTGAGCTCCGCGGCCCGGCGGGCGAATCCGCTCCGTTCGGTCGCGTCCGGGTTGTCGCGGATTCGGGTGCTGAATCTCCGCGAGATCCGCACCCACCGACTGCGGGTCGCCACGTCGCTGCTGGTGGTGATCGTCGCGTCGGCACTGTTGATCTCGGTGCTCGGCCTGTACGGGTCGTTGACCGAGTCGGTGCGCCAGGTGAACGCGGCCATCACCGGGACCGCCCAGGTGGAGGTCGCGTCGATCGCCGACTCGGGTATCGACGAAGGGCTGGCCGGCGAGATCCGCGGCGGCGTGCCTGCGGCGAAGTCGGTGGTGCCGCTCATCCGTGACTCGGTGGTGATCGACAACCGCACGACCGCTCTGCTGGGTTCGGATTTCCGGGTCACCGCGCTGTCCGGCGAACTGCGGCAAGCGGTCTCGGCCCAACAGTCCTCGGGCATCGGACAGCAGGATCTCGAGAACGGCATCATCGTCGGTGCGGGGACCGGATTGCGCAAAGGTCAGCAACTGACCATCAACGACGTTCCGGTGCGGGTCATCTCGGTGGTCGAGGGTGACAAGGCAGCGGTACTCAACAAGGGCAACTTCGTCTTCGCCTATCTGGGCCTCGCGCAACGCCTGGCGTCGCGGGCCGACAAGGTCGACTCGATCCTCATCGTGGCGAAACCGGGCGTCGACATCCCGGCCCTCAAGTCGGACGTCTCGCGAGTCGTCGACGGCCGAGCCGTGGTCGTCGACCCGGATTTCCGCGCGAAGCAGGCAGAGGTGGCCAGTTCGGTCACCCGCGACGCGACCCTCCTCGTCTCGCTCATCTCGTTGGTCATCGCGGGCTTCCTGGTGTTCAACACCATGAACATGGCCGTGGCGTCACGTCGGCAGTCGCTCGCGATGATGCGTGCGCTCGGCGCACGGCGCGGACATCTCGTCGGCGACCTCCTGGGCGAATCGGCGCTGTTCGGATTCGTCGGCGGGCTGATCGGTGTACCCATCGGCATCCTCGCGGGACGGTGGGCGATCGGCAGGATTCCCGAGGCCGAAACGGATACCTTGGCGACCGCGGTGAGCTATCACCTGCCTGGGTACGCGCCGGTGATCGCGATCGTCGCATGCGTCGTGGCCTGTGTGGCGGCGACGTCGCTGGCCGCGCGGTCGGTGTTCGCGGTGTCACCCGTGGAGGCGATGATCGCCGGTGAGGTCGCCGACAACTCGACGAAACCCGGACGCGCCGTGTGGATCTCCGGAGTCGTCGGGGCGGTGCTGCTGGTGGCGGCGTGGTTCGTCGCGACCACCGTGCCCGGCCGCCCCGCCATCCTGGCAGGGGCCGTCTACGCGGTCGGCGGACTTCTGCTCTGCTATGCGCTGACCAAGCAACTCGTCGCATTGGTCGTGATGTTGACGCGCCGGTTCCGCGGGCCGGGACAGCTCGCGGCGGTGAACACCGAACGCGCACCGCGGCGCGCCTGGGCCACCCTGATGACCGTCGCGGTCGCCGTGGCAGTCGGTATGGGCACCTCGGGCGCGCTCGACAACCTGGTCGGGTCGATATCGAACTCGCTCGACGGTCTGGCGGACCCCGACTTCTATTTGTCGTCCGACGCCGGCGGTGGCCTGCCGACCGGGCCGCCGATGTCGTCGGAGATCGAGTCCGAGGTGGCGAAGGTGCCGGGCGTGACGAAGGTTGTCGGCGCTCACTGGGCCAGCCTCAACATCGGCGAGGCCGCGGTATACGTGCAGGGACTCGAGCCGGGATCGTTGGCGCCGTTTGTGAAGAAGGCCAGTCCGCAAGCGCTGCAGCGGGTTCTGGCCGGCGATGGCATCCTGTTGTCGAACGTGCTCGCCCGGACCCTCGACGCGCACGCGGGCGACACCCTGCGGCTGGCCACCCCGAGCGGCTACCGCGACGTCCCCGTTATCGAGACCGTCAACTACATCTCGATGGGCTCGGGTACCGCGGCGATGTCGAACACGGTGCTCTCCGACTGGTTCGACCGCCCCTACAACACCTACCTGCAGGTCTCCACCGACCCGAACGCCGACCAGACCCAGATCCGGGAGCGGCTCGATGCGGTCGCGGCGGCCAACCCGTCGGTCGGGGGCCAGGCCGTCACCGTGGAGTCGGGAGCGGAGGCCTTGTCGGCCGCCCAGGAGCAGGCCCAGCAGGCAGGTGCGTTCACCATCGCCATCCAGTGGATCGTGGCGCTCGCGGCCGCAGTCGCACTGCTGAACACCTTGCTGCTCTCCGTGATCGAGCGTCGGCGAGAACTCGGGGTGCTGCGGGCGATGGGCGCATCGCGCCGGTTCATCTCGCGGATGGTGGTGGCCGAGGCGGCCGGCATCGCGCTGATCGGCTCGGTCACCGGGCTGGTGCTGGGCAGTGCGCTGCACTTCCTCTCCGACAAGATCCTCTCCGCGACAACGTCGATCGAGATCGCGTACTCGCCCCGACCGTCGACGCTGCTGTTCGTCGGCGTCGCCTGTGCGCTCTGCATCGTCGGGGCACTGGTGCCGGCCCAGCGGGCGTCCCGGATGAACATCAGCGAGTCGATTCTGACCGAGTAGTCGGCTCCGGCGACATCAGCATCACCTCAGCCGGGCGTTGTCCACATAGTGTGCTCATTGGTCCGGTGAGGTGATCCTGATGTCAGTCTTCTTCTTGCCTCGCCGCAGATGGCGACCCTCGCGCACGATCGCGAGCACCTGTCCCTCCGCGTCCTCCCACCCGGTCGTGACTGCCGTGTAGGTGAAACGCAGTGTGAGATAACCATATTCGGCTGCTTTGCGATAGCGTCGTCGGTCTTCCTATGTACTTCATGGCGATGAGTATCACCGGCGGATGCGCCGACCAACCGCGCTCGTGACACATCTGTGGACAACCGGCGCTCATGGAACCCCGACGACGTGCACTGCGTCGTATCTCCAGACATGCCCCATCGGCGTTGCGCCGATCCGTTTCGAAGGAGGTCGACGATGGCATCGGATCGGCGATACCCGACATCTCCCGGCTTCGGTATCCGGCCCGAGGAGGTCGCAAGCGCAGCGAATGCGTGGCGCTCGCAGGCGACGGTGATCCGAGACGTTGATCTCGGAGCGCTGGAGCATGTTTCGTGCCCGTCGAGCCGGGTGGCGTTGGCATTGCGGGCCGCAGCAGTGGCAGCCAGGAACGCGACTGCCGCGGTCGCCGACCGGCTGGAGGCAATAGGGATGACTCTGCATCGCCTGCGGATCGACTCGGACAGCGAGGATCGTGCGGCCGCGACATCCTTCAGAGACCCCTCCAGACCTTGATGCGTCCGACGATCCCCGAACTGCGCGAATGGAACACCCATCGGGTCAGTGAGGCGGGAGCGGTCGCCGAGTCAGCGGCGGCAACCCTCGACAACGCGATGGATGGGGTGATCCGTGCTCTCGACGCCACGTCGGGTTGGTGTGGCGAGAGCCGTTGTGCGGCAGACCTGACCGTCGCTCGGGAGCGCGGGAACGTGCACGAGATCCGCAACATCCTGAACCGGATCGCCGACGAGGCCGAGGACGCCGGCGCCGATCTGACCCATGCACGCGAACTCGTGCTCCGATTGGTCGACGCCGCGCTCGCGGGCGGATTCGTCGTCACCGATCTCGGCGAGGTGGTGCGCGTCGACATGTCGAAAGAGACTGACGCCCAGGCGCTCGAGGTGGCGATCATGAGGGCGCTCGAGGTGGTCGGGCAGCTCGACGACGACCATGGTGCGCGCCTCGAACGACTTGCCGGTGAACTCGCCGCCACGCGAACCGGCCAACCAGTGCCCCGGTTCTCCAATGGACACAACGTGAATCCCGACGAAGTGGTGGCAACGCTGCGGAGCATGACAGCGGTCGAGCGCCGGGAACTGTGGTCGCGCATGGCCGCGGACGACCGCCGCCGGGTCATGCATGCCGATCCCCAGACCATCGGCAACCTCGACGGCGTCGACTTCGACACCCGCGCAGACGCCAACGAGATCAACATCCGGAACGCGTTGACCGAGGAGCGGCAGGCTGGCCGGGCGGCAGGTCCGCGTGCGGCAGTGCTCGAGGAGTTCGCGAAGCGGAGTCCCGACGGGACCGCGGAACGCAGGTTCATCGCCTTCGACAACACCGCCGAGGGACGGTTCATCGAGATGGTCGGCGGACTGGGATCGGGCACCCGCAACGCCACCGTCTACGTCCCCGGAACGCGTAGCTCGATGAATCGGAGCGCGGAATCCTACGGCGTTGCACAAGATCTCGCACAGCGAACCGGCGGACCCGTGTTCGTCTACCTCGACGGTGACCTGCCACAGAAGGTCGGCTTCGAGGGGCTGCCCGACGCAGTCGGCAGGGGAGCGGTCGCCGGCCTTCTCGGTATCGGATCGGGCCTCGGGGAGTCGATCGACGACTCCGCAGTCGAGACCGGTTTCGCGCGGGACATGGCTCCACGTCTTGTCGGATTCGGGGCGGCCCTCGACGCCGAGCTCGCGCAGCGCGCGCCGGAGGCGACGACGACGTTCATCGGATTCTCCTACGGCGGATCGGTGGTCGGTTCGGCCGAACAACTGGGGTTGCGTGCCGACCGGGTCGTCTACGCGTCGTCGGCGGGTACCGGCGTATTCGACGGACCGTGGCGCAACCCGAACCCCGAGGTCGAGCGATATTCGCTGACGGCCCCGGGCGACCCGATCCAGTACGTCCAGTCGGTGCCGGGCAATCCGCATGGTTCCGACCCCGACACCGCGGCGGGGGTCGTCCGGATGGACACCGGATTCACCGGGCCCGACGCGAACGGACACCGCACCCTGATCGAGGGCACCAGCTCGCACGGCTCCTACTGGCACGACCCGAACTCCGACGCTTTCCGGAACATCGTCCGGGTCATCAACGGCGACGAACCCACCCCATACGTCGAGCGCGCGCCCGACCGGCCCACCGATCCGTACGCCGAGGGGCTGCTCGACATCGTGGTGGAGGGTGGCAAGCAGATAATCAGGGACGGTCTCGGTCCGCTCGGTGATCTGCTCGACGGCGACATCGACCTGCCGGGTCCCATCCCGGACATCCCACTGCGTTTGCCCTGGTGAGCCGTTCGTCAGCAGCTTGCGAAGATTCTCTGTCAATAATTCTTGACAACGGGTTGATGTCAACATAACCTGACAACATGCACGACGAAGAGAATCCGACCCATACGGCACATGCCGACGCCACTGGCGCCGACCTCGCGGGTGACGCCGCGAGCAGCGACCCCGCCCGGGGGCTGGCCGCGGTTCGGGCGCTGCGAACCCTGGCCGACCGTCTCGAGGACGTCCAGGTCGCCAATGCCCGCGCCAACGGATGGAGCTGGCAGTCGATCGCAGAAGTTCTGCAGATCAGCCGCCAAGCCGTGCACCAGAAACATTCACAACGTGAGGCCCGCGCGAGCGGGCCAGAAGGAGACATCAACAATGTTTGAGCGATTCAACCGTGATGACAGAATGCTGCTGGCTTTCGCCATGCAGGAGGCCGGCGACCTGGGTCACCGGCAACTCGGCAACGATCACCTCATCCTGGGCATGCTCTGCAACGCCCGGAGTCCGCTGTTCACGCTGCTCGGCGAGCAGGGTCTGACCCTGACGTCGGCACGCGAGGCGGCGCAGAAGTATCACGCCGAGCACGACGACACCGCCGAGGCCGCCGACGCCGGCGCCGAGGAATCGGCGAAGCAACGCTATGACGAGGACCGAGATGCCCTGCGCAGCATCGGCATCGACCTCGACAAGGTGCGCGAGGCCGTCCGCGGCCGATTCGGTGAAGACGTATCCGAGGGCTGGGCCGAGCGCCCGGACCGCGGATACGGCCGACGCGGCCGCGGCGGGCCCGATGGCCGCGGACGGGGCCGGGGGCACCGGCACGGACATGGCCCACATCGGGGTCGTGGACCTCGTCCGGACGGGTGCGATCCCGAAGGGTTCGGTCCTGAGGGCTTCGGCCCCGGCGGCTTTGGGCCCGGTGGATTCGGCCCCGGCGGACCGGGCTTCGGTCCGGAAGGCTTCGGCCGCGGCGGCTTCGGTCCGGGACCCTTTGGCCCGGGTGGGCCGTTCGCCGACGACGAGGGGCCCTGGGAACCGGGTCGCGGACGACGCGGACCGCGTGGCCGTGGGTCGCGCCCACGTTTCGCCGCCGAGACCCGAGACGTTTTCGGAAAGGCCGTGGAACTCGCGCGTGAGCGCGGCGACCGGCGGCTGCGTCCTGAGTACCTCCTGATCGGCATCATCGACGCCGGTGACGACGCATCGCGCGCCGTCATCGCGTCGGCCACCAGTGCCGACGATCTCAAGGCCGCCGTACTGGCGAGCCTGCCGGAGGTCGATGCCGGCGTGTGACGCCGGTGTGACGCTCGGGCGGTGACGCCCAGCGGCACACGATGATCGGCCGGTCGTCCTCGTGATCGAGGGCGGCCGGCCGATCTGTTGCATTGTGAGATATGGCCATCTGCGGATGTTGTCATTTCCGAATGTGTTGCTGCGCAACAGATGTGGCTCACGTGAGGCTGGGTGACTTGTTGTGGATTCCGCCTGTACCGTCCGCGCGGCGCGGCGAGATCACGCCCCTTCGGGTCACCAGATCGAGCTGAGTAGCCCGCCACCCGGCCGGGGTGGGGCCGGCTTGTCGATGTACGTTATTCGAACTAGTGTTCGACATGTGAGCATGAAGTGGATCGGCGGCGACAGCGGCCAACCACGACGACCGGTGTACTTCCCGGTCGGCCACAAGGCCGTGCTCGTCGACCTGAACGCCCTGTATCCGCAGACCCCGCACTACACCGGCGAGTACTTTCCGGATGGTCTGCAGATCCGGTCGGTGCACCTCGGTGTGCTCACGGCGTGGGCCCGGTCGGAATGGGGCGAGTGGTACGGCAAGGTCACCTACACGATCACCGCCAAGGACCGGCAGGAGAAGGTGACGCACTGGGTGCCGGGCTGGGCATTGCGGCCGGCGGATACGGCTCCTCCGCAGGGGCAGCGCCGAGGTAGGTGAGGGGAGCGCAGATATTCATTCGCCCCGGACCTGTGAGTCTGCCACCGTGGTCGGATGAAACTCTGGGTCGACGACCTCCGCCCGGCCCCCGACGGCTGGACATGGTGCACCACGAGCGCAGCTGCCATCGACGCGCTGAGTGGATCAGAACCGGTCGAGGAGCTCTCACTCGATCACGATCTCGGCGGTGACGACACCACGCGGCCCATCGTGTTGTGGATGTGTGAACACGGGGTGTGGCCGGAGGAGGTTCGGGTGCACAGTGCCAACCCGGTCGGCGTCGAATGGCTGGAGGGCATGATCGCCCGGTACAAGCCGTGACCGATAGGTGGCGGCGGGGAATCTCGATCAGCTGATCATCAGACCGACCGCCGACAACACCGCCCACGCGAGCATGGCCTGCCCGGTGCCGCCGAGCGCCGGGATCAGCCCGGGACCAAGTGCGCCCGCCCGCACGGGTTTGTAGGCGAGCCACACCAGCGGAGCCGCGAGCAGGCCGAGCAGTGCCCAGGGGGTCGCGGCGATGAGTGCAAGGCTCACCACGAGTGGAACGGCGAGGAGTACGCCGAAGAAGATGCGGGTCTTCTTGTCGCCCAGCCGAACCGCGAGGGTGACCTTGCCGGACTCGGTATCGCTGGGGATGTCGCGCAGATTGTTGACCACCAGCACGGCCGACGAGATGGAGCCGATCGCGATCGCGCACAGCAGCCCGACCCAGTCGACGGTGTCACCGACCACGTATTGCGTGCCGAGCACCGCAACCAGCCCGAAGAAGACGAACACGGCGATCTCGCCGAGTCCGATGTAGCCGTACGGTTTGTTGCCGCCGGTGTAGAACCAGGCGCCGGCGATACAGATGGCGCCCACCACGACCAGCCACCAGGCAGTGCTGATGGCCAGCGCCAACCCGCAGATCGCGCCGACCGCGAAGCAGGCGAACGCGGCGCGCTTCACCGCACCCGGCGACGCTGCCCCGGACCCGACCAGTCGCATCGGACCGACCCGATCGTCGTCGGTGCCGCGGATTCCGTCGGAGTAATCGTTGGCGAAGTTCACGCCGATGATGAACGCGACCGCGACCAGGAGTGCGAGTACTGCCTTCCACCACACGACATCGCCGAGGTCGCGCACCGCTCCCACGCCGACGACGACCGGCGCGATCGCATTGGGCAGCGTGCGAGGGCGCGCGCCTTCTAGCCACTGCTTCGGGGTTGCCACGAGATCGATCCTGCCACGCAGGTACGGCCGGGATGTCGGTGGCATTGGGCTTGCTGGGAGTTCACACGCCGGGCGAGTCGCGGAGCTACGCCGAGTTCCGTACGGGCACCTGTTCCGCACCGACCAGCCGCGACGACTCGCTGCCGATATTGCAGATTCGCGACATCGCGAGCCGGATCATCGGCCTGGTGAAGGCCTCATACTTGCCGACGACCAACTGCTGCAGTAGCCCGTCCATCAGCGCGACGACGATCGTTGCCGCCTCCTCGGGCCGTGCTGGCTCAAAAGGAGCGCCGACCACTACCGAGAGCTCGATGAGCTGCCTCCGGTGTGACTCGATCAATTCGCCCAGCTCGGGATAGAACTGCGCTTCGGCCAGCAGCATCTGTCGCGCGGTGACCACGGCCAGGCCCTTTCGTCGAGCCGTGTCGACGAAGTTGGTCCCGCACTCGACCACTGTCCTCTGGTCGTGGGGGCCGGGTCCCAGGAGTGGCCCGAACGACTCGGCAGCAAGTGTCTGCAGCTCCTCGTGGACTGTCTCCAGGGCAAGTGCGAGGAGCTTGGCGCGGGTGGGTGCGTAATAGTTCACCGAGCCGATGGGAAACCCGGCGGTCTCGTCGACTGCCCGATGGGTGAGCGCTCGTAGTCCGTGAGTGGCGATGATCTCGATGGATGCCTCGCCGAACTTGCGGCGCCGTTCACGTTGGCGATGATTTCTGGGTGCCATGACGCTTCTCCTTCACACTCGCACCCCAACGCCCGCTGTCCATTTCGCGGGCCTGGGCTGCGCAACCGAGAGTTCAGTCTATAAGCGTGAGCCAGCCCGGGGCCGTTTGGGAAGCCAAGGTCTCAGCAGCTGTTGAGATGTCTTCGGGCGATATCGCTGTTTCCTGCGACGAGGTTCGCTATCGGTCGCACCCGAGTACGGCGGCTTTGGCGAGCCCGCCGTATTGGTAGGCGTATTGATACGCCCATTTGACGACAGATCGCGAATAGTCGCGCGGGACGCTGCGCATGATCACCTGTCCGTCGAAACATTGTCCGAAGATGTACCGGGCGCGCACCATGTGATAGCGCCAGCTGATCACAATCACCGATCGCCAGCCACGCTCCTTTGCCAGGTGTTGGATGAACATGGCCTCGCCCTGTTTCGTCGACGGATCCGGCGCGAAGCAGATGACCTCTATGTCGGGGGTGCCTGCATTGCAGACGCGGTCCATGATCTGTTTGTCGAGGAGTGGGTAAGGGCGGTACGGATCCGAGATCGCGACAGTTTTGGCGAATCCCTCGTGCGCCAATCGGAGTCCGTAATCCTCTCGGCCGTCGTGCTCGCCGCCTAGGACGACGATGGCATCCGCAGGTCGTAGTTCGTCCTGGTGTTCGCGGTTGAAGAGCTGATAGCCGACTCCGACGACGGTCGCGGCGACGATGAGCAGCACGCAGAGAGCGATGGCGGCGATGGATCTGAACCGAGATCGCCGTACCGCCATTCCTGAATTGTGCACGGCTCGAGTGCGAGTGGCGGATCGTTGTACGACAGATCACACGGGCTGGTCCAGGAGTGATTCGCTCAGCGAGACCTGCGTCGTGCTCTTCGCTCGCGCGCCCACCGTCGCCCGGCTCGAGTCTCGGTCTGCCAGAGCGCCCATCCTGCGATGGCGAACCCGACGACCGACAGCACATCCCCTTCGGTCACTCCGTGGCGGGCGCTGAGCACGAACAGCGTTCGACCCTCCAGCGGTCCGTTGAACACGATCCACGCTCCGGCCACCACGACGAGCACCGTGGCCGACCATCGTCCCGGACGGGCCAGGCACCATGCGCCGCTGGTGAAGAGCAGTCCCAGGAGGACAAGCGCGTGGAACGGATCGATCGATCGCATCCCACCAGTATCCAGTGACGGCGGTGGGGCAGTCGCATTTACCGGGCCAGGTCGAGGTCGTCTGGTGTGAGGATTTCGACTGTGATGCCGTCGTGTACGAGTCGGGTGAAGCGCATGGGTCCGGCGTATCGGTAGTCGGGTGGGGCCACTTCTTTTGGGCGTGCGGGGGTGTCACCTGAGAGTCCGCTGTCGTCGAGGTGGTGTCGGAGGGTGTCGGCGATGTGGTTGCGTCGGTTGATGCGTGGCGGGTTGGGTGGTCGGGTGCCGTCGGTGTTGCGGGTCCAGGCGGGGCGGCCGGCGTCGGGTCCGTCGGCGACGATGTGGGTGGTGAATTGTCCGGGTTTGGGTCCGACCATGCGGTTGTGGGTGGGACACGCGGCGGCGAGGGCGTCGATGTCGGTGCGGCCGCCGTCGGCCCAGTCGCGTTCGGCGTGGTGAACTTCGGTGTGGCTGAACGGCATGTCGCAGTCGGGGTGGGTGCAGTGGGCGCCGTCGCGGGCGAAGAGCGCCAGGCGTTGGGCTTGGTTGGCGAATCGTTTCGCGGTGCCCAGGTGCAGGACTTCGCGGGTGTGGTCGGCGAACACGGCCAGGTGCAGGTCGGCGTGGGCGGCGAGTTCGATGATGTCGGCGATGGGCAGGGTGGCGCCGGTGGTGGTGTGGCCGAGGCCGGCCCGTTCGCGTAGTTCCTGTTCGGTGATCGCGATGATCACGTGTGGCGGCAGTCCGCGGTGACTGTCGCCGAGTCCACCGCTTTTCAGGATGTAGTCGAGCAGGGCGCGCAACGCGTCGTGGTTGCGTTGTTCGGGGGTGCGGGCATCGCGGGCGGCGGCGTCGGCGAGGGTGTCGGGGTCGGCGTGTTCGCGTTGTCCGGTGGGTGATTGCGTGTCGTCGGGGTTGTTCATGCCGGGTGCGGCCCAGGCGGCGAGTACGACGTTGAACATGGCGCGGGTGGTCGGGTCCAGGGTGGCGGTCAGCCGGCTCATTTGTTGGGCGTCGTGTTTGCTCAGCAGCAGGCGGCGTTGGCGGGCGCGGTCACGCTGATCGGTCACGGTGCCGTCGGGGTCGAGGTGGCCCAGGATGCGGGCGCCGAGGTCGGTGAGTGTTTTCGGGGAGAAGTCGCGAGCGAAGTAGGCCAGACTGGCTTCGGCCGCCTCCACCAGGCCGGGTGCCACCGCGGCCGGGATGCGTGCCATGGCGTTCACGATGGTGTGTACGTGGTCGGGTCCGATCGCGCCGTCGGCCAGCGCGGCGGCCGTCTGCGGGAAGCGCGGGGCGAGCAATTCGCCCTGCAGGTTGTACATCTGCGAGACCGCGGCCATCTGTTCTTTGCGGTGGCGTAGGTCGCCGATGCGCAGCCGTTCGGCCATGAAGTTGTGCAGTGAGCGGTAGCCGGCGGCGGTGTGGGCGTCGCGGTCGCAGACGTCCATGACCCGGCGGTGTCCGATCGAACTCATCCGGCGGGCGGCGCGTTCGTGTTCGGCGGCCACCGCCACCAGATCGGCCTCACCGGTGGCGGTGGTGTCGATGCCGGCGATGCGGTCGAGCATTCCGTGCAGCTCACGGTAGAGCTCCACCACATTCTCACCGGCGGGCAGATCACCGACCGACGCCGCGGCGGCCGTGGCCAATTCGGCCTGTCGGTCGAGCAGTTCGTCATGACTGCGCGGATGATGCTCGGCGAACATGCCCTGCGGTAACCACTGGCCGGCCACCGCCGCCACATCGACCTCACCACCGTCATCGACAGACGCATGGGCATGATCGGAGTCGGACTCGCTCATGTGGCGGACCCCCGGATCCGGTTTGTTCGAACGTATGTTCGAAGTCTAACAGGTTCGAAACCTTCCGCGCAAGCCCTTTCGCCGAGGCAATCGGCGTCGATCAGTCGAGATGAAATTGCCTCGAAGGGCGGATCGCCCAGAGGCTTGCGACCGCATTGTCCGACTGAAGAGCCTCAGTCTTGTCAGGTGGAATCATGCCGCTCGATGACGCTCCGCGAACTCCGTCGATGAAACCGCAGTCAGGGATTTCGTCGCAGATCTCCTACGCGGATTCAATTCGCACGATCCCTTCTTCCACCCGCACGAGCCGCGGGTCAGCTTTGCCTGGACCGCAGTGGGAACCCATGCCGGCCCACTGGATCCACCGGGCCTCGCGGCTACGGGTTAAGACGTCGAGTTCGACGTCCGAGAGATCATCGAGTTCCGGGACGGGCCTCGCAAGTCATTTCCGCGTCGTGATGGACATGGCCGAATTCGCCCGACAGATCAGAACGTTCCCGGCTCGGGGTAGCATCACCGCCGCGAGACCCGCAGTGCTGCTGGGGAATGCGGAGTAGACGTCGATCACCTGGTCGCCTTCAGCCGACATAGCGGATGCATATTCGAAGAGTTGACGCGACACGTCCGAACCCTGCCGAGGGCCCTGCTTGATCAACGCGATCTGGGAGTTCGGGTATTTGCTGCGTACTTCGGTGATCAACGGTTGGATCTGTGCGGCAAGCGGCTTGTCTATGCGGTTACAAACACTCCCGCCAGTGCTTACGGTCCCGTCGTCGGAGTCGGTATCGGCGCCAACGAGATGATCCCACCCCAAGTGACGCCGGATCTGAGTCGGCGGTCGCGGGATGCCCCTGGGCCTGCAACGAGGACTTGGGTAACGTCCCCACACCGCTCGCCGATCACAGGGTGGGGAATGCCAAGGAACAAAGGGTTGAAGAAGTGAACGCGCAGTCAAAGTCGGGAATCTCGCGCAACAGCCGGACGGCGCTCGTAGCCGGTGTCGCGGTGTTGGCCGGTGTCGTCGTGATCAGCACGGCCTGTGGGCCGGGTGAGTCGGAACCGGTAGCCACGTCGTCGACGGCCTCGGGCGCGGCCACAAACACAACGACGTCGTCGAGCGAGCCGACATTGCGGCCTGTCGCCGCCGCCGGGGCGACCACGGTGTCAGCGAACTCCGCCGACGGCTCGCTCGCGAAGCTCGAGACTCTGGCTGTGAAGGGCCGTGCCCCGAAAACCGGTTACTCCCGTGAGCAGTTCGGACAGGCGTGGACCGACGACGTCTCGGTGGCCGGCGGCCACAACGGCTGCGATACCCGCAACGACATCCTGCGCCGCGACTTGACGGCGATCAGCTTCAAGTCCGGCTCCAACGGGTGCGCGGTGCAAACCGGCACGCTGAATGACCCATACACTGGCACAACGATTTCGTTTGTCCGGGGGAAGACGACGTCGTCGGCAGTGCAGATCGATCACGTCGTGGCGCTCTCGGACGCCTGGCAGAAGGGTGCCCAGCAGTTGAGCCCCATCGAGCGTCGCAACCTCGCGAACGATCCGCGGAACCTGCAAGCCGCCGACGGACCGGCGAATCAGCAGAAGAGCGACGGTGACGCCGCGACCTGGCTCCCGTCGAACAAGTCGTATCGCTGCGCCTACGTATCCCGGCAGATTGACGTCAAAGTGCTCTATCGCCTGTGGGTGACGCAGGCGGAGAAGGACGCGATGGCGCGGATTCTCTCCAGCTGCGGCGGTACCCCGATCGCGACCACCAGCCCGGCACCGGAACCGTCGGAGACCGCGACGAGGACAGCGACACCCGCGCCCGCCTACACTCCGCCGCCGACCACCACTCAGCCGGTGTACGTGGCGCCTCCGCCCGTAGCGGATGACAGCGGCAGCACCTATTACCGCAACTGCTCTGCGGTACGGGCGGCCGGCGCTGCGCCGATTCAGGCGGGCGAGCCGGGCTATCGGTCCGGTTTGGATCGAGACGGTGACGGTGTCGCCTGCGAGTAGTCGTGGCACATCGTCAGGGTCGGTCTCGCTGAAGCCGATCTGGCAATCGATCTCGTCGCCGTCGGGAGGTCTCACGTCAGTCCGCGACCATCTGCACGGCATACAGGCCGGCAGTGCTGCGCTCACGCTGCCTGCGGATGACATACCGTCCAGGTGCGATTCCGGTGGCACCGTGCTCGGGATGGATGAGGTAAGCGGTCACGGCGGTGTCGAGAATGCCTAGGGCGAGGCCGCTTTCGTCGGTGACCGGCGACAGCCAGTTGCAGCGTCCGCTGTCGGCGACCAGGCTGTGCGGGTTGCCGCCGGCCGCACTACGGAGGAGCTCCACGCCTCTCAGCGGTACCCCGACGCGGTGGGTCCACGGCACTGTGCTGACGGCGTCAGCAAGCAACGGGCATGGCACCACGATGAGGTCACCCTGCGCTTGCATACCGTCGATCACCGGTATCGAGATGGTCTGGTCGAGATAGTCGAAGACATCGATGCCCGAGAGCTCGGTGAGATCGGAGAGAGTCATGGTCGAGTTCATGTGATCACCTTGGTGGTTGTCCGAGAACGGAATCGGATGGTGGAGGGCGGTTTCGAGGTCAGGTCCGTCGCACCAGCCCGGCATAGTCGTCGCCGCGGATGCCGTAGGTCCAGCCTGCGGCGTCGAGCGCCGACGGGACAAAGCCGGGTACCTGCAGGCCGTATCGACGACGATGTCCGTCGCGTTCCCGAGAACCGTTGACCGCGAGCAGGATCTTCCCGTTGGTGCGCCACTCACGCGGGGTCGCATACAGCTGCAGCAGGCATCCACTGTTGCCGGGATCGTCTGCCTGATCGACCAGGGTCAGGCCGGCAGCGTCGATGTAGGCGTCCCACCCAATGTGCTCGATCGCGGAACGTCGGACCTCGATGTTGCGTTCCTGCGCAATGCGTTCGGGCGTGGGATCGCTCACCACCCAGTCGGGGACGATGGTGCCGTGCAGGACGTGTACCGCGGCACCGTCGATGAACTCGACAGCGGGTCGATCTGCGTGATGCAATCTGCGCTCATTGTGCACACCGCCCGGTGTCGGTTCGGTGTGCAATGCGGACGGTCGTTCGGACATCACGCAGACGTCGTCGAACGCCCACCACCAGCCCGTGGCGGTGACCAGTGTGGACTGGATCTCCAGCAACTCGACATCATCTGGTGACGGTCTGGCTCGCCCGTACCGCAGGAGGGCGTGGCCGGCGGCGATGTGGTGGGCCTCCTGTTGTCCGTACCAGGTGACGAGCCCGCTGAACGACGTCGTTATCGTCCGGATGGCAGGCGCGATCCCATCAAACAAGCTGGTGCGCAATGGGTCCTGCACACCGGATCGAATGACGACGCGGAGATCCACACCGGCCTCTATCGCATGTTCCGGCGTCATGACCCGAGCGGCCTCGATCGCCAGGCGGGTATCTGAGTGCTGCCACTTGTCGTTCGGGACGCGGGCGGTCATACGTTCGCGTGATAAGGAAATCATGCCGGCAATATGTCGGGCTATGGCATCGTCGGCCAGTGAGATGTTCGACGCGAGGCCTTCGGCTTCGATCAGTTCCGATGCGGCCCGCGGGGACGGCACCCAGATGAACTCGGGTTCAGCACAGCACGATCGTCGATATAACTGTGCGACAGCAGATTCGGCTGAGGCTCTATCGCTGCGGCGAGTTGAGAGACCGTACTCGAGCCAGAAATCGCGGATCGCCGATATGTCGGCAACCTCTTGCCCAGATGGGTTGGAGAGAACGACTCGATCAGGAGTCCATGAGTGGAACGGCACGGCGCTCACGCGAGGGTGGCGGTGTCCGCCTTTCCGGTAGTCATAGCAATCAAGAGTGGCACCGAATCCAGGCCTGCGCAAGTGCGCATACGAAATACGCTATTAAGCAAGCCCTTTCGATTCGTGTGACCTGTTGGCGCAGTGCCTTGGCGCTGTCAGTTGACCGGTACGCACACGAACGTGATGCAGACGGCTTTCGGCACATCCGGGAGCGGGAAGATGGGCACCAGCGGTACGGGGAGCAGCGGAACGGGGAGAAGGGGCACTGGAAGGTCGGGGACGACAATGGTGGCCGCGTCGTGTGACGCGGTCGCCGGGACCGTGGACGGCGCCGCCGATGCGACCGGCGCCAGCGGCATCGACACCGCTGCGCCGATAGCGACGCCGACGGCGACCTTACGAATACTGATGGTCATGGCTGCTCTCCTCTGGAGATGTCCGGTGTGAACCGGCCGCTGATTGTGTTCTGGTACGGAACGTTTCGTTGCCGACGCTAACGAGTTCAGGTCGCTCGACCCGCATCATCAACCTGCCTTCCCGGTGCGGGGCTCGCTGTTAAGTTTCTCACATGCGGGCTTTGTTATCGAGAAAGACTGTTCGAAGAAGCAGGCGCTCGCGTGGTTGTCCATCAACTGAAGGACTGACGAGGCTCTGCGCTCGTCGGGCAGGGTCCCGCGGACTCGCTGTCGACCGGCGGGCGCGCCCCACGGATATTCGGCCGGGCTCGCGGGCAGGTGCTGAGGGCCCGTTGAGCTGACCGGTCGAGCCAACGATCCAGCTCATTCCACTGTTTGCTCGACGCGGCCCTTCGGTTTCGAGCCGTAAAGTCACCAGGCAAGTGGGTAGTTTCACGAGGAGGTCGGGTGGTTATGACGAAGCGGTTGATCGTCTGTTGCGACGGTACGTGGAACTTCTTCGGGCAGCGGAATCCCACAAACGTGGTCACGCTGTTCGAGGAGATCGCGAAGTTCAATGACGATGGCACCCCCCAGAAGAAGTTCTATGTTGCCGGTGTCGGGTCGAACCCATTGCAGAAGATCCGGGGAGGCGCCCTGGGGTGGGGGCTGTCGAAGAACCTGAAGACGGGCTATGAGGAACTCGTCGACAACTACGAACCGGGCGATGAGATCTTCTTGTTCGGATTCAGTCGGGGAGCCTACACCGCGCGTAGTCTCGCCGGTTTCATTCGCAATGTGGGGATATTGAAGCGCGAGAACAAGAAGCAAATCGACCAGGCTTTCAACATCTACCGTGACCGGGACAGGACGGAGAATGCTCCGGACGGTGAGGCGGCGAAGCGCTTCAGGCAGCAATACTCGCACGATGACGTGAATATCCGCTTCATCGGTGTCTGGGACACCGTGGGATCACTGGGCATTCCGTTCGGCCAGTACCCACTGATCAAGAAGGTCAACAGTCGGTGGGCTTTCCATGACACCAAGCTGAGCTCGAAAGTCGGAGCGGCTTATCACGCACTGGCCATCGATGAGAAGAGAGGTCCGTTCGAGCCCACCCTCTGGCTGTCCAATCCGGATGCGAAAGAGCAAGTAGTGGAGCAGGTCTGGTTCTCCGGCGTGCACTGCAATGTCGGGGGCGGCTATGCGAACACGCCAATCAGCAACATTCCGCTCGTCTGGATGATGAAGAAGGCGTCCGATCACGGACTGACGTTCGGTGGCAGCACCTCTGGCGACGTCGCGGCCGACGGTGCGGCGTCGACAGCCCCGATCGCTGTTCTCAACCGAATCGATCGTCTCCTGCAGGGGACCAACGCCTACGCGGCACTGGACGAGTCCAGGAAGGGCTTCTACCGTCTGCTCGCGCGGCTCGACCGTCCGATCGGCGAGGCCGACCGCGGGTCCGAATATGTCGCGTCATGTGCGGCGCGACGTGCCGGGAAAGTCACGGGATATCAACCGCCGAAGCTCCGCGGGTACCTCGACGCCGAGGGCGAGCAACTCGATGTCGACTTCTTGCCGGTGGATCAATAGCCGCGATCCACCTACCGACTATCACAAAATGACCCCGACCGTCCTGTCGATCTCGCGCTGAAGGCGGGACGACGGGGTCAGATGGTTCGACGACCTCGTTCAGCAACATCACCAGCAGAGGGACGATCCGATGGCGATCGCGCTTCGGTGTGAGAGCAGATGGTCCGAAACTCCGTCGAATGCGCCCGCAACCAGTTCGTCCACCGAGTCGTCGAAATAGCCCTGTTCTGGCCGCACCTTCGGGTTCCGGCTTCGAGCTGATACTGCGGCCAGGAGCTGCAGGTGCGGCCAGAAGCGAAACGGGGGCTATGGGCGCGGGGCGTACCGCTCCCGCAACGCCCGACGATCCACCTTGCCCGGCCCCCGCGTCGGAAGCTCGGTGAGTTCGATGACCTCGCGCGGTGCAGCGTAGCGGTCCAGTCGCTCAGTGACCGACCCGCGAATTTGATCGGGGTCGAGTGTTGTTGTGCCAGAAGCGACGACGAACACCACGACCTTCTCGCCCAGCCGATCGTCGGGCACTCCGACAACAGCGCATTCGGCGACGGCGGGGTCGTCGAGGATCACCGCCTCCACCACTTGCGGCACGATGGTCAGGCCGCCGCTCGAGATCGCCTCGTCGGCGCGGCCGACGATCGACAGGACGCCTGCGTCGTCGAGGTGGCCGAGGTCGTCGGTGCGGAACCAGCCCGGCTCGACGAAGGCGGGATGATCGGGGCGGTTGCGGTAGCCGTGCGCGACCACGGCCCCGCCGAGAATCACCCGGCCCACGCCTTCGGGATTCGCGTCGTCGATGCGCACGGTGACCCCGTCGAGAGGTACGCCGTCGTAGACGCAGCCACCGGCGGTCTCGCTCATGCCGTAGGTGCGGGTGATCGGAACTCCGGCGTCGACAGCTCTGCGCAGCAACGGAATCGGCGTTGCGGCGCCGCCGACCATGAGTGCATCGGCGTTGCGTAGCGCTGCGGTGGCCCGTGGCGAATCGAGCACCTTGATCAGTTGCGTCGGCACCAGGGACGTGTATCGGCGCGGGCCGTCGAGGTTCTCGAGAGCGTCCGCGAAGGCATCGGGGTCGAAGCCGTCGGTGACGTCGAGGGCCGCGGGCGTGAAGCCGGAAGCCAAGGCGCGCAACAGAACCTGCACACCGGCGATGTGATGCGGAGCGAGTGCCAGCAGCCAGTTGCCCGGACCGCCGAGCCGAGTCGCGGTGGCGGTGGCGGATGCGGCCAGGGTGCCGGGAGTGTGCTGCGCGCCCTTCGGAACTCCGGTGGTACCAGACGTCGAGACCACCAACGAGATCTCGTCGTCGATCATCTCGCCGACACCGAGTGCGTCGCGCAGCGCAGCGACGTCACGGGGGTCGTCCGGTACCGGTACGAACGCAGCCGAACCGTCGAGGATCGCGGACAGGTCACCGAGGCGGTCGAGAACCTCGGGTCGGGCAGGTAAATGAAGGGCGCGGAGAGTCTTCAGGACTCATCACCGTCGGGGTCATCGGTCTCGTCTCGCCCGGTCGGGGGATTTGTGTGCCCGCTCGACGGATCATCGGTTGCTGTCGACGGATTCTCGGTTGCCGTCGGCGGGTCGCCGGGGTCCGTCGACGGATTGTCCGGGGTGGCCGAGGCAAGGGGGCTGTCGTCGAATGGCCATCCCGATGCCTCGAGGTGGGAACGGACGCGGGCGATGTCTGCCTCGTGGGGGAGTTCATGGGTGACCTTGGTGATCCGGACCGCGGCGTCGATCTTGGAGATGGGTTCCGGGGGAGGCGGGGACTCGGCGATGAGGTCGACGGAGACCTCCTGGACCTCGTCCTCCGTCAACTGGCGCCGTAGCAGCGCGACGAGCGGGATGTAATCACCCTGCGGCACTCCGTCGGGGTAGCCGGCACGCAGCCACTCGACGATTCGCTGGAGGAACTGTGGTCGATCCACGGATGCGGCCCCCTTTCTTCCCCGACGGCAGCGCAGACTCTTCTGCCGCGATTGTATGTGGTCAGGCGAAGATCCCGACAGTGACGATGATGAGCAGACCTGGTTTGAGCAAACCTTGACGACGGAAACGCCTACTTGTAGCCGAACGGGAAGATCTTGATGTCGGTGTAGTAGAAGATCGTCTGCCGGGTGATCCACAGGAGACCGAGCAGGATCAGCAGTCCGACCACGCCGAAGATCACATACCCGAGCGCCCGCATGGCCGGATTGCCCTGCGACACAGTGCCGTCGGCGTTGGTCTCGGATGCGCCCTCGGCGTGGAACCGAAGCCCGAACGCGAACAGGGCGGGTAGGCCGGCGCCGAAGATGAGTCCGACGATCAGAACCTTGCCGATCGCTTCGACGATGTCCATCGAGGTTTGTCCTTTCGTGTCTGACGGCGTCAGCGGCCGGTCAGGCGACAGTGGAGAGGCGGCGGGTCAGGCGACCGGGGCCTTGGCTTCGGCGACGGCGGTCTCGGCCGGGATGATCGAGTTGGTGGAGTCGTCCCATTCGGCGTTGACGTTGCTGGCGTCGACCTTGTTCTGCTGTGCGCGCCAGTACATGTAGCCCGACGCGACGATCAGGAGTCCGAAGATCACCACCGCACCCAGGGCGTTGCCGAGCAGGTGGGCGATGCCGAAGCAGAGCGCGCCGACCAGGCCGGCGGCCGGCAGGGTGGTCACCCAGGCGATGGCCATGCGGCCCGCGACAGCCCAGCGGACCTGGGCGCCCTTCTTACCGACTCCCGAGCCGAGGATCGAGCCGGTCGCAACCTGCGTGGTGGAGAGCGCCATGCCTGCGGCGCTGGAGGTGAGGATGATGGCCGCCGACGATGCCTCGGCTGCCATGCCCTGCGGCGAGCTGATCTCGACCAGGCCCTTGCCCAGGGTTCGGATGATGCGCCAGCCACCCAGGTAGGTGCCGAGCGCGATCATGCCGGCGCAGCTGAACACGATCCAGAACGGCAGACCGTGGCTGACCGACGACGCATCGAGGTGACCGGTCACGATCAGGGCCATCGCGATGACGCCCATCGTCTTCTGCGCGTCGCCGGTGCCGTGAGCGAGGGAAACCAGTGATGCGCTGGCGATCTGGCCGTACCGGAAGCCCTCCTCCTTCTTGCTCTCGGCGATCCTCTTGGTGATCGCGAAGACCATCCAGGTGCCGCAGGAGGCAACCAGGCAGGCGATCACGGGAGCGAGTAGCGCGGGCACGATGATCTTCGAGAACACGCCGTGCCAGTTGATGCCGGACATCCCGAGCGCTGCGATACCCGAGCCGATCAGGCCGCCGAAGAGTGCATGCGACGAGCTCGACGGCAGGCCGAAGAGCCAGGTGAACAGGTTCCAGAGGATGCCGCCGATGAGGCCGGCGAAGATGATCAGCAGTGCGGTGGTGGGCGTCAGGCCACTGATGATGTCGCCCTTGTCGTCACCGGAGGTCTGCTGGATGTTCAGCACTTCCTTGGTGATGGTGGCCGCGACCTCGACTGACAGGAACGCGCCGACGAGGTTCAGGATCGCCGAGAGCCCGACGGCGACCTTCGGCTTGAGTGCGCCGGTGGCGATCGATGTCGCCATGGCGTTGCCGGTGTCATGGAATCCGTTGGTGAAGTCGAAGCCAAGTGCCGTGATCACCAGCAGCACAAGAATCAGCATCTCTCCGGTCATACTCAATATGATGCGGTCCCGCAGGCCCGGTCACCTAACCCTTGAACGCCTGAAATGTTCGATTTGACCTGGGAGTTTGCCAAGAAGCTCGATATGTTCATCCGTTGTTCATGTTGCCGCCGTCAATCCGCCACCGGCCGGGCGGGCTCGCGGCCCCAGGGCTTTGTCGGCCGGGCAGATCGAGCGCTCGGGCAGCTGTGTGACCCGCACGACAGCTGTGGAAGAATCCGACCATGACTGCTGCGATGACGCTCGGAATGCCGATCAACTACGCGGGCGATTTCCGCGAGACCATCAACAACCTCGCCGACTTCGAATCGGTCGGCGTCGACCGCATCGCAGTTCCCGAGGCGTACAGCTTCGATGCCGTCAGCCAGCTCGGTTACATCGCGGCCAAGACCGAGAAGATGGAACTGCAGACCGCAATTCTGCCCATGTACTCACGCACCCCGACGAACCTCGCGATGACCGCGGCCGGCCTCGACTACATCAGCGGTGGCCGGGCGATCCTCGGCATCGGCGCTTCGGGTCCCCAAGTCATCGAGGGTTTCCACGGCGTCAAGTACGACTATCCGGTCGGGCGTGCCCGCGAGCATGCCGAGATCTGCCGCAAGATCTGGAAGCGCGAGAAGTCCGACTACCAGGGCAAGCACTACACCCTCCCTCTCACCAAGGAGGATGGCGGCACCGGGCTCGGCAAGCCGCTGAAGATCATCAACCACCCGGTCCGCGACAAGATCCCGATGTTGCTCGCGGCTATCGGTCCCAAGAACACTGAGCTCGCCGCCGAGATGTTCGAGGAGTTCCAGCCGTTCCTGTTCCACCCCGAGTTCGTCGATGCCGCGTTCGGCGAACCGCTGGCCGCGGGTAAGGCCAAGCGCGATCCGTCGCTGCCGCCGCTGAAGATCGTGGTGCAGGCCGCGACCCTCATCTCCGACGACGAGCAGGAGGTCGAGAACGCGCTACAGGCGGTCCGCCACCACGCCGCGCTGTACATCGGCGGCATGGGAGCTCGCGGTAAGAACTTCTACAACACCCTCGCGCAGCGTTATGGCTATGTCGATGAGGCCAAGATCATCCAGGACCTCTACCTCGACGGGAAGAAGGCCGAGGCCGCCGAAGCCGTGCCGGACGAACTCGTGCGTGCGATGTCGCTGATCGGTCCGCGCTCGCTGGTTGCGGAACGCGTCGAGGCCTTCCGCGGTGCCGGGGTCGGCTGCTTGCTCGCGACGCCGGCGGCCGGGTCGCACAAGGAGCGGGTGGCGGACATGGAGATCCTGCGGGGGGTTGTGGGCTGATCACCGGGCGACCGAGCGATCAACCGGCTCTCGTCGGCTCATCGCCGGATACTCGGTCGAGCGCGAGAGCCGTAACACGATCGTCGGTGCCTCGCCGTTGCGCAACGGCCAGGCCGTCAGCATCGAGCGGCGAAGCTCGGCGAGTTCGTCGCCGTGTCCGTCCGACAGACCGCGCGCGGACGCGTCATCGGAGGCGTAGAGGAATGCCGGGGTCACCGGATGCACCGCGAAGCCCAACGATTCGGCGGTCAGCCACACCTGCTCGGTGATTTGGCCGGCGTTTGTGTAGGCCGCCAGATCGTTGCTGTCCTGCACCACGATGACCAGTGCGGAGGAGGACGTCACTCGGGCCGCCGCGTCGGCGCCCAACGCCTCGCCACCGTCCCAGTCGTCGAGGAGTGCCATCACTTCGGGCCGCCGTAGCACCTCGAACATTCCCTTCATCGCCGCCGGCAGGGCGAGCGATTCGATGTCGATGCCGGTCTGATCGCCGGGGTCGTCGGTCAGCTCGGCGAACATCTCGCGATGCAGATCGGGCGTCAGGAACCGGATGCGATCAGAGCGTGCCGCGATGGACGCGTAGTGCTCGACGTCGGCTCGATCGGTCAGCACGATAGCCCGAGTGTGTTCGGTGTCGGCGGCGGCGGCCACTCGGGCCGCATCCGCTGCGGGCATCGGAGAACCGTCACCGTGTCCACGACGGGTGCCGCGGGCCAACACTGCTGACAGGTCGGTGACAGTAGGCGGGAGGTCGGCGTTCGTGGCGCCGTCGAACGCGATCCGCACGCCGAGCCTGTCGCCGGCGCCGACGATCTGAGTCTCGACCTGCAGTCCGCGGCTCGTGGCGGCGACTCGGGCGTTGTAGGCCGCCGCCCCTACCGCCACGGCAGAGGCCCGGTGGCCGACATCGAGGATCGACGTTCGCGTCGGGTCGAGCAGGATCGTCACCGATCGTTCATCAGCGATGATCTCCCACGGCTGCTGGTTCCCCGCCGAGGGCGCTCGCGACGCCGCATAGGCGACCAGATCACGACCGGACATGCCGTCGGTGAGCGGCGGTTCGGGCGTCGTCGGCGCGGAGGCCGGCGGTGGCTGCAGCGCGAGGGGGTCGGCGATGTCGTCCAGCCACGCATCGCGGTCGAACCGCACGCGTCCCGACGGCAGCGGCCGGCCCTGCACGAACCTGCGTACGGCCGCGGCGACGGTCGCACCGCCGAGCAGGACGTCGCCACCCAACTGCGGCCACGCGGTGACGGTGTGACCGAGCTCGATCGCCGAGGCCGCCATCGGCGCCGTGACCTTGGCAGGTTCGAGCACTCTCACCGCGAGTGGCGTGAGGGCGGCGCGGTCGAGATCGACGAGATCGTCGATGTTCAAGTCGCCGGCCAGGCCGTGGAACAGCGGACGCTGCGGTTCGAGGTCGAAGCGTTCGATGTCGAGGGTTCCTCCGTCGCTGGTCTCCATCAGGACCGGGATGCCGAGCTGCCGGCAGTGTTGTCGGATGAGGACCTTGACATCGAAGGAGTCACACTCCTCGATGACGAGGTCGAGACCGGCGAGGAATTCGTCGATATTTCCTGTCGTTATTCCGTCGGTGAACGGATATGTCCTCACGTACGGATCAATTTCCACGATCCGGCGCGCGGCAACGACAGACTTGTTGATTTCCAGATCGACCAGCGATCCGGGGACGCGGTTGAGATTGGTCACTTCCAGAGAATCGAAGTCGGCCAGACGAAACTCACCGGCGAGCCCCTCGAGCGCGAGGGTCAACGCAATCGCATGACCGACGCTCAAGCCGACGATTCCGATTCGTAAACGGGCGGCACAGTCGTGCTCGGCGAGCGTTATCTTGTGTCTGTTGCGGTCGAGTCGGAGTCGTCGATACGAGTTCGGGCCGGGAATTCTGATCAGCGCGCGCCGCCACGGAAAGTGCACATACCGTGCAGGTTCATCGAGCAGATTCCTCGTCGGCCGTGGTAACAACTGGCTGAGGGCCGCCGATGCTCCTGGGGTGATGTCGAGTACATCCAGAATGGGGTCGTCGGCCAGGGCTGCGGGAACTGAGCCTTCGGTGTAAATCGTTGCGACGGCGTCGTCTGGAAAGGGGTTCCTGGTATCTGGGCTCACGCAAAATTAGTTTGCCACGCTACCAGTCCGGTAAGTTCCCAAGAGGGTGCCCGCGCAAACTGTGCAGCATGGCAAGCCTGCAACTCAGACCAGAGCAGTCACCCGTCCAAAGTGTCACTCTGGAAGGCTGGCGCTCGGCGATGACAGCGATTCTTGACGGTAGTGCGTTCTCGGATTCGCCATCCGATCGGACCGGGTTCACGCGTGGCAATCAGTACACCCTCATCACCGCGACCCCACACGCCGAACGGCGCCTGTGGGGACGATATCTGCGCGGTGCTGCAGCGGCGTACACCCGCCACGGATGCGCCGCCGCACTCGACTCCGACCTCGTCGCCGACGGCGAGAGCACAGCCCGGTTCTTCGCCGTCATCGGTGAGGACAGGAAGGTACTCGGAGGTCTGCGCGTTCAGCATCGGTTCGTCGCCGCCGCTCAATCCCACGCGCTGGAAGAGTGGGCCGGCCAGTCAGGGCAGGTGCCACTGGTCAATGCGATCGAGTCTCGGCTCGACGAAGGGGTCGTGGAGGTGAAGACAGCGTGGGTCGACGAACGTTCGCCCGTCGCGCGCGATGTTGCCGGACAGCTCGCCCGGCTCGGACTTGTGATCATGGAGATGGCCGGTGTGGGCCACATGATGGCGACCGCGGGCGACCACGTCCTGAAGCGCTGGGAATCCGGTGGTGGCCGCGTGGATACGTCGATCCCGCCGACGCCGTTTCCCGACGACCGCTATCGAACGCAGTTGATGTGGTGGGACCTGGCGCGGCTCGAAGCGCACACGTCACCACAGACGTGGAGCCGAATGCGTGCCGAGGCGGATGCGCTCTGGACCTCTGATCTGGCTCAGCTGCGTTCGGCGGCTTGATTCGCCGTACCCAGCTGCCGGGAGAAGAGTTCGAACACGGTGTACTGCAGGGTGGTGTCATGAGGCTTGACTGCCCCCGGATTGACCGCGGGGCGACGCCATAGCACCGGATCCATCGGCTCGATGATTGTGCGGTCGCGGCCTTGTGTTTTCGCCTGATAGACGCAGTGGTCCGCGCGGTCGAGCATTTGGCTCACGACTTCGTCGGTTGATGCGCCGCGTGAGCGACTGGAAGCGATGAGTGGGGCACAGACTCCTCCCACACTCACTGTCACCGGAGCCGCCTCGGAGACCGCGAGGCGGAACCGCTCGGCCGCGATACGTAGTTCCGCCTCGTCCCGGGCCACACAGAACACCAGGAACTCCTCGCCACCGAAACGACAGACCACCGATCCGGGCGGGGCCACCTCACGAATAGCCGCAGCGGTGGTCAGCAACACCCCGTCGCCGGCGAGGTGCCCATACACGTCGTTGACCCGTTTGAAGTGGTCGATGTCCATCAACAGAATGCCGACCCAGCCGGTCGAGACGTGTGCCGCGGAGAGCAGTGGGGCGACCCGGCTGAGGAAGCCACGCCGGTTCAGCAGCCCTGTCAATGGGTCGATACCGCTCAGTTGCGTCTGGCGTTCCAGGGTGGCTTCCAGCGATCGCCGCAAGGCGATGACCAGAAAGAGCGGCACCGTTATGGACCCCAGGATCGCTCCGACACTGATGACGAACGCCGCCGGTGTCGCGGCAATCACGGCGAGCACCACAACCGCGCCGACTGCTGCCAGCGAGCTGAGGGACAACATCAGCGGGATCGACGGGGAGATCGCGGCGATGGTCGGGATGGCCGCGACGAGGGCTAGGACCGCCATGGCTGACGTCTTGTTCGACAGGATCAGGGCAGTCCCGCAGATGCCGATGATGCCCAAACCGCCGAGCACGGCGAACTCGGCGTCGGTGAGTCGGCTGCGGATCGCAGTGATCACGAACACAGCTGCGATGAACGACCAGATGATCAGCAGCAGGACGAGCGAGCCGGGTCGAAGAGTGTCCGGCGCGAGCAATGTGACGATGGGCAGCGGAAGTACCCCGCCGGTGCTGATGAGCGTGGCCAGGGATCGGGCGTCATATCGGTCGAACATTATTCTCAGAACGGTCACACTTCGTCTCCCCTGTGACCCCGACTGTATTATTCATTTGTAATGCTTTGTGAGCGAAACGAAGTCATCGTCTGCGACGCACACAGAATGACAAGACGAACGCTCCAACGCATCGAGACTAACCCACGCGGGGAAGTCTGGGGCGCGTGCGAGCATCAATACCGTCAATGGGATGAAATTTCGATGCGGATCCCCCGCTGGGTTTGGCGAATCTCGGATCATGCCGGCCGGCAATGGTGGACCGGATTGCGTGTATCGCTAAATGCTTTGTTAGCGAAACGAAGTCATCGGCGACAGTGCATGGCAACCAACTGAGAAATGCAATGACGTGCTGCTGTTCAGTACGCGCCGTTCTTGGAAACGACTGCCCGGAAGGTGCGCCACAAGATCACCGCGTCCTGCATGATCGACCAGTTCTCGACGTAAGAGACATCGAGCCGGACAGACTCCTCCCACGACAGATTCGATCGTCCCGACACCTGCCAAAGGCCGGTCATCCCGGGCTTCACGAGCATCCGGCGGGCCACCCGACCGTCATACGTCGCAGCTTCGGAGGGAAGCGGTGGACGTGGACCCACGAGGCTCATCGATCCGCTCAGCACATTGAACAATTGCGGCAGCTCATCGAGGCTGTATCGGCGGATGACACGGCCCACGGGCGTTACTCTCGGGTCGTCGTGAATCTTGAACAGGGGCCCATTGCCCTCGTTGCGGTCGACGAGATCGGCCATCAACGCTTCGGCATCGGGAACCATCGACCGGAACTTCCACATGCGAAACGGTCGATTGTTGACGCCCAGGCGGTCGGACCGGTGCCACACAGGTCCTCGCGTATCGACTTTGATGGCCAGAGCGATGCCCATGAGAAGCGGCGCGAGGGCAAATACGATCAGCGCGCCACCGACACGGTCGAGGAGCGCTTTGCGGAACCGGTTCGCGCCGGCATAACTCGGTCTGCCTATATGGAGAAGTGGCAGTCCGGCGACGGGGCGCACCATCATCCGGGGCCCCGCGACATCTGCCACCCCCGGAGCGACCAGCAGGTCGACATCCATGAGATGTAGGTCCCACGACAGGTCCTGCATGGCGCGATGTCCGAACGCATCCGGAGAGGTGACCGCGACGGTTGTCGCGTCAGTGGCAGCGACGGCAGCGGCCACGTCGTCGAGGCCGCCGTACACCGGGACGCGGGAACTGCCCACCCAGGACTCGTGCGGATCTGTGTTCGTTGTGCACGCTCCCACAACCGTAAATGGTTGTTCTGGAGCAAAATTCAGGCGGTCGGTCACGCTGGCCACGGACATGTGCTCGCCGACCAGCAGTAGACGCTCAAGACCGATGCCGCGAGATCTCTGACGGCTCAGTTGCCTGCGCCACACCCATCTCGACACCAACAGACCCACGGTCCCGAGGGGTAGCGCCAACGCGAAGTATCCACGAGAAACCTCCAGGTTCAGGACGAGAACGAGAATTGCCAGGACTCCGAAGACGCTGAGGCATGCCGTTGTGACCCTGCTGTACTCCTCGGTCCCGACGCCCAGGATGCGTCGGTCAAGCGATTGATGCGCTCTCAGCGAGATCACCCAAGCCGCGATCAACAATGTCATGACCACCACCGGATCACCGTGGACACCCCCGAAGCTGTCGGTATCCAAGCCGGAACCGAACCGGAGAAGCTGTGCCACAACAACTGCCGCCGATATCACCGCCACATCTGTCAAAGCGATCGCGGTCACGAACCCTGGGACCCATGCTCGTCCGCGCGACGCGATCGGCAGGAACTCGTGTCGATCGCGACCGAGTCGGCGGCGTCGCTCGACAGCCATCGACTCGTGCCCGGTGGCGCGATACGCAGTCATGATCCCCCAAACCGGTCGTCAGATCTTGTGTTTCGTCCGCGAGGTGCATCCCGAAACGTCCAGGAAGCGCATTACCAATGTAAAGATGGGAATCACAACCTACAATCACAGCGTCGTGGACAACTGACAGGGACAGGTTGATGAAGAGTCGAGATGATTTGGACCTGCGACGCCTTCGAATGTTCGTGACCGTCGCTGAGGCGCCCAGTTTGCGCGTTGCGGCCGAGAAGATGTTCATGACGCAGCAGGCGGCGTCGTCGGCGATCAAAGAACTCGAACGGACACTCGGCGTCGAGTTGTTCTCGCGGACGAGGCGCAGCCTGATGCTGACACAAGCCGGCGAAACCCTCTACCGGGGTGCGGCAGCACTTCTCGCGGGCGGCAACCAGCTGACGGCGATGGTGCAGGCCGCCGGCGCGGCGAGCATACGACCGTACGTCATTGGACACACGCCGAATCTCGCACCTTCCGAGGTGTTCACGGTCATCGAACCGGTCGTCATCGCCGATCCTTCGGTGCCGATCACCGTGCGCCTGATATTTGCGGACCAGATCCGTGCTGAATTGCTCGACGGACACATCGACCTCGCGTTGAGGCGCGGGATCCAGACGCCGTTGGATCTGGCGGGGACCATCGCCGGCAATCATGAGCTGCGACTGGCCGTCGGCAGCGACCACCCGCTGGCCCAATACGACCGAGTCGGCCTGGGGGGCCTGACGGAGTACGAGATCGTGGTGTCGGTAGCAGAGCCGGAAGAGGACAGCGAATACATCCGCATGCTGATATCGATCTGTCAGGCTGCCGGGTTCGAGCCCAGGCTGACGGTGTCCAGACTGCGCGGTACGCCGCCGCACACCGCTGTGATCGCGCATCCGCAGGCATGCACCTTCGTTACCAACGAGCCGGGATGGCTATACGGCAACAGGATTCGGGTCATCGACATCGCTGAGTCGCCGACCATGCCGGTGCAGGCCATGTGGCTGCCGCACACCACCTCCGATATCCGGAACAGGATAGTCGCATCGCTCCGACCGTGACGGTCGGCTTTGCCTGCCCCACAACTGGGCTTTCCCGCAACGGAATCGGCACTCGGCGAACGGTCCGCTGCCGCTCCTAGCAGTGAGAACAACTGTTGGCTGTCAATTGTCACGCGGAATCTGATTGTGGCCCACGGCCGGGAACCCTAGATTTAGCCGTGATCCTCTCGTCGAACGTGGCTGGTAGACGAACCACTGTCGGTGAGTTTGCCGCGTTTCGTCCAGTTGCCCTGGGGGACAGTAATAGTGATACATCACGATTGTTCGGTCCTGCTGACCGAACTCGTCAGATCCGCAGATTGTGCACGGCTGCATCATTCTCGCGAGGAGGGGCGATGAGGGTCCTCGTCACCGGACATCTGGGATACCTGGGATCGGAGATGGTCCCAGTTCTCCAGGCTCGCGGCCATGACGTGGTGGGCCTGGACACTGACTTCTTTCGCCACTGTGATTTCCAGGCCGCACCGGTCACCCTGCCGGCGCTGTTCGCTGACATCCGGGATGTGACCGCCACCGATCTCGAGAAACTCGATGTTGATGCCGTGATCCATCTCGCCGCACTCTCGAACGACCCGCTGTCGGATCTCGACCCTCAATTGACCCACGACATCAATCTGGACGCATCGTTGCGTCTGGCGGCGGCCACGAAGAAGGCGGGCGTGCGGAGATTCTTGTTCTCGTCCTCGTGCAGCCTGTACGGCAGAGGCGGTGACGAGGAACTCGACGAGAACGCCGAATTCAAGCCCGTGACCCCATACGGAGAATCCAAGGTGCGCGTGGAGCAGTACCTGAGCACAATCGCCGACGACACCTTCTCGCCGGTATACCTCCGCAACGCAACGGCTTACGGAGTCTCGCGACGACTCCGCGCCGACATCGTCGTCAACAATCTCGTCGCGCACGCGGCGACATCGGGGAAGGTCCTGCTGGAAAGCGACGGCACGCCGTGGCGACCGTTGGTGCACGTCCTGGACATAGCCGATGCCTTCGCGGCCGCGCTCGAAGCGCCGACGGAGGCGATCCACGACCAGGCTTTCAACGTCGGAACAACCGGTGAGAACTACCAAGTGCGCGACATTGCGGACATCGTCGCAGACGTGGTGCCCGAGTGCGCCGTCGGATTCGGCATGAACGCATCACCCGACATTCGCGACTACAAGGTCGACTTCTCCAAGATTCGTCGAATCCTGCCCGCGTATCAGCCGCGATGGACCGTTCGGCACGGGGTCGAGCAACTCTGGGGGGCCTATCGCGAGGGTGGGATGACGACCGAGATGTTCGCGGGGCCGGCTTACGTCCGACTTCGCGAGATCCAGCGGCTGCGTTCCGCCGGCGCCGTAGGAACGGACCTACGTTGGGGGACAGCGTGACCGACATCGCCGCATTATCCACGCCAGTTGCCCGGCCGACCGGGCCGCGAATTCCGGTCGCCGGTCCGTGGGTCACCGATCTCGAGGTGCGCTACGTCAGTGAAGCCGCCGCTACCGACTGGTACGGGAATGCCGGGCGATCGGTCGCCCTCTTCGAACGGGAGTTCGCCGATCATCTCGGGCTGCGGCACGCGATCGCGGTACCGCATGGCACTTCGGCGTTGTATCTGGCGATGCTGGGTCTGGGGGTAGGGCCCGGGGACGAGGTGGTGGTGCCCGAGGCGACGTGGGTGGCCACCGCGGCGCCGATCATCTACGTCGGGGCAACGCCGGTGTTCGCCGATGTCGATCCGGAAACCTGGTGTATCGATCCCGAATCACTGCAGCGGGCTATCGGGCCACGGACGAAGGCAATCGTCACCGTCGATCTCTACGGGAACACTCCTGACATGAACCGAGTCCGCCAGGTGGCCGGGGAGATTCCCATCATCGAGGACGCCGCGCAGGCGATCGGCGCGTCCCGAAACGGTATCCGCGCCGGGTGTTTCGGAAACATCGGCGTTTTCAGTTTCCACGGGACGAAGACGATGACGACGGGTGAGGGCGGCATGACCGTCACTGACGACGACGCGCTCTTTGAACGGATGTCCAGGATTCGTGATCACGGCCGGAAACCGACCGAACACCGGTTCTTTGTCACCGACGAGATCGGCCACAAGTTTCGAATGAGCAGTCTGCAAGCGGCCTTCGGGCGTGCCCAACTTCTGCGCATCGACGAGCTCGTCGAGAAGAAGCGGCAGATCTTCGCGTGGTACGAAACGCGGTTGGCCGAGCTCACCGGCGTCACTCTCAACATTCGGGAACACGACGCGGTCAGTACCTTCTGGATGGTCACTGCGGTTGTCGATCGTGCGCGTGGTCTGTCCACCCGTCAGATGATGGAACTGCTCGACGATCGGCAGATCGACAGCCGGCCATTCCTACCGCCACTGAGCTCTCTGCCCGCATTCGACGGTTACGAGACGGCGGCCACCGCGGCCCGCACCAATCCTGTCGCATACGACATCGCCGCGAGGGCAATAAATCTCCCGTCCGCGCTCATGCTCACCGAGGACCAGGTCGAGGCCGTGTGTGTCGCCTTCACTTCGATCCTTCAACAAGGAGAGGACCAATCGTGAAGGCAGTCATTCTCGCCGGTGGACGCGGTACTCGGATCAGTGAGGAATCGCAAACCCGTCCGAAGCCGATGGTCGAGATCGGTGGACGCCCGATCCTGTGGCACATCATGAAGATCTACAGCGCCGCGGGGGTCACCGATTTCGTGATCCTCTTGGGCTACCGCGGCTACATGATCAAGGAGTACTTCGCGAACTACTTCCTGCACATGTCCGACATCACAGTCGATCTCGGGAGTGGGTCGGTGAGTACCCACAGCTCCAAGTGCGAACCATGGAAGGTGACTCTGCTCGACACCGGACTCGAGACGATGACCGGTGGCCGGCTGCTGCGTGCGCGGGAACACATCGGCGACGACACATTCTCGTTTACCTACGGGGATGGTGTCGCCGACCTGGATGTGCGCGCGGTGATCGATGCTCACGAGCGCGGAGGCACTGTCGCGACCGTGACGGCGGTTCAGCCCCCGGCACGTTACGGAACGCTCGACATCGACAACGGTCTTGCGCAGTTCCAGGAGAAGCCGCACGGCAGTTCCGGCTGGGTCAACGGCGGGTTCTTCGTGGCCTCGCCCAAGCTTCTCGACTACATCGACGGTGACGACACGATCTTTGAACGTCAACCGCTGGAAAAGTTATCGACCGATGGACAGCTTTCGGCCTACCAGCATTCAGGCTTCTGGCGCGGGATGGACACTCTGTGGGACAAGGTGATGCTGAACGACCTCTGGGAGTGCGGTAAAGCTCCGTGGAAGATCTGGAACGATTGAAATGACCTCTACCGTTTGTCGATCATGCTGGGCCGAACTGACCGAGACGTTCTGCGACCTTGGTCTGTCGCCGATGGCGAACTCGTACGTCGCACCTGAGGAACTCGGCCGACCAGAGATCTTCTACCCGCTGCACGCATACGTCTGCACCGACTGCCTGCTAGTCCAACTAGGAGAGTTCGAGACTCCCGAAGAGATCTTCTCCGATTACGCGTACTACTCGTCGTACTCGTCGAGTTGGCTGGAGCATGCGCGAGAGTACGTCGAGGATGTCACCCACAGGTTCGACATCGATTCGTCGACGAGAGTTGTGGAGATAGCCAGCAACGACGGGTACCTCTTGCAGTACTTCCAGCGTGATGGCGTTGCCGTTCTCGGTATCGAACCCGCGGCGAATGTTGCAGAGGTTGCGCGCGACAAGGGTATTGACACCCGCGTCGACTTCTTCGGGACGAAGCTCGCGGAGAAGCTGGTCGACGAAGGTGTGTTCGCCGACCATTTGATCGGCAACAACGTACTGGCGCACGTGCCTGACCTCAATGACTTCGTCGCCGGGATGAAGCTGCTGCTCTCGCCCGGCGGGCGTATCACAATGGAGTTCCCGCACCTGCTGCGCCTGATCCTGCACAATCAGTTCGACACCATCTACCACGAACACTTCTCGTATTTCTCACTTCACTCGGTGACGCAAGTCTTCGAGCGTCACGGTCTGCGATTGTTCGATGTCGAAGAGGTCTCGACTCACGGTGGCTCGCTGCGCATATACGCATGTCACGCGGAAAGTGATCGATACGAGCTCACCGAGCGTCTGGATGCATTGGCACGCAAGGAGTCGCATTTCGCACTCGACAGGATCGAGGGCTATCGTGACTTCGCCGTGGCAGCTGCACGTACGAAGCGCGAACTGTTGAGCTTCCTGATCTCGGCCCGTGAACGTGGTGAGCGGGTGATCGCCTACGGCGCGCCGGCAAAGGGCAACACCCTGCTGAACTACTGTGGCGTCGGCCAAGATCTCGTCGAGTGCACCGTCGACAGGAACCCGCACAAACAGGGCCGCCATCTTCCGGGTACCCGTCTGCAGATCATGGATCCCGAGCACATACGGACGGCGAAGCCGGACTATGTGCTGATTCTCCCGTGGAATCTGCGAGGCGAGATCGTCCGCGACCTGGAGTTCGTCGGAGACTGGAACGGGAAGTTCGTCATTCCGATTCCGCACCTGGAGATTCTCAGCCCTGAGGCTACCGACCAATAGTCAGGAGTTGCCATGCCATTCGTCGTATCCACCGAAGCGAATCTGTCCGACCATGTCCGTCGCCAAAGGGTATACGACGGAACGGTTTTCTGCCTGTCGCCGCGCGCCTCGATCAGAGCTATGGCTGATTTTGCACTGGACATGGTATCCCGAGCGTTCGACGGCCGTGATCCGATGACGGCCCATCGGGACCTCGCGGTGGAGGAGTATGTAGGAATTCTCGCCGCGCTGAAACCGGCATTCACTCATCACCTCCGATCCAAGGAACTCCTCCGCGAGATCCTGCTGGACCTCGGTGCCGACATCACGAAGACGTACTTCGATGTGCCAAAACTCCGGGTCGTTCCCACCGCGAGCTACCTGTCGTCCGGCCTGGGATACAACTACTCCGCTCACCGCGACACGTGGTATGCCGCGCCCGACTGTCAGAACAACTGGTGGGTCCCGGTGGCCGGAAACGCGGCAGTCAAAGGGATGCAGTTTCATCCCGATTTCTGGGGTCGGCCGGTCGAAAACAGTAGTTCCGACTTCGACGCTTATGAATGGAACCGTACTTCACGACGCGACGCAGCCAGGTACGTCACCCATGATCCTCGTCCACATCCGAAGGCGGGCACGGGGATGGAGGGGTCTGCGGTTCGGGTGGTGGGTGAGAGCGGCTCCATCTTGTCGTTCTCGGGCGCGCAACTGCATTCAACGGTCCCAAACGAGACCGATAGCGCGCGTATCAGTTTTGACTTCAGAACGCTGCATATCGACGATCTGATGGCGCGTGTGGGTCCGGAGAACGTGGATTCGCGCTCCACCGGTACATCCGTTCGTGACTACCTGCGCGCAGACACCTTCGATCCGCTTCCCGAGGATGTCATCGCGATGAATGACGCGGATGGCAGTGCGAACGGGGTCCTCGTCTTCGATCCCGCAGTTCTCGAAGTCAACTAACGAGAGTTGAGGCAGGTGGTTCGGTCACTAGCCGTATCGGATGGCGGCAGATCCAGCGCGCCAGAGCATCCGCCGGCACAGCAACATTCCCTTCGAACGGGCACTGCAGCCCAGATGCTTCCGTTGGTGGCGGGCTACGGCCTCAACCTGTTGGTCACGCCCTTCATCGTGCTCACGCTCGGTATGCACGACTACGGCATCTGGTCCGTGACGGGCGCCTTGGCTCAGTACGCAGCGTTGTTCGACCTTGGTGTATCACGCTCGGTGACAAGGTTTGTAGCGCTACATCATGCGAGAGGTGAGCGTCCTGCGGAACGTGCGGTCCTCGGGGTTGCGCTGGCGATCACCATCGCGCTCGGCTGCATCCTGATCGCGGTCGGAAGCGCCGTTGCGTTCGTGTTCGAGGGATCGCTGCACACCGGATCGGTCGGGCTGGCGCGAACACTGCTGTGCGCCACGGCCGTCATCCTCGTGACGGGGATGCTGGCGCGCGTGGTCGCCGCGGCTGCCTTCGGGCGCGGACGAATGATCGCAGGGAATGTGGGGCTGGCTGTCCAGACGGGCTTGGTCGCGGTAGGCGGAGTCATCGGGTTGGTCGTGGGTCCTGAGCTCAGCACTTTTGCGATTGCCAGCGCAATCGGCGGAGTCATCGGCCTGGTGTTGGTCGTCGTCGCCGTCGTGGTCGACGAACGCGAGTTTCCCGTCGGGAGGCCCACGCTCGCAATCACCCGCGATGTCATCGCTTTCGGGTTGAAAGGGCAGGTCCTCGGAGTCGGTGACATCGTCCTGTTCCAGTCTCCCAAAATCATTCTCGGGATCGTCATAGGCCCGGCGGCGGCCGGCGCGTATGACCTGGGCAGCCGTCTGGCCCTGGGCGCGCGGGCGTTCGGATCGATCGCATCAGTCGCTCTGACAACGCACATGACCCGCAGGTTTGCCGACGGCGGGGACGGCGCGGTCCGGGACGCATACCTACCCCTGGTCCGATTGAACTGTGGTGTATCGATCTTCGCGCCCTTCCTTCTGGTGGCGACGTCATTCAGTGCCATTCCGCTCTGGTTGGGGGAACCCAACGACGAGGTGCTGTGCGCGGCCATCCTGCTCTCCGTGGCACTGACATTCAACGTCGCGACCGGGGTCAGTACGGCCGCGACGCTGGCGATCAACCGGATGCGAATGCTCATCTGGTCGGCTGTCGCCTCCTGCGTACTGGCGCTGGCTCTGGCGATTCCGGCAGGACTGCTGTTCGGTTACGTCGGCGTCGTTGCCGCGGCCGCGATGGCAGTGGTTCTGGGCGTCGCGGTGGGTGTGGTGTTGGTACACCTCGCGCTGGGTGTTCCGATCCGTAGTTATCTGGTGAATGTTCTTCCTGGTTACGCGGCCGCGGCTGCGGCGCTCGTCGTGTCTATGCCGATCGGCATCGTGGCGGATCCGAGCACCCGAGAAGCGGCCATCCTCCCGTTCCTGTTGTCTGCAGTCCTGTTCACCACGATCTATGTGGGCATCGCCGGTCTGCTGAACACCCTCCCGCGTGTCTGGGGCAGGAGGTCGGATTGACAACGCAAGTGACAGTCCAACTTTACGTGATCGAGCGCGCTGAGGTCGCGCCCGACGAAGCGACACCATACAAGGAGGACCACCATGAATACCGGTGACCTACGCCGCGTGCTGCGGAACCGAAGTCTCAAATGGATTGTGGCGGCTGCGGTATGCGCACTGTGCGTGGGCGCGGCCGTCCTGGGGAACTCGACAATGCCACGCGAATACACCGCTGCTTGTTCGTTGTACGTTTCGCCCGCTACGAGCGGAACGCCGGGAGAATCCTACCAAGGCTCCTTGATGGCACAGGATCGTGTGGTCTCCTATCGCGACTTGGCAACGAGTGACCGTGTCTCGGAGAAGGCCATAGCGTCTCTGGGGCTGGATCTCAGTGTGGCCGATCTGCAGTCCCGTATCAGTGTTGAGACGCAACCACAGTCGGTGGCGATGAGCGTTGGCGTGACCGCTGCCACACCCACCGAAGCTGTCCGGTTGAGCCGGGAGGTGTGCCAGCAGGTAGTCGAAGCCGCGCGATGGGGAGATTCACCCGATGATGGTGGCGGGCCGATCGTCGCACTGCGAATACTGCAGGAACCGCTGACACCGCAGGGTCCGTCCTCCCCGCGTTCTGGCCGCAACCTCGCCATCGGACTACTTGCCGGCTTGCTCCTGGCCGCCGGTGTCGTCGTCGCCTGGGGTCGCGTCGAGCGTCTTGTCCGGAACAGGACGCCTGAGCACGGTGATGGCGATGCTGTGCCCGTTGAAGATGATGTCGAAGCCCCCGTGTCGGAAACGGCTGAACTGAACGGTCATTCCTGGCCGAGTGGGCAGTCGCCCGTCGAGGAGGAGGTGCCGCGGTCATGACCAGTGAGGCTTCTGTGCCAGACGTGTCGGGCGAGGTGTCGCGGGTGACGACGTGGCTGAACCATCATAGCGCGCTGGAGGCCGACTGGGAGGCAGTGGCGCAGGCCGACAAGGTTGGGGTCGACGGCACGTTCCTGCAGCTGATGCTGAGCCTTCAAGGCTCGTCGATCACGCGGTCCTCGGCGGACCTGAACCTCCCCGCGATCCTCAGAGAATGTCATCGTTCAGGTCGGACAATGGCTTTCGTCGGTGGAGAAGCCGGCACCGCAGTGTCGGCAGCACAGCGGTTCCCCGGTGCGGTTCTCGCAATCGATGGATTCGACGGGATTGCTGACCACACCCGACTCGTGCAGAGGCTCCGAGCTTCCGGCGCGACCGTGATCGTTCTCGGCATGGGATCGCCATTGCAGGATCGGATTGCGATCAGGCTGCGAGAAGATCTTGTCGGCGTCGAGATCTTCACGGCCGGAGGTTGGCTCGACCAACTTGCCCACGCGGAGAACTACTTTCCTCCGATGGTGCATATATTGCGGCTCGGCTGGTTGTGGAGGTTGTGCCACGAGCCGCGTCGCCTGGCGCGGCGCTACACTGTCGAGCCGTTTGTCGCTGCCGTGCGGCTCCGCCATGTGGCCGCGCGACTCGAGATGTCCGGGCTACGAGTACAGGACGAAAAGCGATTCTTCGTCAAACGCGACCAGCTCGCTGAACCGGATGTGGTGCAAATCGTCACTCAGCTGGAAAGAGCCGGCGCACAGACTCTGTCGTGGTGGATCGAGCATCATGTGTCCGGGAACGCCGGATTGCCATCGTACTTCCTGTACAACAAGTCGGGAAGTGACCTGTTCGCGGATTCCCGGTGCCTTGCCGACACCCGCCCCGCGACACCGCGCACTCTCGCGACGATGTTGGGCAAACTCCGTGACCTGATGCGTGGGCGCGACGTGGTGATCGCTCACACCCACTACGCCATCGCTGCGGTGGTCCTGATGTCGATGTCGCTACGTCGAGCTCATCGCCCGAAGGTGGTAGCTGTTCATCATTGGCCGATCGATCGCTATCCGCGACTGGCCGCGGGCATGTACTCGGCCGGTAAGCGGATGTCGCTCATCGACGAAGAGGTCTTCGTTTCCCCATCGGTTCGCCCCGCCGCCGGAAAAGGGGTCGTCATCGAGAACCCGGTGCCGCTGGCCGCGAACATCGACGACCGCCCTCGTCGTGAGGTAGACCTGCTGATCGTGGCGCGGCACTCCGCCGAGAAATCGATATGTACCGCAGTCGATGCCATGCGCTTCCTGCCGGAACGCACCCTGACCCTGGTGGGTGAGGGGCCGCTGATGGGCGTCCTCAAATCCCAGGTTGGTTCTGCCGGTCTCGGTGACCGGGTGGTGTTCGCGGGACCGATACCGAACGCTGAGGTCAGGACGATGATGACACGCGCGTCCGCGTTGATATTGCCGTCCCGATGGGAGGCGATGCCGATGGTCCTGCTCGAGGGTATCGCCAGCTCGGTTCCACTGGTGGTCAGTCGGATTCCTGCGCACGGCTTTCTTGTCGAACCCGGCGCGGCGCTCGCGTTCGAGGTGGGCGACGCGCGCGGTCTTGCGGAATCGGTCCTCGCCCTCGACGACGTGAACACCAGGAGTGCACTCGACGTGGCCGTGCAGGTGGTACGGGAACGTCTTTCGGAGCCGGCCGTTGCCAACCGGTGGCTGACTCTCGTCGACGACGTCTTGGCACCGGCATGAACTTCGTCCCGCCGGCATCCGGGGGCCTGCGATGGGTCGCCCTCGCCGGTGGTGGTGCGATGCTGGCAGTGGTCGTGCTTCTCGGTGCCGGCCGTTTCGAAAGCGCGGTGGCCGTCGCTGGTGGCGTCGCGCTGGTGGCCTGTGTATGGCGTCGGCCTGCCTTGCTTGTGGACGCGGTCATCGTCATCACGTTCATGACGGTGCCGGCATCGGTGCCAGACGGCGTCCGTGTGGGCGGACTGTTCGTCTACTTCCACGAGGTCGTCCTGCTCGCCGCGGTTGTCTACGCGGGCGTGCGGCTACGACAGGCGAAACCGGTCGGTAGACGAATGTTGCATTCCCCGGTCGCAATTGCGCTCGGTGTATTCATTGTGTCGGTGATGATTGCAGTTGCACACGGACTGGTGGCAGGCTATCCGATTCGCGATGTGCAGTACGACATGCGGCCGGTGGTGGCGATGGTCGGAGCAGTGTTCGTTGCCGCGGTCATCGTCTCCCTCGGCGATGTCGCTCGGCACGTTCCCGCGCTCTTCTTCACGTTGTCGGGGTCCGCACTCCTGATGCTCGTGTCGTCGGTCACCGGTCTCGCGCTGTCCGGCCGAGAGGAAGCGGCACAGCTGTATACGACCACGGGTCGCCTGGTGGCGGGTGGATCAGATGCGCATCGGCTGCTCACATCGACGACCCCGCTGGCGCTCGCGGTTACCTTGATCGCCGTAGCGTTGCTGCTGGTCGGTGTCGGTAGAACGAAAATGATTGTCGTCCTTCTGATACCCGCGCTGATAGTGGACTTCCTCAGCTTCTCGCGAAATGCGTTTCTGGGCGTGGGGGTAATGCTCGCGTTTCTGATTGTGACAGCCGTGGTGAACGGAATGCTCCTGCGGATCATAGTCCGCATAGCTGTTGCTCTTGGGGTGCTGGCCGTGGCGCTTGGGCTCGCGTTCGTCGGTGCGAGCAGCATGGGCGCGCATGAGTGGGCGCAGAGCCAGGTTTCCGGCTACTCCAACAGGGTGATCTCCGGCCTTGATGAGTCGACGAGGACGGTCGACTCATCAACCCAGGACCGGCGTCTGGAGAACCACTACCTCGCGGAAAGCGTCGGAGATAAGGAGATTCTTGGAAACGGACTCGGCCTCAGGTACAAACCGGCGACGGGTGCGCCCGAGGAGTTCGCGGCAGGTGCGGGTCAATTGTATGCCCACAACTACTACGGGTGGATCAGGACCAAGGCCGGAGTCCTGGGACTTGTCGCGTTCCTCGGAGTGCTGGCCACCTGTGTGCTACCGGTGATCCTCCGGAACTGGCGAGACGGTCCGAGCATTGCTGTCGCCGGGACGACGGCGGGCCTGGCGGCCGTCATCGCCGTCGCGCCGATGCCGAACGATCACGGGGGCTCGATCGTGTTCGGCTGCCTCCTGGGTTATGCGATCGCCAGAGCAGCATGCCGCGGCGATGTCATGAAGCAGGATGCTGCGGTGACGCCGGACGACATCCTGACGAGGGCAGTGCATTGAGGATCACGAGGCGTCGACTCCTGAAACTTGCCGCGGTGGCAGCCCCTGCTCTGTTTGTCGGATGCACGGTGACACCCCGCAGCTATCCCGAGGCAACGGGTCCCGGCTGTGTCCTAGACATCGACGGTAAGCGTTCCTCATTCGACCGCGTCGACGGGCTTGCGGTGATAAGAAATCAGGTCGGGAGTGGTGTGCCCGGCCCGGCCCAGGTCCGGCAGGCAACACTGCCCGAGCCGTCCTCTGCGGGTTGGCGATTCTCGTCCACGGACGCCATGGTGGCGAACGTTCTACCGGGCCTTACGGAGTTCAGTCTCCTGGTAGTGGTCGACGCCCGCAGCGGCGGAACTGGAAGGATCTGTACCCTCACCGATGCTCGGAACGTCGACATCCACCTGGTGCTGGCGGACATCGATTCGATCGCGATCTGGTCCCGGGGGGTCGAGTTGATGCGGGTGGAGGATACATCGATCGCATTGCGGCCCTGTGTTTTCGCCATGACCTTCGATTCTTCACGGATCGTTCAGGGGTTTCTCAACGGCGCGCACGTCGCAACCTATTCCGGCCAGGTCGGTTTCGGAGGCGTCGGGCGGCTGACGCTGGGAGCCAAAGGTCGTCAGAAGTCCTTCGATGGGATGCTGCAACAGCTCCGCTGCTGGGACCATGCTGTCTCGGGCACGACCCTGCGCCGAGAGTTCGATTCGCTGGGCGCCACATGGGGTGTAGGGATCATCCCGTTGATCGGAAAGCGGCTCAGGTCGCCGGGCCCGCTTCCGAAGGGGCTCAAAGGTAGTTGTGTGATCCCACGGGCCGCGGATATCGATGACGGCTCGGCATGGCAGAACTTCTGGACCCGCTGGGATTGGGACTGGGTCCGCGAATCGATCGATCTCGCCGTCGAGGCCGGATCGCGCACGATCAGGATTGTCGGAGATGTCGGTGCGATGCTGTTCGGTGCCGTCGACCCCGGCTCGTATCGACGACGACTCGACCAGTTCACCGCCTACTGTCGGCGCCGAGGACTGTCTGTCTACTACTGTCTCCTCGACCTCCGGCACACACCGTTGGACCGCCTGGACGAGGTTGAGCCGTTGGTGACCATGATCGCGAAGCAGCTGTCCACTTACGACAACGTGGTGGCGGTGGAACTCTGCAACGAGGTCTCGGTGATCTATCCGCAGATAGCGAAGAATGTGGTGTTCGCGCATGTCACACGGTGGGCCGCGACGATCAGGAACGAGACGGATCTACCGCTGTCGGTATCCGACGTTCACACCGGGGAACTGATCGAGAAGCTGACTGACAGAGCGGAGATGAGTAGATGGCGCGAGGTCATCGACTTCTTTGACATCCACGTCTATCGGCCACCGCACATTCGCTCCCGGACCAACTATCTCGCGCCGTACGAACTCGCGACGGACATCCCGCTGGTGTTCGGTGAGGTGGGGGCGAGCCGTGATGAGGACGTGGACCGGGTTGCCGTCTACCGGAGTATCGGGCGGCTCGCGACCTCATCGGAACGTGTCCATGGGGTCTATCAATGGGGCTTGATCAACGATGAGTACGGACTCATGGCAGAGTCCGGCCGAGATCGGCAGAACGGAATGCTGGCAGCATGGCGGAGATTCGAGCCGAGTGTGTGATGACAGATCGATTCTCGGGGCCCGGGGTACACGTGGCGATAGTGAACTACTTCACTTCTGGATACTTGAAAGTGCTTGTCCGCCAGTTGATCGAAGATGGTGCGAGATCGGTGACCGTTCTCGACAACAGTGTCGACGACGCGGAGTGGGGCAGACTGTCGGAGATCGCAGAGGGTGTCGAGAGGCTGACACTGATCAGGAGTCCACGCAACGTCGGCTTCGGCAGCGGGCACAATGCGATCCTGCGGTATCTCTGCGCAATCGACGACGATGCCGTGCTGTGCGTCCTCAATCCGGATACCCGGATAGAGCGCGGATGCCTTCGCGAACTGGCGCACGCGATCGACTCGATCTCCGGTGACTGCGTCGTCTCACCGGTGATCGTGACGGGCGATCGGGTGGCTCCGGTGGTCTGGTTCGCAGGAGGAGACATCGAGCTACGGCGTGGCGTGGTCTCGCATTCGGGCTACGGTCAGGTCCCGCCGCCGTTCGAAACCGATGCGTACACGACGGGTTTTCTGAGTGGTGCAGTGCTGGCGACGACGCTGCGGCTATGGCGTGCCGAGGCATTCGACGACGGCTTGTTCCTGTACTGGGAGGACGTCGACCTCGCCTTACGTTGGAAGAGTCGCGGAGTGTCGTTGGTGGTCCAGCCCCACGCTCGCGTGTGGCATGAGGAAGGCGGCTCGCAGACTGATTTCGGCGAGCGGCGCAGCGCCGTCTATCACCGCTACATGAACCGAAATCGGATCGTGGTTCTTGCTCCGCATGTCGGATTGGCGTCGCTGCTCGTCGGTGCCGGCGCAAAGCGCACTGTCGGACAGCTGTTGAGACCGCTGCGTGAGCGCCGCCTTAGAGGGGGCATCGCGGAGCTTCGCGCTGCCATCGCCGGTCTGCTCGACGGTACAAGAGAAGCGGCTGTGAAGAAGGTTGCGCGGTGGACCATCGGTCGTTCCTGCCGATACGATGACGGGTTGCGCGAACACGACGGGGAACGAGCGGTCACGACTGTGGCGGTCTTCGCTCCCACCGCCCGCGGTGGTCACCCGGAGTACGTCCTCAACGCGTTGACCGGGGTTCTCGACACCGACGACGACATCCGTTTCGTCTGGCCCCGACGAGCAGACCTCGATGTGCGCTTCGTCTCCGAGCGGATCAACCAACCGGTGGCGATCCCGAAGCAGATCCCGAGATCTGACCTGGGATCGACGTGGCGCTGGGTGTGGGAGCGATCGCGGCCGTGGCGACGGCACGACGTGGCCTTCAGCCGGTTCTTGATGCGTGCACGCGACGTGGACGTCGTTCTTCTGGAGGAGATCCAGCGTTTCACTTTGCCGTTTATCGTCGTCTTGTCGAAGTTGTTGGGAAAGCGAGTGATAGTGCGGCTGCATAACATTCGGCGCCACGATTATTCGGCATCGCGGTTGGATGTCGTCGATGAATGGATCACCGGAAAGGGGCTGCAGTTGGCCGACTCGGTGTTGGTCCACACCGAAGGCAACAGTCGAGTTGCCAGTGAGCGGTATCGTGTTCGCCATCTCTCCGTTGTCCCGCATGGTATTTCATCGTCTTCGCTCACTGGCGTGCGAAGGAGTGGGCCACCGACCTACCTGTTGTTCGGGGAAATCCGGGCAAACAAAGGGGTCGAGGTGCTCGTGGATGCCTTCACACAGTATGTGGGCGAGTGCTCACTGACGATCGCCGGCAGAGCGGGACATCCGACGCGTGAGGCAATCGAAGCTGGGGTCGCCAGGGACTGCCGAATCGAGTGGATCGATGGGTTCGTCGAGCACGACCGGGTTCCGGATCTCATGGCGCGCACGAATGCGGTTGTGCTGCCGTACACTGACTTCGAAGCCCAGAGCGGAGTGCTGCACTTGGCGATCGAGCACGGCGTTCCGGTGATCGTGTCCGACGTCGGTGGGCTCGGTGAGACGGTCCGATCTCTTGGTATCGGCCTCGTCGTGCCGCCCCGGAACCACGTTGCATTGGCCCAGGCGCTCACGGAGATGGATGATCCTGCGGTCAATCGCGGTTTCCGTTGCGCCGCCGTGGGTGCTCGACAATCGCTGGATTGGCGCAGAATCGGTCCGGTGCTCTCGTCGATTCTCCGTGGGTGATCGTGTCAGGGATTCGTGCCTTCGCCGAACGTCAGGGGAGTGGTTCGCGCGGTTGCCGCCAACTGACGAGCAAGGCGGTTGAGCAACTGCATGCGCTGCCCGCTGGGATTGCGGACCAGGTCCTCGGGGACGTGTGCGAATGATCGCAGCCACAGCGTAAATGCGCGTCGCCGCAACGAGTTATCCAACTCGCGACAGTTCATCAGTCCGGTCATGACCCACATGCGGTCGATGGAGGGCGCTCCTTGATGGAGATCGGTCTCGGAGCCGGAATGGTGCCATCGCACCGTCAGCTCGTCGTCCACGTATGCGACATGGCCCAATGCGATGACGCGCAGCCACGCCTCGATGTCCTGTAGCTGCGGTACGTCGACCCGGAAGCCGCCGGCCTTGATCAGGGTTTCGCGTCGAACCATCACGGCGGTGGGTTCACCGATCGGATTGCCTCCGGCGCCGGCGTCGAGGTATCGACGGATCAGTTCCTGCCCGTTGTTGATGGTCGCCAAAGGTGCCAATGGTGTCTCGAGACGCGCGTATCTCGCTTTCCATTCGGTGTCGTCGGTCTCCACGATGCGCGGTGCGAAGGCGAGGACCACGTCGGGATCGTCGAAGAAGGGCAGGAGAAGTTCGAGGCAGTTCGGTAGGAGCCAGTCATCTCCGTGTACGAACTGCATGACGCTGCCGCGTGCGAGTTCGACGCATCGGTTGTGATTGCCCACCAGCCCGATATTTCGTTCGTTGCGCACGAGTCGTATGCGTGGGTCGTCGAACTGAAGGACACGCTCGACCGTCGAATCGGTGGAGGCGTTGTCCACAACCAGGCACTCGAAGTCGCCGTAGGACTGCGATAGAACGCTCTCCAGGCACTTCTGAACCGTATCGGCGCTGTTGAACAGCGGCACGCAAACACTCAGAAGCTGCTGCACTCCAACCTCCGTCGGGTCCGCATCGGTCAACCGGCGATCGCTCGCACAGATCATAACCCGAACAAGGCACGTGGATTGTCGGCTCCCTGAACCTGCCGTAGGCGCCGGCGAGTAGGGACTTGTTGAACTGTAGGCGCACCCGGCCATCTGCATCTTATGCGCCGCGGGACATCGTCAGGCTCAAGCAAACCCGGCCTATCGACAAAAACATGCGCAGTATCGGCGTCCCCGAGTCGATGCACTTGGACATACACTGGCAGGGTACTGGCCGACCGAGGCCAGATTTGAGGACGGGGCGCCGGTGATGAAGCGCGGACTCGCGGGAACGACAGCGATCGCGATGGCTGCAGACCCGTACCACCGGGCTGCCGTGGCCTATGGCCGAGCCGAATCGGCTTTGATCGCCGACCGATTCGTTGATGAGGTGTTGCGGCCGTTGAGTCCGACGGCGAATTTTGAGCGGCGCTCAGCGTTTGAGTGGCTGATCTGGCTGCCGCCGACTGAACCCGGCCTCGAAGGGCTCGTCAGCGCCGTGAGAGGAAGCCTGAGCTCTCGGCGGCTGGAGATGGGTGGGGTGGCGTGTTTTCTGGACATCTGTGCAGGCGTCGCGGTCAGCGCGGACCTGCCCAGTGTGGCCACGTCGGATGCTCTCACGCAGTTTGCCGACTCCGCTCTGTCGACTGCCATCACGCGGCAACACAATGTGGTGTTCGCCGACCCGACGACGCCCGTTCGCATCCGCGAGGATGTCGAGATCGCAACCCGTCTGAGCCGATCCGACGACAACGACTTCGTGCTCCACTACCAGCCGATCGTCACCCTCCCGGACAGGCGGACCGTCGGGTATGAGTCGCTCCTGCGCTGGAATACCGAAGCTGGGCTGCTGTCGCCTGATGCGTTTCTCTCCGTGGCCGAAGAGACCTCGTTGATCGTGCCCATCGGCAGGCATGCGATCGGGGAAGCCGTCCGGGCACTGTCGTCAGAAATCGTTCCTGCAATCGGTGAGGAAGCTTTTGTCGCCATCAACTTGTCCGCACAACAGTTGTGGGACAGCGCGATCGGGACGTACACGCAGGAGTTGGTCGATACGAATGGTGTTGAACCCGGACAAATCTGGATCGAGCTCAGCGAGAACGAGGCGGTCGGGCTCGGGACCCCGGCTGCGCTTGCAGTGCAGCAGTTGCATGAGATCGGATGCATCATCTGCGTGGACGATCTCGGTTCTGGGTTTTCCGCGCTTCGGTATGTCCGCGACCTCCCGATAGGCGTTCTGAAGGTTGACAAGAATCTGGTGGACCAGATACCCGATGACGCCTCCAGTCGCGCGCTGGTGCACGCGATCTGTGACGTTGCCCAGGCGACGGGGGTAACGATGGTCGCGGAGGGAGTGGAGGACGAGGCGATCATTCCCGAGCTCCAGGAGCTGGGTTTCGATTTCGCCCAGGGGTACCTGTTCGGAAGACCCTCGGCACGCATCCGGTGATCGGCTCGGAACCTGGCACCGCTGCGATCATCCCCAGAGTGCGTCGATGTCTCAGTAGTAGTACGGAAACGCGTCCCAGTCCGGAGACCGCTTCTCCAGGAACGCGTCTCGCCCCTCGACCGCCTCGTCGGTCATGTACGCCAATCGTGTCGCCTCGCCGGCGAAGACCTGTTGCCCCATGAGGCCGTCGTCGGTGAGGTTGAACGCGAACTTCAGCATGCGCTGCGCCGTCGGCGACTTGCCGTTGATCTTGCGTCCCCACTCGATGGCGGTCTTCTCGAGGTCGACATGTGCGACAACGCGATTGACCGCGCCCATCTGATACATGGTCTCCGCGTCGTAGGCCTCGCCGAGGAAGAAGATCTCGCGGGCGAACTTCTGGCCGACCTGCTTGGCGAGGTAGGCGCTGCCGTATCCGGCGTCGAAGGAGCCGACGTCGGCGTCGGTCTGTTTGAACCGTGCGTGCTCACGTGAGGCGATGGTCAGGTCGCACACCGAGTGCAGGGAATGGCCGCCGCCGGCTGCCCATCCGTTGACCACCGCGATCACGACCTTGGGCATGGTGCGGATCAGGCGCTGAACCTCGAGGATGTGGAGACGGCCGCCTTCGGCCTTAACGCGCGCGTCGTCGACGGTGTCGGCGCCGGCTCCGGTGACGTCGGAATCGTGGCTGGTGGCGTATTGGTACCCCGAGCGCCCGCGGATCCGCTGATCTCCACCGCTGCAGAACGCCCAGCCGCCGTCCTTGGGGCTCGGGCCGTTGCCGGTGAGCAACACCGTGCCGACATCGGGGGAGCGGCGAGCGTGGTCGAGGGCGCGGTACAACTCGTCGACAGTATGTGGCCGGAACGCGTTGCGGATCTCCGGCCGGTCGAAGGCGATGCGGACGATTCCGTTGGCGCGCCCCGGTCCGGTATGCCGGTGGTACGTGATGTCGGTGAGGTCGGTGAAGCCCGGCACCGCCGCCCACTGTTCGGCGTCGAACGGCTGGCCAGGATCGGAAGCGGAGTTGCTCATGTCGACAGCCTAGGACGCACGGCGCGAGAAACGTTCGCGGGTGTACGGAAGATCGCGCCACGATGAACCGGCAGTTCCACGTGGGCACGAGTGGTGGATAGGTGCCGACCTTTGGCATGCTGAACAGATGTCGGGCTGGATCGTCGTCGCGATCATCGTCACCGTGTGGGTGACGGTCGCGGTGGTGCTTGCGCTCGTGATCGCCCGGGCAGTGCGTCTGCGCGACCGAAACGAGAAGCCGGGTGAGATCGGCGGCCGCCCGCTCGACCTCCCTCCCCGGGCACGTCGCGACCGCTGATTGTCCGTTCTATACGGTTGCTCCATGAGTGATGGTGCCGTCAGTCCCGATACTTCCACCGAAGTGGAGGATCCCCATGAGGGTGGCTTCCGCGCGCACACGGCCATCACGACCGAACGAGGCGGCCCGCGGTACGGAGAGTTCAGCGAGCAGGTCCGCACGCTCATGGACCGCGCGCGCTACGCCTGCCCGACGCCCGAACTGACCGACGAACTGATCGATGAGCTCGCCGCCATCAACGAGAAACTCGCCGCGGTCCGGATCGACGAGTGGCATTCACCTGCCGGAACGCGGATCGATCTGCCCGCCCGTGGCAACATCACCCTGCCGCCGTTCGAGGTCACCGACGTCAACGACGACGGTGTCTTCGCGACCGTGACCTTCCGCGATTTCCACCTCGGTGGCAACAAGGCCGCGCACGGTGGTCAGGTCGCGGTGGCGTTCGACGATCTCGGCGGATACGCATCGGCGGTGGCAATCCAGGGCGTCAGCCGGACCGCCTATCTCACCGTGCAGTACCGATCGATCACCCCGTTGAACACGCCTCTGCAATGCCGGACCTGGGCCGAGAAGGTCGACGGCCGGAAAGTGTTCATCAAGGGCACGATCCACGACGGCGACCGGCTCTGCGCCGAGATGGACGCACTTTTCATCAAGCTCAATCCCGGCCAGCAATAACGATTCGCGGCGGCGACCTGTCGAATCGGTAACGCCGCGGGCCTTTCTCGCGATCGAACTCTTGACCATCCCGGCGACAATTTCCCGGGATTCGGAGCGGTCGTGACGCTGAAGGGCTGAAATGACGAGATCGTCGGTGCACAGGCTGAGTCGGACCCGGCGAATCGTCGCCACATCGGGCATCGCTGCCGCTCTGGTGATCGCTGCGCCTGCCGCGATCGCCGCGGCGGATGACGGCACCGGAACCGACGCCGGCGTCTCGTCGCCGTCTGATGCGGGCTCCGGATCGGCGACGACGGACGCAGGCGCGGGTCAAACCGATGACGTGCCTTCGACGGGGGAGACCGGGGAGTCGACCTCTGCACCCGACGCCCCGAGCACGGAGGAGCCTTCGGGCGCGACGACCGAGCACCCGGCCGACCCCGAGGGCGCCGCGGCCGGGGACACCGCATCTCCCGAAACGCCCGCTCCCGAAACGCCCGCTCCCGAGGCACCCGCTCCCGAAACACCGGAGCAGCAGCCCGCCGAGGAGTCGTCGGCTCCGACGCCGACGACCCCGTCGCCGTCGCAGTCCGAGTCGTCGGGGCGGCATCATGCCGGCACCCATACGTCGGGCCGCCACCGTGCCGACCCGACGTCGCCGGGCCGCCATCGCGCGGGTACGTCTCCCTCCGCGACACGGACGTCGCCCGACCCGACCGCCGCGGTGGTACCCGATTCCGGCAACGCGACATCGTCGACAATCGAGCCGGTCGACGAGTTCGTCGGCGAACCGGGCACCACTACCGCCTTGGCGGCGCTCGGCTCGGGTGTTTTCTACCGGCTGGTGAACGGACCCGGCCGCGACGGCCTGATCTTCCTCAACCAGAGTCTCGTGACGGCCGGTGTGCTCAGCAGGCGTAGCCGCGACGACGGCACCGATTACGTCGGTCTGCTGGGGCCGGGCGAGCGGTTCACTCTACCGACGCAGACCGTCGCCGAGCTGTCGTCGGGAACCCGGCCGGCGGCGGCCGACACCGACGATTCCCTGTTTGCCCAGGCGATCAAGGTTCTCACTGCACGGCTGGTGTGGTCCGGCATCGATCCGGGGAACAAGTACCTCGACCCCTCGGACTTCCAGGTGCTGATCGGTGACAACTACCGGATCGTCGACAACGACGGCATCACCTACACCTACGACACCGATGCCGACACGATCACGTTCACCAACACGACCGACACGGATGTCGCGATCATCGCGGTGGATCAGTTCAACGTTCCGCACGGTGACGGCGTGTACGTGGTTCCCGCGGGTGGCTCGACGACGATCGATGCCTCCGGCGACATCTCCGGCTATGTGATGCAGGGGCAACGTGATCCGGCCGGGCGCGCCATCATCTACGGCATGGTCGTCGTGCAGGATGACCAGACGCTGAGCTACAACTTCAATCCGTTCGGCGGGGCGATCCGCGACACCGCCGATCCCGTCGCCGATCCGGACGACCGGTTCTGGGACCCGTCGGACGGTCTGGCGACCGGCATCCTGTGGCCGACCTTCGCGACCGGCGCCGACGGGGCGGCGGACGGCGTCTACTACACGACCGACACCGGTGGGCTGACCATCCACAACGACAGCGACCAGGACATCGCGGTCACCGTGTTCACCGGTGGCGCGGCGTCGAACACGTTGCCGCAAACCGACTTCTACGTCGTGGAAGCCGGTGGGACACATCGGATCGACCTGCCAGAGGGGTCGTACGCGGTCACCTCGGTGCAGGGCGAGCGGGATGCCGGAGGGGAGCCCAGGCTCTACGGCACGCTGGTGGCCCAGGGCAGCGGCGCCGGTCCGGCCGTCACCGAGACCGACACGCTGCCCGGGGACGGGATTCCGTCGATCCCGCGGCGGGCAGTGGACGCGGTGAAGCCGATCGAGGGCGCGGCGGTCATCGTCTGACGTTGCCGTCGGCGCGAAAGAGGTTGCTGTCGGCGGGATTCCGGTTGCCGTCGGCGGGGTCAGGTGAGCTCGACGGCGTCGAGGGTGGCACCGGCGGTGCGGAGGCGGTTGGCGAGGACGTCGCCCATGGCCGCGGCCGGGGTCAGCACGCCGGTCAGGCTCGACAGTCGGTCGCGTTCGAGGGCCAGCGTCAGGGCGCTCTCGCCGAGCATGATGGCAGTCGCCTTGTAACCGGGGTCGCCCTTCATGCGCATCCGCGAGCGGTAGCGGCGGCCGGTGGTCGTGGTGGTGTAGGTCTCGGTGACGAAAGATCCCTTCTCCCGGACCTTTTCGCTCGGTCCCTCGCCGGGCTTGGGGAGCAGGCGGTCGAGGAGCTTGCGGGTCGGGCCGAAGCTCATCGCGCCGAGGAAGACGCCGGTGCCCACCGCGACGACACCGGCGATGAGTGTGGAGACCCCGGGGACCTGGCCGACCGACATTGTCTCCGCGTACCGGAAGTCCTTGCCGTACGCGTTGTCGAGGAGGGCGTCGGTCCGGCGCACGATCCGGGTGTTGGACGCCGCCATGAAGAACGGGGCCAACGTCCCGCGCATCGACGGGTCGACCTTCTTGGCGCTGATCATCGTCATGTCGCTGGGCTCCGACGACATCGACACCCGCGGCGTGTTGCCGGGCTCACCCGACAGCGAGTGCGGATTGAGCAGCAACCTCCGCGTCTCGGCGTCGCGTGACTGCTCGGCGATGACCCGCACCGAATCGAAGGTGCCGCCGGAGATGCCGCCCTTGAACGACTTGACCACAAAGGTCGTGTCGGTGAGTTCGCCCGCCTTGTCGTCGGCGATCTTCTTGTACAGCAGGTAGGCGCCGAGGTCCGAGGGAACGGAGTCGAACCCGCAGGAATGGACGATCCGGGCGCCGGTCGCGACGGCGGTCTCGTGCGCCTTGTTGATGGAGAAATGGACGAAGGGGGCCTCGCCGGTGAGGTCGACGTAGTCGGTGCCTGCGCTCGCCGCCGCGACCACCAGTGCCTCGCCATAGCGGAGGTAGGGCCCGACGGTGGTGCAGATGACCCGGGTGCGGGCGACCATCGCGTCGAGCGATGCGGGCGACGACGAGTCGGCGACGATCAGCGGCCAATCGTGGGCGCGGGCCGGCAGCCGTTTGCGGGTGGCCGCCAGCTTGGTCTCCGACCGTCCCGCCAGCGCGACCCTGGTGCCGGTCGGCGCGTGCTCGGCGAGATATCGGGCGGTCAGTTCGCCGACGAACCCGGTGACACCGAATACGACGACGTCGAACTCGCGGGCATTCGATCCTGGTGCTGGTGAGCTGGCGTCCCCGTTCATGCCCCCGACTCTAGTCAGGTGCCGGTACCCGGTCGAGGTCGCCGGTCACCGCGCCAACCGGCGGGCAGCGGCACGCGCCGCGAACGGCGCCACGAACAGCATCAGCAACACGCGCAGGATCTGGGCCGCGACGACGAACGCGACATTCGACCCGGCCGCTGTGGCGGCGGCGAGCACGGCGTAGATACCGCCGGGAGTGGTGGCGAGGTAGCAGTCGAACATCGATTCGCCGGTCCACGCCGACAGCAACACCCCGAGCAGTGCGCAGCCCACACCGATCGCCAGGATCAGCACGAGCGCGGCCGGCAGGACACGGCCGATCGCTCGCAGCCGGTCCATCGTGAATCCGAGGCCGGCCTGCCACCCGATCACCGCGTAGGCCACGGTCAGCAGAATCGTCGACACCGCGGCGTCGCCTGCCAGCCCGGTCAGTTCGGCGATGGTGGCCACCGCCATCGGGCCGAGGAGTCCGGCTGCGGGCAGGTGGACGAGCCGGCCTACCGGTATGCCGATGCCCAGGCCGACCGCCAGCAACAGGAGTCCCCAGGCCTGGTCGCCGCCGCTCGGCGATGCCACTGAGGCGCCAGACGAATGTGCGTCGAAGACCACCGAGGCCACCAGCGGGATCGTGATGGTGACCAGCGCGACCCGCAGATATTGGATGACCGCGACCATACGTTCGTCGCCGCCGAGTTCCCTCGTGAGCGCGACGAGCCCGGACGCGCCGCCGGCCACCAGGGCCAGAGACCCGGTCAACGGGTCGACCAGACGATGCAGACCCAGCAGTGCGCCGCCGGTCACCGAGAGGGCCAGTGTGCCCAGGCCGATGGCGAGTACCGGGAGCCAGGACGACCCGAGTCCGGACAGGGTCTCCGGATCGGCCATGGTCCCGATGTAGACGCCGAGCACGCCCTGTGCGGCGAGCATCGCCGGTCGCGGTATCGCGGGCGGTGCGGAGTCGTCGGCGGGATCGGAGTCGTCGGCCTCACGCGGTGCGGACCGTCGGCGTGGGGCGACACCGGCGATGGCCAGCGCACCCGCGACGACGAGGCCGGCGAACAATGCGGCCGCGTCCACTTCGAGGAGTTCGAGAAGGTAGGTCGCGATCGCGGTGAGGAGGGCCAACACGATCCAGCGACGCACTCGGTCGAGAGTAGGCGGTGGGGTGGGTGTGGCCTCGGTCTCGGGTTCGGATTCGATACACGACGAGCTCGCTACGCTCGCGCGTCGTTACTCAACCGGCGGGCGGCTCAACCGGCGGGACGCGTCATCCGCTGATCGAGTAGCCCGCGAGCGTAGCGAGCGGATGTATCGAGATCACGCGACCCGCGCGACACCGAGATTCATCGCGGCGAACGATTTCGGGGTGCCCGGCTGATAGAAGCGGTCGATCGCCGTGACGGTGAGGCCCGCGTCGGCGAGTACCCCGGGGATGTCGCGGGTCAGGTGGCAGCCACCGGCCACCCGGCGCTGGATCGGCTCCAGGCGATGCTGCCAGCGACGCACCGCGGCGTCGGGCGCGCTGCCGTGCTCGAGGAAATGCAGTGTGCCACCGCCCTTCACCACCCGCGCTACCTCCGACAGCGCGGTGGGCAGGTCGGGGATGGTGCACATCGTGAACGTGGTGAGCGCGGCGTCAAAGGTGTCGTCGTCGAAGGGAAGACGCTGGCCGTCGAGGCCGGCTCGTTCGATGGGGACGCGCGACGACGCGACGCGGTCGGCGGCGATTCCCCACCCACCGTCGGACGGTTCGATCGCGTACACGCGGGTCACGGTATCGGGGTAGACGTCGACGTTGAGGCCGGAGCCGAATCCCAGCTCGACGACGTCACCGGACAGCCCCTCGCAGGTGCGCCTGCGCAACGGCGTCAGCGCCGACATCCCGCAGGTCAGGTTGATCAGGTGCGGAAGGACGCGGTCGTCGTAGAAGCCCATGCCTCGATCCTGCCGCATCCATGTGACGGGCACCACTGTCGTCAGGCCGTTCGGATGACAACCGCAAGCAGTCCTACGCTGGTGGAATGAATCCCTCGACTCTGCAGGCCCGGGTCATCGTCGACGAGATGATCCGCGGCGGCGTGACCGAGGCGGTCCTGTGCCCAGGGTCGCGCAACGCGCCCCTGGCGTTCGCGCTGCATGCGGCCGATGCGGCGGGCCGGCTGCGGCTGCACGTGCGGATCGACGAGCGGTCGGCCGGCTACCTCGCCCTCGGGCTGGCGGTGTCGTCGCGGCAGCCGGTACCGATCGTGATGACCAGCGGTACCGCCGTCGCGAACATGAGTCCGGCGGTGTTCGAGGCGAACTATGCGCGGGTGCCGTTGGTGGTGGTGAGCGCGAACCGGCCATACGAACTCCTGGGATCGGGAGCCAACCAGACCGTCGAACAGTTCGGCATCTTCGGCACCCAGGTGCGCGCGACGATCAGCCTCGGCCTGGCCGAGCAGGACCTCGATACGAACAGCCAGTGGCGGTCGGCGGTCGGCCGTGTGCTGGCGGCCGCCCGAGGTGCCCGCACCGGCAACGCCGGGCCGGTCCAATTCGACATCCCGTTGCGGGAGCCGCTGGTGCCCGATGCGAGCGCCGGACCCGACGACGATCTCGGGAGTTTCGCCGGCCGCCCCGACGGACTGCCGTGGACGCAGGCTCCGGTCGGCAAGCTCGATGTGCCGATCCCCATCGACCTGTCGCTCGACACCGTCGTCGTCTCGGGTCACGGGGCGGGGTTCCATCCCGCGCTCGCCGGCATCCCGACGGTGGCGGAACCGACTGCACCGCAAGCACATACGCCGCTGCATCCGTTGGCGCTCGGAGCGTTACGGCCCCAGCAGGCGATCATCTGCGGTCGTCCGACGCTGCACCGCGGCGTCTCGCAACTGCTGGCCGATCCCGAGGTGCGTGTCTATGCGCTGACGACCGGTCCGCGCTGGCCGGATGTGTCCGGCAACGTGTACGCCACCGGCACGCGCGTCGAACCGATCGGGGAGGCGCGCGAGGAATGGCTCAAGGAATGCGCGGCCGCCCAGCAGCGGGTTCTCGGTGCGGTGGATGCCGAGCTGGACAGTCTGCTGCTCGACGATCCGGATGCCGCCACCGGACTTCACGTCGCGCGGGCCGTCAGCGCCGCCATGCGTCCCGGCGACCAGCTGGTGGTCGGGGCGAGCAACCCGATCCGCGACGTCGCGCTGGCCGGGCGGGTCACCGAGGGGGTGCGGGTGCTCTCCAACCGCGGCGTCGCGGGGATCGACGGCACCAACTCGACGGTGATCGGAGCGGCGCTGGCGCTCGACAGGTCCGATCCCGGAGCGCACACCATTGCCCTGATGGGCGATCTGACCTTCATCCATGACGTCACCGGACTGGTGGTGGGGCCGGGTGAGCCGCGCCCGTCGTCGCTGCGGATCGTCGTGGCCAACGACGACGGCGGCGGCATCTTCGGATTGCTGGAGCAGGGCGATCCGCGATTCAACACTGGTCCCTACGCGGGTGCCTACGAACGGATCTTCGGGACGCCGCACCGCGCCGACCTGGCGTCCCTGTGCGCCGGTTTCCACATCCCGCATCGTCGGGTCGGGCTGGGCGAGCTGTCGTCGGTGCTGGGTGAACCGGCGCCTGCGGGTGGCGTCGAGGTGGTCGAGGTGAGTACCGATCGTGCGGCATTGCGCGACGTGCACGCGGCTATCGCGGCGCGGCTGGCGTAGGCAGCGCGGCACGGCCGGCCGGCGTAGGGGTCGTCATTCTGGCCGCAGTATCGGGTTCCGGCTTCGAGCTGCTACTGCGGCCAGAAGCTGAAGGTGCGGCCAGAATGTTGCGCCGGATCCGCCGGGCGTCCGGGTGCGTCAAAGAGGGCATGGATCTTCATGCGGACGGCTTCGGATTCATTCATCGGGCGAAGGCGGCATTTGTCGGCGACTCCGAACTTCGCGGGGCAGTCGCCGACCAGGTACTGGATCGGGTCTGGCGGGGGACATACCGCGCGACGGAGGCAGCGCCGAACGAGCACGACGAGATATATCGGGAGAAAGTGTTCGCCGCGTCTCTCGGCGGCGGAGACCGGCGTGCCCTCAGCCATACGTCGGCGGCGGCCGTGCACCGTCTCCCACTGCTCGAACCCGATCATCAGCTCGTGCATTTCGTGACGTCGACCGGTGGACGCGAGACGGCGACAGTTTTCCTTCATCGGGATCGGCGACTGCGGGAATCGGACATCGAGGCCATCGACGGGCGACGGGTCACCAGTCTGGGTCGCACCGCGGCCGATGTGGCACGGATGGGCACATTCGACCAGGCCGTCTGCGCGCTCGATGCGGCACTCGCCCTCGGGGTGGGACGCGACGTGCTCGACGAACACGCCGCACGCACGAAGCGTCAACACGGTGCCGCCACGCTCCGGCGGGCGCTCGCGGTGGCGGATGGTCGTGCCGAGAGTGTCGCGGAGTCGTTCAGCCGTGCCGTCCTGCTGACCTTCCCCGACATCCCCGAACCCGAGATCCAACAGGTCATCACCGATGAATCCGGCCGGTTCGTGGCGCGGGTCGACGTCCTCATCGCGGGCCGTGTCGTCGGCGAGATGGATGGTCGGGCGAAGTACCGGAGCGCAACGTACGGGCGTGACATCGAGGAAGTGCTCTACGAAGAGAAGGTCCGCGAGGACGCACTGCGTGCGCTGGGCTACATCATTGTCCGATGGGCGTGGGCGGATCTGAAGCATCCAGAACGCCTGCACGCCAAGATCCTGCGCGCGCTCGAACTCGCCTCGCGGCTCGCCTGACGCGGCTCGCCTGACTTTCTGGCCGCAGTATCGGGTTCCGGCTTCGAGCTGAAGCTGCGGCCAGAAGCTGAAGCTGCGGCCAGAACCAGATGGGTCGGAACAGGCCGACTAAGGTGGTGGCCGTGAACCCGACCATCCTGCGCCGTGTGCAGATCGTGCTGCTCGTACTCGGCGTGGTGGTCACGACGATGGGCCTGGTCCTCGTCGCGGGGTGTCACAGGAATGATCGGCAGATCGACGAGAACCGTGCGATGGTCATGGCCGACGTGGTGTCGGCGGATCGGCTGCACGCCGCGGTCAACTTCCAGACCCCCGACGGCCAGTTCCACAGCCCTCGTCTCGGCCTGCTCTACCCGACGGAGCTGACCCAGGGCCAGCGCATCAGTGTCGAGTACGACGTCACCAATCCGGACCTGGCGCGACCGGCCGGGCGCAGTTGGACCCTGGCGATCGTCCCGGCGCTGTCGATCGCCGTGGTCGGGTGGCTCGTCGTCGGTGCGGTGATGATCGCGCTGTCCGAGATCAATCGCCGGATGCTGTCCCGCTCCTCATCGGAAGACCTCACCGACCAAGACATCACCGACGACCCGGATCAGGACGCGACCACCGAGACCGAATCACCGGAGACCAGCAACGCCTGATCGTCATCGAGGAATCGCAACGGGAACCGATCGCCGAAGCGGGTGCGCAGCTCGTCGACGACGGCCGTCCCGCTGACGATGCCGTCTGCGTGCGGCACCACCACCTCGTCGATCCAGCCGAGTCCGGTCGTCGAGGCGAGGCCGGTCGCCTCGGCCGGGTCGTCGAGCATGCCGAGGGGCTCGATGTCGGGTCCGACGACGCAGGCCCCCGCGCTCGCACCGAGATAGGGGAGACCGGCGCGGACATGCTCGGTGAGGATCTCGGCGAACCCGGTCCGACGCAGCGCCGCCAGCAGATGGAAGACGTTGCCGCCGGAGACGAAGACCGCGTCGAGGTCGTCGAGTGCGACGGCCAAGTCCGTCGTCGGCATCGTCTCGACGTCGAGCTCGACGGTGGTGAACCCCTGGTGCCGTAGCGTGCTGCGATCCAGGTCGACCCAGGCCCGGTCGGAATAGATCGACGACGCCGTCGGCACGAAGCCGATGCGCGCATTCGGGGCCGCCCCGTGAGCGGTGAGGAAGGCGGGAACCGCCCCCAGCCATCGACTCAACAGCAGCATTTCGGCCATGCCACCAGACTGCCACGGCGGATGGAAAACAGCCGATTTCCCAATTTCGTTGACGCCTGTCACTGACATCTGTCAATATCACTCCAGTTGGGCTTACGGGATGCACACCAGTGTCTACCTTCACTGCTGGCTGTCGACGAGGAACTGACGAGCTGAACATGAGCATCGAGCGGGAAATACCAAGGGGCCGTGAAGCTCAGCGCCTGCAGACGCGAGAACGTCTGCTCGACGCGGCGGTCGCGGAATACCGGGAGCGGGGGATGGCGGATGCCGATCTGGGTGCCATCGCGACAACCGCCGGTGTTGCGCGTGGAACCTTCTATTTCCACTTCCCGACCAAGGAGCATGTACTTCTCGAACTGGAGGAACGCGAAGAGGCACGGATCGCCCGGGAGTTGAATCGGTTTCTCGCGAAACCGCGAGACCTCCGAACGTCGCTGACCAAGACTGTGCGCCTGATCCTTGCGATGGAGGGCAGACTGGGTAGGAGTCTCTTCAAGGACGTTCTCGCGGTGCACTTCTCGCCAACGAGGCCGCTGACCGACGAATGGCGCGGACACCGGGTGATCGTGCTGGTGGTCGGCATGATCGAGCGGGCCCGCGACGAGGGCGAAGCCGAGGTCGTCGTGGACCCATACCACAGCGCGGTCTTCTTCCTCTTGGGGCTCTATGCGATGCTGGCGGTCACCTCGGATGCGAAGCCGTTGCGCGACTTGGCGATAGAGAACTACCTGACCACCGCGATCCGCGGCCTGGAGCCTCGATGAACCGAACCGAAAGAGATGGAGCCGAACATGTGGCAGGAAATCGTACGACTCGGCTTTGCGTGGGGCCTGATCATCGGGGTCATCGCGTTCTGGTACTGGATCATGAGCAACATCGGAACGTTCTGACCGATGTGCGCCTCGGTACCCGGCGTGCAACCGTCGCGGTGAGTACGCGATGACCGTTCGAGAGGCATCGCACGCGATGACCGTCGAGCGTAGCTGTGGACTCACGGCCGTCGCCTTCTCCGAACGGCGTCGTGAGGGCGTTCGGCTGATGACGGGACCGCGTCGGGGATTCGGGTTGAATCCCGGCCGCACGATCGTGCATGTCCCGTACCCTCCACTGAGTCCCGACTGGAGGCGTTCGACGCTCACCTGCGGTGTGGCACTGCAATGTTCGCCGTCCAAGGACCGCATTGCCCAGTACGAACTCCACGAACTCGATGCCCGGCAGCGCGGCGCGCTGTCGCTGGTCGAGGGCAGCGTGGCGGCTGGCTGGATCGCCGACCGACTCCCGGGTCTCCTGCCCGAGATCCGCCGCCAGATACCGCATCTCGAGATCAGTGATCATGACGTCGACGGTGCGGAGATCATCGAACGGGCCCTGACCCTCGCACGCTCACGTACCCGGCTCGACGGTCACCCCGTGCTCGGGGAGCTCCCGCTGCGCGCGCAGGCGCGAGGTGCGCTCTCATCCGCGGTCCGCCGCGCCTATGGGCGGATGCCGTGGACGTCGTCGCGAATCGACGCGAAGCGGCTCATGTCCGTGCCGGTGGGCGGCGACGGTGGTGCACGCAACTCCAACCTGCCGCCGCCGAGCAAACCCGAGAACGACGAGATCGAGATACGTGCCGACCAGCGGGCCGGGATTCCGTACCCCGAGTGGAACATGTGGCGCGACGAATTCCTGATCGATCACGTCGCGGTGCTCGAACGCAAGCACCCGACGCGCAACGGCCCCGTCGCGTCGGTCTCACCCGACATCCGGAAGTGGTTCGCCGAGCACACGCACCGAGCCGTGCGCGGCGGTCTCGAGGACGGTTCCGACATCGACGTGGACCGGTACGTGAGCCACTACATCGACACCCTCACAGGGGAGGCGGGGCAACCGCGGGTGTTCCGCGAGCTGCTGCCGAGCGCACGTGACGTCAGCACCGCATTGCTCCTCGACGGCAGTTCGTCGCTCAGCTCGAACGGCGGACGCGCCTTCCGTACCGAACTGGCGTGCGCCGACGCATTGTCGCGGGCGATGACGCTCTCCCGAGAGAAGCACGGCATCTTCGTGTTCTCCGGCAACACCCGGCACCGGGTGGAGGTCAACTGCCTCAAGGACTTCGCCGATCCGCACTTTTCGGACCCGAGCAGCCTGGGTTTGCACACCGGTGGTTACACGCGCCTCGGTGCGCCGATCCGTCACCTCACCCGACGACTGCTCGATCAGCCGTCCGAGCGGCGGCTGCTGATCATCATCGGCGACGGGCTGATGTCGGATGAGGGGTACGAGGGCCGATACGCGTGGGCCGATGTGGCGCACGCGCTCGTCGAGGCCGCGGAGGCAGGCGTCTCGATGTACTACATCGGCATCGGGCCCGTCCGCGTCGATCCGCTGCCGGAGGTGTTCGGAGAGCGGCGGTCTCGCCGTATCCGGCGTTCCGACGACCTCCCGGAGGTCCTGGCCCACATTCACCGAGAGTTGGTAGCGCAATGAACGACGATCTCTATTTCTCCAGTGGCAACGAGGTGCAGCTGTTCGAATGGGCTTTTGCCCAGCACATGCCGGTGATGCTGACCGGTCCGACCGGCTGCGGGAAGACCCGATTCGTCGAGCACATGGGGCATCTCCTGTCCCGCCCGGTGATCACGATCAGTTGTCACGACGATCTCACCAGTGCCGATCTGGTCGGTCGCTTCATGGTGACCGGTGGCGACGTCGTCTGGACCGACGGCCCCCTGACCACGGCGGTGAAGAGCGGGGCGATCTGTTATCTCGACGAGGTGGTCGAGGCGCGCCACGATTCGCTGGCGATCCTGCACTCGCTCACCGATCATCGGCGCACGCTGTACCTCGACCGCGCGAACGAAACCGTCAAGGCGCCTGTGGGTTTCATGCTGGTCTGCTCCTACAACCCGGCCTATCGCAGTTCACTCAAGGAGCTCAAGCCGTCGTTCCGCCAACGCTTCGTGACGGTGCCGATGGATTACCTGCCTCCCGAACGCGAGGTCGAGGTGCTGCTGGCCGAGGCCGAGGTGGACCGCGCGGTCGCGCAGCGACTGGTCGAGTGCGCCATCACCATTCGGGCCGCCGATGACGTCTTCCACTTCGAACCGCCGTCGACCCGGGTCCTCGTCGCGGCGGCGCGATTCATCGCCGCCGGTGCCGGCGAGATGGAAGCCGCCGAGGCGTGCATCCTCGCGCCGCTGAGCAGCGACGGCGCGATCCACGAAGGCCTTCGCGAGATCGCGACGGCACACCTTTCCACTTCTTCCGACATCTCGAGGAGAACACCGTGAACGAACAGGACCGCAGGCGCAGGCGAGCACTCATCGTGTTCCAGATCGTCATGTACGGATTCCTGCTGTGCATGTTCCTGATTCAGCTGAACATGTCCTTGACCAGGGATTGGTAGGCCGACATGAACTTTCCGACGATCAATCGCAAGAACGGCTCCGGCAGCGGCGCCGCGGTGAAGGCCTCGCCCACGACCGGGTTGACCTACGACGAGCACGACGAGGACAGTCGGCGCGCACAGCGGCAGGCCGACTACTGGCTCATCGTCGGCACGGCGCTGATGGGCACCTTCGTCCTCGGTCTGATCGGGCTCCCGATCTTCCTCCGTGGCCTGTACCTTCAGCGGCGAGCCCAACAGGAGGGCCTGTCGGTGCGTCCGATCATGGTCACCCTGATCGGATACCTGGTTATCCTCGACGCCTTCCTGAACAGCATCGGCTGGGTGATGGACGTCCTCGCCAACCACACCCTCATCGACCGGGTGTTCTTCACCGCGTGGGGGAATCTCGTCGACAACGGATACTTCTGGCACTACAACGAGCTGTGGATCGGCGGGTCGAGCGCTCCGGGCGAGAAGGGCTGGGAGATCGCCTGCATCTTCGTCGTTTTCCCGATGCGCATCGCCGCCGCGATCGCCTTCCTGCAGATGAAGCGCTGGGGGCACCAGTGGCTGACCGTTACCTGCTGGTTCGGTGTGGTCATCTGGGTCGGCTACATCGTCAACATGACGATGTACGGCGACATCCGGTTCCAGGGCACCGTGTTGCCCGTCATCGGCTGGTGGCTCTACGACATCTTCTACATAACGCCGTTCCTGGCGATCCCGTACTTACACACGGTCAACCGCGAGATCTTCTCGGATTGAACTGCCCGCCGCCCATCGCCTTCTCTGCGAGGAGAACATCATGAGCAAGACCACGCCATCGGCCCAGTCCGGCAACGACGCCGACGAGGATCTGCCACTCGGTACCACCAAACAGTTCTCGCGGATGCACAAGTGGCTGAAGCGGGGGATCGTCACCTGCCTCGTCGTCCTCGTCATCGAAGGGTCGATGACCGTGCCGGCGCTGGCGATCTACTACGGCTGGCCCACCCTGTCGCTGACCCAGATCTGCGACGAGTTCATGAAGGTGCGCTGGGCCGACGACAACGCGGAGTGCGACAGCCCGTACCCGATCAAGGGCCCGCCCTTCGGCGGACAACCCGAAGGGGCGGGGCGCGAGACCGCGAAGGACGATTGGGGCGTCCAGCCCAAGTCGGGCCTCGACCGGATCGGGTTCCGGGAACTCGTGCGCCACAAGGAGGAACGCGAGGCGCGTCAGAAGGCCCAGGCGCAGGCTGCTCAGCAGGAGCAGGAGCAGGAGCGGGCGCCGGCACCGAAGGTTCCCGGCGGAGGTCCGCAGAACTGACGACGGATTCAGATGGCAGCACAGACGTTCGGCACACTCCTGGGCGTCGGCCTGGCGGTCACCGAGGCCGCCCGCGCCGGACTCGATCGCAGCATCTCCTATCGCGCAGGCATCCCACTGCGCATCGACGACGTGACCTCGCAATGGCTGGCCGGGGCTGTCGGCCTGCCGCCCGGCGCGATCACGTCCATAGATGTCCTCGATCAGGATTCTGGCACCGCCGCGCGTGCACGGGTGGCGGTCACGTCCGACACCGACCTGCCCGAGACGCTCTTCGTGAAGCTGCCGCCCCGCAACTACTTACAGCACGTACTCATGAACGTGTTCCGACTGGGTATCCGGGAGGTGGTCGCGTACCGTGCGCTCGGCGACAGCCCCCCGATTCGGGTGCCGCGGTGTCACGTGGCGCAGGCCGACCGGCTCCGGCGGCGCAGTGCCCTGGTGCTGGAGGATCTCTCGGGTACTGCCGAATTCCGCACCTGTGTCGACTCGGTGAACCAGGCCGAGGCCGAGGCCGTCGTCGATTCGATGGCGGATCTGCACGGAACCTATTGGGAAACTGCGTGTTTCGAAGGTGACCTGCAACCTCTGGCCCATCGGTCGGCGTCGGAGATCCGCGTGGCCGATCTCATCCGCCGCCGGTTCATCGCCGACATCACCGGGCACACTGCGGATCTGATCCCCGGCGACACCAAGCGGCGGTGTCGCATCTTCTACGAACGCAGCGGCGACATCGACGCGTTCTGGGCGGCGCAACCCCGGACACTCATCCACGGTGATCCGCACCTGGGCAATCTCTTCTTCGAGTCAGGTGGACCGGGGTTTCTGGACTGGCAGATCGCATCGGCGGGGGTGGGCATCCGCGACGTCGCGTACTTCGCCACGGCGTCGGTGGAGCCGGAGTTGCTGCGGGTGATCGAGCGAGCCCTGGTCGAACGCTACGTCGGGCGCCTCGCCGCGAAAGGTGTGCACGCGGACCCGGAACGCATGTGGACGTTGTACCGCGCCGTGATCACCGAGATGTTCCTGGCCGCGGTGTGCACGGCAGAGGCGGGTGAACGCATGCAGCCGTTCGAGGTGTCGCGGGTCGGGGTCGAGCGTGCCGTCGCGGGGGTGACCACACATGACAGCTTCGCGGTGTTGGAGGAGCTGATCGACCAGAACCGCTGAACGTCTGGGTCGGGCATCCAGAGTTCACCGATTGTTCGGGCGGCACTCACCGCGGCCGACCGGATCCGACAGGCGGTCGGGGCACGATGGGGCCATGCGGGTCGCGATCGTCGCCGAGAGTTTCCTGCCGCAGTGCAACGGAGTGGTCAACTCCGTCCTGCGGGTCGTCGAGCACCTCGAACGCACCGGCCACGAGGCCCTGGTGATTGCACCGGACACACCGCGAGGTGAGGCAACGGCACCACGACTGATCGGCCGTCGGACCGCGGTGCACCTGGTGCCGTCGGTGATGGTTCCCAAGGTGACGTCGTTGCCGATCGGAGTGCCGACGCCGACGCTGTACCGCACCTTGCGCGACATGAACCCCGACGTCGTGCATCTGGCCTCGCCGTTCGTCGTCGGTGCGGCAGGCGCGGCCGCGGCCCGGCGCCTCGATCTGCCGTCCGTCGCCGTGTTCCAGACCGATGTCGCGGGGTTTGCCGCCAGTTACGGGCTCGCGGTCACGTCGCGACTGGCGTGGCGCTACACGCGGCGCCTGCACGAGATGTGCGACCGTACCCTCGCGCCCTCGACCGACACGATGAGAATGCTTGCCGCGCAAGGTGTGCCGCGCGTGCACCATTGGGGCAGGGGCGTGGATCTCGAACAGTTCGACCCGGCGAACGCCGATGCGGGACTGCGCTCCGACTGGGGTCGAGGCCGACTGATCGTCGGCTTCGTGGGCCGGCTCGCGCCCGAGAAACATGTGGAGCGGCTCGCATCGGTGGCCGACAACCCGTCGGTGCAACTCGTCATCGTCGGGGACGGACCTGAACGCGCTCGGTTGGAGGCCCTGATGCCGCGGGCGGTGTTCACCGGGGAGCTCCGCGGTGCCGCTCTGGCGCGGGCCTACGCCAGTTTCGACGTGTTCGCCCACGCCGGTGAGCACGAGACGTTCTGCCAGACGATCCAGGAGGCGATGGCCAGCGGACTGCCGGTCGTCGGCCCGGATGCCGGCGGCCCCCGTGACCTGGTCAACCACTGCCGAACGGGCTATCTACTGCCCCCGCCGGAGTATGCCGACCGCCTGCCCGCGGTGGTCGCAGTGCTGCGTGACGACGCGTTGCGGGCTGAGATGGGGCGAGCGGCGTTGTCGGCGGTCCGGGCGCGTACGTGGCCGGTGATTTGTGACGAACTGCTCGGGCATTACCTCGCGGTCATCGATGGTGACCTCGCGATTCGCCCACTCGCGGGCTGAGCGCGTCGGCGATCGGAATATGAACGCGGTGTGAGCGCGCCGTCGAGGAGATCATTGTCGTGAGCTCTCGCTGAGACTGCATTCATATCGGTTCTCGTTGCTCGCCCGGCGGCCGGTAGCGTAGTCGACATGGGAACCGGGCCGCAGGAACGCGCAACGCTCGACAAGGATCCGGCCGAGGTCGCGGCCATGTTCGACGGTGTGGCCAAGCGCTACGACCGGACCAATACGGTGCTGTCGTTCGGGCAGGACCGCGGCTGGCGGCGCAAGACCCGCAAGGCTCTCGATCTGGGTCCCGGCGACATCGTGCTGGACCTGGCGGCCGGTACCGCGGTGTCGACGGCGGAGCTCGCGACGTCGGGTGCGCACTGCATCGCCGCGGACTTCTCGCTGGGGATGCTCAAGGCGGGCGCACACCGGGACGTGCCCAAGGTGGCGGCCGACGCGCTCGCCCTGCCGTTTGCGGACGAATCCTTCGACGCCGCCACCATCTCGTTCGGGCTGCGCAACGTCCACGACGCGCCGAAAGGGCTCGCCGAATTGCGTCGGGTTCTGAAACCTGGTGGGCGCCTGGTGATCTGCGAGTTCTCCACCCCGACCTTCCGCGCGTTCCGAACCGTCTACATGGAGTATCTGATGCGGGCGCTGCCTGCGGTGGCGACCAAGGTGTCGAGCAATCCGGCCGCGTATGTGTATCTCGCGGAATCGATCCGCGCGTGGCCCGACCAGACGCATCTGGCGGCGCTGCTCCGGACGGCGGGATTCTCGGATGTCAGCTGGCAGAACCTGACCGGCGGGATCGCGGCGATTCATTCCGCGGTGCGCTGAGGGGGGTCTCGATACGCCGGCTCGGCTGGCGCCTCGCCGGCTACTCGACCGGCATCTGGTGGCGGCTCGGGTGGCGGGTGCGTGGCGCCTCGGCCGCCGGTTATGCGGTGCTGTCGGCGGAATCCTGGTTGCTGTCGGCGGGGTTGTCGCGGTGGTGGGGCACCGGGCAGCCGGGGGTGAACGTGCCGAGTTCCTCGAGCCGGTATCCGCGCGGATAGCCGCGGACCTGCTTGGTCTGACGGCCGTAGAGCGGCTGCGTGCGCGGGCGGGCGACGAGCCGGATGGCGAGGCCGCGTAGCTTCAGCCCGCCGCGGACCAAGACACGTTCGGCGACGCTCGGCTTCGGGTAGTGGAACGCGGTCAGCAGGCGATCATCCATGAGCGCGAAGGACATTCGACGCACCACCCAGCGCGGTAGCAATCGGTAGGGCAGGAAGGTGCCGAGCAGATCGAGCGTCGAATCGGCCACCGCCAGCGACTTCGTGCTGAACTCGAAGTGTCGTCGCTCGTAATCCTCGTAGTACTGCTCGAACTCCTCGTACGTGGCCGGAATGTCCTTGATGGCCATGCGCTTTCCGAGCATGCGGTAGTGGTTGGTGAGTCCGGTGACCTCGTGGCCGGTCAGCTTGCGCCATTCGTACGAGTTCACCCACTGCACCGGGCACACCACGAAGGTGGAGAGCACGTACAACATGTCGTCGTTGGAGATGTCGTACATCGCGTGCATCTGGTTGATGCGCCGGACTCCGGCGCGGCCGGCCGCACTGTCGAAGCCGTGCTCGATGGGTGCGTCGAGCAGCAGCACGGTGTCGTCGTAGCGCTTCTGCGTCTGCTTGGTGAACTGCTGCGTGTCGTAGAGCAGTTCACCGATCGACGGCACCGCGTAGGTACGGAACAGGGCGAAGCTCAGAGCCTGGGTGATGCCCCATGGGAACTCGCGCGTGGCGAGCAACGCGGAGATGCCCACCGGGTCGTCGACGGCGTCGATCGCGTCGATCTCACCGCGCAGCCGGTAGCGGGACGCCACGCGATTCTGCACGGCATGTTTCACCCGGGTGGGAAGGCTGGCTGCACTCATCGTTGAAACATATCACCGAAAATGTCTCATCGGAACGGTGGGCGCTGGTCGATCTGCGACGACAGTCGCCCGGCCGTGCGCCACGCGCGGGCGACCAGGTCGGCGTCGTCGGGGGTGATCAGGTTGCCCATCACGCGGACGACCATCGACATCAGGTGTGCCGACCGTATGCCGGGGCGGCCGAGGGTGGGAACTGCCTGTGGGACCGTCAGCAGTCCGGCCAGTCGTCGGGCCGCGGAGAACGCGAGGCCGTACTCGCCGATCAGGACATCACGCCAGCGAATCGTGTGGTCGGGGGAGCGGCGGGTCTCGTCGAGCAGTTCGACGGCGAGGCGACCGGCCTCCAGCGCGTAGTCGATGCCCTCGCCGTTGAGCGGGTTGACCAAGGCCGCGGCGTCGCCGATGAGCATCCAGTTGGGTCCGGCGACGCCGGTGACGGCACCGCCCATCGGGAGGAGGGCCGACGTGAGGCGTTGTGGTGGTCCCTCGATGGCCCACTCGTCGCCGACCATGCGCGCGTAATGCTCGAGGATGGGCCGTAATGCCATGTGCGCCGGGCGTTTCGCGGTGGCGAGGGCGCCGACGCCGACGTTGAGCAGGTTGTCTCCCGCGGCGCCGAGGGGGAACACCCATCCGTAGCCGGGCAGAAGTGCGCCGTCGGGGCCGCGGAGTTCGAGGTGTGAGCCCATCCAGTTGTCGTCGGCGCGCCCCGACCTCACGTAGGCGCGGGCGGCCACCCCGTAAGCGGTGTCGCGATGCCATTCGCGCCCGAGGGCCTTGCCGAGTCCGGATCGCACGCCGTCGGCGACGATCACGTCGCCCACCGCGATCGACCGGGCGCCCTCGACGGTGTCGATGACCACCTCGGCGATCCGGCCGTCGCGCATCGTCACGTCGACCGCCTTTGCTCCCTGGACCATCCGTGCGCCCCGCGCCACCGCGAGGGCACGGATCTCCTCGTCGAGTTCGACGCGGGAGACGGCGCTGCCGAAGGAGGGGAAGCGACCCGAGGGCCACCGGATCTGCTGCGAGGCGCCCCAACCGTGCAGGGTGAGTCCGTCGAGGCGCGGCCGGTCGTCGAGAAAGCGGCCGAGACCGAGGTGATCGAGCTCGGCGACCGCACGCGGGGTCAGTCCGTCTCCGCAGGTCTTGTCGCGGGGGAACGTGGCCGCATCCAGCAGGACCACGTCGCGTCCTGCCGTCGCGGCGTGCGCGGCCGCGGCGGATCCTCCGGGCCCGGCACCCACGACGAGGACCTCGGCGCGCTGCGGTATCGGGGGCGGGGGTATGTCGCTACTCACCCGACCAGTATGTCGGCCCCGCTCAGCGACTAGGCTCGGCAGCAGGCCCCGAGAGCGACCGGCGGCCCTCGAGACCGACGACGAGATGGAGCGGTGGAACGCGTGAAGTCCACATTCGCCGGGCTGGACCTGGGCACCGACGAGTTCGCCGACACCGTGCGCGCATCGTTGGCGCAGGTCGAGGACCTGCTATTGACCGAACTGTCGTCAGGCGACGAGATCATGACGGAGGCGGCCACACATCTGGCCAAGGCCGGGGGCAAGCGGTTCCGCCCGATGTTCGCGATCCTGGCCTCGCAGTTCGGCGAACGACCCGGGGCGTCGGAGGTGATCACCTCGGCCACCGTCGTCGAGATGATCCACCTGGCGACCCTGTATCACGACGATGTGATGGACGAGGCGCAGTTGCGGCGCGGTGCACCCAGCGCCAACGCGCGGTGGACCAACAGCGTGGCGATCCTCTCCGGCGACTTCCTGTTCGCCCGTGCATCGCGGCTGGTGTCGACACTGGGCCCGGATGCCGTGCGGATCATCGCGGAGACATTCGCCGAACTGGTCACCGGCCAGATGCGCGAGACCGTCGGGGTCAGCGCGGGTGGCGACCCCATCGATCACTATCTGCAGGTGGTGTGGGAGAAGACCGGTTCGCTCATCGCGGCGGCCGGACGGTTCGGCGCGATGGCATCGGATGCGACGCCCGACCGTATCGAGCGGCTGTCGCGGCTCGGCGACATCATCGGCACCGCCTTCCAGGTGTCCGACGACATCATCGACATCAGCTCGGCGAGTGGTGACTCCGGCAAGACGCCGGGCACCGATCTGCGTGAGGGCGTGCACACCCTGCCCGTGCTCTACGCGCTGCGCGCCGACGATGCGGCATCCACGCGGCTACGCGAGCTCCTCTGCGATCCGCAGACCGGCGCGGCCCGTCCGGTCACGGACGACGCGGTGGTCACCGAGGCCATCGAGGTGCTGAACGCGTCGTCGGGCATGGTGGCCGCGCACGACCGTTTGCGCGCCTACGCCGACGAGGCGGAGGCCGAGCTCGCGCAATTGCCCGAGGGGCCCGCGCACACAGCGTTGTCGTCGCTGGTGCGGTACACGATCGACCGGACCGGGTAGCTCGGGGAACCTCAGGCGCGCATCTGTTCGTTCGGTATGTGAAGGACTTGGCGACGGGCGCCGGGTCGGATGCTCAGAACGAGGGACAGATGCACTTCAATGGCCTGAAGACGGCGGCCCTGATGGGGCTGATGTCGGCGATCATCGTCGGGATCGGGGCGCTCTTCCGCAGCCCGACCATCTTGCTGCTGGCGGTGCTGGCGGCAGTCGGCATGAATGCCTACGTCTATTTCAACTCGGCGAAGCTCGCGCTGCGGTCGATGCACGCGCAGCCGGTGACCGAGGTCGAGGCTCCGGTGCTGTACCGGATCGTCCGCGAGCTCGCGACGACGGCCCGCCAGCCGATGCCGGCGCTCTACATCAGCCCGACCGAGTCGCCGAACGCGTTCGCCACCGGCCGCAATCCCAAGAACGCCGCCGTCTGCTGCACCGCGGGCATCATGCGTCTGCTCGACGAGCGGGAACTGCGCGCGGTGCTCGGCCACGAGCTGTCGCACGTCTACAACCGCGACATCCTGATCTCGTCGGTGGCCGGTGCGATGGCGTCGGTCATCACCGGCCTGGCGAACTTCGCGTTCTTCTTCGGCGGCGGTAACCGCGACGGGAACGGACCCGGCATCCTGGGCGTGCTGATGATCAGCCTGCTCGGGCCGCTGGCGGCCTCGTTGATCAAGATGTCGGTGTCCCGCTCGCGTGAGTACCAGGCCGACGAGTCGGGCGCGGAACTCACCGGCGATCCGCTGGCCCTGGCCTCGGCATTGGCAAAGATCAGCGGCGGGATCGATCAGGCGCCGCTGCCACCGGACCCGAAGATCGAGTCGCAGTCGCACATGATGATCGCCAACCCGTTCCGAGGCGGGAACGTCGCGAAGATGTTCTCGTCCCACCCGCCGACACCCGACCGCATCGCACGGTTGCAGGAGATGGCGAGGCGTTCGGGCCGAGGGTGAACGGCGCCCGTAGCGCTAGTCCTTGACCAATCCGCCGTCGACGACAAGGTTCTGACCGGTGACCGCCCGCGACCACGGCGACGCGAAAAACAGTACGGCATCGGCGAATTCGTCGGGTGTCGTGACTGTTCGCAGGGGCGTGCCCGCGGCGATGGCGTCGAAGACCGCAGTCGGGGTGGCGGCGCTGGCATCGGTGGTGCGCAAGAGTCCACCGGACACCATGTTGACGGCGATGCCGTCGGGACCCAGGTCCGCGGAGGGCGTTCGGGTCAGTGCGAGAAGTGCGGCCTTCGCGGCGGTGTAGTCGTGATAGGGGACGACGGGATTCTGCACCAGGTTGGTGCCGATGTTGACGATGCGGCCGAATCCGGCCGACCGCATGTCGCCGAGGACCGCCTGCGTGGTGTTGAGCGCGGCCGCGACGGTTCCCCGGAACTGGGCGTCGAAGGCCGGCCAGTCGATGGTGTCGGGCTTGGCGCGGTCGTCGCCGTTGAACGAGAAGTCGGCCAGCGCATTGTTGACAACGGTGCAGACCGGCGCGCCGAAGTGTTCGCGGGCCCGTGCGACGAGGTCGAACACCGCGTCGCGGTCGGTCGCATCGGCGCCCAGGGCCACCGCCCGCCCCGCGCCACCGAGTTCATCGACGAGCTCGGCCGCGGCCGAGGCGCTGCGGTGAAAATTGATGACCAGCCGGGCACCTTGTGCGGCAAAAGCTTTGGTGATCGCGGCGCCGAGGCCCCGGGCGCCGCCGGTGACCAGGACGATCTGCTCGGAGAGTGCAGGAGCGAGCGCATTCATGTGGACATCCCTTCGCCAGTGCTAACTGGACAGGTTCGGCGGGTGTGGTCTCAGCCGCCGGTGCGGCACCCCGTGTCGTGTTTCATCAGATCATGCGCCCGCGCGAGCACCCGACGCAGGCACACACGTCTAGGGTTGGACACAGGCAGGCGCCCAATCGGGCTCTGCACATCGGGCGGGCGGAAGCAGGAGACCGATGAGCAACAGGGGTCCAGACGGTATCCGGATGTCGGAGTACCCCCATCCGTCGCACCTGATCCTGCACCTGAGTGACACGCATCTGGTCGGCGATGCCGGCCCGCTGTACGGTGCGGTCGACAGCGAGGTGACACTGCGGCAGATCCTCGCCGAAGTCGAGGCTTCGCATGTGCGCCCCAATGCGCTGCTGTTCACCGGCGACCTCGCCGATCGGGGAGAGGCCGCGGCCTATCGGAAGTTGCGGTCGATTGTCGACGAAGTCGCAGAATCCATTGGTGCGCAGGTCATCTGGTCTATCGGAAACCACGATGATCGAGCGCATTTCCGGTCGGAGCTTCTCGGCGAGGCGCCCTCGGTGGCACCGATCGATCGTGTCTACGACATCGACGGTCTCCGTCTCGTCGCTCTCGACACCTCGGTGCCGGGGAGCCATCATGGCGAAATCGCCGAGGATCAACTGGAGTGGCTTGCGGCCGAACTCTCGGTGCCCGCGCCACACGGCACCATCCTGGCCATGCACCATCCGCCGGTCCCGTATGTACTCGACCTCGCGGTTCTGGTGGAGTTGCGCGACCAGCACCGACTCGCCGACGTTCTGAGGGGCAGCGACGTGCGCTCCATCCTCGCCGGCCACCTGCACTACTCGACGACCGCGATGTTTGCCGGTATTCCCGTCTCGGTCGCGTCGGCCACCTGCTACACGCAGGATCTCACCGGCCCGGCGGGGGCGTTGCGTGGCCGTAACGGAGCCCAGGGCTTCAATCTGGTGCACGTCTATCCGGAAACCGTCGTTCACTCGGTGGCCCCGGTCGGCGACTACGACACGGTCGGTGAATATGTGAGCTCGGCCGAGACCGAGCGGCGGCTGAACGAGGCGGGCGTCCGCATACCCGGCTCGAGACGGCCGCTCAGACGTCTTCCCAGGGTGCCGGGATCGGGAAGTAGTTCTGCAAGAAGTGGGTGACCTTCGTGGCGCGCACGTCCAGGTCGACATCGGGTGTGCTGCCGTCGTTGAGGCAGAAGAAGTCCATCGACCGCTTCGTCAGGAGTGAATCCATCTGTCGGAGGCCGGATTTCGACGTGGTGTCGACGTATTTGACCTTGGCTGAGCGCTGCACCACCGCGCGGCCGCTCATGAGCGCGTAATAGTGATAGAGAGAGTTGGTGACCGAGATGTTGGTCTCCGCCCGAAAGGTGCTGGCCGCGGTGGCCGCGAACTCGGCCGGGAACTTGGCCTCCATCTCCGCCATCACGCTCTTGCGCAGGGGCGTCGCCGCATGCTCGAGATGGCGGGTGGTGACCAGGCCGAACCGATCTCTGAGGAGCCCGCGATTCACCCGCGCCGAATTCTCGAATCCGCTGCGCTGATCGTTGTTGGAGCCCAGTCCGATTCGGATCGGTGCCTCGATGAACATGCTCACTCCGCCGGGGGAGAAGAACATCTGCGGGCTCACGGAACGACCGAAGAACATGTCGTCGTTGGAGTACAGGAAGTGTTCGGCGAGACCGGGAATGCGGTGCAACTGTGACTCGACCGCCTGCGAATTGTGGGTCGGCAGGACCGACGGATCTGCGAAGAACTCCTCACTGCGCACGAACGTCACCCGCGGATCATCGGAAAGCCATGCAGGTTTCGGTGAGTCCGTGGCGATGAAGATCCTCCGGATCCACGGGGCGTACATGTGGACACTGCGCAGCGCATACCGCAACTCGTCGATCTGGCGGAACCGGGCCTCGGAATCGTCACCCTCGCCGACCACGTGGCTCTGCATCCTCTTGGCGCGCTGAGCCTGCCATTCCTGCGAGGACCCGTCCACCCAGGAGAACACCAGATCGATGTCGAACGTGACGTCGGAGGCCTGGTGGGCGAACATCTTCTCGAATGTCGGCCACGTGCGCCCGAACCTCTCGACCTCGCTGCGTACCGCCTCCCGTGACGAGACCGTTCGTCGTGTCAACGAATTGGCCACGGGCAACAGGAGATCGTCGCCTGCCGTCGTCCACAATTCGATCTGCACTCCGGTCGCCGCTCCGAACGTCATGCCGCTGGCGAGGTGGACGCGTGGGCGGAACAGGCGGAACACGCGGGCTTTGCGGTGCGTCGACAACGCGCCGTCGGCGACGAGGACCGGCCTGGCCCGTCCCGCACCCACGGTCTTGGCATAGAACGGATGATCCGCGCACGCTGTGGCCAACGCCGACCTGAAGCGCTTGCGCAGCGCCCAGTCGATCGCCAGCACGGGACGTTCATCGTTCCCGCGAACCAGCAAGTAGCCGATCTCGGCCCGGTCGAGGACGTCACGCAGGAAGAGAAGATCCTCGACCATCGCTTCGTGGGGTGTGGTGCTCGTGTTCACCAATGCGAGGCGGCCGTTGAATCGGACCACATCGGGATCGCGTGGCTTGGTTTCGGCGGGGGTCGTCGCACGCACAGCGATGTGAAGGGATTCCTGCTGGGGTGCACGGAGGACGTCGATCGGGGCGGGGGAATTGGTGATGGTGGCCTTCCGGGTGCTCGCCGCAACCGCGACATCACCAGTCTAGTCCCAGGTCAGGGACTGCCCGTCGGCCCGTCGTCCTAGCGGCGGGCAGGCGCGATGCGATCGAGCACGGCGACCTCCTCGGCGGTCAGTCGGAGTCCGCCGGCCGCGACGTTCTGTTCCAGGTGGACTGGGTTGCCGGTGCCCGGAATCGCGAGCACATGGGGGCCGCGCTGCAGGGTCCATGCCAGTCGGATCTGCGCCGGGGTGGCGCCGTGCGCTTCGGCAATGGCGGCGATCTCGGCCTCGCCGGTGCTGTCGGGTCCTTCAGAGGAGGCCCAGGTTGAGGTGGCCACGGCGAAGAACGGCACGAATGCGATGCCGTGTTCGAGGCACAGCTCGAGCAGGGCGTCGTCGGCGCGGTCGGTGAGACCGTATCGGTTCTGCACACTGACCACCGGCGTGATGGTGATCGCCTCGGTCAGTTGGTCGGCCGTGATATTGGAGATGCCGATGTGGCGCAGCAGACCAGCATCACGCAGTTCGACCAGCGCGCCGAGGTGGTCGGCCAGTGACCCCTCCATCTTGTCCATGGTCGTTCCCCAGCGCAGATTGACCACGTCGAGCTGGTCGAGGCCGAGCTGACGGATGTTCTCCTCGACCTGACCGCGCAACTGGTCGGGACGTCCCATCGGCTCGAACTCGCCGTCCCTGGACTGACTCGGTCCGACCTTGGTGGTGATCACGAGATGATCCGGGTAGGGCTGCAAGGCGGTGCTGATCAACTCGTTGGAGGAGCGCGTCGGTGTGAAGTAGAAGGCGGCGGTGTCGATGTGGTTCACGCCGAGCTCGATGGCCCGACGGAGAACGGCGAGCGCATCGTCGCGGCTCCGGGGCGCTTCCCAGGGCATACCGCCCAGGCGCATGGCGCCGAGGCCGACGCGGTTGACGGTGCGGTCGCCCAGCTGCCAGGTTCCGGCGGAGTCGGCGATGGGGATGGTGGCTGTGGATGTCGAATCAGTGGTCATGGAATCCAGCATGGCTCCGCCGACGACGACCGGGCAGTCGATGGCAACAAGCTGCCACGGCTGCGCAGACAGGCGTGTCCGGCGCACAATCGAGGGTATGCACAGCACTGATTCCGTCACCGTGGTGCGTGGCGAGGAGGAACTGTTCGCGCGGACGGCGCACCTGTTCGCGTCGGCCGCCGAGGTGGTGTGTGCAGCCAACGACCTGTGGACCTTCGCATGGTCACACGGCGCGGGGGAGCTCGCGGACACGGCCGCACAGCAGCGCAGGCCCGATCAGCGTGTTCGCAAGATCTACCAGGCCGGGACATTGCTCGACCCCGTGGCGGCACACGAGTTGGCCAAACGTCGGGACCAGTTCGGCGCGGAGATCCGAGTCACCACCGACGAGATCAACGAGACGATCATCCTCGATCGTCGGCTGGTCATCCTCGCAGGCGATCGGACCGCAGGCGGACGCAGTTACAGCGTCATCACCCAGGCTGCCACCGTGCAGGGGGTGTCGTCGCTGTTCGAGGCGGCATGGCGGTCGGCGACCGAGCTCGCCACCTTTGACGCGCGGATCGCGGACATCCGTCGGCTCGCGCCGCAGGTGCTCGACCTGCTCTCCCGCGGAGTCAAGGACGAATCGGCCGCACGCAGCCTCGGCCTCGGTGTGCGTACCTACCGGCGCCGGGTCGCCGACCTGATGTCGGCGCTCGGTGCGCAGTCGAGGTTCCAGGCCGGTGTGCGGGCGCGCGAATTGGGCATCGTGTAGCGGGTGCGGTGATCTCGATACGCGGCTCCTTCGTCGCCGCTACTCGATCGGCGGATAGAGGTGGCGCGGCTCGCTCGGCGGAAAGGGGTGGCGCGGCTCGCTCGGCGGGAGGGGCGCGGCCCCAGGACCTCCGCTACCGGTAGTTCACGAACTGCAACGCGATCCCGAAGTCCTCGCCCTTGAGGAGCGAGATCACCGCCTGCAGGTCGTCACGCTTCTTGCTCGACACCCGGAGTTCCTCGCCCTGGATCTGGGCTTTGACACCCTTGGGGCCCTCGTCGCGGATCTTCTTGGAGATCTTTTTGGCGTGCTCGGAGTCGATACCCTCGACGATCTTGCCGCTGATCTTGAAGGTCTTGCCCGATGCGGCCGGCTCGCCGGCGTCGAACGCCTTGAGCGAGATGTCGCGGCGGATGAGCTTCTCCTTGAAGACGTCGAGGCCGGCCTGAGCGCGCTCCTCGGCGTCGGAGGTGATCACGATGTTCTCTTCGCCGGACCACTCGATTCCGGTGTTGGTGCCGCGGAAGTCGTAACGCTGTGACAGCTCCTTGGCGGCCTGGTTGAGGGCGTTGTCGACCTCTTGGCGGTCGACCTTGCTCACCACGTCGAACGATGAATCAGCCATGGGTCACACCCTATCGGCCCCGCCGTGAACTGCGTCCGGGTGCGGTGGTCGAACGACTGCGCACGCTCGGTACACAACTGCGCACAGTCGGCGGAAATGCGCCCGAGCCGCCACGAAGGAGACCGGGCCAGGACCCCGGAGGCGGCGCTGAGCAGCCGGTTTGCGTCGACACCGAGAGTTCGTTGTATTCTTCACGGCGTTGTTCTTACGGCCGGTCACCGGCCGGACGGACGGCACGGCAGGTTGCCCGAGCGGCCAAAGGGAGCGGACTGTAAATCCGTCGCGCAAGCTACATAGGTTCGAATCCTATACCTGCCACGACGTGGTCCACGCTGAACTCCGGCGCTCGCCACCGGTCGCTGACCAGCGATTTGGTGAGCGCCCACGTTGGTGTGTAACCTCGTTAAGGCTCTCGATTCAGCCGTTCGCGGCTGGGCCGGGCACGCCCCCTTAGCTCAGTCGGTAGAGCGTTTCCATGGTAAGGAAAAGGTCAACGGTTCGATTCCGTTAGGGGGCTCGCTGGACCTCCAGTCCACATGGCGGTGTAGCTCAGCTGGTTAGAGCGCACGACTCATAATCGTGAGGTCGAGGGATCGAGTCCCTCCACCGCTACACATCGGTGCCGACCAGCTCGGACCCGACACGCAAAGGGCATGCCGAGCCCGCCACGTACCACCCGAAAGAAGGCAACGAAGTGGCCTCCTCAACAGATGTTCGCCCCAAGATCACCTTGGCGTGCGAGGTGTGCAAGCACCGCAACTACATCACCAAGAAGAACCGTCGCAACGATCCCGATCGTCTCGAGATCAAGAAGTTCTGCCCGAACTGCGGCAAGCATCAGGCGCACAAAGAATCGCGCTGAGCGATCAGCAAAGTTTGGCAATTACGCGGGCTACCTCTGATGAGGTGGCCCGCAGCCATTACCGTGGCAAGGGGACTCCGTCACCGGACCCGGTAAGAGAATCAACAGCAGCACACAACCAGCGGTAGCAGGAGTTGTCCTTCACGCGACGCCTACCGCCGTGGACCACGCCCGAGCCCTCGTCGTACGAGGGACCGTCCACGAGATCCTGGCCATTTGCGGAGTGGCCGAGCAAAGGAGCGGCATCCGATGTCAGTCAGCGAGGCCGAGGTGCAGGAACGGATCGACGCGGTGAAGAAGGGCGTGAAGCTCACTCCTGAGGAGATCGCCGCCCACACCCAGAAAATGGTGGGCTTCAACTACACGGTCGACGACTACTACGAGGTCGGGCGTGAAGAAGTCCGCAAGCACGCCCGCGCCGTGCAGGACGACCACCCGGTCCATTGGAACGAGAAGGCCGCGCAGGAGATGGGGCACGAGACCCTCATTGCCGCGCCCACGTTCGTGTCGGTGCTCGGGATCATCGCCCAGCGTCGTCTGTTCGAGGACGTCGTCACCGGATACGACCTGTGGCAGATCATGCAGACCGATCAGCGCCTGGTGTTCCACCAGCCGATCAAGGTGGGCGACCAGCTCATCTGCGACGTCTCGCTCGACTCCTTCCGCCAGATGGCCGGCACCGACGTGATGATCACCAAGAACATCATCTGGAACCAGCACGAAGAGCCGGTGATGACAACCTGGACCAGCCTGGTGGCCCGTGCCGCGGTGGAGGCCGATCCCGAGGTCCTCGACAAGCTCGAGCACGTGATGATGAAGGTCGACAGCGAGCCGGTCATGCCGAACACCGTGCACGGCCCGTTCGACCGCTACGACCAGCCGGATCCGCAGGTGGAGCCGAAGCCGTACGCCGCGATCAACTTCGACGACCTCACCGTCGGTCAGGAACTGCCGCCCGTCACCAAGACCCTCACCCGCGGCAATCTCGTCAACTACGCGGGCGTGGCAGGCGACCCCAACCCGATCCACTTCTCCGACGAGGTCGCCAAGGTGATCGGCCTGGAGACCTGCGTGGCCCACGGAATGCAGTCGATGGGTCTGGGTGCGAGTTTCATCAGCAGCTTCGTCGGCGACCCGGCAGCGATCTACGAGTACAACGTGCGATTCACCAGCCCGGTCTATGTGCCCGCAGAGGGTTACGCCCAGGTCGACTTCACCGGCAAGATCAAGTCGCTCGACCCGGAGACCCGCCGCGGCGTGATCGCGATGGTCGCCAAGCAGGGCGACCGCAAGATCTTCGGACGCGCCCAGGCGCACGTTCAGTTCAACTGACGGACCGGCACCACACATCACCGCAGCGCGGCGCGAGACGGATCATCCGCCTCGTGCCGCGCTGTGGTGTCGGCTGAGGGCGCGACGACCCGGCTCCGCACGGTGAACGCGGCGCAACCGATCACGGCGGCACCACCGATCACGAGCGAGACGGTCAGCTGTTCGCCGAGCAGCAGTACCGCCCACGCGACGGTCAGCACCGGCTGGACGAGCTGAATCTGACTGACCGTGGTCATCGGACCGATCGCCAGACCCCGGTACCAGGCGAAGAAGCCGAGAAACATACTCACCGCGCTGAGATACGCGAACGCCGCCCACTGGCCGGTGGTGGCGTGCGGCAGTCGCCCCTCGGTCACGACGAGCGCGGCGACCAGCATGACCGGCAACGCCACCAGCAGCGCCCAGCAGATCGTCTGCCACGCCCCGAGCTCGCGCGACATCAGGCCACCCTGTGCGTAGCCGATCGCCGCGAGCACGACCGCACCGAACAGATACAGATCGCTGATGCCCGCGGCGCCGAGATCGCCGTGCCCGGCGAGGGTGAACGCGGCGGTGGCAGCCACGCCCAGCGCGGCGCCCACCCAGAACCGACGGCTGGGTCGTTCTCGGGTGCGCATCGCCACGACGACCGCGGTGGCGGCCGGAAGCGCACCGATGACCACCGCCGAGTGCCCGGCCCCCACATCGCGGAGCGCGAGCGACGTGAGGATGGGGAACCCCGCCACCACACCGATCGACACCGGCACGAGCCTCGCCAGCTGCCGGGTCGTCGGGATCCGGGCGCGTCCCACCGCGAGGGCGATCGCTGCCAGCCCTGCGGCGACGACGGCGCGACCACACCCGATGAACAGCGGGTCGAGGCCCGCGACGGCGACCCGGGTGAACGGCACGGTGAAGGAGAAGGCGACGACGCCCAGGAGACCCCATAGCGTCCCCGGCCGCGATAGCACCGGCACTGAGGGTGTGATAGCGCTACTATCGATTTTCATGTATGACGATAGCAGCCATCGGATCGCGCGACATCTCCGTTCTGTCGCCGCGACCGCCGAGGCAGGTGCCCGACTGCCCTCGACGCGCGAGCTGGCATCGCGGTTCGGCGCGGGCCCGGTGACGGTGCAGCGTGCCCTCGCGCAACTCGTGGCCGAGGGCGTCGTCGAAACCCGATCTGGTTCCGGGACATTCGTGCGTAGACGATCCGTCGTCCCGGATCGGGCCGACGTCGCGTGGCAGACCGCGGCGCTCGGACCGGAACGTGCGGGTGCATCGCCGATCGGTTCGACGATGCGCCAGATCCCGCACGACACCATTGCGATGCACAGCGGCTACCCCGACATCGAGCTCCTGCCCGTCCGCGAGGTCCGCAGTGCTTTCGCTCGCGTCGCGCGGCGCGAGGAGAGTTTTCATCGCCCACCGACGGCCGGGCTACCCGACCTGCGCCGCTGGTTCGTCGATGAGCTCGATGCCGAGGGCTGGCGGGACACGGATGCGGTCATCGCTTCCGGCGGGCAGGCAGCGCTCGCGGCGACGTTCCGCGCTCTGGCAGTACCGGGCGATCCCATCGTGATGGAGTCGCCGACCTACTGGGGTGCGATCGCCGCGGCACGTCAGGCCGGGCTGATCATCGTCCCCGTGCCGCGCACCGGCGGGGCGCCGGCGGCCGCCGATCTCGACGAGGCGTTCGCGACGTCGGGAGCGCGCCTCGCGTATGTGCAGCCGACGTTTGCGAACCCGACCGGTGACGTGTGGACGGCAGCCCAGCGCGACGACGTCCTGGCCGTCGTCCGTGCGCACCGCGCCTTCGTCGTGGAGGACGACTGGGCGCACGACTTCGCGATGGAGACCACGCCCAGGCCACTGGTCTGCTCCGACACCGACGGTCACGTCGTCTACATCCGATCGCTGACCAAGAGTCTGTCGCTGACGGTGCGGGTCGCCGCGCTGCTCGCGCGTGGGCCCGCCCGGACACGGATCGAGAACGCGTTGACCGTGTCGGATCTGTATGTCGCGCCGGTCCTGCAGGCCGTTGCGCTCGACGTGGTGTCGAGGCCCGCGTGGCGCACTCATCTGGTGCGCCTGCGTCGCGCGCTGCAGGCACGTCGAGACGCACTGGTCGGGGCACTCGCTGCCGGTGCGCCCATGATCGAGGTGGAGCGTGTACCGCGCGGTGGACTGAATCTGTGGGCCGCTCTGCCCGGCGAGGGCTCCGATGGGACACCGGCCGACGCCGAGCTCGTCGCGGCCCGCACGCTCGCCCGCGGGCTGTCGATCTCGGCGGGCGGGGAGTGGTTTCCGACCGAGCCGACCGGTCCGTTCATCCGACTCAACTTCGCCGCCGCATCACCGGACCGATACGCGGAAGCGGTGGAGATCCTGGCGGGCGCGTTGTAGTCGTGGGTGACGGTTGCCGATCGGTGCGCCCACCGCATCCATGAGCAACCTCTGTGGCGGCCCTGGAAACCCGTTTTGGGTTTGTCCTGGGCAGTGATCTACACTGAACTGTCTGGATTGACTCAGACTTGCGCGCTGCCCATAGGGTGGCGCGTTGGTTTTGTCGGGAGTTTTCCGATCTGAGGAGGTCGAGAAGGCAGCTGTACCGTGGCTATCAGCCACGCACAGTCGCAAAGGGGCGTAGCTCAACTGGCAGAGCAGCGGTCTCCAAAACCGCAGGTTGCAGGTTCAAGTCCTGTCGCCCCTGCCCTGGTGAGGGCACACGTAGACGAGAGGACCTCGAAGGTGAGCAAGCGAGATCGAGCTGCCCGCGCCAAAGACGCCGCGGAGGACACCTCCGCCGAGTCGGTGGAGGAGCTCGAAGGTCGCGAAGACGTCGACGGCGCGGAGTCGGGTGAACTGCGTCCGTCGGGCAAGCGCTCGTCGAGGGGTCGTCGTTCATCGACAAGTGCCTCCAGCACCGACGGCGGCGCGGACTCCGACACCGGATCCGCGGTCGCGGTCAAAGAACGCAAGAAGAAGGCACCTGCCGGCGAGAGCCGCAATCCGTTCGTTCGGATCTGGGTTTTCCTGCAGCAGGTCGTCGCCGAACTGAAGAAGGTCATCTGGCCGACCCGCCGTGAGATGATCACCTACACGATTGTCGTGCTGATTTTCGTGATCGTGATGACCGCCTTCATCTCCGGCCTCGACCTCGCCTTCGCCAAGGGAGTTCTCTGGCTGTTCGGCTGACGCCGCCCACATCAGTGGGGCAGAGGCCAGGCCAGGACGACCGGAACCGATAGAGGAGCGTGGGCTGCAGTGAGCACCCCGGAGAACGAGATCGAACCGACCCCAGAGTCGATCGGTGAGGTCGACACGTCGGCGGTGGACACCGTTGACGAGACCGACGATCCCGGTGTCGAGGCACAGGTCGAGGCCGCCGAGGATGACGCAGCAGCCGTCGAGGGCGGCGAGGCCGTCGTCGAGGAAGCCATCGAGGACGCCGTCGCCGACGAAGTCGACGTGGCCGACGAGGTCGCTGCCGAAGAGGCACCCGCCGAGGACGCCGATCCGGTCGAGGAACTGCGGAAGCAGCTTCGCCGTGCACCCGGTGACTGGTACGTGATCCACAGCTACGCGGGTTACGAGAACAAGGTGAAGGCCAACCTCGAGACCCGTGTGCAGAACCTCGATGTCGGCGACTACATCTTCCAGGTCGAGGTTCCGACCGAAGAGGTCACCGAGATCAAGAACGGCCAGCCGAAGAAGGTCAACCGCAAGGTGCTGCCGGGCTACATCCTGGTGCGCATGGACCTCAACGACGACTCGTGGGGCGCGGTGCGCAACACACCCGGTGTGACCGGCTTCGTCGGGATGACGTCCAAGCCGTCGCCGTTGTCGCTCGACGAGGTGCTGCAGTTCCTGATGCCGCGCGTCGAGGCCAAGAAGCCTGCTGCCACCAAGGCCGGGGCCGAGGGCGTCGAGGCGGCTGCCGCCGCGGCGACCGCGGTCATCGAGGTGGACTTCGAGGTGGGCGAGTCGGTCACCGTCATGGACGGCCCGTTCGCGACCCTGCCCGCGTCGATCAGCGAGGTCAACGCCGAGCAGCGCAAGGTCAAGGTGCTGGTGTCGATCTTCGGTCGCGAGACCCCGGTCGAACTCGGCTTCAATCAGGTCGAGAAGATTTAGCCCGACCGGTCCCTGAGGAGCTCGCGAGGAACGAGCGAGCGTCACGAAGGGCCGGCCGCGTGACAAGAAACTTTCACGTCTCCAGCGGACGTGGATCTGCAAGAAAACAAACAAGGAACATTAGATGCCTCCCAAGAAGAAGAAGCTCGCCGGGATCATCAAGCTCCAGATCCAGGCAGGCCAGGCCAACCCGGCTCCGCCCGTGGGTCCGGCGCTCGGTCAGCACGGCGTGAACATCATGGAGTTCTGCAAGGCGTACAACGCGGCGACCGAGTCGCAGCGTGGCAACGTCATCCCGGTGGAGATCTTCGTATACGAAGATCGCTCGTTCGACTTCAAGTTGAAGACCCCGCCGGCTGCGAAGCTCCTGCTCAAGGCTGCCGGTGTGCAGAAGGGCTCCGGCGAGCCGCACACCAACAAGGTCGGCAAGGTCAGCATGGACCAGGTCCGTGAGATCGCGAAGACCAAGCAGGAAGACCTCAACGCCAACGACATCGACCAGGCCGCGAAGATCATCGCCGGTACTGCACGGTCGATGGGGATCAACGTCGAGGGCTGATCCAGCCGCGACACCGTGGGAGGGCCGGCTCGGCCCAGCAACCACTAACCCGAACATCATTCACGGAGAAAGAACAGAGCAATGGCACAGAAGAGCAAGGCCTACCGCGCCGCCGCGGAACAGGTCGACAAGAGCAAGCTGTACAGCCCGCTGGAAGCTGCGCAGCTCGCCAAGGACACGTCGTCGAAGAACACCGACTCGACCGTCGAGGTCGCCATCCGGCTGGGCGTCGACCCGCGCAAGGCCGACCAGATGGTCCGCGGAACCGTCAACCTGCCGCACGGCACCGGTAAGACCGCCCGTGTGATCGTTTTCGCCGCAGGCGACAAGGCCGCCGAGGCCGTCGCAGCCGGAGCCGACGAGGTCGGCGCCGAGGACCTGATCGAGAAGATCCAGGGCGGCTGGCTGGAGTTCGACGCCGCAATCGCCACCCCGGACCAGATGGCCAAGGTCGGCCGCATCGCGCGTGTGCTCGGCCCGCGTGGTCTGATGCCGAACCCGAAGACGGGCACCGTGACGACCGACGTCACCAAGGCCGTCAACGACATCAAGGGCGGCAAGATCAACTTCCGCGTCGACAAGGCCGCCAACCTGCACTTCGTCATCGGCAAGGCGTCGTTCGACGTCGAGAAGCTGGCGGAGAACTACGGCGCCGCCTACGACGAGATCATGCGTGCGAAGCCGTCGGCAGCCAAGGGACGTTACGTCAAGAAGGTCACCGTCTCCACCACGACGGGCCCGGGCATCCCGGTCGACCCGCTGGTGACCCGTAACTTCGCCGAGGCCCCGCAGGGCTGACCCTTCGAGACGCTCCTCCGGGAGCAGCGCTCGCAGACTCGAGGCCCCCGATCACTGTTGTGGTCGGGGGCTTCGTCATATCCCGGATTGTCGTGGGTCAGGTCGTGTCGCCGATGATGGCCCGCAGCGCGGCGATGTGACCGGTGTAGGCAGAGCGCCCGGCGGCGGTGAGTCGAGCCCGGACGGTTCGTCGCCGGCCGGTGAGGCGGCGCTCGGTGCTGAGATATCCGGCGTCCTCCAGCGTCGACAACTGTTTCGACAACGCCGAGTCCGAGAGCGCCAGTTGCTCCTTCAGAAAGGCGAACTCCGCCCAATCGGCCGCGGCGAGCGTGGCGACCAGCGCGAGCCTGGTGCTGGGGTGGATCAGCTCGTCGAAACGGGCGGCGCCGTCGGCCTCGGCGGTCATGCACCGATCCATCGACGTGCAACCGTGAACATCTCGGGACCACCGAACCCGACGACGAGCGCGGTGATCACCGCCGCCCACAATGACGGGTGTCCGGCGCCGTCGGCCTGCAGCGCGAACGCGAGTGCGATGGTGAACGCCACCGCGGTCAGCAGAATCGCGATGACGATCAACGGGATACGACGATCGGCGACCGTCCGGCTGACCTGTAGTCGAGAGCTGCGACGACGGCCGTCCAGCAGTCGAGAGGCCACCGCCGCGTGGCCTGCGCCGAACAACGCCGTCGCCACGGTCACCACCCACCACGGGGCGAACTGTCCCAGCAGACCCAGCACCAGCCAGCCGCCGGCCATGGCCCACCAGTAGGCCCGGGGCAGACCGATCTCCTCGGCGACGTCGCGCCGGGCGCGATCGGCCGCGGCGAGTGCGGCGCGCGCCTGTTCGGGCGTCATGTCGGTCATCAGGTCCTCCTCCTGGTTGACTTTCCTATCTGGAAAGTCATCGTCCACTTTCCCGTTGGGAAAGTCAACCGTCGAAGCAGAACGCTGCGGCCACCCGGCGAGGCAGGAATAATCGCCGTCAGGGGCGGGCCAACGAGACCAGGCGGTGACTTGATGGACGTACGACCGACGAAGCTGGCGATCATCGGAGCGGGAGCGGTCGGCACCGCCGTCGCGTATGCGTCGCTGATCCGGGGCGTGGCACGGACGATCGCGCTGATGGACATCAACACCGCGAAGGTGACCGCCGAGGTCCTCGACATGTCGCACGGGCTGGAGTTCGTCCCGCGGGCCGACATCATCGGCGACGACGACGTGTCGGTGTGTGCCGACGCCGACGTGGTGGTCTTCACCGCCGGGGCGAAGCAGCGGCCCGGGCAGTCGCGACTCGAACTGGCCGAGGCCACCATCGGTTTGACCAAGAAGATCATGCCGGGGGTGCTCGAGGTGGCCCCGAACGCCGTCTACATCATGGTCACCAACCCGGTCGACATCGTCACTTATGCGGCGCTGAAATACAGTGGCCTGCCGAACAATCAGCTGTTCGGTTCGGGCACCGTGCTCGACTCGTCACGACTGCGGTTCCTGATCGCGCAGCACTGCGACGTCGCGGTGCAGAACGTGCACGCCTACATCGTCGGCGAACACGGTGACAGTGAGATCCCGCTGTGGAGTTCGGCGAGCATCGGCGGCGTGCCACTGCTGCATTGGAAGCCGTTGGGCTCGGGCGAGGCCATCGATGCAGCGGCTCGCGAGCGCATCCACCACGAGGTGGTCCACGCCGCGTACAAGATCATCGAGGGTAAGGGCGCGACCAACTACGCGATCGGTCTGGCGGCCACCCGGATCGTCGAGGCGGTGCTGAACAACGAGCATCGGGTGCTGCCGGTGTCGACGGTTGCCGCGGGCTACGAGGGCCTCGACGATGTCTGTCTCTCGCTGCCGACGATCGTCGACCGCGCGGGAGCCCAGACCCGTCTTGAGATGCCCATGTCCGACGACGAGTTGTCCGGCCTGATGCGTTCGGCGGAAACCCTGCGGGGGATGCAGGCGAAGTTCGGGCTCTAGCGTTCGGTCGTTCAGAGTAATGCGGGCCGATTCGGGACCCGGGACGCCGCGGGCGGGGCTACCGTCACCCCATTCATCGAAGAATGTGGGAAGGGTAGCGATGCGGTGCTCACGGAAGATCGTCGTCGGAATGCTGGCGGCGGCAACACTCGTCGTCGCGCCGTTGGCAGTAGCAGCGCCGGCGGGGGCAACGGCATATTCCAACTGCAAAGCCCTCAATGCCGACTACCCGCATGGCGTCGGACAGTCGGGAGCCGTGGACTCGACGTCCGGGACACCGGTCACGAACTTCACGGTCAACGACAACGTCTACCGCCAGGAATCGTCGCACGACCGGGACAAGGACGGCATCGCCTGCGAGCGACACTGACCTGTGAGCGACACTGACTGGTGTGTTCACCCCCCGTGAGGACGAGAACCGTCGACTACTGCGTGCGCGCGACGCCATCGACCGCGCATTCGCCGAACCGCTCGACGTCGCGACGCTCGCGCGTATCGCGCTGGTCTCACCGGCTCATTTCACCCGACGATTTCGGGATTTGTTCGGTGAGACACCGCATCGCTACCTGCAGCGCAGGCGCATCGAACGGGCCTGCGCGCTGCTGCGCAACACCGAACTCCCGGTGACCGAGGTTGCCTGCGCGGTCGGATACGAGAGTCTCGGCACCTTCGGCCGGACATTCACCGCGATCATCGGACGCAGTCCGACCGAGTATCGCCGGACCACCGCGCCTGCGCCGGTGCCGTCGTGTTTCGTGAAGGACTGGACCCGACCCAATCACGATCCGAGCCGGCAGGATTCGAACCGACCGGATTCGAGCAGTTTCGGAGAAGCCGGGCCACGCCCGATCGTCGTATCGTCGGGCGCATGATCAACGGAATCAGCATCCACTCCATCTATGTCCTCGACCAGGACGCCGCACTCGAGTTCTATGTCGGCAGACTCGGATTCGTGGTGACCACCGACGTCGACATGGGATTCATGCGGTGGCTGACGATCGCCGCGCCCGATCAGCCCGACCGCGAGATCCTGCTGTCGCTGCCCGGCCCGCCTGCGATCTCCGAGGACGCGGCCGCGACCGTCCGTGATCTGCTGACCCAGGGTGCGCTGGGGACGACGATCCTGGCCACCGACGACTGTCGCGGCACCTACGCCGAGTTGGTGGCCAAGGGAGTCGAGTTCACCCAGGAACCCGAAGACCAGCCGTACGGCATCGATTGTGCGTTCCGCGACCCGTTCGGCAACCACATCCGGATGACCCAGCGGACCGACGACCGCGAGATCTCCGACGACGACATCGTACGGTGGGCGCCCGAGAGCTGAAGCGATTTCGCGTCGAGTGGAACCGATCGGGCCGCTCGATAGTCTGATACATATGCGCGACGACAAGCTGCTCACCCGCATCTCGGCCCTGCTGCGACAGGCCGAGGGCACCGACAATCCGCACGAGGCGGAAACGTTCATGCAGGCGGCACAGCGGCTGGCGACCGCGGCGTCGATCGATCTCGCGGTGGCCCGCTCCCACGACCCGGCGGACCGCCGCGACACCGCACCGGTCACCAGGCAGATCTCCATCGGCACCGCCGGCAAACGGGGTCTGCGCACGTATGTCCAGCTGTTCGTCGCCATCGCACAGGCCAACGACGTGACCGTTGACGTGGCAGGCAACTCGACGTTCGTGATGGCGTACGGATTCGGCTCCGACATCGACACCTGCGAGACCCTCTACACGTCGTTGGTGGTGCAGATGGTCGCGGCCAGCGATGCCTACCTGAGGTCGGGCGCCTACAAGGGCGAGGAATTCTCCCGGGTCGTCACCCGGGGGGCCGGGTGGCGGGCACAACGGGTCGTCGAGACCAAACCGCTGTCGCCGATCACGGCACGACTCAACTTCCAGTCGGCGTTCGCCGAGCGGATCGGCAAACGACTCAGCGAGGCCCGTGAAGACGCCCGCGCAGAGGCGCTGCGCGCCGACCCGGACGGCGACCGGAAGCCGTCGTCGACGGCGCTGGCCTTGCGGGACAAGGAGATCGAGGTGATCGACTTCTATCGGTCGGAGTCGAAGGCGAGGGGGACGTGGCGTCCGGCGAGTGCCTCGGCGGGCTACTCCGAGGCGGCTCGGCGCGCGGGCGATCGCGCGGGACGCCGGGCGCGAATCGGTGCGGATCGCGAATTCGGTGGTGCCCGCGGCGAATTGGAGGGGTGACGAGCTACCTGCCTGCCGACTGGTCGGCAGCCGATTCGAGGGTGAAGAAATCCGTGCGCTGGACGCGCTGCGAGGGCCGGGGAGCCCCGACATGAGTACGCATCCACGTCCCGACGGTCCCTTCGTCGGAGATCAGCGAATGGATGACGACAGCACAGACCACCACGATCCCGGCGAAGAAGAACAACCAGCTGATCGCCACGAACACCATGCCCAGCGTGCCGTAGTGGTGGGTGGTCTCACCCATGATCGTCGGCAGGGCGAGCCGACTGCCCACCAGCAGGACGGTGATGAAGATGCCGGTCACGGCGCCGTTGACTGCCAGCAGGCGCATCGGCACCTGCGAACTCACCAGCAGACGCGGCAACGTCGTCCACATGATCGACCAGATGAGGAAGGTGGCCACCACCTCGAGCACCACACCCAGCGCCCCGTATCCGCCGATCGTGATGCCGGTGACCGAGACATCGTGGAGCGCCGCGGCCAGCCCCTGCGCAACCACGCCGAGCGGGATCGCGAAGATCACCACCACCCAACGCCACCATCCGGAGATGGGGAGTTTGTTCACCTCCCACACCGACACGTACATGCGTCCGAGGGCGCGCGAGAGCGAGGTCGCGCCGCCGATGGTCATCAGGACACCCAGGATGCCGAAGGCGGTGAACGATTCCGGGGTGCTGGTGGACGCGACGTCGACGCGGCTCGGGTCGATGCCGAGGCCGTCGAGGGCTTTGGTGAGGTAGGTGTGATTCGGAAGAGCAGTGAGGAGGATGACGATCGGCAGCACCGACGTGAAGGCCTGGGCGGCGAGTGTCATGGCACGATCGGTCAGATCGTTCACCGCGAGGTCCCGCAGGATGCGCAGCACCAGGTTCGCACCGGGGATCTGCCGAGCACGATCGGCGATGGCCAGGGCGCGGGCCTTGGCCCGAGCACCCAGGGACGGAGAACTCACAGTCGACGTCTCCTTTCCGGTGACCTGCCGGGGCAGGTGACCGACGGTCAGATCGTAATGCGTGCGCCGTTGTCGAGGGTGGTCTGGCGGGTGGGCGTGTGACCACGCGTCCGCGGGACTCCGGCCGCGCCCGGCTCTACGAGGCCGAACGCCTGGTGCACCGCATGTTCGATCGTGCCGGGTCGAATCGCACGGTACAGATCGCGGGTACCGAGCTCACCCTGCCGGTCGAGGCCCACTTCGGGTCGGTGGCCTCCGTATGTGACTACGTCGACCGCGTGCTCGCGATGCCATCGGTCCGCGCCCGATTCGGCCGCGCCACCCGGCCGGTGCGGGTTCGGGAGCGTCGTGGTCACCGATCGGCCGAGTATCTGCGCTCCGGTGATGCCGATCCGCAGATCGCGATCCCGTCGTCGGCGGACGGTCGTTGGGCGCTGCGCGAACTGGTGGTGCTCCACGAGATCGCCCATCACCTCGACGAATCGTCGGGGGCGGCGCACGGCCGCGGATTCGCCGTCGGGCTCATCGATCTGGTCGGTCTGGTGCTGGGTCCCGAGGCGGGTTTCGTCTATCGCGTGGTTTTCGGCGACAGCGGGGTGGTGTGATACCTCTGTGGATCTCATCGTGGATGTGGAGGGATTGTCGAAATCGTTCGGTCGGACACGCGCTTTGAATGGCCTGACCCTGGCCGTCGAGCCGGGACGCGTTCATGGATTCCTCGGCCCCAACGGCGCGGGGAAGTCGACGACCATCCGGACCGTGCTCGGGCTGATCAGAGCGGATGCGGGCCGCATCCGGCTGTTCGGCCGTGATCCGTGGAAGGACGCGGTGGCCCTGCACCGACGGCTCGCGTACGTACCGGGTGACGTCGCGCTGTGGCCGGACCTCACCGGCGGTGAGTGCATCGACATCTTGGCGTCGGGGGGAGCAGGACTCGATGACGCACGCCGTTCGGAGTTCGTCGAACGCTTCGGTCTCGATGTGACCAAGAAGGTCGACGAGTACTCGAAGGGCAATCGGCAGAAGGTCGCACTGATCGCGGCATTGGCGTCGAACGCCGAGCTGTTGATCCTCGACGAGCCCACGTCCGGGCTGGACCCGCTGATGGAAGAGGTGTTCCAGTGCGCCGTGCGCGAAAGGGTCTCGCAGGGTGTCACGGTCCTGCTGTCGAGCCACATCCTTGCCGAGGTGGAGGCGCTCAGTGACGCGGTGACCATCATTCGCGATGGTGCCACGGTGCGCACCGGAGGCCTCGACGAACTGCGCAAGGGGTCGCGGACGCGTGTTCTCGCCCGGACACGTCGTCGGCCCGAGCAGCTGTCCGAGATCGACGGGGTGACCGGTCTGTCGACGACCGCAGGCGACGACGGCATCGTCGACGTCCGCTTCGATGTCGGTGCACAGTCGCTCGAGCCTGCGCTGGGTGCCGTGCTGTCGGCGGGGGTCGCATCGCTGACCGTGCGGCCACCGAGCCTCGACGAACTGTTTCTGAGCTCCTACAGCGCCACGACCGTCGATGGCGAGGCCGACGGCACGGACGTGGCGCCGTGACCCTGCCAGCGAACCTGCACGGTCGGCGATCCGATGCCCCGGATGGAAGTGTGGGTGCGGCCGGTGTCGGTGCCATGCTGCGACTGCAGTGGCGGACGGGGTGGAAGGTCTATCTGATCTGGATCGTCTCTGTTGTCGCGGGCTACGGGTTCACCCTGACGGCGATCTCCGGCCTGTACGGCACGCCGGACCTGTTGGCCGCGTACGGCCGGACCGTCGGTGGTGACGCCGCGATCGCGGCGATCAACGGAACCCCTTACGGTGCAGACAATCTCGGTGGCGTCGCAGCCAACGAGTTCGCGTTCATCGCCGCGATCGCGATCCCTATGATGGCCACTCATCTGATCGTCCGGTTCACCCGGACACCGGAAGAGTCGGGACTGTTGGAATTGATGCGGTCGAGGGCGATCGCGTCGTGGGCGCCGCATGTCGCGGCGGTGCTCGGCGCGCTCGTCGCGGCCGCGCTGGTGGCCGTCGGCATATTCGGGACGCTGGTCGTCGAGGCTGTGGACGCCGGAAGGTCATTGCTCTACGCCGTGTCGTTGTTCATGCTCGCTGCGGTCTGGGCGGGGATTGCACTGTGCGGTGCACAGTGGTTGCGGCGGGCTCGCAAGGTCTACACCGTCAGTCTCGTTGCGCTCGGCCTCGCGTACGCCACACGTGCGATCGGCGATGTCGGCGGCAATGCGTGGAAGTGGTTGTCGCCGTTGGCCTGGCAACAGGAGACCCGGCCTTTCGCCGATGATGAGCGCTGGTGGCCGACAGCGCTCGCCTGCGGGGTGGCGATCGCGTTGGTCGCTGTGGGTGTCCGTCTGGCGGCCACTCGAGATCTGGGATCGGGTCTGGTCTCGGCACGCCCGGGGCCGGCGCGTGCCGGTTCAGGCGCCCGATCGATCCCCGGCCGTGCGATCGCCGAACACCGGGGATCGATTCTGGGATGGACCATCGGCGCACTCGCCGTCGCGCTCGTCTTCGGTGGCCTGGCGCAGGAGGTCGCCGATGCAGTGGCCGAGAACCCTCAGATTGCCGAGGCGTTCGGTGCGCGAGGGGAATCGCACGGCATCGACACCTATCTGGCACTGACCGTGGTGATCCTCGCACTGATGGCAAGCGGTTTCGTCATTTCCGCGTTCGCGAAGATGCGTGCCGACGAACGCGGTGGTCGATTGGAGATGGTGCTGTCGCTCGCGGTGGCTCGGCCGCGGTGGGCCGCGGCGCACGTCGCGGTGATCCTGGTCGGGCTAGCAGTCGTGGTCATGGTGCCCGCGTTGGGTCTCGGGGTCGTGGTAGCTCTGCAGGTCGACGACGCGGGGGAGGTCGGTCGCAACCTGTCGGCCGGGGTGGCCTACCTGCCCGCCGTCGCAGTGTTCGGGTCGATGTCGGTGGCGCTGTTCGGGTGGCTGCCCAGAGCTCAGACGGTCGTGTGGGCCCTGCTGGGGTACGCGACCTTCATCGCCTTCCTCGGCGCCACCCTCGATTGGCCGACGTGGGTGCTGCGGATCTCGCCCCTCTACTCGGTCGGCACCGTGCCGGCCGTGGACGTGTCGGTGGGTGGTGTCGTCACGCTGACCGTGGTCGCGGTGCTGCTCGCGGGTGTCGGGATGATCGGCTTCTCGCGCCGGGATGTCCCTGCGCCGTAACATCCCGTCGATCGTGCGCAGAATCCCGTTGACTGTCCGCCCCCCAGGGCTGACGCGCACGATCGACGGGAAACCGCGCACGATCGTCGGGGGACTGCGCCCGATCGGCGACGACGTATGCCGCCGTCGGCTACCAGGTCCCGCTCGAGCAGAACGTCAGATGGCTCGGATGACGCGGATCGAGCACCAGGCGCTGACGACGACCGCGCGCCTTGATCAGATCGGGCACCACGGTGAGGTAACGCGGGAAGCTGGCCGCATAAACGTCGACGCGCAGCCGGTGTCCCGGCTCGAGTACGGCGTCGGTGGGGACCAGGTCCACGTCGATGCGGACCGGCTCGTCCGCCGGCACCGGCAGCTTCCGCTTGCGCGACAAATAGTGGTGGGCCGAGATCAGGTTGCCGTCGGAAGCGTAGGTCGACTGGGACGGATCGAGGGCCCGGTTGGACGCGGACAGGGCGCCGTTGGTCAGCACGGTCGACGTCCCGTCCGGCGCGACGTCGTTGACGGTGACCGCCCAGATCGCCTCGTGCGCCGTGGTGGCCACGTTGAGTCGCAGGTTCATCGGACCGCTGATGGTGGTCGACTCGCTGACAGGTTCGGTGGTGAACGACAGTCCACCTCGCTCCTGGAAGCGGGCGTCGTCGGTGAACGAGCGTCCGAAGATCATCGCGGCGCCCGCGGTCACCTGCGTCATGTCGCGGGAGACGGCGCCCCGCGCATCCGGGTGGACGGTGAGCGACGACAGGTCGTCGACGGGCGTGATGGCCAGCGAGCCGTCGTGCGTGGCGTGATCGGCGGTGCCCGACGGGGTGTCGGTGAGGTAGAGCCGTTGTGGGACCACCCCGGGTCGCGGGAAGCTCGGGCCGGAGGTCCATGCTCCGCCCTGCTGGAGCATGGTGACCGGGCCGTAGTACTCGACGCCGTTGCCGGTGGCCTTTGAGCCAGCGGTCGAACCAGGCCCGTTCGAGCACGTCGAGCCGGGGCGGCGCGAACTTGCCGCCGTATCCGGAACCGACGTCGACGTGATAGCCGTCGCCCACCACCATCTGCTTGCGTCCCGGTTCCATCTGCAGTCGTTCGTAGACGCCGGTCGCGCTGCGCCCGAAGAGGTCGTGCCAGGCGCCGACGGTGAAGGTGGGGGCGGCGATCCGGTCGACCACGGGATCACGCTCGTCGAAATACGGGTCGTCGAAGATGCGGTCGTCGCGGGCGGTGAGGAATCCCCACAGCAGCGACGTGATCTCGGTGGCCGGCGACTTCAATCGGTCGCGCAGCCAGCGCGCGGTGTCGCCGCGGAAGACGTCGCGGACCGGGCTCGACGGATTCGGCAGCCATTTCAGCAGATTCACCACCGACAGCCAGGTCGGGATGAATGCCGACGGCATGCCACCGGTGATGTAGATGTCGCGGACGATGTCGTCGCAGCCCTCGACCGCGAAGACGGCCTTGACGGCGGGCAGGCGCTTGTCAGCGGCCTGCAGCGAGTTGATCGCCGAGTACGACCACCCGGCCAGCCCGACGGCACCGTTGCACCACTCCTGCTCGGCGACCCAATCGATGATCTCCACCGAGTCCTGTTGCTCGCGGGCGCCGAGGATCTGCCATTTGCCCTGGCTCGCGCCGGTTCCCCGGACGTCGACGATGATCTGCACATAACCGCTGCGGACGAGATTCCGGTTGATTCCGAAGACGTCGAACACGCCGCCGGACAGGGTCTTGGTGAGCGTGGTCAGGCCTTCGAGTCCCGTTCCCGTCCCATCCATGGTCGCCGAGGCGGTGTGCAGCGCCTTACCCAGCCCGGGTGCGTGCAGCGCGTGGTCGAGTGCGTCGATCGCGACCCGGTTGTACGGGTTGATGTTGAGGATTGCGGGGTAGGGGGTGAGGACGGTCTGGCCGAATCGGTTGGCCGGCCGGACCACGGTCGCGCGCAGTCGCACACCGTCGCTCATGGTGAGGACGACGTCCCGGTCGATCGCCACCCGCGGATACAGCTGCTTGCCGTCGACCTGTTCACGCCAGCGGATGCCGTCGGATCCCCCGGTGGGGTCGCCGAGCGGGAGCGAGCCGAAATGCGGTGCGCTGCCGGTTCCGACTGGTCGTGCGGCGGTGCGTCCGCGGCGTGGTTGCGCGGGTTGGTCCAACTGGTACGTCATGGTGCATCACCCTGCCCAGGCTCGGTGCCCGCTCAGGTCATGCACGAGGGCATCGTCGCCAAACTCGATTCCCCGACACCATTCGTGTCGGCCGCGAGGTGACGGACGTTACACATGTGGCGTTCCTCACCTCGCCGGACGAGGGTATCTCAGCCCCGATATCGGATTGCTAACTAGGTAGCCTCTTTTTGGACATGCTCCGGTAACCGCAGGTCGACGGCGGCCGCGGCCTCGAGCACCATCCACGCCGAGAGCTGGACCGAGAGGTCGCGTTCCGGGATCTGTGAGGAATGGACCGCACCCTCGACGAACTGGGCGTTTGTGCCCTCACCTGACGGATTGTCCGCAGGTTTCCGCCAGTCGGCACCGAACACCGGGCCGTGATCGGTCTCGGTGCGATTGAGCCAGGCGGCCTCGGCGCTCGTGGCCACGATGTGCGCTGCTCGTCGGCGCAGGTCGTCGGTCCCCTGAATGGTCTGCGGCAGATCGGTGGCGACCAGCGCGAGGTAGCGCGCCAGGATGCCCGCGAACAGTCCGCCGTCTCCGCCGCCCGCTCCCGGGATCACCCCGTCGTGGCACATCCGTGTCTGCACCGCGTGGAGGAGTCGGTCGATGCGTTCGGCGTGCACCTCGTGCCGCGTGAGCCTGAGGAGTTCGAGCTCGGCACCGAGCACCACGCCCTGGCAGTAGGTATAGATCGCGGTGACCCGTTCCATCTCGCCGGGCCGGGTGCCGGGTTTGATGCCGTCGATGATCAGGTGCGAGTCGGCATCGACGAGGTGTGCGTCCATCCAGTCCGCCATCGCCGCCGCCCGCTCCACGTGACCGGTCCGCGCCACCAGGACGGCCGCAGGGCCGTTCGCCGGTGCGTTGAAGAAGAGGTCCATCGTGCGCCACGGGATTCCGCCACCGAGATGGGGTACCCAGGCGTCGATCATGCGGCCGGAGAGCGTGCGGATCGCCCGGTCGTGGCTCAGCGCGAGGTGACGGTCGGCACGCTCGATGGCGAGGCCGAGCCAGGCCATGTCGTCGAAGTAGTTGTTCGTCCATTTGCCCAGGTTGCGCAGGTTGATACCGCGCAGCAGCAGGCCCACGACGTCGGCGGTATCGTCGCCCGGGCGATGGATGGCCGCGTCGACCAGCAGGTCCACCAGGTGGGCATGCCACCAGTAGTGCCACATGCCGAAATGCCCCGCGACCGCCCCGCTCGGCCACGCGACCGCGGCAAGCCGGGTGCCGGGCGTCCACAACATCCGCCTCAGATGGCGGTCGGTGATCGCCGCGGCGGCTGCCGCTGCGCGCTCGTTCGCCGTCGTCGGTGCAGGTCCGCCGCCCGCTGATTTGGTTGCATCCGCCACGGTCGGGTAACCTTTCCGCTTGGTGTGGCACACAACCGTGTGCCGTATCGGTTCAACCAGAGACCGTCGGTCGTCGGGAGAGATCCCGACCGAAGGTCCGATCCATGTCATCGACGATGACCGGGTCGGCGGCCCACGCAGGGAGAACGAGGAATGACAGAGCGCTTGTGCGCCTGTTCACGCCCCGGGCCTTCTGCGTGCCGGGGCGTTTTTGTATGTGGATGACAGTCGATCTCGACGTCACCTCGCCCCTCTCGGCTCAGGTTGGGCCCGACCCAACTCTAGTGATGAGAGAGGAGGCGAAGTATGGCCAAGTCCGAAAAGGTCGCCGCAGTCGCGGAGATCGCTGAGCAGTTCAAGGGATCCACGGCAACGGTCGTCACGGAATACCGTGGCCTGTCCGTCAAGCAGATCTCCGAGCTGCGTCGTTCCCTCGGTGAGGGTGCAACCTACTCCGTCGCCAAGAACACCCTGGTGAAGCGTGCCGCCGCCGAGGCGGGCGTGGAAGGGCTCGACGAGCTGTTCACCGGTCCGACCGCGATCGCCTTCATCGAAGGCGAGCCGGTCATGGCCGCGAAGGCGATCAAGACGTTCGCCAAGGACAACAAGGCTCTGGTCATCAAGGGCGGCACCATGGACGGCCGTGCGCTGTCCGTGGCGGAGATCGAACAGATCGCCGACCTGGAGACCCGTGAGGTTCTGTTGGCCAAGCTCGCCGGTGCCATGAAGGGCAACTTGGCAAAGGCTGCCGGTCTGTTCAACCAGCCGGCTTCGCAGGTGGCGCGCCTCGCCGCGGCCCTGCAGGAGAAGAAGAACGAAGCCGGCGAGTAATTCTCGCCGCAACACACCAATCCTTGGGCGGGCGACTCCGTGCCGGGATGAACCAAGCCCCGTCTGGGGACTGACAGGAAGGACGCCACCATGGCGAAGCTCACCGCTGACGAGCTCATCGATCAGTTCAAGGAACTGACCCTGCTGGAGCTCAGCGATTTCGTGAAGAAGTTCGAAGAGGTCTTCGAGGTCACCGCGGCCGCTCCGGTCGCCGTTGCCGCTGCCGGTGCTCCGGCTGCCGGTGGCGCCGAGGCCGCTGCCGAGCAGGACGAGTTCGACGTCGTGCTCGAGGGCGCGGGCGACAAGAAGATCCAGGTTATCAAGGTGGTCCGTGAGATCGTCTCGGGCCTGGGCCTGAAGGAAGCCAAGGACCTCGTCGAGGGTGCTCCGAAGCCGATCCTGGAGAAGGTCGACAAGGAAGCCGCCGACGCTGCCAAGGCCAAGCTCGAAGAGGCCGGCGCTTCGGTGTCCGTCAAGTAAAGACAGCTCGAAGGCTCCCTCTTCAGGGATCTGACAGCACTTCGACAGTGGCCCGTGGGTGAGATACCCCACGGGCCACTGTTGTCCCTGGATTGTGATGGTCGGCGCACTTTGCGAACCGCGTGGCATGGGCTACGCTCATTCGGCAGGGAAGTTACCGGTGGGTAAGGAACCGACACGCGCCTGGTCTCGATGGGGGATCGAGGGGCGCGGGCGGGTGTGGGGATCAGCGGGCGTCCGCTACAGTGACCCCAACCACAATGCCACCGGATCGTGAGTGGTCACCCTGACCGCCGCAGGGGGCAGCGAATGTCTGGGAGGATGCAGTGGGTGTAGAGGTCAGTGTTGAGGGGCTCACCAAGTCATTCGGATCGCAGAACATCTGGCGTGATGTGTCGTTGACGTTGCCGTCGGGTGAGGTGTCTGCCCTGTTGGGTCCGTCGGGTACCGGTAAGTCGGTGTTCCTGAAGACGTTGATCGGCTTGTTGCATCCCGAGCAGGGGTCGGTGGTCATCGATGGCACCGACATCACCCAGTGTTCGGCCAAGGAACTCTATGAGATCCGCAAGTTGTTCGGGGTGTTGTTCCAGGATGGTGCCCTATTCGGCTCCATGTCGCTGTTCGACAACGTGGCGTTCCCGCTTCGTGAGCACACGAAGAAGAAGGAAGACGAAGTCCGCGACATCGTGATGGAGAAGATCGACCTGGTCGGTCTGACCGGTGCCGAGGACAAACTGCCCGGCGAGATCTCCGGTGGTATGCGTAAGCGTGCCGGTCTGGCGCGTGCGCTGGTGCTCGATCCGCAGATCATCCTCTGTGATGAGCCGGACTCGGGTCTGGATCCGGTGCGTACCGCCTACATCAGCCAGTTGCTGATCGACATCAACGCCCAGATCGACGCGACGATTTTGATCGTGACGCACAACATCAACATCGCCCGGACGATTCCCGACAACATCGGCATGTTGTTCCGCAAGGAGTTGGTGATGTTCGGTCCGCGTGAGCAGTTGCTGACCTCCGAGCAGCCGGTGGTCAAGCAGTTCCTCTCCGGTGACCGGTTCGGTCCGATCGGGATGTCGGAAGAGAAGGACGAGGGCGTGCAGAAGGCCGAGGAGGCCATGCAGGCTGCCGGTATCGGCGGTGGCGGCACCAAGGACGACTTCTCCGAGATCATTCCGCAGGTGCAGCCCAATCCGGGGATGCCCGAACGCAAGGCCGTCGCGCGGCACCGTCAGCGTGTGCACGAGATGTTGCACACGATGCCGCCGAACGCGCAGGAAGCCATTCGTCGCAGCATGGACGAGGAAGACCGCATGCGCGCCGAATCCGATGCGCATGCCGCCGATCAGAGCACCGAGAACGTGCCGGTCGGGGCGGCGCACGCGGCGGGCGAGTGGACGCCGGCCCATGCCGCAGGCGGCGACTACGCCGGCAGCGACGCCCCAACCCAGAGCTGGGCGACACCCCCGGTTGGCGAGGGCGCCAACGACAACACCGTCACCCAGCCCATCGAAACCGGCCAGTTCCGGCAGCCCAACGACGGTCGGAGTTCGTAAGGATGACCAGTGCCACCACGCGTGGCGTTGATCGGATAGCTCAGGCCGGAACGGGCGCGCTCGCCCAGACCGGCAACATCGTGCAGCTTTTCGTCGACGTCGCGCGTCAATCCTTCGTGCGTCCGTTCCAGTGGCGCGAGTTCATCCAGCAGGCCTGGTTCATCGCGAGTGTGACGATCCTGCCGACCGCTCTGATCGCGATCCCGTTCGGCGCGATCGTGTCGCTGCAGACCGGTTCGCTGATCAAGCAGCTCGGTGCCGAGTCGTACACCGGTGCGGCCAGCGTGCTCGTGGTGATCCAGCAGGGATCGCCACTGGTGACGTCGCTGCTGATCGCAGGCGCCGCGGGATCCGCGGTGGCCGCCGACCTCGGGTCCCGCACCATTCGCGAGGAGATCGACGCGATGGAGGTGCTCGGCATCAATCCGATCCAGCGCCTGGTTGTTCCGCGCGTCATCGCGATGGTGCTGGTGGCGATGTTGCTCAACGGATTGGTCGCGGTCGTCGGTATCGGTGGTGGCTACTTCTTCAACGTCGTCGTGCAGGGCGGCACCCCGGGCGCCTATCTCGCCTCGTTCGGTGCGCTGGCGCAACTCCCGGACCTCTATGTGTCCACGCTCAAGGCCGCCATCTTCGGTGTGCTCGCAGGTGTCGTCGCCGCCTACAAGGGACTCAACCCGAAGGGCGGGCCGAAGGGCGTCGGTGACGCGGTCAACCAGAGCGTGGTCATCACCTTCCTGCTGTTGTTCCTCGCCAACCTGATCATCACTGCGGTCTACCTGCAGATCGTTCCGCCGAAGGGAAGCTAGCGATGGCCGGTGGTGTGACGATCTCCAAGTCGCGGCCCGAGTACTACCTGTACGAAGCCCGAAAGCAGCTGCGTAAGCCGCTCAAGTTGCTCGACGGCGCGGGCGAGCAGATGTCGTTCTATGGGCGCACTCTCGCGTGGATCCCCAAGACGCTTGTCCACTACACCCGTGAGGTGCTGCGGCTGCTGGCCGAGGTCGCCTTCGGGTCGGGCGGGCTCGCGGTCATCGGCGGCACGATCGGCGTGATGGTGCTGATGTCGGGCTTCACCGGCGTCGTCGTCGGGCTGCAGGGGTATGCGGCCCTCGATCAGATCGGTTCGCAGGCGCTGACCGGCTTCCTCTCGGCGTATGTGAACACCCGTGAGGTCGCGCCGCTGGTGGCCGGTCTTGCGCTCTCGGCCACGGTCGGATGCGGATTCACCGCGCAGCTCGGTGCCATGCGCATCTCGGAGGAGATCGACGCGCTCGAATCGATGGCGGTGCCGTCGATCCCGTTCCTGGTCTCCACACGCGTGATCGCCGGCTTCGTCGCGGTCATCCCGCTCTACGTGCTAGGTCTGCTCTCGGCGTATCTGGCGTCGCGCGTCATCACCACGGTCTTCAACGGGCAGTCGGGCGGGTCCTACGACCACTACTTCAACCTGTTCCTGCCACCCGGCGACGTGCTGTGGTCGTTCGGCAAGGTGCTGGTCTTCGCCTTCGTGATCATTCTCGTGCACTGCTATTACGGCTACTACGCGACCGGCGGTCCGGCCGGCGTCGGCGTGGCGGTCGGACATGCCGTGCGTGCTGCGCTCGTGCTGATCGCGGTGTTGGACTTCTTCTTGGGGCTCGCGATCTGGGGCACCACGACGACTGTGCGAGTGGGAGGCTGACCGATGTCGACGCTACGTCGCCGGCTGCTCGGGCTGGTGTTCTTCGTCGTGGTGGCGCTGTTCTTCGTGGTCACGATCACGAAGTTCAACGACGGGTTCACGACGTTCGCCAACGTGACCCTGAAAACCGACTCCACCGGTAACGCACTGCCGACCAACGCCGACGTCAAGGCGCGCGGCGTGGTGGTCGGCGAGGTCCGCGACGTGGAACCCGCCGCCGACGGCAGTGTCGCGGTCACCCTCGGACTGACGCCCGACATGGCGTCGCAGTTGCCGCAGAACACCACTGCGCGCATCCTCCCGAAGACACTGTTCGGTGAACGCTATGTGGCGCTGCAGGTCCCGACCGACGACCCGTCGGCCGCGACTCTCGCCAACGGCGACACCATCTACACCGACCAGAGCGGCAACGCACGCGAGGTCCAGGACCTCTTCGACAAGCTGCTCCCGGTGCTCAAGGCGATCCCGCCGCAGGACCTGAACGTCACGCTGACATCTCTGTCGCAGGCGCTGGCCGGACGAGGACAACAGCTCGGCGTCACGTTCGACGAGCTCAACAAGATCTTCACGCGCGTCAACGACAACATGCCCGAACTCCAGGGCACGCTGCGTGGGCTCGCGAGCTTCTCCAAGACCTATTCGGACGCGCTGCCGGACGTCATCGACGCCCTCGACAACTTCCGGACCACGAACAAGACCATCGTCGAGCGTCAAGGCGATCTGCGCACCCTCATCTCGACCGTGGGTGTGGCGGCGACGGACACCACCAAGTTCCTGCAGCAGAACCGGGCCGACCTGATCGACCTCGCGGTGGATTCGGAGCCGTTCCTCGTGGGCCTGGCCAAGCAGTCGCCGACGTTCGTCTGCACGGCCCACAACTTCGCGACCCTCATTCCCGAGTCGCGCAAGATCGTCGGCCAGGGCACCGCGAACCCGGGTGTGCGGGTGAACCTCCAGTTCGTCAACCCGCGTGGTCGTTACCTGCCGAACCAGGACGAGCCGCGTCTCCTCGACAGCGATCCGCCTGCGGTCTGCTACGACCCGCCGACGAACGGACGCCCGTTCCCGCAGTACCCGGGTGGGGGTCTCGCCGACGGCTCGTACCAGCCACCGTCGCGCAATCCGGGCCCGCGCACGATGCCGACGTTGCCGCAGCCGCAGTTCTCCGCCACCCCGGCCGGGACCATCCGGTCGAACCCGTTCGACGATCCCGACTACGTGAAGCAACTGAAGGTCATCTATGGCGGCGCCAACGGCACCGACCCTGAGAAGGTTCCGACCTGGGTCACCACGATCGGCGGCGTATCGCTACAGGGAGCGCAGGTCACCATCCGATGAAATCCATCACCGGACCACTGATCAAACTCATCGTCTTCGCGGTGGTGACCGTGGTCGCCACCAGTCTGCTGGCGTTGACGATCGCCAACGCAGGCGGCGACGGAGACAGCGACTTCAAGGCCGTGTTCTCCGACGCCGCCCTGCTCAACAAGGGCGACGACGTCCGCATCGCGGGCGTCCGCGTCGGGCAGGTGACCGACGTCGAGGTGCATGACCGCAACCAGGCGCTGGTCTCGTTCAACGTCAACCGCGATCAGCTGCCCGAGGGCACGCAGATCTACATCCGCTACCGGAACCTGACCGGCCTGCGGTATCTGGCGCTGGAGAAGGGCGCGGGCGATCCCGACCAGACCGTCGACACCGGGCACACGTTCGGTACCGATCCGACGCACCAGGACACCCATCCCGCGGTGAACCTCACCGAACTCTTCAACGGTTTCAAGCCGCTGTTCCGGGAGCTGTCCGCCGGGGACGTGAACAAGCTGTCGGAGCAGATCATCAAGGTCTTCCAGGGGGAGAGCGGCACGATCTCGCAGCTGATCAGCAGCACCGCCGACCTGACCAACGCGATCGCCGACAAGGACAAGGTGATCGGGCAGCTGATCACCAACCTGAGCACGGTGCTGGACACGGTCAATCGCAACGACGAGCAGTTCACGGCATTGCTGGACAACACCGAGAAGCTCGTCACCGGCCTTGCCGCCCAACGCGGTTCCGTGGGGTCGGCGATCAGCTCGGTGTCGAACCTGACCGCGGTGACCGCGTCGATCCTGCAGCCGACCCGACCCGCCATCCAAGGTGACATCGCCGGGTTGAAGTCGCTGTCGGACCAGATCAACGCCCGCGACGAGGATGTGAAACAGATTCTGACCAACCTGCCGGTCAAGTTGCAGAAGATCGGCCGGGCCGCGACCTTCGGCTCCTGGTTCCAGTTCTATCTCTGCGGTATCGATGTCGTCGCCGGCAACGGCAAGTCGACGATGCTGACGCAGCCGGTGGTCCCGCTGCCCGACATCAACCATGTGCTGTACACCAGTGCGGCCACCCGTTGCTGGAAAGACGAAAGGCCGGGGGGCTGATCTGTGGCTGACGAACAGAACCGGCACGCTCAGCCCGAGGGTGATGATGCCCGGACCGAGCAGTTCTCGAGTGACGAGGTGCGTCACGCGGCGGCGCAGGCCGACGCGGCGGACGGCAAAGCCGGCGCGGACGATGGCGGCGCACCGCCGCCGCAGAGCTCGCATCGACGATTCGGTGGGCGCCGCAGCCCGGTGAGCATCGGTGCCATCGGCATCCTGGTGCTGCTGATGATGGCGATCTCGGCGTTCTACCTCAATCAGCTGCCGCTGGTCGGTGCAGGCGCGCGCTACACGGCGAAGTTCACCGAGGCGGCCGGACTCAAGTCGGGTGCCGAGGTCCGCGTGGCGGGCGTCAAAGTCGGCGAGGTCGACGGTGTGACGCTCGACGGCGACCGCGTGAACGTGAAGTTCCGGGTGACCAACACGTGGATCGGGAACCAGACGCAGGCGTCGATCCAGATCAAGACGATCCTCGGGCAGAAGTACCTGGCCCTGAACCCGCGCGGCAGCGAGCCCGCCGATCCCGACGTCCCGCTGACCGACACAGTCTCGCCCTACGACGTCATCGAGGCGTTCTCCGACGCGGCCGATCAGATCGATGACCTGAACACCGACCAGCTCGCCCACTCGATGGAGACGTTGTCGGAGGCCTTCTCCGGTACCGCGGGCGACATCGGGCCGTCGTTGGACGGTTTGTCGCGGTTGTCTCAGACCATCGCCAGCCGCGACCAGGAGGTCCAGCATCTCCTCGAGGCGACGAAGGACACGTCGAAGATCCTGGCCGACCGGAACCAGGAGTTCGTCCGGCTCATCGCCGGCGCCGGTCAGCTGCTCGACGAGCTGAACAACCGGCAGAAGGCCATCTCGACGCTGCTGTCCACCACCACGACCCTGTCGGATTCGCTGTCGGGGATCGTGCGCGACAACCAGGCGCAGATCGGTCCGGCACTCGACTCGCTCCAGGACGTCAACAAGCTGTTGATCTCCCAGAACGACAATCTGCGGAAGACCATCACCTACATGGCGCCCTTCTATCGGCTCTACGCCAACGTCCTGGGCAACGGACGCTGGTTCGAGTCCGTGGTGACCAACTTGCTGCCGCCTGGTCTGCCGCAGCAGAACACCACCCGTCCGCCCAACAAGCAGAAGCTCCAGAACAACGGTGGAACGGAGGCCGGCTGATGACCACAGCTCCCGACCTCAGCCGCACCTCCGGCCCCGGCCGGTGGTTCACCCCGCGTCACATCGTGATGCTGGTGATCGGTCTGATCCTCGCGTTGATCGCCGCCGGAGTCCTGTGGTGGGCGTTCTCGCTCATGGGCACCACCAAGATCACCGCCACCTTCGCGCGCAGCGTCGGCATCTACTCGGGTTCTGACGTCCGCGTGCTGGGCGTGCCGGTCGGCAAGGTCGACTCGGTGACCCCAGAGGGCAAGACCGTCAAGGTGACCATGACGGTGGACCGCGGGATCGACCTGCCCGCCGACGTCCGCGCCGTCCAGATCATCCCGTCGGTCGTCGCGGACCGGTATGTGCAGCTGACCCCGGCCTATACGGGCGGCGAGAAGGCGCCCCACGACATCACCCTCTCCCAGGATCAGACGATGGTCCCGGTGGAGGTCGACCAGATCTACTCGAGCGTGCAGAAGCTGTCCGAGGCCCTCGGGCCCGAGGGTGCGAACAAGAACGGCGCGGTCAGCGACGTGATCGCCACCGGCGCGGACAATCTGAAGGGCAACGGCGCCAAGCTGGGCGACGCCATCGAGCAGCTCTCGAAGGCGTCGACCACGCTGAGCAACTCCCGCGGCAACATCGTCGATACGGTCAAGAACCTGAACGTGTTCGTGGGTGCGCTGCGCGAGAACGACTCCCAGGTCCGCCAGTTCAACACGCAGATGGCGTCGTTCAACAAGTTCCTGGCGGGGGAGCGGACCCAGCTGTCCGCGTCACTGAACAAGCTGTCCGTCGCGCTGGGTGATGTCGCGACCTTCGTCGAGGACAACCGGGACAAACTCGGGCAGACCGTCAAGGATCTGCAACCGACCACCAAGGCGCTGCTCGACACCAAGGATCACCTGAAAGAGATCCTCACGGTCCTGCCGGTGACCATCAACAACCTGATCAACGCCTACGACGCGGAGTCGGGAACCCTGGCGATGCGCCTGACCATCCCGGACCTGCAGGATCTCATCGGCGCGCAGTGCCGCTTGCTGGACCTCGGCAAGCTGCTGCCCGGCAACCCGTCGGCGAAGCAGTTCAGCACCACGCTGAGCCCGCTGATCAGCCAGTGCGAGAATCTCGGCCAGCAGATCACCAAGGGCGTACTCGATCCGCTGCTGCCCGTGCTGCCCTTCGGCATCATGAGCAACAACAAGCTGCAGCGGTATCCATCGCCCGGCACAAATCCGGGCAACCCGGATCCGAATCTGGAGACCGGCCCCGGGTCGACGCCGAAGAGTCCGTCGAACGCGCCGACCACGACGCGACCGTCCGCACGTTCCGGGACAGGTGGGAATTGATGATGCGAGAAGTTCTGTCGCGTAAGTCGATTCGCGCCGTACTCGGGGCGGCGATGGTGGCTGCCGTGCTCGCGGTGTCCGGGTGCGGCAACGGGATCCAGTCGATCCCGTTGCCCGGCGGCGTGGACACCGGCGACAACGCACGCACCTACCAGATCCAGTTCGCCGACATCCTGGACCTCGTCCCGCAGTCGATGGTCAAGAAGGACGGCATCCCGGTCGGACGCGTCGAGTCGGTCGAGGTGCCCGACAACGAGTGGTACGCCCAGGTCAAGATCAAGGTGAAGAACGACATCGACCTGTCGGACAAGTCGATCGCGGCGGTGCAGCAGACGTCGCTGCTCGGCGAGAAGTTCGTCGCGCTCAGCGAGCCGAACGGCAGCGAGTCGTTGCCGCGACAGAACCCCGCGCAGCCGATCCCGCTGGATCGCACCCGCACGGCCACCGACATCGAGCAGGTCCTCGGCGCGTTGTCGATGTTGCTCAACGGTGGCGGGATCAACCAGCTCCAACCGATCGTGACGGAACTGAACAAGGCGTTGGCCGGATCGACCAGCCAGCCGTGTGACGTCGCACCCAAGGGACAGAGCTGCCCGGTGTTCCGGAGCCTGCTGGAACAGAGCCAGACGTTGATCACCGGTCTCAACCGCCAGCGCGACGACATCGTCAACGCCATCGACGGACTCGCGCGCCTGTCGACGCGGGCTTCGAATCAGAAGACGCAGATCGACCGGATCCTCAAGGAGTTGCCTGCCGGTATCGCAGTGCTGGAGGAACAGCGTCCTGAACTGGTGGACCTGCTCACCAAGCTCGACGATCTCGGCAAGGTCGGGACCGACGTCCTCGGCAAGTCGCGGACTGCGTTGATCACCGACCTCAAGGCGTTGCGCCCGGTGCTGACGCAGCTCTCCAAGGCCGCCCCGGAACTCATCACGGCTGCGCCGCTGATGCTGACCGTCCCGTTCCCGGACTGGCTGTTGCCGGGTGTGAAGGGCGACGCGACCAACCTGTTCATGACACTGGACCTGCGGACGCTGAATCAGCTCGAGGCTCTGGGCGTCGGTCAGGGGACACCGAAGTACTCGCCGCCGGAGCGCGTCAAGGTGCCGGTCAACCCGAACAACCCGTATGTCGGGGGCAACGGCCCGCGCTACGGCTGGCCGACCATCACCCTGCTGCCGCCGTCGGCGAACTCACGGCCCGGGCCGAACACCCCGCCGTCGGGTGGCACATATCCGATGAATCCCGCGTCCGGCTCCGCCAAGGCGCCGGCATCGGCGAAGACGAAGAAGAAGCGTGACGACGATCAGCAGTACACGTTGATGCCGCCGGCGCAGCCGGGACAGCGGTTCATCGACGGTCCGCTCAGCATGATCGGAGCCCAGTGATGAACCACACCGCACGTAGCGCCGGAACCGGGCTCCCGATCACCTCGGTGTCACGGATCGGAGCCCAGTGATGTTGTCGAAGGTCGCGAGGATTCAGCTGATCGTGTTCGTCATCGTCGGACTGGTGGCGCTCGTCTACGTCGGCGCCAAATACGCCCGACTGGACCGCCTCGCCGGCATCGGCCAGTACACGGTGACGGCGTCGATGAAGGATTCGGGTGGCATTTTCACCAATGCCGAGGTGACGTATCAGGGTGTGCCGGTGGGTCGCGTCGGGAAGTTGACGTTGACCAAGTCGGGTGTGGATGTGGCGTTGGAGCTGAACTCGGGGGGTCCGGAGATTCCGGCGTCGGCGACGGCGGTGGTGGCGAATCGGTCGGCGATCGGTGAGCAGTTCGTGGATTTGCAGCCGACGTCGTCGGAGGGGCCGTTTTTGTCGGATGGGTCGGTGATCACGAAGTCGTCGGTGCCGCCGCCGTTGGAGGATGTGGTGTCGTCGGCGATTGATTTCACGTCGTCGATTCCGGTGGATGATCTGCATACGGTGATCACGGAGTTGGGTAAGGCGTTCAACGGTCAGGGTGAGAATCTGACGCGGTTGGTGGATTCGTTGTCGAAGTTGTCGCGGTCGGGTTATGACTCGTTGGATGAGACGATTTCGTTGATTCAGAACTCGAATGTGGTGCTGGCAACACAAGCCGACCAGTCGGATGCGATTTTGTCGTGGTCGCATGATTTGGATTTGATCACGGCGACGTTGGCGTCGTCGGATCCGGATCTGCGTCGGTTGTTGACGACGGGTACGGCGTCGGCGACGCAGATCTCGGAGTTGTTGCGGCGCAGCGGTGGTGACATCTCGACAGTCGTCAAGCAGCTGGCGAGCACGCTGCGGACCATCGAACCGACCAGTTACGCGACGTCGACCACCTTCGCGATGCTGTCGGCGCTCTCGGCCGGCAGCCATTCGCCCGCGCCGGGTGACGGTCAGATCCACTTCGGTGTCGTCCTGGAGACGAACAACCCTGCTGCGTGTACACGGGGCTACGAGAGTACCGACGCGATGATCCGGGAGATGAAGCGTAAGGATCCGTCGTTCGACATCCATTACGACGATTTCCCGTTCAACACAAACGCGAAGTGTTCGGTGCCGGTCGGCAACCCGACCGGGGTGCGCAGTGCCGATCGTGCGGCATTCGCGAATCCCGCCTACAAGCAACCGTGGGACAACACCCCGAAGAAGGATCCCGACCGGTTGAACCTCAACCCGCTGGCACAGCAGCTGGCGGCGTTGATGGGAGTCCACCCGAAGTGATCTCACCACGTCAGGAGGCCGGCGGGCGCAGCTCGCTTTGCCTCCTCTCAGGTGCCAACCACTACAGTGACGGCCGATGACTAGCGACACACCCCAAGCCAGCCGCGACGGCTCCGCAGCCTCGACCGGCGGTCGTGACCGCGGACGGACGGTGGCCAGCGTGCTGGCGCTGCTCCTCGTGATCGCGGCGGCCGCATGTGCCGCATGGTTCGGCTACCAGGGCTACCAGGCGTACTTCGTGCAGAAGCCGATCCAGGATGCGCGCGACGGCGCCATCGATGGCGCTGAGCAGGCGATCATCAACGTGACCACCGTGGATCCGAAGGACACCGCGGGATGGAAGCGGCGCGTCGACGGTTCGCTGACCGGAAAGGCGCGCGAGCAGATCACGAGCCAGGACGTCAGCAACCTCAACTCGATGATCACGCAGGCCGGCCCGCAGGCCGCGGCGCTGACCTCGCGACTGCTCCGGAGCGCGCCGACCGAGGTCGACGCCGACGACGGAAAGGCCAAGGTGCTCGTCTACGTCGCGGCGACGTCGAAGCGCGAGAACGAAGCGGGTGTCACCCAGACGATGGGCTTCTCGGTCTCGATGACCGAGGATGGCGGCACGTGGAAGGCCGACGACATCGCACCACTCGAGTCGCTGGCGTACCAGGATCCGGGCGCATCCACCGGTGGCGCTGCCCCGGGCGGTCAGGGTGCGGCTCCGTCGGGCACACCAGGGGGAGGTAACTGATGGCGCCGCAGAACCCGCGCCCGCCGCGTAAGAAGACCGCACGCAAGCCCTACACCCCTCGCGTCGCAGGCAGTGGTCAGCGTCCCACCGACGCGGTCCCGGAGACCGAGCCGAAGGCCGCAGATCCCGTCGACAGCACCACAGATTCCGCCGACAGCACCGCGGATCCCGTCGACAGCACCACGGATCCCGCCGACAGCACCACGGATCCCGCCGACAGCACCACGGATCCCGCCGACAGCACCACAGATCCCGCCGAGAGCACCGAGGATCCCGCCGACAGCACCACGGATCCCGTCGAGAAGCCCAAGCCGGCCGGTAAGACCCGGCCGGTCGCACGCGTCTCCACGCTGCGGACCGGCGATGCGGCATCCTCGACCGCCCGCGCCGTCACGGCGGACAAGAACGCGACATCGACGGGCAAGCCCTCGACGTCGTCGGGCCTGTTCCCCTTTAGTCGCCGCGCCATCGGCATCCTGATCGGTGTCGCCGTCGTGCTCGGGATCTTCGCACTGATCGCGGGACTCCATCCCGGGGCGTCGATCAGTTCCAACAAGGCCTTCGTCGATCAGCCCGCTACCACGGAGCTGACGTCTCAGGTGCAGAGCAAGGCCTGCTCGCTGACCGTAAACACGCTCGACGTCGACAAATGGGCGGGCGAGGCCCGATCGGTTCTCACCGGCAACGCCCGCAGCGAGTTCGACAAGTACCTGCCCCAGCAGCGCGACATCCTCAACCAGACCAAGCAGGTCGCGGACTGCCGGGTCGAATCGGTCGGTGTCGCAGACCTCTCCGGCGGCGGCGACGGCGCCACCGCACGTGTGGTGGCGAACCTGATCGTCAGCCAGAAACAGGCGGGGATCGCCGGTCAGAGCGCCGCGCCCAGGTATCAGTTCTCCATGGTCAAGCACGGCGACGACTGGCTCATCAGTCAAGTGGAAGCCTTCTGACCTGCGACATCCGCTTGTCTCGCGTGCGTGTACACCCGGTCGGCAAATCTTCGGCAAAAAGATGCGCGTAGCGCTTGACGAAATTGCGTTGTCGGGCCAGGCTGTCACCAGTGAATGACGTGCAGGCGGCCATCAGCGCGTACTCGCTTCCAGGCGTGGCTTGACAAAGTACGTCTATTTTCTGCTACAGTTGGACGTTGCGCTGGCTGCCTCCTGTCCACCTCTCGATCCTTCCTCAAGCCACCTTTGCTGTGTGTGCTCGTGGTGATCGCCGAAATCAGGGTGTCACCAGCGAACGGCCCATCAAGCCAAGCACCGAGCTAGGTAGAACACTTCGTGTTGGAAGGACAGATCTTGGCACTCGACCGCCAGTCCACCTCAACCATCCCGGGCGCGCCAAAGCGCGCATCCTTTGCAAAGATCAGTGAGCCACTGGAGGTCCCCGGGCTCCTCGACCTCCAGCTCGATTCCTTCGAGTGGCTCGTCGGTACGCCGGAGTGGCGCGCCAAGGCGATCGCCCGTGGCGACGACAACCCCACCGGCGGCCTCGAGGACATCCTTCACGAACTGTCCCCGATCGAGGACTTCTCCGGTTCGATGTCGCTGTCCTTCACCGATCCGCACTTCGACGAGGTCAAGGCCTCGGTCGAGGAGTGCAAGGACAAGGACATGACCTACGCGGCGCCGTTGTTCGTCACCGCGGAGTTCATCAACAACAACACCGGCGAGATCAAGTCGCAGACCGTCTTCATGGGCGACTTCCCGATCATGACCGACAAGGGCAGCTTCATCATCAACGGCACCGAGCGTGTCGTGGTGAGCCAGCTCGTCCGTAGCCCCGGCGTCTACTTCGACTCCAACATCGACAAGACCACCGAGAAGACCCTCCACACCGTGAAGGTCATCCCGGGTCGCGGTGCGTGGCTCGAGTTCGACGTCGACAAGCGCGACACCGTCGGCGTGCGCATCGACCGCAAGCGCCGCCAGCCGGTCACCGTGCTGCTCAAGGCGTTGGGTTGGACGAACGAGGAGATCGCCGAGCGTTTCGGGTTCTCCGAGATCATGATGTCCACCCTGGAGAAGGACAACACCGCCAACCAGGACGAGGCGCTGCTCGAGGTCTACCGCAAGCTGCGTCCGGGCGAGCCCCCGACCCGTGAGTCCGCGGAGAACCTCCTGGAGAACCTGTTCTTCAAGGAGAAGCGCTACGACCTGGCCCGCGTCGGCCGCTACAAGGTCAACAAGAAGCTCGGTCTGGCCGCCAACCCGATGAACGGCGACTCGGTGCTGACCCGCGAGGACATCGTCGCGACCGTCGAGTACCTGGTCCGCCTGCACGAGGCCGACCCGCACACCACCTCTTACATGACCGTCCCCGGCGGCGTGGAGGTCCCGGTGGAGGTCGACGACATCGACCACTTCGGCAATCGTCGTCTGCGCACCGTCGGCGAGCTGATCCAGAACCAGATCCGCGTCGGCCTCTCGCGTATGGAGCGTGTCGTGCGTGAGCGCATGACCACCCAGGACGTCGAGGCGATCACCCCGCAGACCCTGATCAACATCCGTCCCGTCGTGGCGGCGATCAAGGAGTTCTTCGGCACGTCGCAGCTGTCGCAGTTCATGGACCAGAACAACCCGCTGTCGGGCCTGACCCACAAGCGTCGCCTGTCGGCGCTGGGCCCCGGTGGTCTGTCCCGTGAGCGCGCCGGCCTCGAGGTGCGCGACGTGCACCCGTCGCACTACGGCCGCATGTGTCCGATCGAGACCCCTGAGGGCCCGAACATCGGCCTCATCGGTTCGCTGTCGGTGTATGCACGGGTCAACCCGTTCGGCTTCATCGAGACCCCCTACCGCAAGGTGGTCGACGGTGTGGTGTCCGACGACATCCAGTACATGACCGCCGACGAGGAGGACCGCTACCTCATCGGTCAGGCGAACACCGCCTACGACCTCGAGGGCCGGATCACCGACGAGCGCGTCTTGGTCCGCAAGAAGGGCTCCGAGGTCGAGTTCGTGGGCATCGGCGACGTCGAGTACCTCGACGTCTCGCCGCGCCAGATGGTGTCCGTCGCCACCGCGATGATCCCGTTCCTCGAACACGACGACGCCAACCGTGCCCTGATGGGTGCGAACATGCAGCGTCAGGCCGTGCCGCTGGTCCGTAACGAGTCGCCGCTGGTCGGCACCGGTATGGAGCTGCGCGCCGCGGTCGACGCCGGCGACGTGGTCGTGTCCACCAAGACCGGTGTCGTCGAGGAGGTCTCCGCCGACTACATCACCGTGATGGCCGACGACGGCAGCCGCGACACCTACCGCATGCGCAAGTTCGCCCGGTCCAACCACGGCACCTGCGCCAACCAGCGTCCGATCGTGGACGAGGGCCAGCGGGTGGAGACCGGTCAGGTCCTGGCCGACGGCCCGTGCACCGAGAACGGTGAGATGGCCCTCGGTAAGAACCTGCTCGTGGCGATCATGCCGTGGGAGGGTCACAACTACGAGGACGCGATCATCCTGAGCCAGCGGCTCGTGGAGGAGGACGTGCTCACCTCGATCCACATCGAGGAGCACGAGATCGATGCTCGCGACACCAAGCTCGGTGCCGAGGAGATCACCCGGGACATCCCGAACGTCTCCGACGAGGTCCTCGCGGATCTCGACGAGCGCGGCATCGTCCGCATCGGTGCCGAGGTCCGCGACGGCGACATCCTGGTCGGCAAGGTCACCCCGAAGGGCGAGACCGAGCTGACCCCGGAGGAGCGCCTGCTGCGTGCCATCTTCGGTGAGAAGGCCCGCGAGGTCCGCGACACCTCCCTCAAGGTGCCGCACGGTGAGACCGGCAAGGTCATCGGCGTCCGCGTCTTCAGTCGCGACGACGACGACGATCTCGCGCCCGGCGTCAACGAGTTGGTCCGTGTCTACGTGGCCCAGAAGCGCAAGATCCAGGACGGCGACAAGCTCGCAGGCCGCCACGGCAACAAGGGCGTCATCGGGAAGATCCTGCCTGCCGAGGACATGCCGTTCCTGCCGGACGGCACCCCGGTCGACATCATCCTGAACACCCACGGTGTGCCGCGTCGTATGAACATCGGTCAGATCCTGGAGACCCACCTCGGTTGGGTCGCCAAGGCAGGCTGGAACATCAACGTCGCCAGCGGAGTGCCCGACTGGGCATCGAAGCTGCCGGAGGAGATGTACGCGGCGGAGCCGAACACCAACACCGCGACCCCGGTGTTCGACGGCGCCCGCGAGGAGGAGCTGACAGGACTGCTGTCCTCGACGCTGCCGAACCGCGACGGCGAGGTCATGGTGAACGGCGACGGCAAGGCGACCTTGTTCGACGGTCGCTCCGGCGAGCCGTTCCCGTACCCGGTGTCGGTCGGCTACATGTACATCATCAAGCTGCACCACCTGGTCGACGACAAGATCCACGCTCGTTCGACCGGTCCGTACTCGATGATCACGCAGCAGCCGCTCGGTGGTAAGGCGCAGTTCGGTGGTCAGCGCTTCGGTGAGATGGAGTGCTGGGCCATGCAGGCCTACGGCGCCGCCTACACCCTCCAGGAGCTGCTCACCATCAAGTCGGACGACGTGGTCGGTCGCGTGAAGGTGTACGAGGCGATCGTCAAGGGCGAGAACATCCCCGAGCCCGGTATCCCGGAGTCGTTCAAGGTGTTGCTCAAGGAGCTGCAGTCGCTCTGCCTCAACGTCGAGGTGCTCAGCTCGGACGGTGCCGCCATCGAGATGCGCGACACCGACGACGAGGATCTCGAGCGCGCCGCGGCGAACCTGGGCATCAACCTGTCGCGCAACGAATCCGCGACGGTAGACGACCTGGCCAACTGACCCTCACCGACATACGACATTAGAGCTCTCGAAAGGTAACAAGTGCTCGACGTCAATTACTTCGACGAACTCAAGATCGGTCTTGCGACGGCCGATGACATCCACAACTGGTCGTACGGTGAGGTCAAGAAGCCGGAGACGATCAACTACCGCACGCTCAAGCCCGAGAAGGACGGCCTGTTCTGCGAGAAGATCTTCGGACCGACTCGCGACTGGGAGTGCTACTGCGGCAAGTACAAGCGCGTGCGCTTCAAGGGCATCATCTGTGAGCGCTGCGGCGTGGAGGTGACCCGCGCCAAGGTGCGTCGTGAGCGGATGGGCCACATCGAGCTGGCCGCCCCGGTCACCCACATCTGGTACTTCAAGGGTGTGCCGAGCCGTCTCGGCTACCTGCTCGACCTCGCGCCGAAGGATCTCGAGAAGATCATCTACTTCGCCGCGTACGTGATCACCTCGGTGGACGACGAGCTGCGCCACGCGGAGCTCTCGACCCGTGAGGCCGAGATCGAGGTCGAGAAGAAGGCGATCGCCGACCAGCGCGACGTCGACCTGAACGAGCGTCAGCAGAAGCTCGAGCAGGATCTGGCCGAGTTGGAGGCCGAGGGTGCCAAGGCCGACGTACGCCGCAAGGTGCGCGATGGGGCCGAGCGCGAGATGCGTCGTATGCGCGATCACGCGCAGCGTGCGCTCGACGACCTCGAGGAGATCTGGGACCGCTTCGTCAAGCTGAGCCCGGGCGAGCTGATCATCGACGAGAAGCTCTACCGCCAGCTCGACGAGCGCTTCGGCGAGTACTTCGCCGGCGCGATGGGCGCCGAGGCGATCAAGAAGCTCCTCGAGACCTTCGACATCGATGCCGAGGCCGACTCGTTGCGCGAGACCATCCGCAGCGGCAAGGGCCAGAAGAAGCTGCGTGCGCTCAAGCGTCTCAAGGTCGTCGCGGCGTTCCAGCAGTCCGGCAACTCGCCGCTCGGCATGGTTCTCGACGCCGTCCCGGTGATCCCGCCGGAGCTGCGTCCGATGGTTCAGCTCGATGGTGGCCGCTTCGCGACCTCCGATCTCAACGATCTGTACCGCCGTGTCATCAACCGCAACAACCGCCTCAAGCGACTGATCGACCTCGGCGCGCCCGAGATCATCGTCAACAACGAGAAGCGGATGCTGCAGGAGTCGGTGGACGCACTGTTCGACAACGGTCGTCGTGGACGTCCGGTCACCGGACCGGGCAACCGCCCGCTGAAGTCGCTGTCCGATCTGCTCAAGGGCAAGCAGGGACGTTTCCGTCAGAACCTGCTCGGCAAGCGCGTCGACTACTCGGGCCGTTCGGTCATCGTCGTCGGCCCGCAGCTCAAGCTGCACCAGTGCGGTCTGCCGAAGCTGATGGCGCTCGAGCTGTTCAAGCCGTTCGTGATGAAGCGTCTCGTCGACCTGAACCAGGCGCAGAACATCAAGTCCGCCAAGCGGATGGTCGAGCGTCAGCGTCCTGCGGTGTGGGATGTCCTCGAAGAGGTCATCGCCGAGCACCCGGTGCTGCTGAACCGTGCTCCGACGCTGCACCGCCTCGGTATCCAGGCCTTCGAGCCGCAGCTGGTGGAGGGCAAGGCCATCCAGCTGCACCCGCTGGTCTGTGAGGCGTTCAACGCCGACTTCGACGGTGACCAGATGGCCGTGCACCTCCCGCTGTCCTCGGAGGCGCAGGCCGAGGCGCGCATCCTGATGCTGTCGTCGAACAACATCCTGTCGCCGGCCTCGGGTCGTCCGCTGGCCATGCCGCGACTGGACATGGTGACCGGCCTGTACTACCTGACCACCCTCACCGATGGTGCGGCAGGCGAGTACAGCGCGGCCAACTCCGACGACGTCGAGCGTGGCGTGTACTCCACCCCGGCCGAGGCCATCATGGCCGTCGACCGTGGTGCACTCACCGTGCAGTCGGCGATCAAGGTGCGGCTGACCGATCAGCGTCCGCCTGCCGAGATCGAGGCCGCGGAGTTCCCCGACGGCTGGAAGTACGGTCAGCCGTGGCAGCTCGAGACCACTCTGGGTCGCGTGCTGTTCAACGAGCTGCTCCCGGTGGAGTACCCGTTCGTCAACGAGCAGATGCCGAAGAAGCGTCAGGCCGTCATCATCAACGACCTCGCCGAGCGCTACCCGATGATCGTGGTCGCGCAGACGGTGGACAAGCTCAAGGACGTCGGCTTCCACTGGGCGACTCGTTCAGGCGTGACGATCTCGATGGCAGACGTTCTGGTGCCGCCGGCCAAGAAGGAGATCCTCGACAAGTACGAGGAGCGGGCCGATGGCCTGGAGCGCAAGTTCCAGCGCGGTGCCCTCACCCCGGAAGAGCGTCGCGACGCTCTCGTGGAGATCTGGAAGCAGGCCACCGAAGAGGTCGGTCAGGCGATGGAGGCCCACTACCCGGACGACAACCCGATCCCGATGATCGTGAAGTCGGGTGCGGCGGGCAACATGACCCAGATCCGCTCGCTCGCGGGCATGAAGGGTCTGGTGACCAACCCGAAGGGTGAGTTCATCCCGCGTCCGATCAAGTCCTCGTTCCGCGAGGGCCTGACCGTGGCCGAGTACTTCATCAACACCCACGGTGCTCGTAAGGGTCTGGCCGACACCGCGCTGCGCACCGCCGACTCGGGTTACCTGACCCGTCGTCTGGTGGACGTCAGCCAGGACGTCATCGTTCGCGAGACCGACTGTGGCACCGAGCGTGGTATCACCACCACCATCGCCGAGAAGCAGGCCGACGGCACGCTGATCCGTGATGCGCACGTGGAGACCTCCACCTACGCCCGGACGCTGGCCCAGGACGCCCTCGACGAGAACGGGGCCGTGATCGTCGAGCGCGGTCACGATCTCGGCGATCCCGCGATCGAGGCCCTGTTGGCTGCGGGCATCACCGAGGTCAAGGTCCGGTCGGTGCTCACCTGTACGACCGGTACCGGTGTGTGTGCGATGTGCTACGGCCGTTCGATGGCCACCGGCAAGCTCGTCGACATCGGCGAAGCGGTCGGCATCATCGCCGCGCAGTCGATCGGTGAGCCGGGTACCCAGCTGACCATGCGTACGTTCCACCAGGGTGGCGTCGGTGAGGACATCACCGGTGGTCTGCCGCGTGTCCAGGAGCTGTTCGAGGCGCGTGTGCCCAAGGGCAAGGCTCCGATCGCCGAGGTCTCCGGCCGGATTCGCCTCGAGGACGACGATCGTTTCTACAAGATCACCATCGTTCCCGACGACGGTTCCGAGGAGGTCGTGTACGACAAGATCTCCAAGCGTCAGCGTCTGCGTGTCTTCAAGCACGACGACGGCAGTGAGCGTCTGCTCGCCGACGGCGATCACGTCGAGGTGGGTCAGCAGCTCATGGAAGGTGCCGCCGATCCGCACGAGGTGCTGCGCGTGATGGGACCGCGTCAGGTGCAGGTGCATCTGGTGAACGAGGTCCAGGAGGTCTACCGGAGCCAGGGTGTGTCGATCCACGACAAGCACATCGAGACCATCGTGCGTCAGATGCTGCGTCGCGTGACGATCATCGATTCCGGTGCCACCGAGTTCCTGCCCGGTTCGCTCACCGAGCGTGCCGAGTTCGAGAACGCGAACCGTCGCGTCGTCACCGAGGGTGGCGAGCCGGCGGCCGGACGTCCGGTGCTGATGGGTATCACCAAGGCATCGCTGGCGACCGAGTCGTGGCTGTCGGCGGCGTCGTTCCAGGAGACCACGCGTGTCCTGACCGATGCGGCCATCAACAGCCGCAGCGACAAGCTGATCGGTCTCAAGGAGAACGTGATCATCGGTAAGCTGATCCCGGCCGGTACCGGCATCAACCGGTACCGCAACATCCAGGTTCAGCCGACCGAGGAAGCGCGTGCCGCGGCCTACGCCGTGCCGTCCTACGACGACACGTACTACAGCCCGGACGGCACCTTCGGTGCCCCCGCCGGTGCTGCAGTGCCGCTGGACGACTACGGGTTCTCCAACGACTACCGCTAGCCCGAATCCGTAGCAATAACACGCGTTTCCGCGCGTTATTGCTACGAAATCTCACAGATCGGCCCCCACGCTCAGCGTGGGGGCCGTTTCTGTTTACCGGTACGGCAGATACTGCACGTTCCAGTGGTTCCCGTCCGGATCATCGAAGTACACGAAGTGCCCCCACGCCTGCTCGTCGACCTCACTGGCCTCGACGCCGGCGTCGAGGAGATGCTTGCGTGCGACGTTGATGTCGGAGACGCACAGCATGAGCGTTCCCGGATTCGGCGGACCGCCGTCGACGATCCCCTTGCCGAACGCGATCGAGCAGCTCGATCCGGGCGGCGTCATCTGGACGAACCGGATGCCGTCGGTCGGGGACTGGTCGTGGTCGGGATTGAAACCGATCCGGGTGTAGAAGTCTTTCGCCCGGTCGACGTCGGTGACGGGCAGAAACGCAACCTCGAGTGTCCAGTCCATGATCTTCTCTCTCTCTGCGGTGATTGTGTACGTCGAGCTCCGATACACATCGAGTCTCCTCCGAATAGCGGACAGCCCGCGTCCGCATTCGAGAAGTGAGTCAATGATGTCCCGACGCGCCAGCGGACGATGTGTGGCGCGCCGATCGGATCCGGGCCATACGCTGGGACGGTGCAGCCCGACCGGCCCGTGACCATCTTCGGTCCCGATTTCCCGTTCGCCCACGACGACTGGATCACCCATCCTGCCGGTACCGGATCGGTGCCGGCCGACGCACTTGGTGCCGAGGTCGCGATCATCGGCGCGGGAATGGCCGGGATGGTCGCCGCCTACGAGTTGATGAAGGTCGGGCTGCGACCGGTGGTCTACGAACCCGAGCGGATCGGCGGCCGCCTGCGATCGGAGCACTTCGTTCCGGGTGAGCCCGAGGTCGCCGAACTCGGCGGCATGCGGTTCCCGGCATCGTCGTCGACGTTCTTCCACTACGTGGACACCTTCGGTCTCCGCAGCCGGCCGTTCCCCAACCCGCTCACCGAGGCCGCGGGCAGCACGGTGATCGACCTCGGTGGTGAGACGCTGTACGCCCGCACCCTCGACGACCTGCCGCCGATCTACACCGAGATCGAGAATGCCTGGGACAGTGCGCTGGAACGCGTCGCCGGATTCTCCGCGCTGCAGGACGCGATCCGGGAACGTGACGTTCCACGACTCAAGGAGCTGTGGAACCGGCTCGTCATCGACTGGGACGATCGTAGCTTCTACGACTTCCTGGCCACCTCCGACGAGTTCGGATCGCTGACCTTCCGTCACCGTGAGCTCTTCGGGCAGGTCGGATTCGGCACCGGCGGTTGGGATTCCGACTTCGCGAATTCGATGTTGGAGATCCTTCGGGTGGTGGTCACCAACTGCGACACCAACCAACACCTCATCGTCGGCGGGGCCGAGCAGGTGCCGCGCAGACTGTGGTCCGACAGCCCGGCCAACATCCGGCACTGGCCGGTGGGTACCAGTCTCTCGTCGTTGCACAGTGGCGTCCCGCGGGCCGGGGTCTCTGCGATCCGGCGTCTCGGCCCCGATCGCATCGAGGTCGTCGACCACTGGGGTGATTCGCGGGAGTTCCCGGCGGTGATCGCCACCTGCCAGGCATGGCTGCTGTCCACCGAGATCGAGTGCGATGAAAGCCTTTTCAGTCAGGATCTGTGGATGGCACTGGATCGGACGCGATACATGCAGTCGTCGAAGACGTTCGTCATGGTCGACCGGCCGTTCTGGACCGATCGCAACCCGACGACTGGCCGCGACACGATGAGCATGACACTGACCGACCGGTTGACGCGCGGCACCTACCTCTTCGACAACGGGCCCGACCGGCCAGGGGTCATCTGTCTCAGTTACACCTGGATGAGTGACGCCCTCAAGGTGTTGCCCCATCCCGTGGATCGGCGAGTCTCGTTGGCACTCGACGCTTTACGCAAGATCTATCCCGACGTCGACATCGCCGAACACATCGTGGGTCGTCCCCTGACCGTGTCCTGGGAGGCCGAGCCGCACTTCCTCGGCGCATTCAAGGGAGCACTGCCCGGCCACTACCGATACAACACCCGCATGTACGGGCACTTCCACCGGCAGGAGCAACTGCCGGCCGCCGAGCGCGGCATCTTCATCGCCGGCGACGACGTGTCGTTCATGCCCGCCTGGGTGGAGGGCGCCGTGCAGACCGCGCTCAACGCCGTGTGGGGTGTGATCCACCACTTCGGCGGGTCGTCGCACCCCGACAATCCGGGTCCCGGGGACCGGTACGACGACCTCGGTCCGATCGACATCGGGGGGTGACGGCATTGACGATCACTGCACACGACCTCCGGATGGCTCTCTGGCAGTGCGTACCTCGAACCGGCGATGTCGCGGGAAACCTTGCGCGTCTCGACACCGTGCTCGACGAGTCCGCTCGGCGATCGGTGGACCTTCTGATCACGCCCGAGATGGTCGTCCCGGGATATCACCTCGATGCCGACGCGGCGGGTCGTGTCGCAGACCCGCCGGACGGCCCGATCGCCGAGCAGGTCAGGTCGATGGCGCGACGTCACGGCATCGGCATCTTGTACGGATGCGCCGAGCGGGGACTGGATGGATTGGTGTACAACGCCATCCGGCTTGTCGACCGGACCGGTTCCCCAGTGGCCACGCACCACAAGACCCATCTGTTCGGCGATCTCGACCGCGAGATGGTCGCACCCGGTAGCACCATGCCCCCGGTCGCCGATCTGGGTGGCTGGCGACTGGGTCTCCTGACCTGTTATGAGGTCGAGTTCCCGGAACTGGTCCGGTCGCTGGCCGTGCGCGGTGCCGACGTCGTGTGCGTGCCCACCGCCAACATGATCGAGTACGACGCGGTCCAGGATGTGCTCCTCCGCGCTCGGGCACTGGAGAACCAGACCTTCGTGGCATATGCGAATTACTGTGACAGGGAAAGGGATCTGGTCTACGGCGGCCGTAGCGAGATCGTCGCCCCGACCGGGGAGGTTCTCGCCGCCGCCGATCGCGGGCCAGCTCTCGTCGTCGCCGATCTCGATCGCTCGATCCTCGTGGAGTCACGACGGCGCTACCCCTACCTCGCAGACCGGCGGCCGGACCTCTATTGACCTCGGCAACGGTCGGGGCGCCGCCGCGACCGAACGTTCGATAACCGGAAGTCCGAGGTAGTGGCCCGATTTGCCTCTGGACAGAGTGGCTTCCGTACCCTACGGTAGCGTTACGCGTCCGCAAGTTACTGAGCAGTAAGGGGCGCTGGGGGGTCGGTTTTCATCTCGACCGGAGGCGGCGTCTGTCGCCAACCGGACCGAGGTGTCATCTCCGGCAAGAGGTTTCGATCACCACTCACAATCCGGTGCCGGTCGCCGAGCCGGCAGGTTCGTTCGTCATGCGTCACGTGTCGGGGCGGGGTCGTGACGTGACGTCCGCAGGACAACACTCCGCAGGACCAACGCAAGGGGGACCCATGCCCGACACACTCAGTACCATCCGCATGCGCGGTCTGGCCGACGATTCCTTCCGACGGCCCCTGGAATTACTCGAGGCCATCGAGATCATGGAATTGGTCGTCATACCCGGACTCGACGCCGTACTCGATGCGCCCCAGCAGTTTGCCTTGAGCTTCGAGTCGTCGATCGCCTTGTCCGGCATGCTCCGCAAGCACGGGCAACGGGTCGGCATCCTCAAGCAGATGGTCGTCGAGGCTCTCGATGAAAGCGGCTGCGGTCCGCGGCATCTCGCGCATATCCCGTCCGCCCTGCCCGTTCGTGCGGTGCAGTCGATCGTCGCATACCCCAGGTGGTCGGCAGATCCCGACGGGGTCGCCGTTGTCCGGATCGCGTTCGCCTTCGTCGCGGTCCATGCGCTGACCGACCCGACCGACTGTCGGACGGCGTCACGGGCGCTGCACCTGCGACCGCGTCCCCTGCACGACGATCGGGCCCTTCTCCGACGAGTGCTGGGCGAGGCGCTACCCGGCCTCAGCGCGAACGCTCGCCAGTTGTTGTCGATCTACATCAGCAAGGCCAGCGTCTTCTTCGCCGACCCCGACACGGTCCGATGGTCGGTTCCGTTCAGCGGCGGAAAGCGCGACACCTCGGCATCATCGTTGCTCGTCTACAACCCCGATGCGCTGCGCGAAGCGTGCCGCGGCGTCGGCCTCGACTCCCAGGAGCTGCGGATCTCGCCGCGACAGTGACGGCGTGGATCACATCCGGAAGAAAAAGTGTCACAGACCACTGGACAGGTCACTTACCATGCGGTAGCTTACGCAACGGTAACCTACTCGGGGGTAACCGTCGGGGGCTGCGATTTCAGCACGTCAGGGGGATTTTGTGGAGGCGTCACACTGTCCGGTGTCACCTTGCAACCGTCTTCCGAACGTGAACAACAGTGTGCTGCTGGTTCGTTGCGAACCGCACACGTAGGCCTGTCGACGTCGACGCAGGGGAGGGCGTCGTCGCGGGGTCGGGTCGGATCGGACCGTCGGCTGTACGGCCGTCGACGGCCGGTCCGACCCGAAAGAACACAGCCGGTCGGCCGCCGTCGCCGGTCGTCGTACTCTGAGATCGTGGCTGACACTCCGCGGCGGTACCGCTGGCTGCTCCACGTGGACCTCGACCAATTCCAGGTCTCGGTCGAGCGGTTGCGGAGCCCAGAGCTCGTCGACGTCGCGGTGATCGTCGGCGGCAACGGCGATCCCACCGAGGCGCGAAAAGTGGTGACCTGCGCGTCCTATGAGGCGCGCGATGTGGGAGTGCGAGCAGGGATGCCGCTGCGAGCCGCGCATCGAAAGCTGCCCGACGCGGTCTATCTGCCGTTGGACATCCCGGCCTATGACGTCGCCTCGGGCGAGGTGATGTCGGTCTTACGGAGTTTCGGACATCCCGTCGAGGTGTGGGGGTGGGATGAGGCCTATGTGGGCGTCGAGCCGATCCCGGCTGACGGGGCTGTCGACGTCACCGGGACGGAGATCGACGATGCGCGGGTTCGCCAGATCGCCCAGGAGATCCGGGCGGCGGTCCTGACCGGGAACGGCCTCGCGTGTTCGATCGGGATCAGCGACAACAAACAGCGCGCGAAGATGGCCACCGGCTTCGCCAAGAAGTCCACCGACGACAAGGTGTTCCTCCTCGACTCCCGGAACTGGCTGGAGTTGATGGGCGACGGACCGTGTCGCGATCTGTGGAGTGTCGGCCCGAAGACCGCTGCGAAACTCGCCGCACAGGGTGTCGACACCGTGAACCAGCTGATCGCGACGTCTCGCAAGGACCTGATCGAGACCTTCGGTCCCCATCAGGGCAACTGGCTGTACGTGCTGTGTCGCGGGGGCGGCGATTCGACGATCACCGAGGAGCCATGGCTGGCCCGTTCGCACTCGAAGTCGCGGACGTTTCCCGTCGACCTGGTCGATCATGAGGAGATGCGCGGAGCCGCAAAGGTATTGGCCCGGGACGTGCTCGACCAGGTGCTGACCGAGGAGCGGGTGGTGTTCCGGGTTGCGGTGACACTGCGGACGTCGACGTTCTTCACCCGCACCAAGTCTCGCAAGCTGGCCGGGCCGACCACCGTGTACGACGACATCGAGCCCGTCGTGGTCTCACTGCTCGACGACTTCGAACGGGATCGACCCGTCCGACTCCTCGGCGTGCGGTTGGATCTGGTCACCGACGAAGCGGATGAGGCGGAGGACGAATCATGAAGTGGCGGTGGGTGTGGGCGGTGGCCGGGCTGCTGTCGCTCATCGGGCTGGTGGCTCCGGGGCAGGCAGCAGCGCGTCCCGAACCGCTACCGGTGACCTATGACTTCCTCGCCGGAATCACCGCCGAGCTCGGCAACCCGGGTGGATCGCTACCGGGTACCAACAATTTTCAATGCCGGCCCTCACGCGCGCATCCGCGACCAGTGATCCTGGTGCACGGCAGCGGTGGTGGCCGACAGACGAACTGGGCGACGCTCGCGCCGGTACTGGCCAACGCCGGCTACTGTGTCTACGCGCCGACCTACGGGGCGCTGTCCACGGTCTGGCCCGCCTCGGCATTGGGTGGGCTCGGGGTGAAGCAGGACGGCGCCTGGCAGATCAAGACATTCGCCGACCGTGTTCTGGCCGCCACCGGCGCCGAGCAGGTGGACATCGTCGGCCATTCGCTGGGCACCGAGATCCCGACCTACTGGATGAAATACCTGGGCGGGCGTGGGAAGGTCGCGAACTATGTGTCGCTCGCCCCGTACTGGCGGCAAGGGCCCGACGAAGACGATGCCCGCAGCGAGATGGTGTCGCTCGTGCAGCGGGGACTGGGTATCGCGCCGCTGACGCCCCCGCACTGCGCGGACTGCTCGGCACCTCCGTCCGACACGGACTTCAATCACGCGGTGCGCCGGGGTACCCCGTACCTACCGGGAGTTCGCTACACCAACATCACGACTCGCGACGACGAGATCGTGACGCCCTACAGCAATGGTCTCCTGGCGGGACCGCCCGGGACGCAAGTCACAAATATCGTTGTGCAGCAAGGCTGTCCGCTCGATCATTCGGATCATCTCTCGATAATCGCGAATCGGCGCTCGGCCGGTTTTGTCCTGAACGCACTCGATCCGGGCCGTCGTGCGCCGATCCCGTGTCTCTATGTCCCGCCAGTCACCGGTGCGTGACCGCGCCGGGCCCACTCACGACCTGGTCAGCGGCGGCAACGATGCGATGGCGTCGAGCTGGTCGCGGCGTGCACCCAGCGTGGCCGCGAGAAACGTCCGGGCGATCACCAGGAGTTCGGCGATCTCGGGATGGGCGAGTTCGTAGAACACCGCGTTGCCCACCCGTTCGGCCGCCACCACGTGATGCCGCTTCAGCACGGCAAGGTGCTGTGAGAGTCGTGTCGGCTCGATCTCGGTGATCGTGAGCAACTCGCTCACCGCCGTCGGATCTCCGTTCGCGCTCAGTACCTCGAGAACTCGGATGCGTGCGGGGTGGGCGAGTGCCTTGAACAGGTTTGCCTTGATCTCGTACAGCGGCCGCTCGGGACCATCTGAGCTGGTCGAGGTCCTGTTCGGCACGTGGAGATCTCCTTGCGAGCGACGATCCGGGAGCGGCGGCCCAATGGTTTGACGGATACACGGATTGCGCAATTCCGCAATCCAATCTGAACGTTACCGCATCGGAATGCTCGGTGGACGTCACGACGCGGAGAACCCCGCCGGGCCGGTCAGCCGTCGGCGGCCCGGGGGATACGCACGCCGATGAGATGGGCGTCCGGGTCGACGTCGACTCCGATCCGGTCCCAGGGGAGTCCGATGGTCACCACGGCATAGGCCGAAGTCGGGAAACGCTCGATGTATCCGTCGGAATCGAGGGTGAGGGCCGTGGTCGGCATGCCGGGCGAATGCCCGACGACCAGTACCGTCGCGGCGTCGGCGGGCGCGTGGACCCTCAGCGCCTCGAGGATCTCGTGCGGTGCGCCACCGTAGATGTCGTCGACGTAGGTGGTGGGCGCGGAGATGCCGGTGCGATCCAAGGTCTCGCGCGTCCGGGTGGCTGTCGAGCACACCACCGCGTCGATCGCCAGCCCCTCGTCGGCCATCCATTGCCCGGCGAGTGTGGCTTCACGTCGGCCGCGGTCGGCCAGGGGGCGCTCATGGTCTCCGACCCCCGACGGGTAGCCGGACTTGCCGTGGCGCATCAGCACCAACATGCGCGTCATGCCGCGCCCGCGGTACGACTGCGCGGCCGATTCGTCGCAGCCCGAGAACCCCCGAGCGACCGCAGCACCGCTGTGGTCGCACGCCACGCCGCAGCTTCCTGTCGGCAGAAGGCGGCGTGCTCGTGGTCACCGGTCGCGAAGTGCTCGTCGGCGAGTTCGTCGTACTCGATGCATTCGTCGATCGCCACGTCGATCAGTTCCATGACCGCGTCCCGTGACGAACAGGCGCGGCTGATGGCGTCGGCGTCCAATGTGGTGAGACGTTCGAGTTCGGCCTGGTACCGCATGCACCCAACCTACGACGCCGAGCCGACATCGTGGGGACACACACCGTGACCGGCGTCGATCCGGACAGGTTGAACCATGCTCGCCAACCGATAGCCTGGACAGGGTGCACTCCTGGGTTCCCGCGCTGCTGTCGATCCTCGCAGCAGTTCTGATCGCCGGCGGTACGGTGATGCGTCAACGCGCATCCCATGCCAGCGGCGCGATCGGTCGGGGCTGGTGGATCGGTGCGACCGTCGCCCTGTGCGGCTTCGCGGCGCAGGTCGCGGCCCTGGGGCTGGGATCGATTCTGCTGGTGCAACCGCTCGTGGTGCTCGCGATCCTGTTCGCATTGCCGATGGAGGCGTGGGCCGATCATCGGTGGCCGTTGAAACCCGAGTGGACCTGGGGCGCGGTGCTGGTGATCTGCGTGACCGTCTTCCTCGCCATCTCACGGCCCGAGCCGTCGTTACGACGGCCCGGCGGCCTGTTGATGGTCGTGACGATCAGTGCGGTGATCATCGTCCTGGTCGGTTGCGTGCTCGCGGCCGAACGGTCCAATCAGCACTACAAGGCCCTTCTGTACGGGGTCACCGCCGGTGCCCTGTTCGGCATGTCGGCCCTGCTGGTCAAGACCATCGCCTATCAGTTCATCCACGACTTCGCGGGAGCATTCCTCCAGCCGGAGTTCTATATGTTCCTCGTGGTGGCAGCAGGTGGTGTGGTCGCCCAGCAGCGGGCGTTCGGCGCCGGTGAGCTGCAGACGTCGTTCCCCGCGCTGACGGTGATCGAACTCGCGGTCTCGATGGGACTGGGTGTCGTGCTCCTCGGTGAGAACCTCAATGTCTCGGTGCCGACCGCGCTGTTCCTCGGCGTCGTGCTCGCCCTGATGGTCCGTGCCGTCCTCGAACTCGCCAAACTTGCCGCGGTCCGTGCCGACGAGGCCAATTGCCGGACTCGGAACGCCGCGCCCGACGAGGTCGTGGTCCCGTGAGGAGGGACGTCAGCCGGCGTTGACCGGCTCGATGACCGCTGTGATGCCCTCGGCCCACTCGGCGGCCAGTGCGGCCGGTTTGACCGCCGACGAGTTGTCGTGGCGTGCGTGATCGCCGACCTGCACGGCTCCGCGCGCGGCCAGCTTCTCGGCCATGATCTCGCCGCCGTGGTTGAAGGTCTCGCCGTACACGCTGTCGCCGAGCCCGAACACCGCGAAACGCACGCCGGTCAGGTCCGGCGCCACATCGTCGAGTTCCTCGGCGAACGGCTCGGCACCGCTGGGCAGCTCACCCTCGCCATAGGTCGAGCACACGACGATCAGGAAGTCGGCGGGATCGAGATCTTCCACCGAGTACTCGCTCATGTCATAGATCGATGGGTCGTGATTCACCGCGAGGACATCGGAGATGGCGTCCGCGACCAACTCGCAGTTGCCTGTTTCCGTGCCGTACAAGATGACGACGGACATGACAGAACCCCTTTCGACCTCACCTCGGAGGTCACGAGCATATAGTTGAAGATAGGCTACCCTAACTCGCCACTCGATGGTAATTCGCAGGTGGGAGGGGGTTGCAGATTTACTTGGATGTCCTACTATTGAGAGATGCAAGCCACATCGGCCTGCTTGCCATCCGACTGTGAATCAAGGTGATCTACACGTGTCCGCAACTGATGCAGCCAACGTCCACACCGACGCCGTTCGTACCGTTCCGCACTTCCTGAACGGTGGTCTGGTGACCGCCACCGACGGTCGTTTCGCCGACGTCTTCAATCCCAGCATCGGCGCCGTCGCCGCCAGGGTTCCGCTCGCCAGCACCGCCGAGGTCGACGCCGCGGTCGCCACCGCCGTCGAGGCGCAGCGTGAGTGGGCGGCCTGGAACCCGCAGCGCCGTGCCCGCGTGCTGATGCGCTTTGTCGATCTGGTCAACCAGAATGCCGACGAACTGGCCACCCTGCTCTCGCTCGAGCACGGCAAGACCCATCCCGATGCCAAGGGCGACATCCAGCGCGGCATCGAGGTCATCGAGTTCGCCATCGGCATCCCGCACCTGCTGAAGGGTGAGTTCACCGAGGGAGCGGGCGGCGGTATCGACGTCCACTCGATCCGCCAGCCTCTGGGCGTGGTCGCGGGCATCACGCCCTTCAACTTCCCGGCGATGATCCCGCTGTGGAAGGCGGGGCCTGCGCTGGCCTGTGGCAACGCGTTCATCCTCAAGCCCAGTGAGCGCGATCCATCGGTGCCGGTGCGACTGGCCGAACTGTTCAGCGAGGCAGGTTTGCCGGACGGCGTCTTCCAGGTCGTCCACGGCGACAAGGAATCGGTCGATGCGCTGCTGAACAACCCTGACGTGCAGGCGCTCGGATTCGTGGGCAGCTCCGACATCGCGCAGTACATCTACTCGACGGCCGCTGCGAACGGCAAGCGCTCACAGTGCTTCGGTGGCGCCAAGAACCACATGATCGTCATGCCGGATGCCAACCTGGATCAGGCCGTCGATGCGCTGATCGGCGCAGGCTATGGCAGTGCCGGCGAGCGGTGCATGGCGATCAGCGTCGCGGTTCCGGTCGGTGAGCAGACCGCCGAACGCCTGCGGGCCAAGCTCGTCGACAAGGTCAACGCGTTGCGCGTCGGCCACAGTCTCGACCCCAAGGCCGACTACGGGCCGCTGGTCACGGCCGCCGCACTCGAGCGCGTGAAGGGCTATATCGGCAAGGGCGTCGAGGAAGGTGCCGAACTCGTCATCGACGGGCGCGAGCGGAGCAGTGACGAGCAGCAGTACGGCGACGAGGACCTCTCGAACGGGTTCTTCATCGGGCCGACCCTTTTCGATCACGTCACCAAGGACATGACGAGCTACACGGACGAGATCTTCGGCCCGGTGCTGCAGATCGTGCGGGCCGCCGACTACGAGGAGGCGCTCGCGCTGGCCTCGGATCACCAGTACGGCAACGGTGTCGCGATCTTCACGCAGGACGGCGACGCCGCCCGTGACTTCACCGCACGGGTCAACGTCGGCATGGTCGGCGTGAACGTGCCGATCCCGGTTCCGGTGGCCTACTACACCTTTGGCGGCTGGAAGCGGTCCGGATTCGGGGACCTCAACCAACACGGCCCGGCATCGATCCAGTTCTACACCAAGACCAAGACCGTCACGACCCGATGGCCGTCCGGTGTCAAGGACGGCGCCGAGTTCGTCATCCCGACGATGGATTGATGTCGATGACGATGATCACCGACGGCGGTCTCGACGCGGACGAACGCGTCATCGTCGAGACCGCGGCCGGATTCGCGGCCAAGAGGCTGGCGCCGTTTGCGCTGGAATGGGATGAGAACCACCACTTTCCGGTTGACGAATTGCGCGAGGCGGCCGAGCTCGGCATGGGTGCGATCTACTGCTCGGAGGATGTCGGGGGCAGTGGCCTGCGTCGGCTCGACGGCGTGCGGATCTTCGAGCAGCTTGCCTCGGCGGATCCGGCGGTCGCAGCCTTCCTGTCCATCCACAACATGTGTGCCTGGATGGTCGATCATTATGGCACCGACGATCAGCGTGCCCACTGGGTTCCACGTCTCGCGTCGATGGAAGCGGTGGCCAGCTACTGCCTCACCGAGCCCGGCGCGGGCTCGGATGCGGCGGCGTTGTCCACCAGGGCGGTCCGATCCGGCGACGACTACGTCCTCACCGGCGTCAAGCAGTTCATCTCCGGTGCTGGTACCAGCGACGTCTACGTGCTGATGGCCCGCACCGGCGACAGCGGCGCCCGTGGGATCTCCACCTTCCTCGTCGAAAAGGACGCTCCGGGACTGAGTTTCGGTGCGCAGGAGCGCAAGATGGGCTGGCACGCCCAGCCCACCGCGCAGGTCATCCTCGACGAGGTCCGGGTGCCTGCCGCCAACCTCCTCGGCGGTGAGGAAGGCATCGGTTTCGGGATCGCGATGAACGGCCTCAACGGCGGTCGGCTCAACATCGCGGCGTCCTCTCTGGGCGGTGCGCAGGCGGCGTTCGACCGTGCCGCGACCTATGTCGCATCGCGGAAGGCATTCGGAGGTGCGCTGATCGACGAGCCGACCATCCGGTTCACCCTCGCCGACATGGCCACCTCCCTGCAGGCCTCGCGATTGATGCTGTGGCAGGCAGCGGCTGCCCTCGATGCCGGCGCACCCGACAAGGTGGAGCAGTGCGCGATGGCCAAACGATTCGTCACCGACAGTTGCTTCACGGTGGCCGATCAGGCGCTGCAACTCCACGGCGGATACGGCTATCTCACCGAATACGGTCTGGAGAAGATCGTCCGGGATCTGCGTGTGCACCGGATACTGGAGGGCACGAACGAGATCATGCGCGTCGTGGTCGGACGGTCGATCGCCGCGCGCTATCGCGAGAACTGAACTGATTCACCAGCACAACCGAATTCACATTGGGAGATTCGACAATGACGACGATCGCCTTTCTGGGACTGGGCAACATGGGTGGGCCGATGGCGGCGAACCTGGTGACGGCCGGACACACCGTGCACGGGTTCGATCCGGTGCCGGAGGCGGTGAAGACTGCGCAGGGGAACGGTGTCGAGACCTTCCCGACGGCGGTCGAGGCCGTGGCGGCAGCCGAAGTGGTGATCACGATGCTCCCGAGCGGGCCGATCGTGAAGAAGTGCTACGCCGACATCCTGCCCGCGGCGCCGACCGGCGCGCTCTTCATCGACAGCTCCACCATCTCGGTCGATGACGCGCGGGAGATCAACGAGCAGGCCGCCGAGCACGGCTTCGCCCAACTCGACGCCCCGGTGTCCGGCGGGGTGAAGGGTGCGGTCGCGGGCACGCTCGCCTTCATGGTCGGCGGTGCGGACGACGCGTTCATCGCCGCGCGCTCGACGCTGGACCCGATGGCGGGCAAGGTGATCCACTGTGGCAGCGCCGGCGCGGGCCAGGCCGCGAAGGTGTGCAACAACATGGTGCTCGCCGTTCAGCAGATCGCGGTCGGTGAAGCGTTCGTGCTCGCCGAAAAGCTCGGACTCTCCGACCAGGCGCTCTACGACGTGATCACCGGTGCCACCGGCAACTGCTGGGCGGTCCAGACCAACTGTCCGGTTCCCGGTCCGGTCCCGACCTCGCCGTCGAACAACGATTTCAAGCCCGGCTTTGCGACGGCACTGATGAACAAGGATCTGGGTCTGGCGATGGATGCGGTGGCCAGCACCGGGTCCCGGGCGCCACTCGGTACCCATGCCGCCCAGCTGTACAAGGCATTTGCCGAACAGCACGCCGGCCTGGACTTCAGCGCGATCATCACGTCGCTGCACTGAACCAGCAACCCGCGCAATGACGTTTCTGACGTGAGGCGAGGCTCAGAAGTCCCCGGCGTCTCGCCGAAGCGACTGAATCGCCGTCACCATCGCGGCCATCTCGTCGTCGCTCATCCCGACGTCGCCGAACACCTCGGTGTTGAGCGTGGCCGTCGCGTCCTCGACGGTCGAGCGGCCGAGGTCGGTGATCTCCACCAGAGTCGTGCGTCCATCGGTCGGATGAGGCACGCGGCGGACCAGCTTGGCCTCCTCGAGGCGCCGGATCGCGTGGGTGACGCTGGTGACATGGACTTGCAGCCGGTCACTCGCCTTGGTGATCGGCAAAGCGCCCTGCCGGGAGAATGCCAGCAGCCGTAGCAATTCGAAACGGGAGAAGCTCAGATCGTAGGGGCGTAACGCCGATTCGACGCGGGCCAGCAGGATCTGGTGGGCACGCATGACCGAGGTGACCGCGACCATCCCGTCGGCGACGTCGCCCCAGCCGGCATCGGACCAGTTCTGACGCGCCTCGGCGATCGGATCGAAACGCATGCTGCGGCCTGCCATGCAGATCACCTTAGCGATCGCATCAGTCGTCGGTGGCCTCGCGGCGTTTGCGGTTGCGTTCGCGTTCTTGTTGTCTGCGGGCGTGCTTGGCCGCCACCCGGCTCTGCGAGCGGGTGGGCGGTGATGGCTGCGGTCCCGGCGTGGATAACGGTGGTGCTTGCGATGGCGCGGTGAATCGGATGCGGCGCAGTCCAGGGAACAGGATGTCGAGGTGTTCGGGGACGCCGGAGATGATCAGTCCTTCCGGGGTGGTGAGTTCGGTGCGCAATCTGCCGGTGTGGTCGCGGTACTGGTCGTCGACCCAGTTGCCGAAGGTTTTGAGCAGGTGCCCGAAGCGGTCTTTGGCGTTGAGGTTGTCGGGGGTGGTCTGCCCGCCGAACGCGGGGAAGTGGTGATCGTATTCGGCGACGTGGTCGACGTCGGCGTCGAAGGACGAGGTGGTGTTGCCGGGGATGACGCTGTAGCCATCGCGAATCCGTACGAAGGTGTCCAGGGCGGCCGACGGCCGATACGGGTCGGACGTCAGATGTGCGGGCAGCGTGAATGAGCCGTCCGGGTTCTGGGGTGTGCCCGGCGGGACGAGCCGTTTGATGACGGCGTCGGGGCGCGCGGCGAGATCGCGGACGTGCTCGTCGGAGACCACCCCGTGCCCGGCGACATAGCCGGCATGGTCGGCGGTGCCGTTGAGGGTGGCTTCGTCGCAGACGACGTGGATGACGACCGTGGAGTCGACCGGCGGGATGGTGGCGGGTTCGGGGATCTGGGCGCCGCATTGCGACGTACCGCATTGGCATTCGAAGGGGGTACCCGACAACAGGGCGAACATGGCATCCGACGCGCGTTGCTGTCGGGTGCGGCCATCGCACTCGCACACCGCGGCGGCCAGGGCTTTCACTGCGGCTGCGGCGATGCGTGCGTTCTCGGCCGCCATGGTCGCGGTCAGTGTGGCCGTGCCATCTTTCCCGGCGTGCACCCACATGCCGCGCGCGTCGAGGGCGCGGCGGCGTTGTTCGCGTACGGCGTCGGGATCATGCCGGAATACGATCCGGTCGACCATGTCCTGCAGGCGTTCGCGTGACCATGCTCCTTGATGGAGGTCGAGGGCGGCCGCGATCTCACCGTCGATGAGGGTCGCGTGGTCGTGGCCGTCGATCAGGTCGGTGCGGGAGATGATCGTCGCGACCAGTTCGGCCGAGATACGTCCGTCACGGAGACGTTCGGCGATCAGGGGTAGCCGGTCGCGCAACGCGAGGGCTTGGTTGATGACTTTTTCGGCGGCTTGCTGGGTGATGCTCAACGCCACCGCGATCCGGGCGGCGCAGTCGGCGAAACCATCCTTGAGGAACAACGCGTGCGGATCGGGAGTGTTGCCGACGATCCGGGAATGCAGCTCGGCCGCGGTGCGGTAGCGCTGCCACGCCAGAAACGACTGGCCGCGTTGCAGTGCGACGAACGAGCCCACGAGGTCGTTGGTGTCGGCGTCGGGGATCTCGTCGGCACCGACATCGCCGGTGAACAGCGGTGCGAGGTCGGGCCATGGTGAGGCGACACCCCACCACGACGACAACGACCACGCCGGACCCGACACCGAGGACACCCTTTCGCACGAAGAGATCAGGGAACACCAGGACCGTTCCCACATATCTCTTCGAAAACCAGCCCCAACAACGGAGGCCGACCTCGGATTCATCATCAACCGATCCTGCTGACAACCAATCTAAGGCACGACACCGACAAGATTCGGCTCAGCCGCGATCGACGTGAATCCGATCGGCAGCGGAATGTGATTGCCGGGTTGGCAAACCAGAGAATCTCAGTCGGTGACCTGAGGCAGGAGATATCTCCCTGCAAATGTATTCGACATCCCCACAATGTGATTCGAGTGAAGATCTCGCTCGACGAGCCGGGACTTCCTCGCTTCCGGAGGCTCCTCTCAGCCCTACTCGTCGGCCGATTGCGTCGGCTTGTGCTCCATCAGCATCTCGATGGCGCCCACGATGGTGTCGACCAGTCCGGTGACCGTGTGAGCGCCGAGTTCGCCGCGTGTCTCGTCGGACCGCATCATGATGACCGACTCGACGAGCCGGAAGGGCAACAGTCCGCGAGTGTCGGACACGTCGGCCAGGGCCGCGGTGGCGAGCGCTTCGTATGCGGCCGACAATTCCTGGCGGGCGGCGCGGAACTCGCCGAACCTCACGTCGGCCAGCTCGGGCAACAAATAGAGTGCGCCGAGGTTCCACCGCGCTGCCGCAAGCTGCGTGACGTCGTAGCGGGCGAGATCGAGCAGGCGTTGCAGCGGTTCCCCCTCGGACGTCAGGAGCTCACGCGCCTGCTCGAGTGAGGGATCGACGGTGGTCGCGAGCAGAGCGGCCAGGATGTCGTCCTTGGTCTTGAAATAGTGATATAGCGATGCCTGCCGGACTCCGACGGCGTCGGCGATCATCCGCGTCGACGTCCCGGTGTACCCGTGGCGGGTGAACAGCTCGGCTGCGGCGTCGAGGATCTCGTCGCGGGCGGTCTCGCCCCGGCGTTTCGGCTTGACGAGCCGTGGCCGTCCCGGGCTCGCGGCCGTGCGCGATGAAGCCGGAGGCGTCGCCATCTCGTCCCCGTTCGTGTTGTTGGTCGGTCGACAGAATCACCCTAGTGCACCGTTACCGCCCGTGCCGACGCGCTGACCTGGGGTGGTGTTACACAGACGTAGCGTGCGTTTTCCGGTTCGAAACATTTCTGTCATTCGACAGAAATCGCCGAACGGTTATCTGTCACTCGACAGATAAAAGCTCACCGTGGAGCTCCCGACCCTCAGCAGAGAGGCGAACGATCATGACCTCCACCGCCATCACCCCTCCGGCCGAGCCGCCGACATCGTCGGGCGGCGATGCCGATGATCTGTCCGAGTTCGGCTATGACCAACAGTTGCACCGATCTCTCGGCACGTTCGCGTCGTTCGCCGCCGGCTTCTCCTTCGTGTCGATCCTCACCACGATCTTTCAGCTGTTCGGCCTGGGCTTCGGGTTCGGCGGGCCGGCGTTCTTCTGGACGTGGCCCATCGTCTACGCAGGTCAGTTCCTGGTTGCGCTCTGCTTCGCGGAGATCGCCGCGCGCTACCCGATCTCGGGCGCCATCTACCAGTGGTCGCGGCGAATGGGCGGAGAGGTGATCGGCTGGTTCGGCGGCTGGTTCATGATGATCGCCCAGGTCGTCACGGCCTCGGCCGCGGCCATTGCACTGCAGGTGGTCCTGCCGTCGGTGTGGAGCGGGTTCCAGATCATCGGCGACGACCCGACCCTGACCAGTACCAGCGGTGCCGCCAACGCGGTGCTGCTCGGTTCGATCCTGCTCGTCATCGTCACGGCCATCAACTGCGTCGGCATCTCCTGGATGAGCCGCATCAACAACATCGGCGTCACCTGCGAGCTCGTCGGCGTCGTCGCGGTGGTCCTCGCGCTGTTCACCCACGCCAAGCGCGGGCCTGACGTCGTCTTCGACACCGGCATCCCCGGCCAGCAACCCGGCTACATCTGGGCGTTCATCGTCTCGGGCCTCATGGCCGCCTACGTCATGGTCGGCTTCGGCTCGGCCGGTGAACTCGCCGAGGAGACCAGGAACCCGCGGCGGGTCGCTCCCCGAACGATCCGTCTCGCCCTGACGGTCTCCGCGATCGGTGGCGGACTGATGCTGCTCGGTGCACTCATGGCGGCGCCCACCCTCGACGACGAACTCGCCACCGGCGGTCTGCCCTACGTTCTCGACTCGGTTCTCGGCAGCTTCTGGGGCAAGGTCCTGCTGTGCGATGTCGCCGTCGCCATCTTCATCTGCACCCTGGCGATCCAGACGGCGTGCTCGCGGCTGATGTTCTCGATGGCTCGCGACGGACGGCTCCCGTTCTCCAAGACGCTGTCCCACGTGAACGAACGCACCGGCACCCCGATCGCACCGTCGATCCTGATCGGACTGCTCTGCATCGGCATCCTCGTGGTCAACGTCGGCAACTCGGCGATCTTCGCGACCCTTGCCAGCGTCTGCATCATCCTCATCTACCTGGCCTACCTCGCCGTCACCGCGCCGATGCTGTACCGCCGATTCCAGGGCTGGCCGAAGGGCGGCGTCGCGGTGGATGCCGAGGGCAAGAAGCTGTTCTCGATGGGTCGTCTCGGTATCGTCGTGAACCTCCTCGCGGTCCTCTACGGCGCGTTCATGGTGGTCAATCTGTCCTGGCCGCGGGCCGAGGTGTTCGATCCGGCGGGGGAGATGCCGATCCTGCGCTGGGCGGGTCCGATCTGCATCGCGATCACCGTGCTCGTCGGCATCGCCTGCTTCCCGCGGGGCAAGGAACATCCCAAGCCGGTCACCGTCGGCGCGTAGTCGCCCGCCCTTCGTGGCTCGCTTCGCTCACACCTCAGGGACCGGGCTCCGGAACCCCGCCACGTCCCTCGATCCCTGAGGAGCGAGCTTGCGAGCGTCTCGAAGGGTCGACCACCCATCCCACCCTCCAAGGAGTTTCATCACCATGTCCGGCACCGCAACCACCGCCAGCACCGCAGGCGCCCGTGAGCATGCACGCTCACAGGCCGGCACCCTCACGGACTCGATGCCGGTGGTGCCGGCCAGCGCCTGGCCGAATCCGCCCGCCGACGTCGATCCATCCCAATTGACCTGGGCCGAAACGGTTCCCGGCGGTCGTTACACCAGCAAGGTACTGGCCCGCGGCACCAGGTTGCGCCTCCGCGACGTCACCGGCAGCGCCTGCGCACACCTGATGCTGTGGCGCGTGGACGCACCGTGGGAGCGGCTCAACGTCGCCGACACCGTCAAGGTGCCGTGGCAGGCATACGTCACCACCGGGCACCCGTTGCTCAGCGACCAGGGCCGGGTACTCGCCACCGTCGTCGCCGACGACAGCGCCCATCACGACGCCCTGTGCGGTACCACCACCGTGGGATCGAACCTGGCCAAGTACGGTGCCGGAGCAGCTCATTCGGACAGCCCGGCCGGACGAGAGCTGTTCACCCTGGCCGCTGCCAAGAACGGGCTGGGCACAGCCGACGTGGCGCCGTCGCTCTCGTTCTTCCACGGCGTCGTGGTGGAGGCCGACGGCACGCTCACTTCCAAGGGCTCGGCGGGGCTGGACAAGTCCGTCGACCTGATCCTGCATCTGCCGTGCATCGTTGCGATCGTCAACACCGCACATCCCCTCGATCCCGCGCCGGTGTTCACGGCAGGCCCCCTCGAGGTGCTCGGCTGGCAGGCGCCCGACGATCTCGACGACCTGCTGTCGTCGGTCGGCTCGACCGATCCGGAATACCAGCGCGCCGTGGCGAACTCCGAAGACGCCTGGGCCGCGGCCCATTTCTGAGCACCCGACCGACCCTGCAAGGAGAACACCATGACCACCACCATGTCTCAACGTGACGCGGCCGACCTGGCCCTCGTGCCCGGAGCGGTGATCGACGACGCCGAGGTCGGCGAGCGGGCTCCGTGGTCCGGCGTCATCGCCGCCGGTGACGTGTTGACCATCGTCGACCTCTACGGCAACCAGGCCGTCGACACTCTCTTCTATGGCGGCCACGACCATACGATCCGATACTCCGCGCAGGCCACCATCGCCGCGCAGGGAAACGTCTTCCTCACCACCGGCACGGTGATCCGCGACCAGGAATCCGCTCCGATGATGACCATCGTCGACGACGAGGTGGGCAATCACGACACACTCGGCGGCGCCTGCTCGCAGGAGTCCAACACGTTGCGATACGGCCACCACACCAAACATCAGCACGCCTGTGTGGAGAACTTTCTCATCGGCGGTGCGCGCCACGGCCTCGGTAAACGAGACCTCGTCGGCAACGTCAACTTCTTCATGAACGTGCCGGTCGATCCCGACGGTTCCCTCGGCATCGTGGACGGGCTGTCCGCACCCGGGAAGCGGCTCGCGTTGCGTGCGGAGGTCGACACCCTGGTGCTGATCTCCAACTGCCCGCAGATCAACAACCCCTGCAACGGATTCGACCCGACGGCGGTCCGCGTCATCGTCACGCGCCCCGCAGCGGGCTAGACCGCGAACAGACACGAGGAGCTGACTCCCCATGGCCACCATCACCGTTCTCCGTGCGGGGCCGCTCACCACCATCCAGGACTGGCCCGGCCGGGTCGGCTACTGGAAGGTCGGTGTGCCGCCGTCGGGACCGATGGACGACCTCTCGTTCCGGCTCGCCAACCAGGCGGTGGGCAATCCTGATCACGCGGCAGCGCTCGAAGCCACCATGATGGGCCCGGCCCTGCGCTTCGCGGCGTCGGCGCGGGTGGCGGTCACCGGTGCACCCGCGGTGGTCACCGTCAACGGATCGATTGTGCCGCAATGGGTGCCGATCGACGTCGAGGCCGGCGATGTCCTCGACGTCGGTGCGGCGGCCGATCTCGGCATGCGCGCCTACATCGCGATCTCCGGTGGGGTCGACGCCGAGGATTATCTGGGCAGCAAGTCGACCTTCACTCTCGGGCGGTTCGGCGGTCACAACGGTCGTAAGCTCGACGACGGCGACGAACTGGCGCTTGCGCGACTGTCCACCGGCGCGGTGCGGCGAGTCCTCGGTGACGAGCAGCCGGCGTTCACCCACACGTGGCAACTCGGCGTCACCGTCGGACCGCACAGCGCGCCGGAGTTCTTCACCGCCGACGACATCGAGGACCTCCTCGGCACGGCTTACGAGGTGCACTTCAACTCCGACCGCACCGGTATCCGGCTGATCGGTCCGAAGCCGCAGTGGGCCCGCACCGACGGCGGTGAGGCCGGCCTGCACCCTTCCAACATCCACGACAACGCCTATTCCGTCGGTGCGCTGGATTTCACCGGCGACACGCCGATCCTGCTCGGGCCGGACGGGCCGAGCCTCGGTGGCTTCGTCTGCCCGGTGACCGTCGTGACAGCTCAGCGGTGGAAGCTCGGACAGCTCAAGCCCGGCGACACGGTGAAGTTCGTCCCGGTGCGCAGCGATCGGACCGCGTCACCGTCGGAGACCGGGCTGGGACGCCGCGCATGCTTTGTGGATGTTCTCTCCTCTGGCGGCGATCCGGACGGCGGCATCCTCGGTTCCACCACCACCGCGGACGGCTCCACCTCGGTCACCTACCGCCGCAGCGGCGACGACAACATCCTCGTCGAGTACGGCGACATGCACCTCGATCTCGCCTTGCGTGCCCGGGTGCACGCACTGAGCGAGCGGATCGACGCCGAGCGACCCGCCGGACTCATCGACCTGACGCCGGGAATTCGGTCACTGCAGATCAAGGCGGACCCCGATGTGTGGTCGCAGGGGCGAATGCTCGCTTGGCTCAACGAGTGTGAGAGCCAGTTGCCGGCCGCGGAAGATCTCGTCGTCCCGAGCCGGACCGTGCACCTGCCGTTGTCATGGGACGACCCGGCAACCCGCGAGGCCATCGAGCGCTACATGCTCGGTGTTCGTTCCGACGCACCGTGGTGTCCGTGGAACATCGAGTTCATCCGCCGGATGAACGGTCTGGAGTCCGTGGACGATGTCCATGAGATCGTGTTCGACGCGAGCTACCTGGTGCTGGGGCTGGGCGACGTCTACCTCGGCGCTCCGGTTGCCGTGCCGCTCGATCCGCGTCATCGCCTGGTCACCACCAAATACAACCCGGCGCGCACCTGGACGCCGGAGAACGCGGTCGGGATCGGGGGCGCCTACATGTGCATCTACGGCATGGAGGGGCCCGGCGGTTACCAGTTCGTCGGCCGCACCACACAGGTGTGGAACCACCGGTATCCGGCGCCTGCGCCGGGCTTCGACCCGGAGCACCCCTGGCTGCTCCGGTTCTTCGACCAGATCCGTTGGTACCCGGTGAGTTCGGCGGAACTCCTCGACATGCGGGCTGATGTGGAAGCAGGCCGCGGCGACAGTGTGCGCATCTCCGACGGCTCCTTCTCGCTCGCCGAGCACCAGCAGTTCCTCGACGAGAACGCCGGCGACATCGCGAGGCGGCGTGCCACGATGGAAGCAGCGCGTGCCGAGGAGCGCGAGCGGTGGTCGCGTCAGGGTGAGTTCGCAAGTGTACCGGCGGGTGATGCACTGACGGACGCCGTCGGGCAAGGGGAGGTCGCGGAACAGGGGAAGGTCGCATGAGCAGGATCACCGACATCTATCGGCGTATCGACGAGGCCGACCGTCCGGAGGTGTTCATCGCACTTCGCCCCCAGAGCGAGGTGCTGGCCGAACATCAGGACTCGCTGGCCACCGGCGGGCCACTGGCGGGAATCGTCCTCGCGGTCAAGGACAATGTGGACGTGGCCGGGCTCCCGACCACCGCCGCGTGCCCCGACTACGCCTATGTGCCGTCGGCAGACGCGCCGGCGGTTGCCGCGCTGCGCTCGGCGGGAGCGGTGATCATCGGCAAGACCAACCTCGACCAGTTCGCCACCGGACTCGTCGGCACTCGGAGTCCGTATGGGGCCGTTCGGGATTCGCGACGTCTCGACCGGATATCGGGTGGGTCGAGCTCCGGTTCGGCCGTCGCCGTGGCCCTGGGGTTAGCCGACATCGCGATCGGGACCGACACGGCCGGGTCGGGACGCGTCCCCGCAGGCCTGCAGGGAATCGTCGGGATCAAGCCGACGCTGGGCGTGGTCTCGACAGAGGGTGTGGTGCCCGCCTGCGCGAGTTACGACACGGCGACCATCTTCGCGGCGGACCTCGATCTCGCGAATCGGGCGATGGCCGTGATGGCCAGAGCGCAGGGAAAGCGACCGTTCGGTCCGGCCACGCGGCTGGCCGCCACCGAGCAGCCGACCGTCGCGGTACCCGCGGATCTGCCCGAACTCGACGACGCGTGGCGCGATGCCTTCGCTGCGGCGGTCACCAGGGCCGAGGCCGCGGGACTACGGATCAAGCCCATTGACCTCGGGCCGTTCCTGGCCGCGGCGAAGTTGCTGTACGAGGATGCCCTGGTCGCCGAGCGCTACGATGCGGTCGGACAATTCGTCGACGCCGCCGGGTGTGGGCTGGACCCTGTGGTGTCCGGGATCATCAGCGGCGCAAAGCGTTTCGATGCGGTTGATCTGCTGCGTGCCCGTCGTCGTCTTGCGGAACTCCACACCGAGGCGATGGCGGAGTGGGGCGATGCGGATGCCCTGCTGGTGCCGACGGCGCCGATGCACCCCACCCTGGCCGAGGTGGACGCGGACCCGATCGGGGTGAACTCCCGGATGGGCACCTACACGAATTTCTGCAACCTCTTCGATCTGTGTGGTCTCGCGGTGCCGGCCGGTCAGACCGACGAGACCGACGGTACCCGTGCAGAATTCGGCGTCACATTCCTGGGGCGTGCACACGACGATGCGGCTATCGCCGATCTCGCGCGCCGGTTTCTCGACGGCACCGCCGATGCCGCGCCTGCCTGGCCCGAGGTGAGTGGCGCCCCGGCAACCGAACTTGCAGTGTTCGGTGCGCACATGCGCGGGGGCCCGTTGACCCACGAACTCTCGGATCGGGGAGCGCGATGGTCGCGTGAGGTGGCCACCGCGCCGAACTACCGCCTCGTGGCGCTCGACACCGTCCCCGCCAAGCCGGGCCTCCTCCGCGACCCCGAGCGTGGCCAGGCCATCCAGGGCGAGGTGTGGACGCTGTCGCCGGCCGCGTTGGGAGAGTTCCTGGCCGCGCTACCAGCCCCGATGATGCTCGGCAGCGTCGAGCTGTCCGACGGCCGGTGGGTGGTCGGATTCGGTTGTGCGGCGGATGCCGGCGATCACGGTGAGCAGCTGGATCGAACACGCTGGTGAGAGCGGACGGCCGCGAGGACGCGTCCCCGCGACGGGACGGCCGCGCCGCCCCGGCGCCGGTCACGCGGCATGCGTCGCTCTCGTGGTTACAGTGGAGACAACCTCAGCGTCACCCCGTTCCGCTCACCAAGGAGGAGCCATGGCGGTAGATCCGGCGAAGAGCAAAGCGGTCTCCCAAGTCGTCCGTCAGCACCCCGGTATGAGTCTCGTCGCGGTCTCCCCGGGCATCGTGGTGTTCCTCCTCGTCGGGTTCCTGCTGAACTGGCCGCTCGCCATCCTGCTGGGCCTTGTGGGTGCCGGCGCCGGCTACTACTTTCTGACTCGTCAGAAGTAGACCCCGAGGAGCGATGACCACACGCGTCGACAGCTGGATCTGGGCGATCCGGCTCACCAAGACCCGGTCAGCGGCCGGTGCGGCATGCCGTGGCGGACATGTGCGAGTGAACGGCGTGACCGCCAAGCCTGCACAACCCGTCGCGATCGGAGACGAAGTCCGGGTGCGCCTCCACGGTCACGAGCGGGTCGTCGAGGTCACGAAGCTGATCGGCAAACGTGTTTCCGCGCCCGCCGCGGCCGAGTGCTACATCGACCGCAGCCCGCCCCCACCTCCGCGCGAGATCGTCGCGAGCCAGCCGCGCCGGGATCGCGGCGCCGGGCGACCGACCAAGCGAGAACGACGCGAACTCGACCGCCTGCGGATGCAGGGCGGCCTCCTGGTCTCCCTTGTCCTCGTCGTGGTCGTGGCCCTCGCCGGCTGCTCGGACGACTCGGACGACCCGGCTGCACCCACGACCGCCGACGCACCGGGTAAGGCCGGTGCGGGTCCGTTCTTCGGCGCGTGTGGAGGAGTCACGACCGAGGAGGTCACCCGGATCACCAAGTTCGCCGGTCTGGCCAACACCGTGAACAATGCGTCCGTCTGCGAATGGGACAGCAGCAACGACCGCACTGGGCCGGTGGCCTCGTTCAACTGGTATCGCGGGTCCCCGATCGGCCGCGAACGGGCCACCGAGCAGTTGTCACGCGAATCCACCAAGGACATCGACATCGACGGGCACAAGGGGTTCATCGCATCCGACATGGGGATCTGCGAGATCGGTATCGCCTTCGGCGCCGACTTCTTCGAATGGTCGGTGAGCGCGGGTACGCAGGCGCTCGGGAGCGCACAGCCGCCGCCCGCGACAGATCAGATCTGCGATTCGACCCGCGAACTCTCCCGGCTCTCGATCGAGCGTGCATCGTGAAACGCCTGTTCACGCTGATCGCGGTGCTGTTGCTGGTCCTCGGTCTCGGGACGGCGTGCGCCCGCGACATCGACGGCGAGCCGGTGGCCGTCGGCGCCGCCGACGGCGAGCAGCAGGGACACGTAGACACCGATCAGTACGACAAGCTGCTCCTCGAATGCGAGGTCCTCTCGACGGCGCAGATCGCGCAGGCGGTCGGCGGAAGCGTCGCCCGCGGCACCTTCAACGGGGCGATCTGCCGTTGGCTCGTCGAGGGCGCCACCTCGGCGAGTGTCACCTTCAACTGGTTCGAGTGGGGGGACCCGAACGTCGAGAAGCAGACCGCCAAGAAGCTCGGTTACGAGACCGAGAACATCAAGGTGGCCAGCCAGGCGGCGTTCACCCAGCGCGATCCGCAGCGACCCGCAGTCTGTGGGGTCACAGCGCGCGCCCCGAGTCGCGGTGTCTTCACATGGTGGGTCGAACCGCGCACGGCAGCGGTGCCCGCGGACCCGTGTGCCGCGCCGATCAAACTGATGGAGCTGCTTCTCAGCGGCGGTCAGTAGTCAGGCGTCACGCTCTCGGCAGCTTCGACACCGACACCGTCGCCGCGACCACCGGTCCGTCGTCACCCGGGATCAGCATCCACACGAGAAGCCGTTCCGGTTCCCGTACCCGTCGCAGGGTGATCGGCAAGCCGGGCACGATCGGCCGCAGATACTCGATGACAGCGCGGTGCGGACCGTCCACCAGATCGGGATGGGCGACGAGCTCGTCCTCGATCGCCTCCAGGTAGGCCGCGTTGTTGAGGTGCTTGAACGGGTCGAAATCGGTGATGCGCAGAACGTGCTCGCGGTCCTCGAGCTCGATCGACGACGGATCGGGCGCCTTGTCCGGATTCATGGACTTCCAGCGCAGCCGGTGTTCATCGGTCATCTCCGAGAGCATCTCGAACATCTCGTCGGTGATGCGCGACGGCATCCCCTGATCGTTCACATTGATCCAGAACGCCTCGGTCTCGATGAGTCCCGGTTCGCGTTCGTCGGGGTTGAAGCGGTTGGTCTCGTGTTCGGCGCTGAGACGCACGCGCATGTTGGTCCAGCGTGTGGACAGTGCCCCACACCACCGCTGCGCGGTCACCGCGGCAGGCCAGGAGAACGGGCGGATCACGTCGATCACGGTCCGCCGGACGATCCAGAACGGATCGGAGGCGCCGTAGTCGGTGGCCTCGATGTTGTCGTTGGCGACATCCTGCAGGTAGCGCGCCACGGCATCGAGCCGCACGCGCATATCCTGGTCCACGTCTCCGGTCCGGACGCGATAGTCGGCCTCGAAGTATCGAGCTCCCTCCTTGCGATCGGACAATGGTTCGAACGTTGTTCCCGCTGCTTGCGAGGTGCTCACTCGGTCCCTACTTTCAGCCACCGGTATCTTTACAGTTAAGATACGCAGGACGAGAAAACTAGAACACGTTCCACGTGTTGGATTACGAGGAAACAGCAGATGGCGCATGTGATCACCCGACCATGTTGCAACGACGCCAGTTGTGTCAGCGTGTGTCCGGTCAACTGCATTCATCCCACGCCCGATGAGCCGGAGTTCTTCACGGCGGAGATGTTGTTCATCGATCCGGAGACGTGCATTGACTGCGGCGCGTGCATCGACGAGTGTCCGGTGGAGGCGATCCTCCCCGATGACCAACTCGAGGAGCGCGACGAACCGTATCTGCAGATCAACGCCGATTACTACAAGGACCACGACGTCGAGGGCGGCCTGGTACCCCCGAAGAAGGCGCCGCAGTTGCCCGACGGCGAACTGCATGTCGCCATCATCGGCGCCGGTCCGGCGGCCTTCTACGCGGCCGAGGAACTCGTGCGCAAGCCTCAGGTCAAGGTCGACATGTTCGATCGGCTGCCGACGCCCTACGGTCTCGTGCGGGCCGGCGTCGCGCCCGACCACGCACCCACCAAGGGCGTCGAGAAGACTTTCGCGGCGACGGCGGCAAAGCGGAACTTCCAGTACTTCCTGAACGTCGAGGTCGGAAAGCACATCACGCACGCCGAGCTCGTCGAGCGCTATCACGCGGTGGTCTACGCGGTCGGTGCGTCCACCGACAAACGTCTCGGGCTCGAGGGAGAGGATCTGTCCGGATCCATCCCGGCCACCGAGTTCGTCGCCTGGTACAACGGCCATCCCGACTATGCCGACCTCGACGTCGATCTGTCGTCGGAGCGGGCGGTGGTCGTCGGAAACGGCAACGTGGCCCTCGACGTCGCGCGCATCCTGGTCAGCGATCCCGACGAACTCGCGAAGACCGACATCGCCGATCACGCGCTGGCAACGTTGCGTGAGTCGAATGTCAAGGAGGTCGTCTTGCTCGCCCGGCGTGGCGTCGCGCAGGCGGCGTACACCAACAGCGAGTTCCTGGCGCTCGGTGATGTCGAGGGTGTCGACGTCGTGATCGATCCCGAGGAACTCGTCCTCGATCCGGCCAGTGAGGCCGCACTCGAGGACGACACCCTGGATTCCACCATCGCGACCAAGATCCGCCTGGCGCGGGAGTTCGCCGAGCGGCCGGCCACCGAGGGGAACCGGCGCATCGTGTTCCGCTTCCTGGTCTCGCCGATGGAGCTGAGCGGCGACGGGCACGTGGAGCGGCTGACGTGCGTGCGCAACGTGTACGCGCCGGGCACCGAACGGGTGGCGGTGACCCCGTCGGAGGAGCACTTCGACATCGAGACCGGAGTGGTGTTGCGGGCGATCGGCTATCGTGGCGTACCTGTCATCGACCTGCCGTTCGACGATGTGAACGGCGTCGTGCCGAACACCGACGGCAGGGTTCAGGTCGCGGCCGACGGTGAGGTCGTGCCGGGACTCTTCGTCACTGGATGGATCAAACGTGGTGCGACCGGGGGGATCGGCATGAATCGGATATGTGGTCAGGAGACCGCGGAGGCCGTACTGAAAGACTATGTGGCGGGGTCGTTCTCGAGCCCGGCCACGTCTCGCGACGACGTCGCCGACATCGTGTCGGACCGCGGTGCCCGTCGGATCGACATGGATGGCTGGAAGGCCATCGATGCCGCCGAGAAGAATGCCGGCAAGTCTGCCGGTCGCCGACGCGTGAAGTTCGTCTCGCTCAACGAGTTCGAGGTCGCCGCCGGTATGGAACCGGTGCAGTAGGGATGCGCGTCGCACTGCTGTCGTATCGCAGCAAGCCGCATTGTGGCGGTCAGGGAGTCTACGTCCGTCACCTGTCCCGAGAGCTTGCACTGCTCGGGCACGAGGTCGAGATCTTCTCCGGCCAGCCATATCCCGAACTCGACCAGGTCGCCATCGATGCGGGAGTCAAGCTCACCAAGGTGCCGAGCATGGCGCTCTATGACGAGCCGGACCCGTTCCGTACCCCGCGACCGAGCGAGTACCGCGACTGGATCGATGCGCTCGAGGTCGGGTCGATGTGGACCGCGAGCTTCGGTGAGCCACTCACCTTCAGTCTGCGGGTGGCCCGACTGCTGAAGCAGCGGAGGGACGATTTCGACATCGTCCACGACAACCAATGCCTCGGTTACGGCTTGCTCGACATCCAGAAGGCCGGCTTCCCTCTGATCGCGACGATCCATCACCCGATCACCCGCGATCGCACACTGGCGGTCAAGGCGGCCAAGGGCTGGCGCAAGATCACCGCATGGCGATGGCATTCGTTCCTGCGGATGCAGGGTCGCGTCTCCCGGCGAATCCCCGAACTGCTCACTGTGTCCCGCAGCAGCGAGGTCGACATCCGCAAGGCATTCGACATCCCGTCGGGCCGCATCACCACGATCCCGCTCGGCGTCAACACGGATGTTTTCCGTCCGGGCGTCGAACGTGTCCCGGGACGCGTCGCCTGCGTCGCCAGTGCCGACGCGCCGCTCAAGGGTGTCTCGTACCTGCTGGAGGCCATCGCGAAACTGAGTGCGGAGCGTCAGGTCGAACTGGTACTGGTGTCCAAACTCGACCCGAACGGTCCGTCGGCCAAGATGATCGACGACCTGGCCATCGGAGATCGGGTCCGCGTGGTCTCCGGCCTGGAGGACGAGGAGATGGCCGACCTACTGGCGTCGGCCGAGGTCGCTTGTGTCCCATCCCTGTACGAGGGCTTCTCGCTTCCTGCGGTCGAGGCGATGAGCTGCGCGACCCCGCTCGTCGCGACCCGCGCCGGTGCGATTCCCGAGGTCGTCGGAACCGAGGAGGAGGCGGCTCTGCTGGTGCCGCCGGGCGATTCCGGCAAACTCGCCCAGTCCATCGGACGCCTGCTCGACGATGCCGAGCTGCGGCGTCGACTCGGTCAGGGCGGCCGGAGCCGCGTCGAGGACCGGTACAGCTGGGCGGCGGTGGCCGCCAAGACCGCGGCTCACTACGAAACCGTTCTGGAACGAGTCGCGCGCGATGGGGGCGTGGCGACCGAGCCCGGCCCGGTCGCGGGCTGACCACAGCAACATCACGGATCGACGAAGGGAACACGCGTGCTGACAGTGGATTTCGACCGCCTGGGGGTGGGTCCGCAGACCAAGGCGATCGATATCGGTGCCGGGCAGGGGAGGCACTCGTTCGAGATGTTCCGGCGCGGCGCGGATGTCATCGCCTTCGACCAGTCCGAATCCGACATGGCCGATGTCGGCGAGATGTTCGACGCGATGATGGCCGAAGGGCACGTGCCGGCCGATGCGAAAGCGCGGGCCGAGGTCGGTGACGCACTTCGTCTTCCGTACGCCGACAACAGCTTCGACGTCGTCCTGATGTCCGAGATCCTGGAGCACATCCCAGGTGACGAAGCCGCGATGGCCGAGATGGTGCGGATACTCAAGCCGGGCGGGGTCGCTGCCGTCACCGTGCCCCGCTACTGGCCCGAGAAGGTCTGCTGGGCATTGTCGGATGAGTACCACGAGGTGGAAGGCGGTCACGTCCGGATCTACAAGGCGTCCGAACTGGCCGACAAGCTGACCCGCGCGGGGCTCGAGGTCACCGGTACCGATCACTCGCACGCACTTCACGCGCCGTACTGGTGGCTGAAATGTGCTGTCGGCGTGGAGAACAACGACAACCTCCTGGTGAAGGGATATCACCAGCTGCTCGTCTGGGACATGATGAGCAAGCCGTGGCTGACCCGGGCGGGGGAGCAGGCACTCAACCCGTTCATCGGCAAGTCGGTGGCCCTGTACCTACGGAAGCCGGCCGACTCCGGGACACCGTGACGCAGTTTCCGGCGATCGCCGGGGTACTGACCGCGCAGCAGACGGACGCCACGGGCGCCGCTGTCGCTGCGATGCAAGAGGACTCGGGTGCACTGCCGTGGTTCCCGGGTGGTCAGACCGATCCGTGGGACCATATCGAGTCGGCGATGGCGCTGTCGGTGACCGGACGTGTCGCGGAGGCGGAGGCGGCCTACGAGTGGTCGCGGCGCCTGCAGCGCGAGGACGGTTCGTGGCCCATCCGTACCGTCATCGGCCACGTCGAGGATGCGAACGTCGACAGCAACTTCTGCGCTTACATCGCGGTCGGGGTCTGGCATCACTACCTGATCACCGGTGACACGAGGTTCCTCGATCGGATGTGGCCGATGGTGTGGTCGGCGATCGACCTGGTGATGAAGTTCCAGCGTCCCGACGGCGCGTTCCGGTGGGGCGGGGACCACGGCACCGGAGCGATGTTCGACCAGGCCCAGATCACCGGCAACGCAAGCATTTTCCAGGCGCTCGACTGCGCGATCCGGATCGCCGACGAGGTAGGTCAACCGGATCAGGAGTGGGTGACCGCGCACGCCGCGCTCGGCGACGCGATCCGCGACCGGCCGGAGATCTTCGAACCGCCGTCGGATCACTCGATGGACTGGTACTACCCGATTCTCGGCGGCGCGTTGCGAGGCCGGGCGGGCCAGGAACACATCGCACGCCGGTGGGACGAGTTCGTGGTCGACGGCAAAGGTGTTCGCTGCGTTGACCATCGGCCGTGGGTCACCGGCGCCGAGACCTGCGAGCTCGCGCTGGCCCTCGATGCGCTCGGGGACACCGGAGATGCGGTCACGCTCGTGGAATCCATTCAGCACCTTCGGGATCCCGACGGCTCCTACTGGACCGGTCTGGTCTATTCCGACGGCAAACGGTGGCCGGTAGAGAAGAGTTGCTGGACGTCGGCGGCGGTCATTCTCGCTGCTGATGCGATCAGTCGGACCAGTGCGGCCAACGGGATCTTCCGCGACGTGCGACAAAACCTGGCCGTCGGGCGCTGAATGACCTAGACTGGTGTCCAGTCAGTCGTCCAGGGTTGGACGTGACATATCGCGACGCGGCGTTGGAGGGTTCATGGAATTCGGAATCGTGCAGTTCACCAGTGATCGTGGGCTCAAGCCCCATGTGCTCGCCCCGCTGATCGAAGAGGCCGGATTCGCTGCGTACTACGTGCCGGAACACGGTCACATCCCCACCAGGCGCGACGCGGCGCATCCGCAGACCGGCGACTCCTCGCTGCCCGATGACCGCTACATGAGGACTCTGGATCCGTGGACCTCCCTGGCCGCGGCCGCCGCGGTCACCGAACGGATCCGCCTGGCCACCGCGGTGGCTCTTCCGGTGCAGTCGGATCCGATCACGCTGGCGAAGACATTGGCCACCCTGGATCACATCTCCGGCGGCCGTGTCACCCTCGGCGTCGGATTCGGCTGGAACCTCGACGAACTCGGTGATCATCACGTGCCGCCGAAGCGCCGGCGGACCATGCTGCGCGAATACCTCGAGGCGATGCGTGCGTTGTGGACTCAGGAAGAGGCCGAATATCACGGAGAGTTCGTCGATTTCGGTGCCAGCTGGGCGTGGCCCAAGCCGCCGCAATCGTCGATCCCGACCCTCGTCGGCGCGGCAGGCAACGAGAAGAATTTCAAGTGGATCGCACGCAGTGCGGACGGCTGGATCACCACGCCCGGTGAAGACGACATCGAGGGTTCGGTGGAACTCCTCAAGCGCATCTGGTCGGAGGCGGGCCGCGACGGGGAACCGCAGATCGTCGTACTCGACTTCAAGCCGGTTCCCGAACGCCTCGACAAGTGGCGTGAGATCGGTGTGACCACCGTCCTCTACGGACTGCCGGACGACAGTGTGGAGCGCGCGAGCGGTTACCTCGCGAAGCTCGCCGGGAAACTCGGTCTCGCCCCGGCCGCGGTCTGAGGGGCTCCATCGCGCCTGCTCGGTTTCGATACGCGTCGGACTCGCTCCGCTCGTGCGTCGCTACTCAACCTGCGGGTGGAGCTTCTACCTGCTGGTCGAGCAGCGTCGAGCCGCTAGGCGAGAGGCGTATCGAGACCACTTGCGCCACATGCCTATTCACTGACCCGGAGATGCCCGCAACCCCGGCATCAGATACCGCCGAACCTGACGCAGCACCGCGTCGGCGTCATCGGGATCGACCGCGTCGCCGGGGACGGTGCCCAGACTGATCAGCACCCGCGCGACCCATTCGGACACCTCGTCGAGATCGTGATCGGGATGGATCTCGCCGCGCTCGGCGGCGGCGTCGATGAACGGGCGCCAGAAGGCTGCCAGGTCGGGTATCAGGCCGGCAACTCCGGCGCCGGCGCACGCTGCGAATTCGTCGGGTTCGGTGGTCCGCAACCGCATCAGCAGCGTTCCGGGATCGTCGTAGGCGCCACGGCCGATGCGTACGCCTGCACTCACCTGCCGATCGAGGCCGTCGATTGCCTCGAGTTCGGCGACGGCGTCACCCCAGAACGATTCGTTGAGCCGCACGATCGCGGCGCCGATGAGCGTGGACTTGTCCGGGAAGTGTCGATAGAGCCAGGCCCGGGACACCCCGGCCGTCTCCGCGACCTCCTGCATGGTGGTCGAGCGGATTCCCTTCTCGGCGAGCAGCTTCTCGCACGCGTCGAGGAGTCGGGCAGTGACGGAGCCCGTCGGTTGCGGATTCGTCGGTGCCTCGCTCACGTTCGCACCCTAGCAAATCTGTAGACAAATTCCGGATTCTGTTTACCCTGGCGTCGAAATGCGGTAGACAGAATGAATAATCTGTCTACCGCCCGGTATGCGGGCAACTCAGGCGAGGAACCATGAGCACATATCTACCGCGTACCGCGGTCATCGGGGCAGGGATCAGCGGTCTCACGTCCGGAAAGATGCTCGCCGACTACGGCGTGCCGTACACCTGCTTCGAATCGTCTGACCGGATCGGTGGGAACTGGGCGTTCGGCAACCCGAACGGTCACAGCAGCGCATACCGCTCACTGCACATCGACACGTCCAAGCATCAGCTGTCGTTCCGTGACTTCCCGATGCCCGATGAGTACCCCGACTTCCCGCATCACTCAGAGATCAAGCGCTATCTCGACTCCTACGCGCAGGCGTTCGGGTTGCTCGACAACATCGAGTTCGAGAACGGTGTCACCCATGCCCGTCGGCTCGACGGCGGGGGGTGGGAACTCGAGACCCAACGGGGCGGTCGACGCCGGTTCGACCTCCTGGTGGTCGCGAACGGACACCACTGGGACCCGAGGTTTCCCGAGTTCCCCGGCGAGTTCGCCGGGACCACCATGCATGCGCACCACTACATCGATCCGAAGACCCCGCACGAGTTCTCGGACAAGCGGATTCTGGTTGTCGGTCTCGGGAACAGCGCCGCCGACATCGCGGTTGAGCTGTCGTCGAAGGCGCTCGGCAACAAGCTGACATTGTCGACGCGATCGGGCGCCTGGATCGTGCCGAAGTACTTCGCCGGCAAACCGGCCGACCGGTACTACCACACCTCGCCGTACATCCCGTTCTCGTGGCAGCGGAAATTCATGCAGGTCATGCAGCCGATGACCGCTGGACGTCCGGAGGACTTCGGACTGCCGACGCCGAATCACAAGTTCTTCGAGGCGCATCCGACGCAGTCGGTGGAGCTGCCGCTGCGCCTCGGCTCGGGTGACGTGATCCCGAAGCCCAACATCGCGCGGTTCGACGGTGACACCGTCCATTTCGAGGACGGTACTTCCGACGACTTCGACATCATCATCTACGCAACGGGTTACAACATCACCTTCCCGTTCTTCGATCCGGACTTCATCAGCGCACCGGACAATCGGATCGATCTGTACAAGCGAATGTTCTACCCGGGCATCGACGATCTCGTGTTCGCCGGGTTCGCGCAAGCGACCCCGACACTGTTCCCGTTCGTCGAATGTCAGGCACGACTGCTCGGCGCCTACGCCGTCGGGCGGTATCGCCTGCCGTCGGAGCCGGAGATGCATCGGGTGATCGCCGAGGATCAGCAGTTCTTCACCGGTCACATGCTCGACCGGCCCCGGCACACCCAGCAACTCGACCATTACCTCTACGAACACAACATCCGCGCCAAGGAGATCCCGGCGGGTCTCGGTCGCGCCAGGGTTCAGGGCGCGCCTGCATGGGCCCGGGTCGAGGAGCATGACGAGCCGATGGTCGCCGCCGCGGCCGCACCGGGAGGTCCGCAGTGACGACGACCAGGACGACCATCACCTTCGATTCCCACGGAACAGGCTGTGACGCCTGGTATTTCCCGGGCTCTGACTCGTCAGAGTTCGACACCCCGGCGGGTCGGCCCGTGGTGGTGATGGCACACGGGTTCGCCGGCACCAAGGACTCCGGTCTCGAGCCCTACGCGCAGCGCCTCGCCGACGCCGGACTCGCGGTGTTCGCCTTCGACTATCGAGGATTCGGCTTGTCGGGTGGCGAACCACGACAACGGATCTCGATGGCCGGACAAGCCGATGACTATCGCGCGGCGATCGTCGCGGCCAAGCGTCAGGAGGGGGTCGACCCCGAGCGCGTCATCCTCTGGGGCGTCTCGCAATCCGGTGGTCACACGCTGGTCGTGGCCGCAGACCGGTCCGACATCTGCGCCGTGATCGCGATGGTGCCGCTCGTCAACGGTCTCGCGGCAGGAGTTCACCACTATCCACAGGTCGGTGCGGGTGGGATGGCGCGATCGACCGTCGTCGGGATCGGCAGCGCCCTTGCAGGCAAGATGGGACGGCCGCCGACGATGATGCCGGTGGTCGGGAGGCCGGGAGAGAAGGCCGCGCTGACGTCGCCGGGCTTCTACGAGGACTATCTCGCGATCGCCGGTCCGTCGTGGCGCAACGAGGTGGACGCGTCGATCGGATTGGAACTCGGCAACTTCCGCGCCGACAAGTCTGCCGATGCGATCACCGCGCCGGTCCTGATGCAGATCGCCGACTTCGATCAGGGCGCACCACCCCACGCCGCGGCGAAGGCGGGATTCAAGGCGCGCGCCGAGGTGCGACACTACCCGTGCGATCACTTCGACGTCTTCGCGGGCAAGGACTGGTTCGAACCCGCTGTCGCGCATCAACTGTCATTCCTGACCGCACACCTCGCGCCCGCAGCCGAGACGGCCGCCACGGGCGGTGACTCATGAGCGGCTCGCCTGCTGCCGTTGTCGTCGGCGGAGCGTCGGGTATCGGTCTGGCGACCGCGCGGGCGCTGGCCGCCGAGGGATATGCCGTCACCATCGCCGACGTGAACGCCGATGCGGCGCGGACGGCCGCCGACGAGATCGGCGGTACCACCAACGCGGTGACGATGGACGTGACAGACGAGGAATCGGTGGCCGCGGGCTTCGAGGCGGTACCGGATCTGCATGCCGTCGTGAGCTGTGCCGGTCTGACGATTCCCGGCGCCATCACCGAACTGCCGCTCGAACACTGGCAGACCACCATCGACGTCTGCCTCACCGGGTCGTTCCTGGTGCTCAAACATGCAGGCCAACGCGTCGTCGAGGGCGGCAGTATCACCGTGATCTCATCCCTGAACGGGCGTCAGCCCGGCAACGGTGTCGGTGCCTACTGTGCGTCGAAGGCCGGTGTCACGATGCTCGTCGAGGTGGCCGCGCTGGAGATGGCGCCGCGCCGGGTGCGGGTCAATGCGATCGCGCCCGGCGTTGTCGACACCCCGCTCACAGCCGGACTGTCGATGGTTCCGGGGCTCACCGAGGAGTACATCGAGAACACTCCGTTGGGCCGCAGCGGTCGTCCGGAGGAGATAGCGGACATGGCGGTGTTCCTCGCATCGGACAAGGCCGCGTGGATCACCGGAGCCGCCTTCGACGTGAACGGCGGCGCGCACCTGCAGCGCTACCCCGACGTGCTCGGCAAAGTGCGGGCGATGATGTCCTGACGGTTCGTCCCCCGGGTCTTGCTTCCTCGTCCGGCCGCAGTCGGAGAGCGAAACAAGATCGGGGGGAGGAACTTGGGGCGGCCGGCGGTGATGCGGCCTGTGGATGGATTCGGGGCACCGGCGCGAGATCGCGGCATGATGACGGGTCATGGACGACTTCGACATCGGCGCCGAACATCTGGTGTTCCGGGCCGACGCGCTGGACAAGGGCATGACCGACGCCGGGCTGCGTCGTGACGTCACGACCGGGGCCAAGGAACGCGTCTGGCACGGCGCTTACCTACCAACCTCAGGCGAGTCCGCCGACGGCTATTCCGCCAAACTCGAGCGATACCGCGCGACGGTCATCGCCGCATCGCTCAACGGAGGACCGAAGCGCACCGCCAGCCACGTCTCGGGGCCGCGATGCATCACATCCCGCTGCTGAGACCTGATCTCACGGCCGTCCACTTCACCTCCGCCACAACGGGGAAGACCATCAAGCGCGGGATCGTCCAGCAGGCCGCACTCAGAGAATCCGATATCGAGATCGTCGACGACATCCCGGTCACCTCGCGTGCCCGAGCGATATGCGACGTCGCGCGCACCGGCACATTTGCCCAGGGGGTCTGCGTTCTCGATTCGGGTCTGCACCTCGGCGTGACGATGGGAGAGATCGGAGAGCAGGTCGACCAACTGCGACGGCACCACGGCATTGCGATGCTGCGATCGACCGTGGTCTCGGCGAACGGATTGTCAGAGAGCGTCGGTGAGTCCGTGAGCCGACTGGTGCTCTCCGAGAACCCACTGATCCCCACACCTGATCTGCAGGTCGTGATCCCGGTGGACCTCGAGGGGGAACGCAAGACGGTGCGCGGCGACTTCGGCTGGCGGGATGTCGACGGCGTGCTCCGAGTTGTCGGAGAGTTCGACGGTCGCCTCAAGTATCACCGGTCGAGCCCGTTCGGGGACCCGCTGCCCGAGGACGTCATCTATGAGGAGAAACTCCGCGAGGATGCGATCCGCGCGACGGGACCGCTGGTCGTCCGATGGACATGGTCGGATTCCATGCGCCCCAGAATTCTCCACGCCAGGGTGATCGCAGCCCTCCGAGCCGCCGGCATCCTCCGGTGACGGCATCCTCCGCCCCCCGTTCGTCCCCCGGGTATGGTCTCGTCCTCCGCGTGCTTGCGGTGGGCGAAGTGATACCCGGGGGACGAACGGGGGGCGGGGCGGGACCGGGGTGGGGTGGGGTCAGCCGAGGGGGGTGCCGACCTCGCCGCCGTCGCGACGGAGCACGCGCAGCGAGCCCTCGGCCCGCACCTCGGTGAACTGCCCGGTGGCCAGCGCCTGACGATAGATCTCGTAGGGCGGCCGTCCGCCGTCCTCCGGGTTCGGGAACACGTCGTGGATGAGCAGGGCGCCGCCGATGCGCACCCAGGGCGCCCAGCCGTCGAGGTCGTTCTGCGCGGCCTGCATGCTGTGGCCACCGTCGATGAACACGAAGTCGGCAGGCTTGCCCCACACCTTCGCGGCGATGGCCGACCCTGCGAGCATGCCGATCACGGTGTTCTCGAGGCCCGCGTCGTACATGGTCCGGCGGAAGCGCGTCGAGGTGTCGAGCGTCCCGGTGTGCGGGTCGACGAGGGACTTGTCGTGGTACTCCCAGCCGGGCTGGTGCTCCTCGGAGCCACGATGATGATCGACCGTCACGATGGTCGCCCCGTAGTGTTCGGCGGCCGCGCCGAGGAAGACGGTGGATTTGCCACAGTAGGTGCCGATCTCGATTCCGACTCGAGTCGAATTCGGCTGGGCCAGATACTCTCCCGCGATCTCGAAAAGTGTCTGTGCCTCGTCGAGCGGCATGAATCCGGGGGCCTCTTCGGCCACTTTGAGACGCTCCGGCGATGGTGCGTTCGGCGTCCTTGCCGACGATGCAGTCATACCGCTGATCCTATCCGGTCGATATTGCCGGCCGCGTAGGGTGAGCCGTATGAAAGCACAAGTGCTCACCGCCGAGACGGGACCCGCTGGACTGGAACTGACCGACGTCGCCGACCCGACGCCGGCCGACGGACAGGTCCTCGTCGACATCAAGTCGTGTGGTGTCTGCTTCCCCGACCTCCTGATGAGTCAGGGCAAATATCAGCTGCGCATGCCGACGCCCTTCACCCCGGGTACCGAGGTGGCGGGCGTGGTCCGCGAGGCTCCTGCCGGCTCGTCGGTGAAGGCGGGCGACAAGGTGCTGGTGGCGTCCATCGTCGGCGGTTTCGCCGAGCAGGTCGCCGCGGCGCCCGAGCAGTTGTTGCCGCTACCAGAGGGGCTGTCCTTCGACCAGGGTGCGGCGATGGGCATCAACTACCAGACGGCGTTGTTCGCGCTGAAGCTCCGCGCACAGACCGCGCCCGGCGAGATCGTCGGTGTCCTCGGCGCTGCGGGCGGCGTCGGTACCGCGTCGATCATGGTGGCAAAGGCGATGGGCGCCAAGGTGATCGCCATCGTCCATCGCAAGGGCGCCGAGGAGCTGCTGCGCAGCACGGGTGCCGACGAGATCGTCGCGCTCGAAGATGGTTGGGGCGACAAGCTCCGGGAGGTCGCACCCGAAGGCGTGGACGTCATGATCGACCCCTCGGGCGGAGAGGTCTTCGACGAGGCGCTGCGTCAGGTCGCCCCCGACGGGCGCTATGTGGTCATCGGTTTCGCTGCGGGCGGTATCCCGACGGTCAAGCTCAACCGGGTGCTGTTCCGCAACATCTCCGTCGTCGGCGCCGCGTGGGGCGAGTACGTGCGAACCCATCCCGGAGTGCCGGAGATGCTGCACGACGAACTGGCCGAGATGATCGCCGCAGGTCTCCAGCCGCAGGTCAACGTCACCTATTCGCTCGACGAACTGCCCAAGGCGTTGACCGATCTGGCCGAAGGGCGGATCCTGGGGAAAGCGGTCGTCAAGATCGCTGACTGAACACCTTGTCCGCTGGTCGAGTGGTCGACGAGCGAAGCGAGGAGACGTATCGAGACCAGGAGCCCACCATGTGCCGCAACATCACCGAGCTGCGTGGTCTGGAGCCCGCGGCGACCGACGAGGAGATCGAGGCAGCGGCCCGCCAGTACATCCGCAAGGTGAGTGGCATCCGACATCCGTCGTCGGCCAACGTCGAGGCCTTCGAGCTGGCCGTGCAGCAGGTCACCGAGGCCACCCACGCGCTGCTCGACGTGTTGCCCGAGCGGCGGCAGCCGCCCAAGACCGTGCCACCGCTGCGTCGTCCCGAGGTGCGGGCGCGGATGGCGGCACAGGGGTCGGTCTGACACCGGGGGTTTCGCGCAGCGATGAGCGGAAGTGTTGGGTGTTCGCCGTCATCGCTCGCTAATGTGCTGAGGTGACTGCCACCCGTCCGGCTTCGGCTCGCTCCGCTCCCAGACCGGTCCGCCACCTGGCATTCCTGGTGGTCGTGGCCATCATCGGACTGATGGCCGCCGTCGGGGGCCCTGCTCCTCGCGCTGCCGCCGCGCCGCCGGACAGTTGTACGCCTGCCGGTGCGGCGTCGGCATCGGCGGCCCCGACCAACATGGCGGCGGCGGATCAGGGCGGCGAGGACCGCTACACCACCGCCACCACGACCCCGGTCGACCAGATCGACACCAACGCTCTCGGCCTGCTGAAACCCGGCACGATCTCGGTCGGCACCCTGTCCGACGCCGGCCCCAGCATCTGTGTGAACGGGCAGGGCGTCTTCACCGGCTTCGACAACGAGCTGCTCAAGGCGGTCGCGGCCAAGCTCGGCCTGCAGATCCAGTTCTCCGGGACCGAGTTCGCCGGACTGCTCTCGCAGGTCGCCAACAACCGGTTCGACGTGGGGTCGTCGTCGATCACCACCACCGACGAGCGACGCAAGACGGTCGACTTCACCAACGGCTACGACTTCGGCTATTTCTCGCTGGTCGCACCGACGAGCGGATCGATCAAGGGCTTCTCGGACCTGAGTGACTCCACCAGGATCGGCGTCGTCCAGGGCACCGTCCAGGACGACTACGTGATCAACACGCTCAAGCTCGACCCGGTGAAGTTCCCCGACTATGCGACCGCGTACGCGAACCTGAAGAGCGGCCAGATCGACGCCTGGGTGGCCCCCTCGCAGCAGGCGGAGGGAGCGGTGAAGGACGGTGACGGCACCGCCATCGTCGAGAACACCTTCAGTGTCAACAACTTCGTCGCCTGGGCGGTCGGCAAGAACAAACCGGAACTCGTCGCGGCGCTCAACTCCGGACTCGACGCCATCATCGCCGACGGCACCTATGCGAAGCTCTACACCGACTGGGTGCCGCGTGAACTGCCGGACGGCTGGAAGCCCGGCAGCAAGGCCGCACCCGAGCCGAAACTGCCGGATTTCGCCGCCATCGCCAAGGAGAACGAAGCCGAGAACGCGGGGAAGGCGGAGGAGTCGACCGCACCGAAGGGCACCTTCGCCCAGCTGGGCAGCACGTTCTTCAACTGGGACCTCTACCGGGAGTCCTTCCCCGACCTGATCAAGACCGGACTGGTCAACACCCTGATCCTGTCGCTCGTGTCCGGTGTCCTCGGCACCATCCTCGGCATGCTGCTGGCCGTCGCCGGCATCTCCCGCTCGCGATGGCTGCGCTGGCCGGCCCGTGTGTACACCGACATCTTCCGCGGTCTGCCCGCAGTGGTGGTGATTCTGCTCGTCGGTCTCGGGGTGGGCCCGGTGGTCAAGAACCTCACCGGGAACAACCCCTATTGGCTCGGCGCCGTCGCGTTGGCACTGCTCGCCGCCGCCTACATCGGCGAGATCTTCCGATCGGGTATCCAGAGCGTCGACGACGGGCAGATGGAGGCCTCGCGCGCCATCGGTTTCAGCTATCGGCAGTCGATGCGGCTCGTCGTGATCCCACAGGGTGTGCGGCGCGTCCTACCGGCGCTGATGAATCAGTTCATCAGCCTGATCAAGGACAGTTCGCTGGTCTACTTCCTCGGCCTGCTGGCCAGTCAACGAGAGCTGTTCGCGGTCGGCCGAGACCTCAACGCGCAGACCGGCAACCTTTCGCCGCTGGTGGCGGCGGGCATCGTCTATCTCGTCCTGACGATTCCCCTCACACACCTCGTGAATTACATCGACAACCGGTTGCGCACCGGCCGCCCCGCCGACGTCGAGGACGACCCGCTGCCGGCAACGGCGGTCGAGAAGGGATGAGCGACATGGCCGACACCATCACCGCACGCGAGGCGGTCTCCCTGACCGGTACCGACCTGCACCTGTCGTTCGGCAAGAACCACGTTTTGCGTGGGGTCGACATCCAGGTCGACGCGGGGACCACGACGACCGTGATCGGGCCATCCGGATCCGGGAAGTCGACGCTGCTGCGAGTACTCAACCGGCTACACGAACCCGATCAGGGCGACGTGCTCCTCGACGGTCGATCGGTTCTCGGGGACAATCCCGACGAGCTCCGGCGCCGGATCGGCATGGTGTTCCAGCACTTCAACCTCTTCCCGCACAAGACCGTCGTGGACAACATCTCACTCGGGCCGCGCAAGCTCCGCGGTCTCGGCAAGGAAGAGGCCCGTGCCGTCGCGATGCGTCAGCTCGAGATCGTCGGCCTGACCAACAAGGCCGACGCCCGGCCGGGAAGTCTGTCCGGCGGACAGCAACAGCGCGTGGCGATCGCCAGGGCGCTGGCGATGGAACCACAGGTGATGTTCTTCGACGAGGCGACCTCGGCACTCGACCCGGAACTCGTGAAAGGGGTGCTGGCGCTGATGGCCGACCTCGCCGAAGAAGGGATGACGATGGTCGTCGTCACCCACGAGATGGGTTATGCCCGCAACGTTTCCGACAGCGTCCTGTTCATGGATCACGGTGCCGTGGTGGAAACCGGCAAACCCGAGCAGATCTTCGACGCGGCGGAATCAGAACGATTGCGCGCTTTTCTGTCTCAGGTGTTGTGAGAGGCAGCGGACCTCAGCCGACCCCGAACAACTCGGCGGCGTTCTCGTAGAGCACCCCGCGTAGCCAGTCGTCGCCGAGATCGAGACGCGCGACGGCCTCGAGTGCGTGGGTGTACGGGTAGGGGATGTTCGGGAAGTCGCTGCCGAACATGATGCGGTCGCCGAGGTCGCGCAACCGGGGGAGTTCGCTTTTCGGGAACGGCGCGCCCTCCTCGGAGAAATCGGTGAACGACATGGTCGTGTCGAACCGTACTTCCGGATAACGCTCGGCGAGGTCGAGGAATTCGACGTATTCGGGAGTTCCCATGTGCGCGATGATCAGTGGCAACGACGGGAACCGGTGCAGGAGTGCGGCGATCGGCTCTGGACCGGTGTGGGTGCCCGGCGCCGGACCGGAACCGCAATGGATGATGACCGGGAGCTGGCTGTCGGCGATCTGCGCCCAGACGCCGTCAAGCAGCGAATCCAGCGGCGAGAAATCGCCGACCTGGATGTGGCACTTGAACACCTGGGTCCCGCGCTGAATGGCCTTCGAGACGTAAGCGGGCGCCGACTCCTCCGGATAGAATGTCGCGGTGTGCAGACAGTCGGGATGGTGTGCCGCGAAATCGGCCGCCCACCCGTTCAGCCACTCGGCCATATCCGGTTTGTGTGGATAGACCAGGGACGAGTACGCGCGGACCCCGAAGTCCTGCAGGGTAGCCACCCGGACGTCCTCGTCGGCGCGGTAGGCGATCGGCCACTCGCGTCCGATCAGGGGACCGGCGGAGTCGAAGTACGCCCACACCTTGTCCATCACCGGTTTCGGCATGAAGTGGGTGTGGATGTCGATCAGGCCGGGCAGGCCGAGGCGTTGCCAGGCGTCGCGCAGACGCTGGGTCTCCGCCGAACTGAAGGGTTCCGGCAGGCTTTCGGCCGCGGATGCGGGTCGGTCGGGAACAGCGCTGTTCACTCCTCTGACGCTACTACTGTCGAACGTCGCACGGTCCGCGGCCCGGTTCTCCAGTGAGTTCATGAGTGAGTAGGTGTCACTGCGATGCCCACACCGGGGACGGGCACGTGCCGTGCGGGTGCCGGCATGAGCGCTAAATATGTTGGGCGAGTGACCAACTTGGATCGGTCGGGCAACGATGTCGGGTTTTCCCAATTCGGGTCGAACGGCAAATGCAACGCGTTACAGTTCTGCCGGAAGCTGCATGACCAGCGCGATGTTTCGGCCGGCGGCTCCACTGCGGCTCGTGAACCGTCCGGGTCCGTCGTTCACCTCTGAAGGGACCAGCAGTGAAACCATCGCAATCGGTCAAACATGCCCTCCGCACGGCGACAACGGTCGGCGCCGTCGCCGTGCTCGCCCTGGGGGGTCTGTCGGCGTGCGCCGACGACAGTTCCTCGGATTCCGCTTCCGCCGGTGCCACGTCGGCTTTGCCGTCGAACGCGGCCACCGGAAGCCCGATCAAGGTCGGCTTCATCACCCCGGAGGGTGGTCCGATCACGGTGCCGATGGTTCGCGAAGGTGGTGAGGCCGCAACGGAATACCTGAACAACAACGGCGGCGGGATCGGCGGTCACAAGATCGACCTGGTCGTCTGCAAGGAGCAGGAAGACCCCGCGTCGGCAACGAGTTGTGCCAACCAGATGGTCGAACAGAAGGTCTCCGTCGTCGTTGCACCGTTCGGCTCACAGGGCGCAGTCATGTTGCCGATCGTTGCGGGCGCCGGCATTCCCTATGTGGCCCAGGCGCCCGTCTCGCAGGTCGAGATGATGACGCCGGGTGCGTTCATGCTCTCGGGTGGCATCCTTGCCGTATTTGCAGGTCAAGCCGCCACCGCGGCCAAAGAAGGGATCAAGAAGGTCGCGGTTGTGATCTCGGACGCGGGCGACGCCGCATCCTCGGTCAAGGCGATCGGAGTGCCGACATTCAAGCAGGCAGGCGTCGAGATGGACGTCATCACGATCCCGGCGTCCGCCGCGGATCCGACGCCTCAGATCACTGCCGGTCTGGCCGACAATCCAGGTGCCGTCACCGTGTTGGGCGAGACCAGCCAGTGCATCTCGACGATCAAGGCATTGCAGACCGCGGCGCCGACGGTCAAGAAGTACCTCATCGCCAGCTGCCTGGACAAGCAGGTCATCGACAGCGTGGGCGCCGACGCGGTGACCGGTGCAAAGGCATTCACCACGGTCAAACTCGACTCGGATGATCCTTCCTCGGAGCTGTACCGCAGCGTGATGGCCACCTACGCGGCCGGCACCGATCCGGCGGGTCTTGCCTACCTGGGCTACCAGGTGATGATGTCGCTCGGTGAGGTCGGCAAGTCGCTCACCGGGCCGGTCACGCCACAGGACTTCATGACGGCGCTGTCATCCGCCAAGAACGTTCCGTTGCCTGCCGCACCGGGCCTCACCTTCAGCTGTGACGGCACTGCCGTTCCGCAACTGAAGACTCTGTGCAGCAAGTCAATTCTGGTCAGCGACGTCAACGCTGATACCAAGCTCGAGAACACCGTCGCAGTCAACAACTAGTTCGGGAAGATCGGGGGCCGCAGCGCCGGCCCCCGATCGGGGGCGTACATGACTCAACATCTCGCTTTCCTGGCGCTCGGCCTCGGTAACGGTGCGGTCTATGCGGCACTCGGACTCGCTCTGGTGATGACGTTCAAGAGTTCGGGCGTCGTCAATTTCGCGACCGGCGCGGTCGCGCTGTATGCGGCCTACACCTACGGGTTTCTGCGGCATGGCGAACTCCTGAACCCGATCCCGGGATTCCCGGCCACGGTCGACGTCGGGGGCGACTGGGCCATTCTGCCGGCGATGGTTGTCTCGGTGATGATCTCGGCGGTGCTCGGTGTCGTGCTCTATCTGCTGGTCTTCCGCCAGATGCGAGCTGCCCCGGCATTGGCCAAGGCGGTCGCGTCGATCGGCTTGATGCTCGTGATCCAGGCGCTCATCGCATTGCGGGTCGGTACCGAGACCCCGACCGTGAGTGCGATCTTCACCCCGCGCGTCATCCGGATCGGCGACAGTGCGGTGTCCACGGATCGCCTGTGGCTTGCGGCCGTGGTCATCGGTTTGGCTATCTGTGCCGGACTTGTGTTGCGCTACACCCGGTTCGGAATCTCCACCGAGGCCGCCGCCGAGTCGGAGAAGGGCGCGTTGGTCACCGGCCTCTCACCGGATCGGATCGCGGTCAGCAATTGGGCGCTGTCGTCGGCAACGGCCGGCCTCGGCGGGATCGTCATCGCGCCCATCGTCCCGCTCAATCCGGTTGCCTACACGATGTTCATCGTGCCGGCACTGGCCGCGGCTTTGGTGGGAAACTTCTCCGCCATCGCGCTGACGGTCGGCGCCGGACTCGTGATCGGGATGCTCCAATCCGAGGCCACCAACCTGCAGGCCACCTTGGCCTGGTTTCCCGATGCAGGTGTGGCCGAGGCTGTTCCACTCCTGCTGATCGTCGTCTTCCTCCTCGTCCGGGGACAGGCCATACCGGGTCGAGGTTCGATCACACGCCAAGATCTCGGGCGATCACCGCGTCCTCGTCACGTGGTGGTCCCCGGGCTGATCGGATGTCTGGTCGCCGTCGCCGCCTTGTTCGCGACCTCGGGCAGCCTGCGCCTCGCCGTCATCGCCTCGATGATCTTCGCCGTCATCGCTCTGTCGCAGGTGGTGTTGACCGGCTACGCCGGTCAGGTCTCGCTCGCTCAGCTCACGCTGGCGGGCGTGGGCGCCTTCGGACTGAGCCGGTTCACCTCCGACCTCGGGATCCCCTTCCCGGTCGCGCCCATCCTGGCAGCGTGCGCAGCGATGGTGATCGGTGTCGTGGTCGGCCTTCCGGCTCTACGGGTCCGTGGACTGCCGCTGATGGTCGCGACACTGGCCCTCGCGGTCTTCTTGGAGGCCTTCTGGTTCCGGAACCCGAGTATGAACGGCGGCATGCAGGGTGCGCCGATCGAATCGCCGACCCTGTTCGGCCTCGATCTGGGAATCGGTTCAGGCGAAGGATATCCGCGAGTGGCGTTCGGGCTGGTCTGCCTCGTCGTACTCGCAGCGGTCGCGTGGTGTGTGGCACGACTGCGCGGCAGCGCGCTCGGGGCCTCGATGCTGGCAGTGCGGGCCAACGAACGTTCCGCAGCGGCCGCGGGGATCAACGTGGGTGTGACCAAGCTTTCGGCGTTCGCCATCGCGTCGTTCGTTGCCGGGCTCGGTGGCGCTTTGCTCGCATATCAGCAGACGATCGCCACCGCGAGTTCGTACACCGTCTTCGCCGGCATCGGGTTGTTCGCAGTGTTCTACGTGGCAGGCGTGACGTCGGTGTCGGGCGGGCTCCTGGCGGGGTTGCTGGCCCCGGGCGGCGTCCTCTACTTCATCTCCGATCGCTACCTGGCCTTCGGTGACTACTACATGCTCGCGAGCGGAATCCTGTTGGTGCTCACCGTGGTCACGAGTCCGGATGGCCTTGCCGGATACTTCCACCGGATCCGTGTGCCGGCCGTCGCCAGGCGACGTGCGGTGGTCGACACCGCACCCGATCCGGGGTCATCGACATCCGTGATCGACTCGGCCGTGGCGGTGGGCGCGAAGACGGTTCTCTCGGTCGAGGGGGTGAGGGTGAACTACGGTCCGGTCGTCGCGGTCGACGATGTGAGTTTCGACCTCCGGCAGGGCGAGATCATCGGTCTCATCGGTCCGAACGGAGCGGGTAAGACGACGCTCATCGATGCGATTTCCGGATTTGCGTCATCGAGCGGTCGAGTTGTCCTGGACGGCAAAGAGATCAGTGATCTCGCCCCCCATCGGCGGAGCCGGTTGGGGCTGGGCCGCACGTTCCAGGACATCGAGCTCTACGACGAGCTGTCCGTGGCGGAGAACGTGACCGTCGGCGCGACGCGCCTGTCGGGAGACACCACGGAGGTCGTGGACACCGTGCTGACGTTGTTGGAGATCCGGCATCTGGCCGATGTCGTGGCCGCAGATCTCTCCCAGGGGCAACGGCAGTTGGTCTCGGTGGCCAGGGTCCTGGCGGGGCGGCCGCAGGTCGCATTGCTCGATGAACCTGCGGCCGGGCTCGACAGCACGGAGAGCAGCTGGCTGGGGGAGCGCCTTGCGGCAGCGCGTGGGTTCGGCGTCTCCGTGTTGCTCGTCGACCACGACATGGACCTGGTCCTCAGCGTCTGCGATCGCGTGATCGTGCTGGACCTCGGGTCGGTGATCGCCACCGGGACACCAGAAGAGATCCGCTCGAACGAGGCGGTGATCGGTGCTTATCTCGGCGCGCCTGCGGGATCGTCCGAGCACGTCGCGGAGAAGCAGACGGACAGTTCGCCCGCGGTGACGACCGAGGAGGTGCCGACATGACGCTGTTGGAGTGCACGGATCTGGATGCCGGTTACGCTCGCTCGGCCCCGTGTGTGCGCGATCTGAACATCGCGGTGCAGGCCGGCGAGGTCATCGCGCTCCTCGGGCCGAATGGGGCCGGTAAGACCACCTTGCTGATGTCGTTGGCCGGATTGTTGCCCGGTCTGGGTGGGTCGGTTTCGGTCTCGGGCACGGTGCTGCCCTCGGGTAAGCCACGCGCTGCGGTCCGCGCGGGCGTGGTCCTGGTCCCCGACGACCGTGCGTTGTTCCGCCGACTGACCGCCGAGAAGAATCTGCGACTTGCGATCCGCTCGCGAGGGCGGCGCTCTGCGCGAGAGTCTCTCGAGCAAGTACTACAGCACTTTCCGGCGTTGAACTCGCGACTCGGAGTGGCCGCGGGGCAGTTGTCGGGTGGGGAACAGCAGATGCTGGCCATCGCCCGCGCATTGCTGCAGCGACCGAGGGTTCTGCTGATCGATGAGCTCAGCATGGGCCTCGCGCCGGTTGTGGTGCAGTCGATCCTGCCGGTCCTGCGTGACGTCGCGGCGAGTGGCACGGCTGTGATCCTGGTCGAACAACATGTGCGGCTCGCCCTCGAGGTTTCCGATCGTGCGCTCGTGCTGGTGCACGGCCAGGTGAGGTTGACGGATGACTCGTCTGTGCTGGCCCACGACCTGGGGCGGATCGAGCGCGCGTACCTCGGCGGCTCCGACTGACCCGTTGTGGGTCGGTAATTGCGTTCGGCGCGTCGACCATCAGGTCTGCGCAGCCCTGATCAACGGGTGGGTGGGCGCGGAGTCTCGGGCATGACGCCCGCCCAGTCTTTGGGGACGATGAAGACGCCTTCAGCCGTGACGGTCTCGCCACCAGCGTCAGAGATCGCTCCTCGCACGATCTTCTTGCGCCCGTCGCGTTCCACGATGATGGCCTCGGCATGCAACCGGCCGAGCGGTGTCGGGCGCAGATATCGCATCGTGAGGGTGCCGGTGTAGCAGGGGACGTCGTCGGCGCTGCCGGCCTGGCCCAGGACGTGGTCGAGGACCATCGCACACACTCCGCCGTGCACACAGCCCGGCGGCCCCTCATATGCGGCCCCGAGCGTGAAATCGGTGGTCACCAGACCGTTGTCATGCCGCGTCAACTGCAAGGGCGGAGCCACCGCGTTCCGCAGGCCGATCACCGCATTGCCCCACGGCATGCCCTTCATGTCGGCGGTGTGGCGGACGCCGAAGGCGCCGTCGATCTGCCTGGTGCGCAATGATTCCACCACCGAGGCGATCTGACCGTGGGCGTCACGGACAACGTCCTCGTCGACCTCGGTGCGGATCACCGCGTCGATCAGTTCGCGAACGGAGTCTGCGAGAGGACCGAACAGCGCACGTCGACGTTCGAACTCCTGCGTGGAGATGTCTTCGAGCCTGAATTCCATGGTGTCTCGTCTCCTGCCGTCAGCGAGCGGGTCAGTCGGGGATCACGTCGGGACGGGCGTCGGCCAGCGCCTCGTCGCGGTCGGCCGCCAGGATGAAACCCGCCTCGACCGCTGCCGTTGTGGCCGCCCGGTAGCGCTGCTCGTAGTCGTCGCGTCCGGCGTATCGCGAGGCCAGGATGTCCGGTGCGATCGGGAGGGTGGAACCGAACAGCACGCAGATGCGCGGGACGTCGTCGCCGACGATGCCGCTGAGGATCTCGATGGGCGCGTCCACGCACGGGGTGCGGACGCCACCTCGGACGTTCCCGACCTCGTCGAGAGCGAATTGCGTTGTGTTCGCTGTGGCGTCGAGCTCCAGAGGCATCGCCGCCGGGGGCACCGGCCCGCCGTCGGCCCAGTCTCGCAGATGGTGCAATGCGGCGCGTAACACGAATCGTTGCTGTCCGCGGTTGACGGGTGTCGGACATCCGAGCATGTGCTCGTACGGTCCTATCTGGTGGAGGTCGGCGTGTGAGGTGCCCGCGATCTCCCAGACACGCAGCCGATCGGTGTCGGGCTGGCGTGCCCGGTAGAAGCGGAAGTTCGTCAGCACGTCGGTCTCGGTTTGAACGATGAAGACCGGGATGGGCAGATCGGTCCGGATGGTCACGGGTTCCTGGGCGAACACGGCGTCGACATCGATAGCGGTGCCTGCCTCTCCCAGTGACAGGCCGGCGGCGGCTCGGCTGTGGATCAACAACCCGTCGAACACCGCATGCTCGGCGGCGAACAGGTTGGCGTAGGTCGTCAGCGCCATTGCCGACTGTGACTCGCCGACGGCGAGTAGTCGCCGGACGGACAGTCCGCGTAGCGGATGCTCGGCGCCCGCAGCGGACGGCAACAGCAGCGACCTCCCGACGGCCCCGAAGAGGTCGTAACAGTAGGCATCTCCCGGATGATGAAGGCCGGTATAGCGTTCCGGGTCCTTGGCCGCGAGCGTGCCCGAGGTGCCGGCACCGAGACCGTCCACCGAGCCGGAGCCGCCCATCACGCCGGTGTACTGAGCCGAGACGCCGACCCACGCGTAACCGCCTCGGACGAGTTCTTCGGCCAGGTAGGTGTATTCGGGTGCCGCGTCCGACCCGCTGCTGACGTTCAGCCACTCGACGACGACAGTGCCGCTGAAATCGGCATCGAGACGCGGCCTGCGCACCAGCACGCGCGTCGCGAATTTGTCCTCGCCGAGTGGCGCCACCGAATCGGGGCCCGCGTGGGCGTAGCGGGTCGCGACCCCGGATGCGGCATACTCGTTCTCCTGGAAGCCATTGGCCTCCAGGTCGGGGCCGGGGGTGGCGCTCATGATCGAGCAGCCGCCGCCCCCGGTCAGCTCCGTGAAGTCGACTCCAGGGGTCACTTCTGCTTCTTCTGGTGTTTCCCGATGACGTCGCCGAACATGAAATGCATCTTGGTGCCCAAGGGCCAGCCGACGTAGTAGCACAGGAAGAGGCTGATCTCCTCGAGCTGTTCGGCCGTCAGTTCACCGTTCGCCAGCGCTGCGCCGGCCTGGATCTCGGCCACGTCGATCTGGCCCGCCTGGGCGAGGGCGCCGAGCAGGATCAGGCGGCGGTCGCGGACCGAGAGTCCCTCCCGTGTCCAGACCTCGCCGAACACCTGGTCGGCGGTATGTGCGAAGAAGTCTCCCGGTCCGTCCGACATCTCCCAGCCGTAGACCTTGGACATCATGTCCAGGCCCTTCTGGCGTTGCGGGCTGGTGGTCTCATCAGCTGACGTCATGCGTCCTCTCCTTCTCGATGCGGCACGCCCAGCCCGATGGCGAAGTCGCGCAGTGCGATGTCGCCGAGTGGCAGATCGACGCCGAGTTCACGTCCGAGTTCGAGCGCGAGCGACAGGTCCTTCTCGCCGAGCCTGCGTACCGGTGTCAAGATGTCATACCAGAAATCGTCGGGTGCGATTTCGTCGGTGGTGTCGCGAAGGATGATCGAGCCGGCACCACCGGTGATCGCATCCGTGTGGCGAACCACCTTGCCCAGCTTGGTGATACTGATACCGGCGGCCTCTGCGAGCTTGGCGGCCTCGGCTGCTGCGGTGAACGAGATGAAGTGCAGGAGATTGCGGGCCAGCTTCATCTTGGTGCCGGCCCCGACATCGTCGCCCGCGTGGACGAGCATGCCCGCGACGAGACCGAAGGGCTCTTTGAGCTGTTCGTAGGAAGCGCGGTCTCCGCCGACCATGATGGCCAGTCTGCCCTGTTCGGCACCGGCTGCGCCGCCCGAGATCGGCGCATCCAGCAGGGTCACACCGTGTTCCGCGCACTCCGCGGCGAGATCGACGGCGGTCTGGGGGCCGATCGTCGAATGGACGGTGATGATGGTCCCCGGTGCGGCGGCGCTCAGCAGGCCACCGTCACCGGTGACCACGGTCCGCACCTGGGCGTCATCGAGGACGCAGATGCCGATGATGTCGGCCTTTGCCGCCAGGTCGCCCAGTGAGGTGGCGGCGGCGGCGCCCTGGTCGACGACCTTCCCGAGCGCATCTTCGGAGAGGTCGAAGGCGGTCAGACCACCTTCCCATTTGGCCAGGCGGCCGGCCATCGGCCCGCCGATGTTGCCGAGACCGACGTAACCCAGGCGCACCGTCATGATCGGATGACCTGTCCGCCGTCGACGTTGAAGATCTGCCCGGTGACCCAACCTGCCTCGTCGGACAGCAGGAACAGACACATGCCGACGAGATCCTCAGGGGTGCCGAAACGTTTGAGCGGCAGACGGTTGACGATGTCGGCGACCATCTCCTTCGGCGTGGTTGAACGGGTCGCCTCGGTGTCGATCGGACCCGGCGCGATGGCGTTCACGCGGATGTTCTGGCCGCCGAGTTCGGTGGCCAGCTGCTGGGTGAGACCGTTCACGCCGACCTTCGCGAGGCCGTAGAAGCCGCTGTAGAGCCAAGCGGCGGTGGAGGACTGGTTGACGATGGCGCCACCGTCCTTCATGTGCGGGTAGACCGCGCGGGTGACGTTGAGCGCGCCGTCGAGGTTCACGCTCATGAACTTCTTGTAGTAGTCCCACGGCACGGTGATCAGGAAGTCGAGCTTCATGCCGCCGTAGATCGCGGCATTGTTCACCAGTCCGTCGATGGTGCCGTAGGCGTCCACCGTCGCGGTGGCGAGGGCCTGTGCCGACTGCTCGTCGGCGACGTCGGTGCTGACGTACAGACCGCCGATGTCGGCGGCGACCTGCTTGCCCTGCGCGTCGTTGAGGTCGGCGACCACGACATTGGCGCCTTCGCCTGCCAGTGCGCGGGCGTAGGCCTCACCGATGCCTCCGGCGGCGCCGGTCACGATGATGGTCTTGCCGGCGAAGCGGTTCGAGCGGTTGTCGGAACTCATTGTCCTGCTTTCTGTTTGTTGGGGATTGCCCGGTCCCGCAGGACCGAGCTTGCGAGCGTCACGAAGGGTCGATCACTCAGGCCGGCGTCGCGACCGCTTTGGACTCGAGGTACTCCTCGAAGCCCGCGACGCCCATCTCCCGGCCGATGCCGGATTGCTTGTATCCGCCGAATGGGACATCGGCGGAGTACCAGATGCCGCCGTTGATCCCCATCGTTCCGGTCCGAACGCCGTTGACCACGTGGTCGATCCGTGCCGTATCTGTACCCCAGACGGCTCCGGACAACCCATACGGTGAGTCGTTGGCGATGCGGATGGCGTCGTCATCGCCGTCGTGCGGGAGGATGACCAGCACCGGACCGAAGATCTCCTCTTGTGCGGCGCGGGCGGAGTTGTCGAGACCGGAGATCAAGGTCGGCTCGACGAAGTAGCCCTTGGCCTTGTCGGCCGGCCGGCCGCCGCCGATCTCGACGGTGCCGCCCTCGGCCTTCGCGAGTTCGATGTAGGACTCGACACGATTGCGCTGGGTGGCGGAGATCAAGGGGCCGCAGATGGTTCCGGCGTCGGTCGGGTCACCTGCCGCGAGCCCGGCGAGCGAGTCACGGGTCGCGGTGATCGCCTCGTCGAGCTTCTCACGTGGCACGAGGAGACGGGTGGTGATGGCGCAGCCCTGCCCGGCGTGGGTGACCACGTTGAACGCAGCCATCGAGCAGGCGGAAGCGAGGTCTGCGTCATCGAGGACGATGAATGCAGACTTGCCTCCGAGTTCCAGGAACACCTTCTTGAGGGTTTCGGCAGCGCCGGCCATCACCTTCTTGCCGGTTGCGGTGGACCCGGTGAAGGACACCAGATCCACGCGCGGATCCGTGGACAGCTGCGCGCCCAGCGCGTGATCGGTGGAGGTGACGATGTTGATCACGCCCGGCGGGAAGTCGGTCTCCTCGGCGATGACCTTGCCGACCAGGGCCGCGCACCACGGGGTGTCCGGCGCAGGTTTGAGCACCACGGTGCAGCCTGCGGCCAATGCCGGACCGATCTTGGCGAAGTTGATCTGGTGCGGGAAGTTCCACGGTGTGATCGCGCCGACCACTCCGGCCGCCTCCTTGCGGATCTCCCGGACGTTCTTGATGCCCATGGGCTTGGCCCGACCGAGATCGGTGGTCCATTGATAGGACTCGGCCAGATCGGCGAAATAGCCGAGATCTGTGACCGGTCCCTCGAATTGCGGTCCGCTGGTGAGGAACACGGGGCAACCGACCTCGGCGACCGTCAGGTCGCGCAGCTCGTCACCATGGGCCAGCAGCGCGTCGCGCAGCTGGCGGAGGCAACGGGCCCGCAATGCGTGGTCGCGCGACCATTCGGTGGTGTCGAAGGCGACGCGGGCGGCGGCGATGGCTGCGTCCATGTCGGCCGCGGTGGCATCGGCCGCCTGGCCGAGGACTTCCTCGGTGGCCGGGTTGACGACATCGAAGGTGCCGCCCGCGCCGGGGGTGAGCTTGCCGTCGATCAGTAGTTCCGACGACGATGCAGGACGTAAGGACATTGGCTGGAACTCCATCTGGACAGGTGTCTGGACTCAAGTTCAAACCTAGTGTAGCCTCGCTCACATGTCCAGTCCTGTATCCCAGGAATCCACTCGCCGAAGACTGACCCAGCAGCAGGCCGAGACCGTCACGAGATTGACGGATGCGGCGGTCGAGGTGCTCAACGACGAGGGATTCGACGGACTCACCGTCCGAACCGTGGCCAAGTTGGCGGGTGTCGCACCCGCGACCGCCTACACCTACTTCTCGTCGAAGAGTCACCTGGTCGCCGAGGTCTTCTGGCGTCGACTCAGCGCAGGCGTCGGTGAGCCCGACCTGACGACGACACCCGCCGAGCGGGTGGCGCAGGTGCTTCGTGAGGTGTCCATGGTGGTCGCCGGGGAGGGGCAGCTCGGTGGCGCGGTCACGATGGCGCTCCTCGGGACCGATCCCGACGTGGAACACCTCCGCCTGCGGATCGGTGGCTTCATCCGCAGGCGTCTCGCCGAGGCACTCGAGGTGGAGCCGGAGAATCCGGGCCCCCTTCTCGATGCACTCGAGATGATCTACGCCGGCGGTCTGGTGCACGCGGGAATGGGCCACATGACGTACGAGCAGACCTCCGAACGTCTTGTCGCAGCCGCACATCTACTGATGGAGAAGTGATGACCGAAACCGCCACGGGAACGGGAATGGAGCATCTCGTCCCGTTCGACCCGTATGAGTACGACTTCCACGAGGATCCGTACCCGACCTACGACCGGCTTCGCCGCGAGGCGCCTGTCTATCACAATGCGGCGATGGACTTCTGGGCGCTGGCCCGCCACGAGGATGTCCGCGCCGGATTCCGGGACAGTGTGAAGCTGTCCAACAGCTGGGGCGTGTCCATGGATCCGTCCTCGTACGGTCCGGACGCGCACAAGTCGATGTCGTTCCTGGCCATGGACGACCCGAAGCACATGCGGATCCGCAAGCTGGTCTCCAAGGGTTTCACCCCTCGCCGGGTCGGCGACCTGTCCGGACGGATCACGGCGCTCACCCACCAGCACTGGAGCAAGTGTCTCGACATGGGCGAGTTCGACTACATCGCCGACTTCGCGGGCCTGCTGCCGATGGATGTGGTGTCCGAACTCCTCGGTGTGCCGGAGGCCGATCGCGCGCATCTGCGCCATCAGTCGGATCTGCTGCTGCACCGGGAAGAGGGCGTTCTCGACATCCCGGAAGCAGCGATCTACGCCTACATCGAGCTGCACAAATACTACTCGGAGCTGATCGCCGATCGCCGGAAGAACCTCGGGGATGACCTGGTGTCGGCGCTGATCGAGGCGGAGGTCGACGACGACGCCACCGGTGAGAAGATCCGCCTGACCGAGGACGAGATCGTCGGGTTCATGGTCCTGATGGTGGTTGCGGGTAACGAGACGACCACCAAACTCCTTGCCAATGCGCTGTATTGGGGCTGGCGTAACCCTGATGAGCTGGCGAAGCCGCTGGCCGATCCCGACGCGGTCGCGGACTGGACCGAAGAGACGCTGCGCTACGACAACTCCACTCAGATGGTGTTGCGTCGAGTGCTGTCCGACGTCGAGTACGGCGGCCAGATGATCCCCGCGGGTGAGCGGGTCCTGTTGCTGGTCGGCTCGGCCAACCGGGACACCGACGTCTTCGGCGCCGATGCCGCCCAGTACCAGATCGGTCGGGACTGCAGCCAGGCGTTGCTGAGTTTCGGGATGGGTACACATTTCTGTCTCGGCGCACACCTGGCCCGACTGGAGTCCAACATCGGGCTGGGTGAGGTTGCGCGTTCCATCCGCAGTGTCGACATCGACATCGACAACGCGGTCCGCGTCCACTCGGTGAACGTGCGCGGGTTCGCAGAACTCCCCGTGAAAGTGAAGGTGCGCTGATGGCGTTCATCCCTCATCCCGATCGTCGCCCCGTGCTGGTGGCCGGCGCATCGTCCGGCATCGGTGCCGCGACCGCCGAGGTCCTCGCCGCCGCAGGCTATCCGGTGGCGCTTGCCGCGCGGCGGGTGGAGAAGCTGCAGGAACTCACCGACAAGATCACGGCCGCCGGCGGGGAAGCGGTTGCGGTCCCGCTCGACATCACCGACGAGGGATCTGTCGCCGAGTGCGTTGCGAAAGCACAAGCTGCGCTGGGTGATCTGGAGATCGTCGTGAGTGGGGCCGGTGACCTCGCGGTTGGGTTGTCCTACGAGGTGAGCCCTGAGGACTTCGCCTCGCAGATCGACATCCACCTCGTGGGTGCCCACCGTCTGTATCGGGCCGTCGTGCCGGGCATGATCGAGCGGCGCCGCGGCGACTACGTGTTCATCGGTTCCGACGTCGTCCTTCATCCGCGACCCTGGTCGTCGGCGTATGTGGCCGCGAAGGCAGGCATCGACGGGCTGGTCGCCACCGCGCAGCTGGAGCTCGAAGGAACGGGCGTGCGCGCCAGCGTGATCCGGCCCGGGCAGGTGCTGACCGGCATGGGCATGGACCTCGATCAGAAGACGACCGAACTGATGCTGAACGACTGGATTCGGCACGGACTCGCCCGACACGGCAACTTCCTCGAGCCCGGGCACATCGCCCAGGCCGTCACCGCGATCGTCACCATGCCGCGGGGAGCGCACATGCGCGTGGTCGAGGTGGAGGCCGAGGGCGCCCTCACACGTGACAAGAAGCCTGAAGGAGAACAGCGATGACTGCTCTGACCCAACCCAAGCGCGTCTCCCGGGGAGAAGGCGAACACGGACATCTCGACGAGCTGGCCAGCGACCCGATCTCGTTGTTCTGGCGGATCCGCGAGGAGTGCGGCGACGTCGGGATGTTCCAGCTCGCGGATCGTGAGGTGGTCCTGGTCTCCGGTGCCGCCGCCAACGAGGAGTTCTTCCGGGCGCCGGAAGAGGATCTCGACCAGGCGGCCGCGTATCCGTTCATGACCCCGGTCTTCGGTGAGGGCGTCGTCTTCGACACCGACCCGGAGGAGCGCTCCAAGGCCATCCACAATGCGGCCCTCAAGGGCCCGCACATGAAACAGCATGCGGTGACCATCCCCAACGAGGTCGAGCGCATCATCGCGGACTGGGGTGACGAGGGCGAGATCGACCTGCTCGAGTTCTTTGCCGAGCTGACCCTGTACACCTCGTCGGCATGCCTGATCGGCCGGAAGTTCCGGGAGAGCCTGAACGGACACATCGCGCATCTGTTCCACGATCTGGAAAAGGGCACGGACCCGATCGCGTACGTCGACTACAAGGCCGACATCGAGAGCTTCCGCAAGCGCGACGAGGCCCGGGCAGAGTTGGTCGAGTTCATCCAGGGCGTGATGAACGACCGCATCGCGAATCCGACCGAGAACAAAGAAGATCGCGATCTGATGGACGTGTTGGTCCAGGTCGGCTTCGATGCGAACACCATCACCGGCATGTTCATCTCGATGATGTTCGCGGGACACCACACCACGTCAGGTACGGCGGCTTGGACGCTGATCGAGTTGCTGCGCAATCCCGAGTACATGGCCCGGGTGTACGGCGAGCTCGACGAGATCTACGGCGAGACCCCGGCAGGCGAGCGTCCCGAGTACACGTTCGCGCACACCAGGCAGATGCCTCAGCTGGAGAATGCACTCAAGGAGGCGCTGCGTCTGCATCCGCCGCTCATCATCCTGATGCGCGTGGTGCAGAAGGACTTCCATGTCGAGGACTTCGAGGTCAAGGCCGGACAGTCGATCGCCGTGTCGCCCGCGATCTCGAACCGTCTGCCGGAGGACTTCCCGGAACCGGACACCTTCGATCCCGACCGCTACGACAAGCCGCGACAGGAAGACATCGCCAATCGGTGGACCTGGATCCCCTTTGGCGCAGGTCGGCACCGTTGTGTGGGAGCGCAATTCGCCATCATGCAGCTCAAGGCGATCTTCTCGGTGCTGTTCCAGAACTACGAGTTCGAAATGCTGCAGCCGTCGGAGTCCTATCGTAACGACCACTCCAAGATGGTCGTTCAGCTCCAGCAACCATGCCGTGTGAAGTACCGGAAGCGGTGATCGTCAGTGCGTGTGGAGGTTGATCTGGATCTGTGCCAGGGGCACGGGATGTGTGAGATGGAGGCGCCCGACGTCTTCGAGGCGCACCGCGATCATGTCGAGATCCTCGACAAGGAACCCGACGAGAGTCGCCGCGCCGAGGTCGAGGCCGCGGTGATGTACTGCCCGACCCAAGCTCTGAAAATTGTCGAAGACGACGAGTGAAGTGGAGTGACATGTCTTTTGATCGTGCCGAACTGGAAGAGATGAAACAGCGGTGGCTGGACGCGAACGTCGTCGCGGAGAAGGCGGGTGACTGGAAGCCGCTGGCCGAGTTCTACACCGAAGACGCGACGTACGGATGGAATTACGGTCCCGAGAAAGATTTCATGGCCGTCGGTCGCGACGAGATCCGTGATCTCGCCCTCGGCCAGGAGATGGAGGGCCTCGAGGGGTGGGAGTACCCGTATCAGGCGTGGGTCATCGACGAGAAGACCGGTGACATGATCGGACTGTGGAAGCAGGTCTACGACCGTAAGCGCGAGGACGGCACCAACTATGCGTTGGAGGGCATCCAGGGCAGCTGGTTCAAGTACGCCGGCAATTTCCAGTTCTCCTGGCAGCGCGACTTCTTCGACTTCGGCAATGTGTCGGCGCTGTTCGTCGAACTACTCAAGGCCAATGCGATGAGCGACGGCATGCTCAAGCGGATCGAGAAGTCGGCGCCGGGCGACCTGCCCGGCTGGTATCCGTTCGGCAAAGCGCCCGTCCCGTTCTGGTGATCTGACCATGACTCACTCAGCCCCGGCCTACCAAGGCCTGAGTCAGGATCAGCTGGCCATCCTGGTGCCCGAGTTACTGCTCTCCGGACAGTTGATCGACCGCAGTGGGATGGCTCACCTCATCAGCGCCTTCGGGCGAGAGGTGATGGGAGAGGTCGCCATCGAGGAGTGGATGGCGGCCAGTCCGGTCTACACCCACCGCATGCGGACCGCGCTCGGGATCGACGGTGACGGAGTGGAGGACATGTTCAAATGCCTCCAACTCGACATCGGAGCTCCGCCGCAGTTCATGGACTTCCGCTATGAGGTGACCGACAAGTATCACGGGTCCTTCTTCCTGCAACATTGTGGCGCCTTGATGGACGTCGAGCCGATGGGCGACGACTACGTGACGACGATGTGCCACGACATCGAAGACCCGACGTTCGATGCGACCGCCATCGCGACCAATCGCCGTGCGCGGATCCGGCCGATCCACCGTCCACCGCGGCGGCCAGTCGACCGTATGCCGCACTGTGAGTGGACGGTGACGATCGAACCGGACCGGGAGGAACTACCGCTGCCGGCCGATGCCGCAGAGATGTTCACCACCCGAGCCGGGCAGTCGGTCCTCACGCCGATCGACTCGTCATCCGACGACGGACTGACCGACTATCGTGGGCCTCTCGTCGCCGACCTCCAGTTCCGGGAATGGTCTCGTTCGGCGCTGGCACGCATCGCCGAAGAGATTGCGTTGCAACACCAATTGCTCTCACTCGGGTTTCTGTTGTCGGTACGCCGACACGCCGAGAGCGAGGAGCAGGCGCGCGAGATCTTCCGCAAGCAGTTGACCGGGATCGCTGGTCTGTCCGCGGATCGTCTGCGGGCGGCACTGGGGCTCTCGTCGGATGCCGAGGGTTTGGCAGCGGTGATCAACTTGCACCCGGTGCTCGGACCCGGGCAGTACACGGGGGTGACCGCCGAGGTCCGCGGCGACGATGTGGTGGTCCGGGTACCCAAGAGCTCCGACGCCGTGACCGACGGAGGGTGGGTCACCCTGCTGGAGAGGGAACACCACGAGCCGTTGCAGGCCATCGGAACTGCGGTGGATGCGCACTGGACGGTCGGATCGAGCAACGAGACGGACGAGGCGATCGAGTTCGTGATGATCCGCGGCAGCGAAACGCACAAGGAAGCGGGCGAGGTCGCGATCGCACGATTCAGTTCGGGTGCCTCCTTCGAGTTCACGGACCGGGGACGCTCGCTCCCGATCACACCGGTGGGTAGCGGCGTCTGATGGATGACGGCCGGACATCGTCCGCGGATCATCTGCCGGATCTCGGTCTGTCCGGGCGGGTGGCCGTGGTCGCGGGCGCCACCCGCGGGATCGGTCTCGCGGTGTCCTACGCGTTGTCCGGTCGTGGTGTTTCGATGGTGGTGAACGGCCGGGATCCGGTGGCGGTCGACGAGACCGTCGCCGAGATCCGCGGTGGTGGCGGACAAGCGGTCGGCGTGGTCGGCTCGGCGGGCGATGACGGTGTGGCCCAGCAGATGGTGGACACCGCACTGGCCGAGTACGGCGCGCTCGACATCGCCGTCAACTGCGCGGGTATCGCCGAACCTGCCGGCTCGACCATCCTCACCATCACCGATGCCGAGTTCCGCGAACAGGTCGATGCGCACCTGATGAGTGCCTTCCATCTGATGCAGGCCGCCGGACGGATCTTCGCCCGACAGCAGACCGGATCGATCGTGCTGACCGGATCGGCCGCGTCGCTCGGGATCTTCGGTGGAAGTGGCTATCCCGCCGCAAAGGGAGGTGTCAATGCGCTCGCGCTGGCCGGCGGTGCGGATCTCGCCGATCACGGCGTTCGGGTGAATGTCGTGATGCCGGGGGCCAAATCGCGGCTGTCGAGCGGAGACGACTACGTCGCACACATCGAGAGTCTGCACCGTCGCGGCATTCTCGACGATCTCACCCGGGACGCCGCACTGGACCCCGCGCCGCCCGAATACGTGGCCGCCCTGTACGTCTTCCTGGCCAGTGACGCCGCCAAGGACATCAACGGGCAGATATTCACGGCTGCAGGTGGTTTCATCGGACGGTACGAACCGCAGCAGGCGACGTTCATCGCATACCGTGATCATCAAGACAGTGCGCCCTACAGCCTGGCGGAGTTGGCCGACCTGCTGGCGTGAGGTCGTCGAAGCTGCCGATCGGCGGGAACCGTCACCTACCCGCGTTGGTCTCCGGCGCGGGCACGGTCCGCGCGGCGTCGTGCCGACCGGTCGATCCAGAACCGGGCACCCTCGGCGACTGCGTTGGTGACCGGGCTCGGGCGCCAGCCGAGTTCGCGTTCGGCCTTGCTGTGGTCCATCGGGGACATGTAGTGCATCAACCGCACCGAGGTGATGGTCAGTTGTCGCGGCCGGCCGGTGACCTTGGCGAGCACCGAACCGACTGCACCGCACGCATACAGCGACAACCGGTGGAGGACGAGGCGGGGCGGTCTGCGGTCGGCGGTGCGTGCGGCGACGGCGATGATCTCGCCGAGGTCGATGAAGCTCTCTGACACGATGTATCGTTCGCCTCGCCTGCCGCGTGCGGCCGCCAGTACCAATGCGTCGGCGGCGTCGTCGATGCCGACCGACTCCGCGCGGATGCCCCGCACCGTGAACGGCATCTTGCCCAGGGCGGCGCCCGCGACAAAGGCTCCGTGCGGTGTCGGCTGCCAGTCGCCTGACCCATAGGTGTTGGACACACACATGGCGACTGCGGGAAATCCCCGCGTCCGCGCGTAGTCCATGACCAAATTCTCGGCCGCCACACGCGACCGGACATAATCCGATGCTTTGTCGGCCCAGTTGAATTCGTCGGCCTCGGTGGCCGCGCGGCCCGTGACGCGGCCGATGGTCGCGAGGGTACTGGTGAACACAAACGAGTGCAGGTCGGTGTGCACCGCCACATCGAGCACAGCGCGCAGCGCCTCGACATTCGTGCGGAAGAGTGGTTCCGGATCGATCAGCCAGGCCCGCGTGTCGACCACGCAGTAGTAGACGTCATCGCAGCCATCGAGGGCGGTGGACACGGTCGTCGCATCGAACAGGTCGCCGACGACGCGCTCGACGGCGAGATCGTCGATGCCGCGAGTGTCGCTGGTGTCGCGGACCAACACGCGGACCTGCTCCCCGGATTCGACGAGACGTCGTACCACGTGAGAGCCGAGGAATCCGCTCGCGCCGATCACCAGTTTCACGCGAGTGCACCGGGATTCACGTCGTCGATGGCGGCGGCCGCACGCTCGAGCATGGTCGTGAACATACGGTCGCCGCGCTCGGTCGGCATCGCCGCACCACACCCGAAGACGATGATCATGGGTGCTTGGATCAGCGAGTCGACGTAATCGGACCAACAGTCGTCGAGGGAGTAGTCGGTCACCCCATGCGCGAGCAGCGCAGCATGATAGGCCGCCACGATCTCCCGTTCGTGAGCGCGACGATCATCGGTGCGCAGACTGGTGGCGAGCAAGAACGCTATGTCCCGCATGGGATTGCCGACCGTGATGGTCTGCCAGTCGACAATCGTGACCGAACCATCGGGCCCGAACAGGATGTTGTCGATGCGGAGATCTCCGTGGATCAGAGCGAACCGTCGAGGATCGCGTTCCAGCCAGTCTCCGGCAGTGGCGACCAGCCAGTCGATGGTGGCGGCCTCGCGACCGGACAGGTCGAATCGCGAACGGAACACATCGGCCATCGGACCGATGACGGAATCCATCAGGAGCCGGTCGTCGTGCGTCGGCAGGGCGAGGCCGGGCAGGTCGGTGAGGGTCACATCGCACCACCGTGGTGCGTGCAGCCCTGCCGCGGCCAGGGCCACGGCGTGAGCCTGCTCCGGCGTGCATCCGAGGATCTGGTCGCCTTGCACAGACGGCGCCATGTCCTCGAGCAGCAGCACGAACTCGGTGTGGTCGTCGGAGATCACCGCTGCGTGACACAGCGGGATCGGAGCCGTCAGGGTCGGCGCCAGTCGCTGATAGAAGAGCACCTCGTTGTGGAAGACACCTGCCGCGAATTCGCGTTGCGCACGTTCACCGACCGCGAGTTTGGCGACCATCGTCCTCGGCAGGTCGCCGGGGGTCGCCCAGGTCGGGGTGAGTCGATATGAACCGGCCATCTGGCCGGACCCGACCGGCTCGGATTCGACAGACAGGATCTCGACGTCGTTGCCTGCCGAGCGCAGCAGGGCTGACAACCACGGTGCGGTCAGACCATCGACATCGGTGGGGATGGTCGATCGGCCGGTGTCCCCGGCGTGTGAGATCGTCATCGGCCCTCAGACCGCGGCCGTCGAGGCGCCGACGACGACGTAGTCCCTCGATCGCCCCTCGCGCACCCAGAGCGTGCCGTCACCGGCGCTCGGGCCTTCCTTCTTCAGTTCCCGCTTCAGGATCTTGTTGGTCGCCGTGGTGGGCAGATCATCGGCGATCCGCACATAGCGCGGCCACGCCTTGGGGGAGAGGTCTGCCTGTGCAGCAAGCTGTTCGGCGAATCGTTCGGGGGTGATCTCCTCGTCGTCCTGGAGGACGACGGCGGCCATCACCGCGTCGCCGACATGCTCGTCGGGGACCGCATACACCGCGACGCGGTTGATCTCCGGAAGGCGGAGCAGGATGCGTTCGATCGGCCCGGCGGCCAGGTTCTCACCGTCCACGCGCATCCAGTCGCCGGTGCGTCCCGCCAGATAGATCCAGCCCTCTGCGTCCTTGTACGCGAGATCGCCCGACCAGTACATGCCATGTCGCAGGCGCTCGCTCGTTGATTGCTCGTCGTTGTAGTAACCCATGAACATGCCGGCGCCGTCGACGTTCACCAACTCGCCGATCGCGTCGTCGGCGTTGGCCAGGGCTCCGTTGTCGTCGAACTCGACTCGAGGACATTCGGTGAGCGTCTCCGAGTTGTACACCGCGACATTGGGAAATCCCCGGCCGATCGATCCCTCCGGGGTGCCGGGTTCGCGGGTGATGATGATGGCGAGTTCGGTCGAGCCGAAACCGTCCCAGACCGTGCAGCCGAATCGTCGGGAGAAGTCGTTGATGTCACGGTCGGTTGCCTCGTTGCCGAAGGCGACGCGCAGCGGGTTGTCGGCGTCGTCGGGTCGTTCCTCGGTCGCGAGGATGTAGGCCAGCGGTTTGCCGACGTAGTTCATGTAGGTGGCGTGGTAGCGCCGGATGTCATGCAGGAACGTCGACGCCGAGAACTTCGCCGGTGCGATGGCGGCACCGCCACACAGCGCCACGCAGTAGCCGCCCATCAGTGCGGCCGAGTGGAACAGGGGCATCGACAAGTAGCAGACGTCTCCGGGCCCGATGCTGTACTTGTCCGCGAGAACCGGGCCGGCAAACGGGATCATCATGTGCGCGAACCGGACCGGCTTCGGGTTGCCGCTGGTGCCGGAGGTGAAGATCAGCATGAAGGTGTCGGCCGCCGTGGGTACCGAGTGTGGGACGAGTTCGCCTGCTGTCGAGGTCGCCGTGTCCCAGGCGGGTGTCGAGGTGTCGAGGATCTGCACGCCCGGTAGGTCCAGGCCGTCGAGCAGCGGACGGTGCTCGGCGTCGGTGATCAGGATCTGGCAGTCGGCCCGGAGGATGTCGGCGGCGAGCCCGTCGCCCCGCCGGGTGTTGTTCACGCCGACCGTCACATATCCGCCGAGGGCCCCCGCGGCAAGTGCGATGAGCATGTCCGGCGTGTTGCCGAGCAGGGCACCCACATGCATGGGGCGCGATGGATCGGCGAGGCCGAGCACGGCTGCGGCAGCGCGCTGCGCGTCGGCGATGTACTCGCGCCAGGACCACTGACTGCCCTCGTAGGTGATCGCCAGGTTGTCGTCGTCTGCGCGCTCCTGCAGGAGCTGGGTCACGGTCTCGGCCATGCCGCCACTCTAGAACGTGTTCTCGTTTCTTGTGAACAGATTCTGAATAATGTCTACTCGTGCCCGTCGAGCGCGGCGGTCAGCGGATGAACCACCCGACGCCGGGGGTCACGGTGAACGCACGATCGGCCTTGCCGATGATGGTGGTGGTGAAGGAGATGCGGCCGTGACCGGCCCGGATCTCGGCCCCCGACGACGGTTTGCCCGCGGTGCACGTGGCGAACACGACGTCGTCGGTGTGGTTCGTGCGTTCGTTCCGCCACGTGATGGCGACCCGGGTCTGGCCGAGATTGCGCGAGCACGCGTCGCCCACTGGCAAGACCCGCAGTCGGGTGGCGTCGGCACTCGTGGCGGTGGCGGCGAGGGTGGCGGCGAAGCCGCCCGAGAGCCCGTTCCGGTCGACGGTGACGCCCACATTCGGCACCTGGTCGACCCGCAGCATCTTCGGTGGTGCCGCATTCGCGGCTCCACCGCTTGCGATCACGCTGATCGCCATGCCGGCGGCCGCGGCTGCGCAGGCGGTGGCCCGAATCGTTGTCCGATGTCCCGTCATCAGAGCTTCCCTCCAGTCCGATCGAGCACGTTCTGTGTCTGCCAGGGTGTCGGAGCGGGGTCTGGGCGTACAGGTGTGCGCGGGTTCTGTTATGGATCCGAGACGGCTGCAAGCGGTTGCCTGAGAGGCGGGAGGTGCTGGTGAGGACGCCGATTGTGAATGGTGTCTCAAATGCTCGTCCGAGCGTCCGCTCGGTTCGTCGGCCGGTTGCTTGTGCTGATAGGACCGTAGACATGGTTGTCGACAGGGCCTCATCCACTCGCATCGTGCCGCGCGATCCCGTCACGGCGTTCGGCATCGGAAATGTCGCGACCACCGGACCGACGACGGTGCGCGCCGAGCAGCAGGTGAGTGCGGACCTCGTGGACCACCGCGGCCGAATCGATCTACCGGCGCTCGCGGTGTTGTTCGATCACCTCGGCGGCCTGCCGTACTTCGCCTCCGACCCGGACGGGTCGCCATGCGTGCAGGCCCGTCTCGCCATCTCCATGCAGGGTGGTGTCGACGTGGGCGACCGGCTGACGGCGAATGCCGAACTCCTCATGCACGACGAGGCGTTCGGGACCACCCGAGTCGACATCGTGACGTCGACGGGCCGGATCTGCGCTTCTGGCACCGCTCGCAACGTCGCAGTGGGTCGGACCTTCGACCACAATCCCACCAGCGATCGGGGCGCCGAGGCTCCACCCGCCGTCGCCGACGTACATGGGCTGCCGACGCCACCGGCCATCGAGCCGGGTCTCGACGGCCGCGTGATCGTCGAGCAGATCGCAGCAGGCACGCGTGCCGCGGGTCACCTGACCGAACTGCTCAACGGTCGGGTCGACACCGTCGACCACCCGCTCGGCACCGGCGTGCGTTTCACCGTGGGCACCGAACCGTGGATGGGCAACGTGTTCGGCACGATGCACGGCGGCGTCATCGCCGCTGCGGTCGCGCAGGGGTGCTCGTTTGCCGGCCAGGCGAACGCGCAGGCCGGACGCGACTATCAGGTCGCCGATCTGGCGATCAGCTTTCTCCGGTCGCCTGCGGTGCAGGGCGCCGATGTCGTCGTCGAGGTGACGCCGGTGAAGATCGGTCGTCGGGTCGCGTCGTTCGACGCCACGATGCATGCGCACGACGGGATGCTGCTCAGTCGCTGCGCCGCGGACGTCCACTACCGCTGACCGCCCCGACAGCAACCGAGATCCCGCCGACGGCAACCGATCCCGCCGACGGCAACCGATCCCGCCGACGGCAACCGAGATTTCGCCGACAGCAACCGAGATTCCGCCGACAGCAACCCACGATCGTCGCGCCGCCGGCCGCTTGCGTCCGTGTGCGCCCATATGCGCGACGAATCCTGGGGCTTTGTCGACGTGCGGGGTGCTGTCGGCGAGTTGCAGGTTGCTGTCGGCGAGTCGTGCGTTGCTGTCGCCGGGATTGATGTTGCTGTCGGCGAGATTCGGGGTGCTGTCGGCGCGAAAACAATCATGCGTGATTGATTTTTCTCGCGGGTTGTGTGACCCTGATCGCATGTCGATCGTGGAGGGGCTCGTAGCGGATCTGACGGCGCAATCGGCGGAGCTCGACACCCTGGTGGCCGCTCTGGACGATTCCGGGTGGGCGCTGTCGACGCCTGCCGCCGGGTGGACGGTGGCGCATCAGATCGCCCACCTGTCGTGGACCGACCGGATGGCGACCATGGCGGCAACGGACCCGGATGCCTTCGGCGCGGCCCTCGAGAAGGCCGCCGACAACCCGACGGGTTTTGTCGACGAGGCGGCCGAGGAGGGGGCGGTAGCGTCACCCGCGCAGATTCTCGAGGGCTGGCGGACTGCTCGTGCGAACCTCGCCGACGCATTGTGTGCAGTCACCGACGGTGTGAAGATCCCGTGGTTCGGCCCGCCGATGTCTGCGGCGTCGATGGCGACGGCCAGACTGATGGAGACCTGGGCACACGGCCTCGACGTCGCGGATGCACTGGGCGTGACGATGGTGCCAACCGACCGGATTCGGGGTGTCGTCCACATCGGGGTCCGCACCAGAGATTTCGCCTACGCGGTCAACGGACTGACGCCGCCGGCGACGCCGTTCCGATACGAGATCACCGCGCCGTCGGGCGACGTGTGGATCTGGGGGCCCGACGAGGCCACCGACGTCGTGCGCGGGCCGGCAATCGACTTCTGCCAATTGGTGACCCAGCGACGTGCGTTGACGGATCTCGATCTGGAGATCATCGGCTCCGACGCGACGCGATGGGCAGGCATCGCCCAGGCCTTCGCCGGACCACCCGGACCGGGGAGGCCGTCGACCACTTCCGAACGAGAGGTCCACTGAGTCATGGTCGACACGAATGCAGGCAGGATCGTCCGGATCGGCAACGCCTCCGGCTTCTACGGCGACCGGTTCTCCGCGATGCGGGAGATGCTCGAGGGTGGCGAGCTGGACTATGTGACCGGTGACTACCTGGCCGAGCTGACCATGCTGATTCTCGGTCGGGATCGGATGAAGGACCCGAGATCGGGCTATGCCAAGACATTCCTGCGTCAGATGGAGGAATGTCTCGGTCTCGCCATCGACAAGGGTGTTCGAATCGTCACCAACGCCGGTGGTCTCAATCCGCACGGGCTCGCGGTGGCGCTGCGTGAACTCGCCGAGAGGTTGGGCATCAACGCCGACATCGCTTTTGTCGACGGCGACGACCTCCTCGACCGCGCCGCCGAGCTCGAACTCGGGGACCCCCTCACCGCCAACGCCTACCTCGGGGCGTTCGGGATCAAGACCGCACTCGACGCGGGCGCCGAGATCGTGGTGACCGGCCGGGTCACCGACGCGTCGCTCACCGTCGGCCCGGCAGCCAGTGAATTCGGCTGGGAGTACCACGATCTGGACGCACTCGCCGGTGCGGTGGTGGCGGGGCACGTCATCGAATGCGGCGCCCAGGCGACCGGCGGCAATTACTCGTTCTTCCGTGAGTTGCCCCGGATGGGTCACCTCGGCTTCCCGATCGCGGAGGTCGCCGCCGACGGGTCGTCGGTGATCACCAAGCACCCCGGTACCGGCGGCGCGGTCACAGTCGGGACGGTCACCGCGCAGCTGCTCTACGAGGTCGGCGGACCGAGGTATCTGGGTCCCGACGTCACCACGCGGCTCGACACCATCGAGCTCGCGCAGGCAGGCGACGATCGGGTGACCATCAGCGGCGTACGTGGCGAGGCGCCACCGTCGACCACCAAGGTGTCGCTGAACAGCCTTGCCGGCGTGCGTAACGAGATCACCCTCATCCTCACCGGGCTCGACATCGAGGCCAAGGCCGAGCTGTTCAAGGATCAGTTCACGGCGGCTCTGCCCACCGCGCCTGCCGAGATCGACTGGGAACTCTCGCGACTCGATCGTCCGGATGCCGAGACGGAGGAACAGGCGAGCGCACTGCTCCGCTGCGTGGTCCGCGATCCCGACGCGAAGAAGGTCGGCCGGGCGTTCTCATCGACCGCCATCGAACTCGCGCTGGCGAGTTATCCCGGGTTCGCGGCGACCGCACCTCCCGGACACGGCAACCCGTACGGCGTGTTCGAGCCGGGGTACGTGGATGCCGCGGCCGTGGACCACCGCGTGGCCCTGCAAACCGGTGTGGTCGAACGTATCCCGCCGAGCCCCTTGCGCACCGAGGTGCCCGCCGACGCCGGCGACGCGCCGGCAGAGACCTCCGCGGACTGGGGCCCGACGGCGTCGCTGCCGCTGGGTACCGTCGCAGGCGCGCGCAGTGGCGACAAGGGCGGAAGCGCGAACATCGGGGTGTGGGTGCGCGACCCCGAGCACTTCCCCTGGCTCGACAGCACCCTCGACGTCGATCTGCTCCGAAAGCTGCTGCCCGAGATCGCCGACCTCCCGGTGCGGCGTCACCGGCTCCCGAACCTCAACGCGGTCAACTTCGTGATCGACGGTGTGCTCGGACGCGGTGTCGCGGAGAACGTTCGATTCGATCCACAGGCCAAGGGCATGGGCGAGTGGCTGCGCTCGCGTCCGGTGCCCATCCCGATCGCCTTCACGAACAGCAAGGAGAGCAAGTGACGATCACCAGTCCGGTGTGGGACACCCCTGAGCGCCTCGAACTGCGTTCCACTGTCAGGGCATTCGTGGAGCGCCACGTGCTGCCGTACCAGGACGAGTGGGAGCGCGACGGGTTGATCCCGCGCGACCTGCACCGCGAGGCGGCGAAGCTCGGGCTGTTCGGTCTGGGAATCCCCGAGGAGGTCGGTGGGTCCGGTGGAGATCTCATCGACGGCTCCATCCTGGGCGAGGAGTTCCACTACGCGGGAGCCGCCGGCGGTGTGTTCGCATCACTGTTCACCCACGGCATCGCGCTGCCGCACCTCATCGGGGCCGGTGATCCCGATCAGATCGACCGGTGGGTCCGGCCCACCCTCGCCGGTGAGAAGATCGGCAGCCTCGCGATCACCGAGCCGGGCGGGGGCAGCGACGTCGGGCACCTGCGCACGTCCGCGGTCCGCGACGGAGATCACTACGTGGTCAACGGCGCCAAGACCTACATCACCTCCGCCGTGCGCGCCGACTTCGTCGTGACCGCGGTCCGCACAGGTGGCCCGGGCGCTTCCGGTGTCTCGCTGCTCGTCGTCGAGAAGGACACACCCGGCTTCACCGTCACCCGCAAGCTCGACAAGATGGGTTGGCGCAGTTCGGACACCGCCGAACTGTCGTTTGTCGATGCCCGCGTGCCGGTCGCCAACCTGGTGGGGGCGGAGAACTCCGGTTTCGCCCAGATCGCGACGGCCTTCGTCACCGAGCGATCCGGCCTCGCCGTTCAGGCGTACGCGAGCGCGCAACGGTGCCTCGACCTCACCCTGGACTGGGTCCGTGATCGGGAGACATTCGGAAAGCCGTTGATCGCACGCCAATCGGTGCAGGAGGCCGTCACCGAGATGGCCCGCCGCATCGACATCGCACGCACCTACACCCGCGCCGTCGTGGAACGGAAGGTGACCTCCGACGACGATCTGATCGCGGAGGTCTGCTTCGCGAAGAACACCGCCGTCGAGGCGGGTGAGTGGGTGGCGAACAAAGCGGTTCAGCTGTTCGGCGGGATGGGCTACATGACCGGTACCGAGGTGGAGCGCCAGTACCGCGACATGCGCATCATCGGTATCGGTGGCGGCACCACCGAGATCCTGTCCGGACTCGCGGCAAAACGATTGGGGTATCAGCGATGACGGCCATCCGATCCACCCTCGACCCGGCGGGTGAGGACTTTCGGGCGGCGAGTACGTCGATGAACGACAAGCTCGTCGAGATCCGGACCGAGTTCGACAAGGCCCTCGCCGGTGGGGGCGAGAAGTACGTCGCCCGCCACCGCAAGCGTGGCAAGATGACCGCCCGCGAGCGCATCGAGATGCTGATCGACGAGGACTCGGCCTTCCTCGAGTTGTGCCCGCTGGCGGCATACGGCTCGGACTTCCAGGTGGGGGCGTCCGCGGTCACCGGCATCGGCGTGGTCGAAGGCGTCGAGTGCATGATCGTGGCCAACGACCCGACCGTCAAAGGCGGTACCTCCAATCCGTGGACCCTGCGGAAGATTCTCCGCTGCAACGACATCGCGCTGCAGAATCGCCTGCCGATGATCTCGCTGGTCGAGTCCGGCGGCGCCGACCTGCCCACCCAGAAGGAGGTGTTCGTCCCCGGCGGCCGGATGTTCCGCGACCTCACCAGGCTGTCTGCCGCGGGCATACCGACCATCGCCCTGGTTTTCGGCAACTCCACCGCGGGCGGCGCCTACGTCCCCGGCATGAGCGATCACGTGGTGATGATCGAGAACGCGTCGAAGGTCTTCCTCGGCGGACCGCCGTTGGTGAAGATGGCGACCGGCGAGGACAGCGACGACGAGTCTCTGGGCGGCGCCCAGATGCACGCCCGTCAGTCGGGTCTGGCCGACTACTTCGCCGCCGACGAGCAGGACGCCGTCCGGCTCGGCCGGCGCATCGTGTCCCGCTTGAACTGGCGCAAGCAGGGACCCGGCCCGGTGGCCGAGGTGCTCGAACCACGCTACGACGCCGAGGAACTGCTCGGCATCGTCCCGTCGGATCTGAAGATCCCGTTCAACCCCCGCGATGTGATCGCCCGCGTGGTCGACGACAGCGACTTCGATGAGTTCAAACCTGATTACGGCAGTTCACTGTGCACCGGGTGGGCCCGCATCCACGGGTATCCGGTCGGGATCCTGGCCAACGCCCAGGGAGTGCTGTTCAGCCAGGAGTCGCAGAAGGCGACCCAGTTCATCCAGCTCGCCAACCGCAGCAACACGCCACTGTTGTTCCTGCACAACACCACCGGTTACATGGTCGGCAAGGAATACGAGCAGAACGGCATCATCAAGCACGGCTCGATGATGATCAACGCCGTGTCCAATTCCACCGTGCCGCACATCTCGGTGCTGATGGGAGCGAGCTACGGTGCCGGGCACTACGGCATGTGCGGACGCGCCTACGACCCACGATTCCTGTTCGCCTGGCCCAGCGCGAAGTCGGCGGTGATGGGTGCGGCCCAACTCGCGGGCGTCATCTCCATCGTGTCCCGGGCCGCCACCGAGGCGCGTGGAGGAACCGTCGACGAGTCAGCGGATGCGGCGATGAAGCAGATGATCGAGGCGCAGATCGAGGCCGAATCGGTCCCGGCGTTCCTGTCCGGCATGCTCTACGACGACGGTGTGATCGACCCGCGCGACACCAGGACCATTCTGGGGCTGTGCCTTTCGGCCATCGACAGTGGGCCGGTCGAGGGCACGTCCAACTTCGGCGTCTTCCGGATGTGAGGCGAACATGACAACCACGATCACCTCTGTACTCGTCGCCAACCGCGGCGAGATCGCCTGCCGCGTGTTCACCACCGCCCGCGCGATGGGCCTGCGCACCGTCGCCGTGTTCTCCGATCCCGACGAGGATGCGCCGCATGTGCGGATGGCCGACACCGCCGTCGCGCTGCCCGGCTCGACGTCGGCGCAGACGTATCTGCGCGGCGACCTCATCATCGCGGCGGCACAGGCGGCCGACGCGGACGCCATCCATCCCGGCTACGGGTTCCTCTCAGAGAACGCCGAATTCGCGCAGGCGGTGATGGACGCCGGACTCGTCTGGATCGGTCCGCCACCGGCCGCGATCGCGGCGATGGGTTCGAAGGTCAACGCGAAAAAGCTGATGGCCGACGCGGGGGTACCCGTACTGGGCAACGTCGATCCTGCCGCGGTGACCGTCGACGACCTGCCGTTGCTGATCAAGGCATCCGCAGGCGGTGGTGGTCGCGGGATGCGGGTGGTTCGTTCGCTCGACGAGCTGGGTGACGCGGTTGCCGGTGCCGCACGAGAGGCGGAGTCCGCCTTCGGCGATCCCACCGTCTTCTGTGAAACCTACGTCGAGCGTGGCCATCACATCGAGGTCCAGGTGATGGCCGACCGACACGGGGCCGTCTGGGCCGTCGGCGAACGCGAATGCTCCATCCAGCGCCGGCACCAGAAGGTGGTCGAAGAGGCGCCTGCCCCGTTGGTCGAGCGTCTCGGAGGTGACCTGCGCGACCGTCTTTACGCGGCGGCGCGGACCGCGGTGGCGGCGATCGGATACACCGGAGCCGGCACGGTGGAGTTCCTCGCCGACGAGAACGGCCGATTCTTCTTCCTGGAGACCAACACCCGACTGCAGGTCGAGCACCCCGTGACCGAGCTGACCACCGGCACCGACCTGGTGTCGTGGCAGTTGCGAGTCGCGATGGGTGAGCATCTCGATGTCCGACCACCCGCCGCATCCGGGCACGCCATCGAGGTCCGTCTCTACGCCGAGGACCCCGCTGCCGACTGGCAACCGCAGTCGGGGACCGTGCACGGAATCGAGATCGCCGACGACGTTGCGTTCGGCCTCCTCGACCGTCCGGGCATCCGAGTCGACTCCGGCATCGAGGCGGGCAGCGAGATCTCGACCTTCTACGACCCGATGCTGGCGAAGGTGATCAGTTGGGCGCCGGACCGGCGGCAGGCGGCGGCGATGCTGGCGCGTGTCCTGGCCGACGCACGTATCCACGGTCCGGTCACCAACCGGGACATGCTCGTCAACACGCTGCGCAGCGAGGCGTTCCGGTCCGGCCGCACCGACACGGGGTTCATCGACAGCATCGGTCTCGACGTGCTGGGCAGATCCCTCGCCGGTGGTGACGATGTGCGCGTCGCCGCCGCCGCGGCAGCGCTTGCGGATGCGGCGGAGACACGCGGCCGGGCGAGGGTCCAGGCCGGATTGCCTGCGGGGTGGCGCAATCTCGCGTCGGGGTATCAGGTCAAGCGGTACCTCGACACACGCGCGGACGATCCGGAGATCGAGGTCCGCTACCGGCACGGGCGGGGCGGCATCGATCTGCCGGACCTGCCCGACGTCTCGGTCGTCCGGACGTCCCCGGGTCGCGTCGTCGTCTCTGTCAACGGAGTCCGCCGCACCCTGACCGTCGCGCGCCATGGCGATCACGCCTTCGTCGACGGACCCGGTGTCGCTGTGTCACTGCGGCGGGTGCCGCGGTTCGTCGATCCGTCCGCGGTGGCGCGCCCGGGCTCACTGCTCGCGCCGATGCCGGGTGCCGTCATCCGGGTCGCGGTCATCGAGGGGGAGCGTGTGGTCGCCGGGCAACCGATGCTCTGGCTCGAGGCGATGAAGATGGAACACACCGTGACCGCACCCACCGACGGCGTGGTCGCCACGCTGTCGGTCGAACCCGGACAACAGCTTTCCGTCGGTGACGTACTGGCGGTGATCAGCGCAGACGACGGTGATGACGCCGGCACCGCCGCCGCAGAGGACCACTCGGACAACCCGAAGCAAGAGGAGAGAGTCGGATGACCGCACACCTGGATGACATCGCCGCCAACCCATTCGTGGAGAGCTCGGAACGGGCGGACCTGCGGGCCTCGGTGGCGGCCTTCGCCGCGAAGTACGGTCAGGAGTACTTCCGCGAGTGCGCGCGTGAGGGACGCAAGACCGACGAGATGTGGTCCGAAGCAGGGAAACTCGGATTCATCGGGGTCAACCTGCCGGAGGAGTACGGCGGCGGTGGTGCCGGCATGTACGAGCTCTCGATCGTGATGGAGGAGATCGCCGCGGCCGGGACCGGGCTGTTGATGCTCGTCGTCTCACCGGCCATCTGTGGCAACATCATCGCCCGTTTCGGCACCGATGAGCAGAAGCAGCAGTGGATTCCGGGCCTGGCAGACGGCACGATCACCATGGCGTTCGGCATCACCGAGCCCGATGCCGGATCGAACTCGCACCAGATCACCACCACCGCGCGCCGCGACGGCGACGAGTGGCTGCTGACCGGCCGTAAGGTCTTCATCTCCGGTGTCGACCAGGCCGAGGCCGTGCTCATCGTCGCGCGCACCGAGGACGCCAAGACCGGCAAGCTCAAGCCCGCGCTGTTCATCGTGCCCACCGACGCAACGGGTTTCGAAGCGACGATGATCGACATGGAACTACAGAACCCGGAGAAGCAGTTCCAGATCTTTCTCGACGATGTCCGGCTGCCTGCCGACGCGCTGGTCGGTTCCGAGGACGCGGCGTTGAGTCAGTTGTTCGCCGGGCTCAATCCCGAACGCATCATGGCCGCGGCGTCCGCGGTCGGTATGGGCCGCTTCGCCCTGGACAAGGCCGTCGCCTACGTGAACGACCGAACGGTATGGAAGACGCCGATCGGTGCGCATCAGGCGATCGCGCATCCGCTGGCAGAAGGCAAGGTCCAGATCGAGATGGCCAAGCTGATGATGCAGAAGGCCGCCACGCTGTACGACGCAGGTGATGACTGGGGCGCGGCCGAACCGGCGAACATGGCCAAGTACGCGGCGGCCGAGGCGTGCGTCAAGATCGTCGACCACGCCGTACATTCGATGGGCGGCAACGGATTGACGAGTGAGTACGGCCTGGCACCGATGCTCAGCCTGGCCCGTATCGCGCGGATCGCGCCGGTGAGCCGGGAGATGATCCTGAACTTCGTCGCGCAGACCAGTCTTGGTCTGCCCAAGTCGTACTGAGGAGCTCGCCGATGACCGAAGTCGTTCACACCGATATCGCCGACGAGATCCTGACGCTCACACTGGACTCTCCGGCGAATCGCAACGCACTGGGCGAGGCGCTGGTCGCCCAGCTTCTCGACGGTTTGCGTGCCGCCGAACGCGACGCCGGCATCCGTGCCGTCGTGCTTACGCACACCGGTGGGACATTCTGTGCCGGTGCGGATCTGAGTGAGGCACTCGCGCGGGGCGCCGACGTCGAAGAGGCGTCCGCGATGGGTACGTCGGCGATGCTCGACCTGATGCGGGTCATCCTGGAGATGCCGAAGCCGGTCATCGCCAAGGTCGACGGACACGTCCGGGCCGGTGGCTTCGGGCTTCTCGGTGCAGCCGACATTGCGCTGGTGGGACCTCGGTGCACGTTCGCGCTCACCGAGGCCAGGCTCGGACTGGCACCGTCGGTGATCTCCTTGGTGCTGCTGCCGAAGATGACCGCGCGGGCCTCTGGCCGGTATTTCCTCACCGGCGAGACCTTCGACCCGTCGACCGCGGTCGAGATCGGGCTCGTCACCGAGGCATTCGCGTCGGCCGACGACCTCGATGCCGGTCTGACATCGGTGCTGGCGGGAATCCGGCGTGCCTCCCCGCAGGGGCTTGGCGCGTCGAAGATGCTCACCACGGCAACCGTGTTGTCGAGCTTCCGCGGCCTGGCCCGGCAGCGCGCCGACGAGTCGGCCGCCCTGTTCGGTTCCGACGAGGCCCGCGAGGGCATGACCGCGTTCCTGTCGAAGCGTTCGCCACGTTGGGACCTGGGAGCGCAGAAGGAATGATGCAGTGGAATCGATGACGAGATGACCGCGGGCACCCGCACGCCGCCGCCGCGCGAGCCGCGTCAGGAGCGTTCCCGCATCACCCGGGAGCGACTGTTGCGATCGACCATCGAGGCGCTCGCCCATGATGGCTGGTCGGCGGCAACGGTCGCGGCGGTCGCCGAACGGGCCGGTGTGTCGCGGGGCGCGGCACAGCATCATTTCCCCACCAGGGAGGCCCTGATCACGGCGGCTCTGGAGCAGGTCTTCGAGGACATGACCTCGACCGCATCGACCGCGATCACTGCGATGCCCGCGGGGCCCGACCGTGTCGCCGCGGCCGTCGATCGGGCGGTCAGAATCTACACTGGTACGGAATTCAAAGCGGCACTGCAGGTCTGGGCCGCCGCAGCCTCCGATCCCGCGCTGCGTGAACTGATCCTGCCGATGGAGGACAGGTTCGCCCATGCCGCCCATCAGATGACGGTGGAGGCGCTGGACCCCGACGGCGCCAATCCGCAGGCGCGCAACGTCGCGCAGGTGACCCTCGACCTCGCCCGTGGACTCGGGCTGGCCGACACGCTCTCCGACGACTCGAAACGCCGCGCGCAGGTCGTCGCGACGTGGACAGAGTTGGTGGCCGCTGCTCTGCGGTCGACCGAACACGGCTGAGCCCGCTTGGGCGCGCGGCCCAGGGAACTCCGATTCAGCGCACGGTGACGCGCACCGCGTTCTCGTATTTCACACGCAGGTCGGGTGGTGTCGATTCCGGGAACGTCACCACCACGTCGAGCACCTGGTAGGCGGAGTCCTGGCCACCCGCGTAGGTCGTGGCGCGGCCGGTGGTCGGGAACTTCAGGAACGTCGCCTGATCGAACGCCGTGGCGGCGGTACAGCCGGCCGTCGGGCAGACCTGGGCGGTCACGTCCTTCTCGCCGGTCAACTCGAGGTTCTGACCGCGGACGGCATCGGCGATCTGCGTGACCGAGCCGGGATCGATCGGGTTGTCCACCACCGATTGGGTCGCGACGCCAGACTCCGAGGTCGGTGTCGACGCGGGCTCCCCACCGCATGCGGTGCCACCGAGCAGGCACGCACCGACGACGATCGATGACGTCCAGAATCTCGTCACAGTCCTGTTCACAGCTTCACCTCCGTCGCCGGATCTCTTCTCCTTCCTACCGGGCACCGACCGGCCGCCGCCGACCGGGTGGGCTCCGGACCTCGATTCGTACGCCTCAATGACCTCATCTGCGCCTGCGCGGCTGCCATGATTGCCGACATGGGTGCACTGCTGATCGCGCTCGTTCTCTTCGCGCTCGGTGCCGGCATCAGTGCCTGGCGTGAGCCGCGCCGGTTGCTGCCGGGCATCTTCGGAACGGTCGTGGTCGTGGTCGTGGCGATGGTGGTGGTCGCTGCGGTGGTGGGTGCCCGCGGACGCGAGTTGTCGGGTGCCATGGTGCTCGCCGTGGTGGCGGTGGCCGGGCTGGTCGCCGCGGCTGCGCTCGGTGTGTACCTGGTTCGCACCGGAGTCGAGCTGGTGCGCAGGGAGGGCCTTCGCCCGTCGATGATGCTGTCGACCGCACTGGGGATACTCGTCCTGGTCTACGTCGTCAGCGTCGCCGCGGGCCTGGTGGTCGGTTGGCTGATCCCGACCTCGGACCAGCGACTGCTGTTCGTCCTCGCGGGGATCGGCGTGCCTGCCGCCTATCTCGGCTTCGCCCTCCTGGCGCTGGTTCTCTGGTCGGCCGTTTATGACACGTGGGCTCGACGACGGATCCGGCGCGATCCGGTCGGCGCCGTGATCGTGCTGGGTGCCGGCCTCATCGATGGACGCCGGGTGGGGAGACTGCTGGCAGGCCGGCTCGATCTCGCTCATGAGGTGTTCGACCTGGCCGAGGCGTCGGGCCGCCGGCCGATCATGATCTGTTCGGGTGGTCGCGGCGTGGACGAGGAGATGTCGGAGGCGGCAGCGATGTCGGACTACCTGCTGGCCCGCGGGATGCGTGGCGATGCCGTGCTGGCCGAGGGTGATTCGACCGACACCGCCGAGAACATCGCCTTCTCGGCCGAGCTCCTCGCCGATCGAGGGGTCGCGGGGCCGGTTGCCGTCGTCACCAGCGACTATCACGCACTGCGTGCCGCAATGCTGATGCGCAGCAATGAGATCGACGGCTTCGCCACCGGGGCGCGCACCCCGTCGTATTTCGTCCCGAACGCCGAGGTTCGCGAGTTCGCCGCCATCATGTGGAAGCACCGGTGGCTCAACCTCGCATTGGTCGTCGCGCTCTCGGTTCCCTGGCTCCTGGCCGTGTGGAACGTGTCGGTGAGCTGAATGCGATCGAACCGACGTGGACCGGCCCGGACACGGATTGCGAGATTCGTCGTGTCCGGGCCGGGGTCGGTCGCGGTCGATCAGGCGTCGTGGATGATCACACCGCGAATGTTCTTGCCGTCGCGCAGATCCTGATAGCCCTCGTTGACCTGGTCGAGGGTGTAGGTCTGGGTGATCAGCTCGTCGAGCTTGAGCTGGCCCGCGTCGTAGAGGCGGAGCAGTTTGACGATGTCGTACTGCGGGTTGGCCGAGCCGAACAGGCTGCCCTTGATCGTCTTCTGGTTCAGGGTCAGGTCCGTTCCGGACACATGCACGGTCAGCTTGGTCGGATCGGCCAACCCGGTGATGACCACCGTGCCGCCCTTGCCGATCACGGCTGTCGCGTTCTGCACGACCTCCTCGTTGACGGTGCCGACCAGGATGAGTGCCTGATCGGCGCCCTGTCCCCAGGTCAGTTCGTTGACCTTGGCCGCAGCCTCGGCCGCATCGGCAAAGGCATGTGTCGCACCGAATTTGATCGCCGTGTCCCGTTTCAGGGCCACCGGATCCACCACGACGACATGCTTGGCACCCGCCGACACCGCGCCTTGCACGGCATTGATGCCGAGGCCGCCGATGCCGTAGATGACGCAGGTGTCGCCCGCGCGCACGCCGCCCGCGTAGACCGAGGTTCCCCAGCCCGACGGCACGCCACACCCGACGAGGACCGCCTTGTCCAATGGCAGCCACTCGTCGACCTTGACCACCGAGTGCTGCGAGATCGTGGCCCGCTCGGCGAATGTCCCGAGCATGCACATCGCTCCGAAATCGTCTGCGCCGGAGTGGAAGCGGAACGATCCGTCGGGCATCGACCCCTCGAGGATGGTGGCGCCCATGTCGCACAGGTTCTGTCGACCGGTCGAGCAATAGCGGCAGGTCCCGCAGTTGGGGATGAAGCTGCAGACGACGTGATCGCCTGGCTTGACCTTGGTGACGCCCGGGCCGACCGCTTCGATGATGCCGGAGCCCTCGTGGCCGCCGACGATCGGATAACGGGGCGGCAGGTCGCCGTCGGTCAGGTGGAGGTCGGAGTGGCAGAGTCCGGCAGCGGTGTACTTGATCAGCACCTCGCCGTCCCTGGGCTCCTCGAGATCGAGTTCGACGAGTTCGAACGGCTTGCCTGGGCCGGTGAGTACGGCCGCCTTGGTGGTGATGGACATGTGTGGTTGCTCCTTTGCGGATGGGTGTCGGCTCAGAGCGCGACGTTGACGGCCTTGGTCTGGGTGTACAGATCGATGGCGGAGCTGCCGAGTTCGCGACCCCAGCCCGACTGCTTGTACCCGCCGAACGGCATCGCGGTGTCGAAGCCGTTGTATTGGTTCACCCACACCGAGCCGGCCTTGATCTGCCGGGCGGTCTTGTGGGCCTTGGACAGATCGGTGGTCCAGATGCCTGCGGCCAGTCCGTAGATCGAGTCGTTGGCGGCGGCGGCCACCCCGCTGTCGGCATCGAACGGGAGAGCCGCCACCACGGGACCGAAGATCTCCTCCGACACGATCGAGAAGCTCGGCTCGACATCGACGAAGACGGTCGGTTCGATGAAGAACCCCTCGTCGCCCCAACGCTTCCCACCGGTGAGTGCGCGGGCGCCGTCGGCCAGTCCGGCGGACAGGTAGCCCGACACACGATCGAACTGTTCCTGGCTGATCAACGGTCCGAGTTCGGTGGCCGGATCGAGGCCGGGGCCGATCTTGGCCTGCGATGCCGCCTCGGCGACCGCGGCCGTGAAGTCGTCGAAGATGGGTCGTTCGACGAAGAGTCGGGTGCCGGCGACGCAGCACTGGCCGTGGTTGAACATCCACGCCGCAACCGATCCGGCCACGGCCTTCTCGAAGTCCGCGTCGGCGAACACGATGTTGGGGCTCTTCCCGCCGAGTTCGAGGGAGACCTTCTTCAAGTTGCCCTTCGCGGCCTCGACGATCTTCTTGCCGACCTCGGTGGAACCGGTGAAGGCGATCTTGTCCACGTCGTCGTGGGCGGCCAGCGCGGCACCCGCCTCCCCGTAGCCGGTGACGATGTTGACCACGCCGGGCGGGAATCCCGCCTCCTGGAAGATCTCTCCGAGGAGCAGCGCGGTGAGCGGGGTCTGCTCGGCGGGCTTGAGGATGACGGTGTTGCCCGCGGCGAGCGCAGGCGCGAGCTTGAACGCGGCCATCAGCAGCGGGAAATTCCACGGCACGATCAGGCCGCACACGCCGACGGGTTCGCGCAACGTGTAGGCGTGGAACTCGCCGCCGGGGACGAACGGCATCGACACGTCGACGGTGCTGCCGGTGATCTTGGTGGCGAGTCCGGCGTTGTACCGGAAGATGTCGGCCGACCACGCCATGTCGACTGCCGTCGCGACGGTCGCCGCCTTGCCGTTGTCGAGGGCCTCGAGTTGCCCGAACTCCGTCGCCCGCTCGCTGAGGAGGTCGCCGACCTTCCAGATCAGACGCTCGCGCTCGTTGGGCTTCATGCGTGACCACGGGCCGGTGTCGAAGGCCTGCCGCGCCGCACGGACCGCCCGGTCGATGTCGGCTGCGTCGCCGTGCGCAACCGATGTGATCGGTCGGGCGGTGGCCGGGTCGATGGTCTCGAAGGTCCGTCCCGATTCGGCGAACACCCACTCACCGCCGATCAGCATCGGTCGGTCGCGGGATATGAAGTCGCGTACCCCGTGGAGCAGTTCGGTGGCAACGGCGGTCATGAAACCTCCTGGTCAGGTGGCGAGATCTGAGTGATCTGGGTCATAGATGTGACCTGCTTCATTTCTGCCACCGATGGGACCGGCCGCCCTGTCCAGAATCTGAACACCGGGCTGAACAGACCAATGAGGTGCCCGTTAGCGTGGTCACTCGACAATCGCGCCCAGAGGAGACCGATGAGAGACAGCGCATCCGGAAGGGTCCGCCTTGCCGTCCGCAGCATGGGACCCGCCGGTGTCTCCGGTCCGCCGCGCGAGGCATTGCGCGCCGGCGTCGGTTCGGCGCTCGGCCTCGCGGTCATCGGCGCGATTCTGGTGAGTTCGAACGTGGACCTGCAGTCGGGCCTCTACCTGATCGCACCCTTCGGCGCGACCGCGGTCCTGATCTTCGCCGCGCCGAGCAGCCCACTCGCGCAGCCGTGGCCCGCGGTGGTCGGCAACACGCTCTCGGCGGTGATCGGTGTGGGGGTGACCCTGCTTGTCCCGATCGCATTCGCGAGGGTCGCACTGGCGGTCGGGCTCGCGGTGGCGGCGATGATCCTCGTTCGTGCCGTTCATCCGCCTGCGGGTGCAGTCGCGATGACGGCGGCGCTGTCACCGGATGCGATACATGCCCTCGGTTTCCGGTTCGCGGTGACACCGGTCGCGCTCGGCACGGCGCTGCTCGTGGTGGTGGCGATCGTCTACGCACGGGCAACTGGCAGGCACTATCCGTTGCGCCGTTTCGATCCCGAACCACCGCCCGTCGAGAGGCTCGGCCTCAGCGAGGACGAGCTCACCGGAATCCTTGCGCGCTACCGGCAGTCACTCAATCTCGGCGTCGCCGATCTGGCCAGGTTGATCGGGGCCGCGGAACTGCAGGCGACAGCCCATCGCGTTGCCCCGGCCGACGCCGGTGACGTCATGTCCCGGGACCTGGTGACGGTCGGGCCCGAGACGTCGCTCGCCGACGTCGCCGAACTCTTCCGCGTCCACGGATTCACCTCGCTACCGGTCGTGCGGCCATCAGGGGAATTCGCTGGTGTGGTCTTCCAACTCCATCTCGCCGTACGTCTGCGCGACCCGGCATCGGACCGACGAGGAGAGAGGTTCCTCGGCCGCTGGACCAATCGTCGGATGGCATTGTGCGCCGCGGACGTCATGGCGACGGACCTGCCGTTCGCGGCGGTGGGCACGCCGGTGGCGGCGATGCTGCCGATGCTCTCGGACGGTCACAGCGCTGCCGTCCCCGTTCTCGACGGCGCGCGGATCGTCGGGATCGTCACGCAGACGGACCTGATCGCAGCACTGGCGCGGCAGTCCCTGAGCGTCTGAGCCGATCCGACGCGGGAACCGGCGACGACGGCTGGTCAGATGCCCAGGGCACGCATCCGTGCGTACAGGGTGGTGCGGCTGATCCCGAGGTCGCGGGCGGCATGCACCTTGTTGCCGGCGGCACGGTCGAGAGCGTCGACGATCGCTGTCCGTTCCGCCTGCTCGCGGCCCGAGAGGTGGGCGGCGCGACTCGTGGTGCGATAAGCGGTGGGCAGGTCGCCCGGCTCGACGACCCGTGCCGCCCGGTCCGCACATGCCGAGGCCGACTGCCGGAGAACAGCATTCAGCTCGGCGAAGTTTCCGGGCCAGTCCTGGCACAACAAGGCGTCGGTGGCCTGCCCGGACAGTGAGAGTCCTGGATCGATCTCCGTCAGCATCGCGGAGGCGAGCGCCGCGAGCTCGGAGGTGCGATGTCGCAGCGGTGCGAGGTCGATGCGCGTGACACAGCGGGACAGCAGGGCCGCGACACCGGAGCCGACGTGTTCGCGCGGTCCGCTCACGACCACCAGTGGAGCCTCCCGGGTGGCCTGCGCCGCCGCCTTGCCGAGGATCGCGACCGACCGGTCGTCGAGCAGATCGGCGCCGTCGACGATCAGCGGCGAGCACTCCTCGCGGGCGAGTGCGAGCGCGGCGAGGACGTCGGGGTGACGTCCGGCGATCAACTCGTCGGCGACGTCGAGGACCATCGGCGGGACCGTTGCGTCCTGCGCGACCGATCGCGCGTGGGTGCTCCGGCCGGTGCCCGGTTCGCCGGTGACGGCCACGCTGCACGCAGGCGCCGTGGCGATCACGGACGGTGGGGTCGGGGTGGCGACGATCGGGCGGAAGCGGAACAGCGCCGCTCCGCGTGCGCCGGTGACCGGCTCCACCTGGACTTCCACGTCGATGCCGGACACCAGAGTGAGCGGCATGGCGGTCTCGCGCAGACGGGGATCGGCTGCGACCATGCGAAGGGCGCCGATATCGGTGGGCGACAGCAACTCGGCCGCCAGCGCGTTCGTCAGTTGGAGATCGTCGCCGATGGCGGCGACCGCGACGTCTCGTCGCGGCGCCGCGCGCTGGAACGCGTCGAGCACTCGTCGCTGATGCGCCCGGGAACGATCCAGCAGGCGGTCGGCGATGTCGGCCACGATCCCGTTGACGAAGGGCACCGCCAGCGGGTTGATCTGGTCGGAGATCTCCGTCATGCAGATGATGCCGGCCAGTCGCCTGGTCGTCGGATGGATGATCGGCTGACCGAAACAGCTCAGCGACTTGAACTGCTCCAGGTAGTGCTCGCGCCCGTTGATCGCGATCCCGCCGCGGATCTCGGCGGGCGTACCGAGGGCCGTCGTACCGACCGTGTCCTCGCCGAACGGCACACCGGGTGCCGCTCCCACATCGTCGAGCCTGCGTTCCAGCGCACTGCCGGACGCCACCCGGGACACCATCCGGCATTCGTGGTCCACCAGCAACAGGCTCATGTCCGTGTCACCGAGCCGCGTGGCGGCGTCGTCGAGGACCGGTCGGGCGGCATCGAGCAGGGGATCGGCCGACGCGATGTCGACCAGGGTGGTCGGGGTCGCGTCGTCGGGGCGAACCCCGGACAGGGCCGATCGACGCCACGAGTGCTCGATGACCGGGCGCGGGGGTGACGATTCGGAGGGGTGGGCGAGTGGGTCGATGCCCTAACGTGACACACATCACCCCGCCGCGCCAGCCCCTTGGGCCCTCTGCTCGCGATGACCGGCAGGCCGTCGGCGGGTGGGGTGCCCGCGACTACGGTTGACACCATGCGCGTCGCGACCTGGAACGTGAATTCGGTCAAGCAACGGATCCCGCGATTGTTGCCCTGGCTCGATCAACGAGCGCCCGACGTGGTGTGCCTGCAGGAGACCAAGCTCTCCGACGACGCATTCCATGACGTGCTGGGCGCAGACCTCGCGGAGCGCGGCTATGAGATCGCCCATGTGGGACAAGGACAGTGGAACGGCGTCGCCATACTGTCGCGGGTCGGCCTCGACGACGTCCGGTCGGGCTTCGACGGGGTACCGGGTTATCCCGAGCCGGACTCGCCGACCGAGGCGCGTGCGGTGTCGGCCACCTGCGGTGGGGTTCGGGTGTACTCCCTCTACGTACCCAACGGCCGGGAGCCCGACTCGGACCACTACCGCTACAAACTGGAATGGCTGGCGCGTCTGCGTGACGGTGTCGCCGCTGCATCGGGTGACGCCACCGCCGACAACACGATGCTCTGCGGCGACATGAACATCGCGCCGACCGATGCCGATGTGTTCGATCCGGCTGCCTACGAAGGCCATACGCACGTGACGGTGCCGGAGCGCCGGGCGCTCGCCGGTTTCGACGAGTTGGGTCTGCGCGATGTGGTCCGCGACCGGTGGCCCGACGACCGGGTCTTCAGCTACTGGGATTACCGGGCCGGGATGTTCCACAAGGACCTGGGGATGCGGATCGATCTCGTTCTCGCCGGTGGGCCCGTCGCCGATCGTGTCGCATCGGCGTGGATCGACCGGCAGGCGCGCAAGGGCAGCAAACCCAGTGACCATGCACCGGTCGTCGTCGATCTCGACAATGCGCCCGACGGCGACATCGGCCCGGTCGTGCCGCCGCCGTCGAACCCCGCGAAGCGTGGCGCCGCGAAGGTGAAGCTGCCCCAATCGACCGAATAGCCGTGGCTCCGAGCGGAGTTCGCCGCTGTCGTCTCATCGGTCGACGGCATCTTCTCGCCGACCGCGGCGGGCACCGGGTTGCAGGTCCGCAACATCAAGGGGCAGGTCGTGGGGTCGATGCCGCTCGTCGGCACGATGGACGGCCACCCACGCGGCCGAGAAGCAGAAGGCCAAGCCGCGTGTGAAGCGCATCAGCAAGCAGCAGCGCTACGACATGATGTGGAGAGAACTGAACGCGGGCTGGAAGGGGAACACGCCCCTGTACACGCTGATCGGTGGCCTGATCGGTTTCCTGATCTGGACCGTACCCGGAGCCGCGATCGGTGCGGCCATCGGCGCCTACCTCGGCTACCAGACGTCCAATCCCAAGGCCTGGCCGTCCATCGTCACGTGGTGGAACACGCCGTAACGGCGGTATCGAGATCTGCTCCGGTTCGGGCCGGCCCGGTGCACTCGGGGCCGGCCCGAGCCTTGTGCGTGTCGACGGACGGAGAATCCGCGAAAAGCCTGTCGGGTCACCGGAGGTGCGTATCCAATGGATGGCATCGGTCTTGTTGATCCGGCGGACGGCGAAGGGGCCTCGGTATGAACAACGTCGGCATGAGCATGGTCGAATCCGGCGTCAAGAAGCTCAGGGAATTCGCCGACGACCACGTGGACCCGCGACGTCGCGGCGACACCATCGACACGTACCGCAACATCCGGGTCGGGATGATCTCCCTGATCCTGATGCTCGGGGTGGCCATCGCCATCGACAGCATCGAGGAGGGCCGGGTCGAGTCGTCGATCAGCCGGTACTACTACACCTCGGTCCATGCGGTCTTCATCGGCGCACTGTGCGCGATGGGCGCGATGCTCATGGCGTACAAGGGTCGTTCGGAGGTCGAGGACGTCCTGCTCAACTACGCGGGGTTTCTCGCGTTTCTGGTCGCGTTCGTCCCGACACCCTTCACGGGCGACCAGCGGGCGCTCACGAGCCCGGACTGGGTCCGGTGGAACGTGTGGGCGGCCTTCGCCGCCACCGCCGCCGGGCTCGTGCTGTGGTTCGTTTTCGGCAGGCTCCGGGGTTACGCCTCCTCGCCGCATCGGACGTGGATCGGCATCGTCGCACGGTGCCTCGGCGTGACGGCGGTGATCCTCGTCGTCGTGCGGCTGTTCGGGCACTGGACCTGGATCCCCGGTTCGACCCACGACGTCGCCGCGGTGTCGATGTTCGTCGGCCTCATCCTGGTGGTGGTCTTCAATGGCCTTGCGGCACTGGCCGACCGCGAGGGTGGGGGAGCGCGCTCGTGGTATCCGTGGGCGTATGCGGCCATCGCCTTTGTGATGGCTCTGACACTCATCGGCATCGTCTGGATCGGCCCGGTCGGCGCGTCGTGGTTGTTCTGGGTCGAGGTGGTGCTGCTCGCCGAGTTCGCGGCCTTCTGGGTTGTGCAGACCCTCGAGCTCTGGGACGACGAGGAGTCGGCGGCCCGCGTCGAGCGGCAGCATGCGGAACAAAGTTCCGCAGGCGTCCGTTGACCAACCCGATGGGTCACCCCGGGTTCACCATCCGTTGGTCGTCGTCGAGATGGGTGAATCCGTTTTTTGACCTGTGCAAACTCGATCGGTAGAGTGGATCGCCGGTGCCCGGCACATGCTGGGCCAGTCCGCATGCCCGGCAACCGGGCGATCGCGGCCTGACAAGCGAAACCGCGATCGAGTGTCTGACACGCCCGACCTCGGGGTAGCGATAATGTACTGACCAGCACATACGGGCTGGTGGGGCGAGTTGTGGAAGCAACGGGATCGAATTCTGATCCTCGGCGCTTGCCCGGAGCACAAACCGCGACATGACAACTACAAGCCCGCCGACAGCGTTGACGAGACGCAGGCGGGGACTGCCGACAAAGGAAGAACACCTAGTGCCAACGATCAATCAGCTGGTCCGCAAGGGCCGTCACGACAAGGCCGCGAAGACCAAGACCGCGGCCCTCAAGGGGAGCCCGCAGCGTCGCGGCGTGTGCACCCGCGTCTACACCACCACCCCGAAGAAGCCGAACTCCGCGCTGCGAAAGGTCGCCCGTGTGCGCCTGACCAGCTCCGTCGAGGTCACCGCTTACATCCCGGGTGAGGGTCACAACCTTCAGGAGCACTCGATGGTGCTCGTCCGCGGTGGTCGTGTGAAGGACCTCCCGGGTGTTCGCTACAAGGTCATCCGCGGCTCGCTCGACACCCAGGGTGTCAAGGACCGTAAGCAGGCCCGCAGCCGTTACGGCGCGAAGAAGGGGAACTGATAAGTCATGCCACGTAAAGGACCCGCACCCAAGCGCCCCCTGATCAACGACCCGGTCTACGGTTCGCCGCTGGTCACCCAGCTGGTCAACAAGATCCTGCTGGACGGCAAGAAGTCGACCGCCGAGCGCATCGTCTACCAGGCGCTCGAACAGGCCCGCGACAAGACCGGTACCGACCCCGTCGTCACCCTCAAGCGCGCGCTCGACAACGTCAAGCCGACCCTCGAGGTCAAGAGCCGCCGCGTCGGTGGCGCCACGTACCAGGTGCCGATCGAGGTCAAGCCGAACCGCGCCAACACCCTCGCACTGCGTTGGCTGGTGACCTTCAGTCGCCAGCGTCGCGAGAAGACCATGGTCGAGCGTCTCGCCAACGAACTGCTCGACGCCTCCAACGGTCTCGGCGCTTCGGTCAAGCGTCGCGAGGACACCCACAAGATGGCCGAGGCCAACCGGGCGTTCGCGCACTACCGCTGGTGATCTCGACGTCGGGCCGGCGATGGATCATCATCGGCCCGACGCTCACCACAACCAATTCAGCTCTAGCGAAATTGCGAGGCAATTAAGTGGCACAGGAAGTGCTCAGCGACCTGAACAAGGTTCGCAACATCGGCATCATGGCCCACATCGATGCCGGCAAGACCACCGCAACCGAGCGAATCCTCTTCTACACCGGTGTCAACTACAAGATCGGTGAGACCCACGACGGTGCGTCGACCACCGACTGGATGGAGCAGGAGAAGGAGCGGGGGATCACCATCACCTCCGCAGCGGTGACGTGCTTCTGGAACAACAACCAGATCAACATCATCGACACCCCCGGGCACGTCGACTTCACCGTCGAGGTGGAGCGCAGCCTACGTGTTCTCGACGGTGCGGTCGCCGTGTTCGACGGCAAGGAAGGCGTCGAGCCGCAGTCCGAGCAGGTCTGGCGGCAGGCGGAGAAGTATGAGGTCCCGCGCATCTGCTTCGTCAACAAGATGGACAAGCTCGGTGCGGATTTCTTCTTCACCGTGCGCACCATCGAGGAGCGCCTGGGCGCGAAGCCGCTCGTTCTGCAGTTGCCGATCGGTGCCGAGGACAACTTCGACGGCATCGTCGACCTGATCGAGCAGAAGGCGATCACCTGGCGCGGCACCGTCGAGATCGGCGCTGAGCCGACCTTCGAGGAGATCCCCGCGGATCTGGTCGACCAGGTCGCCGAGTACCGCGAGAAGCTCATGGAGACCGTCGCCGAGAGCGATGAGGCGTTGCTGGAGAAGTACTTCGGTGGGGAGGAACTGACCACCGAGGAGATCAAGGGCGCGATCCGCAAGCTGACCATCGGCCGCGAGTACTACCCCGTGATCTGTGGCTCCGCGTTCAAGAACAAGGGTGTCCAGCCGATGCTGGACGCGGTGATCGATTACCTGCCGTCGCCGCTCGACGTTCCCTCGGTCGAGGGTCACGCCGTGGGCAACGAGGAAGAGATCCTGTCGCGCAAACCGTCGTCGGAAGAGCCGTTCTCGGCTCTGGCGTTCAAGATCGCGGCTCATCCGTTCTTCGGCAAGCTGACCTTCGTCCGCGTGTACTCCGGCCACGTGACGCCGGGCACCCAGGTGCTCAACGCCACCAAGGGCAAGAAGGAGCGCATCGGCAAGCTGTTCCAGATGCATGCCAACAAGGAGAACCCGGTCGACGAGGCCTGGGCCGGTCACATCTACGCGATGATCGGCCTGAAGGACACCACCACCGGCGATACCCTGTGCGATTCGAATGCGCCGATCGTGCTCGAGTCGATGAGCTTCCCGGACCCGGTCATCAACGTCTCGATCGAGCCGAAGACCAAGTCCGACCAGGAGAAGCTCGGCACCGCGATCCAGAAGCTCGCCGAAGAGGACCCGACCTTCACGGTGTCGCTCAACGACGAGACCGGCCAGACCGTCATCGGCGGTATGGGCGAGCTGCACCTCGACGTGCTGGTCGACCGCATGAAGCGGGAATTCAAGGTCGAGGCCAACGTGGGCAAGCCGCAGGTCGCGTACCGCGAGACCATCAAGAAGAGCGTCGACAAGCACGAGTTCACCCACAAGAAGCAGACCGGTGGATCGGGGCAGTTCGCCAAGGTCATCATCAAGCTCGAGCCGCTGGTGGACGCCGAGGACGGCGCCACCTACGAGTTCGACAATGCGGTGACCGGTGGTCGCGTTCCGCGTGAGTACATCCCGTCTGTGGATGCCGGCGCGCAAGACGCGATGCAGTACGGCGTGCTCGCCGGTTACCCGCTGGTCAACTTGAAGGTCACCCTGCTCGACGGTCAGTACCACGACGTCGACTCCTCGGAGATGGCCTTCAAGATCGCCGGTTCGCAGGCCCTCAAGGAGGCCGCGCGGATGGCGAGCCCGGTCATCCTGGAGCCGATCATGGCCGTCGAGGTCACGACTCCGGAGGACTACATGGGTGACGTGATCGGCGACCTGAACTCCCGCCGTGGCCAGATCCAGGCCATGGAGGAGCGCAGTGGTGCCCGTGTCGTGAAGGCGCAGGTGCCGCTGTCGGAGATGTTCGGCTACATCGGAGACCTTCGGTCGAAGACCCAGGGCCGGGCAAACTACTCCATGGTGTTCGACTCCTACGCGGAAGTTCCCGCGAACGTGTCGAAGGAGATCATCGCGAAGGCCACCGGCGAGTAAGTCGGTCGCCCCCGCGACATGCGCCGGCCACATCACAAGCGGGCGCAACAACGTAAGTAACCGAACAGAGCTGTTGGGATCCACCCAACAGAGCAACAACAGTCCAGGAGGACAATCAAGTGGCGAAGGCGAAGTTCGAGCGGACCAAGCCGCACGTGAACATCGGCACCATCGGTCACGTCGACCACGGCAAGACCACGCTGACCGCGGCCATCACCAAGGTGCTGCACGACAAGTACCCGGAACTCAACCAGAGCTTCGCGTTCGATCAGATCGACAAGGCTCCGGAAGAGAAGGCTCGTGGTATCACGATCAACATCTCGCACGTGGAGTACGAGACCGAGAAGCGTCACTATGCGCACGTCGACGCTCCCGGTCACGCGGACTACATCAAGAACATGATCACCGGTGCGGCTCAGATGGACGGCGCGATCCTCGTGGTCGCCGCCACCGACGGTCCGATGCCGCAGACCCGCGAGCACGTGCTGCTGGCCCGCCAGGTCGGTGTGCCCTACATCCTGGTCGCCCTGAACAAGGCCGACATGGTCGACGACGATGAGATCATCGAGCTCGTCGAGATGGAGGTCCGCGAACTGCTGGCCGCCCAGGAGTTCGACGAGGAGGCCCCGGTGGTCAAGGTCTCGGCGCTGAAGGCGCTCGAGGGCGACGCCGAGTGGACCAAGTCGGTCGAGGAGCTCATGGCTGCCGTCGACGAGTCGATCCCGGACCCGGTCCGCGAGACCGACAAGCCGTTCCTGATGCCCGTCGAGGACGTCTTCACCATCACCGGCCGCGGCACCGTGGTCACCGGTCGTGTGGAGCGCGGCGAGGTCAACGTGAACGAGGAAGTCGAGATCGTCGGCATCCGCGACAAGTCCACCAAGACCACCGTCACCGGTATCGAGATGTTCCACAAGCTGCTCGACTCGGCACAGGCGGGCGACAACGCCGGTCTGCTGCTGCGCGGCCTCAAGCGTGAGGACGTCGAGCGCGGTCAGGTCATCGTGAAGCCGGGCACCACGACTCCGCACACGGAGTTCGAGGGCCAGGCTTACATCCTGAGCAAGGACGAGGGTGGTCGTCACACCCCGTTCTTCAACAACTACCGTCCGCAGTTCTACTTCCGCACCACGGACGTGACCGGCGTCGTGACCCTCCCCGAGGGCACCGAGATGGTCATGCCGGGCGACAACACCGAGATGAGCGTCAAGCTCATCCAGCCGGTCGCCATGGATGAGGGCCTGCGCTTCGCGATCCGCGAGGGTGGCCGCACCGTCGGTGCCGGCCGCGTCACCAAGATCAACAAGTGATCTGGTAATGCACTGACCGTTTAGGTCTGCACGAGGGCCCCGCTCCGAAACTCGGAGCGGGGCCCTCGTCGTGGTATTGCGCTTCGTGCGCCGGCCCATCGAGATTTCAATCTATGCGTATGATTGGTATTATCTGAGTCACCAATGCGTCGAGGTGTGATCCACCTCGGTTCGAGCGATTTCTAGTGGAGGACGACATGGGACGATTCGACGGTAAGACGGCACTGATCACGGGCGGCGCTCGCGGACAAGGTCGTTCGCATGCGTTGCGGCTGGCCCGTGAGGGCGCCGACGTCGCGATCCTGGACATTGCTGCCCAGGTCGAATCCGTCGTCTACCCGACGTCCACGCTCGAAGACCTCGCAGCCACTGAAGCCGAACTCAAGGAGTTCGGCGGCAAGGTGCTGGCGATTCAGTGCGACGTGCGCGACCAGACTCAGGTCGAGACTGCGGTCAAGCAGGTCGAGACCGAGTTCGGCGGCCTGGACATCGTCCTCGCCAATGCGGGTGTCATGGCCAGCTACGGCAAGAAGAAGCACGACATGGCCGCCTGGGACGACTCAGTCGCGATCATGCTCAACGGCGTCTACTACCTGCTGCGTGCGGTGACCCCGGGATTCGCCGAACGCAACAACGGCGGCGCGATCGTCATCACGGGCTCGACGTCGAGTTACATCGGCGTCGCGTACAAGGAGGAACTCCTCAACCCCGGCCAGATGGGCTACGGCGCCGCGAAGAGCGGTGTCCTGTCGCTGATGCGAAACTTCGCGATGGCGCTCGGCAAGTACGGCGTGCGGGTCAACACCGTGATCCCGGCCGGTGTCGCCACCAAGATGATCAAGAACGAGTTCTTCGAGGCGGATCTCGCCGACGACGCTCCCGGCGGCTGGATGGCGAATGTCATGAACCGCGGCCCGGTGGAGCCGGAGGAGATCACCAACGCGGTGACCTGGCTGTGTTCGGATGAGGCGCGGTTCGTCACCGGGCAGTCGCTCGCGGTCGACATGGGCACGCTGCTGCTCTGATCGTCAGTCCGTCGGCATTGCTGCGAAAGGCCCCGCTCCGGGTTCACCGGGACGGGGCCTTTCTGCGAGGTGCTGCGGCTGTCGGCGGGGGCTACAGGTCTCGATCCCACCGGACCACGGATCTGATGATGTCCGGGAATTTCTTCTCCGCATACGAGAGGTAGTCGTCGATGTGCTCGCGCATCGCCGCCATCGACGCCCCGGCGTCGCGTTCGCTCATCGCGGTGTAGATCGATTCGTGTGCGGCCAGCGTGGCCTTACGACGGGCCTGCGGAAAGTCCATGCCGACGATGGTGCCGTTGGTGACTTCGAGCAACGAATCGGCCAGGTAGCCGAGCAGTGGGTTGTCCGTAGACCAGGCGATGATGTCGTGGAACTCCTTGTTGGCTTCGAGGAATGCCCGCCGGTCGCTGCGCAGTGCCGACTTCATCTGTTCGACGGTGGCGCCCACTTCGGCGAGGCGCTCATCGGAGATGTTGGCGGCGGCCAACTGGGTGATCACCGGCTCGATGGAGAGGCGTGCCTCGAAGATCGATCGAAGTGGCGCGTTTCGCAGCTGCATGAGGAGTACGAATGCGCCGGACAGGAACGCGCCCGTGGGCTCCTGCAGCACCGGGCCGCCACGCGGGCCGGGCTTCATCACGACGACGCCCTGGAATTCGAGCAGCCGCAACGCTTCGCGGAGTGTGCCCCGACCGATCTGGTACTTCTCGACCATGATCTTCTCCGACGGCAGGAGGTCGCCGGGGCCCAAGCCCGCGTCGAGGGCCTCCTGAACAATCCGCTGACTGAAGACGACCGCGGCTTTGGGGGACCTCGCTGGGCCGGTCATCGGACGGCCTCTTCTGAACCAGTGCAGCCTCCGGTGTGCATTCGATTCCCCTGACGGACAGTTTCCGCAGGACACTCCTGTGGAACGATGTGCATGATTACGCCATTAGGGTACTGTCATCGACTTCAGAATTGGGTGCACCGCGCCGATGTGAGCAGCCGACGCGACGAGCGCCGGCCGCTGTGGGGCAGTTGTCCGGTATGCCGATCGGGTTCAGGCGATATTCACTTCGTGCATGTCGACGACGGCCCCCGCGCCGGCGAAGTTCGGCATGTCGGCGGTTCCGGCCTGCCCCTCGGGGGAGCTCAGGCCGGCGATGGCGGCTTCTTTTGACTCGAAGGACAGGACGCCGACGACGAAGTGTTCGGGCGCGGTGCCGTCGAGCGTCTCGCAGACACCCCATTCGAAGCTGGCGCCCGGCATCGTCGCGGTCAGCGGAGCGTGCACGGCGCGGTAGTGCTCGAGGAACTGCTCGGGATCGGTCGGGTGGTTGTAGCTGACGGTGATACGGAACATGGCGTCTCTCCTACTGGGCGTCGAGGTGGGCGGTCACGGCGGCGTTGACGTATTCGACGCCGGCCGCGGAACCTGGAAGGATGTTGACGAACTGAAAGAAGCCGTGCATCTGGCCCTCGAAGATCCGCAGCTGCACCGGCACGCCTGCAGCCTGCAGCTTCGCGGCGTACGCCTCGCCCTCGCCGCGTAGCACATCGTATTCGGCGATCAGCACGATGGCCGGAGCCGTTCCGGTCACGTCGCCCTGTAGGGGGGACACGTTCGATTCGGAGCGCATGCTCTTGTCCGGGATGTAGAGATCCCAGAACCAGTCCATCGACTTCTTGTCGAGCATCAGCTGATTTGCCGGATCGAGGTAGGTGGCATTTTCGGTGTTGCTGTCGGTGACCGGGTACACCAGGATCTGGAAGGAGATGTGCGGGCCGGCCTCGGCCACCGCCTGCTGCGCGACGACGGCGGCGAGATTGCCGCCTGAACTGTCGCCGCCCACGAGGAGCGGCAGGTCGCTGAACCGTGCGGCGGTCCACTTCGCGACGTCCCACGCGTCGTTCGCGGCGGCCGGGTAGACGTTCTCCGGCGCGAGTCGGTAGTCAGGGAGTACGACGATGCAGTCGGTCCCCGCCGCGAGCTGTCGGGCAAGGGTGTCGAACTGGTCGGGCGTGCCGACGACCCAGCCACCGCCGTGGTAGTAGACGAGGACGCCGCGCGGATTCTTCGAGGGGGTCAGGACGCGGACCGGGATCTGATGGCCGTCGGCCGCGTCGACGGTGACGTTCTCCACGGCTTCCATCTCGGGCCCGGGACCGTACAGCTCGATGAAGCCGTCGTTCATCGAGCGGACCTCGTCGGGAGTCATCTCGTACAACGGCTTGCCGCCGCCCTCGGCCGCTTGCGCCAGGAATCCTGCGGTGGCTTCGTCCAAACTCATCTGATCTGCCTTGTCGTCGGGTGCGCTAATTGGGTTATTGATGCTCATCATAATGATGAACTCATCAGAGTGTCAACGGTCACACTCGTGGTTGTGTTGGGTTGAAAACTATGTGCATGATTAGGGTGAAGTTGGCCCGAACGGGGCCGGTGAACTCTCAATCTAGGAGAACTGATGACGAACGAGTCGGCGGTCACCACGGTGGTCGACGGACGTGCCTTCCTGGAGTGCCCGCGATGGCGGGACGGCCGACTGTGGGTGTCGGACCTTTACGCTCACGAGGTGCTGTCGATCGGCTCCGGTGACGATGCGCGCGTCGAGCTGTCGATCGACGACCAGCCGTCGGGGCTCGGGTGGCTGCCCGATGGACGGATGCTGATCGTGTCCATGGTCGACGGCAAGATCCTGGTCCGGGAGAACGCCGACGACCCCGCGTCGGCCGCGGTGCACGCCGACGTTTCCGCACTCGCGACCGGCAAACTCAACGACATGACAGTCGATGAGCAGGGGCATGCGTTCATCTCGACGTTCGGTTTCGAGTTCCGATCGCGGTCGTACGTCGAATCCGCCGTCCTCATTCATGTGGCCCCCGATGGGACGGCGGAGGTCGCGGCGAACGATCTGCTCTTCCCGAACGGGTCGGTGATTCTCGGTATGCCCGACGACGAGGTGCGGACGTTCGTCGTCGCCGAGAGCATGGGCAACCGGCTCACCGCCTTCGACCTCGATCAGGCCGGAAAGCTCACCGGCCGTCGGGTGTGGGCGGCGTTCGGACCCGAGGTGCCGCGGTCCTCGGTCCGGGATGCGATGGCGGCGTCGCAGGTCGCGCCGGACGGCATCTGCCTCGGCGACGACGGCACCATCTGGGTGGCCGACGCACTCCATCAGCGCGTCATCCGGGTGGCCGAGGGCGGCGAGATCCTCGACGAGAAACGGTTCGGGACCGGCGTGTTCGCGTGCGCCATCGGAGGAGCGAACGGCGATGTCCTGTACGGGTGTGCGGCACCGTCGTCGTCGGAGCATCAGCGTCGGGACACCCGAGACGCCAGTCTGCTCGCCGTTTCCATCTGACCGGGTGCCGCGCCGACGAGGTCTCACAGTCGGCGCGGCCACCGGCCGAAACCGAGCACGATCGTCACGCCGCACAGGGTGACGAAAACGGCCGCGGTGAACAGCAGCCCGCTCACGATGTCGGTCGACGTCGCGATCACGCCGGTGGTCACCGATAGGACGCCGGTGAATCCGTAGGCGACCGAGGCGTACTGCGAGGCGGTTCGCCCCTGCTCGACCGGGTCGAGGCCCGCGGTCACGATCTTGAGCCCGTTGTTGTAAGCGAAACCCTGGCCGATGCCCCAGACGAGGCAGCACAGGAGGGCAATCGGCAGGCTGTCGGCCCAGACGCCGAGCACGCAGAGGAATGCCCCCACGGCGATCGCGGTGGCGGTCACCGGTGGACGGATCGAACCGATGACCATCGGTGCGAGGCAGGCCGCGCCGATCAGCACCATCGGACCGAGTGCGGTCAGGATGATCGACGGTGAGCCGGTCATGTCCCGGAAGACGGTCGGCAACAGCGCCACCACGATGCCGCCGATCGCCCAGCCTGCGGTGCCCAGGGCGAATCCCGCGAGACGCAGCCGTTGCGGATAACGGTTCGTCCCTGGTTCGTCGGGCAGCTGCGCTGCGGGTTCGCCGCGGTTGCCGATCAGACGTTGCACCTCGCTCCCGACTCGTTGTTGCAGCGCGAGCAAGGCGGACCCGGCGGCCACGAGCAGCGCGATGTGGATGTAGTAGATCGTCGTCGTCGGGCCGGGGAGCAGATCCGCGACGACGGCGGACACCGCGATGCCGCCGAAGGAGCCGGCCAGCGTTCCGGTCGCGGCGATGGCGCGGCCGCGTTCGCCGCGGGTGGCCAGGACGAGCGTGGCGGCAGATCCGGTGCCCAGGGCGACCGAAATGCCGACCAGAACGCGGCCGACGAACAGCCATCCGACGTTGTGATTGCCTGCGAGCAGTGCGATGTCGCCGGTGAGTGAGAAGACGAGGGCGACGGGGAGCACGCGTGTCGAGTACCGCGCCAGCTCGGTGCGGGAGAGCAAGGTGAGCGTGGCGACGAGTCCGGCGAGGTAGGCGGCGAACAGTGCGGTCACCGTGAAGGTGCTGAGCTGCAACTGGTCGCGGTACACCGGCAGCAGGGGGCCGGGGATGTTGGAGCCGACCACGAGAAGGCAGAACGCAACGGTTGCGGTCAGCCCGTACCGTGTGACGGACCGCGGCGGGCCCTCGGTTGGCGCGTCGACTGGCGGGTTCACCTGCGTTGATTCTGCGCCGTTACCCACGCTCGCGTGCTTCCTCAGAGTTCACTCCCATACTCATATCATGATAATGGTTAGCGTGATTAGGGCATCAAATCGAGGATTGTGAAACTTCCTGCCCGTTATTCTGGACAGTGTTTATGATAATAGTTATTGTGATTGCGGTCACGAGATGAACCTCACCGTGACCGCTGTCGGTGGTACGAATCTCGCCCCAATCGGGTGAGCGACTCGGAGGAGATCTTCATGAAGACAATGGGTGCACTGATCTGGGAGCCCGGAACTCGATCGGGCTGGAGCGTCGAAGAGATCGAGATCGACCCGCCGAAGAGTCGGGAGGTCAAGGTGAAACTGGCCGCCTCCGGCATCTGCCACAGTGACGACCACGTCGACACCGGCGACATCCCGCTCGACTGGGCCCCGATCATCGGCGGCCACGAGGGCGCGGGCGTCGTCGAAGAGGTCGGCCCGCACGTCACTGACTTCGAAGTCGGCGACCACGTCGTTCTCTCGTTCATGCCGGCCTGCGGCCGCTGCGAGAAGTGCAACATCGGCCTGACCAACCTGTGCACCATGGGTGCCGGCGTCCTCGGCGGCTTCGCGCCGGACGGCACCCACCGCGTACATGCTCGCGGCCAGGGCGTCGGACCGTTCTCCTACCTCGGAACCTTCTCGCCGTACGTCGTCGTGAACATCGACTCGTGCGTCAAGATCGGCAAGGACATCCCCCTCGACAAGGCTGCGCTCATCGGCTGCGGCGTGCCGACCGGATGGGGATCGTCGGTGTATGCCGCCGATGTCCAGCTCGGTGAGACCGTCGTCGTCATCGGCACCGGCGGCGTCGGAATGAACGCCGTGCAGGGTGCGGTCCACAAGCGCGCGAAGAACATCGTCGCCGTCGACCCGGTCGAGTTCAAGCGTGACCAGGCCAAGAAGTTCGGAGCCACCCACACGGTGAACAACCTCGACGAGGCGGCGAGCCTGGTCGCTGATCTGACCGGTGGGCAGGGTGCCGACAAGGTTCTGATCACCGTCGACATCGCCTACGGCCACCTGCTCAACCCCGCGCAGGAGATGGTGTGCCGCGGCGGCATGCTGGTCCTCACCTCCGCTGCCCCGGTCACGCAGCGCGACGTGCCGTTCGACCTGTTCACCTTCGCGATGAGCGGCAAACGACTGCAGGGCACCCTTTACGGCTCGACCAACGCGCGTCGCGATATCCCGATGATCGCCGACATGTACCGACGCGGTGAGTTCAAGCTCGACGAACTGGTGACCAAGACCTATGAGTTGGAGCAGATCAACCAGGCGGTCACCGACATGCGCGAGGGAAAGAACATCCGCGGCGTCATCATGTACGACCTCTGAGCGGCCGATCGTTCACTCTCGGAAAGGGAAAGACATGCGAGCAGACGACATCAACGACATCATCCGGGCCACGAATCTCTACGCCCGCGGGCTCGATCTCGGCGACCCGGAAGAAGCAGCATCGGCGTTCACCGCGGATGCGGTGTGGGACGCCACCGCCGTCGGACTCGAACGATACGAGGGCCACGCCGCCATCCTCGCCTTCTTTGTCGCGGATGCCGCGGCGGTCGAACGTGGTGCGCACATCCTGTCCAACCATCTCATCGACTTCGACGACGACGATCACGCACACGGGACGAACTATGTGTACGCCGAATGCGAGATGCGCAACGGCGGCGCGATCAAGGCGATCGCGTTGAACCGGGACTCCTACGAGCGTGGCGCTGACGGATGGAAGATTTCCGCGCGGGTCATCAGTCCGATGCTGACGCCGCAGATGGACGCGTTCGAGGTGTGACCCGGTACCGGCGCACCAAATCGACTGTGAGCGAAGGGATCATACTCGGTCGCGGTCTGACGCTTGCATATTGATCGGTCACGAGCTGGCGGGCAGTCGGATCGCCTGACTTGTCCCGCCAGATCACTGATGACACCTCATTGCTATCGAGATCGGAGAACTTCTTATGACACAACGGATGGCAGGCAAGGTCGCGTTCATCACCGGCGCGGCGCGCGGACAGGGGCGCAGTCATGCGCTTCGGTTGGCCGAAGAGGGCGCCGACATCATCGGCGTCGACATCTGCGCCGACATCGCGTCGGTATCGACCTACCCGCTGGCGACTGTGGCGGAGCTCGAGGAGACCAGGGCGCTCGTGAGCAAGACCGGGCGGAAGATGGTGACCAGCGTCGCCGACGTCCGGGACCTCGATCAGCTGCAGGCGGCCTTCGACGCTGGACTGGCCGAGTTCGGCCACGTCGACACGGTGGTGGCGAACGCGGGCATCGCGTCGTTCGCCAAGTCGTGGGAGCTGACGTCGCAGGAGTGGCGCGACATGATCGACGTCAACCTCACCGGCGTCTTCCACACCGCCAAGGTCGCCATTCCCTCAATGATCGAGGCAGGCAATGGCGGTTCCATGGTGTTCACGTCGTCGATCGGCGGTCTCAAGGGCATCGAGCACGTCGCCCACTACGTGTCGACCAAACACGGGATCGTCGGCCTGATGCGTACGATGGCAAATGAGTTGGCGCCGTATAACATTCGCGTCAACACGATTCACCCGACGAACGTCGACACGACGATGATCCAGAACCCGGGGACCTACGGCATGTTCGCGCCGGACGTCGCCGAGCCGACGGTCGACGACGCCCGTGACGGCTTCGTGTCCCTCAATGCGCTGCAGGTTCCGTGGGTCGAGTCGATCGACATCAGCAACGCCGTGCTGTTCTTGTCCAGCGACGAGGCGCGATACGTCACCGGCGTGACGTTCCCAGTGGATGCGGGTGCCAACATCCGGTGATGCGGAAGGCGCGCAGCGACCATTGATGGCTTAGCCATAATCATATTTATTATCAGAAATACGATCCTCGATCCGGGGCAACGCAAAGGAACTCTCGCATCATGAAAATCGGGACCACGAAGACTGCGGTGGCGGCGGTGGCGGCCGTCGCCGTGCTCGCCCTGAGCGCGTGTGGGGGTGGTAGCGGCACCCAGCAGAGTGGCCAGGGCGTCGCGAAGCAGATCACCATCGCGGCGGTCAACGACCAGACCGGTCCGGTGGCCTACGCAGGCGTCGGCGCCAGCAAGGGCGCTCAGCTCGCCATCGACCAGGTCAACGAGCAGGGCTTCCTCGGCGACGGCGTCACGCTGAAACTTCAGCAGACCGACACCGCGGGCGAGATCGACCGTGCCGTCAGTGAGATGACCAAGACGATGGCCGACAACGACGTTTCGGTGATCCTCGGCCCGACGATGGCGCAGCAGGCCGCGGCCGTCGCGCCGGCAGTCGGTCAGCGCAAGGTGCCGACGGTCTTCACCCAGTCCGGCTCGGAGGGGGTCGTGGTCAACGACTACACCTTCCGCGCCACGGCGCCGATGGAGAGCTACTACGACATCGCGGCGAAGTGGCTGGGCGACAACGGACTCAAGAACGTCTCGGTCATCTACAACGCGACGTACCCGACGTTCGCCAACCTTGGTAAGACGGTGTTCCCGAAGGACGCCGCGGCCAACGGAGTCAAGGTCGGCCAGTCGATCGAGGTGCAGTCGACTACGCAGGACTTCACCGGACAGGCCCAGCAGATCGCGCAGGCGAACCCGTCGGCCGTGTCCATGATGCTGATCGCCTCGCAGGCGGTCACCTTCATGAAGCAATTGCGTCAGGCGGGCTACCAGGGGCAGATCGTCGGCACCTCGGTGCAGGGCTCGGGCAACGCGGCCGCCGCAGGCGCTGCTGCCAAGGGCCTCGTCTACCCGGTCGACTTCTCGTCCGCGATGGACGGTGAAACCTCGCAGGCATTCACCAAGGCGTTCACCGCGAAGTTCGGCAAGGCGCCCGACGCGTACGCGGCCGAGGGCTTCGACGCCCTCTGGTGGGTAGCGCGTGGGATCAAGGCATCGAACGACTCGTCACGCAGCGGTATTCAGAAGGGCCTCGCGCAGGTTGCCGGGCAGGGCTTCGCCGGCGCCATGGGTGACCTGACATTCGACGGCAATGACATGCGCGTCACCGGTGCGATGGTCAAGTGGGACGGCAGCAAGGAGTCGCTCGTCGACTAGGGGATCCCGTTCTACCGGGGTGACCGCGGTCTTCCTTGTCGAAGTCCGCGGTCGCCTCGTCGTGGGGACGCATGGCTGTGAGCCTTGACACTATATGGCGGATCATATCTACTATTATCAGAGATTAGGGTGCCGGGAGATCGTGACTTCAACTGATCCGAGTCGCTGCCGGCGGGGATGCCCGCCCGCAATCACGAGAGGTATCAACACGGTGAAAGCCCGAAGAAATGCCGCCTTTGCCGCATTGACGATGTCTGGTGTTCTCGCCATGGCCGCCTGCAGCTCAGGTGGCGGCTCGGCACAGCAATCCGGCCAAGGGATCGCGAAAACGATCACCATCGCAGCTGTCAACGACCAGAGTGGGCCGGTCGGCTACGCGGGTATCAGTGCTAGCCGTGGTGCTCGACTGGCCGTCGAACAGATCAACGGACAGCGTTTCCTCGGCGAAGGCGTCACCATCACGATGCCGCAATCCGATCCGGCCGGCGAGATCGAACGAGCGGTCAGCGACATGACCAAGGCGATGGCCGACAACGACGTCTCGGCGATCCTCGGGCCGACGCTCGGCCAACAGTCCGCCGCCGTCGCACCGATCGTCAACAAGAGCAAGGTGCCGACCGTCTTCACCCAGTCCGGCTCGCCCGGTGTGGTGACCGGCGCCTACACGTTCCGGGCGACCGCACCGATGGAAACGTATTACACCAAGGGTGACAAGTGGCTGGCCGACAACGGATTCAAGCAGCTCTCGCTCATCTACAACGGCACCCTCCCGACCTACGCGAGCCTGGTCAGCGACGTCATCAAGCCCGACCAGCAGAAGTACGGTCTGTCGATCGACCAGACCGTTGAAGTGCAGTCGACCACCCAGGACTTCACCAGCCAGTCCCAGCAGATCGCCGCGGCCAGGCCGCAGGCCGTCGTCATGCTGCTGACCGCACCCCAATCGGTCACCTTCATGAAGCAGCTGCGCCAGGCGGGCTACACCGGTCAGGTTCTCGGATCCACCAACCAGAGTGCCGGGATGATCGCCCCCGCGGGCGCCGCTGCCAACAGTCTCGTCTACCCGGTGGACTTCTCGGCGGCGATGGACGCACCCGCATCGCATGCCTTCACCGCGGCCTACACGCAGAAGTACGGCAAGTCGCCGGACCCGTACGCGGCCGAGGGCTTCGACGCCATCTGGTGGATCGCTCGCGGCATCAAGGCTTCCAACGACTCGTCCCGGGAAGGCGTTCGTGACGGACTGACGAAGGTTGCCGGCACGGGCTTCGCCGGCGCGATGGGCGACATCACCTTCGACGGCAACGACATGCGCGTACCCGGCGTGATCGTCCGGTGGCAGGACGGGGAAGAGGACCTCCTCGAATGAAGCACCTCGTACGGAGGTCGGCTGCAGGCCGCGACCTCACCCGGTCACAGACAGGAAGTCCGACATGCAGGAGATTCTGAATGCGGCGACGCTGGGTTCGATTTATCTGTTGTTCGCGCTCGGCATGGCGCTGGCGTGGGGAACAATCGGGATCCTGAACTTCGCGCACGGTGCGACGTTCGTCTTCTCGGTGCTCGTCGCGAACATCGCCACCAAGGAGGTCGAGCTCGGGCTCCCGATCATCTTGCTGATCTGCATCACGGTCGGTGCGGTGCTGTCGCTGCTCACCCAGTTGCTGGTGTTCCAGAAGATCGTCAACGACGGCGGCAACCACCGCGCGCTCGAACTTCGGATCATCATCGCAGGAATCGGCGTCTCGGCGATCCCCATCGCGATCGCGCAACGCGAGAGCGGTGCCAGCCCGTTCGGCTTCAACACCGGATACGAGGCCTCGGTCTACGAGATCGCCGGGCTGCGGTTCACCACGACCACGATCATCATCCTCGTCGCGGCGATCGGCATCGGCGTCGGTCTGACCGCCTGGCTGAAGAAGTCCCGGCAGGGTTTGGCGCTGCGCGCCATCGGCGTCGACCAGGAGATCAGCGAGGGCATGGGTGTCAACCGGTCCGCGCTCGCCCTGGGCACGATGGCCGTCGCGGGCGGTCTCGCAGGTCTCGCCGGTGCACTCCTCACCCTGCAGCTCGGTGCGATCGCCCCCGAGTCCGGTGATCCGCTGCTGATCAAGGCGTTCGCCATCGTCGTCCTCGGCGGGCTCGGTTCGATGGGTGGCGCCGTGCTCGGCGCATACATCCTGGCCATCGCGGAAACGCTGATGATCCACTTCGAACTCGGTACCTGGGTGGACGCCGTGTCGTTCGGACTGATCTTCCTGGTGCTCCTGTTCCGGCCCCAGGGCATCTTCGGAACCAAGGAAGTGAGACGAACATGACCGACTGGTACAACGCCAACGCGGTTCTGCTCCAGCAGACGCTCACGACCATCCTGATGGCGTTGAGCATTCAGATTCCGATGCGCATGGGCGTGTTCTCCTTCGCGGGCGTCGGCGCGTTCGGCATCGGCGGTTACACCGCGGCCGCCGCGATGATCCACCTCGGCTGGGCGACGTTCCCGGCGATTCTGCTCGGCATGCTGCTCCCCGGCGTCATCGTCTATCTCCTCGGCCTGATCGTGGCGAAGCTGAACGGGCTGTATCTGGGTATGGCGACCATCGCGTTCACCCTGATCGTCGCGGTGGTCGCGGTCAACGGCGGCGAGCTCACCGGCGGCGCGTCCGGCCTGTTCGGGGCGCTCGGCGACCTGACCTTCGGGTCGATCCTCGTGGTGACCCTCATCGTCATCCTCCTCACGCAGCTCACCGAGTCGCGCGGCCTGGGACGTCGCATCGACGCCGTCCGGGAGGATCCGGAACTGGCGAGTGCGATGGGCATCGACGTCACCCGCTATCGCCAGCTCAGCTTCCTCGCGTCGGGACTCGTCGGCGGTCTCGCAGGCGGCATCACGACGCTGCTGCGCAGCACGATCACCCCCGCCGAGGTGAACTTTCACCTCGTGGTCCTGGCCCTGACCGTCATCGTCGTCGGCGGAACCCGCTCGTGGATCGGTGTCGTGATCGGCTCGATCGTGTTCGTGTGGCTGCCGACCGTCGTGTCGTTCGTCAGCGAATGGGAAGAGTTCATCTACGGCGTGATCGTGGTGCTCGCGGCGCTGTACCTGCCCAACGGCGTCCTCGGCGTCATCCGCGACGGGTGGCACCGCATGAGCACGCGAGACATCCGCGGCGGCATCGAACCGACCCGACCCGAACTCGCGAAGGCGGAGTCATGACCAGCAGCGATACCCGCCAGCCGCTCCTCGAATTGACCGACATCGCCGTGCACTTCGGGGGCGTCAAAGCAGTCGACGGTGTCACGATCAGTCTCGACGAAGGGCTGATCTACGGGATCATGGGCTCCAACGGTTCCGGTAAATCGACGCTGCTCGGCGCGGTGACCCGACTCAACCCGTTGACGCGCGGCGAGATGAAGTTCGACGGCACCCAGTTCACGAAGGTGCGGCCGCACCGGGTGGCGCACCTCGGAGTGGCGCGCACCTTCCAGACCGTCCGCCTCATCGACGATCGCACCGTGCGGGACAATGTGCGCCTCGGTCTGGACACGGTGTCGCGGAGCCGGCGTCGGGAACTGCCCGACTCGGCCGTCGACGAGGTGATGGAGCGGGTCGGCATCACCGCGATACAGCGAGTGCGGCCAAGCGAACTGTCTTACGGAATGCAGCGTCGCGTCGAGATCGCGCGAGCGATCGTCGGCAAACCACGGCTGCTGCTGCTCGACGAGCCGACCGCGGGCATGAACACCGCAGAGCGCGACGAGGTCAGCGACCTGATGCGCGCGTTGCAGTCGGAGGGTCTCACGCAACTTCTCGTCGAGCACGACGTCGCGATGATGGTCGACGTCTGTGACTACCTCTTCGGTATGAACCAGGGCGAACTCATCGCGCAGGGAAAACCGGCGGCGGTCGTCGCCGACAAGGCTGTCCGCGAGTCCTATCTCGGAAAGCAGGCAGGAGATGCTTGAGGTCAACGATCTGAACGTCAGCTACGGCGCGGTCAACGCCGTGCAGGGGGTCACCCTGCGCGCCGACGTCGGCAAGGTGACGTTGGTTCTCGGCGCCAACGGTGCGGGCAAGACGACGAGCCTGCGCGCCATCGCCGGCTATCACAAGCCCAAGTCCGGCGCAGTCCTGGTCGAGGGCGTCGACCTCGCGGGCAGCCGCGCCCACAAGATGGTGCGCAACAGGCTGGTGCTCGTCCCCGAGGGGCGTCGTGTCTTCGGGACGCTGACCGTGGAGGAGAACCTGCGGATCGGCGGCTACCGCGCCTCCCGATCGGAGGTCGAGGCGACGATCTCCGAGGTCTATGAGCAGTTCCCGATCCTGTCCGACCGCAAGGACAAGCAGGCCGGTCTGCTCAGTGGCGGCGAGCAGCAGATGCTCGCGTTCGGTCGTGCGGTGATGTCGCAGCCCAAGGTGATCCTGATGGACGAGCCGTCGATGGGACTCGCGCCCACCATGGTCGACTCGGTGATGACGAAGGTTCGGGAGATCGCCGACCGCGGCATCGCCGTCCTCATCGTCGAACAGAATGCCGACGCCGGATTGCAGATCGCCGACCAGGTATCGGTCATCACGCGCGGCACGACCGTGTGGACCGGCGCCGCGGCCGACGCCGACCGGGCAGCTGTGCACGCGGTCCTCGGCGAATCCGCACTCGAGGGAGATGTCGATGGCCACTGAGGACGGCGGCGATCAGCGGCCGGGTGCCACCGACATCGAGAAGCTGGCGGGCGCCAGGCTGACCGCGGCGGCCAAGGCCGAGCTGCTCGCCGCGCAGACCGAGTGCACGTTCTGCTTCCTCGACGCCGACGGCGGGCCGGCCGCAGTGGTGCTGAGCTTCGCCGTCGAGGACGGTACGTTCTGGATCACCAGCGTGGCGGGCCGGGTGCAGGTGCGCGGCGTCGAGCGCGACCCGCGGGTGTCACTCGTCGTGTCGGGCACGGGGACGACGGCGCAGGGCAGGCAGATGCTCGCGGTCAAGGGGACGGCCATCGTGCACCGGGACATCGCCGGACTCGCCGACAAGCTCGACCTCCTCGCGGCCCGGCTCGCGCCCGAGCATCCCGACGAGTTCGTCGCGCTGCTGTCGAGTCCGGGGCGGCGGCTCATCGAGGTGACGCCGACAGCCGTGGTGGCCAGCCATGATTCGCGGCGTCTCGCCGGCGATGGGCGGGGCGGGCCGGCGGCCACGCCCGAGGACGACCGATGACCCAGACGACTCACGCGATCCAGACGAGTGAAGTGGTGCCCAGCATCGGTGACTGGCTGGCGCTCTGCGCTGATCGCCCGTCGACCCTGACCGTGGACGGTGTCGCGACGACCGTCGCCGACCTCGACGCTGCCGCGTCGCGCGGCGCGGCCGGATTCACCGCGCTCGGACTGACGCGCGGCGATCGTGTCGGCGTCGTCATGAAGGCGTCTGTTTCAGCCCTGCAGGCGTGGTTCTCGATCGCGCGGGCCGGGCTGGTCGAGGTGCCGCTGAATCCGGGGACCGGGCCGGCGCTCCTCGAGTACTGCCTCGAGCACGCCGCTGTGCGCGTGGTCGTGTGCGACGCCGAGTTCGCCTGCCTGATCCGCGAGATCGCCGGCCGCGTCGACTCCATCGAGACGGTGATCGTCGCAGCCGGATCAGCCGGCGATCCCGACGATTTCGCCACGCTCATGGCGACCGAACCGATCGAGCTCAAGCCGGTTGATCCGCGTTCGTCCGCGGTCATCCTCTACACGTCGGGCACCACCGGTCCGCCGAAGGGTGTGCTGCTGAGCCATCGCGCGAACGTCAACCTCGCCCGCCACACAGTCGGGCTGATGTCCTACACAAGCGCTGACCGGCTCTACAGCGTCTTCCCGCTCTACCATTCCAACGCGCGGTACTGCTCGGTGATGGCCGCGATCGACGCGGGCGCCGACGTCGTGCTGCACCGCACGTTCTCGGCGACTCGATTCTGGGACATCTGCCGCGACGAGAAGATCACGGCGTTCAACTACCAGGGCGCCATGATGAGCATCCTGTTCAAACAACCGCCGCGCCCCGACGACCGCGACCACACCGTCCGCGCCGGGTTCGGCGCGCCGTGCCCGACGGAGATCTTCGCCGATGTGCAAGAGCGGTTCGGCATCGAACTGACCGAGATCTACGGCAGCACCGAGACATCGATCGTCTGCGACATGCCGCCGGCCCGGCGTCGGATCGGGACCGCGGGCACCGAATCGGTCAACTATCACGTCCGGATCGTCGACGCCGACGACGAACCCGCCGGTCCGGGTGAGGTCGGTGAGATCGTCGTGCGGCCGAAGAGGCCGGGCTTCATGTTCGACGGCTACGACGCGCGACCCGAGGCCACCGTGGATGCCTGGCAGAACTTGTGGTTCCACACCGGTGACCGCGGCATCATCGACGCCGACGGCTTTCTCACCTTCGTCGATCGGGTCAAGGACACGATCCGGCGGCGGGGCGAGAACATCTCGTCGTGGGAGATCGAGCGGGTCGTCGCCGACGATGCGGACGTGCTTCAGGTGGCGGCGTACGGCGTTGCGTCGGAGTTGTCCGAGGAGGACGTGGTGATCGCCGTGGTGCCCGCGCCCGGTGTGCGCGTGGACCCCGCTGCCCTCGTCGCGCGGATCGACGGACAGCTGACGTCGTTCGCTCGGCCGCGGTACGTGCGGATCGTGGACGCGTTGCCGTTGACCCATAGTCAACGAGTCGAGAAGTACCGGTTGCGGGCGCAGGGCATCACCGCCGACACGTGGGATCGAGAGAAGGTACGCGGATGAGCTACGAACGGTTCCGGATCTCCCACGTCGGCGACGGCGTCGCACTGATCACAATGTGCCGCCCACACAAGCTCAACGCGATGGACCAACAGTGGTTCGCCGAGCTCACGGCACTCACCGCCGAGCTCGGCGACTCGTCCGACGTGCGCGCCGTCGTCCTGACCGGCGAGGGCCGCGCGTTTTCGGCGGGCGGCGACATCGACATGTTCGCCGGGTTGAACGGCGACGTCTCCCGCGTGCGCCCGCACCTTCGGCGCGTCTACGAGGCGTTCCACAGCGTGGAGACCTGCGTGGTTCCGGTGATCGGCGCGGTGAACGGCATCGCGTTCGGCGGCGGTACCGAACTGGCGCTCGCCTGCGACGTCGTCGTGGCCGGCGAATCGGCCACCTTCTCCTTCAAGGAGGCGACGGTCGGCTTGATGCCCGGCTACGGAGTCATTCGGGCCCCGCAGGTGATCGGGCGGCACTGGACTCGGTACCTCTCGCTCACCGGCCGCACCGTTGGGCCGGACGTGATGGAGCGCGCCGGTCTGGTGATCGAGACCTTTTCCGACGACGAACTCGTCGCGCAGGCTCTCGAGATGGCGCGAGAGATGGCCGCACACTCGCCGCTCGGTGTCCGCGTCTCGAAGGCATTCCTCAACCGCGACACAGGGTCTGGATTCGCCGAGTCCGTGGAGGCGACCGCGCTGCTGTTCGGCACCGACGAACATCGGGCCGCGGTCGCCGCGTTTCGATCGCGTCGCTGACTCTGCAGTGTCATATCTATTATCATCTATGGAATCAATACCATAATTACCCAGGTCTGACCGCAACGGGCACCGAGGGTCCGATGACGCGAAATGTGTGTCATCGCCAGGAAAGGACAACGCTGATGACGACGCACCACCGAGGAGGTGCGCGCCCGGAGAAGGCCGCGCTGATCGTGGCGCGCTCGATCGTGGCCGACATCGATCGCCGAGGGCTTATTGCAGGCGATCGACTGCCCGCCGAACGCGCCATGCTGGAGACTTACAGCGTCGGCCGCGGAACCCTCCGGGAGGCCCTACGATTCCTCGAGTTGCAGAACGTGCTGTCGCTCAAGCCGGGGCCGGGCGGCGGACCGACGATCGAGAAGCCCGACTCGTCGGCGCTCGCGAACGCGATGCTGCTGCTCCTGCAGTTCGAGAATGCGCCGTTCGCCAACGTCGCCGAGACCCGCGGCGGCATCGAACCGTTGCTGGCGCGGTTGGCGGCGTCGCGGATGAGCGACGCCGAACTCGGCGAGCTGGAACGCTCGGTCGACCGTATGGCGGTGCACCTCGACGATCTGGGGATCTTCCTGGAGACCAACAAGGTGTTCCACAACTCCGTCGCGTGGGCCACCCAGAACTCACTGTTCGGATTCCTCGTCGACGCAATGCTCGACATCTTTGACGGCACCGTCGTCGGCGTCGACTACAACGAGCGTCGTCGCCAAGCGGTCCTCAAGGCGCACCGCCGGATCGTCGACGCATTGAAGCTGCGCGACGGTGACGCGTCGGAGGCCTCGATGGCCGACCACATCGACGAGTATTCCAAGTACATGGCGCGAAAGTTCCCCGAGGCGCTGGCCCGGCCCATCACCTGGGACATCGGGTGGCGAAATGGGCAGCTGCTCGGCTAGTTTCGCGCGGCGCTCGTCGTCTGCGTGATGATCGTGACAGGCGGGATTGTTCCCTCGACGTCCGCCGCGTGCAGTCGTCAATCAGGAGGCCGAATGCGTCCCCCTCAGGAGACCGCGAATCCCCGGTAGTCGTCGGCGGCGACGTCGTCGCAGATCTGGCGGTATACGTCGAGTCCGCCGACGTAGGACATGATGACCCGCGGCTTGCCGGGGATGTTGACGCCGGTGTACCAGGACTCGCCCTCGGGGTAGAGGGTGCCGTCTGCCAACTCGACGGCGTCGGCGGTCCACTTCTGTGCGTCTGCGGCCACGGGGGCGACGCGGGCGGCACCCCGCTTCTCCAGGTCTCTGATGAAGTCGCCGGTCCACTCGACGTGCTGCTCGATCGCGCACACGACGTTGGTGAGGACGTTGGGGCTGCCCGGTCCGGTGAGCATGAACATGTTCGGGAACTCGTCGACGGCCACGCCGAGGTAGGTCGTCGGGCCGTCGGCCCACTTGTCCTGCAGGGTGCGCCCGCCGACGCCGCGGATGTCGATCTTCAGCAGAGGACCGGTGATGGCGTCGAATCCGGTTGCCAGGACAACCGCGTCGAGGTCGTAGTCGGCGTCGCCGGCCCGGATCCCGGTGGTGGTGAACGTGTGCAGTGGCTGCTCGCGAAGACTTACGAGGTCGACGTCGTCGCGGTTGTAGGTCTCGAAATAGTTGGTGTCCAGCGTGATTCGCTTGGCTCCGAGCGGGTAGGTGCGCGGCGAGAGCTTTTCGGCGAGGCCGGGGTCGGTGACCGTGGCGCGGATCTTGCCGCGGAAGAACTCGGCGATCGTCTCGTTGGCCTCCCGGCTGGCGAACAGGTCTGGGTAGCACGCGATGAGGTCGATCGCGCGGTGCCGGTCCCACCGTTCCTCGTAGACCGCGTGGCGACGCTCGGGGGTGTGGTCGAGGGCATTGCACTCGAGCGTGTCGGTGTACTGGCCGGTGCCGCTGGCCCGGGAGCGGATCTTGTGGTCGTCGATGTTGTCCTTGAAGTCCTGCAATTCCTGCTCGGTGAGTGGCCGATTACCGCAGGCCAGGCTGAAGGCCGGGGTCCGCTGGAAGACAGTGAGGTGTGCGGCCTGCTGCGCGACGAGGGGGATCACCTGCACGCCCGACGAGCCAGTGCCGATGACGCCAACTCGCTTGCCGGCGAAGTCGACGCCGTCGGCCGGCCAGTCCGCGGTGTGGTACACCTCGCCGGCGTAGTCGGACAGACCGGGGAAGTCGGGGGTCATCGACGTCGACAGGCAGCCGACCGCGGTGATGAAGTACTTGGCGCGAGTGACCGAGCCATCGTCGAGGATGATCTCCCATTGGTTCGCGTCGTCGTCGAACCAGGCCGAGACGACCCGCGTGGAGAACTGGAAATGCGGTTTCACGCCGAGGCGATCGGCGGCGAAGTTCAGGTAGCGCAGGATCTCGGGCTGGGCGGGGTACCGCTCGGTCCAGGTCCACTCCTCGATGAGCTCGGGGGAGAACGTGTAGGCGTACTCCATACTGATCACGTCGCAGCGGGCGCCAGGGTAGCGGTTCCAGAACCAGGTGCCGCCGACGCCGTCGCCCGCCTCGAAACCGCGGACCATGAGGCCGAGTTCGTTGAGCTTGTGGACCATGTAGATGCCGGCGAAGCCTGCGCCGATCACGACGGCGTCGACGGTCTCAGTCGGGGTGGTGGTCGTGGCCATCGGTGAACTTCCTTTTCGGCGACGTGCTTCAGGGACGATGTGGTGAGTGAGTTATACCACCATAACTATTATCATGATTGAACCGCGCGGGCCAGGGTGGTTGAGGGTGTCAAAATATTGATATTCATGATCATGGTCGACTACGGTGGATGATGAGACGACAGTCATATGTCGATGCCGTTTATGTGGCGAGTCACCGTATGTGTCCGCCCGGTCATTGGTAGTGCTGCGAAAGGAACGACGTGGATTTCGGCATTCTGATGGGAGACCAGCCGGTCTCGACACCTCCGCAAGAGCATCTCGATCTGATGCTCCGCAAGGTGGAGGCGGCGCAGCTGGCGGGGTTCAAATATCTGACGATCGGCCAGCACTTCCTGTATCAGGATTTCCGCTGGTTCCAGCCGATCCCGCTGCTGGCTCGTCTCGCCGCCGAATTGAACGACGACGTCCGGATCGGCACCACGGTCCTGATCGGTCCGCTGAGCCACCCGGTGCAACTCGCGGAGGACCTCGCGACCCTTGACGTCATCACGAAGGGCAAGCTCGTCGTCGGGATCGGCACCGGCTATCTGGACCACGAGTACGAAGTCTTCGACCGTCCCTACAAGAAGCGCTACAGCCTTCTCGAAGAGCAGATCGAGCTGATGACGCAGTTGTGGACGCAGGACCGGGTGACGTTTCACGGAAAGTTCTGGCAGGTCGAAGACCGGCCGACGCATCTGCACCCGATCCAGAAGCCGCGTCCGCCGATCTGGCTCGGCGCGATGAAGGAGCAGGGCGTTCGGCGGGCGGCTCGGCACGGCGACGTGTGGACCATCACTCCCCAGCAGACCGTCGAGCAGGTCGAAGACCTCATCGACCTGTACGTCGACGAGCGCCGCGCGCTCGGCCTGCCGCTGACCAAGTTCCCGCTGCGTCGGGAACTGCAGGTCGCCGACACCTTCGATCAGGCGCTCGACGACTTCGCCCGCGTCGCCCGCGTCAAGTACGTCTCGTACGCGGGGCAGGGCATGGGTCTGCTGGACAAGGACCGCGTGGAGCGCGAGTTCCTGGAGAACGTGAAGGATCACGTCCTGCTCGGCTCGGGTGAGCAGGTGCGCCAACAGATCCGCGACATCGCCGGACGCCTGCCGGTCGGTCCGATCCTGGTCCGCCCGCACTGGCCCGGGATGGACGCCGAGGCGACCGCGGCCTACCTGGAGCGGGTCGGCCGCGAGGTCGTCGAGCCGTTGGCAGACCTGCAGAGCGTGGACTTCAAGGCACATGCCGGGACGGGGCGATAGTGGCTGGCATGGTGTCGGATCAGGTTGCCTTCATCACGGGCGCGGCGCGAGGCCAGGGACGCAATCATGCGATTCGGCTGGCTCGGGAAGGTGCCGACATCATCGCGCTCGACCTGTGTGCGCCGGTCGACGGTGCGCCCTACCCCATGGCGCGGCCCGACGATCTCGACGAGACGGTGCGCCTCGTCGAGGCGGAGGGACGCAGGATCCACGTTCGACAGGCCGACGTGCGCGACTCCGCGGCGGTGGCGTTGGTGCTTGCGGAGGGCGTCGCGACATTCGGTCGCCTCGACATCGTCGTCGCCAACGCGGGCATCGCAGGCAGCTTTCCGGTGGACGACCTCACCGATGAGATCTGGCGCGACATGATCGACATCAACCTCACCGGCGTGTGGAACACGGTGAAGGCGTCGGTGCCGCATCTGCGTGCCACCGGCGACGGCGGCTCGATCGTGCTCACCAGTTCGGTGGCCGGCCTCAAGGGACTGCCGAACAACGCGCACTACGCGGCCGCCAAACACGGCGTCCTCGGCATCATGCGCAGTCTCGCCAATGAACTCGGACCCGAGGGGATTCGGGTGAATGCGGTCTTGCCGACCAACGTCGATACGACGATGTTGCTCAACGACGCCATTTACCGGCTCTTCCTGCCCGACGCCGCGAACCCGACCCGCGAGCAGGTCGAGCCGATCATGCGGGGTATGCATGTGCTGGACATCCCCTATGTCGAGGTGGACGACGTCAGCAACGCGATCGTCTTCCTGACCGGCCCGCAGGCTCGGTACGTGACCGGAGTGGCGATGCCGATCGATGCGGGTGTGCTTGTCAAGTAGGGCTGCGTCGGCTCAGCATGTCGTCGGTCCTGAACGAGAGCGCCCGACCGCCAAGAGCGGTCGCGCGCTTGTCTTTCGATGTGTACGGCGTCAGGCGTTCGTCGGCTTCTTGAGCATCAGGCCGGCACGGTGGCAGATATGCACGATCTCGTCGCGCTGGTTGAGACCGCGGTGCTCGAAGTAGACGATGCCGGAGTCGGTGCGACTCTTCGACTCGCGCTTGTCGAGGATGGTGCTCTCGGCGCGGATCGTATCGCCGTGGAAGACGGGCTTGGGGAAGTCGAACTTGGTGTAGCCGAGGTTGCCGAGGGTGGTGCCCATCGTCAGGTCATAGACGATCATGCCGCCGACGAGGCCCGCGGTGTAGAGGCTGTTCATCAGACGCTGTCCGTGCGGCTGGGTCGCCATGTACTCGGCGTCGAGGTGTATCGGGGCGGGATTCATGGTGATCGACGTGAACAGGACGTTGTCGTATTCGGTGACCGTCCGCGACCAGGCGTGCTTGTATTCCTTGCCGATCTCGAACTCTTCGTACCAGAGGCCTGGCATGCGTTCTCCTTCTTGACGTGTGCGGGGTGATGAGTGACAGGTGGGTCAGGGCTGTCCGCCGTCGACGGTGAGCATCGACCCAGTCGTGTACGAACTGGCATCGCTGGCGAGATATAGTGCGGCGCCGGTGATCTCGGCGGGATCACCGCCGCGTCCTAGCGCGAATGTCTCGGCGCGTCTGGCGAACGCTTCGGCGTCCCACGACTTGCTGACATCGGTGAGGAACGTGCCGGCGATGATCGCGTTGACACGCACCTCGGGCCCCAACGCGTGTGCGAGCGCGATTGTGAGCGCGTTCAACCCTGCCTTCGCCGATGCGTAGGGCAGGGTATGGGGGCGGGGACGCTCCGACGCACGACTGCTGATGCTGATGATCGAACCGCCGCCCTGAGTGCGCATCTGTTCGCCCGCGGCGATCGACAGACGGAACGGGCCCTTCAGGTTCACGTCGAAGACCTTGTCCCACAATGCTTCGGTGATCGTCTCGACACCGTCGTACAGCGGTGACATGCCCGCGTTGTTGATCAGGATGTCGAGGTGTCCGAACTCCTCGACCACAGCGTCGACGGTCGGCTGGGCGTCGTCCCAGTTGCCGACGTGGTACGCCAACGGCAGGGCACGGCGCCCGGTGGATTCCCGAACCTCGGCCGCGGCCACCTCGCACGCATCGAGTTTGCGGCTGGCGATCACGACGTCGGCGCCGGCCTCGGCGAGAGCCTGGGTCATCGCGCGACCCAGGCCGCGGCTGCCGCCGGTGACCAGTGCGACCTTGCCGGTCAGGTCGTAGTTGGATGCGGACATGTGCGTCTCACTCCTGGTGATGTTCGTCGACGGGAGAATCGGATCACTGGGCCGCGCGCGGGCGAGGTGGCGGCGGGAACTGTGCCGTCCGACCTTCGAGGAATGCGCCGGCACCCTCGACCATGTCGGGACTGCCGATGGCCTGCAGCAGCATGCCCAGACCATTCCGCATCGAATCCTGCGCGGTGTTCCAGTACAGATTGCTGCTCAACTTGGTGATTTCGAGGTAGCGCGGGCTGAGTGCCTTGATCTCGTCGATCCACTCACCGACGCGTGTGCGCAATTGGTCACCCGGCACCACCTCGTTGATCAGGCCGAGGTCGAGTGCCTGCTGCGCCGTGTAGCGACGGCACAGCATCGCCATCTCCTTGGCCCGTTTCTCGCCGATCTGGATCGGAAGCACATTCGTCGCACCGAGCACCGGCGACGACCCGACGCGCGGTCCGGTCTGGCCGAAGGTCGCCTTCTCGGCTGCGATCGCGAAGTCGCACGCGATCACCAGCTCATTGCCACCGCCCGCAGCAGAACCGTTCACCGCCGCGATCACCGGCCGCGGGCAGCTGCGGATCGCATCGCACACCTGCAGCGATGCGGTGAACAGCTCACGCAGCAGCGCGGGGTCCGGGTCGTCTAGCTGGTCGAGTGCGCCGCCCGCGCAGAATCCGCGGCCCGCGCCGGTCAGGACGACAGCATAGGCGTCCGACGCCGACGAGAACGCGTCGATCAGTGCGCGGGCCATGTCGATGTCGTAGGCGTTCAAGCGTTCCGGGCGGTTCAGCTCCACCCAGACCACGTCGTCTTGCCGAGTAACGTTCACGCCGGTCATCGGCGCACCTCCTTCAGGTTGATGTCATTCATGCTTGGGCGGCGGCAAAGTCGGCGGCAGGCGATCCGATCGCCAGCCGAGCGGGGATCACATCGCGCGGGCGGTCGACCCCCAACCATGCGGTGAGTGTGCCGTGCGGCGAGATCCAGGTGACCGTGTCGAGGGCATCCGAATCCGACGTGGTGGTGATGTGTGCGACGTCCTCGGGCTCGTGAGTGCCGACGTACTGGACCTTGTGACCGAACTGATCCGACCAGAAATACGGCACCGGATCGTAGGCCTGCGTCTCACCGAGTAGCGCCACGGCCGCGGTCGTGGCCGCGCCGCCGGCGTCGTCCCAGTGCTCGGTGACCAGATGACGGTCCGCCCGCGGCGACCAGCGCTCCGCGGCGTCGCCGAGCGCGACGACACCGGGTACCGACGTCCGGCAGTACTCGTCGGTGATCACGCCGCGGTCCACATCTACATCGGAGCCGCTGAGCCAGCCGACCGCCGGGCGGACACCGATCCCGGTGACAACGACGTCGGCGGGGATGATCGTGCCGTCGTCGAGCACGACGCCCGCGTCGGCGACTTCCCGCACCGAAGTGTCGCACCGTAGATCGATGTCCGACCACCATGGCAGGAGATGGTCTGCCACATCTGTGCCGAGGGCCTTGGCCAGCGGGGCCGGCGAGTACTCCAGGCAGGTCACCGCGCAGCCGCGGGCCAGCGCCGTCGTCGCGACCTCTGCGCCGATCCAGCTGGCGCCGATGATCACCACCCGGGTGCCCGGCGTCAGACGGTCGCGCAGAGCCAGCGCGTCGTCGATGGTGCGCAGGGTGAACTGTTCGCCGGTGCCCGGCAGCCGGATCGGGTCGGCGCCGGTCGCGATGACCAGGCCGTCGAACGGCAGGTCGCCCTGGTCGGTATACAGCACGCGCGCCCGGGTGTCCACGCCCGTCGCGACTCGTCCGGTGTGGACGCTGATATCCAGCTTCTCCGGGTCGAACCGCAGAGCCGAGCTGTCCTTCGCCCCGGCGAGTACGTCCTTCGACAACGGCGGTCGGTCATAGGGCAGATGCTGCTCGGCCGTGACCACGTCGATCGGCCCGGTCACCTTCTTGCGGCGCAACGTCGAGATGACGCGTGCGGCGGCCAGCCCTCCGCCGACCACCACGATCCGACCGTCGAGCCCAACGGCTCCGTCATCGGCGTCCGTCACGCTCATCCGGCCTTCGAGTAGTGCTCGGCGAACATCGGTGTGTCGCCCAGGAGGCGCTCACCCGGCGTGAACGTGACCGGGATCGAGTGGAAGCCGGCGTTGGTGCCCTGGTCGGGATAGGTCACCATGTTCTCGAGGTCGACGACGTAGTCGCCCATGCGCTCGAAGACCTGCGTGAAGATCTCTCGAGCGAGGCCTTTCGCGATGTATAGGCCCGCGCAGCGATGCACGCCGACTCCGAACGCGATGTGGCGGTTGGGCCAACGGGTGATGTCGACCTCGTCAGGATCGGGAAACTGCTCCTGGTCGCGATTCGCCGACGCCCAGGACAGCAATGCGCGGTCACCCTTGCGAACCGGGCAGCCGTGGAAGTCCGCGTCTTCCATGATGGTGCGGCCGAGCGCCTGCGTCGGCGAGAAGACGCGCAGGAACTCTTCGATGGCGATATCGAGCATCGACGGATTTTCGATGAGCTGGGTGCGGACCTCAGGGTGCTGATACAGCCACACCAGCGACTGGGTGACCAGCGACGCCGTGGTGCCGACGCCACCGGAGATGATGAGTTCGAGGATCGAGTAGATCTCGTCGTCGGTCATCTTTCGTCCATTGACGTCGGAGTCGATGAAGTACGTGGTGATGTCGTCGCTCGGGTTGTCGCGGCGGTGGGCGATGTGGGCACGCACAGTCCGCTCCACCTGCGGGACGGCGACGTCGGCGGCATGGCGGTACTCCGGAGAGTCCGGTGAGGCGGAGACCAGGGTGTGCATCGCGTCGACGTACATCTTGAAGTCGGCAGGATCGAGGCCCAGCCAGTCAACGGTGACCATCGCGGGCACGCCGGCCACGATTGCCAGATCGGCCTCACCGGACTCGATCACCGAGTCGAGGATGCCGGTGACGTAGTGCTTGATCATGGGTTGCAGCTTCTCGGCGGCCTTCGGCGCAGTCACCTTGTTGATGAGCTTGCGGTAAGGCGCCGAGTTCGGCGGGTCGATCTCGATCGGGATGTGGAACTGGGTCGGTGCCTTCGGGACGGTCACGGCCAGCCCCGGGCCCCCGTACTCGTCATGTCGTGCCGACGAGAACATGTCGTCGTCGCGCGACGCCTCGTACACCGAGGCGTAGTCGGACAGCACCCAGAAGCCTCCGTGCGATTCGCTCCAAGCGACCGGCGTCTCGTCGCGCAGCTTCTTGTAAATTTCGACATGGCTCTCGGTGTGTTCGGGCGAATGATGATCGAACTGGGCAACCGGGCAGCGGGCCTTGTTGGTCACTTTGCTCTCCTTAATGTGTGCCGTCTCACCTAATACTATGATAATAGTTATTACTAGTTGGACGTCAAGTACTGAGTCGGGATCGCCCGGGGTGGCCGGGTTCGACAACTGGTCACGGCTCATGAAGGGAAGGTCAGAAAGATGAGGATTCAGGCAGATCAGTCGAAGTGTCAGGGCCACGGCCTGTGCCGGATGTCGGCCGCAGAGGTGTACGACACAGACGACGAGGGGCAGGTCGTCGTGCGCTTCACCGGTGAGATTCCGGAGGAGCTCGAAGACGGCGCCGTGCTCGGCGTCGAATCGTGCCCGGAAGTCGCGCTCACCCTCATCGACGACTGAGGTTTTGCGCGCATCGACGCGGCCGAGACGAGTGCCACGAACAGTCCAGTGGCGCTCGTGTCGGCCGCGTTTTCAGTAATCTGCCTTCTGCTCGCCGACCACGCGGACCGGGAAAAACTCTTCCCCGTGTTGTCGCGCCTTCCTTGCTCTGCAGCGGTGGGAAGGGAGCGCAACACGGGGAAGAACTGTCAGGTGTAGGCCGATCAGTACATGATCAACTTGGTCTCGAGGAACGCGCCGAGACCCTCGACATTGCCCTCCCGGCCGAGGCCGGACTGTTTGTAGCCGCCGAACGGCTGGGTGACGCACATGCCCCAGTTGTTGACGCCGATCTGGCCGGTGCGGATACGTCGGGCGATCGCCTCCGCGGTTGCATCGTCCTTGGCGTAGACAGCCCCCGACAGCCCGTACTCGGTGCCGTTGGCGATGTCGACCGCCTCGTCGATCGTGTCGTACGGCATGACGCTGACCACCGGTCCGAAGATCTCTTCTTTCGCAATGCGCATGTCAGCGGTGACATCGGCGAAGATCGTCGGCTCGACGTAGTAGCCCTCGTCGAGGCCCTCCGGGACACCGCCGCCGGTCGCGACCCGGGCGCCCTCGTTCTTGCCGATCTCGATGTAGTCGAGAACCCGCTGCTGTTGGCGCTCGGCGGCCAACGGGCCGAGCACGACGTCGTCTTCGCGGGGGTCGCCGACCTTGAGTCCCCGATATGCGTCGACCATGGCTGAGACCACTTCCTCCTGACGCGCGCGCGGCACCAGGACGCGGGTGAGTGCTGCGCATACCTGGCCGGAGTTGGCGAGGCCACCGAAGATCAGTGTGGGCAGCACGTTCTCCAGTGGAACGTCGTCGGTGATGATCGCGGCCGACTTGCCGCCCAGCTCGAGGCTGATGCGGCCGATGCGATCGGCGACCGTCGCCATGATCTTGCGGCCGGCGGCGGTGCTACCGGTGAACGACACCTTGTCGACGCCGGGGTGCTCCACCAGGTACTGCCCGCCTTCGCGGCCGGCCGGCACGACGTTGACGACGCCGGCGGGCAGCCCCGCGGCCTCGAACGCCTCGGTGAGCATCATGACGCTCACCGGACCCTCCGGTGCGGGCTTGAACACGACGGTGCAACCTGCGGCGAGCGCGGGGCCGATCTTCAGTGATCCGGTCGCGACCGGGCCGTTCCACGGGATGATCGTCGCGGTGACGCCAACCGGCTCACGGACCAGCTTGCCGGAGCCGCCGTCCGGCCAGGTGCGCTCCTCTTCGAACTCGAACCGCTCGTGCAGGGTGGCCGAGTCCTCCCACATCTTTCGGGCGTTGTCGTGGAACGCCGCCGACACGGCGGCGGGTGCGCCGATCTCGTTGGTGAACGCCTCGGACATCGCCGGGATGCGCTTGACGACCTCCTCGCCGACGCGCTTGAGGTACACGGCGCGCTCGGCCGGTGTCATCCGCGGCCAGGGGCCCTCGTCGAAGGCCTTGCGGGCTGCCGCGACGGCGCGATCCATATCGGCTTCGGTTGCCTCCGGGACGGTGGCGATCACCTTGCCGTTGATGGGCGAGACGACCTCGATCTTGCGGTCGGTTGCCGGCTCGACCCACTCGCCGCCGATGAACAGTTTGTCGTAGCTGGGTATTGCCATGAGTGGTTCCTCTCGTTGTGTCTGGCGAGAAATATGTGCGTTGGTCAGGAGAGGACGAAGCCCTCGTAGTCGTTTTCGGCGGACTTGTCGATCGCATTGCCGTACTCGACGATGCCGGCCGCGTACGGCATGAATAGCTGCACCTTGCCCTCGACATTGGCACCGCGGTACCACGATCCGGAATCGCCGTTGGGCCAGAGTGTCATCGCCGCGACGTCCTCGACGGTCTGCACCCAGGCCTCTTGGGCCGACTCGTGGGCTTCGATCGTGGTGTAGCCCTGCTCGCGCATGGTGTCGAGCAGGCGGGAGATCCACTCGACGTGCTGTTCAATGGCGGTGACCATGTTCGCGAGGACTGACGGGCTGCCGACGCCGGCGACGATGATCATGTTCGGGAAGCCGGCGGCGCCGAATCCGAGCTGAGTCTTGGCGCCCTCGCGGTTCCAGACCTGCGCCAGGCTGCGGCCGTCGGTGCCGCGGATGTCCATCTTGGTGAAAGGGCCGGTGAATGCGTCGAAGCCGGTGGCGAGGACCATCGTGTCGATCTCGTACTCGGTGCCGTCCGCGAGTCGGAAACCCTTCTCGGTGAACGTGTCGAGAGGGTTGCGCTTCACGTCCACCAGATGGACGTTGTCTTTGTTGTAGGTCTCGTAGTAGTCGGTGGCGATGACCGGGCGCTTCGCACCGAGCGGGTAGCTGCGCGGTTTGAGGGAAGCTGCGGTCCCCGGGTTGTCGACGATCTCGTCGATCTTGGCGTGGACGAACTCGGCGACGGCGTCGTTGGCGGCCTGGTCGAACATCAGGTCGGCGAACGAGCCAAGGAAGTTGATGCCGCCGCCTTCCCACCGCTCCTGGAAGGTCGCGTACCGCTCCCGCGCGTCGACGTCGAAGGCGTTCTTCTCGTTGTCCGACCGGAACACTCCGGCCGGGTGCGACCGGTTGCGTGCTCGACGATCGGCGTATTCGGCCTTGATCTCGTCGAGCTCACCGTCGTGCAGCGGTCGATTACGTGTAGGGATGACGAAGTTGGGAGTTCGCTGGATGACGGTGAGGTCGCCGACGGTCTCGGAGAGGGCTGGAATCACTTGTGCACCAGTCGATCCGGTGCCGATGACGCCGACAGTCCGGCCGTTCAGATCCTCGCCCTCAGGCCAGTCGTAGGTGCGCAGCACGTGCCCGGCGAACTTGTCGAAGCCGGGCAGGTCGATGTCCTTGGGAACCGAAAGGCACCCGACGGCCATCAGTAGATAGCGCGCCCGGTAGGCCCGGCCGTCGTCGGCGGTCGCGGTCCACAGGCACTGCGACTCGTCCCATTCCGCGCCGGTCAGGGTGGTGTTGAAGTCGATGTCTTTGCGCAGGTCGAACCGATCGGCCACGTGCTTGAGATAGGCGAGGATGTCACCCTGTGCGGGGTACTTCTCGGTCCAGTCCCACTCCTGCTGCAGGTCCTCGTCCCAACTGTACGAATAGTCGACGCTCTCGACGTCGCAACGGGCGCCGGGGTAGCGATTCCAGTACCAGGTGCCGCCCACTTCGGGTGCTTGCTCTACGACGTGGACGAGGTGGCCTGCCCCGCGGAGGCGGTGCAGCAAGTGCAGGCCCGAGAAGCCGGCACCGACGACGAGTACTTCGTAATCGGTCACGGTTGTCGGTGGTTTCGTCATGTTCTCGATGCTCCTTGGGGGCGTGACGCATCGCGTGCTTGCGCTTGTGGGTGGTGGGGATCACACTGGGTGTGTGATCCAAACTATACGCATAGTAATCAGGGTTATGCGAGTGTCGGGCAAAATCCTCGGCGCTTCCGGGTTAGTCCGAAGTGGTGATCCGTGCCATAGTCTATGCATATGATTGCCAGCATCACTCGCTTGAGCCGAAGGGAACCCGATGTCGATCCGTTACGCTGACGACCCCGTCGCGATCCATCACGCCGCCGCCGGCTTGCTCTACGAATACCAAGCGCTCGTCGATGCCAAGGACATCAACGGTCTCGCGCGGATCGTCCGCCAGGACGTCGAACTGACCAGGCAGGACGGGACCAGGCGCGGTCGCGAAGCGTTCCTCGATCTGTACCGCCGGTTCGCCGCATCCGACGTCGTCGTGGCACAGCACATGGCGACCAACGTGGTCGCGACGGCCAACGCCGACGACAGCGTCGACGTGCGGTCGGCGTTCCTCGCCATCACCACGCACGCCGCAGGCGGCGCACGCCAGATCTGGGGGCGTTACCACGACACGATGGTGCGCGACGGTGAACGCTGGATCCTCACCGCCAAGCGGATCGCCGTGGTCCGCACCGCACTGTTCGACGAGGCCATGCTCGCGCCCGTCGCCATCGACTCCTTCGGGGCGATCGCGCGATGAGCGCTGAACTGGAAGCACGTCTACGCCGAGTCGAGGACCGCCAGGAACTCGCCGAGCTCGTCCTGTTGTACTTCCACGTGATGGACGAGCGGGAACTCGACGCGCTGCCGCGGATCTTCACCGCCGACGCGCATCTCGGGTCCGGCGACGGCGTGTTCGACGCGACCGGGCTGGCCGCGATCACGGACACCTACCAGGGGCGGTTCGACGCGCTCGGAGCCACCTTCCACTACTCACACGGGCTCATCGTCGAGTTCGACGACGCCGATTCCGACGTCGCATCCGGCACGCTCACCGGTCACGCCGAAGTGGTCCGCAACGGCACCCCGATGATCGTCGGGCTCCGCTACCGCGACCGGTACCGACGTACCCCCGACGGTTGGCGGATCGCCGACCGCATCATGTCGTACTTCTACTACACGCCCGCGGACCGGTACGTCGATGTGATGCCCTCTGATGACCGCAACCTCGCCTACGGCGATGCCCGCCCGGCCGACTGGCCGTCGGTCCTGACCGGCGGTGACCTGTCCTGGCTGCGTTCCCTCGCAGCACGCTGAAAACCCCGATTCCCCAACCCGCACCCGAAAGGCCACTGAACATGCCAACCCGCGAAGCCGTCGAAAACCTGATCAACCGCTACTCGCTCGGATACGACACCGCAGACATGGACGCCATCGCCTCCTGTTTCACCGACGGGGCCGTCTTCCGGATGAAACTGCCCGGGAACGACCCGGTCAGTTTCGAGGGCAAGGACGCCATCATGTCGTTGATGCGTCAGTCCGCGCAGACGCAGACCGACCAACGCCGACACCTCAACTCGAATCTCATCGTCCACGGCACCGCGGACGGAATCACCACGACGACGCACTACCTGACGCTTCTCGCTACCGAGAACGGTGAGATCCGGGTGCTCAGTGCGGGCGTCTATCGTCTCGAGATCGTCGGCGACGATGATCTTCGACTCAACGTTCTCGACCTGGAACTCGACCGGCCCTACTGAATCGCCGCCGACACGTAGCACGTAGGCACCCACAATTGCGACACGAAGCATTAGGGAACTGACAATGAATCAGGGACTGATCCCCGCCAAATGGGCTGCCCTCACTCCCGGCAACCAGGCAATCTACGACGCCCCCAACGATCGACGCGTCACCTGGGCCGAACTCGACGAGATGGTCCGGCGCATGGCCAACGGGCTGTTGTCCCTGGGCGTGGTCCCCGGCGACGTGGTCGCCATGATCTCGCGCAACTGCGTCGAATTCCAAGCGCTCTACTTCGCCGCCGGCCGCATCGGAGTCGTCACTCAGCCGCTGAACTGGCGTCTCGCGACGCCGGCATTGGCCGAACTGCTGATAGACGCCGCGCCCAAGGTGCTGATCGCCGAAGGCGAGTTCGCCGGTGTGATGGCCGAACTCCAAGGCCGGCTGGACATTCCGCACTGGCTGTCGTTCGGTGCCGGAAGCGACGGCACCCTGGATGACCTCATCGACGGGGGATCCACCGACGAGCTGCGGATTCCGGTCGCCGACGACGACCCGTTCTTCCTCCTGTACACCGGCGGCACGACGGGGCCGTCGAAGGGCGCGCTCCACACTCACGCCAGTGCCGCAGCCGGCATGCTGAACCAGACCGTCGCCGAACGGATCGTGCCGACCGACGTCTACATGCTGACCGGGCAGATGTTCCACATCCCGATCGTGCTGGCGATGAACTACCTGAAGCACGGTTGCCCGCTGGTCCTGATGAACTTCGAACCGACCCTGGCGCTGGAGTTGATCGAGAACGAGAAGGTGTCGGCGTTTCTCGGCGTCACGACGATGCTGAACTGGATGATGGCGCAGAAGAACTTCGCGTCCTATGACTTGTCGAGTCTGCGCAACATCCAGTACGGCGGCGGCCCGATGCCGTCGAACATCGTGCGACAGGCGCTCGACAATTTCCCGTGCACCCTGATCCAGGGCTACGGGCAGACCGAGGGCACGACCATGACGTTCCTCTCTCAGGAGGATCACCTCAAGGCCGTTGCGGGCATCCACCCGGAACGCTTGAAGTCGTGTGGCCGCGAAGGTTTCGTCACACAGGTTCGGGTGGTCGACCCGCTCACCGGCGACCCGGTGGCATGCGACAACAAGACGCCCGGCGAGATCATCGTCAAGAGCCCGGCCAACATGATCGGCTATCTCAACAAACCCGAACAGACTCAACACACCCTGCGAGACGGGTGGATGTGGACCGGCGACATCGCGACCTGGGACGCCGAGCGGTACGTGTTCATCGTCGACCGAGCCAAGGACATGATCATCTCCGGTGGGGAGAACATCTACTCGGTACAGGTCGAGGAGGCCATTGCGACGCATCCCGCGGTGCTGGAATGTGCTGTGATCGGTGTGCCGGACGAAGAGTGGGGCGAGTCCGTCAAGGGCTTCGTGGTCCTCAAACCGGGGCAGAACGTCACCGAAGCGCAGTTGATCGAGCAGGCGAAGGCGAATCTCGCGAGTTACCAGAAGCCGCGGTCGATCGAGTTCGTCAGCGAGTTGCCCAAGGCGCCGACCGGCAAGATCCTCAAACGAGAACTGCGCAAACCCTTCTGGGAGGACCACGACGGAAATGTCTGACGAGACCGAGAGATACTCGTCGATCGTCGGCCGCGCCTTTCCCGGCGGCGAATACACCATCGCACCGTGGCGGGTGTGGTTGTTGGCCGACGCCCCTCGGCGACGACCCGTACGACCCGATGCCGCCGCCGGTGCTGGCGTGGATGGCGTCGGTCGGCGGAAAAGGCCTGACCTGGGACGAATTGTTCGCATGGTTCGATGCAACCGCCGACGACGGGCCGATGTTCGGGGAGCACCGAACGACTATGCACGCCCCGCTGTCCTACGGCAGGTACCGGGTGACCGGTTCGATCACGTCGTTCGACCGCAAGGTGGGCCGACGGACCGGAACGTTCGACATCGTCGGTTACGAATTCGATCTGTGGCGTGGCGACGAGAAAGTCGCCACGTGCTGGAACTCGTTGGTGCTACCGAGGAAGGACGCGTCGTGAGCGTTGCCGTGGGAGACGTCGTGACCGGGCGGGACATCGTCGTCGACGCCGAGAAGATGAAGATCATGGCGGCTCTGCTGGAGGATCCGAACCCCATCCACTGGGACACACGTGCGGTCGCCGACCTCGGGCTCGGCGACGCGCCGGTCAATCAGGGGCCGCTCAATATGGGATACATCCAGTCGATGCTCGCGCAGTGGGCGGGCGGGCGGGATCGGATTCGCGAGTTCCGGGTTCGGTTTCTGGGCAACGTGTTCGGCGGCCAGACGGTACGCGCGGGCGCGGAGGTCACCGCGGTGGTGCAGGGGCCGGAGGGCCAGCGGATCGACTGTGAGATCTGGTTGGACGTCGACGGTGTCGGACGCGTGATGTCCGGTACCGCGACCGTGATCATGGACAAATGAGAGAGACGATGGCCTCAGCGAACAACAGCAATGACGATCCGATCGCGAACGGGACGCTGGACTTTCAGCTCGCCTACGGCGACTGCGACACGGTCGGCATCGCCTACTTCGGGATCTACTACCGGTGGATGGAGCGCTGCTACTCCACTTGGTTGGCCGCGCACGGCCTGCGCAGCGGCGATCTCCTCGGCCAGGTCGGCGTTCTGACCGTCGGGCTCAGTTCATCGGCGCAGTACAAGCAGACGGCGAAGGTGCTCGACAAGCTCCGCTGCCAGGCCGTCGCCGACAAGATAGGCAACTCGTCCTATGCCGTGGGGTTCGAGTTCACGCGCGACGGCGAACTGCTCACCAAGGGACAGATGGTGTTCGCGGTCCGCGACGCCGACTTCGCGAAGGCGCCGATTCCACAGCGGATGCGGGACCTTCTCCAGACACTGCCCGCTCCCAGTTTCGACGTGTGATGCGTGACCTGTCGTCGTGGGTGCGTGCTCGCACGGAAGTGACCCAGGACGGTGCTTCGGCGGACCGCGAGTCCCTGCGTGACCTCGCCGTTCTCTATGCGATCGCGGTGGACGCGCACGACCTCGACGCGCTGGAGCTGATGTTCGCGCCGGACGCGGTACTTGATCGAGACGGCGAGATCGCGTCCGGACGGCCGGCGGTGCTCGACCTGCTCGCCGCGTCGATGCGTGGCTTTCGCCGGATGCTGCATACGCCGGAGACGCATGTGGTGCACGTGTCCGGGCAGACGGGCGAGGGGATCGCGACCGCGCACGCCGAACTCGTCACCGGCCGAGGCGTTGTCGTCGCCGCACACGAATACGAAGATTCCTACGTTGTCCGCGATGGGCGATGGGTGTTCGCGGCCCGCCGGATCCGGTTCGTTTACGCGACCCGTTCGGACCTCTACGGGGAGGTACTTCCGTCCGACGATCGGATTCGGCTGCCTGGTGACGCCCCGCGCGCGATCGTGGGCGGCTGGTTCACATGACCGCGAGCCCACGCTCCCAGACGGGGGCGTGGGCTGTTGCGTGCACCTACATGGAGAGGGCAGGCCCGGCCAACCCGGTGTAGGCACGCCGGCGGCGGAACGGCCACCGCGGAAACCGAAGACGAGACCAGGCACAAGGGTGCCGTCGGCGCCGCCAGTCGACCGTCGGTACGAAGCGTCCGACATCTCGGAAACGATCATGCCGGTCGAGAGGGCCGTGAGGTATTGGCGGGCAGCAAGGCGACGGAGTCTCCGCTGCCGAGCACCGTCGGCGGCAGCGGGACGGGCTACAACCCGCGCTTGATCAGCTGCTTGGCCAGCGAGTCGAAGATGACCTCGGTGGAACCCTCGTAGATGCGGGTGGGGCGAGCTTCGCGGTAGAGACGCTCGATGTCGGTGCCGCGGGTGATACCGAACCGGCCCATGATCTGGACGCTCCGGTCGACCACCCGGCCGCACGTCTCGGTCGCCGCGACCTTCGCCATCGACGACAGGTGCAGGTTGGCGCGCGGATCGCGTGCGGACGCCGCAGCTGCGCGGTAGGTCAACGACCGGGCGGCCTCGATGTCGGTCCAGCAGGACGCGAGATGCTCGGGAACCGATCCCAATCGCGACAGCGGCCCACCGAACTGGTGACGGTTGTTCGCGTGGTCGAGCGCCAGTCGCAGCGCGGCCTCGGCCATGCCGACCGCCGCACCCGCCACTGAGACGCGGAACGTCGCGAGGGTCGCCAGCACCAGCGAGAATCCCTTGCCCGGCTCACCGATCCGATGGTCGAGCGGCACCCGCACATCGGTCAGGATGACGTCGGAGAGCACATGTGGGGCGATGATCTGATGCGGGCGTTCGGTGGTCACGCCCGGCGTATCGGCCGGCACCAGGACCAGGGAAAAACCGTCGCCCTCCTTGGCGAGCACGCTGTAGAAGGCGGCGTCCCCGCCGTTGGTGATGAACGACTTGTGGCCGTTCACGACGATCTCGTCACCGTCGACCACCGCGGTCGTCGTGAGCGCTTTGAGGTCCGATCCGACATGCGGTTCGGTCAGACCGAGCGCGGCGATCGCATCCAGCGACGCGACCCGCGGCAGCCATTTGTCGCGAACGGTGTCGGCGCCCGCGACCGCGAGCCCGTAGCTACCGATGCCCTGCATCGCGAACATCGAGTCGAGGTGCCCGCTCTCGGCGGCGAGTTGCTCGCGCACGACGGTCATCGCGAGCGAGTCGACGGCGTCGAACCGGCCGCCCCACCGCTTGGGTACGGCCAACTCGGTCAGCTTCGACGCCGCCAGGCGTGCCCGGACATCGGGATCGGTGCTGCTGGACTCGTCGGCCCGGGCCGCGATGTCGCGCACCGACACGGCGAGCTCACGAGCCTGTTCCTGCAGTTCGCGATACCTGTCCGGGAGGTCGAACAGATTCGGCTCGTTGGTGGTCACTTGTTTCCTCCATGATTGATGACGCCTGCGGCAGCGAGGCGTTCGAGTTCGGCGTCGTCGAGACCGAGACGCTCGCTCAGGACCTCGCGGGTCTGCTCGCCGACCGTCGCGACACCGTCATAGACGGGGCCCGCATAACCGGCCATGTGCAGCACCGGCCCGGGCATCAGCGTGTTTCGCAAGATGTCGTTGCCGGTGATCTCGACGAGCGTCCGCTCCTGGAAGTGCGGGTCGGCGACGACGTCGGATGCGTCGTTGACGGCGGCGGAGACCACCTCGAACTTCTCCAGCGTCGCCAGGATGTCGTCGCGCGGAGCACTCTTGCACCATTCGATGACCATGGCCTGCACCTCGTCGTTGTTGGCGAGCCGGTCGGCGTTGGTCGCGTAGCGCGGATCGGAGATCACCTCCGGACGGCCCATCGCCGCGAACAGTCGCGTGGCGATCGCCTGGTTGGAGGCGGCGATCGACAGGTACCGGCCGTCTCCGGCCTCGTAGATGCCGCGCGGCGACGCCGCACCGGTGCTGTTGCCGATGCGCTGCTGGATCTCGCCGAGCGCCGTGTACTTGAGGAACATGTCGCCGATGATGAACATCAGTGGCTCGTACAGCGCGACGTCGACCACTTCACCGCGACCGGTGCGGCTGCGGTTGAACAGGGCCATCGAGGTGCCCATCGCGGCGGACAGCCCGGCGATGGAGTCGGCGAAACCGAACGGCGGCGACGTCGGCGGGCTGTCGGGTTGGCCGTTGACGTTCGCGAAGCCGCTGGCGGTCTCGGCGACCGTGCCGAATCCCGGGAGCAACCGTTTCGGGCCGGTCTGGCCGAACCCGGATACGCGGGCGATCACCAGTCCGGGATTGATCTCGTGCAGGACGTCGGGGCCCAGACCCCAGTCCTCGAGCCGCCCGGGGCGGAACGATTCGATGACGACGTCGGCGTCGGCGATGAGTCGCTTGACCAGTTCGCGGCCGTCGCCGGACCGCAGGTCGATGCCGACCGACCGCTTGCCCGCGTTGAGCCGAGCGAAGCCGAGCGAGAGCCCGTCCTTCTGCGGAACCCACTGGCGGGCGTAGTCGCCGGTGGTCGGGTCCTCGACCTTGACGACGTCGGCGCCGAAGTCGCGGAGCATGCGTCCGGCGGTCGGGGCGGCGTACATCGTGCCGAGTTCGACGACCTTCAGGCCGGCGAGGGGTGCGCCATTGTCACTCATCAGATCCTCCACTGGATGTGCTTGGGCTCGAGGTATTCGCGCATACCCCATTCGCCGAGTTCGCGGCCCACGCCCGACCGCCCGAAGCCGCCGAACGGGGCGTCGGGACGCATGGCGCCGCCGCCGTTGATCCACACGGTGCCCGCACGGATCTGCTCGGCGACGCGGCGCGCCTCGATGGGGTCGTCGCACCACACGTTGGCGGCGAGACCGAACGGGGTGTCGTTGGCGAGGCGGATCGCATCGTCGGTGTCTTTGAACGGCAGGATCACGGCCACCGGGCCGAAGATCTCCTTCTGGACGGCGCGGGCGTCGGGAGCGAGGTCGCCGAGCAGGACCGGGTTGATGAAGTAGCCCTTCTCCGGCACCGGCTTGGTCACTTCGAGGAGTTTGCGGCCGCCGACGGCCAGGGAGTCGTCGATGAAGCTCTGCACGCTCGCGCGGTGATCCGGGCGGATCATCGGGCCGATGTTGGTCCGCGGGTCCCACGGATCGCCGACGACCATCTGGTCGAAGGCGCTGGCACCCGCTTCCAGGAACTCGTCGTACACGGTGTCGTGAACGAGCAGCCGGGCGAGCGCCGCGCATCCCTGACCGCCGTTGCGCGACCACCGCAGATGCATCTCGACGGCGATCTTGCGTACGTCGACACCGGGGAGCACGATGTTCGGCGACTTGCCGCCGAGCTCCAGGGTGACGCCGGTCAGGTTGGCCGCCGCCTGCGCCATGATCTGCGCGCCAACCCCGTCCGAACCGGTGAACGACACCCGGTCGACGCCCGGATGCGACGACAGTTGTTTACCGACGTCCACGCCGCCGACGACGATGTTCATAACACCGTCAGGCAGGCCCGACTCCTTGATGAGTTCGGCCAGGAACAGCGTGGTCAGTGGGGTACGCGGGGACGGGAACAGCACCACGGTGCAACCGGCGGCGAGCGCGGCGCCGAACTTGAAGACGGCAAGGTTCAGCGGATAGTTGTAGCCGGTGATCGCCGCGACCACCCCGACCGGGTCGTGGACCACGTCGCTCATCGTCGGCACCGGCTTGTCGTACTCGCCCAAGTGGAGTGTGCGGTCGGTCTTGGCGGCCTCGGCTGCCCATCGAAGATGCTCGTCGACAGCCATCTTGACCTGCAGGTACTCGGCCAGCGCGACCGGGGTGCCCACCTCGTTGACGATCGAGGGGAGCAGTTTGTCCGCGGCCCGTTCGAGGGCGTCTGCGAACCGGTGGATGTGTACGCTGCGCTCCTCGCCGGACAGCGCGGCCCACTTCGGAAACGCCGTGCGCGCGGCGGTGACGGCGGCGTCGACCTGGGGGGCGGAGGCGCCGCCAACGGTCGCGATGACCTCCTCGGTCGCCGGGTTCACGACGTCCCAGGTGTCGCCCTCGGGAGCGACGTCGGCGCCGCCTATCAGCAGGGTGCGGTTCGGGGGAACCCAGGACTGGTCGACGGTGTGCGTCAGGTCGGGTTGCTTCACATCAGACACGGGGCCAGACTCCTTTCGAAAAGATGGGTCACTTGTTCGTGATCGCCGCGGCGCGCTCAAGCCAGCCGACGGCCTTGTCGTAGTGCGCCTTGTCGATGTGCAGCCCGCGGTAGCGCAGCGCGCCGACCCCGTCGGCCGCGGCCTTCTCGTAGGCGTCGACCATGCCCTGGTAGAACTCGATGTCGGCGGCGGACGGGCTGAAGACGTCGTTGATCGTCTCGACGTGGCTGGGGTGGATCGCAATCATGCCGCGGAACCCGAGACCGCGTCCCTGCGTGGCGAAAGCGCGCAGACCGTCGATGTTCGCCAGGTCCTCCCAGAGTGCGGTGAGAGCGTGCAGCCCCGACTCGCGGCAGGCGAGCAAGACCCGGCTGCGCAGGTACAGCGACTCCTGACCTTCGGGCGTCCATTCGAAACCGACCTCGCGGGCGATGTCGGCGTGCTCGGCGGTCGGGCCGATCATGGCGCCGACCCGCGGCGACGCCGCGGCGATCTCCCGGCAGTTCCAGATGGCCTTGACCGTCTCGACGGGAACGATGTATTCGAGTCCGTCGACGCCGTTGCGCGTCTCGAAGTGATCGAGCAGCGCGTCGTACTGGAGCACGTCGCGTTCGGCCTCGATCTTGGGGGCGAAGATCCCGTTCAGCCCCGGCACGACGACGGTCTCCAGATCGCTGCCGGTCAGGCGGGTGGCCAGCGGGTTGACGCGGACGAAGATCCCGACGTTCGGGTGGTTCTCCCGAACGGTCCCGATGAGCCCCGCGACGGTGTCGCGGGCGGCGGCCTTCTCCGCGGCCGGTACCGAGTCCTCGAGGTCGAGAACGATGCAGTCCGCGCCGGCGGTGATGGCCTTCTCGGCCCATGCGGGTCGGTGTCCCGGAACGAAAAGGATGGAACGGTAGGGGTGCATGGTTGCCTCTCGTGCGTTACTCGATGCCGGCGCGTCGATCAGTAGTTGCGAGGTAGGCCGAGGACGTGCTCGGCCACGTAGTTGAGCACCATCTCCTGGCTGATCGGCGCGATGCGCATGAGTCGGGCCTCGCGGAAGTAGCGTTCCACATGAAATTCTCGGCCGAACCCGAAACCGCCGTGCACCTGCAGGGCCACGTCCGCAGCGAAGAAGCCGGCTTCGGCACACAGATACTTCGCCGCGTTCGCCTCCCTACCGCATGGCAGTCCCTCATCGACCATCCACGCGGCCTTGTCGAGGACGGCCTGAGCGGCGTCGAGCTTGATCCGGGCCTCGGCGAGTTGGAAGGCGATGCCCTGGTTCTTCCCGATCGGGCGACCGAACACCTCGCGCTCGTTGGCGTAGCGGACGCCGCGCCGCAGCGCAGCCTCACCGATGCCGAGTGCGGCGTTCGCGGAGATGACGCGCTCGGCGTTGAGGCCGCCGAGGATCGTTCGGAAACCGTGCCCGACCTCGCCGACGACGTCCTCGTCGGCGACGAACAGGTCGTCGATGAACAACTCGTTCGTGTCAACGGCGTTGCGGCCCATCTTGGGGATCTCGCGAATCTGGACGTGGTCGCGGTCGACATCGGCGAACAGCAGCGTCATGCCCGCCGTGCGCTTGGCGCCCTCCTCGCGAGGTGAGGTGCGACACAGCAGCAGCATCTTCTCGGCTTCCTGCGCCTTGGTGATCCACACCTTCTTGCCGGTGACCCGGAAACCGCCGTCGACCTTGGTGGCGAAGGTCTTGATGTTGGTGGTGTCGGTGCCCGCGTCCGGCTCGGTGACCGCGAACGACGTGTGCAGGTCGCCGGTGACGACGCGCGGCAGATACTTGCGCTTCATCTCCTCGCTGCCGTGGTGGATGATCGGCTCGAAGCCGAAGATGCCGATGTGCACGGCGCTGCAGCCGCCCATGCCGGCCCCCGACGCCGAGATCGCCCGCTCGACGACCGCGGCCTCGGTGACGCCAAGGCCGCCTCCGCCGTACTCCTCGGGCACGGTGAGCCCGAGCCAGCCGCCCTCGGCAATCGCGTTGTAGAACTCCCACGGGAACTCGTGCGAGTCGTCGTGCTCCATCCAGTATTCATCGGGAAATCGCTGACACAACTGCTCGACGGCCTTGCGGATGTCTTCGTGCGTGGAGTCCGGGGTGTAGTCCATGGTGCTTCCTTCTTGCGGTGTTCGACCGGTCAGACGGTGGCGCGCTCGGCGTCGAAGGTATCGGGAGTGATGCCCTCGTCACGGAGGACCGCCTTGCGGACCTTCTCCGACGGCGTCTTCGGCAACGCGTCGACGGTGCGGATATAGCGGGGACGGGCGAATGCCGGGATACGTCCGTCGCAGAACGCGAGGACCTCGGCCGGGTCGACAGGCTCGTTGAGGACGATCGCCGCAAGTACCTCATCTTCGCCCGCGTCGACGTCGGCAGGCACACCGACCACGGCGCACTCGTGCACGGCCGGGTGCCCCAGCACGACCTGCTCCACCTCATACGACGAGATGTTCTCGCCGCGGCGTCGCAGCGCGTCCTTGTAGCGGTCGACGAAGTAGTACCAGCCGTCGGTGTCCCGGCGCAGCGCGTCGCCGGTGTGGAACCACAGGTTGCGCCACGCCTCGACTGTCTTGTCCGGCATGCCGTAGTACCCGTTGCTGCAGATGAACGGCACCTTCGGGCGGACGACCAACTCGCCGACCTCGCCGATCGCCACCTGGCGGTCGGTCTTCGGATCGACCAGTCTGATGTCGAACCAGTCCGACGCCTGCAGGCCGGCCGCGCCGACGGGGATGTCGACGTTGTACGGAGAGATGATCGGTGCGGATGTCTCGGTGAGACCGAACGCGTTGACGAACGTCTCGATCCCGTAGCGCTTCTTGAAGTCCTCGGCGATCGTCGACGCGATGGGTGCCGCGTAGATGCACCGCAGGCTGTTGTCGAGGTCGTCCTCGCGTGGCTCCTGCTTCCACGCGAAGTCCATCATCACGCCGACGAAGTTGGTCACGGTGACCCCCGAGTCGCGGACGTGGTCGATCCATCGGCTTGCGCTGAACTTACGGCGGATCACCGCGCCGGCGCCGGCGACGAGTGCCGGGTACACCGCCATGAACGTCGCGTTGCCGTGGAACAGCGGCGTCGTGGTCAGGTAGCGATCCGACGCCGTGAGGCGCGTCAGGCAGACCACTTCCTGTGCGAAGAAATACAGCTGGGCGTGCGGCATCGCGACGCCCTTCGACGGTCCGGTGGTGCCGGATGTGAAGAAGATCGCGCCGAGTTCCTGGGGAGACGGCGCCGGTGCGTTGAGCGGCTCGCCACCGGGCAGCTCATCCCACGGCGCGGCGTCGAAACCGGCCGCGGTGAGCGTCGCGAGTGCCTCGTCGAGCGCACCGTTGTCGATGACCCAGAACTTCTTCACCCCGTTGACGCCGTTGGCCGGGTCAGCGTCGGCGACGGCGACGAATCGTGCCGCGTACTCATCGTCGATCACTGCCCAGTGCGCCTGCGCGACGGAGAACTGGTGCTTGAGGAACTCGCCCTCGTAGTTCGTGTTGATCGGCACCTCGACGGTGCCGCCGACGGCGGTGGCCCACCAGGTCAGAACAAACCGGGACGAGTTCTGCGCCATGATTGCGACGCGGTCGCCGTGCGCGGCGCCGGCCGCTTTGATCGATCCGGCGATCCGCTCGGTCTGCATGAGGGCCGCAGCGTAAGTCAGCTCGAGATCCTCTTCGGGGGCGAACAGGCACGACGCGTCCGGGGTGTTCGCGGCGTGGGTACGCAGCACCGTGGCCAGCGTCCAATCGTCGGGATCGGTGAAGTTCGCCGTAAGATCCGTGTAGAAGTCCATTGATGGTTCTCCTTACTCACTTGCGCTGATCGAAGTTGCGTCCGAGCAGTTCCGAGACGATGCGGGTGCGCTGCATGGTAGGGGTGCCGCCGGCGAGGGCCCAGCCGTGCGCGTCGCGGTGCATGCGCTCGAGGCCGAACTCCTCGGTGTAGCCGTTACCGCCGTGCAACTGCATGGCGAGATCGGTGACCTTCTTGGCCATCTCGTTGGCGGTGCACTTGGCCAGCGACACGTGCAGCGGGTTGGGCAGCTCCGAGCCGGTGATCACGCCGGCTGCGGCGCGTTCGAGGAGCAGTCGAGCCTGCTCCACCTGCAACGCCATGTCGGCGACGGTCATCTGCACGGCTTGGAACTCGATCAAGGGCTTGCCGAACTGCTCGCGTTCCTGCACGTACTGCACTGTCAGATCGAGTGCACGCTGGCCGAGGGCGAGGCTCATTGTCGTGTTACCGAGTCGCTCGATGGAGAACGCGGTGAACAGCTTCCGGAAGCCGCCGGGCCGCACGACGATGTTCTCCATGGGGACCTCGACGTCGTCGAAGTAGATGTCGGCAGACGGGATGCCGCGGAAGCCCATCAGCTTCTCGCGGGAGCCGAAGCTGACGCCGGCGCGGTTGGCCTCGACGAGCACGGCGCCGATGCCTTTGGCTCCCGGCGCGTCGGACATCCGCGAGTACACCAGGTAGACGTCGGCTTCGCTGCCGTTGGAGATCCAGCGCTTGTTGCCGGTGACCCGGACGCTGTCGGCGCCGACGACGGCCTTGGTCGTCAGGTCCGTCGCCGCCGAACCCGCGTCGGGCTCGGAGATCGCGACCGCCATGGTGATGTCGCCCGCGATGATGCCCGGCAGGAACCGTTGCTTCTGATCCTCGGTGCCGAGCCGGGCGATGACCTGAGCCGGCCCGGTGTTGGACTCGAACACCTGGAATGCGGCGGGGCGACAGTGATAGGCGAGTTGCTCGATGACCGTCAGGGCGTGGGAGAGTGGCGCGCCGGAGCCGCCGTACTCCTCGGGGAGCGCGATGCCCAGAAAGCCCAGGGAGCCGAGGAACTGGCGGTCCTCGAGCGGGACCGCGGTGCGGTCGGCGTCCCACTGGGCGGCCTTCGGAGCGAACCGCTCCTCTGCCACCCGTGCGGCCAACTGCTTGATGGCCTGCAGGTCGTCGTTGTCAGTGTGGGGCATGGGCATGGTGACCCCTCTCCTCGCTCGGGTAATCGCTGGTGGGTGCTTGTGACGTCGGCGCTCACGGATGGTGAAATGTGAGCGCGGTCTACACAACTGTAATAACTATAGTCATAAATTAAGCCGCCATGCACTGGGCATCGGAAAATTTCTGCACGCGATTCCCTGGGGCCCGGCCGTCGTCGATCGGCACCGTCACTCCGGGTGATGTGCGACGAGGCCGCGGTGTCGAGGGGGATGGCGATCTCCCGACCTCGGATGGGAGGCCGAAACGGCCCATCGGGAGCCGGTCCGGGAGGTCCTGTTCGTGGATGATCCCGCGGCGTGTGAAGTCCTGCGACGGCTCGGTCCCGAGCCCGGAGCGATCGCGTTGATGCGGATGGTGGTCGGTCCGTCCCGGAATTCGATCGTGACGCCGATGCTTTCGGCCGCGCCGGTCGCGACGACGGTTGGGCGCGTGTTCATCGGCCACCTCCTCGGGAAAGTTCGGGCGAGAGTTAATCCAGTACAAGGATTATCATAAATATGATCTGGATCTCATTCTTGGAGTGGCGTCGGGACCTGGCGGTCGGCGGATGTGACTCCGCTCGCCTAAATTGTGGTAAACATAATCATCAATGTTGGGCGTTGTCGAGCACGCCGACCGACAAGGAGATCGAAATGCCAAACGCGGTCATCGTCGACGCGGTCCGCACCCCGATGGGGAAGGGGCGTGCGGGCGGAGCCCTGGCCGGCGTCCACCCCGTCGACCTGCTCGCGGGCGTGCTGAGCGCGCTCGTGACCCGCACCGGCATCGAGCCGGGCGAGGTCGAGGACATCCTGGTCGGTTGCGTCGGACAGAACCTCGAGCAATCGGCGACGCCGGGGCGGATGGCGGCGCTGTCCGCGGGTTTCCCCGTGCACGTCCCGTCGGTGACGATCGAGCGCAAATGCGGTTCCGGCCAGCAGGCGGTCGATTTCGGGGTGCAGGGCGTCATGGCCGGCACGTACGACATGGTCATCGCGGGCGGCGTCGAATCGATGAGCCGCGTCCCGATGGGCAGTGCGCGCGGTGACGCGGATCCGTTCGGTCCCGAAGTGCAGAGTCGGTTCGGGGCGCTCGTCAGTCAGGGTGTCGCCGCGGAACTCGTCGCCGACAAGTGGAACATCTCGCGCACCGCGCTCGACGAATACTCGGCGCGGTCACACGAACGCGCCGCCGCTGCCGTGGCCCGCGGCGCCTTCGACAACGAGATCATCGGTGTGCACACCGAGGCCGGGTCCGTCGACCGGGACGAATCGATCCGCGCCGGGACCACCGCGGCGAAACTCGGTGAGCTGCGCGCGGTCTTCGGCAACGACGCCAACCGGGAACGTTTCGGGCATATCGACTGGAAGGTCACCGCGGGCAACGCCTCGCAGATCACCGACGGTGCGTCGGCCCTGCTGATCATGAGCGAGCAGAAGGCTGCGGCGCTCAAGCTGAAACCGATCGCCCGCATCGTGGCCTCGGCGGTCATCGGCGACGATCCGATGCTCATGCTCACCGCACCGATACCGGCGTCGCGCAAGGCGCTCGCCAAGGCGGGCCTGTCCGTCGGTGACATCGCGTCATTCGAGGTCAACGAGGCCTTCGCATCGGTCCCGCTCGCCGTTGCAGCCGAACTCGGGGTACCCGACGACAAGCTCAACCCGGTGGGTGGCGCGGTCGCGCTCGGTCACCCGCTCGGCGCGTCCGGCGCCCGCATCATGACCACCATGATCAACCACCTCGCCGCCACCGGCGGCCGCTACGGCCTGCAGACCATGTGCGAGGCAGGCGGGATGGCGAACGCCACCATCGTCGAGTCCCTCGTCTGAGCACCCTCCCCAGGAAAGGAACACCGACATGCAACTGACCAACACATCCGCCATCGTGACCGGCGGCGCGTCCGGCCTCGGCCTGGCAACCGTGAAACGACTCGTCGAACAGGGCGTCCACGTCGTGATCGTCGACCTGCCGACGTCGGCGGGCGCCGACGTTGCGGCCGATCTCGGCGAACTGGTCCAGTTCGGACCTGCCGACGTCGCCGACCCGACGGCCGTCGACGCCGCCCTCGACCTCGCCGTGGCCAAGGCCCCGCTGCGCACTGTGGTGCATTGCGCCGGGCGCGGCGGCACCGTCCGCGTCGTCGAACGGGACGGCCAGCCAGGATCGCTCGACATGTACACGTCGCTCATCACCACCAACCTCATCGGCAGCTTCAACGTGCTTCGGTTGGCAGCGGCCCGGATGGTCACCAACGAGGTGGTCGACGGTGAGCGCGGCGTCGTCATCATGACCGCGTCGGTTGCCGCGTGGGAAGGCCAGATCGGCCAGATCCCCTACGCCTCGGCGAAGGCAGGCGTCGTCGGGATGACGCTGGTGGCCGCGCGCGACCTTGCGCGCAAACTGGTGCGTGTCAACTCGATTGCCCCTGGGGTCTTCGACACTCCGATCCTGTCGCGCTTCTCCCCAGAGATCCGCGACGGACTCGCCGCCCAGATCCCGAACCCGGCCCGTCTCGGTGATCCCGACGAATACGCCCGGCTCGCCTTGGCGATCATCGACAACGGGATGCTCAACGGTGAGGTCATCCGTCTCGACGGCGCGATCAGGATGGCACCGAAGTGACCGTTCATACCGAGGTGCGAGGCGGCGTCCTCGTCGTCACCATCGACCGCCCCGATGTTCGAAACGCGATCAACACGGTTACCGCGCAGGCGATCGCCGACGCGATGGACCAGCTCGACGCGACGCCCGAACTCACCGCGGGCGTCCTGACCGGTGCGGGTGGCACGTTCTGTACCGGCATGGATCTCAAGGCATTCCTCGCAGGCGAACGTCCGTCCATCGAGGGGCGTGGCTTCGCGGGCATCGCGCAGACCCCGCCGGCCAAGCCGGTCATCGCTGCCGTCGAAGGCCACGCGATCGCAGGCGGGTTCGAGATCGTCCTGGCGTGCGACCTCGTCGTCGCTTCCGAGACGGCTGTCTTCGGTCTGCCGGAGGTCAAGCGCGGTCTACTCGCCGGTGGTGGGGGACTGCTCCGGCTGCCCGAGCGGGTGCCGTACGCACTCGGTCTCGAATGGGCCCTGACCGGTGATTTCGTCAACGCCGAGCAGGCGCGCAATGCCGGACTGATCAACCGCCTCACGCCGAAGGGCGACGCGCTGGCCACCGCCATCGACCTGGCGCAGCGCATCGCCAAGAACGGTCCACTCGCGGTCCGCGGCACCAAGGAGATCTGGACCAAGGCGCGCGACTGGGACAACGACGAGCGTTTCGAGCGGATGTGGGAGATCTACGAGCCGATCCGTTCGTCGGATGACGCCAAAGAGGGGGCCACCGCGTTCCGCGAGAAGCGCGCGCCGCAGTGGAAGGGACGCTGATCCGTGGCGTTCGTGATCACGCGACCGTGCTGCAACGACGCTAGCTGCGTCAGCGTCTGCCCGGTGAACTGTATTCATCCGACGCCCGAAGAGCCCGAGTTCCGCACGGCCGAGATGCTCTACATCGACCCGGAGAGTTGCATCGACTGCGGTGCTTGCGTCGACGCGTGTCCGGTCGGTGCGATCTTCCCGGACGGCGAACTCGCCGACGAGGACGAGCCGTACCTCCGATTGAACGCCGACTATTACCTCGACCACGATGGTGAGGCGGGCGAGGCACCATTGAGGCGGGTCCCGAAACTCCCCGACGGCGACGTGTATATCGCCGTCGTGGGAGCCGGTCCGGCCGCGTTCTACGCGGCCGAAGAACTCGTCAGGTTCGGATCGGTGCAGGTAGACATGTATGACCGGCTGCCGACGCCGTACGGTCTCGTGCGCGCGGGTGTGGCGCCCGACCACGCGGCGACCAAGGCGGTGGAGCGAACCTTCGCCTCGACCGAGCGGAAGAAGAACTTCCAGTACCGACTCGACGTGACCGTCGGTCGCGACATCATGCTCGACGAGCTCGCCGACCGCTATCACGCGGTGCTGCACGCGAGCGGGGCGTCGACCGACAAGAAGCTGGGGATAGCCGGCGAGGATCTGCCCGGCTCGGTAGCGGCCACCGAGTTCGTCGCGTGGTATAACGGGCATCCCGATCACGCCGACGACGTATACGACCTGTCGTCGCACCGTGCAGTGATCGTCGGCAACGGCAACGTGGCACTCGACGTGGCGCGCATCCTGCTCACTGATCCCGACGAGCTCGCCTCGACCGACATCGCGCAGCACGCGCTGGAGGCGCTGCGGGCGTCGTCGATCCGCGAGGTCGTGATTCTCGGCCGGCGCAGCATCGCCGACGGTGCCTACACGAACTCGGAGTTCCTGTCGATCGGCCTCGTCGACGGGGTCGACGTCGTCGTCGACGACGACGACCTGACGGTGTCGCCGCAGATCGCCGCCCAACTCGACGACGGAACCGTCGACACCACGATCGGATCGAAGGTTCGGCTCGCCCGCGAGTACGCGGCGAACGGCACCCACTCAGCCGACCGACGAGTCGTGTTCCGGTACCTGAGTGCACCGACCGAGGTCCTCGGCGACTCGACGGTCACCGGTGTACGCGTCGTCCGCAACGGCTACGACGCGCAGGGCCGGGTGTGCCCGACCGACGAGACGAGCGAGCTCTCCACCGGCCTGGTCATCAGATCGATCGGCTACCGTGGCCAAGTCGTCGACGGGCTGCCGTTCGACGAGGCGACCGGTACCGTGCCCAATCATGCCGGTCGCGTCGTCAATACGGAGGGCGAGCACTTGCCCGGGCAGTATGTCGCGGGCTGGCTCAAGCGCGGTGCGTCAGGCGGTATCGGAACCAACCGGTTCTGCGGACAGGAGACGGCGTCGGTGATTGTCGAGGACATCGTCGGCGGGGCCCTGCCGACACCGTCCCTGTCGCGCGACGACGTCGTCGCGATGCTCGCGTCGCGCGGAGTGCTGCCGATCGACGGCGGCGGCTGGTCGAACATCGACAAGGCCGAGCGCACCGCGAGCCGCGCGGTGGGAAGCGTCCGTCGCAAGATAGTCACAATCGCGAAGCTGCGCGAGGCCGCCGCCGGACCGATCCCCGGGTAGGGCCAGACTGCGTTGGCCCCCGGTCACGTTCTCCAGCACCCGTCGTGGGCGGAAACAGACGCCCCATGCGTTCTACGGAAACCGCTTGTCCCTGGCGAGGAGGACACTCCGCTTCTCTGGATGAATCACATAATCCCGTCCTGCGCTTCGCGATCCGCGAGTGTGGCCGCCTTCGTCGTCTGCGTCAGGAGCGAAGGCAAATCCTGCGGTGATCCGGCCGAACCGGTGTCGAACAGCACGGACCCGGCCCCAGTCACATGCGTCACTTTGGTAACACCCTGATTGCAATGTGCGGGAGCTGTGGTCACAACCATGGCAATCGCAGGTGTGGGCGAATTACGGTGCTGCGGTGCCAGTTCTCAACGACCGCGGGCGCTTTGCCGTCGCGCGGCGACGCCTTCTCGTGTTTCTGCTCGCGCTCGCCGCGGCCGCCGGGACGGGAGTGGTCGCCGCGGGGACCGCAAACGCGGCCTCTTTCGGTCGTTTCTACGTGTCGGGGTGCGGGATGCCCTCGACGCCGGTGGACATGTGGACCAGATGGGGCAACTACAAGACGGTGATCGCGCTCGATGGGCTTCGGGCGACGAACGACGAGAGCGGCTGGCGCCATGAGACGCAGATTCAGCGGATCGCCAACACCGGTGTGAACGTGGTGGAACCGGTCGGCGGACTGGCGAGCTTCTACACCGACTGGAATGCCGCCAGCCCGGGAAACAAGATCAAGTACCGGTATCGCTGGACATGTCGCCTGAACACCATTGTGAGAGAACTGGATGCGCGCGGTCTCGCGGTGGGGCCGCGGGGTAAGTACGCCGTCATGGGTATCTCGATGGGCGGCAACGCGGCGATGATCTACGGTGCGTACCACCGGAAGCGGATCTCCCATGTCTTCTCGATGTCGGGTTTCCTCAATCTGTCTGCGCCGACCATGCGGGAAGCGGTGCGGCTGGCGCTGATCGACGCCGGGATGGCCGCGGGGGTCGGTCCGTTCAGTGCCGACGCCATGTGGGGTCTGCCGTGGAACGAACGGTGGGTTCGCAACGACGCCCTCGTCCAGATCCCCCGGATGCGGGGGATGCGCATTCGGGTGGGCGCGGCGTCGGGTGTGTGGGGGAAGTACAACACCGATGCGATCGGATCCATCAAGGGCACCCCGCTCGAGGTCATCTCACTCGCGCAGACCCGCACTTTCGAGGTCGGGGCTGCGATTGCTGGAGTGCGGATCACGGCCGATTATCCGGCGCTCGGAACCCATCAGTGGGGTTACTGGCAGGACATGGTGATGCGTGCGAAGAAGAGCGGCTGGTTCCGCGACTGATCCGCCGGCAGCACCCGGAATCTCGGCGACAGCACCGCTCATTACCCTCGATGGCATGCGCGTGCTGCATCGACCGACCGCTTCGGGGGACCTCGCACTCAATGTCCGGGTCGCCGGGGTCGACCCCGATCGTCCGCCCGTCGTGCTGGTGCACGGCATGGCCGGTGACCACAGCACCTGGCGCACTTTCGCCAGGGCGCTACGCCGTGAGGGCAGGTCGGTCGTCTCCGTCGATCTCCGCGGTCACGGCCGGAGCGGGCACGCCGCGAGCTACCGGCTCGACGACTTCCGCGACGACCTGAGATTCGTCCTCGACGACCTCGACATCGAGGTGGCCGACGTGGTCGCGCATTCGCTCGGGGCGCACTCCGCGCTCAGGTTGGCGATGGATGTGCCGAACCGCGTGCGGCGCATCGTCCTCGAGGAGATCCCGCCGATGCCGCGGGATCAACACGATCTCGACGAGAACATCGTCGTCGCGGCATCGCTCGGCGAACGCGTGCGCGGACTGGGCTGGGCCGTACGCAATCCGGTTCCCATCATCCGATTCGACCGGCGGGTGGCCACCGACGTCTCGACCCAGTTCGAGGTCGCCGACCCCGACTGGTGGACGCGTCTGCGGGCGGTCACGGCGCCTGCCCTGGTCATCTCGGGTGGACGACGCAGCTTCCTACCGCCGCAGCATCTCCGCTCGCTCAGCGAGGTGCTCCCCGGCGGCCGGTTCACGGTGATCGGCGCCGGTCACAGTGTGCACCGGGACCGGGCCGCCGATTTCGACTCGGCCGCAGGTGAATTCCTCCGGTCGCCATAGGCCAGCAGATCGTGGGAACCGCTCGGCCCCGGGCTGCGTCCTAAGAACCATGAGTCCCCGCGATCTCGCACCACCGACCATCCTGATCGACTGGCTCGCCGCAGGCGACCGCACCACAGAACTCCTCGACGACGCTGTCGGCGTCGACCGCCCATGGTGGGCCGAGCAACTCGCCGAGCATGGTCTTCCCGGTGTGTTGTGCGGCGAGACCATCTCACGCACAGACCTTTTCGGTCTGGCCGACGCCGCCCTCGCGTCCCCCGACGATGCGATCAACCTGCTGTGGAACACCATCGCGTTCTGTCACGGTCGGCGCCCCGGCGAGAACAAGCGCCGCATGGTCGCGGTGGCGACCGACAGACGACGGATCGGGAGATTGCTCCAGGAGGCGGCGCAGGCGAGTCGTGAGGATCCGGCCACCGCCTTCGAACTGCTGAAGCCCGAACGCGGCGGCAACACGATCGAGCGTCTCGGGCCCACCGGCTTCACGTGGTTTCTGTACTTCGCCGGCGGCGGAGCACCAGACCATCCGAGCCCGGTGCTCGACAGCAAGATCGCCAGGACGATCCGTCGTGCAGGGTGGAAGCGATTCCCGGTGAGCGCGTGGACGGCCGACGACTACGTCGGGTTCGGGGAGGTCGTGGCCCGATGGCGCACGGAGTCCGGGGCCGCTCGCAACGACGTCATCGTCCGTGGGCTGTACTCGGTGTCCCCGCCGGCCGACGCGGATTACCCCTGGCAGACCTGGGAACGTGAGACCTGGAAGAGTGACAACTGGGTCAACGGGCCGTTGTCGACCGACGATCTCCGGCAGATCTATCACTGGCTGGCACTGATCGCCGACGTCTACCCGATGTCGACGGCGGCAGCAGACTTCGCGCGGATCGGACCATCGATCAGCAGAGCGCTCGACGGAGACCTGGGGCCCACGCCGCGCCTCCGGTCACCGGGGGAGTCGTCCTACGACGACCCCTTCTTGTTGTACAACGGCCGTGGGTCCACGCCGATCTCTCGCCAGGCCTGGTAGGCCCATGGCACGTAGAGCCATTTCAGTGGCAGTCGGTTGAACACCGGATTCGCCGCCCGCATGGCCGCCGCGAAACGCTGGAAGCGCTTCTCCCGTTTGGCATCCCACTCGAGACCGCACACGTCGCGCATCTGTTGCGGGATCGTGCCGACGATGACCGTGCGGATGAATCCGTTCAGCGGGACCGAAGCCACCCTCCACACCGTCGCCGGGATCTTCTTGGGCCGGGGGAGGCCCTGGCGGATGTAGCCGGTGGCGTACACGACGGTCTTGTGCGGGACGAACCGGTTCAGCATGTCGTCCCAATAGGCGAGGAACTCCTCGTAGGTCTGCGGCTGGCTCCGGGCGCTGACTCCGTACAGCTCGTACCAGATCTTGCTCTCCTCGAAGATCTGGACCTTCTCGGCGTAGCTCAACCTGCGGATGAATGTGTCGGTGATGTAGAGCACCTGATCGACGAACGTCGCGTGTGCCCAATAGAACAGCTCGGGATTGAGTGCGTGATACCGCGATCCGTCGCTGATGGTGCCCTTGATGTCGCGGTGGAAGTCGCGAACCGTGCGTCCCCACTTCTGGGGCTCGGTGCTGTAGACGGTCTTCATCACCGGTGGTCCGGTCCGTCGCGCGCGACCCAGGAAGTCGTCGAAGATGACGGAGTGGTCGAGCACTGCCTGGCCGAGCTGTTCGATGCAGTTCTCGGTGCCGGCGAGGCGCTGGAAGCCAAGGACTCCGCGACTGTCGCCGTAGAACTTCCAGACGAGGGAATCGGCACCGAGACGCGGCGAGGGGATCGCCGTATCGGCCTCGTCGTCGACGATGACCGGTTCGGCCTCGCGGATCGACTGCTCGTAGTCCTGGTTGACTGACATGTGAGGAGACTAACCCAGCTTGGAACGAAGTAAAAGATTTGTTCCAAGGAGGCTTCGTGAGAAGGGACCGGTGATGTCCGGGAACGCACTGCCCACAACGGCCGACCTGCTCGCCACGGCGTTGGTGGTCCGATTGCCGATGCGCACGCGGTTCCGTGGCCTCACCGTGCGCGAGACGATGGTGTTCCGCGGGCCGGCCGGATGGGGGGAGTTCGGTCCGTTCGTGGAATACGACGACGACGAAGCGTCGGCGTGGCTCGCGGCCGGGATCGAGGCGGCCTACCAGGGGCCGCCGCCGCCGGTACGCAACGTGATCGCCGTCAATGCGACCGTGCCGGCTGTCCCGGCGGACGAGGTCGCCGGCATACTGGCTCGCTATCCGGGGGCGTCGACCGCGAAGGTCAAGGTCGCCGAGCCCGGGCAGACGCTCGACGACGACGTCGCGCGGGTGGCCGCCGCCCGCGCCGGGGTGGCTCGGGTGCGGGTCGACGCAAACGGCAAATGGACTGTCGTCGAGGCGATCCGGGCGATCCGGGCGATCGGCGACGTCGAGTACGTCGAACAACCGTGCGCAACCGTGGAGGAACTCGCCGAGGTTCGCCGTGCCGTCGACGTCCCGATCGCCGCGGACGAGTCGATCCGGAAGGCAGCCGATCCCTATCGGGTGGTCGCCGCCGGTGCCGCCGACGTGGCCATCGTCAAGGTCGCGCCGCTCGGTGGGATGCGGGCGACGCTGGAGATCGCCGACTCGATCGGTCTGCCCGTCGTGGTGTCGTCGGCGCTCGACTCGGCGGTGGGCATTTCTGCCGGAGTGGCAGCGGCGGCCGCACTACCGACCCTCGACCACGCCTGCGGGCTCGGCACCGGCGCTCTCTTCAGTGCCGATGTGGCCGTGCCCTTCCTGCCGGCCGAAGGGGCGGTCACCATGCATTGGTTCGGGCCCGAACACATCATCGATCGGAGCGCTGTGCCGTTGGCCGATGGGCCGCGTGAGCAGTGGTGGCGCGACCGCCTGGTCCGCTGTCATGCGTTGCTGTCCGCCCGGGGCCCCGATCACGGCCGGGACTAGAAACATTTTCGATATTCTGTTCCAATGGTTCGAGAGAATGCGATCGGGGTCACAGTCTGTCCCTGATCTGTGGGTGTGAGGAGACGTGACGTGACAACGACGGTGTTCGCGAAGTCCCCGGCCGGCAGCGACGTGCTCGAGGTGCCGTGCGCCGACCGCAACGGAATCCTCGAGATGATGTCCATGCGCCGTGATCCGTTTGCGTTCGGCGACGACCGGCTGGCACGGTTCGGCCAGGTGTCCGGGCTCAATGCGCTGGGTATCCAGATGGTGATCGCGTCCGGTCCGAGGGCGGCCGACGAGATCCTGATGAACCGCGACAAGGCCTTCGCCAACGGTCCGGCCTGGAGCTACTTCATCGGCCCCTTCTTCAATCGCGGCATCATGCTGCTCGATTTCGACGAGCACCGGCACCACCGGCACATCCTCCAGCAGGCGTTCACCCCGTCGGCGCTCAAGGGCTACATGCAGGAGATGGCGCCGATGATCGCCGATCGGATCGAGCGGTTCCCCTCCGGCGATGTGAAGCTGTTCAGCGAGTTCAAGGAGCTGACGCTCGACGTCGCCCTCGAGGTGTTCCTCGGCGTAGAACTGCCCAAGCACGATGCGGACAGACTCAACAAGGCCTTCATCGAGACAGTCCGTGCAGGAGTCGCATACGTGCGCAAGCCGGTTCCCGGCGGGCGGTGGTGGAAGGGGCTCCGGTCTCGCAAGGTCCTCGAGGAGTTCTTCTACGAGAACATCCCGGCCAAACGGGCGCGTGAGACGCCGGACCTGTTCTCGGTGCTCTGCCATGCCGAGAGCGACGACGGCGATCGCTTCACGGACGAGGACGTGGTCAATCACATGATCTTCGTGTTGATGGCCGCCCACGACACGTCGACCATCACCATGACGCAGATGGCCTACCGGATGGCGAAAGCGCCCGAGTGGCAACAGAAGGCGTACGAGCAGTCGATGGAACTCGATCGCGAGCTCGGCTATGACGACCTCGGCAAGCTCTCGGTCATCGACGCGGTGATGAAGGAATCCCTGCGGATGTGTCCGCCGGTGCCCGCGCAGCCGCGGATGGCGATCAAGGACACCTCGGTCCAGGGATACTTCGTCCCCAAGGGGAGCTTCGTCTCGGTGCCGCAGCTCACCAATCACCGTGACCCCGAGTTCTTCACCAACCCGGACATGTTCGATCCCGAGCGCTTCTCGGCGGACCGCGCCGAGGACAAGGGTCACCGGATGGCGTGGATGCCGTTCGGCGGTGGCGTCCACAAGTGCATCGGCCTGTATTTTGGCCAGATGGAGATCAAGACGATCCTGCATCATCTGGTACGCGATCACGAGTGGTCGGTGCCAGACGGCTATACGATGCCGATGGACTACAGCTCTCTTCCCGTGCCCAAAGACAAGCTCCCCGTGAGCATCCGACGCCGATGACGACGACACGGGCGCCGCGTAAGACGCGCAACACCTCGTCACCGGAGGATCAGGAACAGGCGATCCTCTCGGCGGCCGGGGCCGAGTTCACCTCGGTCGGGGTCCGGCGCGCAAACATGGATGAGGTCGCCGCGCAGGCGGGCGTCAGCCGGAGCACGCTCTACCGCCGCTTCCCCAACAAGGAGGCGCTGCTGCTGGCGGTGGCCAACGATCTCTACGAACGTGGCATGCGCCGTCTCGAACAGGCAGTCGTCGGGCTCGGACCCGCCGATGCGGTGGTCGAGGCCTTCGCCGAGGGCGCGCTGATGGTGTCCGAGGATCCGCTGATGCGCCGCCTGGTGCTCACCGACTCGGAGATGAAGGGCATCACCGCGTCGGTGACCGCCCTGTTCATCGACATGGTGACCGATCGGGTCGCTGCCACGCTACGGGAGGCAGGCGCCACGATGCCCGCGGACGATCTGCTGCAGGCGGTGGAGCTCCACGTCCGGTTGGTCATCTCCTATCTCGAGGTCCCCACCTCCGACGAGAGCCGGACGCAACCCGAAGCGGTCCGGGCACTCGCCGCCAAGTATCTGGCCCCGATGATCTGGTGACCGCACCGGGTTTCCCGTCTCCTCAATTCCGTTCAGCACCAAAGGATCAGTGATGTCCCTCCGCGACCGACTCAGCCGTAACCCCGATCATGACGAGATCCGATCCGCTCTGCGTGGCAAGATCATCGCCATCACCGGCGGTGCGCGCGGCATCGGATTCGAGACGGCCACACAGCTGTTCGACGCGGGCGCCGTCGTCGCCCTCGGCGATGTCGACGAGGAGGCGGTCGGCAAGGCGGCCGCCGACCTCGGAGTCGAGGGATTCTCCGTCGACGTCACCGACCGCAAGTCCTTCGACGATTTCCTCACCGGCGTCGAGGATTCCCTCGGCCCGATCGATGTACTGATCAACAACGCCGGGATCATGCCGGTCGGGCATTTCCTCTCCTACGACGAGGCCCTGATCCGGCGAACCTTCGACATCGATGTCATCGGGGTGATCACCGGAACCCAGCTCGCGGCCCGTCGGATGGTGACGCGGGGGCGCGGCCAGGTCGTCAACATCGCATCGGTCGCCGGACGTCTGCCCACTCCCGGACTGACCATCTACAACGGCGCGAAAGCCGCCGTCATCGAGTTCTCCGAGGCCCTCGATGCGGAGTTGGAATCCACCGGCGTGCGGATCAGTACGGTGCTGCCGACCTTCACCAGAACCGGTCTGATCTCGGGGCTCCGGACCAATTCGCTCGTCCGGCCGGTCGATCCCGAGGACGTCGCTGCAGAGGTCGTGTCGATCATCGCCCGGCCGCGGGTTCGCGTGACGGCCCCTCGGTCCATGGGCTGGGTGCATGCCAACGCGACGATCCCGCAGCGCATGAAGCGGATGTCGCGCCGAATGACCAAGCTGGACAGCATGTTCTTGGACTACGACCACGATCAGCGCGCAGCATACTCGCAGCGAATCGGCGCCGACGGGCGGTAGGGCGTCCGAGCGGACGACGCCCCTGCGGCTGTGTCCGGCGTCACGGTTAGGGTGGAATCGGCCCGACGATGGCGTCGGCGCCATCGGTGAGAGGAACGACGCATGGCCGGCGACCGTCTGCTCGACGACGAGCGGACCGCGCGTGCCGAGTTGCGCAGCGCGGTCGACGAACTGCGGACGGCGGAGATCGAGGCCGGTGAGCGGCGCCCGTCTCGCATCCGGTGGCTGGTGGCGGTCCTGACCGTCGTCGCCGTGGTCGCGGCAGTCGTCGGAGGGACGTTGTGGGTACGCGCGGAGCACGCCTACACCGACAGCGACTTCCAGCGGGCGGCGGTGGCGAGGGTGTCCCTCCTGCTCAGTCCCGATCATCGACGGCTCGACCAGGCGCGGCGCATCCTCGACGGTGCGGCCGGCGCATTCTACGACGAGTTCGCGCAATCCGCCGACGGTTACAGCCGATTCATCCAGAGCCAGGGGACGGTGGCGCGAGGAACGGTGGATGGCGCCGGGGTCTCCGGCCGGTCCGGAGACGAAGCCGCAGTCCTGGTTGCTGCGACGGTCGAGTTCTCCGGTGACGCGGTCGCGGGACGCGCCGCCGCGATCCGGCAGTTCCGGCTACGGGTGCTGGTTTCGCCCGACGACGGTCAGCTGAAACTCTCGGCGGTGCAGTACATCCCATGACCGATACCCGTGCCGGCGCTTGGGGCGGCAATTCCCGGATCGTCTCGAGGCGATTGGCGGTCGTCATCGGCTGCGCGATCGTGGCGGTGCTCGTCGTCCTGCTCGCGGTGCTGGCATGGCAGTGGCGGATCTCGGTCACCGACTCCGCCACCGAGCGCAGCCGCGATGAACTGCGCAAGGACGCCGGCAAGGTGGTGGCGCAGGTCTTCTCGGTCGACAGCGCGACGTGGCGGGCCGATCGGATTCGGGCCCGAGGACTGGTCGGCGGCGAGTTCGCCGCCCGTTATGCATCGGAACTCGCCCGCCCGCCGGCTGATGGTGCACGCAGCGTCGTGTGGACGCCGGAGGCCGTCGGCATCGTCGACGCGGGACCCGACACCGGGGACGTGGTGATCCGCGCGAAGATCGTGACGACGCCCGCCGCGCCCGGAGGTGTGCCGATCACCGAGAAGGCCTCGGTCACAGCGAGATTCGACAAGAACGCCGACCACTGGCTGCTGACTCGTGTCGAGGTGATCTCGTGAGTGAGGTCGTCGAGGGGCGCCTGGAACAGGCGCGGCAACGGGTTGTCGAGGCGACCCGGACCACGCGTCTGGCGCGTGTCGCGGCGGCGGGACCGCTGCGCGATCGGGCCCGTCGCAGGTCGCGACGCCTGATGATCGGGGCTGCGGTCGCCGTGGCCGTCGCGGTGGTCCTGGTCGCGGTGATCGTGGGCGTCGCGGTGCACAACCGATTTGCGGCCCAACGCGCCGATGCCGCGACGGCGGCACTCGATGGATCACATTCGGCGGTGACCACCTTGCTGACCGCGAACCCCCAGGACCCCGCCGGGTACATCGATCGGGTGCTTGCGGTGACCACCGGGGCTCAGCACGACCGACTCGTGACGTCGCGCGACGCCCTCGTCGCCGAGATCGGTCGCCAGGACCAGCCGAGTACCGGGCAGGTCTTGTCCGCCGGTCTGATCACGGATCCGCCCTCCGACGACGTCGGTGCGCAGGCACGTGTTCTCGTGGTCGCGGAGGCCACCGATCCGACTCTGGTCGGTGGGGACTACGACGACCGTCGTGTGACCGTCGAGGTGACGATGACGCGAACAGCCGCCGGGTGGCTGATGAGTCGGGCGGGGCTGACATGACCGGCGGGTTGCAGCTCACCCGTCGTGGACGGCGCTGGTTCGGTACGGCGGTGGCGATTCTGCTCGTCGCGACGATCGTCGCGATCGCCGGATTCGTGGGTGCCCACCGCGCGCGCCCGGTTCCCGACGAGGACCAGCGCGACGCCGTGCAGGCCGCGACGAGCCAAGCGGTCACGGCGCTCATGACCTTCGGGCCCGGTGCCACGCCGTCCGATCGCGCGGCGGTGGCCACGCATCTGACGGGTTCGTTGCTCCTCCAGTACCGCAGTGAAGGGCCCGACGTGGTGTTGCCCGGGGCCGTGACGGGCGGAGCGAGCATGACGGTGCGAGTGGTCGGCGTCGGGGTGAACGCGTACGCCGCAGACCAGGCCCAGATGATGGTGTTCACCGATCAGTCCGTGAGGTTTCCCGGCGTGACCCCATCCGCCGGCGCCGGGGGAGAACGCACCTCTACCGCTCGGTGGGCCACTATGCGTAATGTCGGGGGCAACTGGCGGCTCGCCGACCTCGAGATGGTCGGCGATGTCACCCGATGAGGGGGTGCAATCAAGCGCATCTCCGGCCGGCTCACGGTGGCCGGCGACCGCAGGCGACGCGGAACGCGTCGACGTCGCGGCGCCGGGTCGCACCTCGTGGGCGCGGATCTGAATACGTCACGGGAGGACGCAGATGAGTGGGTCAACCGCGGGTGTGGTGGTGGTGGGAGCGGGTCTGGGCGGGATCCGCGTCGCTGAGAGCCTGCGCGCCAACAACTATGCCGGAACCATCACGCTGATCGGGGCCGAGCCCCATCCGCCCTACGATCGCCCGCCGCTGTCGAAGTCGGTGCTGCTCGGCAAGGATGACCGCGTCGACCTGAAGCCTGCCGAGTTCTTCGGCGATTCGTCGATCGACCTGCGGGTCGGGGAGCGGGTGAGTGCCATCTCCCCGGACGATCACACGGTCACCGTCGAGCGTTTCGACGATCCCGCGAGCAGCGAGATCGTGGCGTACGAGACCCTGGTCCTCGCCACCGGGCTGCGGCCCCGGTCGCTGCCCGGTGCCGACGACGTGCCGGGTGTGCACGTCTTGCGCAGCATCGATGACGCTCTCACCCTGCGCGGTGAGCTCGAGGGTGCGACCCGGGCGGTCGTGGTGGGTGCCGGATTCATCGGCTGCGAGGTCGCGGCGAGTCTCAACCAGCGTGGCCTGACGGTGACCCTGGTCGAACCGGCACCGACTCCTCTTGTCGCGGCGCTGGGGGCCGAGATCGGCAACCTGGTCACCCGGCTGCATGTCGCCAACGGCGTCGACGTCCGCACGGGCATCGGGGTGGACGAGGTGCTGTCGGACGGCTTCCGGGTCCGCGGGGTGCGCCTGTCCGACGGCGCGGAGGTCGACGCCGACATCGTGGTGGTCGGAATCGGATCGGCGCCCGTCATCGACTATCTCGACGGTTCGGGCATCGAGGTCGCCCCCCGTGAGGTCGGTGGCGGAATCGCCTGTGACGAACACGGTGTGACGTCTGCGCCCGACGTCTATGCCCTCGGCGATGTGGCCAACTGGCGCACCGAGAACGGTGGCACACGGCGGGTCGAGCACTGGACGCACACGGTCGAGCAGGCGAGTGTCGTCGCGCACCGGATCGCGAAGACGGACGCGATGATCCCCGCCACCCCCGCATACTTCTGGAGCGATCAGTACGATCTCAAGATCCAGGTCCTCGGCCGCCCGGAGTCGACCGACGAGGTCCACGTGGTGGACGACGACGGCCGAAAGTTCTTGGCCTACTACAGCCGTGACGGCATCCTGACCGGCGTGGTCGGTGCGGGCAAGGTCGGCGCGGTCATGAAGACGCGCCCGAAGCTCCTGACGCGGACCCCGATCGCCGACGTCATCGGCTGACGATGGTCGCCGCGTTCTCGGCAACGGAGATCGTGGCCGCGGTCGCCGACCTCGCGGATCCTGTCCGGGCCGCGAGTTCCGCGCGCTTCTTCAAGACCGGGCCGGGCGAATACGGCGAGGGCGATGTGTTCGTCGGTGTCGCAGTGCCGCCGTTACGCAAGGTGGCCAAGAGATTTCGCGGAGTGCAGCCGAGCGTGATCCGTGAGCTGTTGGATTCGCCGATCCACGAGCATCGCCTGCTCGCCCTCTTCCTGCTCCGTGCCGAGTACGAGAGGGCTCCGTCCGGCACCGAGCAGATCGCCTGGGTCGAGCTCTATCTGACTGCCCTGCACGACGGGCGGGTGGACAACTGGGATCTCATCGACTCGTCGGCCGACCCGATCCTGGGCGAATGGCTGGTCGCGCGGGCCGACCACCAGCCGCTTGTCGAACTGGCGGAAGCCGACGACCTGTGGTGCCGACGAGCAGGCATCGTAGGGACGTTCGCATTCCTCAAGCGCGGGTCTCCCGATGCCACGCTCGCCGTGATCCCGGTTGTCATCGAGGATCGTCGTGACCTGATCCAGAAGGCGACCGGATGGATGTTGCGCGAACTCGGGAAACGCGTGGACCGCACCGTGCTGACCGATTACCTGGGTGCTCATGCTGCCGAGATGGGCCGTACCGCACTGAGTTACGCGACCGAGCACCTCGATCCCGTTGAACGGGCGCATCTGCGGTCTCTACGCTGAGCGACTCCGCCATCGAAACCTCGACGAGGCCCGAAAGCGGTTGTGGATCAGCGACTCTGCGGTGTGGAGCGGAACACCTTGACCGCGGCCCAGATCATCGGGAACTGCAGCGGCAGCCGGCCGATCGCGACGGCCTTCATCCCGGCAGGCTTGTCCTTCCACAGTCGCACCATGTTGATGTTCGCCGGGTAGACCGCGACGAAGAGGGCGGCGGCCAGTGCGGCAGCCGGGCGTCGCGTGCGCGGTGCCAGCAGGCCGGCGCCGATGGCGACCTCTGCGACACCTGATGCATAGGTGAGTGTCCGCGGATCGGCGGGGATCTCTTTCGGGATGATCTCGTCGAACGGCTTCGGTGCGACGAAATGCAATGTGCCGATGGTCAACAGCATGCCACCGAGGCCACGTGCCAGTCGTTCGGGATTCATCGTCAGTCCTTCTCGTCGAGTTCGCGCGGCGGCGGGTCAGAACTCGATCTTGAGCGAGTCCGACGTGGGGTGCGCCTGGCATCCGAGGATGTAACCGTCGGCGATGTCCTCCGGATCGAGCGCCCCCGTGTTCTCCATCTCGACCGTACCCTCGCTGAGGGTGCAGGCGCACGAACCGCATTCGCCTTCTTGGCAGGAGTACGGTGCGTCGAGACCCGCGGCCAGCATGATGTCCACCAGGGACCGTTTCCGCGGCCATCTCAGACTGTGTGTCTCGCCGTCGAGTTCCACCTCGACCGTCGCGGCCTCGGCGTCCTCGGCCTCGCTGACCTCGTCGAGTTCCACGTCGGCAAACGGGTCCCCGGACAGCGAGTTGTATACCTCGGTGTGCACGTTGTGATGCGGAAATCCGGCGCCCGCAAGGCCTTTGTGGACCGCGTCCATGAACGGACCGGGACCGCACATGTAGGCGGCGTGCCCGGAGTACGGCCGGAAGGTGGTGGTCAGCACTTCATGGCTCGGCAGCCCCTGGAGGGACTCGAGCCAGTGGATCACCGTGAGTCGATCGGCGTGCGCGTGCTGTAGTTCGCGCAACTCATCGGCGAAGATCACGTCGTCGACGCCGCGGTTGGCGTAGAAGAAGGTGACCCGGGCGGAGCCGCCGTGCAGGGCCGATTTCAGGATGGACATCACCGGGGTGACACCGCTGCCCGCCGCGATGAGCAGCAACTCGGTGTCGAGTTCCTTGGGGGTGAAGACACCGGAGGGCGGCAGCACCTCGATCTGGGCGCCGGCGGTGAGGTTGTCGCAGACCCAATTGGATCCGTAACCGTCGACCGTACGTTTGACGGTGACCTTCGGCAGCTTGTCGGTGCCGGGCGCGGACGCGAGCGAATAGCAACGCGCAACCGACCCGGTCTGATCGCTCGGAATCCGCAGCGTCAGGAACTGGCCGGGCTTGTAGTCCGTGAAGGACTCGGTGAGGGTGTCCGGGAGCTCGAAGACGACTGATCGGGCGTCCGCGGTCTCGTCGATGACCTCGGCGACCGTGAGGATCACACTGCGCGAGCCATGCGGTGTCAACTCGGTCATCTCGCCACCTCTCCATGTCTGGCCGGCATGTCCGGACGGGCGTCCGGCATCGCCGTTCCGGAACAAAAGTAGAACACGTTCTAGTCCAGCGTATCGCATGGGGAGCCGATCACGACAGCGCGCCGACTCCTTGCGACAGAGTACGTGTACCGGCGACGATCAGGGCTTCGAGGTCGGAGCCGGGGTGGGCGAGCCACTGCTCGTAGGCGGCGAGTGCGGTGCCCAGGCACATCCAGGCGATCGTCTGGGGGAGATGGTCGTGCTCGCCCAGGTCGAGGCGGTGCGCGCAGAAGTCGGCGATCACCTGACGCCACTCCGCGTACATGAGCATCGAGTGTGCTTGGAGCGCGGGCACTCCCAGTAGCAGCGACATCCGTCGGCGGTGGGCGGTGAGTTCGGTGTCGGGCACCTCGTTGAACGAGATGAGTGCGCGCCCCAGGGCCTCGGCGATCGGCAGATCGTCGGGGATCTCGGCCAACAGGGCGCGCATCTCGGCGAGATGTCCGTCGAAATCGCCCCAGGCGATCGCGTTCTTGGACGGGTAGTAGCGGAACAGGGTGCGGCGCGCGATGCCGACCGCGTCCGCGACGTCGTCGACGCTCGTCTCCTCGAAGCCTCTGGCGGTGAAGAGGTCGATCGCGACCGCACTGATCTGGGCTCGCGAGGTGACCGGTCGGCGACCTGCGTGCGCGGTGCGTACGAGTGGGTGCACCGCGTCTGATGGGTTCATCGTCACCTGTCCGTCTGGTCAGTTTTGGCCCGGGGGTGTTTTTCTGCACCGAGTGCCATTATAGTATTCGGTGATCCGCATCACTACCGTCAAAAATTGGAGGTTGGATCATGGCCGATCAGTCAGCCACGTCGACGCAGGACACCGAGCTCGTGGGCGAGTCCCTCGTCGAAGAGGTGTCGATCGACGGGATGTGCGGGGTCTACTGATGTCGACCCCGGCATCCGCACCGGTGTCCGGCGGCCGCCTCGACGCGGCCGCCGGCACCGGCCCGGCACCGCAATTCGATTCCGGTGGGGCATGGACGCTCAATCCGAAGGTCGCTCTGCGGCCCGAGCCGTTCGGCGCGCTGCTCTACCATTTCGGCACCCGCAAGCTGTCCTTCCTGAAGAACCTGACAGTCGTGGACATCGTGTCCTCACTCGGCGACCACGCCAGTGCCTCGGACGCGTTGGCCGCCGCAGGCATCGGCGAAGCAGATCGTGCGCTCTACGTGCAGGCGCTCGGCGCGCTCGCCGACTCGGGCATGATCGTCCCCCGCCCCGCCGCCTGAGTACTGTCCTTCGCCTCGCCCAGCCCTGAGGAGTCACACCCGATGACCACATTGGAACTTCCGCCCACCGCAACGGATCTCGTCGCACCTGCGCCGCCTGCCCCGAAGGCCCCCAAGGTGGGACGGCTGGTCGACCAGTTCGAGAAGGGCCTAGACGCCCCGATCTGCCTGACCTGGGAGCTGACCTACGCGTGCAACCTCGCGTGTGTGCACTGCCTGTCGTCGTCGGGTAAGCGCGACCCGCGCGAGCTCTCCACCGAACAGTGCAAGGCGATCATCGACGAGCTGCAGCGCATGCAGGTCTTCTACGTCAACATCGGCGGCGGCGAACCGACCGTTCGGCCCGACTTCTGGGAGCTGGTCGACTACGCGACCAGCCACCAGGTCGGGGTGAAGTTCTCCACCAACGGATTACGAATCGACAAGGCAGTGGCGGAGCGTCTGGCTGCCTCGGATTACGTCGACGTACAGATCTCGCTCGACGGCGCCACCGCGGAGGTCAACGACGCGGTCCGCGGCCCGGGCTCCTTCGACATGGCGGTGCGCGCCCTGGAGAACCTGCACGAGGCGGGCTTCGCCGACGCGAAGATCAGCGTCGTGATGACGCGGCAGAACGTCGAGCAGCTCGACGAGTTCAAGGCGCTGGCCGACCGGTACAACGCGACCCTGCGCATCACCCGCTTGCGTCCATCGGGTCGCGGCGCCGACGTGTGGGACGATCTGCACCCGCTGCCCGAACAGCAGCGTGAGCTCTACAACTGGCTTGTCGCGCACGGGGACGGGGTACTGACCGGTGACTCGTTCTTCCATCTCTCCGCGTTCGGCGGGACCGATGGTGGTGGCGCACTCCCGGGGCTGAACCTGTGTGGTGCCGGCCGCGTGGTGTGCCTCATCGATCCGGTCGGCGATGTGTACGCCTGCCCGTTCGCGATCCACGAGAACTTCCTCGCCGGCAACATCCTCACCGACGGCGGCTTCCAGCAGATCTGGCAGCACTCGGATCTGTTCACCGAACTGCGCGAACCGCAGAACGCGGGAGCCTGCACGAAGTGCGCCCACTTCGATGCGTGCCGCGGCGGCTGTATGGCCGCGAAATTCTTCACCGGCCTGCCCCTTGCCGGGCCCGACCCGGAGTGCGTGCAAGGCTACGGCGAGCAGTTGCTGGCCGGTGAGCGCTCCAAACCGACTGCGAACAAAGATCATTCACGTGGCACGCCGCTGACGCTGATGACCCGCCAGGCCGACGGCGATCTGTTGCCGGTCGGTGCCCCGCCGTCGAAGAGCTGTGACGAGAACCCGCTCGCGGGCTTCACACTCTGACCCACCCCGTAGCGACGGGATGCCCGACCCTTCGGGTGATCCGTGCTGCCATCCCACAATGAAGTAGGTAGGAAAGACAATGGCCAATCCCTGGGCCCGCAACCCGTGGTTCGAAACCGTTCACGAGGCGCAGCGTCGTGCGAAGAAGCGGCTGCCGAAGTCGGTGTACGCGTCGTTGGTCGCCGGTACGCAGGCCGGTATCACGCTGAACGACAACGTCAATGCGTTCTCCGAACTCGGCTTCGCGCCGCACGTGGTCGGCGCACAGCCGGATCGCGAGCTGTCCACCACGGTGATGGGCCAGGAGCTCTCGTTCCCGGTGATGATCTCGCCGACCGGCGTGCAGGCCGTCGACCCCGACGGCGAGGTCGCGGTCGCCCGAGCGGCAGCCGCGCGGGGGACGGCCATGGGGCTGTCGAGCTTCGCATCGCATCCGGTGGAAGAGGTCACCGCCGTCAACGACAAGGTCTTCTTCCAGATCTACTGGCTGGGCACGCGTGACGACATCCTCGCTCGCGCACAGCGAGCCAAGGAGGCAGGCGCCCAGGGGCTCATCGTCACCACCGACTGGGTGTTCAACATCGGTCGCGACTGGGGCAGCCCGGACATCCCGGAGAAGGTCGATTTCCAGGCGCTGCTGAAACTGGCACCGGAGATCGCGGTCAAACCTCGCTACGCCCTCGACTGGGTCCGCGGCGGCAAGGTCGAGATCCCCGACCTCACCGCGCCCAACCTGACGCCCAAGGGGGAGCAGGGACCGACGTTCTTCGGAGCCTACGGCCAGTGGATGAACACTCCGCCGCCCACCTGGGAGGACCTGCAATGGCTGCGCGAGCAGTGGGACGGGCCGTTCATGGTCAAGGGCATCACCCGAATCGATGATGCCAAGCGGGCCGTCGACATCGGTGCGTCGGCCATCTCCGTCTCGAATCACGGTGGCAACAACCTGGACGGCACCCCGGCCACGATCCGGCTGCTCGGTCCGATCGCGGATCAGGTGGGCAATCAGGTCGACGTCCTGCTGGACGGTGGCGTCCGCCGGGGCAGCGACGTTGCCAAGGCCCTGGCCTTGGGCGCCCGGGCCGTCATGGTCGGCCGCGCCTACCTCTGGGGTCTGGCGGCGAACGGTCAGGCCGGTGTCGAGAACGTCCTCGACCTGCTACGCATGGGTCTCGACGGTGTGGTCATGGGGCTGGGGCACAAGAGTGTTCACGAACTGTCCCGGAACGACCTGATCATCCCGGAGGATTTCGAACGCACCTTCGGCGACAACTGATCTCTCGGGTCTCGCGAACGCCCGCCACAAAGTAGAACGTGTTACAGTTTTTGCGACACAGTTCACCCGTGGCGGGTGTTCGCGTATCTCCGGTGCCGGGGGTGCGGAGACGGGACCATCGCCACCGGTGACCAGAACGAGAGAATGAGGACTCGGCGGATGGGCCAATTCGACGGCAAGGTCGTCTACATCACCGGTATCGCACGTGGGCAGGGCCGGAATCATGCCCTGCGATTCGCACGCGAGGGCGCGGCAATCATCGGTCTCGACATCGCCGGTCCGGTGGCCGAGCACGCCACCTATCCGTCGGCGACCACCGACGACTTCGCCGAGACGATCCGGCTCGTCGAGGAGGCCGGGGGTAAAATTCTTGCCCGCCAGGGTGATACACGCGACCTCGCGTTCCAGCAAGAACTGGTCGCCGACGGGGTCGAACAGTTCGGCGGTCTCGACCACGTGATCGCCAACGCGGGCATCCTCACGTGGGGCAAAGTGTGGGAACTCTCCGAGGAGCAGTTCACCGACGTCGTCGACGTCAACCTGGTCGGCACGTGGAAGACCCTGAAGGCGACCATCCCCGCGATGCTCGAGGCAGGCAACGGCGGTTCCATCGTCGTGATCAGTTCCGTGGCAGGGCTGAAGGCCATGCCGTTGCAGGCGTCGTACTCGGCCTCGAAGTTCGGACTGCGCGGTCTCACCCAGACGGCGGCCAAGGAACTCGGGCATTACCGGATCCGGGTCAACAGCGTCCACCCCTACGCGGTCGACACCCCGATGGGGGTCGCCGACACCGAGGCGCACCGGATCTTCGGTATGCCTTGGGTGACACCACATCTGACCTCCGTGCTCGACTACCACCCGGTGGCCTCGTTGGACGAGATCTCCGATGCCGTGCTGTATCTGTCCTCGGACGGCGCCAAGGCGATCACCGGGGCGGAGTTCCAGATCGACATGGGCAACTCCAAAGTCTGACCCCCCAACCCTCTCCCTCCCACCCCTCTCCCTCCCACCCCTCTCGCCCCACCCACGCAAACCCCTTTCCGCAGCCGCGACGGTTTCCGGCATCCGCGACCCCGATTACCCGGCGCGGATGCTGGGAACCGTCGCGGCTGCGGTTCAGCGGCGTCTGCGGGCGCGGTCCAGGCCGCGGCGGAGGAGTGCGTGGAGTCGTTCGGGGTGCATGCACTCCTGCCATCCCCATCGGACCACGGTCTCGTCGAGGTCCCGGATGGCGTCTTCGCGACGTTTCTCATCCCAGACCCGGTCACCGGGCTGCTCTCCCGGTTCGAGATCGGCGGTGTACTTTGCGCGACCGTCGACCTCCCCGACCATCCGGTCTTCTTCCCAGTAGAGGTCCACGCGGGCGACGAAGAGCCCGGAGGGTGTGAACAACTCGTGCTGCACGACGGGGGTTGGGACGTCGTCGAAGCCGACGATCAGTGCCCGACTGAATGATTCGGCGATGGATTCCGACTGCGGGTTCGCGTGGGGGAGGGCCGCGCGCGCCACGGTGTTGCCGACTCGACCGCGGTTGCGAGCCACGACGTCGCGGAGTTCGTCGACTGTTGCTCCCGCACGTAGTGCGGAATCGAAGACACACACGGCCTGGATCATGTTCCCGGTTCGTGCGATGTCGGCCGCGGTGCGGGCGAGCGAGGTGACCGTACGTCCGTCGACGGACACGACGTCGGCGGACGCGAGTCGTGCAGGGTGGAGGACTTGTCCCCGTCGATGACCACCGGAGGCGCGATTCACGGTGAAGTGCACATGGGAACGGTCGGGGTGCAGCAGCGGCAGGCCATGGAGTGCTGCTGCGGACTGATGACTGACCACCTTGTCGATCTCCGCGACCTCGCACGCGGCCAATACCCGGGCCAGGTAGGCGGCGTCGGCGGAACTCGATTCCGGCGCAGGAAGATAGACGCCGCGCCACGGTTTGATCAGCGTGCCGCCGTCGAGTTCCTGACGCAGTCGCCGGTCATCGGAACCGCGGGCGATGAGCGCGTCGCGCCTGCGGAACATGTCCGACGACGAGGTGTCGCCGTGTTCGTCCATGCAGCGATGATCCGCCGGTCATGCCTCGATCGGACGCTCGGGCCGACATCTGTGCACAACCCCGAACCGCCCACCAACCCATCCACACCCCCTCCACCCGCCAAACCCAGAACGCAGCCGCGACGGTTCCCGTCAACCGCGCCGGGTAAAAGGGGGCGCGGCTGACGGGAACCGTCGCGGCTGCGGAGGGGGTTAGGGGGGAGGGGAGGGGAGTGTGTGGGAGGGGTGGGGATCAGTCTTGCCAGAGGGTGGCGGGGTCGGTCGCCTCGCGGACCGGGCCCGTGGGGGTCTCCGGCGATGTGCGGGAGAAGCGGGGAGCGACCTGTGCCTGCATCACGCCGTCGATCTCGACGAGGTTGGCGCGTGCCGCCATGTGCGGATCGGCCGGCGCCTCGCCGAAGTCGAGGACCGGTGAGGTGCAGGCGTCCGTACCGTCGAAGACCTTTGTCCACTCGTCGCGGGTCCGCGACTTGAAGGTGTCGGTGAACACCTCTTTGAGCTTGGGCCAGTTGGCAATATCGTTCTGGTCGGGCAGGTCGGCGTCGGCCAGGCCCAGTCCGGTCAGCAATTCGGCGTAGAACTGCGGTTCGATCGCACCGACCGCCATGTACTTGCCATCGGAGGTCTCGTAGACCTCGTAGTACGGCGCGCCGGTGTCGAGCATGTTCACGCCGCGCGCGTCGCTCCAGAGTCCGGTCCCGCGGAAGGCCCACATCATCTGGCCGAGCACCGACGCACCGTCGACCATGGCGGCGTCGACGACCTGTCCGTTGCCCGAGGTCTGTCGTTCGAGGAGCGCGGCGAGGACTCCCATGACGAGGAACATCGATCCGCCACCGAAATCGCCGGCGAGATTGAGCGGCGGCACGGGGCGATCCTCTTTGCGGCCGATGGCGTGCAGCATTCCGGTCAGTGAGATGTAGTTGATGTCGTGTCCGGCGCGGTCGGCACGCGGGCCCTCCTGGCCCCAGCCGGTCATCCGCCCGTAGACCAGGCCGGGATTGATGGCCGACAGATCGTCGGGTCCGAAGCCGAGTCGTTCCATCACCCCAGGCCGGAAGCCCTCCAGCACCACATCGGCCTTGGTGACCAGGCGCAGGATGGTGTCGCGGTCCCCGGCATCCTTCAGGTTCGCCTCGACGACCCGGCGGCCACGCAGGAGCGCATCCGCGTTGCGGTCGGGTGCCGGCAGCGAGCCCGGACGCTGCACGCGAATCACGTCGGCCCCGAGGTCGGCCAGCAGCATCGCCGCATGTGGGCCGGGTCCGATGCCCGCGAACTCGACCACACGGATTGCGCTGAGGGGCCCACTCTTTCCGCTGCTGCGCGGCGCCGTTGACGTCATGATGTCCTCCCGGTCCGTACCCGCCCGATGTGTCGGGTCTCACGTCTGTCGGACCAGCATCCCATAACCGATCGATCGCTCGGACAACTGGGCCTGGGCAATCAGGGAATCATCGAAATCGAATCAAACAAATTGCACCGACTCGGTTAACACGCATCGACCGCGTCGCTAGAGTTGAACGAATGGAGCGTCGGGCCGCACTGGGACAGTTGTGCTGGCCTCAACTGTCGGATCGATCGGTCACCCTTCTGGTCCCGCTGGGCGCCACCGAGCAGCACGGTCCGCATCTCCCGCTCGACACCGACAGCAGGATCGCGACGGCCGTCGCCGGCCGCGCTGCCGAACGATTCTCTGTTGCCGACGGCGGGGAGGAGCCCCGACTCGTGGCGGCCGCCCCCGCCATCAACTACGGTGCGAGCGGTGAGCACGAGGGCTTCCCGGGGACCATCTCGGTCGGGCACGAGGCCCTGCACCTCCTCCTGGTGGAGTACGGCCGCAGCGCCTGCCGCTGGGCGGACCGTGTGGTCTTCGTCAACGGACACGGCGGCAACGGGCCGACGCTGGCCGCCGCGGTGGACACCCTGCGCTACGAAGGTCGCGACGCCGCCTGGTTCCCCTGCGCCACTCCGGGGGCCGATGCGCACGCCGGGATCACCGAAACCTCTGTGCTGCTGCACTTTTCGCCGGAGGACGTCAGCCTCTCCGCTGCCGAGGTCGGAAACGTCACCCCCGTTTCCGCGTTGCTGCCCGCGATGCGCGCCGGCGGTGTCGCCGCGGTGAGCACCAACGGCGTGCTGGGTGATCCGACCGGCGCGAGCGCGGAGCACGGCGCGAGCGTGACCGACGCGCTGGTCACCGCGCTGGTCACGGCCGTCGGATCGTGGTCGGTCGGAGAGTCGGGGCGACTCGCATGACCGCGGTCGAGAAGGAACTGCCGCCGACCGCTGCCGTCGACCACAGTCTGCCCGATGGTTTCCAGGTCCAGATCGACATGCGGTGCGCGCCGCACAAGGATCTCCGCTACCTCGTCGGCGGATCGCCCACCCGGATGCTCCGCCTCACCGACGCCGCGCTGGGGATGACATCGGCCGACGGCCGCATCGAGGTTGTCGACGCGGCCACCCGGAGTCTTGCGCGTCGTCTGCTCGACAGCGGAATTGCCAACCCCCGCCCCATGTTCGGGCCGCGACCCGAGAACGTCACGGTCGTGGTGCCGGTGCGCGGCAACCAGCCAGGGGTCGACCGTCTGCTGCAGGCCGTCTCCGGTGCGAAGGTGATCGTCGTCGACGACGGCTCCGACGTACCGCTGCGGGCGTGCGGCCGGGACGTCACGCTGATCCGTTTCGACGAGAATCGCGGTCCCTCGGCCGCCCGCAATGCGGGGGCCGCGGCGGCGACGACGGATTTCGTGGCCTTCCTCGACTCCGACGTGGTGCCCCCGGCGGATTGGCTGACCATGCTGCTGGGGCATTTCTCCGATCCGGCGGTCGGGATCGTGGCACCTCGGATCGTGGGGCTGAGTCGCGACGACTGCGATGTCTCGCTGTCCGAGCGCTACGAGAACGGGTATTCGTCGCTCGACATGGGCCCGAACGAGTGCTCCGTGGTTCCCGGCAGCCGGGTCCCGTATGTGCCGAGTGCTGCAATGTTGGTGCGGCGTAGCGCCTTTCAGGACTTCGACGAGACTCTGCGGGTCGCCGAGGACGTCGACCTGTGCTGGCGGACGCACAAGGCGGGCTGGCGGGTCCGCTACGACCCGGTCGCCCAGGTGTCCCACGACCACCGGACCGGGATGCGGTCGGTGCTCGACCGCCGACGGTACTACGGAACCGGCGCGTCCTATCTCGCGGACCGGCACGGTGGATTCGCCGCCCCCGTCGTGATGTCAGTGCCGATGGCTGTTGCGGTGGTCGCGCTGATGACCCGGACGAAGATCGGCCTGGCGATCGCCATGATCATCCTCGGGCAGATCGGCATGCGCCTTCGACGACGGCTCGGCGAGCTGCCCGATGCGCCGATCGTCGCGACGCAGATGACCGGGCGAGCGGTCGGGTTCGGACTCCTGCAAGCGGCCGGGGCGATCTGTCGGCATTACTGGCCGGTGGCGGTGATCCTCGCGATCGTGTCCGCGCGCTTCCGCCGACTCGCGGTGGAGGTCGCGATCGCGGAGGGCATGGTCTCGTGGGTCCGCCAGGTGGTGGCCGAACCCGAAGCCGGACCGGCGCTCGGACCGGTCGCCTACACCCTTTTCCGGCGTCTCGACGATCTCGCCTACGGCGCCGGGCTGTGGCAAGGAGCATTGAGCCACCGCGATTTCGGTGCCCTGCGGCCGGTGATCACCAACAAGACATGACCCTCGGCGATCTCCCCGCGACCGCCGATGTGGTGATCGTCGGCGCCGGGAGCGCGGGGTGTGTGGTCGCGGAGCGGTTGTCCCGCGATCCGGACCGGACCGTCCTCCTGATCGAGCGCGGATCGTCGCAATGGCCCACCGAAGCGGTTCGCGATCTCCGCGGCCTGCCGATCGCCTTCGGTTCGCCCTATGCCGTTTCGCACGAGGAGCCATCGGGCCTCGCCGTGGTCCGCGGTCGCGGGCTGGGCGGGTCTTCCTCGGTGAACGGCGGTTACTTCATGAGGTGGCATGCCGGCGACTTCGCGGACTGGCCTTCCGGATGGCGCCCGGACGAGATCGGCGCCTCCTACGCAGAGCTGGACGGCCGCGGTGGGACGATGAGCGTGTCACCGTTCACCGACGACGAGCTGGCCGAGGTCGCTACCCGATTCGAATCCTATTGGAGCGACATCGTTCCGGTGCGACCGCCGGCCGACGCGTGGCCGATCGTCGGGCTCAACCGGGTACGGTCGAACCGGGACGGCATGGTGCGTCGTACTGCGGCGGAGGCGTACCTGCGTGGCGCGCTGGACCGGACGAATCTCACCATCTGTGCGGACGCCGAAGTCGCCGGGCTGCGGCGGTCCGGCGCCGAGGTCACCGGGGTCGTCGTGGGTGACGCCGTGGTCGGTACCGGCGAGGTGATTCTCTGCGCAGGCGCGATCGGCACCGCCGTGATCCTGCTGCGGTCGGGACTCGCAGGGGCTGCCGATCGCGATGTCCTGGCCGTCCGTGAGCACCGCGAGGTGCTGGTTCACTACCGTAGCCGTGTCGACGGCCCGCCGACCGCGTTGCTGCAGTCGGTGGTCCACACCGCCGATGATCTCGAGATACGTTGCTACAGCAGTGATATGGCTCGCTACGTCGAAGGTCTTCCGCCGGTCGGGCCCGCCATCGGCGTCGCCGCGATGCGTCCGGGTACCCGAGGCGCGGTACGCGTCATCGGTGGCGATCCGATCGTCGATCTCGGTGTCGTCGACTTGGCGGAGGCAGCCCGGCTCGAGCGGGGCGTGGCGGCGGTGACCGACATGCTGCGGTCTGCCGTGTTCGCCGACATCGTCGAGCCCGGTTCGGTGGCGGTCGACCCCGTCGTACGGACCTCGCAGCATGCGTGGGGCAGCATGCCCATGGGAACCCGTACCGACGAGCTCGGCGGTGTCTCCGGGGTCCGAGGTCTACGGATCGTCGACGGATCGATCCTGCCGACCGCTGGGCGCAGCGGGCCGCACGCCACGATCATGATGCTCGCATGCCGAATCGCTGCCGTGCTGGCTGATCGCTGACCGTGTGCCGACGCGCCCGGGCCGTATGGTGGGGACATGGCCGCATCCCTGGACGATCCCGACATCCGTGAGTTCCTGACCGGCGGTACCCGGACGGGCCACCTCGGTTACCTCGCCGCCGACGGCAGGCCGCTCGCCGCGCCGGTCTGGTTTGTGCTGGACGGGGACCGCATTGCCTTCAACACGGGGTCGGGCACATCGAAAGCCCGCTGCATGCAACGAGATTCGCGCGTGGTCTTGACGGTCGACCTCCCCGAGCCGCCGTACGCCTTCGTTCAGATCCAAGGCCGGGCGGTGACCGCTGACGATCTCGACGAGGTGAAGCGGATCGCGACACTCTGCGGTGCGCGCTACATGGGAGCCGACCGTGCCGAAGAGTTCGGCGACCGCAACGGGGTCCCCGGCGAGCTCGTGGTGTGGATCGAGCCGACCAAGGTGATCGCCTCGCTCGACGTCTCGGGGTGATGCCTCCTCGCCCATGCACGGACGCTTCCTCGTCGCCAAACATGGGATGTTAGGGTGTTTGCCATGAACGACGTGATCACCCCGCCGCGACGGACCAGCGAGCTCGTGGTGGACCGGATGCGGGATCTCATCAGGTCCGGTGAGTGGGCAGTAGGTGAGCGGATCCCTCCCGAACCGGCCCTCGTGGCGATGTTCGGTGTGGGGCGCAACACGATCCGCGAGGCGGTACGAGCTCTGGAACATGCCGGAATGCTCGTCCCGCGGCGCGGCGACGGTACTTATGTGCGTAGTCGCAACCTGCTTGCGGCGGCGATCGAGAGCTGCGTTCCGGGGTCGGCCCAGCACGACCTGCTCGGCGCGCGTCGGGCCATCGAGGTCGAGGCTGCGGCTGCCGCCGCCCAGAGTGCCTCGGCCGAGGAGGTCGCCGGGTTGCGCATGCGTCTGCGGGCCGCGGAGCATGCTTTCGCCATCGGTGATGTGGCGGGATATACGCAGGAGGACATAGCATTTCACGCCACGTTGGTCGAGATCTCGGGCAATCGTCTGCTGCTCGAACTCTACGACGGCATCGTGGAGGTGATGCAGCGCCTGCACGAAAGTGTCGTGGAGGCAACGTTGGCGGCCGGTGATCATCCATCTGGCCACGTCGGCGTGGTCGACGCGATCGAGGCCGGTGATGCAGCTGCCGCCCGGGCCGCGGTCCATTCCTACCTCGATGCGGCGCTGCGGGGGCTGGCTTGACGGGCGATAGGCAGGCGGAGTCGTCGTCGGTCCTGACGGAGCCGGAACGCACGGCCGACGTGTCGTCGGGCGGCAATGCCCCGAGGGGGATCGCCGCCGTCGTCGCAGCGGTCGGCATCATGCTCGTGGCCGCCAACCTTCGCCCGCCGGTGGTCTCGGTGGCGCCGCTGGTCGACGACATCATGGGCGACCTCGGGTTCAGCAGTGCGGCAGCCGGATTGCTGACCACTCTGCCGGTGCTGTTCTTCGGGTTCAGCGCCCCGATCGCGCCACGCATCGCCGCGCGGTACGGGATCGAACGGACCATCTTCGGCTCGCTGATCTTCCTGATCCTGGGCATGGGTCTGCGATTCGTACCGAACATTACGAGTCTGCTCCTGGGCTCGGCGGTGATCGGAACGGCGATCGGCATCTGCAACGTGGTGCTGCCCGCACTCATCAAACGCGATTTCGCACACCGCTCGGGTCTGATGACGGGGCTGTACTCGATGACGCTCTCGGGCGGGGCGGCGGTCGCCGCCGCCCTGACCATCCCGATCGACGATCTGGACGACGGCAACTGGCGCCTGACGCTGACGTCGTGGACGCTGCTCGCGGTGGTGGCGCTGGTTGTCTGGGTTCCGCAGCTGACTCGGGTCCATCGAGTGGCAGTGACCAGCACGCCCACGTCCTTGTGGCGGAACCGGATCGCCTGGGCCATAACGATCTTCATGGCTTCACAATCGATCATCTTCTACACCTTCAGTGCGTGGCTGCCCCAGTACCTCATCGACCACGGCCGGACAGCGGGCGAGGCCGGGACCACTCTGGCCATCGGCCAGGTCGTGGCGTTGACCGCCTCACTGCTGATCCCCATCGTCGCCGGAAGGTTCGCCGATCAGCGGGCCATCACCCTGGGTGTGGTGGCCGTGTGCGCGGCAGGGTTCATCGGGCTGGTGACCGTTCACGTGTGGACGACGCTCTGGGTCATCATGATCATGTTCGGTCCGGGCGCCTCGATCAGCCTGGTGCTGTTGTTCATGGTGCTGCGAAGCCCGTCGACGGTGGCCACCGGCCAGGTGTCGGGGATGGCCCAGTCGGTCGGCTATGTGGTGGCCGCGATCGGTCCGATCGCGATCGGCGCTCTGCACGACGTCACCGGGTCCTGGAATCTGGCGATGTCTGTGCTGGGGCTGGCCCTCGTCCCGCAGGCGCTGTCCACACTGCTCGCGGCGAAGAACGTCACGATGAAGGCCTGAGGCGGCTGCACGGCTGAGCCTGACGGGGCCGAGACGGTGCCGTCGTCAGACTGCCACTCCTTGGATACGCCGAGCCTCGACGGTGTGTGCGGTGACGATGTCGGACGCGGCGGAATTCTGAATCTGTCCGTCGCGGACGAGAATCCGGCCTGCCACGATGGTGGTGTCGGCCGACATCGGGCCGCATCGCAACCACGCCTCCACCGGGTCGGTGATCGCGCCGGCGAGTGCCATGGCCGAGCCGGTCCAGATGACGAGGTCGGCGCACGCGCCGGGGCTCAGGTGACCGGTCTCGTCGTCCCAGCCGAGGCAGGCCGCACTGCCGCGCGTCGCGATGTTCAGCACGTCGCGGGCGGTCATCGCGGTCGATCCGCCCCGGTAGCGACCCAGCGTCAGAGCGGCACGGGCCTCGAGCCACATCGACCCGTGATCCGTGGACGCCGACCCGTCGCACCCGAGGCCGACCGGAGCGCCGAGTGCGCGAAGCCGCGCGACGTCGGCGGTTCCGCCACCGATGAGCATGTTCGAACTCGGGCAGTGCGCGACCCCGACTCCGGCCGCGCCCATCCGCGCCTGTTCGTCGTCGGATGGATAGATGAAATGTGCCACCCAGGAACGTGATTGCATCCAGCCCACGCTGTCGAAGTAGTCGACCGGGCTCATGCCGTACACCTCCTGGCAGTACGCCAGTTCGTCGTGATCTTCGGCCAGGTGGGTGTGCAGGCGGACGTCGCGGCTCTCGGCCAGGGCCGCGGTATCCGACATGAGTTGGGCGGTGACCGAGAACGGCGAGCACGGCGCCAGCGCGACGCGCGACATCGCGCCCGGCGAGGGGTCGTGAAATTTGTCGATGAGCCGCTCGGAATCGGCGAGGATCACGTCGGGTTCCTGGACGACCTGCACGGGTGGCAACCCGCCGTCGGCAGTGGAGCGGGTCATCGAGCCCCGATTGGCGTAGAAACGGAATCCGAGATCACGCGAAGCTCGGATCTGCGCGTCTATCAACCCATCTCGCGGATGCAGGTACATGTGGTCGGACGACAGGGTGCAACCGCCGAGTAACAGTTCCGCCATCGCGACCCAGGTGGACAGGTAGACGGCCTCGTCGTCGATCTGCGCCCACAGCGGGTAGAGCGTGGTCAGCCAGTCGAAGAGTCCGGCGTTGACCACCGGCGCAAATGAACGGGTCAGGTTCTGATACATGTGGTGGTGGACGTTGATCAGGCCGGGCGTGACAAGTTTTCCCTGGGCGTCGATCCGGGTCCTCGCGTCGGGGGTCTCGTCGGTGGCCGTCCCGATGCTGTGGACGCGACCATCCGAGATGGCGATCCAACCGTCGGGGACTTCCCAGTCGGTGTCGACGTAGATGTAGGCGTTGCTGATCAGCAGATCGCACGGCTTCTCGGCCATGAGTACCTCCGGGCAGGCCGCAGCACAGAGCTGCGGAGTGGAACCCTGTCCCGGAATCTGGTCACCCGGATCGTCACCGCGAGGTCGCGGACGGGTCGATCATGTGCATTAGTGACTATCTGCGGCAATGGTTTCGGTCGTGTTACCCCGGAGTTTCGGTTTGGGTGGAAGTCCGAAATCCGTGGAGCACCGACCTGGTCGACGGTCATGACCGGACGGTCCATCTGCTGATACACTCCTCCGCCGGCGCTCCGGAGCTACTCGATCAGCGAAAGGCTGATGTGCCGGAGCCGGACACCACGACGCCGCCCCTTCGAGACCCTCGCAAGCTCGCTCCTCAGGGAACGAGAATCGCTCCACGAGCCGGGTGGCGGCCAAACATGCCCGCCGACGCCGGGAACGCGAACGCCACCGACGACGACGCGGATCGGGCGAAGGTCATGTTTTCCCGAAGTCCTCCAGCGGCCCGGAGTAGATCTTCGGTGGGGGAGTGGCGAACTCGCCGGACGCGATTCCGGTGCGCAGGCCCATCGCGGCCATCGACGACAGCATGCCGACTCCGGCGGCTACGCCGTCGATCACCGGGGCGCCGATTGTGCCGCTGATGCGGTGGGCCAGGTCGGCCATCCCGGCACAACCCAGGACGATCACGTCGGATCCGTCGGCGTGCAGTGCCTCGCGGCACGCCTTCTCGAGGATCTCCGCGGTCGCCGGGTTGGACTCGAGTTCGAGGACCGGGATGTCGCAGGCATGGATGCCTCGGCACTGACGAGTGAATCCGTAGTGCTCGACCAGATCTCCCGCGCGGCCGATCGTACGGTCCAAGGTGGTCACGATCGAGAACCCGCGTCCGAGAGTGGCGGCGAGATGCATGGCAGCCTCGGCGATCCCCATCACCGGGGCGTCGGCCAGCTCGCGCGCGGCATCGAGACCGGGGTCTCCGAAGCACGCGACGAGATAGCCGTCGTGATCGGGATGCTCGGCGATGGCGCGCAGGAGCCCGGGGACCGCCAAGGCCTCGTCGTAGTGGCTCTCGATGGACGCCGGCCCCATCGACGAGGTGACGGCGACGATCGAGGCGTCCGGTCGGGCCACGGAACGCGCCGCGACGGCGATGACGTCGGTCATCGCCGTCGCGGTGTTCGGGTTGATGACGCAGATGCGCATCGTCTCTCTGTTACTCCTCTGGATTCAGGCGTTCCCGCGCCGACGTTCCCGTGCCGACGTTCCCGTGCCGGCGTTACAGCGCTGACGGTTCGAGCTTGCCGTCCTTGGCGGTCGGCAGCACCGCGGGGACCTCGCCCGAGTCATAGATGAAACTCGTCGGCGCGAACTTCATCCCGAGCCAGTACACCACCGCGCCTGCGGCGGCTCCCATGAACCAGGTGAAGCTGGCCTGATATGCGGTGCCCCAGATGACGAAGCTGATCGGGAGGATCGAGGCGATGATCACCGAGATCACCGCGACCGGGTTCCAGCCGTTGCGATACGAGTAGGACTTGCCCGGGTCCATGCTGAACAGGTCGTCGACCTCGATCCGCTGTTTCCTGATGAGGTAGAAGTCGATGATCAGGATGCCGAACAGCGGACCGATCACCGCTCCGAGCGTGTCCATCGTGTAGTGGATGGCGGTGGGGTTGTTGAACAGATTCCACGGGGTGATCAGCACCGAGCCGACGGCGGCGATCATGCCGCCGGTGCGCCAGGTGATCTTGGTGGGCGCCACATTCGAGAAATCGAAGGCGGGGGAGACGAAGTTCGCCACGATGTTGATGCCGATCGTGGCGATCGCGAACGTCAGCACACCGAGCACGGCGGCGGTGGTGTTGTCGATCTGGTCGACGATGTGCACGGGGTCGGTGATGATGTTGCCGTCCTCGTCGTGACCGATCACCGTTGCGCCGGCGGAGACAGTGCAGACGACCAGGAGCGAGAAGAACAGGAAGTTGACCGGCAGACCCCAGAAATTGCCCTTCTTCACTTCGGCGAACGATTTGCCGTACCGCGAGAAGTCGCCGAAGTTGAGCATCGGACCGGAGAAGTAGGAGACCACCAGGGCGAAGGCGCTGAGCATCTGGGTGACCGACGACCATCCGGACAATCCTGGTCCGGTCGACAGGTCGAGGCTGACATTGCTCCACCCCGCCTTCACGATGAGGTATGCCGCCAGCGCCACCATCACGACATACACTGCGGGACCGCAGAAGTCGATGAACTTGCGGATGGTGTCCATGCCGTTCCAGAACACGAACGCCTGCAGGACCCACATCAGGATGAAACCTGCCCAGCCCAGAACGCTCAACCCGAGAAAGCCGTGCTGATCGACGTCGCCCCACGGCTCGAGGCCCGGCCAGAACTTCAGAGCGAGCAGACCGAAAGCGACCGAGGCCAAGTAGGTCTGGATGCCGTACCAGACGACGGCGATGCAACCACGGATGATCGCGGGGATGTTGGCGCCTTTGACGCCGAACGCAACGCGCGTGGTCACCGGATACGGGACGCCGGCCAGCTGCGATGGTTTGGCCACCAGGTTGCAGAGCAGGTTGACGGCGATGATGCCGACCACCAGTGCGACGAGCACCTGCCACGCTGCGATGCCGAGTGCGAACAGACTGCCCGCGAACACGTAACCGCCGACGCTGTGCACGTCGGACATCCAGAACGCGAAGATGTTGTACCACGTCCACTTCTGCTCTTTGAGTGGCGCGAGATCGGAGTTGGTGAGGTTCTGGTGATACCCGAGTTTGATGACGCTTTCGCCTGCCGCACTCTCATGTGCGGTCGCGACGTCGGCAGAAGGTGCGGACATGGTGGCTCTCCCGGTCAGACGGAGTCAGCGCCGGATGATCGGGGACGCTGATGTGATCAAGCTAAGAATGGTTTGTTACCCGGGAATTAACGGATAGATATATTTCCGGATATCCGCATTCTTTTCGTGCCAGATTCGGCACCCGTCTGACCGGGTCCGCCGCGTTCAGGTGCGGCCGGCGACCGCCGTCTCTGCATTCTCATCGGTTCGCCGCTGATCGTGGATCGCGCCGGTGACGGTGACACCCGTGATCAGGAGCGCTGCCACCAGCAGCGCGGCACCCATGTGGGCGTGCATCACCGCGGCACCGGCAGCAGCGCCGAGGATGATGGCCACCACTGCCGCGACCCGGCGGCCGGTGCCGCTGCCCTTCCCGGAACCGAGGACCGAATCGGCCGCCAGACCGGTGATGGTCGACGTCACCACCACAGTCGTCACGTCCTTGACCGCCACCACTCTGGCCGCTGCTGCCTGAATCCCCATCGCGGTGGCCGCGAGCGTGGTGATGGTGATCATCGCCGGCCTGACCGGATGCTGGCCGGTGACGAACAGCGTTGCGGCGAGCGCGAACATGATCGTCGCGACGGTCGCGAACAACGCGGTGGTTCGGGTGGTCCATTGCCTGCCCTGGCCGCGCAGGACCCGGCCGCCCAGGGCCGCGCCGACCATGAATCCCGCCAGCGCCATCGCAGGCCCGAGGACGGGGAGACCCGAGCCGCCTGCGACGGCCATCCCGAGCACCACGACGTTGCCGGTCATGTTGCCGGTGAACACCTTGTCCAGGCCGAGATAGCCGACCGCGTCGTTGATGCCCGTGGTGAACGTCAGGATGATCATGAGCACCAGATGCATTCGCTCATCCGGGATCGCCCGGAGCCGCGTGACGAGGCTCACGACGCGAAGTCCGTCCGCCGGATCCGGGCGTGCACGCCCTTCACGACATCCACGACCTGGGAGATGTTGAAGTCTGTTGCGGCACTGAGGTATGCGAGTGCCTGAGCATGGTCCATGCCGTATCGCGCGGACAGGAGTGACACCGCGGCGCGGACACAGTTCTGCACCGCCACGTCGAGGTCGGTGTCGAGGCCGGTGGGGACGAGGAACTCCTGCGTCTCCGCGATGGGGCCGACGAGGTCGCCGAACCGTGCCGCGACGTCCGGCGCGCGAACGATGTCGAACCTGACGGTGGCGCGCAGCGATGCCTCCAGCGCAGTGAGCGCGACCTCGCCGTCGCCCTGGGCGAAGTGCGGATCCCCGACGTAGGCGAGCGCGCCGGGAACCTGGACGGGCAGGTACAGGGTGCTGCCTGCGGTCAGAAGATTGATGTCGATGTTGCCGCCGTGGGCGCCGGGAGGGATGGAATGGGCGCGGGTGTCGCCGTCGACCGCCACGCCCATGATCCCGAGAAACGGGGACAGCGGGAACCGGGCCGCGGGTCCGTCGACGTCCTGGGTCAGCGGCAGCACCCCGTATGCCGCGTCCGCTTCTTCCTGCACGGAGACGAATGCGCTGTAGGTGATTCCGCCGGAGGGATATTCGCCGGGCAGGGAGCCCCGCCCGTGGCGATTGGACACGACCCCGTAGGGCACGCGCCGCAGCGTCTCCACGATCGTCATCGCGAGCAGGTCGCCGGGCATCGCGCCGACGACCTCGATGGGGCCGGTGGTGACGTGCGGTCCGTCGATGCCCTGGCGGTGTGTGCGGTCGGACGCACACAAGGCGACCGCTTCGTCGAGGACACATTCGGGCGCGACCCCGTGAGCCCCGAAATACTTGCGGGGATCGCGACCCTGGTCCGCGAGGATGCCCTCGTGACTCAGGGTGTCGATCGTCAGCGTGGTGCCCGGCAGCACGCTCATCACGGGACGGTCGGTCGCGCAAGGGAGATCACCCCAGAAGATCTCCTCGGGTCGGCACGGGAGATAGTCGTCGCCGACGACCGGTCCCGAACCCTGCGCCAGAATCGCGGTCTCGTTCACCGATGACAGTGATGAGAAGGTCATTTCGCCCGCCGATCCACGAGTCGCGCGACGTCGGAGAGATGGTCGGTCATCGCCGCCACCGCAGCCTCGTGGTCGCTGTTCTGTACTGCCTGAAAGATCTGTTTGTGCCCGTCGAAGGACATCCGCCTGCCCTCGCGGGTGGCGTGTGAGCGCGCACGGACGTTCTGTACCCACCCGCTGCTGAGCTGACAGAGCGAGATCAGCAACGGATTGCGCGCCGCCCGCGCCAGTTGGAGATGGAATGCCACATCCTGCTCGAGCGATTCGGCGGGATTCAGTCCGGTGTGACTCGACGCCAGGATGTCCTCGAGGGACACGAGATCGGACTCGATGGCCCGGTCCGCCGCCAGGCCCGCCACCTGTGGCTCGATCAGCATCCGCAGTTCGGCCACGTGATCCTCCTCGGCATCATCGGCCATCGTCTCCAGGATCGCCGTCGCGTTGGCCGACCGGGGGAGCACGATCGTGCCGCGACCGGGAGTCCTGGCAAGTAGCCGCCGCTGCTCGAGCTCCTGCAACGCCTCGCGGATCGTCGTGCGCGAGACCTCGAGGTTCTCCGCGAGCACCCGTTCTGGCGGGAGTTTGTCGCCCGGGTTGAGCTCGTTGGTGATCATGCCCTCGAGATAGGCCGCGGTGCTCGCGCTGAGCGTGCGTCCTCGTCGTATCACGGCGCCTCCCGAATCGAACTTGGTCTCTTGGTATGACCAAGTGTAACTCATGCGTTACTCCTCGCGCGCACCGCGGAAACACTCGGCCGCAACAGTGGCAGTTGTTGTTCGAGTCACGAGGAGAACAGAAATGGACCTGATTCTGCGTGCTGCGCGAGTGGTCGACGACGCTCCACTCGTCGACATCGCCGTGGAGGGTGGGCGGATCGCAGAGATCTCGCCGCGATGCGGCTCCGCGGCCCGTGAGGAGATCGACTGCGGAGGCCGTGTGGTGATCCCGGGCCTGATCGAGTCGCACCTCCATCTGGACAAAGCACTGCTCGACAAGGAGAAACCCAATCGCGACGGCACGCTGGCCGGCGCGATCGAGGTGACCGGCGAACTCAAACGCCAGTTCACCGCCGACAATGTGCGACACCGGGCACGGCAGATCATCGAGCAGGCGATCATCAACGGCACCACGGTGATCCGTGCCCATCCCGACGTGGACCCGATCGTCGGGCTGCTGGGCGTCGAGGTGCTTCTCGAGCTCCGTGAGGAGTATCGGGGGCTGGTCGATCTGCAGATCGTCGCCTTTCCGCAGGAGGGGATTCTGAAGGCTCCGGGTACCGCGGACCTGCTGCGCGAGTCACTGCGGCGGGGAGTCGACGTGATCGGTGGGTGCACCTACAACGAGATCGACCTCGCCACCTGTCATCGGCACGTCGAGATGGTGTTCGACCTGGCCGAGGAGTTCGATGTGCCCGTCGACATGCACGCCGACTTCGCCGACGACGCAGACGATCCCCGCTTCGCGCTGGCCGATTTCATCGCCGAGACCACCGATCGTCGAGGTATGGCCGGTCGGGTCGCGCTGGGACACATGACGTCCCTCGCCGGGCGCGACGAGACCGAGCGACGTGCCGTGCTCCGGAATCTCGCCGCGGCGGGTGTCGCGGTGGTTCCGCTCCCCGCCACCGACATGCACCTGGGCGGACGCGGCGACACCGAGAACGTCAGGCGGGGAGTGGTACCGGTCAAAGATCTCTGGGATGCCGGAGTGACCTGCGCCTACTCGTCGAACAACATCCGTAATGCCTTCACGCCGTACGGGAATGCGGACATGCTCGACATCGGTCTGCTACTGGCTCAGGTCGGCCATCTGTCCGGGAGCGCAGACCTCGCCAGGGTTCTCACCATGGCGACCCACATGGCTGCCGAGGTGGTCGGCATCGCCGACGGCTACGGAATCCTGCCGGGGCGAGCCGCCGACATGGTGGTCCTGTCGTCGACTTGCGTCGCCGACATCCTGCTCGACCGACCAGATCGCTGTTTTGTCATCAAGGGTGGCCGCGTCGTCGCGCGGACCACCCGAACCACTCACATCGCGGAGGTTCTCTGTGCGTGACCGTATCCCTCACGAAATCGTCGCTTCCTTCCTCGCCGGCTGCACCGCCTTCATCGGCGGCACGGCTCTGCATCTCCCGCCGTGGGCGATCTTCATCAGTTGGGCAGGAACGTTTCTCCTGGGCGGCCCGTCCATGGCCAACGCCCGCCGACTGTGGGTCACGATGCCCGTCGGGTCGACATTCGCTCTCGTCATCGTCCTGATCGACCAGCAGATCGGCACCATCGCCGGTAGCGGGCAACTGGCGAAGGACGCCGTGCTCGCGCTGATCATCTTCGTGGTGAACTCCGCCCTGATGTACACCGGTCGCCTCGCCACCTTCTCGCTGATACCGGGGATGTTCCTCGGCTTCGCGTCCTTCTTCGCGACCTTTTTCGGCGGCTTCGGTTTCGCGCCGGGCAATCCCTGGGCCGCCTGGGTCTCGGTGGTCGCGATGAACTTCCTGGGACCGGTGTTCGCGTACCTGTCGCGACGGCTGGCCTTCCCCCGGCCGGCGGCTGAGCCTGCGCGTGTCCGGCCATCCGGCAAGCTCGCGCTGGATTCATGACCGACCCGTATGCCCTCACCCGCGCGGCGGTACGACGTGCCTTCGACCGCTACGAAACGGCCTTGGTGGACAACGACATACCGGTGCTCGACGAACTGTTCTGGGACGACGCGCGCACGATCCGGTTCGGTGCCACCGAGGAACTGTTCGGCTACGACCAGATCCGCGCGTTCCGTGCGGCCCGCCCGTCGGCCGGTCTCGATCGCTCATTGGACCGAGTGGACATCACCCCGCTCGGCCCCGACCACGCGGTCGCCAACGCGACGTTCCGTCGGGAGGGTGTGGCCGCGGTCGGCCGGCAGTCCCAGGTGTGGGTGCGGTTCGCGGGGGAGTGGCAGGTGGTGGCCGCGCACGTCTCGTCGCGGCCGATCTGACGAGCGGCCCGCCGGGCGCAGTGCCGGTGGCCCGTGTCGTCAGTCGTCGTGGCGTACTCCCAGTTCGGCCGCGGTCTCGACGATGGCGCTCTCCAGCCGCTGATGATGGATCTGCCCCACCTCCAGCACCGCGGCGGTGTCGCGGGCGGCAAAGGCGTCGAGCAGCGCGGCGTGGTCGTCGTTGAGGGCCTCCTGGATCGCTGAGCCGACCGCCCGCATCGCCTGGAAGGGTTCGGTGAGATTCCAGGTCGCCTCGAACATGTTCAGCAGTCGGGGCATGGCGCACGGAGTGGTGAGCTCGCGGTGGAACTCGCGGGAGACATCGTGAAAGGCCTTGCGGTCGTCGTACTTCACCGCTGTCACCAGTTCCTCGTGCCGTCCCCGGGCGCGGTCGAGACCCGCGGAGTCGATGAGGTCTACGGCTCGCGCCAGCGCGGCCTGCTCCAGAGTTCCTCGCACGAAATAGATCTCGCGGAGTTCGTCGATCGAGAGCTGGCTGACGCGGTAGCCGGCGTTTCGTTGGTGTACGACGAGGCCTTCACCCACCAGCGTCTTGAGAGCCTCGCGTACGGGGATGGGGCTCACCTGAAAGGCATCCGCGACCTCGCCGGGCGGGATCTGCGCACCGGGCGGCGCACCGCCGGACAGGATCAACCGCCGGAGTTCCTCGAGCACGTTTGCGCGCGCACTCTCCGATCGCGTCTCCACCAGCTGGGCGATGAGCCGGTCGGTCATGCGTGCGCTCATCGGCACCCCACAGCGCGCACACCCGTCGCGAGAGCGCCCGCCTCCTGACAAGCACCCCCGAAATGCGCCCGCCATGGGCGGGGCATCGACAGATGGTGCGCGGCGCCACTCCGGAGGGCGGTTTTCCGGGGCGCTTCTCGGGGGCGGTGCCTCATCGTGCCTCCGGTGCTCCGGGCCGCGACGGGTGGTCGAGAATCCAGCCCGCGACCGCCTCGGTCAGTCGTTGCTGATTGTGGCGTTTGACGATCTCGTGCCCTTCGTCGTCGAACATCAGCATCGCGGCGACGGCACCGCGGGCACGCAATTCGTCGACCATCTGCCGGGATTCGCTGACCGGCACGTTCGTGTCGTGGGCGCCGTGCACCACCAGCAGGGGTGCCCGGACGTCGGCGATGCGATGGATCGGTGACAGGTCGGCGAGCAGTTCGCGATCGGAGTCGGGGTGACCGTACTTGGTGTACGCCGCCACCGCGATCCACGGCTCGGTGTTGCGGAAGAACGACTCGAGGTCGCTCATCCCGCAGATGGCGATGCCGGCGGCGAAGGTGTCGGGGTGAAAGGTCAGGCAGGCGAGGGTGAGATAGCCGCCGTACGAGCGACCCGAACAGTAGAGTGCTCCGGGATCGGCGATACCCCGTGCGACAAGGTGTTCGGCGCAGTCGGCCGCGTCGTCGATACCGGCATAGCGGCCGTACCGGTCGTCGGCGTGCGAGAACAGTCGCCCGTATCCCGACGATCCGCGCACGTTGGGGGCGAACACCGTGATCCCGGCGTCCACCAGCGGTCCGAAGAGGAAGTTGTAGTCGGGGCGCGTCTGCGCCTCGGGACCCCCGTGAAAATACAAGACGGTCGGCCCAGGGCCCGCGCGCTTCGAGCGGAACAGCAGACCCGACAGCGGCATCCCGTCCCGGGCCGACAGTTCCAGCACCTCCGGCACGAGTCCGGTCGACGGACCCTCGCCGGCCACCACATCGTCGCGGATCGGGATCACCTCGCCGGTCCCGGTGTGGATCAGATGGACCAGCGGTGAGTGTTGCGGGCTCGACACGGTGACGGCGACCAGCCTCCCCGCCGCGCTGACGGAGAGTTCGGTGGCCACCTCGCCCGGCAGGTCGATGGGATCGTGCAAGGTCTGATCGGGGAGGGTGAGGATCTGTAATTCGCTGCGCCCTGCCACATTCCAGAGCATGGCCACCGTCGACTGGTCGTTGCTCACCACGAACTCGTCGATGCCGGCGTCCGGGCGTTGCGCCAAGACCCGGAACCGGACGCCGTGTCGACCGACCTCGACGCCGAGCAGGCGCGGATACTTGCTGTCGAAATCGCTGACGACGATGGCCTGCACGCTGTCGAGATCGCGATCGGCATCCTGCGGGGGGCCGGTGAACACCAGCGACGGATGATCGAAACCCTGGTCCAGGATGTGACCGTCATCGGTGACCGCGCCGGGATCGTTGGGCAGCAGCGGCGTCATCACGACGCTGTCGGACGCGATGTCGAGCCGTCGGCGCAGCAACAGCATGTCGCGATAGCCGCGCGGACCGACGCGGATGAGCGTGGCGCCCTTCCATGAGTCGATGAGCGCGCCGCCCACACGGACGTCGAGTGTCATGGTCGCCGACGTACCCGGGTGTACCCGCAGCGAATGCGCGGTGCCGTCGGGTTCGGTCGCGGTGATGAGCACCCAATCGGTGTCCCACCCGACCAGCGAGACGGTGCCGAAGGATCGCCCGGCGCCGCCGGCAGGGCGCCCGGGAGTATCCCCGTCGGGGCGGGTCGCGCCGATGCGATGGGCGGTGTCGTCGTCGGGATCGGTGGTCACCACCCAGACCTGGTGGTGCTCACCGCCGCTCGGGGCGATCTCGACCGCCAGCCACCTGCTGTCGGTCGAGTGCACGATCTTGCGCACCGGACCGGTCGACCGCAGGCTCACCCAGCGGAGTTCGCCGACGCCGGAAACCGACAGGGAGCGCTGTGCGGCACGTGGATATCCGGTGCCGTCGTCGACGATGTAGGCGAACGCCTTTCCGTCCGGCGACACCGATGCACCGTAGGTGTGCCATCCGCGGTCGTCGAAACGGACGGTGTGCGCGGGCATCGAGCCGTCGCGGCCGGGGGTGCCGACGGGAATCGCCCTGCTCACGCTCACGGGGCGGTGACTGCTTCCATGCTCTGTAGCCACATCTCCAGCATGGCAACCTGCCACAACTCGTTGGCATCCAGGGTGGTCCGGATACCGTTCGGGTCGGCGAACAAGCGGTCGAGTGCCTCCGGCCGGTACAGCCCCCGAGTGGTTGCCGCGCTCGAGCGGAGGGTGTCCGCGACGAGATCGAGCACGCCGCCCTCGAGATGCCGGATACCGGGCACGGGGAAGTACCCCTTGGTGCGATCGATGACGGCGGACGGGAGCAGGGAACGGCTGGCGTCCTTGAGGATTCCCTTGCCTCCGTGGGCGAGTTTGAGATCGGGCGGGCAGCTGGCCGCGAGCTCGACGAACTCGTGGTCGAGGAACGGGACCCGTGCCTCCAGGCCCCACGCCATGGTCATCGTGTCGACCCGTTTGACGGGATCGTCCACGAGCATGACGGTGGTGTCGAGACGTAGCGCCGCGTCGACCGCGGTCCGGGCGCCGGCCGCCGATTGGTGGGCGTGGGCGAACTCCCAACTCGGGTCGTAGTCCTGCTCGAGGTGGTAGGCCTCGCCGAGCAGCTCGCCGATCGCTGCATGGTCGCGGTCGAAGAAGACGCTCGCGTAGGCCTTGGTGGTGTCGTCGCGGGGGGTGTGCTGCAGCGGCGGATACCAGCCGTATCCGCCGAGGATCTCGTCGGCGCCCTGGCCGGATTGCACCACCTTGATGGATTTGCTGACCTCTTCGGACAGGAGATAGAAGGCCACACAGTCGTGGCTGACCATCGGTTCGCTCATCGCGGCGATGGTGCCGGGTACCGCGGGCAGCAGCCGGTCGGTGCCGATGTGGATCTTGTGATGGTCGGTGGCGAAGGTGTCGGCGATCAGATCGGAGTACGCGTATTCGTCTCCGGATTCTCCACCGGCAGAGTCGAATCCGATGCTGAAGGTCGCGAGGTCGGTCTGTCCCTGCTCGGCCAGCAACGCGACCACGAGAGACGAGTCGATACCTCCGGACAGCAGCACGCCGACCGGGACGTCGGCGACCATCCGGCGGCGGACCGAGGTGCGCAGCGAATCCAGCAACTCGTGCTGCCACCGCGATTCGTCCCAGTCGCCACGGTCGGGGTGCGGGGAGAAGGCCGGCGTCCAGTAGCGCTTCTCCGTGCTGCGGCCGTCCGGTGTGATGGTCCGGACCGTCGCGGGCGGCAGTTTCCGGATGCCGTTGTAGATGGTGTGGGGTGCGGGGACGACGGAATGGAAACTGAAGTAATGGTGCAGGGCCACCCGGTCGATGGAGGTGTCCACATCGCCGGCCCGGAGCAGAGCCTGTAGCGACGACGCGAACCGAAGCCGCCCGGGGGTTTCGGCGAGATAGAGCGGTTTGATCCCCAGGCGGTCGCGGGCCAGCGTGAGACTGCCGGTGTCGGTGTCGACCACCGCGAAGGCGAACATCCCGATGAGGTGGTCGACGCAGTCGGCTCCCCAGGCATGGAAGGCCTTGAGGATGACCTCGCTGTCGGCGTGGGAGAAGAAGCGGTAACCCTTGGCCTCGAGCTCTTCCCGCAGCTCGCGATGGTTGTAGATGCAGCCGTTGAACACCAGCGCCAGGCCGAGCTCCGGGTCGACCATCGGCTGCGCGCCACGTTCGGAGAGGTCGATGATCTTGAGACGCCGATGGCCCAGCGCCACTGAACCTGTGGCGAAGACACCGGATCCGTCCGGTCCGCGCCGGGACATCGATCCGGTCATCACCCCCACGGCGCCGATGTCGGGAGTTGTCGCGTCGAAACGGATCTCACCGCATACACCACACATCGGTCATCCCTCTCTGGTCGCCGGATCGGCGCCCTGGATCCAGGTGTCCTTGCCGCCGCCGCCGCGCGAGGAGTTGACGATCAGGCTGCCTGCGGGGGCGACCCGGGTGAGTGCGGCAGGGGCGACGTGGGCGGAAACGCGCTCGTCGCCCGCGCCGCGAAGGTGGACGAAGGCGCGCAGATCGACATGGTGGGCGTAGAAGCCGTTGCCGTCGAAGGTGGGGTGGGTGGACAGGGCCACCACCTCCTGGGCGATGAAGCGTTCCGGCTGGGTCAGCAGATCGACCCGGCGACGTGACAGCTCCTCCTCGGTGCACTCGGGACCGATCGTGATTCCCGAACCGCCCAGGCCGTCAATGGGTTTGACGACCAGATGTTCCAGGTTGTCCAATACGTGATCGCGCTGATGGCGTTCCGCGCAGAGCCACGTGGGTACCTGATCGAGGAGCGGTTCCTCGCCGAGGTAGTAACGGATCATCGCGGGGACGTAATAGTAGATCGCTTTGTCGTCGCCGACGCCGTTGCCCAGCGCGTTGGCGAGGGCGAATCGCCCGCGGCCCAGCCCGTCGAGGATACCGTCGCGCAGCGGCTGATCCTGAAAACCGTTGGAGGACAGCAACATGTCCTCGTCCATACGGACATACGCCGTGTTGACAGGGACACGGGAGGTGCCGTGATGGAAGAACACGCGGCCGGCATCGGGGCCGTCGGTGACGTCGACCGAGAGGTGCTCCGGTGTCGAGAGTCTCAGTCCGGCGCCGGCCGCCAGGATGGTGTGCTCGAACCAGGCCGAATCCTGCCAGCCCGAACTGATCATGATGTCGATGCCGTCGGCGTGGGCATCCGGTGGCGCCGCCGCAGCGATGGTCTCGCCGATCATGCGCGGGACGTCGGCGACCGACATGGTCGCCGCCGGCATGGGTATCTCGGACATGAACTGGGTCATCAACGTGCGGTTGGACATCGCGTACGCGATTCCCGACGGCACGCGCAGATTGTCCTCGAGGACCACGAAATGTCCCGGTTCGGGCGAGACCAGATCGGTACCGCAGATGTGGGTGCGCACCCGTTGCCATGCCGGCACGCGGCCGGTCTGGCGGTATCCGGGCGCGCGGTCGAGCGCTTCGGGCGGAAGGATGCCGTCGTGCATGCATTCCTGGTCGCCGTACACGTCGGTGAGGAAGGCGTTCAGTGCCAGCGCCCGCTGCTGTAGGCCTCGGGAGACCCGCTGCCAGTCGTCGGCGCCGATGTAGCGGGGCATCACGTCGAGCGGGAAGAGCTGGGCACGCGATTGCCCGGTCACCCGGAACGTGACACCGTCGATGCTCTGTTCCCGTTCGATCTGATATTGCCTCTTGCGCAGCGTGTTCGGGCCGAGCGAGGCGGCCGACGCGAGGATCTCCGCGTAGCCGGGACGCGACGTGCCTGCGGACGCGACCGCCTCGTCGTAGGACTCGCGGTCCGGCGAGTCCACCGTCGGGATGTCGGCGGGCTGCTCGGGACGGCGGTACCCGTGCAGCAGTCGGCCTTCGGGGTCGTCGGGCAGCGGTCCCTCGGTCAGGGTCCCGGCCGTCTCGGCGATCAGATTGTCGACGACGGCGGTGAACCGACCGCGGCGCCGCAGGGTTCGTCGCTGTCGTGCCGAGGAGCTCCCGAAGGTCAGGGCCTGACGGGTGAGCTCATCGACCGCAGGCCAGTCGCCGCAGTCCTCGAGTTCGTTCCGCAACGACGCGGTGAGGTCGGTGATCACGTCTGCGGCGGGCCGGGGTGCGGAGTGGTCGACGTCGATCAGGTCGCCTTCGAGCCCGGCACGGGCGGCCTGCCAGATCGCGGCCCGATACAGCGCGGGTGACGTCGGTGGGGACGGGGAGTCGAGGCGGCGGGCCTCGCGGATCACGAGTGCGCGGAACAGACCGGCGATGAGGGTGATGGTGTCCACGGACGGACAGCTGTCGCAGACCCGGAGTTCGAGGGTGTTGACCCGCGCGGACGGGCGGACATCGAAATAGACCATGCCCGGATCGGTGATCACGCCGCTGTTGATGAGCCGCTCGATCTCGTCGTCGTACTCGGCCGCCGAGTACACGTCGGGAAACGGTCCGGTGGTCGGCCAGCGCTGCCACACGAGCGTGCGGGCGCTCGCGTAACCGGTGTCGGTGCCGTCGGCCCAGAACGGTGAGCTCGCCGACAGTGCGAGCAGCGACGGTATGTACGGACTGATGCGCGATGCGATGGCGACGGCCTCGTCGCGGTCGGTGACGTCGACGTGTACCTGAGTGCCGCAGATCAACTGCTCGCGGGCCAGGAGTTGATAGTCGGCGAGCATCCGCCGGTAGCGGGGCGTCTCGGTGACCAGCATCTCGGTCGGCACCGAGAGGGGTACGGAACCCGCCGCGACCACGCCGATCCCCAGGCCCGCGGCGGCGTCGACGAGGACCGACCGGTTGGCCTGCAGATCGACGCGCAGGTCGTCGAGGTGTCGATGCACATCGCTGTTGGCCTCGATGACGCAGCGCTGCAGTTCCTCGACATAGGGGCTGCCGGGCGGCAGCACGTCGAGCAGTTCAGGAGCCCGGGTGGTCAGCCGTGACGTGCGCAGGTCGACGAGGTGGAACTCCTCCTCGACCCCGACCTTGCGGACCGCGCCCACGGGGTCGGCCGGCCCGGCGCAGGCGTTTGCGGGCGTCATCGTCTAAGGGTAGGAGCAACCGACGCCCACGGCAGGGTGAGTTGCGGACCGGGCGAGCGCGTCAGGCCGGGGTCACCCAGGTGGTGATGTCGCAGTGCACGACCTCGGTGCCGTGCTTGTCGAGAACGCGGACACCGACGACGACATCGGTGCCCTCGACGATCTCGTCGAAGCTCACGGTGTCGTCGAGCCGGGCCTCCGCGGTGAGTCGCGTCGTCGCCTTCGCGAGGTACTGCGTGTTCATCGCCTTCGGAATCCAGCGATGGCTCGTCGGCGTGGTCGCCTCCATGAGCATGCCCATCGCGGCCTCGGCGAGGTTGCATGCCGCGATCGCGTGGAAGGTTCCGATGTGGTTGTGGACGCCGAACCAATTGGGTGCCGTGACCCGGCAGAACCCGGGCCGCATCTCGCTGACGATCGGCAGTACCGTCCCGAAGTAGGGCACCCGGGCGACCATGCCGAGCGAGAACAGAGCGTGCCCGATCGCGTTGTCGGGAAGTTTGCGGCGCAGGGCATAGGTGGGGCTCGAGGAGCCGGAGTCACTCACGGAGCAGATCTTACTCATGGGTAAGATGACGTCAACGCTCATCGGCCCATGCTCCCTCCCGCCCGGATTTGGCTTACGGCCCCGACCTGGTGCATACTTGTCGGGTTGCCTTGAGCGGCGGACGCAGGTTTCAGTGCGGCCTCCTTCAGGTGAATGACTCCCAGGCCCCGGATTCCGGGACCGGGTGTGTAACGCGTGCCCTGAATCAGCGGTACGGACACGACACGCCCGACCGCGGGTGCCGGAGCACAACCGGCTCGTACCAAGTGACGAGCCTACGTACAACGATAGATGAACAGCGTCGATCCCCGAATCTCACGCGGGCGGTCATGTGTCCACCGACCTCCAGTGTCGGACCAGGCCACGCGGTGTTTGTCTGTCGAGAACAACTGACGGAAGAGGACACAGCGTGGCGGGACAGAAGATCCGCATCAGGCTCAAGGCCTACGACCACGAGGCGATCGACGCTTCGGCGCGCAAGATCGTGGAAACCGTGACCCGTACCGGGGCACGCGTGGTCGGCCCGGTGCCGTTGCCCACCGAGAAGAACGTGTATTGCGTCATCCGTTCGCCGCACAAGTACAAGGACAGCCGCGAACATTTCGAGATGCGCACCCACAAGCGACTCATCGACATCCTCGACCCGACGCCGAAGACGGTGGATGCGCTGATGCGCATCGACCTGCCGGCCAGCGTCGACGTCAACATCCAGTAGGCGGGGGGCGAGAGATATGACCACACAGAGTGCAACCAGCAATCAAAGTGCCACACGGGGAATCCTGGGCACCAAGCTCGGCATGACCCAGGTGTTCGACGAGAACAACCGCGTCGTCCCGGTGACGGTGATCCAGGCCGGACCGAACGTCATCACCCAGCTCCGTACCGCGGACCGCGACGGCTACACCGCCGTCCAGCTGGCCTACGGCGCCATCGACCCGCGCAAGGTGACCAAGCCGGTCGCCGGGCAGTACGCCAAGGCCGGAGTGACCCCGCGTCGCCACCTCGCCGAGATCCGCATCGCGGATGTCTCGGAGCTCGAGATCGGCCAGGAGCTGACCGCCGAGATCTTCGAGAACGGCACCAAGGTCGACGTGACCGGCACCTCCAAGGGCAAGGGCTTCGCCGGTCCGATGAAGCGTCACGGCTTCTCCGGTCTGGGCGCCAGCCACGGCGCGCACCGCGTGCACCGCGCACCCGGCTCGATCGGTGGCTGCGCCACCCCGGGTCGCGTGTTCAAGGGCATGCGGATGGCCGGACGCATGGGTAACGACACCGTGACCACGCAGAACCTGACCGTGCACAAGGTCGACGCCGACGCCGGTCTGCTGTTGATCAAGGGCGCGATCCCCGGCCGCAAGGGCGGCATCGTGGTGATCCGCGACGCAGTGAAGGGTGGTGCCAAGTGAGCACCGAGACGACTACAAAGCTGACGCTGGACGTCAAGTCGGCCGACGGCAAGACCAACGGCACCGTTGATCTGCCCGCCGAGCTGTTCGACACGACCGCCAACATCTCCCTGATGCACCAGGTGGTCGTGGCCCAGCAGGCCGCAGCCCGCCAGGGCACGCACGCCACCAAGACTCGTGGCGAGGTGAGTGGTGGTGGGGCCAAGCCGTACCGCCAGAAGGGCACCGGTCGCGCCCGCCAGGGTTCGACCCGCGCGCCGCAGTTCGCCGGCGGTGGCACCGTTCACGGTCCGCAGCCGCGTGACTACAGCCAGCGGACCCCGAAGAAGATGAAGGCCGCCGCCCTGCGCGGTGCCCTGTCCGACCGGGCCCGCAACGAGCGCATCCACGTGATCACCGAACTGGTTGCCGGGCAGAACCCGTCGACCAAGTCGGCTCGCCAGTTCCTCGAGGCGCTGAGCGATCGCCGCAAGTTCCTGGTGGTGCTCGGCCGTGAGGACGACGCCGCATGGAAGAGCGTGGCGAACCTGCAGAACGTTCTGCCGATCGCACCGGATCAGCTCAACACCTACGACGTCCTGGACTCGGACGAGGTGGTGTTCAGCGTCGAGACGCTCAACGCGTTCATCGAGCAGAACACTGAGAAGAAGGAGGCGTGAGTATGGCTACGCAGGCCAACCCGCGTGACATCATCCTGGCGCCGGTGATCTCGGAGAAGTCCTACGGACTGATCGAGGACAACGTGTACACGTTCATCGTGCACCCGGACTCGAACAAGACCCAGATCAAGATTGCGGTCGAGCAGATCTTCGACGTCACGGTCACCAGCGTCAACACCGCCAACCGGCAGGGCAAGCGCAAGCGCACACGCTTCGGCTACGGCCAGCGCAAGTCCACCAAGCGCGCGATCGTGACGCTGTCCGCTGACAGCAAGCCCATCGAGATCTTTGGAGGCCCGGTCGGCTGACCGGGACTCGAGAGTAGAGGGACTACAGACTCATGGCTATTCGTAAGTACAAGCCGACGACCCCCGGTCGTCGCGGTTCGTCCGGCGCGGATTTCGCGGAGGTCACTCGTGACCATCCCGAGAAGTCGCTCGTCCGCCCGCTGCACGGCCGTGGTGGCCGTAACGCGCACGGCCGCATCACCACCCGTCACAAGGGTGGCGGTCACAAGCGTGCGTACCGCCTCATCGACTTCCGTCGCAACGACAAGGACGGTGTCAACGCCAAGGTCGCTCACATCGAGTACGACCCGAACCGCACTGCGCGGATCGCGTTGCTGCACTTCGTCGACGGCGAGAAGCGTTACATCATCGCGCCCAAGGGCCTGAAGCAGGGCGACGTGGTGGAGACCGGTGCGACCGCCGACATCAAGCCCGGTAACAACCTGCCGCTGCGCAACATCCCGACCGGTACCCAGGTGCACGCCGTGGAGCTGCGTCCGGGCGGCGGGGCGAAGATGGCCCGCAGTGCGGGCGCCTCGATCCAGTTGCTCGGCAAGGAGGGTAGTTACGCCACCCTGCGTATGCCGTCCGGCGAGATCCGTCGCGTCGACGTGCGCTGCCGCGCCACCGTCGGCGAGGTCGGCAACGCCGAGCAGTCGAACATCAACTGGGGCAAGGCCGGCCGTATGCGCTGGAAGGGCAAGCGCCCGACCGTCCGCGGTGTCGTGATGAACCCGGTCGACCACCCGCACGGTGGCGGCGAGGGCAAGACCTCGGGTGGTCGCCACCCGGTCAGCCCGTGGGGCCAGCCGGAAGGCCGGACCCGCAAGAACAAGGCCAGCGACCAGTTGATCGTCCGGCGTCGTCGCACCGGCAAGAACAAGCGATAAGCACAGGAGGGAGTTAGAGAATGCCACGCAGCCTCAAGAAGGGCCCGTTCGTCGACGACCACCTGCTTGCCAAGGTGGACACGCAGAACGAGAAGGGCACCAAGCAGGTCATCAAGACCTGGTCGCGCCGTTCGACCATCATCCCCGACTTCATCGGTCATACCTTCGCCGTTCACGACGGTCGCAAGCACGTCCCGGTGTTCGTCTCGGACAACATGGTCGGGCACAAGCTGGGCGAGTTCGCCCCTACCCGCACCTTCAAGGGTCACATCAAGGATGACCGGAAAGCGAAGCGCCGGTAATGACTACGCAAACCGAGAATCCCACAGCCAAGGCGACCGCGAAGTTCGTTCGCGTGACGCCGATGAAGGCGCGCCGTGTGATCGACCTGATCCGCGGCAAGAACGTCGACGAGGCCCTCGACATCCTGCGGTTCGCCCCGCAGTCGGCGTCTGAGCCGGTCTACAAGGTCCTCGCCAGCGCCGTCGCGAATGCGGAGAACAACCTGGATCTGGATCGCCGGACCCTGGTCGTCGCCACCGCCTTCGCCGACGAGGGCCCCACGCTCAAGCGGTTCCAGCCGCGTGCACAGGGTCGTGCGTTCCGCATCCGCAAGCGCACCAGCCACATCACCGTCGTCGTGGAGAGCCTTCCCGAGAAGGCCACCGCCGGTCGAGGCCGGTCGCGTCAGCCGAAGAAGGGAGCCCAGTAGTGGGTCAGAAAATCAACCCGCACGGCTTCCGTCTGGGCATCACCACGGACTGGAGTTCGCGGTGGTACGCCGACAAGCAGTACGCGGAGTACGTGAAAGAGGATGTCGCCATCCGCAAGCTCCTGTCCACGGGACTCGAGCGCGCCGGCATCGCCAAGGTGGAGATCGAGCGCACCCGTGACCGGGTTCGCGTCGACATCCACACCGCCCGTCCGGGCATCGTCATCGGTCGCCGCGGCGCCGAGGCCGACCGGATTCGTGGCGACTTGGAGAAGCTGACCGGCAAGCAGGTGCAGCTGAACATCCTCGAGGTGAAGAACGCAGAGTCCGAGGCCCAGCTGGTGGCCCAGGGCGTCGCTGAGCAGCTGAGCAACCGTGTGGCCTTCCGCCGCGCGATGCGCAAGGCGATCCAGTCGGCGATGCGTCAGCCGAACGTGAAGGGCATCCGGGTCCAGTGCTCCGGTCGCCTGGGCGGCGCAGAGATGAGCCGCAGTGAGTTCTACCGCGAGGGTCGCGTGCCGCTGCACACGCTGCGCGCCGACATCGACTACGGACTCTACGAAGCCAAGACCACCTTCGGCCGCATCGGCGTGAAGGTCTGGATCTACAAGGGCGACATCGTCGGTGGCAAGCGTGAGCTGTCCGCAGCCGCGCCGGCCGCCGAAGATCGCCGTCCGCGCCGGCCCAGCCGGCCGCGTCGCAGCGGTTCCTCGGGTACCACCGCGACGAGCACCGAAGCGGGTCGTGCCGCCGATGCTCCGGCTGTGGACGCCAATGCGGGGGCCACTGCCGGCGCGGCCACGGAAAAGGAGGGCTGATCATGTTGATCCCTCGTCGGGTCAAGCACCGCAAGCAGCACCATCCCAGCCTCAAGGGCCAGGCCAAGGGCGGCACCAAGGTGACGTTCGGTGACTACGGCATCCAGGCTCTGGAAGGTGCGTACATCACCAACCGTCAGATCGAATCGGCACGTATTGCCATCAACCGGCACATCAAGCGTGGCGGCAAGGTGTGGATCAACATCTTCCCGGACCGCCCGCTGACCAAGAAGCCCGCCGAGACCCGCATGGGTTCCGGTAAGGGTTCGCCCGAGTGGTGGGTCGCCCCGGTCAAGCCGGGTCGTGTGCTGTTCGAGATGAGCTACCCCAATGAGGAGACCGCTCGCGAGGCCCTGCGTCGCGCGCAGCACAAGCTCCCCATCAAGACCAGGATCGTGACCAGAGAGGAGCAGTTCTGATGGCACTCGGAGTTGCTGCGAACGAGCTGCGTGAGCTCAGTGATACCGATCTGGTCGATCGCCTCAAAGAGTCGAAGGAAGAGCTGTTCAACCTTCGCTTCCAGATGGCCACCGGCCAGCTCGACAACAACCGTCGTCTGCGTACCGTGCGTCGCGAGATCGCGCGTGTCTACACCGTGATGCGTGAGCGCGAGCTGGGTCTGGCGTCGGGACCGGATGGTGAAGACGCATGAGTGAGGACCAGAAAGTGACCCCAGAAGGATCGTCACAGACCGAAGTACGTAACAACCGCAAAGAGCGGATCGGTTACGTGGTCAGCGACAAGATGCAGAAGACCATCGTGGTCGAGCTGGAAGATCGTAAGAGCCACCCGCTCTACGGCAAGATCATCCGGACCACGAGTCGGGTCAAGGCACACGACGAGAACGAGACCGCCGGTGTCGGCGACCGCGTGCGGCTCATGGAGACCCGCCCGCTGTCGGCGACCAAGCGGTGGCGCTTCGTCGAGGTGCTGGAGAAGGCCAAGTAGTAGCGGCCTTTTCCGCAACAGACACATCGAGACGGCCCGTTCCCTTCAGGGGGAGCGGGCCGTTTCGCGTCGCCACGGGCGCGGGCCGCCCACAACCGGAGCGGTCTCGGGGCGTGGCGGCGATAATCGATGTGGCGGTCGGCGCACGCCGGCCGGGTGGGCGGTCGACCGATCGGACGCGGCATGGCAGTGTCGCCGGTCAGCGAGTCGATCCCGAGGAGTGCGCACAGATGCTGATGATCCGATGAGCGGGGCGGCGGCGACCGGTACGTTCGGTCGCGCGTCGGCCACGCCGGACGATGGGCGTGCGCGCCCGTGGCGCGACCGCATCGTCGGGCCGTCGGACGCCACCGATCGCGCCCGCGTACAGCGGATCGGGGCCCGTTTCGTCGGCTGCGGGCTGATCACCTTCACGGTCGGGTTGTCGCCGGTCATCGCCGCCCGCGCCGAACTCACCGATCCCTGGTGGCCTCCGCTGAGCGCCGCGTTGGTGGCGGGACCGGCCCTGCTCGTCATCGCTGCCACCTATCGACCGACACTCAGATATCAGACCGCCCTGGCCGCGCTGTCGAGTGTCGGATTCCTGCTGGCGACCGCACTCTGGTTCGTGGCATGGGACGGCGACGTCGCGCCGGGGCACTCGTGGTGGAGCGTCTGGCTGGTCCAGTTCCCCGGGGTCCCCGGCCTGGTGTTCGGCATGGCGGGTCGCTACCTGCTCGCGATCGGGCACATCGTGGTGGCGACCTTCCTGGCCCAGACGGCCAACCAGATCGGTGTCTATGGACATCTGCGTCCCGAGCTCTACCTCGGATCGCTGGTCACGATCGCGCTCACCTGTGTGTTCCTCGCGGTTGCGGTCGTGACCGTGCGGACCGCCGGCCTGCTCGACGAGACGCGGTCGGCCGCAATGGACGCTGCGGCGACGTCGGCGGCCTCGACGGCAAAGGAGGCCGAGCGGGCACGCTTCGCGGCACTGATCCACGACAAGGTCATAGCCATCCTGCTGGCGATCGAGGTCGGGCGTCCGCGCCCAGGGCTCGGGACCCAGGCGGTGACGGCCCTCGACGAACTCGACCGGCGTGACGATGAGCCGCCGGAGGCGATGACGGGGGTCGACGAGTTCGTGCAGCGGGTGCGAACGGCGATCGCGGCGACCGCCGACGACGTCGAACGTGAGTTGTCGATCAACCGGTCCGCGTCGGGACGGTATCCGGGCGAGGCGGTGTCCGCGATGATCGAAGCGATGTGTGAGGCCATCCGCAATGCCCGCAGGCATGCAGGCGCGGGCGCATCCTGCCTCGTCGTCGGCGACTTTCGGGCAGACCGGGTGACTCTGGCCGTCGTCGACGACGGCCAGGGTTTCGATCCGGACCGGGTACCTCCCGAACGGCTGGGCCTCGCGGTCGGGATCCGCGGACGGATGACCGGGCTGGCAGGCGGCGACGTCGAGGTCCGCAGTGAGCCCGGCCGGGGCACCGTCGTGATAGTGAAGTGGGTCCGTGATGGCGGGTCGTGACGCGCCTGCGGTGCGACCGGCGGGGGAGACGGTCGACCTGTTCGGCCTGCGATCCCTGCCGGTGGTCGGTGCGCTGCTCGCCTTCGGCGCTGTCTACATCGTGGTCACGATCGGTTCCGGCCTGGAGATCCGCGGTCCGGCGAACTGGCTGGGCCTCGCTGCGGCGTTCGTGCTGCTGGCCGCCGATCTGGCCGCCCTGATCCGGGTCGTCGGCGACCCGTTCCCGTTCCGCTGGGGCGTAGCGGTGGTGGCGGTGATGATCGCCGGGACCGCGACGGCCTGGTGGTCGGTGCCGACCGACACCTTCCAGACCTTGCAATGTCTTCCCGCAGCGGTCTCCGGGATCGTGGTGCTCGCCTTGCTGGCCGTGCGGGGACGGCTCGGCCTTGCGTGGATCGGCGCCGCCACGATGAGCCTGTCGGCATCCCTGTGGGGAGGCTTCCGGGGGCCCGGGTTCGTGACCGGACTCGGCTACACCTTGTGGGTGTACCCGGTTATGATCTTCGCGTCGCTGTTCGTGGTGATGCTGCGACCGATGGCCGATCGCATCCGCACGCTGCGGGATCGGGAGCTGGGATATGCAGCGTCGGACGCTGCCGCCCTCGCCGCGGCCGCCGAACGGGACCGACAGCTCGGGCGACTGGACCGGCAGGCACGGCCGCTGCTCGAACAGGTCGCCGACGACCACGAGTTCAGCCGGATCGAGGTGCAGCGCGCCCGTCTCGTGGAAGCGCAGCTGCGCGACGGCATCCGCGCACCCGCCTGGGATTCGGCCCGGGTCCGGGCAGCGGTGTGGCGGGCGCGCGAACGCGGCGTATCCGTCGTGCTGTTCGACGACGGTGGGCTGATCGGCGACGACTCGGTGCAGGAGCGTCTCGACGATGCGCTCGTGGACGAGCTCGAGGGTCTCGATGGCGGCCGGGTCACCGCGCGCGTGCTGCCACCGGGACGTGCGACCCGCGCAACGATCGTCGTCAACGTCGACGACGCCTCGCGGCGATACGACGTGACCGAGGCCGGCGAGATCGTCGGAGGCGCGTGGTCGCGCATCGGGGACGGTGCCGCATTCGGGTAGGCGGCGACGATGCCGATCCGTCGGCACTGTGCGCCACACCGGGGTCATGACGATCAGATGACCGTCCGAACGGGGGCTGGCAGATCTGCTATGGAGTCTGGTGGACTTCCATGGTGATCGATCACACACAGGCCGGGCGAGCGGTCGCCGGCCGCCTGCGGGGTCTGCGTGCGCACGCAGTCAGCGACGACTCCGATCTGCTCCGGATGCAACGCAGCGGCGCCCGTTTCATCGGCCTCGGTCTCCTCACGTTCACGGTGGTGACCATTCCGGTGGCCATCCGGTGCGCGGATCTCACGGCCGACTGGTGGACGCCGGTCAGCATGGTGCTGATCGTCGGGCCGGCGATCCTGCTCGTGCTGGCGTCATTGCGTCCGGTGCCGCGGGGCCACGTCGGCCTGATGTACTTGTCCGCGCTCGGCTACGTGCTCGCGACGCTCCTCTGGTTCGTCGCATGGAATGGCACGACCAATGATCCGGCGCACTGGGCGGTGTGGATGGTGCAGTTCCCGTCGGTGGCGAGTATCGGACTCGTGCTGGTGTCGCGTACCCGCTGGGCCATTGCGCATCTCGTCACGGCCACCCTGGCCGTGCATGCGGCCAACCAGGTCGGCCGCTTCGGTGAGATCCGGCCGGTCGCACTGCTCAGTGCGCCGCTGACGATGGCGCTCAGCGGTGTGTTCTTGGCCGTCGCGATCGCGACGATGGCCAACGTGCGACTACTCGACGCCCGCCGGGCCGAGATCCTGGCCTCGGCCGCGACCGGTGCCGCGGAGATGGCACAGGAAGCCGAACGCGCGCGCTTCGCTGCGGTGATCCACGACCGGGTGATCGCGTCGTTGCTCGCGGTGACACCGGGGCGGCCCGACCCGCGCCTCGCGAGCCAGGCCGCGTCGACGCTCGATGAACTCGACCGCAGCGACGACAATCACCTCGGCGATGTCTCGGCCGCGCAGGTCGCTGAGCGGATCCGGGCAACTGCCGCGTCCGTCAGCGACGATGTCCGCAGCGAGTTGTTCGTGCACGATCGCTCGGTGTTTTATCCCGCCGATGTCGTCTCGGCGCTGACCGCGTCGATGGGAGAAGCGGTGCGCAACTGGCACCGGCACGCGGGCGGCGCCGCTCGTTGTGTGGTCGGCGGCGATTTCGCCTGCGACGCCGTGCGGGTCACCATCACCGACGACGGCGTGGGGTTCGACCCCGGATCGGTGGCACCGGAACGGTATGGGATCGCCACCGGAATCCGGGGGCGGATGGCTTCGCTGCCGGGCGGCATGGCGCAGATCATCAGCGCACCCCGCCGCGGGACGACCGTCGTCGTCCAGTGGCGGCGCCCATGATGCCGAATCCGCGTTCCGAGGACCGGGAGCTCGACGATGCGACCGTCGATCTGTTCGGGCTCGGCTCGTCGACGGTCACGCGAGGACTCTGGCTGTTCGCGGTGGTCTACACCGTCGTGACGATCGCTGCCGGATGGCACCTCAGGTCGGTGCACAACTGGGCAGGCCTGATCGCCGGTCTGATGATCTTCGCGCTCGCCACCCTGGTCGTCCAGCGAACTCGTGGTCCGCGGTTTCCGGTCTCCGCTGCGATCTCGGCGGCCGTGCTGGCGGTCTGCGGACTCGCCATCTCGCTGTGGAGTCTGCCCGCGGAGTCCTATCTGCAGCTCCAGACGGCGCCCCCGGTCTCCGCGGCAACGATCGTGTTCACCCTCCTCGCAGTGCATGGTCGGCCGTCGTTCGCCTGGGTGGGTGCCGTGTGCTGCACCGCGATCGCCGGACTGTGGGGTGTGGCCATCGGTTTCGGATTCGTGACGGGCGCGGGAAACACGGCGTTCTGCTATCCGGTCCTGGTGCTGGCGATGCTGTTCGTGCTGATGGCCCGGCCGCTCGCGGAACGCATCCGCGTTCTCCGGGAACGTGCGGTCGCGCAGGCCGCGACCGAGGCCGCGACGGCGGCGGCTGCGGCCGAGCGCGGCCGGCAACTCTCTCAACTGGAGCGTCGAGCGCGACCGATCCTCGGCGAGATCGTCGGCGGGCACGAGTTCACGATCGGCGAGGTCGCCGATGTCCGACTCACCGAGGCACAGCTGCGCGACGGGATCCGAGCTCCCGCGTGGGAGTCCGACCAGGTTCGTGACGCGGTGTGGCAGGCCCGCAGGCGCGGTGTCTCGGTGCTGCTCCTCGACGACGGTGCGTTGAGCGTGGTGCCCGACCGCGGCCTACTGCACCGACTGTGGGATGTGCTGGTCGACGAGTTGCAGGCCGTCGACAGCGGACAGGTCACCGCGCGGGTCCTGCCGCCGGGACGCTCGCTGATCGCGTCGATCGTCGTCAACACCGGACCGACCATCAGACGTATCGAATACGGTGCCGACGGCGAGATGTCGGAACACAGCGCGACCGTCCCGGTCGCGACGTCCGACGACTGACCGGGTTCGTCGTACACCGTCACGTCGGTTCGGTCAGTTGAGTGCGGTCTCCAGCCAGGAGAGCACCTCGGGGGTCACCGGGCGGGCCGCATCCGCGTAGTCGGGGTTCTTGCGCAGGAAGGCCGCCACCATCGGGCAGACACCGACGATGACGCGCCCCTCGGCGCGGGTCGCGTCGAGCGCTTCGCGGATCAGGATGGTGCCGAGACCACGTCCACCGAACTCCTCGGCCACCTCCGTGTGGAAGAAGATGCGTTGTCCGGTGCCGTCGACGTCACGGTCACGGTAGGCGGTGAACCCGGCCACCCGAGGTCCGCCGGCGTCCTCCACCGTGATCTCGTAGCGGCGTTCGGCCGGGTTGTCGGCGACGGAGGTGCGGGCTCCGGTCTTGTCGATGACCATGGGTGCGAGCTTACGGCCCTCGAGTGGTTCCGGCGTTCCGTCGAGGCCGTCAGTGATCGGTGGCGGCGCGCTGATAGCCGCGCAGTGCCGGGTAGACGAAGACTCCCAGGAGCACGACCGACCAGGCGATCACCTTGATGAGGTTCTCGGTGATCGGTCCGCCGACGGCGAGTGACCGCATCACTTCGATCGCCGGTGTCATCGGCTGGTTCGCGACGATCGGCTGCAGCCATCCGGGATAGGCCTCGAGCGGGCTGAACCCCGAGTTGAAGAACATCAGGACACTCGCGAACAACGAGATGATCGGCACGATCGGGGCCGCCGGTTTCGCATTGACGGCGAGCGCGAGGACCATCGTCGAGAACGCCATGCCGTAGAGCAGTGCGACCCCGATGATGCCGAGGACGGCCCACACACCCTGGGTGAAGCGGAATCCGATGAACAGCCCCGCCACCAGCAGGATCACCGTCGACACGAGGATACGGACGAGCTCGGCGATGATGCGTGCACTGAGATCGGCGGCGCGGTTGATCGGTAGAACGTACAGGCGGCCGAGCAGGCCGGTGCCGCGTTCGGTGTTGAGCCGCACCGCCGCGGCCATCGAGCCGAACATCGCTCCCACGAGAATCACCAGGGGCACGGTTCCGTATGCGCTGTTCTGGCCGGTCGCATTGCCAACGGCATCGCCCAGGACGACCTTGAACATGACCATCGACAGCGCTGGGAACAGCAGGCTCTGGCCGAGCGTGGAGTAATCCCGCACCCACACCGACAGTTGTCGTCCGGTGAGGATTCGGGTCTGGGTCGTCCAGGCATCGGTGGAGTGTTCCGGTGGGACGTCGCCGGTCGGCATCGTCGCGGCCGCCGCCGCGGTTGAACTCATCTGCGGTGGTGTCGTCATGCGCGCAGCCTCCGCTCGGCCCAGACGAGCAGGCCTGCCGCCAGTGCGGCCATGCCCAGGCACCAGTACACCGTCGGCGCCACCACCGACCATGTCGCGGTGCCGTCGTTGAACGCCCGCATCGCCCCGGAGAACTGCGACACCGGCTGATTGCGGACGAACGGCTGAATCCACTCCGGGAACTGGCTCTCGGGGACGAAGCCGGTCGACAGCATGCCGAGGATGAGGATCGGCAGTCCGAGCATCTGGCTCGTGGACTCCGGGCTGCTCGCCAACAGCCCGAGCGCGTCGGCGATCACGGCGACCAGCAGGCCCACGACGAACGCCACCGCGTAGAGGCCGATGGTCCCGCCGATGCCACCGTGCGGGCGCCAGCCGATCAGCAGACTCGCGATGGTCGCGAAGACGAGTGAGATGGCAAGCAGAACCGCATTGGCCGACCCGCGGGCGGCGACCGGGACCAGCGAGTTCATCGGCATGACCCGGAAACGCAGGTTGATGCCGCGCAGGCCGTCCATCGACGAGCGCATGGCCGACGCCGACGCGACGAAGCCGACTGATTGGAGCGCGATGATCGGCATCAGGTACTGCGCGTAGTTCATGCCGGGATAGGCATCCATCAACGACCGCAACGGCACGTAGAAGCACACCGCGAGGAAGGCTGGAGCGATCATCGCGAAGATGATCTCGCCGTTGCGCACGATGCCGGACAGACCGCGGGTGGTCAGCGCCCACCACTGTTGCGGTGGGCGGATCTGTGGCTCCGCGGCCTGTGTCGGTCCGGTCGGTTCCGGGGAGGTCTGCGTGATCAGGGGACGGGCACCTTCGTGGTCGAGGGTTCGGTGAGGGCGAGGAAGACCTCGTCGAGCGACGGCCGCCGCAGCGCGACGTCCGAGAGACGGATGCCGGCGGCGCTCGTCCGCTGGACGATCTGGACGAGGGTGTCCGCGCCGTCGGGGGCAGGCACCGACACGGAGATCGGCTGGTCGCCGTCGCGGCCCTTCGCATCCGGCGACGACGAGGTCGGCGACGAGGTCCCGGGTGAGGGCGACTCGACCAGCAGCTCGGCGAGGGCCTCTCGGACCGCGGGCACCTGCTCGGGGTCGGTGGGCGTGACCTGATAGACCGACGTGCCGATCTGTGACTTGAGCTCGTCGGCCGTACCTCGCGCGATGACGCGGCCGTGGTCGATCACCACGATCTGGTCCGCGAGCTCGTCCGCCTCTTCCAGGTACTGCGTGGTGAGCACCGTCGTCACACCCTGGTCGCGCAGACTCTTGACGAGCTGCCACACCTCTTGACGGCTACGCGGGTCGAGGCCGGTGGTCGGTTCGTCGAGGAACACCACCTCGGGACGCGTGACCAGCCCGCACGCGATGTCGATCCGGCGACGCATGCCACCCGAGTACTCGCGGACCCGCCGGCGGGCCGCGTCGGTCAATCCGAAGGCGGCGAGCAGTTCGTCGGCGCGGACCGAAGCCGTGGGTTTCGTCAGACCGAGCAGGCGCCCGAACAGGATCAGGTTCTCCCGCCCGGTCAGAGATTCGTCGAGCGCGGCGAACTGGCCGGTGAGCATGATCGAACGACGGACCGCGGCGGCCTGGTGCACGATGTCGTGGCCGGCGACGAGGCCGCTGCCCGCGTCCGGCTTGAGCAGCGTGCACAGCATGTTGACGGTGGTCGTCTTACCCGCGCCGTTGGGGCCGAGGAGCCCGAGGATGGTGCCCTTCGCGACCGAGAACGTGACATCGGACACGGCGACAAAATCGCCGAAACGCTTCTGCAGGCCGACCGCGGCGACGGCGGGTTCGGGGGTTCGCGGAATCCGGTCGGTCACCGTGTTCTGAATCGCCTCGGACACCGCCGCATGCGGATCGGCCGGAGCGGGGCTCTCCGGCCACACAGACGGGCCGGGAGTCGGATCGGCGGCACCGGCGACCGACTGCGGAGCAACGTCGCTGGTCGACTCGTCCTCGTGATGTGACGACACGCCGTTCGGGTTGTGGAATGGGCCGACGTCCTGGCGTTGCGGTGCCGGCTCGGCGCCTGCACTGAACTCTTCCCAGGTGATGGCCTCGCGCGGGTGCAGGTCACGCTCCCACAAACTGGGATCGCCGGGCTCGTCGAGCGGCAACAGATCGGCGGGATCGAGCGGATCCGTGAGGGGGTCCCACATGCGGTGCACCTCCGCGCGCGGCGTCACCGCGTCGTCGCCGTGAGCGTCGGCATCGGCGTCCTCGGGGCGGTACAGGTCATCGACCGTGTGACGCCCTTGTGATTGCTCAGGCATTCCGCTCCTCTTCCGGATCGATGTTTTCGAGCGTGACGGGGCTGTTACCAAGTCAAACTTACGCAGAACAGGCGGCCGAGGCGACGACCCGGGAGGTGGCAGGTGGTCGGTGTCGTAGGTGAGCGGCCCGGAATCGTGCATCTGGGCCACCTGACATCGGTCAGACAGCTTTCCCACAGGTTCGGCTCCTACAGTTCCCGTTGTGAACCAGTTCGTGGCGGGCCGGCAGGCAGGCGTGACCTGGGCGGAGATGCCGCGGTCGGTCGAAAGGAGGACGTGGTGATTACCGTCCTCGGCTCGTCGTTCGTTACGGTTCGTGGTCAGGAATCTGCGAGATGCCGTGTAACGGTCGACGGTCTCGGCGCGAAATACCTGTGTATTGCAGTACTTAGTAACGATCACTAATGACATGTTCGGCAGCGTGGATTCGCGAGATCGGAGGACGTCCCGGTCGGCGCGGACCGCGACACCGCCCAGACGAGAGTGAGTGGAATGGACCCGATGGATGATCGCGTAGCGGACGTCTCGGGGTACCAGCCACTCGCACTCACCGCAGCTCAGCGGGGAATGTGGTTCGCCGAGAACCTGTCCCCGGATTACTCGGTGACCGTCGCCAACTACCTGGACATCCGCGACGACTACCGCCCCCTCGACATCGAACTCTTCGCGCGTGTGGTGCGTGAGGTTGGGTGGGATCTGCAGTCCCCGTTCACCCGGATCATCGAGTCCGGCGGCGTGCCCATGCAGGTGGTCGACCCGGCGGTCGACTTCACCCTCGCGGTCGTCGATCTGCGCGACGACCCGGACCCGATGGCGGCCGCGACCCGGTGGATGAACGCCGACTACCAGCGCACGATCGACCTGGTCGCCGATCAACTCACGGTCACGAGCCTGATCCGCGTCGCCGATGACCGGGCCCTCTGGTATCTGCGCGCCCATCACATCGTGATCGACGGCTATGCGGCACTCACGGCCATGCAGGAGACACTCGAGCGCTACAACGCGGCGGTCGAAGGCCGGGCCCGTACCGATCGGCCGCACGCATCGCTCGCCGATCTGGTCGCCGACGATCAGGCGTATGCCGAGAGCACCCGGCACGAGTCGGATCGCGCGCACTGGACCGAGCGCGCAGGTGACCTGCCGGAGCGGGTCAGCCTCGCGGTCAGCGCCGCCGTGGCGCCGTTGCATCCGGTCAACCTGATCGCCGGCAGCGTGCTCGACACAGCACGGCAGGTCGCGTTGGAAGAGCGCGCGGCGCAGATCGGGGGTTCGCCCGCCGTCCTGCTGACCGCAGCGTTCTCCGCATATCTGGCCCGGATGAGCGGCACCGACGACGTGGCACTGAGCCTGCCGGTGACCGGTCGCGCGACCGCACGGATCAAGCGTGCGGGCGGGATGCTCTCCAACATGCTGCCGATCGTCGCCCGTGACGTGACAGGTCTCACCACCGGTGAACTCGTCGGCCAACTGAAGCTGGAGATGACGGGAGCCCTGCGTCACCAGCGGTACCGGTTCGAGGAGATCCGGCTCGACGCCGGGATGGCGGACTCTAACACGGCATCGTTCGGGCCGATCGTCAACATGATGATGTTCGACAAGCCCATCGAACTCGTGGGTGCCCGGGTGGATTATCAGATCCTGACCTCCGGCATCCTCGAGGATCTCCGGCTCAACCTCTACCAGGCCGGACCGGGTGAGCGTCTGGTCGTCGATCTGCACGGCAATCCGGAGCTGTATCGACAGGACGAGCTCGATCGGCACCTGCGGCGGTTCCTGACCTTCATGGATCGACTGATGGCCGAGCCGAACACCCCGATCGGCGAGGTCGACCTGCTCTTCGACGGTGAGGCCACCACCCTCCTCGAGACGGGGGCCGGGCCGCGCGCCGGGCTGCCCGGCGACGACACCTCGCCCCTCGACGACTTCGAGCGCCAGGTGGCACTCACCCCCGACGCGGTCGCGGTCGAGTTCGAGGGCCGGACGTGGACCTACGCCGAGTTCGACGCGCTTCGTCTCGGACTCGCCGGACGTCTCGTCGACGACGGGGTCGCCGCAGGCGATCGAGTGGTGGTGTCGCTGCCGCGTGGCCTCGCACAGGTCTGTGCCGTCTACGCGGTGCTCACGGCGGGAGCCGCCTACGTGCCGGTCGATCCGGGGCAGCCGGCCCGTCGCCGTGCGTTGATCGCGGACGCTGTGGGCGCGGAGGTCGTGATCGATGCCGCCTACCTGAACTGGGCTCGCTTCGACGACGGGAGCCCCGCGCCGCGGACCGCGACCGTCACACCGCGACGCGGCGGCGATGCCTCGGCCTACGTCATCTTCACCTCGGGCTCGACCGGCGTCCCGAAGGGGGTCGAGGTCACGCAGCGCGCGGCGATCAACCGTCTGGGCTGGATGCAGGACGGTCATCCGATCGGCCCCGACGACGCGGTGCTCTACAAGACGCCGATCACCTTCGACGTCTCGGTCTGGGAACTGTTCTGGCCGTTGCGAACCGGTGGCCGCATGGTCATCGCCCGCCCGGACGGTCACCGCGATCCTGAATATCTCGCCCGTCTCATCGAGGAGAGCGGCGTCACCACGCTGCATTTCGTCCCGTCGATGCTCGACGCGTATGTCGACATCCTGTCGCAGCGCAACCGCGCCACCACCGCAGCGACAAGTGGCATGCCCGGCGCGGGAACGGTGTTCGGCCCAACCGTGCGTCAGGTGTTCACCTCGGGTGAACCACTGAGCCGAGCCCTCGCCGACAAGGTCGGTGCCGTGAGTTCGGTCGATCTGTGCAATCTGTACGGCCCCACCGAGGCAGCCGTCGACGTCACCGAGCATCTGGTTACCGACCAGGCCGGTCCGGTGCCGATCGGCCGTCCGGTGGTCAACACCGACGTCCGGGTCCTCGACGTCCGCCTCCGGCCCGTCCCGATCGGGGTGGCCGGCGAGCTGTACCTGGCCGGGGTGCAATTGGCACGTGGATACGCGGGCCGGCCGGACCTGACCGCGGACCGCTTCGTCGCGGACCCGTTCGCGCCTGCGGGCACACGGATGTACCGCACCGGCGACCTCGTCCGATGGAACGATCGTCACGAGCTGGAATACTTGGGACGCACCGACTTCCAGATCAAGATCCGGGGTCAGCGGGTCGAGCTCGGGGAGATCGAGGCGGTACTCGCCGACATCCCGCATGTGGACGCCGTCGTGGTGGTGGCCCGCAGTGACGACGGCGCCGCACCGATGCTCGTCGCCTATCTGCGATCGAACTCGGAAACGGTCGAGGAGCAACGGGTTCTCGCGTTCTGTCGCAAGAACCTTCCGTCGCACATGGTGCCGTCGGCGGTGGTGGTCCTCGACGACTTCCCGGTCAACGCCTCCGGCAAGCTCGATCGGTCGGCGCTGCCCGCCCCGACGTCGAGTGTCGACGTGCCGTTCGAGGCCCCGGAGTCGGCGGTGGAGATCGCGCTGGCCGGTCTCGTCGCCGACCTGGTCGGTGCCGAGCGGGTAAGCCTGCGCGACAACATCTTCGCGATCGGTGCCGACTCGCTGACGGCCGCCCGCCTGGTGTCGCGGGCGCGGACCGAGCACGCACTGTCGTTGCGGTTGACCGACATCTTCGACAGCTCCGACCTCGGCGAGATCGCGCGGCGGGCCGACGACGCGGCCGACGCCGACCTGCCGGCGCTCGGTCCGGTCGCCGACCGCGGTAGCACGATCCCGCTGTCCCATGCCCAGACCCGCCTCTGGTTCATCAACCGCATGGACCCGGCGGCGGCGACCTACAACATGCCGGGTGCGATCCGTCTGGGACCCGATGCCGACCTGGGCGCGCTGCGCGAGGCCGTGCTCGACGTGCTCGAACGGCACGAGGCCCTGCGGACCCGCTACCCGTCCGTCGCCGGTGAACCGGTCCAGGAGGTGGTCCCGGTCGCCGACCTCGGACACTGTGCCGAGGTCGAGGTGCGTCCGGTCGAGGGAACCCTCGACGAAGCGGTCGCGAGCGAGACGGTCCGCGGCTTCGATCTGGTGGACGAGATCGGTTTCCGCTGGGCGTTGTTCGCCGATTCCGATGGCTTCGTGGTGGTGGTCGTCCTCCATCACATCGCCGCGGACGGCTTCTCCCTTCGGCCCCTCATCCGGGATCTGATGACGGCCTACCGCTCTCGCCGGGACGGCGAATCGCCCCGGTTCGCCCCGTTGCCCATCCAGTACGCGGACTTCGCCCTGTGGCAGCACCGGATGCTCGGCGACGTCGAGCAGCCGAGTGAGCTCCAGACCCGAGAACTCGACTTCTGGCGGGCCGAACTCTCCGGCATGCCCGATCTCCTGACCTTGCCGACCGACCGCCCGCGACCCGAGGTGGCAGGCGGTGCAGGCGATTACGTCGATGTGTCGATCGACGGTGAGCTCGTGGCGGGTATCCGGTCGCTCGCGCGACGGGTGTCGGTCACCCCCTTCACCGTGATCCACGGCGCCGTGGCCGCGGTACTCGCTCGCCACGGCGACACCGACGATGTCGCGATCGGTACCGCCGTCGCGGGCCGGGACGACGAACTCACCGCCGACCTGGTCGGGATGTTCGTCAACACGGTGGTGCTCCGCACGCCGGTCGGCACCGCTACCACGGTGAGTGATCTGCTCGCCACCGCGCACACGGCACGGGCCTCGGCCATGGCACATTCCAACGTCCCGTTCGAGAGAGTCGTGGATGCGGTTGCGCCGCAGCGCTCGTCGTCGCACACCCCGCTGTTCCAGGTCGCCCTGACGATGCAGTCGGACCAGTCCGGCGACTTGCGGCACTGGGCCGATTCGACGGAGGTGATCGATGCCCGCGTGCCCGCCGCGAAGTACGACCTCGCCTTCTCCGTCACCGAGCACGCTGCGGACGGGCAGCCCTACGACGTCGAGATCTCGTACGCCACCGACCTCTTCGATGCTTCCACGGTCTCGGCGATCGGCGATCGGCTGATCACGATGATGCGGGGGATGGTGGCCGACCCCGACGCACCCTTCGGCCAGATCGACCTGCTGCCGCCCGACGAGGTCGTGGCACTGTCCGACCGGTCGCCGTCGCGCGCCGCGCCGCAGACGCTGCGGGAGCTCCTGGCGACCGGCGCGAGCGCGGCGAACCCGGCTGCACCCGCACTGGTCGGAGACGGCTCGACGACCAGCTGGGACGTCTTCGAGATACGCACCAATCAACTGGCGCGCGAACTGATCTCACGCGGCGCCGGTCCGGGGTCGGTGGTGGCCGTCACCATCGGTCGGTCCGCGCAATCGGTGATCGCGACGGTCGCGGTCGCGAAGACCGGAGCGGCATTCGTCAACATCGACCCTCGCCATCCGGCGGAGCGACGCGCCGACATGCTGGACGACGCGGCCCCGATCATCGGCCTCACCGTCTGCGATGTCGCCGCCGACGTCCCCGGCGACGTCGACTGGCTCGTGATCGACGACGAGCAGATCGAGTTGCAGGTCGCAGGTCACTGCGGGACCCGGATCCGCGACGACGAGCTCGTGTCGGCCGCGCGCCTCGACGACCTGGCCTATCTCATCTACACATCGGGCTCCACGGGACGGCCGAAGGCGGCCGCCGTCACCCATCGCGGACTCGCGAACATGGTCGCCAACCAGCGCCGGACACTGTCGGTCGGTCCGGCCGCCCGGGTCTTGCACGTCGCGTCGCCGAGCTTCGACGCATCGATCTTCGAGATCGCCATGGCGCTGTGTTCGGGCGGGCGGCTCGTGGTGAGCCCGGCCGATGTCTTCGGTGGCGCCGAACTCGACGAGGTCATCGCCGACGGCGGGGTGACGCATGCGGTGATGACACCGTCGGCTCTCGGGACGCTCGAGCCGTCTCGGGTCCCGAGCCTGTCGACGGTCGTCAGTGTGGGGGAGACGTGCCCGCCGGACCTGGTGCGTCGGTGGGTCGGTGCCGGTCGTCAGTTCTTCAACCTGTACGGGCCGACCGAGGCGACGATCTGGGCGACCGCGGCGGGCCCGATGCGCGCCGACGACGCGGTGACGATCGGCCCCGCCGTGCCCGGTGTGGGTGCACTGGTGCTGGATCGTGGTCTGCGGCCGACGCCCGTCGGGGTGCCGGGCGAGCTGTATCTCACCGGTGTCCAGCTCGGCCGCGGCTACCATGGCCGTCCCGATCTGACCGCAGGCGCTTTCGTGGCGAATCCGCACGAGCCGAACAGTCGCATGTATCGCACCGGCGACCGGGTCGTCCGCACTGCAGACGGCGCCCTGATCTACCAGGGCCGCAACGACTTCCAGCTCAAGATCCGCGGACAGCGGATCGAGCCGGGCGAGGTCGACGCGGTGCTCATGGAACATCCCGGAGTGGCGAACGCCCTCAGCCTCGGCGTGCCCGGTCCCGCAGGCGAGACCGTTCTCGTCTCCTACGTGACGGCGGCCGACGAAGCATCGCCGTCACCGGCGGACATCCTCGAGCACACCTCGGCGCGCATGCCCGGCTACATGGTCCCGCAGACCGTGGTCGTCGTGGCGTCCTTCGACCTCACGCCGGTCGGCAAGATCGACCGCACGTCGCTTCCGCCGGTGGACTTCTCGATGTCCAAGGAGTTCGTCGCGCCGCGCAGCGAGATGGAGGCCGTGGTGGCCGATGTCTTCGCCCAGGTCCTCGACGTCTCCCGGGTGAGTGTCGACGACAGCTTCTTCGAACTCGGCGGGAACTCGCTGTCGGCGACCAAGGCGGTGTCGCGCCTCGCGGCGGTCTTCGATCGCCGGGTCCCGGTGAAGGACCTGTTCGAGAAGCCCACCGCGGCCAAGTTCGCGGCACGCCTGACCTCGACGATGACCGGACGGTCCGAACCTCCGCTGACCGCCCGCAACCGTGCCGAGATGGTGCCGGTTTCGGGAGTGCAGCGCGGCCTCTGGTTGCTCAATCGCGCCGACCCGGATGCGGCGAATTACAATGTCGCGCTGGCACTTCGACTGTCCGGCGAGCTCGACACCGACGCGTTGCGGGCCGCGATGGGTGACCTCGTCCGGCGCCACGAGTCGCTCCGGACGACCTACCCGATGGTCAACGCCCTGCCGATCCAGATCATCATCCCGGCCGAGGACATAGTCGACGAACTCGATCTGCGCGTCACCGATGTGGACGGGGACCTGACCGACGCGATCGCCCGGGTCACCGGCGAGGGATTCGACATCGTGTCGAAGGCGCCGCTGCGGATGTCGGTGCTGCGGGTTCGCCCCGACGAGCATGTGCTGGTGTTCGTGGTCCATCACATCAGCGCCGACGGTGCATCGATGGCGCCACTCGCCCGTGACCTGATGACCGCGTACGCGGCTCGACTCGGCGGGGCCGCACCGGCCTGGGTGCCGCTGCCAGTGCAATACGCGGACTTCACCCTGTGGCAGGCCGATCGGCTGGTGACCCTCGGTGACGACGATGTCACCGAGGGGGATCGTCAGCTGCAGTACTGGGCGGATCGACTCGAGGGCGTGCCCGACCAGATCGATCTCCCGACCGACCGCCCGCGGCCGCGCACCCCGAGCTTCGAGGGGCGCACCGTCGAGTTCGAGCTGCCCGCAGATCTCGTCCGGGCGCTGGACTCGGTGGCGCGCGTCAACAACACCACTCTGTTCATGGTCACGCACGCGGCCTACGCCCTGCTGTTGAGCCGCATCTCCGGCAACGACGACGTGGTGATCGGCACGCCGTATGCGGGCCGCGGTGATTCCGCACTCGAGAACGTGGTCGGGATGTTCGTGAACACTCTGGCACTGCGGACCCGGCTCTCGGTCGGCGAGCAGTTCGGCACGCTTCTCGAGCGGGTCCGCAACGAGGATCTCGTCGACATGGCACACACCGACGTGGCCTTCGACCAGATCGTCTCACGCGTGCTGCCGATGGCGCCCACCTCCTACAACCCGTTGTTCCAGGTCATGTTCGCGTTCCAGAACATCGAGTTCCCCACGCTGGAACTCGAGGGCCTGCGGATCTCGCCGGAGGACGAGCAGCTCTCCTCGGCGAAGGTCGACCTGCAGCTCACGCTCTTCCCGAACGATCCGGCCGGTCAGACGTCCGACGGTGCCATCAAGGCCCAGTTGCTCTACGCAACGGATCTTTTCGACGCGAGCACGGTGGAGCGGATCGCCGGCTGGTATGTCCGGGTGCTCGAGGCGGTCGCCGACGACACGACTTGTATCGTGGGAGACATTGTGCTCGATCTCGCCGATGAAGCCACCAGCACCGCGCAGGACGCGGTCGCCCTGGCAGATCTCGTGACCCGGGCCGCCGCGACGGAGCCGACGGCCACGGCGGTCGAACGGAACGGATTCATCATGGGCTTCGGCGACCTGGATGCGATCAAGACCGCCATGTCGGCCGGGCTGCCCGCCGACGATTCGAACGCAGGCCTCACGATGGCGTTGATGAGCAGCGTCCCGGACCTGGTCACGTCCGGTCCCGACGCCCTCGACTCCGTGGTTCGAGAACTGCGGCTTCGGGCGGCCGAGGTCGTCGGCCATCGGGACGCCCCCGGCGCCCAGACGGTCGACGGCACGGTTGTCCCGGTGAGCGGCGAGGTCCCCGTGAGAGGCGCCGATCGCGCGTGACGGCCCCCGACCACGGCCAGTGGAACCTCTCCTCCGGATGGGGTCCCCGGCCATCCACCCTGCACCTGATCGCCATGGCGGCTGCCATGGCGCCGGAGCAGACCGCGTTCAGCGGTGCGGCAGGCCCCGTCACCTTCGGTGCGCTCCAGGCGCAGGTCGCCGCCACCGCGAGCGTGCTCGCCGCAAGCGGGCTCGACGCCGAGTCGGCGGTGGTGGGTACCGTGACCGGCCTGATCCCGAAGGCCGGGCTGGCGGCCGGTGAGATCGCCGCGGAGGCGAATCGGGTCGTCGACCACGTCCGTTCCACCGCGTTCGAGATGTCGGGCTCCTCGGATTGGGGCTCGCTCCCGGGTCTGTTCCGTTCGTCCGCTCATCGATTCGCCGACCGCACCGCCGTCGTCGACCTCGACGGCGCGGCGCTGACATACCGGGAACTCGACGAGCGTTCGGACCGGCTGGCCGCCGGGCTCATCGCGTCTGGCGCCGGTCCCGAGGTCCTGATCGGTGTCGCGATGCCGAGATCGGCAGAACTGATCGTCGTGTTGCTCGGCGTGATCAAGTCGGGTGCGGCCTACCTGCCGCTCGACCGGTCGCATCCGCTCGAACGACTCCAGACGATCATCGATGACGCCGGGCCGTTGCTGGTACTGGCCGACGACGAAACCATCGAGACCTGGCAGGCCCTCGACGTGTCCCTGTCCACGGTTGCCGATGCCGGCAGCGATCACGGTGTCGATCGCATCCCGCAGCGCATCAACGGGGCCCATCCCGCATACGTGATGTACACCTCCGGCTCGACGGGCAAGCCCAAGGGCGTGGTGGTCACCCACGACGACGTGGTCACACTGCTGCGGTCGGTCGGCGAGACCTACGACCTGTCGTGCGACGACGTGTGGACGATGTTCCAGTCGTATGCCTTCGACGTCTCGGTCGGCGAGATCTGGGTGTCGCTGAGCTTTGGCGGTCGCCTGGTGGTGCTCGACTACATCACCACCCGGTCACCCGCCGACTTCGTCGAGGTCCTCGAACGCGAACAGGTCACCGTCGTCCACCTCACCCCGTCGGCGTTCTATCAACTGGCCGCGGCCGTCCGGCCCCCGGCCGGAGATCGCCTCCCACAGTCGATCCGCCACATGATCTTCGCCGGCGAGGCACTCGATTTCGGTCAGGTGCGGCGATGGCACGACGACCGGCTGGAGGCCGACGGCAACTCCGGACCGTCGCTGCACAACATGTACGGACCCACCGAGGCCACCGTCTATGTGACCAGGCGAGAGCTCACCGTCGATTTCGTCGCGGACACCGTCGCATCGGAGATCGGCGCGGCCATCGAGAGCAGTCGGGCATACATTCTCGACCAGCGCCTCGCCCGGGTGCCCGAGGGCGTGGCGGGCGAGCTCTACATCGCCGGCGGACAGGTGACCCGCGGATATCTCGGCCGATTCGATCTGACCGCAACCCGCTTCGTCGCAGACCCGTTCGAGCCGGGCGCGCGCATGTACCGCACCGGCGACGTGGTGATCTCCCGCGGCGGAGGGATGGAGTACATCGGTCGCAGCGACGCCCAGGTGAAACTCCGGGGATACCGCATCGAGCTCGGTGAGGTGGAGGCCGCGCTCCTGGCCGTGCCCGGCGTCGATGCCGCGGCCGCCGCGATCAAACGACGCAACGACCAGCCCGAGCAGATGGTCGGCTACGTGGTCGGCAACGGTGCCGACGGCGGCGATCTGGATCACGCCGAGATCCGGTCCGCCGTCGCGACCCGGGTCCCCGACTACATGGTTCCCGACGTTGTGATGGTCCTCGACCAATTGCCGCTGAACGTCAACGGGAAGCTCGATCGCAAGGCGCTCCCGGTGCCGACGCCGGTGAGCGCGATGGTGTACGTGCCGCCGCGCGACGAGGCGGAACGTCAGATCGCCACGGTGTTCGAGGCCGTCCTCGACGTCGATCGGATCAGCGTCGTCGAGTCGTTGTTCGGCATCGGCGGCAATTCCCTGGTGGCCGCGCAGATCGCCGCGAGGTGCAAGGACGATCTCGACCTGGTGGTGTCGGTCCGGGACATCTTCGAAGCACCCACGGTGCGCGAACTCGCCGCGCGGGTGGCCGGTCGCAAGCACGTCCACCGACCCGAGCTCGTCGCGACCGAGCGGCCGTCGCCGATCCCGCTGTCGTATGCGCAGCGGCGAATCTGGTTCCTGGCCACCCTCGATCCGGGCAGCCACGTCTACAACATCCCGCTGGTGCTCAGGTTCGGTGGAGATCTCGATCCGTCGGCGCTCGACGGCGCCGTCCGTGACCTCCTCGGCCGGCACGAGATCCTGCGCACCCGCTTCCCGTCGACCGACGGTGTGCCCGAACAGGATGTACTCGGCGAGGGGAGCTACCGCCCCGATCTCCAGATCACTCCGGCGATCCGCATCCCGGCCGACGACCCGGCCGCTGTCGACGCAGCCCTCGCCGGCGTGATCGGCGTCGGTTTCGACCTCGAGACGGCACCCCCGATCCGCGCACGACTGTTCCAGACCGCCGACGACGAGTTCGTCTTCGCGCTCGTCGCCCACCATGTCATCAGCGACGGCGCGTCACTCACCCCGCTGGCACAGGACCTGGTGGCCTCCTACGTCGCCCGCCGAGGCGAGAGCGACCCCGACCGACCGCGACTCGACGTCCAGTACGCCGATTACACCGTCTGGCAGCGTCACGTCCTCGGTGACCCCGACGCGCCCGATTCGCTTGCCGCACAACAACTCACCTTCTGGGAGCAGGATCTCGACGGCGCGCCGGAACTGATCGCGTTGCCCACCGACCGGCCCCGACCGCCGGTGCAGGGCAATCACGCCGACGCCGTGACCTTCGAGATCGACGACGAACTGTTCGCCGCCATCCGGCAGTTCGCGCACACGCACAACGCGTCGCTGTTCATGGTGTTGCACGCCGCCTGGGTGCTGGTGCTGCACCGCCTGACCGGTGACCGCGACGTAGTGGTCGGCACCCCCTACGCCGGCCGTGGCGAGCGTGCGCTCGAACACCTCGTCGGCATGTTCATGAACACGGTCGTGTTGCGTACCCCCGTCGATCCGGCACGCGGCTTCGGGGAGCTGCTCGGAGATGTCCGTGATCGGGATCTGGCGGCGCTGGGCAACGCCGACATCCCGTTCGACATGATCGTCGACAAGCTGCAGCCGACCCGCAGCACCGCACATTCACCGATCTTCCAGGTGTTGCTACTTCTCCAGGACGCACAGGGCGCGCGGTTCGACCTGCCTGGCGTCACAGCGGAATTGGTCGAGCAGTACCGCGATCTGACCGATCACGATCTCGCGATCACCCTGATCGAGAGCGGCGATGGCGGTCAGGCCCTCTCCGGTGTCATCGAGTACGCGACCGACCTCTTCGACCGCGCGACGGTCGTCGAGTTCGTTGCGATCTTCGAGCGGATCATCCGGCAGGTCGTCGTCGAACCCGATCGTGCGATGGGCGACCTCGAGGTTCTGGGCGCGGCCGACATCGAGCGCCGCCGAGAGCTCTCCGCCGGAGCGATGGTGCCGGTGCGCACCGAGACGATCGCGGACGCGGTGGCCCGACAGGCCGTGACGACCCCCGATCTGCCGGCCCTGGTGTCCGACGAACGCACCCTGACCTACGGCGAGCTCGCGTCCCGGATCAACGTCCTGGCAAGGGATCTCATCCGACGCGGGGTCGGCCCTGATGTCGCCGTCGGCGTGTGCGTCCCGCGCTCGGTGGAGATGGTGGTGGCCATTCACGCCGTGGTCGCGGCCGGTGGGCAATATGTGCCGATCGACGTCGCCGCCCCGGTGGACCGGGTCCGGTACATGCTCGACACCGCAGGCGCCGGGATCGTCATCGTCGGCCCGGGTATCCCGCCGGGATCCGTCGTCGAGGCCGGTGCGGACATCGTTGTCGTCGAATGTGATTCGGCGGTCGTCGGCGACGACACGCCCGTGCGCGACGACGAGCGGCGCGCGCCTCTGCGCCCGGACCACGCGGCCTACACGATCTTCACGTCCGGATCGACCGGACGGCCGAAGGGCGTGACCGTGTCGCACGACGCCGTGGTCAACCGGATGCGGTGGGGCCTGGACGAATTGCCGATCGACTCGTCCGACACCGTTGTGCTGAAGACGCCGGTCACCTTCGACTGTTCGGTGGCCGAGTTGTTCGCGCCGTTGATGGTCGGCGCCCGGTTGCTGGTGCTCGACGCCGACGGTCATCTCGATCCGGTCTACGTGGCCGAGCAGATCGCGGCGCACCGGGCGACCATGGTGCACTTTGTCCCGTCGATGTTGTCGGTGTTCCTCGAGGTCGCCGGTCCGGAACGGATTCGGTCGCTCGATTCGCTGCGCATCGTGTCCACCACAGGTGAAGCGCTCCCGCCTGCCGTGGCGGCCGAGACGCGGCAGTTGTTGCCGGAGGTGCTGTTCTACAACCTCTACGGCCCGACCGAGGCCGCGGTGGAGATCACCTATCAGCAGATCGACGATGTGGACCCGTCGCTCGGATCGGTGCCGATCGGTGTCCCGGTGTGGAACTCGACCGCGCACGTGCTCGACGCACGGCTGCACCCCGTACCCAGAGGCGCTGCCGGCGAACTCTACGTCGGCGGGATCCAACTGGCCCGGGGCTATGCCGCCCGACCGGAATTGGAAACTGACCGCGGAACGGTTCGTGGCCGACCCGTTCGGTCCGCCGGGGTCGCGGTTGTACCGAACCGGAGACCTGGTACGTCACCGGCGCGACGGATCACTGGACTACCTGGGCCGCACCGACTTCCAGATCAAACTGCGGGGTCAGCGCATCGAGCTGGGCGAGATCGAGTCGGTGCTGGCGTCGGCGCCCGGCGTGGTGCACGCGGCCGCGACGGTGGCCGTCGCGCCGGCAGGCGGAGATCATCTCGTGGCATACCTGGCGGGTGCGAGTGGTCAGCCGATCGACCTGGACCGGGTCAAGTCGGTGACGGCGGAGGCGCTGGCCGAGTACATGCGTCCCACGGTCTGGATGGTCCTCGACGACATCCCGCTCAACTCGGCGGGCAAGATCGATCGTCGGGCCCTGCCGGAACCCGAGTTCAGCGCAGGGGAGTACGTGGCCCCGGAGTCGGATGTCGAGGCGAAGGTCGCCGGTGTGTTCGCCGACGTGCTGGGCGTCGACCGGGTGTCGGTGATCGACAGCTTCTTCGATCTCGGCGGCAACTCGCTGTCGGCCACCAGGGTCGCCGCCCGGGTGGCCGACGCGCTCGGGGCCGACGTACCCGTGCGGTCGCTGTTCGACGCACCCACGGCACGTGAACTCGCCGAACTCCTTTCGGGCGCCGGCGTACGACGGGCCGGCATCGCGGCGCTCGCTTCGGTCGCCGGATCACGGCTCCGAACCGAGCCGCTGCCACTGTCGTTCGCGCAGCAGCGGATGTGGTTCATCAACCAGTTCGACACGACATCACCTGCCTACAACATCCCCGTCCTGCTCCGCCTGCGCGGCCCGGTGGACGCCGACGCGATGGGAGATGCCTTCGCGGATGTGGTGGCGCGTCACGAAGTGCTGCGCACCCGCTATCCGGCCGGTCCCGACGGCACGCCGCATCAGGAGATCTCCGATGTCGCTGTGGCGATCCCGCTGTTGGACTGGGGGATCGGTGACGAGGCGCAGGCGCGTGAGCTCCTGTGGCGCGGCTTCGACGTCGCAGGTGAACTGCCCATCCGGGCCAGACTCGCGGCGCTCGGCCCCGACGAACACCTCCTCGTCGTGGTGGTCCACCACATCGCCGCTGACGGCGAGTCCGGTCCGGTGCTCGCCCGCGACCTCGCCATCGCGTACACCGCACGCGCACAGGGACAATCACCGGCGTGGGCGCCGATGCCGTTGCAGTACGCCGACTACGCGATCTGGCAACGGGACGCGCTGGGCGACGACCGTGACCCAGGTTCGGAGATCTCCCGACAGCTCGGGCACTGGCGGACGCAGCTCGCCGGGCTCCCCGACGTGCTGGAACTGCCAACCGATCATCCGCGTCCCGCGGTGGCGTCGATGCGCAGTGGGTCGGTCGAGTACCGACTCGGCGAGGACGTCCGTCATGGTCTCGACCAGCTCGCGCGTGCCCACGGCACCACGAGGTTCATGGTGGTCCACGCCGCGCTCGCCGTGCTGTTGGCCCGGTTGTCGGCAACCTCGGACATCGCGGTCGCGACGCCGGTCGCCGGCCGAGGCGACGTCGCCCTCGACGAGCTCGTCGGCATGTTCGTGAACACGTTGGTGCTACGCACCGAGGTGACCCCCGGTCAGACGCTGGCCGAATTGCTGGGCCAGGTGCGGCGCGTCGACCTCGACGCCTTCTCGCACGCCGACGTGCCGTTCGAACGGGTCGTCGAGGCACTGGACCCGGTGCGATCGGAATCGTTCGAGCCGCTCGCCCAGGTGTTGCTCGTCCTCGACCAGAGCGGCCTCGGACCGACGGCGGTCGGCGAGCTCGAGATCACTGCCGAGGATCCGGGGGCCGACGCCGCCAAGTTCGACCTCACGGTCGGGATGACCGAAACCGCCGAGGGCGAGATCACCGGCAAGATCATCTATGCCACAGACCTTTTCGATCACGCCGGCGCCGAACGCATCGCGGCCGCATTCCGCGGCCTGCTGATCGAGATCTCCGTCGCGGCCGCCGCAGGCGCCGATCCCGCGGTCGGTGATCTCGCCCTGGTCGACGACGCCGAGGCGTCCCGGCGCGTCGCAGGCGCCACCGGACCGCGCGTCGACCTGCCGGCCCAGGTCCTGCCCGAGGCCCTGAGCGAATTCGCTTCACGCCACCCGGACGCCCCGGCGCTGCTGTCCGACGACCGCGTCCTCGACCACGCCGAGTTCGCCGCCCGGGTGAACATGCTGGCCCGAGCGCTGATCTCGCTCGGGGTGGGGCCGGACGTGGCGGTGGCCGTCTGCATTCCGCGGTCGGTCGAGATGGTCATCGCGATCCACGCGGTGGTGACCGCAGGCGGACAGTACGTCCCGATCGACACCGAGGCGCCCGCCGAACGCGCCGACTACATCATCGACACCGCTGGGGCGACGGTCCTTCTCGTCGATCCGGGTGTCCGGCCTGCGCCTGTCGCCGGCAACGCGACGCCCGTCGTCGTGGTCGACGCGGACCACTCGATCGACCTCGATGCCCCCGACGCGCAACGGGTGTCGGACGCCGATCGGATCGCGTCCCTGCATCCCGACCACGCTGCCTACACGATCTTCACCTCCGGTTCCACCGGCAGGCCGAAGGGCGTCACGGTCAGTCACCGCTCGGTGCTCAACCGGCTGCGATGGGGGTTGGCGACCTTCCCGTTCGACGCCGACGACACGGTGATCCTCAAGACGCCGTACACCTTCGACGTCTCGGTTCCCGAGCTGTTCGCGCCGCTGATCGCCGGGGCTCGACTCCTCGTCGCCCGCCACGGCGGGCACACCGACCCGACGTATCTCGCCGACGTGCTGCTGGCGCACCGGGTGACGTCGGTGCATTTCGTGCCGTCGATGCTGTCGGTGTTCCTCGATGTGGTCCCGGCCCGGCAATTGGCCGAGCTGACCCATCTGCGCTACGTCTTCTGCTCCGGCGAGGCCTTGTCGCCCTCCGTCGCCGCCGCGGCCCGGGATCGGTTCCCGCACGCCGGGCTGCACGACCTGTTCGGTCCGACCGAGGCCGCCGTCGAGGTCGCCCATCAGGCGCTCGACGTCGTCGGCGACGTGGTGCCGATCGGCCGGCCGACCTGGAACACCCAGACCCTGGTGCTCGATGCACGCCTGCGGGTGGTGCCGGTCGGCGTACCGGGCGAGCTCTACCTCGGCGGTGTGCAGGTGGCGCGCGGGTATGCGGCCCGCCCCGACCTCACGGCCGACCGATTCGTCGCCAACCCGTACGGTGCGTCCGGCGGACGGCTCTACCGAACCGGTGATCTCGTCCGGGTCAATTCGGCGGGCGAGCTGGAATACCTGGGCCGCACCGACTTCCAGGTGAAACTACGCGGTCAGCGGGTGGAGCTCGGCGAGATCGAGTCGGTGCTCTCGGGGGTGCCAGGAGTCGTCCACGCGGCGGCGACCGTCGCCACCGGGCCCGGCGGCGCGCAGCACCTCGTCGCCTATCTGGCCCCGACGTCGACGGTCGACGTCGACGAGACGCGGCGTGCCGTCGCCGAGGCGCTACCGCAGTACATGCGGCCCACGGTGTGGACGGTGCTCGATGAACTGCCGCTCGGCAGTGCAGGCAAGCTCGACCGCCGTGCCCTGCCACAGCCGGACTTCTCGACGACCGAATCCACCGAGACGGTCGAGCCGGGGACCGAGGCGGAACGCCGTATCGCGGAGATCGTCGCCGGTGTGCTCGGCGCCGACCGGATCGGCGTGACCGAATCCTTCTTCGCGCTCGGCGGCGACTCGATCATGTCGATCCAGGTCTCCTCATTGCTGCGCGGTGCAGGGTTCCCGCTCAGTCCACGGGACATCTTCGAACACAAGACAGTTCGTGGCCTCGCCCGGGCCGTCGAGAGCTCGCCCGGCGACCTCCTGCACGAGCTGCCGGGCGGCGCCGTCGGAGATGTGCTCATCACGCCGACTGTCCACTGGATGCTCGAACACGCCGACGAGCCGTCGGATGTGGCGGACTACTCGCAGGCCGTCGTCCTCACCTTGCCGTCGCATGTCGACGAGGCCGGGCTGAGCGCCGTGCTCGACGCCGTCGTCGCCCACCACCCGGCCCTGTCGGCGCGGTTGACGCGGACAGCCGACGGATGGTCGATGCGGGCCGGTGAGCCTTTCTCCGGTGCCGACGCCCTCACCATGTGGAGCACCGACGACGCTGCCCGGCATGCGGGGGCCGCCGACCGTGCCGGACTCGTCCGCGCCGCTCATGCCGATGCGCTGGGTCGCCTCGACCCGGCGGCGGCACAGATGATCGCCTGCACCGGCGTGCGCGGCGATGGCAACGATCCGGGCCGACTGATCCTGGCCGTGCACCACCTCGCCGTCGATGCCGTCTCGTGGCGCACCATCATCACCGACCTCGCGATCGCCTGGTCGCAGCAGAGTGCCGGCGGGCCGATCAGACTGCCGGACAACGGCACATCGATGCGGCGGTGGGCGAGTGTTCTCGACGGCCTCGCGACGTCCCGCGCCGCCGAGCTGCCGATCTGGGAACGTCACCTGCCGCAGCATCCCACCCTGCTCGGCGCGCCGACGGTCCGAGACCGGGACCGGCAGTCCGGTGTCCGATCCCAGACGTTCCGGGTGCCCGCCGATCTCGCCGAAGCGGTCCTCGGCCGCATCGCCACCGCCTTCCGGACCGGGGCCGACGACATCATGCTCGCCGCACTCGGACTCGCCGTGGCCCGCCACCAGGGCGGCCCGGTCCCGGTGTCGATCCTGCTCGAGGGTCATGGCCGCGAAGAACACGTCGGTGAGGCGCCCGCCGACCTGTCCCGGGCCGTCGGCTGGTTCACCAGCGTCTCGCCACTGACCGTCGACATCGATCCGACCGCGCCCATCGCCGCGCTCGTGAAGGCAACCAAGGAAGCCATCGCCGAGCGGCCCGACGACGGCATCGCCTTCGGCGCGCTGCGATACCTCCGACCCGATTCGCCACTGGCCTCTCGGCCGTTGCCGCCGATCACGTTCAACTTCCTCGGCGCGGGCGCGGCCTCGAGTCCTGGGCGGGCCGCACGCGACGTCGATGCAGACGTCGCGTTCGCACCGGTCGCCGACGCACCGCGCCTGCCCGGCACCGTCTCGGGGACGATGGCCGCGCTCGCGCAACTCGCGGTCAACGTCAACACCGTGCCGACCGCCGAGGGTCGTGTCCTGGAGGTCGAGTTCAGCTCGCCGGCAACGGTTCTCGACGACGAGGCGGTGGCATCGCTGGCCGCAGGCTTCACCGGTGCGCTCGCCGAGATCGCCACCAACGTCGACACGGTCGGCGATCCCGGTCTGAGCCCGTCGGACGTCGCGGCCACGGGCCTCACCCAGCGCGAGATCGATCAGCTCGCCATCGGGTACCCGGACGCCGACCTGTGGTCGCTCACCCCACTGCAGCGCGGTCTGTTCTATCAAGCCGAACTGGCACAGTCCGAACACGCCGAGGCCGATCACGAACCGGCGGACGACGCGACCGGCCTCGACGTCTACGTCACCCAGGGCGTCATCGACATACACGGACGGATCGACGGCGATCGTCTGCACGAGTCGGCACGTCGGCTGCTGGGCGATCACCGGGTGCTGCGCTCCGGCTACCTGCGGACCGAGTCGGGCACACCGCTCGCGGTGGTGCCTCCACACGTCGACCCGGAGTGGGAGACCGTCGACCTCCGCGAACTCCCGGCCGACGACGCCGAACGCCGCGCCGACGAACTGGCCCTGGGGGATCGGGTCACACCGTTCGACCTGGCCGCGCCGCCCCTGCTGCGTTTCCGGCTGATCCACCTCCCCGACGGCGTGACGCGGTTCGTCGTCACCAACCACCACCTGCTGCTCGACGGCTGGTCCAATCCGCTCGTACTGGCCGAACTGTTCGCACACTACGGCGGCCTCGAACTCCCGGGCACCGACGAGACGGCCGGCCGTGACTACGGCGATTTCCTCGACTGGCTCGCCCGGCGGGACGACGACGCGGCACTGGCGTCATGGCGCGAGATCCTGGCCGACGTCGACGGACCGACCCTGGTACGGCCCGGATTCACCCCCACCGCAGACGAACTGCCCCGCGATCAGACGGTCGCCGCCGGTACCGATCTCTCGTCGCGACTGACGCGGTTGGCCCGCGACACCGACACCACGGTGCCGACCATCCTCCAATACGCCTGGGGCGTGCTGCTGTCCCGACTGACCGGACGCAGCACGGTCACCTTCGGCGAGACGGTCTCCGGCCGGCCGCCGGAACTGCCCGGTGTCGAGTCGATGATCGGCCTGTTCATCAACACGCTGCCGGTGGTCGTCGATGTCGATGCGGCACAACCGGTGCGCGACGGCCTCGCCGATCTGCAGGCCACCAAGGCACGGCTCCTCGATCATCAGCATGTCGGCCTCGCCGACATCGCGTCGGCCGCCGGACATCACGTGCTGTTCGACACGCTCACCGTCTACGAGTCCTATCCGGTGGATGCCGACGCGGTCACCGCGGGCAGCTCAGCGGCCGGCCTGCAGATCGGGCAGGTGTCGCTGACCGACGCCACCCACTATCCGCTCAACCTCGCCGCCGCACCGTCGGGCGACGACATCGACCTGACATTCAAGTATCTCCCGAACGCCTTCTCGGACACCGAGATCACGCGTATCGCAGGTCTGTACCGGACGCTGCTGGCCGGATTCGTGGCCACGCCCGACGGCGCCGTCGGCGACATCGAGCTCGTCGACGCCGACGAACGTGCCGCACTCGCGCCGATGACGTCGCCCGCCGCCGCATCGCCGCGAACGATCACCGAGATCCTCGCCGCGCGTGAGGTGACCGGCGACCGCACAGCACTGATCCTCGGTGACCGGTCGGTGACCTACGACGAGTTCGGTGATCGCACGCACCGGCTCGGCCGCATGCTCATCGGCGAGGGCATCGGCCCCGGAGACGTGGTGGCGGTGGCGATCGCCCGGTCTGTCGAGTCCGTCACCGCGGTCTTCTCGGTGCTGGCCACCGGTGCCGCGTACCTGCCGATCGATCCGACGCTGCCCGCCGACCGTATCGCTCACATCCTCACCGATTCCGGTGTGGCCGTGGCACTCACCGCAGGCGACTCCGGACTCGACGAGCGTTTCGGCGAGGTCCGTTGCATTGCGATCGACCACCCGTCGATCCGGACACGGCTGGACGGGCTGTCGGGCGCACCGATCGCCGACGACGAACGGACTCGCGCCGCCCGCCTCGACGACCTCGCGTACCTGATCTACACCTCGGGCTCGACCGGACGGCCCAAGGCCGTTGCCGTGTCGCATCGTGGCGTCGCCGAAATGCTTGCCGCACAGCGGTCGATCTCGGGAAGGGGAATCTCGGGAACCGAGTCCGACATCCGGGTGCTGCACGTGGCGTCCCCGAGCTTCGATGCCGCATTCTTCGAGATGGCCTGGGCCATCGGACTCGGCGTCACCCTGGTGATCTCCCCGGCCGACGTCTTCGCCGGACCCGCGCTCGTCGAGGTGATCGTCGACGGTGCGGTCACCGATGCGGTCATCACCCCACAGGTGCTCGCGACGATGGAGCCCCACGGCGTCACCTCGCTACGTCACCTCACGACGGCAGGTGAGGCGTGTCCACCCGACGTGGTCGAGGCCTGGGCGCCGGGCCGGGAGATGTTCAATCTGTACGGGCCGTCGGAGACGACGGTGTGGGCGACCGCGGCGGCGGTGGTCCCCGGCGAACCGATCACCATCGGACGCCCGGTCGGCGGCTTCTCGGTGGCGGTGCTCGACGAGCGGCTGCACCCGGTTCCGGCAGGCGCCGTCGGCGAGTTGTACCTCGCAGGCGACGCCCTCGCGCTCGGTTACCTGAATCGGACCGGTCTGTCGGCGTCGGCCTTCGTGGCCGATCCTCTTGGCGCGCCGGGCAGTCGGATGTACCGCACCGGCGACCTCGTCCGCTGGACACCCGACGAACACACGGGCACTCATCGGTTGGAGTTCGCCGGCCGGGCCGACTTCCAGGTGAAGATCAACGGTCAGCGGGTCGAGCTCGGCGAGATCGACGCCGTCCTCACGGCGCAGCCGGGCGTCGACACGGCGGTCACCCAGGGCGTCGGGGGAGATGCCACCGGCATCCGTCTCGTGAGCTATGTGGTGCCGGAGGCGGACAGTCCGGCGGAACTCGACCCGGGCGTACTCACCAGTGCGGTGGGCGAGCGGCTCGCGAGGTACATGGTGCCCTCGGCGATCGTCGTCCTCGACGCCCTGCCGCTGACCACCAGCGGAAAACTCGACCGACGCGCACTGCCGATCCCGGACCGGCTCTCGGCCGACGAGTTCGTCGCACCGGTCGGTCCCGGCGAGACCCAGATCGCCGAGATCATGGGCGACCTGCTGGGCCGCGACCGGGTCAGCGCGACCGAATCGTTCTTCGACCTCGGCGGCAACTCACTGTCAGCGACCCGACTCGCCGCACGGATCTCCGCGACCACGGGCGCCACCGTGCGGGTCCGCGATGTCTTCGACCACCCGACGGTGCGAGATCTCGCTCGGGTGGTGAGCCGTGCCGCGATCGATACCCTGGCATCCGTCGCGCCGGGCTCGATCCCACGGCCGCACCACCTCCCGCTGTCGTACTCGCAGCAGCGGATCTGGTTCCTCAACCGTTTCGATCCGGAGTCGCCTGCCTACAACATCCCGCTGGTGTTGCGCCTCGACGGCGACCTCGACGTCGCTGCGCTGCGCGACGCTCTGGTCGACGTCATGGGCCGACACGAGGTGCTGCGCAGCACCTTCGGGGACGTGGACGGGGCGCCCGTCCAGACCGTGCATCCGGCCACCGACCTGTCGACGACGTTGCGTTGGCAGCAGCTCGACGGCTCCGACGCCGAGATCGCCGCCGCCGTGACACAGGCCGTCACCACCGGATTCGACATCGCGACCGAGTTGCCGGTTCGAGCGGTACTCGGCACGGATGTGGCCGACCGTCGACGACACGTGCTCGCCCTCGTCGTGCACCACATCGCCGCCGACGGCGAATCGATGACACCGCTGCTCGCCGATGTCCTCACGGCCTACCGCGCGCGGACCGAAGGTGCCGTGCCGACGTGGACACCCCTGCCGCTGCAGTTCGCCGACTACGCACTCTGGCAGCGCGCGGTCCTCGGTTCATCAGACGACCCCGACTCGGCGATGGCGGCGCAAACCCGTTACTGGACAAAACAGTTGGCGGCCCTGCCCGATGTGCTCGAGCTGCCGGCGGACCGTCCGCGCCCGGCGGTTGCGACGCTGCGTGGCGCGGCCGTCGAGGTCGACGTCCCCGCCGAGGTCGCATCCGCGGTCACCGCGATCGCCGCCGATCGCGGAGTCACGTCGTTCATGGTCGTGCATGCCGCGCTCGCCGTACTGCTCGCCCGATTGTCCGGCACCACCGACATCGCCGTCAGCACGCCGATCGCGGGACGTGGCGATGCGGCCTTCGATCATCTCGTCGGCATGTTCGTGAACACGCTCGTCCTGCGTACCGAGGTCGACTCGTCGACGACGTTCGCCGAACTCCTCGACTCGGTGCGGCGCACCGATCTCGACGCGTACGCGCACGCGGATGTTCCGTTCGAACATCTCGTCGAGGAACTGAACCCGACTCGTTCGGAGGCGTTTGCGCCACTGTCGCAGGTGTTGTTGACGGTCGACGCCTCGTCGAGGGGGAGCATCGATCTGCCCGGGCTGACCGTCGCACCGGTACAGGCAGGCGAGCCGTCCGCCAAGGTGGATCTGACCATCGACATCGCCGTCGGAGACGGTCCCGACGGCTGGCGCGGTTCGATCGTGTACGCGACGGATCTCTTCGACGCCTCGACCATCGAGCGACTGGCCACCCGATTCGTCGATCTCCTCGGTGATCTCGCGCTTCACCCGTCGGCCGCGGTCGGCGACCGCCCGTTGCTCACCGACCGAGAGCACGGCGACGTCCGCCGACTCTCCGTCGGGTCCGACGTGGCGGTCCGCGACACCACGCTGGACACCGCGATCGTCGAGCAGTCGCGACGCACACCGTCGGCGCCCGCCCTCATGTTCGAGGACAGGAGCGTGGACTACGCAGAGCTCGTGGCCCGGGTCAGCGGCCTGGCGCGGGATCTGATCGCGCGCGGCGTCGGCCCGGATGACGCAGTCGGCGTGAGCATCCCGCGATCCGTCGAGATGGTGGTCGCGATCCACGCCATCGTGGCCGCCGGTGGCCAGTACGTGCCGATGGACACCGAGGCCCCCGTCGATCGAGTGCGCCACATGCTCGACACCGCGGACGTGGACCTCGTCCTCGTCGGGCCCGACTCCTCCCCACAGGCGTTCGTCGAAGCCGGCGTCACCGTGCTCGACGTCGATACCACGGCACCGTTCGACCCCGACATCGTTCCCGTCGCCGATGCCGACCGGCGAGCGCCACTGCATCCGGAGCACGCCGCCTACACGATCTTCACCTCGGGTTCGACCGGCAGGCCCAAGGGCGTGACGGTGTCGCACCGTGCCGTCCTCAACCGTCTGCACTGGGGTCTGAGCACCTTCCCGATCGATGCCTCGGACACGGTGATCCTCAAGACGCCGTACACCTTCGACGTCTCGGTGCCCGAGCTGTTCGCGCCGCTGTTCGCCGGTGCGCGGATGCTGATCGCCCGGCCCGGCGGTCACACCGATCCGGGATACCTCGCCGCGGTGATCGAGTCGGAGCAGGTGACATCGGTCCATTTCGTGCCGTCGATGCTGTCGGTGTTCCTCGACGTCGTCGACGACGAGACGCTGGCAGACCTCACCTCGCTTCGGTACGTCTTCGCCTCCGGTGAGGCGCTGCCGCCGGCCGTCGCGAAGGCCACCCGTAGCGCACTGCCGCGAGCAGGTCTGCACGACCTGTTCGGCCCCACCGAGGCGGCGGTCGAGGTCGCGCACCAGGATCTGACCACCGTCGGCGACGTCGTGCCGATCGGGCACCCGACCTGGAACACCACGACCTGGGTGCTCGACAACCGGCTGCGCCCGGTACCCGCCGGCGTGCCCGGCGAGCTGTACCTCGGGGGCGTGCAGATCGCCCGAGGTTACGCGGCCCGCCCGGATCTCACCGCGGAACGTTTCGTCGCCGACCCGTTCGGTGCACCCGGCGCTCGCCTGTACCGCACCGGCGACCTGGTGTGCCACAACTCCGGCGGCGAGCTGGAGTATCTGGGCCGCACCGACTTCCAGGTGAAGCTGCGCGGACAGCGGATCGAGCTCGGCGAGATCGAGTCGGTGCTCACCGCGGTCGACGACGTGGTGCACGCCGCGGTCACCGTCGCCCGCTCGTCCAGCGGCGCCGAACACCTCGTCGCCTACCTGGTCGGCCCGGCCAACCCCGAGCCGGCGAAAACTGCGGCGGCACAGGCCCTGCCGGAGTACATGCGGCCGACCGTGTGGACCCTGCTCGACGCCATCCCACTGGGCAGCTCCGGAAAACTGGACCGTCGGGCGTTGCCGGAGCCCGACTTCACCGCACTGGACACCGATTACGAGGCGCCCGCCGACGACGACGAGCGTGCGATCGCCGGGATCTTCGCCGGTGCCCTCGGCGTCGACCGGATCTCGGTCACCGAGTCCTTCTTCGCCCTCGGCGGCGACTCGATCATGTCCATCCGGGTGGCGTCGGCGCTGCGAGCCGCGGGCTACACCGTGAGTCCCCGCGACATCTTCGAGCGGCGGACCGTGCGGGCCCTCGCGATGGCAGCCGGTGCCGACGCGGTCGCCGACCTGGCGGAATACCCGGGTGGGGGAGAGGGCGAGGTCGCTCTCACGCCGGCCGTGCACTGGATGCTCGACCACGCCGACGAGCCGTCCGACATCGCCGACTTCTCGCAGAGCAGCGTGCTCATCCTGCCCGACGGAATCACCGAACCCGAGCTGCGCACGGTGGTCGCCGCGGTCGTCGCACATCACCCGATGCTCAGTGCACGGCTCGTCGAGCGCGATGGCGAGTGGGAGCTGACCGCGGGCAACGAGTTCGGCGCCGACACCGCGGTGCGGATCCACGCCGTCGACGCCCCGATCGATTCGGATGCCTTCACCGACGCCGTCCATGACGGGCACGCCTGGGCGCTGGGACGTCTCGACCCGGGCACCGGTGCCGTGCTCCAGGCCATCGGGCTGCGGAGCCCGGACGGGCGCGGCAGGCTCATCGTCGCCATCCATCACCTCGCGGTGGATGCCGTGTCGTGGTCGGCGATCATCACCGATCTCGTCACGGCATGGGCGCAGTACTCGGCGGGACAGGAGATCTCGCTGCAGCCGACCGGCACGTCGATGCGGCGCTGGGCCGGCGTGCTGGCCGATCTCGCCGACCGGGACGAGGAACTCCCGATGTGGGCCGGGCACCTCCGGGCGCCAGAGGCCGAGCAGGTGGGACGGCCCTTCGACCGGAGCCGAGACCGGCAGGCGACGGTCCGGACCGTCTCGTGGACGCTGCCCACCGACCTGACCGAGGCCCTGCTGACCAGAGTGCCGGACGCCTACCGGACCGGTGCCGACAACTCGCTGCTCGCCGCCTTGGCCCGCGCGGTGACGGACGCGGCCACCGGTGGTCGTGTCGCCATCCTGCTCGAAGGCCACGGACGTGAGGAAACCGTCGCGCCGGGCGCCGATCTGTCGCGCGCGGTCGGATGGTTCACCAGCATCGCACCGCTGACCGTCGATGTCCCCGCGGACGGTGGTGACACGGCCGACACCACCGCGTTGGTCAAGTCCGTCAAGGACTCCCGGGCCGCCATGCCCGATCACGGCGTGGCATTCGGGTCACTGCGCTACCTGCGCGACGGCTCGCCGCTCGCAGACCTGCGGCTCCCGTCGATCAGCTTCAACTACTTCGGCAATGTCAGTGGTCCTGCGGGTCCTGCCGCGGGCAACGATGTCGCGGCGGACGATGCCGCCGGCTTCCTGCCGGCGACCGACGCTCCGGTGCTGCCCCCGTCGGTGTCCGGCGCGATGGTGGCGCTGTCGTCCCTGGCGGTCAACGTCTCCGCGGTCGCCGGTGGCGACGGCCGGATCCTGCGGGCCGACTTCAGCTTCCCGGGCGGTGTCCTCGACGAGGACGAGGTCACCGGGATCGCGCGACGGTGGCAGGACGGACTCGACGCCATCGTGGCCGACCTCGACGCCGTGGGCGACCCCGGACTGTCCGAATCCGATGTGGTGACCACCGGACTCGCGCAGCACGAGATCGACGAACTCGGCGGCCGGTATCCGGCGGCGGACCTCTGGCCGTTGTCCCCCCTGCAGAACGGGCTGCTGTTCCAGTCCGAGATCGTCGACCGTCCCGGTGAGATCGACGTGTACTCGGTCCAGGTGATCATCGCGATCGCCGGCGGCATCGACGAGTCCCGGATGCGTCGGGCGGCAGGCGAACTGTTCCGCGCACACCCGGTGCTGCGATCCGCCTACGTGCGGACAACCGACGGCACTCCCGTCACGGTGGTGCCGCCGATCGTCGAACCCGATTGGCAGACAGTCGATCTCAGTGCTCTCGATGCCCCGACGGCACAGTCGCGGCTGGCGGAACTGGCGGGCAAGCAGCGCACCACCCGCTTCGACCTCGCACGACCCGGTCCGATCCGGTTCGTCGGGGTTGCGATGCCGTCGGGTGAGCACCGGCTGATCATCACCAACCACCACATCCTGCTCGACGGATGGTCCGGGCCGCTGGTGATCGCCGACCTGTTCGCCGCCTACCTCGGCGACGGCGCGGTTCCCACCCCGCCGACGCCCCGCGCCGACTACGCCGACTTCCTCACCTGGCTGGCCGACCGGGACGGTGCCGCCGCGCGGGATGCGTGGCGAGAGGCGTTGGCGCCGTTGGACGGCCCGACCCTCCTCGCACCCGAGCGGGCCACGGTTGCCGAGACACCGGCGGAACGCGACGTCGACCTCGACCACGACCTGGTCTCCGGACTGCATCGCTTCTCCCGCGACCACGGGGTGACGCCGTCGACCGCGATCCAGGTGGCCTGGGCCCTCACGCTGTCCCGGCTGACCGGGCAGCAGGTGGTCGCCTTCGGTGAGACCGTGTCCGGCCGTCCGGCCGACCTCGACGGCGTGGAGGCCGCGATCGGCCTGTTCATCAACACCAACCCGGTGATCGTCGACTGCGATCCCGCGCAGACCCTCGGCGAGGTCGCATCGGTACTGCAGGACGCCAAGACCCGCCTGCTGGATCATCAGCATCTCGGCCTCGCCGACATCGGCGAGATCGGCGGGCACCCGGTCTTGTTCGACACCTTGACCGTCTACGAGTCCTATCCGGTCGACTCCGACGCCCTCGCGTCGGGGAGTCGCGCGGCCGGTCTGGACATCACCGGCGTCGACTTCGCCGACTCCACCCACTACCCGCTCAATCTGATCGTCGGCCCGGCGGGTGACGGCATGCGGTTCGCCTTCACATACCTGCCGAGCGTGATCGGCGACGACGACGTGGTGCGCGTTGCCGACCATGTCCGCACGGTGCTGGCCACGCTCGTCGAGATGCCCGATCGCCTCCTCTCCGACGTCGACACCATCAGCGACGCCGATCGGGCGTTGGTCACCGGGTGGGCGCACGGCGACGACGTCGGCGTCGATGCCGGCCTCATCACCGATCATGTTGCCGCGCAGGTCCGGGCGACACCCGATGCGACCGCGCTCGTCTTCGAGGGCGACTCGGTCACGTACGCCCGGTTCGGCTCGCGGGTGTCGGCCCTGGCACGCGATCTCATCGCGCGCGGCGTGGGACCGGAAGTCGCCGTGGGCGTGTGTATTCCTCGGTCGGTGGAACTGCTCGTCGCCCTGCATGCCGTGGTCGCGGCAGGCGGCCACTACGTGCCCATCGACCCGGAGGCCCCGGCTGACCGGATCGGGTACATGCTCGACACGTCGGGCGCGATGCTCGTGCTCGTGACCGACGACACCGCAGGCGTTCTCAGCGCACAGCAGATCGGCATCGTCACCGTCCCGACCGAGGCACCGAACGCGACCGTCGCGCCGATCACCGACGCCGACCGGATCGCCCCGCTGCAGGCCGAGAGCCCCGCGTACACGCTCTTCACGTCCGGATCGACCGGCCGCCCCAAGGGCGTCACGGTGACGCACGAGGCGATCGCGAATCGACTCGCGTGGATGCAGGCGTCGTACCCGCTCGACGCCGGCGACGCCGCGATCCAGAAGACGCCTGCCACGTTCGACGTGTCGGTGTGGGAGTTGTTCTGGCCGTTGATGGTCGGCGCGCAATTGGTGATCGCCCGTCCCGACGGCCATCGCGATCCGGCCTACCTGGCGGAACTGATCCGCGAGCAGCGGGTGACCACCACACACTTCGTGCCGTCCATGCTGTCGACGTTCATCGACGTCGTCGGGACTGCCGGTCTCGCCGAGCTGACATCGATCCGCCAGGTGTTCACCTCGGGGGAGGAGCTTGCGCCGCCGGTGGCCGCCGCGGCACTCGAGGCGCTGCCGAACGCGCGGCTGCACAATCTGTACGGACCCACCGAGGCGGCCGTCGACGTCACCTCGTACGAGGTGCGGCCCGGCGACACCGCTGTGCCGATCGGCCGTCCGGTCTGGAACACCACCACCCGGGTGCTGGATCCGCAGCTGCGTCCGGTTCCGCCCGGTGTGGCAGGCGAACTGTATCTCGGTGGTGTGCAGCTCGCGCGCGGATACGCGGCCCGGCCGGATCTGACCGCCGACCGTTTCGTCGCCGACCCGTTCGGCGAATCCGGCGCACGCCTGTACCGCACCGGGGACCTGGTGCGGCACACCTCCGACGGCGAGCTGGAGTATCTGGGCCGCACCGACTTCCAGGTGAAGCTGCGTGGCCAGCGCATCGAACTCGGTGAGATCGAGGCCGTCCTCGCATCCGTGCCGGGCGTCGTGCACGCGGTCGCCATGGTCGCGGCCACACCCAGCGGCGACGAACACCTCGTCGGTTACGTCGCGGGCGATTCGATCGACCTCGAGGCCGTGCGCGAGACCACCGCGCAGACGCTGCCGGAGTACATGCGCCCCACGGTCTGGTCTCTGCTCGAGGTGATGCCGTTCAACACCGCGGGCAAGATCGACCGCCGCGCTCTGCCCGAGCCGGAGTTCGCGGCCGGGGAGTACGCCGAGCCCCGAACCGATGCCGAACGCGCCGTCGCCGCAGTGTTCGGCGATGTCCTCGGCCTCGACACCGTGTCGGCCGCCGACAGCTTCTTCGACCTCGGCGGCAACTCCCTGTCGGCGACCCGGGTCGCAGCCCGCGTCGCCGAGGCCCTCGGTACCCGGGTCGGGGTGCGCGACCTCTTCGACGCACCGACCGTCCGTGCGCTCGCCGCCCAGGTCGCCGATGTCACCGGGCCGGCAACGGAAGCGTTGGTCGCAGGCCCACGCCCCGACCGCATCCCGCTGTCGAGCGCACAACAGCGGATGTGGTTCATCAACCGGTTCGACCCGTCGTCGCCTGCCTACAACATCCCGTTCGCGCTGACGCTCTCCGGCCGCCTCGACGCCGACGCCCTGCGCGCCGCGCTCGCCGACGTGATCACCCGCCACGAGAGCATGCGCACCGTCTTCCCGGCGGATGAGAACGGCGATGCGGCACAACAGATCCTCGATCCCGCGATCCTGGCGACCGACACATCCTGGTGGAGCCGACCTGCCGACATCGCCACCGCGCGCGATCTCGCCCGGCAACCATTCGACGTCACCCGCGACCTACCGATCCGCACTGCGCTGGTCTCGACCGGGGACGACGACCACCTGCTCGTGGTGATCATCCACCACATCGCCGCCGACGGTGAGTCGCTCGCCCCGCTGCTGCGCGACATCGTCACCGCCTACACCGCACGGACCGCGGGCACCGCACCGGGATGGCCGGACCTGTCCGTCCAGTACGCCGACTTCGCGCTGTGGCAGCAACGAGTGCTCGGCTCCGCCGACGATCCGGACTCGATCGTGGGACAGCAGGTCTCGTACTGGACCGAACAGCTCGCCGACCTGCCCGACGTCATCGAACTGCCGACCGATCGCCCGCGTCCCGACGCGGCATCGCTGCGGGGTGGCCTCGCCGCATTCGACCTCCCCGCCGATCTCGTCGACGCCGTCGACGATCTCGCCCGGCGCCATGGTGCGACACCGTTCATGGTGCTGCATGGCGCCCTCGCAGCGTTGCTCGGCCGCATCGGCGCCACCACCGACGTCGCCATCGCGACGCCGGTGGCCGGCCGTGGACAGTCCGCCCTCGACGACGTGATCGGCATGTTCGTCAACACCCTCGTGCTGCGCAGCGAGATCGACCCCGGGATGTCGTTCGGCGACCTGCTGACTGCCACCCGCGGAACCGATCTCGATGCCTTCGGCCACGCGGACGTCCCGTTCGAGTACCTCGTCGAACGACTCGCCCCGACCCGATCGGAGGCCTTCGCCCCGCTCGCACAGGTGATGTTCACGCTGGAACAGCATGCGCAATCACGGGTCGACCTGCCGGACCTGAGCATCGCGCCTGCCGAACCCGGTGAGCCCGCAGCACGTTTCGACCTCACCGTCGGCCTGTCCGCCACGCGTTCCGACGATGGCCGCCTCACCGCCCTCGACGGTTCGATCGTCTACGCGACCGACCTGTTCGACCACGACACGGCGGTCCGGATCGCCGACTGGTATGTCGCGATCCTGCGCGCGGTCGTCGACGACCCGGCGACGGTGATCGGCGATGTGCCGCTGGTCGATTCGGCCGGGCGTGGCAAGCTCCGAGCCTGGTCGCTCGGCCTCGACGTCGACACCGACGCTCCGGTACTGCCCGACGCGATGGCGACTGCGGTCCGTGCACACCGCGGCGCGCCCGCCCTCGTCGACGGCGACCGGAGCATCTCCTACGCCGATTTCGGCGCCCGGGTGAACAGCCTTGCGCGCGAGCTCATCAGGGCGGGCGTGGGCCCGGATGTCGCGGTCGCCGTCGCGGTCCCACGCTCCGCGGAGATGCTGGTCGCGATCCATGCGGTCGTGACCGCGGGCGGTCACTACGTGCCGATCGATCCCGATGCGCCTGCGGACCGCATCGATTACATGCTCGACACCGCACGCGTGGCGGCAGTGATCGTCGGCCCCGGCAGCGTGCCGGACGTGCTCGCCGACTCGGAGCGTCGCCTCGTGGTCGCCGACGTGTCTGCGCCAGTCCCCGCGGACTCCTCACCGGTCACCGATGCCGACCGCAGTGCTCCGCTGACCCCCGACCACGCGGCCTACACCCTGTTCACCTCCGGCTCGACGGGCCGCCCCAAGGGCGTCGTCATCACCCACGCGGCCATTGCGAACCGCCTGGCCTGGATGCAGGACTCCTACCGACTGCGCGGCGCGGACGTCGTGCTGCAGAAGACTCCCGTGACCTTCGACGTGTCGGTGTGGGAATTGTTCTGGCCGTTGATGGTCGGCGCGACCCTCGTCATCGCGCGCCCCGATGGCCACCGCGACCCGGCCTACCTGGCGCAGCTGATCCGCGAGCAACGGGTGACCACCACGCACTTCGTGCCGTCGATGTTGTCGGCCTTCATCGACGTCCTCGGCCCCGAAGGGCTCTCCGCCTTGTCGTCGATCCGGCAGCTGTTCACTTCCGGTGAGGCGCTGGCACCCTCGGTCGCCGCGGCCGCGCTGGACGCGCTGCCGAACGTGCGGCTGCACAATCTGTACGGACCCACCGAGGCAGCCGTCGACGTCACCCACCACGAGGTGCGTTACGGCGACACCACCGTGCCGATCGGCCGGCCGGTCTGGAACACCACCACGCGCGTCCTCGACGCCCGACTCCATCCGGTCCCCATCGGGGTGCCCGGCGAGCTCTACCTCGGTGGCCTGCAACTCGCACGCGGGTACGCCTCACGCACCGACCTCACCGCTGACCGGTTCGTCGCGGACCCGGCCGGGCCGGCCGGGGCCCGCATGTACCGCACCGGCGACCTGGTCCGCCACGACCCCCAAGGTGATCTGGAATACCTGGGCCGCACCGACTTCCAGGTGAAGCTGCGCGGTCAGCGCATCGAGCTGGGCGAGATCGAGGCGGTGCTCGTGTCCGCGCCAGGTGTCGTGCACGCCGCAGCCACCGTCGCGACCACCGCCGACGGATCCGAACATCTGGTCGCCTACCTCGCAGGCAGCACCGAGGAATCCGGCGCGACCGGGATCGATCTGGACCAGGTCAAGGCACTCACGGCCCGCCTGCTCCCGGAGTACATGCGGCCGACGGTGTGGATGCCACTGCAGCGCGTCGAGCTCACCGGCTCGGGCAAGCTCGACCGACGTGCCCTGCCTGCGCCGGAGCGCGGCGGCGCCGAGTACGTGGCGCCAACCACCGACACCGAGGTGGCCATCGCGGGTGTCTTCGCCGAGGTCCTCGGCCTCGACCGCGCATCGGCAACGGAGAGCTTCTTCGACCTCGGCGGCAATTCGCTGTCCGCCACCCGGGTGGCCGCTCGCGTCGGCCGCGCCCTCGACACCGACGTCTCGGTGCGGGACCTGTTCGACGCACCGACGGTGCGCTCGCTGGCCGAACGGGTCCGTCCGGGAACCGGTGCGACGGCTCCGATCGTCGCGCAGCCCCGGCCCGACGTCATCCCGTTGTCGTTCGCGCAGCAGCGGATGTGGTTCATCAACCAGTTCGACACCGCATCCTCGGCGTACAACATCCCGTTGGGTCTGCGGCTGACCGGAGATGTCGATCACGACGCCCTGCTCGATGCGCTGCTGGACGTGATCGGACGACACGAGATCCTGCGCACCGTATATCCCACCGTGGACGGACGACCCGCACAGCGCATCCTCGACGTCGACGCCGCCGCCGAGCATCTCGACTGGTCGCTCGCCCGCGAATCCGGCGATCTGCGCGATGCCACCGCCCGCGGCTTCGACGTCGCGCGCGACCTCCCGATTCGCGGACGAGTCTGGCGGGCAGCGGATTCGGCGACCACCGACGTCATCGTGGTGTGCCATCACATCGCTTTCGACGGGGAGTCTGCCAAGGTTCTCGCGACAGATCTGGTTCGTGCCTACCTGACGCGTACCGGCGGCGGTTCGGCCGCCGAGCCGCCGACCGTCCAGTACGCCGATTTCGCGTTGTGGCAACACCGGACACTCGGCCGCACCGACGACGCGACCTCACCCGTCGGGAGGCAGTTCGCGCACTGGCTGTCGGTCCTCGACGAGATCCCGGCGGTCACCGACCTGCCCATGGACCGGCCGCGGCCGTCGGTGCTCGAAGCCGACGGCGAACGCGCGAGCATCGACATACCCGCGGATCTCGCCGCTGCCGTGCACCGCACCGCAGCCGACACCGGCCTCACGCCGTTCATGGTGTGCCACGCCGCACTCGCCCTGACCGTGGCCCGGCTCGCCGCGACACGTGACGTGGTGATCGGGGCGCCCGTCGCCGGCCGCGGACAGGCCGTCCTCGACGAGTTGATCGGCATGTTCGTCAACACGTTGGTCTTGCGGACCGCCGTCGACCCGGCGGTGTCGGTCGAGGACTTCCTCGCCGAGGTCCGCGCCGTCGACCTCGACGCCTTCGCCCACGGCGACGTCGCCTTCGAGCAACTCGTCGATGCGCTGGCACCGGAACGATCCACAGCGCACGCACCGCTCACCCAGATCGCGTTCACCTATGCGACCGACGACACGAGCGGTCGCGCGGCCTTCACCGGGGCCGGACTCGAGATCGAACCTCTCGACCTCGCCGAACAGGATGCCAAGTTCGACCTCACCGTCGGCGTGCGCGAACACTCCGGAAGCGGCGGGGCCCCCGGCCTGACGGCCGAGTTCCTCTATGCGCGAGCACTGTTCGACGAGGCGACGATCCTGGGGTTCGCCGACACGTGGCTGCGGGTCCTCGGCGCGGTCACCGGCGACCGGACCGCCGCCGTCGGCGACATCGATCTGCTCGACGATGCCCAGCGGCGGGAGATGGACGCCGTCCGAGCCGAACTCGCGGCGGCGGCCCGGGCGAACGAGACCTTCGGTGGCGGGAAGACTCTCCCCGAGGTCCTCGGCGACCGCGCCCTCGATCCGGAGCATGCCGCGCTCATCAGTGACGCGGAGACGATCGACTACCAGGAGTTCGAATCCCGGACCAACCGGCTCGCCCGCACCCTGATCCGCCGCGGTGTGGGACCGGACGTGGTCGTCGCGGTCGGCATCGCGCGGTCGATCGAGTCGGTCATCGCCACCTGGGCGGTGATCAAGGCAGGCGGCGTCTACCTGCCGATCGACCCGACCTACCCTGACGAGCGCATCGACCACATGCTGTCGGATTCGGGTGCGGCCCTGGGCCTCACGACGGCCGCCGACCGCGTCACGCTCGGCGACCGCGATCAGCCCCACTGGCTGGTCCTCGACGACACCGACCTGATCGAGGCGACCGGGCGGGAGTCGGCGGACGCCGTGACCGACGCCGACAGGCTCGCACCGGTACGCCTCGACAACCTCGCCTACCTGATCTACACGTCCGGCTCGACCGGTCGCCCCAAGGCGGTCGCCGTCAACCACCGCGGCATCTCCGACCTCGTCCAGGCGCTGCGTGAAGTGTCCTCCGGCCCCGCCACACGCGTCCTGCACGTGGCATCGCCGAGCTTCGACGCCTCGATGCTGGAGATGATCTGGGCCATCGGCTCCGGGCACACGCTGGTGGTCTCGCCTGCCGAGATCTACGGTGGCGCCGAACTCGCCGCCCTCATCGCGCGGCACCGGATCACCGATGCACTGATCACGCCGACCGTGCTCGCCACCGTCGATCCCGCGGGACTGACCACGCTCAAGCACCTCGCCACGGGTGGCGAGGCGTGCCCACCCGACCTGATCGATCGGTGGGCCGTCGAGGGGCGGGCACTGTTCAACTTCTACGGACCGTCGGAGGCGACGATCTGGGCGACCGCCGGCCGATCGCTGCCGGGCCGACCGGTCACCATCGGGCGGCCGATCCGCGGTTTCACCGCCTACATCCTGGACGAGCGCCTCAACCCGGTGCCGCACGGCGTCATCGGCGAGCTGTATCTCTCGGCGCCCGGCCTGGCGCGCGGGTACCTCGCGAGGGCAGGCCTGACCGCCGCGCGATTCGTCGCCGATCCGCTGGGACTGCCCGGGTCACGCCTCTACGCCACCGGCGACCTGGTCCGGCGAACTCCCGCAGGCGAGATCGAGTTCGCCGGGCGTGCCGACCACCAGGTGAAGATCAACGGCCAGCGAGTCGAACTCGGCGAGATCGACGCCGTGCTCGCCGCCGCCCCGGGCGTCGCCCATGCGCTCACCCTGGGTGCCGAGGACCCCGCCGGACGGACCCGACTGGTCGGCTACCTTGTAGCCGACGACCGGACGGTCCTCGACACCGCCGCGGTGTCGCGCGAGGCAGGCAGGCGACTGGCCGCTCACATGGTGCCTGCGCAGCTGATCGTGCTCGACGCGCTGCCGTTGACCCCCGCGGGCAAGTTGGACCGGGCCGCCCTGCCCGCCCCGGACTTCGTCGCCGACACCGAGTTCGTGCCACCCGCGACGGATTCCGAGCGCACCCTGGCAGGCATCGTCGCCGGCCTGCTGGGTGCCGAACGGGTGGGCGCCACCGACTCGTTCTTCACCCTCGGCGGCGACAGCATCATGTCCATCCAGCTGGCATCCGCGGCCAAGTCCGCGGGTTTGGCCCTGACCCCTCGGGACATCTTCGAACACAAGACGATCCGCGCGATGGCCGCGGCGGCGGGTGTCGTCGGCGCGGCGGTGGAACCGCTCGCGGAACTGCCCGACGGGCCGTCCGGACAGATGGTGATCACCCCGATCGTCGACTGGATGCTCGAGCATGCCGATTCGCCCGCGGACTTCGCCGACTTCTCGCAGGCCAATCTCCTCCATCTGCCCGCCGGCCTGACCGGAGATGACCTGCGGCACATGGTCGCCGCGCTCGTCGCCGCCCACCCGATGCTGACCGTGCGACTGCGCCGGGTCGAGGGGGAGTGGAACCTCGACACCGGAGCCCCCGTGGACACCGGGCGACTGGTGCGGATCGCAGCGGTGGGGGCGTCGCCCGGCAGCGCGGAGTTCGCCGGCGCGATCACCGATCTGCACGCCGAGGCACTCGCCGAACTCGATCCCGCAACGGGCGACATCCTGCGCTGCGTCGTGGTGGTACCCGACGCGGTCGAGATCCCCGACGGCGGTACCGCGGTCGGTGCCGGCGCCCGGCTGCTGATCGTCATCCATCACCTCGCGGTGGATGCGGTGTCGTGGCCGACGATCGTGGTCGACCTGGCGACCATGTGGTCGCAGCGGGAATCCGGTCTCACCCCGGCACCGCAACCCGAAGGTACGTCGGTTCGTCGGTGGTCCCGGTTGCTCGCCGACCACGCGGCCGACCGGTTGACCGAACTGCCGTACTGGCTGGAGCGGTTGCCGGCGAACCCACCGCGCATCGGCCGTGAACTCGGCCGCGCCGAGACCCGTGCGGCGCAGCCGGTGACCGTGCCGCTGTTGGTGGACGCCGACACCACACGCGCGCTGCTCACCACCGTGCCCGAAGCCTTCGGGGCCGGTACCCAGGATGCGCTGCTCGCCGCGCTGGCCAGGGCCGTCCATGGGTGGACCGGCGAACACACAGCGGGTGTCGACGACCCAGGGGCGGTCGACGATGCAGTCGTGTTCGGCGTCGAGGGCCACGGCCGGGAAACCGAGATCGCCGCCCGCGGTGACGATCCGCGCGCCGTCGACCTATCGCGAACCGTCGGGTGGTTCACGACGATATCCCCGGTGCGTATCCCGGTCGGCCGCGCTCATGACGTCGTGCGCACGGTCAAGGAGACCAAGGAGGAGCTCCGGGGCCGTGAAGACCACGGCCTCGGATTCGGCCTGCTGCGCTATCTCGCGCCGCGCGTTCTCACCGGCTCGGACACCGATGCCGCGACCCTCGCCGACCTGGCCGAGCTCGGGCGCAGGCGCCTGCCCTCGATCGGGTTCAACTACTTCGGAAATGTCGCTGCGTCGGGCCAGCAGAACAGCGACGCCGCCGATGAGGCATTCGTCCCGTCCGGCGACGCCGTCGAGCTCCCGTCGACGCTCAGCGGCGCCCTGGTGATGCCGCATGCGCTGTCGGTGGACGTGCAGACCGTCGTCATCGACGGGCACCGACGGCTCCGCGCATCATTCGCGTATCGGCCGGGTTCGCTCACCGACGACGAGGTCACCGATCTCGGAGCCCGCTGGTCCACCGAGCTGGCCGCCATCGTCGCGGCGACCGAGGCCGCGGACCCGGGGCCGTCCCCGTCAGATCTCATCGGACCGCGTCTGCGCCAGGACGAGATCGATGATCTGGGTCGCCGCTATCCCGGTGCCGAGATCTGGCCACTGACCCCGCTGCAGCAGGGGCTCTACTTCCAGGCCGAACTCGGGGCCACGCCGGGCGACGAGAGGTCCGCGACCGCAGAGGTCGACGTGTACGTGACGCAGGCCGTGATCGAACTCGCGGGCGATGTCGACGTCGAGCGGATGCGATCTGCCGCAATACGTCTCCTGGCTCACCATCGAGTGCTGCGCTCGGGCTACGTGCGGACCGTCGAGGGGACGGTCGTCGCGGTCGTGCCGCCCCGGATCGATCCGGAGTGGGCCACGATCGATCTCCGCGACGAGACGGGGGAGCCCGACGAGCGCCTCGAATCGATCGCGGTCGATCAGATGCGGCGTCCGTTCGTCCTCTCCGAACCCGGCCTCATCCGATTCGCGCTGGTGCTGCTGCCCGGATCCCGCGCCGCACTCGTCGTCACCAGCCATCACCTCGTGGTGGACGGGTGGTCGGGACCGTTGATCGTCGGTGACCTGTTCGGCACGTATCTCGGCGGTCACCCGTTGACCTCCACCGACAGTGGAGATTTCGCGACCTTCCTGCAGTGGCTCGCCCGGCGGGACGACGCGGCCGCGCGTGCGGTCTGGTCGGACGCGTTGGCCCGCCTCGACGGCCCGACCGTGGTCGCCCCCGGAAGGGTGGCCACCGAGGATGCGCGGCCGCGCGAGCACGTCATCGACACCGGGGCCGATCTGGGGATCGCCCTCGGGCACGCCGCTCGGCGACTCGGCGTCACCACCTCGACCCTGCTCCAGTTCGGTTGGGCGGTCCTGTTGTCGCGGCTCACCGGGCAGCAGACGGTCGGCTTCGGCGAGACGGTATCGGGCCGTCCGGCCGACATCGACGGCGTCGAGCAGATGGTCGGCCTGTTCATCAACACGCTGCCCGTCGCGGTCACGGTCGACCCCGAGCAGCAGATCGACGACGCGGTACGTGCCTTGCAGGACACCAAGACCCGACTCCTCGATCACCAGCACATGGGCCTGGCCGACATCGCCGCGACCACCGGCCACCACGCGCTGTTCGACACCCTCACCGTCTACGAGTCCTACCCGGTCGACGCCGATACGATCGCCGACAACGGACAGTCCGACGACCTCCAGATCACGGCGATCCGCACCGGAGATGCAACGCACTACCCCTTGAACCTGATCGCCGCACCGGCACGTGAGAGCTCGGGCGCCACGGCCGATGCCGCCACTTCGGGCTTGTCCTTACAGCTCAAATACCTACCGGACGCGTTCTCCGAAGCCCAGATCGAGCATCTCGGCAACGCCTACACACAGATCCTGATCGCGCTCAGCGCCAAGGATCCGGGCCGTGTCGGCGATGTCGACCTGCTGACACCCGCGGACCGCGACATCGTCGAGACGTGGAGTCACGGCGACCGGATCGATGAACCGGCCGACTTCGTGGGCGCGGGTCTGGCCGCACAGGCCGCGCTCACACCGGATGCCCTCGCCGCGATCGACGGCGACCGCGAGATCACGTACGGCGAGTTCAGCGCGCAGGTCAACGCTCTCGGGCGGTCGCTGATCGCGGCGGGCATCGGACCCGACGACGCGGTGGGAGTTTGTCTGCCACGGTCGATCGAGATGCTCGTTGCGGTGCACGCGATCACGGTCGCCGGCGGTCAGTATGTGCCGATCGACACCGAGGCGCCGGCCGACCGGGTGCGCTACATGACCGACACCGCCTCGGTGACAACGATTCTCATCGGGCCCGGGGGAGTGCCTGCGGCGATCGCCGCTGCGGGCGTCGACACCATGGTGGTCGATGCGAGTGTTCCGGCCGATGCGGGTGCGGCGATCACCGATGACGATCGCCGTGCACCGTTGCGCCCGGAGCACGCGGCCTACACGATCTTCACCTCCGGATCGACCGGCCGCCCCAAGGGCGTCACCGTCTCCCATCGGTCGGTCGTCAACCGACTCCGGTGGGGACTGGAGACCTTCGAAGGGGTCGATGCGACGTCGGCCACCATCCTGAAGACGCCGTACACCTTCGACGTGTCGGTGCCGGAGCTGTTCGCACCGTTCATGATCGGTGCGCGGGTGATCGTCGCCCGCCCCGGTGGACACGCCGATCCCGCCTACCTGGCCGCACTCGTCGCCCGGCACGGCATCGCGGCCGTCGACTTCGTCCCCTCGATGCTCGCCGCCTTCCTCGATGTCGTCGACGACGAGCAACTCGCCGCCATGACCGGACTGCGCCACCTCTACATCGCGGGGGAGGCGTTGCCCCCCGCCCTCGCCCGGGCCGCCCGCGAACGACTCCCGCACGTGGCGCTGCACAACCTGTACGGCCCCACCGAGGCCGCCGTGGAGGTGACCGCGCAGACCATCGGAACCGTGGGCGAGCACAGCACGGTGGTGCCGATCGGCGGTCCGATCCGAAATACGGCGGTGTGGGTCCTCGACGACCGGCTGCGTCCGGTGCCGCCGGGTATCGCAGGCGAGTTGTACCTCGGCGGCGTGCAGATCGCCCGCGGCTACGCGGCGCGTCCGGATCTCACCGCCGAACGTTTCGTGGCAGATCCGTTCGGCAACGGCGGTCGGCTCTACCGCACCGGCGACCTCGTCCGCTGGAGCATGTCGGGAGAGATCGAGTACCTGGGCCGCACCGACTTCCAGGTGAAACTGCGCGGCCAGCGCATCGAGCTCGGCGAGATCGAATCGGTGCTGACCTCCGCACCGGGCGTCGTCCACGCGGCTGCCACCGTCGCCACGGCCCCCGGCGGCGGCGAGCATCTCGTCGCGTATGTGGCGGCCGGACCCGGCCAGCGCCTCGATCTCGACGCGGTGCGCGACCGGGTTGCCGGTGCGCTGCCCGAATACATGCGTCCCACCGTGTGGATGACGCTCGACGACGTTCCGCTCGGCACCACCGGCAAGCTCGATCGGCGTGCGCTGCCCGAGCCGGAGTTCGCCGCCGGGGAACTCGTGGCACCGGACGGTGAGATCGAGGAGACGATCGCACAGGTCTTCGCCGAGGTGCTCGGCGTGGATCGGGTGTCGGTCACCGACAGCTTCTTCGACCTCGGCGGCAACTCGCTCTCGGCCACCCGGGTGAGCGCGCGCGTCGGCGGTGCTCTCAAAGCCGATGTGGGTGTCCGGGATCTGTTCGAGGCACCGACCGTCCGAGACCTCGCGCGCCGCATCCACACCGGTGACACCGAGGTCGAGCCCCTCGTCGCGGGCCCGCGCCCCGACGTCATCCCGTTGTCCACAGCACAGCAGCGGATGTGGTTCATCAACCGGTTCGAACCCGGTTCCCCGGCCTACAACCTGCCGGTGGCACTCCGGCTGCGTGGACAGGTCGACGTCGAGGCGTTGCGTGCCGCGCTCGGCGACGTCGTCGAGCGGCACGAGACACTGCGCACGGTGTTCCCGGCCGCCGACGGACGCCCACGTCAGGTCATCGTCGGTGTCGACGAGGCCCGCAAGCAGCTGGACTGGGCCGAGATCGACGATCCGGCGGCGGCCTTCGACACGATCGCCACTGTCGCCACCACCGGGTTCGACGTCACCACCGACATGCCGATCCGTGCGCGAATCGCCCGACTGGCAACCGACGATCACGTCTTTCTCGTCGTCACGCACCACATCGCGGCCGACGGGGAGTCGACCGGGCCGCTGGTGCGTGACCTGCTGGCCGCCTACGAGGCACGTCGCCACGGACAGCGCCCCGACCTGGCTCCGCTCGCGGTCGGGTTCGCCGACTTCGCGCTCTGGCAGCAGCGCGTGCTCGGCGACACCGACGATCCGACCTCGGTGCTGGGCCGACAGATGGCGCACTGGGTTCGAACCCTCGATGGGCTGCCCGACCTGCTCGCCCTGCCGACCGACCACATCCGGCCGCCGGTGGCGAGCATGCGCGGGGCGAACATCCGCTTCACCATCCCGAGTGACACCCGGCGCGGCATCACCGACCTCGCCCGCGAACTCGGGGCCACCGAGTTCATGGTGCTGCACGCCGGTCTGGCAGTACTTCTCGCGCGGCTGTCCGGGACCTCGGACATCGCCATCGGCACCCCGGTCGCCGGTCGCGGCCGCGCCGAACTCGACGAGATCGTCGGTATGTTCGTCAACACCCTGGTGTTGCGCACCGAGATCGATCCCGCTGCCGGATTCGCCGACGTCGTCGCGGCGACGCGCAGCACCGACCTCGACGCCTTCGCCAACGCCGATGTGCCGTTCGAGCACCTCGTCGAGAAGCTGAATCCGCTGCGCTCCGAGGCGTTCGCACCACTGACCCAGGTGATGCTGGCCTACCAGCGGGCGCTCTCCGACGCGCTCGCCCTGCCCGGTCTGAGCGTCACCCCGGTCGACGCCGGCGCGCCCTCGGCCAAGGTGGATCTCACCATCGAGGTCTCGCCCGAGCGCGCCGACGACCCGACCGCGGCCCTCGGCGGCAACATCATCTATGCCACCGACCTGTTCACCGAGGCGACGATCGTCGAGTTCGCCGCCCGCTTCGAGCGTCTCCTGCGCGAGCTCGTCACCGCCCCCGCCACGCCGATCGGCGATGTGGAGCTGCTCACCGAGAGCGACCGCAGGCGCCGACGCGCCCTGTCGGCAGGCCGCGACAAGGACCTGCCGCGTGACACGGTGCCCACCGCATTGGTCCGGCAGGCAGCGGCCACACCGGACGCCACGGCGCTGGTGTCCGGCGACCGGACCCTGACCTATCGCGAGTTCGCCGCCCGCGTGAACGTCCTTGCCCGTGACCTCATCGCGCTCGGTGTCGCCCCGGACACGTCGGTGGCCGTGTGCATTCCGCGATCCGTCGAGATGGTGCTGGCCATCCACGCCGTGGTCACGGCAGGCGGTCAGTATGTCCCGGTCGACCCCGGGGTGCCGGCAGATCGTGCCCGGTACATGGTCGACACCGCAGGCGTTGGGGTGGTGCTGGTCGATGCGCACACCGACCGCCCGGCGGCGATCGACGACCTCGCCGCAGAACTGCGCATCGTCGAGGTCGATGCGGCCGCAGAGGTCGATCCCGACCATCCTGCCGCGGCAGAGGTGACCGACGCCGACCGCCGCGTGCCGCTTGGACCGGATCATGCGGTCTACACCATTTTCACGTCCGGCTCGACGGGTCGCCCGAAGGGCGTGACCCTGCCGCACGACGCGGTGGTCAACCGCCTCTGGTGGGGCCTGGACGAGCTGCCGATCGACGCGACCGATGCGGTCATGCTCAAGACCCCGTACACGTTCGACTGTTCCGTACCGGAGATCTTCGCGCCCCTGATGGTCGGCGCGCGCATGGTGATCCTGCGGGCCGACGGACACCTCGACCCCGTGCACGTCGCCGAGCAGATCGCCGAACACCGCGTCACGATGGTGCATTTCGTGCCGTCGATGCTGTCGGTGTTCCTGGAGGTGGCGGGCGCCGAACGGGTGCGGGCCCTCGATTCGGTGCGGATCGTGTCGACGACCGGAGAGGCGTTGCCGCCCGCGGTGGCGGCCGAGACGCGCGCGCTGCTCCCGGACGTGTTGTTCTACAACCTGTACGGTCCGACCGAGGCCGCCGTCGAGATCACCTATCAGGAGATCGAGGCGATCGACCGGGATGTCCCGTCGGTGGCCATCGGTGCGCCGGTGTGGAATTCGACGGCGTATGTGTTGGATGCGCGGTTGCATCCGGTCCCGATTGGCGTCGCAGGCGAACTCTACGTCGGCGGTGTGCAGTTGGCGCGCGGGTATGCGGCGCGGCCGGACCTGACGGCGGAGCGATTCGTCGCCGACCCCTTCGGTGAGCCGGGAACCCGCTTGTACCGCACCGGCGACCTCGTCCGGTGGAACTCGCGCGATGAACTGGAGTACCTGGGCCGCACCGACTTCCAGGTGAAGCTGCGCGGACAGCGGATCGAGCTCGGTGAGATCGAGGCGGCGATCGCCGACGCCGAAGGCGTTGTCCACGTGGCGGCGACCGTCGTCGACGGGCCCGACGGCGGGCAGCATCTCGTCGCATATCTGGCCGGCGCGCCCGGCCGATCGATCGACCTGTCCGCGGTGCAGTCGGCGACGGCAGAGGCATTGCCGGAATACATGCGGCCGTCGGTGTGGATGGTTCTCGACGACATCGCGCTGAACTCGGCGGGCAAACTGGATCGTCGGGCGTTGCCCGAACCGGTGTTCGCCGCGGGCCGGTACGTGGCGCCGGAGACCGATGCGGAGTCGACCGTTGCAGGTGTGTTCGCCGATGTGCTCGGCGTCGACCGGGTGTCGGTGGTCGACGGCTTCTTCGATCTCGGCGGCAACTCGCTGTCGGCCACCCGGGTCGCCGCCCGCGTAGCCGAGGCGCTGGGGGTCCAGGTGCCGGTACGGGCGCTCTTCGATGCCCCGACGCCACGTGATCTGGCCGCTGCCCTCGTCGACGCTGAGATGTCCGGCGCGCAGACCCCGGTCGGCCCGGCGCGCTCACCGCACCCGCGTCCCGAGCAGATCCCGCTGTCGTTTGCGCAGCAGCGGATGTGGTTCATCAATCAACTCGAACCCGACTCGCCCGCCTACAACATCCCGGTCGTGCTGCGACTGCGTGGCGAGGTGGACGACACCGCGATGGGGCGAGCCCTCGCGGATGTCATCAACCGCCACGAGGTGTTGCGCACGGTGTACCCGGGGGGTGTCGACGGGCTCCCGTCGCAGCGCGTCGCGCCGCCCGTCGGCGTCGCGGACATCGATTGGTTCCGTACCGACGATGTGGGCGCTCGCTCGATTCTCGCGCGCGGCTTCGACGTCACCACCGATGCCCCGATCCGGGTGCGCGTCGCCGAGGTCGGCCGTGATGAGCATGTGTTGGTGATCGTCGTGCACCACATCGCTTCTGACGGTGAATCAGCTCCCGCGCTGGCCCGGGACCTGATCCTCGCCTACCAGGCGAGGATCTCCGGCGAGGCCCCGAGCTGGGACGAGCTGCCGCTGCAGTATGCCGACTACGCGATCTGGCAACGTCGGGCACTCGGCGATCCGGCCGATCCGGAGTCCTTACTGGGTCGTCAGATCGCTTACTGGTCGGATGAGCTCGCAGGTCTGCCCGATCATCTGGAGCTCCCGGTGGACCGATCGCGACCCGCGGTCGTGTCCACGGACGCCGCCACCGTCGAGTTCCGGCTTCCCGCCGAACTCCGCGATGCCCTGCAGACGCTCGCGCAGACGCATGGAGCGACGCTGTTCATGGTCATCCACGCTGCCGTTGCCACCCTGCTGGCGCGACTGTCGGCGACCGACGACATCGCCATCGCCACGCCGGTGGCCGGGCGCGGGCACTCCGCTCTCGACGACCTGGTGGGTCTGTTCGTCAACACGCTCGTCCTGCGTGCCGCCGTCGACCCCGGGACGACGCCGGCGGACCTGATCGAGCAGATCAGGCGTACCGATCTCGATGCCTTCGCCCACGCCGACGCGCCGTTCGAGCAGGTCGTCGAGGCGTTGGATCCGGTGCGCTCGGAGTCGTTCGAACCATTGGCCCAGGTGCTGTTGGTGTTCGAGCAGTCCAGTGGTGGTAGCGCAGCCCACCTGAATCAGATCGGTGACCTGCAGATCGAGGCGGTCGATCCCGAGACGGACTCCGCGAAGTTCGATCTGACGTTCGGTCTGGTCGACACCGGTGACGAGATGATCGGCAAGATTGTTTATGCCACCGAGCTTTTCGACCATGAGACCGTACAGCGAGCCGCGTCGGCTCTCACCGCGATCGCAACCGCCTTCGCCGCCGACCACAACCTGGCGGTCGGTGACATCGATATCCTCGGCGCCGACGAGATCGAGCGTCAGATCGCGTTCTCCGATGGGCCGGCGGCCGAGGTGCCGGCACGGACCCTGCCCGAACTGCTCGCGTCGTCCGGGTCGCCGTCGTCGACGGCGCTGGTCTTCGGTGACCGGGTTGTCGGCCGTGGTGAGTTCGACGCACGTGTGTCTGCTGTCGCGCGGATTCTGATCGACCGTGGCGTCGGACCGGAAGTAGCAGTCGCCGTGGCCATCCCACGTTCGGTCGAGCTGCTCATCGCGGTCCATGCGATCATCGCCGCCGGCGGACATTACGTGCCCGTCGATCCGGATGCTCCCGTGGCTCGGGTCGAATACATGCTCACGACCTCTGGTGCACGACTGGTGCTCGTCGCCGAGAGTGGGGATTCGCTGACCTCCGCGCTGTCGGTCGACACGATGATCGTCGGCGCATCGACTGCCATCGAGCCCGACGTGGTGCCGGTGACCGATGCGGACCGGATCATGGCACTGCGTGGTGATCATCCGGCGTACACGTTGTTCACCTCCGGGTCGACGGGTCGCCCCAAGGGCGTGACTGTGTCACACGCGGCCATCGTCAACCGACTCACGTGGATGCAGGACTCTTATGCCCTGGAGCCCTCCGATGTGGTGCTGCAGAAGACCCCGACCACCTTCGATGTGTCGGTGTGGGAGTTGTTCTGGCCGTTCATGGTCGGCGCCCAACTGGCGATCGCCCGGCCGGACGGTCACCGGGATCCGCTGTACCTTGCCGAGTTGATTCGCAGCGCACGGGTCAGCACGCTGCATTTCGTCCCGTCGATGCTGTCGGCGTTCATCGACGTTCTCGGTGCCGCCGGACTCGGTGCCCTGACCTCGGTGCGGCAGGTGTTCACCTCGGGTGAGGCGCTGGCCCCGTCCGTCGCGCAGGCAGCCGGCAGCTCGCTGCCCGGTGCGCGCTTGCACAACCTGTACGGCCCGACCGAGGCCGCTGTCGATGTCACTCACCACGAGGTGGAGTCGGGCGAGCCGACAGTATTCATCGGTACGCCGGTATGGAATACCCGCGCCCTGGTGCTGGACGATCGTCTGCATGTGGTCGGCCCTGGGATCCCGGGGGAGTTGTACCTGGGCGGGGTGCAGCTGGCGCGCGGGTACGTTTCTCGGCCTGAGCTGACTGCGGAGCGATTTGTCGCGGATCCGTACGGTCTGCCGGGGGCCCGGTTGTACCGCACCGGCGATCTGGTGCGTCGATCAGTACACGGTGAGCTGGAGTATCTGGGGCGCAGCGACTTCCAGGTGAAGTTGCGTGGTCAGCGGATCGAGCTCGGCGAGATCGAGTCGGTGCTCTCGTCCTCGCCTGGCGTCGTACACGCTTCGGCGACCGTGGCCACTGCGCCGGGCGGCGCCCAGCATCTCGTGGCCTACGTGGCGGGTTCGTCGGTTGATCTCGACATCGTCAAGGGTGTCGTGGCGCGGTCGCTGCCGGAGCACATGCGGCCGACGGTCTGGTCGGTGCTCGACGAGGTGCCACTCAACAGCGCAGGGAAACTCGATCGCAAGGCCTTGCCCGCACCCGAGTTCGGTTCGCCTGAAACCGGTCACGTGCCTGCCGCGACCGACGCCGAGCGTGCCATCGTCGATGTGGTGGCCCGTGTTCTCGGGATCGACGATGTCTCGGTGACCGAATCCTTCTTCGGCCTCGGCGGCGATTCGATCATGTCGATCCAGCTCTCGTCGATGCTGCGGGCGGCCGGATTGGACGTGAGCCCGCGGGACATCTTCGAACACAAGACGATCCGCGCCATCGCCCGGGCGACCACGAGCCGGGAGGCCGCGGTCCTGCCGGAGTACGAGGGAGGCGGTGTCGGACCGACCGCGCTCACCCCCGGAGTGCATTGGATGCTCGAGCTCTCCGATCGGGCGGAGGATTTTGCCGACTTCTCGCAGACCGTCACACTGACGCTGCCCGCGGCGATCGGGGTCGACGACCTCCGGGCCGTGCTCGACGCCGTGGTGGCCAACCATCCGATGCTGACGGCGACGCTCGTCGAATCCCCGGACGACGGATGGGTCCTCACCGCAGGCGCGGCGGCGTTCGACCCGACCGCCGCCGTCCGCATCGTCGACGTCGACGCCGATCCCGGAACCGCTGAGTTCGACGACCTGCTGCACACCGAGCACCGAGCCGCTCTGGGCCGGCTCGACCCCGCCGCCGGACGGCTCGTCGAGGTGACCGGTCTGCGCCCGCGGTCCGGTGGCGACGGCCGCCTGATGGTGTCCGTGCACCACATCGCCATCGACATAATCTCCTGGCCCGTCGTCGCGACCGAGCTCGCCACGGCGTGGACGCAGCGGACCACGGGTGTGCCGATCGAGCTGCCCGGAGAGGTCACCTCTGCGCGGCGATGGGCGGGTGTGCTCGAGGAACTCCCGCGGACCCGGCCCGCCGAGGCGGAATCGTGGGAGCAGCGACTGCCGGAGCGTGACACCGTTCTCGGGCGGCGACTGGATCGCGCCCGTCACCGCGAACGCACCGTCACCACCATCACGTCGACTGTCGACGCAACGGTCTCCGAAGCCGTGCTGACCCGGGTGGCCGCGGCCTTCCACACCGGCACCGACGAGATCCTCGTCGCCGCGCTCATCAATGCGATCGAGCGCTGGCAGCGGGCGCAGCCCGACTCGGGCGACGCCGACAGGGGCGTGTCCATCCTCCTGGAAGGGCATGGGCGCGAGGAGCAGATTCAACCCGGGGCCGACCTGTCGCGCACCGTCGGCTGGTTCACCGCCTTCACTCCGGTGACGGTGACGCCGTCGGCGGACGATGGAGTGCCGACGGACACGGTGCGGGCGGTCAAGGAACTCCTCGCCGACACCCCGGACAAGGGCATCGGTTTCGCACCGCTGCGCTACGCCGCCGGAAGCGAACTCCGCAATCGTCCGTTGCCGCCAGTCCTCTACAACTTCATGGGCGTCGCAGGCACAGGTCGTGTCGAGTCGAGCCCGGATGCCGACGCTGCCGGATTCACGTTCGCGACGGACGCGCCCGCGCTGCCCGGTACGATCACCGGCGACATGCGGGCCCTCGCCGCGCTCAACGTGCACGTCCACGTGGGTGGCGGTGCACGCGGACGCCAGATCGTCGCCGACTTCGGTTATCCCGCCGACGTATTGACCGGCTCTGAGGTCGCCGAGATCGCCGGTGGATTCCAGGAAGCTCTCGCAGTGCTCGTCGACGAGGTCGACAGGGTCGGCGACATGGGACTCACGCCCTCCGACGTACCGGGCGCCGATCTGACCCAGCACGACCTCGACGACCTCGCCGCGCGGTATCGAGCCGCCGACATCTGGCCGATGTCGCCACTTCAGCAAGGGCTGTACGTCGAGGCGGCCCGGCACGACGGAACCGACGCCTCCGTCGACGTCTATGTCACCCAGTCCGTCATCCGGCTGGACGGCGATCAGGACGCCGACCGCCTGCGGCGCGCCGCTGCGCGTCTCCTGCAACGGCATCGGGTGCTGCGGTCCGGCTTTGTGCAACCGTCGAGCGGTGCGCTCGCCGTGGTGGTGCCGGAGTCCGTCGAACTTCCTTGGCGTACCGTTGATCTGAGTGGCAAGACGGTGGCTGCGGCCGATGTGCTTCTCGACGATATCGCGATCGCCGAGCGTGTCGAGCGCTTCGACCTCGCCTCACCTCCGCTGATCCGGTTCGTACTGGCGACTCTCCCGGGCGAGTCCGGGCCACGTGCCGCGCTCATCGTCACCAACCACCACTTGCTGTTCGACGGGTGGTCCGGACCGCTCGTCCTGGCCGACCTTATCGAGGGCTACGTCATCGACGACGACGAAAGCCGCTCGTCGACAACCGACTACGCCGACTTCCTGGACTGGTTGTACCGGCAGGACCGCACCGCCGCAGTCGATGCGTGGCGTGACGAACTGTCCATCGTGGACGGTCCGACCCTCGTCTCGACGGGCGCCGCCGCCACCGTCGAGGAGATGCCCGCCGAGCACGCGGTGTTCGTCGGCCCCGACACCACCCGCCGGTTGGAGGAGTTCGCTCGCACCTCCAACGTGACGTTGTCGACGGTCGTCCAGTTCGCGTGGGGTGTCCTGCTGTCCCGGATGACGGGCCAGGAGACCGTGACCTTCGGTGAGACGGTGTCCGGCAGGCCCCCCGAGATCGACGGCGTCGAGTCGATGATCGGCCTGTTCATCAACACCCTGCCGGTGGCGGTGTCCGTCGAGCCGCAGACGACGATCACCGACGCGGTTCGCGCCCTGCAGGAGAGCAAGACCCGACTGCTCGACCACCAGCATCTGGGACTGCCGCAGATCGCCGCGGAGGTTGGCGAGGTCGGCTTCGACACCCTCACCATCTTCGAGTCGTATCCGGTCGACGGTGACGCCGTCGCCGATGGCAGCCGGGCGGCCGGGCTGCGCATCGCAGGCATCGACTTCACCGATGCAACGCATTACCCGCTGAACCTGTTCAGCACGCCGACCGGCGACGATCTGGGGTTGAACCTCAAGTACCTGCCCAGCGCGTTCACCGCCGACGAGATCGCAGGCTTCGCAGCGGCCGTCGTGGCGATCCTGAGTCACGTCGTCGAGGGCCCGGAAACCGTGATCGGTGACATCGATCTGCTGAGCGCACCGGCGCGCGCCGCGGCCCTGGTGCGTGCCGCCGGAGACGAGGTCGCCGTTCGACCCCAGACCGTCGATGCGCTCATCGCCGCCCAGATCGCGGCAACCCCCGACCACACGGCGCTGGTGTTCGAGGATCGTGTCGTCGACTACCGGGAGTTCGGCGCCCGGGTGTCGGTGTTGGCACGTGAGCTGCTCGCCCTCGGTGTGGGGCCCGATGTCGCGGTGGCCGTGAGCATCCCGCGTTCGGTGGAGATGATGGTCGCCGTCCATGCGATCGTCGCGGCCGGTGGGCAATACGTGCCGATCGACGTCGACACCCCCGCCGATCGTGCCGAGTACATGCTCACGACCGCGGACGTCGCCGTCCTCCTCAGCGGTCCGGACGATGCGGTGGCGGGCGAGGTGCGCAGCGCCGCAGGCACCACCGGGACACCGATCGTCGTCGTCGATTCGTCGTCACCGGTCGATGACATCGTGGCACCGGTGACCGACGCCGACCGGCCTGCCGCGATCACCGGTGACAATGCGGTCTACACCATCTTCACCTCGGGTTCGACCGGCAAGCCGAAGGGCGTCACCCTGACCCACGCGGCGGTGCTCAACCGGCTGTGGTGGGGTCTGGACCGGTTCCCGCTCACCGCAGACGACGTCGTGGTGCAGAAGACCCCGTACACCTTCGACTGCTCGGTGCCCGAACTCTTCGCGCCGCTCGTCGCAGGCGCGCAGGTGTTGGTCGCCCGGCCAGGCGGACACGCCGACCCGATCTATCTCGCCGACCTGATCGCCGAACACCGGGCGACCATGGTGCACTTCGTGCCGTCGATGCTCTCGGTGTTCGTCGATGTGGCCGGGCCCGAACGCCTGTCGCGTCTGACGTCGGTGAAGTACCTCTCCACCACCGGTGAGGCGCTGCCGCCTGCGGTCGCCGCCGAGGCCCGCGCCATGATGCCCGGCGCCGCGTTCTACAACCTCTACGGACCCACCGAGGCTGCGGTCGAGATCACCTATCAGCGGGTGGACACCGTCGACGAGTCCGCCACGTCGGTGCCCATCGGTCTGCCGTTCTGGAACTCGACGGCCCACGTGCTGGACTCGCGGCTGCGACCGGTGCCCCCGGGCATCCCCGGCGAGCTCTACCTCGGTGGTGTGCAGCTCGCGCGTGGTTACGCCTCGCGCAGCGACCTGACCGCCGAGCGGTTCATCGCCGATCCCTTCGGCGCGCCCGGCGGCCGCCTCTACCGCACCGGCGATCTGGTGTGTGTCGACGGTGCCGGCGCGATCGTCTACCTGGGGCGCACCGACTTCCAGGTGAAACTGCGCGGCCAGCGCATCGAACTCGGCGAGATCGAGGCGGCGATCGCCGCGGCACCGGGCGTCGTCCATGCCGCCGCCACCGTGTCGGCCGCCCCGGGTGGCGCGGAACATCTGGTCGCGTACGTCGCGGCCGTCCCGGGTCACGATCTCGACCTCGACGAGGTCAGGCACGCCGTGTCCGGTGCGCTGCCGGAGTACATGCGGCCAACCGTGTGGATGGTGCTCGACGAGATCCCGCTCAACACGGCCGGAAAGCTCGACCGGCGCGCGCTACCGGAACCGGTCTTCACCGAGGGTGAGTTCGTCCCGGCCGCCACCGATGCCGAACACGCGATCGCCGATGTCTTCGCCGAGGTGCTCGGTATGGCACGGGTGTCGGTGACCGACAGCTTCTTCGATCTGGGTGGCAATTCGCTGTCCGCGACCCGGGTGGCGGCGCGAATCGGTGACGCGCTCGATTCCGCCGTCGCCGTGCGCAGCCTGTTCGACGCGCCGACGGTGCGGGAACTCGCGGCCGCGCTGGTGCCCGGAAGCGGCCGGGCGAGGCCACCGCTGGTCGCCGGAGCATGCCCGGAGCGGCCGCCGCTGTCGTTTGCGCAGCAGCGGATGTGGTTCATCAACCAGTTCGACACCTCGTCGCCCACCTACAACATCCCGGTCGCCATGAGGTTGACGGGAAGCCTGGACCGCGCTGCGCTGCGGGCCGCGGTCGACGACGTGGTGACCCGCCATGAGGTCCTGCGGACGGTCTTCCCGGCCGAGGCCGGTCGGCCGTACCAGCGGGTGATCGATGTGGAGACGGCTGTCTCGCAACTGGATTGGACGGTGACCGACACCACCGAGAACGCCCTGTCGGTGGTCGCGCAGGGATTCGACGTCAGCACCGAACTCCCGATTCGCGGACGAGTCGCCACGCTCGCCGACACCGACCATCTCGTCGTCCTCGTCGTCCACCACATCGCGGCCGACGGCGAGTCGGGTCCGGTGCTCGCTCGGGATCTGATCGCCGCTTACACCGCCCGGGCACGCGGTGACCGACCTCAGCTGCCTGCCCTGCCCGTGCAGTTCGCCGACTTCGCGCTCTGGCAACACCGGGTCCTCGGTGACCCCGAGGATCCGTCGTCGCCGGTGCGCGGACAACTCGACCACTGGGCCACCCGACTCGCCGGTCTCCCGGACGTGCTGGATCTGCCGACCGACCGTCCGCGCCCGGCCGTGGCGTCGATGCGCGGTGCGACAGTCGACTTCGAGATCCCGGCGGACGTCGCCGACCGGGTGCGTGACATCGCACGGCAGCACGGGGCGACCGAGTTCATGGTGCTGCACGCGGGTCTCACGGCATTGCTGGCCCGCCTGTCGTCGACCACCGACATCGCGATCGGAACCCCCATCGCCGGTCGCGGCGAGGCGGCACTCGACGATCTCGTCGGCATGTTCGTCAACACCCTCGTGCTGCGGGCGGCAGCGGAGCCGGGGATGCCGTTCGCCGACCTCGTCGCCGCTGTCCGCGCCACCGACCTCGATGCCTTCGCTCACGCCGACATTCCGTTCGAACAGCTCGTCGACCACCTGAATCCGGTGCGGTCTGAAGCGTTCGCGCCGCTCACGCAGGTCCTGCTGACGGTCGATGCGACACCACCCGACCGGACGACCGACGAGTCGATGGCCACCGTCACCGCCGACGGCCTGACGATCGAACCGATCGACCCGGGTGCCGAATCGGCGAAGGTCGACCTGACCGTCGGATTCGCCACCGATGGCCCCGGCCGGCCGTGGCGCGGCTCGATGATCTACGCGACCGACCTGTTCGACGCCGGCACCGCGCGATCGATGGCCGACCGGCTGGTTCGGATGCTCACCGCCGTCACCGCCGAGCCGCGTCGCGCCATCGGTGATGCACCACTTCTCGACGGCGGTGAATCCGCCGATCTCACACCGGTGTCGGGCGGCCCGGGAACCGAACCCGTGGTCCTCGCCGATCTGTTCTCCGGAGCGGTCCGCAGGTGGCCGGATCGCGTGGCGGTCCACGATGCCCAGGGTGTGGGACGCACATACGCCGAGCTCGACGAACGATCGAACCGTTTGGCGCGGTGGCTGATCGGGCAGGGGATCGGCGTCGAATCGCTGGTCGCCCTGGCGATCGGCCGGTCGGCGGATCTGCTCACCGCGATCTGGGCGGTCGCCAAGACCGGTGCCGGCTATGTGCCCATCGACCCCGACTACCCGTCCGCGCGTGTCGCGTCCATGGTGGCGGATTCGCGTGCGGAACTCGGTCTCACGGTGTCGAGCACCGGACCGCTGCCCGACGAGGGATTCGATTGGCTGCAGCTGGACGGCGACGAGGTGGCCGCGCAGGTCAACGGGCTCGACGCGTCGCCCCTGCCGACCGAGCACCGCAACGCGACCCGCCCCGACAACGTGGCCTACGTCATCTACACCTCGGGCTCCACCGGACGTCCGAAGGGCGTCTCGGTGACCCACTCGGGGCTGGCGAACTTCGCGGCCGAGGAGATGACCCGACTCGGTGTCACCGACGACGGCAGGCCGCCCCGCGTTCTCGGCTTCGCGTCACCGAGTTTCGATGCGTCCGTGCTCGAATACCTGCTCGCCACCGTGGTGGGCGGAACAGTGGTCTACCGGCCGGGCGACGCGGTCGGAGGTGAGGTGCTGCAGGCCTTCATGCGTGAGCACCGGATCACCCACACGTTCCTGACCCCCACGGTGCTGGCGACCCTGCATCCCGAAGAGCTGCCGGATCTGTCGGCCCTGATGGCCGGTGGCGAGGCCGTCCCGCAGTCGCTCGTGGACACCTGGTCGCCGCACGTCGCCGTCCACAACCTCTACGGACCGACCGAGACCACCATCGGTCTCACCTTGTCGGCACCGATGGCGGCAGGCGCCCCGGTCCGGCTGGGCGGACCGCTCGCAGGCATCGGTCTGATGATCCTCGACGACCGTCTCCGTCCCGTCCCAGTCGGAGTGACCGGCGAACTGTATGCCACCGGGCTCGCGCTGTCGCGCGGTTACCTCGACCGGCCGGGTCTCACCGCGGAACGGTTCGTCGCCGACCCGTTCAGCCGCGACGGTGAACGGATGTACCGAACCGGTGACATCGTCCGCTGGCGTCGCGACGACGCCGATGCCCTCGTCGTCGAATACTCGGGCCGCAGCGACGACCAGGTCAAACTCCGCGGCCTGCGTATCGAACTCGGTGAGATCGAGTCGGTCCTCACGACCTGCGCCGGCGTCGAGTCGGCGGTCGTCCTCGCCGTCGGGGGCTCGGTCGCCACCGCGCTCGCCGCCTACCTGGTCACCGACCGGCCGGTCGACGTCGACGATCTGAGAACTGTTCTGGGCGAACGGCTGCCGACTTTCATGGTGCCGTCGTCGTTCACCTTCCTCGATGCGCTGCCGCTGACGCCGGTGGGCAAACTGGACAAGGCAGCGCTTCCGGAACCAGTGCTCGAGACCACCGTGTTCCAGGCGCCCGACGGCGACGACGAACGAGTCGTCGCCCAGGTGTTCGCGGAGGTCCTCGGCGTCGACGAGATCGGCGCGACCGACGACTTCTTCGCGCTCGGCGGCAACTCACTGTCGGCGACCCGGGTCGTCGCCCGGGTGGCGCAGGCGTGCGGTGTGGACCTCGCGGTCCGCGACCTGTTCGAGGCGCCGACGGTGCGCGCCCTTGCCGGACGGCTGACCTCGGGGACCTGGGCCATCGAACCGCTCACCGCCGGACCGCGTCCGGATCGCATCCGCCTGTCCAACGCGCAACAGCGGATGTGGTTCATCAACCAGTTCGACAGTGGGTCACCGGCTTACAACATCCCGGTGGCGATGCGCCTGGAGGGGCCGCTCGACGGCGACGCGTTGCGTGTGGCACTCGTCGACGTGATGACGCGTCACGAGGTGTTGAGGACCGTGTACCCGCAGGTCGCAGGCGACCCGGTCCAGCAGATCCTGGCACCCGCCGATGCCGCGGACCGACTCGACTGGGAGAGCGCGTACACCGAACGAGAGTTGTTCGCCGCCGCGGCCGTCGGGTTCGACGTGACCGTCGACCTCCCGATCCGAGCGCGTCTGCTCGACACCGGTCCCGCCGACCACACCCTGCTGTTGGTCGCCCACCACATCTCCGCCGACGGTGAGTCGATGGGCCCGCTCGTGCGCGACCTGGTGCTCGCCTACCAGGCACGGGCCGCCGGTCGCGGGCCCGAATTCGTGCCGCTCACCGTGCAATTCGCCGATGTCGCGCTCTGGCAGGAGCGGGTGCTCGGCGTCGCCGACGACCCGTCGTCGGTGTTGGGTGGGCAACTCGGATACTGGACAGATCAGCTCGCCGGGCTCCCGGATGTGCTCGAACTCCCGACCGACCGTCCGCGTCCGCAGGTCGCGTCGATGCGTGGTGGACTCGTCGAGTATTCGATTCCGCGACACATCGTCGAGCGCATCGAGTCGCTGGCCCGCGACCACGGGGTCACCGAGTTCATGGTCCTGCACGGCGCGCTCGCCGTGCTGCTGGCCCGACTGTCGGCGACCTCGGACATCGCGATCGCCACACCGACCGCCGGCCGGGGGCAGGCCTCTCTCGACGACCTCGTCGGGATGTTCGTCAACACCCTGGTGCTGCGCACCGACGTCGAGGGCTCGGCGACCTTCGGAGAGGTTCTCGACCTCGTCCGCCGCACCGACCTCGACGCCCTCGCGAACGCCGACGTACCGTTCGAGTATCTCGTGGAGAAGCTCGATCCGGTTCGCTCGGAAGCGTTCGCGCCGCTGGCGCAGGTGATGCTCTCCTACGATCAGAGCCTGGTGCGTGCGGGGGAGTCGCTCGCCGCGTTCGAGCACCCGGTCGACGACGGACCCGGCCTGCGGGTGACACCGGTCGCCGATCCGGGCGTTCCGCCTGCCCGGCTCGATCTGTCGGTCGGGGTCGCCACCAACGGCGCCGACGGCGGCTGGCGCGGTGACATCGTCTATGCGGCCGATCTGTTCGACCGCGTGACGGTGCAGGCCGTCGCCGACCGGTTCGTCCGTCTCCTCGACACGCTGACCGCAGATCCACGGCGACAGGTCGGCGACGCGGAGATCCTCGATCGGTCGGAACTGCTCGAGGATGCCGAGCGTGCACAGGGAGCCGATGTGCTCGTCGGCGACGAGTTCATCGGCGATGTGGTCGCGCGGCAGGCGCAGCGCACCCCGTGGGCCACCGCGCTGCGGTTCGCCGACCGTTCGGTCAGCTATGCCGAGTTCGCCGGCCGGGTCAATGTGCTGGCCCGCGAACTGATCTCGCGCGGGGTCGGTCCCGACGTCGCGGTCGGGATCTGCATGCCGCGCTCGGTCGAGATGGTCGTCGCCGTTCATGCCGTCGTGACCGCGGGCGGCCAGTACGTCCCGATCGACACCTCCGCGCCCGCCGATCGCATCGGCTACATGGTGGAGACCGCTGGGGTCGCATCGGTGCTCGTCGCGCCCGGTTCGACGCCGCCCGCACTGACCGAGATCGGCGTCGAGATCGTCACCGTCGATGCACGGACCGGCCTCGCAGGCGACACCACACCGGTCACCGACGCCGACCGGCTCGCGCCGCCGCGACCCGAGCACGCCGTCTACACCATCTTCACGTCCGGCTCCACAGGCCGGCCGAAGGGCGTGACACTTCCGCACGACGCGGTCCTGAACCGGTTGTGGTGGGGTCTGCATCAGCTGCCGATCGGCGCCGCCGACACCGTCGTGTTCAAGACGCCGTACACCTTCGACTGCTCGGTACCGGAACTGTTCGCGCCGTTGATGATCGGAGCCCAGACGCTGGTCCTGAAGGCCGACGGACACCTGGACCCGGTGTATGTCGCCGACCAGATCGTCGAGCACCGGGCCACCATGGTCCATTTCGTGCCGTCGATGTTGTCGGTGTTCCTCGAACTCGCCGGCCCCGACCGGCTCGCCGCCCTCGACAGCGTCCGGATCCTGTCGACCACCGGTGAGGCGCTGCCGCCTGCGGTGGCCGCTCAGACGCGTGCGCAGATACCCGGCGCGGACCTGTTCAACCTGTACGGCCCGACCGAGGCTGCCGTCGAGGTCACCTATCAGCGTGTCGAGACGATCGACGAGGACGACTCGACGACCCCGATCGGTGTGCCGGTGTGGAATTCGACGACCCACGTGCTCGACGGCCGGCTACGGCCGGTACCGGCAGGCGTGGCGGGGGAACTGTACGTCGGTGGTGTCCAACTCGCGCGCGGGTATGCCGCACGTCCGGATCTCACCGCTGAGCGGTTCGTCGCCGATCCGTTCGGCGAACCCGGCGAGCGCCTCTACCGCACCGGTGATCTCGTGCGGGTCGATAACGACGGCCACCTCGAGTACCTGGGCCGCACCGATTTCCAGGTCAAGCTCCGCGGGCAGCGGATCGAGCTCGGCGAGATCGAGTCGGTCCTGGCCGGCTCGCCCGGTGTGGTCCACGCGGCCGCGACCGTGGCGACCGCGCCGGGCGGGGGTGAACATCTCGTGGCCTATCTGGCAGGCGACGGGATCGACCTCGACGTCGTCAAACGTGATGTCGCGCAGGCGCTGCCCGAGTACATGCGTCCGTCGATCTGGACCCTGCTCGACGACATCCCGATGAACACCGCAGGCAAACTCGATCGCCGCGCACTGCCGGAACCGGACTTCGCCGGAGCAGGCGAGTTCGTCGCACCGTCCGGACCGCTCGAACAGACCGTGGCGCAGGTGTTCGCCGATGTCCTCGGCGCGGAGCGGATCAGCGTCACCGACAGCTTCTTCGACGTGGGCGGCAACTCCCTGTCGGCCACCCGGGTGGCGGCGCGGGTCGCCGAGGCGCTCGATGCCGAGATCCCGGTGCGGATGCTGTTCGACGCGCCATCGGTGCGGGAACTGGTCGCACGGGTGGCGCCCGGTTCGGGTCAGCAGGCGTCGTCGATCGTGGCGGTGACGCCGCGCCCGGCGGAGGTGCCACTGTCCCTCGCGCAGCAACGGATGTGGTTCATCAACCGGTTCGACCCGGCCGCGGCGACCTACAACATTCCGATAGTCCTCCACCTGAAGGGCGCTCTCGACGTCGCGGCCCTGCAGTCGGCGGCGGCCGACGTGGTGGCGCGCCACGAGATCTTGCGGACGACGTACCCCGAGACCGACGGCATACCGCGCCAGTTGGTCCACGACGCCGACGACGTGGGCGCACGACTCGACTGGGCAGTCGTCGACGATCGCGCCGACCTCGAGGCCGCGCTGTCCACCGGATTCGACGTCACGACGGAATCGCCCGTCCGCGTGCGTCTCTGGCGTGCCGCGACAGATGAACACGTGTTCGCCCTGGTGGTGCACCACATCGCGGCCGACGGCGAATCGATCGCCCCGCTGGTCGCCGACTTCATGACCGCCTACGACGCCCGCCGTCGTGGCGCGTCACCGGACCGGCCGGACCTCGCCGTGCAGTTCGCCGACTACGCACTCTGGCAGCAGCGTGAACTCGGCTCACCTGACGACCCGCAGTCGGTCATCGGCAGGCAACTCGATTTCTGGGGTCACGAGCTCGCGGGCCTGCCCGATGTCCTCGAACTGCCGACCGATCGTCCACGGCCGCCGGTGGCCACCCATCGGGGAGCGCTGACGCACTTCGAGATCCCGGCCACGGTCGCCGGCAGGGTCGCCGCGCTCGCGCAGGCCCACGCGGCGACCCCGTTCATGGTGGTGCAGAGTGCGCTGGCCGTGCTCCTGGCGCGGTTGTCGTCCTCCGGCGACATCGCCATCGGCACACCGACGGCCGGACGCGGACAGCGCGTGCTCGACGATCTGGTCGGCATGTTCGTCAACACCCTGGTGCTGCGCACGCCGGTCGATCCGTCGATGTCGTTCGGGGAGTTGGTCGACGAGGTGCGGCGCGCCGACGTGAACGCCTTCGAGCACGTGGACGTTCCGTTCGAAGCGGTGGTCGAGCGCCTCAACCCGGTGCGATCGGAGGCCTTCGCGCCGCTGACGCAGGTGTCGCTCACCTTCGACCAGTCCGTGGTCGCGGATTTCGCGCCTGCGGCCCTGGCCGGAGGCGACATCGACGGCATGCAGATCACCCCGCTCGCCGCCCCCGGGGTCTCGGCGAAGGTGGATCTCACGGTCGCCGTGTCGGCCGCGGCCGACGGTCTGCCCTGGACCGGATCGATCGTCTTCGCCACCGACCTCTTCGACGAGTCGACGGTTGCCGCACTGGCACGCCGCCTGGTCGCGCTGCTGGACGCGATGACCGGGTCGCCGGAACTCGCCGTCGGCGACGCGGATCTGCTCGACGACACCGAGCGCGCGCAGCTGGTGCCGGTGTCGGGGCCGGCGTCCGACGGCCAGGTGCTCCTCGGCGAGATGTTCGACCGGGCGGCACGGGCGTGGCCCGACCGCGAGGCGGTCGCCGATTCGTCGGGCAACACGCTGACCTATGCCGAGCTGGATGAACGAGCGAACAAGTTGTCGCGGGTCCTGATCGCGGCCGGTGTCGGACCGGATTCGCGTGTGGCCCTGGCGATCCCACGCTCAGTCGAGCTGATGACCGCGATCTGGGCGGTCACCCGGGCTGGTGGTGCGTTCGTGCCGATCGACCCCGACTACCCACGCGATCGCGTCGTGGCCATGATCGACGACTGCGGCGCCGAGCTGGGCGTGACCGTGCCGGGGATCACCGACCTCACCGACACCGGTCCGCGCTGGCTGACTCTGGTGGGCAACGAGATCCACGGCAGTGAGACCAACGGCAGCGATGATCGGACCGGCAGGATTCCCCACGGTGCGATGTCGACGGGCCCGCTGTCGCCTGTCGAACTTCGCGGGGTTCCGCGTGTGGACAACCTGGCGTACGTGATCTACACGTCGGGATCCACCGGACGGCCCAAGGGCGTCGCGGTGACCCACCGAGGCCTCTACGACTTCACCATGGGGTCCATCGAATCGATTCCGTACGAGCCGGGTTCGCGCACGCTCGGATACGTGTCGCCGAGTTTCGACGTCTCGATCTTCGAGTTGATCGTCACCATGTTCGGTGGGGGCGCCCTGGTCTATCGACCGGCCGATACGGTGGGCGGCGATGATCTGCACCGGTATCTCGCCGAGCAGCAGATCACCCACGCGATGTTGCCGACCAGTGTCGCCGCGACGGTGCGGGCGGACGGCCTGCCGCACATGAAGTCGCTGACCACCGGTGGCGAAGCGGTACCGCAGACCGTCGTCGACGACTGGGCCCCGCATGTCGACCTGTACAACGCGTACGGACCGACCGAGGCGACGATCGCCGTCACCTACACGCCGCCGATGTCGGCAGGCGAGCCGGTCTACGTCGGTAGTCCGTTCCGCGGTGTGCGGCTGGTGGTGCTGGACCAACGCCTGCGCCCGGTGCCCGTGGGAACGTCCGGCGAGCTCTACGTCATCGGGAAGGCGCTGGCCCGAGGCTATCTCGCGCGGGCTGCGCAGACGTCGGCGAGTTTCGTGGCTACTCCGTACGGCCAACCCGGCGAACTGATGTATCGCACCGGTGACATCGTCCGCTGGGTCCTCGACCGCGACGGCCGGTACACGATCGAGTTCGGTGGCCGCAGCGACGACCAGGTGAAGCTGCGCGGATTGCGGATCGAACTCGGTGAGATCGAGACCGTCCTCGGTGGGCATCCCGATGTCCGGCGGGCCGTGGTCCTCGGTGTCGGACAACCGGTCACCGCACTGACGGCCTACGTCGTCGGCGACGCAGACCTCGACGTCGAGCAGCTACGCGACCATCTCGCGGATCATCTTCCGCGGCATATGATCCCAGCGTCGTTCACCGTCCTCGACGCCCTGCCGATGACTCCGGTCGGCAAGCTCGACAAGCAGGCTCTGCCGCAACCGGCGACGGAACCGACCGTCTACGTCGAGCCCGCGACGGACACGGAGCGCCTTGTGGCCGCCGTGTTCGCGGACGTCCTCGATGTCGACCAGGTTGGCGCCACTGACGGATTCTTCGATCTGGGCGGGAACTCACTGTCTGCCACCCGGGTGGTGTCACGACTGCGCGAACACGCCCCGCACGTCGAACTCTCGTGGCTGTTCAGCGATCCCACGGTGCGCGGTGTGGCCGGCCGTATCACGGGTGACGCCGATGGCGGCGCGATGGGCGAGATCGTGTTGCCGCTGCGCCGTGGCGGTAGCCGCGCACCGCTGTTCTGCGTGCACCCCGCCGGCGGGCTGGCGTGGTTCTACGGCGGGCTCGCCCCTCATCTGCACGATCGGCCGATCTACGGTCTGCAGGACCCGCATGTGGTGTCCGGGGAGCCGAGCGCGGCCACCGTCGACGAACTCGCCGCGCGGTACGTCGAGGAGATGCGGCGGGTGTCGCCGGACGGTCCGTACCACCTGCTCGGCTGGTCGCTCGGTGGCCACGTCGCCCATGCCATGGCGACGATGTTGCAGGCGGACGGCGCCGAGGTGGCGTTCCTCGGCATCATGGATGCCGCCGCGCCCGCCGATCCCGCCCCGGAGAGTCCGTCACCTGACGGTGCACCGGTCGACCCGACCGACCCTGCGGGCGGCGACGTCGTCGGCGACATGCTCGGCGGATGGCGGGATCTGTTCGATCTCGGCGACGACGTCCACGCGCGGACGCCCGCGGAGGTCGCCGCGGTGGTCCGCGAGCAGATCGCCGCCATGGGCCTGCTCCGCGCCGAGCAGGTCGAGTGGGTGATGGACAGCTTCGAGACCGCCGAGACCATCGTGACGACCCATCATCCGGACGTCTTCGACGGGCCGCTCGCGGTGGTCACCGCGACCGCCGACAAGACCGATCCCGCCGCGGTTCGCGCGTCGTGGCGCCGATATGTCACCGGGACCATCGCGAACATCGATGTCGACGCACATCACCTGGGACTCGCCGATGCCACATCGCTCGAGATCATCGGGCCCTGGCTCGCGGAACGCCTGGGGGACCGATGACGATATAGGCAGACGACGGTGTGGACGACTGCACCAGAGCGCACTCCCGGGCCGGCCGCACGGCCGCCCGTCCCCGAACGAGAGGAACGATCGATCATGACCAATCCCTTCGATGACGAGAACGGCCGATTCTTCGTGCTGGTGAACGAGGAGAACCAGCATTCGCTGTGGCCGACGTTCGCCGACATCCCGGCCGGCTGGACCAAGGTCTTCGGCGAGGACGACCGTGCGGCGTGCCTGGAGTACGTCGAGCAGAACTGGACCGATCTGCGGCCGAAGAGCCTGATCGACGCGATGGAGGCGGACCGGGCAGGCTGACCGAACGGGTCGGTCCGGTCGCGGCGGGCGGTCGGGTACATGGCCACGTTGGTGTACCCGACATCGCGACCGGTGAATTTTCTCATCGTCCTCCGGTGACAATCGCAGGGAGTATCTGTCATCATTTGCACACAGCGATTACCCAGATCCGGAGGATTGTCGGACGCTTTTTCGACTGGCGGAGAGCAGGTCAGGAATGGATGGTGACATGGGATCGTGGGACTTCCCGCGATTGAGGGCGACGTGCGACGAAGTCCATCGCCGCGCCGAGGTCACCCCTGGCCTGACCGCGGTCCGACACAGCGGTGACTCGGCCACCTACCAGGATCTGGCCGGCGCCCTCACGCGCTACGACCTCGTTGCCGAGAGCAACGGGCTCGGCGTCGGCTCGTCACTTGTCGCGGCGATCCTGCACTGCCTGCCGCGGATCGGGTCGCTCGACGAGCCGTCGGCGGTCTCCACTGCGGTGGGGCAGGTGGTGGAGTGGCTCGCCCGGGACGTCGGGGACGGCTACGGGATGTTGCGCTCGGTCGGCTGATGCCGCTCCGCTCATCGTGAGGTGGCGGCTCTGCGATACCCGTGCAGGGCGGGGTAGAGGCAGGCGGCGATGATGAGCACCGTCCAGGCGACCACCTTGATCATGTTCTCCGCGATCGGGCCACCCGCGGCCAGCGATCGCATCACCTCGATGGCCGGACTCATCGGCTGGTTCTCGACGATCGGCTGCAGCCAGCCCGGGTAGGCCTCAACGGGGGAGAATCCGGAATTGAAGAACATGAGAACGCTCGACACCAGCGACAACAGCGGGACAAGAGGAGCCGACGGGCGCGCGCTGACCGCGAGGGCGAGCACCAGCATCGCGTAGGCGACGCCGAACATCAGCGAGACCCCGAAGATCCCGACGACCGCGACCACCCCACCGGTGATGTCGAAACCGATGGTGGAGCCGACGGCGATCAGCAGTGCCGTCACCACCACGATGCGGAAGACCTCGCTCAACAGTCGCGAGGTGAGGTCGGCGGCCCGGTTGATCGGCAGCACGTACAGCCGCGCGAGCAGACCGGTACCCCGCTCCTGGTTCAGGCGGATGCCGGCGGCCACCGACCCGAACATGGCACTCACCAGGATCACCAGCGGCACGGTTCCGTAGGTGCTGTCCTGCCCGGTGGCACTGCCGATTGCATCACCGAGTACCACCTTGAACATGACGAGGGTGAGGAGCGGGACGAGGACCAGCTGGAGGAAGGTGCCCCGGTCGCGCACCATGACCGAGATCTGGCGCCACGCGAGCACCGCGCTCTGCTCGACGAACGCCCGCGCCGACCGCTCGACGGGGAGCCGCCCGGCAGGCGCCTGCGTGACGGTGGTCATCGCACCACCCGGCGCACACCGAGCACGGTGAGCAGGCCCCCGGCGACGGCCAGGCCGACACACCACCAGATCGTGGGCGTGAGCAGGTCGAGGGTGGCGGTGCCGTCGCTGAGCGAGCGCATCGCGGTCGCGAACTGAGAGATCGGCTGGTTCCGCACGAACGGCTGAATCCATTCCGGGAACTGGCTTTCGGGCACGAATCCGGTCGACAACATGCCGAGGATGAGAATCGGCAGCGAGAGCGCCTGACTGGTGGCCTCCGGACTGTTGGAGAGCAACCCGACCGCATCGGCGAGGACCGCGATGAGGATGCCCACCACCAGCACGACCGCGAACAGACCGATCGTGTCCAGCACATCCCCGTTCGGTCGCCAGCCCATCACCAGGCTGGTCGCGGTCGCGCAGATGATCGAGATGACGAGCAGCACCGTGTTGGTGCCCATCCGGGCAAGGGGAGGGATCACCGGCGGCATCGGGAGGGTCCGGAATCGGGTGTTGATGCCCTTGGTGGCGTCCACCGCGGATCTCATGGCCGCCGACGACGCGACGAAACTCACCGACTGCAACGAGATGATCGGCATCAGGAAGTCCGCGTAGTCCATGCCCGGGGCCGCGTTCATGATCGAGCGCAGCGGGACATAGAAGCAGATCGCGAGGAGCACCGGCGCGACGAACGCGAAGATGATCTCCCCGTTGCGCACCATCGAGGAGATGCCCCGACCGGTCAGCGTCCACCATTGCGCGCCTGCCCGGGTCCGCGGCCGGAGGAGGTGTGCCGCCTCGAGCGTCATCCGGCCGGGCTCTGCTCGTCGTCGGAGGTCGACACCGCCGTGGTGTCGGCCGGATCCGTCAGGGCGAGGAAGACCTCGTCGAGGCTCGGGCGGCAGAGCGCCACGTCCGACAACCGGATGCCGGCGTCCTTGGTCCGTTGGACGATCTCGACCAGTGTGTCTGCCCCGGCGGCGGCGGGCACCGTGACAAAGGTGGCGACCCCGTCGGGCTCGTCGGCGGTGGGTCTCCCGGCGCCCTGCCCGTCGACTGCAATCCCATCCAGGCACGCGAGCAGACGGTCCAGATCGTCGGGATCGGTGGGGGTCACCTGATAGTGCGACGCGCCGGTCGCCGTCTTGAGCTCGTCGGCGGTACCCGACGCGATCACTCGGCCCTTGTCGATCACCACGATGTGATCGGACAGGGTGTCGGCCTCTTCGAGGTATTGCGTGGTCAGCAGCGTGGTCACGCCTTGCCGGCGCAGCGACTCGACGAGCTTCCACACGTCCTGGCGGCTCCGCGGATCGAGCCCGGTGGTCGGCTCGTCGAGGAATACGATCTCGGGTTGCGTGACGAGGCCACACGCGATGTCGATCCGGCGCCGCATACCGCCCGAATACTCGCCGACCTTGCGTTTGGCTGCCGCGGTCAGCTCGAACGATGCCAGTAGTTCGTCGGCTCTCGACCGGGCCACCGCCTTGGACAGACCCATCAGCCGCCCGAACAGGACCAGATTGTCCCGACCGCTGAGCGCTTCGTCGAGCGCGGCGAACTGACCGGTCAGCATGATCGATCGGCGGACTCCCGCGGGGTCGGAGACCACATCGTGACCGGCGACGATTGCGCTGCCGCCGTCGGGCTTGAGGAGGGTGCACAGCATGTTGACGGTCGTCGTCTTTCCCGCACCGTTGGGCCCGAGGAGCGCGAGGATGGAACCCTTCGCGACCGAGAAGCTGACACTCTCGACGGCGACGTTGTCCCCGAATCGCTTGTGCAGGCTGATGACTTCGATGGCGGGGCGCGCCGAGGAGTCGTCTCCTGCAGTCGGATCGACGGTGGCCGGTGCCGGCGATGGTCTCCGCGGCGTGCCGGTATCCGGGATCACGGTCGGCGCTTGTGGCTGCGAGGAGGATTCGACGATGTTCCACCCGGACGCCACGTCTCGTGCAGGGCCGTTGTCGGTCGGCAGGCCGTCGTCATCGGTCGGCGCCGCGCGTAGGGGCATCGTCCGGGCCTCGTCGGCGACGACCGCCGCATGTCGGGGAGCCCCCGGTGTGTCCGGGGTCGAATCAATATCCCCGACGGTGCTGCCAGTTCGGGCGCCCGCCGGCCCGCCGGACTGCTCGGCCATCGACTGCTCCTCTCGGGCATCTCGGTCGCCCGAGTCGGGGGCGGGTGTGCACCACCCTTCTCGGGCTACGCGACACCGCGCGGATCGTGGGGACGCCGGGCGCGTGCCCCGCGGGCGGTTCCGAGCGTCCGGTGTGGGCGATGCTACCGAAATTGTTTGAACGGTCTGGAAAGATTCTCGCTCTCGGAGGCCGAATCATTACGTCGCCGCGCACCGCATTAGTACGTTTGGACGACTTCGGAGTCGGTCGCGTAACGATCTCGGCCGCACGGCCGAATTCCTATCGTGAGCTAGCCGTTTACCAGAGATTCGTGTGCCCGGGCCAGGGCTCGTGCATTCAAACGAATCATGGTGAATTTCGTTGGGAAAGGTGGATAATGACGCACACTGTTGCCTGGGAACGGAGTTCCCGCGAACAGACAGCCCACAACGACCCGAGCGTCGGTTGATCGTCAGCCGTCGGCGGGCCGGGCTGGCCGCTGACCTGGGAAAGAGGGGCTATGGGTTCGGTCGAGAACACCCATGATGCCACTGAGACAGACACCGAGAGCGGGGCAGAACTGGTCCCCTTCGCGCTGACCGCAGCGCAGCGCGGGATGTGGTTTGCCGAAAATCTTTCGGCCGACTATTCCGTTACCGTTGCTCAGTATCTCGATATCCGGGACAAAGACCGACCACTCGATCGCGATCTCTTCCGAGAGGCGGTCGTCGAAAATGCGCATGAACGCGAGTCTGCCTTCACTCGGATCGTGGAAGTCAACGGCGTACCGATGCAGATCGTCGATCAAGGACTCGACAACGATCTCGATTTCCTCGATTTCCGCGACCATGCGGATCCCGTCGGTGCGGCGCTGCGATGGATGAATGACGACTATCAGCAACACATGGATCTGCGACGTGACCATCTGGTCGTGTCGACGCTCATCAGGGTCGCCGACGACCGTTCTTTCTGGTATGTGCGGGCCCACCACATCGCGATGGACGGTTATGCCGGCCTGACCGGCGTGCTCGAGGTGGTGACGAGGTACAACGCGGCTGTCTCGGGCTCGGACTACGTGTCGAACCGGGGCGCGTCACTCGCCGAACTCGTCGAGGACGACAAGAAGTACATCGCCGGCACCCGCCGGGAGGCCGACCGCGAGTACTGGATCGAGCGGGTCCGGGATCTGCCCGAGCGCGTCACCCTCGCCCATCGATCGGTGGCCGCGGAGCTGTCGCCACGCAACCTGGTCGCCGGGTCGCAGCTGAGCGCATCCCAGCAGTCCGATCTCGACCGTGTGGCAGCCGAGGCCAACACGTCGGCGGCGGTGCTCCTCACCGCGGGCTTCTCCGCCTACCTGGCCCGGATGGCCGGCACCGACGACGTGGTGCTGAGCCTTCCCGTGACCGGTCGGGCGACGGCAAAGATCAAGCGCGCCAGCGGAATGCTCGCCAACATGCTGCCGGTCCGGGTCCGCGACGCCTCACGGCTGACGATGCGCGGGCTGATCGAACAGGTCCAACTCGAGCTGACCGGCGCCCTCCGCCACCAGCGCTACCGGTTCGAGGACATCCGCATCGACGCAGGACTGCAGGATGCGAACACCGCGTCGTTCGGCCCGATCATCAATCTGATGTTCTTCGACAAGCCGATCGAATTGACCGGCGCCACAGTTGATTACCAGATCCTCTCATCGGGGATCCTGGAGGATCTGCGGCTGAACGTCTATCAGGCCAGCCCTGGCGCCCGGCTGGTGGTCGACTTCCACGGCAATCCGAATCTCTACTCGGCCGTCGAACTCGAGGGGCACCTCCAGCGCTTCCTGGCCTTCCTCGACCGCATCTTCTCCGAGATGGACCTGCTGATCGGCGACGTCGATCTGCTGCTCGACGGTGAGCGCGAGGAGATGGTCGGTCTCGGCGTCGGACCGCAGGCCACACCACCGGATCCCGATGCGCACCTGCTCGCCGCTTTCGGGCAGCGGGTTCGTGACCGGGGCGACGACGTCGCCATCGAGTCCGGAGGACGACGCTGGACCTACGCCCAGTTCGATCGCCTCCGGACTCTCATCGCAGCGCACCTGGTCAATTCGGGTATCGGCCGTGGCGACCACGTGGTGGTGGCCCTCGACCGCGGTATCGCACAGGTCGCCGCCATCTACGCGACACTCTCCGTCGGCGCGGCCTATGTCCCCGTCGATCCCGCGCAGCCGCAGGAGCGACGCCGTCTCATCGCCGAGACCGTCGCCGCCCATCTGATCGTCGACGCCGCACTGCTCGGTTCCATCGGATTCGACACCGCCGCGAACAATCCCGCGGCCCTCGCCGAGCTCGCCCCGGCCGGTGTGACGGGTGGCGGCAGCGAGGCCGCCTACGTCCTGTTCACCTCGGGGTCGACCGGAACGCCCAAGGGCGTGCAGGTGTCGCACGCAGCGGTGCACAACCGGCTCGCCTGGATGCAGGACAACTACCCGTTGGCCGCCGGCGACAAGGTGCTGTACAAGACGCCGTTCACCTTCGACGTCTCCGTCTGGGAGCTGCTGTGGCCGTTGGCCCAGGGAGCGCAGATGGTCATCGCCCGGCCGGACGGGCACCGCGATCCGGAATACCTTCTCGACCTGATCACCGAGGAGCAGGTGAACGTCCTGCACTTCGTGCCGTCGATGCTCGACGTCTACACCGAGGTCCTGCAGAACGACGGGCATCTCACCCTGCTGCCGCCAACCGTCCGGCGGGTCTTCACCTCCGGCGAGGCGCTGCCGCGACTCCTCGCCGACCGCGTGCTGGAGGGTTCGTCGGCCGAACTGGTCAATCTCTATGGTCCGACCGAGGCCGCGATCGACGTCACCGAGTATCGGGTGGTCGCCGACGACGGCCCGGTGCCGATCGGCAGGCCGGTGGCGAACACCGACGTCTATGTCCTCGACACCCGCCTGCGGCCCGTTCCCGCCGGTGTCGCGGGGGAACTCTATCTCGCGGGATGTCAGCTCGCCGACGGCTACGTCGGTCGGTCGGACCTGACCGCTGACCGCTTCGTCGCAAATCATCTGGGCCCGAGAGGTTCCCGGATGTACCGCACCGGTGACCTGGTTCGCTGGAGCCCCGATGGCCAGCTGCATTACCTCGGGCGTACCGACTTCCAGGTCAAGATCCGCGGGCAGCGGATCGAACCCGGTGAGATCGAGTCGGTGCTCGACAGCATGCCGGGAGTGGATGCCACCGCGGTGGTGCCGCGCACCGACCTGGCGCCGGGGCCGGTCCTGGTGGCGTATCTGCGGTCCGACGACGATTCGGTCAGCGAGGCCGCCGCACTGTCCTGGTGCCGTCGTCACCTGCCGTCGCACATGGTCCCGTCGGCGGCGGTGCTGCTCGATCAGTTCCCGATCAACGCCACCGGCAAACTCGATCGTAAGCAACTGCCTGCGCCGGACCTGCGTCCGGTGATCGCCTACGAGGCGCCCCGCACGCCGGTGGAGCACACGCTGGCATCGCTGATCGGGGAACTCCTGAGCGTCGAACGTGTCGGATTGCGCGACAACATCTTCGCGCTCGGTGGTGATTCGCTGATGGCCGCACGCCTGGTGTCGAGGGCACGGGTCGAACACAACGTGCGGATCGATCTCACCGACGTGTTCACCTCGGTCGACGTCGGCGAGGTCGCGGAGCGTTCACGGCGGGGCGGGGCCGATGGCCGTCCCGAACTGACCCGGGTCGAGCAGCGTCCCGACACGATTCCGCTGTCGCACTCCCAGACCCGGCTGTGGTTCGTGAACCGGATGGATCCGGTGGCGAGCACCTACAACATGCCCGGCGCTGTCCGGCTCGGGACCGAGGTCGACGTCGCTGCTCTGCAAGGAGCACTCGGTGACCTGGTCGATCGCCATGAGACCCTGCGCACCAGGTTTGCGTCTGTGGGCGGCGAGCCCGTGCAGGAGATCTTGTCGCGAGCCGAGGCGATGGGCTTTCTGGACATCGAGGTCGCGGTCGTCGACGAGGGGGTCGACGAGACGGTCGCCGCGGAGGCGGCCCGAGGATTCGACCTGGCGCACGACATCCCGTTCCGCGCGAGGATTCTCCGCGATCAGACCGGGTACGTCGTGGTGGTGGTGCTCCACCACATCGCAGGCGACGGATTCTCGTTGGTGCCGCTCATCCGCGATCTCTTCGTGGCCTACAGCGCGCGGCGCTCCGGCGGCAGGCCGGCATTGCCGCCGCTGACGGTGCAGTACGCCGACTTCGCGATCTGGCAGCACCGGCTCCTCGGTGACCCGGAGAACCCGACCCCCCTCGCCCGGGAGGGTCTGGCCTTCTGGGAGGAGGAACTCTCCGGACTCCCGGGCTTCCTGCCATTGCCGACCGACCATCCGCGGCCACACGTCGCGACGGGTAACGGCGGATACGTCGACACGGTGTTCGACGCCGACCTCGCGGCCGGTATCCGCTCACTCGCCAGGGATCACAACGTCACCCCGTTCTCCGTGGTGCACACCGCGTTCGCGGTGTTGCTCGCGAGGTGGGCCGAGGTGGACGAGGTGGCGATCGGGACGGCCGTCGCCGGTCGCGACGAGCCCGCGACCGCCGACCTGGTCGGCATGTTCGTCAACACCGTGGTGCTGCGGACATCGATGCGCCCGGAGGACACGACCGCCGAGCTGCTCGACCGGGCGCACACCACCCGTACGCGGGCGATGCGGCACTCGTCCATCCCGTTCGAGCGGGTCGTGGAAGCCGTTGCCCCCGAACGATCGGCGGCCCACACCCCGTTGTTCCAGGTGGCGCTGACGATGCATCCGGGGCAGGCGACGGCGCTCGGGGACTGGGTCGAGTCGGCCGAGATGCTCGACGCTCGGGTGCCCGCCGCCAAGTTCGATCTCTCCGTCACGGTCACCGATCAGGTCGGCGGAACGGGTCTGGACGTGGAGTTCGCCTATGCTGCCGACATTTTCGACCACCGGACGATCGAGCGGGTCGCGACGCAACTCGTCACGGTCCTGTGGACGATGATCGAATCGCCTGCCCGGCCCGTCGGCACGATCGATCTCGTGGCAGGTGAGGAGCGGGCGGCGCTGATCGCACCTCCGGAATCGCGGGTGATGCCGGAGACGCTGCGCGACCTGCTGGTCGCCGGAGTGGTGCACGCGAATCCGGCGGCGGTCGCGATCAGCGGCACGTCCACCATCACGTGGTCGACCATGGAAGTGGTGTCGAACCAACTCGCGCGGGAACTGGTCGCCCGTGGTCTCGGCCCGGGTGACCTGGTCGCCATCTGCATCCCGCGTTCGCATCTCTCGGTGCTCGCGATGGTCGCGGTGGTCAAGTCGGGAGCCGCGTTCGTGAGCATCGACCCCGGCCATCCGCCGTCACGGCTCGCGGAGATCCTCTCGGACAGCGGCGCTGCCCTCGGACTGACGTCGACCGCCGTCCGGGGCAAGGCACCCGAGGGTGTCTCCTGGCTGGAGGTCGACGACGCAGCGGTGGAGCTACAACTGGCCGGTCACAGCGGTGCGCGCCTGCACACGGGCGAGCTCCGGCGTGCCCCGCGCGTGGACGACCTCGCATACCTGATCTACACCTCCGGTTCCACCGGACGCCCGAAGGCGGCCGCGCTCAGTCATGTCGGGCTCGCGAACGTGGTGGCGAATCAGCAGAAGATCCTGCGCCTCGACCAGCGCTCCCGGGTGCTGCACGTAGCGTCGCCGAGTTTCGACGCGTCCATCTTCGAGATCCTGATGGCGCTGTGCACGGGTGCCGAGCTCGTCGTCAGCCCGGCGGGGGTGTTCGGCGGCGACGAGCTCGCCGAGCTCATCGACCGGCATCGGGTCACCCACGCGGTCATGACGCCGTCTGCACTCGGCACGCTGGAACCGGCCGCCGTACCCAGCCTGAGCCGCGTGATCAGCGTCGGCGAGGCATGTCCCCCCGACCTGATGCGGAAGTGGGCGCGGGCCGGCCGGGCGTTCTTCAACCTGTACGGCCCGACCGAGGTGACCATCTGGGCCACCGCAGCGGGCCCCCTGCACGAGGGCGACGAGGTCACGATCGGGCAGGCGGTGCCGGGAGTCGGCGGCCTGGTGCTCGATCACACTCTTCGCCCGGTCCCCGTCGGGGTGCCCGGCGAACTGTATCTGTCCGGGGCCCAGCTCGCCCGTGCGTATCACCGCCGGAGCGATCTCACCGCCACCCGATTCGTGGCGAACCCGTTCTCCGCCGGGGATCGGATGTATCGCACGGGCGACCGGGCGGTACGAACGGCGTCGGGAAATCTCCGGTACGTGGGCCGCACCGACTTCCAGCTCAAGATCCGCGGACTGCGGATCGAGCCGGGCGAGGTCGACGCCGCGATCCTGCATCACCCTTTGGTGACCGAGGTGGTGAGCTTAGGGGTGCCCGGGCCGGGCGGCGACGACGTGCTGGTGGCCTACGCGCGACTGGTCGAGGGCGCGACGGCCGAGCCCAAGCGGATACTCGAACACGCGGCCGCGCAACTGCCCGGATACATGGTTCCGCACGCGGTGGTGATCGTGAAGGAGTTCCGGTTGACCACGGCCGGCAAGATCGACCGGAAATCCCTTCCGCCGGTGGATTTCAGCGTGTCCGCGCCGTACCGGGCGCCGAGTTCGCAGATGGAGGCGGTCGTCGCGGGCATCTTCGGCCAGGTACTCGGCCAGGACCGGGTCGGTGCCGACGCCGACTTCTTCGACCTCGGTGGCAGTTCGCTCTCGGCGACCAAGGTGACCTCCCGGCTCTCCGCGCTCCTGGATCGACAGGTACCGGTGAAGCTGCTGTTCGAGCGTCCGACGGTGTCGTCGCTGGGGCAGGCTCTCGCCGGTGGTCCGACCGGGCACGGTGCCCCGCCGTTGCTCGCGCGCAGTCGGGCGGAGCTGGTGCGGGTGTCCGGGATGCAGCGTGGACTGTGGCTCGTCAACCGTGCCGATCCCCGGTCCGCGGCCTACAACGTCGCCATGGCGCTGCGGCTGGCAGGCGACCTCGATGTCGTCGCGTTGCAACTCGCGACCGCGGACATCGTGCGCAGGCACGAATCGCTGCGCACGACCTATCCGATGATCAAGGACGAGCCGATCCAGGTGATCATGCCTGCCGACGTGGTCGAGAGCGAGCTGACCATCGAGGAGCGCACCGTCACGACATCGATCGAGTCGGCCATCGGTCAGGTCACCGGTGAGGGATTCGACATCACCACCAGGCCGCCGGTACGAGCGGTGCTGCTCAAGGCTTCTGCGCACGAGCACATCCTGGTCTTCGTGGTCCACCACATCAGCGCGGACGGGGCGTCGATGGCGCCACTGGCACGGGATCTGATGACGGCATACGCGGCGCGCAGCGCCGGGGCCGAGCCGGCATGGAAACCCCTTCCGGTGCAGTACGCGGACTTCAGCCTCTGGCTGTCGGAACGTCTGGCGGTCACCGACGGCGACGGCATCACCGAGGAGGAGCGTCAACTCGGTTACTGGGACGAGCGGTTGGCGGGGGCGCCCGAGCTGTTGGAGCTGCCCCACGACCATGCCAGGCCGAAGACGCCGAGTTTCCGCGGTGACACGGTGAACTTCGAGGTCCCCGCGTCTGTGGTGGCGAATCTGGACATCGTTGCGCGGCAACATCACACCACGTCGTTCATGGTGATCCACGCCGCGTTCGCGATGCTGTTGAACCGGATCTCCGGCCGCGACGACCTGGTGATCGGAACGCCGTTCGCCGGCCGCGGCGAGCAGAGCCTCGATGATGTGGTGGGGATGTTCGTCAACACGTTGGCCCTGCGGACCCGGGTGCGCCCGGGCGAGCGGTTCGTCGACCTGCTCGAGCGCGTGCGCAACGACGATCTCGCCGACATGTCGCACACCGACGTCGCATTCGAGAACATCGTGTCCCGGACGCTGCCCAAACCACCCACCTCCTACAACCCGGTCTATCAGGTGATGCTGGCGTTCCAGGACGTGGAATTCCCGACGCTGCAGTTCGACCGGCTCACGGTCGAACCGATACACGAGGAGCTGGCATCGGCCAAGGTCGACCTGCAGCTCACCCTCTTCCCGAACGATCCGGACCGGGACGAGCACGGGGGTGCGCTGCGCGCGCAATTCCTCTATGCCACGGATCTTTTCGATCGGTCGACGATCGAGCGGATGGCCCTACGGTACCTCCAGCTGCTCGAGGGGGTCGCGGACAATCCGGAGTGTGTGGTCGGTGACGTGAGCATCCGTCTCGACGACGAGGTGGTGGCCGCGGCCGGATTGCCGGTGGACGACGCGGACGAGAGTCTGGCCGCACTGGTCTTCGAGGCCGCCGCGATCGATCGCACCGCCACCGCGGTCGGTGGTCGCGCAGCACTCGGCTTCGGAGATCTCGAAATGATGACCAGCGCGATGAATCCCGCAGCGTCCGATGCGGATTCGGCGCTGACGATGGCTCTCATGACACTTGTTCCCGGGCTGGCGGAATCCGGCCCGGAAGGTTTCGACGGACTCCTGGCCGAGCTCCGTGAGCGTGCCCATGGCGTGATCGCCGGCGGCCGCCGGAATCGTGGCGCCGCGGGCGGCGAAAACCCTACGGATTCGGTCGAGGCGGAAGGTAGCGAACGGACGTGACGGGGAGCGGTGTGGACGCGGTGGACATTTCTACGGGATGGGGACGGCGTCCGCCGACGCGAGACCTGATCACCATTGCTGCGCAGATCGAGCCGGAGACCGTCGCGTTGTCGGATGCCGGTGGGGGCACCACCTTCGCCGATCTGAACACGCGTGTGAGTGCGACCGCGGCGGTGTTCGCCGCCCGGGGCCTCGACACCGAGGCCGCGGTGAGCGCAATCGTGACCGCACTGATCCCTCGCGACGGTCTCGACCCGGCGGGGATCGCCACCGCGACACAGGTTGCGCTCGAGGAGATCCGCGGGCGCGCCTGCGCGGTGGCCGGGACGTCGGACTGGGGATCCTTGCCGGGGATCTTCCGCTCGGCGGTCCACCGGTTCCCCGAGCACGTGGCGGTGACGGATCTCGACGGCGCTGCGCTGACCTATCGCGAGCTCGACCAGCGGTCGGATGCCGTCGCCGCCGGGCTGCTCGCCGCCGGGGTCGAGGAAGGGGGTGTCGTCGGACTGGCCACCCCACGGACCGTCGAGGTGATGGTCGCGATCCTCGGCATTCTGAAGTCCGGCGCGGCTTATCTGCCCCTGGACACGTCACATCCGGCCGAGCGTCTTTCGTTCGTCGTCGCGGACGCCGCACCGTCGCTGATCATCACCGACCGCGACGGACGGGACACACTCGGCTTCCTCGACGTCGAGCGCAGCACCGTCGACGAACTCATGGCGGCAGGCGCGTCGGGGACCGACTCGCTCCCCGCGTCGATCGACCCTAGGCAAGCCGCATACCTGATCTTCACGTCGGGCTCCACCGGTCGCCCCAAAGGGGTGGTGGTGGAACACCGTAGCGTGATCGCGTTGATGTCGGCTGCTCAGCGGCACTACGGGTTCACCGAGGCCGACGTGTGGACGATGTTCCACTCGTATGCGTTCGACGTGTCGGTATTCGAGATGTGGGGACCGCTGCTGTTCGGCGGACGGTTGGTGGTGGTGGACTTCCTGACCACCCGTAGTCCGGACGAGTTCGCGGAGCTGCTCGACACGGAGTCGGTCACGGTGGTCTCGCAGACGCCGTCGGCGTACTACCAGCTGGCCGCGGCCGTACGGCCGTCGTCGCGCAACCGGTTGCCCGCGAGTGTGCGGTACATGGTGTTCGCCGGTGAGGCCCTGGATTTCACGCAGGTGCGCCGGTGGTACGAGGACCGGCTCGAGGCGCAGGGGGCCGTTGGCCCCGTATTGGTGAACATGTACGGGATCACCGAGACCACGGTGCACTCCACGTTCCGGGCACTGGACCCCGGCTTCGTCGCGTCCGCCAAGGGCTCGGATGTGGGTGAAGGCCTGCCCGAGTTGACGATCCATGTGCTCGACGACCGACTCCGTCCGGTGCCCGACGGAGTCCCGGGCGAAATCTATGTCAGTGGCACGCAGGTGACGCGGGGCTACCTCGGTCGGCCAGGGCTGACGTCGGGACGATTCGTCGCCGATCCGTTCGCCGGCAACGGAACGCGTATGTATCGCAGCGGCGACCTCGCGATCCGGCGAGACGGGACCCTGGAGTACCTCGGTCGGTCGGATGCGCAGGTGAAACTGCGCGGCTTCCGCATCGAGCTCGGCGAGGTGGAGTCGGCGCTGCTGGCCACCCACGGGGTCGACGCGGCCGCGGTGGCGGTCCGGCAGCGTGACAACGGCGACGAACTCCTGGTGGGTTACGTGGTGCTCGAGGCCGACACCGACGTGGCCGCATCCGAGATCCGCATCGCAGCGGCAGGCGCGTTGCCGAGTTACATGGTGCCCGACGTGGTGATGCTGATCGATCAGCTGCCGCTCACGGTGAACGGAAAACTGGATCGCCGGGCATTGCCCGAACCCGAGATCCTCACGGTGGCCGAGTATGTCGCACCCGGCACCGAGACCGAGAAGATCCTCGCCGAGATCGTCGGGGACGTGCTCGGACTCGAACGGGTCAGCGTCGCCGACTCGGTGTTCGACCTCGGCGGCAACTCCCTGGCCGCGGCCCGCATCGTCGGGCGCGCAGGTGAGGCCTTCAACGTGGATCTGACGGTGCGCGATGTGTTCGACATGCCGTCGGTGCGCGGCCTCGCCGACGTGGTCGGCGGGCGTGGCGTCGCGCTCGCGCCCGTCACGCCCGTGCAGCCGAGGCCGGACGACGTGCCGGTGTCGTTCGCGCAGCTGCGGATGTGGTTCATCAACCAGTTCGATCCGTCGGCGTCGACGTACAACATCCCGGTGCTGCTGCGTCTGGCGGGCGCTCTGAACGTGGATGCGCTGCGGGCCGCCCTGACGGACGTGGTGATCCGACATGAGGTGCTGCGCACGACGTTCCCCGCTCGGCAGGGCGTTCCGGTGCAGGTGGTCGATCCGGCCGAGGCGGTCGCCGAACGACTGGACTGGGCAGTGGTCGATTCGGGCGACGAACTGCAGGCCGCGATAGCGGCCGGCTTCGACGTGACGTCGCAGTGGCCGCTACGGGCACGGCTGTGGCGCACCTCGGCAGACGAGTACGTGTTCGGCCTCGTGGCTCACCACATCGCCGCCGACGGTGAGTCGATGGGGCCACTGGTTGCCGATGTGGTCGCGGCCTACTCGGCGCGGGTGTCGGGAGCCGAGCCCGAGTTCGCGCCCCTCGACGTGCAATTCGCGGACTTCGCGATCTGGCAGCACAAGGTGCTGGGTTCTGCCGACGATGCCGATTCGGTGGTCGGACGTCAGCTCGCCTACTGGTCGACGCAACTCGCCGGGGTCCCCGACGTCCTCGAACTCCCCGTGGACAGGCCTCGTCCGGTGGTCGCGTCGCAGCGTGGCGCGGAGGTCTCGTTCGAGGTGCCCACCTGGGTGGTCGACCGGATCTCGGTGCTGGCACGCGAGCGCGGCGTGACGCCGTTCATGGTGGTGCACGCAGGGCTGGCGGTGTTGCTGGGCCGGTTGTCGGCGACCGACGACATCGCGGTGGGCACGCCGATCGCGGGTCGCGGTCAGCGGGTGCTGGACCCACTGGTGGGGATGTTCGTCAACACGCTGGTGCTGCGGACGCGCGTCGGCGCGGCCATGTCGTTCGTCGACGTGCTGGATCAGGTGCGGCTCACCGATCTCGAGGCGTTCGCGAACGCGGATGTGCCCTTCGAGACGGTGGTGGAGCATCTGCAACCGGTGCGGTCGGAGGCGTTCGCCCCCCTCACACAGGTCCTGCTGTCCTTCGACCAGTCGGTGCTCGCGGAGTTCGCCCAGGGTGGCGTCCTCACCGAGGACGTCGCGGGCCTGGAAGTGAGTTCGATAGCTGTCGAGGGTGTTCCGGCGAAGGTCGATCTCACCGTCGGCATCACGGACGGCGGTGACAGGTGGCACGGCTCGCTGATCTATGCGGTCGACCTGTTCGACGCCCCGACCGCCGAGCACATGGCCGCACAACTGGTCCGGCTGCTCGACCAGCTGACCCTCGATCCCGCTCTGCCCATCGGTGACACCTCTCTGCTCGCCGACGACGAGGCCTCGGCGCTGCTTCCGGTCACCGGCGGCGCGGTGGCGGCCCCGCGGCTGCTGGCCGAGGTGTTCGACGAGATCGCCCGAGCGCACCCGGATCACCTCGCGGTGTCCGACGGGCACGGGGCCGAATTGACCTATGCCGAGCTGGATGCCCGCTCCAACCGGCTGGCGCGATGGCTGATCGCGCAGGGGATCGGCACCGAATCCCTTGTCGCGCTGGCAATCGGGAGATCGGTCGAACTTCTGACGGCGATGTGGGCGGTGGCCAAGACCGGTGCGGGCTACCTGCCGATCGATCCGGACTATCCCGCCGAGCGGATCGAGCACATGCTCGCCGACTCGCAGGTGCGGACCGGACTGACGACCACGCGGCTGCGGTCGGCGTTGCCGACGGAGGTGCGGTGGAGCCCGGTGGAGGACATCGGATCCGGGGAGATCGGCGCATTCGACGACGCGCCGCTGCGGGTCGACGAGTTGCTTGCCGCACCGCGGCTCGACGCCATCGCCTATGTGATCTACACGTCGGGTTCGACGGGCACCCCGAAGGGGGTGTCGGTGACCTATCGGGGAATCCACAACTTCGCGGTCGCGGAGGTCGCCCGGTTCGGCGTCGCCGCATCGTCTCGGGTTCTCGGATTCGCCTCTCCCAGTTTCGATGCGTCGATCCTGGAATGGCTGCTCGCGTCGACGTCCGGCGCGACCTTTGTGTACCGGCCGGACAGCGTGCTCGGCGGCGACATGCTGGCGGCGCTGATCCGCGACCAGAGACTGTCCCACGTGTTCCTGACCCCCACGGTGCTCGCGACCCTCGAGCCGGAGTCGGTGCCGGACCTCCGCGTCCTGATGTCCGGTGGTGAGGCGGTGTCGCAGACCCTGGTCGACCGGTGGTCGGCAGGGCCGTCCTTCTTCAACGCCTACGGTCCGACCGAGGCCTCGATCGCCGTGGCGATGAGTCGCGCGCTCACACCCGGCTCGCCCGTCCACATCGGTGGCCCGATCGACGGTGTGGGGCTGCTGGTGCTCGACGGCAGGCTGCACCCCGTCCCCGTCGGAGTGCCCGGTGACCTGTATGTGACCGGTGTGGCGCTCGCCCGCGGGTATCTGCGGCGCCCGTCGTTGACGTCGGAACGATTCGTGGCGAATCCGTTCGGCGACCGGGGCGATCGGATGTATCGCACCGGCGATGTCGTCCGGTGGCGCCGCACCGAGGCGGACGAGCTGGTGCTCGAGTACGTGGGGCGCAGCGACGACCAGGTGAAGCTGCGCGGGTTGCGCATCGAACTGGGGGAGATCGAGGCTGTCCTGGAGTCTCATCCGGGCGTCTCGTCGGCTGTGGTGGTCGGTCTCGGCGGCTCGGTGGCGACGGCGCTGGCGGGCTATGTGGTCGCCCATCGGGCGGTCGACGTCGCATCGCTGCGCGATCATGTCGCCGAACGCCTGCCGCCCCACATGGTGCCGTCGAGCATCACGGTGCTCGACGCCCTGCCGCTGACCCCGGCAGGAAAGCTGGACAAGCGCGCCCTGCCCGCACCGGTGGTCGCCACCGACACCGCCGACCACGTCCCGCCGTCGTCGTCGGTGGAGGAGACGCTGGCCGCGATCGTGGCGGGGGTTCTCGGCGTCGATCGGGTGAGCGTCGTCGAGTCGTTCTTCGCGCTCGGCGGTGATTCGATCCTGTCGATCCAGCTGTCGTCGGCGGCCCGCGCGGCCGGGTTGTCGGTGTCACCGAGAGAGGTGTTCGAACACAAATCCGTGCGTGCGATGGCCCGCGCGCTCGCGGCCGGTGGCGACCGGGTGCCCATGATCGACGAACCGGCCGGCGGCGCCACCGGCGAGGTGGAACTGTCGCCGGTGGTGTCCTGGATGCTGGAGTCGGCAGGCACGCCTGAGGATTTCGCCGACTTCTCGCAGTCGGTGGTGCTGGTGGCGCCGGATGCGTTGGACGCCGCCGTGCTCAGTGCGGTGCTCGGCACGGTCGTCGATGCGCACCCGATGTTGTCCTCCCGCCTGGTGTTCACCGGGGGCCGGTGGTGCCAGACCGCGGGAGTCGGTCATCCTCCGGTGGTCGCCGAGGTCACGACGCCCGCGGCGACCGGGACACCGGAGTTCGCCGACGCGGTGCGCTCGGCGCATGCGGAGGCCCTGGGGCGGATGGATCCGTCGAACGGCGTGCTGGTCTCGACTGTGCTGGTGGCGGGCGCCGACGGTGCGCGGGTGGTGGTGGCCATCCACCATCTCGGCGTGGACGCGGTGTCGTGGCCGGTGCTGATCGAAGACGTGATCACGGTGTGGGGACAGCTGGTGTCCGGCGACGAGTTGACGGTGCGGCCGGAGGTCACCTCGGCGCGTGCATGGCACGCGGCGCTGGCGCACCGGCGATCCGATCGTCGCGCCGAGGTCGGCCACTGGTTGTCGCGGTCGGGTGACCCGACCGACCTCGGCGCTGCCATCGACCCTGCGCGCGACCGATTCTCGACGGTGGGATCGGTGTCGCACCGAGTCGATGCGGCGGTCACCGAGGCGTTGGTGACGGTGGTCCCGGAGGCGTTCTCCGGTCATGTGAACGATGCGCTGCTGGCGGGCCTGGCGCGTGCGGTGCGCTCCTGGCAACGAGCGCGGGGGATCTCGGACTCCGCGCCGGTCGGCGTGCTGGTCGAAGGGCACGGCCGGTACGAGGACGTGCTCGCGCACGGTGCCGACCCGCGGACCGCGGATCTGTCACGGACGGTGGGATGGTTCACCTCGATCGCCCCGATGCTCGTGGACCCGGCCGACGACGTGGTGCACGCGGTGAAGGCGGCCAAGGAGGAGCGGCTCGCCCAGCCCGATCACGGAATCGGGTTCGGGTCGCTCCGATTCGGCGGGGACGAGCGATTGGCCGGACGACCGCTGCCGTCGATCGGATTCAATTTCTTCGGTGCCGGCGGGCGCGGCGCGGACGCCGGCACGGTGGCGGTCCCGTTCATGGTCGACACCGATGCTCCGGCCCTGCCGTCGTCGGTGGCCGGCGGCATGACCGCGATGAACACCATCACCGTGAACGTCGGGACGCAGCTCACGCCTCGCGGCCGTGAACTGTCGGCGGATTTCCTGTTCGCCGGTGGGATCTTGTCCGCGGCGGATGTCGAGGATCTCGCCGACCGGTGGTCGGCCGAGCTGGCCGCCATCGTCGATGTGGTCACGCGTGGTGAGAATCCCGGGCTGTCGCCGTCGGACGTCTCGGGTTCCGGTGTGACACAGGCCGACCTGGACACCCTCGCCGAGCGTCACCCCGGTGCACCGGTATGGCCCCTGTCCGCCCTGCAGAAGGGGCTCTACCTCCAGTCCGCTCTCTCCTCGGGTGCGGGCACCGACGACGTCGACGTGTACGTGAGCCAGGCGGTCCTGCGACTGGGCGGCGATGTCGACGAGTCACGTCTGCGGGCAGCGGTGGAGAGCCTGGTGGCCCATCATCGCGTGTTGCGGTCGGGCTTCGTGCAGACCGATGGTGGTGCGGTTGTCGCGGTGGTACCCGACGAGGTCCGGGTGCCCTGGCGCACGGTCGACCTGGGTGCGATCGACGATGCCGAGCGGAAGGTCCGGGTCGACGAGATCACCGCGGGGGAGCGGGTCGAGCCGTTCGATCTGTCGAGGCCGCCGCTGTTGCGTGTCGTGCTCGCCCGCGATGCCGACGGCGTGAGTGTCGTCATCACGAACCATCACATCCTGTTCGACGGCTGGTCCGGTCCGCTGGTGCTCGCCGACCTGCTGGCGCTGTACGCCTCGGGCGCCACCTACACCGGCCGGATCGGCACGGGCGGCGGCGACTTCGAGGATTACCTGAAACACGTCGCAGGCATTGACGACGACGCCGGGCTTGCAGCGTGGCGTGCGGTCCTGGCGCCGGTCGAGGGCCCGACGCTGGTGGCACCGGGCAGCGTGGCGACCCGGGAGTCGTTGCCGCGGAACCACGTCGTGGTGGTCGATGCCGAGTTGACCGTTGCCGTCGAGGCGCTCGCGCGGGCGCAGGGCGCGACCGTGGCGACGGTTCTGCAGTTCGCGTGGGCGGTGCTGGTGTCCCGGCTGACCGGCAACCGGGTGGTCACCTTCGGCGAGACGGTGTCGGGCCGTCCGGCCGACCTCGAGGGTGTCGAGTCGATGGTCGGGCTGTTCATCAACACCTTGCCTGCGGTGGTCGACGTCGACCCGTCGGCCCGGATCTCGGAGGTGCTGGCGCGCCTGCAGGCGGCGAAGGTGTCGGTTCTCGACCATCAGCACCTGGGGCTGCCGGAACTGATGGCCCTGACAGATGCTGCGGGCTCCTTCGACACACTGACCGTGCACGAGTCGTATCCGGTCGACACCGAGTCGCTCTCGACCAGCGACGCCGCTCTCACCGGCGGCCTCGACATCCGGGAGGCCGTGGTCAGCGATTCGACGCATTACCCGTTGAACATGATCACCTCGCCGATGGGCGACCGGTTGTCGATCACCATCAAGTACCTGCCGGATGCCTTCGCCGACGACCAGATCCGCGTGTTCGCGGACGCCGTGGTCGAGATCCTGCGTGCCGCTGCCGCTGCGCCTGGGACGCTCGTCGCCGACGTGCCCCTGCTGACCGACGAGGACCGGGCGGTGATCGCCGGTTGGTCGGTCGGCGCCGACGTCCGCGTCCCGGTTGGTTCGGTGGCCGATGCCGTTGCCGCGCAGATCCTTCGGACACCCGACGAGACCGCACTCGTCTTCGACGGCCGCGCACTCACGTATACGGAATTCGGTGCGCGGGTATCGGTGCTGGCGCGCGAGCTGATCGCGGCAGGCGTGGCTCCCGGTGTGGCCGTGGGGGTCTCGCTGGACCGATCGGTGGAGCTGGTGGTCGCGATCCATGCCGTCGTCGCGGCGGGCGGGCATTACGTGCCGATCGATCCCGCGATCCCGGCGGATCGCGTGCAGTACATGGTCGACACCGCGGGCGTCGGGGTGGTCCTGGTCGGTGGCGATGGTGCGCCCGCGTCGGTGGACGCGCTGGGCACGGGCACCACCGTGATCGAGGTGAACGCCTCGGGTGCCGTCGACCTGTCGGTCGCGCCGGTGACGGATGCGGATCGGTTGGCCCCGTTGCGCGCCGACGACGCGGTCTACACGCTGTTCACCTCGGGGTCGACCGGCCGTCCGAAGGGCGTCACGGTCTCGCACCGCTCGGTGGTGAATCGGCTTTGGTGGGGCCTGGATCAGTATCCGTGGTCGACCGGCGACCGGGTGGTGTTGAAGACGCCGTTCACCTTCGACGTGTCGGTGCCGGAGTTGTTCGCCCCGGTGATGGCGGGTGCGACCATCATCGTGGCGCGTCCGGGCGGGCATGCGGACCCGATGTACATCGCCGATCTCATCGCCCGAGAGCGCGCGACGTCGGTACATTTCGTGCCGTCGATGCTCTCGGTGTTCTTGGATGTCGTGCCCGCCACGAAGATCACCGCACTGGACTCGTTGCGGTGGTTGTTCTGCTCGGGTGAGGCGCTGCCGCCGCCGGTCGTCGCGCACGCCCACCAGCTGCTCGGGCAGGTCGCGATAGTGAACCTGTTCGGTCCGACCGAGGCCGCCGTGGAGGTGGCGTACGTGGACGTGACCGACGCGCCCGACGTGGTGCCCATCGGTGTGCCGGTATGGAACACGTCGACGCTGGTCCTCGATGCCCGCCTGCGGATGGTGCCGCCCGGCGTCCCGGGTGAGCTCTACCTCGGTGGTGTCCAGGTGGCGCGCGGTTACGAGTCGCGGCCGGGACTGACGGCCGAGCGTTTCGTGGCCGACCCCTTCGGTGCAGCCGGGTCTGCGGCAGCGGGATCGCGGTTGTATCGGACCGGTGATCTCGTCCGGTGGAGCCACACTGGAGGGATCGAGTACCTGGGGCGCACCGATTTTCAGGTCAAGTTGCGTGGGCAGCGCATCGAGCTGGGTGAGATCGAGTCGGTCATCGCCTCGGCGCCCGGAGTGGTGCACGTGGCTTGCACGGTCGTCGAGACCGACGGCGGTGGACAGCATCTCGTCGGATATGTCGCGCCGTCCACGGTCGACGAGGGTGCGGTCAGGGCGGCGGTCGCCGAGGCGTTGCCCGAGTACATGCGTCCCTCGGTGTGGATGCTGCTCGACGACATCGCCCTCAACAGCGCGGGCAAGCTGGACCGGCGGGCGTTGCCCGCCCCGGTCTTCGAGACCGCGGAGTACGTCGCCCCGGCCACCGATGCCGAGGAATCCGTCGCGGCGATCGTCGCGTCGGTACTCGGGGTGGCGCAGGTCAGCGTGACCGAGTCCTTCTTCGCCGTCGGCGGCAACTCGTTGTCGGCGATGCGGGTGGCGGCGCGGGTGGCCGACGAGTTCGGTGCCGCGGTGTCGGTGCGTGACATCTTCGACGCCCCGACAGTCCGTGGCCTGGCGGCCGCGGTCTCGTCGCGTGGCGCGGGTCTGGCGCCCCTCGTGGCGGTCACCCCGCGACCGGCGCCGATCCCGTTGTCGTTCGCGCAGACCCGCATGTGGTTCATCAACCGGTACGAGCCCGGCACCGCGACGTACAACATCCCGGCGGTTCTCCGCCTGTCGGGTGCCCTCGACGTGGATGCCCTGCGCGCCGCGGTGGTCGACACCGTCGAGCGCCACGAGGTGCTCCGGACGACCTTCCCGGCCGTCGACGGTCTGCCGGTGCAGATGGTCGATCCCGCCGACCAGGTGGCCGAACGGCTGGACTGGGCCGTGGTGGGCAGGCAGGCCGACGTGGAGACGGCGATGACGACCGGCTTCGACGTGACCGCCGAGTGGCCGCTGCGGGTACGGCTGCTCATGGTGTCCGACGATGAGTACCTGCTCGCCGTGATCGCACATCACATCGCATCGGACGGCGAGTCGATGCTGCCGCTGGTGACCGATGTCGTATCCGCGTACGTCGCACGGGCAGCGGGCCGGGAACCGGACTTCGCGCCGCTGGCAGTCCAATTCGCGGACTTCGCGATCTGGCAGCACAGCGTGCTGGGGTCGCCGGATGCCCCGGACACGGTGATCGGCAGGCAACTGTCGTACTGGCGGGATCAACTCGTCGACGCACCTGACGTGCTCGAACTCCCGGCGGACCGGGAACGTCCGGCTGTCGCGTCGCATCGTGGCGCACGCGTCCGGTTCGGTCTGCCCGTCGAACTCGGCCGGCAGATCCGCGTCGTGGCCACGGCATTTGGGGTCACGCCGTTCATGGTGGTGCACGCCGGTCTCGCGGTCCTGCTGGCGCGGCTCTCGGCCACCGACGACATCACCATCGCGACCCCTGTCGCGGGGCGTGGCCAGGCGGCGCTCGACCCGCTCGTCGGGATGTTCGTGAACACTCTGGTCCTGCGGAGCCGGGTCGACAGCGCGACGACGTTCGCTGCACTGCTCGACGACGTCCGACAGACAGATCTCGATGCCTTCGCACATGCGGATGTCCCGTTCGAGACCGTCGTCGAGGCGCTCAATCCAACGCGTTCGGAGGCATTCGCGCCGCTGGCACAGGTCATGCTGTCCTTCGATCCGGCCGCGTCGGCGGAGTCGGCCGAGTTGTCGGTCGGTGGTCTGTCGGTCCAGTCGATAGAGCCGTCGTGGGTTGCCGCACAGCTCGACATGTCGGTGACGGTGAGTTCGGCGACCGACGGCGACTGGGCATGCTCGATCGTCTATGCGACGGATCTGTTCGACCACCCGACCGTCGAGATCATGGCCGACCGGTTCGTGTCGGTGCTGACGGAACTGGTCGCGAGCCCGGCCGCCTCGGTCGGCGATGTGGATTTGATGTCCACCGACGAGCGCGCCGTCGTGGAGAGCTGGTCGCTGGGGCCGGTCGTCGATGTGCTCGCCGACCTGGTGCCGGATGCCGTTGCCGCGCAGGCTCTCCGCACACCCGACGCGGCCGCGCTGGTGTTCGGGAGCAGGACAGTGTCCTACGCCGAGTTCGGTGCGCGGATCGCGGTGCTGGCCCGCGAGCTCATTGCCGCAGGCGTAGGACCGGGTGTGGCCGTCGGGGTCTCGCTGGATCGTTCGGTGGAGATGGTCGTCGCGGTGAATGCCGTCCTGGCCGCAGGCGCGCAGTACGTCCCGATCGATCCCGACACCCCGGTCGACCGCGTGGAGTACATGATCGACACCGCCCACGTCCGGGTGCTCGTCGTCGGTGCCGGACGAGCCGTCGTCGCCGCGACGGTCGACGGCGTTCGGACGATCGAGGTGGACGCGTCGGATGAGGTCGACCGGTCGGTACCGATCGTGACCGACGCGGATCGGCTGGCGCCCTTGCGTTCCGATGATGCCGCATACACTCTGTTCACCTCAGGATCGACCGGCCGCCCGAAGGGCGTGACCGTGTCGCACCGCGCGCTGATGAACCGGATGCGGTGGTGCCTGGACATCTTCGAATGGACCGCTGCCGAGCGGGTGATGCTGAAGACGCCGGTCACCTTCGACGTGTCGGTGCCGGAGTTGTTCGCTCCCGTGATGACCGGGGCCACGACGATCGTGGCACGCGCCGGCGGCCACCTGGAACCGGTCTACATCGCCGATCTCATCGCGCACGAACGCGTGACGTCGGTCCATTTCGTGCCGTCGATGCTGTCGGTCTTCCTGGACGTCGTCCCGGCCGAGAAGTTGGACGTGCTCGGGACACTGCGCTGGCTGCTCACCTCGGGAGAGGCGCTGCCCGTCTCGGTGGCGAGCCACGCGCACCGCGCACTCCCGGGTGTGCAGATCGTGAACCTCTACGGTCCGACGGAGGCCACGGTCGACGTGACAGCCGTCGACGTGACCGGCGCCGACGAGATCACGATCGGTAGGCCGGAGTGGAACACGTCGACGTACGTGCTGGACTCGCGGCTGCGTCCGGTCCCGCAGGGCGTGCCGGGTGAACTGTATCTGGGTGGCGTGCAGCTGGCGCGCGGCTACTCCTCACGCCCCGCGCTCACCGCAGAACGGTTCGTGGCCGATCCCTTCGGCCGACACGGTGAGCGGTTGTACCGCACCGGCGACCTCGTCCGTTGGAATCCCCGCGGCGAGATCGAGTATTTGGGCCGCACCGATTTCCAGGTGAAGCTGCGTGGGCAGCGCATCGAACTCGGCGAGATCGAGTCGGTGATCGCCTCGGCACCCGGCGTGGTGCACGCGGCGTGTGCGGTGGTCGACGCACCCATCGGCGGCCACCATCTCGTCGCGTATGTGGCGCCCGCGTCGGTGGACGAGGCCGCGGTGAAGACGGTTGTCGCGGAGGCGTTGCCGGAGTACATGCGGCCGACGGTGTGGATGCTCCTCGATGACATCGAACTCAACAGCTCCGGCAAACTCAACCGGAAGGCGTTGCCAGCCCCGGTGTTCGAGCTCGGCGAGTACGTGGCACCGGACACCGAGGCCGAGGTGATGGTGGCCGAGGTGTTCGGTGAGGTGCTCGGCGTGGAGCGGGTCGGTGTGACCGAATCCTTCTTCGAGGTCGGCGGGAACTCGCTGTCGGCGATGCGTGTCGCCGCGCGTGTGGCCGACGACCTGGGTGTCGACGTCTCGGTACGTGACCTCTTCGAGTTCCCGTCGGTGCGGGCGCTGATCGAGGGGGTGGCCGGCCGTGCACAGACCGTGGCGCCCTTGGTGGCGGCCCGGCGGCCGGATCGGCTGCCGCTGTCGATGGCGCAGTCGCGGATGTGGTTCATCAACCGGTTCGACCCCGCGTCGCCCGCGTACAACATCCCGATGGCGCTGCGGCTGACCGGTGATCTCGACCTCGACGATCTGGTGGGCGCGCTGGGCGACGTGATCGAACGCCACGAGGTGTTGCGCACCCTCTACCCGCTCGACGGCGACGGACCCGTCCAGCGCGTCCTCGCCGCCGATCGAGCCCGCGATGTGCTCGATTGGCGTGTGGTGGACGACGAAGGGGAGGTGGCGGCCTCGGCGGCGAAGGGCTTCGACGTGACCGTCGATCTGCCGATCCGTGGGTGCGTGCGCCGTTCCGGCGACCACACCTACGACGTGGTGCTGACCGCTCATCACATCGCTTTCGACGGATCGTCGACCGCAGTGTTCGTCCGCGACCTGCTGTCCGCGTATCTCGTACGGGTCGACGGATCCGTCCCCGCCGCGCCTCCCCTTGCGGTGCAGTATGCCGATTACGCACTGTGGCAACGGAAGATGCTCGGCGATGTCGACGACCAGTCGAGCCGAATGGCACAGCAGCTCGGCTACTGGCGTGAGCACCTCAGGGCCTTGCCGTCGGTGACCGATCTGCCGATGGATCGACCGCGCCCGGCGGTGATGCAGACCGCGGCCGGTGTGGTGTCGATGCCCGTCGACGACGAACTGGCCCGCCGGGTGGAAGAGTTCGCACGTGCCGAGGGCGTCACCCCGTTCATGGCAATGCATGTGGCACTGGCGATCCTGATCGCACGACTGGCCTCGACCGACGACGTGGTGATCGGTACGCCGATCGCCGGCCGTACGGATGCGGCGCTCGATGATCTGGTCGGCATGTTCGTGAACACGCTGGTACTGCGCACCGCGGTGGCTCCGGCCGAGACGGTCACCGACCTCGTCGCGAAGGTGCGCGGCGACGATCTCGACGCGTTCGCCAACGCCGACGTGCAGTTCGAAGAGCTCATCGACGAGATCGCGCCGACCAGGTCGACGGCCTTCCCGCCCCTCGCGCAGATCGCGTACACCCACGTCGACGCCGATCCGGCAACGGCGGCCCTCGAGACGGCGGGACTGCGCGCGGAACCACTCGAATCGGCGGGTCAGGTGGCCAAGTTCGAGTTGTCGGTGGCGGTGACCGGGCGGACGGCGGGGGCGCCGATGACCGTCGACGGCGTCTACGCGCGCTCGCTCTTCGACGAGTCGACGGTTCGTGGCTTCCTGACGTCGTTGCTGCGGATCGTCGAGTCGATGGTGGACGATCCCGGCATCGCGGTCGGCGACATCGATCTGCTCACGGCGGGTGAGGTGGCCGACTTGGTGCCGGTCAGCGGTGGACCCGCCGCGCCACCCCGGCTGCTCGGTGCGATGTTCGCCGATGTCGTCGAGAACCATCACGACCGTGTCGCGGTGGTCGACGCGACGGGGGCGGCGCTGACCTACGACGCCCTCGACGCCCGATCCAATCAGGTTGCCCGATGGCTGATCTCGCAAGGTGTCGGCGTCGAATCGCTGGTGGCTCTGGCCCTTGGCCGGTCGGTCGAGCTGCTGACCGCGATCTGGGCGGTGGCCAAGACCGGCGCCGGCCATCTGCCGATCGACCCGGCCTATCCCATCGAGCGCATCGAGCACATGCTGGCCGACTCCGGTGCCCGGGTGGGCCTCACCGCCGAGCGTCACCGGGCTGCCCTGGGAACCATGGTCGACTGGGCCACCATGGATTCCGCGGAGACCCGGGCGGCGATCGATGAGCTGAGTCCGGATCCGGTGGCCGAGCACGAACTGATCGGCACGCCACACCTGGACGCCGTCGCCTACGTGATCTACACGTCGGGTTCCACCGGCACACCGAAGGGTGTGCAACTCACCGCCCGCACACTGGAGAACTTCGCGCTGACCGAGGTCGACCGCTTCGGCGTCACCGATCAGTCACGGGTGCTGGGTTTCGCCTCACCGAGCTTCGACGCCTCGGTCCTGGAATGGCTGATGGCCGTCGGTGCGGGTGCGACGCTCGTCTATCGTCCCGAGGAGGCGCTCGGCGGGGAACCGCTGGCCGACTTCATGCGTACGCAGCGGGTGACGCACGCGTTCCTGACACCGACGGTGCTGGCCACCCTGGAACCCGAGGGGCTGCCGGATCTGCGGGTGCTGGCGGCCGGTGGCGAGGCGGTACCGCCGGGGATGGTCGATCGCTGGGGATCGCTGGTCGGGTTCCACGACATGTACGGCCCCACCGAGACGACCATCGTCGTCGCGATGAGTGACGCGATGCGCCCCGGCGTGCCGACGACCCTCGGTGGGCCCATCCCCGGAGTCGCCCTCCTGGTACTGGATTCACGGCTGCACGCGGTGCCGGTGGGTGTCGCAGGTGAGTTGTACGTCGCCGGTGGGGTACTCGCCCGCGCGTACGTTGGCCGGTCCGGCCTGACCTCGGAACGGTTCGTCGCGAACCCCTTCGGCGTCGAGGGTGAGCGGTTGTACCGCACCGGCGATGTCGTGCGTTGGCGACGCGACGGTTCCGATGCGCTCGTGCTCGACTATCTGGGCCGCAGCGATGATCAGGTGAAGCTCCGCGGTCTGCGCATCGAGTTGGGAGAGATCGAGGCGGTCCTCGCCTCCCACCCCGCGGTCGAATCGGCGGTCGTGATCGGCGTCGGCGGGTCGGTGGCCACCGCTCTGGCCGGTTATGTCGTACTCCGGGATCACGTCGACGCCGGCGAGCTGCGGGCCTTTGTGGGGCAGCGCCTGCCGTCGCACATGGTGCCGTCGAGTCTGACGGTGCTCGATGCACTGCCGTTGACGCCGGTCGGCAAGCTGGACAAACGTGCTCTGCCCGAGCCGGAGGCCGACAGCGGGCGTGAGTTCGTGGCTGCTGCCACCGGGGCCGAGGAGTCGGTGGCGCGGGTGTTCGCCGACGTGCTGGGGATCGGGCCGGTCAGCGTCGTGGAGAGTTTCTTCGAGCTCGGCGGCAACTCGCTCTCCGCAACCCGGGTGGCCGCTCGCGTCTCGGACGTGTCCGGAGTCGACGTGTCCGTCCGCGACGTCTTCGAGGCGCCGTCGGTCCGTGCACTGGCCAGGTCCCTGGACGGTCGGGGGCTGGGGCTGGCACCGGTCACGGCAGCCGTCCCGCGTCCCGAACGGGTGCCGTTGTCGTTCGCGCAGTCGCGCATGTGGTTCATCAATCAGTTCGATCCCTCGGCGTCGACCTACAACGTGCCGGTGGTCTTGCGGCTGGCAGGTGCGCTGGACGTCGCGGCGCTGCGCTCGGCGCTCGTCGACGTGGTGGCGCGACACGAGGTGCTGCGCACCACGTTCCCGTCGGTGGACGGGTCGCCGATCCAGGAGATCGCGTCCGTCGACCACATCGCCGAACAGCTGGACTGGGAGATCGTCGACTCCGCCGCGGCGCTCGAGGCGGACGTGACCGCCGGCTTCGACGTGACCGCGCACTGGCCCCTGCGTGCGCGGCTGTGGCACGTGGGCGGCGACGAGTGGCTGTTCGCGCTGGTGGCCCACCACATCGCGGCCGACGGCGAGTCGATGGCGCCGTTGATCGGCGACGTGATGGCGGCATACGCGGCGCGCTCGGCAGGCGTTGCGCCCGAATTCGCGCCGCTCGCGGTGCAGTTCGCGGACTTCGCGATCTGGCAGCATGAGGTACTCGGCGCGGCGGGCGATGCCGACTCCGTGGTGGCGCAACAGCTCTCGTACTGGTCCAAGCAGCTGTCCGGGGTGCCCGACGTCCTCGAGCTGCCGTCGGATCGCCCACGCCCGGTGGTCGCGAGCCAACGGGGCGACCAGGTCCCGTTCCGTGTTCCCGCCGAGGTGGTCGAACGGATAGCAACGGTGGCCACGGAGTTCGGCGTGACCCCGTTCATGGTGGTGCACGCCGGGTTGTCGGTGTTGCTGGCGAGGCTGTCGGCAACCGACGACATCGCGGTCGGCACCCCGATCGCGGGTCGCGGCCGGCGTGAGCTCGACGCGTTGGTCGGCATGTTCGTCAACACCCTCGTGCTGCGCACCCAGATCGACGCGACGATGTCGTTCGCCGAGATCCTGGACCAGGTCCGGGTGACCGATCTCGACGCCTTCGCCCATGCGGATGTCCCGTTCGAGGCGTTGGTGGACCATCTGGACCCCGTCCGGTCGGAGGCGTTCGCGCCGCTGACTCAGATCCTCCTGACCTTCCACCAGGCGTCCCTGCCGGAGCTCGCGGCCGGCGTCGGCCCGACCACGGTCGCAGGCCTCACGATCTCGCCGGTGGAGGCCCCCGAAACCCCGGCCAAGGTCGACCTGACCTTCGGTATCGCAGCCGACTCGTCGGATCAGGCCTGGCCCGCCCAGATCGTCTACGCCACCGACCTCTTCGATCGATCGACCATCGAGACGATGGCTGACCGGTTCGTGCGCGTCCTCGCCGGGTGCATCGACTCGGTCGACCGGCCGGTCGGTGACGTCACCATCGTGTCGGCCTCCGAGGTCGCCGAGTTGTCGGCGCTGCCGGCACCCGTCGTCGACACCGTCAACACCCGTCGCTCGCTCGTCGAACTGTTCGGGTCGACCGTGGACGCACACGGTGGGCGACAGGCGGTCACGGCGAACGGGGTCACCCTCTCGTACGAGGCGCTGCAGACGCGTTCGGACGCGGTCGCCGCCGCGCTCGGTGCCCGTGGTGTCGGGGTCGGCGATCTGGTCGGGGTGGCCACCGCGCGCACGGTGGATCTGGTATCCGCCGTGCTGGGTGTGCTCAAGGTGGGGGCGGCGTACCTACCGCTCGACACGACGAATCCCGCCGAGCGCCTGGCGTTCATCGTCTCGGATGCCGCGGTGGGCACCGTGATCACGGATGCGGCCACCGCGGGACATGACCTGTTCACGGTGCTGCCTGCGGACGTGGCGACGGTGCATGTGGCCGATCTCGTCGCCGAGGGTGCCGCACAGGCCGTTCCGCCGGTCGTGATCCCGCCGTCGGCGCGGGCGTACGTGATCTACACCTCCGGGTCGACGGGGCTGCCGAAGGGGGTGGAGATCACCCATCGGGACGTGGTGACCCTGATGGACACCGCGGCAGGCGATTTCGAATTCCAGCCCTCCGACGTGTGGACGATGTTCCATTCCTACGCGTTCGACTTCTCGGTCTGGGAACTCTGGGGGCCGTTCCTGTCGGGTGGTCGGCTGGTCATCGTCGACCGCGAGCTCGCCCGAGATCCCGCCGCGTTCGTCGAGCTGCTGGCAGACGAGGGTGTCACGATCCTGAGTCAGACGCCGTCGGCCTTCTATCAACTGATCGACGCGCGCCGCCGCAACACCGTGGATCTCCCGCTGCGTTATCTCGTGTTCGGCGGCGAGGCACTGAGTTTCGATCAGGTGCGCCGATGGTTCGACGACCACCCCGGCGACTCCCCGCAGCTGGTGAACATGTACGGGATCACCGAGACCACCGTGCATGTCAGCTTCCGCCCACTGGACCGTGCGCTGGTCGCCGCGGGCGACGCCTCGCTGATCGGTCGCCCCCTGCATTCGCTCGCCATCCACATCCTCGACGAGCGCCTGCATCCCGTACCGCCCGGCGTGGTCGGCGAGATGTATGTCACCGGCGGCCAGCTGGCGCAGGGGTATCTGGGCCGTCCCGGCCTGTCAACGACGCGGTTCGTCGCGAGCCCGTTCGGTCACGACGGCGACAGGATGTACCGGACCGGCGACCTGGCTCGCCGCGTGGGTGACGACATCGAGTACCTGGGACGCGGCGACGCGCAGGTGCAGCTGCGCGGATTCCGGATCGAGTTCGGCGAGATCGAGGCGGCCCTGCTCGGAGTCGACGGTGTGACCGCGGCCGCCGCCGGCGTCGTCGACCTGCCCGGTCGTGGTGAACAGCTCATCGGCTATGTGGTTGCCGAGCCCGATGTGGCACCGGACCCGCAGTCGGTGCGTGACACCGTGGCACGCGCGGTTCCCGGGTACATGGTGCCCGCGCTGATCGTCCCGATCGGTCATCTGCCGCTGACAGCCAACGGCAAGCTGGACCGGCGCGCCCTGCCGATGCCGGAGATCGCCGGCGGCGGTGAGGACTACGTGGCGCCCGAGTCGTCGGTGGAGGAGACCCTCGCGCAGGTCGTGGCCGGTGTGCTCGGCCTCGACCGGGTGAGCGTCGTCGAATCGTTCTTCGCGCTCGGCGGGGATTCGATCCTGGCGATCCAGGTGTCGTCGGCGGCCCGTGCGGCCGGTGTGGTGGTGTCGCCGCGAGATGTGTTCGAACACAAGTCGGTACGGGCGATGGCGCGCGCCGTGGCCGCCGGCGGCGAGGAACTGGCGCTCCTGGAGGAGCCTGCGGGTGACGGCCGCGAGACGGTGATCGGGCCGGTCGCGTCGTGGATGCTCGAGTTATCGGACTCCGCAGAGGATTTCGCCGACTTCTCGCAGTCGGTCGTGCTGGTGGCGCCGGATGGACTCGACGTCACCGGCCTGCGCCGGGTGCTGCAGACGGTGGTGGCGGCGCATCCGGCGATGTCGGCACGTCTCGTCCTCGACGACGTTGGGTGGGTCGCCACGTCCGGTGACGGTCGGGGATGTGTGGTCGCCGAGACGAGCGCCGACGTCGCGGTACCCTCGGCCGAGTTCGACCGGGCACTGCACGCGGCGCATGCGGTCGCGCTGAAACAGTTGAATCCTGCTGTCGGACAGTTGGTGTCCGCGATTCTGGTCAAGGGTGACGGCGGCGCACGCGTGGTGTTGGCGATCCACCATCTCGCCGTCGACGCGGTGTCGTGGCCGATCCTCATCGAGGACGTGGTGACCGTCTGGAGCCGGCTGCAGGCAGGTCAGGAACCGTCGGTTCGGGCCGAGGTCACCTCGGCCCGCGCGTGGCACGCGGCGCTCGGTGCACAGGTCGCCGACCGCGAGGTCGAGATTGAGCATTGGCTGGCCCGGGTGGACCGGGAACCGACCAGCTTCGGGGCGCCGCTGGACCGCACCCGGGATCGTTTCGATTCGGTTGCCGCGGAACGTGTGCGGATCGATTCGGCGGTGACGGAGGCGTTGCTCACGACGGTACCGGAGGCGTTCGGCGGCCATGTGAACGATGCCCTGGTGGCGGCGTTGGCGCGAGCGGTCCGATCCTGGCAGCGGTCGCGGTACATCGCGGACGACGCGGCGGTGTCGGTGCTCATGGAGGGACACGGCCGTTACGAGGAGGTCGTGGAGCGGGGCTCGGACCCGCGGACCGCGGATCTGTCGCGGACGGTGGGCTGGTTCACCGCGATCACACCGATGACGGTCGACCCGTCCGGCAGCATCGTGCACGCGGTGAAGGCGGCCAAGGAGGAGAGGCTGAGTCAACCCGACCGCGGGATCGGATTCGGGCTGTTGCGCTTCGGTGGCGATCCGCGACTGAGCGGGTGCGCCCTGCCGTCGATCGGCTTCAACTTCTTCGGCGCAGGCACCCGCGGCGCCCGAGACGGGATCGACCTCCCGTTCATGGTCGATGCGGATGCGCCGTCGCTGCCGGCGTCGGTCAGCGGGGCGATGACGGCCATGAACGTGCTGACCGTGAACGTGGGCACGCAGGCCGCCCGATCGCGCACTCCCGGCGCCGGGACCGCCGATGAGGGCCGTGAACTCGTGGCGGACTTCCTGTTCGTGCAGGGGATCGTGTCGGCCGAGGACGCCGCCGACCTCGCCCAGCGGTGGTCGACCGAACTGGCGGCCGTGGTCGAGTCGGTGCACGAGGGTGATCCGGGACCGTCGCCGTCGGATGTGCCGGGTACCGGGGTCACGCAGGACGACCTGGACGCCATCGCCCTGCGGTACCCCCGCGCCGACATCTGGCCACTGGCGCCGCTGCAGCGCGGACTCCACTTCGAGTCGGAGATCGCCGGACACGACGGCACCGAAAAGTCGGTGGACGTGTATGTGGTGCAGTCGATCCTGAAGCTGGGCGGCACGATCGACGTCTCCCGCCTGCAGGGTGCGGCCGAGGCCCTGTTCGCGCACCATCGTGCGCTGCGGTCCGGATTCGTCCGCACCGGCAGCGGAGCCGTCGTCGCGGTGATCCCGGAGTCGGTCGACCTGCCCTGGCAGGTCATCGACCTCGACGACGTGGATGCCGACGGACCTCTCGACGAGGCGATCAGACAGATCGCGGACACGCAGCGCTCGGTACCGTTCGACCTCGAGTCGCCCCCGCTGATGCGGTTCGCTCTGGTTCGCCGTGGCGACGCCGCACACCTGGTGGTCACCAATCACCACATCCTGATCGATGGATGGTCGGGTCCGTTGGTGCTCGCCGACCTGCTGGCGCTCTACGCCGGCGGTGTCACCTACACCGGCCAGATCGGCAGGGAAAGCGGAGATTTCGCGGACCATCTGAGGCGGCTCGCCCAGGTCGACCGGACTGCCGGGCTGACCGCCTGGCGTGCGGTGCTGGCCCCGCTGGAGGGACCGACCCTGGTCGCGCCGGGCGTCGAGGCCACGGCGGAATCGTTGCCGCAGGACCGTTCGACGATCCTGGATGCCGAACTGACCGCGGGCATCGAGGCGGTGGGGCGGGCCGAGGGCGCCACGGTGGCGACGGTGCTGCAGTTCGCGTGGGCGGTGTTGCTGTCGCGGCTGACCGGCAACCAGGTGGTGACCTTTGCCGAGACGGTCTCGGGGCGGCCAGCCGACCTCGAGGGGGTGGAGTCGATGGTCGGGCTCTTCATCAACACGCTGCCCGCCGTGGTGGATGTGGACCCGGCTGCGCCCATCTCGGACGTGCTGGGCCGTTTGCAGGAGGCGAAGGTATCGGTGCTCGACCATCAGCATCTGGTGCTGCCGGAGCTGACGGCGCTGTCCGGAGTCGGTGGGGCCCTGTTCGACACGTTGACAGTGCACGAGTCGTATCCGGTCGACACCGATTCACTGTCCACCACCGATGCGGCACTGACCGGTGGCCTCGAGATCCAGGACTTCGAGGGCACCGACGCGACGCACTATCCGCTGAACATGTCCACGTCACCGGTCCCCGGGGAACGGATCTCGCTCACCCTCAAGTATCTGCCCGCGGCGTTCGACGAGAGTCAGATCCAGGTCTTCATCGATGCGCTCGTGCAGATCTTGCGTACCGTCGCGACCCGACCGGACACTCTCACCGCCGACATCCCGCTCGTCGGTGCCGTCGACGGACGAGCCCTGGCGCCCGTCGCCGGCGGCGTCGGCACCGAGCCACGACTGCTGGCCGAGATGTTCGCCGACGTGGCCGCCCGGCATCCGGATCGGGTCGCGGTGGTCGACGGCTCCGGCACGTCTCTGACCTACGACCAGCTCGATCGTCGGTCCAATCGGTTTGCGCGATGGCTGATCTCGCGCGGGATCGGGGTCGAGTCCCTGGTGGCGCTGGCGATCGGACGTTCGGCGGAACTGCTCACCGCGATCTGGGCGGTCGCCAAGACCGGCGGAGGCTATGTGCCGATCGACCCGGGCTATCCGGCCGAGCGGGTGGCCACCATGGTCGAGGACTCCGGCGCGATCCTGGGACTGACCATCGCCACCGGCGACCTGCCGGACCAGGGGTTCGCCTGGGTGCGTCTCGACGACGACGCGGTCGGCGCCGAGATCGGGAGCCTGCGCGACGATCGGCTCGGAGCGGACGAGAAGGGCGGACCGGTCCGGCCGGAGAACGTCGCGTACGTCATCTACACGTCGGGCTCCACCGGACGTCCGAAGGGCGTCGCGGTGACCCATACCGGGCTGGCCAACTTCGCTGCGCAGGAGTCGGCGCGACTGTCGGTGGGTGATGCCCCGGTTGTGCTGGGATTCGCCTCGCCGAGCTTCGACGCATCGGTGCTCGAGTATCTGCTCGCGACCGTCAACGGCGGTACGGTCGCCTACCGGCCGGGTGATGCCGTCGGTGGTCCGGTACTGCAGGACTTCATGCGCGAGCACCGCACGACCCACACGTTCCTCACGCCAACCGTGCTGTCGACCCTCGACCCGGCCGGGCTGCCGGACCTCGAGGGCCTGATGGCCGGCGGTGAGGCGGTGCCGCCGTCGCTGGTCGAGGCGTGGTCGCCACATGTACCGGTCCACAATCTCTACGGACCGACCGAGACGACGATCGGCATCACCCTCAGCACCGCGATGCCGGCCGGCCGGCCGGTCCGTCTGGGCCCGCCGCTCGCGGGGGTGGAACTGCTCGTCCTCGACAGTCGACTGCATCCCGTCCCCGTCGGGGTCCCCGGCGAGCTGTACGCCGTGGGTCGCGCATTGTCGCGTGGCTACCTCGACAGACCGGGGCTGTCCGCCGAGCGATTCGTCGCGAACCCATTCGGGGCTGCGGGCGAGCGGATGTATCGGACCGGCGACGTGGTGCGGTGGCGGCGGGACGACACCGGTGACGTCGTGGTCGAGTACGCGGGTCGTTCCGACGATCAGGTGAAGCTGCGCGGGCTGCGCATCGAGCTGGGTGAGATCGAGGCGGTCCTCGCATCGCATCCCGCGGTCGAATCGGCGGTGGTACTGGGTGTGGGCGGTTCGGTGACGACCGCGCTCGCGGGCTATGTCGTCGCGGACTCCGCGGTCGACGTGCAGGCACTGCGTGAGTTTGTCGGAGGTCGCCTGCCCTCGCACATGGTGCCCGCGAGCATCGCGGTACTCGACTCGCTGCCACTGACGCCGGTCGGCAAACTCGACAAGCGCGCGCTGCCGGAACCGGTGATCGGGACCGACGCCGAACAGTATGTGGAGCCCGCGACCGACGACGAGAGGTTGGTGGCCGGTGTGTTCGCCGACGTCCTCGGCGTGGACGCGGTCGGGGCGCTCCACAGCTTCTTCGACCTGGGCGGCAACTCGCTGTCGGCGACCCAGGTCGTCGGACGGCTTCGTGAGGGGGGCGCCGAGGTCGAGCTCGCCTGGTTGTTCAACGATCCGACCCCGCGCGGTCTCGGGGCCCGGATCGGGGGCGGGGCGGGCACCGGTGGAGACGTGGTCATCTCGCTGAACGTCCAGGGCTCCCGGTCGCCGTTGTTCTGCATCCATCCGGCGGGTGGGCTGGCATGGTTCTACGGCGGCTTCGTGCCCTATCTCCGGGATCGTCCCGTCTACGGCGTCCAGGACCCGCACGCGGTGGCAGGGGAGCCGAGTGCCGAATCGATCGAGGAGATGGCCGAGCGCTACCTCGCCGAGATCCGCCGGATCTCTCCGGAGGGGCCGTATCACCTGCTCGGATGGTCGCTGGGCGGTTACGTCGCCTACGCGATGGCCACCGCCCTGCAGTCCGAGGGCGAGGAGGTGGCATTCCTCGGCGTGATGGACTCCTCACCGGTACCGGGATCAGACGAGGATTCCGCAGGCGTCCGACTCGGTGGAGATTTCGTCGGTGACTTCCTGGGCGGGTGGCGGGACCTCTTCGACCTGGGCGAGGACGTCCGTGCCGAGTCCGCCGAGGACGTCGCGGAGATCATCCGGCAGCAGATATCGTCGATGGGCCTGTTGAGCGCCGATCAGGTGCAGTGGGTCATGGACAGTTTTGCCACCGGGGAGGCACTCGTGGAACAGTTCCGACCAGCACTGTTCGACGGTTCGCTACTGGTGTTCACGGCTACCAGGGACAAAGAGGACCCGAGCGCGGTCGCCCGCGGCTGGGAACCCTACGTCAACGGTTCGATCGCAAATGTCGATGTCGACGCCGACCACCTCGGTCTGGCGAACGCTTCGGCGCTGGAGGTGATCGGGCCCGAACTGAACCAATGGTTGACTATCGATGATGGTCACGAGTACGTGACCGGTGAGAGTGGAAAGGACCGACTATGACGAATCCCTTCGATGACGAGAACGGCCGATTCTTCGTGCTGGTGAACGAGGAGAACCAGCATTCGCTGTGGCCGACGTTTGCCGACATCCCGGCCGGCTGGACCAAGGTCTTCGGCGAGGACAGCCGTGCGGCGTGCCTGGAGTACGTCGAGCAGAACTGGACCGATCTGCGGCCGAAGAGCCTGATCGACGCCATGGAGGCGGACAAGGCTGCGCAGGGCGGCTCAGCGTCGGAGTGAGATCGCAGCGAAATGTCGCAGCGATAACGCTTACACATCAAGCTCATTGGTCACTCCAATAACTCTGATCACGGACGTAACATCTGAGCATGGCGATTAACACAGAGTTTCTGTGGAATCGCCGACAGATACCGCGTCACCGGTTTCCAAACTGCCGTTAGCAAGGCAAGCTATATAAGAAGGATCCGGTGCCAGCTCGAACTGGGAGGCAGAGTGGCCAGGGTCGACATCACAAGGTCGGGGGAGTGGCTGTGACGATGACTGACGTGCTGAACGACATTCAGAGGCGGGCGCAGGTGACGCCGCGTCTGACGGCCGTGCGCTTCGGCGACGACGTCGTCACCTACGGCGCACTCGACGAGAGCATCTCGTCGTACGAGTCCGTGACGGACCGCCACGGCCTGTCCCGCGACGCTGCATTCCATGCCGGCCTGCTCCACTGCATGCCGTCTCTGACGCGCATCGACGGCACCACTGAGCGCAATCGTGTGGTCGGCGAGGTGGTTGCCTGGCTGGGACGTGACATCGAAGGTGGCGCCGACAACGGCTTGCGCGCCGTCGGCTGAGGCACCGCGGCGGTCACTGTTCTCAGATGACGGCGAGGACGGCCAGGATCACCAGAAGGATCGGCGTGCCCACGACCACGCTCGCGGTGCCCATGACGATGGCGGCCACCGCTCGACCTGTTCCCTGACGTCGCTGCGCGCCCGACCCGATCTGGATGAGGGCCGCGATCCCCAGGACGATGCCGAGGAATCCGAGCACTGCGCCGACTCCGAGGAGCGCCAGTGGCAGGGACACCGATGAGGCCACCACAGCGGCCGTCGCCGAGCCCGGCGCCGGCCGCTTCTTCTGTCCGTAGCCGGTTGCATACGTGGCCGCTGCTGCGGTCCATGCCGGATCCGCCCAGGCCGGGTCGACCGTGTGCACCGGCAGATCCCAGATCTCGCCGACCCTGGGCAATGGTGCGTGGACCCGCGGTGCGGCGAGGATCTGATCGGGCGCATGTCCGATGACCTCACCGGTGGCCGGGTTGTCTGCGATCGGCAGATCCTCCGCGGACGGCAGGTCGGCGTCCTCGGGCGGTGGCCACCGCAGGTGGCGGTCGGTGACCGGCGCGTCGATCGGCTGGGTGGGGTGATCGGTCACCCGCATGGCGAACCTCCTGACGCCCGGCGAGCAGATTCCGGGCCGCCGGTCCATTGTTCCTGATTCCCCTCGCGTCCGCCGGTGACCGCGCGTGCGGGCAGGTCACGAATGCGCATGGCCCGACAGACAGAAATCTCGCCGCACCCCGAGCGGGATGCGGCGAGATTCGTCGAATGTCTCGGGATCAGCCCCCGTGCTGGCCACCCATGGACGACAGTTGGGTCACCGCGCTTCCGGCGAGCTTCCAGTCACCGTCGGCCTTCACGTAGGCGAGTGTGACGTCGACCGGCTGGGGTGCGTGCGGGCTCTTGATCGACACGGTCGCGACCGCCTTGTCGTCACCGTCGGCCTTCACCTCTTTCACCGTGTACACCTCCGGGGTGTAGCCGGCCATGTTGGAGGCCTTCGCGTAACCCTGAATCGCGGCCTTGGTGACGGGGTTCGTGGTGTCGACCACCGCGTCGAGCTCCGTCGACGAGGTTGCCGGGTCGACCGACTTGCGCAGGATCACCTGGGCATCGTCGGTGCTCAGTCCGACGACGGCCTGTTTGGCGTCGCTGGCGGCCGACGCCACCGCTGCCGACGCGCCGCTGGCCGCACTGCTGACGGTGTCGTTCGTCTCGTCGGAACAGCCGGCTACGACCAGCATCGTCGCTCCGGCGATCAGTGCTGCGGCCACGGACTTCCGAACCTTCATTTCGTCTCCTCCTCTTGGATGAGCCAACACTAACCTACGCAGCTGGGGGGCTCGATCGTGGAATTAATCGGACCGTGGTCCGGTTAGATGGGGTGACATTCCCATCAGCACCAGACACAGGAGGCGCGACATGCAGTTCGGACTCTTCAGCGTCAGTGACATCACGGTCGATCCCACCACGGGGGTGGCGCCGACCGAGCATGAGCGGATCAGGGCAGTCGTGGAGATCGCCAAGAAGGCCGAGGAGATCGGTCTCGACGTGTTCGCGCTCGGCGAGCATCACAACCCGCCGTTCTTCTCGTCGTCGCCGACCACCACGCTCGCCTACATCGCCGCCCAGACCAGCACACTCCAGCTCTCGACGGCCACCACCCTGATCACCACCAATGATCCGGTGAAGATCGCCGAGGACTTCGCGATGCTCCAGCATCTCGCGGACGGCCGGGTCGACCTGATGCTCGGCAGGGGGAACACCGGGCCGGTCTATCCCTGGTTCGGTCAGGACATCCGGCAGGGCATCCCGCTCGCCATCGAGAACTACCATCTGCTGCACCGGCTCTGGACCGAGGACGTGGTGAACTGGGAGGGCAAGTTCCGCACCCCGCTGACCTCTTTCACCTCCACCCCGCGGCCGCTCGACGGCGTTGCCCCGTTCGTCTGGCACGGATCGATCCGCAGCCCCGAGATCGCGGAGCAGGCCGCCTATTACGGTGACGGCTTCTTCGCCAACAACATCTTCTGGCCGAAGGAACATTTCCAGCAGCTGATCGGCTTCTACCGCGAGCGGTTCGAGCACTACGGGCACGGTGCGGCGAATCAGGCCGTGGTCGGTCTCGGCGGGCAGTTCTTCATCCGGAAGAACTCGCAGGACGCGGTGCGTGAGTTCCGTCCGTACTTCGACAACGCACCCGTGTACGGGCACGGTCCGTCTCTGGAGGAATTCACGTCGGAGACGCCGCTGACCGTCGGCAGCCCACAGGAGTTCGTCGATAAGACGCTCACCTTCCGCGAGACCTTCGGTGACTACCAGCGTCAGCTGTTCCTGGTGGACCATGCCGGTCTGCCGCTCAAGACGGTGCTCGAGCAACTCGACCTGCTCGGCGAGGTCCTGCCGGATCTGCGGGCCGGATTCGCACAGGGCCGCCCGGCCGATGTCCCCGACGCGCCGACGCACGCCTCGCTGGTGGCCGCCCGTGACGCGTCGACCGCTGAGAACGCCGACCCGGCACGGCCGGAAACGGTGCGCTCGTGAGCATGCGTGTGGTCGCGGTCAATGCTGGACTCGGTGACCCGTCGTCGACCCGTCTGCTCGTCGACCGGCTCGTGGACGCCGTCACCGAGCGCGCGGTCCTCGACGTCGACGGCGCGGCCGTCGACGTCGAGGTCATCGACCTCCGGGATCTCGCTGTCGACGTCGCCCGTTCTCTCACGACCGGATTCCCGGTCGGCGGGGTGCGTGCGGCGGTGGATGCGGTCCACTCGGCCGACGGATTGATCGTCGCGACACCGGTTTTCAACGCTTCCTACAGTGGGCTGTTCAAGTCGTTCTTCGACCTCGTCGAGGTGGATCGGATGCAGGGCGTCCCGGTGGTCATCGCCGCGACCGGCGGCAGCCCGCGGCACTCGATGGTTCTCGACCACGCGATGCGCCCGCTCTTCGCGTATCTCCGTGCGGTGGTCCTGCCGACCGCGGTCTATGCGGCAGCCGAGGACTGGGCAGGCACGTCGGGCGACACCGCGTTGCTCTCGGACCGAATCCGTCGCGCGGCAACCGAACTCGTCGCCGCACTGCGGCCGGCGCAGGTCACCCCCGTCGATCGGGTGCCGGCGAACGGATCGGACCCGGATGGGTTCGATCGCCGCGGGGACCGCCAGTCGGCGGTGGAGCAAGCGGGCATCGCCAACTTCGCAAAGCTGTTGGGCGAGCAGGCCTGAGCCGGCTTCAGGCGCGGCCGGGAGTGTTGCGCCTGGGCCGCAGGTGCGTGCTGGGCAGGGCCGGTGCCGGTAGATGTTGGACCTCGCCCTGATAGCCCTCGACTTGACCGAATCGGTCGCTGTGATCGGTCCACTCCTGCCGGTACCGGACGATGTCGTCGTGACTGCGGCCGAGGAAGTTCCACCACATGATGATCTCCTCGTCGAGGGGGGTGCCGCCCAGGATCACCAGGCGCGCATCCTCTTCGGCATCATTGCGCACCTGTAGATGTGTCGCTCCGACGCCCACGTATCCCAGTTCGGTGCGTGCGAGCGGTTCGGTTGCGGAGTCGACGAGTCGGATGCGTCCGGCGTCCACCAGAATCCCGTGTTCGAACGACGGCGACACCGGTAGATCGATCTCGGCGCCCGGTGCCATGGTGATCTCGGCGCCCATCAGCGGAGTGAACGTCTCGACGGGCGAACGTTCGCCCAGCAATTCCCCGAGGAACACCCGCACGGCGACACCCTGCCGCTCGATCACGTCCGGCACGTGGTGCGCGAAATCCCGGGTCGTGTCGGCCGCGGCCGCCGGTAACGCGATCCAGAGCTGAACACCGTGCAGGAGCGTCGTGTCCGGGGTCGAGACCTCCGTGTGCGCGATCCCGTGACCCGCAGTCATCAGGTTCAGCTCTCCGGGCCGGACCATCGCGTGATTGCCCATGGTGTCCCGGTGCTCGATCTCGCCGGAGAACAGCCAGCTCACCGTCTGCAGGCCGGTATGGGGATGCGGCGGGACGTCCATCCCGCCGGTCGTGGAGACGTCGTCCGGGCCGTAATGATCGGCGAAGCACCATGCGCCGATCAGCGATCGCCTGCGCTGGGGGAGTGTGCGATGCACCGTCATCGCCCGCGGTCCGCCCAGCGGGACATCACGTGCGGTCAGCACCTCCACGGCCGGCTTCTCCTGGTCCCGCGAGGAATCTGTTGCACCCGACCGGCAGTCGAGCTCGGTGGGCTGGATCTCGAGATTGCTCATGGGCATCCTTCGACGAATGGGCTGGCCGTCTCAGTCTAGAGAAGCCCTGGTGCGGATCGGTCGATGTCGGTGCTCGGATGACGGGTTCAGACGGGTGAATCCGTCACCCGATCCGCCGTACTGACGCCGCGCCGTGGGGCCGCTCTGGTTAACATGCGACGAGCACCGAGAGCGAGGGAGAAGCGAGATGGTGACCGTCAGTGTGGTGGTCCCGGTCTTCAACGAAGAAGATGTCATCGGCGCGTGTCTGGAGTGCCTCGTGGCCCAGACCCATCCGGTAGACGAGTGCATCGTCGTCGACAACAACTGCAGCGACCGGACGATGGCCATCGTCGAGTCGTTCTCCGATCGGCTCCCCATCCGCACCGTGACCGCGCCGCGCCAAGGCGTCGTGTGGGCACGCGATGCCGGTTTCGACGCGTCGTCGACCGACGTCATCGGCCGGATCGATGCGGATACGCGGCTGGACCCGAACTGGTGTGCGGCCCTCGTCGGGTTCATGACCGCGCGACCGGAGGTCGCCGCGGTCACCGGTTTCGATTACCTCTACGACGTCCCTCTCGAGCATCGGTTCGAGAAGCGTCAGCGCCGCAACGCCGAACGCTTCGCAGACGGCCGGGAGGCGTTCACATTGTCGGGGAACAACATGGCGATTCGTCGCACTGCGTGGAGTTCGGTCAGGTCCGATGTGCCGAATCTTCCGGGTACCCATGAGGACATCGATCTGTTCTTCACGCTGCGTGAGAAGGATGCGGTCGTGTGGGTGGTGCCGGCGATGTTGGCAGCGGTGTCGCCCCGCCGATTCCGGATGAGCCCGTGGGCCAATCGCAAGTATCGGGCTGCCGCGGTGAAGACGACGCGGGTTCACGGTCGCCGTCGCCAGGCGGCCTTCATGATGGCGCAGTCACCGTTGCTGTACACGTCCCTGTTCATCTGGTGGCTACGGGTGAAGCCGTTCGATCCGCAGACGCGGACGTGGCGACCGTGGCGGCTTTTCGCACGCGAGGACGAGCGGGCGTCACCGATGACCGCCGAGTGGCGCTGACACCGCGTCGTCGGGACGCCGACACGGTCGGGTGATGTCCCGACGACGGGTGTTGGTCAGGAAGCCAGGTCGCGAGCGATCTTCGGCCATGTCCGGCGCAGGTCGTCCTGCCAGTACCCCCAGGAATGGGTGCCGTTGGGACGCACCGATACGTCGGCCGGGATGTGGAGATCGGCGAGGCGTCGGGCCATCTGGCTGGTGCACTGACCGACCGCGCTCTCCAGGACACCGCCGACCAGGGTCTGGTTGGCCAGCCACGCGGCGTCGCCCTTGACGGACGGATCCTGGAGCGTCTCATGCGGACCCGGAAGTCCGTTGCCGCTCGTCATGTAGATCTTGGTCCCACGCAGTTTCGCCGCATTGAGGTACGGGTCGTTCGCGCGCCACACCGGACCGCCGGGCGGGCCCCACATGCTGGTGACCTTGCGCGAGCTGAAACTCTCGACGACGATCCGGACGTAGGCCTCACCGAGGGGATCGGTGGTGCGCGCACAACCGCTGAACGCCCCGACGGCCCGGTAGAGCTTCGGTGCGGCGATCGCGAGATTCAGCACCGACGTCCCCGACATCGAGATGCCGCCGATGGCGTTGCGTCCGGTGGTCGAGAACTGGCTGTCGATCAGTGGGGGGAGTTCCTTTGTGAGGAAGGTCTGCCACTTGACCCGACCGAGCTCGGGGTCGTCGTGGATCCAGTCGGTGTAGTACGACGCAGCGCCGCCGACAGGGGTGACGACGAAGGTCTTCTTGTCCTCGAAGTACTTCTTGTAGTCGGTGCGAGCCGCCCACGTCGCCCCGTCCTCGCCGCCGCCGGCGCCGTTGAGTAGGTAGAAGACCGGAGACGGGGTGCTGCGGTCGCGCGGGGTGAGCACCTCGACGGGGAAGGTCTTGTCCATCGCGGCCGAGTAGACGGTGAGGGTGTCCTGCTGGGGTCCGTCGTGGACGACCTTCACGATCCGCGACGGCTTCGTCGGCGCGGCCTGGGCGGTGCCGACGGTGGCGAGGAGTGACGCCACCGAGCCGACGACGATCAACAGGACCGTTGTCCAGCGCCTGAGCGGGCTCACGGTGCGATTCACTCCTTTGGTCGGGATTCGGCCGTGGCGGGATGCGGCACGGCCGAGGACGGCCCACTGGTGGCGGGCGGACGAACTCACAAAGTAGTCGGTCCGCGACGGCGATGTGTTACAGGGTGGTCACGGTGTGGCGGAGATGACCGTCGCGTCCTCGAAGGCCATCGTGATCCGGGAGACCGACGACGCCATCAGCGCGTGCCGGCCCAGCTTCAGGGATCGCAACTCGTCGGCGATGGGGTGGGTGCCGAGCACGAGGTCGGCGCCACCGATCCGGGTGCGGGTGCCCGATGCCGAGGTGAGCCGCCACGGCGTCATCCGCAGGACGCCGTCGAGCTGGGAGTAGGCGTTGAGCACGGTGTCCTGGGAGGAGTCGGGGACCCGTATCCCGGGGCGGACCGTCAGGTCCGCGACGAGCTGTCCGTCCGCGACGATGCGGCCGTGCTTGGTCGACGAATCATGATCGACCTCGAAATCGGCGAGGGTCTTGGGGAAACCCCAGATGCCGCGGCCTGCGGCCAGGGTGAAGTCGCCGTCCACCGGCAGGTGATGGATCAGCGCACGGGCATCGCCGCCGATCAGCGACCGAAGTGCCCGGATCGGCGAGGTTGGGGGTCGGGTCGGGTCCTCGACCAGGAAGCAGACGCCGAACTCGTTGTACGGTCCGAGGTCGCCGTCCACGTAGTCGACGAACACCAGCATGCACATGGTGCGTCCGGGCCGGATGCGCAGCGGACGCGGGTAGGCGTCGCCGGCATCGCCACCGGCACGGATCGCGTGCTCGACGGCGTCGCTGTCCGCGGTGAAGCCTGCGACGAAGCACCGGGCATGCCGGATCTCGACCGGCATGGTGACAGTGGTGCCCAGTACATCGTGAGTGGATGCGGCGGAAGCCATCGACGGGTTCTCCTCGGGGTCGACCGGAAATCGGAATGCTACTAGAACATGTTCTCGTTTTCTCATGGTGCCAGGTCGATCGTCGCGGGGCCAGCGGGTTGATCAACGCCGCGAGGTCGCCGGGTGAGCAGGACTGCGGGCGGCGATGCCGATACCCTCGACGGAGGAGGGAAGGACCGGAAGGGATGGCGATGACACCGGATGCGCCTGCCGTGCTGAGGGTCGGAATGGTCGACGATCACCCTTCGCCGGTCTGGGGCATCGAACGCATCCTCGATCGGCAACCCGACATGGATCTCGTGTGCTCGGCGTCCACGGTCAGCGGTCTTCTCGAACAAGGAATCCAGACCGACATCGTGATCCTGGACCTACGCCTCGACGACGGGACCACTCCGGGCCAGAACGTCACCCGTCTCACGGAGGCGGGGATCGGCACGGTGGTCTACACGTCGGGGGAACACCCTTCGCTGCTGCGCTCGGCGGCCCGGGCCGGCACGCTCGGGGTCGTCCTGAAGTCGGCATCCGAAGATGAGATCGTGGCAGCCGTCAGGTCGGCAGGGTCGGGTTACGAGGTGTTGACCACCGAGTGGGCCGCCGCGATCGATGCCGATCCGGAGCTCGAGGCCGTCGACCTGAGTCCGCAGCTGCAGCGGGTACTCACCCTGTATGCGTCTGGTGAGACATCCGCAGGCGTCGGCGCGGCACTCGGGGTGACCGCGGAGACGGTCAACGAGTACCTCAAACGTATCCGTCAGAAGTACGCGGCCGCGGGCAGGCCGACCCGGACGAAGCTCGATCTGTTCAAGCGAGCGGTCGAGGACGGCTGGTTGCCGGTTCCCGGCTGGGGGCCCGCGGCGGACCGGCAATCGCGCCGCGACGGGCCCGGTCGATCCGACGAGTGACCCGGCGAGACCGAATCGGCCAGGTCACGCCCGTCACCCGCGCCGTACCACACCTCGTCTACCCGCGATGTCCCCAGTTCTGGGTCTAACGATCACGGCGAAAAATGCCTAATGTTCATTATCTGTGGTGCGGTCTTGTCGGGGGGACTCGGGCGCTCCGTGGGATAACAGACCGTATTACGCATGCGGTCGTCCAGAGCGAAGGAAAACCAGTGACCGCCAGTTCACGAGTGCCCATTCACTTGACGCGGGGCGCCGAAGCCCGCCGCGGCGAGATCGGCGTACCAGCGCCGCAGAACCTCACGTCCGGTGAGGACAGGCCGGACCGCAATGTGGCCCGGATCTCCGACCATCGGAACTACGACGGCACGGTGACGCCGCACCGACGACCGGTGCTCTCGTCGCGTGAGGTCGAGGTGTTGCTCGGCTGGTTGGCGGCCGAGTCGAAAGAGGACGCGGCCACGACCCTGTTCATCTCGGCATCGACGGTGAGCACGCATCTCGCACGCATCCGGGCGAAGTACTCCGCGGTCGGGCGGGACGCCCCGACCAAGACGCATCTGCTGGCCCGGGCGCTGCAGGACGGTTACACCAGCCTCGATCGCTGGTGACCGGCCTGCGGTCGCGGGCCGGTCATCAGCGCAGGTCGGCGGCCATCCGCGGCCAGGTCTGGTAAAGGTCGTCCTGCCAGTAACCCCATGAATGAGTGCCGGTCGGTCGCAGTTTGACGCTGGCCGGGATGTGGAGATCTGCCAGTCGGGTCGCCATCTGTCGCGTGCACTGGTCGATCGCGGCCTCGATCACACCGCCGAGAACGGCTTGGTTCGCGAGGAACAGCGGATCGCCCTTCACACCAGGATCGCTGAGCTGTTCGTGCGGTCCGGACAGCCCCGTGCCTGCGGTCATGTACAGCTTGGTGCCGCGCAACTTCTGGGCGTTGAGGTATGGATCGTTCGCGCGCCATCCGGGACCGTTCAGTGGTCCCCACATGTTGGTCATGTTCGCGCCGCCGCGATCCTGCACGACGAGGCGGATGTACTCCTGCCCGACCGGATCGCTGGTCCGCGCGCAGCCGCTGAAGGCCGCGACCGACTTGTACAGTCCGGGTGCGGCGATGGCCAGGTTGAGCACCGAGGTACCCGCCATGGAGATCCCGGCGAGGCCGTTGCGCTTGGTGGTGTCGAACTCGGTGTCGATGAGCGGCGGTAGTTCCTTGGTGAGGAAGGTCTGCCACTTGTTGCGCCCGAGTGCGGGGTCGTCGCGCTGCCAGTCCGTGTAGTACGAGAACGCGCCGCCGATCGGCGTCACCACGTAGGCGTTCTGGTCGGCGAAGTACTTCTTGTAATCGGTCCGGGCGTCCCAGGTCGCCGAGTCCTCGCCACCACCGGCGCCGTTGAGGAGATAGAGGGTGGGACGCGGGATGGATCGGTTGCGCGGCGTCAGCACGGTGACCGGGATGTTGCGTCCCATGGATGCCGAGTAGACCATCAGCGTGACCTGCTGGGGATCGTCGTCGTAGCGGCTCACGACATGTGACGTCGTGGCCGCGGCCGACATCCCGGGAACGGCTGCGACCAGCGCCGCGACGGTTGCGACCACCGTCAGGATCGCCCCGACGAGGAGGCGCTGAGATCTACCCACCATGTACATCCGTTCTGATCCGAGAGCGTGGCTGCTCAGTCTAGGTGATGAACCTGGCCGTGCGGTGAGCCGCTCGGGACCCGGTGAACGCGCGCATGGTGCCGGACTCTTTGGCTACCGTGGAGGAGTGACTTCCACAGGTGCGGGTAACGACACCGAACTCCTCCGAACGCTGCTGGCCGATTCGGCGCGCGGCGACCGAGGATCATTCGCGCGTCTGTATGACCTCACGAGCGCCCGAATCTATGGTTTGGCCCTCCGTGTCGTGCGCGATCGCAATTACGCCGAGGAGGTGGTTCAGGAGGCCTATCTTGTGTTCTGGCAGAAGGCCGCCGACTATCACCCCGCGAAAGGCACCGTGATCAGCTGGATGATGACGATCGCGCACCGACGGGCCGTCGACCGCGTACGGACCGAAGAGTTGCAACACCGCAAGATCGCCGAGTACGGCGCCACCAATCAGGCGCCCGCGGGAACGCCTGCGCCGCTGGAGATCGTGGTCGATCGTGAGGAGAACGACGAGCTCCGGACGTGTCTGAACCGGCTCACCGATCTGCAACGGGACAGCATCGAGATGTCCTATTTCAGTGGAATGAGCTATCCCGAGGTCGCGGAGCAGACCTCGACGCCGTTGCCCACCATCAAGTCCCGTATCCGGGACGGATTGCGTAAGCTGCGCCACTGCCTGAGGAGCCAGAACGATGCCTGACACCGATTGGCTCGACGACCACGTCGAACTCTTCGCCGTGGACATCCTCACCGCAGCCGAGAACGCCCGGGTACAGCGCGAATTGGACGGGCTGTCGCCGGTGGAGCGTCGGATCTACGACGGACGCATCGCCGACACCCGCTCGGCGATGGCCGATCTCGCGAGCTCGTATGCGCTCGATCCGCCGAACACGTTGCGCGGCCGCGTTCTCGAGACCGTTTTCGCCGCCACCGTCGACAGCGAGGCGGCGGACGCAGGTGGCGCCGCGGTCGGCGGGCCGGACGAACCCGTTCCGTCGCAAATCGATCAGACCGATCAGCCGGATGCGCCGACAGTCGGCAATGTCGTGTCGTTGGACTCCCATCGCCGCCGCCGACGATGGGCAGTCGGCGTCGCGGCGGCCGCCGCAGCGGTCGTCGTCGCGCTCGGTGCCGGTGTGATCGTCGGCCGGACAACCGCTCCCGAGACGCCCCCCGTCTCCACGGTGGCGGAATCGGATCAGCAGGTGCTCGACGTCCTCAAGGCGCCAGACGCCCAACTCGCCGTCGGTGACCTGCGGGATGACCTCGGCACGATGTCCGTGGTGACCTCGCGCGAACGCAACCAGGCGGTCGCCCTCCTGCGTGACCTGCGCAATCCGATCCCCGACGACCGCGAATACCAACTCTGGCTCGTCGGCAAGGCCGACAATCCCGTCTCCGCCGGACTCATCCCGCCCGGCGGCGCGAACGCACCGACGCTCGTCGACGCACTCGACAACTCGAAGGTGTTGGCGGTGACCATCGAACCCCGGGGCGGGTCGGCTCAGCCGACCACACCGATCCTCACCCAGATCCCGATCTAGCGGCTCCCGGGTGTGAGACCGAAACGTCCCCGCGCCGGCGTGAGCCGACGCGGGGACGCCCATGTGGGACGCCGGGTTGAACGCCTACGCGGTGGACTTGCGGTAGAGGATGAGCGACAACGGGATACAGATCGCCAGGATGGCGACACTGCAGCCGATCGAGTAGCTCACCGCGTGTTCGGCGACCCAGCCGGTTGGTGCCGGGAAATCGGGCGGCGAGGCATTGCCGAATTTCTGGCGGCAGGCGGTGGCGACGGCGGTGACCGGATTCCACTCCGCGATCGGCCGGAGGAATCCCGGCAGGCTCTGCGCCGAGATGAACGCGCTGGACAGGAAGGTCACCGGGAACATCCACAGGAACCCGATGCTCTGGGCCACTTCGACATTGGGTGCAGCCAATCCGGTCACCGCACCGATCCAGGCCATCGCGAGGGCGAACAGCAACAGGACCCCGAACGCGATGGCCGCGTCGAGCGGACTGCCGCGGACGCGCCAGCCGATGGCCAGCCCGCAGGCCACCATCACCGCGAGTCCGAGTATCCCGAGCAGCATGTCCGAGGTGACTCGGCCCGCGATGACGCCGAGCCGGGACATCGGCAGGGACCGGAGCCGGTCGATGATGCCGTCGGACATGTCGTTTGCCAGGCCGACCGTGGTGAATGCGGCATTGAAGACGACGGTCTGGGTGAAGATCCCGGCCATCAGGAACTCTCGATACGATCCGCCGCCGAAGGTGGCGCCGAACACGTAGGCGAAGAGGAACACGAACATCAGCGGCTGGATCGTGGCGCTCACCAGCAGGGTCGGGATACGTCGGACGGTCAGGAGATTGCGTTCGACGATGACGGCGGTGTCGGCAAACATCACACTCGCTCCAATCGTTCGGTGCGGGCCGCGGCCGGGCCTGCGTCAGGATCGTCGTCCTCGGGTCTGCCGGTGAGACGCAGGAACACGTCGTCGAGGGTCGGCGTGGTCACCTCGGCGTCGACCACGTCGATCCCGGCGCGGTCGCAGATCTTCACGGCATCCACGCCGCTTCGGGTGCCGTCGGCGACCGGCACCGACCAGCGGTTGGGTCCGAGCCGGCTCGGCATCCCGAGTCCGACCTCGGCGAGGGTGGTGGCCACCAGGCCGGATCGCTCGTCGGAATTGTCGGTCTCGCGAACCTCGATGGTCAGGAGTGACTGTGCCGTGGTCGATTTCAGCTCGTCGGCGGTGCCCTGTGCCCGCACGCGCCCGTGGTCGATGACGGTGATGGCATCGGCAAGCGCATCGGCCTCTTCGAGGTACTGGGTGGTCAGCAACACGGTCGTACCGGCCGCCACCTGGGTCTCGATCACCTCCCAGATCTGACGCCGACCACGGGGATCGAGACCGGTGGTCGGCTCGTCCAGGATGATCAGTTCGGGTCGGTTGATGAGCGCGCCCGCGAGGTCGAGCCTGCGGCGCATGCCACCCGAGTAGGTACGCATCGGCCGGTCGGCGGCGTCCTCGAGCGAGAGGTCCGCGATCAGTTCGCGGGCACGATCGGAGGCCTCGCCGCGCGACTGCTTGTACAGCTGGCCGACCAGGCGGAGATTCTCGAAACCGGTGAGAGTGCCGTCCACGGCGGCATATTGGCCGGAGACGCCGATCCGGGCACGGACGGCGTCCGGTTCGGCCACCGCATCGAGTCCGCAGACCTCCACCTCTCCCTCATCCGGCCGGAGCAGGGTCGCGACGGTCCGGACCGTGGTGGTCTTGCCTGCGCCGTTGGGTCCGAGGAGCGCGTGGACGGTTCCGGTGGGAACCGTCAGGTCCAGACCGTCGAGTGCATGGACCCGCGGCCCGCGCCCGAAGAGTCCGGAACGGTAGGTCTTCCGGACGCCCGTCAGCCGGAGGGCGCGCGTGTCGCCGGTGCCCTCGGTGTCCGTGCCGTCGATGTCGTCGGTGTGATCGGTGGCGTCAATCATGCTGTGCCGTCCCAATGCGGTCCTCGCTCTCCTTTGCTGCCGCGGCCGACTCCATCGCCCGGATCAGGCTGGCCGGCCGCATGTCTCGCCAATGCTCCTCGACGTAGGCGAGGCAGTCGTCGTGCCCGGCGGGGCCGTGCATGGTGCGCCAACCCTCCGGTACCGGTGCGAACTCGGGCCAGAGCGAGTGTTGCCCTTCGTCATTGACCAGCACGAAGAACACCCCTTCGGTGTCGTCGAACGGATTAGTCATGCTTCCTCCTCGGTGGCGATTCCGTCATCGGTGTTCAGATCTGTGGTGGCGGGTGCTGCCGTACCCTCGATCGCAGCCGCGAATCCGGTCACGTTCTCGGGCAGCAGCATCCGCGCGTGCGTGCAATGCACCACGGTCTCGGCGATCTCGCCGCTCACGTGATCGCGCCAGTCGTCCACCGCGGGTCGCCCCGGCGGTGGGTCACCGGCCGCCGTCACGAACGTCATGTCGCCTCGGAACGTGCCGGGGCGCCAGTGGGCGGCGAGTGGTGTCGCGTGCCGGAACGTCCGGTGGACGGCCTCGAAGTCGGCTTCGGAGAGTCCGGCCAGGGGGCCGCCCGCGGCGCGTACGGCCTGCCATGCCTCGGTGACCGACGGCTCGCGCCCGTCGTCGGCGGCGGCGATGCCGAACTCGGCCAGCAGTTCCGCCACCGACGGTTCGGTCGTGAGGTCCGGGCGGTCGGCGAGCACGAACGAGTCCAGCAGCACCAGTTGCGCCACCTCGTCGCCTGCCGCCTGCAGCGCGATCGCCACCTCGTGGGCGATCAGTCCGCCGAGTGACCAGCCCACCAGGTGATAGGGCCCGTGCGGGGCGACCGTGCGGATTCGGGCCACATAGTCGGCCGCCAGCTCGGAGATGGTCTGTGCCGCAGGCCCACCGGTGAGCATTGGATTCTGCAGTCCGTAGACCGCTCGGTCCGATGCCACGTGCGGTAGCAGCGACGCGAAGCTCCACGAGAGACCGATCGCCGGGTGGATCACGAACAGTGGTGGCTGAGTCGGCTCCGCGGTCGCCGGTGCCCGCCGCAGCGTCAGCAGCGGATCGAACCCGATGCCGGTGATCGACGGCGCGCCATCGGGATCGGCACCGGCCCGGCGGCCCGCGCTCTCGGTCACCGCGGCCAGCTCCGCGACGGTCGGCGCCGCGAACAGCGTCTGAACGGGCACCTCGCAGCCGAGCAGGTCGCCCAGTCGGGCGGCGACGGTGGTGGCCATCAGCGAGTTGCCGCCCAGATCGAAGAAGCCGTCGTCGGCGCCGACCGAGTTCTCGTCGAGCGCCAGTACATCGGTGAAGACCGCGGCGATCTGCTGTTCGATGCCCGGACGCGGCGTGCGTGACGGTGACGCCCCGGAGGCGGCCGGCAGCGCGGAGTGATCGAGTTTGCCGGTCGGCGTGAGCGGTACCTCGTCCAGCCGGGTGATCGACGACGGCAGCATGTGCCGCGGCAGCCGTGATCCGAGATGGGCGCGGATGTCGTCGATGTCCATCGTCGCGCCGGGATAGGTGGTCAGGTAACTGCGCAACGTCGGGGCGCCGGAGGACTCGTCCACCACGGTGACGGCGAAATCGACTGCGGGATGTGCGGCGAGGGCATCGTCGATCTCCCCGAGCTCGATCCGGAACCCGCGGACCTGCACCTGGTTGTCGGCGCGGCCGACGTACTCGATGCGGCCGTCCGGGGTCCACCGCACCAGGTCGCCCGTGCGGTACATCCGCTGACCGGCATATGCGTCCCCGGTGACCATCGGCGCCGGGACGAACCTGGACGCGGTGAGCTGTGGCCGCCGGTGATAGCCGCGGGTGACCTGGTCGCCGATGAGGTAGAGCTCACCGACCACACCGGTGGGAACGGGGTGCAGTCGCCGGTCGAGCACCAGGGCACCGACCCCGTTGTTCGGGGTTCCGATGGTCAGCGGCCCGCCCGGGTCCAATGCCGTACTACCGGTGATGATCACGGTGGTCTCGGTGGGACCGTAGACGTTGAACATCATGCGGCCGGGCGCCCAGCGGCGGACCAGTTCGGAGCCGAAGGCCTCGCCGCCGACGGCGAGCTCGCGCAGGCGCGGCACCGCGGCCGGGTCCATGGTGGCCACCGCGGCAGGGGTGATGAATGCGTGGCTGACCTGATGGCGCTCGATGAAGCGTTCGAGTTCGGTGCCCCCGTAGATCCCCGGCGGCACGATGGCCAGGGCCGCACCGCCGGCGGCGGCCATGAGGAACTCCAGCACCGACGCGTCGAAACTGGGCGAGGCGAAGTGCAGGACGCGTGATTCGTTGTCCGGGTGCATCCGGGTCCGGAGTTCCGCGTGGACGGCCGCGAGTCCGCTGTGCGGGACCAGTACGCCCTTCGGCCTGCCGGTGGAACCCGAGGTGTAGATGATGTACGCCAACTGATCCGGGCGCACCGGCGCGGCCAGCTCGCTCTCCCGGATGGGGGTTGGCGAGGAATGGCCCAACCGGGTCCGGGTCGACAGGTCGTCGAGGACCAGGAGGGGGACGTGGAGGTCGTCGCCGAAGCCCGCGCGGCTCGACGACGTGGTGACCACCATGGATGCTCCGCTGTCGTCGAGCATGTGGCGGATTCGATCGGGCGGGTAGGTCGGGTCGACCGGTACATACGCGGCGCCGGACTTGATGATCGCCCAGATCGTCACGATGGCCTGGATCGATCGGGGGATGGCCATCGCGACAACCGTTTCCGGCCGGTCACCGACCCCGCGTCCGAGCAGGACCCGGGCCAGGCGGTTCGACCGTGCGTCCAGGTCGGCGTAGGTGATCGCATCGCCGTCGGTGACCGCGGCCCAGCCCTCCGGATTGCGCCGGACGGCGTCGGCGAGCAGTTCGCCGAAGGAGGCCTGCGGCGCCGCGTCCGGGCCGGTGGCGGGACTGACCGCGGCGACCTCGAGCGGGTCGGTGATCCGGATGTCCCCGACCGCACGGCCCGGGTCGCAGATGAATGCGCGGACGACGCGCAGCAGTCGCGTGACGATCTGCTCGGCATCCGCCTTCGAGTACCGCGCAGTCGCGTAGGTCAGCTCGACCGCCGCCTCGGATGCCGACGGGGCCATCCCGGTCACGGTGAACTGCATGTCGAACTTCGCGGTGCGCGTGCCGATCTCGGACAGCCCGAGCGTGAGCCCGTCGGTCATCGGCATCGACCCGCCACCCGCGAGCGAGGACTCGGCGAAGTCGTGCACCGACAACGCGATCTGGAACAGGGGATGCCTGCCGATCTCGCGGGTGGGGTTGACGTCGGTGACGACGTCGTCGAAGGGCGCGTCGAGATGGTCGAGCGCCTCGAGGTCGGCGGCTCGCGTCGCGTCGAGCAGATGCGTCACCGATTCCTCGGGTGTCAGGCGGGTGCGCAGCGCCAGGGTGTTCACGAACATCCCGACCACATGCTCGTAGCCGGCCGAGGAGCCACGCGGTGCGCGGTTGGCCACCGGGGTGCCGATGACCAGGTCGTCTCCGAGCCCGAGGCGATGCAGCAGAACAGCGAGTGCGGTGTGCAGCACGGCGAACGGTGTCGTCGAGCGTTCACGGGCGAACTCGGCGAGCGCGACGCGGAGGTCGTCGTCCACCGCGGTCACCACCGACGCTCCTTCGCCGCCGTCGGGTCGGTCGGCCGGGGACGACACGGGGACCGTCGTCTCGGCCGGTGCGCCGGCGAGGACGTCGGCCCAGTAGCGCCGATCCGCGTCGGAGGAATCCGAGACGCCTCCGTCGCCTGCGACCTCGGATGCGTAATCCCGGTAGTCGACGATCGCCGGGGGCCAGATCTGTGTGCGTCCGTCGAAGCGCTCGGTGTAGGCGGTCACGAGGTCGCCCATCAGTACCGGCAGCGAGGCGCCGTCGGCGGCGATGTGGTGGATCACGAGCACCAGGGTGTGGTCGTCGCGGGCGTGTTCGATGACCGCGACGCGCATCGGCGCATCGGTGGTGACATCCATCGGTGCGAGCAGGCGATCGCGCATGGCGTCGTCGGCCGCGATCGGGATGAGATCGCCGACGATGTCGGACGCGTCGTCGAGCACCACACCGACGGGTGTGTCGTCGACCACCGGGTAGATGGTGCGCAGGGACGCATGCCGATTCACGAGGTCGATCAGGGTGTCGCGGAGGATCTCCGGATCGAGAGTGCCGGTGAGGCGGACCGCGAAGGGCATCAGGTAGTCGGTGGCGTCCGGAGCTGTGCGTGCCAGCGACCACAGGCGGCGCTGGACCGGTGCCAGCGGTACCCGGGTCGGTCGAGGCCGATCGGCAGCCGGCGCCGCAGGTGCGGGCATCGCAGCGGCCACCGCATCGGGCGGGATCATCCCGGCCAGCCCGGCGATCGTCGGGGTGTCGAAGATGTCCCGCACCCGCCAGTCCACCGACGGGTAGACGTTGTTCAGCCGACCGACCACGGTGGTCGCCTGGAGCGAGGTGCCCCCGAGGCCGAAGAAGTCGTCGTCTGCGGAGACGGCTCCGGCGTCGACGCCGAGCACGTCGGCGAGGATCTCGATGATCGAGGTCTCCGCCGCGGTGGACGGTGCGCGGCCACCCGGATCGGCGACGGTCACCGCCTCGGGCAGCGCCGACCGGTCCAACTTCCCGTTGGTGGTCAACGGGATCCGGTCGAGCACCGTGACCGACGACGGCACCATCTGGCGGGGGAGCCGCCCGCGCACCGTGTTCCGGAGATCGGTACCGCTGGGTGCCGACGCCGGATCGGTGTGCTCGTGCAACGTCACATATGACGCCAGCACGGCGTCGGCCCCGGTGCCGCGGACGAGCGTGGTCGCGAAGTCGACGTCGGGGTGCTCGGCGAGTGCGCCGGACACCTCGTCGAGCTCGATGCGGAAGCCCCGCACCTTCACCTGATTGTCGGTGCGGCCGCGATAGACGAGCGATCCGGAGGGGGCGCGGTGCACGATGTCGCCGGTTCGGTACATCACCGTGCCGGAGCCGTCCGGCGCCGCGACGAATCGGGATGCGGTGATGTCCGGGCGTCCGAGGTAGCCGCGTGCGACCCCAGGTCCGGACAGGTAGAGCTCGCCGGGCACCATCGACGGCACCGGATGCAGCCGATGGTCGAGGACGAGGGCGTTGCAGCCGGGAATCGGGGTCCCGATGGTGATCGGGTCGCCGGGACGCAGTGGCCGGGAGATAGTCGAGACGATCGTGGTCTCGGTGGGCCCGTACTGGTTCAGATAGCGCCGGTCGGCGCCCCACTGCGCCACCAGGGCCGGGCTCGACGCCTCGCCACCGACGCCGAGAACCCGCAGTGCGGGGAGGTCGGACGTGGTCGCGGCGGAAAGTGCGGCCGGGGTGATGAACGCGTGGGTCACCTGCTCGCTCGCCATGAACTCCACGAGCTCGTCGCCACCGTAGATCGACGGCGGGGCGACGACCATGGTCGCGCCGGTGGCGAACGCCATCAAGAACTCGAGCATGGACGCGTCGAAGCCCGGTGAGGCGAAATGCAGGGTGCGGTCGCCCTCGGCGATCTCGCCGTTCTGCTGTTGCGCGGCGGCGTAGGCCGCGAGACCGCGGTGGGTCACGGTGACGCCCTTGGGCTTCCCCGTCGAGCCGCTGGTGTAGACGATGTAGGCCACGGTGTCCGGGTTCCGCCGGACGTCGTCGGCACAGACGTCTGCGCTGTCGGTCGGGGCGGTCAGCAGGTCGAGCTCGTCGGTGGTCAGCCACCAGAGATGATGCGGCAGTTCACCGAACCGGTCCGGACCGGTGATCCCGACGACGGCCCGGGCGTCGTCGAGCATGTGCCGGACGCGATCGGACGGGTAGCGAGGATCGAGCGGGAGCACGGCCGCACCGGTGCGGGTGACCGCCCAGGTGGCGACCACCGATTCCGCGGACCGGTCCAATGCCACCGCGATCACGTCCTCGGCGCCGACTCCCAGGACGCTCAGGCGATTGGCCCAGCGTGCGGCGCGTCGGTCGAGTTCTGCATACGTGAACGACGTATCGCCGTCGCGCAGTGCGATCGCGTCGGGATGCTCGGCGACGGTGGATCGCAGGATGTCGGCCAGATGGCATGGCTCTGCCAGCGCCGCAACGGGTTCCGGTCCGTCGACCGACAGTGGGAGATCGTCGATCGGTCGCTCGGGGTCGGCGACGATCTGCTGGGTGATCTCCACCAGGCCGCGGGCGATCGCCTCGACACGGGGGCGGCTGAAGACGTCGGTGGCGTAGGTGAACCGGGCCTTGTCGCCACGCAGGCGCAGTTCGAGATCGAAGCGGGCAGCACCGGTCTCGACCTCTTCCGCGGTCACCTCGAGTCCGTCGAGGTGCACGTCGACGCCGAGCGTCGAATTCGAGACTCCGGGCACCGCGTCGAACGCGAGTGCGATCGAGAAGATCGGATGCCGGCCCGTACGAGGCGGATTGACCGTCGCCACCACGTTCTCGAACGGCATGTCGGCCTGCGAGAGCGCCTCGAGATCGCGAGGTCGGATCTCGTCGAGGAGGTGGGTGAACCCGGCCGAACCGTCCACCGGGGTGCGGAGCACGACGGAGTTCACGAACATGCCGACCAGATCGGACAGCCGCGGGTCGGTGCGACCGGCCACCGGGGTGCCGATGACGACATCCGACGGGGTTCCGCCGATATGTGCGTCGGGATCGGCGTGCAGCCGGTGCAGGAGCGCGGCGAAGACGGCGTGGATCGTCATGAACTCCGTTGTCCGGCCGTCGGAGATGGCGCCGAGCGCCGAGCGCAGCGCACCGTCGAGTTCCACCTCGACGACGTCCGCCGCCGCAGTGGTGAGGTCGGCGTCCGCGGACTCCGCGTCCGATGCGGGCTCGGGGATCAGGATGGGGGTGGAGTCGAGACCGTCGAGTTCTCGACCCCACCACCCGGCCAGCTCGTCGAGCCGGCCTTCCAGATTCTCGGCCTGCCACCGGAGATAGTCGCGGTAGCCGACCGGAAGGGCGGCCTGCGACGGTGATCGACCGTCTCGCAGGTCCGCGTAGGCGCCGGCGATGTCACGCGCGAGCGGCGCCATAGACCATCCGTCGGCAGCTATGTGATGCACGACGATGGTCAGCTTGTGGTGTAGGCACTCCGCCTCCCGGTCCCCGGCCACTCGATCGGTGATGCGGTGCAGCATCACCCGGATCGGTGCCTGGGTCGTGAGGTCGAAGGCCGTGCGGGCCAACTGCTCCGACGCAGTGACCCATTCGCCGCCGCCGATCTCCGTCGGCGTCAGAGCCAAGGACATCGCGTCGGCGGGCAGGATGTCGATGACCGGGTGACCGTCGTGGGCCGGGAAGATGGTGCGCAACGGCTCGTGCCGGTCGATCGCGTGGCGTAGTGCGCCATCGAGGGCCGCGACGTCGAGGTCGCCGCGCAGGTCGAGCGCGAAGGCGATGTTGTACTGGCCTGCCGTCCCCGATTCGGCGTCGGTGCCCGTCGGGTCCTGGGCCAGCTGGTTGAGGAACCAGAGCTGTTGCTGTGCCGGTCCGGGAGCGATGACGAGGTCGGCGTCGTGATGCAGGGTGGCCAGTGGCCGATGGTCGGCGTAGTCGGCGTCGGTGTCGGCCGGCGCCGCCAGCCGGGCCAGCTCCTCGATGGTCGAGTGGTCGAAGATGTCGCGGACCGCGATACGGCGCCCGCCGATCTGTTCCAGCTGCCCGACGATCTGCGTGGCGGACAACGAGTTCCCGCCGAGATCGAAGAAGTCGTGATTGCGCCCGACGTCGGCGGTGTCGAGGCCGAGCTGGTCGGCGACGATGGCGGCGACCGTGCGTTCGGTATCGGTACGTGGCGCGACATGGTCCACGCCGCCGACGGTCGAGCCGTCCGCGGTCGCGGGATCCGGCAGTGCCCGCATGTCGACCTTGCCGATCGGCGTGGTCGGGATCTCGTCGAGTTCGATGATCGTGTGCGGGATCATGTGCCGGGGGAGGCGGCGGGCGAGCCGTTCGCGGATCGCCCGGGCGGTGTCCCCGGGCGCCGGCGCGGCGGCACCGTCGGTCCGGGCCGGTTCGATGGTCACGTATGACACCAGTCGGGCCTGTGCGCCCTCACCGGTGGTGGTGGTGACCGCCGCCCGCACCGCGTCGTCGGTGACCAGCGCGGCATCGATCTCACCGAGCTCGATGCGATGGCCGCGGATCTTGGTCTGATGGTCGGCACGACCGCGGAACTCCAACTCGCGGTCGGTGTTCCATCGCACCAGATCGCCGGTGCGGTACATCCGGTCGCCCGGGTCGCCGTACGGATTGGCGACGAAACTCTTGGAGGTCAGCGGTCGCACACCGTGGTAGCCCCGGGCCAGGTGGGGGCCCGCGATGTACAGCTCGCCGACGGCACCGGGCGCGACGGGCTGGAGCCGTTCGTCGAGCACCATGGCGGCGATCCCTCGGATCGGGCGGCCGATGGTGAGGGCACGGGCGTCCGGGGTGATGTCCTCGGAGATCGTCGCCACCACCGTGGTCTCGGTCGGGCCGTAGGCGTTGAACAACGCCCGCCCGGCCGACCAGCGCCGCACCACCTCTGGATTGGGATGTTCGCCGCCGATGACCAGTGCGGCCAGATCGGGGAGTTCCTCGGGCGACATGGTGGTCAGCAGCGAAGGGGTGAGGAACGCGTGGGTGATCCGCTCCGAGCGCATCAGGTGGGCGAGTTCTGCGCCACCCACGATGGTCGGCGGCGCGACATGCATCGTCGCCGCGGCGGACACCGCCATCAGCACCTCGAGGACCGAGGCGTCGAAGCTCGGGGACGCGAGATGCAGGGTGCGGCAGCGCGGGGTGAGGCCGAAGTGGACGACCTGCTGCGCGGCGAAGTCCGCGAGACCGCGGTGGCTGACCACCACGCCCTTCGGGGTGCCGGTGGTGCCCGAGGTGTAGATCAGGTAGGCGGGATGGTCGACGGACGTGGGTCCGTCGAGTTCGCCTGCGCGGATCGGACCGTGGGGCAGAGCCTTTCGCGCGGCGTCGGTGGCCGGATCGTCGAGGATCACGGTGTGGAGGTCGTGGCCCGGATCGCCATCGTCGGCGACCTCGTCCGACGGGGCGGATTCCGTGTCGGTGACGAGCAGTCGGGCGCCGGAATCGCCGACCATGAACGCGATGCGCTCCGGCGGGTAGTTCGGGTCGACCGGCACCCACGCGGCACCGGTGCGGGTGATGGCCCACAGGGTGATCATCCAGTCGGCGCTACGCGGCAACGACACGGCCACATAGCGTTCCGGACCGGCGCCGTGCGCGATGAGCAGCCGCGCCAGACGGTTGGCCGCCGCGTCGAGCTCGCGGTAGGTCAAGACCGACGTGCCGTCGTTCACGGCCACCCGGTCGGGTTCGGCGTCGACCGCGCGGGCGAGGATGCGGCTCAGGTGCTCCACCGGCCGCCTGCCCGCACCGACCGCCGGCACGAGGTCGAGCTGCTCGTGCGGGTCGAGGAGGGAGATGTCACCGATGGAGATCTCGGGGCGGGCGGTGACGGCGTCGATGAGCCGGACGAGTCGTGCCGACAGGCCGGCGATCGTCTCGCGGTCGAACAGTGCCGTCGCGTAATCGATGTCGATGCCCAGTCCGCCGGGATGGCCGTCGGCGTCGGTGTGTTCGGTGAAGGTGAACTGCAGATCGAACTTCGTCTGCCCGATCTCCACACGCGACGCGGTCGCGCTCAGTCCGGCGAACTCCAGCTCGATCGCCGAGCTGTCCTCGACGGCGACCGAGACCTGGAAGAAGGGATGGATGTTGCCCGACCGATCCGGGTTCAGGTCGGTGACCAGGCGGTCGAACGGAAGGTCCGCATGCGCGAAGGCTTCCAGGTCGCGACCGCGGACGTCGGCGAGGAGGTCGGTGAAGCCGGCTCCCTTGTTCACCTCGGTGCGCAGAACAACCGTGTTGACGAACATGCCCACCAGACCGTCGATCTCGGCGTCGCCACGACCGGAGACCGGGGTGCCGACCGCGATGTCGGACGAGGTGGACAGTGTGCGCAACAGGGCGGCGACCGCGGCGTGCAGCACCATGAAGGTGGTGGCGTCGTTCTCGGCGGCCAGCGTTCGCAATCCGCGATGGCGGGGCGCCGAGATCCCGGCGTGCAGGGTGGCACCGGCGGAATCGGGAGTGCGCGGACGGGGACGATCGAACGGGAGCTCGGTCTCGCGCGGGGAGTGGGCCAGGCGCTCGGTCCAGTACTCGAGATCCGCCTCGACGGGCGAGTCGGGGCCCGAATCCGTCAGCCATGCATGGCGTGCCGCGCTCACCTGTGAGTAGGTCAGCGGCAGGGCGGGCCAGTCGGGCTCGGACCCGTCGCGACGTGCGCGGTAGGCGGCGGCAAGGTCGGCGGCGAGCGGCGCGAGGGACCATCCGTCCGCGGCGATGTGGTGGATGACGACGGTCAGCCGGTGGTCGTCGTCGCCGGTCCGGACCAGGCGGGCCCGGATGGGCAGGGACCGGACGAGCTCGAACGGCGCGGCGGCATACTCGCGTGCACTCGTGATCTCGGCCCGGTCGCCTGCGGTGGCGTCGAAGACGTCCAGTGTGACATGGGCTTCCGATGCGTCGGCGACCTCGGCACAGGCGATGCCCTCCCGCTCGGACACCGTCGTCCGCAACGGCTCGTGGCGTCCGACGACATCGTTCAATGCCGCCCGGAGCGCATCGACGTCGAGCTCGCCGACCAGTCGTACCGTGAACGGGATGTTGTAGGTGGCAGCGGCTTCCGGGTCGAGGCGGGCGGCGAGCCACAGGCGGTACTGGGCGGGTGAGAGCGGGATGGGGCCGTCGACGCGCTCGGGGGCCGAATCGTGGGGGACAGCGCCGGAGCGCAGGGTCTGCTCGTCGACCCCGAGCGCGGCGATGGCGTCGGCGATGCCGGTGAGATCGGTGCTGTCGAACACGGTGCGCAGGTCGATCCGTCGTCCGATCGCGCGGGAGAGTCGGGCCGCCACACGGGTCGCCGACAGCGAGTTGCCGCCGAGCGTGAAGAAGTTGTCCGACATCGAGACACCGTCGGTGCCGAGCACCGCGGCGACCGTGTCGGCGACGAGTTCGCCGATCGGCTCCTGCGGTGTCACATGTTCGGCGGAGTCGGGCCGCGGCGGTGCGGGCAGCGCGCGCCGGTCGAGCTTGCCGTTGGCGGTCGTGGGCAGATCGTCGAGCACGACGATCGTCGTCGGGACCATGTGCTCGGGGAGACGGTCGGCGAGTTCGGTCCGCAGGGTGCGGTCGGACAGATCGTCGCCGCTGACATAGCCGACGACGGCGGCTGAGTCGGCGACCACGTCGTCCCGGACGACCACGCCGGCGGCGCGGACGCCGTCGAGGCTGCTCAACGCGGCCTCGATCTCGCCGAGTTCCACTCGCTGTCCGCGGATCTTCACCTGAGAGTCACTGCGGCCCAGGTACTCCAGCTCGCCGTCGGCGCGGCGGCGGACCAGATCGCCGGTGCGATAGAGACGAGTGCCGGTGCCGTACGGATCGGCCACGAACCGGCCGGCCGTCAGATCGGGACGATTGCGGTAGCCGCGCGCGAGCTGGACGCCGCCCAGATAGAGCTCACCGATCGCGCCGATCGGCTGGGGCGCCAGTCGGTGGTCGAGGACCTGGACCGTCGTGTTCCAGACGGGCGCGCCGATGGGCACCGCGCCGGCATCGGATGCGCAGTGGTCGTGGAAGGTGACGTCGACGGCCGCCTCGGTGGGGCCGTACAGATTGTGGACCGGTGCGTCGGTGAGACGTCCGAGGGCCGCGACGGCTTCCGGGGTGAGTGCCTCGCCGCTCGTGACGATCCGGCGCAGTGACCGCAGATCGTCGACCACTCCGTCGTCCCCGCCGTGTGCGGCGGCGAAGGCCGAGAGCATGGACGGGACGAAGTGGGTGGTGGTGACCGCGTGCCGGGCGATCACGTCGCGCAGATACCACGGGTCGCGATGGCCGTCCGGGCTCGGTATCACCATCGTCGCCCCGGTGATCATGGGCCAGTAGAACTCCCAGACGGATACGTCGAAAGTGGCCGGTGTCTTCTGCAGCACGCGATCGGTGCTGTCGAGGCCGTACCGGGATTGCATCCACGACAACCGGTTGACGATCGACCGGTGACTGATCATGACGCCCTTGGGTTTTCCGGTGGAACCCGAGGTGAACAGCACGTACGCGGGATGATCGGCGTGCAGTTGCGTGGCGCGGGGTGTGTGCACCGCGTGGCGACCGCGGCCGGGATGGGCATCGGTCCGGAGTTCATCGAGACCGACGGTGTCGACATCGTGGTCGGGCAGGGCGGCGCCGTCCGGGGTGATCACGACGGCGGGCCGCGCGGTGTCGAGGATGTGCTGTAGACGGGCCGCGGGTTCGGCAGGGTCGACCGGCAGGAATGCCCCGCCGGCCAGGGTCACCCCGTGCAACGCGACGATTTGTTCGACGCTGCGCGGGAGGCCGACGCCCACCACCGATTCGGGTCCGATGCCGCGGGCACGCAGGCCCTCGGCCACCGACCGGGCGCGGGCGGCGAACTCCGAGTGGTCGAGGGATTCGCCGTCGACGTCGATGATCGCGGTCTGCGTGGCGTGGCTCCCGAACGAGTCGGTGAGGAGGTCCACCAGAGTGGTGTCGCCGAGATCGACGGCGTCGCCGGTCGCGAATCGGCGGGCGACGGGTCCCTCGTCGTCGGCGATCAACGGGATCGAGGTGACCGGTCGGCCGGGATCGGCCAGCACGAACCGCTCGACGAAGGAGACGATCCGGTCGTGATGGCGCTCGATCTCCTCGGGCGAATAGACATTCGGATTGGCCTCGAGGTCGAGGCGCATGCCGCCGGTGAAACCGTCGTAGACGTTGATCGACGCGTCCTCGACCGGTCCGGTGGAGAGCACGTTGAGCTCGCCGCGCAGCGTGCCGAAGTCGATGTGCTCGAAGAACAGCATCACGTTGACCATCGGCCCGAAGAAGCCACGACGTCCGCCGGGCGACCCGAGTACGTCGCCGGTGATGTCCTCGTGGCGGAACTTCTGGTGGCGCACAGCCTGTTTGACGTCGGCATTCACCGTGCGGAGGAACTCGCCGAGCGTGACCTCTTGCTCACCGGGTGCGTCGATGCGGGCGCGCACCGGCACGACGTTCGACGTCAGGCCGGCCGACGTCCGCAGGATGTCGCGGTCGCGGGCGGCGACCGGCAGGCTCAGCATCGCCTCGTCGCGATCGGCGAAACGCGCGAGGTAGACGGCCACCGCCGCGGTGATCACCGAGGCGGGCCGGACGGTGTGATCGCGGGCGATCTCACGGATGCGCTCGACGAGGGGCTGGGGGAGGGTGTGCGCCCGCACGGTGGCGGTGGGAGCCGCCGCCGCGGTCGCCGTCGAGAGGGAGGTGATCTCGGGGAGGGCGCCTGTGTCGTCGAGGAGGTGGTCGGCCCAGTAGCGCCGGTCATCGGCGAAGGCCTCGGACGAGCGGTACTCCCGGTCGAAGTCGGCGATCTGTGCCATCGACGCGATCTGGGCGGGCGGCACCTCACCGTCGCCGACGATCGCGGTGTAGTGCTGGGCGACGCGCATCATCATGTACATCGCGGCATAGCCGTCGAAGGCGAGGTGGTGGCCCCAGCAGTACCAGATGTGGTGTTTGTCGCCGAGGCGCAGCAGGTAGGTCTGCAGCAGCTCGTCGTTGTAGAGGTCGGTGGCATGTGACCGGTGATCGTCGATCCAGGCCATCGCCGCGGCCCGCGGGTCGTCGGCGTCGGAGAAGTCCCGGCGGCCGAGGATGATCGTCCGGTCGTCGTCGACGAGAGTCACGGGCTCGCCGTCGTCGGTGGCGATCAGCCGCAGGCGTCCCGACTCGGTCTCGTGCGCCGTGGCGGCGACCGCGCTCTCCATGACGTCGGCGTCGACATCGTCGCGGAACTCCGCGAACGCCGCCACCGACATGGGCACCTCGGGATCGAGTTGCTGGGCGTAGAAGATGCCGCGCTGTGCGGCGGTCATCGGGATCGCGCCCTGGGGGGCGATGTGACCGATGTCGGTCCGGATGGCGTTGTCGGTGGTCACGCGGTCCTCCCTCTGGTCGGCTGTTGGCTCGGCGGGTTGCCGGTGCGTCGGCCGTCTATCGGTGCTTCGCGTGAGGGGGCGCCGCAGATTGGTCCGGATCGACGGCAGCGCGAATCGACGCGGCATCGCGTCGACGAGAAGCGGACATTTCGCCGACAGCAACCGATATCTCGCCGACAGCAACGGGAACTGCGCCGACAGCAACCGGAATCTCGCCGACAGCAACCGCGATATCGTGGAGTGAACGACCGCATCGGCCGGGATTTGGTTCCGACCTGCGGTTTCCCCTACACTTGTGGGGTTGCCTGCGGCACAGATGTGTCGCGAATCGGCTCGTGAACCCACTGGGATGGCCGCTCTGACGCGATGTCGGACGCAAAACCCCAGGCAGGCGCGTGTCCGGTGGTGACAGACCGTGTGCGTCGGGTCGGCAATCCGGCGGACATAAACATCCAGGTCAAGGAGATTGACGAGTGATTCAGCAGGAATCTCGCCTGCGGGTCGCCGACAACACCGGTGCGAAGGAAATCCTTTGCATCCGCGTGTTGGGCGGTTCCTCGCGGCGCTACGCCGGCATTGGTGACGTGATCGTCGCCACTGTCAAAGACGCCATCCCGGGCGGCAACGTCAAAAAGGGTGAGGTCGTCAAGGCGGTCATCGTGCGCACCTCCAAGGAGCGCCGTCGTGCGGACGGAAGCTACATCCGCTTCGACGAGAACGCCGCCGTCATCCTCAAGGGTGAGAGCGATCCCCGTGGTACCCGCATCTTCGGCCCGGTCGGCCGTGAGCTGCGTGAGAAGAAGTTCATGAAGATCGTGTCGCTGGCACCGGAGGTGATCTGACATGAAGGTGCACAAGGGTGACACCGTGATCGTCATCTCGGGCAAGGACAAGGGCGCCAAGGGCAAGGTCATCCAGGCCTTCCCGAAGGAGCAGCGGGTCCTGGTCGAGGGCGTGAACCGAATCAAGAAGCACACCGCCGCCTCGGCGAACGAGCGTGGTGCAGCCTCCGGCGGCATCGTGACCCAGGAGGCCTCGATCCACGTCTCGAACGTGATGGTCGTCGACTCCGACGGAACTCCGACCCGCGTGGGCTACCGCGAGGATGCGGAGACCGGCAAGAAGGTCCGGATTTCCCGCAAGAACGGGAAGGACATCTGACATGACCACTACTGAGAATGTCCAGCCTCGGCTGAAGACGCGCTACCGCGAGGAAATCAAGGACGCGCTCAACAAGGAATTCACCTACGACAACGTCATGCAGATCCCCGGCGTGGTCAAGGTCGTGGTGAACATGGGTGTGGGCGACGCCGCCCGCGACGCCAAGCTGATCAACGGCGCGGTCTCGGACCTCGCTCTGATCACGGGTCAGCGGCCGGAGATCCGTCGCGCCCGCAAGTCCATCGCGCAGTTCAAGCTGCGTGAGGGCATGCCGATCGGTGCCCGTGCCACGCTGCGCGGTGACCGGATGTGGGAGTTCCTGGACCGACTCGTGTCCATCGCTCTCCCGCGTATCCGCGACTTCCGCGGACTGTCGGATCGTCAGTTCGACGGCAACGGCAACTACACGTTCGGCCTGAACGAGCAGTCGATGTTCCACGAGATCAACATCGACAACATCGATCGGCCGCGGGGTATGGACATCACTGTCGTCACCTCGGCCACCACCGACGACGAAGGCCGCGCACTGCTTCGCGCGCTGGGCTTCCCGTTCAAAGACAACTCCGTGAAGGACAACTGACATGGCAAAGAAGGCTCTGGTCAACAAGGCCAACAAAAAGCCCAAGTTCGCCGTGCGGGGCTACACCCGGTGCAACCGTTGCGGCCGTCCGCACTCGGTGTTCCGCAAGTTCGGCCTCTGCCGTGTGTGCCTGCGCGAGATGGCACACGCCGGTGAGCTCCCGGGCGTGCAGAAGTCGAGCTGGTGACTTTTCGCCGCTGGTCGAGTAGCCCGGAGCGCTAGCGCAGGGCGTATCGAGACCACCAGCGGCACAACGCAGTTCGAACGGCCCCACCTCTCGGGCGAGAGGTGGGGCCGTTCGTGCGTTCAGCGTCGCCGCAGCGCAGCTCTACGCTGCGCCCGGTTGGGGCCGGGCCCGCGGCTGATCACCCGCTGTACCCGGACCCGATCTGCGCCCGTCCCGGCGACGCCTTTCAGCTTCTGATCGAGCTCGGCGAGCGAATAGCCCTCGTCCCACGGGTATTTCCCGAAGTCATCCGCCCAGACCGCCTGCAGCGCCGGCGCGTCCGGGAACAACTCGCCCGTCACGATCAGATCGTCCTTGTCGATCATCTCGATGACGCGGACCGGGACATCGAGCGAGCTCACCATGATGTCGACACCGCGATCGACCGCGTCCCGCCAGTCGTAGGTGTGGAAGATGTCGCCGAGCTCGTTGAGCAACTCCCGGCTCGTCCAGGCGTCGAGCCCGTAGACGGCGAGTTCCGGGATGCTGTGCAGACCCATCCCCGAGGTGTAGGCAAAGGAGCAATCCGGCGGATGGCACTCGTCGGACGGGCACGAGCATTGCTCACTGATGGCGGTCACCGCCCATCCGTGTGCTCGGATTCGGTTGATCGTGTCCTGAACCAACGGGTTCGGATGCCAGCGGCGCAGTCCCCGGATGGCGGCGGCATGGTCGGACATGATTCGCTCCTTTGTTCGAAGATGCCCTCGAGTAGAGCAAACGGGTCCGACAGAACCGCGCGCAGCAGGTCAGCGGTCTCCTCGGGCGATGGCGACGACTTCGTCCTCCGTCGGCGGGCTCTTCGGATGGTACGAGAGGCACAAGGGAGTCTGCGTTTTCGCGAACACTCCGCCGTCGAGTGCCGTGTAGAACACGCCCGTCGACAGTCGTCCGACATCCGGGATGACACTGCCCTTGGTCTTCGCGATCGCCTGGGCCGCGGAGATCTGGGCGGGGGAGTTGAGGAGGCCGAAGAACTGCGTCGAGGCGTTGCCGGGGATCTTGTTGTCCAGCCCCTTCGGCGCCTGGGTGGCGAAGACCAGGCCAAGACCGTACTTGCGGGCCTGGGAGACCAGGGCGAGGGTGCTCTGGGTGCACGGCGTCGTCCGGTCCGACGGCGCATAGTTCTGCGCCTCGTCCATCACGAAGAGACCGCCGAGCGGTCGCTGTGCCGCCGGGTTCTTCTTGATCCATGCGAACAGGGCCATCTGCAACTCGTTGACGAAGTTGTTCCGCTTGTCGTCGCTGCTCAGTGCCGCGAGGTTGATCACCGACACCCGGGCCCGGAAGCCCGGCGAGGGGGTGAGCAGCAGGCCGGGGTCCGCCGGGACGCCGCGCCCGCCGAACAACGGGTCGTTGGCGCGTGCCGCCTTCAGGTTCTCGGCGATCTCACCGGCGAACTTGTGCGCGTTCATCAGTCCGCTCACCTCGTCCGGCAGATCGGAGAGCACGTCGATGAAGTCGGCGATCGCACCGCCGCCCTGTCTGCCGAAGTACCGGAGCGCATCGTGCAGGACCGCGCGCGACTGCACCGACTTGGCGGTCTTGCCTGCCACCATGGCCCTGGGGATGAGACCGGCCGCTGCGGATTCGACCGCGGCGGTGAACTCGTCCGGGTCATCGAGGACACCCGCGAAATCCGGCAGCGGACGAAAGCTCAGCGGTCTGCCGTTGCTGCGGCCGGGGGTGAACACGACGACCTCGGTGCCGGCGAGGAAGTCGGCAGCCTTGCGCTCGTCGTCGGTGTGCCAGTCGCGGGACCCCTGCGGCCACGCCGTTCCCAGCCGCGCGAGGTCGTTGTTCACATCGAGCACGATCGAGGAGACACCTTGCAGGGCAGCCTCTTCGACGATCCGCCGGATCAGCACGGTCTTCCCCGAACCCGAACCGGCGAAGATAGCGATGTGCTTGCGGAGGGCCTCGAGGCCGATGTGCACGGGACGGCCGTCACCGACCACGGTCCCGAGCGGGATGGCGGTGCCGTCCGGTGACGTCGCGCGGTTCCGCTGCGATGCTGCCGCACCCGGTGCCCCTGAAACCCTTGGAGGCGAGCTCTTTACGGCAGAGAATGTGCCGAGGACGACGTTCTGGGCGATCTCGCTGAGCGCGGGGACGGCATAGCGGTCGACGGGGCGGGTCGATTCCGGCGCGGTCCAGCCGCGAGGGCCGTCGGTCCGCACGGCAGCGGTGGGGGTCGGGATGGGCTCCAGGGTGGGCGGTGCTGCGTCGACGGCCGGCTCGAGGATCTCCTTGATGAAACCGACGCGGGCCGCGGGATTGCGTCGCGCGATCCACTCGGTGAGGAATTCCGAACGCTCCGAACGTAACCGCGCCAACGCGGAGAGTACTCGGATGTCCTCATCGGTCCAGGCGATCACCCGGCCGCCGCGTTGTTCGAACTCGGCCACCATCTCCTGGGTCCTGGCACCCGACGGCCAGGGTCCGCGTCGGAGGAGGACGAGTGCACGGGCCGCGCTCCCGCGGGAGAGTCCCGCCGCCGTCGTCGCGTTCGCGAGGCGGGCCTGCACTGCGCGGTGATGTGAGGCGCAGAGGCCACGAAACGCCCACGACTGCTCGGTATCGGCCTCCGGGTCGAGGATGCGCCGGATACGCCCGTGCAGAACGGCTTTGGGGCTGGGCTTCGGATCCTGTTTGAAGGCCGTGCCGGCGTCTCCGAGTGCCTCGATCCACGAGGCCAGTCCCGCCTGGAGCAACGGCGGGACGACGCGGTCCTCGCTCTCCGGGGCCACGGCCGGTGTCGGGTCGGCCGCGTCGAGCAGCTCGTCGAAACGCCGATCGAGCTGTGTGAGTGCGGGATTCTCGTCCGACTGCGAGGTGTTCTCAGGCTGTTGATCGGCGGTCAGCGACGTCATCTCTGCGAACGTGTCGGCGCGCAGGCAGGCGCCGATGTGACGGTCGGCTGTGCGCATCAGTTCGCGTGGTGTGAAGTCCACCGATGCCGCGAGCGCCCGGTCGGTGACCGGCCAGGTGGGGTAGGGAGGGCGGAAGCCGACCTCGGCGAAGCATGGTGCAAAACGTTTGGCGAGCAACGCGCGTCCGAAGTCGGCGGTCGACGGCCGTTGCAGGTGGGGTGGCTGACGGAACCGGTCCGTCGCCGACGCCATGACCCGGTTCTCGAGGTAGTCCCAGGCGGCTGTGATACACGAGACCACCGCCGCCGTACGGCTCATCGTCTCGCGGATGGACATGAGGCCGTGGGCGACCTTCTCGACCGCGTTCTCGTCGTGGCGGTTCTCCGACTTCGCGGCCTCGATGAGCGTGTCGATCTGGTCGATGGCGAGTACCGACGCATTGTCGAAGGCGATGATCCGGGAGATGTTCTCGACGATCTCGTGGTAGCCGAGCCGGGCGTTGCGGATACCCCAGACGGCCAACTCCTGCCCGTCGTCGACGTCGAGGTGCAGAAACGCCTCGCCGAGATCCTTGGTGGCGAAGTCGTCCGCCTCGGTCAGCACGAGCGCGCGCAGGATGTGTTGAGATCTGCGACGGTGTCGCGAGTGCTTGGTGTACACCGACGTGATGAACCGGTCGAGGATCTCGGGCGTCACCTCGGTGGTGCCCGTCACGGCGTCCAGATCGGCGGCCGCGACCCCGGTGTCGCGGCCGAGTTGATCGAGGAGCTGGGCGAGTTGGGATCGGTGGGTCGGGGTGGGCCGACTCAGGTCCTCGAGTATGGCGACCAGCACCGAACGCCAGAAGTCCTCGCCGTCCAGGAGTTTGACGAGAAAGAAGTATCCGCCTGCCGCGTGTACGCGTTCGCGGACCTGGCCGAGCAGGTGGGTCTTGCCCGCGCCTGCCGGTCCCCGCACGGCCACACCGAGCGGACTCGCGCCGGTGCTGCGCCTGGCGTCGTCGAAGGCACGGATGACCTCGTCCACGGTGGGCTCGTGCAATCCCCGGACATGCAGTGGCGCCTGTGATCCCCAGACGTCGTCTGGGGTGGCGGCCCAGTCGAGTCGGATCGATTCGAGCGCTTGCCTGGTGGGTTCGTCCATCACAGGTCCTCGATCGCGAAGAGGTGACACAGCTGGGTGCCGACCCGGACCGCGGCCGACCGGTCGGCGTCGGTCAGCAGCATCTGATCCTCCTGCGGGATGAGACTCACCCCTGGTCGTCTCTGCAGGCGGACGAGGGCGTCGTCGAGCTCGCCCGCCTCGACATCGGGGAGACGGGCACGCAGCGTGGTCATCGCCACCCAGGCGCCGGGGCCGCGCGCCGATTGCGCATAGGCGGCACGAATCCGGCGGTCGACGTCGTCGTCGGGCGCGGTGGGTGGTGCCGGTGGCGTGACGGGTACCGGTGCCGCTGCCGGAGGAGATGCGGGAGGTCGGAACACCTCGTGCAGGCGCAGGTCGTCGGCGACGAGGTATCGCCCGATGCCCGCCATGACCGCATACAGCGCACGAATCGGCGGCTGCGCGCCCTTGGGCGGTGTCTCGTCGAGTTCTCTTGCACACCAAGCCCACCCACGATCGGTCAGGCTGTGCACGTAGCTGTTGCGCGGTCCCTTCGCCGATTCGATGAGGCCGAGGTCGTTGAGTTTCTGCCGACTCGGCCGGGTCAGTTCGGGCGCGAGGGTCCGGAGTTCCGGATTCGGGACATCTCGTGCCTGCGACATCAGCACGAACAGCACAGCGCTCTGCGACGGCGTCAGCGGGTGGTGTTCCAACGTCAGTGGCTCCTCGAGGCGGCCGGCGGCATGGGTGCGGCGGTCATCGTTGAGGAATATATCGGTACGCGCCGACCACGGCTCGGGTCGAGGGGCTCGACGATGTCCCGCAGCCGCATCGCGACGTCATCTCGTTCCCGCGACCTCGATGGATGTCGCGCGAACCAGATGAGATCGAGGGAAAATGAACGCGCGCGTCACACGGTGGACTGCGGGACCGGCTTGCGCTTGATCCCGAACAGCGTGAACAACGCGGCGCCGGTCGCGAACACGACGAGCAGCGTCAGTCCGATGGTGTAACTGTGCTCGGCAGCGTTGTAGGTCGCGCCCATCACCATCGGCGGGAAGAAACCGCCCATCCCGCCGGCGGCGCCGACGATGCCGGTCACCGATCCGACGCGTTCGGGAGGCGCGGCCTGCGCCACCCAGGCGAACACCGAGCCCGACCCGAGGCCCATACAGGCCGCCATCAACACGAAGTTGATGCCGGCGGGGATCTCCAGCGGCGGCTCGGTGATCATCCAGATCGCCAGCACCGCAGCGCCGGCGCACGAGATGAACGTGATCACGCGGGGTCCGAAACGATCGGAGAGCACACCGCCGATCGGACGGGCGATGACGGCGGCGACGGCGAATCCGGCGGTACGGGTTCCCGCAGCCTGTAAGTCGAAGTCGTAGATGTCCTTGAGGTACGTCGGCAGATAGGTGGAGAAGGCGACGAAACCACCGAAGGTGGCCGCGTACAGCAACGACATCTGCCAGGTGATCGGCAGTTTCGCGGCGGCGACGAGCTTGGGTGTCACCGCCGCACGGTTCGGCTGCCATCCGGGGGAGTCGTGCATGAACATCCAGACGAGGACGGCAACCACCACGAGCGCAATCGCGATGATGACGTGGGTGGTGACGTACCCGAACCAGCTCACGAAACGGGGCGTGAAGAACGCCGACAGCGCTGTTCCGCCCATGCCTGCCCCGAAGATGCCGGTCGCGAAACCGCGTTTCGACGGCTCGTACCAGGCGTTCACGAACGGGATGCCGACGGCGAACGTGGTGCCGGCGATGCCGAGGAAGAACCCGACGATGAGCATCATCGGGTACGAACCGAGTTCGCCTGCCACCGCGACGAGTACGACGAAGGGTGCGGTCGCGACGAGGAGGACGGGGAACATCAGACGCCCACCGAATCGGTCGGTGAGGGCCCCGGTGAGGATGCGCCCGAGTGAGCCGACGACGATCGGGATCGCCACCAGCACCGACTTCTGCGTGGACGACAGATCGAGTTCCTGGGCATATCGGACGCCGAGCGGCGCGATCAGGTTCCAGGCCCAGAAGCTGATGCAGAAGGCGAGGGTCGCGAGTGCGAGGTTCAGCGTCTGTCCGGCGCGAAGTGCGGCCGGGGTCGATGTTGCGGTGGTCATCGCTGGCGATCCTTTGTTCCGACGGGCGCCCAACCGGGCCGGGACGTGCGGCTACCGGGAGCCCGCGCAGCGTCTCGGCTCCGATAGACGATGTAGGGCCGGAAGAGGTAGTGCACCGGCGCGGTGAAGGCGTGGACGAGGCGCGTGAACGGCACCATCGCGAACACGAGCATCCCGACGAGGACGTGGATGTGGAAGCGCAGGGGCGCCTCGCTCATCGCGTGGACGTCGGGTTGCAGGTAGAAGATCGAGCGGAACCACGGTGACACCGTTTCGCGGTAGTTCACGCCCTCGGCGCCCGGAACAGTGCCGATCAGCGTGATGAAGAGGCCGAGGACCAGCGCGGCCGTCAGAACGACGTACATCACCTTGTCGTTGGTGGTCGTGGCCATGAAGACCGGACCGGAGCGTCGCCGCCGGTAGATCAGGATGGCCAAGCCCCCGAGGGTGGCGATCCCGGCTATCAACCCGAACAGCGCCGCGGTGACGTGGTACATGTCCTCGGACACACCGATCGCGTCGGTCCACGACTCGGGGATCACCAAACCCATTGCGTGCCCGATGATCACCACCAGGATTCCGAAGTGGAAGAGCGGCGACCCGATGCGCAACAGGCGCGACTCGTAGAGCTCCGAGGAGCGTGTCGTCCAGCCGAACTTGTCGTAGCGGTACCGCCAGATGGTGCCGCCGATGAGCAGGAGCAGCGTCACGTACGGCAGCACACCCCACAGCACCACGTCCATGACCTCGTCACCTCGTTCCGGCGATCGGGAGCAGCCTCGGGTCGAACGGTTCGAGCCCAACCGACTCGGTGGGCGGTGGTGCCCCTTGCATGGCCATCACGGCGCGACGATCCGCAGGCGACTCGCCGGGGAGGGTTGCGCACACGGCAGCGACGACGTCCGCGTAGGGGGTCTGCAGATCGACGAGCGACAGACGCAGGAGCTCGAGGGCAGGCCGATGCTCCTGCAGCAGGCGGACTCCCGCCTGCCGGTCGACCCGGGCCGCGAACTCCAGGACGATCGGAAGGTGGTCGGGGAGTTCGCCGCGCAGGTCGACCAGGAAGCCGCTGTCGCGGTAGTGCCGTTTGAACGCACCGAGCTCTTCCCCGCGCCGGCGCGTATCGCCTGCAGTCCAATACGACAGGTACAGAGTGTGTTTGCGGGACAGGTCGAAGATGTCGATGTACTGCTGCCGCAAGATCTTCGGCTCCGACTCCCGCAGGTGGCCGACAAAGGACCGGAGTGCGGTGATCGCGACGTCTGCGGGCTGCTCGCCGAGCGCGGCGTCGAGGAGCGGCACCATCGCCATCATCTCGTCGTCTGGGTACCCGAGACAGATGGACGCGCATTGGTGGATGATCGCCGGATCGGACGTGCGGTGACGTGCGAATCTCATCGCCCCTCCGATCTGTGCGGGAACATGCCGTCGGGGACCCCGTTGCCGTCCCAGTTGAGCAGGTTGGTTCGGCCTGCCATGCTCTCCGACCCCGCTGCGGTGTCACTGGTCTGGCGTTGCCGCAGGGCATGGAAGGTCTCGACCGAGACCGGTGCAGGCCGGCCGCTCGCCTCGCCGAACGCGGACGAATCGAACATGCCGGGGCCCTCGTCGTAGTCGAGCGAGCAACCGATCTCCTCGAGTTCGTGGGCCTGTTCGAGGTGAGCCGTCGGGATGACGTAGCGTTCTTCGTATTTCGCGATCGCCATCAACCGGTACATCTGGTAGACCTGCTCCTCGGACATGCCGACACGCGCGGGTATGGACGCATCGAGTTCGCGGCCGAGGGTGACGTCGCGCATGTACGAACGCATCGCGGCCAGCTTCCGCAGGACGTCACCGATCACCGTTGTGTCGCCGGCGGTGAACAGTTCGGCCAGATAGTCGAGCGGGATGCGCAGGGACTCGATGGCGCCGAACAGGTTTCGGTGATCCTCCGCGTCATGTCCCTGTTCGGACAACAGGTCGACGATGGGGGAGAGCGGCGGGACGTACCAGACCATCGGCATGGTGCGATATTCCGGATGCAGGGGCAATGCGACGCGGTACTTCTTGGCGAGGGCGTAGACGGGCGAACGTCGGGCCGCGTCGAGCCAGTCGTCCGGGATTCCTTCCGCTCGTGCCGCCGCGATCACGTCGGGGTCGTCGGGATCCAGCATCAGATCCAACTGCGCCTGGTAGAGGTCCTTGTCGTCCGGCACCGACGCTGCGGCGGTCACCGCATCGGCATCGTAGAGGAACAGCCCGAGGTACCGTAGGCGCCCCACGCAGGTCTCGGAGCAGACGGTGGGCAGTCCCACCTCGATACGCGGATAGCAGAGCGTGCATTTCTCGGCTTTGCCGGATTTGTGGTTGAAATAGATCTTCTTGTAAGGACATCCGGTGATGCACTGACGCCAGCCGCGGCAACGATCCTGGTCGACGAGGACGATCCCGTCCTCGGACCGCTTGTAGATCGCACCGGACGGGCATGACGCCATACACGACGGGTTGAGGCAGTGCTCGCAGATCCGCGGCAGATAGAACATGAACGTCTGCTCGAAGCTGAATTTGATCGCATCCTCGGACTCGCGGCGCAGCTTCTCGACGATCGGGTCGAGGCCGCCCATCTCCGGTGCACCGCCGAGGTTGTCGTCCCAATTGGCCGACCACGAGACCTTGGTGTCCGCACCGGTGATGAGCGACTTGGGCCGGGCCACCGGGAAGTCGTCGCCGAGGGGTGCATCGACCAGGGTCTGGTAGTCGTAGGTCCACGGTTCGTAGTAGTCGTCGAGGGTCGGTTGCACCGGGCTGGCGAAGAGTGTCAACAGCTTCTGGAGTCGACCACCGGTGCGGAGCCGCAGGCGACCCTTCTTGTCGAGGTGCCACCCGCCGCGCCACTTCTCCTGATCCTCGTGTCGTCGCGGATAACCCTGCCCGGGACGTGTCTCGACGTTGTTGAACCAGACGTACTCGGTGCCCGCACGGTTCGTCCACGCCTGCTTGCAGGTGACCGAACACGTGTGGCACCCGATGCACTTGTCGAGGTTCATCACCATGCCCATCTGGGCCATGACCCGCATCAGTAGGTCACCTCCTGGCTTCGTTTGCGAATGGTGGAGACCATGTCGCGCTGATTGCCTGCCGGTCCCAGATAGTTGAAGGCGTAGGACAATTGCGCGTAGCCGCCGATCATGTGCGTCGGCTTGACGAGGAGCCGCGTGACCGAATTGTGAATACCGCCGCGCCGTCCGGTCGCCTCGGACTTCGGCACGTCGATGGTGCGCTCCTGCGCGTGATGGACGTAGCAGACGCCGTTCGGCATGCGATGACTGACGATCGCGCGGCACACCACCACGCCGTTGGCGTTGGTGCATTCGATCCAGTCGTTGTCGCGCACATCGATGGAGGCGGCGTCGTCGGGACTGAGCCACGCCGTCGGACCGCCGCGCGAGAGCGAGAGCATGAACAGGTTGTCCTGGTACTCCGAGTGGATCGACCACTTGGAGTGCGGGGTCAGATAGCGAACGGTGATCTGCCGGTGGCCGTCGGGTCCGAGTTTCGGCTCGCCGAAGAGCCGGTGCATGTCCAGCGGCGGCCGATAGATCGGCAGGGACTCACCGATGTCGATCATCCAATCGTGATCGAGGTAGAAATGCATCCGACCGGTGAGGGTGTGAAAGGGCTTGAGCCGCTCGATGTTCACCGTGAACGGCGCATAGCGTCGCCCACCGGTCTCCGATCCGGACCACTCCGGTGAGGTGATCACCGGCACGGGGGCCTGCTGTGTGTCGGCGAACCGGATGCGTTTCTCCTCGGACCCGCGGGCCAGATCGTCGAGCGGGAAACCGACCCGTTGTGCAAGGGTGCGGAACCCCTGCACGGCGAGTTCGCCGTTGGTGGTCCCGGACAGCGTCAGGATCGCCTCGGCGAGTTTGGCATCCGTATCGATCGCCGGACGTCCGTCACCTGCGCCGCCGAGCATGACCCCGTTGGACTCGGCGAGCTTCCGGGTCTGATCGGTGAGCGCGTAGGTCACGTTCTTCACGGTGAATCCCAGCGAATCGGCGAGCGGGCCGACGGTACGAAGCTTGTCCGCGATGGCCGTGTAGTCACGCTCCACCACACTGAAGTTCGGCATGTTGCGTCCCGGACGGGCGGGCACCGTCCCGTCGGAACCCCACCAGTCGGCCACCCGGCCATGCGGTTGGGCGATCTCACCGGGGGTGTCGTGCTGGAGCGGCACACTCGCCAGATCGCGACGCACGCCGAGATGGGTACGCGCCAGATCCGAGAACTTCGTGGCGAGCAGATGGAACATGTCGAAGTCGGTCTTCGCCTCCCACGGCGGATCGATCGCAGGCGAGAAGGCATGCACGAACGGATGCATGTCCGTGGACGAGAGGTCGTGCTTCTCGTACCAGGTCGCCGCCGGGAACACGACATCGGAGAGCAGGGTGGTCGACGTCATACGGAAATCGGCCGACATCAGCAGGTCGAGCTTGCCCTCCGGGGCCTCGTCGCGCCACACCACGTCGCGCGGACGCGGAGCATCGGGATTCTCGGTGCCGAGCACGTTGTGATGGGTACCGAGCAGGTGGCGGAGGAAGTACTCGTTGCCCTTCGCCGACGATCCCATCAGGTTCGAGCGCCACAGCACCAGGGTGCGCGGCCAGTTCTCGGCTGCGTCGATGTCGGAGATCGCCGGGGTCAGGGCGCCCGACGTGAGTTCGCGCGCCACATAGCTGCCGACGTTCTCGGCATCGCCGCGCTCGACCGCGGCCTCGGCCGACTCGGCGATGTCGAGGGGGTTGCTGGAGAACTGCGGGTAGAAGGGCATCCACCCGAGCCGAGCCGATTGTGCGATCGCGTCGGCGGTGTGCTGGTGGTCGAGAACCCCGCGGGACAGCGGGGACGTCAGCGAGGCGGCCGAATAGCCGTCGTTGCGCCACTGGTCGGTGTGCATGTACCAGTACGACGTGCCCGTCATCGTGCGGGGCGGTCGGGTCCAGTCGAGCCCGTTGGCGAGGGAGATCCAGCCGGTGATGGGACGGCATTTCTCCTGCCCGACGTAGTGCGCCCAGCCCCCGCCGTTGCGGCCCATGCAGCCGGTGAGGATCAACAACGACAGGATCGACCGATAGGTGGCGTCACCATGGAACCACTGACAGATGCCCGCGCCCATGATGATCATCGACCGGCCTTCGGATTCATCGGCGTTGGCTGCGAATTCGCGCGCGATCCGGATGGCCGCCTCGGCGGGGACGCTGGTGATCTCGGCCTGCCATGCGGGTGTGTACGGGGTCTCGACGTCGTCGTAGCCGCTGGGCCAGTCGCCGGGCAGGCCGTCGCGGCCCACGCCGTATTGCGCCAGCATGAGGTCGAACACCGTGGTGACGAGGTGGCCACCGACACGCACCGCGGGCACGCCACGATGCAGGACCGAGCCACTGCCGTCCGGGGCGTCGAACGCAGGGAAGCTCACCGGCACGGCCTCGGCGGAATCGCCGTGCAGCGTGAGCGTCGGTACGACCCCGTCGAGGTCGAGATTCCACTGTCCGACACCGGAGTCGGCATAGCGGAAACCCATGGAACCGTTGGGCGCCACCGGTTGTCCGGTCGCCTCGTCGAGGACCACCGTCTTCCAGACGTCCTCGTCCGGCGCGCTGGTCGCGTCGCCTATCTCGTCGGCCGTCAGGAACTTGCCCGGTACGTACCCCTGTGCGCGGTCACCGTCTCGTTCCTCGAGGTGGATCAGGAAGGGCAGGTCGGTGTAGGTGCGGACGTACTCGTCGAAGAACGGGGTGCGTTTGCGCACAAAGAATTCCGTCAGGATCACGTGTCCCATCGCCATGGCGAGTGCGGCATCGGTGCCCGCCTGGGCAGGCAGCCACTCGTCGGCGAACTTGGTGTTGTCGGCGTAATCCGGGCTGACCGTGACGATCTTGGTACCCCGGTAGCGGACCTCTGCCATCCAGTGGGCGTCCGGCGTCCGGGTGACGGGCACGTTCGAGCCCCACATCATCAGATACGTTGCATCCCACCAGTCACCCGATTCCGGGACGTCGGTCTGATCGCCGAACACCTGCGGGCTGGCCACCGGGAGGTCGGCATACCAGTCGTAGAACGACGTCATCACGCCGCCGATCAGCTGGATGAATCGTGTTCCCACGCAATGGGAGACCATCGACATCGCCGGGATCGGGGAGAAACCCGCACATCGGTCGGGGCCGTAGGTCTTGATGGTGTGCACGTGGGCGGCCGCCGCGATCTCGATCGCCTCGTCCCAGGTGACTCGCACCAGTCCGCCCTTGCCGCGCGCCTGTTGATAGGACCTACGGCGCATTGGATCCCCGACCACGTCGGCCCACGCGAGGACCGGGTCCCCCAGTCGGGCTCGCGCCTCGCGGAACATCTCCACCAGCACGCCACGTGCGTATGGATAGCGCACGCGGGTGGGGGAATACGTGTACCACGAGAACGCCGCGCCGCGCGGGCATCCGCGGGGCTCGTACTCGGGTCGATCGGGTCCGACTGACGGATAGTCGGTTTCCTGGGTTTCCCAGGTGATGATGCCGTCCTTGACGTACACCTTCCAGGAACACGATCCGGTGCAGTTGACCCCATGGGTCGACCGCACGATCTTGTCGTGGCTCCACCGGTCACGATAGAAGACATCACCCGACCGCCCGTCGCGACGGAACACCGCACGGCCGTCGTCGCTCTCATCCCACCGGGTGAAGAATCTGCCGACGTCCAGCAGAGCCTTCGCCGCTTCGCCGTCAACCCCGGATGATCGGCTCACACTCGAAAACCATACGGCCCTTCGGCCTCCGGGAAGTGAAATGCCGGAAATCGGACGGTGACAAAAGGTCGCTTCTCAGTTCTGGCGAGGCGCCACTTCACAACTGGCGTCGCCGGGTTGTGAGGTTGATGTCGAAACGGCTGCGGGCGCGATCAACCCGTGATCACGGTCAACAGGACGGCGGAGTCCTGCTGAGCCGTAAGTCCGTGTCGTTCCGGCGGAATGGCGAGGAGATCTCCGTCGACCCCCTGCCACTGTGCATCGGACGTCGAAAGGGTCACGTGGCCCCGCAGTACCTGCAGGCTGGACTCGCCGGGGCTCTCGTGATCGGTGAGGCCGTGGCCGGCCACCAACGCGATGACCGTCTGTCGCAAGCGGTGATCGGCGCTGCCGTAGAGCGTGTGTGCCGCGCGGCCGCTGCGGGCGGCATGGGCGGTTGTCAGGAGTCGGTCGACGAGTTCGGGAAGGCGGGTGGCGTCCATGACATCAACTGTGGCAGCCCGACGACGGGTCACACCGTCAGTTGCAGAATCCGATCGTCCCGCTCGTCGGGTCGTCCGCGGCCGTCGGTGTTGCTGGTGCTGATCCACACCGAGCCATCGGGCGCGGCGGCGACCGCACGAAGACGGCCGTGACGATCCGTCAACATGGCCGTGGGTTCCCCTGCGGTATCGCCGTCGAGCGGCACCCGCCACAGTCGGCGGCCCCGCAGCGCAGCCACGTAGGCCGTGGTCCCGACGATCGCGAGCCCGGCAGGCGACGCCTCGTCCGTCGTCCAGGTCAATGCCGGCGCGATGAAACCCGGGTCGCCGGCGTCGCCCGCGCGCCCCTCGACCTCCGGCCACCCGTAGTTGCCGCCTCGTCGGATGAGGTTGAGCTCGTCCTGGTCGTCCTGACCGAACTCGCTCGCCCAGAGACGGCCTGCGCCGTCGAAGGCGAGTCCTTCCACGTTGCGGTGCCCGTACGACCAGATCTCGTTCCCGAACGGGTTGTCGGAGGGCGGGCGTCCGTCGGGCTCCAGGCGGAGGATCTTGCCGTTGAGCTCACTCAGGTCTTGCGCCACGTCGCGCTGTGCCGCATCGCCGACGGCGACGTAGAGGCGCCCGTCGGGTCCGAACCCGATCGCTCCGCCGTGATGGTTGTAGGCGGCGTCGAGACCGGTCAGCAACGGGCGGGGAGAGGTGACGCGGCGCCCGTCGAAATCCATCCGCACCAATCGGTTGTCGTCCTCGGAGGTGTAGTAGACGAACACGGCCGACTCATCACCCGGTGCGATGGCGATGCCCTGCAAGCCGCCTTCGCCGCGCGGGGCAACGCCCGACACGTCACCGACGGTCGCGACGGTTCCGTCGGGTGAGACGCGGGCGATGGTGGCGTCGTCACGCTGGGTGACCAGGGCACTTCCGTCGCTTAGGAAGGCGATCGCCCACGGGACGTTCAGGCCGTCGGCAACGGTCGACACCCGGGGAGCGTCGGGATTCGGTCCTGTCGATGTCGCCGACGACGCCGGCGGCGTGTCCGCGCCCCCGGTGCATGCGCTCGCCGCCACCGACAGGCCCGCGACGGCCCCTACGGTGAGGAACTGTCGCCGGTTCATCACCCGATGGTGCCGGAAATGCCCGGTCCGTGCAGACGGCTCGGTCACCCGGTTCTGCGGAGCCGCGCCGCGTCGGGCGGCTACCGTGGCGCGTCATGGACTCGAAGGCGATTGCGGTGGTGTGGGGGGAGGATCTGAGTGCGACGCTGCGTGCGGCGGATCTGGTCGAGGAGTGCGCGGCAGCGGGCGCGCGACGGTTGCAGGTGAATGTCGGCGACGACTCGGTCGCAGGCGCGATGCGCATCGACGAGCTCGATCCGCCGATCGGTGGCGTCGTGAGTGTCTGGGCCGCGGATCTGGCCCCGGTACTCGATGTGCTCGCCGGACGGGTCGCGCGACTGGCCGCGTGGGAGGTCGATGAGCGCGCACCGCTGGATCCGGTACTCCCCGCCGACGGCACCCGGATAGAGGCGTTGAGCAACGTCGCGTTCCTTCGGAGACCCGGCGACCTCGCGCGCGCCGACTGGCTGCACCGGTGGCTGGACGAGCACACGCAGGTGGCCATCGAGACCCAGGCGACCTTCGGCTACTACCAGAACATCGTCGGCCGACCACTGACCGCCGACGCCCCGGCGGTCGACGCCATCGTCGAGGAGCTGTTCCCGATGGCTGCCGTCTCCGACGTCCACGCCTTCTATGGAAGCGGCGGTGACCAGCAGGAACTCGAGCGCCGCATGACGCGGATGCTCGAGAGCGTCGGCCGATTCGGTGCGGACCGCAACCTCGACGTGGTGCCGACCTCGAGGTTCGACTTCGTGCTGGGGTGATGGTCGATGGGTCGGGGATACGCGGGGGTTTCGATACGGCTCGGGCTCGCTTCGCTCGCTCGTGCCTACTCAACCGACAATGGGTGGCGCCGGGCCGTCGTGCGGCGGGTGCCCACTCAACCGACAGATGGTGACTGGGCGACGGATTCCGCCGCCGATCGAGTAGCCGTCGAGCTTGCGAGACGGCGTATCGAGATCACGCGAGGAGGCCTCGATCGCAGCGATTTGGGTCTGGCCAGCGAATTCTCTACACTAGAGCGGTTGCCTGCGCTCTGCGGTCTTCCCCGGGGCGCGCACGCCACAACCGAATAGTCTCCGGTGCCGGTGAAAAACCGAGGGCATCGGCGGCGAGAACCTTTTCACAACTATCCGCTTCGTGGAAGGCCCACCGCAGGTCAGGGGATCAAAACCCGGGCAGGCGCTGTATGGGAACCGCTACGAGAAAGGTTGACGGTCAACCATGACCATGACTGACCCGATCGCAGACTTCTTGACACGTCTGCGTAACGCCAATTCGGCGTTCCACGACGAGGTGACCCTCCCGTCGTCGAAGATCAAGGTGAACATCGCCGAGATCCTGAAGCGCGAGGGCTACATCACCGACTACCGCACCGAAGATGCGGAGGTCGGCAAGAACCTCGTCGTCTCCCTGAAGTACGGCCCCAGCCGTGAGCGCAGCATTGCTGGTCTGCGCCGCGTCTCGAAGCCGGGTCTTCGGGTGTACGCAAAGTCCACCAACATGCCCAAGGTTCTGGGCGGCCTCGGCGTGGCCATCATCTCCACGTCATCGGGTCTGCTCACCGACCGTCAGGCAGCCAATCAGCGCGTGGGCGGCGAAGTCCTCGCTTACGTCTGGTAAGGGGGAGGTCTCAACATGTCGCGTATCGGTAAGAACCCCATCGAGATCCCCGCTGGTGTCGACGTCACGATCGACGGCCAGAACGTGAAGGTCAAGGGCCCCAAGGGTGAATTGAGCCTGACCGTGTCGGAGCCGATCACCATCGCCAAGGAAGACAACGCGGTCGTTGTCAGCCGGCCGAATGACGAGCGCCGCAGCCGTGCACTGCACGGTTTGAGCCGGTCGCTGGTGAACAACCTCGTCGTCGGCGTCACGCAGGGCTACACCACGAAGATGGAGATCTTCGGTGTCGGCTACCGCGTGCAGGCCAAGGGCAGTGACCTCGAGTTCGCCCTCGGCTACAGCCACCCCGTGCCGATCGAGGCACCCGACGGCATCAGCTTCGCCGTCGAGTCGCCCACCAAGTTCTCGGTCTCGGGTATCGACAAGCAGCAAGTCGGCCAGATCTCGGCGAACATCCGCCGCCTGCGTCGTCCGGACCCCTACAAGGGCAAGGGCATTCGCTACGAGGGTGAGCAGATCCGTCGCAAGGTCGGAAAGACGGGTAAGTAAGCCATGACTGACACAGCAACCAAGAGCACCCGCAAGCCGCTCGGCCGGGACATCTCGACTCGTCGTCGCACCGCGACCACGAATCGTCATTTCCGCCTGCGCAAGAAGGTCAGCGGCACCCCGGAGCGTCCGCGTCTCGCGGTCAAGCGCAGCTCGCGCCACATCCACGTGCAGCTCATCGACGATCTGGCAGGCAAGACCCTGGCCGCGGCATCGTCGATCGAGGCAGACGTGCGTGCGGCCGGCGGCGACAAGTCCGCGCAGGCCCGCAAGGTCGGCGAGCTGATCGCTGCCCGCGCCAAGGCCGCCGGTGTCGAGGCCGTCGTGTTCGACCGTGGTGGTAAGGACTACCACGGCCGGATCGCCGCGCTCGCCGACGCCGCCCGCGAGGGAGGGTTGAGCTTCTGATGACCATCTACACCAGCACTACCGACATGACCGGAGGGGACCTCTGATGCCCGGACGTCAGCGTGACGGCGGAAACGGACCCGCCGGAAACGACAACAACTCGAACGCAGCAGGCGGCGGCAACGACCGTCGCGGTGGCGGCGGTCGCGGCCGCCGCGACGACCGTGGTGGTCGCGATCGCGAGGACCGCAACCAGCTCGAGCGTGTCGTCGCCATCAACCGTGTCTCCAAGGTGGTCAAGGGTGGACGTCGGTTCTCCTTCACCGCCCTCGTGGTCGTCGGCGACGGCCAGGGCATGGTCGGAGTCGGCTACGGCAAGGCCAAGGAAGTTCCTGCGGCCATCCAGAAGGGCGTCGAAGAGGCTCGCAAGAACTTCTTCCGCGTGCCCCTGATCGGCGGCACCGTGACCCACCCCGTGCAGGGTGAGGCCGCGGCAGGCGTCGTGATGCTCCGCCCGGCCAGCCCGGGTACCGGTGTGATCGCCGGTGGCGCGGTGCGTGCCGTGCTCGAGTGTGCGGGTGTGCACGACGTCCTCGCCAAGAGTCTCGGCAGTGACAATGCGATCAACGTGGTTCACGCCACCGTTGCCGCGCTGAAGATGCTGCAGCGTCCCGAAGAGGTCGCGGCACGTCGCGGGCTGTCGATCGAAGATGTTGCGCCTGCAGGCATGCTGCGTGCACGTGCGCTGAGTCAGGGAGCTAAGTGATGGCAGAGCTGAAGATCACCCAGATCAAGGGCACCATCGGTACCAAGAGCAACCAGCGTGACAGCCTGCGGACCCTCGGCCTGAAGGGCATCCGCAAGTCGGTCACCCGCGAGGACACCCCGATCAACCGCGGCCTCATCAACGTGGTTCGGCACCTCGTGACAGTCGAAGAGGTCAAGTAATGACAATCAAGCTCCATCATCTTCGCCCCGCTCCGGGCGCGAAGACAGACAAGACCCGTGTGGGTCGCGGTGAGGGGTCCAAGGGTAAGACCGCAGGCCGCGGCACCAAGGGCACCAAGGCACGCAAGAACGTGCCCGCCGCGTTCGAGGGTGGCCAGATGCCGATCCACATGCGGTTGCCGAAGCTGAAGGGCTTCACCAACCGCAACCGGGTCGAGTACCAGGTCGTCAACGTGGGTGACATCGCCAAGCTGTTCCCGCAGGGCGGCACCATCGGGGTCGACGAGCTCGTCGCGGCCGGTGCGGTTCGCAAGAACCAGTTGGTCAAGGTGCTCGGCGACGGCGACCTCGGTGTCGCGGTCAACGTCACCGCCAACAAGTTCACGGCCTCGGCCAAAGAGAAGATCGCCGCTGCCGGAGGCAGCGTCACCGAACTCTGAGCCACATACCGTCGGCGGCAGGCAGCACGGAAACGGCGCTGCCCGCCCGCCGACGGTTTCGGCGTCATGAGGCCAATCGCGCAAGGCGGACATCACCCCGTCGCGCTGACGAGGGCCGATGGCGTGACTGTTAGAGTTCAAGCGTTGTCTTGACGCTTCGATCAACGTCGATTGCCGAGCACGTGGGGGGACGTCCGAGTCCATCCGCGTGGTCGTTCCTAGGAGGAGTTAGTGTTTTCCCCCCTCGTCGCGGCCTTCCGGACGCCCGATCTGAGGAAGAAGATCCTCTTCGTCGTCGGCATCATCGTGCTGTATCGACTGGGTGCGACCATTCCTTCCCCCGGTGTCGACTACAAAGCCGTCCATGCGTGCCTCGATGAGGTGTCTCACGGCAGCTCCGCCGATATCTATTCGTTGATCAGCATGTTCTCCGGCGGTGCGTTGCTGCAGCTGTCGGTGTTCGCGATCGGCATCATGCCGTACATCACCGCCAGCATCATCGTGCAGTTGCTGACCGTCGTCATCCCGCGCTTCGAGCAGTTGCGCAAGGAGGGCCAGTCCGGCCAGGCCAAGATGACGCAGTACACGCGCTACCTGACGGTTGCGCTCGCATTGCTGCAGTCGACCGGCATCGTCGCGCTCGCCGATCGTGGACAGCTCCTCCAGGACTGTTCACAGGCCGATCAGATCCTCAACGACCAGTCCATCTTCGGCCTCGCGATCATCGTGCTCGTGATGACCGCCGGTGCCTGTGTGGTGATGTGGTTCGGCGAGCTGATCACCGAGCGGGGCATCGGCAACGGTATGTCGCTGCTGATCTTCGCCGGTATCGCGGCACGCATCCCGTCCGAGGGCAAGATGATCCTCGACACCCGCGGCGGCCTGGTCTTCGGCCTCGTCTGTGTGGCGGCATTGGTCATCGTCGCCGGTGTCGTGTTCATCGAGCAGGGCCAGCGGCGTATCCCGGTGCAGTACGCGAAGCGGATGGTCGGCCGCAAGATGTACGGCGGCTCGTCGACCTATCTACCGCTGAAGGTCAACCAGGCCGGCGTCATCCCGGTGATCTTCGCGTCCTCTCTGCTGTACCTGCCGCAGCTGATCCTGCAGTTGACGCAGAACTCGGAAGGCGAGCAGTCGACCTGGCAGCGCTACATCAATCAGTACCTGACCGACCCCAGCAGCTGGGTCTACATCCTCGTGTACTTCCTGATGATCATCTTCTTCACGTACTTCTACGTGGCGGTCACCTTCAATCCGGAGGAACGCGCCGATGACATGAAGAAGTACGGCGGGTTCATCCCCGGCATCCGTCCGGGATCGCCGACCGCGGACTATCTCGGCTACGTGCTGAGCCGCATCACGCTGCCGGGTTCGATCTACCTCGGTATCATCGCGGTACTGCCGAACCTGTTCCTGGAGATCGGGAACAGCGGCGGTGCCCAGAACCTGCCATTCGGGGGCACGGCCGTGTTGATCATGGTCGGCGTGGGTCTGGACACGATGAAGCAAGTCAACAGTCAACTGATGCAACGCAAGTACGAAGGGTTCCTCAAGTGAGACTCGTGATTCTCGGCCCCCCCGGCGCTGGCAAGGGCACTCAGGCGGAACTGCTGTCCGAGGCACTGGGCATCCCGCACATCTCCACCGGAGACCTCTTCCGTGCCAACATCTCCCAGGGAACCGCGGTCGGCATCGAGGCGAAGCGGTACCTCGACGCCGGTGACCTGGTGCCGTCCGAGATCACGGTCGACATGGTCCGTGCCCGCGTCGGCGAGCCCGATGCGGCGAAGGGGTTCATCCTCGACGGGTTCCCGCGGTCGACCGAGCAGGCCGACGCGCTCAAGGACATCCTGGCCAATCTGGACACCTCGCTCGACGCCGTGCTCTCGTTCCAGGTCGATGCGGATGTCGTCGTCGACCGGATGCTCTCACGCGGCCGCGCCGACGACACCGAGGACGTGATCCGTAACCGGATGGCGGTCTACACCAAGGAGACCGCGCCGTTGCTCGAGTACTACGGCGAGCAGGTCAAGACCATCGACGCGGTCGGCGACGTGCAGGACGTGCATCAGCGCGTGCTCAGCGCGCTGGGCGCAGGCGTGTCCTGATCTCGCCCAACTGACGACAGAGATCGGTCGCGCCCATGGCTTTTCGCAAACCCAAGCCGGTTCCGTTCCGGACCTCCGGTGAGGTCGACGCCATGGCCGCGGCCGGTGCCGTCGTGGGGGCTGCCCTGGTCGCGGTGCGTGCGGCCGCCGGATCCGGCGTGAGCACCCAGGACCTCGACGAGGTCGCCGAGTCGGTGATCCGCGAGGCAGGCGCAGTGCCGTCGTTCAAGGGCTATCACGGATTTCCCGGATCGATCTGCAGCTCCGTCAACGACGTCGTGGTGCATGGGATTCCGTCCTCCGACGTCATCCTCTCGGACGGCGATCTGGTGTCGATCGACTGCGGTGCGATACTCGACGGCTGGCACGGCGACTCCGCCTGGACCTTCGGGGTGGGTGCACTCTCCGAGGCCGACTCGGAACTCTCGGAGGCCACCAGACTTTCCATGGAAGCGGGGATCGCGGCCATGGTCGAGGGTGCCCGGCTGACCGACGTCTCCCACGCGATCGAGTCGGGAACGGTTGCGGCGGAACAGAAGTTCGGCCGGTCCTTCGGAATCGTCTCGGGCTACGGCGGACACGGTATCGGTCGCGAGATGCATATGGAGCCCTTCCTGGCCAACGAGGGCAAACCGAATCGCGGACCGGTCCTGGTCATCGGATCGACACTGGCCATCGAGCCGATGCTGACGCTCGGCACCACCGAAACCTCTGTGCTGGAAGATGATTGGACCGTAGTCACCGATGACGGTTCGCGGTCGGCGCACTGGGAGCACACCGTCGCCGTCACCGCGGACGGGCCGAGGATCCTCACGCCCCGTCCGGCCTGAGTCAGTGCCGACATCTCGTTCGCGATCGTCGCGGATGAACGGAAATCGGCGAATTCCCTGCGAGACGATGTCGGGTCGATTACGCTCCTCATAACTCTCACGAGTGCGAGGGGGATGCGCCGGTTGGGGTGCCCTTGATACGTTCGATCCGTATGTCCTCCACTGCCGAGCCGGTCAGGTGGTGTGTCCATCCACACGCAAATCGGTCGTGCGGACGAATCCAGTTGCTACTCTGACCTCCTGATACCTCGTGGCGAGAGGCCGTGCGATGGGCGGTGTGGGTGAACTGTCCATCGTCGACGGGTGGGTTCCGCTGGGCGTGCTGGTCCTCGGTCTGTTCGGTTTCGGATGGCTGATCATCTACCCGCGCGTGCGATATCTGTTGATCGTCGTGCCGGCGGCCGTCGTCGTGACCGTGCTCGCCACGGTCGTTGCCCAGTACCTCGTGGAAAAGGTGTGGCGTCCGTTCCCCGAACCCATCTCCACGTCTGTCTACGCCTGGGGCGGCGTCGCCCTGCTGGGATCCATCCTGTTGGTCGCGCGTTTCGTCGTCGGCCGCGGTGTCATCCAGAAGGTCACCACCGTGATCGCGGGGGTGCTGGCGATCACCCTGGGACTGGCGCACATCAACATGAGCTACGACGCGTATCCGACGGTGGATGCGTTGTTGGGAGACGTTGGCGCCGAAGAGGTCTCGCTCGCCGAGGTGGGTGAAGCCGATGCCACGGTCGTCCCGATCGGTCGGTGGCACAACCCCGCGGAGATGTCCGACGAGGGGCGGATCCTGACTGCGACCATCCCCGGGACGCGGTCGGGATTCGAGGCTAGACCTGCCGAGATCTACCTGCCGCCAGCAGTTTTCACCAGCCCGACACCGCGGCTGCCCGTTGTGGTGCTGATGGCCGGTCAGCCCGGGGCTCCCGACGACTGGTTCCTCGGAGGGCAACTCGGGACCACCATGAACGCGTTCGCGCGCAGCCACGATGGGCTCTCACCGATCGTGGTGGTCGCCGATGCCACCGGGACCGAGCTCGGCAATCCGCTCTGCATGGACTCGAAGCTCGGCAACGCGGCGAGGTATCTGACCGTCGATGTGGCCGCCTGGGTGCGCCAGAACCTGTCGGCGGCCGATACCGACCGGCGACATTGGGCCGCGGCCGGCCTGTCGTACGGGGGTACGTGCGCGTTGCAACTCGCCACCAACCATCCGGGCCTCTACCCGACCTTCCTGGACATCTCGGGCCAGTTGGAGCCGACGCTGGGTGACCGGCAACGCACCATCGACGTCGCATTCGGTGGCGACGCCGCCGCCTTTCGAGCGGTCAACCCGATGGACCTGATGGCCACGCGCCGGTATCCGGACTCGGCGGGGGCGTTCGTGGTGGGGTCCGAGGACGTCGAGTACCGCGCCGGACTACGCACCACCTACCGAGCCGCTCGACGCGCCGGAATGGACGCGCACTATTCCGAGGTCCCCGGCGGCCACACCTTCGCCGTGTGGTCTGCGGGATTCCGACAGCAGTTGCCTTGGCTCGCAGAACGATTGGGGATACCACGATGAGCGCACCAGTAGCCGATCCGTCCGCAACCGGTTCCGTCGAGACCGAGCCAGGAGGCGCGCGCCGTCGGCTGCAGGCCGTCGTGTTCACAGTGCGTCGCGTCCCGTTCACCGTCGTCATCTGGTTGGTGGTGTTCGGCATCGGCCTGTTCACCGGGTCGCTCTGGAATCATGCCTCCCACCAGAGTTGGTATGTGGACGTCGCGTTCGGGCTGCCCGCCTTGGAGGAGAACAAATGGTGGACGATCGTCACGTCGACGGTCGTCGAGCCGAGCCCGGGGAAGTACGTGATCGCCCTCGTCCTGATCGCGGTGGCGATGGGTTGGGCGGAATGGCGTCTGGGCACCGCACGCGTGGCCATCGTCGCCATCGGCGGAAAGGTGGGGGCGGAGCTGCTCGCGGTTCTGTTGGTCTGGATCTTCAGTCAGGACTTCACATCCTGGCGATGGATGGACTCCATGGCGCAGGCCCGGGGGACCGGTGTGATCACGATGGTGGTGGCCGCGGTGGCGGTGGCCTCGGCGACGTTGCGCTCGCCGTGGCGCCTGAGGGTTCGATCCCTGATCGGTGCGGTGGTCGCCATCACGTTCCTGTTCGAGGGCACGTTCGGCACCGTCCAGTACGTACTCGCGACGATCGTCATGATGCCGATCGGCGAACGCTGGTTCAGCACGGCCGAACGCGGCTATCTCCCGCGCACCCGGCGTGAGGTCCGGTTGCTCGGATGTGTCGGAATTCTGGTCATCGCGGGAGCAAACCTGTTGGTCTTCTTCTTTCCCGCGAGTGGCCCTCTCGGACCGACCGACGCGAACGACGAGTCGACCGTCTCGATGCTGGTGATCCTGGTCGTCAACCTCCTGATCGCCGACCAGCTGCGCCGTGGCAGACGGTGGGCGTGGTGGGTCGCGGTCGTTCTCGGCCTGGCCAACGTGCTGCTGACCGTGCTGGTCGTCGGCCTCGTCGCGTTCACCGACTTCGACAGCGAGGGCGGGGTCACCGTCGGCACCAGCCTGCTGTGGGCGGTGGTGCTGGCCATCCTGATCCCGGGCCGATTCGCGTTCGCGGTCCGGTGGCGGCGCAAGCGCAGCGGCGCGGTCGACGGCGATCCGGTCCACCGGGTCAAGGAGCTGCTGCGCACCCACGGTGGCGGCACGATGTCGTGGATGATCACCTGGCCGGGCAACGAGTACCTGTTCTCGGACACGGGCGACAGCGTGGTCGCCTATCAGCGGCACATGGGAACCCTGCTGGCGCTGGCCGATCCGGTCTGTCGCGCGGCCGATCTCCACGACACGGTCGCCGGCTTCATCGATCACGCCGAGAAGAGCGGCAAGACGCCATGCTGGTTCTCGGTTGGCACCGAGACCGCACGCACCGCCGACGAATTGGGTTGGCGCAGCCTGCAGATCGCCGAGGACACCATCGTCGACCTGCCGGACCTCGCGTTCAAGGGGAAACCTTGGCAGCACGTCCGATCGGCGATGAACAAGGCGAAGAAGGAGAGCATCTCGTTCCGGCTGGTGGTGCTGGCCGACGAAACGTTCTCCATCAAGTCCCAGGTCCGTGCGATCTCCGAGGAATGGGTGGGCGACAAGGGACTTCCGGAGATGGGCTTCACGCTGGGCAGCGTCGACGAGGCGATGGATCCGGCGGTCCGGGTGGCCCTCGCCCTCGACGACACCGGCAGCGTCCACGGCGTGCTGTCGTGGCTGCCGGTCTACGGGCCGGGCGCCGACGCGACCGGCACTCCGCGAGGGTGGACGCTCGACGTCATGCGACGGCGCACCGACGGGTTCGGGCCGGTGATCGAGTACTTGATCGCGTCGTCGGCGATGGCATTCAAAGAAGAGGGCGCACAGTTCATCTCGCTGTCCGGGGCTCCGCTGGCGCGCAGCGACGACGCCGCCGAGGCGGAACGGATGGACCGCCTGCTCGACAGCCTTGGTGCGGCGATGGAGCCGTTCTACGGGTTCCGGTCGTTGCACGCGTTCAAGAAGAAGTTCAATCCCCGTCACGAGCCGGTGTTCTTGTCGTTCCGCGACGAGAGTGACCTGCCCCGTATCGGATTGGCCATCTCACGGGCCTATCTGCCGGATGCCACGCCAACTCAGTTGGTACGGCTCGCCGCCTCGGGCGGCCACGACTGACGGGCGCACCGGTCAGTCGTGGACCCCGAGTTTCGTCGCGGCCTGTGAGCGTCGACGCTGTTCGTCGCGGCGGTCGTCGAACTCGGCGCGCCAGTCGACCGACAACGTGAGCCCTTGGCGCTGCGCTTCCTCGGTGCTCAGCTCCACCGGGAAGCCGAAGGTGTCGTTGAGTGTGAAGAAGTCGTCGCCGGTGATCGTGCGTTGTTCCTTGGCGATGTGACGGAGCTCGCGAAGACCCTTGTTGAGGGTGCGCCGGAACGCGCGCTCCTCCTTCTGCAAGACATTGGCGATGGTCTCCCGACGGTTCGGGACCTCGGGGTACGCGTCGGCGTACAGATCGGCGACGATGTCGACCATCGGGGTGAGCACATTGTTCTCGATCCCCAGCTCGGCGGCGAACCGGATCGCGCGTCGCAGGAGACGGCGCATCACATAGCCGGCCTCCTTGTTGCTCGGGGTCACTCCGTCGGCGGCGAGGAACACCGCGCCACGTACGTGGTCGGTCACGATCCGCATGGCGTGGGTGTGCTCGTCGTAGCTCTTGTCGGACAACCGCTCCAGTTCGGCGACGATCGGCCAGAGCAGGCTGATGCGGAACACGTCCGGCGAATCCAGGGCGGCGGCCGCGATGCGCTCGAGCCCACCCCCGTAGTCGACGTTGCGTCGGGGTAGCTCGGAGAAGGCGTCGTGCGTACCGTCGCCGTCGCCGAGAGACCCAGGCAGCGGGTTCCGGCGGTATTGCATGAACACCGAATTCCCGATCTCGAGGTACTGCCCGCCGTCGGAGTTCTGATGTGGGTGTCGCCCATGGGCGGTGTCGTGTGCCACCTGGGGGTAGAAGTAGAAGACCTCCGAATCGGGTCCGCCGGGATCCCCGACGAGCATGGCGTCGGGCCCACCGCCGCGCGACCACCAGTTCTTGTCCTGGTAGAACGCGATGCGCGCACCGCGATTGCCGACGTCGTTCCCGTGCTCCTCGGTGATGAGATCGACTCTGTCGCAGGAGATTCCGGCCTGCGCGAAGAGGTCGGTCCAGATGTCGGCACTCTCGTCGTCGCGCGGGATGCCGTGTTCGTCATCCCCGGCGAACACGCTCACGTAGATGCGCTCCGGATCGAGGCCGACGACGTCGACGAGGAAGTGCCAGAACATCGGGATCTGTTCGGATTTGAAGTAGTCGCCCAGACTCCAGTTGCCGAGCATCTCGAAGAACGTGGTGTGTCGGTTGTCGCCGACCTCCTCGATGTCCTGCGCCCGTACGCAGGGCTGGACGTCGGCGAGGCGGGTGCCTGCGGGATGTGTTTCGCCGAGCAGGTAGGGCAGCAGGGGCTGCATCCCACTGCCGGTGAACAGCGTGGTCGGATCGTCGCGGGGCACCAGGGACGCACGATCGATGATCACGTGACCGCGCTCGGCCATCAATCGGAGGTAGGCGGTCCGGATCTCCTGGGCGTCCATCGACGTATTCTCCCAGTTCGCGACCGGCCGGACAGGGCTATCGCCGATTGCCCTGTCGCATCGCTCTGTCAGGCCGAGCGGTTGTCGCTCCGCCGGGAGTGTGTTTCGTCGGCCGCGGGTTCGGCGACGGTGATGCGATCCGGGCGGGTGTAGATCACCAGCGATTCGCCGCGCACGAAGCCGACGAGGGTGATGCCGCGTTCCTCGGCGAGCTCGGCGGCCAGCGATGACGGTGCCGAGACCGCGGAGAGCATCGGGATCCCGGCCATCGAGGCCTTCTGCACCAGCTCGAAGCTGGCGCGACCGGAGACCTGCAGGATGTGGCCGGTCAGGGGGAGCAGATCGTGGAGCAGAGCCCACCCGATGACCTTGTCGACCGCGTTGTGGCGTCCGACGTCTTCGCGCAGCACGAGCAGCTCGCCGGTCCGGCCGTCGACGATGGCCGCCGCATGGAGTCCGCCCGTCTTGTCGAACACCGCTTGGCCGTCGCGAAGACGGTCCGGGAGCGCGAGAACGGTGGCGCTGTCGACGGTCAGGTCGTCTCCTGCCGGATCGAATGCCGAACGCGTCACGACCGAGTCGATACTCGACTTCCCGCACAATCCGCAGGCGCTCGTGGTCAGGAAGTTCCGGGTGAGGGCGGCATCCGGCGGCCCGACGTGGTCGGCGAGTGCGAGGTCGAGAACGTTGTACGTGTTGGTCCCGTTCTCGGTCGCGCCGGCACAGTAGCGCGCGGTCCGGAGATCGTCGACGGCTGCGAGGAGCCCCTCGGACACCAGGAATCCCGCCGCGAGTTCAACGTCGTCGCCGGGGGTACGCATGGTGACGGCCAGCGACGAACCACCCACGCGGATCTCCAACGGTTCCTCGACGGCCAGCACGTCGGCGCGTGTGGTGGGCGCCGCGCCGGCGCGGACTCTGGTCACCCGCCGTCGAGCGGTGATGCGTCCCATCGAAGGTCAGGCTACTCCCGGGACGACCGACACCGCTGAGGGCGATGCGCCTCAGACCTCCAGGACGAGGGTCACCGGGCCGTCGTTGACCAGCCGGACGTCCATGTCCGCGCCGAACTCACCGGTGGCGACGGTTGCGCCGGCATCTCGGAGGGCGGCCGTGACGGCGTCGACCAGAGGTGCGGCGACCGGCCCGGGAGCCGCGGCGCTCCACGACGGCCTGCGCCCCTTGGCGGTGTTCGCGTAGAGGGTGAACTGGCTGATCACGAGAATCGGCGCGTTCACGTCCGCCGCTGACCGCTCGCGGCCCTCATCGTCGGCGTCGAGAATGCGCAGCCGCCAGATCTTGTCCGCGAGTTTCGCGGCGTGATCGGCGGTGTCGTCGTGGGTGACGCCGATGAGGGCGACGAGTCCCTGTCGGCCGGCGGCGAGGTCGAGCTCACCGATCGTCTGCCCGTCGACGGCCACGGATGCCTCGGTGACTCGCTGGACCACAGCACGCATGCGCACCAGGGTGCCATGGCGTACCCGATCACCGCGACGGCAGACCCTGACCGCCGAGGTGTCGCCGCAGTTCGTCTCGTCCCTTCAGGCTCTGCCGGTCCGCGAGGCGCGCGAGGACCGCATCGATCCACCCGGCCTTCCTGCTGTGTTCCTCGTTGTAGGACCGCAGGCGCCCGTCGTAGTCGTCGACGCCGGCGTCCCGTGTCACGTCGTACGTCTCGTGGTGGACCACGACGCTCTGCGGCAGCCGTGGCTTGATCCCGGCCGACTCGGTCGGATCGGGCGATCCGACCGCGAGCCCGAACGTCGCGAACACCTGGTCGGGCAGCGCCAGCTCGGCGGCGATCTGGTCGGGGTGGTTGCGGAACGCTCCGACGAATGTCGCGCCGAGACCCAGTGATTCGGCCGCCACGACGGCGTTCTGTGCCGCGAGCGTCGCGTCGACGAACCCGAGGATCGTCGTCTCGAGGTACTCGGAGGCCCCGAGAACCGATCGGCGTCCCGCCGCCAGTCGTGTGGCCCGCCCGATGTCGGCGAGCCACACCAGGATCAGGGGTGCACAGCGGACGAACTCCTGTCCGCCCGCCAGATCGGCAAGTCTGCTCCGGCGTGCGGCATCCCGGACGGCGATCACACTCCACGCCTGCAGGTTCGACGATGTGGACGCCGACTGTGCGGCCGCGATGATCGACGTGAGCTGATCATCGGACACCGGGGCGTCGAGGAAGGCGCGTACCGATCGATGGGCGAGCTGCAGATCGATGGTCGGCGACCGCATCCGCAGCGACGTCACCTCCGGATCTCGATAACGCGCTCGGATGAGGTCGTCGGTGTGGACGGCTGCCGTGCTCGCGGACGCGTGTGTGGTCACGATTCTCCTGTCGCGGACGTGGTGGGACGAACGGATTCGGCGGGGCGATCGGGTGCGGGACGGGACCGTCGAGGGAGGTACGTCGCGAAGACGCCACCACCGGCGGCGGCCACTGCGCCGAGGACTGCCGCGCCCGGGCCCAGGCCGGCGATCGCGGCAACGCCCGCCAGCGCCGCCGGACCGGCGCAGGCACCGGCGTCGTGCATCAGTCGCCACGCCGACAAGAACTGCGCCCGCGCGTCCGCTGGCGCGATATCGGTACCGATCGTCATGACCAGTCCGTTGGTCAACCCGTTCGCCAGACCGAGAGTGACGGCCAGAACACCGATCCATCCGACGGTCGTTGCCGCGGGCAGCGCGATCAACGACCCGGCGAACAACGACATCGCCGGGAGTGCCGTCGCGCGTCGACCGAAGCGGTCCATCACGATCCCGGCGGGGTACGACACCGCCACGTCCACGGCACCGGCCACACCGAAGAGCAGCGCGATGACCGGGCCCGGTACCCCGACGTGATCGGCCCACAGTGGCAAGACGACGAGCCGAGAGGCCCGGAGCGCGCCGAGCGCGCAGGCACCCGCGCCGAGAGTGCACAGTGGACGCCGTTGCGCTATCAGGACCGATGACAACGAGAGCTCCTGCAGCGACGGGGGATCGGCCCCGGGATCGTCGGGCAGGGTGGCCATCAGCACACCGGCCACGACGACGGTGACGAGCTGGACGGCGAACGCGCCGGTGAAATGCCATTGGCTGACCGCCGCTGCACCGATGAACGGTCCGACGAAGTTGCCCAGCCGGTGCATGCCCGCCATCGCCGAGATGGCCCGACCGCGGTGTGAGGGCGGCACCGCCACCGTGAGATAGGACTGACGTGCCAGCCCCCATACGGCCTGCGCGAGACCCACGAGCAGGACACCGGCGACGAGCGCCGCGAGCGTGACGTCGGCGAGGCAGAATGCCACCCCGGCGACTCCTATCAGGCCCGCGACCGTGATCGCACCCCGCTCGCCGATCGCCACCACCAGACGTCCGGCGGGCAGATCGGCGAGGACCGTCCCGAGACCGCCCGCCGCGGTCACCAGCCCGGCGACCGCGACCGTGGCGCCGTGGTCGAGCGCCGCGAGCGGGATGATCGGCGCAGTGGCTCCGATCCCGACCCCGAGCAGGGCGCTGGGCACGTGGACGTGCAGCAGCAGGCCTGCCGGGCCCGCGTTTCCCGCGGCGACCGGATGTGTTGTGGCGCTGGTGTTCTTGACCTGTCTCAACTCGCGTGCGAGCCGACGCGGTCACCGGCGAACTGGCTCGCCGGCCGGGGGAGACCGAGGTGCTCACGCAGGGTGGTGCCGGTGTACTCGGTGCGGAAGATGCCGCGCTGGCACAGCAGCGGGACGACGGTCTCGGTGAACACCTCGAGTCCGCCCGGGTAATACGGCGGCATCACGTTGAAACCGTCTGCGGCACCGCTGGTGAACCACTCCTCGATGGTATCGGCGATCTGCTCCGGGGTACCGGCCACGACGCGGTGGCCGCGGGCGCCGGCGAGTCGGTGGAGAAGCTGCCGGACAGTAGGCTTCTCGCGGGCGACGATGCCGGCCACCACCTGCTTGCGGCTGCGTTTGTTGTCGGTGACGTCGCCGGCGTCGCCGAAGATGTCCTCGGGGACAGGGGCGTCGAGATCGATCTGCGAGAGGTCGACCTGGGTGATGCCACGCAGCTGGAAGAGGCCGTAGGCGGGCATCGTCAGCTCGTTGAACTCCTGCTCGAGCTGCCGGGCGCCCCGTTCGGTGTCGGCGATGAACGGACTGATGCCGGGCAGGATCTTGACGTGATCCGGATTTCGACCCAATGCCTTTGCACGAGAGCGTATGTCGGTATAGAAGGCTTGTGCGTGGTCGAGGGTCTGGTGTGCGGTGAAGATGGCCTCGGCGTACTGGGCCGCGAACGCCCGGCCGTCGTTGGAGGCGCCCGCCTGGACCAGGACCGGATGCCCCTGCGGCGAGCGCGGTGCGTTGAACGGGCCACGGACCTGTAGATGCTTGCCGACGAACTCGGCTCGGTGGATCTTGTCGGTATCGGCGTAAAAGCCTGCGTCGCGGTCGAGGACGACGGCGTCGTCCTCCCAACTGTCCCACAGACGCACGGTGGCATCGACGAACTCGCGGGCACGCTCGTAGCGGATCGCGGGATCGGGATGTGCTGGTAGACCGAAGTTCTCCGCGGCGGCCTCGCTCGACGTGGTGACGATGTTCCATCCGGCGCGTCCCTTGGAGAGGAAATCGAGGGTCGAGAACAGACGTGCGAGATTGTAGGGCTCGTAGTAGGTCGTGGACGCGGTGGCGATCAGGCCGATGCGTTCGGTCGCCGCAGCCACGCTCGACAGCAGGGCGATCGGTTCGAGCCTGCCTGCCGCGTTGTACCGTGCCTCGCTGCGCAGCGCCGGCCCATCGGCGAAGAAGATGCCGTCGAACTTGGCCGCCTCCGCGGTCTTCGCGATCTGCTGATAGTAGTCGGCATCGAAGACGCGCTCGGGCTGGGTCAACGGATGGCGCCATGCTGCCTCGTGGTGGCCTGCCGGATAGATGAAGGCGTTCAGATGCAGCTGGCGGGTCAGTTGTGAACTCATGGATTCCTATCCGTTCGAGGTGGTTTCGACACCGAGGGCGGCGAGGAGAGCCTCCCGGTGAGCGATGAACTCGGGATCTCGCAGAGAGCGCTGCGAACCCAAGGCGGCGAGACTGCGGTCGGCGACGAAACGGCCGTCGTCGAGGACCAGAACACGATCGGCGAGTGCGACGGCCTCGTCGACGTCGTGGGTCACCAGGAGCACGCCAGGGCGGTACTTCGTGCAGAGCTGTCGCAGCAACTCGTGCATCCGGAGACGGGTCAGGGCGTCGAGTGCGCCGAAGGGTTCGTCGGCCAGCAACAGGGCGGGACGGCGGACGAGAGAACGTGCGAGGGCGGCCCGTTGTTGCTCGCCGCCGGACAATTCGTTGGGCCAGGCCCGTTCGCGGTCCGCGAGACCGACATCGGTGAGCGCGTCGAGGCCCGCCCGCCGGGCGTCGTGGCCGGTGAGTCCGAGGGTCACATTGGGCAGGACGCGTGCCCAGGGCAGCAGGCGTGAGTCCTGGAAGACCACCGATGTCTCGCGCGCCACGTCGAGGACACCGGTACCGTCGACGCCTGCGTCGAGTCCCGCGACCGCCCGCAGCAGCGTGCTCTTCCCGCTGCCGCTGCGGCCGAGGAGCGCCACGAACTCACCTGCGGCGATGGTGAGGTCGATGCTGTCGAGAACGGTCCGGTCACCGTAGCGACGCGTGAGATCCCTTGTGGAGAGAACGGTTCCCGGTATCGGGTCCTGGAGGTCCGGATGAGTCGCGTCGGTGTCTCGGCCGGCGCGATCGCTCAGCTGCCCAGTGAACGTCGCCATGACAATGCCCTCCTCTCGACGGTGCGCACGGCGATGTCGCCGATCAGGCCGAAGACCGCGTAGACGACCAGGCCGACCACGACGACGTCGAGCTGTCCGTAGACCCGCGCCTGGTTCATCAGGTAGCCGACCCCCTGGGTGGCGTTGACCTGCTCGACCACCACCAGCGCGAGCCAGGAGATCGTCACCGCGAGGCGGAGGCCGGTGAAGAACCCCGGTACGGCACCGGGTAGCGCGACACGTCGGATGAACTGCCACCGAGAGAGTTTCACCGTCTGGGCCAGTTCGGCGTAGCGAACGTCGACCCCCCGCAACTGTGCGTGGGTGTTGATGTAGACCGGGATCAGCACACTGGTGGCGATGATGGTGATCTTCATGGAGTCGCCGATCCCGAACCACAGGATCGCGAGCGGGATGATCGCGAGTGTGGGTATCGCGCGTTTGATCTGGATGGGGCCGTCGATGACTGCCTCGCCGACGCGGCTGAGCCCCGACATCAGCGCCAGCACGACGCCGAGCACCACTCCGATCACGAGCGAGACCGACGCGAGGCGCAACGACGCCAGGATGTTCTCCGGAAGACGGCCGTCGGCCCACAGCTCACCGGCGGTGTCGGCGATGGTCAGTGGTGCCGGCAGCGTCCGCGGGTCGATGAAGCCGGTGGCCGAGCCGATGATCCAGACAGCCAGCAGCAGGGTCGGACCGATGAGCCAGCCGCCGGGGATGGGGCGTCCCGGCCCGAGTTGGCGGGGACGCGTTGTCCCGGTTCGGCGTTCGAGCCCATCGGTGGTGACAGTGGATGCCGGGCGCTCCCCGACGCGGCTCGGCGGGCGTACGAGGGTGGTCATCGCGACACCTCCTCCGGCTGTCGGGTGATGCCGGCCGACTGTGCCGCCTGGTCGATCACCTCGCCGAATCGACGGTCGAACAGGTCACCCGCCGACACCGGCTCGGGGAGTTCACCCGCCTTGTCGATCACGTCGATTGTGCCCTGTTGGCGCGCGATGAGAGTGTCGTCGAGCGGCGGGATGGCGGTGGTGCCGGTGCTCTGCAGAATGCGCCAGCCGTCGTCGGCGGACACCTTCTGATCGTCGACGTAGTAACTCTGGATCCACTGCTGTGGATGAGAGTTCACCCAGGCGAACGCCTTGACGAGCGTGGTGACGAGGCTCCGCAGCGCGGCGGCCTTCGCGGGCTCGGCCAACGATTCGGCCCGCGCATACACGTAACTGAGCCCTTCGGAGATCTTGCCCGCGCGTTGCTGGTCGATGAAACCTGCTCCGTCGGAACCGTAGTCGCGGAGGTAGCGGGTCAACCGGGGTTCGTTGAGGGGTGCGACGTCGACCTCGCCTGCGCCGAGCGCCTCGGAGAACTCCGACAGCTGCAGACGGACCAGGGTCACATCTTCGGTGGTCAGCCCGGCGTTCGCCAGCGCCCGCAGGACGTTGACCTGCTGCGCTGTGCCCTCGGCGTAGGCGATCTTCTTGCCACGCAGATCGGATGGGGACGTGATGCCCGCGTGCGGTTTGGTGGCGAGCACGACGTTGGTCGGCTTCACCTCGCGAGCCAGGATGATCGGAACCTGCTGACCCGTCAGCGCCGCGTGGATGGGCGGGACGTCGCCGACCGGCGCGACATCCGCGGTCCCCGCCCGAAACGCCTCGAGCACGGCTGGTCCGCCGGTGAAGTTCGCATACTCGATCGAAAAGGGGAGATTCTTGTCCAGTCCGCTTGCCCGGAGCAGCGTCTGGACGAGATTCTGCTGGTCGGCGACCACGATCCGCGTGCCGTCTGGGATGTTGGTCGGCAGTGGCGTGCTGGTGTCGAGCGCGGTGGTCTCCGGCGGTGTGCAGGATGTCACGCCCGCCGCGATGGCACTCGACAGGAGCACGGCCGCAAGTATTTTCGCAGTTCTTCGAATTCTCACGGTGCTGCTTTCTCGGAAATCATGAGTGTGGGTGTGTCGACTGATCACATTGACCGGGTTGCCGGTTTCGGCCAACCGTTAAGTTCCCGGTGGGCTTTTGTTGGACGGTTGTCTCATCCGGTCGGATCGGTGGACGGAATAGTGCGCGGGAGGGGGACGTTGCGAGGTGCATGACTTCGGACAGAGCAGCCCATGTCGCACGATTCGGCACCCACGGGGCCTGGAGCGGGTGGGGGAAGTACACACCAGACCAGGCACGGGCCATCGAGGAACTCGGATACGGCACGATCTGGCTCGGTGGATCGCCCGAGAATCTCCGGCCGATCCGCAAGGTGCTCGAGGCCACGGAGGACATCACCGTTGCCACCGGCATCGTGAACATCTGGAACACCGACGCCGCGACGATCGCCGACGAGTACCTCGAGCTCGAGTCCGACTTCCCGGGCCGTTTCTACCTCGGCATCGGCGCGGGCCACCCCGAGGCGACCGCAGAGTACAAGAAACCGTACGAAGCGGTCGTCGACTACCTCGACGTGCTCGACAGCAAGGACGTGCCCGCCGAGCGTCGCCTGCTCGCCGCACTGGGCCCGAAGATGTTGAGGCTCTCCGCCGATCGCGCACTTGGTGCGCATCCGTATCTGACGCCGCCTGCCCACACTGCACAGGCACGCGAGATCCTCGGCCCCGGTGTGTTGTTGGCGCCCGAGCACAAGGTGGTGCTCGACACCGATCCGGAGGCCGCCCGTGCGGTCGGGCGCCCGCCGGTCGACAAGCCCTACCTACACTTGCGCAACTACGTGGCGAACCTGAAGAGGCTCGGCTGGACCGACGACGACATCTCCGGCGGTGGAAGCGATGCGCTCATCGACACCCTTGTGGCGCATGGTGATGCGGCGTCGGTGCGCGCCCAGGTCGACGCGCACCTGTCGTCGGGGGCCGATCATGTGGCGGTCCAGGTGCTCGGCGACGGTGACCCCGTCCCGCCGCTGGCCGCGATCCTGCGCGCCGGCTGACACCTCGGTGGACCGCCGCCGCCGGCGAAGTCCCCATCCGCAGGTCGAGTAGCCGGCGAAGTCCCCATCCGCAAGTCGAGTAGCCGGCGAGCTTGCGAGTCGGCGTATCGAGACCATCTCCGCGACAGATGGATACGGTGCTCTCGATACGCCATCCGCGTGCGCTCCGGGCTACTCGATCAGCGGGCGCGAAAACCTAGGTAAGCGCGTAGGTGACGTTGACGTTGAATGTCAGCGTCTGCTCGCCGGGCTCTACCGGGACCCGGGTGCCACCCACCGACGAGTCCCGCTGGAGTGGCGTCGGCTGGTCCTGGCCGCTGGTCGATTCGGAGATGGTCTGCACCTTGCCGAGCGAGTCGCCGGCCAGTTGCGCGTATTGATCGGCACGGCTGCGCGCGTCGTCGAATGCCGCCTCACGCGCCTTCTTCATCAGGTCCGAGTCGTCGTCGATGGCGAAGCTGACATTGCTGATCCGGGTGTTGTTGCCGCCCGCGGTGGCGGCAGCGGCCAAGACGTCGGACGCCTTGCCGATGTCGCGGATCGTGACGCGGACCGTGTTGGTGGCCTGATAGCCGGAGATCCCGCTGGTGCCGCCGGGCACCGGGCTGGAGTACTGCGGGCTCAGGTTCACCTGCTGGGTCTGGATGTCCTTGCGCTCCACGCCTGCCGCGACCACGGCGTCGGTCACCTGTTTGACCTTCGCGCTCGCTTCGTTCAGTGCGCTGGAGACGTCTGCGGCCGTCGCCTCGACGCCGATATCGGCACGCAGGGTGTCCGGTGTGCCGGTGACTTTCCCGCTGCCCACGACCGTCACCGTGCGTGGCTTGTCGCCGTTGTCGTCACTGCCGCAGGCGGATACGCCGAGTACGGCGACCACGACGGCGGCGACGGCCACCACACGCGCGAACGACGCGCCGCGGGTGCTCACACCGGCTCCTTCAGAACGAGGCCGACGGCCCAGCCGACAAGCGAGATCACGATCGCGCCGAAGATCGCCGACCAGAAGAAGTCGTCCACAGCCAGACCCCAATGGGTGGTGTTGCGTGTGATCCACGCGGTGATCTCCAGCATGAACGCGTTGATCACCACGTGGATGAGGCCGAGCGTGAGGATGTAGAGGGGGATCGAGAGGATCTGGACGATCGGCTTGATGATCGCGTTGACGACGCCGAAGATCAGCGCCACCACGACGACGATCCCGAACTTCTCCCAGTTCGTCGAGCCGCCGACGAAGTCGAGACCCGGGACGATCAGGGTTGCGATCCACAGGGCGAATCCGGTGAATGCGGAACGAATCAAGAACGCGGACATGGCCAACAGTGTGCCAGGCGATGATGCTGAATCGGTGATGGCCGCCTGGTCCGACGATTCGTCGGTCCCGAGGATCGTCAGCCGGCGGTGATCTGATCTCGGCGGGCGCTGACCATCGCCCGGACGGCCTCGTCGGGCATGGGCGTGTCGGGCTGGAAACGGATCGTGCCCTTCTCGAGGTCGAAGCCGTCGAGTCTCGGGGCGGCCGCCGCCACCGCGTCCTGGCTGAACGGATAGACACCGATGTGCTTCTTCGTCCGCATGACAGAGAGGAGCGGCTTGCCGCGGTACGTGAGCGCCGGCATGCCGTAGCCGGTGCCCTGCTCGGTGTCGGGGACCAGCTCACGGGCGATCGAATAGACGCGCTCGATGGCGTCGCGATCGTCGGGGTCGAGTCCGGCAAGGTAGTCGTCGACGGTGCCCATGCCGCCTATTCTTCCGTTTCGAGGCGGGTCCGGTGGCGTTCGGTGAGTTCCGACATCGACTCGAGAAGGTCCCGCAACGCATCCAATTCGGCGGTTGAGTGGCCGTCGAACAGGTGTTGTCCCTCGGTGACCATGGGACCGTAGGCCGCCCAGACGCGCTCACGACCATCGTCGGTGAGTTCGACGAGGACTCGCCGCCGGTCGGCAGGCGACGCGTTACGGCGGACGAATCCCTTCTCCGTGAGCCGATCGATCAACGCCGTCGTCGCGGCAGGACGCAGACCTGTCGCGACGGCCAGCTCGCCCGCGGAGCGCGCGCTCTCGCTCAGCCAATCGAGACACCGCAGGTCGGCCGGTCCGACACCGAGCCGGCGGGCCACCACGTCGTCGAACGCCTGGACGGTCCGCTGATAGCCCTGCAGCGCCCGCCCGACATCGTCGAGCGCCGCTTGACGAGACCGTGACATCGTGCTTCCCTTTCGAAATACGAAAGATTCGAACTTCGAATCGTACGAGTTTCGTACGAAAGGATCATGTCATGCGGGCACTGGTGGTGGGTGGTGGAATCGCCGGTCCGGCCACGGCGATGGCGTTGCAGGCGATCGGTGTGGATGCGGTGATCCTCGAGGCGCGCCCGGCAGGAGGGGACGGCGCCGGGTCGTGGTTCACGATCTCGCCGAACGGACTGGCGGCGCTCGACGCGATCGGGGCGCTCGGTCCGGTTCGCGAGCTCGGCGTACCCACCCGCCACAACGTGATGGCCGGTGCGACGGGCAGGCGGCTCGGCGTGCTCCCGCTGGGATCCCCGTTGGCGGACGGCACGCCCGCCCTCTCCTTCAAACGATCCGAACTCGCCGCGGCGCTCCGCGAAGGGGCGCGCGACCGCGGCATCGAGGTCCACGACGACGCTCGGGTCGTCGCGGCCGACGAGAACGCGTCGGTCACCCTCGCCGACGGACGGCGGCTGGCCGGCGATCTCGTGATCGGGGCCGACGGAATCCATTCGGTCGTCCGCGCGGCGATCGACCCGGGCGCCCCGCGCGGTCGGTACGTGGGGCTCGCCAATTTCGGCGGTGTCACCCGCGGGCCGGACGCCGCGCACTCGCTGCCGGTCGAATCCTGGTACTTCGTGTTCGGGCGGCGGGCATTCTTCGGTGCCCTGCCGACCCCCGACGGCGACGTCGTGTGGTTCGCCAACGTTCCGCGCGGCGCGATCTCGCAGACGGAACGGGCCGCCACCTCCGACGAGCGGTGGCGCGAGATCCTGGTCGAGCTGGCCGAGGCGGACGACGGTCCGTTCGCCGGGCTCATCCGCGATGGCCAACTCGAACTCGCCGCCGACAACACTTACGACCTGCCGTCCGTGCCGGTGTGGCACCGCGGGCGCGTCGGGCTGGTGGGCGATGCCATCCACGCGCCGGCGCCCAGTTCCGGGCAGGGTGCGTCGATGGCACTCGAAGACGCGGTGGTGATGGCCGCCTCGCTGGCCGGATCGCGCGATGTCGAGGCAGGCTTCGTGGTGTTCGAGAGTGCCCGCCGGGCGCGGGTGGAGAGGATCGTGGCGCTCGGTGCCCGGTCGAGTAGCACCAAGACGCCGACGGGACTGACCCGGATGCTCAACGACGCCGTGATGACACTGGTCTTCCGCTACCTGGTGACCGAACGTTCGCAAGCGTGGATCTTCGACCATCGGGTGCGGCTGGATCCGGCCGGCCGGGTGTGGCCCTGACCGCTGTCGGTGGTCTCGCCGCTGCTGGCGGTTTGGACTGTTCCGCCAGTTCGCGTAACATAGAACGTCGGTGTGCATCGCACGCCGGTCCTTGCGTGTCATCCGGCAGTTCGCCGAGTGACGTCGAGGGTCCGACGCGCTTCACCGCCGATGAGACCGGTCACCCGATTCGGTGTCATCACACTAACGGATAAACACGGTTTCAACCGGGCTTCCGACCTACGGGTCTGATCGAGGAAGCCCCGGGTGAGCAGCCAGGATCGCGGAGGACATGGCGAAAAAAGACGGGGCCATCGAGGTCGAGGGACGAGTCATCGAACCCCTGCCCAATGCGATGTTTCGTATTGAGCTGGAGAACGGTCACAAGGTTCTCGCCCACATCAGCGGCAAGATGCGGCAGCACTACATCCGCATCCTGCCCGAGGACCGGGTCGTCGTGGAACTCTCGCCGTACGACCTCGGTCGTGGGCGCATCGTTTATCGGTACAAGTAAGACTTCCCCGGAACACGGGTAAGAACCACAGCGGCGGCGCAGTCGCCGCTGAAGGAAAACACCGACGGGCGCGGCACTGCCGTACCCGACCATTCAAGGAGAAGCGGACGTGAAGGTTCAGCCGAGCGTCAAGCCGATCTGCGAGAAGTGCAAGGTGATCCGTCGTAACGGTCGGGTCATGGTGATCTGCGAGAACCTGCGTCACAAGCAGCGTCAGGGCTGATCACGGCAACCCTCCGGGTCGCTTGAAGGACAACTGAATATCGACGAAGCACTCCCAACACCAGTGTCGACAAACGGGTCGACGCCCACCTCCGGTTCAGAGGCCGGAGCCCGAATGGCCGGACACAACGGTCCGGCAACAGATTCGGGACGGACTGGGAGCAGACCTCTGACAAGAAAAGGAAATCCGCCACATGGCACGTGTTGCTGGTGTGGATCTCCCCCGCGAGAAGCGGCTGGAGATCGCACTGACCTACATCTACGGAGTTGGGCGTACCACCTCCCAGGAGATCCTCGAGGGCACCGGGCTCAGCCCCGACCTTCGTGCAAAGGATCTCACCGACGCAGACGTCGCGAAGCTGCGTGAGTACATCGAGGCCTCGGTGAAGGTCGAGGGTGACCTGCGTCGCGAGGTGCAGGCCGATATCCGTCGCAAGATCGAGATCGGCTGCTACCAGGGTCTGCGCCACCGTCGTGGCCTGCCCGTCCATGGCCAGCGCACCAAGACGAATGCCCGCACTCGCAAGGGCCCGAAGAAGACCATCGCCGGGAAGAAGAAGTAATGCCTCCTAAGTCACGTAGCGCAGGCCCCAAGAAGGGCACCCGCCGTCGCGATAAGAAGAACGTCCCGCACGGCAGCGCACACATCAAGTCGACGTTCAACAACACCATCGTGTCGATCAGCGACCCCAGCGGAAACGTCATCAGCTGGGCGTCCTCGGGACACGTCGGTTTCAAGGGCTCGCGCAAGAGCACCCCGTTCGCGGCACAGCTCGCTGCGGAGAACGCTGCGCGCAAGGCCCAGGAACACGGCGTCAAGAAGGTCGACGTGTTCGTCAAGGGACCGGGCTCGGGTCGCGAGACCGCCATCCGGTCGCTGCAGGCCGCCGGCCTCGAGGTCGGCACCATCTCCGATGTCACCCCGCAGCCGCACAACGGCTGCCGTCCGCCCAAGCGGCGCCGGGTCTAGCGGGAAAGGGAGGACTAGAAAACCATGGCTCGTTATACCGGCCCCGCAACAAAGAAGTCCCGTCGTCTTCGCGTCGATCTGATCGGCGGCGATCAGGCGTTCGAGCGTCGCCCCTACCCGCCCGGCCAGCACGGCCGCTCGCGGATCAAGGAGAGCGAATACCTGCAGCAGCTGCAGGAGAAGCAGAAGGCCCGCTTCACCTACGGAGTGATGGAGAAGCAGTTCCGTCGCTACTACGAAGAGGCCAACCGTCGCAACGGCAAGACCGGCGACGAGCTGCTGAAGATCCTCGAGACCCGCCTCGACAACGTCGTCTACCGGGCCGGCCTGGCCCGTACCCGTCGTCAGGCCCGTCAGATGGTCACCCACGGACATCTCACCGTCAACGGTGTGAATGTCGACGTGCCCAGCTACCGGGTAAGCCAGTACGACATCATCGACGTCCGTCCGAAGTCGCTGCAGACCGTGCCGTTCCAGATCGCCAAGGAGATCCAGGGCGACCGTACGGTCCCGGGTTGGCTGCAGGTGGTCCCGTCGACGCTGCGCATCCTCGTGCACCAGGTGCCCGAGCGCGCCCAGATCGACGTGCCGCTCACGGAACAGCTCATCGTCGAGTTCTACTCGAAGTAATCGTCACCGCGACTACACAACGACAGACACGCCAGACAGCAACAGCTGTTCGGTCCACCTTCTAGGCCGTCAAATAGCGGTCGGCCACAAGGAGAATCAACGAAATGCTCATCTCACAGCGACCCACTCTGACCGAGGAGATCATCGCCGAGGACCGCTCGAAGTTCGTCATCGAGCCCCTCGAGCCGGGATTCGGCTACACCCTCGGAAACTCGCTGCGTCGTACCCTGCTCTCGTCGATCCCGGGCGCTGCGATCACCAGCATCCGTATCGACGGTGTCCTGCACGAGTTCACCACCGTCCCCGGGGTGAAGGAAGACGTCACCGACGTCATCCTGAACCTCAAGGGCCTCGTGGTCAGCTCCGAAGAGGACGAGCCGGTCACCATGTACGTCCGTAAGCAGGGTCCGGGAACCGTCACCGGCGCCGACATCGTGCCGCCTGCCGGTGTCACCGTGCACAATCCCGATCTGCACATCGCCACCCTGAACGACAAGGGCAAGCTCGAGATCGAGCTCGTCGTCGAGCGGGGCCGCGGATACGTCCCGGCCGTGCAGAACAAGGCATCGGGTGCGGAGATCGGCCGGATCCCGGTCGACTCCATCTACTCGCCGGTGCTCAAGGTGACCTACAAGGTCGAGGCCACCCGTGTCGAGCAGCGCACCGACTTCGATCGGCTCGTGCTCGATGTGGAGACCAAGAACTCGATCACCGCTCGGGACGCGCTCGCTTCGGCGGGCAAGACCCTGGTGGAGCTGTTCGGGCTCGCCCGGGAGCTCAACGTCGAGGCCGAGGGCATCGAGATCGGACCATCGCCGGCCGAGGCCGACCACATCGCGTCGTTCAGCCTCCCGATCGAGGATCTCGAGCTGACCGTCCGGTCCTACAACTGCCTCAAGCGCGAGGGTGTGCACACCGTCGGCGAGCTGGTGGCGCGGACCGAGTCGGATCTGCTGGACATCCGCAACTTCGGCCAGAAGTCGATCGATGAGGTCAAGGTCAAGCTGCACGCACTCGGACTGTCCCTCAAGGACAGCCCGGCCAGCTTCGACCCGTCGCAGGTCGCCGGTTACGACCCGGCTACCGGAACGTGGTCGGATGACGCGTCGTTCGACGCCGACTCCGGTGAGGATTTCGCTGAAACCGAGCAGCTGTAAGGCTGTCGCCAAACCCTGACTTCCGGTCGTGAGATCGTGAGTTTCTTCTAGGAGAAGACAATGCCCAAGCCCACCAAGGGTGCCCGCCTCGGCGGGTCGGCCAGCCACCAGAAAGCGATGCTGGCGAACCTCGCCACCTCGCTCTTCGAGCACGGCCGCATCACCACCACCGAAGCGAAGGCGAAGCGGCTGCGCCCCTACGCCGAGAAGCTGATCACCCACGCGAAGGCCGGGTCGCTTGCCCACCGTCGCGAGGTCATGAAGGACATCCGGGACAAGGATGTCGTGCACACCCTGTTCGCCGAGATCGGCCCGTTCTTCGCGGACCGTCCCGGTGGTTACACCCGCATCATCAAGACGCTGCCGCGCAAGGGCGACAACGCCCCCATGGCCGTGATCGAGCTGGTGCGCGAGTCCACCGCGAGCAGCGAGGCCAGCCGTGCGACCCGCGTCGCGGCCTCCAAGAAGGCGGCCGAGGACAAGCTCGAGGCGACCGAAGAGGTCGTCGCCGAGAATGACGCAGCCGACGCCGACAACGTGGTGGAGGCCGTCGAGGCCGACGCCACCGACGCCGAGGTCGAGAACGCCGACGCTGTCGCCGAGGCCGTCGACGACCAGTCGAGTGCGGCCACGGCAGATGACGCCGCAGCCGACGAGAAGAAGTCGGACGACTGAGTCCAGAGCAGTTGTCAGAACCCGCCGTCACCGCATCTGGTGACGGCGGGTTCTCTCGTCCTGTGCCGAGCCTGTCCGTGCGACTGCGTCTCGACGTCTCCTACGACGGCACCGACTTCGCCGGGTGGGCACGGCAGATCGGCCAGCGCACCGTCTGCGGACTGCTCGAGGACACCCTGGCCACCGTCCTGCGGGTGCCGGTACGGCTGACCGTCGCCGGGCGCACCGACGCGGGGGTACACGCCACTGGACAGGTCGCACACGCCGACATCCCGCAGTCCGCGCTGGAGACCAGGTCGATCGGTGGTGACCCGTCGCGCCTGGTCGGCCGGCTGGCGAAGATGCTGCCCGACGACGTCCGCGTGCGCGCGATCGGACCGGTCAGCAAAGACTTCGATGCGCGGTTCTCGGCCTTGCGCCGGCACTACGTCTACCGGCTCACCGATGCGCGGTGGGGTGCGGAACCGGTCGCGGCGCGGACCACCGCGGCCTGGTCCCGGTCGCTCGACATCGACGCGATGAACGTCGCGTCGCGCTCGTTGCTGGGACTCAACGACTTCGCGGCGTTCTGTCGTCGTCGGGAGGGCGCGACGACAATCCGCGATCTCCAGCGCTTCGACTGGGCGGCCGACGCCGACGGTGTGCTCGTGGGCCGGGTCAGCGCCGACGCCTTCTGCTGGTCCATGGTCCGCTCACTGGTCGGGGCTGTTGCGAGCGTCGGCGACGGTCGGCGCGACCTGGAGTGGTGCCGCGGACTCCTCTCGGAGACGTCGCGCAACAGCCGGATACCGGTGGCCGACGCGCGTGGCCTGTGCCTGGTCGGCGTCGACTACCCGGGCGACGACGAGCTCGCCGCCCGCAATGTGATCACCCGTGATGTCCGGGACTCGGCGTCGGGAGGGTGCTGCGGGGGCTGACCTCCCGCCCATCCCGCCCATCTCGCCGACAGCAACCGGAATGTCGCCGACAGCAACCGGAATCTCGCCGAGAGAACCCGATGTCGGGCCGCGGTTGCCGGGCTTGCGTTGCTCTCGACGCGATACAGGTTGCCGTCGGCGGGTTTCAGGTTGCTGTCGACGGGGGAGGGGTGGCCTCGATGACGGCGTCGACGATGATCCCGGTATCCGTGAGATAAGCGACGATCATGTCGCCCAGCATCTTTCGCTGAGTCGTACGTTGGTCGGGGGCGGTGAGGTCGCGGTCGAAGAGCGTCTTGAAGGTGTAGCGGTTGGCAACCCGGAAGAAGCAGAAGCTGCTGATCGCGAGGTGCACGTCGAGTGCGTCGACGTCGGTCCGGAAGATCCCACGATCCCGGCCGACCTCGAGGATGCGTCCGAGGATGTCGACGGCGGGACTGCCGAGTTCCTGCACCGCCGCGGAGTTCTTGATGTGCGCACCCTTGAGGATGTTCTCGCCGGCGACGATGCGGATGAAGTCCGGATTGCGGTCGTGGTGGTCGAAGGTGATCTCCGCGAGCTGCCGGATGGCGGTGACCGGATCGTCCTCGATGTGCGTGACGCGTTGTTCGAGTCGACGGATCTTCCCGTACGACGTCTCGAGGACGGCCTCATAGAGGCCATCCTTGTCGCCGTAGTAGTAGTAGATCATCCGCTTGGTGGTGTGGGTCTTGGCGGCGATCTCGTCCACACGTGCACCCGCGTAACCCTTGTTGGCGAACTCCTTGGTGGCCACGGCGACGATGTTCGCCCTCGTGCGTTCGCTGTCGCGGCGGCGTACGGTCTCGGTGGTCACCTCATGAACTCTATCGTTCGTTCATTGCTCGCGACGTCTGTGATCACGCACTCCGCAGGACCGCGGCGCTCTCCGCGGCGATGAGATCGCCGATGTGCCGGGTCATCCGGCCTGCGTCGGGCTCGAGTCCGGTGAACAGACGCAGGGCATCGACCGCCTGATGGACGGCCATGCCGTCGCCTGTCAGCGTGCGGGCACCGGCGGCCCGAGCGTTCGCGATCAGCTCGGTGACCACCGGGCGGTACACCACTTCGGCGACCCAGAGGTCGGGACGGAGCAGCCCGGCGGGAACCGCTGTGCCGGGGTGATCCGCCATGCCGATCGGTGTGGCATGCACCAGCCCATCGGCCGCGGCGATCCAGACCTCGGCGTCCTCGGTGCCGCCCGCGGTGAGGTCGGTGGCCGGGAACAATGGCTGCAGCGAGGCGGCGAGGGACCGCGCGCGCTGCGGATCGGCGTCGACGAGGTGGAATCGCCGCACCGAACGCGTCAGCATCGCGTAGGCCACCGCCGCACCGGCGCCGCCTGCACCGAGTTGCACGACGGTCGATCGCGGCACCGGGGCCTCGCTGTCGTCGCCGAAGCCGAGGTCGAAGTTCCGCGCGAATCCCGACCAATCCGTGTTGTGCCCAATGCGTCGGCCGTCGTCGAACACCACCGTGTTCACCGCACCCAGTCGCTCGGCGCCCGGGGACAGCGCATCGAGATGTGCAAGGACACGCTGCTTGAACGGGTGGGTGACGTTGAGTCCCCGCAGTCCCACCTCCTGGGCCCGGTCCAGCAGCCGACCGAGGTCCGTCGTCGCCGACTCCGAGGTCGGGACGTCGAGCACGAGATAGGTGTAATCCAGGCCGGCCATGGCCGCCTCACGTTCGTGCATCGGCGGGGTCAGTGACCGCGAGATCCCCTGCCCGACCAGAGCGCAGACCATCGCCCCATCATTGATTCGCCTTGCGGCGGTGTCGAATTCAGACTGGAACATGGGTCTCTCTCGTGGTCGGGTGGGGATCTCGATACGCCCCTCGCTACGCTCCGGGCTACTCGATCGGCGGGTGGGTGGTGTCGCGACGTTCGGGGCCACTCGTTCCGGGTGGCTGCTCAGGCCGAGGCGCCGTTGAGGACGCGGCGCTCGTCGGTCGATGCCCCCGGACGGGAGACCTTCTCGCCGAGCTTCATCGTGTCGGTCTTGTGCGTCTCCACCGCCGTCGATGCCGCCGCAGCGGCGATCAGGGCGCAGGCGGCCACGACGATCGCGACCGGTACCCAGCCCATACGTCCGTCGCCGAGGATGGCGGCGGCGATCAACGGGAGGAAGCCGCTGCTCATGAACCCGATCTGAGTGCCGATCGCGACGCCGGAGTAGCGGACCTGTGCGGGGAACATCTCCGCGTAGAAGGACGGCCAGATCGCGTTGGCGGCGGCGTAGACCAGGGACTGGATGACGAGGGTGGAAAACAGGATCACCCAGAACGAACCGGTGGTGAGCAGGAACAGATACGGGAAGGCCAGGAGCGCGCAGCCGACCGAGCCGCCGATGAAGATCGGCTTGCGGCCGATGCGGTCGGAGGCCAGCCCCCACAGGGGCTGCGTGAACAGCATCGTCAGGTTCGCGACGACGCTGACGATCAGCATCGAGCTCTTGGAGACCTCGAAGTCGTCGGTGGCGTACTTGAGGGCGAACGTCGAGAACAGTGTGCTCATGGTCGAGATCAGCGCACAGGCGATGACGCGGAGCAGTGGACGCCAGTGGTTGTGCAGCAGGTTGAACAGCGGGATCTGGGAGACGCCGTCGGCATCCTCGAGGGCCTCGAACACGGGGGTCTCGGGCATCGTGCGACGGATCAGGTAGGCGACGATCATCACGACTGCGCTGAACAGGAAGGGAATGCGCCAGCCCCAGCTCAGGAGGGCGTCTTCGGGCAGGGCGGCCACCGGGATGAATGCGAGGGTGCCGACCAGGAGCCCGGCCTGCGTGCCGTTCAGCGTCCAGCTCGCGTAGAACGCGCGCTTGCCCGAGTCGGAGTGCTCCACGGTCAGCGAACTCGCGCCGGACTGCTCGCCTGCGGCCGATAGGCCCTGAAGGAGGCGGAGGGTGACGAGGGCGATCGGGGCGGCCATGCCGATGGTGTCGTAGTCGGGAAGGCAGCCGATCAGGAATGTGGCCGAGCCCATCAGCAGAAGGGTGAACACCAAGACCCGCTGCCGGCCGATCCGGTCACCGAAGTGGCCGAGGATCACCGCGCCGACAGGACGGGCGACGTAGGCGACACCGAAGGTGGCGAAGGCTGCGAGGGTTCCTGCGCCGGAGCTGAACTCGGGGAAGAAGATCTTGTTGAACACCAATGCTGATGCGGTGCCGAAGATGAAGAAGTCGTAGTACTCGACCAGGCTGCCCATGAAGCTGGCCAGCGCGGCCTTACGCGGCGCGGGCGCCGGCAGGTCGTGATGGGTGGTGGTCATCGGTCCTCCAGGTGTGGTGGGCGCCACCACGCAGGCGGCGTGTGACTGAGACTACAAAGCTAGTTCGACGACGTCAAGACAACTAACCAGATAGTTCATAAAAACTCCATTTGCACAGGTGAAGACGCTAGATCATCTGAGGAAGATGATTGCCGATGGACGGTCTAATGAACTGTTTGGTACATTCAGATGCGTAGTGTCCCACGTCACTCACGGAGGTTGACGATGACCACAGCCACCAGGCCGACCCAGCAGGCAGTTCCCGATCGGGGGGATCTGCTGCCGCGCACGTCCATTGCCACGGTGTGCTTGTCGGGCACCCTCGACGAGAAGCTCGACGCCGCGGCGGCCGCCGGGTTCGACGGCGTGGAGATCTTCGAGCCCGACCTCGTCGCGTCGCCCCTGTCGCCGCGCCGGATCGCCTCCGCCGCCGCCGACCGCGGGCTCTCCATCGACCTCTACCAGCCGTTCCGCGACCTCGACAGCGCCGACGACGGACGATTCGCGCGAAATCTGATCCGGCTCGAGCGAAAGTTCGACCTGATGGACGAGTTGGGATGCGATCTGCTGCTGGTCTGTTCCTCGCCGTTGCCGGGGGCCGTCGCCGACGACGCCCGACTCGTTGCGCAACTCGGCACGGCCGCCGAGGTCGCCCGACGTCGGGGCAAGCGGCTGGCGTACGAAGCGCTGGCCTGGGGGACCCATGTGAACGACTACCGCCACGCCGCACGGTTGGTCGCCGCGGTGGACGACCCGGTTCTCGGGAACTGTCTCGACAGCTTCCACATCCTGTCCCGGGGCGACGATCCCGCCGGGATCGCGGAGATGGACGCGGATTCGATCTTCTTCTTACAGCTCGCGGATGCCCCGGCGATGCGGATGGACCTTCTGCAGTGGAGCCGCCATCACCGATGCCTGCCCGGTCAGGGCAACTTCGACCTCGCCGCCTTCATCCGGGCCGTGCAGTCGAGCGGTTATCGCGGGCCGTGGTCGCTGGAGGTGTTCAGCGATCTCTTCCGGCACGCGGATGCCGGCCGAACCGCGCGCGACGCCCATCGTTCGTTGCGGTATCTGGCGGAGATCGCTGACGAGACAGGTGCGGGCCCGATTGCCGGGGCAGGTGTCGATGCCGTACCAGCCGTCGGAGTCGTCGGCGAGCCGCCGCTCGGCCCCGCCGCAGCCGGCGACATCGTCTCGGTTCGGGTGGCAGCCGGTCCTGTGCTGGCGTCGCGGATCGCGGAGTGCTTGTCGCACATCGGATTCGATCTTCAGGGCGTCGACAGCGTCACCGGACTACGGCTGTATCGTGACGCCGACATCGCGGTCGTCGTCGATGCGACCGCCGGCACCGTGTGGACGGCTCCGGGGGTGCCCGCCGACATGCCGACGATCGCGCAGATCGGCCTTCGCAGTGACAATCCGGCCGCGTGGGAGCAACGTGCCGCCGATTTCGATGTCGCCGTCGCGCCGGTTCCCGCACCGGGCACGGTGACCCCGGTGTCCGGCGACGAGGTGGTGCGACTCGATGTGACGGAGACCCTGGCCATCGACTTGCGTGCCGTCGCCTCCGCCTCGGAATGGCAGGAGCGGTTCGACCTCGTGCCGCGTCGTGCCGAGCCGCCCTCGAAACTCTTCACCGGGGTCGACCATGTCGGACTGGGGATCCCCACCGCCGACTGGGAAGGGGCGATGCTGCTGCTGCGTTCGGTGTTCGGCATGCGAGTGGATGACGGTCTCGACATCCCGGATGCCGTGGGCACCATGCGGAGTCAGGCATTGACGCTGCCCACCTCGACGGGCTCGGCGGTCCGCATCGTCGCGTCGATGGTGCCAACCCAGCTCGATGGCCACGGCCCCCTGCGTCGTCCCGGCGGTCTCACGCATGCTGCGTTCGCCTGCGACGACATCTTCGACACTGCGCGACGATGTCGCGCCCGCGGGCTACGCGCATTACCCATCCCCGACAACTACTATGACGATCTGATCGCGCGATTCGACTTGTCCGACGCGATGATCGAACAGATGCGTACCTTCGATGTCCTCTACGACGCCGATGGCGACGGCGGCGAGTTCTTTCATTTCTTCACGCCGACGATCGGCGAGGACCTGTTCTTCGAGATCGTCTGCCGCCGCAGCGGTTACCGCGGATACGGTGAGGTGAACTCGCCGGCCCGGGTCGCCGCCGAGCTGCACCGCCGAGCCATCGATCCCACGGTGGCGGCGTCCGGATCAGGGTCGTAGCGGCAGACCGTTCTTGTCGCGCACGCTCCCGGTGAGCATCATGATCCCGTCGACCAGGGCCCAGATGCCAACGCCCAGGAGAACGAGGAACCCGATGAAGAAGATCGCGGTGATCCAACCGATGACAGTGAGCCCGAGCTGGATTCCACCGGTCTGATTGTCGCCGAGATAGAACCGCCCCACGCCGAAGCTGCCGAGAAAGATCTGCAACAGTCCCGCGACCACCTTGGACTTGTCCGAGAACGGCAGTCCGGTGACGGGATCACGCCCGTAGGGCGCCCATGGATCCATGCCCGGGTACCCGGCGCCGTAGGCGCCATAGGGTTGCGCGCCCGGTAGGGAGGCGTACGGGTTCCCCTGCGGGTACGGATCGCCGGGATGCGGGGTTCCCTGGGAATAGGGGTCATACGGACGGCCGTAGGCGGCGTGCGACCAGCGGTCCTGGTCGCGACGGGGATCGTTCGGGGGTTGTCCCGGGTAGGTCATCGGCACATCATCGCATGAGGACCGCGACCCGTGAATCATTCGTGTGACCGGTCGTCAGGTGGCGCTGCGCTCGTCCTCGATCGCTTCGAGTACGGCCTCGACCGTCTCGTCGTCGCCGGCGAACGCGCCCCGTTGTTGTCCCTCGGAGAGCAGTTGACGCCAGTTGGCGGGATCGAACACCACCGCCTCGTTCTGCTCGATGAAATCGATGACGACCTTGGTGAACCGTTCCGGATCGGTGTGGAACGGGAAATGCCCGCAGCCGGAAAAGGTCTCGAGCTCGGAGTGCGGAATAGCCGAGTGCGCGAGCTGTGCGTGGTGGTAGGGGATGACCGGGTCCTCGTCGCCCCAGATGAGCAGCACCGGAAGACGTTCGGTGAGATAGCTCCGGTCCATCATCGTGACCACCTGGCCACGCCAGTCCACCACTGCGCGCAGGGTACGGAGGAACGCCGCCGACGCCGTCGGATCGGCGAGGTCGCCCAGTACCCGCACCAGATCCTCATGGTCGTTGAGGAGCCGCCGCAACGACATCGACGGGACGCCCGGCACCGCGGGCGCGGCAGCGAGGGTCCGTGCCGCCGTGCGTAGCGTGGGGAGCACGCCGGGTACCCGGAGCACGGTGAGGATCTCGTGTGCCACGGGCATCGAGACGAGGCGTAGCGCGGGATTGACGTCACGCGTCACGCCGCCGGCGGCCACCAGCACCAGTCGCTCGACGAAACGCGGGAACTGGTAGCAGAACTGCATGGCCACGCCGCCGCCGAGGGAGTGGCCCACGACGGTGACCTTGGGGTGGCCGAGGACCACGAGCAGGTCGCGCATCCCGTTGGCGAAGGCAGGCACCGAGTAGTCGGCGCGCGGCTTCTCCGACTTGCCGTGTCCGAGGAGGTCGGGCGCGATCACCGTGTAGTGCTGCGCCAGGGTCGGTATCACGTCGTCCCAGGTCGACGAGTTGTCGCCGATGCCGTGGATCAGCAACAGCGCCGGTCCACTGCCTGCGATGCGGTAGGCGCGGCGATATCCGTGAATCGTGTGGTACTCGACGCGGATCTGGGTGTCACTCACCGGCCGGAGCGCGGGCCCTTTTCCGGTGTTGGTGCGGGTGCGGGTCCGCGAGCCCGTGGCGGGCTGGTGCGTGGAACCGGACACGGGGCCTCCTCGTCTTCACATCGGTGTGATCGCTTGTTCCGTCCGGCGGTGGGAGTGAATCGACAACGACCGCCGGGCGTCGTTACCCATGAGTAAACCCCACGTTGGCACAATCTGCGCGGGATGTTGCATCGAGTTAACCTCGGGCCGTCGAACACCGGATCCGACGGCCCGGATCGCGCGGCGGGGCGGCGGTTCTCCGTAGGCTGAAGGCGATGAACCCGTTCGACATCGACACCTTCCTCGCGACCGGCGGACTGATCGGTCTGTGCATCCTGATCTTCGTCGAGACCGGCCTGCTGATCGGATTCGTGTTTCCGGGCGACTCGGTGCTGTTCACGGCGGGGGTGTTTGCGGCGCAACCCGATCCGTTCGCGCCGCTGTGGTTGCTGTGCGTCGCCGTGCCGCTGGCGGCGATCCTCGGCGACCAACTCGGTTACCTGATCGGTCGGCGTCTCGGCTCGGGTGTCGTCGAGGGCCGCCTGATGCGCTGGATCGGTCCGGAGCCGCTGGAGCGAACCCATCGCTACTTCGACCGGTTCGGAGCTCTGACGGTGTTCTTCGCGCGCTTCGTCGGGATCATCCGCACCCTCACGCCGGTGGTCGCGGGCTTCACCGGGATGCCCTATCGGATCTTCACCGTTTTCAGCGTCCTCGGCAGCGTCGTGTGGGCGGCCGGGATCATCCTCCTCGGCTACTTCCTCGGACAGGTGGCGATCATCCGGGACAACATCGAGCTGTTCATCATCGCCTCGGTGCTGACCGTGGTGATCCCCACCGCGATCCACCTCGGTCGCCGCTGGCATCGGTCCCGAGGTGCGGTCGGTGAGGACCCGCCGACCTGAGGCTCGGGGGTCCTACGGGTAGAAGGGCTCGTCGCGCTCCGACGACACCGATGCGAAGTCGTCGGCGATGGTGGCCGCCAGTTCTGCGAAGGCGCGTCGCGTCTGTTTGCTCACCAGATCGAGGTCCACGTCGGCGCCCTCGGACAGATGGTCGTCGAACGGGACCTGATGCACAGCGCGGCACCGGGTCAGGAAGTGCTGACCCAGTTGGTCGGTGTCGATCGTGGATGCGCCCGGGCGCGACGAACTCAGCACCACGACGGCGCGTGAGGCCAGGTGGCCGTAGCCGTGCGCCTCGAGCCAGTCGAGGGTGGCGCCCGCGCTGCGCGCGCCGTCCATCGCCGGTGAACTGACCAGGATGATCGAGTTGGCCATGTCCAGCACACCGTTCATCGCCGAATGGCTCAGGCCGGTGCCGCAATCGGTGATGATGATGTTGTAGAAGCGCTGGAGGATTCGCATGACGCCGCGATACTCCTCATCGCTGAACGCTTCCGCCATCGCCGGATCACGTTCGGAAGCAAGGACTTCCAGGCGACTCGGCGACTGGGACGTGTGTGCGCGGACGTCGGAGTACCGGTAGACGTTGGGGTCTGCGAGCAGATCGCGGACCGTGGAGCGGGTCTGCTGCGGGATCCGCTGGGCCAGCGTCCCGAGGTCGGGGTTGGCGTCGACGGCGATGACACGGTCGCCACGCAACGACGCGAACGTCGAACCCAATCCCACCGTGGTGGTGGTCTTGCCGACGCCTCCCTTGAGCGACAGCACGGCGATCCGATAGTCACCGCGAACGGGCCGATTGACCCGGTCGAGAAGGTGTTTGTATTCGATGTCCGCAGGTGACTCGCCGGGGTTGATCGCGCCTGCCGACATCGTGTGCACGGCACGGCGCCACCCGCGGCTCGGCGCCCGGCGGGCCTTGCGGATCAGGGCGACCTCGTCGAGTCCGGGGCCGGCCTGCGGGTCGCCGTATCCGGGAGCACCCATCGGCGGACCGCCGAACGGGCCGCCGTACGGCGCGCCCGGTCCGAACGGGGGTGCGGGCACGGGGCCGGGCCCGCCCGGGGGCATCTGCGGTGGATGGTTCTGCTGAGGGGGTGCCGGCGGCGGGTACTGCGCGGCCTGCTGCGGCGGCACGCCCCGGGGTGGCAGCCCGGGTGTCGGCATCCCACCGGCCGGTCGCTGCTGTCCGGCACCGTCGGCTTGTGGTGAGCCGCCCTCGAGGGTCGCGCGCCCGGTGGACTGCTCCGGTTGTCCGACACCGGGATCGGCGGCCGCCTGATGACCGGACCGCGGATCCCGATGATCCGCTTGTGTCGGGCCTGCGGGCACTTCCCGGCGGATCGGCTCCGCCGGAGACGGATACGCCGACTGTTCGTGAGGTGCGGGTCCGGGCGCCGCGGGTGGCTCGGGTTCGGCGAACTGGAGCCACGGCGGGGGCGCCGGCACGCCGGAATTGTCCACACTCCCGGAGTCGTCGTACGTCATGCGGAATGGTCCCCCTGTAGATCGTTTGATGGAGTGCACGCCATCGTTGCAGGAGTCTACCGAAGATCGAATTCGCCACCGAACTCCCGGGGACCCGTGACGGGGCCCTGACCAGCCACATTCGTCGGTGCGTTGCGATCACAACCGCTCAGACGCAACCGTTCAGATGACTCCGTGCTCGGTGAGTTCGGACATCGCGTCGTCATCGAGACCGAGGAGTCCGCGATAGATCTCGTCGTTGTGCGCGCCCGGCCTCGGCGGACCGGCAGAACGCACTCGACCGGGACTCTCGGAGAGTCTCGGCACGATGCCGGGGCCCAGCACGTCACGTCCCAGACGCTCGTCGTGATGCGGCACCAGCATGTCGCGGGCCAGCATCTGTGGGTCACGCACCACCTCGGCGATCGTGTTCACGGGGCCGACGACGACACCCGCCGTTCCGAGGATCTCGATCAGCTCGGCGCTGGTGTGCGCGCCGGCCCAGTCGGCGATGATCGCGTCGAGTTCGTCCTGGTTGACTCCGCGAGCCCGGTGGTCGGCGAATCGCGGATCCGTCGCGAGGTCGGTCCGGCCCATGGCGTCGCAGAGCCTGCGGAAGACGGTGTCCTGATTCGCCGCGATCACGACGCGCAGCCCGTCGGCGGCCTGATAGAGGTTGGACGGTGCGATGCCGTCGAGACGAGTCCCGGACGGGCCTCGAACGACGCCTGCGAGGTCGTAGTCGGCGATCGTCGACTCCTGCACGGCGAGACAGGCCTCGGTGAGAGCGGTGTCCACGACCTGCCCTCTGCCGGTCACCGTCCGCCGGTAGACGGCGGCCAGCGCACCCTGCGCGGCGAACATGCCTGCGAGCGTGTCGCCGAGCGACAAGGCCAGCCGTGGCGGGGCCTCGCCCGGGTAACCGTTCAGGTAGCGCAGACCGCTCTCGGCCTCCGCGACCGATGCGTACCCGGCTCGGCTCGCCGCCGGTCCGGTCTGTCCGTACCCGGACACCCGGACCAGGATGATCCCGGGGTTGCGGTCTGAGAGCACGTCGTAGCCGAGGTCCCATCGCTCGAGGGTGCCGGGGCGGAAGTTCTCCACCACGATGTCGGCATGGTCGATGAGGTCGAGGAAGACCTCGCGGCCCGCTGCCGCCCTGAGGTCGAGGGTGATGACTTTCTTGTTGCGCGCGTGGACCGTCCAATAGACCCGCTCGCCGTCCTGCTCGGCCTGTCCCCAGGTCCGGATCGGATCGGGGGAGCCCGGGGCCTCGATCTTGATCACCTCGGCGCCCATGTCGCCGAGGAGGCGTCCGGCAAACGGGCCCGCGATGAGAGTGCCCAGTTCGAGGACGCGGAGACCGTCGAGTGCACCCAGGGGAGGAACGTCGGTGTTCGTCACCCTGACAGCATCGCCGATCGCGATGCGAGGAGGGCGTGCGGGGGACGGTTGATCCCCGTCGGATGGCGCGCCTGGCAAAACCCGGCGCCCCACGGTCGTTCGAACAGAGGGAAACCCGGATGTTGTGTGGATGGTCGGCGACTGCTATGGCAGGATCGTCCGACGACGACCGGAACACATCTGTGCGCTCCGGTCGTCGTGGTGCAGACACCCACATGGCGTGTGCGCGGTCGATCGGGGGATCCGGAAAAGTTCGTCGGCTCGGGGAACCGATCGAGGCCGGGTCGCGTCCAAGTGTCATGAAGGGGGGTACATCGCCATGAGATCTTTTGATGGCGGCGCCGGGTCCGCTCACGCGGGGGCGTCCATGACGGGACGATCGGCGGACGGGAACGATGTCGATGCGGCGCACGCGCTGTCGTCGGCACGCTCGCGCTCCGGCACTGTCTCGGTGGTCACCACGCCGCAGGGACTGCCGGTGTCGGTGCGGATCGACAACTCGGCCCTGTCGAAGGAGCCTGCGGTCCTCGCCGGCGAGATTCTCCGGCTCTGTCAGCAATCGGCGATGGCCGCCGGCATCCGCCTGCGCGAGCAGCTCGTCGCCTCCGGGGTCGCCCGTGACGTCGTGGACGCGATGAAACTGCCCAGGCCCGACGACCTCGCTCGAGCCGAACAGCTCGACGACCGTGACCACGATGCGCCGGCCTCTTGGCTGCGATCGGTCTGAGGGGAGCGACATGAGTTGGGCGATGGACGAGCTCGAGGCCCGGGCCAACGCGCAGTTGAACAGCATGTACGAGCTGAACGAGAAGTTCGCGGCGATCAGCGTGCGGGAGACGTCGGCCGACGATCTGGTGACCGTCGAGGTCGACGGCGTCGGCGCCCTGACCGGTCTGTGGCTGGCGCCGGGAGCCAACGAGGTCGGCGGGGCGCGCCTGGGTGAACTGATCGTCGGGACCGCCGCACTTGCGGCACAGCGCGCTTTCGCGAAGCGCGCGCTGATCACCGAGGAGTTCAACGAATCGTTCGCGGAACTGCTCGACTCCCGACCGGGGAGCGGATGACCCGTGCCGATGGCACGTGGTGGGGAACCAGATCGGTCGCGGATGCGTCTGATCGAGGAAGCAACGAGATGATCGGAACGTCCATGGACGTGAACGGGAGGGAACAGCGATGAGCGATGTGACGGTTGTGCCGGAGGTGGTCGAGGCCTTCGGTGCCACGAGTGCTGCCATGGCCACCGCGGTCGGCGCCGCCGGGTCGATCAACGCCGCGGCGAACACCGCCGTGATGGTCCCGGTGTTCGGACTCATCGGCCAGGAATTCCTGGCGTCGTTCATCGTGGCGCAGGCCAATCACCTGATGTCGGTCGGCAACCTCGCAGCCGTCCATGCCGGAACCGCCGCAGCGAGCTTCGCTGGTCTCGCCGAGTTCCAATCCGAGGATGCGGCAGCCGGTTCCGCGATCCGATCGGTCCTGTGACGGGCACGCCATTTCCCGGCCCGTTGCCGGCCGGGATTCCCGACGTACCTGCCATGTCGCACATGACGGTGCAGGAGATGATCAACGCGTCGCCGCTGGGGCCGATCCTGGACAAGTCGGTCGCCGACGTCCTGGCCGGTCACGGCCTGCCCACGTTGCCGGCGATGCCGCCACCGTCGGCTCCGCTCCCGGGACTGCCGTCGTTGCCGCCGATCAACCTCGACATCCTCATCAAACCGTTGACCGATCTGCTCGGCGGATTCGGCACCGGCGACCTCGGGGCCGGGGATTTCGATCCGTCGGCGATCTTCCAGAGCCTGTCGAAAGTGCTCGAGACGACGATGTCCATGACTTCCGGGGCGGTCAAGGCGCTCGACAAACTCTGGACCGGGACCGCGTCGACCGCAGCCGTCGGCAAATCGGCGATCGCGACCGGTGACACCGCAAACGTGACGACGCAGGGCACCGGGATGTCGTTCGACATCCAGGCCGCGGCGGGGATCGTCGGGGCGGGTCTCGCTGCGGTGCAGGCGATCATCGCGGCGACGATCGGCAAGATCTCCGCGACCATTCCGCTGATCATGACGCCGTTCGGGCAGGGGGCAGCGGTCGGATTCGCCACCGAGGGGCTCGCCGAGGCGACTGCGCAAGTCGCCCTCACCCGTGCGCAGCTGTTGGGACCCACCGCGAAGATGACGACGAACGGCGCACCGGTGCCGATCACCAACGCACCCGCACCCGCGAGCTCGGCGCAGTCGCCGTTCGCAGTCGCCAGCGCGGTCCTCGACGGCGCATCCCCGGCCGTGTCGTCGGCGTCCGAGCTGCCGTCGATGATCGCGTCACCGGTGAGCAGCATGTTGTCGAGCGCCAAGGTCGACCCGCTCACGTCCGCGAAGGGGGAGCCGGCCGCGGGCAAGGGCGGCGGTCCCGGCGGTGGGGGCGCCGGTGGCGGCGGTGGCGAGGGGCATGCAGGCGGCGGTGGCGGAATCGGCGCTGTCGGTGCCGCAGCGGCACCTCTGGCGCCGCGTCCGTTCACCAGCCCCGGCCTCGGGATGACCGAACCGGCCGGCTACAGCCCGCAGCAGGCCACCCGCGGGACCGTGACATCGACCAACGCGATGCCTGCGTCCATGGCGCCGATGGGGGCGGCGGGAACCGCTCGCGGCGCCGGTGCGTCCAATGAACAACACCAGGTGCCCGACTACCTGGTGACCGAGGACAACGGACAACAGGTGGTCGGCGAGGTACCCGACGTGGTTCCCGCCGTCCTCGGGCACGAGGAGGAGCCGGAGAGCCCGCCGTCGCCCGACATCGAGCTCCGGCTCGGACCGCCGCCGGGCGGTCCGACCACCGGGACGTGAGTCCCGGGCACCACAACCCGACCATTGACCAGCACACCGACCGGAACGAGGAGACATGACCGGCGAGATGACTGACGCGCAGCTCGATGTGGACCCGGCAGAACTCATCTCGGCGGCCGGGCGTCTCGACGGGCTCGCCGACCGGCTCGAGCAGTCACTGGGAGCGTCCGCGCCTGCGCTGACCGTGCACGCCGCCGGCCGGGACGAGGTGTCCGAGACCTCGGCCAGGAGCTTCAACGCGGTGGCCGAGACCTTCGCCACGGACTCCGCCCGCGGGGTCGAGGAACTCCGCAAGATCGCTGCGGTGCTGCGCGCTCAGGCGACCGGGTACCGGGCGGGCGACGACGACGCCGCATCCGCGATCCGGAGCGCGAACGCCTGACGCCAGGGCCGATGCAGATCTGGCCATCCGATCCGCCGATCGACGAGAGGAGAGTGAGTTGACCGGCTTCACCGGAGTCATCTGGGACGCACGTCCCACCGAGAAGCTCGCCTTCGACCTCGGCGACGGCCCCGGCCCCGGGCCCCTGACGGATGCCGGCCTCGCCTGGGCCACGGTGTCCGCCGAGTTGGCGTCCGCGGCCACGGAGTACGGCTCGATCCTGGCCGCGCTCGGGCTGAACTGGCGATCACCGCACACCAGTGCGGCATTCGAGAAGCTGACGCGACTCGCACCCTGGTTCGCCGAGACGGCCGCCGCGGCCGGTCGGAATGCCGGGCGTGCGGAAGGTCAGGCGGCGGCAGTGACGGTGGCCCGCCTGACCATGCCGAACATCGTCGAGGTCGACGTCGCCGAGAAGGCGATGCACGCGGCCACGGTCGTCAGTGCGCTCGCACCGGCCCTCCTGGGTGCTGCTGCACACGCCGAGCGTGCGCTGCACGACCAGAAATTGCGGGCCGCGCGCGTGATGGAGACCTACGAGGCCGCCACCGAATCTGTGGCGCGCCCGTGGACCGACTCCCGGCCTGCTCCTGATCTCGTGTCCGCGGGTCCGCTGGGGGCTGAGCGCGCCGCGCGGCAGGCGGCGGCGCGAGCGGCCGCTCACCCGGCGCCACCGACGGTGTCGGCGCCTGTCTCGATGGGCGGCATACCGATGGGCGGCGTCGCGCCGCCGCCGCCGGAGAAGACCGGCTATGCGCCGACGATCCTCGCCGGTGGAGCCGGTGCTGGCACGCCCGTTCCGGCGACGAACTCACCGTCCGCGGCGCCGGCGTCGAACACCCCGATGGGGCCGATGGCCCCGCACACGGCACCGGCCGCGACGGAACGTGCCGTCGCGCGCGGCCGGATGGGCCCGGAGCAGACCGACGAGACGCATGGTCCGTCGGCGTCGGCGGCCGACGAGCGGTCGTCGTCCACATGGGCAGAGCTCGCGGTCGCCGAACAACCTGTTGCGCACCATGTCTCGGATACCGGACTGAGACCACTCGACCCGCGATATCTCACCGAGACCCTCTCCCTCGACCAGCATCGGGGAGGCTGACATGCACGGTGTGACATCCCAGGAGCGGGTCGCGCTCGACGTGGACGTCCTCAGGCGACTCGGCGAACGTGCGGGTGTACAGACCTGGCCCGTCATCTTGGACCTGTGGGCTGCCCACTCGGATTCCGACGATCATGCGGCCGCCACCGTGGGTGCCGACCGGACGATAGGTGAACTCGGGCTCCTCGACGGCGGTGAACCGACGGGTTGGCTCGCCGCCGCACTGCGAGCGCTGTCGGCGCCCGAGCGTCAGCTCGAGATCCGGACCATGACGGGCAGGCCGGGGCAGGCCGACGGGATTCGGCGGATGTGCGTGGCGCGCAACGGGCACGACCATGTACTCGCTCGTCGTGAGGGATCACGCATCGAGCTCAGGCAGCTGGCGGTGTCCCACGAATCCGAGCTGGGGGCCGTCGTGGCTCGGGAGTTCGGCGAGGCGGACGGCGTCGGCATCGCCGGATTCAGCGCTCCCGCAGACGAACTGGCGGCGCGCCTCGTCGACTGTCGGAACTCGAATGACACCGCCGACGCGCTGCACGCGCTCGGCGCTCCGAGTTCCGATGCCATTGCGATGGCATCGGCGCTCATGAGCTGTCACGCCCGATCGGAGATCGTCGCGGTCTCCTGGTCCGGGGGTGCCGGCGCTCAATCTTCTGGTGCACTGGCGATTTTCGACACCGATCGGGGTCGGATCGTCGCCAGTCCCAGCAAGTCTCCGGACGGGCGGGTGTGGACCACCCTCTCCCCGGGCAGTGGGCATCGCATCGGTCAGGCCGTCGGCCTGCTGATCGAGACCTTGCCCGAGGGACGGTGGATGCCATGAACCGGGCGGGGGAATTGTCAGGGTATCTGTGTCACCGGCGCCGGGAGCACCGCGAGCGGGCCGCTCTATTCGGATACCAACGGGGCATCGCCGTGCGGTGCCGTAACACAGAAGGAGACACAACATGACCGAAGCAGGCGGCCACGGTGTGGTCAAAGTCGATCTCGGCGACGCGCACGCATCCGCGAAGGCGATCAGCCAGATCGTGAACGAGATGCAGGGAATCCTGCGATCGATCCAGGGCCACACCGAGAACGGCCAGGTCGGATGGAAGGGCACCGCGCAGGTCGCATTCGGCAACACCAGCAGTGACTGGCAGGGATCGGCGACCAAACTGCAGGCCATCCTCCAGGAGATCGAGAACAATCTGACCAGCGGCTTCAGCGGCTACGAGGATCTCGATCACAGTGTGGGACAGGCGATCACCGCGAGCATCGACGGTGGCCTGCGGATCTGATCCGGGCAGCGCACACCGTCGGCCACCCATCCAAACCATTCTCAAGGAGACATCATGACAGGCGCGATCAGTTACGACCACGGCAATCTCGGTGATCTGTCGGGCAACATCCACCAGCAGTTCAATGCCCTCGAGCAGCTCGCCGGCCAGCTCAAGCGACAGGTCCACCAGCTGCAGGGCAACTGGACATCACCCGACGCCGCCGCTCACTACCAGGACGCCCAGGCCCGGTGGGACACCCTGTTCGGTCAGGCGCGCGAGCAGCTCAGCGGACTGGGCCGAGGTGTGCAGAACGCCTCGGAGCGCATGGGCGAGACCGACAGGTCGATCGGCAACACCTTCAAGGGCACCTTCTGACCGGCGGATCACGTACAAGGGGCCACCGGCGCTCGGTGGCCCCTTGGTCATTCTCGAAGGGTTCATTTCTCGCTGGGTTCAGTTCTCGCCGAGCCCGACAAGTCGGTAGAGTCCGTCCGGGCCGTCTGAGCGTCGACAGTTGGGTGGTCGGCCGCGCGGACCAAGGAGAACAACGTGTCAGTCGAGGGCTCCAAGCGGGCGATCATCGCCGCGCTGCTGGCCAATGCCGGTATCGCCTTGGCGAAGTTCGTCGGATTCCTGATCACCGGGTCGTCGTCGATGCTCGCGGAGGCGGTGCACTCGGTCGCGGACACGTCGAACCAGGGGCTCCTCCTGCTGGGCCAGCAGCGCGCCGCGAAGAAGGCAGACCGGCTGCACCCCTTCGGGTATGGGCGCAGCCGCTACTTCTACTCCTTCGTCGTCGCCCTGGTGTTGTTCAGCCTGGGGTCGCTGTTCGCGATCTACGAGGGCATCCACAAGATCCAGCACGCCCACGACCACGACCTCGAATCGCCACTCGTGGCGGTCATCATCCTGCTGTTGGCGATCTGCCTCGAGGGATACAGTTTCACCACCGCCTACCGTGAATCAAAGCCGTTGAAGGGCAAGGCGAGCTGGTGGCGCTTCATTCGGAATTCACGTTCTCCCGAGTTGCCGGTGGTGCTGCTCGAAGACTCCGGCGCACTGATCGGCCTGGTGCTCGCGCTAGCCGGTGTCGGACTCACGATGCTGACCGGAGACGCGGTGTGGGACGGCGTCGGCACCCTGGGCATCGGTGTTCTCCTCGGTGTCATCGCCATCATCCTGATCGTGGAGATGAAAAGCCTGCTGATCGGCGAAGGGGCGACCGAGGACGAGGAACAGGCATTGCTGACGGCACTGGCCGCCGACGGCGTCGACCGAGTCATCCACATGAAGACCCAATACCTCGGGCCCGAGGAACTTCTCGTCGCCGCGAAGATCGCCATTCCGGCGGGCGCCGACGCCGTCACGGTCGCGCACACGATCGATGCGGCGGAGGTCCGGGTGCGTTCGGCGGTGCCGCAGGCGCGGGTCATCTATCTCGAACCTGACATCGACCGCGGCGCCGGAAACTGAGAACTACGGCCACCCCCGCACGTGACACGCGAACCGGCATTCGTGCCGCGCGTCCCATGACTGTGGGCTAGCGTAGGCAATCGCTTCACCAGACGTTCGCGACGATCGAGTCGGGCAGCGACCCTGTCCCGGCTCGGGTAACGGGAGGTCCATCGGATGGCCAATCCGCTCACCCGCAGGAAGTCCATCGAGCAGTCGATGGCCGACACGGATGAACCGGAGCACAGGCTCCGGAAGGATCTCTCCGCCTGGAACCTGGTCGTCTTCGGTGTGTCGGTGGTGATTGGTGCAGGCATCTTCACCATCACCGCCTCGATCGCCGGCGACAAAGCCGGTCCGGCCATCTCGGTGTCGTTCGTGATGGCGGCGATCGCCTGCGCGCTCGCCGCGCTCTGCTACGCCGAGTTCGCCTCGACGGTCCCGGTCGCCGGTTCGGCCTACACCTTCGGCTACGCGACGTTCGGCGAGTTCTTGGCGTGGATCCTCGGGTGGGATCTCATCCTCGAATTCGCGGTCGGCGCCGCGGTGGTGGCCAAGGGGTGGTCCAGCTACCTCGGCAGCGTGTTCGGGTTCGCCGGCGGCACCGTCGACATCGGGGGACACGACGTCGACTGGGGCGCGATGGCCATCATCGCCATCGTGACGACGTTGTTGGTCCTCGGGACCCGGTTGTCGTCGCAGGTGTCGGCGATCATCACCGCGATCAAGGTAGCCGTCGTCCTGATGGTGATCATCGTGGGCTTCTTCTACGTCAAGGCCGACAACTACACGCCGTTCGTGCCCCCGGCAGAGCACGGCGCCGGCACCGAGAAGTCCGTGGACTCCACCCTGTTCTCGCTCCTCACCGGTGGCGGCGACAGTTCCTACGGCTGGTACGGCGTGCTGGCCGCCGCGTCGATCGTGTTCTTCGCATTCATCGGTTTCGACGTCGTCGCGACCACCGCGGAGGAGACCAAGAACCCGAGAAAGGATGTCCCGCGCGGCATCCTCGGCTCGCTGGCCATCGTGACGGTGCTCTACGTTCTCGTCACGATCGTGGTGACCGGCATGGTCAGCTACAAGCAGCTCGCCACCACCGAGGACGGTGACGCGGCGAATCTTGCGGACGCCTTTGCGCTGAACGGGGTGACCTGGGCGGAGAAGGTCATCGCCATCGGAGCGCTCGCGGGCCTGACGACGGTCGTGATGGTGCTGATGCTCGGTCAGTCGCGCATTCTGTTCGCGATGTGCCGCGACGGCCTGCTGCCGCGTGCGATGTCCAAGACCCATCCTCGGTTCGGGACACCCGCCCGCCTGACGATCCTCATCGGTGTCGTGGTCGCCGTAGTCGCTGGGTTCTTCCCGATCGACAAGCTCGAGGAGATGGTGAACGTCGGTACTCTGTTCGCCTTCATCGTGGTGGCCGGCGGCGTGATGGTGCTGCGCCGGACCCGGCCAGACCTCGACCGGGGCTTCACCGTGCCGGGCGGTCCGGTGATCCCCGTACTGGCGATCCTCGCGTGTCTGTGGCTGATGCTGAACCTCTCGGCCCTCACCTGGATCCGGTTCGTCGTCTGGATGGTGATCGGTGTGGCCGTCTACTTCCTCTACGGCCAGCGCCATTCGATGGTCGGCAAACGGGAGCGCGGTGAGATCGCCGATCCGGTGGGATCGGAAGAAGGGCGATAGCGACCCCCGACACTCCTCGTCCGACCGGTCACGGCGGTAGGGTGGCAGCCCGCCGGACCGGGTCCGATAGCCTGAGTCGAACGCCTTCCGCACTGCACGAGCAGTGCCCGACAGCGAACGACAAGGGGATCACATGACGACTGCGCAGGCATTGCACGCCGACAGCCGCAACGGGATCGACTTCAAGGTGGCCGACCTGTCCCTCGCGGACTTCGGCCGCAAGGAGATCGAGCTCGCCGAACACGAGATGCCGGGCCTGATGTCGCTGCGACGTGAGAATGCAGACGTGCTGCCGCTCAAGGGCGCCCGCATCTCGGGCTCGCTGCACATGACGGTCCAGACCGCCGTGCTCATCGAGACACTGGTCGCCCTCGGCGCAGAGGTGCGCTGGGCGTCCTGCAACATCTTCTCGACGCAGGATCACGCGGCGGCCGCGATCGTCGTCGGGCCCCACGGCACACCGGACGAGCCGAAGGGCGTGCCGGTCTTCGCGTGGAAGGGCGAGACCCTCGAGGAGTACTGGTGGGCAGCCGAGCAGATGCTCACCTGGCCCGATCAGCCGGCGAACATGATCCTCGACGACGGCGGCGACGCCACCATGCTCGTGCTGCGCGGCGCTGAGTTCGAGAAGGCCGGCCTCGTGCCGCCCGCCGATGACGATCATTCGGCCGAGTACAAGGTCTTCCTGGAGCTGCTGCGCGCGAGCTTCGAGGCCGACAAGACCAAGTGGTCGACCATCGCCGATTCGGTCCAGGGCGTCACCGAGGAGACCACCACCGGTGTCCTGCGGCTGTACCAGTTCGCGGCGGCCGGTGAGCTCACCTTCCCGGCCATCAACGTCAACGATTCGGTCACCAAGTCGAAGTTCGACAACAAGTACGGCACCCGGCACTCCCTGATCGACGGGATCAACCGCGGCACCGACGTTCTCATCGGTGGCAAGAAGGTCCTCATCTGTGGATACGGCGACGTCGGCAAGGGCTGCGCGGAGTCGCTGGCCGGACAGGGTGCCCGGGTCCAGGTCACCGAGATCGACCCGATCAACGCGCTGCAGGCGCTGATGGACGGATTCGACGTGGTCACCGTCGAGGAGGCGATCGGCAACGCGGACATCGTCATCACGTCCACCGGCAACCTCGGCATCATCACTCTCGAGCACATGCGGGCGATGAAGAACCAGGCGATCCTCGGCAACATCGGCCACTTCGACAACGAGATCGACATGGCCGGGCTGGAAGGCTCCGGAGCCAAGCGGATCATCGTCAAGCCGCAGGTCGATCAGTGGATCTTCGAGAACGGCAAGTCGATCATCGTGCTGTCCGAGGGGCGACTGCTGAACCTGGGCAACGCAACCGGGCATCCGTCGTTCGTGATGAGCAACAGCTTCTCGAATCAGGTGATCGCCCAGATCGAACTGTGGACGAAGAAGGACGAGTACGACAACGAGGTCTACCGGCTGCCCAAGCATCTGGACGAGAAGGTCGCGCGCATCCATGTCGAGGCGCTCGGTGGCACTCTCACCAAGTTGACGAAGGAACAGGCCGAGTACATCAACGTCGATGTCGAGGGGCCGTACAAGCCTGAGCACTACCGCTACTGACAGCACACACACCCGACAGCACCCAGGTTCCCTTCGGAACCCGGGTGCTGTCGGCGTATCTGCGGTTGCCCTCGGCGCGAAACGCGTTGCCCTCGGCGCGAAACATGTTGCCGTCGGCGCGAAATCGGTTGCTCTCGGCGGAGGAGGCTACGTCCCGATGTCGGGTTCGGCGCCCGGGCACACGAACCAGGTGCCGTTCTCGCGGGTGAAGCTCTCGGCATTCTGCTTGGGTGTCGACCGCTGGTTACCGAGTTCGAGATGGGTGCTCACCGTCGACTCGGCGGAGTCGCCGGTCACGGTGACTGCGGACAACTCGTCGAGGACGACGTTGCCGGTGAGGTCGAGGGGGCGCGTGACCTGCGGGCGGACCACGCTGCACACCGACGCCTGAATCCGTCCGACGTCGCGTGAGTTGACCGCGTCGACAAAGTTCTGCATCGCCGACCGGATGGCGGTGATCTCGGCCTGGTTCGCGGCGGTCCCGCCGGAGCCCGGCGAGCCCGTTCTCGGCTGGCCGTCGGTCGCTGTCGGTGGTGTGTTGACGGCGACGTCGCTGTCGTTCGAGTCGACGGAACGGACTGCGGCGGTGACGAACAACGCGGCCGCGGCGACCACCACGAGCATGCCCACGACGGCCGTCGCGATGATCGCGCCGGTGTGCTGTCGACGTCGTGGTGGGAGCGGCATCCCCGGCATCGGTCCGGGTGCATAAGGGCCCGGTGGATATCCGCCGAGCGGAAAGCCGCCAGGGGTGAACTGTGGATATCCGGACGGGCCGGATGGCGGTGGAAGGGGCACTCCCGCCGGGGGACCGGGAACGGCCGCGTGCATCGGGTGGCCGCCGGTGGGCATCCCTGACGGCGGCTGCGGGGGTGGCATGTACGGGCCCGGTTGCAACGTACCGGGCGGAGGCTGTCCGTGCCTGGGTGCATGGGGATCGCCGGTGGCCGAACCGTTCTGCTCAGCCGCGCCGACCTCGGGCCACGGTGGACGGTTCGCCCCCGGGTCGGGACCTTGGTGAGCCCCTCCGCCTTGCGCTGGCTGGTGGGTCATGCGGCGTCCTTAATACGGCGTCCTCCATACGGGCGGGGTCATTTCAGGCTAGCGAAAACCCCGGTGATCGGCACGGATCCTCATTCGGCCGACAGACGGCGGGCGAGCTCCTCGACGTCACCGTCGGTCGTCGCCACCCAGGGTGACATCCATTGCGCATGCGCCAGTTGCCGGTACACCGAATCGACGCGGACCTGCAGGTCGCGGTCGCGTTCGTAGAGATCTTGCGGCCGAGTGGAATCGGTGGCCGCCCGATGGGCCGCGCGATCCATCGCGACCTCGGGCGGCACCCCGAGCAGTACATGGCGATCGGGTACCGGGAGCCCGAAACGACCGAACTCGAGATCGGTCACCCAGCCGACCATCTCCCCGTCGGCGTCCTGATCGAGTCGAGCCGCGTTGTAGGCGGCGTTCGATGCCACGTACCGGTCGAGCACCACGATGTCGTGCTCGCCGACGGCCCTCCGGATCTCGTCGGCGGCGCCCGCGCGGTCGAGCGCGAACATCAGGGCCATGGCATAGACGCTGTCGCGTAGATCACCGTGGCGTCCGTGCAAGGCCTCGGCGGCCAGATCGGCGGTGACGGACGCACCGTATCGGGGAAACGTCAACGTCGCGACGCGCAATCCGTTGTCGCGCCACCGGTCGACCAGCGCGGTCACCAGTGTGTTCTTGCCCGCGCCGTCGAGTCCCTCGACCGCAATCAGTTGGCCCACGATGGCGATGGTATCGACCGGGCGCCGCGGTCTCCCGCCAGGACGTCGCGGCGGGTTCGGCGCGTCATCTCCGCGGTTGGGTCACGAAAGTGTCACCATTGTGAACATGAAGCCTCGCATCCTCGTCGTCGACGACGACGCCGCTCTCGCCGAGATGCTGACCATCGTGCTTCGGGGTGAAGGTTTCGAACCGTTCGTGGTCGGCGACGGGACGCAGGCGCTGACCGCGGTGCGTGAGATCCGGCCGGACCTCGTCCTCCTCGACCTCATGCTCCCTGGCATGAACGGCATCGACGTGTGCCGCGTGCTGCGCGCCGATTCCGGGGTGCCCATCGTGATGCTCACGGCGAAATCCGACACCGTCGATGTGGTCCTCGGCCTGGAGTCGGGCGCCGACGACTACATGGTCAAGCCGTTCAAGCCGAAGGAGCTCGTCGCCCGGGTCCGGGCACGCCTGCGTCGCACCGACGAGGAGCCCGCCGAGCTGCTGTCGATCGGTCCGGTGGAGATCGACGTGCCCGCGCACAAGGTCACCCGCGACGGGGTGCCCATCTCGTTGACCCCGCTGGAGTTCGATCTGCTGGTCGCCCTGGCCCGCAAGCCACGGCAGGTCTTCACCCGTGACGTGCTGCTGGAACAGGTGTGGGGTTATCGCCACCCGGCGGACACTAGACTCGTCAACGTGCATGTCCAGCGTCTGCGAGCGAAGGTCGAGACCGACCCGGAGAATCCCGAAGTGGTCCTGACGGTGAGGGGGGTCGGCTACAAGGCCGGCCCGCCGTGATCGGGAGGCCCCGCCGCCGCGTCAACAGCACCTTCGGGCGCATCACCCGCATCGCGAGCAGTGCCGGTCGAGCCTTCGGCAGAATCTGGCGACGATCACTGCAGCTCCGCGTGGTGGTGTCGACGTTGGTGCTGTCTTTTGTCGTGATCCTGATCCTCGTCTTCGTGTTGATCAGCCAGATCACCGATCGCCTGCTGGACGTCAAGCTGACCGCGGCCACCGAGGAGGTGGAACGGGCGCGCGTCTCGGTCGAACGGGACCTCGGCGGCAGCAACGGCAACACCTCGGTCCAGAACCGGCTCCGGCAGACCAGGTCCCTGCTCACCGACCGCGATGTGGACGCCACCGACAGCTCCGGCAGCGTCGGTACTTTCGACACCGTGCTGCTGGTGCCCGGCACCGACGACGACGGCGGCGACAGCGGGGTCGGACCGGCCACGGAGATCCCGGACAACCTGCGTGACATGGTCCAGGGCGGCCAGGTCGCCTATCAGTACACCTCGATCCCGACGTCGTCGGGCGGCACCGAGCCCGCCCTCGTCGTGGGCACGCCGACCAATGCGTCCGTACCCGGCCTGGAGCTGTACCTCGTGTTCCCGCTCACCAGCGAGCAGAACACGGTGGACCTCGTCCGCGGCACGCTGCTGACCGGCGGCGTGGTCCTGCTCGGGCTGCTGGCCGCCATCGCCTGGCTGGTCTCGCGGCAGGTGGTGCAGCCCGTGCGGTCCGCGTCGCGGATCGCGGTGCGCTTCGCCGACGGCCGGCTCAAGGAACGAATGCCGGTGCGGGGTGAGGACGACATGGCACGACTCGCCATGTCGTTCAACGACATGGCCGAGAGTCTGTCCAAACAGATCACGCATCTCGAGGAGTTCGGCGGACTGCAGCGGCAGTTCACCTCCGACGTGAGTCACGAGCTGCGGACGCCGCTCACGACGGTCCGGATGGCCTCGGACGTGCTGTACGAGGGTCGCGACGAACTGGACCCGGTGCGCAAACGCTCGGTCGAACTGCTCGACAAAGAGCTCGATCGCTTCGAGACGTTGCTGAACGAGCTCCTGGAGATCTCCCGACACGATGCAGGCATGGCCGAGCTGGCTGCCGAACGGATGGACATGGCGATTCCGATCGACGGTGCCCTCGCCACCGTCAGCCATCTCGCCGAGGAGACCGGCACCGAGCTCGTCCTCGATCTGCCTGCCGAGCCGGTGATCGCCGAGATCGACCCGCGGCGCGTGGAGAGGATCTTGCGCAACCTGCTGGCGAACGCGATCGACCACGGCGAGCGCAACCCGGTCACGCTGACCATGCGGTCGGACGGCGACGCGGTCGCGGTCACCGTGCGCGATCACGGGATCGGCCTCCGCCCGGGTGAAGAGAAGCTCGTGTTCAACCGATTCTGGCGATCCGATCCGTCGCGCTTCCGACGCTCGGGCGGCACCGGTCTGGGACTGGCGATCAGCATCGAGGACGCCCGGTTGCACCAGGGACGCCTCGAGGCCTGGGGTGAGCCCGGCAACGGCGCCAGCTTCCGCCTGACCCTTCCGCTGGTGCGTGGGCACAAGCTGCTCGGCAGTCCGTTGCCGCTCAAACCGGTCGGAGGCGCGGGCAGGTCGGCGGCGCTCACCCGAAGCGCACCGAAGAGCACTGCGGTCCGCAACGAAGCCGAAGTGGAGTACGACAACCCGTCGTCGCCGCCCGCCGAGCACGATTCCGGGGGAGGTGGCGGTGCCACGTCCTGATCTGAACTCCGTCTTACGAAGGTCGCGGCGTTGTCGACGGTGGCCGCTGGTGGTCGCACTGCTGACGACGTGCATCCTGAGCGCCTGCGGCTCGATCCCGAACAGTTCGTCGCCGCAACCGATCACCGCGTTCCAGCGCGAGGGGCCGACCAATGCGGTCCCGGTCCCGCAGGCGGACATGGATCCGGAATCACTGGTACGCGCGTACCTCAAGGCGACCGCCGATCCCGAAGAAGGTCATCGCGCTGCCCGGAAGTTCTTGACCCCGGCCGCCTCCGAGCAGTGGGACGACCGGGGCGACATGCTGGTCGTCGACGAGGTCAACGTCTTCGTCGACCAGCGCAACGAGGACGCGGTACGACTTCGTCTGATCGGCGACAACGTCGGGACGCTCAAGTCCAACGGCCAGCTGCTGCCCGCGACCGGCCGGGTGGAGACCGCACTGACGCTCGTACGATCCGGCGATCAGTGGCGGATCGACGGCCCGCTGCCGAACGGCACGATGATCGATCGCAGTCAGTTCGATGCCACCTACCGCTCGGTGAGCCTCTACTTCACCGATCGGAGCCTCGGGAGGCTGGTGGCGGACCCGCGCTGGCTCTACGGCGGCAAGGCGTCGGAGCCGACCGAACTGATCAATCACCTCATCGCGGGGCAGGCCGCCGACCTCGACGGCTCCGTCGACAGCGGGTTCCCGAACGGTTCCGCGTTGCGCGGGCCGGTCTCACCGTTGTCCGGTGGCGGGGTTCGCGTCGAGCTCACCGGCATCGGTTCGGCATCCGTTCGCGATCGGACAGTCCTTGCCGCCCAGATCATCTGGACGCTCGACGGCGCCGACATCGGTGGCCCGTACGTGATCAACGCCGACGGCGGCCCGCTGATCCCGGAGCGTGCCTCGGGATGGCAGACCGCCGACGTGCAGGCCTTTGATCCGACCGCGGTGCCGTCCACCGACGTCGGACTCAACATCATCCGCTCCGGCGCCCTGCTCAAGGTCACCGACACCGGCACCGTTCCGGTGGGAGGTCCGTTGGGGACCGGGCAGGCGGTCCGATCGGCGACCATCTCGGCGGACGGGCAGCGGGTCGCCGCCGCGCTGGCCCACAGCGGCGCAGGTCCACAGCTCGACTTGGCCATCGGTCCGTACGGCGGGGCGATGGGCACGGTGGTGTCCGGGAACTCGATCACCCGTCCGTCCTTCGGACCAGACGAGAACACGATCTGGGCGGTGATCGACGGTCGTCCGGTCCAGTGGGTGCGTGAGGAGTCCGGCGACAGCGACCGGCTGACCACCGTGGACGCGACATCGATCGCCACGGTCGCGCGCGGGCCGATCACCGAACTGCAGGTGTCGCCCGACGGTGTTCGTGCGGCGCTGCTCGTCGGCGGGCAGGTCGTGTTCGCGGTGGTCTCGACAAACGCCGAGGGGGCGGTCTCACTGACCAGTCCGCGGATCGCGGCCTACAACGTCGGAAATCGCGCGGTCTCGCTGGACTGGGCGTCGCCGACGACACTGATGGTCGCCCGCGATGCGGTGGAGTCGCCGGTCGTGCAGCTCTCGATCAACGGCACGCCCGCGGTCGGCCTGCTCAGCGGCAATCTCTCGCCTCCGGTGCGAGCGGTCGTTGCCGATCAATCGACGGTCTACGCCGGCGACACCCGCGGGGTGCTGCGGTTCGGCAGCGCGAACGGTCAGCCCGACCAGTACTGGACGGAGGTCGAGCCGGCCATGGCGCGCGACGTCATCCCGGTCCTGCCCTGATCGCGGCGCCGATCGGGCCGGGCGTGGTGGTGTGGCGTGGCCGCCGAGTGCGTCAGGCGCCTGCCACGACGATCACCGCGTGCAATGCCCAACCGTGGCGTGCCAGGACGCGTACCGATTCCGATGCCGTCGCACCCGTGGTGAGAACATCGTCGACGAGCAGGATCGTGCCGCGCGGTGCGGTCCGCGTCCTCCGCAGCGTGATCGAACCGGACAGGTTGCGGACTCGGCGGCGGGCGTCGAGCCCGGCCGAATCGCGTGCCCGCGCCGTGGTGACGAGAAGCTCCGAGACGCGTACACGGGCGCCGAGCCGTGTCGCCGCCACACGTGCCAACGCCGTGACCGGGTCGCCACCGCGACGTCGTGCCGAGGAACGCCGTGTGGGCGCCGGGACCAGGGTGAGGTCGCGGGCATCCGGGAACTCGCCCCAGCGCGCGAGAGTCGCGATACCGCGTGCCAACGCGGTGCCCACCGGCACCGTGAGATCACGCCTGCCCTGTTCCTTCATCGCGATCAGCGCCGCACGATAGGGGCCGCGGTAGCGACCCAGCGCCCACGTGTCCACGCCAACGTCCACGCGCGGGCTCAGCGCGATCGGGTCGTCGGTGAGTGCGGTGGCACAGTCGGAACACCATCGGACACCGGGAGCCGAGCAGCCTCCGCATTCCACGGGGACGACGAGATCGGAGCCGGACCTGACGATCTCGGCGACGGTCACCGCGGTTGGGCTGCGGCGGCGAACGGACACCGCTCGAGGGTGCCACGGACATGGCCGTCGAACGCGCCACCGGCGGCCTGGTCTGGCCTCCTGTGGACACCCCCGCGTCTGTGCACAATGGTTCCGGGGCCACCGACATGCCGCACACGCCGAGGGGGACTTCCGGCCCGACCTCGACGGACATCGCTCATGTTGCGTCGAAACGTGGCCAGTAGGCGAACTTCGGGCTACGGTCGAAGGCACAAAAGGTAGCCGCCGCTTTTCGCGAGGAGGTGAGGCCCCTGCTCCTGAGTGCCAGCCGTCGGCTGGCATGGCCACGATTCCTATCCGACTACAAAGTCTCAGCGCGACAACAGATTCGACGTGCGCGCTGTCGGCCCAGACAGTTCTTGCGCCCCGGGACGCCGCGGCCATCCCGCAGGCACGCTCGAGAACTGGCGGTCGACGGGCGTGACGGTCCCACCAGCGGCACCTTGCCGCCACTACCACGGGTGGTCGAGATCGGGTTGGCGTCGATGAGCTTCCGCGTGGTCGGCCGGGAACCATCAAGAGGAGGAAGTTGTATATGTCAACAGTCATCCACCGCAAAGGCCATCGCGAATCGAAGATCGGTGACGCCCGGCCGCCCGAGAACGACTCCGAAAACGACGCCTCGCCCGATTCCTCATCCCTCGACGACCAGGCATTCGATCCCAGTTTCGCCTTCGTCCGACCACCCGGCACCGTCGATGCCGACGAACCTGCCGAACCCAATGCCAAGGTCGCCATCAGCGGCCGCAACGTCGACATCCCCGATCATTACCGTGTCTATGTCGGCGACAAACTCGCCCGACTCGAGCGGTTCGACCCCTCCATCTTCCGTTTCGACGTCGAGTTGAATCACGAACGCAACCGCAGGCAGTCCAAGGTGTGTCAACAAGTCGAGATCACGGCTATCGGAAAGGGCCCCAAGGCCCGCGCGCAGGCGTGCGGCGAGAACTTCTACGCCGCGCTCGAGGGCGCACTCGACAAGCTCGAGTCGCGCCTGCGGCGGGTGAAGGACCGTCGTCGTGTCTCCTATGGCAACCGGCGACCGCTCTCGGTCGCCGAGGCCACCGAGGTCGGTGCGCCGCTGCTGCGCGACAACCAGCTCAGTGTGCAACCCGACGCCGAATCCGGCGACGCTGCGGACTCCTGGGACGACGGCGTGGAGTATCACGACCCGGGCCAGGTGGTGCGCGTCAAGGAACACGAGGCGATCCCGATGTCGGTCGACGACGCCCTCTACGAGATGGAACTCGTCGGTCACGATTTCTTCCTGTTCCACGACAAGGAGAGCGACAAGCCGTCGGTGGTCTATCGGCGCCACGCCTTCGACTACGGATTGATCCGTCTGGCCTGAGCCCGACACCCGAGGGCATGGGCCCCTCGGGAAGATGACGACGTGCAGGTGATCGGGGCACCGATCAGGTTGCACTAAGACAAGCTGAGTACCATGGAATCCGGCCTGTGCAGGTTGCGGGCCGGATTTCGTGTGTAGTCGACAAGAGTTAGGGACTCGATCCACGGTGCTGAACAAGCTGCTACGCGTCGGCGAAGGCCGGATGGTCAAGCGACTCGGTGCGATCGCATCGCATGTCGAGAGCCTGTCCGACGAGGTCGAGGCACTGACGGACGCCGAGCTGCGCGCCAAGACCGACGAGTTCAAGGAGCGGCACGCCGACGGCGCGTCCCTGGACGAACTGCTCCCCGAGGCCTTCGCGGTCGCCCGCGAGGCGGCCTGGCGGGTGCTCGAGCAGAAGCACTTCCATGTGCAGATCATGGGTGGCGCGGCGCTGCATTACGGCAACATCGCCGAGATGAAGACCGGTGAGGGCAAGACTCTGACCTGTGTGCTGCCTGCCTATCTCAACGCGCTCTCGGGCGACGGCGTCCACGTCGTCACCGTCAACGACTACCTGGCCAAACGTGACTCCGAGTGGATGGGTCGCGTGCACCGCTTCCTCGGACTCGACACCGCGGTGATCCTCACCGGGATGACCTCCGACCAGCGTCGCGAGGCCTATGGCGCCGACATCACCTACGGCACCAACAACGAGTTCGGCTTCGACTACCTGCGCGACAACATGGCGCATTCGTTGCCCGACCTGGTCCAGCGCGGCCACAACTACGCAATCGTGGACGAGGTCGACTCGATCCTCATCGACGAGGCGCGCACGCCGCTGATCATCTCGGGGCCCGCCGAGGGGTCGAGCAAGTGGTACACCGAGTTCGCCAGGATCGCGCCGCTGCTCGAGAAGGACGTGCACTACGAGGTCGACATCAAGAAGAAGACGATCGGTGTGCACGAGGCAGGCGTCGAGTTCGTCGAGGACCAACTCGGTATCGACAACCTGTACGAGGCCGCCAATTCGCCGCTGGTGAGCTACCTCAACAACTCGATCAAGGTCAAGGAACTCTTCTACAAGGACAAGGACTACATCGTCCGCAACGGCGAAGTCCTCATCGTCGACGAGTTCACCGGTCGCGTGCTGGACGGACGTCGGTTCAACGAGGGTCTGCACCAGGCGATCGAGGCGAAAGAACACGTCGAGATCAAGGCCGAAAACCAGACCCTGGCCACGATCACGCTCCAGAACTACTTCCGCATGTACGACAAGCTCGCCGGCATGACGGGTACGGCCGAGACCGAGGCCGCGGAGTTCGACCAGATCTACAAGCTGGGTGTGCTGCCGATCCCGACGAACAAGCCGATGGTCCGCAAGGACCAGGTCGACCTCATCTACAAGACCGAAGAGGCGAAGTTCGACGCCGTCGTCGACGACATCACCGAGAGTCACGAGAAGGGCCAGCCGGTCCTCATCGGTACCACCAGCGTCGAGCGGTCGGAATACCTGTCGCGCCAGCTCACCAAGCGTGGCATCCCGCACAACGTCCTGAACGCGAAGTTCCACGAGCAAGAGGCCCAGATCATCGCCGAGGCCGGCCGTACCGGTGCGGTGACAGTGGCCACCAACATGGCCGGTCGTGGTACCGACGTCGTGCTCGGCGGCAACCCCGACATCATCGCCGATGCCCGGCTGCGCAAGGCGGGACTCGACCCGGTCAACACCCCGGACCAGTACGAGGCGGCGTGGCCGGAGGCGATCGAGGTCGCCCGTGCTGCCGCAGCCGAAGAGGCCGAGGAGGTCAAGGCAGCCGGCGGTCTCTACGTACTGGGGACCGAGCGTCACGAATCGCGCCGTATCGACAACCAGTTGCGTGGACGTTCGGGTCGCCAGGGCGACCCGGGCGAATCCCGGTTCTACCTCTCGCTCGGTGACGAGCTCATGCGGCGGTTCAACGGTGCGGCGCTCGAGTCGATCATGAACCGCGTGAACCTGCCCGACGACGTGCCGATCGAGGCGAAGATGGTCACCAAGGCCATCCGGAGCGCGCAGACCCAGGTCGAGCAGCAGAACTTCGAGGTCCGCAAGAACGTCCTCAAGTACGACGAGGTGATGAACGAGCAGCGCAAGGTCATCTACGGCGAGCGCCGCACCATCCTCGAGGGTGAGGATCACCGGGCCGAGGTGCAGACCATGATCGACGATGTGGTCGGCGCCTACGTGGAGGGTGCCACCGCCGAGGGCTATGCCGAGGACTGGGACCTCGACGAGCTCTGGAAGGCCCTGAGCACGCTCTATCCGATCGACCTCGATCCCAAGAAGGTCGTCGGTGAGAACGAGTTCGGCGAGCGCGACGACGTCGACGCCGATGAGCTCAAAGAGGTCCTGGTGGCCGATGCGCACAAGGCCTACGAGGCGCGCGAGACCGAGATCGAGGAGATCGCGGGCGACGGTGCCATGCGCCAGCTCGAGCGCACCATCCTGCTGACGGTCCTCGACCGCAAATGGCAGGACCACCTCTACGAGATGGACTACCTCCGTGAGGGCATCCACCTCCGGTCGATGGCGCAGCGCGATCCGGTCGTGGAGTACCAGCGCGAGGGCTTCGACATGTTCAGCGGAATGCTCGAGGGGCTCAAGGAGGAGACGCTGCAGTTCCTCTACAACGTCCAGGTGCAGACCGAACAGGCGGCGCCGGCCGCCGTGCCGACTCCGGCACCGGCCGCCGCGCCCGTGGCGCCCGCATTCGCGGGTGCCGGAAACGGTGCTGCGCCCGCACCCGTCGGTGGTGAGCAGGAGGCTCCCGCCGCGCTGCGTGCGGTGGGCGTCGAGCAGCCCGAGGTCCCGATGACGTATTCGGGCCCATCAGAGGGTGGCGGGACCGAGACCCATTCCGAGGAAGAGGAACACGAGGACCCGGCGCTGGTGTCGGCGAGCCGTCGTGAACGTCGGGCCGCTGCACGTGAGAACTCGAAGGGCGCCAGCCGCGCCAAGCCGCCGAAGTCCAAGAAGAAGCGTCGCTGACACGACGTCGTCGGATCTGTCCGACGTGAGGGGAACCGGTCGGCGCTCCGGTGCGTCCGATACTCATGGAGACGCCTCGAGTCCTGATCCGCCCGGCTCCGCCGTACGAACCGCCGATCCGGTCCGTGGAGGTCGACGGGTCCCCCGATCGGCCGACCCCGTCCCCGGCCGGTGCGCGCAGGCGGAATGCACCTGACCGGTCGTCGGCGCAGGCAGTCGAGGCGAGAAGATTCGCGGTCGGCACCGTCACGCTGGTCCTCGAGGTGCTCGATCGTCGGCGCGGTGTCAATCAGCTCGACGGCGTTGTCACGCAGCAGTTGCTCGCGGAGCTGACGGCTCTCGCCCGTGTCCACGGCCCGGTGCGGCCGTCCTCGGGTGCACTGCCGCAGGTCGTGGAGAACGCGGCGACCCTGCGCCGGGTCCACGTACAGATGCGTGGTCCGGGCACCGCCGAGGTGTTCGGCAGCTGTCGTCGTGGCGAGCGGGTCCGCGCGTTTGCGGCGCGCATCGAACAGTTGCCGTGCCGGGTCCGTGGTGCCCCGGGACACTACCGTCCAGGGCTGCCGCGCAACGTCGAATATCGTTGGCAACTGGTTGATTTCACCCTCGTCTGATCGCCGCTGCGTGGCGCAGGAGGTCGGCCGTCGAACACCGGCGCCCGACGGCGATACCGACCATGCCGAGCCGACCTCGGGGGCCGCGGCCGGGTCGAGGGCTGCATGCGATCGCACGCGGACGCGGCATCCGACGGGCGAGACGCGCCGAGGCCACTAGGATCGTCCTCGTGGTGAACCGGCTCTCCGCGCATGACGCGATGTTCTACTTCCTCGACGAGTCGGGTTCCACGACGCATCTGGGAGCTCTCCTGGTGATCGACCCGAGCCACACGGACAAACGTGCCGGCACAGGTGCTTCCCGAACCAGGAAGGCGCCGACGACCAGCCCGGGCGCTGAGGGTGTACCGGGGCCGGCAGGCAAGCCGCCTGCCCCGGTACTGGACTACTCACGCCTGGTCGCCCTGGTGGAGAATCGTCTTCAGCTGGTCCCGCGCTACCGCCAGATCATCCGCGAGGTCACGCTCGGCCTGGCCAGGCCGGTGTGGGTCGACGACCGCGACTTCGACATCAACTTCCACATCCGCCGCTCCGGTCTCCCTCGACCGGGCGACACGGTCCAGTTGCAGGACCTCATCGCCAGGGTCATGTCGCGTCCTCTTGATCGCACGCGGCCGCTCTGGGAGATGTACCTCATCGAAGGTCTGCCCGACGGCAAGCTCGCGATCCTCACGAAAACCCACCGGTGCATGGTCGACGCCCATGACGCCCTGGAGATCAGCGAGGTGATCTGCGACGACACCCGTACGGTCGAGCCGTTGCTCGAAGATCTCTGGATGCCCGGCTCGCCCCCGGGCAGCACCAGTCTCGCGCTCGGTGCCATCGCCGAGGCGCTGTCGCGGCCCGGTGATCTGGTCGATTCGCTGGTGCACAACAACTCCATCGTCGGGGACCTCCGATCGACGGCCGAAGGCGCTCTCCGCCGGGTGGGGAGTGTGGTCCAGCAGATGACCGACTCGGCTCCTGCGAGCCGGTTGAACAGCTCGACCACGTCCACCCGGACCTTCGCGGTGGCCTCGGTACCCCGGCGTGGGTGTGCCAAGATCGCCGACCGCTACGACTGCACCGTCAACGACGTCGAGCTCGCCATCATCTCTGGCGCGATGCGCAGGTGGATGCTCTCCTACGACGAGTCGGTGGAGGCGGGCGACACCGTGCGCGTCGTCCTGCCCCTGTCGGCGCGCGACCCGGCGGTGGAGCGTCGGGTCGATGCCGATGGGCGGTGGATCACCGTCGGCAAGGCGAGTTTTGTCACGGATCTGCCTGTGGGAGAAGATAATCCGGCAGTTCGGCTCGCCCAGGTCGCCGGCCTGGCAAATCGGTATTCGCAGTCGTCGCGGCGCCTCTCGCTGGGTCCGCGGCCGCTGCTTCCCGAGCTCGGTGTGGTGCCTTTCCCCGAGTTCAGCTCACGGGCGTTCCGCAGTCTGAACCGGCGTAACTACAACGTGCCGGTGGGGATGGGGACCCTGCCGGTCGCCGCGCGCTATGTCGCCGGATGCCCGGTGGTGCAGGTGTACGCGATCCCGGCACTCATGGCCCAACGGGCCCTCGCGATCAGTGTCGTCGACTATCGCAACAGCCTCCAGTTCGCCTTCATCGCGGATCGAGGAGTGCTGAGCGATCTGCCGGCGATGACCGATTACGTGACCGAGGCCTATGAGGAACTCGAGGCGGCCAAGTGATGGACGCCGGCGTCGGCGCGGGTCGGTGACCGGCACGGACGCCGGACGCCGGCCTCGGCGGATAGGGTTGGCGCAGTTGTGCGAACGAGTTGTGGTGAACGGGTGAGGGGACGGTTGCGATGCGGGTCTATCTGCCGGCGACACTGACCATGCTGATGGAGCTCAGTGAGAGCGGGGAGTTCCGGGCCATCGGTGGAACGGGCTTCGCCCTCACCCCGGCGTTGCGTGAATCGTTCCTCGCCGGCGACGACGAAGAGCTGGCCGAGGTGGCGATGCGCGAGGCGGCGCGAGCATCGCTGCGCCTGCTCGCCGGTGAGACGTCCGAACCCGGTGACGTCGACGGCGACGCGGACCTCGCCGAGGATGAGCGCACCGCGAAACCCGGAGACACCCCCAGACTCCCGCCCCGCCGCGCGGTGGTCGCCGCGGACGTCGACGATGTGGATCTGCGTCCGGACCTCGACGACGCGGTGGTCAAGATCAGTGGGCCGGTGCCGCTGCGCGACATCGCGTCCGTCCACGTCGACGTCGCCGAGGCGCAGGACAAGGTCCGGGCCGCCGTGGTGGTGATCGACGCCGCCGACCTCGGTGATCAGGACGCGGAGCTGGCCGTCGGCGACGTGGAGGACTTCGACCTCGCCTGGTATGCCACGCAGGAACTCCCGTTCCTGCTCGAGTTGCTCTGATCCTGCTCGCGTCGCTCTGGCCATCTGCGCGAGCGCGGCCTCGGTCGCGTAACCTACGGAAGCGTAGGTTGTCGACGCGCGGCCCCTGGGCACGCGAGTGAGGTGGTGCTCAGGTGGGTTGGCTCGAACGATTCGAGGAACCGGTGGCCGGTGTCGCGGCTCGCAGCCGTGGTGCGCAGTGGGCGCGGGCGGCATTCGCCCGGATCACCACGCCGCTGTTGCCCGACGACTACCTGCATCTCGCCAATCCGCTCTGGTCGGCCCGCGAACTGCGCGGAAAGGTCGTCTCGGTGACGCCGGAGACCGAGGACTCGGCGACCATCCGCATCCGTCCGGGCTGGGGATTCTCGCTCGACTACCGGCCCGGCCAGTACGTCGGGATCGGCGTCCTGATGGAGGGGCGATGGACCTGGCGGTCGTACTCGCTGACCTCCGCGCCGGTCGGTTCGGGCGACGGCGTCGACGGCAAGACGATCACGATCACGGTGAAGGCGATGCCCGAGGGTTTCCTGTCGTCGCACCTCGTGAGCGGCCTGCAACCGGGCACCGTGGTCCGTTTGGCAGCGCCGGCCGGCGAGTTCGTGCTGCCGGAGCCGTTGCCGTCGAAGACCCTGTTCGTGACCGCCGGGAGCGGCATCACGCCCATCATGTCGATGCTGCGGATGGTCCGCCACCGCGGGCAGCGCGCCGACATCCGGGTGATCCACTCCACGCCGACCGCCGCCGACCTGCTGTTCGGGGACGAACTGGCGACGATGGCCGCCGACGGTGTGGTGGATCTGCACATCCAATACACGCGCACCGACGGCAAGGTGACGCCCGACCGACTCGCGGATCTGGTGCCGGACTGGCTCGAGCGCGAGACATGGGCGTGCGGACCGAGTTCGTTCCTCGACGCCGTGCACCGGATGTATGCCGATGCCGGGGCCGACGACCACCTGCACATCGAGCGGTTCGCCCTCGAACGAGGAGCGGTCGGTGCCGAGGGCGGGACCGTCACCTTCGGCTGGTCGGGACGGACCGCCGAGATCGACGGCGCGACAACACTGCTCGAGGCGGGCGAATCCGCCGGCGTGATGATGCCGTTCGGCTGTCGGATGGGGATCTGTCAGAGCTGCGTCGTGATGCTGGACAAAGGGTGTGTGCGCGATCTGCGGTCGGGGGCCGAGCACGTCGAGGGTGAGCGGATCCAGACGTGCATCAGCGCAGCGGCAGGGGACTGCACACTCGGCGTGTGACCGGTCTGAGCGATTAGGCTGACCGCGTGAACACTGCTGTGCGGAGTGAGTCGGGTGCCCGCTGAACTGACGTGGTCGCCCGACGTCCCGGTCCTGACCGACGGAGTCGTGACGCTGCGTGGTCATCGATCCTCCGACCTCGGCCGGATCGTCGAGATGGCGACCGACCCCGAGATGATCCGCTGGACCCGGGTGCCCACCCCGTACGGACGGGGCGATGCCGAGCAGTTCGCGTTCGACGACATCCCGCGCGGATGGGACGAGGGAACCGGGATGGGCTGGGCCATCGAGCATGGCGGTCGGTACGTCGGCAATGTCGACATCCGCGGCGCGGGTGCGATCGTCGACATCGGTTTCGCGCTCCATCCCGATGCCCGGGGGCTCGGCGTGATGCAGCGTTCGGTCCGGTTGGCGGTCGATCACGCATTCGGTGTGGGCAAGCGAGCGGTGCGGTGGCAGGCGGCGGTCGGCAATCTCCCGAGTCTCCGCGTCGCCCACACATGCGGGTTCACTCTCGACGCCGTCGTCCGCGACGGGCTCGAGATCGGTGACGCGATCTGTGACGTATGGGTGGGGACCCTGCGTGCGGGTGATTCGCCTGACCCGAAAACCACTTGGCACGCATCGACTTTCGAGACCGAACGATTCCGCCTCCGGCCGCTTGCCGAGAAGGACGACGAGCGGATACGGGATACCCTCGACGACCCGGTGTCCCGGAAGTACCTCTTCGAGCGTCCGGTTCCGCTCACCCTCGAGCACGCCGCTGCCGAACGCCTGCGCAAATGGTGGACGGCGGCGCGTGGTGAGACGTGTACGTGGGTGGTCGCCGATCTCGCGACCGACACCTATCTCGGCGACATCACCCTGCTCGACATCGACGAGGTGACCGGTGCCGAGGCGGGTTTCTACACACACCCGGATGCACGGGGCAGCGGTGTCCTGGCCGAGGCGTTCCCGGCCGTGGTGGATCACGCATTCGGCGTGATGGGCCTGCGCCGGTTGACGATGTTCGCCGCGGTGAGCAACACGGGCTCGAAGTCGTTGGCGCAATCGGCCGGATTCCGCGAGTTCGGCACACAGCAACTCGCGGCGAGTTCGGCAGGCGTCTTCGAGGACCTCATCGGGTTCGAACTGCTCCGCGACTGACCCCGAGGGTGGGTTGGGTCACATTCCTCTGGTGATCTCGCGCAGAGGGGTGGACATGACGGGGCAGCCAACCTACGCTTGCGTAAGTTACGGTTTGGTAGGTCGATACGAACGGGAGCACCATGGCGATTACCGACATCCCAGAGTACGCGCACCTCACCGAGGTGGAGATCGAGGCGCTCGGCGTGGAGCTCGACGCGATCCGTGCCGACATCGAGGCCGATCGCGGTGAACGCGACGCGCGTTATCTCCGCAACACCATCCGCTTCCAGCGCGGTCTGGAGCTGGCCGGCCGGGCGCTGATCTTCGGATCGTCGAAGCGATCGATGTGGTGGACGGGTGCGGGAGCGCTCGGCATCGCCAAGATCGTCGAGAACATGGAACTCGGGCACAACGTGATGCACGGGCAGTGGGATTGGATGAACGATCCCGAGGTGCATTCGACGACCTGGGAGTGGGACAACACCGGCCCGTCGGCGCACTGGAAGCACACCCACAACTACATCCATCACAAGTACACGAACGTCCTCGGGATGGACGACGACGTGGGCTACGGCCTGCTGCGTGTCACGCGCGACCAGCGCTGGCGGCCGTTCTATCTCGGCAACCTCTTCTTCAACACGGTCCTGGCCGCCGGCTTCGAATACGGTGTCGCCGCACAGCATCTCGAGCTGGGCAAGAAGCGCAAGACGCCCGAGGCCAAGGAGCAGTTCCGCCAAGATCTCGCCGACGTCGGCAAGAAGGTCGGCAAGCAGGTCGTCAAGGACTACGCGGTCTACCCGGCACTGGTGGCCGGGGCGACCGGCCGGAGCGTCGGCGTCGGACACGCCTTCCGGAAGGCTCTGACGGCGAACCTGATGGGCAACTTCATCCGCAACGTGTGGACCAACGCGGTCATCTTCTGCGGCCATTTCCCCGACGGCGCCGAGAAGTTCACCAAGCAGGACGTCGACAGTGAGACGCGGGGCGAGTGGTATCTGCGGCAGATGCTGGGCAGCGCGAACTTCCGCAGCGGCCCGGTGCTGGCGTTCATGAGCGGAAATCTGTCCTACCAGATCGAGCACCACATCTTTCCCGACCTGCCCAGCAACCGGCTCGCCGAGATCTCGGTGCGGGTGCGGGCATTGTGCGAGAAGTACGATCTCCCGTACACCACGGGCTCGTTCCCGGTGCAGTACGCGAAATCGTGGCGCACCATCGCGAAGCTGTCGCTGCCGAACAAATACCTCAAGGCGACCGTCGACGATGCGCCGGAGACCGCCTCCGAGCGCCGGTTCAAGCAGGGACTCCCCGAGGGCGCGCGGCTGATGGCCTCGGTCGATCCCGAGACCGGTCGCCGACGTGGTCTGCGTTCGGCCATCCGGACCTTGCGTCGTCGTGGACGGCGCGCAGACGTGTCCGCCGCACGAACCGAGGTGCCCGTCCAGCAGCGTCCGGCGGCCTGACCCTCGGTGATGTGTGGCGGCCGAGGTCCGTGGACCGTCCGTCCGCGGGGCGGGCATAATGGGTGCCGATGGCCATAACCGACATCAATGCCTACGCCCATCTGAGCGATGCGGACGTCGAGGCATTGGGCGCAGAACTCGACGCACTTCGACGTGAGATCGAAGCCGATCGGGGTGTTCGTGATGTCCGCTACCTGCGTCGGACGATCTTCGCCCACCGGGCGCTCGAGGTGGCCGGACGGCTTGCGCTGTTCGGCAGCCACAAGCGTTCGCTGTGGTTGCTGGGGACCGGTGCGCTCGCGCTCTCCAAGATCATCGAGAACATGGAGCTCGGGCACAATGTGATGCACGGGCAATGGGATTGGATGAACGATCCCGAGGTCCACTCCACGACGTGGGAGTGGGACATGGTGTGCGCGTCGCCGCATTGGAAGCACTCGCACAACTACATCCACCACAAATACACCAACGTGGTCGGGATGGATCACGACGTCGGTTACAAGATCCTGCGCGTGACCCGCGACGAGCCGTGGGAGCCGCGGCGCATTCTCCAGCCGTTCTTCAACCTCGTCCTCGCGGCCACCTTCGAGTGGGGAATCGGACTGCACGACCTCGAACTCAAGGAGGTCATCAACGGCACGAAGCCGAAAGATGTTGCGGTACCTCAGATCAAGGTGTTCCTGCGTAAGATCGGCAAGCAGGTCGGTAAGGATTACGTGCTGTTCCCGGCATTGACCGGTCCGAACTATGTGCATACCTTGACCGCGAATCTCAGTGCGAATCTGATCCGCAACCTCTGGGCATACGTGGTGATCTTCTGTGGGCATTTCCCGGATGGCGCAGAGAAGTTCACCGTCGAGTCACTCACCGACGAGACTCCCGGACAGTGGTATCTTCGCCAGATGCTCGGTACCGCCAATTTCGACGCGGGCCCGGCGACGGCCTTCCTGAGTGGCAATCTCTGCTATCAGATCGAGCATCACCTCTATCCGGATCTGCCCAGCAATCGCTACGCCGACATGTCCGTGCGCATCCGCGAGCTCTGCGAGAAGTACGACCTGCCGTACACCACCGGCTCACTCTTCGTGCAGTACATGCAGACCCTGCGCACCATCAACAAACTCGCCTTGCCCGATCGGTTCCTGCGCGACACCGCCGACGACGCGCCGGAGACCGCGTCGGAGCGACGCTTCGCCGGCGTGCCGAGGACCCGCGGGCTCAAGACCGCCATTGCCGATCTTCGGCGAAAGAAGTTGTCGCGTAGGTGATTTCGCTGCCGATCGGCTGGGCGCCCCCCTGCTGATCGAGTACCGATGCGCCCCCTGCTGGTTGAGTACCGGCGAGCCCTCTGCTGGTTGAGTAGCCGGCGAGCGGCAGCGAGTCGGCGTATCGAAACCCGCCGCCTCGCGAACCCTCAGCCCCGAGCCGCCGCTCGCAACTCGGCATGCGCCGCCCGGCCCTGCACCGGATGCCCGCGTTCGGTCCACGAGAAGACCGCCCAGGTCGTGAGCCCGACGATCGCCGAGCCCGTCCCGATCGTGCACACGAGGGGCCAGCCGCCCGCCTGGTACGCCCAGCCGCCCACCGTCGAGCCGATCACGCCCCCGGCGAAGTAGGCCACCATGTACGCCGTCGTCAGCCGTGAACGAGCTTGGCCGTCAAGCGAATACACGCCGGTCTGGTTGGCCAGCTGGACGCCCTGGACGCCGAAGTCGAAGACGAGGAGGGCGATCACCAGCACCACGACCTGATGTGCACCGGCCCACAGCAGGAGCCACCCGAGGATCTGCGCGCCCCACACGCCGTACTGGGTGTGGCGCAGGTAGCCCCGGTCGGCCAGCTTGCCGACAACGGGCGCGACCAGCGCACCCGCCACTCCGGCAAGTCCGAACAGGCCGATCTCCGCTTCCGAGTACGAGTAGGTCGAGTCACCGGCGCCGGCCAGCAGGAAGGCGATCGCGGTCCACATGCAACTGAAGGCCGCCATGCTGAGCCCACCGAGGAACATGCGGTGCCGCAACACGTCGTGGGTGCGCACGAGGGTCAGGATCGACCGTAGGACCTGCGGGTAGCTCTGACCCGATCCGGCTGCCTCGGGCGGCGCTTCGGGAGCGCGGAACCAGACCGCCACGGCCATCGCCACCTGCAGTCCCGCGGCGACGAACAGGATCGCCCGCCAGCCACCGACCTCGGCGACCAGTCCACTGAGGACTCGGGAGAACAGGATGCCGATGAGCAGTCCGCTCATCACATTGCCGACCACCGTGCCGCGCTCGTTCGGTGCGGCGATCGCGGCCGCCCACGGGACCACGACCTGTGCGGCCGACGCCGAGACCCCGACCGCGAACACCATCGTCAGCAGCCCGCCGTACGCGGGCATCAGGCCGGCGGCCACCAGGGCGACGCACGAGACGGCGAGGAGGCCGGTCACCAGTCGGCGGCGGTTGACGAAGTCGCCGAGCGGGACGACGAAGGCAAGGCCGAGCAGATAGCCGATCTGGGTCACCGCGATCAGCACACCGGCCGTCGCGGTCGAGATCGAGAAGTCGACGCTGATCTCGTGCAAGAGCGGCTGCAGGTAGTAGAGGCAGCCGGCCGACGAGCCCGCCGTCACCGCGAACAAGAAGACCACGACGCGACTGAGGCGGGTCTGTGCTCGGACGGGGACAGAGAGGGTGGTGGCCATGCATACATTGTCGGGCCGCCTAGTCTTCAGGAAAAGCGATAGATTTCGATATAGACATCTCCGATCGCGATGGAGGCCGAGATGGAGTTGCGTCACCTGGAGTATTTTCTTGCCTGCTGCGATCAGGGCACGTTCACTGCTGCCGCGCGGTCGCTCAACGTCGTGCAGTCGGCGGTGTCCACGGGTGTGGCCAAGATGGAGCGCGAACTGGGGGAGCGCGTCTTCGATCGCACACCCACAGTGCTCGTGCTGACCGACACCGGTCGCGCTATCGTCGGTCCGGCGCGCGCGGCCCTGCGTGCGCGTGCGGACGTCTTCGACGCGGTCGACGGAGTTCGCGGCGACATCCGCGGAGAGGTCGCCGTCGGTGCGCTCGTCAACGTCGTCTCCATCGACCTGGCCGAGGCATTTGCCGAGATCCATCGGCGCCATCCCGGGATCACGATCGCCATGCGCCAGAATCCGCGCGGCAGCTCGGGCAACATCGTCGGAGTGCGCGCAGGCACCCTCGACCTCGCTTTCCTGGGTGCGTATCCGGAACTGATCCCCGGCATCGCGGTTCATCGGCTCGCGCAGGAACCGCTGGTACTGGTGTGTTCGCCCGATCACCGACTGGCGCAGGCCGGTTCCTTCGCGACCGCCGACCTGGCCGAGGAGCGCGTCATCGACTATCCGCCGGGTTGGGGGACGCGCGCGGTCGTCGACCGCGACATCCCGAACAGGCGGACGGTGATCGAGGTGGCCGATCAGTTCTTCGGGATGAGCTTGGCGGTCAAGGGGTTCGGGGTGACACTTGTCCCCCTGGGCGTGGCGCACATGCAAGCAGGCGCGGCCGTCGTGCCGTGTTCGGACACCCCGCTGATGTGGGACATCGCGATCGCGCACTCGTCCACCCGCACGCCATCCCGCGCGGCCCGGGCCGTCCTCGACATCGTGCTCGAGCTGGCCCGGCCGGTACGGGTCAGCCGAACGCTGTCATGAATGCGTCAAGGGCGCCGTCCGGGTCGGACCTCGCCCAGCCCTCGAGGCCGACGACGCCGGCGAAGCCGATCTCTTTCAGCGCGCTGGCGATGGCGGGGTAGTTGATCTCCCCGGTGCCCGGCTCACACCGGCCAGGAACGTCGGCAACTTGGATCTCGCCGACGAGAGGCATTGCCGCCCGGACCAATTCGATGAGGTTGCCCTCGCCGATCTGGGCGTGATAGAGATCGAGGTTCATCCGCAGGTGCGGGGAGTCGACGGCCCTCACGAGCGTCATGGTGTCCGACGCGGTGGCAAACGGGGTCCCCGGGTGGTCGACGGCGAGATTGAGGTTCTCGAGGGTGAAGACCCGGTCGTGGCGTTCGCCGATGTCCGCGAGTCGACGCAGGGTGTCGGCCGCGGTGAGCCACATCTCGGGCGTCACCACATCGACCGGAACCACCGGCAGGCCATCTGGGCCCAGGCCGGTGCCGTGCACGTTGAGGCTCGGGCAGTCGAGACGAGCAGCCACCGTGATCGATTCCTCGGCCGATTGGAGGAAGGCGGAGATGCCGCCGGGATCGGTGAGATTGCCGGTCAGGTACCCGGTCATCGAGGCGAATTCGGCGCCGGTGGCGACCAGGGCATCGATGTCCTTGGTGGACCAGTCCCAGATCTCTACCAGGAGGCCTCGGTCGTGGATGGTGCGGACCCGGTCCACGAAAGGCCGGTCGAGATAGAGCATCTCGGCGCTGGCAGCCAGTCGGTAGGTCATCAGCTGGCCTCGTCGATCGAGACGGTGCCACCGGTCTCGACGCTGCGGATCGCGGCCAATGCGATCTGCAGTGCAGTCCGTGCGTCCGCCCCGCCGACCACGGCGGGCGATCCGCTGCGCACCGCCTCGACGAACGCCGTGAGCTCGCCGACGTAGGCACTGTGCAGGAGCACGGTGTCGCGCCGGGCGGTGTCGATCGCGATCCCGGCGGCTCCGTAGAACGTCATGTCGCTGGTGCGTCCGTCACCGGCGGTCGCCATACCCGCCGAACCGAAGACCTCACCACGCACGTCATATCCGTACAGCGCCGAGAAGCTGGCCTCGGCGGTCGCGATCGCGCCGTTGTCGAAGGTGATGGTCACGACCGCGGTGTCGAGATGTCCGGACTGTGCCGCATCAGGCCGGATCAGGGCATCGGCGAACGCGTGCACGGACACCGGGCGGGCACCCGGGTTGAGGAAGCACAGCGTGTCGAAATCGTGGATCAGCGTCTCCAGGAAGATCGTCCACTGCGGAACCCGAGCCGGATTCACTTCCCACGGGCCGGGATCGCGGGTCAACGAGCGCAGCAGCTGCGGGGTGCCGACCCGCCCGTCGTCGACCGCCTGGCGGGCGGCCGCGAAACCGGATGCGAATCGCCGGTTGAAACCGATCTGCAGCACCACATCGGCGACCGATGCCGCGGCGATCGCCCGATCGGCCTCGTCGAGGGTCACCGCCATCGGCTTCTCGCAGAAGATGTGCTTGCCGGCCGCCGCTGCGCGACAGATCAATTCGCTGTGACTGCGCGCCGGTGCGGTGATCAGCACGGCATCGACGTCGGGTGATGCGAGCACCACGTCGATGTCGGTTGTGGCGAACCCGGCGCCGACCGCCCCCGCGAGCCGCTCGGCCGCACCGTCGACCGGGTCGGCCACGGCTGCGACAACGGCACCCGGCACGTGTCGGGCGATCAGTTCGGTATGGCTGCTGCCGATGCGGCCGGCGCCGATGGTCGCAATGCGGATGGGGTCCGTCGCGCCATGCGACGGCGCCGGGATCGAGGCAGGTGAGGTGATGGTCGTCATGTGGGTCTCCGGACGAGAGATGGTCGAAAAGGAGTGACTAGATCGTTCTAGTAGAACGTTCTAGGTTAGAGTAGTGCCGGCATTCACATCTGGTCAAGAGAGGGATGGATGGTCGAGAGGCCCGGTAGAAGACTGACGCTCGTCGACGTCGCACAAGCGGCGGGTGTGTCGAAGGCTCTTGTCTCGATAGTGATGCGTGGTGTGCCGGGTGCCAGCGACGAAACCCGCGAGCGGGTGCTGAGGATCGCCGACGAGATGGGCTACGTACCGGATCAGCGGGCCCGGAAGCTCCGTCAGTCGTCGTCGCGACTGCTCGGGGTCACCTTCGAGCTGCGCGAACCTTTTCACGGTGACCTCGTCGAGGAGATCTATCGCGAGGCGGCCGAGGCCGGGTACGACGTCGTGATCAGTGCGGTCGCGCCGAGTCGGTCGGAGAAGACTGCGCTCGACACCGTGGTCCGCGAACGGTGCGAGGCGGTGATCATGCTGGGGTCCCGGCTCGACGACACCGCGCTCGCCGCATTCTCCGCGCGGCTGCCGGTGATCGTCGTCGCGCGCGGCACCGGGGTGGACTCGGTGGGCGTGGTTCGCAGCGACGATACGGCCGGAATCGGTTTAGCGGTGAATCATCTCGTCGATCTGGGACATCGCGAGATTCTGCATGTCGACGGGGGTGACGCACCCGGTGCGGCAGAGCGGCGCGCCGGCTTCCGCGACGCGATGACCAGTGGCGGTCGTATCGGGGTGCCGCGCATCGTGCAGGGCGGCCTCGGGCAGATCGACGGCGCCCGCGCCATGCGCGACGTACTGGATCACGGCACCCGGCCGACGGCGGTGGTCGCCTTCAACGACGACTGTGCAACGGGGGTCATCGACACCATCATCCGATCGGGTCTGCGTGTGCCCGAGGATGTCTCGGTTGTCGGGTACGACGATGCGCGACTCGCGTCCAGCGCCCAGGTGCCGTTGACGACGATCTCCCAGGACGCCCGTGAACTGGCGTCCGACGCGGTGTCCGGAGCGCTCGCGATGATCGGCGGCGGTGCGACACCGGCGATCATCCGTCGACCATATCTCGTGGTGCGCGGCACGACCGCCTCTGTTCACCCTGTCCTGCGAGGACCCGGCCCTTCGTGATTCTGCGCTGGCGAAGCGTCGCAACCCGACCCCTGAGGAGCGAAGCGTCTCGAAGGGTCAGGCCTCAGCCTCCTCTCGGAGGTGGTGTGTGGAGATCGCACCTGTGGTGACATCGTCCTCGACCTCTTCGAGCGTGCGGCCGCGGGTTTCGGGTGCCTGGGTGTAGATGAACGCGATGGCGATGCGTTCTCGGACCAGTCCCGACTTCTCGGCTGTCGACATGGAGACTCCCTTGGTTGGTGCGTTACATCGTCGTCGTGCTCGTGACCCTGGTCACGCTCGACCTACCGACACTGTCGTAATGTCCTTACAATCTGTCAAGGGTGTTTCAGACAAGGAGTTGCCGTTTGGCTCGGTGGGCGAGCCAAACGGCAACTCCTGTGGTCGATGCTGTGTCTCAGGCGTTCTGCGGGAAGCCGAGGTTGAGGCCGCCGTGGCTGGGGTCGAGCCAGCGGCTGGTGATGGCTTTGCCGCGGGTGAAGAAGTTGACGCCTTCCATGCCGTGGGCGTGGGTGTCGCCGAACAGCGAGTTCTTCCAGCCGCCGAAGCTGTAGTAGGCCATGGGGACCGGGATGGGTACGTTGATGCCGACCATGCCGACCTCGACCTCGTTCTGGAAACGGCGCGCTGCGCCACCGTCGTTGGTGAAGATGGCAGTGCCGTTGCCGTATTCGTTGGAGTTGATCAGTTCGAGGGCTTCGTCGTAGGTGTCGACGCGTACGACGGACAGGACGGGGCCGAAGATCTCATCGGTGTAGATGCTCATGTCGGTGGTGACGTTGTCGATGAGTGTCGGGCCGAGCCAGAAGCCATTGGCTCCGCCGTCGGCGTCGACATCGCGACCGTCGAGAACGATGGTGGCACCGTCTTTTTCGCCGGCGTCGACGTAGGACTTGACCTTGTCGCGGTGGGCTTTGGTGACCAGTGGTCCCATGTCGGAGTTCTTGGTGCCGTCACCGGTTGTGATGGTGGTGGCGCGTTCGGTGATCTTGGCGACGAGGTCGTCGGCGATCGGTCCGACCGCGACGCAGGCGGAGATGGCCATGCAGCGTTCGCCTGCGGAGCCGAAGCCGGCGTTGACCATGGCGTCGGCGGCCAGGTCGAGGTCGGCGTCGGGCAGCACGATGGCGTGGTTCTTGGCGCCGCCCAATGCCTGGACGCGTTTGCCCGCGGCAGTGCCGGTGGCGTAGACGTACTGGGCGATCGGCGTGGACCCGACGAAGCTGATCGACTTGATGGCTTTGTTGGTGAGCAGCTCGTCGACGGCGAGTTTGTCGCCCTGCAGGACGTTGAACACGCCCTCGGGCAGTCCGGCTTCTTTCCAGAGCTCGGCCAGCCACAGCGATGCCGACGGGTCCTTCTCCGACGGCTTGAGCACGACGGTGTTGCCGGCGGCGATGGCGATGGGGAAGAACCACATCGGCACCATGGCGGGGAAGTTGAACGGGCTGATGATGCCGATCGGGCCCAGCGGCTGGCGGATGGAGAAGACGTCGACCTTGGTGGAGGCGTTCTCGGTAAATCCGCCCTTGAGCAGATGTGGTATGCCGCAGGCGAACTCGGCGACCTCCTGGCCGCGGCTGATCTCGCCGAGGGCGTCGGAGAGGACCTTGCCGTGTTCGGCGGTGATGATCTCGGCCAACTCGGGCTTGCGCGCCTCGAGCAATTCGCGGAATTTGAACAGGACCGCGGTGCGCTTGGCCAACGACGTGTCGCGCCAGGCAGGGAAGGCCGCGGCGGCGGCGTCGATCACCGCACGGGCGTCCTCGGTGTTGGCCAGCGCGACCTCTCCGGTGACCTCGCCGGTGGCCGGATTGGTGACCGGTGCGGTGTTGCTGCTCGTGCCGGGATAGGCCTTGTTGTTGACCCAGTGGCCGATGGTGTTCACGGACATGGTGTTCTCCTGTGGTGGTGAGAGTGGTCGTGGGCGGGGTGCGTGATCTCGATACGCCGCCGCGCGCCGGGCGCTCGGTGGCCACTCGATCGGCGGGGCGCAGTGGCGCGCGCGGAACGAGCGTGCGTATCGCAGACCACTCGATCGGCTGTCGAGCTCAGGCTCCCGGAATCGAAGCGCGGGAAACCATATCGACCGCCTGACGCTCGCCGGTCTCCAGCGCCTTGACACCTGCGGCACACACGGCCGCGGCGGCGTACCCGTCCCACGCGCCCGGACCGTCGACATTGGTCCCGGCCCGCACCGCGTTGACCCACCGCTGGATCTCGTTGTCGTAGGCCTGACCGAATCGCTCGACGAAGGACGGTGTGATGTCTCCGCCGACGAGACCGGCGATCTTGCGACCGTCGCCCGTGTCGGACTGGACCGGGTTGCGCTGCTTGCGGATCAGGCCCTGATCGAGACCGATGAACGCCGAACCGAGTTCGCCGACCAGTTCGGTGCGCACCTCGTAGGCGACGCCAGTGGTGACGAAGCATTCGACATCCACGTGGCGACCCGACTCGGTGGTGAAGATCGCGATCTGCGGATCCTTCAGTCCCTCGGGAGCATTGGGGTTCGCGCCCGGGGCGATGATCTGGACCGAGGTGATCTCCTCGTCGAACAGGAATCGCGTCACGTCGACCTCGTGGACGAGCGAGTCCTTGACGATCATCGAGCTGTCGAAGCTGGGTGGGACGGCCGGATTGCGGTGCACGCAGTGGGCGAGCAGCACCTGGCCGAATGTACCGTCGTCGATCAGGCCCTTGAGCTGTTCGTACTCGTGGTCGAACCGCCGCATGAAACCGACCTGGATCAGCTTGCGGCCCAATTCCGCCTCCCGCTTGACGATCTCCAGCGAAGTGGCGACATCAGTGGTCAGTGGCTTCTCGCACATGACCGGCTTGCCGTTCTCCAGACATGCCAACAGTTGCTTCTCGTGCGTCGGTCCGGGGGTGGCCAGGATGACCGCATCGACCTCGGGATCGGCGATCGCGTCGAGGGGGTCGTTGATCACCCGACAACCCGGGATGCTCGCTGCCAGATCCTCGGCCTTCTCCGGGAAGTAGTCGTTGAGCACGGTGACGGTGGCACCCTTGGTGCGCTCGGTGATGCGGGCGACGTGGTCGGCACCCATCATGCCGACGCCGAGGACGGCGATGCGCAAGCCTCGCCCTGAGGAGTGAGCTTGCGAGCGTCTCGAAGGGTCGGTCATTTCTACTCTCCGTTTGTTGGGTTCAGATATGGACGTTGGACGGATTTCCACTTCGTGTAGACGTCGTGGGCCTGTTGTGTGGATTCGAGGGTCGAGGTCTCCGACACTGGTACGTCCCACCATGATTCGCTGTCCGGGGCGCCGATCAGGGGATCGGTCTCGACGTGGATCACGGTGGTGCGCTCGGCGGCCTTGGCCGCCTTGACCGCGTCGGTGAACTCGGCTGCCGTGGTCGCGCGGATGACGTCGGCACCGAGCGAGGCGGCATTGGCGGCCAGGTCGATCGGCAGTGTCGAACCCTCGAGCCGGCCGTTGTCGCCGCGGTAGCGGTAGTTGGTGCCGAAGCGTTGGGAGCCCAGCGATTCCGACAGCGAGCCGATCGACGCGAAACCGTGGTTCTGCACCAGGACGACGATCACCTTGAGATTCTCCTGGACGGCGGTGACCAGTTCGGTGGCCATCATCAGGTAGGAACCGTCGCCGACCATGACGAAGACGTCGCGGTCCGGGCAGGCCATCTTCACGCCGAGTCCGCCCGCGACCTCGTAGCCCATGCACGAGTAGCCGTACTCGACGTGGTATCCCTTGGAATCGCGCGTGCGCCAGAGCTTGTGGAGATCGCCGGGCATGGAGCCGGCCGCGCAGACCACCACGTCGCGCGGGTCCGAGGTCTCGTTGACCAGTCCGATCACCGCTCCCTGGGTCAGTGCCTCCTCTCCGGTGGCGATGTTGGTGCCGACCGCGGTCGGGGAGTATGCCTCCTCGACGATGGCGTCCCACTCGGCCGCGAGCGCCGCGACCTGTTCGCGGTAGGCGTCGTCGACGGTGTGGTCGGCGAGCAGTTCGTCGAGCGCGTCCAGTGATTCGCGGGCGTCGGCGACCACGCTGTACCCGCTGTGCTTGACCGAATCCAGCGATGCCACATTGATGTTCACGAATCGCACACCGTCGCCGGTGAAAGCGGTGCGGGAGGCGGTGGTGAAGTCGCTGTAGCGGGTGCCGATGCCGATCACCACATCCGACTCCGCCGCCAGGGTGTTGGCCGCGGTGGTGCCCGTCGAGCCGATGGCGCCGACCGATTGCGGGTGATCGTAGGGGAGTGATCCCTTGCCGGCCTGACTCTGTCCGACCGGGATGCCGGTGCGTGCGCAGAACGCCGCGAGCGACTCGGTGGCGCCGCTGTAGATGACGCCGCCGCCGGCGACGATGAGCGGACGCTTGGCCGATCGGATGATCTCGGCGGCCTCGGCGATCACATGGCGTTCGGGCAATGGCCGGGCGACATGCCAGGTGCGTTCGGCGAACAGCGATTCCGGCCAGTCGAAGGCCTCGGCCTGGACGTCCTGCGGGATGGCGACGGTGGCGGCGCCGGTCTCCACCGGGTCGGTCAACACCCGCATCGCGCCGAGGAGTGCGCCGGGCAGCTGCTCGGGTCGCCACACGCGGTCGAAGTAGCGGGAGACGGGTTTGAATGCGTCGTTCACCGTGACGTCGCCCGACGACGGGAGTTCGAGCTCCTGCAGTACCGGAGAGGTGGCCCGGGTGGCGAAGGTGTCCGCAGGCAGGAGAAGGACGGGTATGCGGTTGATGGTGGCCAATGCCGCACCGGTGAGCATGTTGGTCGCGCCGGGGCCGACCGAGGCGGTGACGGCCCATGCCTGCAGGCGGTCCTTCATCCGGGCGTAGCCGACCGCGGAGTGGACCATCGCCTGCTCGTTGCGTCCGAGCACATATTTGAGTGACAGGTCACGACCATTGTCCACATCGTCGATCTCGTTCTGCAGCAATGCCTGACCGAGACCGGCGACGTTGCCGTGACCGAAGATGCCGAAACAGCCGGCGAAGAACTTGGTCCGCTCGCCGTCGCGCTCCACGTACTGATTGGCGAGGAATCGCACCGTCGCCTGGGCGACGGTCAGCCGGACGGTCGGTTCACCGTGAGGAGTCCGCACGCCGGTCACGCCGCCGTCTCGTCCCTGATTGATCGGTGCCACGATTGCTTCTTTCTCGTCGGTGTGGATGGTGGGTGATCGAGATCATCAGCGGGATGGTTTCTCGTGCAGCGGGAGTCGCGGATCGATGTCCTGGTGTTCCCAACTCTCGCGCAACCAGGTGTGGTCGGGGTCGTCGCAGATCTTCCAGGTGCGTTCGCCCGATCCGGCCATCACGTTCAGGTAGTACATGTGGTAGCCGGGCGCGGCGATGGACGGCCCGTGGTAGCCGTGCGGGACCAGGACCACGTCGCCGCTGCGTACCTCTTCGAGCACCTCGATCGGGCGTTGCGGCGTGCCGTAAACGCGGTGATAGCCGAACCCCGGCGAACCGTCGGGACCGTTGGCGATCTCGAAGTAGTAGATCTCTTCGAGTTGGGACTCGTTCTCGCTGTTCTCGTCATGCTTGTGAGCCGGGTAACTCGACCAGTTGCCGCCGGGGGTGATGACCTCGCAGGCGATGATCGAGTCGGCCTCGAATGCGTCTGCGGTACCGAAGTTGTGCACCTGCCTGCTGCAATTGCCTGCACCGCGCAGTTCCACCGGGACGTCGGCGGCCGGCACGTACCGGAACGGCAGTGACGTCGCGGCCCTGGCGCCGCAGAGGGCGAAGCGCCCGCCCGCCTCGCTCGTCACGGTGAACTCGGAATCCCGACCGACGTAGACGAAGTCGCTCGGACCATCGAACACGCTTGCGCGCCCGGCCAACTCGAAGGAGCGGTCGCCGGAGGTCACGGTTGCCGAGCCGGACAGCGGCACGACGATGATCTCGTCTTCACCGGACCGCCGCGTGATCGTCTCGCCGGCACCGAGTTCGACGACGAACAGCGAGGATTCTGTCCAGCCCGCCGATTCCGGTGTCACGTCGACCGTCAGCGGTGCGGTGGCAGACCGCGTCGGGATGTAGTACTTGCTGTTCATCGACTCACCTCACCAGGTTGACCGCGGTGTCGACCGCGGTGGCCACGTCGTCGTCGCTCGGGTAGAGCAGCGTGCGGCCCACGATCAGACCGCGCACCGATGGGATACGCAGGGCGCGTTCCCAACTCGCGAATGTCTCGTCCGGTGCGGTCTGCGGGTCGCCGCCGAGCAGCAGGGTCGGCAGCGTCGTGGCGTCCATCACGCGTTCCATCTCGTCGACCACCGGCAACTTGAGCCAGGTGTAGGCCGACGTCGAGCCGAGGCCCTGCACGATGTGCATCGACTTGATCACCGCGTCGGCGGTCAGGTCGTTGCGCACCTTGCCGTCGATGCGTGACGACAAGAACGGCTCGAGCATGGCGATCGATCCACCGGCGGCGAGCTCGTCGACGGCAGCGGCGCACGCGGTCATCATGTTCAGCGTGCCCTCGTCGGCCAGGTCCACCCGGCACAGCATCTTCGCGCCGTTGAGACCTGCGTCGATGGTCCAGGCCGCGGTCGCCGAGGTCATGCGATCGTCGAGCTCGAAAGACGCACCCGCGAGGCCACCGCGGTTCATCGAGGAGAACACGACCTTGTCCTCGAGCGCGCCGAGCAGCAGCAGGTCCTCCAGGATGTCGGAGGTGGCCAGCACGCCGTCGACGCCGGGGTTCGCCAGGGCGGTGCGCAGGCGGTCGAGCAGATCGGAACGGCTGTTCATCGCGGTCGGATTCGACCCGACGGCGAGTGCGCCGCGAGCCGGGTGATCGGCCGCGACGATCATGAGGCGGTCGGCACCGGTCACCGTCGCGCGGCGGCGCCGCCGGGCCCATGCCTCGGCGATGGCCTGCGGGTGGGTCGCCCGGACGGCGGTCACCTCGGCATAGGTCGAGCACGGCGCGGCCGCGACGCCATTGCGGTCGACCACGGCTCCGGGTGGGCCTGCGGGCGTCGCGACCTCAGACATTGATCTTCTCCTCAGTGGTGGTGGCGAGCTCGGCGACCTCGTCGGCGGTGGGCATGGCGGTCGAACACTCGAGTCGGCCGGCCACGATGGCGCCGGCCGCATTGGCGTGGCGCAAGATCTTCTCCAATGGCCAGCCCTCGAGCAATCCGTGACAGAGGCTGCCGCCGAAGCTGTCGCCCGCGCCGAGTCCGTTCACGACGTCGACCGGCATGGGTGCGACCTCGACGGTCTCCGTGCGGGTCTTGCCCAGCACTCCCTTGGGGCCCTGCTTGACGATCGCCAGCTCGACACCGAGGTCGAGCAACGCATCGGCCGCGGCGTGGGGATCGGTCTCGCCGACCGCGATCTCACACTCCTCGCGATTCCCGACGGCGACCGTGACATGTGACAGTGCGCGACGGACCTGCTCGGTGGCCGCCTGTGGCGTGGACCAGAACATCGGCCGGTAGTCGAGATCCAGAACCGTGAGCGACTGGCGCCCGCGCGCTTCCCACGCGGCGAAGTGAGCGCTGCGTGACGGCTCTTCGGACAGGCCGGTGACCGTCGACCAGTACAGACGCGCGTCGTGGACCGCGGAGATGTCGATATCTCCGACCGCGACCTGCAGATCCGGGGCGGTCGGCTTGCGATAGAAGTACAGCGGGAAGTCGTCCGGCGGGAAGATCTCGCAGAAGGTGACGGGGGTGGCGTACTCGTCGTCGATCCCGACGAACCGATTGTCGACCCCCAAGCGAACCAGCTCCGAGCGCACGAACCGCCCGAACGGGTCGTCGCCGACACCCGAGATGAGTGCGCTGCGCTCGCCGAGTCGCGCTGCGGCGACGGTCACGTTCGCCGCACTGCCACCGAGGAACTTGCCGAAGCTGGTGACCTCTTCGAGGCCGACCCCGATCTGCTGGGGGTAGATGTCGACACCACTGCGGCCGATGGCCAGCACATCGAAATGAGTTGTCTCGCCCAGACGGGATTGTTGCTGTGCGGTCACGTACTGCTCCCTGCTCGTGGTCGGTCGGGTGAGGGCCCTCGATGGGACATGCGGGCCGGGACGTCCATTGCCATCCACTGTGCGTCAGTTCACAAGGCAAAGTCAAGACTTTGTCCTGACATTCTTACCTGGCATAGTGGTGTCCGAGATCACACGGCCCGATCGGGCTTTGTCGAAGGGAACTGGAGATGACAGTGGACACCGCTACCGACGCCACCGCCACCGAACGCGGGGACGCAGGCGTGATCCTGCCTGTCGGCATCGTCGGCTTCGGCTGGATGGGTCGCGCCCATGCGCAGGCCTACGCACGGGTTCGTCACCATTATCCGCAGCTGACGCCGGTGCCGAAGCTGATGGTGATCGCCGACGAGGTCGCCGAGCGGGCCGACGAGGCCGCTGCTCAATTCGACGTGCCGTCCACCGTCGCGGACTGGCACGACGTGGTCGACGACCCGGCGATCGGTGCCGTCAGCGTCACCGCCCCCAACTTCTTACACCGGGAGATCGGCTGTGCCGTGGTCGGCGCGGGCAAACACCTCTGGATCGAGAAGCCGGTGGGTCTGTCCGCCGACGACGCGCGAGCCGTGGCCACCGCGGCGCGGGCCGCCGGAGTACAGACCGCGGTCGGTTTCAACTACCGCAACGTGCCTGCCGTCGCGGCGGCACGCGAGATGATCGCGGCCGGCGGGATCGGCGAGGTGACCCATGCCCGTTTCCGGTTGTTCAGCGATTACGCCGCCCATCCCGACGGTGCGCTGAGCTGGCGTTTCCAGCGTGCACGCGGTGGCAACGGAGTCCTCGGCGACCTGGCGTCGCATGGTGCGGACCTGGTGTGGTTCCTGCTGGGCGACATCGAATCGGTGGTGGCCGACACCGCGATCTTCGTCTCCGAACGACCACGGCCGACCGGTTCGACGTCGGGCCACCAACTCGCGTCCGGCGGTGAACGCGGCCCGGTGGAGAACGAGGACTACGTCTCCGCGCAGATGCGGCTGGCCTCGGGTGCGCGGTGCGTGCTGGAGGCGAGTCGAGTGTCGGTGGGGGCGCAGAACTCCTACGGCTTCGAGATCCACGGCACCGAGGGCGTCGTGCGGTGGGACTATCGACGCATGGGTGAACTCGAGGTCGGCAACGGTCACGATTATCAGGACCTTGCGGTGGCCACGAGGTTCGTGGGTCCGGGTGCGGGTGACTACGCCGCGTTCCAGCCCGGCGCCGCCAATCCGATGAGCTACGACGACCTCAAGGTCATCGAAGCGGCCCGCTTCTGTGCCTCGGTACGCGACAAGACAAGTCACGGCGCGACCATCGACGACGCGGTCCGCAGCGCCCAGGTGCTCGACGCGATGACGACATCGGTCCGTGAGGGCACCTGGGTCTCGCCCGATACGCACGGGTGATCGACCGGTCCGGTCGCCGGCCACGGGCGTCTCCACCCGTGGCCTTCCCCTACGCGCTCGCCTTGTTGGGCGCCGGCGCGCTCTTCATGGAGATTCTCGACGCGACGATCGTCGCCACCGCGCTCCCGGCGATCGCCGCGGATCTCGGGGTCCGGCCGCTCGACGCGAGCATCGTGGTGACCGCCTACCTGATCACCCTGGCCGTGCTGATCCCGTTGTCGGGGTGGGTCGCCGACCGGTTCGGCGTACGTCGGGTGTTCCTCGTCGCGGGTGCGGTGTTCACCCTCGCATCCGCGGGATGCGCGCTCGCGCCCGATCTCTCGAGCCTGGTCGCGATGCGCGTCCTGCAAGCGGCTGGTGGCGCCATGATGGTGCCGGTCGGCAGGCTCGCCGTGCTGCGCACCGTCGAGCGCGCCCAGCTGGTCCGGGCCATCGCCTACCTGACGTGGCCGGCCCTGATCGCGCCGGTGGTGGCGCCACTGATCGGTGGGTTGATCGTGACGCACGCGGACTGGCGGCTCATCTTTGCCATCAACATCCCGATCGGCGCGGCCGGACTGGTGGCCGCGGCCGTCTGGTGCCGGCCGTCGGAGACCGACGTCGGTCGTCGACCTCTCGATCTGCTCGGGGTCGCATTGACGACGCTCGCGGTCGGCGCCGCGATGCTGGCCGCACAAGAGGTCTCGGCCGACTCTCCGCGGTGGACGGTGGTGGCGGCGGGTGTCGGCGGTGCCGCGATCCTCGGCACGGCCGCGGTGCGGCGGATGCGGACCTCGCCCCATCCGCTGCTCGATCTCCGGGTGCTGCATGTGTCGTCGTTCGCGTTCGTGGTGGGCTTCGGAACCGTTTACCGGGTGGCGATCAGCGCCGTTCCCTTCCTGTTGCCGCTGATGTTCCAGCTGCAGTTCGGGTGGACGCCGGTCGCCGCGGGAGCCATGGTGACAGCCCTGTTCGCCGGGAATGTCGTCATCAAACCGCTCACGACACCGATCATGCGGCGGTGGGGCATCCGGCGGGTCCTGTTGATCGACCTGCTGATGTCGGTCGTCGCGTTCGTCGGTCTCGCGGTGCTGGGGGAGGCGACGTCAGCGGTGCTGATCGCGGCGGTGCTGGTGGTTTCGGGTGCGCTGCGCTCGGTCGGCTTCTCGGCGTACAACACTCTGGCCTTCGCCGACGTCGACGCGGGTGAGCTCAGTGACGCCAACGCCGTGCACGCGGCGGTCCAGGAGTTGGGCGCCGCGTTCGGGGTCGCTCTCGGGGCCGTTGCGGTGTCCGCGTTCGCGGTCGTCGAGGGGCTCCCGGCGGGCGCGTACTCGGCCGCCTTCCTGTTGCTCGCCATCGTGATGGTGGTGTGCGTGCTCGGCGTCCTGCGGCTGCCCTCCGGGGCGGGCGCACGGGCCGTCGGGCCGCGATGAATTCTTCTCTTCAGATCAGAATGTCCTTACAAAGTCTTGACAGCAGCCATGTGACGGGTATTACATCATGACCAGGAGAGTGCTCCTTCGAACACTCTGTATAGCGAAGGGAAGAGACAACGATGGATTCCACGGAAGGTCGCCGGACAGGCCGGCCGCGTCGGCTGATCGGAATCGCCGCCGCCCTGTCGTCCGCGGTGCTGATTGTCGCGGGTTGTTCCAGCACCGGCGGTGCCCCGGACGACAACGACGACGGGGGCGGCGGCGCGGGCAACGCCGGCACGCCGACCAAGACCATCGCGATGATCACCCATGAGGTCCCGGGTGACTCGTTCTGGGATCTGATCCGCAAGGGCGCCGAGATGGCCGCCAAGAAGGACAACATCAATCTCCAGTACTCCGCTGATCCCGAGGCGCCGAACCAGGCGAACCTGGTGCAGACGGCGATCGACAGCAAGGTCGACGGCATCGCTCTGACGCTGGCCAAGCCGGACGCGATGGCCCCGGCCGTGAAGAAGGCAATCGACGCAGGCATCCCGGTGGTCGCGTTCAACTCCGGCTACGACGACTGGAAGGCGATGGGCGTCCAGCAGTACTTCGGCCAGGACGAGACCCTCGCAGGCAAGACGGCGGGCGAGCGCCTCGCGAAGGAGGGGCGCAAGAAGGTCCTGTGCGTCATCCAGGAGCAGGGGCAGGTGGCCCTCGAATCCCGCTGTGCGGGTGTCAAGCAGGGCTTCACCGGCGGCGGCTTCGAGATCCTCAACGTCAACAGCAAGGACATGCCGTCCGTCGAGGCGACCATGACCGCGAAGTTGCAGCAGGATCCGTCCATCGACACGGTCGTGACCCTCGGCGCGCCGATCGCGCAGACGGCCGTCCAGTCCAAGGGCAACGCCGGCTCCGACGCCCAGATCGTCACCTTCGACACCAATGCCGCCCTGGTACCGCTCATCCAGAACGGTGACGTGCAGTGGGCCGTCGACCAGCAGCCGTATCTGCAGGGCTACGAAGCGGTCGACTCCCTGTGGCTCTATCTGACCAACGGGAACACCATCGGCGGCGGTGAAGCTGTGCTCACCGGTCCTGCCTTCATCGACAAGTCGAACATCGACAAGGTCGCCGAGTACGCCAAGGGCGGCACTCGCTGACGCGGGTCCCGCCACAGGAACCACGAGGAATCCGATGAGTACACACACTGATCTCGACCTGTCCACGCACAAGGTCGTCACCGATGAACGGGTGAAGCGGCAGAAGCCGTGGCAGCGTTTGCTGGTTAGGCCGGAGATCGGCGCCCTGTTCGGCGCGATCGCGATCTTCATCTTCTTCTGCATCGTCGCCGCGCCGTTCCGGACCCCGGAGGCGTTGGCCACCATCCTGTACGCGAGCTCGACGATCGGCATCATGGCCTGCGGTGTCGCGGTCCTGATGATCGGTGGAGAGTTTGACCTCTCGACCGGTGTCGCCGTGACGTTCTCGTCTCTTGCGGCCTCGATGCTCGCCTACAACCTGCACCTCAACGTCTGGCTCGGAGCAGTCCTCGCCCTCGTGCTGGCGCTCGCCGTCGGATTCTTCAACGGCTATCTGGTGATGAAGACGAAGATCCCGTCGTTCCTGATCACTTTGTCGACGTTCCTGATGTTGACGGGTATCAACCTGGCGGTGACCAAGCTGGTCACGGGGCAGGTCGCGACGCCGTCCATCTCGGACATGCAGGGCTACGATTCCGCGCAGAAGGTGTTCGCCTCCTCGTTCGATCTCTTCGGGGTGTCGGTGCGCATCACCGTCGTCTGGTGGATTCTGTTCACGCTGGTGGCCACCTGGGTGCTGATGCGAACCCGCGTCGGCAACTGGATCTTCGCCGTCGGCGGCGGCCAGGAGTCGGCACGTGCGGTCGGTGTGCCGGTCACCAAGGTGAAGATCGGCATGTTCATGTTCGTCGGGTTCTGCGCCTGGTTCGTCGGTATGCACCTGCTGTTCGCCTTCGACACCGTGCAGTCCGGGCAGGGTGTGGGCAACGAGTTCTTCTACATCATCGCCGCGGTGGTGGGCGGGTGCCTGCTCACCGGCGGGTACGGAACCGCGGTCGGCGCGGCGATCGGTGCCTTCATCTTCGGCATGGTGAACCAGGGCATCGTCTACGCCGGGTGGAATCCCGACTGGTTCAAGTTCTTCATGGGCGCGATGCTGCTCTTCGCGGTGATCGCCAACAACAGTTTCCGCAACTACGCGGCCAAGAGGTGACACGACAATGAGTTCAGCAATCGAGACGCGACCCGAATCGGAATCCAGCGGGGGCAAGGTGCCACTGATCGAGCTCCGCAACGTCGGCAAGTCCTACGGCGCGATCATCGCGCTCAAGGACATCAGTCTGCGGGTCAACGCGGGCGAGGTGACCTGCGTGCTCGGCGACAACGGCGCAGGCAAGTCCACCCTGATCAAGATCATGGCCGGCCTGCATCAGCAGACCGAGGGTGAACTGCTCATCGACGGCGAGGAGACGAGGCTCGAATCTCCCAAGCACGCCCTCGAGACCGGCATCGCCACTGTGTACCAGGACCTCGCGGTCGTCGGCCTGATGCCGGTGTGGCGCAATTTCTTCCTCGGTCAGGAGCTGCGCAAGGGGCCGTTCCGGATGCTCGACATCCAGTCGATGCGGGCGACCACCAAGGAAGAGCTGTTCAAGATGGGCATCGACCTGCCCGACGTGGACGCACCGATCGGTTCACTCTCGGGCGGTCAGCGTCAGTGCGTGGCGATCTCGCGAGCGATCTACTTCGGCGCCCGCGTGCTCATCCTCGACGAGCCGACCGCCGCCCTGGGCGTCAAGCAGTCGGGCACGGTGCTGCGGTACATCTCGGCAGCGCGCGATCAGGGTTTCGGCGTCGTCTTCATCACGCACAATCCGCACCACGCGCACATGGTCGGCGACCACTTCGTGCTGCTCAACCGCGGGCGCCAGAAGCTGGACTGCACCTACGACGAGATCACCCTCGACGAGCTCACCCAGCAGATGGCAGGCGGCGACGAACTCGACACGTTGAGTCACGAACTGCGTCGCTGAAACCGAGTCCGATGTGATCCCGCCCGGCCCATCCGTGGACCGGGCGGGATCGCGTTTCCACCACATTCCGGTGAACGGGCGGGATACGTTGTGAGGCAGGAGAAAGGACCGGTCATGGTTCAGGGGGACAAGTCGGGCGGACGTCTGGTCGGGGTGGTGTTCGGTGCGTCGAGCCCGTTCGAGGCGGATCTGGTCGCCGAACTGTATGCGGCGGCAGACCTGGTCGGCTACCGGTTGTCGCTCGCACTGCACGGCGCGAAACGGACGCGGGTACGTGCGGTGGCGGATCTCGCGGATCAGGGGTGTGCGGCGATCATCGTCGTGGGCGCCGAGCACGGCGATCGATTCGTGTGCGACGTGCCGATCGTCGTGGTCGGTGAGCGGATCCCGGATCTCGTCGCCGTGACCGTCGGAACCGACGAATGGCGCGGCGCGCAGATGGCGGTTCAGCATCTGATCGATCTCGGGCACACCGCGATTGCCCACATCGAGGGCGGCGATCATCCCTGCGCTGCCGAGCGCCTGCGCGGATACCTCGGCGCGATGACCGCGGCCGGGTTCCGCGACGAATGCCGGACCCTGGTCGGCGACTACACCGAGGAGGCGGGAGCACTGGCGGCGGAGCGGCTGCTCGCCGAGGGGAACCTGCCGACCGCGGTCTTCCTGGCCAACGACCGGATGGCCGTCGGATTCATCGAAGTCATGCGACACAACGGTATTCGTGTCCCCGACGACCTGTCCGTGGTCGGCTACGACGACGGCCCGCACATGGTACTCGGACATGTGAACCTCACGACGATCCGCCAGGACGTGGCGGGCCTGGGCAACGCCGCCTTGGACGCGGTCGCGTCGCTCGTCGGAGATTCCGAGCGCCCCCCGAACACGGGCGGACTCGGCTTCTACGGGGCGATCGCGCTGGAGCCGGAGTTGATGGTGCGCGGGACCACGGCACCGCCCGCCGGAACGGATCCCGATCTCGTCGATGCCGGCCGCGAACGCGTCCGTTGGGGGCTGTTGGCGGACACCTGCGACGACACACTGGTTCGTGAGCTGGGTACACCCGGGGTGGTCTCGGGTCCGATCGAGGTGGTCGCGAGCGCATCCACCGCGGTCGCATGGGAGATCGCCGACCGGCTGGGCATCCTGGTCAGCTACGGACTCTACGAAGACCTCATCGACGACCCGGAGGTCGATGCGATCTACATCGCGCTACCCGCCGAGGCTCAGGAGGTTTGGACGATCAAGGCGCGGGAGGCCGGCAAGCTGGTGCGGGGTTTGTCCGTCGACTAGCGCTTCGGCCTCGACGTCACCGCGGATCGAGACCGATCGCGCGATAGGCGTCGTCGAGGTACCGCATGTTCTCGACGGCGTCGTCGAGACCGATGAGTAGCGCGGTGCCGTGCGTGATCGCGATCGCCAACGCCTCGAGCTGGTAGGTGTAGGTCGATCGGGTGCCGAGATGTTCGACGGCGACCGCCCCACCCGACGACGACACCACGGTCAGGCGGTCGTCGCGGCTGGGAGCGAGGTAGTCGTGGAGGTACAGACTCCCGTCGTCGCCGACGATCCGGAGGCTGAATACGTACTCGCCTGCGACCATGGAGATCGCATGGGTTCCGGTCGCGCCGTTGGGATATCGGATGTCGAGAACCGCGGATTGGTCGATCTGCGGTCCGCGGAGCACGGCTCGTCCGCCCGCGATCTCCGGCGCGCCACCGCACCAGGGGCCCAAGACTCGCGAGACGTGCAGTGAGTAGCAGCCGAGGTCCATCAGCGCGCCGCCCGCGAGATCGTAGGACCACCGCGGATCCTCGTCGCCGGGGGAGGGCATCGCCATCACCACCTCCACGTGACGCACCGCGCCGATCGACCCGCTGTCGAGCAGCTCGAAGGTTCGCGCCATGAGCGGATGGAAGAGGTAGTGGAATCCCTCGAGGATCGGAACGCCTGCGGCCTGGGCGGCCGCGGCGACCTGCCGCGCCTCGGACTCGTTGCGTGCGAACGGCTTCTCGCTGAGAACGGGCTTGCCTGCACGCACCGCGGCGAGGTTCCACGGTCCGTGCAAAGCGTTTGCCAGCGGGTTGTAGACGACGTCGACCTCGGGGTCGTCGATCACATCCTGGTACGTGTCGAGGACTCGCTCCACGCCGTACTTGCCCGCGAACGCCTCGGCCCTGCCGCGGTCACGCGCGGCCACCGCGACCAGGCGGTGGCCCAACGCCTGCGCCGGGCCGACGATCGCCGACTCGGCGATACGGGACGCGCCGAGCACCCCGATGCGCAGCGGGCGGGCCGATGCGGCGGTCACACCCGCACCGGCCGCTGAGCAGCTTTGCGCAGGAACGACATCGACACCGCGACGTTGCCTGCGGCGGCGTCGCCGTCGGACTCGTCGGCGAGAATCGTGTCCTGCTCGAGGACGTACCATCCGTTGAAGCCGGCATCGACGAGGGTTCCGACAACACGTGCGATATGGGCTTCACCGGCGCCGAGTGGCACGTACATACCCTGGGCCACCGCGTCGGTGTAGGTGATCTCACCGCGCTGCACCTGTTCGGCGAGCTCGACCTTGACATCCTTGAGGTGTGCGTGCGTGATGCGGTCAGTGAACGCCTGGGTGACCTCGAGAGGGTCGGTACCCCCGATCAACAGATGGCCGGTGTCGAGGCACAGGCCGATCGTCGAGTTCTCGAGCACGCGGTAGACCTCGTCGCGCTTCTCGATCATCGTGCCCACGTGCGGATGCAGCGCGGCGGTGACACCGCGCTCCGTCGCCAGGTCGCCGAGGCGATCGAGGTTGGCGAGCAACGTCGTCCAGTCCTCCTCGGTCAGATCCGGCCGGTCGTCGTAGCCGTCGACGCCGGTCGCCGCGGCGAGGACGAGGACGTCGCCGCCAGAGGTCTCGAGCCGGTCGAGGACCTCGTTCACCGCCGGGGCCGGATCGTGGTCGGACTTGTGCAGGACGACCGGCACGAACGATCCGACGCAGCGGAGGTCGTAGGAGGCCAGGGTGTCGCGCAACTCCGCGGGCGATGTGGGTAGGAACCCCTCGGGGCCGGTCTCGGCGGCGGTGACACCGAGTTCGCGCATCTCGCCGAGAACCCGCTCCGGGCTGAGCTGGTATCCCCATCCGGGGACCTCGCAGACTCCCCAGGAGATGGGCGCGGCGGCGATACGCAGTCTGCCGGTGGTCGTGTCGGCGCTGGTCATGTCGGGGGTCCTCACTGTCGTTGTGCGGTAACGTGTTGCGCCCGTAGCTCATCGGTGCGGACGGGTCGGTGGGTGGCGGCCGATCGCGTGGCCGCCTCGGCGATCACCGCGACCTCGAGAGCGTCGTGGGCAGTGCAGAGCGCGGGCGATCCGTCACCGGTGACGGTGTCACAGAATGCGGTCAGCTCGGCGCGGTACGCGGCGGCGAATCGGTCCATGAAGAACGCGTGCGGGGTACCGCCGGGAAAGTCGCAGCCCGGCTGCAGGTTCCGGACGGGGGTGCCGTCATCCCAGCCTGCGACGACGGAATCGGTGCTGCCGTGCACCTCGAGCCGGCAGTCGTAACCGCGGCCGTTGTAGCGGGTCACCGACACCACACCGATGGTGCCGGATGCGAAGGTCAGCAGGACCGACGCGGAGTCGACGTCGCCGACCTCCGCGAAATGCGGGTCGCCCTGGTTGGCGCCCGCGGCGTACACCTCGACCACCTCGTCGTCGAGAAGCCAACGCAGCGTGTCGAAATCGTGCACTGCGCAGTCCCGGAAGATGCCGCCCGAGGCCTCGATGTAGTCGCGTGGCGGTGGCGCCGGGTCGAGGGTGGTCGATCGCACGGTGGTGATGAACCCGAGGTCGCCGGCGGCCACCGCCGCACGTGCCGCGGCCATTGCCGGATCGAACCGTCGGTTGTACCCGATGTGCACCGGTACCCCGGAGTCGGCGACCCGGCGGACCACTTCGGCAGAATCCGTGACCGACAATGCGATCGGTTTCTCGCACAGCGTCGGAACCCCGGCGGTGACGGCCTTCTCGATCAGCTCGGCGTGCGTCGGCGTGGCGCTGGCGATGACCACCGCGTCGACTCCGGCGCTCAACAGCGCGTCGGCGTCGGAAACCGCTCGGGCCGTGCTCAGCCGGGCAGTGGTCGCGTCGATGGCGGCCGGGTGGGCGTCGGTGACGACGAGGTGGTCGACGGTGGGTAGGGCGGCGAGCGTGTCGGCATGGAATCCGCCGATCCGCCCGAGGCCGATGACCCCGATTGTCAGTCCCATCAGTCCAATCCACCCATCACTATCTGGTCCCAGTCGATGACCGAGCCGGTCACCACCCCGCTCCGGTCGGACAGCAGGAACACGACGAAGTCGGCGATCTCGTCGGGCTGGCCGAGTCTGCCCATCGGCACCGAGGCGTTGGCCTGGTCGATCCAGGTGTCGTCGGCGCCGTGGAATCGCTTCTGGACATCGGTCTCACCCTCGGTCTCGCTCCACCCGATGTTGAGGCCGTTGATCCGGATGCGATCCCAGCGGTGTGCGTGCGCGGCGTTCTTGGTCAATCCGACCAGGCCCGCCTTGGACGCCGAATACGGGGCGAGGTACGCCTGCCCACCGTACGACGACATGGTGATGATGTTGACGATGCTGCCCCGTGCACCACGACTGATCATGTCCTTCACCGCGGCCTGCATGGTGAAGAACGGAGCGCGCATGTTGGTGGCGATGTGGCTGTCGAACAGCTCCGGGGTGGTGTCGAGCAGACTGCCCCGGGTGGTGGTACCCGCCGCGTTCACCAGGCAGTCGATGCGGCCGAACTCGGCGATCGTCGCGGCCACGCTCTCGGTCGCCGCCGCTGGATCGGACAGGTCGGCCTGGACGAAGACGACCGGGCGTCCGTCGAATTCGGCAGCCAGTTGTTTGCCCTTCTCCGCGTTGCGCCCGCTGAACGCGACCCGGGCGCCCGCCTCGGCGGCAGCACGGACGATCGCCGCGCCGATGCCCTGTGTTCCGCCGCTGACCAACAGCACTCTGTCGGCGAGCGGTTCATGTTCGGTCATCGATGGGTTCCTTCTCGTGGCGGGTGCGGGTCACGGAATGTGCCGCGCGTCGAGCGCGGACAGTTCCTGGTCGAATCGAGCGGCGTCGAAACCGTCGGCGAGAGCGCGAGCGACCAACTGCGCCTGCGATTCTCCGGTCAGTCCGGTGAGTGGCTGGTCGAGGTCGAGGTTGCTGGGGAATGCGTAACCCTCGGCGCTGGCCGCGATTGCGTTCGCCACGCCGCGGGCGTCACCGGCGGCGGCGCGCTGCTGCAGCGCGGGATAGATCCACCGGAGCATCGCCGAGCGGTCGACGGCATCCATTGCCCGACCGAACGCCGAGGACACCTGCAGCAAGTTGGCCATGCGCTTGATGTCGGCCGAGGTGTTGTGCCCGGCGGCGTGGAACAATGCCGGGTTGAAGAACACCGCATCACCGGCGGACAACGGCAGCTGGACGTAGTTGTTGGCGAAGTACTCGCGGAACTCGGGCAGGTTGAACGCGAGATAGCCGGCCGCGTAGGTCTGCGAGTACGGGAGGTACATCGTCGGCCCCGATTCGATCGGCATGTCGACATGCGCGATAGCGCCCTGCAGTGTGAGGGCTGGGGACAGCCGATGGACGTGCGCGCGGAAGCTGGCGGCAGTGTCGGTCGACATGAAACCCAGGTGATAGTCGCGGTGCGGGTTCTGCGCCGCGCCACCTGGGTTGACCACGTTGACCGAGGAGGTCACCTGATACCACGGGCCCAGCCAGGCCTCGCTGATCAGGGCGAGGACACTGTTGCTGTAGTAGCGGGTGAACAGTTCGGGGTCGCGCTCGGCGAATTTCTGTAGGGCATTCCAGACGCGATCGTTGGCGCCGGGTTTGGCGAAGTGGTCGCCGTTGGACACTCCGGCGTCGTTCTGGTCGGCGATGATGTCCTGAAAGAGTGCGGTGGTCTCGGCCAGACCGTGCCGGTCGTCGAAGGCGCCGGCGAACACCACGATGCCGGGGCCGTTGAGCAGTGCGTCGGCCAGTTCGTCGGCGAGTACCTCGCGGGCTTCACCGGTGGCCGCGGTCACCGTTGCCGAGTCGTAGAACAGCACGCCGCGTTCGGTGCTGGTGGCATGCGGATAGTCGGCGAGAGTGGTGGTGCGTCGGGTGAGCGCGACGAAGTCGTCGAGGTTGCATCCGGATTCGGTGATGCGGTCGGCGCGGGGTACCGCAGTGATGGGGTCGGCGCTGCGCAGTGTCATGTGCGTGCGCTCCTCTCGGGATGAAGGTCGGTGGTGCGAGATCGGGCCCTCGGCGATTCCGCCGTGATCACTTGACCAGAATGGCAAGATCTTATTGTCCGGACAAGGGCAGATTTCCATCAAGAATCCCTCAGGAGTGTTCCGTGCCACATCGTTATCCGATCCGGGAGATCGCCAGGCAGGCGGGGGTCAGCGAGGCCACCGTCGACCGCGTCCTGCACGGGCGGTCCGGCGTGCGTGAGGGAACGGTGCTGCAGGTGGAGCAGGCCATCACCGACCTCGATCGTCAGCGCACCCAGCTGCGACTGTCCGGACGCAGGTTCCTGATCGACCTCGTGATGGAGACCCCGCGCCAGTTCTCCGGATTGGTCCGGGAGGCGATGGAACAGGAGTTCCCGGGTCTGCGGCCGGCGGTGATGCGGGCGCGCTATCACCTCCGGGAGACCTGGGCGACCGACGACCTCATCGCTCAGCTCGACGCGATCGGCCGGCAGGGTAGTCATGCGGTGGTGCTGAAGGCGCCGGACACCCCCGAGGTCGCGGCGGCGATCGGTAGGCTCACCGCCGCCCGTGTACCGGTGATCACGCTGGTGACCGATGTGCCCATGAGCACGCGGATCGCCTATGTCGGGATGGACAACCGCGCCGCCGGTGCCACTGCGGGATATCTGATGTGTCAATGGCTGCGTCATGTCCACGCAGACGTGCTGGTGATCACCAGCAGTGCGATGTTCCGCGGGGAGGAGGAACGCGAGATGGGATTCCGGTCGGCCATGCGTGCCTATGATCCCGGGCGTCGGGTCGTCGAGGTGTCGGATTCCGACGGTCTCGACGCGACCTGCGGGACGCTCACCGCCCGCACCCTGCGCGACTTCCCGGACATAGGAGCGGTCTACTCGATCGGCGGCGGCAACCGGGGCATCGTCGCGGCGTTCGGTGCTGCCGACCGGACCTGCGAGGCGTTCATCGGACACGACCTCGGTGACGCCAATCGGGCATTGCTGCGCAGCGGGCATCTGACCGCGGTCTTGCACCACGACCTACGCGCGGATATGCGCCAGGTGGCGCAGTCGGTGATGCGGTTCCACGGTGCACTGCCCGGCGATCAACCGCCGCGGGTGTCCGGTATCCAGGTCATCACCCCGCACAATCTGCCCGACTGACCTTCACCGACCGATTCTTGTCAAGACATATTAATGTCCATGTCACTGGTGTTAATGTGTCGAGGTGATCACGCCCATCCCGGTGGAACTCGATCGGTCGACCCCGGTTCCGCTCTACCATCAGCTCGCGCAGGCCATCGAGGCCGCGATCGTGGGAGGTGACCTCACGCCCGGTGATCGGCTGGAGAACGAACTCGACATGGCGAGTCGACTCAAATTGTCCCGCCCCACGATCCGGCAGGCGATCCAGGAATTGGTCGACAAGGGCGTGGTCGTCCGCAAGCGTGGTGTCGGAACCCAGGTGGTGCAGAACCCGGTCCACCGGTCGGTGGAGTTGACCAGTCTGTACGACGACCTGACCACGGCGGGAATGCATCCCACGACACAACTGCTTGAGTACCGGATCGGGGTGCCCGACGACGACCTGCGTACCGAACTCGGGATGGCGGTTGGCGCGGAGGCGGTCACGGTCAAGAGGTTGCGCAGTGCCGGGGGAGACCCGTTGGCGCTGATGACCAATCACCTGCCGGCCGACATCTGCCCGCCTGCCGGTGAGCTCGAGAAAAGCGGCCTCTACAAGGGGCTGCGCGGACGTGGCGTGCACATCCGCCTCGCCCGGCAGCGGATCGGGGCCAAGGCGGCCGATGCGGACGAGGCCGCTCTCCTCGGCGACGAGGTCGGTGCGCCGTTGCTGACCATGCAGCGCACGGCATTCGACGATGCCGGGCGGGTCGTCGAGGTCGGGCGCCACGCCTACCGCGCTGATCGCTATTTCTTCGAGACCACCGTCGTCGACCGCTGACCCACCTGCCGATCGGGCACACTTTCGCGCCGATCGTGCCCTGTTCTGCGTCGATCGTGCGCTTCCCTTCGCCGATCGTGCGCGGACGTGCACGATCGATGAAATTCTGCGCACGATCGACGGGATCGGGAGGTCAGGATGGGTCGTGCATCCGAACGGCGTCGGGTGCGGGGGCGTCGGTGACCGCGACGAGTAGTGCTCGCACCGCCATCGCGCGCCGATGGGAGTTGCCCTCCAATTGGTCGAGCGCGCATTCCGGATCGGCCGGCGGGCCGAGGTGCGTGCAGCCCCGCGGGCAGTCTTCGATCGCGTCGCGCAGGTCGTCGAAGGCAGCGACGATGTCGTCGGGGGTCACGTGGGCGAGCCCGAACGACCGGATACCCGGGGTGTCGACCACCCAACCCTGCGGGTCGGTCCGGGCGGGCAGCGGCAGCGCCACCGACTGGGTGGACGTGTGCCGGCCCTTGCCGACACCGGAGACCACTCCGGTTGCCCGATCTGCATGGGGTACAAGCCGATTGACCAAAGTCGACTTGCCAACCCCGGAGTGTCCGATGAGTGCGGTGATGCGTCCGGCGAGGATGTCCGACACCGCATCGAGTGGATCGGCCTGCCCGGCGAGGACGATGGGAAGGTCGAGATCGGCGAATGCGCGGGTGAACTCGGCGGGGTCGGCGAGATCGGATTTGGTCAGACACAGGATCGGCATCAGTCCGCCGACGAATGCCGCGGCGAGCGCGCGCTCGACGAACCCGGTGCGCGGTGGCGGATCGGCCAGTGCGGTCACGATCAGAAGTTGATCCGCGTTCGCCACGACGATGCGCTCATAGGGGTCGGTGTCGTCGGCGGTCCGCCGCAGCACAGTGCTCCGCTCGGCGACCTTCACGATGCGCGCCAACGTATCCGCGCGTCCGGTGAGGTCACCGACGATCGCCACCTGATCGCCGACGACGACGGGTGTGCGACCGAGCTCGCGTGCCCGCATCGCCACCACGTGGCGGTCCGGATCACCGCCGATCACGCAACCCCACCGGCCCCGGTCCACCGACACCACCATCGCGTCTTCGGCGTCATCGTGACTCGGCCGCGTCTTGGTGCGGGGCCGGGTGCCCTTGCCAGGACGAATCCGGACGTCGGATTCGTCGTAGCTCGAGGCGCGGCGCGTCACGTCACACGTGCCCGATCATGTTCTGCCACATACCCGGAAAGTCGGGCAAGGTCTTGGCGGTGGTCTCCACGTCGTCGACGGTGACCCCCTGCACCACGAGCCCGATGAGCGCACCGGCGGTGGCCATGCGGTGGTCGGCATAGGACTTCCAGACCGCGCCGTGCATCGTCGTCGGACTGATCCGCAGACCGTCGTCGGTCTCGGTGCAGTCACCGCCGAGCCGATTGATCTCGGTCGACAACGCGGCGAGGCGGTCGGTTTCGTGGCCGCGCAAGTGGCCGATCCCCGACAGCACCGACTCTCCATCGGCCAGGGCGCACAGAGCGGCGACCGTGGGCGTCAGTTCGCCGACGTCGCGCAGGTCGATGCTGACCCCGGTGAGCTTCTCCGGGCCCCGGACGGTGAGTGATCCCTCGGAACATTCGATGGCACAACCCATCTCGGCCAGGATATCGACGATCTGCACACCCGGCTGCGTGGTGGTCGCGGGCCATCTCGGCACGGTGACGGCGCCATGGGTGACGGCTGCTGCGGCCAGGAACGCCGCCGCGTTCGAGAGGTCCGGCTCGATCTCCCAGTCGACCGCGCGGATGGACCCCGGTGCCACCCGCCATTCGTCTGGGCCGGGGCGTTCGACGCCGACGCCGGCCGTGCTCAGCATCTCGAGGGTCATGTCGATGTGCGGCATCGACGGCACCGGCGGACCGACGTGCCGGATCGTGACGCCGTCGTCGAAACGCGCCGCCGACAACAGGAGACCCGACACGAACTGCGACGACGCGGATGCGTCGATGGTGATCTCGCCTCCGCGTGCCGCACCTCCGGCGGTGACCGTGAACGGCAGGCGGTCGCCGACGATCTCGACACCGAGACCGCGTAGCCCGTCGAGGATCGTGGCGAGTGGACGAGTGCGTGCCTGCTCGTCTCCGTCGAAGGAGACGACGCCGTCGGCGAACGCCGCGACCGGTGGCAGGAACCGCATCACGGTCCCGGCGAGACCGCAGTAGACGTCGGCGCCGTGCATGGGCCGGGGCTCGATGGCGACCGTGGTCTCGTCGTCGTGGTCGACCTGCACCCCGACCCCGAGCCCGCTGAGTCCGTTCAGCATCAGGTTGGTGTCCCGACTACGCAGCGCGCCGCGAACGGTCGACGGGCCGTCGGCCAACGCCGCAAGGACGAAGGCCCGATTGGTGATCGACTTGGAGCCGGGCAACTCGACGGTTGCGACCACCGGCGAGGTCACGACGGGTGCGCTCCAGATACTCATGCGCTCCAGTTTGTCATGACCGATGACGGCCGCGGCCGCACGTCGCGGGCCCTCGAGCGGCGGGGCGTCGGCCGGTCACCGGGTATCACGCCGCAGAGGGTGGTCCTCCGGGATCTCGACGACGATGATGGTCCGCTCGTCGGGATCGGCGATGTGCATCTCGATCAGGCCCCACGGCTCGGTACGTGCTTCCCGGACGATGGTCACATCCGCGGCGCGTAATTCGCGCTCGGCCGCCTCGACATCGCGGACCTGCAGCCACAGTGCGGCATCGGCCCCACCGCCGTCGCCGACGTCATCACTCATGTGTCCGGGCACCTCGATGAGTCCATTGCCGGCGTGGAACACCACACCACCCGGGTACTCGCGCGCGACGGCGAGCTTCAGGCGGTGCCGGTAGAAGTGCTGCAATCGTTGCGGGTCCGGCGTGCGCAGCAGGACCCGGCTGCTGAGAACCTCCACGTCTACTGGCCCTCGGTGGTCCCGTCGGAGCCGCCGAGGGCATGTCCGCGATTGAGGTCGTTGCCGTGCCGCGCCGCCTCGTAGATGGCTTTCTCCCGTGCGATCCGGTCGGTCTCACCGATCGGTGTCGCGTCGCCGAATGCGAAGGCCGAGTCGTGCTCGTATTCGTGCGGCATGTCGGGATCGTCGTCGGTCAGGGCGTCGGCCGGGTCGTGGTCGTGACGTGGGCTGTCGGACATACATCCACGATAAGCCGACAAGGCGGACTTCACGGCGTGCTGCGTGAGAACGGTGCCCGCGTGGTGTCCTGTGGCCGCCGCAAGTAGCCCCACTGCGGTTCCTCGGGCCCCGCCGATCTCAGCAGCCCATCGAAGGTCTCGACGGCCGAGGGTGAGGGGTCGACGCCCAGTTCTGCGGAGAGTTCATGCCGGAAATGGTCGTAGAGGTCGAGCGCCCGGCAGCGGTCGCCGTGAGCGGCGAACGATCTCATCGCAAGGACCACCGACCGTTCCCGCAGTGGCGCGACGCTCATCGCCGACGATGCCCACTCGATCGCCTGCGTGGTGTCGAACCGTTCGAGACACAGTCCGATGCCGCGCTCCAGGGCCTCGATACGATACTGCGACAACAGGTCTCGATACTCGATCGCCCACATGGCGCATTGGTCCTCGCACAGCGGGTCGCCGGTCCAGAGGGCCAGCGCACTGCGACAGGCGCCGAGTGCGGGGGCGTTGTCGGCCGTCCGTGAAGCCGTCACCAACGACACGAAGTCGTGGGTGTCGACCCGGCAACGCTGTTCGGTCAGGCCGCTCCGATATCCGGCGTCACCCGAAACGATGAGGTCACGCGCACCGACCGCCCGCCGGGCGCGGGTCACCAGAACAGCCAGGTTGGCCGCCGGGTCACGGGGCATACGTGCAGGCCAGAGCATCTCGGCGAGCGCATCGGTGCTGACATGGCCCCCGCGACGGGTCAGCAGGATGCGGACGAGTTGACGCACCTTACGGCCACCGAAATCCGCCGGTGGCACCTCGCGGCCGTGGGTGAGCGCCACGAAACGACCGAAGAGCCGGAACTCGACAGCCACCTCGGCAGACTCGCCGCCGGTCATGAACTGATCCTTCGCTCGTCGCAAGGAAACCGCAAGGTCGCAGACCTAGCGTCGAATACGTTCCCACACCTGCGGGAGCCCACCATGTCGGTCTGAGCCGACGACGGCGTGACCACACCGGAGGAATCATGACCACGACACATCAGAAGACCGAACACCGGGACTTCGCCGACGCCGACGAGGTCCGCACATTCGAGCACGGAGCCATGGAAGTGCTCACGGTCGGTGGAGACGACATCGGCCGAATGACGCTGCAGCCCGGCTGGCGCTGGTCGAACGACGTCAAACCGATTGCCGGGACCGACCTCTGCGAGGCACCGCACTTCCAATATCACGTGTCGGGCACCCTCCACATCGTGATGGCCGACGGCACCGAGTTCGACGCGACGGCCGGCCAGCTCACCTCGCTGCCGTCCGGACACGACGCCTGGGTGGTCGGTGACGAACCTGCTGTCATCGTCGACTTCTACGGCGCCAGCAACTGGGCGAAAGGGTGAGTGAACAGCTCGTATGACGTCAGGTCCCACGCGTCGAGAACCGGCCGTCGGCCTCGCCGGTCCGGAACAGTGACCACAGACGACACAATGGGGTCATGGCGAAGGAGTCGAGACGACGGAGTGCGGGATTGCTGCTGTATCGGGGAGCCGGGCCCTCGCTCGAGGTGCTGATCGCCCATCCGGGTGGTCCTCTGTGGGCGAAGAAGGACAACGGCGCCTGGTCACTTCCGAAGGGACTCTACGAACCGGACGAGTCACCTCTCGACGCGGCACGACGCGAGTTCGCCGAGGAGATCGGCACACCGGCACCCGACGGACCGGTCCTCGACCTCGGAGACGTCACGCTGGCGAGCGGGAAGGTGGTGACCGGGTTCGCCGTCGAGGGTGACCTGGACACGACCACGGTCGTGAGCAACACCTTCGAGATGCAGTGGCCGCCGCGGTCGGGGCATATCCAGAGTTTCCCGGAGATCGACCGCGCCGAGTGGGTCACCCCCGACACCGCCCGGAGCAAGCTCAATCCGGCCCAAGCCGAGTTCGTCGACCGACTGCGGGACCATCTCGAGGTGCGGGGCGCCTGACCGACGGCAGGACTCACAGCAGGACTCACAGCAGGTAAGTGGCTGTCATCGCCTTCCACAGGTCCAGGTGTGGATCGGTGGTCGGATCGCGCCGATCGATCAGGTAAGTCGCGGCAACCCCACGCATGCTGGAGAGCAAGAGTGGGTACAACTCGGGATATCGTGGGCGCGAGGTCAATTCGGGTCCGAGAAACCCTGCGACGGCCTGCCGGACGGTGGGGCCGAGCCGGCGTTCGGTGGGCAACAGCGCATCGCGCAGCACCACGTTGGTGCGGGCCGCGGTCCACAGTTCCATCGAGGCGACGAAGTACGGCTGGTGAAATGTGGTCCAACCCAGGTCGATCGCCGGACCGATCCGCTGGACCGGATCCTGCGGCCAGTCGACCTGCGCGGGCATCGCCTCGATGCGTGTTCGGGCCAGATGGTCGACCGCAGCCATCAGCAGTTTGTCACGCGACGGGTAGTGATGAAGGAGGCGGCCGCGGCTCACTCCGGCCTCCGCCTGGATCGCCAGCGTGCTCGCCCCGGCGTATCCGCGGTCGACGAGAACTCGGATCGCGGCATCGAGAATGCGGGTGCGCGTGCGGTCGCCGCGCTGCTGTGTGCCCGTTCCCGGTGTCGCTGGTCCCGCACCCTGCGGTGTCGCGTCGAACTCCGATCGGTCCACTCGCTGATCCTATCCGCCCTGCAGGAGACTGATCAGACGTCGAGGAAGTGGGGTAGGCCAGCTCGATACCGTTTGCGGTCCTCGGCCTTGATCGGGTCGAGCATCGGCAGCTCCCACAGGGGGAGGACCGGCGCGGGCCGAGCCGGACTGTTCGCCGCTGCCAGGATGGCGTTGGCGGCCCGGCGGCCCGACTCGTTGGCGCCTTCCATCGTGGCGAGGTCGATGTTGGTGCGGACATGATCGCCACCGATGAAGAGGTTCGGGATCGTCGTGTACGCGTTGGGCCGGTGTTGATAGGACCCGGCGGTGTTGACCATCAAGGGTGTCGCGTTGGCGATCTGGGGCGACCACGTGACACCGGGATCGAGCGACCAGGTGACGATCTCCTCGCCGCGGAGGATTCGTCTGCCGCCGGAGTTCATCGCCCGGCTCATCTGCGCCCACACCTCGCGGGCGATCTCGCGTTTCGTGCACTGCTTGGCGGGTTTGCCGTACACGATTCCCGGCTTCTCCCAGTCGGAGATGTCGATGGAGAGACAGTCGCGGATCCGCCCGTCCCCGTAGGTCTTGGCGAAGTCGACCCCCCAGGGGCGTGCCTGGAACAGCCCGGTCAGGGCCCATGGGGTGCCGAGCGCGGCGATGTGGCTGGGCGGCAGGTCCGAGCGCCGGGAGAGAAAGTACTGTATGCCGACCATCCAGTCGTCCTCGAGGTGGGGGACTCCGGCGAGGGAGGGGTCGGCATTCAGCAGCGCCGGCGTGAGCAGCGTCCGGAGGCGGTCGAGCGGCATCGCGGCGACGTACCAGTCGGCGGAGACCGAGGCACCGGACCGCAGGCGCGCACCCGTGATGTGCCTACGGGAGATCTGGAAGTCGGAAACGCCCTCGCCCATCACGAAATTCACCCCGAGTCGTCGGAGGTGCGCGACCCAGGGGTCGATCCACGCATGGGTGGTGGGGGCGTTGAGGATTCGATCAACGCCCCCATGGACGAGGCCGGCGTCGTACTGGCTGAGCAGGCCGGTCGCGGAGGTGGCCAGCGCCAGGCCGATCTGCCCGATCGTCCGCGCCGACGCGGTCTGCGATTTGGCCGCCACGAGGGCACGGGTGAGGGCCCCGGCCAGATAGCGTTGGTAGGCGGGCGATTTCCCCTTCGCCTTGACGAACTGAATCCAGGATTGCTTCTCCCACTGACCGAGTCGTCGTTCCTGGCAACTCGTCGCGATGATGAGCTCGCGTGTGACGAAGTAGGCGAGTTCCTGCGGCGGCACGTCGACGACGAACTTCAGGCCGGTGGTCAGCGCGTTGCGGAGGTTGTCCAGTTCGACGATCGAGGATGCGTGGTCGACGAAGCCCATGATCGAGGCCGGAGCGGTGGTGGGTGCGTACCCGGCTTCGTCGAACGCGATGACCGCGGTCTCGACGTTGATGAGGTGCCGGTCCTTGACGTTGCCGCCGCCGGCGAGCGGGATGCGCTCCATCGACTCGGTGACGTGTTGGTAGCACCCCGGGAAGAACCGGAAGCCATGCTCTCCCGGGAGTGGGAGGCGACCGCCGCGAGCGGTGCCCGGGACGTCGTGGCTGCGCGCCTTGCCGCCGAGGAAGGCGGGCTCGTAGACGGTGACCCGAAAGCCTCGTTCGACGAGTTCGTGGGCGGTGGCCAGCCCAGACATTCCGCCGCCGAAGATCGCGACCTCGCGCGGCCGTCTGGTCGCGGTTCGTGGAACTGACTGCGCCGAAGGTACTTTCACGTTCGGAAGCGCGACGGCGGTCCCGGCCAGCACGGCCGCGGCGGCCGCGCCCTTCAGCACCGACCGTCGGGAGCAGTCGTAGTGGTCGTCGTCCATGTCCCCGTCCCTTCAAATCAGTCAGCACTGACTGATTGTGAGGTTTACCACTCTTTTGCCCGGGGTTGGGACTGATTCGACGAAAAGTCTCAGAAAAGTTGGTCAATCGTCTCACTATGCGACGACGTCGACCCGGGTGATCACCCGACGTGGTTCGTCATCGGGACACGACGAAGGGCGCCAACAGGTGTGGTGAGACCGTCGTCATCAGCTCGGCTGCGGCGGCAGGGTCGAGATCCACAGCGGCATAGGCTTCGGCCCCGGCAGCGGTGGCGACGACCGTTGTTTCCACGCCTCGACGTCGCTGGAAGAACGATGCCGAGGACGCCCACCCGACAACTCCCTCGCGGCTGACGACGTAGCGGTGCCGTGCGACACGCGGCGGGGCGATCACGACCGCAGTCGGGGTGACGCGGACGCCAAGATTTCGGTACCGAAGGACGCCGAGCGCCGACGACGCCACGGCAACGACCGCGGCAAGAATCAGCCATGGCCAGGTCAGCGGTCCGATCACCGCGACCACCACGACGATTGCGAACAGCAGGCCACCCCAGAATCCGCGGGTCAGGCGCCGGGTCAGCGCGCCGCGCCCATGCCGGTTCAAGGGCGAGGTGAGCTCGTCGCCGTCGTGTGCGACGAGCTGACCCACCCGGACGGCCTCGTCGAACGGCGCAGGTGGCAGAAGCAATGGGTTCTTGGACGACCCGGTGGCGATCGCGTTGAGCCGGGCACCGCGGACCGCGCGCATGAGTACCGGCTCGTGCAGGTGCACGCCGCGTACACGGTTCTCGTCGAGGCTGCTTGCATTGGTGGTGAGGAGGCCACGGCGGATGAGGAGTGTCCCGTCCCGGTGGTTTCGGACCAGCGAGAAGTTCCAGTACGCGAGTACGTAGCCGCCGAAGGACAGCAGCGCCCCCACAGCGATCACGACGATCACCGACACGGTCACCACGAGAGGGACGGGGATGTCACGGATGCGGTTGATGGCGTCTTCGGCGGCGGTGGCACCTTGCTCGAACAGGCCCGCTTCGTTGGCGAACTGTGCCGCCAGACCACCCGCGGCGGCGGCCGCGGCGAAACCCGTCAACGAGAACGGCGCGAAACGCAACCACGAGAGTTGGAGTCGGGACAGTTGTTCCGGTGGCACGGACCGTTGTGACGGTCCGTCTTCGGTGAGACCCGACGGGCGTGCGGTCCGCGCCACGGTCGCCATCAGGTGGCGGTACAACGTGTCGGCCTCCGTGGCAGGGATGGCGTTGAGTTCCACCACCGACGACTCCTTGTCGCCCCCCGTGCCGATCCGGACCTTCTTGAGGCCCAGCACCCGATGCGGTACCGACGCGGTGAGGTCGACGCTGCGTATGCGATCTCGTCGCGCAGTCGCGACCTTGCGCGTGATCAGGCCGCTCCGAACCCGCACATGCTCGTCGGTCACCTGGTAGCGGGTCATCAGCCAGGGCACGATCGTGATCAGCGGGACCGCGATCAGGGTGAGGATGATGCTGATGTCCAGCGCGCCGCGGCCGGCGAAGATGATCGCTATGACCAGCGGGATGAGCTGCGGCAGCTGCTCGATCGGCCTGACCGCGATCATCCACGGGGACAGTCGATGCCAGACCGCCGGGCCGTCGTCGCGGAAGATCTCGGCGGGTGGATTGTCAGGTCGCGTCATCGGTGTGGGCCTGGGTGCGAGCGGTGAGATCTGCGGCGGCGTTCCGCGCGGCGGAGGCATCGAGCCCGACGATCCGGATCGTTCCTGCCGACGACGCGGTGGTGACCGTGAGAGTCGCCAGGTTCAGCAATTGTTCGATGGGCCCGGCCGCGGTGTCGACAACCTGGATGCGAGCGATCGGGATGATCACGCGGCTGCGCACGAACCAGCCGGACTGGGTGTAGACGGCGTCGTCGCTGATCTCCCACCGGTGAAAGCGATACCGCCATCCCGGCACCACCATCACGAAGAACGCCGTGACCACCACGGCGACCACCGCGACGGCCAGTGCTGCCCAGCGCGCCGGATCGGCGAGTGCTGCGACGACGACGGCCGCGGCAAGGACCGGGATACCCGTCAGCAGTGGCGTCATCCGCCACATGGTGACAGCGCGTGGATCCACCTGGTGGACGGGTTCGCGAAGCAGCAACGGCGGTGTCGGTTCCATCTCGGCCGAGTCTATTCGACAGTCGGTGCGACGATCTCGATACGACCCTGGCTGCGGCCGCCGGGGCGAGGCCCCCCACGCTATGGAGTTGTCAATGGTCGTGCGCGGTCCCGTCGGGTGGTCGGGTGCGCGGTGAAGGTGCTTACCTGAAATGTGCTGCGCTGGAGTGCGTATCTGTCCCGGTCCGTTGGTCGAGTGGCCGACGGACGAGGTGAGGAAGCGTTTCGCGTCCTCAGGCGGCGATGTTGTCGAGGTGCATGGTGCGTCGGTTGTGGGCGGGCAATGGTTTTCGGTGTGGGTCAATGGTGCTCGGTGGGATGAGCCAGGGGTGGCGGTCGATGCCGAGGGTGATGTCCCAGCCGTGGGCGTGAACCTGGGCGTGGCAGGACGGGCAGAGCAGGCAGCCGTTGTCGAGGTCGGTGGGGCCGCCGTCCTGCCAATGGACCATGTGGTGCACGTGTGCCCAGGAGGCTGGTGCCCCGCATTTGATGCAGCATTGGTCGCGGGCGATGATGGCTTTGCGTTGGTGGGATGTGAACAGGCGTTGTTCGTAGCCCATGTCCAGGGGTGCGCGGTTGCCGTCGATGATGATCTCGGTGATGCCGGCATCGCACGCCAACATCTTTGCCGTCGCCTGCGATACCGGGCCGAGCCATGGCAGCGACGCCAGGTCGGGGGTGCCGACCGGGATGGTCAGGTTGATGTGTGTCTTCGGTGCGGTCATGAACGGGGTGTTCGCCGACGTGGCGGCGTCGAGGATCTGTTCGAGCGCATCGGCGCGTTGCGCGCCCGGACTGCGGGCGTCGGGGGAGCCGTCGGGTTCGGGGCGCGCCTGGGTGAGTGAGTCGATGGCGGCGGTCAACTTCTCACCGATCACGACATCGAGATCGCCCTTCACGGCGACTCGCCCGTCGGAGGTGGGGACAACTGCGAACTCGTTGATCCGTCGATCCTCGCCCGCGGGGAGTCCGCCGGTTTCGGCGGCGACCTGGTTACCGAGCCCACGTGCGATCTTCTCGATTTCTTTCGGCGTGGCTCCGGAGAGGGCTTGGGCAATCAATGCGCGTTCATGCTCGAGGCGCTCTTCATCGCAGAGCCCGTCGGCCGCCCGACTGGCGATGTGGACAAGACCCTGCACGATCGCATCGACATGCTCACCAGAGAACACGCCATCCGCGGCGTAGCCGGGTAGGCGCTGCAACGACTCCAGCGCGGCTCCGATCCGCATCCAGCGCGCGGCGACCCCGGGCGCGGCACCCATCTCGATCAACAGAGTCCGCGTCTTGCCGCCGGACTGCCGTGCCACCCCCAATCGATCCAACGCAGCGGCATGCACCGCCAACAGGTGATCGACGATATTGCGCAGTTCCATCAACGCCTTCGTGGCGTCGAACACCTGCCGCCCCGTCACCGCATCGGCGACGGTGACCTCACGCGTGAACTGGATGGCCGAGCTGATGTCCCCCATGTAATCCAGTATGACTCGAACATGTGTTCGAGTCAAGGGATTCTTCAGTGCCGCAAAGAAACTCGTTGATTCTGGCCTCACGCAAACCCTCCACGATATCGCGGCGCACCGACAATATCGGCCGGGCTCGAGGGATCAGCCGAGCAACTCGCGCAGGCCCTCCGCGACCGCCGCCATTCCCTCGGCGTTGGGATGGAAGGAAGCGCCGATCCGGTCGAGATCGGTGAAGAACCCGAAGACCCAGGGCGCAGGGTCGCCGAGCGCATGGGTTTCGCTCAACGAAGACGCGGAAAGCAGTTCGGCGCCAGATCGGTCTGCGGCTACCAGGTGCGCTTCGCGCAAGGCTGCCTGAATGCGCCGGGCCTGTGTCAGATCCGCTGCGGGAAAAGGGACGTCGCGTCCCGCGACGGTGCGGTCACTGATGGCGGTCAGATAGTCGACGAGAACGATCCGTGCTCGTGGGGCGCGTGTGCGCACCTCGTCGACCACCAGGACGAGGCCATCGGCGGTGCGCTCGACGTCTGCGCTCGTCGGAGCCGGAACGGGGTCGCTGACCATTCCGGCGACCAAGGTCGCGATCGGTGATGCCGGCGCATGCTCTCGCCACGCGGCGGCGAGCATGAAACCGATGTACTGCAGATCGTTTCCGCCCCCCGGTGACAGTGACGACGTCGGCGTCGGAGTTGCCGCGACTACCGCGATGCGCCTCGTGGTTCGACGGACGTCCACATCGGGTGCTTCGCCTCCCGATCGTCGCCCGACGACCGGCCCCGGAGTCGCCGGATGACCCACGGGGCCAGATGGCTACGCGTGAAACGCAGATCCTCGGTCCATCGGTAGCCGCTGATCGGTGCGTTCGGCCGGTCGGGTGTCGCAATGGTGTGTACGCCGAGGGCACGCAGGACGTGTGCCGCAACCCGCTGGTGTCCGATCGGATTGAGGTGGAGTCGATCGTCGGACCAATAGGCCGGACGCCGGATCTCGCTGTCGTGGAACATGTCGACGAAGGTCAGATCCTCGTCGGTCGCCAGGGTGGCGATCTCGGTGGTCAGGTATTCGCCGCGGCCACGGATCTTCTCCCCGAACGGCAGTCCCGACGACGGATCCGCACCGGCGAGCAAGACGACCTCGATTCCGGCCGCGGTGCACCGGCGCACTGCTGCGCGCGTGAGTTCGATCAGCCCGGCGAGATCGCTGCCGGGGCGCAGCATGTCGTTGCCGCCGCCGTTGAAGGTGAGCAGCGTGGGCAGCGGATCCAATGCGAGTGCCGCATCGATCTGCTCGGTGGCGATGGGTCCCAGGAGGCGTCCACGGATCGCGAGGTTGGCGTACTCGACTCCGCCGTGCTCGGCCGCGAGGCCTTCCGCGACCAGGTCGGCCCACCCACGAGGATGGACGCCGTCCGGCTCGTCGCCGACGCCTTCGGTGAAACTGTCCCCGACAGCAACGTAACGCATTGTGCCCCCGTATATTCCGGTCTCTAGGTGATGGTGACGCCACCGTCGACCGCGATGGTCTGCCCGGTCACGTAACCCGAAGCAGGCGAGGCCAGCCACACGGCCGTGGCCGCGAGTTCCTCGCCCCGTCCCATCCGGCCGAGGAGAACGCGCGGCAACTGGGACTCCAGATAGCCGTCGTGGTAGGTGTCGGTCATCTCGCTCTCGAAGAATCCCGGCGCGATCGCGTTGACCCGGATTCCCTTGCGCGACGCCCATTGCTGGGCCAGATCGCGCGTGAGTCCGATGACGCCTGCCTTGCTGGCCGCGTATGCGGCCTGCGGCAGTCCGGCGGTGGTGATGCCCAGGACACTGGAGATGTTGACGACCGCGCTGCCGGGTTGCATGACCCGACCGCATGCCTGGGCCATCCAGTACGAACCGTTGAGGTTGACATCGACAACAGAGCGGAACTGATCGGGGGTCTCGCGGGTTGCCGGGACGGCGGTACCCACACCGGCGTTGTTGATCAGGACGTCCACCCGGCCGAAGGTTTCCATCGCCGCATCGATGACGGCCTGGCACTGGTCGGGATCGGCGACGTCGGCTGGCACGCACAGCGCTCTGCGGCCCAGGGCCTCCACTTTGGCGGCGGTGTCGGCGAGGCGCTCGGCCCGCCGGGCGGCGAGCACGATGTCGGCTCCTGCCTCGGCGAACCCGGTGGCGAACGACACCCCGAGACCCGACGACGCGCCCGTGACGACGACGACCTTGTCGGTCAGGTCGAACATGTCCAACAGTGACATCTGGTGACTCCTAGGGTCGGTGCGGCGGCCGGTCAGAACCAGACCGGGTCGGTGTCCAGGGTGGTGCGGTCGAGCGCGGCGACCAGCGACAGCTGCGCAGCCGTCTTCGGCAGCTCGTAACGGAAGAAGTACTGGGCGGCAGCACGTTTGCCGTCGTAGAAGTCGCCCGTCCGGTCAGCGGCCGCGAGGAGCTGCTCGAGCCACACCCAGGCCACGACGATGTGTCCGGCCGCCTCCAGATACGCGGTGGCATTGGCGAGCGACAGCGCCGGATCGCCGGCCGACCACGCCTGTGCCGTGGTGGTGACCAGCTGGTCGACAGCTTTCCGGAGGTCGGTGGCGTACTCCGCGGTGGCTTCGCCGGAGGCTGCGCGATCGATGGTCGCGCCGATCGTCTCGGCGAGCAGGGTGAGGCCCGCGCCGCCCTGCATGACCACCTTCCGGCCGAGCAGGTCGAGCCCGTGAATGCCGTGGGTGCCCTCGTGAATCGGGTTCAACCGGTTGTCGCGGTAGTACTGCTCGACGTCGAATTCCTTTGTGTAGCCGTAGCCGCCGTGCACCTGGATGGCCAGGCTGTTGGCCTCCAGGCACCACTGCGACGGCCAGCTCTTCGCGATCGGGGTGAGCACGTCGAGGAGCAGACCCGCCCGAGCCTGCTCGTCGCCACTGCTGGTGGACTGCTCGTCGACCAGTTTGCTGCAGTACAGGCCGAGCGCGAGAGCGCCCTCCACATAGGACTTCTGGGCAAGCAGCATCCGCTTGACGTCGGCGTGTTCGATGATCGGCACGGGTTTGCTCGACAGGTCCTTCTGGTCGACCAGACGGCCCTGCGTGCGGACCTTCGCGTACTCGAGCGATGCGAGATACCCCGCGTATCCCAATGACGTGGCCAGGAATCCGACCCCGATCCGTGCCTCGTTCATCATGTGGAACATGTAGCTCAGGCCACGGTGTTCCTCGCCGACGAGGTAGCCGACAGCACCTGTCTCCGACGTCGGCGAGTGCGTGCCGTCACCGAAGTTCAGCAGGGTGTTGGTGGTAGCCCGGTTGCCCATCTTGTGGTTGAGGCCGACGAGGGCAACGTCGTTGCGGGTGCCGTCCGCCAGGTATTTGGGCACGATGAACAAGGAGATGCCCTTGACGCCGGGCCCGCCTCCTGGTGCCTTCGCGAGCACGAGGTGCACGATGTTCTCGGAGAGTTCGTGGTCGCCGGCCGAGATCCACATCTTGGTGCCGGTGATCCGGTACGTGCCGTCGGACATCGGCTCGGCCTTGGTGGTGATGTCGGCCAGCGACGAACCTGCCTGCGGTTCCGAGAGGCACATCGTGCCGAAGAACCGGCCCTCGACCATGGGGCGGACCCAGGTGTCGAGCTGCTCGGGGGTGCCGTACTCGGCGAGCAGATTCGCGTTGCCGACGGTGAGGAATGTGTACGACGACATCGCCGCGTTGGCGGCCTGGAACCATGCGCTCGAGGCCCGACTGATCACGGTGGGGAGCTGCATGCCGCCCAGCGATTCGTCGTACGAACTCGCCATCAGGCCGGCCTTGACGAACTCGGCGATGCCCGAGGAGATCTCGTCGGGCAACACGACCTTGCCGTCGTCGCCGACGTACGGCTCGTTCTGGTCGCCGAGCTTGTTGGCCGGGGCGAAACGCTTGGTCGCCAGGTCCTCGCTGAGTTCGAGTACCGCGTCGAAGGTCTCCCGGGAGTGTTCCCGGAAGTGATCGCGGCTGGTCAGCTTCTCGACGTCGAGCCACTCGTAGAGCAGGAACTCGAGATCGCGACGGGAGATCGGGGCGGCCATGGGACTCCTTCGGCAACTAAGCGCTCGCTCATTTCTAAGCGCTCGCTTATGATGCACCGTACAGTGCGATCTGGTCAACAAGGCTGTGGTCGGGAGCGAGGTGGGAGATGGCCGTGACGCGTGCCGGCGACTCGGTGGCTGCGGAACGGATCCGCCAGGCGGCGATCGCGTCCTTCGCCGAGGTCGGATACGGCGGGACCTCCACGCGGCAGATCGCGAAGCGGTTGAACATGAGCGCCGCGGCGATGTATCCGCACTATCGATCGAAAGAGGAATTGCTCTACGCGATCGCGGTCCAGGGCCACCGCGGCGTGCTGGCGGCACTGCGCGCCGTCGACGACGAGTCGGCGCCAGACGACCAGCGGTTACGTGCGGTCGTGCGGGAATTCGCGCGGTGGCAGGCGGAGCACCATCAGCTCGCGAAAGTCGTGCAGTACGAATTGCACGGATTGACCCACGAGCACTATCGCGAGATCACCGCGATCCGTCGTGACACGTCCGACGTGATCGGCGCCATCGTGAGCAGGGGCGTGGCGTCGGGGGAGTTCACCGTCGCCGCGGCCGACGATGCGGTGTTGGCTCTGTCCTCCCTGTGCGTCGATGTCTGTCGCTGGTTTCCATCGCGGACGCATCGTGACCCCGAGGCCCTGGGCCACGCCTACGGCGACCTTGCGGTACGGATGGTCAGGTAGACGCTACCCGCCGGCGACGTCGAACGACCCCGACGGCAGTAACGGGTCGTTCATCCGCGGGGCATATTGGTCGAAGTAGACACGTGCGATGAGTTCGCGCCGACTCCGGACACCGGCCTTGTCGAAGATCGACTTGAGGTGGTCCTGGACCGTGTAGGCGGACACGTGCAGCGTGGTCGCGATGTCCTTGGTCGCCACGCCCTGGAGCACCATCTGGGTGACGTCGCGTTCACGGGCGGTCAGCCCGAAGGCGGCGACCACCATCGGCACGATCTCCGGGGGCCGCGCCTCCTCGATCGTCACCACCACCTCGCCGACTCGTCCCTCGGCGTTCGAGAGCGGCGACGCGTGCACCACCAGCCACATGCCGGAAGCCGCCCGGACGCGTAATCGGGGCGGGACGTCGGTCTCGCCGCGACCGTAACGCCGGGCCGCGCCCACCAGCGAGGTGATCACCGAACTCGCTGCGCCGCTGTTCTTTCCGGTCAGCAGGTCGTCGAGGCGCTCTTCGGCACCCGCACTCATCTGGATCATCTGGTTGGTGCTGTCGACGATGAGGACACACGGTCCGGTCGAGGTGACCTGGGGTTCGGCGACGATCGTGGTGAGCAGCCCGGTCCGGACGCCGCGTGCCATGGTCTGCGACAAGGTGTCGAGATAGTCGATCTCGCCGGTGTCGAACGGCGACTCGCCGGCCTCCCGGAAGAATGCGATGGCGCCCCAGACCTGCGCGCCGTCGCGCAGGATCAGCCGCGCCTCATCCCGGAAGTCGAAGTGCGGCGTCATGAATTCGGCCATCCGGGGCGAACGTCGGTTGTCACCGCCGGTGAGTTCGTCCACACCGACCGCGTCGACATGGGCGAGTGCAAGCTCGCGGAACGACGAGTCCTCGGCCTGGCCGTACTCCATCAGCCCGAACTCGTCGTCGTGGGTGTTGCGACCGACCAACGATCCGTACTTGCGAACGCTCGTCAGGATCAACGAGTTCGGGTCGACGGTGGCCGCGCACGCCGCGGCGTGCGGGACCGCACGGGTGAGCGACTCGATGGCCTCGCCGATGAAGTCGCTCACCCCGAGACCCGCATGGGCCAGCACGTCGATGTCGCGGCGTACGCGCTCGGCGGTCAAGGCTGCTGTGGCCATGGTCATCAGTTTCCGTCGTCGCAGGTCAGATGTCCATCCCAGATTTGTGGAGCAGACATTCGGGGGTCACACGGCCCGGCGGAACATCCCGTTCGGATCGTGGCGCTCGCGGATGGCCGACAGACGGTCACGATCGTCCGGTGACCACAGTGCGGGCAAGTCCGCGACCGGTGTCCGGCCGGCGAAGTTGGGGAGCGCTCCGTCGGCCCACGGTGCGACCGCATCGTTCACCGCGCCGACATGCGGGCCGGCCAGTTCCGCGGCAGGGCCTGCCGGGACCGCGATGGCGAGGATGCTGTAAGCCGCCGACCGCGCGGTGACGGAATTGGGAACACCCTGTGGTGCAGTCAGTTTCCCACCCAGCAGGCGGAGTTCGACGATGGCGAGTGGACTCGCGACCGTTGGTCCCGCCACTTCGAGGACCGCATCGACGGCCTCGGCCGGGAGTTCCCGTAATGCGCTGCCACGTTCGATGCTGGGCATCGGGCCCGGGGGATCCATGTGCACGGCATCCAATGCGGCCACCGGCATCACGTCGACGTTGGCCAGCAGCACCGGTCCGGCGGTCGTCATCGGGGCGAGCAACGGCGCACCGACCGCGGGATCTCCGGTGTAGGTGAACCGCACGTGCACCGCGATCTGCCCCTGCAGCGGCGGTGGGAGCGTGGGGTCCGGCGGCAGGCGCAGGATGGCCACCGAGGTTCCCGCCTCCACCGGAAGGGTCGGTGCCCATCGCCGCCAGGCGTGCAGGACCTGTTCGGCCGCGGCGCCGGCGAAGAAGATGCCGCCGCCATAGATCGTGGTGAGGCCGATCAGGTCGAACTCGATCGACGTCACGATCCCGCAGCCGTCCCGGCCGCCGAGCAGCGCCCAGAACAGATCGGACCCGGCGCCGGCGTCGACCGTGCGGATGATGCCGTCGGCGGTCACCACCTCGATGCTGCGGACGAGGTCGGCGGCATAGCCGAATTGCCGTCCGAGGGGACTGAGTCCGCCACCGAGTGTGTACCCGACGACACCGACCGACGACGACGACCCGACGAGACCGGTGAGTCCATGAGGTGCGGTGGCGGCGACCAGGTCGCGCCACCGGGCGCCCGCACCGACTCGCGCCGTCTTCGCGACCGGGTCGACGCTGACCTCGGTCATCCGGGAGGTGGTGATGGTGAGGTGTCCGTCGCCTTCGATGACCGGGCCGTGGCCGGTGGCGCGAACGCCGACTCGTAGACCGTGGCCGCGGGCATGGCGGACCGCCGCCGCGACGTCGTCGGCCGACGTGGCGCCGACGACGATGTCTGGCGTCTGGACGCAGGCGAGGTTGAAGCCGGCCAGTTCGTCGGCGTATCCGGGATCGGTGGGGGTGAGGACGGGGCCGGTCACCGTGGCGGCGTCGGGGGTGGTGAGGGACATGGATTCTCCTGGTTGTGAAAGGGCGTGAAGGGGGTGTGGAGGTGATCTCGATACGGCGGCTCGCTGCGCTCGCTGCCGACTCGATCAGCGGAATGTGGTAGATCAGTGGGCGAGGTTTTCCGCTGGTCGAGTAGCCGCGAGCCGCCAGGCGAGGGGCGTATCGAGACCAACCTCGCCGGGGAGGTTCAGCGGCCGGCCTGTGCGGTGATCTCGACCGCGAGACCGGGGAGGGCGAGGGCGGTGACGCCGACGAGTGCGGCGGGCGGCGTCGCGTCGTGCGCGTCGAGGCGCTCGGTGAGCGCCTCGTAGGCGGCCAGGGTTGCCGCGATGTCGGTGGTGTAGATGGTCAGTGAGAAAGCGTCGGCGAGCGTCATGCCGGCGCGTGCCAGGATCTCCTCGACATGGTGGACGGCGAGTGAGAGTTGCGCTGCGACATCACCTTCGTGGAGAACACGCCCGTCGTCGTCGACGGAGGCCTGACCCGCGATGGTCAGCATTTCGCGTGGCGCCGGGCGCAGCTGGGCGTGATCGAAGCGAAACGGCACGTTCCACGTCGACGGGTTGATCCGCACGGTGGTGGGAGTGGATGTGTTCACGCCTTCGAGACTGGCTCGTGCGCAAGACGATTCCCATCCCGATCATCAGGGGATTTCTCGGCCCAGATTTCTGGGGGTCATGCGATCGATCGACGCGTCAGCCCGCGATCGACGCCCAGGTGAAGTCGCCGTGGTCGCTGCCCAGTCCGGTCGCGACGATCCCGGCCACCGCACAGCCGATCTCCGCGGCGGCGAGGAGTCCCAGATCGTGTCCTCGGGCGGCGAGAAAGCCCGCCGAGAAGGAATCGCCGCAACCGCTGGTGTCGACGACGGTCACATCCCGGGCGTGGGCGTGCTCGGCGTCGTCGGCGGTCACCACGTGGGCTCCGTCGGCGCCTGCGGTGGCCGCCACGCAGCTGACGCCACGGTCGATGAGGCGTCGGCACGCGGCGATCAGGTCGGACTCGCCGGTGAATCCGCGGACCTGGTCGTCGTTGGGGAGGAGGTAATCGAGTTGTGGCAGAACAGGTTCGATCCAGGCGAATAGACCGGGATCGCCGTCGGCGAGGATGTCCGCGGAAATGGTGGTACCGGTGCTGCGGAGGTCTGCGAGCAGAGGAGCGAGTTCGGGCGGGTTGAGGAGTTCTGGTGCACCGATGTGGACGTGGTCCATCCCGGTGAGGAGCTCGAGCGGGGCGCTGCCGAGTGGGTAGGCGAGATTGGCGCCGGGCAGGTGCAGTGCCGGTCGGTCGCCGTTGCTGCGGATCGGCAACATGCTCATCGATGTCGGTTGGTCGACGGTGACGAGATGGTCGGTGTTCACACCGTTGCGATCGAGCATCGTGGTCAGCAGGTCGCCGGCGTCGTCGCGGCCGATCGCGCCCACCGTGTAGACCTCGACGCCTAGCTTGGCGAGGGTGACCGCGGTCCCGCCTGCCGGTCCAGCCGGTGACATCCGGATGTTCTGCACGAGGGCAGCGCCCTGACCGCCGGGGATCTCGTCCACAGGCTGTGCGAGCACGTCGAGGACGTGTGCTCCGAACGTGGCCACTCTCATGGGTTCCTCCCGGGGAACGGTGAATACTGCCGTCGTGTCGCGGTGACCACGACGTCGACGATGTCGTCGTGGGTGAGGGTCGCGGGCGGTGCGATCGCCGCGGAACGCAGGTAGAGCTCGGCCAGCCAGTCCACGAGTTCGATTCGGTCGCAAGCCGAGTCGAGGTCGTCGCCGTATGCGACCGAACCGTGGTTGCGCATCAGGGCGGCCGTGCGCCCGGTCAGGGCCGCGGCCACGGCGTCGCCGAGTGCGCTGCTGCCGAACACGGCATACGGCGCAACCCGGATTGCACCCCCGATCAGGGCGGCCGTGTAGTGCACCACGGGCAGCTCGTCGACGACGTTGGCAGCGGCGATCGACGCGATCGGGTGTGCGTGGACCACTGCGGCCGCCGACGTGTGCTGATAGACGTCGAGGTGGATGCGTAGCTCGGATGTCGGCTGAAAGGGCGTGTCCTCCACGACCGTTCCGTCGAGGTCGACGGCGACCATCTGCTCGGGCGTGACATCGGCGAGCCGGCAGCCCGACGGGGTCAGGAGGACATGATCGTCCACGCGGACCGAGAGATTTCCGCCGGTGCCGTGGGTCATCCCCGCGCGGGCAAGTCGCTGGGCAGCGGCGGCGAGCGCCGCACGTTCCTCGGAGAAGCGCACGTCGGAGAGATTACGCGGTGTCGTCCGAACAGACGAACCGCCGCCATCGCCGGAACCATTCGGTCGGTGGCGGCGTCCAATGGCCAATCAGACCCGTTGGATGGAGCAGTCATATGCAGGGAGCGCACCTCGCCGATCTGCGTGATCTCGTCAGGTCTCGGTTGATCCCGGGGTTCACCGGGCTCGTCGAGATCGAGGCGGACGCGCGGGACTGGGCCGAGGACGCCGGTGAGTCGCCCGACGACGCCGTCGGCGAGGTCCGCCGGCTGTGGGACGATCGGGCGCAAGCGCAACGGCAGTGGACCGACACCGGTGACTATGCGCGTCTCCTCGCAGCCTTCGACGACCTCGACGCGGACGGGGTGCTGGCGCGGATGAACTTCTCGTGCTGCAGTCGGTGCGCCACGCAGGAGATCGACAGCGAACGCACCCCGGATCCCGACCGCGACGACTGGTACAAGTTCCGCGAATGGGCTTATGTCTTCTTCCACGAACAGGACGCCGAACGGCTCGCGGACGACGACGCGGTCCTCTACCTGGGCTACAGCGCCTTTCGTCCGCATCCCACCCTGCCGGATGCACTGCTCGACGCGATGTCGGCCGGCGACACCGATGCCGAACACGTCGCGTACGAGCGCACCGAGACGTTGCTCGGTGAGCAGATAGTCGGGACCCTCCGCAGGCACGGACTCGATGTCGCATGGTCGGGTTCGCGGCACGACCGGATCGGTATCAACGTCAAGGAATGGCGTAAACCGTTGCCACAGAATCTCACCGATCGGGCATAGGATTCATCTTTCGCGCACTGGAGTTCACGCCGGGCGACCGCGTGGTCGGCCCTGCGAGATGCGATGGCCGCCCAGGCGAAGCCTCCTCGCACGATCGGCGACGTTCTGGGCACGGTCGCTGAGATTCTGTGCCCGATCGGCGAGGTTCTGTGCCCGATCGGCGAGTGGGTGCGCCCGTGGGCGGGGTTGGGATCCGGAGCGGTGCGGCCTCAGACGAGTGAGCGGTAGACGGCCCGCTCGAAGTCGAGATAGCCGTCGAGGGCGGTCGGATCGACGAACGGGAAGATCTGGGTCGCCCAGAATCCGCCGATCTTGGTGCGACGATCGATCCAGTAGTACAGATTCGCCAGCCCGGCCCAGGCGAGCGATCCCGCGGGCCGGCCCGTGGGTGCGTCCTCGTCGTTGATCAGGAAGCTGAGCCCCCAGGATTTGGGGATTCCTGGAAAGAAGTCCACATCGTGGGACAGTGCGGGGATCACGCCGGGCAGGGTGGTCACTGTGAGGTCGCCGAGGTGGTTGCGTGAGGCATCGGCGATCGTCTCGGGCCGCAAGATCTGCTCGCCCGAGTCGGAGAGGCCGTCATTGAGCCACATCCGGATGAACGCAAGATAATCGCGTGCGGTCGAGTAGAGGCCCTGCCCGCCCATGTGCACCTCGGGGTCGTCGGGCATCTTCCACTTGTGATTGGGGGACAGCGAACCGTCCGGCGCCCGGTGGTGCAGGACGGCACGTCGTCGGGCCAGGTCGTCGGCGAGGGTGAACGACGTGTCGGACATGCCAAGGGGGCTGAAGACGTGCTCGGACATCACTTCGCCCAGTCGGTGGCCGGTGACGCCCTCGACGACGAGTCCGGCCCAGTCCATGCTGCTGCCGTACTCCCACCGTGTGCCGGGATCAAAGAGCAGCGGAGTGGACAGTGACTCCATCGTGGCGCTGATGACACCTGGGACGCCGTGGTCACGCGTCAGCCGACGATAGTTCTCGTTGAAGAAGTCATATCCGAAACCGGCTGTGTGGGTGAGTAATTGACGTGTCGTCACGTCGGATTTCGGTGAGCGGAGGCGGAGGCTGCCGTCGTCGGCGAAGCCCTCGAGCACCTGGACGTCGCGCAACCGCGGAGCATACTCCGCGGCCGGTGCATCGAGATCGAGCAGACCACGCTCGACGAGTTGCAGTGTGACGGTCGCGGTGATCGCCTTGGTGGTGGAGAACAGGGCGAAGACACTGTCGGCGGTCATCGGATCGGTGCCGTCGCCGGCGCGCAGGCCCGCCGCGGACAGCGTCAGGAGTTCCGTGTCGGTGGTGACGCCTGCGACCACACCGGGCACGCGGGGTGAGCCCGAGACCGCGGCGTCGAGTACCTCGCCGACCGCGCGCTCGATCTTCCGTGAATCGATGATCTCTGTACCCATGGCGGTCATCCTCCTCGATGCGCTGACGGTCGGACTCAGGCAGGTGGCCTGAGCGTGCCGACGAACTCGCCGAGCCGCCGTAACCCCTCGGTCAGGTCGTCGGTCGATGCCGCGTACGACAGCCGAACGTGATCGTCGGCCGTGTGGTGGCCGAAATCCTTTCCCGGGGTGAGGGACACGTGTACCTCGCGTAGTGCTCGGTCACAGAACTCCGACGACGTCAGTCCGGTCCGCGAGACGTCGAGGTAGACGTAGAACGCGCCGTCGGGCACCACCGGCACATCGAGTCCGATCCGCGCCAGGCCGTCGACGACCAATTCGCGCCGAATACGGAACTCCTCGCGGCGGGCCTCGGCCAAGGCGAGCGATTCGTCGGTGAAGCACTCGAGGGCGGCGTACTGCGCCGGTGTCGGAGGGCAGATGTAGTAGTTCTGCGCCAGTCGCTCCATCACCGGGACGAGGTCGTCGGGCACGATGCACCAGCCCAGACGCCAGCCCGTCATCCCGAAGTATTTGGAGAAGCTGTTGATGACGATCGCCCCGGGGTCTGCGGCCAGGATGCTCGTCGGGGCGGTGCCGTCGGGCCCGGGATCGGCCAGGCCGAGATAGATCTCGTCGACGATCCGCCATCCGTCGCGGTCGGCCACGTCGGTGCAGATCCGCACCAGTTCGTCGTGCGGCACCGACGTCCCGGTCGGATTGGACGGTGATGCGACCATCACTCCCCGGGTGTGCTCGCCCCAGGTGTCGGCGACGAGTTCCGCGGTCAATTGGAAACGCGTCGCCGGGGTGGTCGGGACCAGACGCACGTGAGCGCCGAAGCTCTCCGCGAACTGCCGGTTGCACGGATACGACGGATCGGCGACGAGGACCTCGTCGCCCGGATCGACGAGGGCCGCGCAGCTCAACAACAATGCGGCGGAGGCCCCGGACGTGACGACCACTCGCCGTGGGTCGACGTCCACGCCGAATCGGGTGCCGCAGAACCCGGCGATCGCCGTGCGCAATTCGGGCAAGCCGAGTGCCCCGGTATAGGTCAGCGGCCGCCCGTCGGTCAGCTCACGGACCGCGGCGAGGAAGGCCGGTGGTGCACCGAAGTCGGGCTCACCGATGCTCAATTTGATGACGTCGTGACCGGCCGCCTCGAGTTCGGCGGCACGCTTGCCGAACTCCATCGCATAGAACGGCGCGACGGCCTCGGCGCGCTGGGAGATCCTCATGGGGTCATTGTGGTCCCGGCGGCCGAGGCCGTGCGAACGGGGCCGGATCGTTCCGGCACGCCGCGGGTCAGCTCTCCGGGATGTAGTTGAACTCGTCGGGGTTCGGTCCGCGACGACGGTCCTTGTTCAGCCCGTCGATGGCAGCCACGTCCTCAGCGGACAGCTCGAAATCGAAGAGGGCGAAGTTCTCCTCGACCCGTGCGCGGGTCACCGACTTGGGGAACACGATGTCGCCGCGCTGGATGTGCCAGCGCAAGGTGACCTGAGCAGTGCTGCGGTTCTTCTCCTGGGCTATCTTGACGAGCACCGGGTCGTCGAGGACGTCGCCCTGGGCGATCGGCGACCACGCCTCGGTCGCGATGTCGTGCTCGGAGTTGAATGCGCGCAAGGCATTCTGTGTCAGGTAGGGATGAACCTCGATCTGGTTGACCGCCGGCACCACATCGGTTTCGGCGAACAACCGCTCGAGGTGGGCGCGCTGGAAGTTGGAGACACCGATCGCTCGCGCTTTGCCGTCGCCGTGGAACTTCTCGAGCGCCCGCCAGGTCTCGGCATAGTCACCGACACCGGGCAGCGGCCAGTGGATCAAGAACAGGTCGATCTGCTCCAGACCGAGGTCGGCGAGGGTCTGATCGGCGGCCTTGAGGGCGTCGTCATAGGCATGGAAGCCGTTGTTCAGTTTGCTGGTGATGAACACGTCGCGACGATCGAGCCCCGATTTGGCGAGGGCGGCGCCCACGCCCTTCTCGTTCCCGTACATCTCCGCGGTGTCGATGTGGCGGTAACCGACCTCCAGCGCAGCCAGGGTGGCCGCCTCGGTCTCCTCCGGCGGGATCTGGAAAACACCGAAACCGAGCTGGGGGATCTGGACACCGTTGTTGAGAGTGATTGTGGGAACCGACATTCGGCTACTTCCTTTCGGTTGGATCAGCTTTCGGTTTGATCACGGCAGCAGGATGAACTTGCCCCGTGGATGTGTGCGTTCGAGTTCGATGAGTGCGGTCGCGGCGTCAGTGAGCGGGAAGGTCGCGGCCACCTCGGTGACGAGTGTTCCCGCCGCGGCGCCGGCGATGAGACCCTCGACGGCTTCGGCCCGATATCGTCTGCTCTCCGGTGTGCTGCCGTTCACCAGGACGATGCCGTCGGCAGCGCGTGCGAAGGCGGCGATGCTGACGATCCTCCCCGGGTTGTCGACCAGGGTGAGTGAGGTGTCGATGGCCTCGTCGTTGCCCACCGTGTCGATCACGGCGGTGACCGGCGCAGGCGTGAGCGCCGCGATGCGCTCGAGGAGTCCGTCGCCGTAGGCCACCGGGGTCGCACCGAGTGCGCGCACATGTTCGTGGTTGGCGGCACTCGCGGTGGCGATGACGGTCGCACCCGCCGTCACCGCGAGCTGCACGGCGATCGAGCCGACCGCGCCGGAACCGCCGTGGACGAGAACCACATCGGATTCGGTCACGTCTGCGGTACGCACGGCATCGGCCGCGGTGACCCCGACGAGGAGGAGCCCGGCTGCGCGCTCGACGTCGAGTTCGGCAGGTCGCGGATGAACGGCGCGGACGTTCGCGAGCACGCTGTCGGCGTACGCGCCGCGAGCGCGGTAGACGATGACCTCGTCACCCACCGCGAAGGGACCTGCGACGTCGCCGACCGCGGTCACCGTTCCGGCGAGCTCGTAGCCGATCGCGAGGGGCAGTTTCGACCCGTCGGTGCCGGTCTGGCCGCGGACGGACTTGACGTCGACCGGGTTCATCCCGATGGCCCGCGTCTGCACGACCACCTGTCCCGACGCCGGGGCCGGAATCTCGTGATCGACATACTCGAGCACATCAGCAGGGTCGCCATAGGCGGTCGCGACGAATCTCTTGGCCATGTCTGTTCCAAGGGTACGGACCGGGGCGAGTATTCCGATCCGAAGTCGGCCGGCGTCGTCACGCCCGAGGGTCCTGTCGTCGGGCTGTGGTGCAATTGGTAACCGATCAGTTACCATTCCTCGTATGGGCGTCTTCGATGCGATCGCAGATCCGGTCCGTCGCCAAATCCTCGGGATGCTGGCCGACGGTCCCTGCCGGGTCGTCGACATCACCGACACCCTCGCAGGCGAGCACCCGATCTCCCGGCCCGCCATCAGCCGCCACCTGCGGATACTCGCAGCCGCGGGGCTGGCCGACGTCACCGAGCGGGGCCGGGAACGTCACTACCGCCTCGATCCGGCACCGCTGGAGGACGTCCGGACGTTCCTGGCAGAACTCGGTTCGCGCCCCGACACGTCGCCCGGCGCCAGACGGGCGGGCACCAGCCGATCGAGGATCGACGAAGAGATGCTCGATGCCCTCGACACCGAGGTGTATCGCACCAGGCGCGACCGTCGCAGGGCGGCGGTCGACCGACAGGAGGATTCCGCATGACCACAGATCCGTCCGGCCGTCACCTCGCCCGCGCCGAAGGGGACGCCGTGGCGTTCACCCGTACGTTTCGTGCCGGTATCGACGACGTGTGGGCGGCGGTCACCGAATCCGATCGACTGGCCCGGTGGATCGGTTTCTACAGCGGTGACCCGCTCAGCGGCCACGTCGACTTCACCATGAACGCCGAGGGGGAGGAGAACATGTCGCCCACCCGGTACGAGATCCGTCGCTGCGAGCCGCCTCGGGTGCTGCGGGTGCACACCACCGATGACTTCGGCACCTGGGATCTGATCGTCGAACTGTCCGAGGCCGACGGGGTCACGACGCTGGTGCTCAGCCAGATCATCGACGATCCATCGACGATCGAGAACACCGGACCGGGCTGGGAGTACTACCTGGACCGGTTGTCGGCCGCGATCGACGGTTCCGATCCGGACGCCATCGATTTCGACGACTACTACCCGGCGCAGCGCGACTACTACCTGGCGATCCGGCAATCGGTGACCGGTGACGCCGGATCGCCGCAGCCCTGACGCATTCGGGTCGACGGACCCGCCCGGACTACCGGCGGAACCACGCCGCCGGATCGTCGCGGAGCGCGTTCTGGATGCGGAGCCGCGACGTCTCGGCGAGGTCCTCGGGTAGGTCGTCCGCGGGAAACCAGGCGACGTCGGTGTTCTCGTCGTCGGCTGCGTGCGGTTCACCGTCCACGTGGCGGGCGAGGAAACAGACGTCGAGGTACTGCGAGTGGTCGCCGTTGGGGTAGGTGATCATCGGCGTCACGTCAACGCTGGTCAGGCGCACCAGCTCGGCCCGGATGCCGGTCTCCTCGGCGACCTCGCGCAGCACCGCTTGAGCGGGCTCCTCCCCGGGTTCGAGGACACCGGACACCACCGCCCATTCATGCGTGTCCGCACGATGGGTGAGCAGGATGCGTCCGGTGCCGTCGAGCACCACCGCACTGACACCGGACAGCCAGAGAGGTTCGTGTCCGATGTGGCGGCGCAGGTCACGGATGAAATCTGGGATGGGCACGGAATCCATCCTGCCAACACGACCGGCGGGCGACGGAGACTGTCGGTGGCCGGTGATTCACTGACGCCATCCCGACCACAGGAGGTGCCCGTGAACGCGCAGCAACCAGATCCCCATCCGGACATGCACGGCATGGAGTCGGGCGGGACCGGTGCTTCGCCGACGATGACCTGGGATGCGATGGAACGGTGGCTCGTGCAATCGATGGCGGAGATGCCCCGCGCCGCCATCCTGGACATCGGCCCGGCCGGCGTCCGGGTCGACGACACCGACGACGTCGAATGCGCACAGATCCAGTCGCTGAGCTCGGAGACCTTCCTGCTCCGGCTCTCCACCGTGGTCATGTCGGCGCCGCTGCTCGCGTCGTTCAGCGTGCCGCGCACCGCGCTCGACACCTGGTTCTACGACGACGTCTTCGACGAGTGCACCCACGGATACCTGATGAGCCGTTCCCGTCGCCGCGTCGCCGAGATCGGTGTCGCATGGTTTCGGGACCGCTGCGGCTTCCCGTCTCCGGGCGATCTCGGCTGCTCGTACACCGAGCCGGCGCGGCTCGGGCGGTCGGCGTCGCGATGAGTGCGCGACGGCGAGTCAGGGAAGCCCCTGATCTTTCCCCGAATTCGACCGTCACCTGATGATTTCCGGCCGCGGGAAGTCCACAGTGGAGTCATGACCACACCAACAACCCCCACAAACATGACCGGCAACGGACTCGGCTTCTGGAAAGTGCTCGGCATCATCGCGGTGGTGCTCCTCGCCCTCGCGATGGTCGGCCCACTTCTGAAGGGACTCTTCTGGATTGCGCTGTTCGGCCTGGCGATCTACGGCGGCTACATGCTCTACCGGTCCAAGTCGGGCAAACATCAGAACGGTTCCTCGTCGCTGTAGGCGCGCCTACAATCGGGGAACATGAGCGGTATCGACGTCGTCACCGGTGACATCACTTCGGTGCGTACCGACGTCATCGTCAACGCCGCGAACTCCTCGTTGCTCGGCGGCGGTGGCGTCGACGGTGCGATTCATCGCGCCGGCGGCCCCGCCATCCTCCGGGAATGCCGTCTGCTTCGTGAGACGACGTTGCCGTCCGGTCTCGAGGCCGGTGCCGCCGTCGCCACCACGGCCGGTGACCTGCCGGCGCGCTGGGTGATCCACACGGTCGGCCCGGTGTACTCCGACCGTGAGGACCGGTCGCAGGTGTTGCGGTCGTGCTACAGCCGCAGCCTGCGTCTGGCGGTCGCGATCGGTGCGCAATCCCTGGCCTTCCCGCTCATCTCCGGTGGTGCCTACGGATGGCCACTCGACGACGCCGTCGACCAGCAGGTTCGGGCTGTCAAAGATGCAAATTCAACTGTCGAATCCATTATGCTCGTTGCCTTTTCGGACGAGATCGCGGATCTCACACGCCGTGCGCTGAGTTGATCACCCATTGGTGGGTCCTCCTGACTATCCTCGGCTGGTGGCCGAATACTGGGTGGACGCGACGGGCGCGGATACGCGCGCCGAAGCCGCAGGTGGCAGGGTGCGTGACCGGAGGTGACCGCTGAGACCGATCACCTCGACCGCCCATCCCGGGACGAGAACCGGTTGGTGGAGCCGACGCTGCTGCGACCGTATGCGGTCGCGTACGACGCGGCGGCGCGTGCTCGTCGGATCGACCGCTCACGTGACGGCGACGAGACACCGATTCTCGAACGCCTCGAACGGATGGCGGTCACCGCCAGTCGCGTGACCGATGAGCGATCCATCCCGGGTGAGGTGCTGATCGACGTCGACCGCGACGTCTGGCGACATGCCACTGCGCCGGGATACCTCCAGCTGTTCATCGCCGACCACGGCAACGACGGAACAGTGGCGGTCGTGGTGACCCGTTTCGTCGTCGACCACGGTGCCGATGTCTCCCGCCTCATCGATCACGCCTTCGTCGAACCGCGTGCCCTGCCCGAGTGGACCGAGAACGAGGCGTCCCGAACGAAACCGGGCTTCCGGACCGAGGGCTCGTCGATGCAGACGGGCACCTACGTCGGTGACGATCAGACCTGGTATTGCGCAATTCGATACGCCGCCTACCGCCGCGGCAACGTCGCGTATCTCCTGCACGCGACCGGAACTGCGCCGGCCCGCGAGGGCGACACGTTCCGGCGGTCGATCGCATCGGCCGTCAGCTCGGTCCGCTTCGAGGACTGAGGGGGGAGACGATCAGATGGTCAAACGCTCCGATCGCGTCGACGACCTGGAGGCGGCGCTCGCCGCGACGGCGGTCTTCGTCGACGATCCCGACGACCAGGGCTGGATGACTGCACACGTCGGCCGCCAGGACCTGTTCGTGCGTATCGGCGATTTTCCCGACGAGGACCTGTGGTCGCTCTGGCTCGGCGACGGTCGGTGGATGGACTTCACCGTGGCGCCGGCCGGATGGACGCTGCGCGTGCCGGGTCGACGTTGGCCTGCCGGAGCGCGACCGCGCTTGCCGAAGAACGAGTTCCACGGCTGAGGGGCGATCGGCTCGATCCGAGACGATCGCATGCGGCTTGGCCGACGACGATCGCGACCATCGGTGCACAGGGCGGCCTGGGCACCGGCATCGCGAACGGCTCCGCGAGCTCGCTCAAGAGGTCACGACCGAAGCGGCGGCGAGAGTTCGGACGTGACCGGCTCGACGACGTCTGCGGTCGCCCCGCCGGAGGTCTCCTCGTCGATCTCCTCGAGTTCGCCGGCCTTCGACCTGCGGCCGCTGGTGAACAAAGATGCGAGCGCACCGATCACGCAACACACGATCGCGAAGGTGAAAGCGGCGCTGAGGCCGTCGGCGAACGGACTGCTGATGAGGTGGGGGAAGAAGTCCAGTCCGGTCAGCGTGTCCTGATTACCCTGCGGCAGGCTCGACAGTTGCGGGCCGAGCAGTTGTTCCACCGGGTTGTAACCGAGGAAGGCGGCGAAGAGGACGGCGACCGCCGGCAGGTGCGCGATCTGGTCGGCTTGCACCGGTGGCACCCCGTTCGCGGTGAGTCCGGCGCCCATCGTTGCCGGCAGATGAGCCGAGAGTCCGCTGATCATCAGACTGAAGAACAGTCCGATCGACAGCACCATGGCGGCGTTCTGGAAGGTCGTCATCATGCCCGATCCGGCGCCACGGGCGTCCGCGGGCAGGCTGTTCATCACCTCGGCGCGGTTCGGCGACGAGAACATACCCATGCCGACGCCGTTGAGGAACAACACGATTGCGAACGTGGGGTAGGAGAAGTCGACCGGCATCGCGATGAGCGCGGCGAATGTCCCCGCGGTGATGAGCATGCCGGTGGTGGTGAACCATTTGGTGCCCAATCGGTCCGACAGAGCGCCCGACAGCGGTGCGGTCAGCAGGAATCCGATGGTGATCGGGATCATGTAGATGGCTGACCAGAGTGGCGTCTGCTCGAAGTTGTACCCGTGCTGGGGGAGCCAGATCCCCTGGAGCCAGATGATGAGGATGAACTGCAGTCCGCCACGGCCGATCGACGACATGAGGTTGGCGATGTTGCCGAAGGTGAACGAGCGGTTGGCGAACAGGTGCAGGTTGAACAGCGGGCTCGGCACCTGTGTCTCGATGAACACGAAGGCGACCAGCATGAGGGTGCCGCCGATCAGGCACGACAGCACCATCGGGCTGGACCAGCCCATGCTGTGTCCGCCGTACGGCTGGATGCCGTAGGTGATGCCGACGAGCACGGCCACGAGCCCGACCGCGAAGGTGATGTTGCCCCACCAGTCCATCTGCGCGCGGCGGCGCACACCGGTGTCGCGCAGTTTGAGGTAGGCCCAGATGGTCCCGATGACGCCGAAGGGCACCGACACGAGGAAGACGAGGTTCCAGTGGATGGGCGCGAGGATGCCGCCCACCAACAGGCCGAGGAACGAGCCGGCGATCGCGGCGACGCCGTTGATGCCGAGCGCGAGTCCGCGCTGGTCGGCGGGAAAGGCGTCGGTGAGGATCGCCGACGAGTTCGCCATCAGAAAGGCGCCGCCGACGCCCTGGACGATGCGCCAGGCGATGAGCCAGATCGCGGCGGCGCTGCCGTCGAACCAGGTGATGGCGAGAAAGACCGACGAGACGGTGAAGATCGCGAAACCCAAGTTGTACATGCGGGCGCGACCGAACATGTCGCCGAGGCGTCCGAAGCTCACCACCAGCACGGCGGTGACCACCAGGAAGCCCATCATCATCCACAGCAGGTAGCTGGTGTTCTCGGGGAGCAACGGGTTGACGTGAATCCCGCGGAAGATGTCCGGGAGGGCGATCAGGACGATCGAGCTGTTGATGGTGGCGATCAGCATGCCCAAAGTGGTGTTGGACAGCGCGATCCATTTGTACCCGGGATCGGGACCCGGGTCGGCCGCGGCAGGAGCGGCGAGGGTGGCGGAGGTCATGGAAGTCCTTGGGGGAATTGGCGAGTCGACGGATCGGGTCGGTGAGATCAGGTCGTGCCGAGCGCCTGGGCGAGGATCATCAGCCCGCGGCTGACGGTCGATCGGTCGTCGTCGTCGAGGCGGTCGAGGGCCGCCGCGAGCACGCGCGCTCTCTCGGTCCGTGCGTTCGCGATGAGTTCCACCCCGGCCGGGGTCGGGGTGAGCAACCGTGCCCGGCCGTCGTCGGGGTCCGGAGTCCGCTCCACGAAACCCTGTTCCTCGAGTGCCGCGACGATCCGGGACATCGTCGGCGCGGTCACCGACTCACGCTCGGCGAGTTCCGACAGGCGGATGGGGGCGTGATTGATGACCGTCCACAGCGCTGCGGCGACCCCGGCAGTGAGATTGCTCTTGCCCCCTCGGGTGCGCAGCGTCCGGTTGATACGTGTGAGCTGGTGATAGAGCGTCGCGACGTCGGCGTTGCCGACGATCTCCGCACCGGAGACGGCTCGTGTCATGGCCTGATTCCTTCGCCCTGAGAGGTCGCGTGGAACACCGCGGCCAGTGGTTGTCGCTTGCCCAGCACGTTAGTTGCTTAGTGCTAAGTAAGCGAATGGTAAAGGTCTCGGTGGCCGGCGGGAGTGTCGGTGGTCTCGTCTTCGCGACGAATTCGGTGTCGTGGGTCCGCCCTGAGCGGTGCGGGCGTAGCGTCCGCCCTGTACACGCCACCGATCGCAGCGGCGACGGTGTGCCGACGCCGAAGATCTGGAGGAGCCGTGCTCGGACTGGGAATCATCGGATGGGTCATCATCGGCGGACTGGCGGGGTGGGTGGCCAGCATGATCATGAAAACCAACGCCCAACAGGGCATTCTGCTGAACATCGTGGTCGGCATCGTCGGAGGGCTGATCGGTGGGTTCATCCTCCGACTGTTCGGCGTCGACGTCGAGGGCGGCGGCCTCATCTTCAGCTTCGTGACGTGCTTGGCGGGGGCGTGCCTGCTGATCTGGCTGGTCGGCCTCGTACGGGGGCGCACCAAGGTCTGACGTCGGTAGCGTGGATCGGAGACGATCCCGATCGAGAGGAGCCCAGGATGGCCCGCGTGGCAATCATCGGAGGACACGGCAAGATCGCATTGCGCTTGGCGAAGACGTTGTCCGAGCGCGGTGACGACGTGACGTCGATCATCCGCAACGAGGCGCACGTCGACGATGTGGCGGCCACCGGCGCCACCCCCGTCGTGGCCGACGTCGAGGACCTGGACGGTGCCGGACTCGCATCCGTGCTGGCCGGTCACGACGCCGTGGTGTGGTCCGCGGGAGCGGGGGGCGGTGACCCCGACCGGACCTTCGCCGTGGATCGCGACGCGGCGATCCGGTCGATGGATGCCGCCGCGACGGCAGGCGCGAAGCGCTACGTCATGGTGTCCTATTTCGGTGCCGGACCCGATCATGGTGTTCCCGAGGACAATTCGTTCTACCCCTACGCCGAGGCCAAAGCGGCGGCCGACACGCATCTGAGGGGTTCGGGATTGGACTGGACAATTCTGGGACCGAGCCGGTTGACCGACGAGCAGGGCAGCGGTCGGATCGCCGTGGGTGGGAACCGTTCGGCGAGCAGCGAGGTCAGCCGCGACAACGTCGCGCTGGTGGCCGCCGCGGTGCTCGCTGACCCGACGACCATCAAGCGCACCATCGAGTTCGACGACGGAGACACCCCGATCGCCGACGCGCTCGCCTGAAAAGCCCGCGTTTCTGGTCGATACTCGAGAGATGACCGGGATCGACGGATGAGCCCGATACCGCTGGCCGACCTGCGTGCCGTCGTCGGCGATGCGCACGTGCTCGACGACGTCGATGCGGCCGCCGGCTACCTGACCGATTGGACCGGCCGGTGGACCGGGCGGGCCGATGCGGTAATCCGACCGCGCACCACCGAGGAGGTGGCCGCCGTCGTCGCGGTGTGCGCCGATGCCGGGATCGCGATCTGCGTGCAAGGCGGCAACACCGGTCTGGTCGGCGGGTCGGTGCCACCCGTCGGTGGGGACCCCGCCGACCGTCCTCTGGTCCTCGTGACGACAACGCGGATGACCGACATCGACGGCGTCGACACCATCGGTCGGTGCGTCGGGGCGCAGGCCGGTGCGACGATCGACGCGATCGATCGCCAGGCCGCCGAGTTCGGACTGAGGTTTCCCGTCGACCTCGCTTCCCGGGAATCGGCGACCGCAGGCGGCCTGGTCGCCACCAATGCGGGCGGAATCCGGATGATCCGGCACGGCAACACCCGCAGCCAGGTCCTCGGGGTCGAGGCTGTCCTGGCGGACGGCCAAATCCTGCGCCGGTGGACATCGCTCGTGAAAGACAATGTCGGCTACGACCTTCCGGGACTGCTCGCCGGCAGCGAGGGCACCCTCGCGGTCATCACCCGCGTGCTGTTCCGGCTCGTCGCACCACCGGGCGACACGATCGTCAGTGTGGCGGCCGTGCACCATGCCGCGGACGCGATCGACTTCCTCGGATCCTTGACCGAGCGGGGGCTGAACATCGAGGCCGCCGAGATCATGACCGAGGCGGGTATCACGCTCGTCGAGGAGTACGGACCACGACGCCCGGTTGCCGCGCGCGCACCCTTCTACGTGCTCGTCGAGACATCCGGGACGGGCGACGTCGAGGCCGTGGTGCTCGAGGCGCTGGAGAATGCGCCGGTCGCCGACGCGGTGCTCGAGCCGGGCCCGGCCCGAGCTCTGTGGGCGGCCCGGGAACAGCACACCGAGTCCATTGCGCGATCGAGTGCGACACCGGTGGTCAAACTCGATGTGTCGGTGCCGATCCGGGCGCTCCCCGAGGCTCTTGCCGAACTCCAGGCGGTGGCCGGGATGGTCGACCACGCGTGCCGCCCCATCCTCTTCGGGCACATCGGTGACGGCAACATCCATGTCAATCTGCTCGACGTCCCCGAGGACCGCGTCGAGGAGCTGACCGCACATGTGTTCGGCATCGTCGCGGCCAACGGCGGCAGCATCAGTGCCGAGCACGGGATCGGGCGTGCGAAGACCGCGTGGACCCATCTCGGCCGGGGAGAGGTCGACCGTGCGGCGATGCGTGCCGTCAAGGACGCATTCGATCCGGCAGGTCTCTTCAACCCGGGTGTCCTGTTCGGCTGAGTGTGCCGTCCGACCGCGCGGACGTCGCGGCCGGAGAGTTCTGATCACCGTGATTCGGACCCTGGGGTACGAGCCGCTGAGTCGCTAACGTACGTCGGTCATGGCCACCACCACGCTCAGCGCTCCGGACACCCGCGTCCTGGGTGACGAGACCGACGAGGAGCGCCGCAAGCGGCTCCGTACCGTCGTCGCCGCGAGTCTGCTCGGCACCACCATCGAGTGGTACGACTTCTTCCTGTACGCGACCGCGGCGAGTCTCGTGTTCAACACGGTGTTCTTCCCGGATCAGAGCTCATTCGTCGGCACCCTGCTCTCCTTCGCCACCTTCGCGGTGGGGTTCGTCGTCCGTCCGATCGGCGGGATCGTCTTCGGGCACATCGGAGATCGCATCGGGCGCAAGCGAACCCTGGCGTTGACCATGGTGCTGATGGGTGCCGCGACCGCACTGATGGGCGTGTTGCCCACCGCGGCATCGATCGGCGTGCTCGCGCCCATCCTGCTGCTCGCGCTCCGGGTGCTGCAGGGCTTCGCGCTCGGCGGAGAATGGGCGGGCGCCGTCCTGCTCGCCGTCGAGCACAGCCCACGCCGTCGTCGTGGATTGTTCGGCAGCATCCCGCAGATCGGTCTGGCACTCGGACTCGCCCTCGGGACGGCGGTCTTCGCGATCCTGCAGGTGACCCTCGACGACGATGCGTTCCTCACCTACGGGTGGCGGATCGCCTTCCTCGTCAGCGTCGTGCTCGTGGTGATCGGCTTCATCGTCCGGCTCAAGGTCGACGAGACGCCGGCGTTCGCCGAGGTGGCGGCGCTCGCCAAGAAATCGTCGGCGCCGTTGCGCGACGTCGTGTTGCCCCCGAACACGCGCAACACGGTCCTCGGCATGTTGGCGCGTTGGGGTGAGGGTTCGGCGTTCAACACCTGGGGTGTGTTCGCGATCGCCTACGCGACCAAGGAACTCGATCTCGCCGAGGTGCCGGTGCTGATCTCCGTCACGATCGCATCGGTGGTGATGGCACTGCTGCTGCCGGTGTCGGGGCTGCTGACCGACCGTTACGGACCCAAACGCATCTATCTGATCGGCATCGCGGCGTACGGGCTGGTCGTGTTCCCGGTGTTCGCCCTGTTCGGGACGAAGAGCCTGGTGTGGTTCACCGTCGCACTGGTCGTGGTCTTCGGGGTGGTGCACGCACTCTTCTACGGCGCACAGGGCACGCTCTTCGCCAGTCTGTACCCCACCGAAGTCCGCTACACCGGCCTGTCGGTGGTCTATCAGTTCTCCGGCATCTACGCCTCCGGGCTGACGCCACTGATCCTGACCGCCCTGATCGGTGCGGCCGGTGGGTCTCCATGGCTCGCCGCGGCATACCTCGCGATCACGGCGGTCATCAGCGTGATCGCCACCTCGTTGATCCGGCAACGCGATCTGCACCTGGTGACGGGGACCCGGGCACCGTGAACGAAAGTCCGATCAGAGGGCGGACAGTACCGCGGTCGACTCCACCGGTTGGGAGAACATCGGGTAATCGAAACTGATCGCGTTGTCGTGCTCGGCGACCGATGTGGCCGCAGTGCAGTCGGTCAGCGTGATCACGCGATACCCGTTCTCGTACCCCGATCGCATGGTCGATTCCACACAGCAGTTGGTGAGGAATCCACCGAGGATGATCGTGGTGATGCCTTTGCTGCGCAGGATGAAATCGAGGTTGGTGCTCGCGAATGTGTCCAGTCCGCGCTTGCCCTCGATGACGATGTCGCCGTCGGCCGGGGTGAGATCGTCGACGATCGTCGCACCCCACGAGTCCTTGACGAACGCATTGCCGTCGACGACACCTTTGAGGATCCCGTACGGATGTCGCGTGAGTTCGCCATAGCCCGGTGCGAAAGTGATCGGGGCATGCATGATCGTCACACCCGCGTCGCGGGCCTTCTCGACCAGCGCGACAGTGTTGGCGAGCATTCCGGTCTTGTCCATCACCTCGGAGACGGCATCGTGCAAGACACCGCCGTCGCTGGTGAACTCGTTCTGGAATTCGATGAGAACGAGAGCGGTGGTGGCGGGGTCGAGGGTCAGGGTGTCGGCCATGGTGTCCCTTTCGATGCGGTGGGGCTCGCCGGCGCCCACCGATTGTGGTGATGGCGATCACACTAGCGGAGCGTTTCGACGGGCGCCCGCAGAGCGGCGATGACGCGCGCTGCTGCCCGAATCCTGAGACGATGCAGGCGTGACGACCGACGATGTGGCCCGCGGGCAGCTGGCCGGACTCGCCCGGCGGTGTGGTGTGGCAACGAGCTACGTGGGCTGGGACGAGCTCGATCACGAGGTGAGCTCGGAGACGATCGTCGCGGTACTCGGTTCGCTGGGCATCGCAGCCGGTTCGGCCGACGAGATCGCCACGGCGCATGCCGCTCTCGACGACGAGCCATGGCGCATGATGCTCCCGCCCGTGACGGTGTCCACCGAGGGGTCCGGATCGACGTTTGTCGTCCATGTCCCGCACTGGAATCCCGTGCACGTGTGGATCACCACGGAAGACGGTGGTGACGCGCACCCGCCCCAGATCGATGTCTGGGTGGAGCCCCGTGAGGTTGACGAGATCCTGGTCGGCCGTGCGACATTCGAGGTCCCACGTGATCTGATGCCCGGCTATCACATGTTGCACGCGCTCGATCCCGTGTCGGAGGTGACCGCGGAGCGTCCACTGATAGTCACGCCGCGACGGTTGTCCACCGCGGCACGGCTGACCGGTCGCAAGCGGTGGGGGCTGGCGGTCCAGCTCTATTCGACGAGATCGGCCAGATCGTGGGGAGTGGGTGACTTCGCCGATCTCGCCCAGATCTGCGAAGTGGCGGCGAGCAGTTACGGCGCGGACTTCGTGCAGGTCAATCCGTTGCACGCCGCGCAGCCGCACGCGCCCATCGAGGCGTCGCCCTACCTGCCGGTGACCCGTCGATTCGTCAACCCGCTCTACATCCGCGTGACCGACATCCCCGAGCTGTCGGATCTGGACAAGAGCGCACGCAAGAAGCTGCGCGCGCTTCGGCGGGATTTTCTCGATGACAACCTGAATCCACTGAAAATCAAGCGCAACAAGTCCTTCCGCGCCAAGTTGGCGGCCCTCGAGCTGATCCATCGACAACCGCTGGATGAGGACCGGGCGGCCGAGTACCGCGCGTTCCGCACACGGGAGGGCAAGGGGCTACGCAGGTTCGCGACCTGGTGCGCATTGACCGAGCGATACGCGCCGGATGATCCGAGATGGTCCGATCAACTGCAGGACAAGGCCTTTGTCAAACGACAACGTCGTCGCCTGGCGGACCGGGTCGAGTTCTACACGTGGCTCCAGTGGATCTGCGACCAGCAGCTGGCCGGCGCGCAGCAGGCAGCACGCTCGGCGGGGATGGACATCGGGATCATCGCCGATCTGGCAGTCGGGGTGGCCCGGCACGGTGCCGACGTCTGGATGCTCGGCGACGTCCTGGCGAGCGGAGCCACGGTCGGCGCGCCTCCGGACGGCTTCAATCAGCAGGGCCAGGGCTGGGATCAGCCGCCGTGGCATCCCCGGCGGTTGGCCGAGGCAGGCTATGCGCCCTATCGGGACATGCTCCGGACCGTTCTTCGGCATGCCGGAGGGCTGCGCGTCGACCACATCCTCGGGTTGTTCCGACTGTGGTGGATTCCGGATGGCATGGGACCGGCCGACGGCACCTATGTCCACTACGACCACGATGCCCTCATCGGCATCCTCGCATTGGAGGCCGAGCGTGCCGACGCCGTGGTGATCGGCGAAGATCTCGGAGTCTTCGAGCGCCATGTCCAGGATGCGCTGGCGCAGAGAGGAATTCTCGGTACATCTATCCTCTGGTTCGAACACGGCCCCGACGGTGCCATCCCTCCGGAAGAGTATCGACAGCTCTGCCTGACGTCCGTGACCACGCACGATCTACCGCCGACCGTCGGCTATCTCGCCGGGGATCACATCGAATTGCGTTCCCGGCTGGGTCTGTTGGAGACCGGCGAGGAAGCCGAACGGGCGCGCGACGAGCGTGAGCGCGACGCCGTGCTGGCGATGGCGCGCGATCGTGGGCTGCTGCCGGACGGGATTCCGCTCACGGACCAGCGAACGGTCGAGGCGCTCTACCGCCTCATCGCGGCCACTCCGTCGGCACTCCTGGGTGTCGCACTCGTCGACGCGGTGGGGGAGCGGCGCATCCAGAACCAGCCCGGCACCGGGTCGGCGCAGTATCCGAACTGGTGTATTCCGCTCGCCGACGATCACGGCGATCCGGTGCTCGTGGAGGATCTCGCAGGCAACGCCCGTTTCGCGCGTCTCGTCGCGGCGCTGAGCGACGCAGGAGTCGGCTCCGGCGACCTGTGATGTCGGCTAGGTCGCGGGGCCGTCGTCGGTGCGCCGGGACCGGGCGACCGCGGCCACGGTCAGAACGAGCGCCAGCAGCGCCAGCACGGCGACCGCGACGTTGAACACCACGCCAGATGTCCGCAATCCCCAGTGTGAGGCTGCGATTCCCTCGCCGACGATAGGAATCGAGATGGCGACGTAGGCGACCACGAAGTACGTCGAGGTGACCTCTGCGCGCCGGTCGGCCGGGCTGGCCGCGACCACGGCAGCGAGGCCTTTGCTGAACGAGAGTCCCTGTCCGACACCGCAGACGACGGCCCCGGTGATCAGTGCGGCGAGCGATGACGCGAGCAGGCCGACGATCAGGACCAGGGTGCCGGCCACCAGGATCGCGCAGCCCCGCGACCAGTGCACGCTCGGTGGGATAGCCGCGTCCGGCGATCTGGGTGACCGCCGACGACAAGAAGAGCACCGCGACGACGGCGCCGGCGACCGCATGGCTGTCGATGCCGAGGATGTGCGAGATGAACGACGGCGTCACACCGGTGAAGGTGCCCATCACGGCGAATCCCGCGATTGCCGCGATCGACGCGCGGAGAAACACCCCGCGCACCTCTGGCGGCACCGACAGCCGTTGCACCGAGAGCCGCGCTCCCGGTTTGACCTCGACGGGCTCGGTGATCAGCCAGATCCCGACCAGGACCGGCACGAGGAGCACGAGGTCGATGGCGAACGGCAGATGCAGCGGCGCGGGCGCGAACTGGGCGAGGAATCCGGCGATCAGCGGCCCGAGCCCCAGCCCGCCGATGTTGGCAGCGGTCGCGATCGCGGGCGCGCGCTGCCGCCATCCCGGTGGTGCCAGCTCGATCACGGCGGCGGTTGCCGCGCCGGCATAGATGCCCGCGGAGAGTCCGGACAGGACGCGTCCGATCATGAGCTGCCAGACGGGGCCTGCGGTTATGAACACGATTGCGCTGGCGACCGAGAACAGCGCCCCGGCGACCAGGAGTGGCCGGCGACCCACCACGTCGGACCAGCGTCCGAAGACGATCAGCGCGGCGATCACACCCGCCGCGTAGATCGCGAAGATGACGGTCGTGGTCGTCACCCCGAAACCGAGTTCGCCGGAGTAGATGGCGTAGAGGGGAGTGGGCAGCGTGGTCCCGAGCATGACCACGGCGAACGCGAAGACCACGGACACGAATGCGCGTAGACCCGCGGCGTCCCGTGGTGCGTCGCCGTGCGATCTCGGGTGTCCGTGGCGCATACCCCTACCCAGCATCATCACCTCGGACACTATTCCTCATCACGAGTGCGTTCGCCGGGGCCGAGGATTCGCGTCCGCCCGGCGTCGTGACACAGGGTTGGATACGGTCGGTCGATGGACGGTCCCGCCGCGTCAGTCGAACGTGTCCTCGCCACCACGTCCCGGATGCCCTTCGCCGTCGACGAGATCCACAAACTCGGAGTCACCGGCCACGAGGTCACCGCTGCCGACACCTTCTCGGCATCGCCGGGCAGTCACTCGCGCGGTGCCCACCGGCATGTCGAGGTTCCCGCCCCGACGCAGCACACGGAGGAATTCCTCGCGGCGGTCATCGACACACTGGACAGATTCGAGATCACCTGGCTCCTGCCGATGTTCGAGGAGGTGTTCTACCTTGCCGCGCATCGTGATCGCCTCGCGGCGGGCAGGCCGGACCTGGAGCTGTTCTTCCCCTCGTTCGACGTCTTGGCGAGGGTGCACGACAAGGTCTCGTTCGCAGGTCTGTGCCGGGACCTGGGACTGCCCGTGGCGGAATCGATCACGGCCACGTCGGCCCGCGAACTGCGTGCGGCCGTCCGGCGGTGGGATGCGTGGTTCGCCCGGGCGGCGTTCGGGCGTGGTGGCCTGGACGTGATCACCAATTCCGGTCCGCTCGCCGGTGAGACCGACCTCGACGAGATCCATCCGACCCCCGAGGACCCGTGGCTGGTGCAGGAGTACCTGAAGGGCGTCGATCGCTGCAGTTGGAGTGTGGTCCACCACGGCGAGGTGGTCCTGCACTCGTGTTACGAACACCCGCTCGCGATCGACAACCGCGGCGGCATCGTGTTCGAGTCGGTCGAGTCACCCGAATCGCTCGCCACGGCGCAGACCGTGGCACGAGCGCTCAACTGGCACGGGCAGCTCAGCTTCGACTATCTGATGACCGGCGACGGTGTACACCACATGGTCGAATGCAACCCCCGTCCGACGGCGGGCTGCACCGTCGCGACCGCCGAGGAGTTCGCCACCGCGCTGTTCGACCCCGCCGGTCTCGTCGTCGTTCCGCCCGGCCGCAAGAAGATGATCACCGCTGCGGTGCTCCGCGATGTCCTGAAGCATCCGGGTCACCTGCACACCGACCTCGTGGCGGCTCGCGGCGCCACCGGCGTGTACGACCAGAAGGGCGATCGCCTGCCGCTGTTGTACTCGGCGCTGTCCCTTCAGCACGTGCTGCACTACCGCAGGGAACTCGGCATCGATCGCAACACCCGTGAGCAACTGATGGCGACACAATTCTTCGATGTGTCGTGGGACGGCTCGGCGATCGTCTGAGTCCCGCACGCCCGGATTCGGTCACGCGGCGCCGGACGCGGCCTCGTTCTCGGCCGGGTAGCCGGCGAGCATCAACGATGCGACGGCGGTGAGTGCTTCGCCCCACCCCTCGGTCATCTCAGTGGTCCACCGTTCGCCCCCGATCTCGGCCATCGCGGCGATCATGCACTCGGCGACCGCGCCATACATCGCCTCGGTGACGCCCATCCCGGCATGTCGTCGACCGAGAGCGCCGAGATTGGCCGACAGCCACGCCGTGTCGTCGAGGTGATCGACGACCGAGACGATCGCGGTCCGCAGCATGGCCGCCTGCTGCCGGGTCTCCCGACTGAACATCGGCTCGACCTCGGGGTAGCGGGCGAAAAGGATGTCGTAGAACCGAACGGTGAGCCCGTCGTCGGGGAGATCGACGAGCGAGAGGCTGTGCTCGAGAAGTGTCTTGTCCATGCACAACGATTGTGGGTACAGAGCGTTACCAGGCAATTACCGAGGCGACAAACGTGGTGACAGCCCTGGTAAAGGAAATCTCACACGCCGGGCGGCGAGCGGTGAGGTCGGGTGTGACCGGCGGATCGCGGGTGGCGACCCTGGCCACAGAGCGAATGGGAGGTTAGTGTGTCTCGAGTAACAGTAACTCTGGGGACGACGTCCCTCTGACGTCACACGGGAGTGGGACATGCGGCCAGATCATGACGTGGTGATCGTCGGTGCGGGGTTCGGTGGCATGGGTGCCGCAATCGAGCTGAAGCGGCTCGGCCTCGACGACATCGCCATTCTCGAACGAGAGGACGATCTCGGCGGGACGTGGCACGTCAACCACTACCCGGGCCTCGCGGTCGACATCGCATCGGTGACCTATTGCTATTCGTTCGAGCCCAATCCGTACTGGTCGCGGCTGTTCGCCCCGGGTGTCGAGCTCAAACGGTATGCCGAGCACGTCGCCGACAAGTACGACCTCAAGCGGCACATGGAGTTCGGCATGGTCGTCCGGACGGCGGAATGGGATGATGCTGATCAGGTCTGGCGGGTGACCACCGGGAGCGGCGTGCGTACCTGCCGTTATTTCGTCACCGCGACCGGGTTCCTGTCACAGCCCCATACGCCGGACTTTCCCGGGATCGACTCCTTCGCGGGCACCATCATCCACACCACCGCGTGGGATGACGGCCACGAGTTCGCCGGTGAGCGTGCTGCGATCATCGGCACCGGCGCGACCGCGGTCCAGCTCATCCCCGAGATCGCCGAGAGCGCAGCTGAGTTGACCGTCTTCCAGCGGACGCCCATCTGGGTGGTGCCCAAGCTCGATTTCGCGATCCCGCCCGGTGTGCAGAAGATCTTCGCCAGGGTGCCGTTCACCCAACGGATCGCGCGAATGGTCAACACCTCCCTGCTCGAGGCGCTCATGGTGTTCGGGGTGCTGCACTTCAAACAGGCCAAACCCGGCAATCGCCTCGCGGCGCTGATCGCCAAGGCGCACCTGCGCGCTCAGGTGCGCGATCGCGCGACCCGGCGGTCGCTGACGCCGTCCTACGATTTCGGCTGCAAGCGTCCGACGTTCTCCAACACGTACTTCCGCACCTTCAACAAGCCCAACGTCTCATTGCAGACGAGTTCGATCGAGCGCGTCGAACCCGACGGGATCGTGACCGCCGACGGCGAGAAGGTCATCGTCGACACGCTCGTGCTCGCCACCGGCTTCAATCTGTGGGACGTCAACTTCCCGGCTTTCCAGATCATCGGCCGGGACGGGAAAGACCTCGGGAAGTGGTGGCGGGACAACCGTTTTCAGGCCTATGAGGGGATCACCGTCCCGGCGTTCCCGAACCTGTTGTCGCTCAACAGCCCCTATTCCTATAGTGGCCTGTCGTACTTCACGACCATCGAAGGTCAGATGAAGCACATGCGCCGGCTGTTCGGTGAGTTGCGACGCCGCGGCCGAACGACCTTCGAGGTCACCGCGGACGCGAACGACAGGTTCCTCGCGGAGGTCACCGACAACCTGCAGTCGTCGGTGTTCTACAACGGCAACTGCGCGTCGGCACGCAGCTACTACTTCAATCAGCACGGTGAGGCCGCGCTGCTGCGCCCCAACTCGACCCTCAGCACCCTGCGCCAGATGGAACGTTTCCCCCTCGACGCCTACCGGTACAGCTGAGCATCGGCCCAGATCGTCCTATCCTGACCACATGCACGCGTGGGCGGTAACCCGGCCGGGACCGATCGACGAACACCCGTTGCGGTTGGTGGAGAAGCCGACACCCGACCCGGCTGCGGGCGAGCTCGTGGTCGGGGTACTCGCGTGTGGGGTCTGCCGCACCGATCTGCATGTCGCCGAAGGCGATCTCCCGGTTCATCGGGAGCAGGTAACACCCGGTCACGAAGTGGTCGGGGAGGTTGTCGCACTCGGTGCGGACACCACGGGATTCGCGGTCGGCGATCGCGTGGGGGTGGCGTTGCTGCGCAGCACCGACGGCACGTGCGCCTACTGTCGACGCGGCGCCGAGAACCTATGTCCCGCCTCGTCGTATACGGGTTGGGATGCCGACGGTGGATACGCGGAGTACACGACGGTACCGGCGGGGTTCGCCTACCGGATCCCGGAGGGCATCGACAGCGTCGCCGCGGCACCCCTGTTGTGCGCGGGCATCATCGGGTATCGGGCGCTGAAGCGGGCCGGGCCGGTCGCCGGATCGGACGACACCACGTTCACGGTGCCGCCGAGACTCGGGCTCTACGGTTTCGGTGCGAGCGCTCATCTGTGTGCCCAGCTCGCCGTCGCTCTGGGCGCACGCGTGCATGTCATGACGCGGGCCGCGCCTGCACGGGAACTCGCGCTCGCCCTGGGTGCGGCGTCGGCAGGCGACGCGGCCGACGGTCCACCCGAGCCGCTGGACGCGGCGATCACCTTCGCGCCCGTCGGCGAACTGGTCCCGGTCGCGATGCGGGCACTCGATCGCGGTGGAGTCCTCGCCATCGCCGGCATCCACCTGTCCGATGTCCCGGTTTTGAACTACGAGCGGGAATTGTTCTACGAGAAAGAGATCCGATCAGTGACCGCCAATACTCGTGAGGACGGCCACGAGTTCCTGCGACTGGCGGCGCGACACGGCATCACCTCCACCACCCATGCCTATCCGCTGTCGGAAGCAGATCACGCGCTGAGCGACCTCGAGGCCGGACGATTCGACGGCGCGGCCGTCCTGGTTCCGGACTGAGCGGCCTCACACGGGTTCGAGGAGCTCCGGCCCATTGTTGGCGACCCGGTTGACCAGCGGTGCGACCTCACGGATCTCGATGGCGTCCGCGATCTCCTCGGTCGGTGGCGCGAAGAAGTCCTCGGGTGCGGTGTGGTCGGGGTCGAGCCACTGATCCCACTGCGCGAACGGCATGATCAGCGGCATCCGGTCGTGTACGTCGCGGAGCTGACCGACCGCATCGGTGGTGAGGATCGAACAGCTCAGCAGCGGAGGCTCGTCCTTCGACGCGCCCTTCGGGCGCCACACCGACCACAGGCCTGCCATGAACAACCGGGTGCCGTCGTGCGGGGACATGAAGAACGGCACCTTCGTCGGCTTGCCCTTGGCGTCCGCCGGGCCCTTCTTCCACTCGTACCAGCCGTCCATCGGGACCAGGCATCGCTTGGATTTGACCGACGTGCGGAACGAGCTCTTCTCGGCGGCGCTCTCCGCACGGGCGTTGAACAGGAGCGGACCCTTGCCGACCTCCTTCGCCCAGGGCGGCACCAGACCCCAGCGCATCGCGCGGATGCGCAGGGCCGGGTGGTCGTCCGGATCCTCGGGGGAGTGACGTTTCACCACGGTCATCACAGTGCTGGTCGGGGCTACGTTGTAGTTCGGGCCGGGCGCCCGCCGAGCGGTCCTGTCGGTATCGGTCGGCTCGCTGTCGGCAGACTCCGCGGCGACCGGTTCGGCTGTGGACGAATCCTCGGCGCGACCTGAGCCGCTGCCCGGGTCCAAGGGGACCGGGACCTCGTTGATCGCGTCGATCTCCGCGGCGAGCTTCGCCGGGTCGGTGGTCACCGCATAACGTCCGCACATGGTCTCCATGCTGTCACGCGATCGGAGACGATGTGCTCGCGTCCGCGCGGCGTCAGGTCGCGACGTCGGCCACGACGGCACCGATGACGGAGATCAGGTCCGCCGGCGCCAGCGACACCTCCAGACCACGTCGCCCGGCGCTGCAGAAGACCTCCGGCCAGTCGAGCGCCGTCCGGTCCACCACGGTGGGCAGCACGGTCCGCTGACCTATCGGTGAGACCCCGCCGAGGACGTAACCGGTCGCGCGGGTCACCGATTTCTCGTCGGCCATCCGTGCCTTGGTCCCACCCGAGGTCGCCTCCGCCAATGCGGTGGCGGCCGCTTTGAGCGACAGACGCCGTGGCACCGGGACGACTGCCACGGCGAGTGTGCCGGCGATGTCGATGACCAGCGTCTTGAAGATCTGATTCGCGTGGACGCCGAGACTGTCACCGAGAGCGGCGACGGCTTCGTCGCCGTAGGAGTCGCTGCGCGGATCGTGCGGGTATCGGTGTACGGCGTGGTCGATGCCGGCGCGTTCGAGCGCCGTCACGGCCGGAGTCGCTGCCATTCGATCGCCTCCTTCCTGGTCGGGACCGAAACGCATCGGTCGTTCTGGAACATTTGTCGCGGTTCGTCTGTTGACAGGGTTGGCGATGAGGGCGAGAGCCGTGTCGTCGCCACCACTGCACTTCTCCCGACTCCGAAGGAAGGTCGATCAGCCTGATGACCACCGGCTTGCTCGCACCCACTCCAGCGGTTCACGACAGGTTCTCCGAGGCCGTCGACCCGCGCGGCCTCGCGACCGCGAAGGCATCGGTAAGCTTGACCGACAGCGGAAAGATCGCGCCGGCGTCCCGCAAGGTCACGCCGGCTGCGGACATCATCTCCGCGCATGCCGTCACCGAAGGGATCGTAGTGGTCGAACCCGATTCACAGGATCAGCCGCCCCAGGACATCGACCGGGCAGAGCCGGCCCAGGCGAAAGCGTCCGAGTCGGCATCGCAGTCCGCCGGTGCCGGGTCACAGGCTCCGCGCCGCGCCGATCCGGGCGAGTCGCCCGAGGCCATCACCGAGCGTTTCGAGCGCGACGCGTTGCCGCTGCTCGACCAGATGTACGGCGCGGCCCTTCGGATGACGCGCAATCCGGCCGATGCCGAGGACCTGGTCCAGGAGACGTACGTCAAGGCGTTCTCGGCCTTCTCCTCGTTTCGCGAGGGCACCAACCTGAAGGCCTGGCTGTACCGGATCCTCACCAACACCTACATCAACGGCTATCGCAAGAAGCAGCGGCAGCCCGCGCAGTACCCGACTGACGAGATCACCGACTGGCAGCTCGCCGCCACTGCCGAGCACACCTCGACCGGCTTGCGGTCGGCCGAGATCGAAGCGCTCGACGCCCTGCCGGACGACGACATCAAGGCGGCGCTGCAGGAATTGCCCGAGGACTTCCGCATGGCGGTGTACTACGCCGACGTGGAGGGTCTGCCGTACAAGGAGATCGCCCAGATCATGGACACGCCGATCGGCACCGTCATGTCGCGCTTGCATCGCGGACGCCGTCAACTGCGCGAGCTGCTCGCCGACGTGGCTCGCGAACGTGGATTCAATCGATCCGCCCAGACCTCGGAGAGCGGGGCGGCGCGATGAGCGGCACACCTCGTCCCGAGGAGTCACGGATGGGCTCCGATGACATCGATCCGGAGTTTCTGCAGCTCGATTGCTCGGCGGTGATCGCCGATGTGTGGTTGCTGCTCGACAACGAGTGCGATTCGGACGCGCGATCGCGCCTGCAGGGGCATCTGGACAGCTGCCCGTCGTGTTTCGCCCATTACGGCATCGAGCAGCAGCTCAAGACCTTGATCAACCGCAAATGCGGTGGTGAACACGCACCCGAGGGGCTGCGTGACCGGTTGCGGATCGAGATCCGCAAGACCGTCATCGTTCGGGAGACCGGCGGCTCGGCCGACTGACCCGGTCTCGACGACCCCCCAGAGACGTCGAGAGCATCCAACTGCCAGAGAGTCGTGCTCTCGAAGCGGGTGGATGCTCTCGATGTTTTCTGGGCGCTGTGTCGACGTGAAGTGGTCGGCAGGCGCCCGGACGTTGTGCTCGTACTCGGCTGAGTCGTGCTCGACTCAGGAGTTGGGACGCTTGCCGTGGTTGGCAGCGTTCTTCTTCCGAGCGCGCTTCTTGCGTCCGCGCTTACCCATGACGGATCTCCTTCGTGCTGTGTGCGTCCTCGATTGTCCCATGTCCGGGGTCCGTGGTCCCAATCGCATCGTTCCGGGCGCCGCAGGGGCCTGGTGCGCAGCTCGTCGAGAAGCCGTCGAGAGGTACCCGGACCCCGTCGTGGGGCCATCGGAAGTGGGCTAGGTTATGTGCATGGCTGAAGACGTCGTTGCAGAGATCGTGGCTAGCGTGCTGGAGGTGCGGGCGACCGCAGGTCAACAGGTCGACGTCGGCGACACGCTTTTCCTGCTCGAATCGATGAAGATGGAGATCCCTGTCCTCGCAGAGGAATCCGGCACGATCGCGGACATCAAGGTCAAGGTCGGTGACGTCATCCAGGCCGGCGACACCATCGCGGTCTACGAGTAGTCCGTCCTCGGTGCCACTGAACCCTCCATCGCCGACGCCGCTGCGATCGCAGCCCCGCTGAGCCGATCACGTCATGTCCACCCTTGCCGACCTTCTCGCCGAGCACACCACGTTGTCGGATGCCGCGGCCGCGCATCTGCAGCGTCTGGTCGCCGAATGGCAGCTGCTCGCCGATCTGTCGTTCGCCGACTTCCTGATGTCGGTGCGTACCGAGAACGGCGACATCGTCACGGTGGCCCAGTGCCGGCCCAACACGGCCTCGACCGTCTTCCCGAGCGACGAGGTGGGACGTATCGCGGACCCCACGGTCAACCGGCAGCTCGAACGTGCGTTCTCCGCCGACCGGGTGTTGCGTGACGAGGATCCGAAATGGCTGGGTGCGGTGGCGATCAGGCGTGAGGCCGTGCCGGTCGGATTCACCGACGCCGATGGTGTGATCGCCGTGCTGACCCGTGCCATCGATCTGACCCATCCGCGTCTGCCCTCGCCGCTGGAACTCGCGTATCAGGATTCGGCCAACGACCTGTGCCAGATGGTCGCCGACGGCTCGTTTCCGCACGTGGAGGGCAATCCGCGAGGCCTGTCCACACCGCGTGCGGGCGACGGCTTCGTCCGGGTGGACGAGAAGGGCATGGTCGTCTACGCAAGTCCCAACGCGTTGTCCGCGTTCCACCGGATGGGGTGGACGACCGAGCTCACCCAGACCCGGCTGTCCGAAGTCGCCGCGTCGTTGCTGACCGACCCGTTCGAATCCGAGGACGTCGCGGTGATGATCGATGAGGCAGTCGGCACCGCCGCACCGCCCGCCGGACCGTACCGCGACGTCGGGATGCGGATGGAAGCGGACGCACGGCGCGCGACGGCATTGCTCAGGGCCGTTCCCCTGCGCCCGCGCGGTGCCAGCACCGGGGCGGTGGTGCTGATCCGTGACGTCACCGAGGTGAAGCGCCGCGACCTGGCACTGATCAGCAAGGACGCCACCATCCGGGAGATCCACCACCGGGTGAAGAACAATCTGCAGTCGGTCTCGGCGCTGCTGCGACTACAAGCCCGCCGCACCACCAACCCTGAGGCCCGCGGCGCTCTCACGGAGGCGGTCCGCCGGGTGGCATCGATCGCCCTCGTCCACGAACTGCTGTCGGGGAGCGTCGACGAGGAGGTCGACCTCGACGAGGTGGTCGATCGGCTGGTCCCCATCCTGGTGGACGTAGCGTCCGGGGATGCCACGGTTCGGGTCACCCACCGCGATCGACTCGGCGTGCTCACCGCCGAACTGGCGATGCCGCTGGTGATGGTGCTGACCGAGTTGATCCAGAACGCCATCGAGCACGGGTTCACCGGGCAGACGGGCGACAGCGAGATCGAGGTGGTCGCCGACCGTGATGTCCGAGAATTGCGGATCGCGGTGCGTGACAACGGTTCCGGACTCCCTGAGGGATTCGAGGTGGCGACGTCCGACCGACTCGGATTGCAGATCGTGCAGACCCTGGTGTCGATCGAATTGGGTGGCACCCTCACGATGGGCCCGAACCCGATGGTCCGGGGTACCGAGGTGAACATCGTCGTTCCGTTGCGTTAGCCGTGCGCGACAACCGATTGCAGGATCGTCTAGCCGAATTGTCGGGTACCGGTTCGGGTTACGACAAAACAGGCACGGAAACGACGTTTGCTCAACAGGTCAGGTTGACGGCAACGGTCCACACAACGAAAGAAACCCGGCCTCGGCCGGGTTTCTTTCATGGCCGCTCACGCGGCTCGGGGTCATGCTCTCAGACGCTGCTGCGCGTCCGGGTACGTGCGGTGCGCCGCTTGAGCGCACGCCGCTCATCTTCGCTCATGCCTCCCCAGACGCCTGCATCCTGGCCGGATTCCAGGGCCCACGAAAGGCATTCGGCCGTGACGGGGCACCGGGCGCAGACGAGCTTCGCATCAGCGATCTGTGCGATGGCCGGGCCACTGGTTCCCACTGGGAAGAACAGTTCCGGATCTTCGTCGCGACAGATTGCGTTGTGACGCCAGTCCATTCCTTCTCCTTCAGGTGCGTTTTGCGCACCACTCGACAACTCCCATGTCTGGTTTGTTGTGGCTGTAACCGCTAGTTCACGCGGACCCACCAAATGTTTCCGCACTGTTGCTTGTGAATACTTTCACGAATCCAGGCGAAGTCAATGGTGTTCCGTTAACACGTGTGCAATATCACTGTGGTGACCACCCCGATTTCCTGGGGGTGCTTGCACTCGTTGTGCACCGATGGACTAGTCTACGCGTTCTTCACGTGGAATTCGCCCGATTTCCCAGGTCGTCGTCACAGATCACTGGTGGCATTGGCGTCAACCGCAGTATTCTGTGAGCCATGCCACGACGACGATGTTGATCTTCATCACATCGACTGAGGGCGGCTGCTTACGTTGCCGCTCTGGCCGAGGACGCCATCCCGCTCTATCCGCTCTATGCGGTGATGTTCGCGGACCCCACGGTACCGGGGGCGGGGTTGTCGGCGGCCTCGATCTCCTCACTGTTCATCGTGTGGTCGGCATGCTCTTTCCTGTTCGAGATCCCGACCGGCGTGCTGGCCGATCGCGTACCGCGACGAATGCTGCTGGTGGCAGGGCCGTTGTGCAGCGGGGCGGGCTTCGCCCTGTGGACCTGGTGGCCGTCGTTCGGCGCCTTTGCTGCCGGATTCGTGCTGTGGGCCGCGGGTGCCGCGCTGCGCTCGGGTTCGCTGCAGGCACTGCTCTATGACACTCTCGCCGCTCGTGGGCAGGCCCTGCAGTACGCAGCCGTCGCCGGTCGGGTGCGGGCGATGGGGGCGACCGGAGTCCTGCTCGGGACCGCCGCAGCGATCCCGCTGACCGCGTGGGGCGGTTATTCGGCCGCGGGGGCGGCCGGCGTCGTCTCCTGCATCGTCTGCTCGGCGGCGTCGGCGATGTTGCCCGAGGATGCGCCGCCACGGCGCGAGGCCGAGCACGACGATGCCGATCCAGAGTGCGGTGGAACCGCGGCCGGGTGGCGCATCGTCGTCGGCGAAGCGGTCACCGGCCTGCGCGGCGATCGAATGCTACGTCGTCTCGTCGTCCTGCTGATCGCGCTGACCTGGGTGGCGGCGCTCGACGAATATCTGCCACTGCTGGCAGACGCCATGTGGTCGGGCGCCACGTGGCCGGGCCCGGCGGCGGCCACCGGCGTCTCGATGCTCATGGTGGTGGTGGCCGTCGGGGACATCGCAGGTGGCCATGCGGCATCACGCACCGACGTGACCGACTTCCGCCCGCGTCGTCTGGCGCCCTGGCTGCTGGCCGGCGCCGTGGCACTGGCGATCGGTGCCGCTTCCGGTCATCCCGCCGGAATCATCTTGGTGGCGTTCGCATTCGGCGTCTTCGGCTGGTCGCTGGTGATGGCCGATGCGATGATGCAGCACCGGATCCCGTCGGGTGCCCGTGCCACCATCACATCGGTGGTCGGAGTGGGAGAGGAGACGGTCGCGATCGCCGCCTTCGGTGCGTGGGCGGCCGGATCGGAGTGGCTCGCGCCGACGACATCGTTCGCCCTGGCCGCCGTCCCCTACGCCGTGCTCGCCGTGGTGTTGATGGTCTCGTCGTCGGGTGCGACCACCGCGAGGGCCTCCGGGCGATAGCCGAAGTCGATGGACTGATGGGCCCCGATGTAGTCACCATCCATCTGGACGTCGATCGGCTCGTCGGCCCGGAACCGCACCCACGCCACGTCGTCGTCGCGATGGAGATGCCGGGCCTTCGGGTTGCGGTGCGTGAGCAACCGCGCGGCGAGGGGCAGATTCCGCGCCACCGATGTCGAGGTCGCCGCGAACAGCCCGAGGCGGGTGTCGAATCCGGTCGTCGGGTTGGTCCGGATCTCGTAGTCGCCGAAGTAGGTCCACGGGCTGGTGTTGCTGACGAACCCGTATCGGACGTCGGTGATGGGTTCGTGGTCGGGGATCTCGACCGTGAACGACGCGCGGCTGGCGGCATGGCGGACGAAGGACGCGACGGTCGTCCACAGATACCGAGAAGGAGTCGCGGCCTTGCCCGCGTGGCGCTTGTCCTCCATGGCGTGGACGACGACGGCGTCCATACCCATGCCCGTGTTGAACAGGAACCAGCGGTCCTGTGTGTGACCCAGGCCGATCCGCCTGCACCGACCGGCCTCGAGGAGCTCGATGATCTGCGCGGTGGCCGCGAGCGGGTCCGAGCGCATGCCCAGGGTGCGGGCGAACACGTTGGCGCTACCGCCGGGGATCACTCCGACGCTCGGCAGCCTGCGGGTCGGATCGGTGGCGCCCGGGGCCCCCAGGATTCCGTTCACGGCCTCGTTCACCGATCCGTCGCCGCCGTGCACGATGACGACGTCGACGCCCTCGGCGACCGCTCGTTGCGCCAGTTCGCCCGCATGTCCGCGGTGCGTGGTGTGTTCGACGTCGAGGGTGAACCGGGAACCGAGGGTGTGCGCGAGCGCATCGCGGCCCGCCGGACTGGTGGCCGTCGCGAATGGATTGACGATGAGCATGACGCGCACGAGACCCCACGATATTGGGTGTGCAGGTGTGACGTACATCCGCCCGTCGTCGGTGCGGGCGCGGCGTCCGTCTCGGGCGGCGTCTCGTCCGGGGGCGAGCGGCGCCGCACGAGTACTCACCCATAGTCTGGACGGGTGAGCACGAAGCGGGGCGGCAACGCCGATGGAGGCGACGACCAGCACCGGGAGCCGGATGAACAGGCCGATTCCGAGCAGGTGCCGACGACGATCCGGGTGGCCGGGGCGGTCACCGCGATGGAGGGTGCGATCGCGGTCATCGTGGCCGTCGTCCTGGCGATTCGCGAGGCCGGCGGTCACCGGGAAGCCGCGATCAGCGGCTACGGAACGGCAGCGTGGTTCGGCATCATCGGCGCAGGCGTGGTGATCGGCGGGATCGCTCTGCTGACCGGGCGCCGCTGGGGGCGCGCGATCGCGGTGGTCGCCCAGATCCTGCTGCTACCGGTCGCCTACGCACTGCTCACCGACAGTCATCAGCCGTGGTTCGGGATTCCGCTGGCCATCGCCGCGCTGGCGGTCCTGGTTCTGATCTTCAGTCCGTCGTCGACGCGCTGGCTGGTGGGGGAGTACGAGCCCGACGGCCCGTCCGACAACGGCTCCCGGGCGCGCAAGCGCTGAGTTTTCTCGCGCCGCCGACCGCGATTCCTCGGCCCGCCCCGGCGTTAACCCCGACGACGGCGCTGATGGGCCGTACAGTTGGCACATGACCCGTATGCTCGCCATCGCGAACCAAAAGGGTGGGGTGGCCAAGACGACGACGGTGGCGTCGCTCGGGGCGGCGCTTGCCGACCTCGACGTCTCCGTCCTCGTGGTCGACCTCGATCCCCAAGGCTGTCTTACCTTTTCACTGGGGCACGATCCCGACCAACTCGAGGTCTCGGTGCACGACGTGCTGCTCGGCGAGGAGGAGATCGCCGACGTCCTCCTCGACACCGACGACAACGTGACCCTGTTGCCGGCCACGATCGATCTGGCCGGTGCCGAGGCACTGCTGCTGATGCGGCCGGGGCGCGAGTACGCACTCAAACGGGCGCTCGCCGAGGTGACCGAGGACTACGACGTCATCCTCATCGACTGTCCACCGTCGCTGGGGGTGCTCACCCTCAACGGTTTGACCGCCGCGGACGAGGTGGTGGTGCCACTGCAGTGTGAGATGCTGGCCCATCGCGGCGTGGGGCAACTCCTCCGGACCGTCACCGAGGTGCAGCAGATCACGAATCCCGGCTTGACCATGCTCGGGGCGGTGGCCACGCTGTACGACGCGCGGACCACTCACAGCCGTGACGTGTTGTCCGACGTCTCGGACCGCTACGACCTCCCGGTACTGGAACCGCCGATTCCCCGCACGGTCCGGTTCGCGGAGGCGTCGGCGTCCGGAACATCAGTGATGCGCGGCCGAAAAAACAAGGGCGCCAATGCATATCGCGAACTTGCCGAGAATCTGTGGAAGTACTGGGACGCCGGAGAGCCGGTCCGTACCTCCGCCTGACCGCCACGGGACGGGCCGCCTGGCGTCATTGGACGACGACGACCCGATTCCCGTCGGGATCCTCGAGCTGCAGGAATCGCACCGCCGTCGCATCGACGATCTCGGGGTGATCGACGCCCACCGCGTCGAGATGACGTTCGAACGCGTCGAGGTCCGACTCGACCAGGACCACTGTCGATCGGCCCGCCCACTCGGGCTCGAGCTCGACCTGCAGTCCGTACTGTTCTCCGAACTGCCACTCGACGAGACCGTCCATCGGACGGTCGGTGGGGCCGGTGCCGAGTACTGCGGTGTACCAGGATTCGGCACGGGCGAGATCCGCCACCGTCGATTGGGCCAGCACTCCGTGGATCGTCATCGCGCTCCGTCCTCGAGGAAATCGCCGCGACGGCGTCGGCCGCAGCCTTCGTTGCCGACGCTACGCCGGTCCGTATGCTGCGACCGTCGATCCCCACTGTTCGATCACGGTGGAACCCAGTACTCGTAGGCTGATCGGCCCGCGGGTGTATCCGTCACGCCGGACCGGGATCGATCGCACCTCACGGCCGGTGGCCGCGTCGCGCACGCTGATCCCCGTCGCAGTCGGGAGAAGCAGCTGACCGGCCATCACGTCGCCGGTGCCGACGGCACCCGGCACCTGGTAGATCGGACGCACGTTCTGGGCGTCGAGCACGACAGTGGTACCGCCGGTGAAATAGGAGGTCAGCCCGCCGTTGGTGACAGGCTCGACGTCGTCGGGTGGAGCGGGGGCGCCGGCGACCGTATTCACCACGGTGGGCGCGCCGTCGGTGGTGAACTGCCGCACCGACGGTGCGACCGGTCCCGCCGGGGCGTCGTTCGACGCCGGGGCCGGACGATTGCCGCCGCCGTCGTAGACCGCGATCCCGGAGCTGCTCATGGCGATCGCGACCGGCGCAGGCCCGGATGTGCCGTCGGTGATCAGCGACGACCCGTACTGCTGGACCTCCTCGTCCTTGTTCAGTACCGCTCCGAGGACGGTCAGCCGGTACCCGGGTTCGTCTCCGCAGTGTTCGATGACCGCGACGCGATCGCCTCCCGTTGTCGCCGACATGAGTCGGCATCCGGTCCGGCCGGGCTGCACATCCGGTTTGACGGGCGCGTCGACACGTCCGTACTCGATACCGCGGACGAGATTCGACCCCCAGGTCTCAAGTCGCGTGGAGCCTTGGGACACAACATAACCCGAGTCCGAGACCAGGTGGATGCGGTCGTCGGCGTCCGAGCTTCGGCCGCCTTGGCGCTGCCCGGATGAACCGTCGAGAGCCGTGACCTCGCCGCACCCGCGCGAATTCCGGTAGGCGGCCAGGACCTCGTTGTTGCTCGACGGCCAGGCCGCGAGTACGGCGCACAGGCCGAGATCGCGCCGGTAGTGCCAGACCTCGTGGCCGGTGGCGGGATCCCGGCCGACCACGGAGCCACCGTCGGCCGTCACCACCACCGACCGCGCGATCGCGGGGGTGTGGGTGACCGCCGATCGCGCACGCCAGAGCGGCGTGAATGCAGCCGGTACGGCGGTGGCCGGGGCGACGTCGGGCACCGACGCTGCGGCCTGTGCGCTGTCGGTGTGACGCACCGCGCTGTGGGCCCACACCAACAGTCCGGCGACGAGCAGGATCACCACGATGGCAGCACTGACGACGAGGTCGACCGGTGTTCGTCGCTCAGGTCGGATTCGTACCACGCACCCTCCGGTCGCCGCGCTGGGAAGTGACTAGGCCGGGATCACTCGGCGGCCGAGGCGGCCGGCGTCTCCTCGGTGTGCTGTCCGTTCGACGAGGAACCGCCGCGCTTGGCACCGCCACGGCGACGGCGACGTCGACGTGGCTTGTCGCCGGTCTCGTCCGCGGAGGCGTCGGTGTTGTCGGCGGCCGGGGTGTCCGGGGTCGTGCTCGTGGACTTCTCGGAACCGGCAGGCGAGCCGTCGGCGGACGCGGGGCGGCCGGCGCGGGTGCGCCGACGGGTCCGATTCGACTTGGGGCGCTCCGACCGCGGACGTCGCTCCGACTTCGAGTCGCTGTCCGAGCTGGTCTTCGGCGCGGCGATCCGTCCGGTGGCCGATTCAGGGATTCCGAGTTCCGACCGCAGGTGCTCGGAGGTCGAGTAGGTCTCGACAGGGTCGGCCATGTCGAGGCCGAGTGCCGAGTTGATCAGCTCCCAGCGGTGCATCTCGTCCCAGTCGACGAAGGTGATCGCGATGCCGGTGCGGCCCGCGCGACCGGTGCGGCCGATGCGGTGCACGTAGGTCTTGTCGTCTTCAGGGCACTGGTAGTTGATGACGTGGGTGACGTCGTCGATGTCGATGCCGCGGGCCGCGACGTCGGTGGCGACCAGGACATCGATGTCGCCGGTGCGGAATCGCTTGAGCGCCTTCTCGCGTGCCACCTGGCCGAGGTCGCCGTGGACGGCGCCGACGGAGAACCCGCGTTCGCCCAGGTCGTCGGCGACCTTCTGCGCGGTGCGCTTGGTTCGCGTGAAAATCATTGTGGCGCCACGGCCTTCGGCCTGCAGGATACGAGCGACGAGCTCTGCCTTGTCCAGTGCGTGGGCGCGGTAGACGTGCTGGGTGGTGCGTTCGTGGATGGCCGAATCATTGGCGTGCTCGGCGCGGATGTGCGTCGGTCGATGCAGGAACGTCCGGGCGAGGGTGACGATCGGGCCGGGCATGGTCGCCGAGAAGAGCATCGTCTGCCGCGGCGTGGGCAGCGCCGACATGATCCGCTCGATGTCGGGGAGGAAGCCGAGGTCGAGCATCTCGTCGGCCTCGTCGAGGACGAGGATCGACACCTTGCCGAGGACCAGGTGGCCCTGCTGGGCCAGATCGAGCAATCGGCCCGGTGTACCCACCACCACGTCGACGCCGGACTGGAGGTCGGCGATCTGCGACTCGTACGGCCGGCCGCCGTAGATCGACGTGATCTTCAATGGCCGGTTGGTGCCGTCGGCCAGGGTGACGTCGAGTTTGGGTGCGGCGACCTCCAGGTCGCCGGTGACCTGCAGGCACAGCTCGCGGGTCGGGACGATGATCAGGGCGCGCGGCGTGTTGTCGAGGGCGCGCAGGCCCGATTCCTCGGCGTGTGCGAGGCGGTGGAGCAGGGGAACGCCGAAGCCGAAGGTCTTGCCCATGCCCGTGCGGGCTTGTCCGATCAGGTCGTCGCCACTGAGAGCGAGGGGGAGGGTCAGTTCCTGGATCGCGAAGGTGTGGGTCTTGCCGTCGTCGGCCAGGGCCGAGACGATCCGTTCGTCGACGCCGAGTTCGGCGAACGTGGGGGAGGTGTGGGTCTCGTCGACGATGGTGGTCTTCACGTCGTCGTCCGTGCCGCTGGTCGGCGCGGTGTCGTTCGTCTGTGTCGCGATGGAATCGCTCATGTGAGGTTGTATGCCTTTCTGCATTTTCCCGCACGCACGAAAGGCACCACAGTGGGATCGAGCGGCTTGCGGAGAAAGGGGTCCGGGTGGACCGGGCAAACCGTGGTCGGTGACTGTGTGGTGGCCAGGTCGGGCTGCATCGCCCGACATGAGTGCGCGCACATTGTCCGGTGCCTGCGCGGGTGATCCGGATCGGTCGACCGGCCATGCGGCAGTCGGGCTGACACCGGATCGTCATGGTCGCGTCAGTGCACCGTTGTCAAGTGTACTTGGTGAACGCTTCGGCCCCGCCTACCATCTCCACCATGTCGACCGCGCCGCCCCCATCCGGAGTCACGCCCGATCCCGCAGCCCGTCCAGTAATCGACGGCGACGGTGGTGGAATCGCCAAGCTGTTCGCCGTACTCCTCGCTGGTGAGTACGCCGCTTTTTACCGTCTGATCGACGAATCGCGGATGGCGCCGGACGTCCACAGCCGGATCGCGATCGCCCGCATGGCCGCTTCGGAGATCGGACATTTCGACACGCTCGCCGCGCAGGTGGCGTCCCGCGGGATCGACCCGACCGAGGCCGTCGAACGGTATCGCGGGATCTTCGACCAGTATCACCAGGTCACGACACCCAAGACCTGGTATGAGGCGTTGGTCAAGGCGTATCTCGGTGATGGGCTCGCGGCTGATTTCTACACCGAGGTCGCGGGCGTGCTGCCCGTCGAGGCCCAGGCGATCGTCGGCGAGGTGATGGCGGAGACCGCCAACTCGCGGTTCGCCCGGGAGCAGGTGGCGGCGGCCGTGGCCGCCGATCCGGCGCTCAAGTCGCCCCTCACGCTGTGGGGGCGTCGGCTGCTCGGCGAGGCGGTCACCCATGCGCAGTGGGTCCTCGCGGCGGAGGAGGAGGTCACCGATCTGCTGTTCGCAGGGGCGGCGTCCCTGCACGGGGTCGCGAGCTTCTTCGATGCGATCGCCGACGAGCACGGCAAGAGGATGAGCGAGCTCGGTCTCGGATGAGGCGCCCACTGTTTGCGCTGTGAGCGGAGCCGCTGTCGGCGCCGTCGCGGGCTGAACTAGCCTGGTGCGGCACAGAGTCGTCGTGCGCCATCGGCGTCGGCACCACCGGTGTCGGCCCGTCGGCGTGGGCGCCGTCAGAGGAGAAGAAGGGTGGCCATGGCCGTTGAAGTGAAGATCGGTATCACCGACAGTTCACGTGAGCTGTCCATTCAGACCACGCTCACCAGTGACAAGGCGTACGCCGAGGTAGAGGCTGCACTGTCGGGCAAGCAGCAACTGCTCGCACTTGTCGACGACAAGGGTGCACGGTTCCTGGTGCCGGTCACGAAGATCGCCTACGTCGAGGTGGGTAGCTCGGAGAATCGCCGGGTCGGTTTCGGCGCCACCTGACCCGACCTCCTGCGATCGGTTGCTGTCGGGACCGGGCATTGCGCTCCGGGTGCCCGGCAGCCGCCGATCGATCAGGATTCGTCGTCTGCCGATTCGTGCATCGGCACGTGCGACAGTCCACCCCAGAGCAACGCGACCGTCGTGTCGACGGCGGCCTGCTTGCCCACGGGACGTTTCGCCTCGAGCCAGTAGCGCGCATTCACCTGGCTCGCACCGACCAGTCCGGCGGCCAGCATCCGCGATCGATACGGATCCAGACCCGAGTCGTGCATGACCAGTCCGTAAACGGCGTCGACACAGGCCTCGGTGGCGCCCTCGACCCGCCGGATCACCGCGGGGTCCATCGCGTCCGAGGAGAAGATCAGTCGGTATCCCGAGTTGTCCTGATCGATGAAATCGAAGAAGGCCTGGACGGCTGCCTGGACGCGCTGCTTGTTGTCGGTGGTCGTGAGCAGCGCGCGGTTCACATCGCTGACCAACTTCTCCGCATGCGAATCCACGACGGCGATGTACAGGTCGAGCTTCGACGGAAAATGTTGGTAGAGAACAGGTTTGCTCACCCCGGCGTGTACCGCGATCTCATCCATCCCGGCCGAGTGATAGCCACGCTCCACAAAGATCTCGCTGGCGGCGTCGAGTAGCTGCATCCGACGTGCACTACGTGGCAGACGCGTGCTGCGCCCCGCGCTGTGCGCAGAGTTCGTGGTGGTCGACATGCGTTGAGCGTACTCGGGGTCCATCGGCGGAACCGATTCGCACAGACCGTCGTCGGCCCTCGGTTCCCCGGATCCACGCTGACCTGTGAGAAAGTTGACCCTGTGAGTCACCCAGGAGGCGGGCCGAACTCCGGGAGCGCAGGTGCCGGCGCACCCGACGCCGGGGTCGGCGGCACGCGAGCACGTGCCAAGGACATGGGGCCGCGGGCGCCCCGGCGGGACAGTGGGTCGTCGGGCGGACCGGCGACCGGCGGATCGTCGACCATGGAGGCGGGTCCCCGGACCCGCCCCAGACCGGACCAGCCGTTACGGGCGCGCTGGGACCCGACCGACGACAACGGACGTGTCCGTGTCGACCGCGATGCCCAGCCGGAGCGGAAGAAGCAGAGTGCTCTCGGCCGGTTCGTGGCGACCTACGGGTGGCGGGCCTACGCGATCCCGCTGCTCGTGATCCTGACGATCGTGCTCATCGTGATGACCGTTCGGGACGGGAACGACGCCGCCGTGACACCCGCAGCCGACGTCAATCCGGATTCGGCATCGCGCAACACCGACGTCAGCAAAGAGACCAAACCGATCGGTGCGCCCACCGGCACCATCCAGGCCGCGTCGCTTCCGGCGGGCACCCTGCCGCCGGGCGGGCCGTACACGCAGAAGGGCCGGGAGTCCTATCACGTGGTCCCCGGCGCGGGAAAGCAGGTCGGGACCGGTCCGCAGGTGTACACCTACACCGTCGAGGTGGAGAACGGCGTCAACTCGCAGGACTTCGGAGGTGACCGCTCGTTCGCCAAGATGGTCGACTCCACTCTGGCCAACCCGCGCAGTTGGATCGGCGACGGAAAGGTGGCCTTCCGCCGGATCGCAGGCGGCGAACCCGACCTGCGGATCACACTCGCTTCACCGGCCACCGCCCGCGAACTCTGCGGCTACCAGATCCAACTCGAGACATCGTGCTTCTATCCGCCGGAGAAACGCGTCACCCTCAACGAGGCGCGGTGGGTGCGGGGTGCGCTGTCCTATGAGGGCGACGATCTGCTGTATCGCCAATACCTGGTCAACCACGAGACCGGCCACGGCATCGGCTACGAGTCGCACGAACCCTGCAAGGAGAACGGTGCGCTCGCCCCAGTCATGATGCAGCAGTCGTTCGGGGTCGCCAACAGCCAGATCATGGCTCTCGATCCGCAGATGCAGGCCAATCGCAACCTGGTCTGCAAGCCGAACCCCTGGCCGTTCCCCAACAAGTGAGCCTCGCGGCATACGTGTCACCCGCCGCGACGGAATGACCGCGGCGTCGAGACCGTTGAGCACAACAGTCCACTTTTGAGTCAGATGTACTGGAGGCGCCCGTGTCATCCTTGCCCCCGCTGGTCGAACCCGCAGCGGAACTGTCGAACGAAGAGGTGGCGCGCTACAGTCGGCACCTGATCATCCCCGACGTCGGGATGGACGGGCAGAAGCGGTTGAAGAACGCGAAAGTGCTGGTGATCGGCGCCGGCGGCCTCGGCTCACCGACGCTGCTCTATCTTGCCGCCGCCGGGGTCGGGACCATCGGCATCGTTGAATTCGACGTCGTCGACGAGTCGAATCTGCAGCGCCAGGTCATCCACGGCCAGTCCGACGTCGGACGTCCGAAGGCCGAGAGCGCGCGCGACTCGATCACCGAGATCAACCCGTACGTCACCGTGAACATCCACGACGAACGGCTCGAACCCGAGGGCGCCATCGAACTGTTCTCGCAGTACGACCTGATCCTCGACGGCACCGACAACTTCGCGACGCGATACCTGGTGAACGACGCCGCGGTGCTCGCCCACAAGCCCTACGTCTGGGGATCGATCTACCGGTTCGAAGGTCAGGCGTCGGTGTTCTGGGAGGACGCCCCGGACGGTCGCGGCCTCAACTACCGCGATCTGTACCCGCAGGCGCCACCGCCGGGCATGGTGCCGTCGTGCGCGGAGGGTGGGGTGCTCGGCATCCTGTGTGCCTCCATCGGCTCGATCATGGGCACCGAGGCGATCAAACTGATCTGCGGCATCGGTGAACCGTTGCTGGGTCGACTGATGGTCTACGACGCCCTGGACATGACCTACCGCACCATCAAGATCCGCAAGGATCCGGAGGGTGCACGCGTGTCCGAGCTGATCGACTACGACGATTTCTGCGGCGTGGTCTCCACTGACGCGGCCGATGCCGCGGCGGGTTCCACACTGACCCCGGCCGAGCTCAAGGAGAAGATCGACCAGGGCGACAAGCTCGCATTGATCGACGTGCGTGAGCCCGTCGAATGGGACATCGTCCACATCGAGGGCGCGACGCTGATCCCCAAGGACGAGATCCTCTCCGGCGCGGGTCTGGCGAAGGTGCCGCAGGATCGTCCGACGGTCCTCTACTGCAAGACCGGAATTCGGTCCGCCGAGGCGCTCGCAGCGCTCAAGCGCGCAGGATTCGCCGACGCCAGCCATCTGCAGGGCGGCGTCACGGCCTGGGCTAATCAGGTGGACAAGACACTGCCGGTCTACTGACCGCTGGCAGGTTGCTGTTTGTGCGCACTCGCGGCACGAACAGCACCCGATCGGTCATCTCGGTAGCCCGCGGCACCGCGTCGCTCCCGCATTCTCCCTGGTTCGATCGGTAATCTCTGCAGTTGTGAAGACCCTCGAGCCACCCGAACACGTGCTCAACACGTTCGGGCTGACCGCCCACCCGCCGATCCCCATGGGCGATTCCTGGATCGGTGGCTGGCGTGTCGGTGAGGTCGTGTTGTCGCTGGTTCCCGACCACGCACGTGCGGCGTGGTCGGCATCGGTGCGGGAGTCGCTCTACGTCGAAGGGCTGCGGGTCGCGCGCCCCTTCCGCGCCACCGACGGCCGCTATGTGGTGTCGGGTTGGCGCGCGGACACCTACATCGCGGGGGTACCCGAGCCGCGCCATGACGAGGTCGTCCTGGTGGCCGATCGGCTGCACGCGGCGACGGCCGAACTCGAGCGGCCGAGGTTCCTGCTGCAGTCGCCTGCGCCCCCGCACACCGACGTCGACGTCTTCACCGCCGCCGACCGCGCCGCCTGGGAGGACGTCCCGATGCGCACGGCGCGCGCGGCCGGCATGGGTGAGCCGACCTCTGAAGACGGTGTGGCGAGCGTCCAGATGCTGAAAACTCTTGCCACGCTTCGCAAGAACGTGGATCTGAAGTCGCAGGTCGTGCACGGCGACCTGTTCGGCACGGTGCTGTTCGCAGGTGCCGCGGCGCCCGGCATCACCGACATCGTCCCGTACTGGCGGCCCGCGCCCTGGGCTGCCGCCGTCGTCGTCGTCGACTCGCTGGCGTGGGGTGGCGCCGACGACGACCTCGTCCATCGCTGGGCGGATCAGCCGGAGTGGCCCCAGATGATGCTGCGCGCGACCATGTTCCGGCTGGGGGTCCACGCGTTGCATCCACGGGCAACGGCGGGCGCCCTGCCCGGTCTGCAGCGGGTCGTCGACCTCGTTCGATTGCTACTCTAGGGCAATCGCCGCAGGTAAGGCCCTTGCGGCGCCTTCTCACAGGGAACGCGCCACAAAGTGAGCACAACGTGACTCTTCGGTCACGCGAGGGAAAATGCCGGCAACACTGGCTACCTAACGTGGCATCCAATCGTCCGACACCGTCGTCGGCCAACCAGCCCGACCCACGATTGGATGGCCCATGCCTGCACCCGTCGCCTCTTTGCGGAGCGCGCTGAAACGTGACCACAAGATCACCGATTGGGATCCCGAGGACCGAGAGGCCTGGGACGGCGGCAATGCGGCCGTTGCCAAGCGCAATCTGATCTGGTCGGTGATCTGCGAACACGTCGGTTTCTCGATCTGGTCGCTGTTCTCGGTGATGGCCCTCTTCATGGGGCCGGAGTACGGCATCAGCCTCGATCAGAAGTTCGTGATCGCCGCGACGGCGACCTTCGTCGGCTCCTGCCTGCGAATTCCCTACACCCAGGCGACTGCGCGCTTCGGTGGGCGCAACTGGGCGATCTTCAGTGCGATCGTGTTGCTCATCCCCACCGGCCTCACGATGATGCTGATGATGAATCCCGGCGAGTTCGGGTTCGGCTGGTTCCTCGCCGTTGCCGCGCTGACCGGCTTCGGTGGCGGCAACTTCGCCTCGTCGATGACCAACATCAACGCCTTCTATCCGCAGCGACTGAAGGGGTGGGCGCTCGGTCTCAATGCGGGCGGCGGCAACATCGGTGTCCCGGTCGTCCAGCTGATCGGTCTGCTGGTGATCTGGCTCGCGTCCGATCAGCCCGAGATCGTCTGTGCCGTCTATCTGGTGGCCCTGGCGGTCGCGGGTGTCGGCGCGGCGATCTACATGGACAATCTCGATCACCAGACGTCGAGCGCTCGCGCGATGCTGGACTGCCTCCGGCACCGCGACACCTGGCTGATCTGCTTCCTCTACATCGGCACGTTCGGTTCATTCATCGGGTTCGGTTTTGCGTTCAGTCAGGTCCTCAACATCAGTTTCACCTCCGCAGGCGCTGCCAAGCCGGCGCTGGCGGCCGCGCAGATCGCCTGGATCGGTCCGCTGCTCGGATCGCTGTCCCGCCCGTACGGCGGCAAGCTGGCCGACCGTGTCGGCGGCGGCAAGGTGACCATGTACAGCTTCGTCGCGATGACGTTCTCGGCCGCGATCCTCGTGGTCGCGGGTTCGATCGCCGACGCCAACGGCAAGGTCATCGGCGGCGGCGTCCTCGCGGCGTTCATCGTCGGCTTCATCCTGCTGTTCCTGATCTCCGGTATCGCCAACGGATCGGTGTACAAGATCATCCCGACGATCTGGGAACACAAGTCGCAGAGCATCACCGGTCTCAACGTGAACGGCAAGGCCAAATGGTCGCGCAGCATGTCGGGTGCGCTGATCGGGATCGCCGGTGCCGCCGGAGGCCTGGGCGGCGTCGGGATCAACCTCGTCCTGCGGGCCAGCTACAAGTCGAATCAGTCGGCCACCGTGGCCTTCTGGATCTTCATGGTCTTCTACGTGGTGGCCGGGATCATCACCTGGTGGTTCTACGCTCGCCGCCCGATCGTCGCCGCGGCGACCACCGACCTGCAGGTGGCAGATCCCACCGCCGCGACGACCCAGCCGACCACGGACCCCGGGTCCACCGACAAGGCGATGGCCTGACCGCGAGTCCGGTCCGCCGTCGAACGCGAGGGAGTTACCAGTGACCAGCGAATCCAGAACGGCAGTCGTGGTCGGCCACGGCATGGTGGGTCATCGTTTCGTGCAGACGCTACGTGATCGCGACACCGAGAGGCTCTGGCGCATCGAGGTGGTGTGCGAAGAGCCGGATCCGGCCTACGATCGTGTGGGACTGTCGTCGTATGTGGGCTCGTGGCAGCGTGATTCGCTGGCTTTGGAGGGCAACACCTACGCAGGCGACGATCTCGTCGTGACACACCTCGGCGAGACCGTCACCGACATCGATCGGTCCGGACGTCGCGTCGTCACCTCGAACGGCCGCGAGATCGACTACGACGCTTTGATCCTGGCCACCGGATCGTACGCGTTCGTGCCCCCGGTCCCCGGTCACGACCACGAGAAGTGTTTCGTCTATCGCACCCTCGACGATCTCGACGCGATCCGGGTGGCCGCCGAGGCCGCAGGTCCCGGCGCCCCGGGTGTCGTGGTCGGTGGCGGCCTGCTGGGGCTCGAGGCCGCCAATGCGCTGAAGTCGATGGGGATGACGCCACATGTGGTCGAGTTCGCCCCGAGGCTGATGCCGATGCAGGTCGACGACGGCGGCGGCGCGGTGCTGAAGAACCTGGTCACCGACCTCGGGCTGACCGTGCACACGGGTGTCGGCACCGCGAACATCGCCGACGGCGAGTCCGACGGTGTGACCGTCACACTCAGCGACGACAGCGAGATCGATGCCGCGCTGGTGGTGTTCTCGGCGGGTGTCCGACCACGCGATCAGCTGGCCCGCGACGCGGGCATCGCCGTCGGCGAGCGCGGAGGTGTCCTCGTTGACACGAACTGTCGTACCGACGATCCGGATGTCTACGCGATCGGCGAGGTGGCCGCGGTGGACGGCCGGTGTTACGGGCTGGTGGCGCCGGGGTACAGCACCGCCGAGGTGGTCGCCGATCAGCTGTTGGGCCGGGAGAGCACCTTCCCCGGGGCCGACATGTCGACCAAGCTCAAGCTCCTCGGCGTGGACGTCGCCAGCTTCGGCGACGCCATGGCGACGACGGAGAACGCGCTCGAGATCGTCTATCACGATGCGGTGGCCGGCCGGTACGCGAAAGTCGTGGTGTCCGACGACGCCACCACGCTGCTCGGCGGCATCCTGGTCGGCGACGCATCGGCCTACGCGATGCTCAAGCCGATGGTCGGCCGGGAGATCCCCGGCGATCCGGCCGCGTTGATCGCGCCCGCCGCCGGCCCGGGTGTCGGTATCGACGTGCTGCCCGACGATGCCGAGATCTGTTCGTGCAACGGTGTTTCCAAGGGCGCGATCTGCTCGGCGATCGCGGCAGGCGCCTGCGAGATCGCCGATGTCAAGAAGGCAACCTGCGCGGGCACCACGTGCGGCGGTTGTCTGCCGAGTGTGAAGGCGTTGCTCGCCGCGTCAGGCGTGGAGCTCTCCAAGGCCCTGTGTGAACACTTCGGGCAGTCGCGCAGCGAGTTGTTCGAGATCGTCTCCGTCACCGGGATCCGGACGTTCTCGGAGATGATCGAACGGTACGGGACCGGGCAGGGGTGCGAGATCTGCAAGCCGACCGTCGCCTCGATCCTGGCATCCACGTCCAGCGATCACATCCTCGACGGCGAGCAGGTCGCGTTACAGGACACCAATGACCACTTCCTCGCGAACATGCAGAAGAACGGTTCGTACTCGGTGGTCCCGCGGATGCCGGGCGGCGAGGTGACCCCCGAGCAGCTCATCGTGATCGGCGAGATCGCTCGTGACTTCGGGCTCTACACCAAGATCACCGGCGGCCAGCGCATCGACTTGTTCGGGGCCAGGGTCGATCAGCTACCGGAGATCTGGCGTCGGCTCGTCGACGCGGGTATGGAATCGGGCCACGCGTACGGCAAGAGTCTGCGCACCGTGAAGAGCTGCGTCGGGTCGACCTGGTGTCGCTACGGGGTCCAGGACTCCGTCGGCATGGCCGTGTTCCTGGAGAAGCGATACCGCGGCCTCCGGTCGCCCCACAAATTGAAGTTCGGGGTTTCGGGTTGTGCACGTGAGTGCGCCGAGGAGCGTGGCAAGGATGTGGGCGTCATCGCCACCGAGAACGGGTGGAATCTCTACGTCGCGGGCAACGGCGGCCAGAGCCCGAAGCACGCGCAACTCCTGGCCGGTGGAGTGGATGACCGGACGTTGGTCGCATACATTGATCGGTACCTGATGTTCTATGTCCGAACTGCCGATCGGCTGCAGCGCACCGCGCCGTGGCTGGAGTCGTTGGAGGGCGGTCTCGACCATCTGCGCGCGGTGGTCTGTGACGACAGCCTCGGACTGGCCACCGAGTTGGAGGCGTCGATGGAAGCGCATGTCGCCGGGTACCGGGACGAGTGGGCCGCCGTTCTCGACGACGAGGAGAAGCTCAAGCGCTTCGTCTCGTTCGTGAACGCACCCGACGTGGTCGACCCGACGATCAGATTCGCCGACGTCGACCGGAAGGTGCCGGTGCTGCTCGACATGCCTGCGATGCCGGCACGTGAGAGCGCGGCGCAGACCGCGGTCCGTGACGTGACCGAACCCGAACGTGAAGGAGTGCCGACGTGATTCTCGCTCATGAACCCGCCGAACCCGGGACCCATCCCGACGCGGTGCCCGGGGAGTGGGTGCGCGCCTGCGCAGTGGCCGATCTGGCGATCGGGCGCGGCGTCGGTGTTCTCGGGCCGGATTTCGAACAGGCCGCTCTGTTCCGTGTGCCTGCGGTGGAGACCGACCGCGAGGCCGTCGTCGGCCGAACACGGCTGTATGCGATCGGCAACATCGATCCGTTCTCTCGTGCCGCGGTGCTCTCACGCGGCGTGAGCGGCGACCGTTCGGGTGAGCCGACCGTTGCGAGTCCGCTGGGGAAGCAGGTGTTCTCCCTGCGCACCGGGCTGTGCCTCGACGACGAGACGACGTCGGTGGCGAGTTACGCCGTCCATGTCGTCGACGACATGGTCGAGGTGTTCTTCCCGCGCCGATGAGCACACACAAGCACAAGGACTCCGATGCCCCGGAGAGCCTGCCGTTGGCGGGTTTCACCATCGGGATCACCGCAGCACGTCGCGCGGACGAGTTCGCGGCGCTGCTGACCCGGCGGGGCGCCGAGATCATGGCCGCACCGACCATCCGGATCCTGCCGCTCACCGACGACACCGAGCTCGAGCGCGTGACGAAGGAGATCATTGGTGATCCGCCGGAACTGATGGTCGCCACGACGGGTATCGGCTTCCGCGGCTGGGTGGAGGCGGCCGACGGATGGGGAAGTGCCGAGTCGTTGATCGACGCCCTCGGTAAGAGTCGGCTCATCGCTCGCGGGCCGAAGGCAAAGGGCGCCATCCGAGCCGCAGGCCTGCGGGAGGAATGGTCGCCCGAGAGTGAGTCGTCGTCGGAGGTACTCGACCGGCTGCTCGAGCAGGGCGTCGACGGAGTGCGGATCGCCGTGCAGCTGCACGGGGCGACCACCGAGTGGGAGCCCCTGCCGGACTTCTGTGCGGTGCTGCGTGCCGCGGGCGCACGGGTGCTGCCGGTGCCGGTCTACCGCTGGCACATGCATCCCGACGTCGACCGGATCGACCGGATGGTCGGGGCGGTCACCCGGGGCGACCTCGATGCCATCACGTTCACCAGCGCGCCTGCCGCGGCAGCCATCCTCACCCGTGCCAAGGAACTGGGGAAGCTCTCGCAGTTCGTGCATGCCATGAGAACCGCGGTACCGGTGATGTGCGTCGGTTCGGTGACGGCCGGACCACTCGAGGCCTTGCAGATCCCGACGATCTATCCCAAGCGATTCCGTCTCGGTGCGCTCGCGCGACTGATCACCGAAGAGCTCCCGCGGCGCAGTCACAATCTGCGAATCCACGGCCACAACACCGCGATCCGCGGTCAGGCCGTCGTCGTCGACGGTGACCTCCGTGATCTGTCGGCGACCAGCCTCGGCCTACTCAAGGCGCTTGCCGCGGCTCCCGGCCGGGTCGTCTCCCGTCAGGAACTCCTGGCCGGCCTCCCCGGCGACAGCTGTGACACGCACGCCGTCGAGGTCGCCGTTGCCCGCCTGCGTAATGCGTTGGGGGACCCCAAGATGATCCAGACCGTGGTAAAGCGTGGGTACCGACTCGCGGTCGACCTGGAGTACGACGGAGAGGACGACCCCGAATGACGCGCAGGAACAGCGACCCGATCTTGCCGACCGGGGACCGACTTCGCGACATCAGTCCCGTCCTGGTCGCCCACGGCACCCGGAACCCGCATGGTGTCAACGTGATCGCCGAGATCGCCGAGGCGGTCAGTGATCGGATCGGTACCACCCGGACAGCGTTCGTCGACGTGCTCGGACCGACACCTGCCGAGGTGATCGCGGATGTCGATCGGCCGGCTGTTCTCGTGCCCGCCTTCCTGGCGTCGGGATATCACGTGCGCAAGGACATCCCCCGGCACGTCGTCGAAGCGGGCCGGGCGGACACTGTGGTGACCCGCGCGCTCGGACCGGACCCCGCCATCGCGGCGGTGGCGCGGCTACGGCTGATCGAGGCGGGCTGGGTGCCGGGCGACGCCGTGGTGCTGGCCGCTGCCGGGTCTTCTGACGAAAGTGCCTGCGGTCAGGTTCATCTCGCGGCACGCCAGCTCGAGTCGCTGATCGGCGGGCGGGTGGAGGTGGGGTTCATCGCGACCGCATCACCATCGGTGCCGGAAGCGCTCGAGCGTGCCTCCCGACAAGGTCGCCGTGTGGTGATCGCGAGTCATCTGCTGGCGCCGGGCCTGTTCCACAACCGGTTGCACACCCACGGTGCCGACGCGGTCGCCGATCCGCTCGGCGCGGATCGCCGGATCGTCGATCTGATCGTCACCCGGATGCGCGCCGCGGTGAGCCCGTATCGGCGGAACGCCGTGGTCCGTCGCTGAAAGTCGTTGTCGTGGCGGATGATCTCGATACACCGGCTCGCCTGGCGGCTCGCCGGCCACTCGATCGGCAGTGGAGATCGAGGGCGCCGTCCTGTTCCGCTGGTCGAGTAGCCGCGTCCTGTTCCGCTGGTCGAGTAGCCGCCGAGCGAAGCGGGGCAGCGTATCGAGACCACGCGCTCACCCGATCGGCGTCCACCGGCACTGACGGAGGATCACCTTGCCGTCGCGGACCGGTACCCCTTCGCCCCGTAGGCGTTCGAGTTGTCGGCCGGCCAGGTGGGCAGCAGGTTTCCCGCTCGCGGAGATGACGCGATGCCACGGCAGGTCGGCCGAGTCGGTCCGCATGATCCATCCGACGATCCGAGGACTGGAGAGTCCCACGGCCGCCGCCAGGTCGCCGTAGGTGGTGACCTGACCGACCGGGATCGCGCCGACGAGCGCGCGCACCTGCTCGACCTCGTCGTCGGTGACCGCCGCCATGTCAGCCCCGATCGACCATCGACCGGATGACTCGCGCGGTGAGCTCGGGCGCCAGGAACGGCACCATGTGTTCGCAATCGGCGTGCACGATCTCCACAGAGTCAGGGCGGTCGGTGGCGCAGGCCTCGAGAAAGGCGGGCCGGACGAACGGTGGGTCGACCCGATCGGCGACGACGACCGTCGTCGGTAGACCCGGCGGCGGCACCGCGGCGTCACTGGCCATCTCGCTCCACGCGGTGGCCGCGGCCGGGGCGGATACCCGCCAGCCCACCCGCCCCGGTGCGCTGTCGGTGAGGTGATCTTCGATCTCCTTGTCCAACAGCAATTCCGGGATGTCTGCCCATCCTTCGGCGCGTTTGGCCGACTTGGCGGCCGCCGCATCCGGGTAGTCCCAGTGCTCGAGGCTGTCGGTGGCGACCTGCAGGGCCATGGCGGGATCGAGGCCCTGGGCCGGGTCGAGCAGGACCAGTCCGCGCACCGATCCGCTGCCCAACCGCTGGGCGAGGCGCACCGCGACGGCGCCCCCGAACGAGTGCCCCACCATGACGAACGGCCGGGCGGCCACCGGGATGTACTGGTCGACCACGTCGACCAGCGACGCGACGTGTTCCTCCAACGACCACGGCGGCACCCACGGCGAGTGCCCGTGCCCGAGCAGGTCGGGGGAGATCACCCGCAGGTCGGTGAGGTGATCGGCGGCGAGTGACTCCCATCGCCTGCCGTGGCCGGTGAGCCCGTGGATGGCGAGGACGTGCGGTGCCTCGGGTGTGTCGGTCCCGAAGACGTAGGTGGTCAACGACATGACTGCCATCCTGCCGCATGCCAGGGGGCCCGACATCGAAGGATCGGGCACGCACGGGGGTCGAGCGCCCAGCGGTGTCGTGGCCCCGTGATTCCATAGGGTCATGGCACGTCGCGTCGATTCCACGCCCGGGGCGGGCACCGCGCTGCGCACCCGACTGATCGCCACCCGGGTCGGCGCCGACGATGCCGCCCGGCAGTGGCCTGCCGACGTCGAGGATGCGATCAGCGGTTCGTCGTCGGCGGATCCCGGACGTCCGTGGTCGCCGATCCGCGTCCACGGCGGTCCGGGCACCGGGAAGACTGCCCTGATCGTCGACGCCGCGGTGTCCCGGCTGGTGCGGCCCGAGGTGGATCCCGAGTCGGTGCTGGTCCTGGCGTCGTCGCGACGTGCCGCGGGAATGCTCCGTGAGGAGATCACCCGCCGGGTGCTGGCGGCGCGGCCGGGCGGTGATGCCGACGGCGCCGGCCACGCGTTGCGGGAGCCCTTGGTGCGCACGGTCCACTCCTACGCGTTCGCCGTCCTCCGCTTGCAGGCTTCGGCGCACGGAAATCCGCCGCCCCGGCTGATCACCGGCTCCGAACAGGACATGGTGCTGCGTGAACTGCTGGCAGGTGACCTCGAGGACGGCGCAGAGTATTGGCCGGATCGGCTGCGGCCGGCCCTGGGCACCGATGGGTTCGCACAGGCGTTGCGCGATCTCATGATGCGCGCCGCCGAACGTGGGGTCGGCCCGGAGGAACTGTCCGCCCTGGGCCGCCGTCATCGCCGCCCGGAGTGGGTGGCGGCCGGCCGGGCATACGGCCAGTACGAGCAGAACATGCTGTTGCGCGGCGCGGTCGGCGCCGACGCCCCGGGCGCTTCGGCGCCCGCGGTCGATGCCGCGGAACTAGTCGGGTCGGCCCTGTCGGCGTTCGCCACGGACCCCGATCTTCTCGCCGGTCAGCGCCGACGAATCCGGCATCTCCTGGTCGACGATGCTCAGCATCTCGATCCGCAGGCATCGGCGCTGGTGACGCTGATCGGCACCGGCACCGATTCGACCGTGATCGCCGCCGACACCGATCAGTCGGTGTTCGGTTTCCGGGGTGCCAGCCCTCGGTTCGCCGACGAGCTGGCCGACCGCGGTTCCGACCGGGACATCGTGCTGACACAAGGTTTTCGAAATCATCCGGCGGTCGCCGTGGTCGGCAAGGCGTTGGTGTCGCGGCTCCCGGGGGCTCGTCCTCATCCCTATCCGTTGCCGCCGGAGGTGAGGTGGGACGGAACCGACCCGAACGACGACCCGCTTGGCGGAGCCGAGGTCAGGGTCTTCAGTTCGGGCGCCAAGGAGGCCACCGCGGTCGCTGACCTGTTGCGTCGCGCGCACTTGTTCTCGGGGGTCCCGTGGTCCCGGATGGCGGTGATCGTGCGGTCGGTATCGCTGGCGTTGCCGGCGTTGCGTCGCGCATTCCGTTCCGCGGGTGTCCCGGTCACCACGCCGACCAGCGACCTGCCGCTGCACCGTCAGCGTGCTGTCGCGGCGCTGATGCAGGTTTTGCGCGCCGTCACCGCACGAGGGTTGTCCGACGACGAGGCCGTGGAGGCGTTCGCGGTGGAGGACGCGGTCGCATTGCTGTCCGGTCCCGTCGGCGGCGCCGACCCGGGCGCCATGCGCCGACTGCGTCGCGGGGTCCGCCGCTTCGACGAGCGGACGGGCGACGGCGGAGCGGCCACCGATTCGCTGATCGCCCTGCGGCGCGCGATCCTCGACCGCATGGAGGCCGAGCGCTATCTCCGAGCTCTGACCGACGCCGAGGCTCGGCCGCTGGTGCGCGTACTCGAGGTGGTCGATGCCGCCCATCGCGCAGATGTGGCACGCCGCGGCGTGGAGGAAACCCTGTGGGCGGCTTGGCAGGCGACCGGTCTGGAACGTCGGTGGATGGCGAGTGCGATCCGCGGTGGCCCGGCCGGGGAGCAGGCCGACCGCGATCTCGACGCGGTGATGGCGATGTTCGAGGCGGCCGCGGGATTCGCCGACAACCTGCCTGCGGCGGGACCTGCCGGTTTTGTCCGATACCTTGCGGCACTGCAGATCCCACGGGACAGCCGCGTTCCGGGTGCGGGTGCCGACGCGGTGACCGTGCTGTCGGCCCATGCCGCCGCGGGCCGCGAGTGGGACGTCGTCGCGGTGGCCGGCGTACTGGACGGTCTGTGGCCGTCGCTGCGCAGCCGGGGCAGTGTGCTGGGGACGGGTCAGCTGGTCGATCTGCTCGACGGAGTGGATCCGGAGGCGCTGGACACGGTGGCCCGCACCACGTCTGCGCTGGCCGATGAGAGGCGGCTGCTGCTGGTGGCGTGCACCCGGGCGCGGCGTCGTCTGCTGGTGACGGCCGTGGAGGACGGGAGCGGCGATGCGTCGCCGTCGCGGTTCGTCGCGGAGATCGCGGATGCCCTCGCCACACGTCGGGAGGGCTCGGCGGACGCGGTCGACGGGGAACCGGCCGAGCCGTTCGCGGAATTGCCGCTGGATCCCGGCGTCGATCGAGTGTTGTCGTTGCCGTCGTTGATCGCGACGTTGCGGTCCGCAGTGGTGACCGGCGCCGGGAGCGGAGCGAGCGGGCCGAATGTCACCGGCGCCGGGAGCGGAGCGAGCGGGCCGAATGTGGCCGGCGCCGGGAGCGGAGCGAGCGGGCCGAATGTGGCCGGCGCCGGGAGCGGAGCGAGCGGGCCGAATGCGGCCGAGCTCGATGCGCGCACGCGGGCCGCCGCCGAACTGCTCGCCGAACTCGCCGACTCGGATATTCCCGGTGCCGCTCCGAAGGACTGGTACGGATTGGCGGGACCGAGTTCCGATGCGGCCCTGTGGACTCCGGACCGCGGGCCGGTGATGTTGTCGCCGTCGAACGTGGAGTCGTTGACGCGATGTTCGTTGCGTTGGGTTCTCGAACGGCATGGCGGACGCGACGGCGACGGCACGCCTGCGCTGACCGGGACCTTGGTGCACACCCTGGTGCAGGCCGTGGCCGGCCAGATCGAGCCTGCCGAGGTGACGGCTGCGCTGCGCGGCATCTGGGACCGGGTCGATACCGGGGCGGCGTGGTACTCGGTGCGGGAACTCGAGCGGGCCGAGGCGATGCTGACGAATTTCCGTGACTGGCTGCGACTCTCGCGTGACGAGCTGTCGGAGATGGGTGTCGAGGCGGAGATCGACGCGACCCTGCCGGCCGGAGATGCCGACAGCGGCGCGGACGGTGATCCGGAGGTGCCGGTGCGCCTACGCGGCCGGATCGACCGTCTCGAACGCGACCGTGACGGTCGGCCGGTGGTGGTCGACGTGAAGACTGCGAAGACCGCGATCACCAAGGCGGATGCGCACGATCACGCACAGCTGGCGACCTATCAACTCGCACTGGCACTGGGCGGGGTCGAGGGCACCGGCGCCGCCCCCGGCGGCGGTCGCCTGGTGTACGTCTCGGCGGCGAACCGGAACAGCGGCGCAACGGAACGGGTCCAGGAGCCTCTCACCTCGGATCGGGTGGACGAGTGGATCTCGGTGGTACGCAAGGCAGCCCGGGCCAGCGTCGGTCCGGTCTTTGCCGCGACCCTCAACCCCGGATGTGCCCACTGCGCGCTGGCCACCAGCTGTCCGGCGCAACTGCGTGGCAAGACGGTGATCGATGACTGACCGGCTCGTGAGGTCGAGGATCTCCGCGGTGTCGCTGGCCGCTGCCCTCGGGCTGCCCACACCGACGCCCGAACAGGTCGCCGTGATCGAGGCGCCGATGGAGCCGATCCTCGTCGTCGCGGGGGCGGGGGCCGGTAAGACGGAGACCATGGCGGCCCGGGTGGTGTGGCTGGTGGCCAACGGTCTCGTCGCACCCGATGAGGTGCTCGGACTGACCTTCACGCGCAAGGCGGCCAGTGAGCTGGGGGCCCGCATCAGGCGTCGACTGTCGATGCTGGCAGGGTCGTCCGCGTTGCGCAGCTGGGATCCCGATGGTGCCATCACTGCGCGCCTGAGCGGCGGTGACCCGGAGGTCAGCACGTACCACGCGTACGCCGGGCGGCTCATCGCCGACTACGGTCTGTTGCTGCCGGTGGAGCCGAATTCCACGTTGTTGTCGGAGACCGAGCTGTGGCAGATGGCGTTCTCGGTGGTCGCGAACTGGACCGGGGAGCTGCAGACGAAGAAGGTCCCGGCCAGTGTCACCGAGGCAGTGCTGAAGCTGTACGGGGAGATGGCCGAGCACCTCGTCGACATGGACGACCTGAGACGCACGGGCGACGACCTCTATCAACTGATCGAGACGTTGCCGAAGGGTCCACGCCAGCGCGACACGCCGACCCAGGCCCTGCTGAAGGTGCGCGACGTCATCGACGAACGGCGCGAACTGATCCCGATGGTGGAGGCGCTGTCGGAATCCATGCGGGCGGCCACCGCGCTCGACTTCGGCAGTCAGATGTCGCTGGCGGCGCGACTGGTGATGCGAAATCCTGAAGTGGTTGCCGCCGAACGTGAATCGTTCAAGGCGGTGCTCCTCGACGAATATCAGGACACCGGTCACTCGCAGCGGATCCTGCTGGCGACCTTGTTCGGCGTGGCGCCGGGCCGCCGCGGGTCGGCGCCCACACGCGGGCGCGGTGGTGTCGGGAGCGTTGCAGTCACCGCCGTCGGTGACCCCATCCAGTCCATCTACGGGTGGCGTGGGGCGTCGGCGGCCAATCTCCCCAGGTTCACCGACGACTTCCGACAGTCCGACTCGTCGCCCGCCGTTCGGCTGGAATTGCTCACCAGCTGGCGAAATGCCGTCCACGCGTTGCGCCTCGCGAACGAGACGTCGGACGAACTGCGTCGCCGGGGGATACCCGTCAGTGTGTTGCGACCGCGTCCCGACGCCCCGCTCGGTTCGGTGCGACTCGCACTCGCCGACACCGTCGTCGACGAGCGGAACTGGGTCGCTGATCGTGTGGAGCGGCACTACCGGGACGCCGAGATTGCCGGCGCGCCGCCGCCCACCACGGCAATCCTGGTGCGGCGCAACGAGGATTCCGCCCCGTTGGCTGCCGAGTTGGAGAGTCGGGGCATCCCTGCCGAGGTCGTCGGTATCGGCGGCCTGCTCCATGTCCCGGAGATCGAGGACATCGTTGCCATGTTGCGGGTCATCGCCGACCCGATGGCCGGTACCGCGGCGATGCGCCTGCTCACCGGTGCACGATGGCAACTCGGCGCCGGTGATCTGGCAACGCTGTGGCGACGCGCGACCGAGTTGGCCGCGGTGGAGTCGTATGGCTCGACCGGCGTGGTGGCGTCCCGGGAGGAGCTCGACGATGCCCTCGACGCGGTCCTGCCCACGGAGATCGTCGACCGTGCCGGGATCGCGGATGCCATCGTCGATCCGGGTGACGCACAGCGCTACAGCAGCGAGGGATACGCCCGTATCCGCGCCTTCGGCGCGCAGCTGGAGTCGTTGCGTCGCCGGATCGGTCAACCGCTCCCCGAACTGGTGGCCGACGTCGAACACACCATCGGAGTGGCGGTGGAGGCGCAGATCCGGGCTCATCGCATGCGCGGTGCGATCACCGGGCGTGAACACCTGGACGCCTTCGCCGACTATGTGACCGCATACGCCGACCGGCCGGGAGCGAATCTGCCGGGGCTGCTGGCGTTCCTGGACACTGCGGAGACCATCGAGAAGGGGCTCGAGCCCGGTCGGATCGAGGTCGCCGAACAGCGGGTTCAGATCCTCACCGTGCACGCCGCGAAGGGCCTCGAGTGGGATGTCGTGGTGTTGCCACATCTGTGTCAGGGCATCTTTCCCGGCGGTCGCGCCGACACGACGTGGCTGGGCAGCGCCAAGGAGTTGCCTGCGGCGCTGCGCGGCGATCTGGCCGACGGGACCGATGCGGAGGGGTTCCCGGCCTTGGATCTGCGGTCGGTGTCGGATCGCAAGGAACTCGAGACGACGCTCACCGAACACAAGGAGGCGATCGGCCGGCGGCGGCTCGAAGAGGATCGCAGATTGCTCTATGTGGCCCTGACCCGTGCGAAGCACGAATTGTTGATCTCGGCTCACCACTGGTCCGAGACCGGCGACAAGCCGCGAGGCGGTTCACCGTTCTTCGAGGAGATCCGCACCATCATGTCGGCGTCCATCGCCGACCCCGACGTGGACTCGACCGACATGGTGATCGATGTCGACGCACCGGAGCCGACCGATGGTGCGGCCAACCCGCTGGCAGAGCGGATCGTCAGCGAGTCGTGGCCGCGTGATCTGCTCGGCGAGCGCCGCTTCGCGGTGACGGCTGCGGCCCGTCTGGTCCTCGATGCGATCGCCGATCGCGACGCGCCGGCACTGTTCGATGCCCCGGCGTCCGACCGGACAGGAGACGAAGAGGACGACGAGGAGATCGCCGCATGGCGCGCCGAGGTGGCCGCCCTGCTGGCCGAACACCACAGCACCAATCAGGCGGAGGTCGACGTGGAGCTGCCGACGCATCTGTCGGTGAGCCAGCTCGTGGAGCTCGACACCGACGAGGCCGCTTTCGCTCGACGGCTACGGCGCCCGACGCCCTATCAGCCCAACCCGACGGCCCGCCGGGGTACCGCGTTCCACGCCTGGGTCGAGCGGTGGTTCGGCGCGACCCGCCTTCTCGATGTCGACGAGTTGCCGGGTGCCGCCGACGGGACCGCGTCACCCGACGCCGACCTCGATCAGCTGCGTGATGCCTTCCTGGCGTCGCCCTGGGCACAGCGCAGCCCGACCGAGGTGGAGGTGCCGTTCGAGACGGTGATCGGTCCGACGGTGATCCGCGGCCGGATCGATGCCGTGTTCGCCGAGGCCGGGGGGCGCTGGTTGGTGGTCGACTGGAAGACGGGGTCGGTGCCCGAACCGGCGCGCCGGGAACCGCTCTTCGTCCAGCTCGCCGCCTACCGGATCGCCTGGGCGCAATTGGCCGGTGTGCCACTCGAGAACGTGCGTGCCGCATTCCACTACGTGCGGTCCGGCTACACGCTGGAACCCGACGACCTGCCCGATCGGCCGGCGCTCGCTGCAATGCTGGCGAAATGAGCTAGATTCCACTCGTGAGCGAACGGCGGTACGGCTGATGCGGTCCAGGGGGTTTCGGCGACGCCTGCGGTCCGAGGAACTCGCGGACAGCCCCGACTACGCGCTGGTCGGAGTTGTCCGGATTCCCGAACTGCAGCAGAGTCCGGGCCGGGCAATCGGCAAGCGAGTGGTCTTCGCCGTGGTCGCGTTGTTCGCGACGTCGATCCTCGTCTATCTCGACCGCGACGGGTATCGGGACGTCCAGCCGAACCCACTGTCGTTCCTCGATGCGATGTACTACTCCGCGGTGACGCTCTCGACCACCGGGTACGGCGACATCACCCCGTACACCCCGTCCGCCCGGCTGATCAACCTTCTCATCATCACCCCGTTGCGCGTGCTGTTCCTGATCGTGTTGATCGGCACCACACTGGAGGTGCTGACCGAACGGTCACGGCAGGCGCTCAAGATCCAGCGTTGGAGGAACAGCGTGCGCAATCACACCGTCGTCATCGGTTACGGCACCAAGGGACGGACCGCGGTGGACGCGATGATCGGCGACGGCATCAAGCCGGCCGAGATCGTCGTGGTCGACTCGGACCCGCACATCTTGGAGGCGGCCGCTGCCGACGGCCTCGTGACGGTCCGCGGGGACGCCACCAAATCGGATGTCCTGCGGCTCGCGGGTGTGGCACACGCGGCGAGCATCGTGGTCGCGGCCAACCGCGACGACACCGCTGTGCTGGCGACGCTGACCGCTCGAGAACTGAATCCGCGGGCGAAGATCGTGGCGTCCATCAGGGAATCGGAGAACACCCACCTGATGCGGCAGTCGGGTGCGAACTCGGTGGTGGTGTCGTCGGAGACGGCCGGACGGTTGCTCGGTATCGCGACCATGACGCCGTCGGTGGTGGAGGTCATCGAGGATCTCCTGACGCCGGATGCGGGGTACGCGATCGCCGAGCGCGAGGTCGACCCGACCGAGACCGGCGGATCGCCCTCACACACCCGCGACATCGTGCTCGGGGTGGTGCGCAGGGGAGTGTTGCATCGTGTCGATGACAGTGAGGTCGAGCAGATCGAGGCAGGGGACAGATTGCTCTACGTGCGCAAGGGACAGTCCGAGTGATCGGGGATCAGTTCGTGCTCGACCAGCCGCCGCTGCTGTCGCGCGCGACGTTTGACCGAGCCGATGAGATCCGCGACGACCCGGCACGCATGCAGGCGGGGTGGTCGACGGCCCGCCTGCTCCTGATCGATTCCAGCGGGCGCTACCCGGTGTCCGACGGTGGTGGCCTGCATTGGCTCGCCGCCGGCGAGTTCGCCGACGAGCCGCTCGCGGATGCGGTGTTCCTCGGGATCGGTGGCGCCGAGAGCGCCGGAGCGGATCTATGGGCTCGACGTGTCGATCACATCGACGGTCCCACCGACGACCCGCGTCGCGGCGCACACGGCCTGGACGCCGACGAGGCAGGCCTCCTCGCCACGGCGCTGGGCATCTTGAACTGGCATGCCACCGCACGCTTCTCGCCGGTGGACGGGTCGGCGACGGTCCCGGCTCGCGGCGGTTGGGTGCGACGGCACGTGGACACCGGCGCCGACGAGTTCCCGCGAACCGACCCCGCCATCATCACCGTCGTCCACGACGGTGCCGATCGGGTGTTGCTCGGACGGCAGGCGATCTGGCCCGACGGTTGGTACTCGACCCTCGCCGGTTTCGTCGAACCCGGGGAGTCGCTCGAACAATGCGTCGCGCGCGAGGTCCACGAAGAGGTCGGCATCAGCATCCGCGAACCCCGCTACCTGGGCAGCCAGCCATGGCCGTTCCCGCGGTCGCTGATGCTGGGTTTCGCCGCGATCGGCGACCCCGACGAACCTCTGGAGTTCTTGGACGGGGAGATCGGCGATGCCGTCTGGTTCGACCGCGCCGAGGTCATCGACGCGCTCGAGGAGGGCACCGAATGGGTGCGTGGCGACGGATCCGTGGGCACGGGGACAGATGAGCGCAGGCTGCGTCTCCCTGGGTCGATCTCGATCGCCCGATCGCTCATCACGGCGTGGGCGTACGCGGACCGCTGATACCGGGCTCGCCGGGAACAGTGCGCCGTTCCGTGCTGTTATGGATGTCATGAGCAATGTGATCGACGACGACGCCTCCGCCCGGGTTTCCGAAACCGGCGAACTGACGATGTACACCACGAGTTGGTGCGGCTACTGTGCGCGGCTCAAGACCGGACTCAAGAGCCTCGGTCTGACGTGGCAGGAGGTCGACATCGAGCTCAACCCGGACGCGGCGGAGTTCGTCGGCAGCGTGAACGGCGGCAACCACGTCGTCCCGACGGTGCTGTACGCAGACGGCAGCACCGCCACGAACCCGTCGATCGCAGACGTCAAGGCCAAGCTCGGCGTCTGATCGTCGCCGGTGGCGCGGACACCCGACACTCGCCGAGCGGGCGCAAAAACTCGTCGATCGTGCCCAGAAAATCGCCGATCGTGCCCAGAATTGTGCCGACCGTGCCCAGAATTGTGCCGACCGTGCGCAGATCGGCGTAGCGGGACGTGACGATCGGGTGTCCGTGCCGGATGGCATAGTGAACCGGTGCCCGATCTCCACCGCATTCTCGACGGTCTCGACCCCGAGCAGCAGCGGGCGGTACTCGCCCCACGTGGCCCGGTGTGCGTGCTGGCGGGAGCGGGGACCGGGAAGACGCGGACCATCACCCGCCGTATCGCGCATCTGATCGACAGCGGCCAGGTCAATCCGAGTCAGGTGCTCGCCGTCACGTTCACCACGCGAGCCGCGGGCGAATTGCGGTCGCGACTCAGGTCGCTCGACATCGCCGGGCCCGGGAATTCGGTGCAGGCGCAGACATTTCACGCGGCGGCCCTGCGTCAGCTCCGATACTTCTGGCCGCGTGGACTGAGCTGGGAGCTCCTCGACCACAAACTCCCTCTGGTCGCACGCGCCGCTCGTCACGTCGGTTTGACCACCACGAGCGAGTCCTTGCGTGACCTGACGTCGGAGATCGAGTGGGCCAAGGGATCTCTCATCACACCCGGCGAATACGTGGCGCACGCCGGTGCCGCCGGTCGCGACACTCCGTTCCCCCACGATGCGGTGGCCGCGGTCTTCGACACGTACGAGGCTGCGAAACGTGATGGTGCACATCTGCTCCTGGATTTCGACGATCTGATCATCTACGCAGGCGAGCTGCTTCGGGAAAGTGACCACGCAGCCGATTTCCGTTCGCGCTACCGGTGTTTCGTCGTCGATGAGTATCAGGACATCACACCGGTCCAGCAACGACTGCTCGAGGCGTGGCTGGGGGAGCGCGACAACCTGACGGTGGTGGGGGATGCGAACCAGACCATCTACTCGTTCGCCGGTGCGACGGCGAAATACCTGTTGGACTTCACCCGTCGCCACCCGGAGGCGACGCTGGTCCGTCTGGAACGTGACTATCGATCCACCCCCGAGGTGGTGTCACTGGCGAATCAGGTCATCGGTGCCGCGACGGAGCGTTCACCGGGTACCAGGCTCGAGCTGGTGGGACAACGTCCCCGGGGGCCGGTTCCCCGACCCGCCGAGTTCGCCGACGACCTGCGTGAGGCGAACGGGGTCGCCGCGCAGATCAAACACCTGGTGAACTCCGGTACGTCGCCGTCGGAGATCGCCGTGCTCTATCGCGTGAACGCGCAATCCGAACGATTCGAGGAGGCACTCACCGAGGCGGGCATCCCCTATCAGGTACGGGGCTCGGAGGCATTCTTCATGCGCACCGAGATCGGGCAGGCCATGCGGAACCTCGAGGCCGCCGCCGGCCGCGACGACCTGCCCGCAGGCGCCGAGACCACGCGGGTGGTACGCGCGGTCCTTGCGCCGCTCGGCCTGAGCGAGACCGAACCAGCGGGGCCGACCGCGAAGGCCCGATGGGAATCGTTGCGTACGTTGATGTCTGTCGTCGACGAGATCATCGCCGACCAACCGGGTATGACGTTGCGGCGGCTGGTGTCCGAGCTGGCGTTGCGGGCGGGTGAGCGGCACACCCCCGCGCAGGTCGGCGTCACGCTGGCGTCGTTGCACGCGGCCAAAGGGTTGGAGTGGGACGCGGTGTTCCTGGTCGGACTCACCGAGGGATCGGTTCCCATCACTCAGGCGATCGAACGCGGCGACGAGGCGGTCGAGGAGGAACGCCGGCTTTTCTACGTCGGCATCACTCGGGCTCGCGAACACCTCTACCTGTCGTGGAGCCTGTCGCGATCCGGGGCCGGCCGGGCTACCCGGCGACGCACCCGGTTCCTCGACGGCATCGATCTCGATCCGAATCGGAGCGGGCGATGCACGGTCTGCGGAGCGGAACTGGTGAACCCGGAGTCGCGGGTGCGAGGTCGGTGCGCGAGTTGCCGCATCGAGGACCGTGACGAATCGTTGGTGTCCGCGCTGAGGGCCTGGCGGGCCGACCGGGCGCGGCGGCGTGGCGTGCGGGAACTCGCCATCCTCACCGATGCGATGCTGGACGCGGTGGCCGACCAGCGACCGGCGGATGCCCGATCCCTCGGTGCGATTCCGGGCATCGGACCGACGAAACTCGAGGAGTTCGGTCCCGAACTCCTCGACCTGGTCAAAGGTCGCCGGGTTGAGTAGCGACGCGTACCGAAACCCGCAGGTCAAAAATGGGTTGTGCGAAGTTTGTCCCACCCCCTAGTCTTGATTCGTCAGCACGGGGTGCCACCTGTTTGTCCGTAACGGGTCGCCTCACATGTGGAAGCCGACGAGCACGGAAAGGAGCGGATCAGTGAACGGAATCAACCTTCAGGCGAGCGTCAGCGTGCCTGTGGCGATGCCTCTGGCACCAACGGCGACGTCGACCGAGTTCGTCGGTATGGAATTCCGTCGCGACCGCTCCTGGGTCGATACGACCCATGTGCGCCCGTTGGCAGCCCATGCGCCCGCCGCAGCCGTAGCGCTCGCAGACCCGGCAATCGCCGGCGCGCGAGCCGCGCAGCGGTTCCCCGTGCAGATACGAAGTCTGCGGAGACGTTAACTCCGCACTTTTCGGGCCACGGGCGAATCGCAGACGCGAACCCGTGGCCCTTGTTGTAGATACCCGAAATCGATCTCATCCCAGACGGTGAGTTCCCATTTCGTCTACTCCACATCGAGGACTCCGGGTTCAACACCCAACACGAGTAGATGTGGAGAGCAAGATGACCGTCGATTGCGTTCTCGAATCGTGTCTTTCGGCGGACCACGTGTCGGTCGATGGCCTGGACCTGCCCTGCCAGGTGGCCGACGCCGATCTGTGGTTCGCCGAGGACCCCCGAGATCTGGAGCGGGCCAAGGCAATGTGTGCCGAGTGCCCTCTGCGTGACGCCTGCCTGCAGGCTGCGCTGGAACGTGCCGAGCCCTGGGGGGTCTGGGGCGGTGAGATCCTCGACCGTGGCACCGTGGTCGCGCGGAAGCGCCCGCGCGGTCGGCCGCGCAAGAACGCCGCCTGATGAGGTGGCGGCCCTTCGAGGCGCTCGCAGGCTCGCTTCCTCAGGGAACCGGCTGGCGCTCGCAGGCTCGCTTCCTCAGGGGCCGACCGGAATCCCGGTCGGCCCCTGAGGACGGACCGTGCGAACAGCACGAAACGTCGTGCCGAACTCAATCGGCGAGGCCTGGCACCCACTTCTCCATGATCGCGCGATACGGTGCGTTCGCCTCGAGCTGGGAAGCGATGCCGACACATCCCGCAAGCACCCGAAACACCATCACATAGTTCTTGGGCACGTTCAGGTTTCGCGATGTCTTGTAGACGTCACCGCGGACGTCGGTGGCCTTGCCGGCGGCGCGCTGCATCCATTTGCGCGTGAAATGGAACGACTCGGTGTAGAGCGGATCGACGTACGGCTTCAGGTAGGCCTCGATGTCGGCCGGACTCACTCGGTCGGCATGCGAGCGCCGGATGAAGTCGGTCTGCACCATCAGCTCTTTGAGCTCTTCGTACTGTTTGTCCCGCGCCAGACGAAGAATGGGCCCGGTCTCCGGTGGCAGACCGTTGGGATAGTGACCGACCGCTCCGAAGTCGAGGATGCCGAAACGGCCGTCGTCCATCAGGAAGAAGTTCCCCGGATGTGGATCGCCGTGGAGCAGTCCGACCCGGAACGGTGAACTCACCTCGAAGGTGGCCATTTTCGCGGCCGCGTTGTCGCGGGTCGCCTGATCGCCGTCGGCGATCACCTTGGACAGCCGGGTGCCGTCGATCCATTCGGAGACAACCACCTTCGGTGCACTCGCCACGACCTTGGGAACCAGGAAGTCCGGGTCGCCGTCGAAGGCCTTGGCGAACGCGCGCTGATTGTCGGCTTCTCCGAGGTAATCGAGCTCGGCCTCTGTCCGGTCGATGAGTTCGTCCATCATCGCCCGGACATCGGTGCCCGGTGACAGCTTCTGCAACAGCCCGGACATCCGGGAGAGCGTCTTGAGGTCCGCCTTGAGTGCGTGATCGGCACCCGGGTACTGCACCTTGACGGCGACAGTGCGGCCGTCGGACCAGACGGCCCGGTGGACCTGCCCGATACTGGCCGACGCGGCGGGTTCGTCGGAGAACTCACGGAACCGTTCGCGCCACTTGGTGCCGAGCTGCTGGTCGAGGACCTTGTGCACCTTGGCCGCGGGCAGCGGCGGCGCCTCCGCCTGCAGTTTGGTCAACGCCTCGCGGAAGGGCTCCCCGAACTCGTCGGGGATGGCGGCCTCCATGATCGACATGGCCTGGCCGACCTTCATGGCGCCGCCCTTGAGCTCGCCGAGCACGGCGAAGAGCTGTTCGGCGGCCCGTTCCAGCATCTCCTGCTGGACCTCGTCCTTGTCCCTGCCCACCATGCGTTTACCGAGACCGGCCGCTGCGCGTCCGGCCATACCGATGGGCAGCGACGCCAACTTGGCGTTGCGTCGTCCCTGCCCCCGAGTGATGTCGCTCATAGCGTCCTTTCCCCACCTCAGGATAGAGGACGGGCGTGCCCCGACGACCGCCACACCCGAGCGCGGGGCTGCTGCCGTGGTCAACCGGCCTGCGCGGTGATCGGGCGGCAGTCGCACAGTGGATGCGGTGGCCATTCCACCACCGCGAGCCTTGCCGGATCGGCGTGGAATTCCAAAGCGCGATTGAACAATTGGGGTGTCGACTCGGTCGACGCGCCGGCCCAGAGCGCGCCTGCGAGCTGTTCGATCTGCTCATGGGTGAGCGCGGCGGTGCTCCGGATGGTGCCGGCACTGGCGTAGCCCGGCTGACGCACCATCTGTGCGGCCAGCAGAGGCCAGTCCGGTTCCATCGTGGTGCGATGGTGATCCGCGCACCGGAGGCAGCTCGAGAGGCCGGGCAACACAAGTGGTCCGATCACGCCGACTCCGTCTCGGACGCGCACCTGCAGATGCGGTATGCGGGCGGTGATGAGTGCGTTGACGACGGCCGGCTCGTGCACCAGGAAGTCGGTGAGCACCACGAGGTTCGCATCCCACCCGTCGACGACGGTGTCATGGGGACGACGGGTCGACCGGCGCGGCACCATCCCCACCTCGGCCAGCGAGGCGGCGAGCAGGTCCGACAGCGGGCCGCGTCCGTGCAGACGGATGCGCAGCGTCGACGACGATCTGCCGTTGTCGGTGGCGATCGCCTGGCCTGCGGAGGTGAGTCTGCCGACGATGGTCGCGAGATCGGCCGCGGTCAGGCCGATCGACCGCGCGCGGCGCAACATCTCGCCCCGCGACCGGGGGCGGGTCAGATCACGAACCAGGGCGGCGACCGCGTCCGCGCGGACCGGCGAGGTGAGCTCGATGATCAGGCTGCGGTGCGGATCGCTGCCGACGTGCACGCGATTGCCGGGCCGGACGAGGACCGGTGTCCCCGGTCGCACGAGAGGCAGGCTGATCGGCAGCTCGACGGGCTCCCGGGCACCCTGGGATTCGTCCCGGGGGCGTGGGTGCCGGACGCTCGGATCGGACATGACGTCACTCTGCCACCCCCGGAGGCGGTCGCACGGGTCGCCGAACAGGTTGTGCACAAGTGGGAACGCCTGTGATCAGTGCGGTTGCGGTGGTGCCGGAGGGTCCGGTAGCACCGCGGTGGTCACGATGCGCCGGAGTCGCGGGGCGGGTCGTCGGAGTCAGGGGAGTCAGACGGGCCAGAGGAGTCGTCCGGCTTGTCGCCCCGTGACTCCTGGTCCGCGCGCTCCTGCGCGAGAGTGGCCTCGAGCTGAGCGATCGGGTCGTCGAAGGAACTGGCCCCGCCGCCGATGACGCCGTCGATGAACGCCGCCGGATGATCGAGATCGTCGGCGTCGGGCATCAGATCCGGATGTGCCCACACCCCGTCACGAGTCGAGATGTCGCCTGCCTCCAGCAATTGCCGCCAGAGTGCCGAGGCTTCCCGCACCTTGCGTGGCCGCAACTCCAGGCCCACGAGCGTCGCGAAGGTCTGCTCGGCGGGCCCGCCCGTGGCACGCCGCCGCCGCATCGTCTCGGTGAGGGCTGCCGCGCTCGGGATGCGGTCGTCGAGGGCCTTCGACACCACCTGTTCCACCCAGCCCTCGATCAGGGCGAGGAGGGTCTCCAGCCGGGCCAGCGCCGCCTGCTGCTCGGGTGTGGTGGTCGGTTCGAACGACGCCGACGACCCGATCAGCTCCTCGAGTTTGGACGGGTCGGACAGGAGTTCCTGCGGGTCGATGCCGGAGGTCATGTCGGCGATGCCGCTGAAATCGATGCTGATGCCCCGCGCATACTCCTCGACCGTGGACAGCAGACGCTGCCGCAGCCAGCCGACGTGGGTGAACAGGCGCACATGCGCGGCCTCGCGGGCGGCGAGGAAGAGGATGATCTCCTGCGCCGGTTGCTCGAGCCCCTCGGCGAAACTCGCGATCGCCTCGGGCAGCAGGACTGCGGTGCCCTCCGGGGCGAGGGGGAGTCCGACGTCGGTGGAGGTGAGGACCTCCTTGGCCAGCTGGCCGAGTCCCTGGCCGAGCTGGGTGCCGAAGGCCATCCCGCTCATCTGGGTCAGCATGCCCATCATCGGGCCGGCGAACTGGGCGGCCTCCGCTGGCAGATTCTGTTCCCACGTGCGCGACAGCTGCGTGGCGACGGGATCGCAGAGGCGCTTCCAGGTCGGCATCGACTCCTCGAGCCACGTCACCGGCGTCCACGCGACGGCCTGGCGAACCCCGCCGGGGAAGGTCGTCACATCATCGAGCCAGACGTCGGCCAGGCGGACCGCATCGGCGACGGCCTGGGTCTCCTTGTCGAGCACGGGTGTGAAGTTGCCGATCTGCTGGCGGGCGAGGTTCGTGGCGACCTGGTAGTTCACCGGACCGCCACCCGCACCGGGCGCCATCCCGGCGCCCATTCCACTGAACATGTTGCCCAGCTGGGAGAACATCTGGCCGAGCTGCGACGGATCGAAACCCTCGGCGCCGCCCATCGCGAAACCGAACGGGTTCTGCGGGTTGCCCGGATCGCCGGGGGTCGCGTCGTTGCCGGACTTGTCCTCGCGACGGTTGTCCTCGCCGCGGCGCTCGTCGTCGTCGTCGCCGGAGGGGGAGAACCCGAAGGGCAGATCACTCATGCCTCCACGGTACCGCCCGCCAGGCGTCCCGGCGTTCGCCTTGAGCGTAGGCAGCTCAATGCGGGAGGGGTCCGTTACTGTGAGCGGAATGAGCTTGCAGCCCGGGCATCGTCGGATCGCGACCGTCGCCGTCACCGCGCTGGTCTTCGTCGCATTGCTGTTCGTCGGGACGACCGTGCAGGTGCCGTTCGTGGCACTCGGTCCCGGCCCGACCGTGAACACACTCGGCACCCTCGACGACAAGTCCGTGGTCGACATCACCGGCACGCCCACCGATCCGACGACCGGAAATCTCAATCTGACGACCGTCTCGGTCACCGACGGAATGTCGATGTTCCAGGCCCTCGGGATGTGGATGTCCGGCACGTACACGCTCGAGCCGCGTGACCGCCTGTACCCGCCCGATCAGTCGCCGGACGATGTCCAGCAACAGAATCAGCAGGAGATGACGGGATCGGAGGACAGCGCCACCGCCGCGGCGCTGCGATTCTTGCACCGGCCGACCAAGGTCGTCGTCGTGACCGTCGCGCCCAACGGCCCGTCCGCGGATGTGCTCCGGCAGGGCGATCAGGTGCTGGCGGTCGCAGGCAAGCCGGTGGCGACGACGGCGGAGATGCAGGCCGCGGTCAAGGGCAATGCGCCGGGCACAGCAGTTCCCATCGAGATCGATCGCGGTGGTGCCAAGCAGACCGTGACGGTCACGCTGGCGGCTCGTCCCGGCGATCCCGAGGTCGGCTATCTCGGGGTCACCCCCGAAGTGGTGAATGCCGATCCGGCACTGAAGGTCTCGTACAACGTCGGTGATATCGGCGGCCCGTCGGCCGGGATGATGTTGAGTCTGGCGGTGATCGACCGCCTGAGCCCGGGCGAACTGACCCACGGCAAGTTCATCGCGGGGACAGGGACGATCGACGAGGACGGTGCGGTCGGCCCGATCGGTGGCATCACGCACAAGACGCGCGCCGCCCGGGACGCCGGCGCCACCGTGTTCCTCGTGCCCCAGCGCAATTGCGCCGAGGCCGCCTCGGACGCGCCGGACGGGCTCACGCTGGTGAAGGTGGACACCCTGCAGGGCGCCGTCGACGCGCTCGGCGATGTGGGCGCAGGACGGCCCGCCCCGCACTGCTGATCTCCGACCGTGTCAGCTGTCGGGACCGTGGTCGAGCGTGTTTGCCAGGGCCGCGCGCAGATCGGTGGCCAGGTCGTGATGGGTGAGCAACTCGATGCCGGTCGGTTCGGCATCCTTCTCGGGACGTAGCTGCATCAGGGCCAGCGTGCGGCCGTTGCGCAGTGCGCCGACGGCGAGCCGGGCCGGGCGTGCACCGGGATGGGCGTCGGCCGAGGCGCGCAAGACGGCGTCACCCCCGGTCGGGTCGTCCGGGTCGCCCGGCACCTGCAGAAACGCCGAATCAAGGTCCGCCTCGGCCTCCGGCGGCAGCACGAGGATCTCCTGGACCAGCGCCGCGCCGGTGACCGGGGCCGGCCAGGTCGTGGTCGCGAGGATGCGTTCGAGGTCTGCGGTGCCGGACGGTTCGGAGCCGATCGGGAGGGGTTCCTGCGCGATCGGACTCAGCTCCGAGTCGTCGTCGGGGTCGATCAGATCCGGTTGGGTCTGCGCCAGCGTGGCCGTCGGGACCAGGGCGAAGAGGGCAGGCGGCTGATCCCAGCCGCTCTCGTCGACGAATGTCACGATGTCACTCAGAGCGCGGCCCAGCGCGTCGGGTGAGAGGCCGCCGGACGAGGGTGATGGCTGATCGGTCACCGGTCCATCTTGCCGTGTTCCGGCGACGACGGGTGCCACTCGCGCGGGGCCACCACGACGAGTGCGATGTGACATGGAACTCACCCGGGTGGCAGTGCGTTGTCGATTCACGCAGGGCGCCGCCCTCTCGACCTCGTCACCGAGTGCGGGGTCGGCGGCCGGCGGCACCGGTGTCGGACCAGCGCCACACCGGGCCAGTACAGTTGGACGAACACGAGCCCTGCGGGCTTCGTACGGGTCGGGCCGATGCCCGAAATGAGAACTTTGGAGTGTGGGTAGGTGGGCGTACGCGGGCCGGCAGGGATGCCGACACTGTCGCGCAGGAGCAAGATCGCCATCGGGATCGGTGTCGCCGTCCTCGTGCTGCTGCTGATCGGGCCACGCTTGGTGGGACTCGCCACCGACTGGCTGTGGTTCTCCGATCTCGGATACACCCGGGTGTTCTCCACGATCGTGTGGACACGCGTCGTGTTGTTCCTCGTCACGGCCGTGGTGGTCGGTCTGGTCGTATTCGGGGCCATCGCGATGGCCTATCGATCCCGGCCGGTCTTCGTGCCGGCCTCGGGGCCGAACGATCCGCTGGCTCGTTATCGGGCCACCGTGATGGGACGGACGCGCTGGTTCGCGATTGTGCCGTCGGCCTTGATCGGCCTGCTCGCCGGCCTGGTGACCCAGGGTTCCTGGGCGACGGTCCAGACCTTCCTGCACGGTGAGAGCTTCGGCGTCAAGGACGCCCAGTTCGGGCTCGACGTCAGCTTCTATGCGTTCGATCTGCCGTTCTACCGCCTCGTGCTCAACCTGCTGTTCGTCATCCTGGTGATCTCGTTCCTGGCCAACCTGATCACCCATTACCTGTTCGGCGGGCTCCGCCTCGGCGGTGGCGGGACGAAGCCGTCGATGACCACCGCGGCGCGTGTGCAGCTCGCCACGCTTGCGGGAATCTTCCTGCTGCTCAAGGCTGTCGCGTACTGGTTCGACCGCTATTCGTTGCTGTCGAGCCAGCGCAAACAGGAGATCTTCACCGGCGCCAGCTACACCGACATCAACGCGGTGCTGCCGTCGAAGTTGATCCTGATGGCCATCGCGATCATCTGCGCCCTGGCGTTCTTCGCGGGCGTGGTGTTGCGCGACCTCCGGGTGCCGGCGCTCGCCACCGCACTCATGTTGCTGTCGGCCCTGGTCATCGGGGTGGGGTGGCCACTGGCGATGGAGCAGTTCTCGGTCAAGCCGAACGCCGCGCAGAAGGAATCGGAGTACATCGCGCGCAACCTGACGGCCACCAAACAGGCGTACAAGATACGTGACAAGGACGACGTCACCTACGAACAGAACTGGACCGAGACCCCGGCGGATCCGGTGGCGGTCAACAGTGATTCGGCGACGTTGTCGAACATCCGGATTCTGGATCCGAACGTCATCGCGCCGGCCTTCAATCAGCGACAGTTCCTCAAGAACTTCTATGGTTTCCCCGCGCAGCTCGCGGTCGACCGCTACAAGGTCGACGGACAGGAGCGCGACTACGTGGTCGCGGCCCGTGAGCTCGATCCGTCGAAGTACGGCGAGAACCAGCAGAACTGGATCAACAAGCACACCGTGTTCACCCACGGCAACGGATTCATCGCAGCGCCGGCCAACACCGTCGACGAGGCGTCGTCCGATAGCGACAGCGACCGGGGTGGTCTGCCGGTGTTCAAGGTCAGCGACCTCGAGACGATCCGGTCGAAGGACTATCAGCAGACCGCGCCCATCAAGGTCAAACAGCCGCGCATCTATTTCGGTGAGCTCATCGCCAAGGTGAACCCCGACTACGCCATCGTCGGCTCGGACAACGGCGACCGGGAGTACGACGAGGACGGCAAGAACTACACCTACACCGCCGATTCCGGTGTCTCGCTGGGGAACTGGTTCAACCGTTTCCTGTACTCGGTGAAGTACACCGAGCGCAACATCCTGCTCTCGGGCGCGATCAACAAGAACTCCAAGATCATCTACGACCGCGATCCGCGGGACCGTGTGAAGAAGGTCGCTCCCTGGCTGACGCTCGACTCCAAGACCTATCCCGCCGTGATGGCCGACGGATCGATCAAGTGGGTCGTCGACGGGTACACCACGCTCGACACCTACCCGTATGCGCAGCGGATGTCACTGCAGGGTGCGACGTCTGATGCGCAGGAGCTCAATCAGGGGCAGACCGGTCGGACCCAGGTCAACCGTCAGATCTCCTACGCGCGCAACTCCGTGAAGGCCACTGTCGACGCCTACACGGGCAAGGTGGACCTCTATCAGTTCGACACCTCCGACCCCGTGTTGAAGACGTGGATGAAGGTGTTCCCGGGAACGGTCAAGTCGCGCGCCGAGCTCGACAAGGATCCGGATCTGCTCTCGCATTTCCGGTACCCGGAGGACCTGTTCAAGATTCAGCGCGCCCTTCTCGCCAAGTACCACGTGTCCGATCCGGAGACCTTCTTCCGCAGCAACAACTTCTGGTCGATTCCCGCGGATCCGAGCAAGGACCAGGCCGTGCAGCAGGGGCTGAATCAGCCGCCGTACTACTTCACCGCTGCCGCTCCCAACGGCACGGAGTCGCAGTTCCAGCTGACGACGGTGATGACAGGTCTGAACACCCGGAACCTGGCCGCCTACATGACGGCGTCGTCCGACCCGCGGGACTACGGCCGGATCACGGTGAAGACATTGCCCACGGCCAAACAGACCGTCGGCCCGCAGCAGGCGCAGGAGAACATGAAGAGCGCCGGCCCGGTCGCCTCGGATCGTAAACAGGTCGAGGACACCACCCGGGTGACTTACGGCAATCTGCTGACGCTACCGGTGGGCCGCAATGGGATTCTGTATGTCGAGCCGATGTACACCCAGTCGAAGACCGACGACTCGGCGATTCCCAAGCTCTATCGCGTGCTGGTCTACTACAACGCGGCCAGCGACGGTGCCCGCGTCGGTTACGCGGCCACGGTTTCGGAGGCGCTGCGCCAGGTGGGCATCAATCCCGCGGCGGTGACCGACCCGGAGAGTGGTCCGGCTGTCGAAGGCGGTGCGAGTGCCCAACCCTCACAGTCCGCGAATGCCGCGTCGGCGAACCCGTCGCCTCAGCAGGGGCAGTCGCCGGAGCGCGACGCTGCGGTCCAGGCGATCGGCTCCGCGCTCACCGCGCTGAAGGACGCGCAGGTGAAGGGTGATTTCAAGGCCTACGGCGAGGCGCTCGATCAGCTGAACCAGGCGGTGTCGCAGTACGAATCACTGCCGTCGGGAGGCTGATCACTGCCGCTCGAATCGGAAAATGGCGGGGCGCACCAGAATTCTCTGGTGCGCCCCGCCATTTCGTCGGCGGATGTCAGTGGATCACTCGCGATATCGGTGCATGTACCGATCGAGTTCCCGCTCGGTGTCGTCGGGTAGCACCGGGCTGTGATGGTGGCGATGATTGAGAGACAGGAAGATCGATGCGGCGACGGCGAACGCACCGATCATCAACAGGCCGAACAAGATGGCCGCTGCGACGTGGCCGCCTGCCATCGACACGAGCCAGAGCGCGGCCGAAGCGAAACCGCCGAGAACCAGCACATACCCGACGACACTCATCGGATGGTTTCCGTGGCTCTCGTGATGGGGCAGATGATGAGTAGCCATCATTTCTCCTCCTTCGGTTGACGTACCGCCAGGATACGCTCCTGTGATGTGTGTCACAGGCTGATTGTGAGGACGCTTCGTTTACGCAGTTCGGAGCGGGTTTTGTGCTCAATCGCGACTGTGCTCGTCAGTGCTCACGGTGGCCGGGTGACTGTGGCCCTGTTCATCGCCGTACGTGACGGCGGTCATCGCCGAAACCGGGCCGGGGATGCGCCACGAACGTCTGTCCGACGGACTGACTCGTCAGTAAGGTGACGACGGCGCTGGCCGGCGCCATTGTTCGTCGGGGAAGGCGGTCTCGTTCATGCCACCACTTTCTCGGTTGGCGCGCATGCAGATTGCCGTCGTGGTGGTCCTGGGCTTGGTCGCCACCGCCTATGCGGGGTTTCGGTATGTCCACCTGGAGCATGCCGTCGGTCTCGGTGTCTACACGGTGACGGCGTCGATGAAGGATTCTGGTGGCATTTTCACCAATGCCGAGGTGACGTATCAGGGTGTGCCGGTGGGTCGGGTCGGGAAGTTGACGTTGACCAAGTCGGGTGTGGATGTGGCGTTGGAGCTGAACTCGGGGGGTCCGGAGATTCCGGCGTCGGCGACGGCGGTGGTGGCGAATCGGTCGGCGATCGGTGAGCAGTTCGTGGATTTGCAGCCGACGTCGTCGGAGGGGCCGTTTTTGTCGGATGGGTCGGTGATCACGAAGTCGTCGGTGCCGCCGCCGTTGGAGGATGTGGTGTCGTCGGCGATTGATTTCACGTCGTCGATTCCGGTGGATGATCTGCATACGGTGATCACGGAGTTGGGTAAGGCGTTCAACGGTCAGGGTGAGAATCTGACGCGGTTGGTGGATTCGTTGTCGAAGTTGTCGCGGTCGGGTTATGACTCGTTGGATGAGACGATTTCGTTGATTCAGAACTCGAATGTGGTGCTGGCAACACAAGCCGACCAGTCGGATGCGATTTTGTCGTGGTCGCATAATTTGGATTTGATCACGGCGACGTTGGCGTCGTCGGATCCGGATCTGCGTCGGTTGTTGACGACGGGTACGGCGTCGGCGACGCAGATCTCGGAGTTGTTGCGGCGCAGCGGTGGTGACATCTCCACGGTTGTCCGGCAACTGGCCGGAACGGTGCGCACCGTCGCGCCGACGTCGTTTGCGATCCGTCCTTCTCTGGCAATGCTGTCCCAGCTTTCGGCGAGTAGTCATGCCACCGCGCCGGGTGATGGTCAGATTCATTTCGGCGTGGTGTTGGAGACGAACAACCCGCCGGCGTGTACGCGGGGTTATGAGGGCACCGACGCGATGATCCGGGAGATGAAGCGTAAGGATCCGTCGTTCGACATCCATTACGACGATTTCCCGTTCAACACAAACGCGAAGTGTTCGGTGCCGGTCGGCAACCCGACCGGGGTGCGCGGAGCGGCTCGCGCGGCGTTGGCGAATCCGGAGTCGACACAGCCATGGGACAGCACCCCGAAGAAGGATCCCGAGCGGTTGGATCTCAACCCGCTGGCACAGCAGTTGGCGGCGCTGATGGGAGTCCGCCCGCGATGATGGCCGGGTGCGCCGACGTGTCGGCGATCACACCATCGTCGCAGGTGGCGCCCTATATCGAAGGCGATTTGCATCTGGTCGGAACGGGTGTGTAACGTTGTATTCACCAACGCGGGGTGGAGCAGCTCGGTAGCTCGCTGGGCTCATAACCCAGAGGTCGCAGGTTCAAATCCTGTCCCCGCTACCAACACGAGAACCCCCGCCCGGGACACCCGGGCGGGGGTTCTCGCTTTCCCGGTCCGACGCTGACCTTTGGCCCCCGGCGGGCATCATGACGAAACCGTGACCGATCGGTCACAGGGGTGACGTCGCGCCTCGCAGGCGCGCACCATCGAAGGCATGCACAGCGCGACGGATGATTCCGCACCCGCCATCGGCATCATCGGTGGCACCGGCCTGTACCGGTTCTTCTCCGACGACGACACCGTGATCGAGACGGAGGTGGATACTCCCTTCGGTCCTCCATCCGCGCCACTGCGGGTCGCCACGGTCGATGAGAGACGTCTGGTGTTCCTCCCGCGGCACGGTGCACATCACGAATACCTGCCGCACCGGATTCCCTACCGTGCCAATCTCTGGGCGTTGCGGGCACTGGGCGTCCGGCGTGTGATCGGTGCGTGCGCGGTGGGTGGGCTCCGCCCCGACCACGGACCCGGGACCATCGTGGTCCCGGATCAGCTGATCGACCGCACCACGCAGCGGGCGCAGACCTTCTTCGATCGGCCCGAGATCTGGGCCGGCGCCCAGCGGCCCGACGGCCCGGTGCACGTGCAGTTCGCCGACCCGTACTGTCCGGGTCTCCGGCGATCGCTCGCATCGGCCTCCGACGACGTGATCGACGGCGGGACGATGGTCGTCATCGAGGGCCCAAGGTTCTCCACCCGGGCCGAGAGTCGGTGGTATGCAACCGAAGGTGCTTCGCTGATCAACATGACCGGACAGCCCGAGGCGGTGCTCGCCCGCGAACTGAAGTTGTGCTACTCGGCTGCGTGTCTGGTCACCGACCTCGATGCAGGCATCGAGTCGGGTACGGGGGTCACGGCCGCCCAGGTGTTCGCCGAGTTCGCGAGGAGTCTGCCTCGTCTCGTCGAGGTGATCCGGGCCGCGATCGAGTCCATCGACGCAGGCGCCGAATGTGATTGTGGTGCAGCCGAGCACGACGTGGACTCGCTGTTCGGCGCCGGGCTCGACGTTCGGCCGACGGCTGGTGCGCGATGAGCCGCGTGCTGGTGACCGGTGCCGCGGGCTTCATCGGCTGGCGGATCGCCGAAGTCTTGCGGGCGGCCGATCACGAGGTGGTTGGGGTGGACGCGCTGATCCCTGCCGCGCACCCGGTGGATGCGGAGCTTCCCGACGGCGTGCACCGCGTCGATGTCGCCGACCACGAAGCGATGATCACGCTGCTCGACGGCGTGGACGTGGTGTGCCATCAGGCGGCGATGGTCGGAGCCGGTGTGGACGCATCGGATGCACCCCGCTACGCCCGCGAGAACGACTGGGGCACGGCTCGACTGCTGGCCGCGATGTTCGAGGCCGGTTGTGCGCGACTCGTGTTGGCGTCGTCGATGGTGGTCTACGGTGCGGGGCGCTTTCTGGATGCCGACGGCAGGCCGGTCCACCCGGTCGGCGATCGCAGGCCAGAGGATCTGCGCGCGGGAATGTTCGAGCATCTCCGCGACGGGCAGCCGTTGCGCTGGACCCTCACCGACGAGGGCACACCGTTCGCGCCGAGCACCTCCTATGCCGCCAGCAAATGCGCGCAGGAACACTATGCGCGCGCCTGGTCGGAGCAGACCGGTGGATCGGTCATCGCCCTGCGCTACCACAACGTGTACGGGCCCTGGATGCCCCGGGACACCCCGTATGCCGGTGTGGCATCGGTGTTCCGGTCGCGGCTGGCCGCAGGCCTCGCCCCGCTGGTGTTCGAGGACGGCGGCCAGATGCGCGACTTCGTGCACGTCGACGACGTTGCACAGGCCAATCGCTGTGCGATCGAAGCAACGGATACCGACGGTTTCCAGGCGCTCAACGTCTGTTCGGGAACCCCGATCTCGATCGGGACCGTGGCGCGTCTGCTCTCCGAGGCGGCCCACGGTCCGGCACCCGAGACCACCGGCGGATTCCGGCTCGGCGACGTCCGTCACGTCGTCGCCGATCCTCGACGGGCCCAGGAGCACATCGGCTTTCGGGCCGCGATCCCGCCGGACGTGGGGATCGCGCGCTTCGCCTCCGAACCGCTGCGCAGCTCGGCGGGTCAGGCACCGGCCGGGATGAGCGGCAAGGTCACCTCGAACCGGCTCCCGGAGTCGAGGTTGGACGCGACGATCGACCCCGAGTGGGCGTCGACAAGGCCCTGAGCGATGGCCAACCCGAGCCCGGCGCCGGCGGGCACCCCGTCGATGGCCGAGGGCGTGCGCGACGGGCTGCCCCGATAGGAGGTCTCGAAGATCCGTTCCAGGTCGTTCTCCGGGATGCCGACGCCTGTGTCGTCGACCCGTATCCACGCGGCTCGTTGCGAGCTGCCGAGCGCGACGTCGATCGCACCGCCCGGCGGCGTGTGCGCCACCGCGTTCACGATCAGGTTGGTGAGGATCCGCGACAGCGCCGAGGCGCTGCCGTTGACTGTGACCGCAACGTCGGGGCAGGTCACGCGCACGGCCACCTCGGCTCGCTGAGCGAGAGTGCTTGTCGCGCCGGTCACCTCGTCGACCACCTCGCGCAGGTCGATGGCCTCCATGTCCAGTGTCAGCGCCCCGGCGTTGATCCGCGCCATCTCGAACAGGTCGTCGACCATGCGGGCCAGCCGAACGGTGTGTCGGTCGATCTGCGTCGCGAAGGACGCCACCTCGCCGGGATCGGTGACCACATGGTCGCTCAAAGCCTCCGCCAACGCCTTGATGTCGGCAAGCGGCGTACGCAGATCGTGGCTGACCCAGGCGATCAGTTCACGGCGGGAGCGTTCCGCGGCGCGTTCCTGCTCGCGCATGTGACGTTCCCAGACGGTGCGCCTGGCCTGAAACCGCCCCAGCCACAGGGCCGCCGGAATGGTCACCAACGCGACCGCCGCCAGCACGGCGGCGGTCCGCCAGATGTCGCCGGTGAACATCATGCCGCTGACGCCGAACACGCCGACGAAAGTCGCCGCCATCGGGATGAGCACCATCAACACCATGCTGATCAGCAGCGAGGCACGCCGCATGGCGACCAGCAACAGGGCGCCCGCCAACACCACCGGCGCAGTCCAGGCCAACGCCAGCAACAGGATTCGTACGATCTCGGAATTCATCGGTCGGCACTCATGTACGGAACCTCACGCGTCGCCATCGGCCCGGCATGACCACCGGTATCCACGACCCCACACCGTCTCGATCCGCGACGCGCCGCCGAGCTTGGCACGCAGCCGCTTGACGTGCACCGTCACGGTGGACAGATCCCCGAACCGCCAGCCCCACACCCGCTCCAGCAATTCGTCCCGGGAGAACACCGTGTCGACGTGACCGAGGAAGAAGGTGAGCAGATCGAACTCGCGTTTGGTGGTGGACACCGGATGGCCGGCCACCAGTACCTCACGGGCCGCGAGGTCGACGGACACCCCGCCATCGGACAACTGGCCGGCCGTCGATTCCGCCGTGGCCGCGCTCGCGCGACGCAGCACCGACTGGACGCGCAGGCTCAGCTCGCGCGGGCTGAACGGCTTCGCGACGTAATCGTCGGCACCCGACTCGAGGCCGAGCACCCGGTCCTCGGCCTCCCCGAGGGCCGTCAGCATGATGACCGGCAGGTCTGCATGAACGCCGGAGCGGATGCGGCGGCAGACGTCGATCCCGTCGCCGTCGGGCATCATCACGTCCAGGATCGCCAGATCGACCCGATTCCGCTCGAGTTCGTCGAGGGCCTGCCGACCCGACCCCACCACCATGACGTGCATACCGTCGCGTTCGAGGTAGCGCCGGACCACGTCGGCCACCACGGGGTCGTCGTCGGCGACGAGAATCTGCATGACGTCAGCCCACACCCGTCTCACCAGTACGTCAACACAAGATGATTGACCGCGAGGGCGACGGCCACCTGGGCGCACAGCCACACGCGCTGCCGGCCGACGGGGAGCAGCGCCGTGCTCACCATGGTCCACAGGCTGAAGCCCAGCCAGATCCGTTCGGTCTCGGCCTTGCTCAACGCACTCAGGTCGGCCACGAGGATGGCCACCAGGCCGGCGAGGGAGAGCAGCACGACGGGATGACGCCACATCCGCGATCCGAAGATCCGGCCGAGCCCGGCGGGCACGGCGGGACCGACGGCAAACAGGGTGGCAGCGATGTTCGCCCACCCCCAATACGCGAACGGCCGGATCGAGGCGATGCCCTGGTAATAGCGGTCGACCACCAGTCGATAACCGTCGAACCACCAGAACCCGAAGGCACGGAAGGCGCCGACGACCGCGAGGGCGGCGGGCACGGCAAGGAGCAGCGGCCGTGCCGTACGGGCCGAGATCAGCACGGCCAGCACGACGAATCCGATCAGCACGAGCCCGTAGTTGAGGAAGATCGAGAACCCGAGGAACACACCGCCGAGAAGGCCGGCAACGGCTGCGCCGACACCGTGACGGTCCGTCGCCATCGCGACGAATGCGACACCCCACGCCGCCACCGCCATGAAGTATCCGTCGGCGGACACCCCCACCCAGACGAGACCGGGAAACAGCGCCAGGAACGGCGCACACCGGCGTGCCCAGTCCTCCGCACCGAGATTCCGGAGCGTGACCATCACCGCGACGAGGGCGCTGCATCCGGTCAGCACACACCAGATCCCCGCCCAGCCGCCGCCGCCGAGACCGAGCCGGTCGAGCCACACGAAGGTGATGAGCGCCCCGGGTGGATGACCCGACACGTGGGTGGTCCAGGAGTCCGGCTGAAAGTCGAGGATGCGACCCGAGAATGTCGCGAGCATGCCCGGGATACTGTGCACGCCCGGCACTTCCGACAGATACTCGTCGGGACGGACGAGTCGTCCGGCGATGCCGCGCTGCCATCCGTCGATCAACGCCAGGCTCAGCGACCACAGCACGGCGGTGACCCACACGGTGATCGTGAGGGTCCTCCACCGGAGTCGAGATGCCCAGCCGGGCAACAGCATCACCGCGGCGGCAGCGATCAGGACGGCGGGGATCGAACCCGGACCGACGTGCGGGCTCCATTGCCCGAACAGCGGTGCGGCCCCGGCGAAGATCCGGCCCCGCAATGCGTCGCCCATGGTGATCGGTACGACGACAGCCGCGACCACCAGTGCGATGGCGACAGAGACCCACACGACGTCGCTGCGCACGATGCCGCGGCGGTGCACGGGTTCTGCGGTGTGCACAGGGGTGTCGGGGGGTGCCGTCGGTGACCTCACATGACCCACCGTAGGAGCGGGGGTGGCGCGACGACAGGGGTCCGGACGCGACGTCACACTTCCGTCACCGCCCGAACCCTGTTCACCGGCGGCAACCGCTCATAGCGTGGGGATTCATGAGCGATGTCGACGTATCCGTCATCATTCCCTGCCGAAACGAGCGCGGGGCGATCGTCTCTGTCCTGGAAGGGATTCCGAATGGGTTCGAGGCGATCGTGGTGGACAACGGTTCCACCGACGGCACGGCGGACGTGGTGGCCGAGCTCGGTGTGCGGGTGATCGTCGAACCGCGGCCCGGATACGGATCGGCCGTTCATGCCGGGGTACTGGCGGCGCAGCGACCTATCGTCTGCACCATCGACGGAGACGGGTCGATGTCGCCGGCTGAGCTGCCCGGCCTGGTCGACCGGCTGGGCGCGGGGGCCGATCTGGCCGTCGGCCGGCGTCGACCCACCGGGCCCGAGGCGTGGCCTGCCCATGCGCGTGCCGGGTCGGCCGCCGTCGCATGGTGGCTCCGTCGACGATACGGATTGCCGGTCAACGACATCGGTCCCATGCGGGCGATCGAGCGCGAGCGACTGCTGGCCCTCGGGATCGAGGATCGGCGCTCGGGATACCCGGTCGAACTGCTCGTGCGCGCAGCACGATCCGGCCTGCGGGTGTCCGAGTGTGCGGTCACCTACACGCCGCGAACCGCAGGACGCTCCAAGGTGTCCGGCTCCATCGCCGGATCGGTGCAGGCGGGCCGGGACTTCCTGGCGGCCTTGTCATGAGACCGTCGGCCATCAGCAACACCGACGCCGTGCTCATCGTGGCCAAGGCACCGATTCCGGGTGCGGCGAAAACCCGACTCATCCCGAGATTCGGTCCGCGGGCGGCCGCCGACCTCGCCGCGGCCGCGCTCGTCGACACCGTCCGAACGGCCTGCACGACCGGCGCGGAGGTCATCGTCGCGATGGTCGGCGAACCGGCGCACGGTGCCCGGCCCGCCGAACTCGCGGATCTGCTGCGTCACTGCACGGTGATCGGCCAGCGCGGCGACACCTTCGGGCAGCGCCTCCGCAACACCCACGTCGACGCGGTCGCCCTCGGCGTCGACCGGGTGCTGCAGATCGGCATGGACACACCGCAGGTGACGGCGCACGATCTCCGGACGGGCCTGGGTCTTTTGCGTTCGGGGACCGCCGTCCTCGGGCCCGCCGTCGACGGAGGCTGGTGGGCATTGGGACTCGTCGGTGCACGCGGAGCGGATGTCCTGCCCGACGTCCCGATGTCCACCCCGGACACCTGCGCCGGTACCGAATACGGGCTTCGTCGCGACGGGCTGCTGGTGCGACCACTGCGTACCCTCGTCGATGTCGATCGGCCCGACGACGTCGCGGCGGTGGCCGGACTCTGTGTGCCGCAGAGCGCATTCGCGATCGCAGTGCGGACGCTTCACCCGTTCGGTGTGAGCGCCTGATGACGGCCGCGCCCGACCACGACCCGATAGGCCTGCCAGGTCCGTCCGACGTGCCACCGACACACGATCTGATGCTGCGTGCCGATGCGTGTTTCCTCAGGCATGCCGATGGCACACTGGATCGGCTGCCGGTGTCACGGTGGCGTGGTGAGTCGACGGATCCGGGTGATCGGATGTTCGACGAGGAGCTGGTCTCACGGTGTCCGGGTACCACCATCGATCTCGGCTGCGGTCCGGGACGTTTCGTCGCGGCGCTGACGGCCCGGGACCGGGTCGCGCTGGGCGTGGATCATTCCCGTGCGGCGGTCGCAGAGACGCGACGTCGGGGAGCGGTCGCGCTCTGCCGCAACATCTTCGACAGGCTTCCCGGCGAGGGCCGCTGGCAGAACGTGCTGGTGATGGACGGAAACATCGGCATCGGCGGGGACCCGACCAGGGTGCTGCGACGAGCCGCCACCTTGATCGCTCCCGCGGGGGTGGTCCACGTGGAACTCGATCCCGACGTGGAACACGTCGACCACCAGACCGTCCGGCTGGAGTCGGGCGGGTCAGTCGGCCCCTGGTTCCCCTGGGCGCGGCTGGGTGTCCTGGGGCTCGAGGACGCGGCGCACCAGGGTGCGCTCGAGGTCCGATCGATTCGTCGGATCGCTGAACGCGAAGTGGCGGAACTGGTCTCGCGATGAACTCGGCGGTCGAGACGGACGAAGCGGAAGGCGAACGGCGATTTCGCGCCACCCGCGTGGGACTCGCGCTGGCCACCTGCTTCGCGATCTGTTTCGTGACCGGGCTGTTTAGTAACTGGATTCAGCATCCGCCGGGGTGGTTCGCCTGGCAGTCGACGCCGGTGTGGCTGTACCGCACCACACAGGGAGTTCACGTCCTCTCCGGGATCGCCGCGATACCTCTGCTGCTGATCAAACTCGGAGTGGTCTACCGCAAGCTCTTCGAGGGGCCACTCATCGGATCGCCGGTGCGTCTCATCGAGCGGCTGTCGATCGCGGTGCTGGTGTCGGCGAGCATCTTCCAACTGCTGACCGGCCTGCTCAACATCGCCCAGTGGTATCCATGGCGCTTCTTCTTCACGACGACCCACCACGCGATGGCCTACATCGTGATCGGGGCACTGCTGGTGCATATCGCGGTGAAGCTGCCGATCATCCGCGTCGCACTGGGTGAGGCCGAGCGCGAACGGGCGGTCGACGACACCGCGCGACGAAGGCCCGGTGGCATCGACCGTCGTACGGTCCTGTTGGGGGCCGGAGGCGCCGTCGCGGTGGCGGTGGCTGCCTTCGCCGGGCAGACCGTGCCCGCACTCCGGCGCGTCGCGGTGTTCGCGCCCCGTAGCGGTGCCGGTCCGCAGGGACTCCCGGTGAATCGCACCGCCGAGCAGGCGCAGGTGACCATGGCCGCCACCGCCGACTCCTACCGTCTCGCGGCCTCCGGCCCGGCCGGCGACGTCTCCTGGGATCTGGCTGCCCTCCGCGCCCTGCCGCAACACACGGAGTCGCTACCGATCACCTGCGTCGAGGGCTGGAGTGCGGACGCAGTGTGGTCGGGGGTGCGCCTGCGTGACCTGGTCCGGGCGGTCGGCGGGACCGTCGGCGCGCCGGTGCGGGTGATCTCGCTGGAGCGAGGGCCGTACGCGGTCAGCATGGTGCCGTCCTCCCACGCGGCCGATCCCCGCACACTGCTCGCCCTGCGCCTGCACGGTGCCGACCTCGACATCGACCACGGCTTCCCGGTCCGGCTCATCGCCCCGAATCTGCCGGGCGTCATGCAGACGAAGTGGGTCGGCAGGATCGAGGTGTCGTGATGGTGATGCGGATGTTCCGGATCGGTCTGGTGCTGACCGGGTGCGTGCTCGTCGTCCGCGGGCTGATGTTGATCTGGTCGTTCTCCTCAGGCGATCAACTCTCGATCGTGCTGTGGCTGGCGGCTGGGCTCCTGGCCCACGACTTGGTCTTCGCCCCGCTGTGTCTGCTCGTCGCCGCGACCACGCGCCGCGCACTCCCACCCGCATGGTGCACCCCCGTGTTGGTCGCGCTGGCATATACGAACTTGCTGGTCCTGCTCGCTTTGCCGGTGCTCGCACCACGCCCGGCGGGCGAGCGGCCGGTCAATTCGACCATCCTCGATCGCCCATTCGGATGGGGCCTGACCATCGCGGTCCTGCTGGTATGGGCGGTTCTCGGCGTCGTGATGGTGGCCTCGGCGCGCCGTCGCCGGGCGTCGACGTGACGCACCTGTCCGCACGCGTGCGGACAGGATTTCGTCGGGTGCACGGCGTGGTGAGACCATGGGTGCCGTGGAGATCACCACCGAGGAGCAACTGCGCGGGATAGTCGGCCATCCGCACGAGACCGTCGTGACCAAGGTCCGGTCGTCGCTGCATCAGGTCCACATCGACTGGCTGGCGGCGACCCCGATCGTGTTCCTCGCGACGTCTGATGCATCCGGTGGACTCGATGTGTCCCCGAAGGGGGATCCGCCCGGCAAGGTGGTGCATGTGATCGGCGAGACGCGGATCGCCATCCCGGAACGTCCCGGCAATCGGCGGGTCGACGGCTACCTCAACATCCTGCAGAATCCGCACATCGGGACCATCGCAGTGATCCCGGGTCGCGGGGACACGCTGCGGATCAACGGCTCGGCTCGGATCGTCGACGACGGGGACTACTTCGACCGGCTCGCCGTGAAGGACCGGCGGCCGATCCTGGCGGTCGAGATCGACATCGAAGAGATCTTCTTCCACTGCTCCAAGGCGTTCCTGCGATCGGATCTCTGGTGTCCCGACACCTGGCGACCGGAAGCGCTGCCCAGCACGGCGAAGATCACCAAGACGCTGATGCCGGAACTCGACGAGGCAGAGCTAGAAGAAGGGTTTGCGGAGGCCAATTTCCGCAAGTGGCTGTACTGATCTCTCAGTACTGATCCCGCCGCACCGCCTGGTGTCACGGGCGTCCCGGGCGTCAGCCAAGCGAATCGGATAGGACCCGACCGAGTTCGTCCGCAGGAGCCATGGGCAGCGTGTGATGGGTGCCGGACGAGAGCATCACGACCGATGCCGACGGCAGCAATGCGCCGACGCGATCGGCGATCCGGGCAGGATGGTGCACCTTGCTGCCCGGTGCGAGCACGACGGTGACCGGGTGGCCGGCCAGTCGTGACAGCAGTTCACCACTCGGACGGCGCGGCACCACCGCGCGCGACGCCGGGAACGCCGCGCCTTTCGTGATCAGCGTGAGCCATTCCGGATCGAGCGACGCATGATCCGTCTCCCACGACACCAACCGCCGCTCGCGCTCCTCGGTCGGGTGTACGAGCAGTGGCAGCGCACGCATCAGATACCGCGGACTCATGCCGGCGAAGCACGAGTTCGGATCGAGAAGGACCAACCTGCCGATTGCTGCCGGCTCACGCAGTGCGTGGGCCAACGCGATCATCGCGCCATACGAATGTCCGACGACATCGACCTGGCCGGCGTCGACGCCGACGCCGACGCCGGATAGAACGCTGTGGATCCACTCGCCGAGGTCGGCGGGCGACCGGAGCCGCTCGCCGCCATTGCGACTGCGGCCCGGCTGGCCGACGAGGTCGGGCGCGATCACGTGGTGATCTCGCCCGAGATCGTCGACGACCGACGTCCACGCCATGGCGGTCGCGCCGCCGCCGTGCAGCAGAAGGAGCGGTGGCGCATCGGCGGGGCCGCACGTGTGACCCGGGTGCTACCGAATCGTCCCGGAAGGTCGACTGTCACCGTCCCGGACGGCCATCGGTCCAACAGCCGATCGTAGGCGCCGAAGAACGCAACACCATCCGGGGTGGAAGCAAAGGCGGCCAGATCTGCTCGGGACACGAAATTCTCCTCGGTGATCAACTATCTTGATGATCAAGATATCGCGGGAGGCGTGGGGATGACAGATGTCGAGCGGCCGGAACTCGATCTCATCCACCGGATCCGCGCGCTCACCATCCGACTCGACCTCCTCGGTGCGTCGTTCGCCGGCCGGAATCGAATGCACCCGACGGATGTGCGCGCGCTCATCGCACTCCTCGATGCCGAACGGGACGGGCGTGCCGCGAGCCCCGGCGAGCTTGGCTCGCAACTCCAGCTCAACAGCGCGTCTGTGACCGCACTCGTCGACCGCTTGGAACGCGCGGATCTCGTTGCTCGCGAGCGTGTTCCGGGCGATCGTCGACGGGTCAGGCTGACCGTCACGGATCGGGCGCGAGAGCTGGGATGGGAGTTCTTCGGCCCACTGATCGAGCGCGCGCTGGGTGTCGTGGACGAGTTCTCCGAGGCCGAACTCGACGTCGTCCGACGGTTTGTCACCGCATTGGATTCGGCAGTGGGGGAGGCGGACACGTCCACCTGATCCCGCGCCGGAAGCCGGTGGCCGGGTCTACCGTGGGGGTATGGCCACCGACAAGACGATCCATGGGCACATCACCGACCTGATCGCCGAGGAGCGCGACCTGCGCGACAGGATGGGGCGGGGTGAGATCTCCCGCGACGAAGAGAACAGTCGGCTCCGCGAGGTCGAGGTGTCGCTCGACCAGTGCTGGGATCTGCTGCGTCAACGGCAGGCCAAGCGCGACGCCGGTGCCGACCCCGACGACGCCTCGGTACGGCCCGCGGACGTCGTCGAGAAGTACCTGGACTGACGAGCGTCGGGCGCCGCATCGGCCGCCGACAGCCGCGTCTGCCCGAAGCCGGGAACCGACATCGCGGCAACGGTCACATGGCTACGCTCGTAGCGATGTGCGGCACCCATCGGTGTGATGCACGGTGCGCGAGTGAGAGGGGCGACGATGGGTCGATACAGCGAGGCGTTCGCACAGGCGAGTGATGACCGGGAGAGATTCTGGCTGACGGCGGCCGAGGGCGTGGATTGGGTCTCCCCGCCCACCACGGCGCTCGACGATTCCGCTGCGCCGTTCTACCGCTGGTTTCCCGACGGGACACTGAACACGTCCTACAACGCCTTGGATCGCCACGTCGAGGCCGGGCACGGAGATCGCACCGCACTGATCTGGGATTCGGCGATGATCGGCGCGACCCGGACGTTCAGCTACGCCCAACTGCTCGACGAGGTGTCGCGGTTTGCCGGGGTTCTCGCGGCGAATGGCGTGGCCGCGGGTGATCGGGTGGTGATCTACATGCCGATGATCCCGGAGGCCGCGATCGCGATGCTCGCGTGTGCCCGGATCGGGGCGGTGCACTCGGTGGTGTTCGGCGGCTTCGCGGCACCCGAGTTGGCGAGCCGCATCGACGACGCCGAACCTGTCGCGATCGTCACCGCGTCCGGTGGCCTGGAACCAGGTCGATCGGTTCCGTATCTGCCGATGGTGGCTCGCGCCGTCGAACTGGCCTCGTCTCCGCCGGCGACGATCGTTGTCAAGAGTCGGCCCGAGATCACCGGCAGCGCAGCCGATCACGACGGCTGGCTCGACTGGGACGCGGCGATGGCCGATGCGCGCCCGGTGGGTCCGGCGACGGTGTTTGCGACGGACCCGCTCTACATCCTGTACACGTCGGGGACCACCGGGAAGCCCAAGGGAGTGGTCCGCGACAACGGTGGCCATGCCGTCGCACTCACCTGGTCGATGGGCAACATCTACGGTATCGAGCCGGGCGACGTGTGGTGGACGGCGTCGGACGTCGGCTGGGTGGTCGGGCACTCCTATATCGTCTACGGGCCGTTGCTGATCGGTGCGACGACGGTGATGTACGAGGGCAAGCCGGTCGGGACGCCCGACGCCGGGGCATTCTGGCGGGTCATCGCCGATCACGGTGTCCGCGCACTGTTCACCGCACCGACCGCGATCCGTGCCATCCGCAAGGCGGATCCGGACGCGGCCGAACTCGCGCGGTACGACACATCCTCTCTGCGAACACTGTTCGCAGCAGGCGAGCGGCTGGACCCGGATACCTTCGGGTGGGCCACCCGCGTGCTCGGGGTTCCCGTCGTCGACCATTGGTGGCAGACGGAGACGGGCTGGGCGATCGCGGCGAATCTCCGTGGGCTGGAACCGATGCCACTGAAGGCCGGATCGCCGACCGTGCCGGTGCCGGGCTACCGCATCGGGGTCGTCGATGCCGAGGGCACGCAGCTCGCGGCGGGGGAGGAGGGGAACATCGTCATCGAACTGCCCCTTCCGCCGGGCACGTTGGCCGGCCTGTGGCACGACGAGGAGCGGTTCCGTGCCTCGTACCTGTCCGCGTTCGAGGGTTATTACCTGACAGGCGATTCCGGCTATGTGGATGCCGACGGCTACGTCTTCGTGCTCGGGCGTTCCGACGACGTCATCAATGTCGCCGGACATCGCCTGTCCACCGGCAGCATCGAGGCCGTGGTCGCGTCGCACCCGGCGGTCGCGGAGTGCGCGGTGATCGGCATCCACGACGACCTCAAGGGGCAGCGTCCGAGCGGTTACGTGGTCCTCAAGGCGGGAGTCGAGATCGAACCGGACACGTTGCGGGACGAACTGGTCGCCATGGTGCGTGACGAGATCGGCGCCGTTGCCACTTTCCGCGACGTCACGATCGTGCCGGCCCTGCCGAAGACCCGGTCGGGCAAGATCCTGCGCAAGACGATGCGTCAGATCGCCGACCACGAGCACTACACGGTGCCCTCGACCATCGAGGATGCCGACGTGCTGGCGGATCTGGCGAAGCAACTGGGCGGCTGACGGCGGTGGCCGACGTCGACGCGGGTACCGGCCTCGACAGGGCGCTGAGGCTGTCGATCCGGGTCATCCCGTTCGTGGGTCTGATCGGCACGGTCGTGTCCACCGCCATCGACGCAGCCACTGCGGGTGGCGATCTCGGCGCCGACCTCCTGGCGAATTCGATTCTCTGGATGATCGGCGTGCAGGGATGGATGACCGGCTTCGGGCACATGTTCTTCGGCGAGCCGATCGCCGAGTCCATCGGCTGGCCGGCGAAGACGCCCTGGCAGTGGGAGGTGGGACTGGCGAGTCTCGCGACAGGTGTCCTCGGCGTGATCGCCTCGGCATTCGGCACCGAGTTCTGGCTGGCCACGATCATCGCCTTCGCGGTGTTCTATCTCGGGGCGGCTGTGGGCCACGTGCGAGAGATGGTGGTACACCGCAACTTCGCAGCAGGCAACGCCGGGCCGATCTTCTTCTTCGACGTGATCGTGCCGATCTATCTGATCGTGTTGTACGTGGTCGTCACGTGAGCTCGGCGGGTATAGGGTGTCGATGGGTGATGGATCTCGCCCGGGTTGACGGCCGCAGCCGTCGATGCCCGAACCGCCGCTGTCGGCTGATGGTTCCTGTTCCGATTGACGGATAGGGCTGCTGCATGGGTTCAGATCACTCCTCGGATCGTTCACGTCCGGACGATCCGCACGCCGAGCTCCCCCTCGATCCAGATGTGGTCCGCCCACTGCACCTGCGGGTTGGCGCGCTTGCCTGGGTCTTTGCCGGTGGTATGGCCGGGACGGGTCTGCGCTACGGGGTCGAGCAGTTGCTGCCGGCGGAGGGGACCGGGTGGCCGTGGGGCACATTCCTGGTCAACGTGCTGGGCGCGTTCCTCCTCGGTGCGCTACTCGAAGGCCTGGTGCTCGCCGGTGACGACGACGGATGGCGCCGCCGCACGCGGCTCCTCGCCGGTACCGGCTTCTGCGGTTCCTTCACCACCTACAGCACTTTCGCGCTCGAGGCGTCGTTGCTCACGCACCGCGGCGCGCCGCTGGTCGCCGTCGGTTACGGGGTGACGACGGTGATCGTCGGGCTGATCTGTGCATGGCTCGGGATCGCGGTGGCGGGCAAGCTGTTGCCTCGGGGCGGTGACGTGTCGTGATGGTGGTCGCGGTGATGCTCGCCGGCGCTGTGGGTGCGGTGGCCCGTTTCGTCCTGGACGGCGCGATCAAACAGTGGCGGCCGACGACCTTCCCCTGGGCGACGTTCATCATCAACGTGAGCGGTTCGCTGCTGCTGGGGTTCTTGGCCGGTCTGGTCATGTTCCACTCCGCTCCGACGGGATGGCAGACGGTCGTCGGGACCGGATTCTGCGGTGGTTACACGACTTTCAGTACGGCCAGTTTCGAGACGGTCCGGCTGGCAGAACAGCGTCGGACCGGGGCGGCGGCGGTATATGCGATCGGGTCGTTGCTGTTGAGTTCGCTGGCGTGCGGGTTGGGATTAGTGCTGGCATGGGCGATCTGATGATGCCCAACCGGCCGGGTGGTGAGCCGTCGGTCGAGTAGGCGACCGCTTGGCTTCGTCGGTCGAGTAGGCGACGAGCGTAGCGAGGAGGCGTATCGAGACCAGCCCTCGTGTGAGAGTTGGTCTCGATACGACACTCACTTCGTTCGCGCCTACTCGACCGGCGGATGGACGGTGCGGTGAGCCCGACTACTTCAGCTCGGTACTGCTCTTGTTGAGCACGCGGCGCGCGATGATCAGGTTCTGGATCTGCTGGGTACCTTCGAAGATGTCCAGGATCTTCGAGTCACGGGCCCACTTCTCCACCAGCAGTCGTTCCGAATATCCCAGCGTGCCGGTCAATTCCACCACCTTGTTGGTGATGTCGGTCCCGGTGCGCCCGGCCTTCGCCTTGGACATCGAGGCCTCGAGGGAGTTCGGCTCCTTGTTGTCGGCCATCCATGCGGCTCGCATCGTGTGCAGATACGACGCCTCGAAATCGCTTTCCATCCGGATGAACTCGGCGGCGGCGGCGTGCTGGTCGGCGGCCGGGCGGTCGTAGTCGATCTCGATGCCGGCCTCTTCCAGGATGCGCCGCAGCTCTTCGAGCGCGGCGCGGGCGACGCCCACGGCCATACCCGCGACCATCGGTCGCGTGTTGTCGAAGGTCTGCATGACGCCGCCGAAGCCCTTCTTGGTGTCCACCTCCGGCGACCCCAGCAGGTTGTCCTTGGGGATGCGGCAGTTCTCGAAGCGGATGACCGCGGTGTCGGAGACGCGGATGCCGAGCTTGTGTTCGAGGCGGACGACCTCGACGCCCGGATGTTCGCGCGGCACCACGAAGCTCTTGATGGCGGCACGGCCCAGGCTCTTGTCGACCGACGCCCACACCACGATGTGCGTGGCGCGCGAACCCGCGGTGACGAAGATCTTCTCGCCGTTGAGGACGTAGTCGTCGCCGTCGGGGGTTGCGGTGGTGGACACGGCAGCCGAGTCCGAACCGAAGCTGGGCTCGGTGATCGCCATCGCGGCCCACACCTTGCCGAAGTTCTTCAGCTGCTCGTCGGTCGCGACGGCGGCGATCGCCGCGTTGCCCAGCCCCTGATAGGGGATGGTCAGCATCAAGCCGACGTCGCCCCATGAGGTTTCCATCGTGTTGATCACCGACTGCATGTTGCCGCCGTTGACCACCGCGCCCTCGGGCTTCGGCCGGTCCGACTTCTTCTGGCTGCGACCGCCGTCCGCGCCCGCACCGGCCTGCCCGGCCTCGGCGAGACCGTCGTAGAGGCTCGCGAGGGTGTCGAGTTCGACGGGATATTCGTGCTCGCGCAGGTCGTACTTGCGTGAGATCGGCCGGAAGATCTCCGCGGCCGCCTGGTGGGCCTGGTCGATCGTCGCGCCCAGCTTCTTGGGGAGTTCGAGATTGATGCTCATGTCAGTTGTCCCTGTTCCGGCCGTCAGAGGACGACGATGCCTTCGCCGATGCCTGCGCCACGCAGGTCGCGGTACCAACGCTCCACGGGATGCTCCTTGGTGAAGCCGTGGCCGCCGAGCAACTGGACACCGTCGAGACCGATCTGCAGCCCCTTGTCGATGGTCAGCTTGCGGGAGAGCGCCGCCTCACGGGCGAACGACAATCCCTGCTCGGCGCGCGCCGCGCCGCGCAGCGTGACCAGCCGGATCGAGTCGACCTCGGTCGCGATGTTGGCGACCATGAAGGCCACTGCCTGGCGGTTGGAGATCGGCTCACCGAACGCCTCGCGCTCGTTGACGTAGGGGATCACGTAGTCGAGGACGGCCTTTGCGGTACCGGCGGCCAGCGCCGACCAGCCCAGCCGCGACAGGCGCACGACGTCGCGGTAGGCGGCGGTGGCGGCCTCGCCCTCGGTCCCTCCGAGGAGTGCGGATTCCGGCACGGCGACGTCCTGCAGCAGCAGGCGTCCCATGCCCGCGGCACGCACGCCCATACCCGGGTCGGCCTCGACGATCAGGCCCCTCGTGTCGGACTCGACGATGAACAGCGCGGGCCGGCCGTCGAGCTGCGCGCCGACGATGAAGAGTTCGGATGATCCGGCCGCGGGTACGAACGACTTCACCCCGTTGAGGCGGTAGCCGCTGGGCACCCGGGTGGCCTTGGTCTCGAGCGCGAAGGCGTCGAAGAGCGGACGCGGCTCGGCGATCACGACCGCCGACTGCGGCACGTTCTCACCGGCGAAGTCGGGCAGGTAGGTGCGCTGCTGCTCGTCGGTGCCGAAATTGGTCAGGGTGGTCGCGACCCCGCTCGGCGCGAGCAGCGGAAGCGCGAGACCCATGTCGCCGTAGGCCATCGACTCGGCGACCAATGCGTTGGTCACCACGCCCCGCTCGGATGCGGCGCCCTCGAACTCCTCCGGGACGTTGATCATGGTGATGCCGAGCTCAGCCGACCGCTTGAGGATCTCCTCGGGCGCGGCGGCGGCGTTGTCGGCGTCGTAGGCGGCCGGGCGCAGGATCTCGACGGCGAATTCCTTCACCGTCTCGGCGATCATCTGCTGCTCGTCGTCCGGGTTGAGGTTGAAGTAGTCCTTCGGCGCAGTCGTCAGACGCTTCGCCTGACCGGAACCGCCGCCCTGGGCCGCCTTGAACGCCCGGTTCGCGGCCCCGAGGGTCTGGAAGCCCGTCTTGGTGCCCTGGAACGCGATCCGGTTGATGGGCTCGCGGATCTTGTACTTCTCCGCGAACTCGGATCCGGTCACCGTCGTCAGCACGCGCATTGCGGTACCGATGAACGAACGTGGGTGCGGATTCTTTCCGACGGCGGAGGTGTCGCGCGGTTCGGTGTGCCGCGACTCGGTCTGTGAGGTCATGATCACCAGCTGTTTCTCGGGCGGTTGGGGCCGCGTCCGGACGGACTCGCGACCCGATCTTACTCGGTAGTAAGTACTGACCTTACTATCCGGTAAGGAGCTTGTCACGCAGCTCGCCGATGACGATGCCGTCACGATCGATCTACGCTGGTCGGGTGACTTCGGGCGAGCAGGCGACGGTGTCGTCGAGTCGATCTGCCGAGCCCGGGCGCCTCGGTGGGGCCGGCCGTCTGACCGTAGCCGCTGTCGGTGCCGCGGGACTCACGGCGCTCGGGCTCGCGACCGTACTCGGCCCCCAGGTGGTCGACCGCGGCCCAATCCTTTGTCCGTTCCTTCGGATCACCGGATTACCCTGTCCGGCCTGCGGGCTCACCCGCAGTTGGGTCGCACTCGGGCACGGCGACGTGGGGTCGGCGTTCTCGTTCAACGCCTTCGGGCCGCTGTTCATGCTCGTGGTCGCGGTCGTCACCGTCGTCGCGATCGGCTCGCTGGTGACCGGACGTCCGGCTCTCACGCAAGTGCAGCGCACGCTCACGAGTCCGGTCGCCCTGGCCGTCCTGGTGGTCTGGTTCGGCTACGGGATCGCCCGTGCCGTCGACGCCGGATTCGGGTGGGGAGTCTTTCCCGCGATCACGTGACCGTGGTGAGCCGGTGGGTGTGGCGCGGTGAGTGTCGCGACGTGACGTCGGCGTGGGTCGGGAGCAGAGTGGACCCATGCAGATCACTCACTTCGGTCATTCGTGCGTCCTGGTGGAGATCGACGGAACCAAGATCCTCTTCGACCCGGGCAATTTCTCCCACGGATTCGACGGCGTCACCGGGCTGGACGCGATCCTGATCACCCATCAGCATCCCGACCATTGCGACATCGCCCGGTTGCCCGACCTCGTCGCGGCCAATCCGGACGCGATCCGCTACGCGGACCCGCAGACCGCGTCACAGCTCAACGGCGACGACGTCGCGGGACCGTGGCAGACCGCCAACGCAGGGTCGCATGTACAGATCGGGGCGGTCACGGCGCGTTTCACCGGGGGCCGCCACGCCGTCATCCATCCCGAGATCCCGGTGATCGACAACGTCGCCTACGTCCTCGACACGAAGTCGATGACGGGCCGGTTCATGCATCCCGGCGATTCGTTCTACATCCCGTTCGAGACCGTGGATGTGCTGGCGCTGCCGTCGGCGGCGCCCTGGATGAAGCTGAGCGAGTCGGTCGATTACCTCCGCGCGATGGCACCGCGCGTCGCCGTGCCGATTCACCAGGCGATCCTGTCCGACGCCGGCACCGGCATCCACTACGGGCGGCTGTCCGAGATGAGGGACGCCGCCACCGAGTTCGTGGTCCTCGACGAGGAGTCGGCCACGGATCTCTAGCCGCCCGATCCCGCGCTCACGCAGGTGGGGCGAAGAACTCGAGGGCGATGCCGTCGGGATCGCGAAACGAGATGCCCGAGCCGTAATGAGCGTGCTTCACGCCGCTGTGTGTAATGCCGAGCCCATCGAGACGTGTTGTCCACGAATCGAGTTCATCGCGCCCGACCGCGAACGCGATGTGATCGAGGCCGGTGCGTCGTTCGTCGAAGGCGTCGTCGGGTCCCGGCTCGGTGTGCGTGTGCAGACCGAAGAGCATGCCGCCGTCGAGGGCGAAGACGGTGTGATGAAAGGTGCCCGACTCCTCGTCCTCATCGAGCACGGGGCCCGCTCCGAAGAGTTCGGTGTACCAGCGGGTGCTGGCGTCGAGGTTCGTGACGGTGATGGCGGCATGGGTCAACGCGGGAAATGCCATGTCAGGTGCTCCTTGGTCGGCGAGTGCCCCCGTCTCACCGATCCTAGGCGTGCCGACACCGACATTGAACTCTCCGAACGGACGGTTCAGGGACGTTTCGGGGCGGGTGCGAGCGCCTCGAGTGCTGCGTCCTGCAGCCGTCCGTTGGTGGCGACGGCGCTGCCGCCGGCAGGCCCGGCGGTGCCGTCGAGTGCGGTGAAACTCCCGCCCGCCTCGCGGACGAGGATGTCGAGGGCGGCGAGGTCCCAGAGGGAGACCTCGGGTTCGGCCGCGATGTCGACGGCGCCCTCGGCGACGAGGCAGTAGTTCCAGAAGTCGCCGTAGCCGCGGACCCGCCACACCTCATCGGTGAGCGCGATGAACTCGTCGCGGATACCCCGATCCGCCCAGCCCGACAGACTCGAGAATGCGAGGCTGGCCGACGGCAGCTCGGCGACGGCGGTCACGGACAGCCGGCGCGGCAATTCCTCACCGTCGAACACCGAGAATGCGCCGAGGCCCTCGGCGGCCCACCATCGTCGGCGCAGCGCAGGCGCCGACACCACGCCGACCCGCGGGACGCCGTCGACGAGGAGTGCGACCAGCGTCGCCCACACGGGCACACCGCGGACGAAGTTCTTCGTGCCGTCGATGGGGTCGACGACCCATTGCCTACCGGTCAGCACGGCGTCCCCGCCGAACTCCTCACCGAGTACCGCGTCATCGGGACGCCGGGCCGCGAGCCGTTGGCGCACCATGGTCTCGCATGCGAGGTCGGCGTCGGAGACCGGAGTGAGGTCGGGCTTGTCGTCGACGCGCAGATCGACCGCGCCGAACCGTTCCATTGTCAGGGCATCGGCCGAGTCCGCGAGCGACAGCGCGAGTTCGAGATCGTCGGAGATCCCGGTGGGCGCGAGGTCGTGTGGCATGCGGGTAGGTTATCGCCACCGCCACGCACGTCACACCGGAGATCGACGATGACCTCCGCCGAAGCGGTACGTCGGATTTGCCCGACCGCCGACGGTAGGGTGGGCGCATGTGGCTCGCGGTGGCGTTCAGTGCGATCTTGGCGGCTCTTCTGGTGGCGTTGCTCGTCCAATGGCAGCGCGGGCGTAACCCGCGCCCGCTCGACCCGTCGAGGGCAGGTCAGTTCGTGCAGGGCACGCTGACGGTCACAGGTGTCAGCGACCGGCCCGACCAGGGCGACGCGAAGGGCGAGAGGTACTGCACGGTGTCCGGGACGATCGTCGGACCACAGACCGATCCCGCCGAGGTCTACGGAACCCTCGTGTTCGGTGAGAACGACCCGTGGCCCCAGATCGGCGCCGACCTGCCGGTCGTCTACAAGCCGGGCAAGGCGACATCGTCGTGGCGGTTCGGCGAGTTGCCGCCCATGGATTCACCGCCACCGCCCGGGCAGTTCCCACCCGCGTGATCATCTCCGGTACGAGCTAGCGGACAGGGGCAGACCGAGACGGTTTTGCCCCGGTAGTCTTGATCACCGTGCATCCCGACGTAACCGCAGACCTCGAATCCATCGGCACCACCTTGACCACGGTCGAGAAGGTGCTCGACCTCGACGAGTTGCGTCGACGGATCGACGAGCTGGAGATGCAGGCCTCTGACCCCGAGCTATGGAACAACCAGGAGCACGCGCAGAAGGTCACCAGCGAGCTGTCGCATGCGCAGTCGGAGTTCCGCAAGGTGAGCGAACTGCGCCAGCGTCTCGACGATCTTCCCGTCCACTACGAGCTCGCCGAGGCGGAGGAGGGCGACGACAAGACCGCCGCGCTGGCCGATGCGGATGCCGAGCGCGCGTCGTTGCGGGCCGATGTGGAGGCCATGGAGGTCAAGACCATGCTGGCCGGCGAGTACGACCAGCGTGATGCACTGGTCAACATCCGCTCCGGCGCGGGTGGTGTGGACGCTGCGGACTGGGCGCAGATGCTGATGCGCATGTACATCCGCTGGGCCGAGAAGCACAACTACGGCGTCGAGGTGTACGACACCTCCTACGCGGAGGAGGCGGGCATCAAGAGCGCCACCTTCACGGTGAAGGCGCCGTACATGTACGGCACGCTGTCGGTCGAACAGGGCACCCATCGTCTGGTGCGCATCAGTCCGTTCGACAACCAGAGCCGTCGTCAGACCTCGTTCGCCGAGGTCGAGGTGCTGCCCGTGGTCGAGACCACCGACCACATCGACGTCGACGAGAACGACGTGAAGGTCGATGTGTACCGGTCGTCGGGACCCGGTGGCCAGTCGGTCAACACCACCGACTCCGCGGTCCGGCTGACCCACATCCCGACCGGGATCGTCGTGACCTGTCAGAACGAGAAGAGTCAGCTGCAGAACAAGGCGTCGGCGATGCGTGTCCTGCAGGCCAAGCTGCTCGAACGCAAGCGTCAGGAGGAGCGGGCCGAGCTCGACGCCCTGAAGGGCGACGGCGGTTCGAGCTGGGGCAACCAGATGCGTTCCTACGTCCTGCACCCGTATCAGATGGTCAAGGACCTGCGGACCAACGTGGAGGACAACAACCCGACCGCGGTCATCGACGGCGACATCGACAAGTTCATCGAAGCCGGAATCCGATGGCGGATGGCCTCGGCGGATGCGTGACCTGACGCCTCTCGCGTTCGCCGACGGCGCGACGGCATCGGTGCTCGGGCGGTTCTACGTCTGGGCGGCCACCGACGGACTCGAGATCCTGATCTGGATTCTCGGTGGCCTCCTCGTCATCCGTTGCATCCGATGGTCGGCCGAGAAGTACGCGGTCCGCGTCGAGTCGCAGTTCCACAACAGCGACCTGATCGTCCAGACCGAGGACGCCAAGCATCGCCGGGCACTCGTCGACGTGGTCGCGTGGACGCTGATCGTCATCGTGGCGATCATCGTGATCTTGCGCATCATGGTGGTGTTCAACATCCCGATCACGGGCCTGACCGGACCCGGCGCGGTCATCGGTGCGGCTCTCGGTTTCGGCGCGCAACGCGTCGTCCAGGACATTCTCGCGGGGTTCTTCGTCGTCGCCGAGAAACAGTACGGCTATGGCGATGTGGTCAGCCTCGCGGTCACCGGGGGCATGCTCGCCGAGGGCACCGTCGAGGACGTCACGCTGCGTATGACCAAACTTCGCACCAGCGAGGGCGAGGTGATCACGGTGCCGAACGGTCAGATCATCAAGGCGACCAACCTCTCCAAGGACTGGGCGCGCGCGGTGGTCGACGTCCCGGTGCCTGCCGAGGCCGACATCGCGAAGGTCAACGAGACACTGGATCGGGTCGGGGTCGACTTCTACGAGGAGAAGCGGTGGCATGACCTGATGCTCGACCCGCCCTCGCCGCTGGGCGTCATCGACCTCGAGTTGGACTCGATCACCGTCCGCGTGGTGGCACGTACGCTGCCGGGCAAGCAGTTCGACATCAGTCGTGCCCTGCGTGTCAGCATCGTGCGGGCCCTGGCCCGTGAGGGGATCACGGTGGCGCCGGGGCGCGAGGTGGAGGCCGCGAGTGGCCCGCCTGCCGCGCTGGCCGACGAGGTCGGGAAGGCGAAGCATCGTGACGAGTGAGCACGACGATCGCGGCGAGGTCGGACACCGTGAACCGCGCGACTGGCGACACATCTACAAGACCCGCATCCGCACGAGTACGGCCATCTTGCTGATCGTCTTCTTCGGATCGGTCGTGCTCTACGGCTACACCTCGCAGCGCTACGGGGTGGTCGCCCCACCCACACCGCAGCCGGCACGTACGACGCAGTCGAGCACCACGACCACCGAGACACCGAAGCCGTCCTCGACGCCGAGTTCGACACCGTCGTCGACCTCGACCACGGAGTCGACGACGACCACGGGCGATGAGACCGGCCAGAACGACAACCCCGACGGCGACCAGACCGGTCAGCAACAACAGGGCACCACCACGACGACACGTCAGACCGTCCCTGGTCTGCCAGGCGTGACGCTGCCGAACTTCGGCAATGCGCCGCAGAACGGGGACGAGAGTTCGGTGCCGCAACGGTGAACGCCGAGCGTGGATCGACGGTGACGCGGACCTGAGCGGACCTCTCAGGGCCCACAGTTACACTGGCTTCTCGTGATCACGCTGGAGAACGTCACGATGAAGTACAAGGCTTCCAGCCGACCCGCCCTGTCAGACCTCAGTCTCGAGGTCGACAAGGGTGAGTTCGCGTTCCTGATCGGTCCGTCGGGCTCGGGTAAGTCCACCTTCTTCCGACTGCTGTTGAAGGAAGACAAGCCGACGTCGGGGCAGGTTTACGTGGGCGAGTTCCACGTCAACACGCTCAAGGCGCGCTCGGTGCCCAAGCTGCGTCAATCGATTGGCTGCGTGTTCCAGGACTTCCGTCTGCTGCAGCAGAAGTCGGTGTCGGACAATGTCGCCTTCGCCCTCGAGGTCATCGGTAAGCCGCCGTCGACGATCCGCCGGGTGGTGCCCGAGGTGCTCGACTACGTCGGGCTCGCGGGTAAGGCCGACCGGATGCCCAACGAACTCTCCGGCGGAGAGATGCAGCGGGTCGCAATCGCCCGGGCGATCGTGAATCGCCCGCTCGTCCTGCTCGCCGACGAGCCGACCGGAAATCTGGATCCGGAGACGAGCGAGGAGATCGTCGATGTGCTCGACCGGGTGAACCGGCGCGGCACGACGGTGGTCATGGCCACTCACGACCGCCACATCGTCGACGCGATGCGTCGACGGGTCCTCGAGTTCGACAACGGCCGGCTGGTCCGCAACGACCCGCAAGGTGTGTACGGCATCGGTTAGCCGAGCGCCCGCACCCGCCCCGTGACACGACCGCCGGAGGGAAACCGCCCCTTCCGCCCTCGATCCCTGTAAGGACTGCGCACTCCATGCGAGCGAACTTCATCATCAGTGAGGTCCTCAACGGTCTCCGCCGCAATGTGACCATGACGATCGCCATGATCCTGACCACGGCGATCACTCTCGGCATCTTCGGTGGCGGACTGTTGGTGATCCAGATGGCCGACAAGAGTCAGAAGATCTTCCTCGACCGGGTGGAGATGCAGTTCTTCATCAATGACGCGGTCTCCGAAGCGGATCCCAACTGCCAGCAGGCACCGTGTTCGGTTCTGCGCACCGAGATCCAGAACCAGCCCGGTGTCGGCTCGGTGACCTTCATCGATCGCAAGGAGGCCTTCGAGGCCGCCAAGCAGACGTTCAAGGACAACCCTGACATCGCCGACAACATCCGCGAGGGCACCATCCCGGCGTCGCTCAAGGTGCGGATGTCCGATCCCTCGCAATTCGGGCCGGTGCTCGACGAGTTCAAGGATCGGAAGGATCTCGGCGTCGACGGGGCACTCGACCAACGCGAGTTGGTGAAACGAATATTCAGTGTGCTCGACGGAACCCGCAACGCGGCGTTCGCCGTTGCGCTCGTGCTCGCGCTCGCGGCGATCCTGCTGATCGTCAACACGGTGCAGGTGGCGGCGTTCACCCGTCGGACCGAGGTGTCGATCATGCGATTGGTGGGCGCCACCCGGTGGTACACGCAGCTGCCGTTCCTGCTCGAGGCGGTGGTCGCGGCCCTTGTCGGTGCATTCCTTGCGATCGGAGGGCTGTTCACCGCGAAGGTCCTCTTCTTCGACAAGGCCCTGGCGGATCTGTACGGTGTCAACATCCTGGCGCGTATCGGGGCATCCGACGTGCTGTTCGTGTCCCCGTGGCTGATCATCGGTGGAATTCTGTTGTCAGGCGTCACCGCATATGTGACGCTTCGCGTGTACGTCCGCGAGTGACGAACCCAGACGAGGAGGTGTTGAGATGGTGAAGGAGAAGGGCCGCACGGTCATCGCGACGAACCGTAAGGCGCGCTACAACTACGCCATCCTCGACACCTACGAGGCCGGGATCGCGCTGCTGGGCACCGAGGTGAAGAGCCTGCGGGACGGCAAGGCATCGCTCGTCGACGCCTTTGCCACCGTCGACGACGGTGAGATCTGGCTGCGCGCCCTGCACATCCCCGAATACGGGAGCGGATCGTGGACCAATCACACGCCGCGCCGCAATCGGAAGCTCTTGATGCACCGGCGTGAGATCGACAACCTGATCGGCAAGATCCGGGACGGGAATCTCACCCTGGTCCCGCTGTCGATGTATTTCAGCGACGGCAAGGTGAAGGTGGAACTCGCACTCGCGCGAGGCAAGCAGGCGCACGACAAACGACAGGACATCGCGCGGCGGACCGCGCAGCGTGAAGTGGCCCGTGAGATTGGTCGTCGCGTCAAGGGGATGTGATCGGTGCCGATTCCTCGAGCCCGGGCGACGCGCCGCCGACTTCTCTGCGTGGTGGCCGTCGGGTTGGCCGTGCTGATCGCGGGCTGCACCCCGGATCCGCCGGGTCGGATCGGCGGTGACGCGGTCGCCGTCGCCGATCTGCCCCCGACTCCGCCGATGGGATGGAACAGCTGGAACACTTTCGGCTGCAACATCACCGAGCAGATCGTGCGGGCACAGGCCGACGCGCTCGTGTCGTCGGGTCTGCGGGACGCCGGCTATCGGTATGTGGTGGTCGACGATTGCTGGGCGGCCGATCAGCGTGCCGCCGATGGTTCGCTGCAGGCCGATCCGGCCCGGTTCCCGTCCGGGATGGCAGCACTCGGAACCTATCTGCATGAGCGCGGGCTCGGGTTCGGTGTCTATTCGGGCGCGAGCGAACAGACCTGCACCCAATTCCAGGGGACGTACCCGGGCTCGACCGGGAGTCTCGGGCACGAAAAGCAGGATGCGCGGACCTTCGCCGACTGGCAGGTCGACTACCTGAAATACGACTGGTGCTCAAGCGATTCCGACCATGACCACCAGGTCGAGGCGTTCACCGCGATGCGTGACGGCATCCGCGACACCGGGCGGCCGATCCTCTACAGCATCAATCCCAACAGCGGGGTGAGCGGTTCGGTACCGGGCACCCGCTACGACTGGGGCGGGGTGGCGACGATGACGCGGGTCACCAACGACATCGAGCCGAAATGGTCCACGGACACCGGGTCATCGGGGTCCCAGGGCATCACCGACATCGTCGACGCCATCGCGCCGTTGGCGGCCCGGGTGCGGCCGTCGTCATACAACGACCCCGACATGCTGGTCGTCGGTGTGGACGGCGATCCGGGGTTGACCGTTGCGGAGCAACGGACACAGATGTCCATGTGGGCGATGATGGCCGCGCCCCTGATGGCAGGAAACGACCTCACGCGGATGTCGCAGGCGACGATCGACATCCTGCGGAATCGGGCGATCCTCGCGATCGACCAGGACCAGCGCGTGAGCGCGGGCGCACCCGTGGACGACGATCCCGAGATCTGGGCACGAGCGATCGGGGAGAAGGGCATCGTCGTCTCGTTGACCAATCGGGCCGGTCATCCCCGCCGGATGTCGGTGCCGTTGACGAGCCTGGGTCTGGTGGGCGACAAGACCGTGAGTGCGGTGGACGCGTGGACCGGAAGGCGATACCAGGCCTCGGGCGGCCGGCTCAGCGCCGACGTCGGTGTTCACGACACGGTCGTCTTGCAGATCGCGTGAGCAGGGCGACCGGCCGCTGCGGATACCCGGATGATTTCGTCGCCGGGCGTTGTTAGACTGAAGTGCTCACCGAGAGATCGGTGGGTTCCTGTCTCGGGGCTGATCGGTTTCGACTGCGTGCGTCGAGGTAGGGGAAGCGTGTCGGTGCAGGCTAGAGACCACCGTAAGCGTCGTAGCAACCAATTAAGCGCCGATAAGAATCAGCGCGACTACGCCCTCGCTGCCTGACAGCGACGGCTAGTCTGTCGGCCCGGGTCTGCTCCCAGCCCGGGTCCCGGCATCATCTCAGGGAGCTCACCGTCCTCGCCGGTCGCGGGTGTGGACGGGACAACCAACAGCGACTGGGATCGTCATCCTGGCTTGTTCGCGTGACCAGGAGATCCGAGTAGAGGCATAGCGGACTGCACACGGAGAAGCCCTACTGAAGCGACGGAGGACCCGGGTTCAATTCCCGGCAGCTCCACAGCAGACGGCCCCCGGACCACATGGTCCGGGGGCCGTTTCCGTGTCCGTGGTGCGGCGGTTGCCGGGTCGCGGTCAGCGCACGCCCTCCCACGCCTCCCGTTCGTCCTTCGCCGGATCGGAGACGTCGGCCACCACGTCGGCGATCAATCCCACATGCCGGGCACTGAGATCGTAGGACGTCCACCCCGGAGAGCCGGTGGTGACGAAGTCGACCCAGACGCGATGGGCCGTGTCGGCAACCGCCTGCGACGGATGGTCGCCGAGGCGAGGCGCCACCGTCTTCTCGTGCAGGGTGTCGAAGACGAACGGGATCTCCGCCGCGTGCGACGCGCCGAACCCGTGGTTCGCCGCCGGATCCGGATAGTCGAATCGGTACAGCCAGGTCGGCGCACCACCGGCCCGCACTCGTGCCTCCGTCACGCGCACAGCCGGGATGCCGAAGAACCAGTCGGTGACGACCGCGGCGACGAGATCGCCGGGGCTCGCGCCCGGACGGTTCCGCGAGTAGGTCTCGATTGCCTGCGCGTCCAGTCCGTAAACCTGCGCGGTCGCGGTATAGGTCGATTCGTCGATGAGGTCGATGGTCTGGGGGGCCACCAGGAACAGGCGTGCCTCGTCTCTGGTCGAGCCGGTCAGCACCGTGACGTCGGAGCCCGCGCCCTCGGCCATGGCGTCGAGAGGGTGGCGCGGCAGGACATCTCCGTCGACGACGGGAGCAAAGGGCAGCAGACTCATCGCGAGGGTGCCCCACTTCTCGGGGTCGGGAGTGGTCTGCACCTCGGTCACCAGATCAGCGGCGGCGGCCACCAGCCGGTCCAGCGGCACCGCCGCGATGGCCTCTCGGGTCGGCTCGACGCCGAGCGACTCGGCGAGGTACCGCCCGACCATCAGTCCCTGTTCGGGACTGATGGTGTGCGCGGTGGCACCCGACTGGGTGATCGCCCGCGTGAACAGGCCGTGGGCGGAGGGCATCGTCAGCAAGGTGGACACACTCATCGCGCCGGCGGATTCGCCTGCGACGGTCACCTGAGCGGGATCGCCGCCGAACGAGGCGATGTTCTCCTGTACCCATCGCAAGGCGCAGATCTGGTCCTGCAGTCCGAGATTGGCGGTGCCGTCGTCGAGGAACAGGAAGCCTTCGGCGGCCAGCCGGTAGTTCACCGACACGAGAACCACCCCGTCCCTGGCGAACGCGGTGCCGTCGTACTCGGCCACCGAGTTCGATCCGTTCATGAACGAACCGCCATGGATCCACACCAGCACCGGCCGCGCGTCGTCGAGGCCGGGGGACCAGACATTCACGTTCAGGCACTCGTCGCCGTCGACGGTCACCTCGGCGAAGAGCGTCGCGTAGTGCGGCGGGTAGTCACCCTTGGGTACCGTCGGGCCGAACTCATCGCAGTCCCGGGGCTCCTGCCACGTCTCCGGAGGCTGGGGAGGACGCATCCGGTTGACGCCGAACGGGGCTGCCGCGTAGGGGATTCCGAGGAACCGGACGACGCCGTCGGTGAGTCGGCGGCCGCGTACGGGTCCGGCCGTCGTGGTGACGACGGGACGATCGGATTCATCGGACATGGCAATCCTCCATGCCGCTGTGATGGTGGTCACATCAGTATCGGTCGGGGCCGCTGGATCGTCCGACGAATCGGCGATCCTCTTCTGACCACAGGTGTCTTCGGATAGCCTGGCGGTCACGATCGGGTCGGTTGTGGCGTGCGCGGGGGCGGACGTGTCGATCGGCGACAAGCGATGCTGGGGAGGAACACAGATGGCGGCAATGGCGGAGAACCGTGACCACATCGAGGTGACCGGGGGAGACATCCTGCGTGGTCTGCGTGGGATCGGCAAGGACTGGCGCATCCTCGCCGGCGTGGTCCCGAAGATGATCCCTCGACCGCTCACCCGGCGGGAGTCGGTCGGGAAGACATTCCAGGAGACGGCGGCGAAGTACCCTGACCGCCCGTTCCTGCGGTTCCACGGCGAGTCGATGACCTACCGGGAATGCAACGCCCAGGTCAATCGCTTCGCGGCGTTCCTCGCCGAGCGGGGGATCGGCCGTGGCGATGTGGTCGCCATCCTGGCCAAGAACCACCCCGACGTCGTGCTGTGCATGCTCGCAACCGTCAAACTCGGTGCGATCGCCGGCATGATCAACTTCCATCAGCGAGGCGCGGTGCTCGAGCACAGCCTCGGTCTCATCGATGCGAAAATCCTTCTGCTGCAACCAGGGCTGGAAGAAGCCGTGGAATCGGTGCCGAGTGAGTCGTTGCCTGCCGTGATCGTCGACTTCGACGATCTGAAGTCGCAGAGCGCCACACTGAGCCCGGTCGACCCGGCCGTGACCGACACCGTCCAGGCCGGCGAGACGGCTTATTACATCTTCACCTCCGGCACAACGGGATATCCGAAGGCCAGCAAGATGAGTCATCATCGGTGGCATGTCGCGATGCACGGCATCGGGGGCATGGGTGTGCGGCTGCGCCCGGACGACACAATGTATGCGGCGTTGCCCTTCTATCACAACAACGCTCTGACGGTGTCCGTGTCGGCGGCGATGCGCGCCGGTGCCTGCGTGGCGGTCGGCGAGCAGTTCTCCGCGTCCGGATTCTGGGACGACATCATCCTCAACAAGGCCACTGCGTTCTGCTACATCGGTGAGCTGTGCCGCTACCTGCTCGCCCAGCCGGAAAAGCCCACCGACCGTACGCATTCCGTCCGTGTCGTGGTCGGGAACGGACTGCGGCCGGAGATCTGGGACGAGTTCACCACACGGTTCGGGATCGACCGGGTGGCCGAACTGTATGCCGCCAGTGAAGGGAACATCGGTTTCGTCAATCTGCTGGGGATTCCGAAGTCGGCGGGCTTCAGCCCGCTCAAATACGCGATCGTGGAGTTCGACGAGGAGAGCGGGGAGCCGCGCCGCGACGGCGACGGCCACGTGATCCCGGTCGGCAAGCACGGCACCGGGCTCCTGCTCGGTGAGATCAACGATCGGGCCCATTTCGACGGATACACCGACCCGAAGGCGTCGGAGAAGAAGGTCGTCGGCGATGCGGTGAAGGCCGGCGACCGTTGGTTCAACACCGGAGACGTGGTGCACGATCAGGGATTCGGCCACATCGCCTTCGTCGACCGGATCGGGGACACCTTCCGGTGGAAGGGTGAGAACGTCGCGACGACCGAGGTCGAGGCGGCACTGGACTCCTGCGACCTCGTCGATCAGTCGGTGGTGTTCGGCGTCGGCGTGCCGGGAGCGGACGGCAAAGCGGGCATGGCCGCTGTCCTGCTGGCCGACGGTGCCCCCTTCGACCCCGACAAGATTGCCGAGCATGTGCGGGAGACGTTGCCGCGCTACGCGATACCGCTGTTCATTCGAATCGTCGATCATCTCGAACACACCTCCACGTTCAAGAACGTCCGAGTCGATCTCCGAAATCAGGGGTACACCGACACCGGGGACGACCCGGTGTTCGTCCTACGGGGAACCCCCGCGACCTACGAGGCCTACCGGGCCGAGCACCTCGACGATGTGATCGCGTCGGCAGGGGCGAAGGTCTCCTCCTGAGCCGATGACGCGGCCGGTTCGCGACGACGGGTGAGGGCCGCACCGACGAAATCGAGTGCGGCACCGTGCCAGAGCCGGATGTGATCGAGCATGGCGTGATCGCCGTCGGGTACCGGCACGAATGTGGCGTCCACGCCGCGGGCCGCCAGTTCGTGCACGCCTTTCTCCGTGCGGCGCGGGTAGGTCCGCTCGTCGGCGGTCCCGTGTATCGCCACCACGCGGACCCCGTCGTGGATGAAGCGCCAATCGGCGTACTGCCACCACGGGGCGAGGGCGAGCAAACCGACGACCCGCCGATCGGCCGCCAGCTGTGCACCCACCCGGCCGCCCATCGAGTGCCCGATCAGCGCGACCGGCACACCGGGGTGAGTGCGCTCGAGGTCGTCGAGTGCGGCACGCGCGTACGGCATCGGACTGTTCTGTCGGCCGTTCCACCCGTAGACGCGATAGCGGACCTGCCGCACGCATACCGACCGCCCGAACCGCGCCCGGATCGACCAGGTGAACGGATACATCCGGAGTGCGGACGCCTGACGTGGACTGAACGGTCGGTAGCTGGAGTCGGTGCCGCCCGGCAGGACGAGCACGAGTAGTCGGGGTGTGGTCGGTGCGCGCTTCGCCACGTGTCTCCGATCAGCCGAGCCGTGCGTTCAGGAAACCGATCGCGATCGGGATTCCGGTGACGATGGTCGATCCGTGATCGCCCGGGATGGCGACCGTCTGCACCGGGGTGCCGCGGCGACGCCACGTGGCCGCGACCGCCTCGACCGTGCTCGTCGGCGTGAGCTGGTCGCCGGAACCCTGATAGAGCAGGACCGGCATCGGTGGGGCGCCCGGATAGTCCTGCACACTGTTCTGGCGCAGGGCGCCGAGGCCGGCCCGGGTCTCGGCGAACTGCCCGCCGGGTACCACGTCGGCGACCCGCTTGTTGGCGCCTGCGTCGATGATCTGCTGGGTGCAGGCGTTGCGGATGCGAGCCGCCAGTCCTCGCCCCTGCGCATTCAGCTGGGTCGACAGCGGGAGCTGCTGTGGATACTCGCGCTCGAGCCCCATCGCCGCGGCGAAGCCCAGACCGAACAGCGGGTTGGGGGTGCCGCCGAGCGACCGCGCGATGGACTCGATGTTCATCGGGGTGCCGCCGGCAGAGAGTCCGACGAGGTTGAGGCCCCGGCCGAAGCGCGGGGCCAGAACGGCGGCGAAGGCACTGGCCATGGCTCCACCCGAGTAACCGGCCAGTGCAGTCCGGACACCACGTCCGACGCGTAGCCGTGGCTCGTCCTGCGCGGCTCGGATGGAGTCGAGGGTGAGGACGCCGCCGAGGCGGGCGGCGCCGTAGGCACTGGTCGGTCCGAGGTGGTCGGGAACGTTCACCGCGTGACCTCCGGCGAGCATCGTCTGGATCAACGGGTTCTCCTGCAGCCCGCCCGCGAAGAGTTGCCTCGACGGCGCGCACTGCAGACCCAGCGCGTTGGTGAACGGCTGATACGAGAGCAAGCTGTGCCGCGCGCCGCCGACTGGGGTGAACACCGTCGTGACGCCGGCGATCGGTCGTCCCTGCGAATTGGTGGACCGGAACATCACCTTGGCGGCGGTGGAACCAGGGAACGGGCTGGGCATGGGCCGGTACTTCAGCACCTGCCCGGGTCGGGCCCCGGCGAGCCCGGCCGGTGTGGCATAGGAGGAGTCACCGGCGGACGCGGGCCAATACGGGGCGGAGTTCGCGGGCGCGGTGGTCAGGGTCGGTACCAGCGCGAACGCGACGGTCGCGACCGAGGCCACCAGGAGTCGTACGAATCTCATGCGGAAGGGCCCTCCGTGCATCGTGCGGATAGAGCTCACGGTAGCCGTTCGCTCGTAGTCACCGACCGGATCGGTCCCACGATGGCAGAATTGCGGCATGGCACACCCGCGCGCAGGAACACTTGCGCTCCCCGAAGATCTGATCGATGTGACTGCCGTCGAACGCGCCTATTACGACCTCGTCCCCGACCCGGCCGATCCGATGCAGCAGGTGTTGTTCGGTACCTCGGGGCATCGTGGGTCCAGCCTGGATTCGGCGTTCAACGAGGCGCACATCCTCGCCACCACCCAGGCGATCGTCGAATACCGGACGTCGGCCGGGATCAAGGGGCCGCTGTTCATCGGGTTCGACACCCACGCGTTGTCGATCCCGGCCTGGCGGAGCGCGCTCGAGGTCCTGACCGCGAACGAGGTCACCGTCTACATCGCGGAGAACGAGAAATTCACGCCGACCCCGGCGGTGAGCTTCGCGATCCTGCGTTTCAATCAGGCCAACCCGGGGGTGCTCGCGGACGGGATCGTCGTGACGCCGTCACACAATCCGCCGCGCGACGGCGGGTTCAAGTACAACCCGCCCAACGGAGGACCGGCCGACACCAGCATCACGTCGGTTGTCGCGCGTCGCGCCAACGAGCTGCTCGCCGACGGCCTCGCCGGTGTCAAGCGCATCCCGTTCGAGCGAGCACGCAAGAGCGAGTACATCCGTGAGTATCCGTACACGTTCAACTATGTGGACCACCTGCACGAAGTGGTCGACATGACGGCCATTCGCGACGCCGGAGTCCACATCGGCGCCGACCCGCTCGGCGGTGCGTCGGTCGGGTACTGGGCGGAGATCGGGTTCCGCTACAACCTCCAGAACCTGACCGTCGTCAATCCCACCGTGGACCCGACCTTCCGCTTCATGACCCTCGACACCGACGGCAAGATCCGGATGGACTGCTCGTCGCCCAACGCCATGGCGTCGCTGATCTCCGCGCGCGATTCCTACGACATCGCGACGGGCAATGACGCGGACTCCGACCGCCACGGCATCGTGACCCCCGATGGGGGCCTGATGAATCCCAATCACTACCTCGCGGTGGCCATCGAGTATCTCTTCACCCATCGCGAGGGCTGGGGTGCCGACGCGGCGGTGGGGAAGACGTTGGTGAGCTCGTCGCTGATCGACCGCGTCGTCGGCGGTATCGGTCGTCGGCTCGTCGAGGTGCCGGTCGGGTTCAAGTGGTTCGTCGACGGATTGCTGGACGGCAGCATCGCCTTCGGTGGCGAGGAGAGCGCCGGGGCATCGTTCCTGACCTTCGACGGCGGGCCGTGGTCCACCGACAAGGACGGGATCATCATGGCCCTGCTGGCGTCGGAGATGCTCGCGAAGACCGGCAAGACGCCGTCACAGCGCTACCGCGAGCTCGCCGAGCGGTACGGGGAGAGCGCTTATGCGCGCATCGACGCGCCGGCGTCGCGAGATCAGAAGGCGTTGCTGGCGAAGCTGTCCGCGAATCAGGTGAGCGCCACCGAGCTCGCCGGTGAGCCGATCACCGCGATCCTCACCGAGGCGCCGGGCAACGGCGCACCGATCGGGGGCCTGAAGGTGACCACCGAGAACGCGTGGTTTGCGGCACGTCCGTCGGGAACCGAGGACGTCTACAAGATCTATGCCGAATCGTTCAAGGGCGCCGAGCATCTCGCGACGGTGCAGGCGCAGGCGCAGGAGCTGGTCGATTCCGTTCTCGTCTGACCTGCGGCTCGTCTCAGTCTGCTCTCATCGGCAGCTGGCTAGAGTCGACGCCGTCAACCGGTCGACGTCGGCTGCGATTCCCGACGGTCGCGTGAGCGATGAGAAGGTAGTGGTGTGAGCGACAAGCGCAAGCCCGCGACGCCCAAAGAGACGTCGAGATATCAGCCGAGGGCCACCTCGAGCCGGACCACCTACATCCTGGCCGGCGCCGCGATCGCGGTGATCGCCGCGCTGGTGGTCGGTGGCATCGTGTGGAACAGCCACCGTGACTCCGGCGGAGTCGACGAGGCGGTGCTCAGCGAGAACGCGGCGCAGATCATCGGCGCGCCGTCGGCCCCGCAGACGATCGATGTGTTCGAGGACTTCATGTGCCCGGTGTGCCATGAGTTCGAACAGCAGTCGGGCGCCTCGATCACCAAGGCGATCAACGAGGGCACGCTGCGGGTCCGCTATCACATGCTGAACTTCCTCGACGACCAGTCGTCGTCGGGGGACTACTCCTCGCGGGCCGCAGGTGCCGCCCAGTGCGTGGGCGCCGGGGAGGACAAGGAGATCTTCCTCAAATTCCATTCCGCACTGTTCGCCAATCAGCCCAAGGAGGGCGGCGGCACGGACCTGAGCAACGCCGATCTCGCCCGCATCGCCGGCGAGCAGGGGGCGTCACCGGCGACCCAGAAGTGCGTCGCCGACGGGGCCAAGGTCGCCGAGGCGAAAGACGCCGCAGACCAATCGGAGAACCAGCTCTCGAAGGCCACCAACGGGCAGGTCGCCACACCGACGGTGCTGTCGGGCGGAGCGCCCGTCGACGGCATCATGGACGGCACTGGATGGCTCGACGGCCTGCTCGCCGACAAGGGCTGAGCGCGGCAGGCGGATTTGGTCGGAATCCCGGCGATGGTGTAGTTTTGCCCTTGCTCTGGAAACGATGTGACCACCGCGGTGAGCGCTTCGAAGGGCCGAGACAACTACACACGGGGCTATGGCGCAGCTGGTAGCGCACCACACTGGCAGTGTGGGGGTCAGGGGTTCGAGTCCCCTTAGCTCCACCCGAGTTTGCCCTTGCGCAAACACTTGCTGTGGCCCTGAAGAGCTTCTCGCTCGTCAGGGCCACAGTCTTGTTCGGGCTCAGGGCTCGAGCACGTAGCGCCCGCGCGTCCCGCCCTCGGCCATGGCCCGGTGGGCGTCCGCGGCCCGGGCCAACGGCATGACGGCATGTACGCGAGTCGGCAACCGGCCCGACGCCGCGTCGGTCAGCAGCTGCCCCAGTCGGGGACCGTTCGACTGTGCCATCAGTGTGCTCACAGTGATCCCTCGCTCGGCCACTGGCACGATATTGGGCCGGACACCGACGAAGGCTCCGCCGTCGCGGACCGGGGTCAGGCCCCACAATTGCCGCGGCGTGGTGTCGACCACCGCGTCCCAGCCCGTCCCGGCACTCGTGACGAACTCAGCGCCGAGACTCCGCACGAAGTGTTCGTCCGTCTCTCGGGCCAGGCCGGTAACCTGCCAATCGCGGTCGGGGGCGAGGGCGGCAACGTTGGCCCCGATCGCTCCGGCCGCGCCGGTCACCAGTAGTCGGTTTCCGCCAACGCGTGCGTCGCCGAGTAGATCGACGATCTGCGCCGCGCTCAGGCCGGACAGCGGCAGCGTCGATGCCGCGACCAGGTCGAGTCCGTCGGGTACGACGGCGAGGTCGGCGGCGGACACGACGAGTTGTTCGGCGTAGGTACCGAAGTCGCGGTCGAAACCGAGGACGACACCGGCGACCCGGGTGCCTACGGACAGGTTCACGCCGGGCCCGACGGCGCGCACGGTGCCGGCGAAGTCCCAGCCCAGCCCGGTGTGCGCTGGCTGGTTGATCATGCCCAGCTCGTGGAAGAACCCGCCCACGACTCCGAGGTCGGTGGGGTTGACCGGCGTAGCCGCGACCGCGACCCGGACCTCACCGGGTCCGGGCTCGGTGAGCGGGACGTCGATGATCTCGATCGAGTCGGGCCCACTCGGTTTGCGGACGACGGCGGCACGGAAAGTAGGTGTGCTCATGTTTCGCTCCTCTGTAATTTCGGTTTCGATGAGCACGACAATGGTCCGGGGGTTTTGGAAGGGCCTTGGAGCTGACTTGGAACGCTGGAACCGGTGCACAGGACACTCGCGCCGAACGCGCTTCAGCGTGGACGAGGGCTCGAAACATGGCTGCCGCGAGCATGTTCGGCTTGTGTTCGGGCGTCGGCGGACCAGTGTGGGGCATGCCACCGATCGGCGATGGCGGCGGCGCGAGTGAAGTGGGCGACGGCTTCGTCGTGGTGACCGAGGAAGACGGCGAGTTCGCCGAGCGTATGGGCGACCGGGCGCAGGGCCAGTGACACGCTCTCCGCGCCGGCCGGGGGTCCGTCTCGGTGTGGGAGCAGGTCCGCGTAGACCTGTTCGGCGGTGTCGCGGTCGTTCGCGGCGATTGTCGCCAGGGCACGCAGGCTGGTCAGGAAGGTGAAGAAGAAGTCGGGCCGGATGGGTGGCGGTGCTGCCTGGAAGCGGCGGATCTCGTCGCCGCGGCCTGCGGAGTGGAGGGCGAGCGTGAGCAGGTCGGCGACCATGGGGCCGAGTGCCGCGTGGAAGGCCCGCACGTCCTCCAGGTGGTCGCCGAGCGTGCCGGCGCCGATCCAGACCGCCGCCCGTGCGAGACGGAGGAAGCCCGCGGCGTGCACCGATCCGGCGCGTTCCATGCGTTCGGTGGCCTCGGCGTAGCGACGTTCGGCATCGGCGAACCGGCCCTCGATGAGCACCAGTGTCGCCAGCGCGATCTGGGCGGCGCCGATCGCCTCCGGCATCCGGTAGGTGCGGGCGAGGTCGAGCGCTTCTTCGGTGACACGCCGCATGGTCGTCGGATCGTTGGCCGCCGCGGCGTTTGCGGCCTGCTCCAGCAGTCCGGTCACGTGGTAGACAGGCAGGTCGTGTTCGACGCCGATCGTCACCAGCTCACGGGAGTACTCCTCTCGCCCGGACGCGCGTGCGAGAACCAGCAGCGCCGCGGCGCGAAGACGAGGATCGGCCGCGAGGTCGAGGGCTTGTCTCCCCGCCGCGACGACCGTCGGATCGTCCTCGCCAACCAGCTCGTGGGCGTAGGCGATGAGAAGGTGGGCCCGCAGGCCGGGGGCGAGGTCGGACCTTTCGAGCAGGCGGCCGAGGTGTTCGACAATGGGGTGGTCGATTGTGCCGTATGGGCGGGCTTGCCAGGGGGTGGGTTCGGTCCAGGCGGTGAATGCAGCGACCATCAGGTCCTCGCGCCCGATCGAGTCGGCGTACTCCACGGCCTGTTTGCGTGTGTCCCTGGCCGCGGAGAAGGATCCGCTCCGTACCTGTGCGCGTAGCAACCTGCCGAGCAGGTCGATGTGTTTGTCCGGGTCGACGGAATTGGTGATGGCCTCGGTCAGGAGCGCGGCCGCCACGTCGTGGGCATAGCGTGCTTCGGCCAGCTCCGCGGCGCGCACACAGTAGCCGACGGCATTCGGTGACCCCGCGCGCGCGTAGTGATGTGCGAGGGCAACGATATCGCCCGACCCCTCGAGTGCCGCGGCGATCCGGGCGTGCATCCTCCTGGTCCGTACCTGGCTGACATCGGTCACCAGCGTGTCCCGGACCAGAGTGTGCACGAACCGGACGCGTCCGGGCCCCGGCTCGTCGAGCAATCCGGCGATGACGCCTGCGTCCAGTGCATTGAGCACGCCGTCCTCGTCGGTGTCGGCGGCTTGGACCAGCACATCGACCGAACTCTCTCGTCCGGCCACCGCCGCCAGCCGCAGGACGGAGACGTCGCCCTCGGGGAGCCGGGCGAGCCTGCGCCGCAGTACATCTCGGACACCGTCAGGGACCTCGGAGAGCGCGACCAGCGCGCCCTCTCCGTGTAGCAGGCGCGCGCTCTCCCGCACGTAGAAAGGGTTGCCGCCGGTTCGCTCGGAAATCCCGGCCACGGTCGTGTCGTCGGCCGCGCACTCGGCACGTACGAGCTCGGCGACAGCGTCGGCTGGCAGTCCGGGCAGGTCCAGCCGCATCGGGGCGGACCGGGCGAGGGATCCGAGGGTGTCGGTAAGCCGCTCGCCCTCGTCCCCGCGATACGCCGCGACGATCAGGATCGGGGCCCGCACACCCACGCCTCCGCCGAGCAGATCCAACGTCGTGCCGTCTGCGCAGTGCAGATCGTCGAGGATCAGCGCGACGGGACGCGCGGCTGCGGCCGCGCTGAGCCAGTTCCACAGTGCCCTGCGCAGCCGGAACCGCCCAGCCGTCGCGTCATCGGCGCCGGGCGCGGAATCGCTGAGCAGCGGGGCCAGATCGCCGGACAGCTCGCCGGGCGGGCAAAACGCCGCCACGGCCTGCAGAGCCTCGACCCACGCCCAAGCGGGCGGAGCGCTGTCCAGCTCGGGGCAGCGTCCGGCGGCAACGAGCCACCCGTCCTGTTCGAGCCGTGCGCCGAGATGCTCCAGCAATGTCGACTTGCCGAGTCCGGCCTCCCCGGTGACCAGCGCGACACGAACCCCGTAGGCGGCGGCTTCCTTCGCCGCGGCCATCATCGCCGCGAATTCGCGATCGCGGCCCACGAATGCGCCTGTGCCGGGTTCGCCGCTTGACGGTTCGATGGTTCGCAGCGCTGATGTCGTCGAGTCCGTTCGTGCCCCAAGCGTTCTTGTGACATCTCGGACCTGTTCCGCACTGGCATGCGACGCGGGTTGATCGAACGACGGGGCACTGTCGCCGGACACCTCGGCGCGCCGGGGTGCCACGGAGGTGAGCGGAACGGCGGCACGCAGGAAATCTGTGCGCTGGGCGAGAAGTGCCGATTCCAGTTCCAGCAGATCCGGGCTCGGATCGAGACCCAACTCGTCGGCGAACGTCGCGCTCGCGCGGCGCAGCACGGCCAGCGAGTCCGCTCGGCGACTGCTGGCCCACAGCGCAAGGGCGAGCATCCGCCAGCCCTCTTCGCGCAGCGGCTCGTCGCGGGTGAGGCCCTCCGCCTCGGGAACCACCGTCGCGTGGTCGCCCAGCCGCAGCCCTGCCGCGATGCGCAGTTCGCGGGCGACCACCCGTAACTCGTCGAGCCGGGCGATCTCTGCTGCGGCCCAGGGCTCGTCGGCGAACTCGGCGAATGCCGGTCCTTGCCAGAGAGCCAGCGCCGCACCCAGCCGTTCGCGGGCGGCGCGGGGATCGGCGAGCGCACGAGCCTCGTCGAGCAACTCTTCGAAACGCCACGCGTCCACCGATTCCGGCGGCAACCGCAGCGCGTAGCCGGGTGCGGCGCTCACCAGCATCCGGGCCGGGGTGCGTGGCGCGCGACCGGGTTCCAGCAACCGGCGCAGGTTGGACACGTATGCCTGCAATGAGGTGCGGGCGCTGCCCGGCGGTTCGCCACGCCACAGATCCTCGACCAGGCGATCGACCGACACGACCTGCCCGCGGGCGGCCAGCAGCAGGGCCAGCACCCCGCGCTGCCGCGGTCCGCCGAGCGGGACCGGCCCATCGCTGTCCTCGGCCGTGAACGAGCCCAATACCCGGATCAAACCCATGATCCGGCCGATCGTACGCGCGGCCGGCACCGGTGTTCCAAGTTGTCTCCAAGTGCCTTCCAAAACGTGGGGTTCAGTCTAGGCGCATCGACCCATCGAACCGATGAAACACGAAGGGAACCAGCAGATGAGTATCGACACACGTGATATGGAAGTGGTCCACCGCGGACTCCGCCGCGAATCGCGGCTGCTGATCGAGCTGGTGGCGGCGGTCCCGCCGGGCAACACCGCTCGCGCTGCGATCGTCGCCGACCACTTCCGTCTCTACCGGCTGGGGCTGCAGAATCACCATGAGGGCGAGGACGAGCTGCTATGGCCGCCGCTGCTGGCCCGGGTGGACCTCGGGACCGAGATCGTCCTGCGGATGGAAGCTCAGCATGAGCGAGTGGCCTCCACGTTGACCAGGCTGGACGCCGATGTGCCGGTCTGGGAGGCCAACGCCGGTGCCGCCGAACGCGATGCCCTCGTGGCCTCACTCGTCGACCACCGGGCGGTCCTGACCGAGCACCTCGACGACGAGGAAGCCACCCTGCTGCCACTCGCCGCCGACCACCTCAGCGAAGCGGAATGGGCCTCGCAGGGTGAGCACCTGGTGGCGCACACTCCCAAGCTCACACTGCTCACACTTTTCGGGGTGGTCCTCGAGGACGCGAACCCGTCCGAACGCGCGCGCCTGCTGTCCGGCCTGCCCGCCCCGGTCCGCGGCATCTGGCACCTCTTCGGCCGCCCCCGCTACGCCCGCTACACCCACCGCGTCCGCGCGGCCTGACCATTTCCGACCATCTGAAACCAACTCTTCACCAAAGGAGTTCATCGTGAGCCGACCATCGGCAGTTCCCTCGCCGCACTCATCGGAATCGCGGTCATCGTCATGGAGAACTCATTCTTCTGGGCGCCGCGGGGTGCGACCGTCTTCGATATCCGGATTCCCCCATCCAGGATCTCGCTTTCCGTGCGCGGCTGTGTGTGAAGGGCATCCGTGACACGACCGCCGTAGCGTCCATTCTTGTCGTGCTTGCCGGCGCCACTAGGCGCGCTCGTACACCCTCGCCCTGATCCCCGATTGGAGACGCGGCGATGGTACTCCGCAGCAAGGGGCCCAAGTCGACCGCTTACGGAGTCCACGCCTCCTCCGCGGCCGTGATGATGGTGGTCGCAATGCTACGCGGGACGACACCAAAGGTGCCCGCGCGCAACGACTTTCACACTGGCAGTGTGGGGGTCAGGGGTTCGAGTCCCCTTAGCTCCACCCATGAAACCCGCTCTGACCTCGGTCGGAGCGGGTTTCACTGCTTCTGGGCGATCTCCCGGGGCCGTCAGCCCTTCTTCAGTTCCTCGGCGAGCATCACGATGATGCCGCTGGGACCGCGGACATAGGTGAGCTTGTAGACGTCCTGATAGGTCGCCACGCCGCGCAGGGGGCGACAGCCGTGCCGCGCGGCGATCTCGAGGGCGTGGTCGATGTCGTCGACGGAGAAGGCGACCCGGTGCATACCGATCTCGTTCGGAAGCGTCGGCGCCGTCTCGATGGCCTCGGGGTGGATGTACTCGAAGAGCTCGAGGCGACCCTGACCATCCGGCGTCTGCAGCATCGCGATCTTGGCATGGTTGCCGTCGAGACCGACGGCGGTGTCGGTCCATTCACCGCTGACCGTGTCGCGGCCGAGTACCGTGAGACCGAGGTCGGTGAAAAAGGCGATCGTCGCTTCGAGGTCAAGGACGGCGATGCCGACGTTCTCCAGTTTGATGGCCATGCGGTGCAGGCTACCGGGTCGGGCCGTCGCGGTCGGTGATCTCGAACGTCAAGCGGGCATCGTCGCCGAAGATCTCCAGTTTCCGTGCCACCTCGGGCAAGGGGACTCCGAAGCTCCAGCGTCCGTCACTCTGCTCAGTCGGCACGGGTGTGTTCTGTCGGCCGGCATCTTTCAGCCCTTGGGTGATCGGTTCAAAAGTATCAATCGCTCCGCCGATCGACGAGTTCCATGCCGTGAAGGCCTCGATACCTGTCTGCGCCTGGTTCGGTCCCACGTCGACGATCAATGAGTCGGCCCAATCGAAGACCTGCTCGAGATGGTCGGAGAAATCGAAGATGCTGTTGCGCTGGGCGAGTTTGCTCACCCGAAGGACGAGGCTGTATCGAGCTCGCCCTTCGTGACGGACCTCGGCACCGGCGACGTCGGCCATCGATGCGGGATCCAGCAGGAAGGTACTCAGGAGCGGGACAGGATGGTCGGGGCTGTCGCCGAGTCGACGTAGCTCGTCGTCGAGCTGAATGGGGCAGTACTGGTCGGCCCGCTGCTCGCTCAGCACCACGGGAAGCCCACGAATGGACAGGCGTAGATCGGCCTGCCACGTCACGTGATCGTCTCCGTCTCGATCGTCGGGAAGTTTCGCCAGTCCGTCCAGGCCGACCTTGACCGTCCAGCGCCCGAACAGAAAGCGCCGCAGGTTCTGATAACCCTCCTCCGAATTCACCTCGCCGTACCGGCCGGAGTGGGACCGATACACGAAGGCGCGGTGCGCCTTTCGGACGTAGGCGTTCTCGATCCGAACGAGGCCGTCGCTCTTGGGGCCGACCACCGCCTTGGATGGACCGTAATCTTTCGGATTCGTGCCGATCAGGCAGAACACGTCGTCGGTGTCGAGCGCACCTGCGAGGTCCTGCGGGTCGAACTCGCCGTTCCTCGGTTCGTCACCGAACGTCTTGCCCGGGGTGAGGTATCCGTACATCTTCTCGGGAGCGAAGATGTCCGCACCTGCCGGGCCGACCGTCTCCTCGAGCCAGTTCAGCACGCCGCTGCCGAACACGATGCCACCATGCGGAGTTCCGTAGGTGAAGAACTTCGTGACGAGTTCTCGTGCCGGCGTTCGTTGTTGTTCTTGGCAGGTCTTCTGCATCATGCAGCGCGCGACGAGTCCGCCCATCGAATGAGCCACCAGGATCACCTTGTCCGCGCTCGTCTTTCGACGCACCAGATCGATCAGGTCGTAGAGGCCGAGTGCAGCGTCTTCGATGTCGAATCCGTCGGCGGTGACGCGTTGATGTATCGAGGAGAAGACCCTCTGCGCAACGTTCCGGTGAGGTGGAGCAGCAAATGTCGTCGCGGCCTGATCGTAGAACCGGTATACCCAGATCGAGTCCTCGGCAATGGCACCGTCATCGGCATTGCGCAGATACGCCTCCTGGTCGCCGTGCACGAGCAGTTTGTAGTCGTGGTCGATCAGCAACCGGAGCATCGGTCCTTCGAACTGGTAGAACCGCGGGTCCCCGTTCCCGTCGACCCGGATATGCGTGGCGCCTTCGTTGAATCCGTAGAACGGATCATCGACCTGGCTGTCGATGCCGGCTGTCCCGCCGGCGTAGCCCCGGATGTAGATGATCGGGTATCGCTCCATGTTTCGGCCTTTACGCGATGAGCGGCACCTGGTCCGGGCGGACCAGGTGGAGGAATCGAACACTCCAGATCATTCTGCGAGCCCGGCGATCTGACCGGAAGAGTAGTGCACTACCCGAGTCGGGCAATGCGACCTGTTTTCAGGTGCCGCCGCTGGAGAGGAACGCATCGGCCAGGGCCGCCGGCTGACTCAGCGCTGCCAGGTGACCGCCGGGGACCACCACGGCATCGACGCCGAGGCGCTCCTTGGCGAACTGCACCTGGAAGTCCCTGGGAAACAAGCGGTCGTCGCGACCGGTCACGACCGTGACGGGGGCGGGCCAGACGTCGAACGGCGTGGCACAGTCCATGATCGCATCGGACTGTTCGGGCTCGCCCTGCCTCATCGCCTCCTCGACGACGTCGTCGGGCACATCGTGGAAGAACTCCTGCATCTCGTCGATGTCGTCGCCGAGTTCACGGCCGTCGGCGGCGGCGAGTGCCTTGCGTGCCTGCCCGGCGCCGCTGTGGCCGAACCAATGACCCGGGGTCTCGTGGGGGAGCGGGATCATCGCGTTCACCAACACGATGCGTTCGGAGCCCACTCGCTCGGCCAACACCGGTGCGGTGAATCCACCCAGCGACTGCGCGACCACCACGACGTCACCGTCGCCTGCCGCGATATCGATCCCGGCGTTGCGGAGTTGCTGCACACAGGCGTCGGTGTAGGCCGCGAAGTCTGCGGCCGGATCCCCGGACGGGAGGTCGAGCGCCACCGCCCGATGTCCCCGCTGCTCGAGTTCCGGGACGACGCGATGCCAATACCAGCCGCTACCGCCGGCCCCGGGAACGAGTGCGAAGGTCGCCATCCGCTCATCCTAAGGGCGGACCGGCAGGGCCGGATCGGATCAGCACGACCCAAACCGTGGGCAAATGCGCCGCATCGGGATTGACTCGTCGCGCATCGCACACCCAGTGAAGGACGCAAAATGACCCGACAGTTGCACCTCGGCGGATTCCTCATCGCCTCCCCGGTCACCCATTCGCATGCCGCGTGGCGGCATCCTGGTTCGGAAACCGACTATTTCGGTCCCGATCACTATCACCGAGTGGGGCGGATCCTCGAACGCGGCAAGTTCGATTTCGCATTCTTCGCGGATCTGCTCGCCGCTCCCGTGCGATTCGGCGGCGACCAATCCGAGCCTTTTCGTCGGGGGACCCAGGCGGCCGCGACCATCGACCCGACGCTGGTGGCTGCCAGCATCGCGGCCGTCACCAGCCGACTCGGCATCGCGGTCACCAAGTCCACCACCTACTTCCACCCCTACGAGCTCGCGCGTGTGTTCGGCTCTCTCGATCACCTGACCCGCGGCCGGATCGCATGGAACATCGTCACGTCGCTGTCGCAGGCCGAGGCCCAGAACTTCGGATTCGAATCGCACGTCGAGCACGACGAACGCTATCTGCGCGCGGAGGAATTCGTGCGAACCGCGATCGAACTGTGGTCGAGTTGGGAACCGGATGCGGTGTCCGCGGACAAGGAGTCGGGAGTGTGGGCCGACCCGGACAAGATCCGGACCGTCGACCATGTCGGTGAGTACTACCGGACGCGCGGACCGCTGAACCAACCCCGATCACCTCAACACCGCCCGGTGCTGATCCAGGCCGGGTCGTCGGAGACCGGGAAGAACTTCGCCGCACGATGGGCGGAGGCGATCTTCGAGATCGACCCGACCCCGGAGGGGCGCCGGGCGTACTACGACGACGTGAAGTCGCGGGCGTCGGATCATGGTCGCAATCCCGATCACGTGAAGATCTTTCCGTCGTTCATCCCCTTCATCGGGGAAACCGCCTCCATTGCTCGGGAGAAGCAGGCCTTTCACAACGAACTCGCCGATCCGATCTCGGGGCTCATCACGCTTTCGGTCCACACCGATCACGACTTCTCGCAATACGACCTCGAAGCGCCCGTCGAGGACATCTCCGTGAGCGGAACCCAAGGACTCTTCGATGTCGCGCGCCGGCTCAGTCAGCGCGACAGTCTCACGTTGCGTGACATCGGCAAGCTCTACGCCCAGGGAGTTCTGCTGCCGCAATTCGTGGGGACGGCGGCCGATGTGGCCGATCAGATCGAGGAGTCCTTCACCGGGGGAGAGGCGGACGGATTCATCGTGTCGAGTGCCCAGACGCCGGGTACGTTCAACGACTTCGTCGACTATGTGGTCCCGGAATTGCAGCGGCGCGGATTGTTCCGTGAGGAGTACCACGGCACGACACTGCGTGAGCATCTAGGACTCGGCACCGCCGACGAGGATCTGCCTGCAGACCTGCGAGCCGAATCGGCGTTGCTGGCGGGGTGACCGAAACGGCGGAAGGCCCGGACCTCTGCGGGTCCGGGCCTTCCGGCGACAGGCGTTCGCGATGGCGAAGCGTGTTCGGTTGGTCAGTGCGCGGCCTCGAAGGCGTCGATGACGCTGAGCGGGATGCGGCCCCGATCGCTGACCTCGTAGCCGTTCTTGTTGGCCCATTCGCGAATGGCCTTGGTCTGTTCCTTGCTGCGAGCCGTGGAGACCGGGGCCGCTCGCTTGATGCCCCGCGACGACGTCACTCGCGATACCGAGACGTACTTCTCCAACGAATCACGGAACTGCGCCGCATGCTTCGACGAAGTGTCGAATTCGTAGGCTTTTCCGTCCAATGACCAACGCACGGTCTCGTAATCGTCGAGGACCTTGCCATCGATGTCATCAATGACTTGGACGATTTCCTTCTTCGCCATAGTGAACTCCCTGTCCTCGGAGTGAGAATCTGTTCTCACCTGAATTGTCTCGACCAACCATTCGCCGTGCGCAAGCCGGGAGCAACAACGATTGTTTCTTTGTTGGTCGGATACATGGTAGACGTCCGGAAATAATAAGTTCCTGAGAACCCCACCATTCCCTGGAGTATGCGAATAACGACTCGGGTGATTACCGGAGTTCGATCATGAAGTGGGCGGACTGGGTACAGGCGTTTCCTGATTTCCCTCACGCGTGGTCGCGGCCTCTGATTCGGAAGCCGACTCGGGTATTCCGGTCAGCGCCGACGGGGCGCGGTCGCCGGCCGCAATCGGGAGGTAACCCCTTGGGGTGATGGCGAATCCGGACTTCGACCTGGATTCGAGACAGTACATTCCGGCCGTCTCGACGAGGCAGGAAAACCGCGAGATCGAAATGGTGTGGCCGTAGTCCACGATTGTGCTCCGGTACAGGACGGGATAGCGATTGGCGCACGCACCGCGTTGTGCATCATCGGTGCTCAGCGTCACAAGATTGCGCGCCCACCGGCAACTGCTCGGTGTGTCGGCCGGTGGGTTCCCGCGCGTTTCCGTGTTCAGTCGGCAGGCCAGCGTGGCGCTGCCGTTGGTTCCGGTGGAACAGTTCACCCGGCGGTCGGGAGTGGTGAAGTGGAAGCCGGACGTGTCCTCGATCGGGGAATTGGGTCGTACCGAACCCTGGTGATAGTGGGAATTGTCGACACGAGGTGCGAGCGCGATCACGCGGCCGATCGTCCAGTCCGGCAGGGCGACGGCGGTATCGGGGGTGGACGGCGCAGGGGCGGTCGTCGTGGTCTCGACCTCGGATTCGGTGGACAGCACATCGGTGGGTGGCAGCACGATCCGGGACGGATCGGTACCCGAGGTGAGTGAACACCCCGCGCTGACGAGCATTACCAGGGCCCCGACGACGCAGACATGTGAAAAGCGCCTGCGCAGTCGTCCGTACCCTTGCACTGTGTCGACTCCCAAGATCGTGTTGTTCTATGTGTTCACACCGCTGGCCGATCCCGACGCCATCCGGTTGTGGCAACAGGCCATCTGTGAACAGCACGGCCTGCGCGGCAGGATCATCGTGTCACCCCACGGCATCAACAGCACCGTCGGCGGCGACATCGTTCAGGTGAAAAGGTACGTCAAGGCCACCCGCTCGTATCCGGCGTTCAAGCACGCCGACATCAAATGGTCCGACGGGACGGGAGACGACTTTCCCCGACTGAGCGTTCGGGTTCGGCCGGAGATCGTCACATTCGGCGTGCCCGACGAGGTCCACGTCGATGAGGACGGGGTGGTCGGTGGGGGCACCCGGTTGAGCCCCGGCGAGGTCAACGAGCTGGTGGCCGACCGCGGTGAGGACGTGGTCTTCTTCGACGGCCGGAACCGGATCGAGGCCGAGGTTGGTCATTTCGCGGGAGCGGTCGTCACCGGCGCGCAGTCGACGCGCGATTTCGTCCCGCTCCTCGACAGCGGGGCCTACGACCATCTCAAGGACCGGCCGGTCGTCACCTACTGCACCGGAGGGGTGCGCTGCGAGGTCCTCAGCAGCCTGATGCGGGCGCGAGGATTCCAGGAGGTCTACCAGCTCGACGGCGGCATCGCACGCTACGGCGAGGAGTTCGGCGACGACGGCCTGTGGGAGGGCTCGCTCTATGTGTTCGACAACCGCATGACGGTCGAGTTCTCCGATCACGCCGCGGTGGTCGGCACCTGTGCACGGTGTGGGGCGAAGACCAGCGGCGTGGCGAACTTCCCCGACGCCCTCGGTCGCGAGCTCGCGGTGATCTGTCCCGGCTGCGAGGCGGGTGCGAGCAGCGAGTCACTGGAGGCGGCATCACGGTGACCCGTGAATCGGTACCGGTCGTCCTTGTTGCCGGGTATCTGGGTTCCGGCAAGACGACACTGCTCAATCACCTGCTGCGAAGTGCGTCGGGAACCAGGATCGGCGTGCTGGTCAACGACTTCGGGTCGATCAACATCGACGCGATGCTGATCGCCGGTCAGGCCGACGGGACCGTCAGCCTGTCGAACGGGTGTGTGTGCTGCAGCGTCGACGCCGACGGGGTCGAAAGCGCGTTGACCGCTCTGCTGCGGCCGGCCGCGGGGATCGACGTGATCGTCATCGAGGCCAGTGGCATCGCCGAGCCCCGCGCCCTGATCCGGATGATCACCGGCCTCACGGATGCGAGGTTGCGGTACGGCGGCCTGGCCTATGTGGTCGACGCGGCGGCTCTGACCGATCTGCGTCGGCGCCACCCGGAGGTGGACCGGCACATCGAGATCGCCGACCTGGTGGTGATCAACAAGGCAGACCTCGTCGACGACGCCGGGCTGGCCGGTGTGCGCGACCTGGTCGGTGCCGTCAACGACTCGGCGCCGACGGTCGTCACCACCGATGCCGTGGTCGATCCCGGGCTGTTGTTCGACGCCACCGATCGACCGGTCACCTCGACCGCATCGGGCGGTCAACTGACCCTCGACGCGCTCCTCGCGGAAGTCGATGACCAGGGCCTCGGCCACGACCACGGTCATGACGGCGACGATCATTCCGGCCACACCCACCTGCACGACGGGTACCAATCCGTCGAGTTCGTCAGCGAGGCGCCGCTCGATCCGCGGCGACTGGCCGCACTTCTCGAGCGTCCGCCTGCCGGGTGCTACCGGATCAAGGGTGTCGCCGCCTTCGACGTGCCGGGGCACCGTCAGAAGTTCGTGGTGCACGCCGTCGGCGGGTTCGTCCGGGTGCAGCGGCTGCCGTGGTCGGGCGAACCGAGGATCTCGCGCCTGGTGGTGATCGGTGCAGGTCTCGACCCGTCTGAGGCGCATCGTGGGCTCCAGGCGACGGTCGGCGACGGTACCCCCGACGAGCACGGCATCCTCAGCATCACGCGATATCTCTCGTCGGTGTGAGGTCCGGTATGAGGCCCGATTGTGCACGGCGTGATGTCACAGCTCCCTAACGGTTTGTATCGCCGCAGGTCGCGAATTTTCGTTTCGTCTGGCAGCCTGTTTCACTGTTACCAATGTGACTAAAGTGGCCAGTGTTGCATCTTGGAAGGGAGTGTGGCGCCGGTCCGACCGCAGGTCGGATGGCGCCCGGTGTGTGATGACCCAGACTGTGATGACCCGGCGTTCCGGGGGACGGATGATCGGCCGACGGCGGCGCATCGTCGTCGCGGCGGTGTCCGCGCTCACCCTGACGGCCGGCACGATGACGACCATCGCGGCCCCCGACGCCGTCGCGGCGCCGCAACCGACCGGCACCGTCCTGGCGGGCAAGACGATCTTCCTCGATCCCGGGCACCAGGGCGGCTCGGCCGGACACAAACTCAACGCTCAGGTGCCCGACGGGCGAGGCGGCAAGAAGGACTGCCAGACGTCGGGTGCGACCGGCGTGAACGGCACCAAGGAGCACACCGTCAACTGGCAGATCACCCAGTTGGTGAAGGCAGGCCTGGAGAGCCAGGGTGCGCGTGTGTTCCTCAGCCGACCCGACGACACGGGATGGGGTGGCTGTGTGGACCAGCGGGCTGCGGCCGCCAGCCGTTCCGGTGCCGCCGTCGCGGTGAGCCTGCACGCGGATTCGACCTCCGCTGGTTCGGATGCGGCCAAGAAGGGCTTCCACATGATCGTGCCGCAGCTGCCGGTCCCGGACGGCACGGTGAGCCGCGTCCAGGGTGGGGAAGGCCGCAAGGCCTCGTCGGCCATGCGTGACGCATTCGTGAAGGCCGGTTTCCCCGAGGCCAACTACGCGGGTGTCACCAAGGGTCTGCAGACCCGGTCGGACATCGCGGCGGTGAACCTGACGAAGGTTCCCGCGGTGTTCATCGAGATGGGAAACCTGTCGAATCCGGCTGAGGCGGCGTCACTTTCGGGTAAGGACGGACAGCTCAAGTACGCGATGGCGGTCACCGACGGCATTCTCGACTATGTCCGCGGCCCGGCGGCCGCGCCTGCTCCGGCACCGGCGGCACCCAACTCGCCAGCACCGAACTCGACGGCACCCAATTCGGCGGCGCCCAACTCGACGACACCGTCGACTCCCGAGAGCGACGACAGCGGGCTCGCCACGGTCATCCCGTTCGTCCAGCAACTGCTGGGCACCGACGACCCGAAGGCGATCACCCAGTTGCTCCTCGGTCAGGGGCAGGACGTCTCGGCGCAGGTGCTCAAGGCGATGCTGACGGTGGTCTACGGGCTGTTCGGCGGCAAGTTGCCCATCGGATGACGGTGCTCGGCTCGGCCAAGGCCGTCGTCGGTGCGGGATGCAGCGCCTAGGGTGGTGTCATGGGGCTCAAGGATCTGATCGTCATGTCGACACCGGTGCCCACGCTGCGTGACCGCATCGTGCTGATCACCGGTGCCGCGAGCGGGATCGGCCGGGCAACCGCGATCGCCTCGGCCAGGAATGGTGCACGGCTGGTGTTGACGGACCTGCATGCCGATCCACTCGACGCGGTGGTGCGAGAGATCAACGACGCGGGCGGCGCGGTTGTCTACCACCAGGCCGGGGACATCTCGGATTACGACTGGGTCCGCTCGTTCGCCAATCAGGTGGACGCCGAGGTCGGCGTGGCCGACGTCGTCATGAACATCGCTGGTGTGTCGGCGTGGGGGACCGTCGAGAACCTCGAACACCGACACTGGCGCACCATGGTGGACGTCAATCTGATGGGCCCCATCCACGTCATCGAATGCTTTGTGCCGCAGATGATCCGACGCGGTCAGGGCGGTCATCTGGTGAACGTGTCGTCGGCGGCGGGGTTGTTGGCGCTGCCGTGGCACGCGGCGTACAGCGCGAGCAAATTCGGATTGCGAGGCGTGTCGGAAGTCCTCCGATTCGACCTGCGGCGGCACGGCATCGGGGTGTCTCTGGTGTGCCCGGGCGGTGTCGACACGCCTCTGGTCGACAGCGTGGAGATCGCCGGCATCAACCGCGACGACCCGCGGATCAAGTCACAGATCGCGCGGTTCCACAAGGTCGCCGTCACGCCCGAAACCGCGGCGGCGGCAATCCTCAAGGGGATTCGGAAGAATCATTTCCTCGTCTACACCTCGTTCGACATTCGCTTCGGATACTGGTGGGCGCGCAAGTTCGCATTGCCCTACGAGATCCTGATGCGGGTGGCCAACAACCAGTTCGACCACCTGGCACGGGTCAGCGCACGGTCGTTGGAACGCAAGGCCGCCGCGCAGAACGGCACCGACGTCTCGTCCACATGACCCGCGGCTTCCGCAAGGATCGCCGTGACGTCGATCCGGATTTCTTTCGTGCCGAGGCGGCCGGACTCCGATGGCTGCGCGACGGCGGTGGACCGATGGTCGAGGTCATCGACGTCGGTGAGGACTTCATCGAGCTGGCGCACCTGACGACGACGCGTCCCACCGCATCGCATGCGCGGGACTTCGGCGTCGCGCTGGCCCGGATGCACGACGCGGGCGCCGCCGAGTTCGGCAGTCCGCCCGACGGCTATGAGGGCAGGCAGTTCATCGGCGAGCGGCCACTGAGTACCCGCACGCACGAGCACTGGGGCGAGTTCTACGCCGACGAGCGGGTGTTGCCGTATCTCCCGCCTGCGATCGACGCGGGGTATCTCGAGCCCGAGGACGCGGACGCGACCCGCGAGGCGTGCGCGCTCGTCGCGAGCGGTGCTTTCGACGACGGCGATCCACCCGCACGGCTACACGGCGACCTGTGGACCGGGAACGTGCTGTGGACCGCGCACGGAGTGGTGCTCATCGACCCGGCCGCGCACGGCGGCCACCGCGAGACGGACCTCGCGATGCTCGCACTCTTCGGGTGTCCGCTGCTCACCGAGATCGTCGCCGGTTACCAGGGCGAGCACCCGTTGCGTGCCGGCTGGGAGGATCGCGTGGCGCTGCACCAGCTGCATCCGCTCGCGGTGCACGCCGCCGGCCACGGCCCGTCGTACGGCACGGCGCTGGGACGTGCGGCCCGGGCCTGCGTCGCGCTCGCCGCGCGGTGACGATAGTTTCACTGCGTGACAATCGACCCCGCCACGCTCGTCGTCGCCGCCACCCGAGCCGAGGCGCGCTACGTGCCGCCGGGTACCCGCGTTCTGATTACCGGCATCGGCAAGGTCCGCGCCGCCACGGCCCTCACCAGGGTGCTGGCCGGAGTCGGCGACGATACGCCGGTCCGTCAGGTCGTCAACGTGGGAACCGCAGGCGCACTCCACGACCACCACTGTGGCCTCTTCCAGCCGTCGACCGTAATCGAGCACGACATCAGCAGCACCGAGCTGCGTTCGATGGGCTATCCGGTCGTCGACCGATGGGAGATGCCCGACGGGGACGGCACCGTGCTGGCCTCCGGGGACACGTTTGTCGCCGACCCGGTGCGGCGCGCGACGCTGGCCGCGCGAGCCGACCTGGTGGACATGGAGGGTTGCGCGATCGCTCATGTGAGCGCGGAGTTCGGGGTGCCCTGCCGAATGGTGAAGGTGGTCAGCGACGGCGCCGACGAAGGCGCGATGGATTGGCCATCATTGGTCGACGACGCGGCACGTCGACTGGGCGAGTGGTTCGAGAGAGTTTCCCAGGCGTGACGTGGCTGCTGTCAGCCTCGATTGCGCGCGCGGGTCGACGGATATCGCGAGGCCGACGGCTGCGGTGTCGCCGACTCGTAGCGTGCGTGATCGGCCGCTGACGACGGTGACCGTCGACGGGCCGCGGCACCGGCGGTGGGTCGGGCCTGGGTCGCAGGCGGCGCGATGGTCTCGCCGAGCGACTCCTCGCCGGGGCCGATGAGCTCACCGGCCTCTGCCCGTTGCACCGCACCTGCTGTCGCGCGGCGTTTGGTTGCCTGCGGCCGGTCGGCGGCCGCCCGCTTGCCGCCCTCGGAGCGCTTGGTCGGCGCGGCTGCGCGGGTGGTCGGTTCGTCGACGACCTTCTGACCCTTCACGACACCGGCACCGTCGGCCGTGCCTTCGGCGGCCGGTCGCGGCCGGCGAGACTTCTGCGCGGCGGAAGCAGGCTTTCTCCGGTCGCCGGATTCGGCAGGCCGAGCCTTGGTCGCGGCCGGACGAGCGGCGCGCTTGGTGGCGGTACGCGGACTGCGGTCGGCGGTCTTGGCCGGGCTGGGCTTCGGCGACGATCCCTTCGATCGCCGGAGGCCGATGCTGGTGGAGCGGTCGCGGGTGAGGTACCACCGCGCCACGACGAGACCGAGGGTCACCAAGAACGTCAGCAGCATCCAGGGGAAGGCGTCGGCGACGGGGAGCAGGACCTTGAAGATGAGGCTCTTCAATCCGGACGAGGCCTGGTCGGAGTTGAGGCCATAGAGCGTGATGACACCGACGAGGAACGCGATGAGGGGCGGCTGGGCTGCGGCGGTGAACAACGCGCGGCGCCGCACGGCGAGCGCTGCGATGACGCAGCCGACCAGATAGCAGAATTTGAAGATGCCGCCGAGGGCGTCGGTGTTGCTCGCATCGATCGCCGCACCGATACCCGTGATGACGGTGGCCACCAGCACGCCGCCCCACCAAGGGAGGCCGCGGACCGTCGGCAGCACGGATTGCTGATCCAGCGGTACTGCTGATCGCTGTTGCGGGGCAGAAGACACATCTAGACGGTACCGGTTAACCCCCCGAAAACTGTTAACCACCGGGTGATGTTGCCCATTGGTCCGTTTCCGAGGTGTCGTCGCTGGTCCGGATGCCTCCCGCGGTGCGGACGGTGATGTCGATCGGGGCGGCGGAAGTGTGCTGCGGTTCACCCTGGAGGGCGTCCAGTTCGGCCAATTTGCGAGCTGTGACGCCTACGCGAGCATCGACGGCACCGACCGTCGAGTTGAAGGATTCGACGGCGCGGCGCAACGACCCGCCCAGCCGGTCGAGGTGGCCGAGGACGCCGCCGAGGCGGTGGTGCAGTTCGGTCCCGAGCTGATGGATCACGGCGGCATCGCGCGCCATCGCGTCGTGCCGCCAGCCGAGCGCGACGGTGCGCAGCAGAGCGATGAGGGTCGACGGAGTGGTGAGGACCACGTTCTTGCCGAAACCGAACTCGATGAGATCTCCGTCGGCCCGGACCGCTGCCTCGAGCACGGGATCACTCGGTACGAACAGCACCACCATCTCCGGGGTGTTGTCGAAGGCCGACCAATACGCCTTCGACGACAGCTGCGTGATGTGGGAGCGGACGGCGCGGGCGTGCTCGCCGAGCAGCCGGTCGGCGGTCGCGGGGTCCGGCTCCTCGATGGCGGCGAGGTACGACTGCAGCGGCACCTTCGCGTCCACCACGATGTTCCGGTCACCCGCGAGGTGGACCACCATGTCCGGCCGCACCGGCCCTGACGACCCGTCCGCGGACACCTGCGTCGAGAAGTCGCAGTGCCGGGTCATCCCGGCCAGCTCGACGACCCGCTCGAGTTGCAGCTCGCCCCAACGACCGCGGACCTGAGGTGTGTGCAGGGCGTTGGCCAGCTGCCGGGTCTGGTCGGTCAGTTGCGTCGACACGGCGTGCATACCCCGCACCTGCTCGGTGAGCCCCGAGTATGCGCTGATCCGGTGGTGTTCGGTTCGCCGCAATTCGTCGGAGAGCTGACCGAGCACGGCCCGGAGCGGGTCGACGATGTGTGCGACCTGCGAGCCGATGGCCGACGATTGGCGTCGCGCCGCATCCTCGCTAGCCGACGAGAGTGAACGGGCCGCGAGATCGTGCGCGGCCCGCACGGAGTGCAGTTCGGCCCTGGCCGCGGCGAGCGCGGCGGCGGCCCGCGACGCGTGCGCGAGCCACCCGACCAGTCCGCCGAGGATCATGCCGGCGATCAGGGCGACGATCACTGAGGTGTTCATGACCGTCATGGTGCTCGACGGGTCCGACAGTGGACCGCACCCGCGATCGCCGGCAGAGTCCGATCGCTACCCGGCCACGGGAACCTCACGGTCGAGCAGTGAGCGCTTCACCTCGAGGCCGTAGCGGAACCCGCCGAGCGAACCGTCGCTGCGCAGCACTCGGTGGCAGGGGACGAACAACGCGGCCGCGTTGCGTGAGCATGCCGACGCCGCGCCGCGGATCGCGGTGGGGTTGCCGGAGAGCTCCGCGAACTCCGCGTAGGTCACCGGGGCGCCGGGCGTCACCGTTCGCAGCACCGTCCACGCGTGCTCGAGGAACGGGCCCGAATGCTGGACGACCTCGACGGCGTCGAGAGCGTCGAAGGTGCCCGCGTAGTACGCGTCCACCCGCTCACGGAGCTCGTCGAGTCCGTCGCGTCGCAACTGTTCCGGCCGGATGGAGCGGTGGACGAGCGCGGCCAGGTACTCCGGGTCGTCGGTCCATCCCGAGGCCAGCACCCGATCGGCATCGTCGGCGACAACGGTGAACGTGCCGTCGGGTGTGGGAACCGACGTCCAGCGGGCGGTGCTGGTGGCCGCGGTGGCGGTCGCCGCGGGGTCCGAGACCGGATTCGAGATCGTGGATGTCATCGTGCTCCTTCTGCAGGCTCGTCGAGTTGTTGGCGACGAGGTGGTGGGGTCGATCGCGTCTGCGCCGCTCGGGCGATTCGCGATCGTGAGGACGGGGCCCGCGTGGAATGGTGCTTCGACGTCTGCTCGCTCGTGATCGGTCCTGTCAGTATCGGCTCGGTCACCGACAGCCGGTGGCGCCACAGGTGCATCGATGCATACGAACGCCACGGCGACCACGCCGGCGCACCGTCGGCGAGGTCGACACCCAGTTCCGTGGCGGCCCGTGCGACGACGAGGTCGCGGTCGAGCAGGATGTCGGGCTCGCCGGTGACCCGCATCGCCACGTAGTCGGCGGTCCAGGCCCCGATCCCGGGCAGTTCGATCAAGGCGGCGCGCAATTCGTCGGCCGTGCGGCCCGCGTGCAGTTCCAGGCGGCCTTCGGCGAGGGTCTCGGCGACGGCGAGGATGGCGTCGATGCGGCGCCTGGGCCCGGTCAGCACTCGGTGCCCGTGCTCGGCGATCGTGGCCGCGTCGGGAAAGAGGGTCCAGCCGGCGGCGGGCGAGCGGTCCGTGGCGGCATCGGGTGGCCACGACACCGGCAGTCCGAGCGTGTCGACCAGGCGTGCCGTGTGGTGCCGGGCGGCCTTCACGCTGATCTGCTGACCGATCATCGTCCGGATCAGGGTCTCGGTCGGGTCAACCGACCCGGGGACCCGCAGGCCCGGCGCGGCGTCGACGAGCGGCGCCAGCGCGGGGTCGGTCCGCAGCGCGAGGTCGGTGCTGACCGGGTCGGCGTCGAGATCGAGCAACCGTCGGAGGCGGTTGACCGCGACGCCGAGATCGCGCATGTCGAGATGGGTGATGGTCGCGGTCATGTGTGCGTGCCCGGGTTCGATGGTGGCCAGGGCCGGGCCGTGGGGGAGCCTCATCGTGCGCCGATGACGCCAGGAGCCATCGGTGGTGGTCTCCACCAGTTCGCCGCCCGGAACGGCATGAGCCGAGAGGAACCAGTGCAGCCAGCGGGTGTCCAGCGGCATCCGGTGCGCGAGTCGCAGCGTCACCTCTCCGACGGCACCCTGCCCCGAGCGACCGGTCGGCGACGGCAACTTCCGCAGGCGGCTCGGTGTCAGGGCGAACACCTCCCGGATGGTGTCGTTGAACTGCCGAACACTGGTGAAGCCGGCCGCGAAGGCGATGTCTGCCATGGGCATCGGCGTGCACTGGATCAGGACCCGCGCGGTGGCGGCGCGATGTGCCCGGGCCAGCGCGAGGGGACCGACGCCGAGTTCGTTGGTCAGCACCCGGTTCAGGTGCCGTGGTGTGTAGCCGAGTCGGGCGGCCAGGCCGTCGACGCCTTCTCGTTCCACCACACCGTCGGCGATCAGTCGCATGGCACGCGAGGACAGATCGGCTCCCGTGTTCCAGCGCGGGGAACCGGGAACCGCATCGGGAGCACAGCGCCGGCAGGCCCGGTACCCCTCCTGTTGTGCGGCGGCAGCGGTCAGCACGAAATGCACGTTCTGCGCGCGAGGCGTCAGGGCGGGACACGACGGCCGACAGTAGATCCCGGTGGTGTGCACGGCGACGAAGAACTGGCCGTCGAAGCGTGCGTCCCGCGACGAAACGGCGCGATAGCACCGATCGAAGTCGAGGGATTCGGGGAGGCGGATCGTCGTGGTCACCAGACCACTCTGACACCGATCGCCGACGGATTCTGGCGGGAATCGGACACGGCCGTGGGAGGCGTGTCGAATTGGGGAAATTGGTGACGTAGGTAACAATTCCTGGCACGATGAGCCCATGAACACACCGTTCACCGGTGCCCGACAACGAGGTCGGCACGACGAACTCCCCCTGTCGGAATTCCCGGCGTGGGGGCTCGAGATCATGATGGGCCTGTACGGACCCGAGACGGTCCAGAGCGCAGCGCAGCAGGAGCCGGCAGGTGCGGCGCTGCCCGAGCCGCCGCCGTCGCACGACCAGCGCGTCGCGCCCGAGGAGACGGGCGAAGCGGGCCCGACGTCGCCGGCGCCGTTGTCGCCACTCGTCTTGCAGCTCGAGGCGGTCAACGAACTGGTCCGCTACGTCGAACGCAGGATCAAGCGGCACCACCAGAGCTGACCTCCGGGTGTGACGCGCGTATCGGCCGACACACCCGCGTATCGGCCCAGACGCGGACCCGGTATGTGACGATCTCTGCGTGACAGAAGAATCGGGCGTGCCGGACAGCTCGGACAGTCCGCCCAATGGCACCGGCGACGGCGCATATCCGACCAGGGCTCGGGTGGTCCTCGCGGGCCTGAGGGCGAGTTCGGTCGTCGCGCTGCAGATCGTCTTGGTCGTCGCGGCGCTGTGGATCCTGTTCTGGCTCCTCGGCAAGTTCTGGGTCGTCCTGTTGCCGATCCTGTTCGCGATCATCGTGTGCACGGTGCTGTGGCCACCCGTCCGCTGGATGCGCAAGCGTGGTGTCCCGCCCGCGGCGGCATCGCTGGTGATGATGCTTCTCGGCGTCGGGGTGCTGGCCGGGGTGATCAGTCTGATTGTGCCGTCCATCGTGCGCCAGGCGCCCGAGCTGGCGTCGCGGGCGACCGACGGCGTGCACAAACTCCAGGACTGGATTCAGGGTCCGCCGCTCAACGTGAAAGACGAGCAGCTCGACAACATCGTCAACACGGTCACCGACAAGCTGCAGTCGAGCGCGTCGAGTATCGCGGCAGGCGTGTTCAGCGGGGTGGGCACCGCCACCTCGATCCTCGTCACACTGTTCACCGCCCTCATCCTCGTCTTCTTCTTCCTCAAGGACGGGCCGAAGTTCATCCCGTGGCTCGACCGCACGGTCGGCAAACCGTCCGGGACGCACGTCGGCGAAGTGCTCACCCGCATGTGGACCAGCCTCGGCGGCTTCATCCGGACCCAGGCGATCGTGAGTTTTGTCGATGCGACCCTGATCGGTGCCGGCCTGTTCATCCTGCAGGTGCCGCTCGCCGGAGTGCTGGTGGTGATCACGTTCCTCGGCGGGTTCATCCCGATCGTCGGTGCGTTCGTCGCGGGCGCCCTGGCGGTGTTGATCGCCCTGGTGTCGAACGGCCTCACCACCGCGCTGATCGTGCTGGGCATCATCCTGGCAGTCCAGCAGCTCGAGGGAAACGTCTTGCAGCCGTGGCTGCAGTCGAAGTCCATGGACCTGCACGCGGTGATCGTGCTGCTCGCGGTGACCCTCGGCGGCACGCTGTTCGGAATCACCGGCGCATTCCTGGCGGTGCCCGCCGCGGCAGCCATCGCGGTGGTGCTGCGGTACCTGAACGAGCAGATCGCGTTGCGGGCAGGGGAGTCGCTGGCACCCGAGGGCACTCCGGTGACGGCCCACAAGAGCGTTCCCGACGACGACCCGCCGCCCGACGCCCCGTCCGACGATCCCGGCACCGCCACCCCGTCCTGACCCGCCCGCCGCCCGACCCCGCCGACAGCAACCCCTTTCTCGCCGACAGCAACCGATTCTTCGCCGACAGCAACGGCTTTTTCGTCGACAGCACCGACGGCGCCCGCCGATCGACGACCCGCGGCGGATAGACTGGTCGCCCGTGAGTCTCACCCTCGGAATCGTCGGCCTTCCCAACGTCGGTAAGTCGACCCTGTTCAACGCGTTGACCCGCAACGATGTGCTGGCCGCCAACTACCCGTTCGCGACCATCGAGCCGAATATCGGCGTCGTCGAGCTGCCGGACAAGCGCCTCGACCGGCTGGCCGAGATCTTCAGCAGCGAACGCATCCTGCCCGCGACGGTTTCGTTCGTCGACATCGCCGGCATCGTCAAGGGCGCGTCCGAGGGCGAGGGGATGGGCAACCAGTTCCTCGCGAACATCCGTGAGGCCGACGCCATCTGTCAGGTGGTCCGTGTCTTTTCCGACGACGACGTCGTGCACGTCGACGGCCGGGTGGATCCGCTCTCGGACATCGGGGTCATCGAGACCGAGCTGATCCTGGCCGATCTGCAGACCATCGAGAAAGCCCTGCCGCGCCTGGAGAAGGACGCACGCAAGAACAAGGATCTCGCCGAGACCGTCGCGGCCACGCAGAAGGCGCAGGAGCTCCTCAACGAGGGCAAAACGCTGTTCTCCCAGAAGGACTCGTTCGACCTGTCTGCGGTTCGCGAACTCCACCTGATGACCGCGAAGCCGTTCCTCTACGTCTTCAACGCCGACGAGTCGGTGCTGACCGACGATGCGCGGAAGCAGGAACTCCGCGATTCCATCGCGCCTGCCGACGCCGTGTTCCTCGACGCGAAGGTGGAGAGCGAACTCCTCGAACTCGACGAGGAGGACGCGCAGGAGCTCCTGGACTCGATCGGCCAGACCGAACCCGGTCTGCGCTCGCTCGCCCGCGCCGGCTTCCACACGCTCGGGCTGCAGACCTATCTGACTGCGGGGCCCAAGGAATCGCGGGCCTGGACCATCCACCGCGGCGACACCGCACCCAAGGCCGCCGGTGTGATCCACACCGACTTCGAGAAGGGCTTCATCAAGGCCGAGATCGTCTCCTTCGACGACCTCGACACCGCGGGCACGATGACCGCCGCGAAGGCCGCGGGCAAGGTGCGCATGGAGGGCAAGGACTACGTCATGCAGGACGGCGACGTGGTGGAGTTCCGTTTCAATGTGTAGTCGAGTTCAACGCCAGCCTTTCCTGCGCCGGCGGTAGAGCACATTCCTGCTGTCTCGTCAGTGGCGTGCGCGGAAGTACGGCACTGAGGAGGCGGGAATCGATCACAAGTAGGGGCGAGTAATCAATTCGAGGTAGTGCCCTGACGGATCGAGCAGATAGACGCCGCGTCCACCGTGCTCGTGGTTGAGCTCGCCAGGTCGGGACCGCTGGTGGTCAGCCCAGTGCTGTCGGTGGCTCTTCACGAGCTTGGCGTACATGCGGTCGAAGTGGGCGTCATCGAGAAGATAGGCGTAGTGCTGCGGCGGGAACTCGATCGGTGGGGTCGCGAATTGGAGTAGTACGCCGTCAGCGATCGTGATGTTGACGAACGGGCCCCAGGAGGGGGCTTCGTCCGCTTCGAGGAGATCACGGTAGAAGAGGGCCATCTGTGCCGGGTCCGTCGACGCAACGATCGTGTGGTTGAAGTGCGCTGTCATGGTTTTCCTTGCCGAATCGTGGGTGTCTGTTCAACGTCTGATCGAGCGATTCTCCTCGTCGCGTCGCCGACCCGTACCCTCGCGCACGTGGATGTGGAGCGCGAGACCGAAGATGTGTATTTCGCGGGCGGCTGTCTCTGGGGCGTGCAGGCGTTCATCGCGACGTTGCCAGGGGTGACGTTCACCGAGGCCGGCAGGGCCAACGGCAGCAGTCGGTCCGTCGACAGTGACTACGACGGGTACGCCGAATGCGTGCTGACCCGATTCGATCCGACCGTTGTGAGTGTCGAGCAACTGATGGCGTATTTTTTCGAGATCATCGACCCGTACAGCGTGAACAGGCAGGGGCCGGATGTCGGCGAGAAGTATCGCACCGGCGTGTACTCCGACCGGCCGACCCACCTGGACCAGGCGCGAGAGTTCATCGCCGCGAGGGACGACGCCGATCGCGTCGCTGTCGAAGTGCTGCCGCTCGCCAACTATGTGCGAAGTGCCGAAGAACATCAGCATCGGCTCGCACGTTTCCCTGGGGACTCCTGCCACATCCCTGAAGGTTTGCTGACCAAGTACGCAGCCCAAGCCCGAAGATGACGTGCCCACACGTGGAAGCTGATGGTGATCGGCTGCGGATCACGGTGGAGTTCCGTTTCAATGTGTAGTCGAGTTCCACGCCAACCTTTCCTGCGCCGACGGTAGAGCACATTCCTGTTGTCTCGTCAGTGGCGTGTGCGGAAGTACGGCACTGAGGAGGCGGGAATCGATCACAAGTAGGGGCGAGTAATCAATTCGAGGTAGTGCCCTGACGGATCGAGCAGGTATACGCCGCGTCCACTGTTCTCGTGGTTGAGCATGCGTCCGGTGCGTGAGCCGGGTGTCGCAGACTCATGCACCGGACGGGCTCACGACAGCGCGGCGAAAGCCTTCTTTGTCTCGCGATACCAGCCCATCGCCTTCCGCGGGTGTCGCCATCGGTGCTTCATGTCATTGTGTGCCGTGACATGGGTGGTGTCCCCGTCGCGGACGGCCTCACGGAGGTGGCGGTCTTGAGCCTTGATGATCTCGTCGGCGGTCTCGCCGGAAAGGTCTGCGTCGCAAGGTCCCCCGAGTTGCCGGCACGTCATGGTTTTCATGGTCTCTCCTTTGGTGAGGGGGCGGAAATCACGAATGCTCGGCCGCGCCCACAGCGCGCCGAACGAGTGTTGCGATCTGCTTCTCGACGTCGTCGGTGATCTCGATGAGGGCGAAACCTGCCGGCCACATGTGTCCGTCGTCGAGTTCGGCCCGGTCGCTGAACGCGAGTGTTGCGTACCGCGCCTTGAACTTTGCCGCGTCTTGGAAGAAGCAGACGACGTCTCCGTTCAAGCCGTAAGCGGGCATTCCGTACCAGAGCCGCGGAGCGAGTTGCGGTGCGTTCGTCGTCACGATGGTGTGTACCTTCTTGGCCAAGTCGCGGTCGCGGCCGGTCATCTCGTCGATCTTGGCGGTCACGGCGCGTGCGGCCTCGGCGGCTTTCTGGGCTGCCGACATGCGCTTGCCTGCAGCGCGAATCTCTCGTGATCTTTCCTTCATCGCGGCCCGTTCCTCTGCTGTGAACGCTTGCCGTTCGTCGGAGGTGCTGGTGGTCATGGCTCGGTCCTTTCGTCGACCTGATGCGTCTAGCGGCACGGGTAGTGCCGTTAGGTGTCGATTGTGCACTGTCTGCTTGCTGCAGTCAACGGCACGCATCGTGCCGGTAGGGTGTGGAACATGGTCGAACGAAACGAGCCGTCGCGGACAGGGGTGGCGTCGTCCCCGACCCCGGATTCGTCGGCCCCGATGCCGCGGCGTCGGGGCAAGGAGCGGACGCACCAGCTGTTGGAGGTCACGCTCGAGCTCGCGGCCGAGGACGGCTACCGCGGACTGACGATCGAGGCGGTCGCGCGACGGGCGGGAGTCGGAAAGCACACGATCTACCGGCGCTGGCCATCCATCGTCGAATTGCTTCTGGACGCACTGAATCACGTGTGGATCACCGACCTCGACTACCGGAGATCGGGGAAGATTCGAGCCGACCTACGTGAGCAGTTCATCCGGTCCAGTCAGGCGTTGTCGAACCCGCCGATAGGACCCATCTATCGCGCAGTCATCGCCGAGGTACAAGCCGACCCCGCGCTACGCGCGACGCTCCACGAGCGGTTCCTGGCTACGGTCGAACAGCGGACGCTCGACCGCATCCTGGCCGCACAGCGTGGGGGTGAACTCGATCCCGAAGCCGATCTGGATCTCGCCGCCGAATTCCTGGCCGGGACGCTCTACTATCGCTTCTTGCTCACGACGCGCCCGGTCGATGAACACGTCATCGACGCACTCATCGACATGTTCATGGCCGCGTACGGGTCGGCGCCGTAAGGTCGCGGAGTCCGGTTCAACGTCTGATCGAGCGATTCCCCGCGTCGCGTCGCCGACCCGTACCCTCGCGCACGTGGATGTGGAGCGCGAGACCGAAGATGTGTATTTCGCGGGCGGCTGTCTCTGGGGCGTGCAGGCGTTCATCGCGACGTTGCCGGGGGTGACGTTCACCGAGGCCGGCAGGGCCAACGGCACCAGTCGGTCCGTCGACAGTGGCTACGACGGGTACGCCGAATGCGTGCTGACCCGATTTGATCCGACCGTTGTGAGTGTCGAGCAACTGATGGCGTATTTTTTCGAGATCATCGACCCTTTCAGCGTGAACAGGCAGGGGCCGGATGTCGGCGAGAAGTATCGCACCGGCGTGTACTCCGACCGGCCGACCCACCTCGACCAGGCGCGAGAGTTCATCGCCGCGAGAGACGACGCCGATCGCGTCGCTGTCGAAGTGCTGCCGCTCGCCAACTATGTGCGAAGTGCCGAAGAACATCAGCATCGGCTCGCGCGTTTCCCTGAGGACTCCTGTCACATCCCTGAAGGTTTGCTGACCAAGTACGCAGCCCAAGCCCGAAGATGACGTGCCCATTTGTGGAAGCTGATGCTGATCGGCTGCGGATCACGGTGGAGTTCCGGTTCAACGTCTGAACCCAGGACAGCAACATCCTCAGCGATCGGTGGGAGTTGTGGCTTCCGTGAGGCCGGTTCTGATCGACCTATGACGGCCAGGTGAAGTCGGTGGCCTTGCCGTAGGAATCCCGACGTGCCGCGTAGGCCAGAGCGGCATGGTCCCGGGCGTCGTCGCCGATCAGTACCCGCAGTGGGCGGTCGGGATCAGAGAGGTGCGCGACCAGCGAGTCGGCGGCCAGGCGCGGATCTGCATCCGTCGGCGGTCCATCGGGATCGGCGGTCGGCCAGGGGATCTCCGCGGTGCCGAACATGGCGGTGCGGAGGTCGTCGTACTCCGGTTTCGGTGTCGCGAACGACATGCTCGACCCGGCCCAGTCGGTGGCGAATCCGCCGAGCTGTGCGATCGTCACCCGGACCCCGAATTGCGCGACCTCGGTGGACAACGCCTCACTGAATCCTTCGAGGGCCCACTTGCTCGCGTTGTAGAGCCCGAACATGGGCATCGAACCGATGGCGCCGACCGTCGAGATCTGCACGATGTCGCCACCACCGCTCGCCCGCAAGTGTGGGATCGCGGCCCGGGAGACCCACAGCGCACCGAACAGGTTCAGGTCCAGATGATCTCGGGCCTGCTGCTCATCGACCTCTTCGAGGGCTCCGACGAAACCGGCACCCGCGTTGTTGACGACGACATCGAGGCTGCCGAAGACCTGTGCCGCTTGATCGACCGTGGCGGTGACTGCGGCGGCGTCGCGGACGTCGAGCTGGATCTCCCGCGCCGAGTCCGGGTGGTCGGCGAGCAGCTCCGCCATTGCTCCGTGGCGGCGGACCGTCCCGACGACGCGATCCCCCCGATCGAGGGCAGCCTGCGCAAACGCCCGGCCGAGCCCGCGGCCGGCGCCTGTGATGAGCCACGTGCGAGTAGCGCGTGATGCTTCGCTCATAGTGATCCCTTCCAACGAGACGGTGTGTCTCGTCAGCATGGCCGAGCGACATGCTCTCTGTCAAGACGGTGCGTCTCGTCTCGTTGTGTTGTAGCTTGACCGTATGACCCCTGTATCTCCGGGACCCGCACGTTCAGATGTGCCGGGCCCCGACGCTTCCCGGCGCAGCGACCGAGCCCGTCGGGCGATCCTCTCCGCGACACGCGACCTGGTCGCCGACGTGGGATACACCCGACTGAGCATCGAAGGAATCGCGGCCGCCGCCGGAGTTGGCAAACAAACGATCTACCGCTGGTGGCCATCGAAGGCAGCCGTGGTCTTCGACGCGATTCTGGACGCCAACTCGCAGGACGGGGGTTCGGTGACGCTGCCGGACACCGGCGATCTCGAATCCGACCTTCGGCTCGTGCTCCGGGGGGCCGTCGCGGCACTCGCCGATCCGGCCAACGACCGCCTTCAGCGCGCGATCACCGCTGAGATCCAGACCGACGTCGCCATCGCCGACGAACTGGTGCGGCGGCTGCTCCGCCCGCAACTCGACGCGACCGCCGCCCGCATCGAGGCCGGTGTCCTGGCCGGTCAGGTGGACGACTCACTGGACCCCAAACTGGCGGTCGAGTTGCTGTTCGGCCCGGTCTTCCACCGCTGGCTGCTACGGACCGGTGAATTGGACGACACGTTCGCCGATGGCGTGCTCGGCATGGTCATGACGGGACTGCGGCCGCGCTGAGCGGCAGCGCAGGAGGCGTCCAGGGACGTAGTCCATTCGACGACCCGATCTCGTTCTACGGTCTCGGAACGTGGTGGAGTTCCGCTCCACCACGTAGCAACCGGTGTGCGTCTGACCTGTGCTCCCATCGAGGTGCGATCATCTCCTCATGACCGCAACACTCGTCGCCAAGGACATCGCCGGCGGGTATGCGCACCGTGTGCTGTTCGATCACCTCGACCTCACGGTCGCGCCGGGTGACGTGATCGGCGTCGTCGGTGCCAACGGGTCGGGCAAGACCACGCTGCTCCGGGTCCTCGCGGGCGACCTCGCGCCGCTGGAGGGCAAGGTGACGCGCGCTCCGGCCGACGCGTTCGTCGGGTGGTTGCCGCAGGAACACGCACGAGTCCCCGGCGAGACCGTCGGGCAGTACGTTGCCCGCCGCACCGGCTGTGCGGCCGCGACCCAGGCCATGGACGCGGCCGCGGCTGTCCTCGCCGACCCCTCGGGCGCGACCGGTCCCGAGGATTCGGCCGACGTCTACGCCGCGGCACTCGACCACTGGCTGGTCACCGGTGCCGCCGACCTCGACGAGCGTCTGCCCGAAGTCCTTGCCGATCTGGGCCTCGGCAGCGGCGTGGTGGCGCCGGCATCGGCGATGATGACCGATCTCTCCGGCGGACAGGCCGCGCGGGTCGGTTTGGCCGCGTTGCTCTGTTCGCGGTTCGACGTTGTGTTGCTCGACGAGCCGACCAATGACCTCGATCTCGATGGACTCGATCGGCTGGAGGGCGTGGTAGGCGCCATGCGCGGCGGTGTGGTTCTGGTGAGCCACGACCGAGAGTTCTTGTCTCGCAGCGTCACCGGCGTCCTCGAACTCGATCTGGCGCAACACACCAACACACTCTTCGGTGGCGGTTACGACAGTTACCTGCAGGAACGCGAGGTCGCGCGCCGGCACCGGCGCGCGGAGTACGAGGAATTCGCCGAGAAGAAGGCCGATCTGGTGGCTCGGGCGAGAACGCAGCGTGAATGGTCGAGTCAGGGTGTCCGCAACGCGATGCGCAAGGCCCCGGACAACGACAAGATCCGTCGGCGTGCGGCCACCGAGTCCAGTGAGAAGCAGGCGCAGAAGGTCCGCCAGATGGAGAGTCGGATCGCGCGTCTGGACGAGGTCGCCGAACCTCGCAAGGAATGGGTGCTCGAGTTCACCATCGGTGCCGCGCCACGTTCGAGCTCAGTCGTGTCGACTATCAACAATGCCGTTGTGCGACAAGGAGATTTCGTTCTCGGCCCGGTGTCGCTGCAGGTGAACGCGGGCGACCGGATCGGCATCATCGGCCCCAACGGAGCCGGGAAGTCGACTCTGCTGCGGCTCATCCTCGGTCGGATCACACCCGAAGCCGGGACCGCGCAATTGGGCGCGAACGTCGCGATCGGCGAAATCGACCAGACGCGTGGCGAATTCGCTGGGCCGCGGCCACTCGTCGAGCGATTCGAGGAACTCGTCCCCGACTTCACGACGGCAGAGGTGCGTACGCTTCTCGCGAAGTTCGGGCTCCGCGCCGATCACGTCGACCGTGCTGTCGCCGATCTGTCTCCCGGGGAGCGCACCCGCGCTGCGCTGGCCCTGTTGCAGGCGCGGGGGACCAATGTCCTGGTACTCGACGAACCCACCAATCACCTCGACCTCGCCGCCATCGAGCAACTCGAATCCGCGTTGCACTCCTACGACGGCGCCGTCCTGCTGGTGACCCACGACCGCCGCATGCTGGCAAACGTGCGTCTCGATCGCACCTGGCAGGTGGACGGCGGTCGCGTCACCGAGCTGTGAGTCGGGAGGCGCCAGGGCGTGACACCGTGGCCCCACCAGTAACAATTTCGCCCGGCTGTGGCCAAAGCCGCGCACAGGGTGCTGGTCGCCGTCGATACTGCATCGGTGATCCTCACCAAGCGAACCACCACCTTTTCCAGCGTGACGGTGGTGCTGCTCGCTGTCGCGGCACTGCTCGTCTCGGGCTCGGGGAGCAGTGCCGCGGCCCCGCCGACCGGCTGGCGATACACGATGGTGGCGTTCAGCAGCGCCACCGACCGCGACATGGACGTCTACGGGTCCGGGAACGGCACGACATTCCAACTCCTCCGCCGGTCGGCATATCGGCCCCCGTCAGGGCGTGTGCGCGACGCGAGCATCTTCCGCAATACCGACGGGTGGTACTACATCACCTACACGACGGCCGACGGCGCCAACATCGGGTTCGCGCGTAGCCGTGATCGCGTGAACTGGACGTTCCTGCACAACTATCCGACCCCGTTCTGCTGTGCATTCCTGCCGGGCACGGGCGACGGCAAAGGTCTCGGCTCATCGAGCGGGCCGGGATCCTCCGGGTCGGCAGGCTCCAGCGACGGTCCGTCGTTGTCGCCGTTCACCACCAAGTCCTGGGCGCCCGAATGGTTTGTGGAGGGCGGCCGCATCAACGTGATCCTGTCGATGTCGACCGGTGGCGGCTTTGTGCCCTATCTGATGACCGCTCTCGAGCCATCGCTCCGACTGTGGAGCCCACCCGTTCCGCTCGCCGGGATCGGCGCCGACCACATCGACACCACCGTGGTCAAGGTGGGTGCGACCTATCACGCGTTCACCAAGAACGAGACGAAGAAAGTCATCCAGCATGCGGTCGCGTCGTCGCTGATCGGGCCCTATCGGTTCGTCCCGCCCGGGAATTGGGGAACGTACGTGGAAGGCCCGGCCGTCGTCCAGCTGCCGAGCGGCGCCTGGCGGATGTACCTCGACGCCTACACCAGAGGAAAGCAGCTGTACTCCGACAGCACGAACGGGTTGCGCACCTGGACGCCGGTGAAGGAGCTTCCGGGTATTTCCGGTCAGGTGCGGCATGTCGGGGTGATGCGCGAGCCGGCCTGAGGACCATCCCGCGGGGGACTCGATCACCCCTGTTCCGACAATTCACCTTCACATGGTTCGAAGGTGGCTTGTCCGAACCGAGGTGGATGTCGCTCGAGTGCGTGTTCTCCGATACCGTAGCCTTTCCAGTGGCCTCGACGTGAGCTCCGGCACGGAAACGGGAGAAGCAACCGACATGACGACGAAATCCGACGAGACTGCCTGGTCGCTCGACGTGCTGCTCGACCTCTTCGACGTCGAGCCCGACGGCCCCGACCGATTCACCGGCGCGACCGGGATCGAGGGGGAGGAAGGCCGCGTCGTCGTGGAGGGCACGCAGGTGCTCGCGCAGGCGATCGTGGCGGCCGCCACGCGGTTCCCGGACAAGTCGATACGGTCGGCGCAGGCCGTGTTCGCACGGGCGGTCACGGTCGGTCCGGCGGTGGAGTTCGACATCGACGTCGTCCACGAGGGGCGGTCCGTCGCGACCGCCGTCGTCGCGGCCTCGCAGAACGGGAAGCGATGCGTCACCGTGACCGTCCTCGCCGACGTCCCGACCGAAGACCTGATCGCCCACCACCTCCCACGCCCGATGGTCGCCGCGCCCGACGAGGCCTTTGTCGCACGAATGCCGTTGCCAGGCCGCGATGTGCGCCTGGTCGACGTCCGAGAGGTCAACAGCCCGGACGAGGTGGGGCCGCCAGAGTTGTACGCCTGGTTGAAATACGATCCGGTCCCACAACGCGACGACCTGGCCAAGGCGCTGCTGGCGCATTTCACCGGTCATCTCGGTATCTCGACCACGATGCGGGCGCACGCCGGGATCGGTACCAGCCAAGCGCATCTCACCGTGTCCACCGCGCCGATGACCATCGCGATCAGCTTTCACGAGCCGGTCCGGTGGGGCGGATGGATCCTCTATTCCCACGAGAGCACGCAGGTCGGCGCGGGTATGTCCTATGTGCGCGGCACGGTGCACACCGAAGAGGGTGCGCTCCTGGCGTCCTTCGTCCAGGATGGACTCATCCGTCCGCTGCGGACATCCGATTCAGCAGTGGAGTCGCGCGCGAGGCTGTAGGGGATCTAGATCTCGCAGCCGCAATCCGCAGCTCCCAGGGCACGGGCCGGAAGCTCGGCGAGCACATCGGCCTTGGCCGGGTCGAAGCTGAGATGTCCACGGATGACAGTGCTCTCCGGCAGTACATCTTCATAGCTCCAGGCGACGTTCTCGACCACGGTGTCACCGATGACCGCGGTCCAGTAGGTCGCGTTGCCCTTGTAGTTGCAATAGGTCGTCAGATCTCCGCGGCGCAGCAGATCGGTGCGCACATGCGCAGGTGCCACATAGAGCACCGGTTCCAGCGCGGTCTCGAAGACGATGACGGTGTCGGTGGTGTCGACGAGCGTCACACCCGCGACGTCGACGCGCAGACCCCGGGTGGTCGGGCGGCAGTCGACCCGGTGGTACGGGTTCGGCGGGTACCAGACGAGCTTGCGGCCTTCCTCGTACCACTCGTCTACGGCGTCCCAGGGCACGTGCACAAACCCCGGTGCCTCCGGCTCGGGCTCGGTGGGCAGGTGGCCGACCTCGTCGGCCGGGAACGCGTAACTGAGGAACTGGCCGGGCCGGTGCACCATCACCGCGCGTTCGGTGTCGAGGACCGTCTGTCCGTCACGGATCGCCTGGATGCGGCGCGGATGTGGCTCGACGAACACCAGATCCGCCGGAAGCGCACCCGAGAACCAGCCGGCCGGATTTCCACTGAGGGGTCCGTGTCCCGCGACGAGGCTCATCGAGTCACGCCTGATGCGCGGCGGGCGACTACGGCTCGGATGCTGTTATGCCTCATTGCTGTTCGACCTCCCGGACGGCTCACCACGACTTGTGCAAAAGGCTAGCGGCTACGGGGTCTCCTGCGCGACGTATCCGCTGCCTGAGCGTGAACGCGAGCCGTGCGTGATCAGAGTCCGACGTCGGCGACGACGTCGCTGAGCCTCGGCAGCATCCGGTTGCGCCAGCCTCGTTCGATCGCGTTGCGCGCCATCTTCTGCAGGCGGTCGTCGAGGTCGAAACCACTGTGAGTCAGGAGCACTCGGGTTCCACGGCCCTGTGGTTCGAGTAACCAGTCGACGAACCAGCGCGCAGGCGGATTGCCGCGCAGATCCGTGTAGCTGTGGGTGAATCGTCGCCCGTGGTCCACTGTCAGTACCTGACACGCCACCTCTGCGGGTGGGTCGGCGGGGATCTCCAGGATGAAAGTCGTCCCGACCTCCGTCGCGAACCCGATGGTCGATGCCAGCCAGCGTTCGATGAGTGCCGGCTCGGTGAGCGCGCGCCAGACGGTGGCAGGCGGCTGCGGTACGAACAGACCCAGTTCGACCGCGGTCGGGTCCCGTTCCACATCGAACACGACCACCAGCTTAGGCGGGCGGTGCAATGAGTGTGGGACGGTCGGGTGTGCGCGCGAGTGCACCCTGCGATTGCAGAAGGGTGAGCGCTGAACAGGCACAGCCCAATTCATCTTCATGATCGAGAACCATGGATTGAGTCGTCGCAACTCGGACGTGGCGGCACCGCGAGCGGTCGTCGGGCGCCTATGTACGGTTGTGCGCAGGACCAGAGAGCATGAATCGCGCACGATCGACAGCGAGAGGACATGCATGACCAAGCCTGTGAAGACAGCAAAAAACCCTGACAAGGGGTTTGTGGCACTACTCGGTTGGAGTCTCGGGGCCATCGAGGCCCTCGATCGATTCGACCGCAGATATGTGGTCGTTGCGCCCGACTGGGCGCAAGAATATTGCTCTGAACACGACATTCCCTACGTGCCGTGGAATTTCGAACGCCTGAACGATCGGTCCCTCGAGATCGCCGAGACTCTGCAGGACATGGGTGTCGACGTCGCGATCCCGCTGTTCGAGGAGACCGTCGAGTGGGCCGGCGCCATCAATTCCGTCCTGATGAACAAGCCGCGCCTGTTCGGGCAGGCGATGCTGCTGCGCGACAAGGCGCTGATGAAACGTCGCGCGCAACTCGGCGGCATCCGCGTCGGCATCTTCGAGGAGGCGCACGACCGCGACGACGTGGTCCGGTTCCTCCGCCGCGTGAACCAGACACTGCTCAAGCTCGACGGCGACCCCAACGACCCGATTCACCTCAAGGCGTTCGACAAGGCCGGATGCCTCGGACATCGGGTGATCCGAACACCCGACGAGGTCGACACGATCCCCGAGGAAGAGTTCCCGGTGCTGATGGAGTCCCATCTGGACGGCTGGGAGTTCGCGGTCGAGGCCTGGATCCACAACGGCAAGATCAAGTTCCTCAACATCTCGGAGTACGTGACGCTGGGCTACTCGGTGTTCGTGCCCGCCACGCCGGAGCTCGAGAAGTATCGTCCGGCGATCACCGCGCAGATCGAGAAGCTGATCAAGACATTCGAGATCGACTTCGGCTTCGTGCACCCGGAGTACTTCGTCACCAACGACGGCGAGATGTACTTCGGCGAGGTCGCCTACCGGCCGCCGGGCTTCAAGGTGTTCGAGCTGCTGGAACGCGCATACGGGTTCAACGCCTACCAGGCCCTGGTGCTCTCCTTCGATCCGAAGACCACCGAGGAGGAGATCGACGCGTTCTTCCCGCGCGAGGTGGTGGATGCGAGCGGTGTCGCGGGTTGTTTCGGCGTGTATCCACGTCGCCGTGTGGTCTCCAACCTGGAGATCCCCGAGGTGACCGCAGACGACGACTACTACGAGACCAACGATCTCGCGGAACCCCTCGAGGAGACGGTCACCAAGCGCACGGCTTTCGGGACGCACTGGGGTCTGCTGTACTTCTTCGGGGAGGATCCCTACCGGATGCGGGATCTGCTCAAACAGCAAGAAGAGCTCGACTTCTACGTATGAGATCTGCACGGGGCCACCACGGCGTGCCCTGCGCGGACCGTGAGGACAGCAAAGGGTGCTAGTGCCTTCTTCGGACCACACCGACTCCGGCCGGGCGCTGGCAACCCGGGTCGAGCAACTCGATCACGCCACCGCGGCGATGCTCGACGCGCCGGACTTCGCCAAGGTCGGCAAAGTGCGGCGAGTACTCGACTCGCTGCGCCGCGTGCTCACCCAGGAGGGCGGCTGCGCAGCTGTGCGCGAACGCGCCGCGACACTGGAGAATGCGGGCGTCTTTGCCGGGACCGACTGGGATCAACCCAGCATCCTGGTGCCGGCGCTCGCCGGTCCCAGCCTGCGCAGTGGTCACACCGACACCGTGATCCTGGAGTCGACGAGCGAGTTGCGGATGGTCGCGATCGCGATGGGCGACTACGACCATGCCGACATGACCGCTGACGACGCCCGACGCTTCCTGTCGCAGATCCTCGCGATGAACCTCGACCTGCTGCTCGCGCCGCCGTCGGAGGCCGAGCGCGTGCGACAGGGGAGCGCCGCCAAGGTGATCCGCGAGGTCTTCGGCTACGTTCTCGACCAGATCGGCTACGACAGCGTGCTCGACGAATTGGTCGAGGAGATCTGGCGGATACTCCGGCAGCGACCCATCCAGGTCGATCACGTGAAGGCGATGGTCACGCGGATCGCGATCCATCGCAACGATCCCGACGTCGACCTCGGGACGTCCGCGCAGGGTCTCGACCGGCTGACCACCGCGCTCTTCGGGCCGACCGAGGCCTGTCGGGAGGATCCGGGCATCGACGTCTATCTGTCGCGGTTGTCGGCGATGGACGCCGAAGGGCTCGAGTTCGAGGCACGCGGATTCGCGCGGGCCATGCACGACACCGGCCTCGTCTCCCCGTACCACGCCGCGCTGGCCCGGTTCCTGGTGGACGACAACGTCTTTCTCCTCCCCGAAGCGCTCGGGTTGTCGGAGGTGGGGCGCAACTGTCTGCTCCGCTACACCGACCTGGTGCTCGAGCTGATCACCCGGACCGTGCATCCGCAGAACGCGCAGTGCCTGTACGGCCTCGCGTTGCTGCTCGACCGCGGAATCCTGCATCAGCCACCGGTGGTCCCGTCGCTGTGGCGGCAACTGGCACTGAAGCTCTCGCCGACGGTCTCCGACCGTCTGCAGTCAGCGTTCGGTCCCGCCGTCGATCCCGAGTCGCTGCTCATCGGCGGCCTGCTGTCGATGCTCGGCCAGCCGCTGGGTGTCGGGCAGGGGGACAATCCGACCTGTCAGTCGGCCCGCGCGTTGTCGATGTGGGCCTACAACGATCCCGACTATCTGCTGCAGGTGGTGGCCTGGGCGGCCCGCGACGACGAGGTCGTCGCCCATTTCGAAGGGCAGCGTGTCTCGTCGGTGGAGAGCGTCGGCGGGGTCGCCACGGCCGATCCGATCGATCTGGATCCTGTTTCGCTCCTGGTGGTTCCGCACCTCGATCGGATCTACGCGGAGATGGTCCGTCGCTGTGCCGACCGTCCCGGTGACCCGCATCGCTGGGTGAACCCGGAGTTCCACGGCTGGTGGTCGGCCCGGGGCTTCCGGATCAACGTCGACGTGGCGACCGGCGACATCATCGACCTCGACGATTTCATCCGGCAGTTCTACGCGGCGTATCACCCCGGCTACAACGGCAATCAGCCGCTGATCCACCCGCAACCCGCCGGGATCGCGTTCACCGACAGTGCCGCGCGCTACGTCGGCTGGCATGCGATCACCATCCTGCGTGTCGCCGCGGACCCGAACGGTGTCATCCGCGTCTATTTCTTCAACCCGAACAACGACAGCGGGCAGGACTGGGGCGACTCGGTGGTGGTCGGCACGGCCGGCAACGGTGAGCGACCCGGCGAGGGATCGCTGCCCTTCGAACAGTTCGCCTCGCGGTTGTACATCTTTCATGCCGACCCGCTCGAAGACGGTGCGACCGAAGATGTTCCGGCCGAGGATGTCGCACGGGTGATCGGTTACACCGAACGCAGCTGGGGAGTCGACCGGATGGGTCGGCCGGAGACGACCGACCTACCGGACGCCGGTCAGCGCGTTCCGACCAGCGATCTACCGCGCGACCACGCCAGGTAGCCGATTCCCACGCAGGCAAACCAGACCGCGCCGACGATCAACGCGACGCGGCCGTCGGTGTCGAAGAACAACAGGACGAACACCATGAGGAGAAAGGCCAGCGCAGCCCAGGTGGTGACCGGCGCGCCTGGCACCCGATAGTCCGACGCCGGAAGCTCTCCGCGGGCCACCTTCTTGCGATAGGCCATGTGACACACCAGGATCGTTCCCCACACCACGATGATGCCGACCGTTGACACCGAGGTGATGTAGGAGAAGGCGTGATCGGGGTCGATCACGTTCACGACGACACCGGCCACCATCACCACGGCACTGAGCACGATTCCCCCGATGGGGACCTGACGTCCGGACAGCCGGGCGAGTTGCCGTGGTGCATCACCGCGCTGGGCCAGCGAGCGCACCATCCGGCCGGTGGAGTAGATGCCGGAGTTGCACGACGACAGCGCGGCGGTGAGCAGCACGAAGTTGACGATGCCTGCCGCGCCGGGGATTCCGATGTATTCGAACACCGACACGAACGGGCTCTGGCCCTCCTGGAAGTCGCGCCAGCTCCGTACCGAGAGGATCACCACGAGGGAGCCCACATAGAAGACGCCGATGCGGAACGGCACGGAGTTGATGGCCTTGCGCAAGGTGACCCTCGGGTTCTGCGCCTCACCGGCGGTCACGCCGACGAGTTCCACACCCACGTAGGCGAACATCACGATCTGCAGACTCAGCAACGCATTGGTGAACCCGGTCGCGAAGAAGCCGCCGTCACTCCACAGGTTCGTCACCGATGGGCCGGTGTCAGGTCCCAGGCCCGCGATCGGCAGCAGCACCCCGATGCCGACGATGATCATGCCGAGGATCGCGGTGACCTTGATCGCCGAGAACCAGAACTCCGCGCGACCGAACATGCCGACCGAGATCAGGTTCGCGCCGAAGAGGACCACCAGCGCGACCAGCGCGGTCACCCAGACGGGGATGGACGGCCACCAGTAGTTGATGTACTTGCCTGCCACGGTGATCTCGGCCATGCAGGTCGTGGTCCACACGGCCCAGTAGGTCCACCCCTGGCTGAAGCCGGCGAAGCGGCCCAGGAACTCGTCGGCGTACTCGCTGATGCCGCCCGAGATCGGCCGGTAGATCAGCAGTTCGCCGAGGGCGCGCATGACGATGAAGATCGCCAGGCCCGCCAGGGCGTAGGCGAGGATGAGGGCCGGTCCGGCCTTCTCGATCGCACCGCCGGAACCGTAGAAGAGCCCGGTGCCGATCGCGCCACCGATCGCGATCATCTGGACCGTCCGGGTGGTCAGCCCGCGCTGGTAGCCCTCGTCGCGCTCCGTGGATGCCCGGACATCGACGTCTTCGTTCGTCTCCACACCGACTCCCTCAGAATTGTGTACCGTCAGCGGCCCAATCTAGACGTCCGGATGTGCACTCGATCACTCAGGCTTCGTCAGCCCGCCGATCGCCACGATATTTGTCCGATTCATCCGAATTGGCCGGAGCCGGTGTCGGATTCGACGGATTCTGCGGCGGTGGTCGATGAGGTGCGGAGGGTGTGCAACCCGTTATGTCCGACTTGATCAGTCCAAACTGATCAAGTTAGGTTGATGAAATGATCGATGACGATTCCGATGTCCTCGACGTGGCGTCCGAGCTGCGGATCACCGTCGGGTCGCTGGTGCGACGGCTGCGCCAACACCGTGGCCCCGACGACCCGAGTGTGCCGGAGACGACGGTCCTCGCCCGGCTCGACCGGGACGGCTCGTGTTCGGCTGCGGACCTGGCCCGGCACGGTCATGTGAGCCCTCAGTCGATGGGGGTGACCATCGCCGGATTGCAGGAGCGGGGGCTGATCGCGCGCACGCCGGACCCGACCGATGGCCGTCGCATCCTGCTGAGCCTGACCGCTGCTGGTGGGGAGGCGCTCACAGATCGTCGCAACCACAGCACGCGGTCGATCGCGGAGGCGATGTCGGCGACCCTGACCGCTGCCGAGATCGCAGCCGTGTCCGACGCGTTACCGCTCCTCGACCGACTGCGGGGCGCCCTGTGAGCTCCACGTCCACACTGCAGTCCACGTCACCGACGCCCGAGGCACCCGACGACGGCTATCGCTGGGTCGCCTTGTCGAACACCACTGCGGCGGTGTTCATGTCGGCGCTCGACGGGTCGATCGTGATCATCTCCCTGCCCGCGATCTTCCGGGGTATCGGCCTGGATCCCCTTGCGTCGGAGAATATCGGGTACTTGCTCTGGATGATCATGGGGTACCGCCTGGTCCAGGCGGTGGCGGTCACCACGCTGGGCAGGCTGGGTGACATGTTCGGCCGGGTGCGGATCTACAACGCGGGCTTCGCGGTGTTCACGGTGGCGTCGATCCTGTTGTCGTTCGACCCTTTTCACGCCTCAGCGGCCGCGACCTGGCTGATCGCCTGGCGCGTCCTCCAGGCCCTGGGCGGGTCGATGCTGACGGGCAACTCGGCGGCCATTCTCACCGACGCCTTCCCGGCCGATCGTCGTGGCTTCGCACTGGGACTCAACCAGGTTGCCGCGCTGGCGGGTCAACTCAGCGGGCTGGTTCTCGGTGGCCTGCTGGCGGCCTGGGACTGGCGTGCCGTGTTCTGGGTGAATGTCCCGGTCGGCGTCTTCTTCACCTTGTGGGCCTATCTCAAACTCCGTGACAGTGGAGAACGGCATCCCGGCCGGATCGATTGGTGGGGCAACGCAACGTTCGCGATCGGATTGTCCGCGGTCCTCGTCGCCATCACGATCGGCCTGCAGCCCCACGGTGGGCACACGATGGGCTGGACCGCCCCGACGACGGTCGCATTGTTGGTGTCCGGGGTGGTGCTGCTGGTTGCGTTCTTCGTCATCGAGAAGCGCGTGGCCGAACCCATGATCGAGCTGGGCCTGTTCAAGATCCGCGCCTTCGCGGCGGGTAACGGGGCAGCTCTCTGCGCCTCGCTGGCGCAGGGCGGCCTGCAGTTCATCCTGATCATCTGGCTGCAGGGGATCTGGTTGCCGCTGCACGGCTACGACTACGCCGACACCCCACTGTGGGCGGGTATCTTCATGCTGCCGTTGACGCTGGGTTTCTTCGTGTCCGGCCCGCTCACCGGTGCGATGTCGGACCGATTCGGCGCGCGCGGATTCTCGACCGTCGGCATGGTGCTGTTCGGATCGAGCTTCGTCGGACTGCTGTTCCTGCCGATCACCTTCTCGTACTGGGCTTTCGCCCTGTTGATCGCGCTGAACGGCGTGGGCACGGGGATGTTCGCCGCGCCCAACACCTCGTCGATCATGAGCAGTGTGCCTGCGCGCTACCGCGGTGTCGCGTCGGGTATGCGCGCCACGTTCCAGAACTCCGGCACGGCGCTGTCGATCGGAGTGTTCTTCTCGCTCATGGTGGTCGGGCTCTCGGCAAACCTGCCCGAGGCGATGTCGGCCGGGCTCCAACAGCAGGGCGTGTCGCCGGGCGTCGCGACCGATGTCGCGAACCTGCCGCCGGTGTCCTCACTGTTCTCGGCCATGCTCGGCGTCAACCCGATCGATCACCTGCTCGCGGGAACGGGAACGCTCGACGCGCTCACGGCCACCCAACGTGATCACCTGACCGGGCACAGCTTCTTCCCGGATCTGCTCTCGGGGCCCTTCCACGACGGCCTCGTGGTGGTCTTCGCCGCCTCGATCGCCCTGTCGATCTGTGCGGCGGTGGCGTCGGCGTTGCGCGGCAAGCCGCCGCAGAGGTCGGTGGCGAGTTCGAGGGAGTGAGGGCCGCGGTCCGGAGTGGGGATGCCGGCCGTCACGGCATGCGACGTCTCCGGCGCGATGCCGCCTCCTCGTCGCGCCGCGCGTCGTACTCGCGACGATTCGTGCCGATGGTGTCGTTGTGCTCGGCCGCCCAGTTGGCCAGCGCAATCGCATGGGGGAGCAGCGAGTCCGCGAGGTCGGTGAGTCGGTACTCGACGCGGGGCGGCACCTCCGCATATGCCGTACGCGCGACCAGACCGTCGCGTTCCAGCTTTCGCAGGGTCAGCGACAGCATCCGTTGTGAGATGCCGGGAATCAGCCGCTGCACCTCGGTGAATCTCAACTGGCGGTCGTGCAGGGTCGCGATGATGAGCAGTGCCCATTTGTCGGCGATCCGGTCGAGCAGTCCACGCACGGCCTGACCCAGGTCGCCCCGGATCGAACAGAGGCGTTCGTCGTCGGCCATCGACCGCTCCTTGTCAGTGACGCACACGCGTGTGCCTTTTGTACGGCATCCGATTCTGATCGACAATGCAGTTGCTTACTTATCGTAACCAAGGAGGATCCCCGTGATCATTGCCTACTGGATCGTCGGCGCGATCCTTGCGCTGTTCTATCTCTACTCGGGCGGAATCAAGGTGGTGCGATCCCCGGACCAGCTCCGGCCGATGATGGGATGGATCGACACCGTGCCGCTGGGGTTCGTGCGGATCATCGGCGTCCTCGAGGTGCTCGGCGCGCTCGGGCTGATCCTGCCGCCCGCCACGGGCATCGCCGCGGTCCTCGCGTCGGTGTCGGCAGTCGCGCTCGTGCTGCTCCAGATCGGTGCCATCGCACTGCATCTCCGCCGAGGTGAGGCTCGGCTCATCGGCTTGAACGTCGCATTGGTCGCTGTCGCTGCGGTGCTCGTTTGGCTGTCAACCGTGTGGTGGTGAGCCTGTCGGTGGGTCGCGGTCATCAGATGCCCATGACCCCGGGATCTCACATCCGCGGGGCACGCCCCCTCGCGAGATCGACCAGCGACCGCAGGTCCACGGCGCGTGCGCGGCGCCGCGCCGCGGCGGCCCGGTTGCCGGCGGGGACCAGGAGACGCAGCGCCCTCGGATGACTGCGGAATCGCAAGGGTGTCGTCAGTTCCAGCGCTTCGCCGTCGATGCCGACGAAGGCCCGCCCGCCGTGCGATCGGATCTCGAACTCCTCGGTCGCGAATTCGTGCCAGAAGGGGCTGGTCCTGCGCAGCCCGAGCGCGGATCTGGTCAGAAGTCGGGCGGCCTCGGCCCCGGTCGAGGTGGAGATCGCGATCACCCCGAGCCGGCCCGTGTCCATCACCCGCCGCGCCGCGGCGTCCAGCGAAGCCGTTGCGGTATAGGGATTGTTCGACACCAGGATGACAAACGACCCGTCGACCTCGTCGCCGGTGGGGGAGGTGAACTGGAGGTCGAAAGGCTCTGCGGTGCGGCCCAGCAGATCGGGCAGCATCGTGGCGAACGTCTGGGCTTTCTCCGCCCGATACGAGCTCTCGTGCACGACGGTTGCATAGACGCCCAGCGAGACGTTGTTGACGAACAGACGACCATTGACGGTGGCATGGTCGACCCGCCGTTCGACGGCATCGCGGAATGCCATCAGACCCGCCTTCGGGTCGTCGCGGTCGAGCCCGAGATCGAGGGCGAAGTGATTGCGGGTGCCCGCGCTGACGCAGACGAACGGCAGTCCGTGCTCGACGGCAACCGACGCGACCAGGGCCTGCGATCCGTCGCCGCCCGCCATGCCGAGGCAGTCGGCACCGCGCGCCACGGCGTCCCGGGCGAGCTGCTCGAGATCGTCGTCCGGGCCGAGTACGATCACTTCGACTCCCAGATCCCTTGCGGCAGAGACGATGCCGAACTGCTCGACCTTCCCGCCGCCCGACTTGGGATTGCAGATCAGCACCGGATTCGTCGGGCGTCTCGTCTCCCTGGTCCGATCGAGTGCATGCAGATCCGGGGCCAGCGCGTACCGTGCACACCCGGTGGCCACGGCCAACACCGCGCCGGCCGTGAGCAGTCGAACCGCCACCGTTGCGGGATCGGCGAGCGCCTGCGTCAATGCGGTGGCGATGACGGCCATGCCCACGGCGACCGCGATCGCCCCACCGAGACGACGTACGCCCCGCTCCGTGATGACCCACCACGCACCGGCGATGGTGATGCCGAAGCCGAGGAGTCCGATCACGACGTCGATCCCTCGGGTGATCAGGAACAGCGCCACCACCACGGCCATCAGGGCGACACCGGTGAGAGCGATGGCGGCGCTGAGGCGGCGGTCGAGCCCCGGCACCGAGGCAGGGCTCGACTGCCCGGGGATGGACTTCATGCGGCGTGTCCCGCTGCTCAGCGCGGGGTCAGCAGGAAGGAGCGCGCTCCGGCGGTGAATGCGGTGTGCAGATCGTCGGGATTCGGCGTGCCGTCGGCGTCGATGCCGATCTTGTTGAACGAGGCGAACTGCTTGTTGTCGCGGCAGATGACGGCGTAGTGCTCGACGACGCTCGGCTCGTCGGTGAACGCCTCGACATCGGCCGACCGCCGTCGGCCCAGCAGCCGGATTTCCACCGATTCACCGGTTCTCAAGTTCTTGCCCCACCCGAACGGCGTGCCGATCAACAACTTCTCGTCGTGGGATGCGTAGGCGACCGGCACGGAGTAGAGCCTGCCGGATTTTCGCCCGACGACGTACACGGTGACCAGACGTCGGCCGATCGCGCGGCTGATCACGGGTGTGGCCAGTAGGGCGCGGACGATGCGGTTGGTCACGCTCTGCAGTTTCATCGTCTGCGGCCGTTGGGATGTGGGTCCCGTCACGCCTGCAACGCTACACCCTACGTCCGGCGGCGGGCCGGGGAAGTGATTTCGTGACATGAACATCATCTTCACCAACGTGTCCTGGGATTTGGCGCGGAAGCGGCGCCATTCTCGTGTTAGCTTCACAAGCGTAAGAAATCGAACAAGGTGAATAAGTCGGTCGGAAGTGCGTATACCCGTGAAATCGCTCTTCAGCGACGCGCGGGCAGAGTCTTTCCGGTCGCGATCGGAAGGCTGAGTCGATGACAATCTCGGTGTTGAGAAAGTCTGTGAAGCGTAGGTCGGCAACCATATTGGCTGTCAGCGCACTGGTCGCGGCAAGTCTCGCGGCATGTTCGTCCACCGATTCGGGTGGTGATTCGAACCTCTTGGAGTCATTGCGTGAAAAAGGCGCGGTGACTGTGGGTTTCGCCGGTGAGGCGCCGTATTCATTTGAGGAGAACGGGCAGCTGACCGGCGCGACCGTGGCGCTGCACCGGGAAATATTCCACAACCTGGGGATCAATGAGGTCAAAGGCGTGAATGCGGACTTCGGGGCCTTGATCCCAGGCCTGCAGGCCAACCGCTTCGACGTGGTCAGTGCGGGTATGTCGATACTCCCCGAGCGCTGCAAACAGGCCGCGTTCAGCGATCCCGAGTTCAACTACACCACGGCCCTGATGGTGAACAAGGGCAACCCGAAGGGCATGACGGATATGCAGTCGGTGGCGAGCAGCGGTGCTCGACTCGCCACGATGACCGGTGCGATCGAGTCAGACTACGCGAAGAGTCTGGGGATCTCGAGCATGCAGGTGGCCACCCCTCAGGATGGGATGGATGCGGTCACCTCCGGGCGCGCCGACGTGTTCGCGCTGACCGGTATCTCGCTCAACTGGATGAAGAACAACAACCCGGAAGCGCCGGTCGACGTCACGCCGTCGTTCGTCGCCGTCATCGACGGGAAGCCCCAAGTCGGGGCGGGCGGGACCGTCTTCCGCACGAACGACAAGGAATTGCTCGATGCCTACAACGCCGAGCTCAAGAAGATCACATCCGATCCGCAGAAGTACCTCTCGATCGTCGGGAAGTTCGGGTTCACCGAAAAGGAGCTGCCCGATCCGAAGCTGACCACGGCCGATCTGTGTGCGGGAAACATCTGAGGATGGTCGAGTAGCCGACTGTGGGAGACAACTTCGAAGCCTTCCTGGATGCGTGGCCGCGCATCCAGGAAGGCATTCTCACCACCCTCTACCTGACCCTCGGCGGCGCGGCGCTGGCGTTTGTGCTCGCCCTGGTGCTGGGCGTGGCAGCGGGGTCACGACATCTCGTTATCCGGGGTACCGCCCGCGTGATCGTCGAGTTCTTCAGGGGCACATCGCTCTTGGTGCAGCTGTTCTGGTTGTTTTACGTGTTGCCGCTGTTCGGGTTCCAACTCGAACCGATGTTCTGCGGAATACTGGCATTGGGCCTCAACTACGGCGCCTACGGTGCCGAGGTGGTCCGGGGGTCGTTGGCGGCGGTACCCGCTCCGCAACGGGAAGCCGCCGTGGCCCTGAACTTCTCGTCGTGGCAGCGCTTGTACCGGATCATCTTCCCGCAGGCCTGGGCGCAGATGATCCCGCCGTTGACGAATCTCCTGATCCAGTTGCTCAAGGGGAGTGCGCTTGCGAGTTTCATCCTGCTTCAGGATCTGACCTATCAGATCGAGCAGTTGCGTCGAGGAACGGGCGACACCATCTTCTCTTTCGGGGTCGGCCTCGTGTTGTATTTCTGCATCGCCTACGTGCTGACCCTCGTCATGAACCTGTTGGAAGTCCGCGCCAAGTCGCGACTGGGGGTGGGGCCGTCGATGCGCGAAGTACTGAGCCTACGTCCTGAGAAGATCTCCGAGTCCGTGGGAGTCGGCCGATGAACGTCACCTGGAGTTGGCAACGCGCAGCAGATTGTCTTCCGGTCCTCTTGGAGGGGTTCAAGATCACCCTGCTGGCAACAGTTCTGGGATTCCTCATTGCGGCTGTCCTGGGGTTGGCGATCGCGATCGTGCGACGCGCCGGGCCGAGATTGGTCACGGTACCGGTGCGCATGATCAGCGAGTTCATCCGGCTGACGCCCCTCGTGGTGCAACTGCTGTTTGCCTATTACCTGCTCCCGCAATTCTCGGCTCTGCAGATCGGCATCACGGTGCTCGGAATCCATTACTCGACGTACATGGCCGAGGTGTACCGCGCCGGCATCGACGGGGTGCCGAAGGGCCAGTGGGAGGCAGCGCATGCGTTGTCCCTTCCCATGGCGAGGACCTGGCGAGCCGTCATCCTCCCACAGGCGATACGCAGCACCACGCCGGCGCTGGGCAACTATGCGATCTCCATGTTCAAGGACACCCCGTTCCTGTTCGCCATCACGGTGGTCGAGATGGTCACCGCGGCGCAGCAGTACGGTGCGCGCACCTTTCAGTATCTGGAACCCATCACGATCGCCGGGGTGATATTCCTGGTCGCGAGCTACCCGACATCGATCCTCATCCGAAAAGTGGAGAAGTCCCTTGCCTACTGACGAGCAACCATCACTCGCGACGACCGGGCCGCGGCCGGCAGCCGATGGGTCGATGGTGGTGTTCGACCAGGTGGTCAAGAAGTTCGGTGATCACGTCGTGCTCGATCATCTCGACTTCACGGTGCAGCGCGGTGAGCGCGTCGCTTTGATCGGCCCGAGCGGGTCGGGCAAGACGACGATCCTGCGTCTCCTGATGACGCTCGAACCGTGCAATGACGGGGTGATCTGGGTCGAGGGCGAGCCGCTCACGCATCAGTACAAGGGCGACAAGCTGGTGAAGGCGACGCCGAAGCATCAGCGGGCGGCCCGGTCGAAGATCGGCATGGTCTTTCAGCAGTTCAACCTGTTCCCGAACATGACCGTGCTGCAGAACATCACCGAGGCGCCGATACACGTGCTCGGAAAGAGCAAGGGAGAGGCCACTTCCCGGGCCCGCGAGCTGTTGAAAACGGTTGGCCTGCAGGACAAGGAAGACGCCCACCCGACCACGCTCTCCGGCGGACAGCAGCAGCGCGTCGCAATTGCGCGTGCACTGGCGATGGACCCCGACATCCTGCTCCTCGACGAGGTGACCTCCGCGCTCGACCCGGAACTCGTGGCCGATGTCCTCGGCGTTCTCCGTGCGATCGCGGAGACCACCGACATCACCATGCTGATCGTCACTCACGAGATGGGGTTCGCCCGCGACGTGGCCGATCGGGTCCTGGTCTTCGACGCGGGCAAGATCGTGGAGGCGGGTTCGCCCGAGGCCATCTTCACCGATCCGCAGGAAGATCGCACGAAGAGCTTCTTGAAGGCTGTCCTGTCGCACTGATCCGGTCACGGGCGTGGGGGACGCCCCTCGCCGGTTCCGGTGGACACCCCGGAAGCGATGTGGTCAAGGTAGAGCGGTCCATCCGAATCGTCGAGGAGCTCCGATGACCACTCCGATCATGCCGAAGACCGATGCCGCAGAACTGATCGTCGCCGCCCGCATCCGTCAGGGACTGTCCTGGTCCGACATCGCCGAGCGAATCGACGCCCCGGTCGTCTGGACGGTGGCCGCACTCCTCGGGCAGCATCCGGTGCCGGTGGACAAGGCGACCATCGTCTGCGAACTCCTCGGGCTCGGCGAGGGAGTGATCGAGAGTCTGGTGCGCCAGCCGACCCGGATCGCCGACGAATCGGTCGCGACCGACCCGACCATCTATCGCTTCCACGAGGCGCTCGCCGTCTACGGACCGGCACTCAAGGAGCTGATCCACGAAGAGTTCGGCGACGGGATCATGAGCGCGATCAACTTCAAGGTCGATTTCGCCCGGCGTGCCGATCCGGACGGGGATCGGGTGGTGATCACGTTCGACGGCAAGTTCCTCGACTACCGCTGGTAGGGGGTGTCGATTTCAGCGCATCTCGTTCGTCCTCCTGATGTGGCACCGACAACGGGCCACACTGAGACAAGGAGGACACCATGCGCTACGCATTGCTGATCAACAACGCCGAGCCCGCTCCGGGTGAGGTCACCGCCGAGGCCGTCGACGAGATGAAGTCGTTGATCCGCGCCTACACCGACGCGTTGTACGCGGCCGGCGTGCTGGTGGCGGCCGAGATCCTCGCCTCGCCCTCCGCCACGCAGACGGTGACCAGGCGCGAGGGGGACCTCCGGGTGCAGCAGGGGCCGTTCGCCGAGACCAGGGAGGCGCTCGCCGGCGTGTTCGTCATCGACGTCCCTGATCACGACGCCGCGCTGGCCTGGACCGAGAAGATGCCCGCCACGCAATACGCGGTCGTGGAGGTCAGGCGGTCCGTCCTCTCCTGTGTCGACGGTGTCTGGTCGGACTGACGGCGCCCCGCCCTCGGCGAGTGCGATCGCCGAGGCGCGGGCGCACGCCGAGGGGGCGGCACGGGATTCCTATGGTCGCCTTCTCGCGTTGTTGGCCGCAGCCACACACGACCTCGCGGGAGCCGAAGACGCGCTCGGTGACGCATTCGAACGGGCCCTGACCCGGTGGCCGGCCGACGGCGTGCCACGCGATCCGGATGGTTGGCTCCTGACGGTCGCCCGCAATCGTCAACGCGACCGGTGGCGTTCGGCTGCGGTAAGGACCTCGGTTCCCCTCGACGCGGCGTCACTCGATTCGGCGCCGGGCGGTGCCGACGGCCCGGACGGGCGGGTGTCACCGTTCCGGGATCGGCGCCTCGAGTTGCTCCTGGTGTGTGCTCACCCCGAGATCAGCGCGGCAGTGCACGCGCCGCTGATGCTCAACACAGTCCTCGGCTACCCGGCCAACCGGATCGGCCACGCGTTCGCGATTCCCGGTACCACGATGGCGGCCCGCCTCGTACGCGCCAAACGACGCATCGGCGACCTCGGGTTGCCGTTCGAGGTTCCCCCGGTGGACGAGTTCGCCGACCGCCTCGCACCTGTCCTCGAGGCGATCTACGCCGCGTACACCATCGAATGGCCTGCCCTGGCGCACGAGCGTCAGGCCCTGCTCCTCGGACTCGGCGAGGTGGTGGCCGAGGTCGCCTCCACAAGCGCCGAGGCGCACGGCCTCGTCGCGCTGATGGAGCTGTCGAGCGCCCGACTACCCGCCCGGACCGATGACGACGGGCGGTTCGTGCCGCTGGCCGAACAGAATCCGGGGCGTTGGGACGCCGATCTCATCGCTCGCGCGCACGCTCACCTGCGCACCGCACACGGTCTCGGCCGGATCGGTCGATTTCAGCTCGAGGCCGCCATCGGTGCCGTCCACTGCGCCCGCCGGCCGGATGCAGCTCCCGATTGGCTCACCCTGCGCCGACTCCACGAGGCGTTGCAGACGCTCTCGCCGACATTGGCGGGCGCGGTGGCGCTCGTGGCGGTGGTGGCCGAGACCGACGGCGCCGCAGCCGCTCTGGGCCGGCTCGACGGTGTGGCCGACGCCGATCGGTTCCAGCCGGCGTGGGTCACGCGAGCGCATCTGCTGGACCGGCTCGGTCGCGATGACGCCTCGACCGCGGCCTTCGACAAGGCGATCGCCCTGACCACCGATCCCGCCGAGAGGGCGCACCTCGAAGCTCGTCGGGCGACGGTCGGGTCAAGCTGAAATTGCGCTGAGAGCGGGGTGTCGCCGCGGCCGGTTCCGCGGATTAGCCTCGATCCCAGGTCGGGTCTCAACTCCACGAGGAGGAATGATGAGTCATCCGACAATTCGTCGAGCCCTGGTCGCCGCGGCGTCTGCCGTTCTCGGCGCGACCGCGTTGGTGACCGCACCGGCGGTGTCCGCCGCGCCCATGACCGCCGAGAAACCCGCTGCACTCGTCGTGTCGGGTGACATGGCGATCGCCCCGGGTGTGCACCTGCTGAGGATCGAGGCGATCGGCGCCCGCACCGCGGACGGGAAGACGATGGGCACCTATCGGGCAACCGTGCTGGACGGGACGAATCCCACGCCGATCCAGGTCCGCGGACCCATCACCTGCCTCTACACCGCAGGGAACACGGCGTCGTTGATCTATCCGATCACCGCGACCACCCCCGACATCCTGCCTGCCGCGGCCCGTGGTGCGGCCGCCGTCCAGATCACCGTGCGCAAGGGGGCGTCGGGTGCCCCGAGCCACGTGGGCATCATGGGCCCGATGGCGACGTCGTCGTTCGACGGTTGCCGACCGGCGATGACCCCGTTCGTCTTCGACGGAATGATCGACATCAAGTAGTCGAGGTTCGGGGGCGTCGATCTGTGTCGTCTCGTGGCGTCGGCAGCGGACAGTCCGTCAGTTGCCGACGTCAGTCCGGGGCAGCAGAGTTGCGCCATGACCCTCGGCGCACCCCCTGAACACCCCGACGCGGCTGCCGTCGCACCACAGGCCGGCTATGGCAAGAAGGTTCTCGCCGTCGAGCCGGGCGGCAACGAGCCGATCCCGCTCGATGCGCGGCACGGTTCGCCGCGCGGGCTGTTCTGGACCTGGACCGCGCCCAATCTCGAGTTCGCGACGATCTTCGTCGGCGTCATCTCCGTGCTGTACTTCGGCCTGTCGTTCTGGCAGGCCGTCGCGGCGATGGCGATCGGCAACCTTCTCGGCGCGGTTGCCCACTTCCTGTTGTCGGCGGAGGGGCCGTTGCACGGGGTGCCTCAGATGGTGCTGGGTCGCCTCGCATTCGGCCATCGCGGCAACGTCCTGCCCGCGACGTTCATGGCGATCATGTGCGGTGTCGGCTGGTTCGCCACCAACAGCGTGAGCGGTGCCTTCGCGCTGTCGACACTCTTCGGATTCACGCCGCTGCTCGGTCTGGTGATCATCGTGATCGCCCAGACCGCGTTCGCCTTCTTCGGCCACAATCTCGTGCAGCGATTCGAGCGGGTGGCCGCCCCGGTGCTGGCCGTGGTCTTCCTGATCGGTGCGGTGATCATCTTCAGCAAGTCCGACGTCTCGGCCGCCTCCGCCGACGGCGGGTTCTCGCTCGGTGGCTTCCTGCTGACCGTCGGCGCGGCCTTCGGCTACACGGCGGGCTGGACGCCCTATGCCGCCGACTACACGCGGTACCTGCCGCCCACCGTGTCCAAGCTGCAGACCGGACTGTTCGCGTCTGCGGGCCTGTACATCTCGTGCACGTTCTTGATGGTTGTCGGAGCGGCGTCGGTGACCATCGGCGCACCCTCCTCCGACAATCCGACGGAGGCGTTCACGGCGAACCTCCCGAGCGTCGTCGCCGATCTCACGCTGCTGGCGATCGCCGTCGGCGCCGTCGCGGCGAATGCCATCAACGTCTACTCGGGCGCAATGGCTTTCGTGACGATGGGCTTCCGGCTGCCGGTCGGGATCCAGCGGGCCTTGGTGACGGTGTTCTTCGGCATCGTCGGCTTCCTGGTCGCCTGGTGGGCGCTGGCCGACGCCGCCGCGTCCTATGAGGCGTTCCTGCTGCTGGTCGCCTATTGGATCGGCCCGTGGCTCGGCGTGGTCTTCGCCGATCGGCTGCTCCGGCGGGAACGGCCGTCGCTCGCCCTGCTGTACGACACCCGCTACACCAACTGGGGTGGCGTCGCCGCGTTCGCGATCGGCTTGGTGACATCGCTGCTGTTGTTCTGCAATCAGGAGCGCTTCGTCGGATACGTCGTCCGCGCCGTGCCGGAGCTCGGTGACATCGGGGCGTTCGTCGGTTTCGTCATCGCCTTCGTCGGATACCTGATCCTGGCCCGCAAGCGTGTCGAGCGATCACAGCGCGAATACGCCTGATCCGTCCTCACGGCCGCCCGGGCGGTGTCTGCGACTGTGAGCGGAACGCACTGATGGCCAGCAGCATCGACGTGTACGTTGCCGGTGAGGTCGGGTCGAAGCCGAGGAGTCCGCGAATGCGGTCGAGTCGCTGGTAGAGACTCTGCCTGCCCAGATGGAGGACCTCGGCAGACCGGGTCGCACTGCATCCGTGACGGAGATGGACGTCGAGGGTGGTGACGAGATTGGTGGACTGGCTGCGATCGTGGGCAATCAGGGGTGCGATGAGCTGGCGTAACTCGTCGTGGATCTCGGGGTCGGCTGACCGCGCGGCGCTGTCGGCCACGAGCTCGCGGCCGGTGAAGATCCGTTTGTCGGTGACACCGTCGCGCATCAGACCCACGGCGATCGGCAGCCTTTCGGCGCAACGGTGCAACGATGCGGCCAGGGTCGCGGAGAGTTCGGCCCCTGGGTTCGCTGCGTCGAGCGAGTGGGCCTCGCCCACCACGGCGGTGATCCGGCCGGCCTGCTGGCCGAGGCCGACGAGTGTGTCGGTGACCCGCTGGACCGGATCGTCACCGTGCTCGGAGCGTGGCGCGGCCACCAGCGCGTACACGGTGGCGTCGATCGTCGCCTGCACCAGGCCGGGAAGGGCCGACGCCGAGCGTGCGAGTGCCGCTTCCACCATCCTCGGGTCGGGCGCCTCGGCCGCCACCGTGACGAGCCGCGTCGAGTCGGTGACCGGGACCCCGGAACTCACGAGACGTGCGAAGAGATCCGCACGGCGGACGTGCCGCCCGCCGACGATCTCCTCGACGAGACGAGTACCCACCGCGGAACCCCTTGTACCGGAACGGGTCAGGGCTGCTGCGATCGGACCGGCCGCGGCCGCCAGCATCATGGCGACCACGGGTGGCGGGTGGCCTGCCGAGTCCCCTCCGGCAATCAGGCGGGCGATCTCGCGATCCCGCGCCATGACTGCCGCCGAGGCCGTCGCGGCGTCGACCATCCGCCAGGCCGATCGATCGTCGTCGACGCCATGGGCGGCGAGCAGTGCTCCGCCGGAACCGACCAGTGCGATCGGGTGGCCGGTCACCTCGGACACATGGGCGAGCATCCGTGCCACTGCGCCGGGGGCCAACAGATCCGCGTGCAGGGCATCGTCGAGCACCGCGCGCAGGCGTAGGCCGGCGAGCTCGCCGGTCACGATGGACGTGTTCGCCTCGCGGCACACCTCGATGAACGGCAGCACGCGACGCAGCTCGATGATCGGTAGACGGCGCGCCGAGCCCTCCCGGACCATCTCCTCCGGAATCGCGTCGAAGGTCCGGCCGATCTCGAAAGCCAGGCCGGCGACACCGCGCTCGGCGAGGTCGCGCACATAGTGCCTGCGTGTGCCGGCGTCCAGTCCGCCGAGCCCGAGGCCGGTGGTGAGGAGGAGCTCACCACCGGACAGCAGCGGACCGATCTCGAAGATCTCGCTGGAGTGCACCCAACCGACCGGGACGTCGAGGTGATCGTGCGCGGTCAGCACCCGCGGGTCGGCGCGGTGCAGGTGGCGCTCGACGATCTCGCGCAAGGTCGGCAGCGCCGCGGGAGCAGAGGACATGGTCCGACGATATGCACGTCTGTCCGGGTTTGCGAGGCGACGGACTGTCCGTTGTCCACGGCGTCGTACCGGGGCAGGCTCGTCTGCATGACAAGCCGCACCGATGCAGTGCCCGACCTCGATCTGGCCGTCCTGCTCGACGTCGCCTACCGTCAGGCGCGCCTCGGCCTGGATGAGGGGGGTATCCCGATCGGAGCCGCCCTGTTCGCCGCGGACGGCACCCTCCTCGGGGAGGGGCGAAATCGTCGGGTCCAGCACGACGACCCGTCGGTGCACGGCGAGACCGATGCCTTCCGGGCGGCGGGACGCCAGCGGGACTATTCGTCGACGATCATGGTCACCACCTTGGCGCCCTGCTGGTACTGCAGTGGGCTGATCCGTCAGTTCGGGATCGGTGCGGTGGTGGTCGGGGAGAACCGCACCTTCTCCGGCGGCGAGGACTGGTTGCGGGACAACGGGGTCGAGGTGACCGTGGTCGACGACGGTCGGTGCGTGGCGATGATGGCCGACTTCATCGCCGCGAACCCCACCCTGTGGAACGAGGACATCGGTGTCGCGGACGCGACGGCACCCAAGCTGACCGGAGGCAACGTATGACCGCGAGCCCGATCCTCACCGTCGACATCGCGCAGTGGCGGGCCGGGGGAGCGGCGGCCGACCAGGTGTGTGCGGCCGTCGACGAATCGCTGCAGAAGGCGGGCTTCCTTCTGGTCACCGGACACGGCATCGATCCCGATCTGGCGGCGACGCTGCGAACCGCCGCCCGTCAGTTCTTCGCGTTGCCCACCGACGTCAAAGAGCAGTACTCGGTGGGAGTCGGGGGTCGTGGCTGGATCGGGCCGGGGATGGAGGCCAACGGCTATGCGGAGGGTACCGAGACGCCGCCGGACCTGAAGGAGACCTACAACTCCGGCGCCCAGACCCGGGTGGGTGTTGCGGAGGTCGACGACTACTGGTTCGCTCCGGACGTGTGGCCGGCCGAGGTGCCGCGCCTGCGTGAACTGTTCACCGAGTGGACTTCTCAGGTGAAGGCACTCTCCGACGATCTGCTGGCGCTCATGTCGGCGTCACTGGGGCTCGTGGGCGACGCGAATCCCTTCCAGGAGCTGGCACGCAATTCCACGTGGACGTCGAACATCAACCACTACCCGCCGATGGCGGTGGTGGGAGATCCGGAACCGGGCCAGTTCCGGATCGGCCCGCACACCGACTTCGGTACGGTCACGGTGCTCGACCGCGAGCCCGGCGCCGGTGGCCTCCAGGTGTACAGCGACGAAACCGGCTGGGCGGACGCACCATTCGATCCGGCCGCGTTGACCATCAACATCGGCGATCTGCTCGAGTACTGGTCGGGCGGCCGGTGGCCGGCGGGGCGCCATCGCGTCCTGCCGCCGCAACCCGATGCGCCAGAGGAGGATCTGGTGTCACTCATCTTCTTTTATGAGCTCGATCACGACGCGATCGTGTCACCGCTCGAACCGCCGGTGGGCCGGCACGCCGGCCGTCCGCCGGTGATCTCTGGGAACTTCATCAAGGAGCGGCTCGACGCCATCACGGTGGGCTGACCGTCGATGCGACGGCGCGACCAGCACGCGACGAGGGCCGGACAGGCAAACGGCTCCGTCGATCAGGTGATCGACGGAGCCGCCCCGCTCCCCCGGGGTTCTCTAGGGCACCATGCCGAAGGGGCTGCCGCCGAAGGGCAGTCCTGATCCGCCGGACTCGCCACCCTGGCCGCCGAAGCCGCCCTGGCCGTCGGATCGACCGCCCTGGCCGCCGGACTCCGGAATGGTCGTCTGTTCCTTGTCGACCGCGCTGCCGAGTTTCACCTGCACGGTGCGTGCGTTGTTCCCCGACCCGACGGTGACCGGCACGGTGTCGCCGGGGGCGTGGGTGAGGACCTGTGCCATCAGGTCGGCGTAATCGCTGATCGGTGTGTCGCCGATCTTGGTGATCACGTCGCCGGCCTTGAGGCCGGCGTCCGCGGCCGCGCCACCCGGCTGCGCCGCCGAGATCTGGGCACCCTCGACGTTTTGGTCGCCGTTGGCTGAGGCCAGCGAACCCGACACGCCCAGAACAGGTTTCGTTGCTTGGCCGTCCTGAAGCAGTTCGTTCGCGATGCGCTTGGCGGCGTTGATCGGGATGGCAAAGCCGAGTCCGTAGGCCTGGACCCCGCCGCTGGAACTCTGACCGGTGTCGACGGCGGAGTTCACCCCCACCACCTGACCCTTCAGATTCACCAGCGGGCCACCGGAATTGCCGGGATTGATGGCGGTGTCGGTCTGCAGGCCGTTGTAGACGGTGAGCCCGGATCCGCTCTCGTCGCCTGCGGTGACGGTGCGCGACAGAGCGCTGACGATGCCGGAGGTGACCGTGTTCGACAGGTTCTCGGGGCTGCCCACCGCGACGACCTGCTCGCCGACCTGCAGGCCGCTCGAATCGCCCAGCGCGGCGGGGGTGAGTCCGGAGGCATTGTCGAGTTTGATGACCGCCAGGTCATAGGACGGGGACGTGCCGGTGACCTTGGCGGTGTGCGTCTTGTCGTCGCTGGTCGTCACCTGGATGGTGCTGCCGTTGCCGGCCGCCGCGACCACGTGGTTGTTGGTCAGCACATAGCCGTCGGGGGACAGGACGATCCCGCTGCCGACCGCGGTTCCCTGGCCGGTGCTCACCTTGATGTCGGCGGCCGATTTGGAGGCCACCTGCGCGGCGTAGGTCACCGAGCCGGGCTTCACGTCCGCGGCGTTGGCCGCGGACGCGGGCTGCGAGGTGAGTGACGGGACCGACGGGCTCGCGTCCGAACGATTCAGCAACGCACTGCCGCCCACCCCGACGGCTCCGCCGACGAGACCCGCGAGCACAGCGGTCGCGACGATCGGCCGGGCCAGGCTGCGTGGGCGATCTGCCACCGGCGGAGGCGGATACGCGCTCGGCTGATAGGTATCCCAGTGAGGGTTCGGTGGCTGAGGCGGACTCTGCTGGGTGAATGGTTGGGTGATCGGGCTGCTGTCGACATCGTCGTGTTCAGCCCGGTTGCCCTCGTTCGGCTGGGATTGGTTCACGACACCACGATGCCGTCGCAGTATGAGAGAACGTGAAGAAACGGACCTCGGGTTTCCTGTCAGTTCTCACCCAGGCGTCTCAGCTGATTCCGAGAATCGCTGGCGGTCAAGGCCTCTGTGGGCCCTGCTGGAAGCCGGTCAGCGCAGCACCAGGTAGGCCGCTTGTTCGACCACCGCGTCGAGGTCGTCGCCAAGGTTGCCTGCGAGCCACTGCTGGGCCAGTTCGGCCATCGCGCCGGTGTACATGATGGCGCCGACCCGACTGGGCAAACCGTCGGGAAGTCGTTGAGCAGCAACAGTTTCGGTGAGAACCAGCTCCATGAGCAGATCTTGGGTCGCGGCTCGTCGGGCGACGAGCACCGGATTCGACCGCCCCTCGGTGAACAGGATGCGGCCGCGGCGGGGATCGCCGGAACCGAAACCGAGAACGGCACGGATGCCTGCTGTGGTCCTGGCCCGGATCGACGGGCCGGCCACCGCCATGGCGTCCTCGACGACGGTCGCGAGTTCCTGTGCCACGCCGTCGTAGAGGGCGCCGAGCAGCTCATCGGTGCCGGCGAAGCTCTCGTAGAAGTAGCGCGTGTTGAGGCCGCACTCCCGGCAGACCGATCGCACCGACAGACCCGGCGCACCCGAGGCGCCGAACACCGTGAACGCGGCATCGACCAGCAGCGCGCGCCGTTCGGTGCGGCGGTCGGTCAGCGGGACGCCGGCCCATCGGGTGGGGCTGGACATCGGACCAGCGTACGTCCGCCGACGAGAATCGATCAAGTCTGGTCACATCTGTACCCAGACGATATTCTGGTCACGTCTGTAACCACAACCGACAGCGAGGGCGAGTCCGATGTCGATGTCCCTGAGTTCACTTCCGTTCCCGTTTCCGTTGCCGCATCAACTGGCGGGCCTGTGGCTCAATGACCGTTTCGAGAAGAACATCCGGACCAGGTACTTCCGCGGGATGGAGTTCTCCGAGCCGGCCGGGGACCCGGGATGGTTCGGGCCGGAAAGCGCGACCTGGTATGTCCATGCGCACACGCCCGCCCTGATCTTCGGTCTGCAGTGCGCGTCGTATCTGGAGCGGCTGGATCCGAGCATCTTCTGGATGGGTGTGCATCATTCGCGTCTGGTGCAGAAGGACGACGACGGCGAGCCGACCGGACGTATCGACCCCACCGGTGCGGCCGTTCGCCTGGGGCATTCGGTGGCCTTCTTCATCGGTACCGCCTACGGGACCACGGAGACCGCCGAACGCCTCGCCACCACCGTGCGTGCGATGCACCACACCATCAAGGGTGAGCGTCCCGACGGCCTCACCTACGACGCGGACGATCCGGCATGGCTGCGATGGAATTACGCCACGGTCGTCTGGGGGATCGCCACCGCGCACGAGATCTATCATCCGAAACCGCTGCGTGGCCCGGAACTGGATCGCTACTACGCGGAATTCGTGCGTGTCGGACACGCGCTCGGCGGCACCGATCTGCCTGCCACCAAGGCCGACACCCTCTCGTGCCTCGCCGAGTATCTACCCAAACTGGCCCTGACACATGGCAATGCGATCGCCACCGGACCGAATCTCACGAATCCGGTTCAGGCTGCGGTCGATTGGGCCATCCGGGACACGATGCCGGAGTGGGCCGCCCAGCTGGTGATGCACCGTCCGCCCAATCCCATCGAACGCCGCGGACGTCGCAGCGCGGTCTGGGCGGCGCTGAACGGGTTGCACGCCACCATGGGCGAGGCGCCCGAGTTCACCTCCGCCCGCGCCAGGGTCGCCGACGGAACGACCAAGCCGCACACCGAACCCCGCCGTGACCTGGGCCCGGATCCCACGCTCGGGCGGGCCGAGGTGGAGGCCTCCCTCTGACTGAATGTGGTCGCGGACGCCGGACGATCGTCCGCACGGGTGCAGGATCACCGATGGACAGCGATCTCGTCGCCGAGCCGGTATCCGGCAGCGAGAGGTAACTGGTCGCCGCTCCAGAACCGTCCCGGGTCGAACCAGTTGGAGTCCTTGGCGACATCGAGCAGGCCGATCTCGGCGTAGGTGATCGCGACGACCTCGGCGCAGTAGGCGGCCTGCAGGCTCTCGTTGCGCGGGCGTCGTCTCGCCCGGCGGTCGCGGGCGAGACGATCCAGATACGGGATCCCGCGGACCAGATCGACGCTGGTGGGAACCCGACCCCGGAACCACCGGCCGGCGAGGCGTGCGGTGGCCGGGAACGGGGTGCCGTCGAGGCGAGCGATCACCTTCAGCAGCGCGTCCTCCTGCGCGGTGGTCACGTCCGGGGTCAATTGCCGCAGCCAGCAGTCCTGCTCGTAGCGGTTCATCCACTGCTCGATCGCTTCGCGGCCGTCGTGGAGTTGCACACCGCGATGAGTGCTGCCGGTCCAGACATCGGTCAGTCGGTCGCCGAGTTCGGCGTGCCACAGCAGCGGCGGCAGATCATCGATGGCGACGGTCATCGCGACGTGGTTGACCGGGGCGTTCGTGAGGGCCCGGATGGCCCGATCCGGCCCGGAACTTCCACGGAACAACCAGATGTCGCCCGTGCGGGTGGCGTCGAGCGCGTCGTCGAGGCCGACGACGGGATGGTCGCCGCCGAGATCGTGTCCTGTGCGCACGAGTGCAGCGTAGATCAGACACTATCCTCGAGCACATGCACAGAGCGTGGAAGTGGGTCGGCCTGGCCGGCGCGGTCGGGATGGCCGCCGGCGGGGTGTTGGTCGCCCGAGATCAGCGTCAGCGCAACGCCTACAGTGCCGACGACGTCCGAGAACGGCTGCACCAGCGCCATGCCGATGCGCAGGCACGCGCAGGCGGGGAGTCCGGCGATCGGCCATGAGATCGTTCGTCCCGATCGCGGCCCCGGTCGACCCGGTCGTCGCCTTGACGCGGATCGCCTGGCTGTTGGAGCGAAGGCGAGAGAGTACGTATCGGGTGGAGGCGTTTCGGAAGGCGGCGCGCGCCGCGGAACGCGTGGGTGTCGAGGAACTGACCGATCGGGCCACGGCCGGGACCCTGACCTCGATCGTCGGGATCGGGAAGACGACGGCGTCGGTGATCGCCGAATCGGTTGCCGGTGAGCTGCCCGGATACCTGGCGGACGTGCAGGAGACATCGCCGGAATCACTCGCGAGTGGCGGCGGCGATCTCTACCTGGCCATCCGCGGCGACCTCCACGCCCACACCGACTGGAGCGACGGCGGCGCGCCCCTGGACGAGATGGCGCGGGCGGCGACCGCCCTGGGGCACGAGTGGCTCACGATCACCGACCATTCGCCGCGTCTGACGGTGGCCAACGGGCTCAGTCCCGAACGACTCCGACGCCAGATCGACGACATCGCCGACCTGAACCGGAGCTCGGACGGGACCTGTCACATCCTGACGGGCATCGAGGTCGACATCCTCGACGACGGATCACTCGACCAGACCGACGAACTGCTCGACGATCTCGATGTGGTCACTGCTTCGGTGCATTCGAAACTCAGGATGGATGCGGCGCCGATGACCCGGCGGATGGTCGCGGCCGCATCCGATTCGCGGGTCGACGTGCTCGGCCACTGCACGGGTCGCCGGGTGGCCGGCGGTCGGGGTGCGCGCCCGCAATCGGCCTTCGATGCCGCAGAGGTCTTCGCCGCGTGTGCCGATCACGACACGGCCGTGGAGATCAACTCCCGCCCCGAACGTGTCGACCCGCCGGATGATCTCATCGAAGTGGCGTATGACCTCGGCTGCCTGTTCGCGATCGATTCCGACGCGCACGCGCCCGGGCAGTTGGACTTCAAGGCGCTCGGCGCCCAACGAGCGGAGCGTCTGGGAATCGAGCCGGATCGGATCGTGACGACGTGGCCCGTCGACCGGTTGCTCGCCTGGACGGCAGGCGGCACCCGGTCGTCGCGCTGACGGTCATCGAGAGGTGACGCCCGTGATGGGCATGGCGCCACCGACCGCCCGACGGAAGTCCTTCATCGCACGTGTGATGTGATTCGGGCTGGTCACGAGCACAACACCGGTGGAACCGCTCGCCGACAGGATCCGGGCGCAATTGCGCGCATTCTCGACCGTGGTCCGCGAGCGGTTCTCGGGGGTGATCCGGACCGGCGCGATGCCGTGGACGACCAGCCAATCCTTCATCGCCTGAGCCTCGGTTCGCCCGTGTCGGGGCAGGCCCCCGGTCGTGATCACCCGTGCTTGCGGGACCTCGCGCGCCAACGGCAGTGCAGCGCGGAGCCGTTGGAGAAGAACGGGTTTCATCGAGCCGTCGTGGTTCAGGGCAGCTCCGAGCACGATGATGCGGGTACCGAACGGATTGATACGCAGCAGTAGGGGACCGGCCGCCCCCGGGCCGCCTGCCGTGCAGGTGTGACCGGACACCACGTCGCGGCAGTCCGGGGACACCGACCGGGTGCTCTCGAGTGCGGCGCCCGGGTTCGCCGATGCGATGGCAGCGGTGTGCATCCATCCACCGCAGACCACTCCGAGGGCGATCACGACAGTCATCCAGTGAAAAGCTTTGCGCCGATATGGCATTGATTTTCCTCCCCTGTGAACGCGTGTGCATCGCCGGCCATCCGGCCGGCGGTGTGATGACCCCCGTGCGACGCGTGGGTCCAGATGCTAGGGCCACTTCTGGCGGGGCGCCAGTCCGGCGATGCTCGTATGCCCGGCACCTGCACCGACCCCGAGTGGGACGTATGACCCAGTCAAATGGCAAGGGATCTATTGACGAAAAGGTTTGTCACGCAAGCCAATACGAAATCGTCGAGCGATTGATCGGTCGGCCGCACTGTTCACGAATGATAGTCGGCGTTAGCGATACCAAAACTTATGTTTTGCTTCATTTTTGGACAGCGAGTGCTTACGTTTGCTCCGGCAGAGGTGTGATCGCGGTCGCATGTTGCAGGCGGGGGGTCATCGGACATCGCGCGGTCACCGACGACAGCGAGAAGGAGTGTGGAGCGAATGGGTCAAGCGATTGCGTCGAGAGGGTGGCGCCGGCGGCTGGTGGGGGGAGCGATCGCGGTGGCCGCGGTCCTATCCCTGGGATGGGGCGCCGCGGCGCCGGCATCGGCGGCCACCCAGCAGGAGCTCGATGGCACCATCAAGTCGGGTCTCAAGAAGCAGGTGGCCGACGATGTCATCCTGAGCGGTTCGAGCACGTCGAAGGTCCCGGCCGGTAGCGGGAAGAAGGAAGACGACTTCTGGAAGGCGTTCGGCAACGGACTCCGCAGTCCCGACGTCGCGCCGCCCGGGGCGAACGACTGGAACTGCAAGGCCTCCGACGGACGAACGCCGGTCGTCCTGGTGCACGGGACCTGGGAAAATGCCTACAACAACTGGGCTTACCTGTCGCCCTACCTGAAGCGCGCAGGCATGTGCGTGTTCGCGCTGAACTACGGCATCCTGGGCGCGGCCGGTGGCGGCGGGCTCGGCAGCGCGATCCCGGGTGCATACGGCACCGGCGACATCGCCCAGTCCGCCGAGCAGTTGGCGTCGTTCGTCGATCGGGTGCGCTCCTCGACAGGCGCCTCGAAAGTGAACATCGTGGGCCACTCGCAGGGCGGGCTGGTCGCGCGGCAATACCTGAAGTTCGACGGCGGTGCCGACAAGGTGGATCGGCTCGTGACATTGGGTGCGACCAACCACGGCACCACTCTGCTCGGGATCGGCACGCTCGGGCGTCTCATCAACAACGCCGGAATCGATGTGCTCGGCCCGATCGCGCTGGGAGTGGGCGTCTCCGGAATCCAGCAGGTGTACGACTCGGAGTTCCTGAAGAAACTCAATGCCGGTGGTGACACGGTGCCCGGGGTGAAATACACGGTCATCGGGACGAAATACGACGAGGTCACCACGCCGTATCAGTCGACCTTCCTCAACGGTCCGGACGTCCGCAACATCACCCTGCAGGACGGCTGTGGCATCGACACCTCCGATCACCTCGCGTTGAGCTATTCGTTGCGTGCGGTGTCGATCGTGCTCAACGCATTCTCGGCGAAGATCCCCGTCGTGCCCGGCGGCCCCGGGGTTCCGGTTCCCGTGGTCTGCTCGCCGAATGCCTGGTTGTTCGGATGAACCGGCCGATACGGAGATGAGTGCGACCGGCGGGCCTCGGGGAGAGTGGGCCCGCCGGTCGCAACGCGCACCGGGGTCTACTTGACCTCGGAGCGCAGTACCCGGATCACCCCCAGCGTCAATGGGATGGCGATCCAGATGACTGCGGAGACGATCAGCCGGGCCCATTCGCCCCCGGTGGCCCAATCACCGGATTGGAAGGGCGCATTCGTCGATCCGGTGTCGATCCACTGGCCGAGATTGTCCTTGAACCACGGCACGAGCTCGGTGACGAGGGACAGTGCGGTCGGCAGTGCGAAGTACGCGACGATGGCGCCAGGAGTGTTCAGGATCAGTGCGGCGAAGGCGAAGCCGAGGAGCAGGCCGAACATCTGCAGGAGGAACGAGTTGACCAGTCCGGCCGCGGTGAACGACCAGGCACCCGCCGGATCGGTGAAGGCGATGCCCGCGATCACGTTTCCGACGGCGCCGAGGACGAGCGAGAGAACCACGGCGCCGATGCCTGCGGCCAGTGCGGCGAGGAGTTTGGCCGCGACGATCCGCTCGCGGCGCGGTTCCATCGTGAACGTGGTGAGTGCGGTCCGTTGGCTCCACTCGCCGGTCACCAGCAGGACCGCGAGGATGGGCAGGATGATCCCGGTGGGGATGTTCATCATCCCGAAGAACTGACCGAAATTGAGGTCGGCGGGGTTGTCGCGGTTCGCGATGAGCATGGCCACCACGACGACCACCGAGATCAGGCCGATCGACGCGGTGAGCCAGAAGCCTGCGCGGGTGTCGACGAGTTTGCGGAGTTCGACGGCGGTCAGGCGCGTCAACGGAATCGACGACGTTCGCCGGTCGACGGCGATCGTGTCGTCGGCGGGCGCGTGCTGCACGGGGACGGTCATGGCTGTGCTCCCTGGAGGACTGGTTGTTCGCGTTGGGTCTGTTGCGTGAGCTGCAGGAACATCTCTTCGAGTTGCGCACCGTCGCCCGGGCGCAGCTCCACCAGCACGATCCCGGATGCGGCGGCGACCCGGCCCACGTCTTCGGGGGCGGCATCGGTGGTCAGACCGCCACCGTCCGCCGGCCGGGCATGGATGTCGGCGCGCGAGAGGGCCGCGGCCAGCGCGGTGTCGTCGAGTGAGCGGACCCGGGCACCGTTTCCGGCGAGGAGTTCGTCTTTGGTGCCCTGGGCGACGATCCGGCCGTGTCCGATCACCAGGATCTCGTCGGCGATGATCTCGATCTCATGCAGCAGGTGCGACGACAGCAATACCGTGCCGCCCCGATTCGCATAGTCCCGCAACAGAGTTCGCATCCAGTGGATACCCGCGGGATCGAGCCCGTTGGCCGGTTCGTCGAGGATCAGGATGTGCGGCTCGCCCAGCAGCGCGTTCGCGATTCCGAGGCGCTGACGCATGCCGAGGGAGTAGTTGCGGACACGGCGGTCGGCCTCGTCGGGCGTCAGACTCACCATCTCGAGCATCTCCGCGACACGCGACTTCGGGATGCCGAGCGTCATCGCACTCAACCGTAGGATCTCGGCGCCCGTGCGTCCGGCGTGTTGGGCGGACGCGTCGAGGAGCACCCCGACCTGGGTCGCCGGATTGGGGATGTCCCGAAACGCCGTGCCACCGACGTTCGCGGTGCCCGAGGTGGCAGGCGTCAGGCCGGCGATGATCCGCATGGTGGTGGATTTGCCTGCGCCGTTCGGTCCCAGAAATCCGGTGACCTGACCGGGCTTACAGGCGAAGGACACGTCATCGACGGCGATGTGGTCGCCGTATCTCTTGGTGAGGTTCTCGACGGTGATCATGGTGTCCATCGTCCGCGACACAGGGGATCGCGCGCATCGGGCTCGTGGCCATTGCCGGGTGCGACCAAAGTCGGATATCGGTGTGGCCGCGAGTATGAGGTGCCCCCGGGAACACCCCGACTACCGTGAGGGTGTGCGTCCCGAGGATTATCAGCCACCGTTGACCTGGTGGAGTCACGGATGGCGCCTGGCGTTGATGCTCCTGATCACCGGGATCGCCTGGGGTTCGCGGGTGGGCTATCAGTGGGAGCATGTTCGCTGGTGGTTCGCGGCCGACCTGGCCGTGGGGATCGTCAGCTACGTCCTCGTGTGGTGGCGGCGTTCGCATCCGGTGGCAATCGCGACCCTCACCAATCTGGCCGGGATCCTTTCGGCGAGCTCGCTCGGGCCGAGCACGTTGGCGATGGTGTCGTTGTCGACCAGACGGAAATGGCGGGAGATCATTCCGCAGGCCGTCCTCGCGGTCGGATGTGGGGTCCTCGCCGAGGAATTCTTCAATGTGCCCGATGTCGAAGAGCCTCTGCTGGTGCGCTACGGCACCATGCTGGCGGCCATCGCGACGATGATCGCGTGGGGGATGTACATCGGCTCACGCCGGGAGTTGCTGGCGAGTTGGCGCCTACGGGCGACCCTTGCCGAGGCCGAGCAGGAGTCCGAGGTGCGCCGGGCCCGGTCGGTCGAGCGGGCCCGGATCGCCCGTGAGATGCATGATGTTCTCGCTCATCGGATTTCGACGGTCAGCATGCATGCGGGCGCGCTGGCGTATCGCGATGACCTCGATCGTCGGCAGGTCCGGGAGACCGCGCAGACGATCCAGGAGACCTCCCACCTCGCCCTGACGGAGCTACGCGAGGTGCTCGGCGTTCTGCGCGAGGGGCCCGGGGACGCCGATCCCGAAGTGCCGCAGGCACTTCCCGAAGACCTCGATGCATTGATCGAGGAGAACCGCGCCGGTGGGATGCGGATCGAATACCTCTGCGCCGCGGACCTGACCGCCATCGCACCTGCGCGATTCCGGACCCTGTACCGATGCCTCCAGGAGGCATTGACGAATGCGCGCAAACACGCGCCCGCCGCCACCGTCGCGGTACGGATCAAGGGCGATCCCGATTCGGGCGTCGACCTTCTCGTCGACAACCCGCTCCCACTACGGCACGAGCCCACGACTGCGCCACCGCGTTCCGGTCTGGGTCTCGTCGGCGTCGCGGAGCGGGTCGCGTTGAGCGGGGGCCGACACTCGGCAGTACGCACCGACGACCGGCGTTTCGTCCTGCATGTCTGGCTACCGTGGCAGGCATGAGCGCGCACATCATGATCGTCGACGACGATCCGCTTGTCCGTTCCGGTCTGCGGCTGCTGCTCGGCGGCGATCCCGAGTTGGATGTCGCGGCCGAGGCAGCCAACGGCCAGGACGCCGTCGATCGGCACCGCGCCGAGCCGGTCGACATGGTCTTGATGGATCTCCGGATGCCCGTGATGGACGGGATCGCCGCGACCGCGGCACTCAAGGCCGTCGAGCGTCCCCCGTCGGTCATCGTCCTGACGACCTTCGATGCCGACGACTACGTGGTCCGCGCGCTGGCGGTCGGCGCCGACGGATTCCTGCTGAAAGACACGGCACCGCAGGACATCGTCGCCGCGATCAAGAACGTCCTTCGTGGTGAGCCGGCGCTGAGCCCGTCGGTGACCGCCGCCCTGATCAAGCAGGTGGTGCACAACGGTGGTGTCGCCGGCCGTTCGTCGCCCGGGCACGCGTCCCTCGGCAGTCTGACCGAGCGCGAGCGCGAGGTCGCGGTGTGCCTGGCGAAAGGTGCGTCGAACGCGGAGATCGCCGAGGAGCTCTACATGAGCGTGGCAACCGTCAAGGCGCACATCTCGCACATCTTCGGCAAGCTCGGGACCTCGAATCGGGTCCAGGTCGCGATCATCATGCATGACGCGGGCCTGGCCTGAGGTCCCGTCGACCTCGGGGATGGTGGCGGAGATCGCCGAACCTGTGGAGACTGGATGGACACGGCACAAACTGCCGCGGCCCGCTGCATCAGGAGGCTCACATGGCGGACAACAACGGACCATTCGGGATGAGCCCGGAGGATTTCGACCGGTTCGCACGCGAGGCCACCGACGGGGTCCGCGACATGGTCGGCAAGTTCCTGGCGAGTCCCGGCGGATCGGGCGGCACGTGGTCGGCGATCTTCGAGGACACCGGGCGCCGCACCCGCCGCGAGCCGGAGACAACCGGTGACACCGGCACCGGCGTCTGGGCGGTGTTCGTCGTCGACGACGAAGGCGGAGCTCGCGTCGAACAGGTCTATGCCACCGAACTCGATGCCCTGCGCGCGAACAAGCACAACACCGATCCGAAGCGGAAGGTGCGGTTCCTGCCGTACGGCATCGCGGTGAGTGCGCTCGACGAGGACGACGTCCCCGAGGACTGACCCTCGTCCGCAAGGCCCGAGATCGCCGAGGCCCGATCGCCGGTTTGCTAGCCTGGATCGGTCGACGATGACAACCGGACGAGCCCGCCGTACCCGGCCGACGACAAGACGGTGGCTCTGGAGGTCACTGTCATGTCCTGGCTCGTTCTGGTCGTATCGGGTGTCCTGGAAGCCGTCTGGGCGACCGCGATGGGCAAGTCCGAGGGCTTCAGCCGGCTCGGACCCAGCGCGGTTTTCGCCGTCGCACTGATCGCGAGCATGGCCGGTCTCGCCTATGCGATGCGCAGTCTGCCCACCGGAACCGCCTACGCCGTCTGGGTCGGCATCGGCGCAACGCTCACCGTCGTCTATGCGATGGCGACGGGCGAGGAGTCGGTCAGCCTGGTCAAGGTCGTCTGCATCGTGGCCATCGTCGGCGGCGTGATCGGCCTCAAGATGGCGGGCTGACCGATCATTGCGCGGACCGTAACGCGGCACGCCGGTCCTGCGCGTCACGGAAGCGGCGTTTCTGCACCTCCGTTCGCGGAATGAGTTGCGGCACCTCGTGTGGCCGTCCGTTGTCGTCGGTCGCGACCATCGTGAAGTAGCAGCTGTTGGTATGGCGTCGTTGTCCCGTGTGCACGTCCTCGGTGTCGACCCGGATGCCGACCTCCATCGACGTGCGGCCGGTGTAGTTGACCGACGCGGTGAGGGTGAGGACCTCGCCGACCCGGATCGGTTCCCGGAAGATCACCCGGTCGACCGAGAGTGTCACCGCGTACCTCCGCGAATAGCGGCTCGCACACGCATACGCCACCTGATCGAGCAGCTTGAGCAGCGTGCCGCCGTGGACGTTCCCGGCGAAGTTCGCCATGTCGGGTGTCATCAACAGTGACATCGACAGACTGATGCGGTCGGACAACTCGTCGGAACTGCCGACGGCCTCCGGGTCGTCGAGGGTCTCCATCGTGCGACTCCAATCGCGGTGCGGGTGTGGTCTCCAACCCTGTCACCTACCCGACGGTCAGGTCGGGTTGTTGGTGTCGTTGCACAACGTGTGGTGGTGCCGGTCGCGCCTACCGGTGCGGGGGCTCGGCGAGTCCCCGTGCCATCCCGACGCCCGCGCCGATTCCGGCACCCATGGCGGTGAACGGCGCCGCGGTGACCGCGGCCCCGATGGCGGCGCCTGCGACCGGGCCGACCACCAGGCCTGCTGGCAGGAAGGGCACACCGGCGACCAGCCCGGCGACTCCGCCGACCACCCCGCCTGCCGCGGCCAGCGGTGCGCCGACCGTCACGGTCGCGATCGCCGCGCCCGCGGTCGCGTCGCCGACGGTCGCTGCCGCGACTCGGTCCGAACGTGCGGGGTCGAGGCCCATCGAGTCACCGGCGGCCGCGACCTGGGCCTCGGCGCCTGCGGCAGCGTCGTTCACCTGCCGCGTCTGTTGCGGCGAGAGCCAGTCGGGTGCCGGTGCCTGGAGGTCACCGGCGCGCACGGTCCCCGGGGTCGGCGTGATCGGCTTGACCGGTGCCACCGCCATCGGTGCATGGAGTGAACTCAGATCGAGTGGTCCCAACGGCTGCGTCCGCTGGACCCGAGTGCCTCGTCCGGTGCGCTGAGCGCCTGCCTGGGTGTCACCCGACGGGGGACTGATCGCGGCGCGCGGTGCGGCGGCCCCCGAGACCGCCGCCGGCGGCGAGACATGCGGTGCGAGCGCGGGCAGTGACGGCGTGGGCAGGGCGGGTATCGCAGGCAGGGTGGGAATCGATGGCATGGGCGCACGATCATGCGACGGCGGCGCTGCCGGCGCCGCCGATGCGGCCCCGGCGGCGGCGAACGCGAACACCACAGGTGCGGATCCTGCGGCGACGAATGTCGCCATGCGGCGGTGCTGGTTCGGAGCGCGGTGACGGCCTCGTGTGCGATTGCTCATGCGTTCTAACCTCCGGCTTGTCGTCGAGAAGTGGTCCTTCTATCGAGCATTCGCGTGGTGCTCGTCAGCGGATTGGTCGAGATCCCGATTCGCTCGCACATGACGGGATCGGGCCTGGAACCTCGCTGTGCCAGGATGTTCCACATGATGCTGCTGGCCGAAGCGTCGTCCGAGATGGACACGACGGCGATCGAATCGCTCTTCTGGATCGCGGCAGCGGCGGTGGCCTCCCCACTGATCTCCCGGGTCACCCGCGGCTATGTGCCCGATGCGGTGGTGCTGCTGATCGCGGGAATGGTCGTCGGACCGAACATGCTGGGCTGGGCCGACAACGACAGTGTCGCGATCTTGAGCCAGATGGGCCTCGGACTGCTCTTCCTGTTGGCCGGCTACGAGCTGGATCCGCAATTGCTGAGCGGCAAGTCGGGGCGGGTTGCCCGGTTCACCTGGCTGATCGGCCTGGTGTCCGCGCTGGTCGTCGTCACGCTGACGGTTCCGGGCGAGGGTTTCTCCACCCACATCGCCGTGGCCATCGCCCTCACCTCGACCGCGCTCGGCACCCTGCTGCCGATCATCCGTGAGGCCGGTGTTCTCGACACACCACTGGGCCGCTCGGTGATGGCGCACGGTGCCGTGGGGGAGTTGGGGCCGATCCTGGCTATGTCGCTACTGCTGACCAGCCGAGACCTGGTGGGAGCTCTGGTGGTGCTGGTGCTCTTCGGCGTGGCCGCGGTGATCATCGGCGCTGTGCCGCAACGACTCATCACGCGTGTGCCCGGCGTGCGACGAGCCGTGACCGTCATGCGCGGCGGCACCATCCAGTTGCCGGTGCGGATCGTCATCCTGCTGCTCGTGTCACTGATGACGGTGGCGGCCGTGTTCGATCTCGACGTGGTGCTCGGGGCGTTCGCGGCGGGCCTGATCTTGCGGCGCCTCATCGGGCCCGAACAGCAAGAAGTGGGCAAGTCTCTCGAGGTGATCGGGTTCGGCGTCTTCATCCCCGTCTTCTTCGTGACGTCGGGGATGGGTATCGACGTGACCGCGGTTCTCGGACACCCGGGTACGTGGGCAGCCCTGGTCGCAGCGATCGCGATCGCCCGAGGGCTGCCGGTGTGGCTGAGCGAGCGATACATCGACCACGGGGCGAATCTGGAATTCGGCCATGAGCGTGCACAACTGGCGCTCTACGCCGCGACGGGACTGCCGATCATCGTCGCGGTGACACAGGTCGCGACGGCGTCGGACCTGATGTCGATCGGGGTGGCGTCGACCCTGGTCGCGGCAGGCGCGACGACGGTCCTGCTCTTCCCGATGGTGGCACGGCTCATCGGAGCCCGGCATCGGAGCGACATGACGACGTGAGCCGGGCCGAGAGGTGTCGACATCGACACTCCTCGACCCGGCTCACGGGTCAGACGTGGAGCTCTGCTCTGAGGTCAGAGGTTGGAGCCGCACACGGGCCAGGCGCCCGGACCCTGCGAGGCGAGAACATTCTCGGCCACGCGGATCTGCTCGGCCTTCGAGGCGCTGGCCGGGTTACCGGACCCACCGTTGGCCTCCCAGGTGCTCTGCGAGAACTGCAGACCGCCGTAGTAGCCGTTGCCGGTGTTGGTGGACCAGTTGCCACCGCTCTCGCACTGGGCGACGGCGTCCCAGTTGCCGGCTGCCGAAGCGTTACCGGCGAAGGCGGCGAGTGGGGCCAGGGACAGCGCACCGACGATTCCGGCGCGCACTGCGAGCTTCTTCATGCTCATGGTCATCGTTCCTCCTATCGCCGCCCCATAGCGGGCTGGGCAGCTGATCTTCGGACCGGTGGCGACCGTACAAGACCGGTAACGGATAGGTCACGCCGACACGATGACCTGCGGCATTGAGGTAACGCTCAGATAACACACCGGGGATTCCTGTGAATTGCCTGCGCATCGCGGCGTTTTGGTGACCAATGATCACTTTCCGCAATCAAATCCACGGTGACGAAGAACACACTCCAACTGTGCGGTGCGTCACAGCATTTCGACCGAAATGGGGTTTCGGATCAGCCCAGATCCGTGCGGAGATCGTCGTCGAGGGAAGCCCGAACGAGGGCGGCCGCGAGGACTGCCGGTCGGCCGTCGGCGAGCCTGCCCAATTCGGCGGGATCGTCGGGCAGACCTACGTCCGTCGCCGCCGCGAGCGCCCGCTTGTCGAAGTAGGGACAGACCCACTCCCAGACCGCCTGAACCTCGCGCAGGAACACGTCCGCGCCGACCGGGCCGATCCCGGTGAACTCCTGCAGCAGTGCGCCGGCGCGCCCGACGTCGCCGTCCGCTTTTCTCGCCAGCACACGCAGATCACCGTGGTGGTCGTCGAGGACCTTTTGGCCAGCTTCGCCGAGCCGGGTGGCCGTGCTCTCGTCGTAGCGCACATAGTGGCCGCGTCCCAGGGCGTCGACGAGCGACTGCCACTGCGCACCGGCCATCTTCTCCGGCGTGCGGTAGCCGGCGGCGAACAGTTCGCGCGCCGCCGCGACGGCGATGTCGGCAGAGATGCGGGTGCTGAGCAGAAGTGAGAGGACGAGGAGTTGGAACAGTGGTGCCGGCTTGTCCTTGAGGGTGATGCCGGCCTCGTCGGCGTAGGTGCGACCGGCCCGCTCGACGAGTGTCGTGGCCATGTGCTGCGGCTTCTTCGTGGTCATGTTTCCTCCTCATCCCTGCTCGGTCTCGCGCGAGGCCTCGATCCGGCGCTCGCGGTCGTCCTCGGCCCTCCTCCGGCCGCGTTCGCGATATCCGTAGGTCGCGGAGAGGATGTCCTCGTAGCTGTCGGCGCTGGATCCGACCGCGCCGGCGACGGTACCCATCGAGGTGGCGAGCCAGGCCAGGTACACGTAATCGCGAAACGAGGCGCTGGGTCGGCCCAACTCCTGTGCCAGAAAGCCGGAGTCGATCACGGCGAGTGCCGCGCACACCGTGGCGACGAACAGGCCGACATACAGCACCGCGGCATTGAGCAGCACCGTCGTCGCGGTCGCCGCGTTGTAGAGGCGGGCACGCGCAGACGGCAAGGAGCCACGGCGTTCCCACAATCTGTTGTTGGCGATCAGCCAGACCGTCATCACGACGATGGAGAGCAGGGAGAGGCCGGCCAGCCGCCATGGGCTGAGTGCGTTGGCCATTGCCCAGATGGATGAGTAGAAGACACCGAAACTGGCGGTGGCGGCGGCCGCGGCCATCAGGCCGGTCAGCGTCGGAATGAGCCGCCACGGACGATTGCCGCGGACCATCCCGGCCACCATCCTGGTACGGCTCAACAACCTTCCGCCGGCGAGATATTCGAGATCATCGCGATCGCCGGGTTGCCAGTGGGTGCCGCGGGGCGTGCTCGACGCATCCGGCGTGCGCAAGCGGGTGATCGCGGCAACCAGGACGGGCAACAGGCGATGTGCGGCGAGGCCCAGCGCCGGTAGTGACACGACGACTGTGGACCGACGGTGGTCGACCTCGGCGATCATTCCTCGTCGGCGGTCTGCGCGCGGGAACTCGGTGATCACCACGACCACCGACGCTTCGTCTTCCAGGCTGTGCACCCGCTCGGGGACGAGGAGGCCACCGTCCGGATTCAGCGCGAGAGTTTCGGTGTCGACCGTCAGTGAGTCGATTCCCGCGCTCTCACTCAGGCGTTTGTCCAGCCGGTTGCGGATCCGGTCGACGGTGGCCGTCGGCGGCCCCGGATCGGCGACGATTCGCACCGACCACGAGTCGGTCTCCGCACAGTCGGCCACGTCGCGACGGCCCGCGTCGCCGACGATCTGTTCGGGGTGATCCATGAATCCAGTACTACCCGCCACGGGAGCGGATCAACCAAACGGAGCCTGACCGGTATCAGCTGCCGATCAGCAGCAGCGAGCGCCGGGATTGCGGTCCTGTTCTGCATACCGGTGCCGCCAGTACTCCCGCTCGGAGAGCGGAGGCCGATCCGGATGAGTGCGTGCGGCGTGTTCGAGATAGCGCGCGTAGTCGCGGTCACCCATCACGCTGCCGACGTACCAACTGACGGCGTGCCATCCGCGACGAACGGTGTCGATCATGGCGACCCCGTCTCGCTCGACGGTGACCCGCTCGACGATGACCCGCTCGACGATGACTCGGTCGCCGGATGGGCTGCGAGGTACTCGTCCCATTCCCGCTGGACCCGTTTCTCGGTGGGCGTCGTGATCAGTCCGCGTGGACCGAAGATCTTCGACGGCACCGGCTCCTCCTCGGTGGTCGGCATACCACCCAGCCGCAGCGCCCGGAAGCAGATGTAGGCGCCGACGACGGCGACGATCAACACCAGGACCGCGAAGATGATCGACAGTGTGCCCTGGATGAAGGTGTTCCGGATGACCGCGTCGATCTCGTCCGCGGATTTCGCCGTCTTGAACGTCGTCAGTCCCTGGTCCTTCGCATCGACGAACGCACTGTGCTGCGACCAGTATCCGATGGAGGGGTTGTCGGAGAAGATCTTCTGCCACGACGCGGACATGGTGACGATCAGATCCCAGATCAGCGGTACTCCCGGGATCCACGCCCATTTGACCTGGCCGCGTTTGAACAGGACGACCGTGACGACCGTCAGTGCGACCGCCGCCAGCAACTGGTTGGCGATGCCGAACAGCGGGAACAGCGTGTTGATGCCGCCCAGCGGGTCGGTGACTCCCATGAGGAGTATCGATCCCCAGAGCGCGCAGACGATGAGCGTGCACAGCCAGGCACCGGGGCGCCACGACGGATCCTTGAATCGCTTTGCGCCGGGTAGGTTCCCGATGCCGTCGGACAGCATGAACCGCGCGACCCGGGTGCCGGCGTCGACGGTCGTCAGAATGAAGAGGGCCTCGAACATGATCGCGAAGTGGTACCAGAACGACCGCAGCGATTCGCCGCCGATCGCGTCCTGGAGGGTGTCGGCCATACCCATCGCGAGCGTCGGCGCGCCGCCGGTCTTGGACACGATCGACGATTCGCCCACGCCATCGGCGGCCTGCTGGAGATGTTCGGCGGTCGCCGGTGTGCCACCCAGGCCGAGACCGTTGACGTAGTCCGCGGCCCCTTCGGCGGTGCCGCCGGTGACCGCCTTCGGGGCGTTCATCGCGAAGTAGAGGTGCTGGTCGAGGATGCACGCGGTGATCAGCGCCATGATCGCGACGAAGGATTCGGTCAGCATGCCGCCGTATCCGATGATCCGGGCCTGGCCCTCTTTCGCCAGCATCTTCGGTGTGGTGCCCGAGGCGATCAGCGAGTGGAATCCGGACAGGGCGCCACAGGCGATCGTGATGAACAGGAACGGGAACAGCGCACCCGCGAAGGCCGGGCCCTTTCCGTTCCAGGCGAAGTCACTGACCGCCGGCGCCTCCATCACCGGGCGGACCAGCAGGATGCCCAGCGCGAGCAGCGCGATGGTGCCGACCTTCATGAAGGTGGAGAGATAATCGCGTGGCGCCAGCAGCAACCACACCGGCAGCACGGCGGCCGCCACGCCGTAGATGATGATGGCCCAACTCAGAACGACCGGCGAGAGACTGAACCAGTCGTTGCCCCAGGATGATTCGCCGACGTAGCGGCCCGCGACGATCGCGCCGAGCAGGAGCACGACGCCGATGATGGAGACCTCGCTGACCCGACCGGGCCGGAGGTAGCGCAGGTAGACGCCCATGAACAGGGCGATCGGGATGGTCATCGCGATCGAGAACACGCCCCACGGACTCTCGGCCAGGGCGTTGACGACCACCAATGCGAGGACGGCGATCAGGATGATCATGATGACGAAGACGGCGACGATGGCCGCCGTCCCGCCGAAGGCGCCGAGTTCGTCGCGGGCCATCTGGCCCAGGCTCCGTCCCCGACGACGGGTCGAGATGGACAGGACCAGATAGTCCTGCACACAACCGGCGAACACCGCGCCGATGATGATCCAGATCGTGCCCGGCAGATAGCCCATCTGAGCGGCCAGCACCGGACCGACGAGGGGCCCCGCGCCGGCGATCGCCGCGAAATGGTGCCCGAACAGCACTCGCCGGTCGGTCGGCATGTAATCGCGGGCGTTGTCGAGAACCTCGGCGGGAGTTGCGTGATCGTCGCGCGGCTTGACGACCTTCATCTCGATCATCCGGGCGTAGAAGCGGTACGCGATGACGTACGTGCAGACCGCGGCCAGGACGAACCAGACCGCGTTCACATTCTCGCCACGGACGAAGGCGACGATCGCCCAGGAGACCGCACCGATCAACCCGATGATGGCGAACAGGATCTTCTTGCCGGTCGTCATCGGCGAGCGATCGATGATCGCCACGGGCGGCCGGTCGGGATCGGTTCTGACGTACTCGAAGTTCGGGTCGTCCGCGCGTTCGTCGGTGACCGTCATCGGCGCTACCTTCCTCGTCACGAGTGTGGCCCGGGTCACTATACAGCCCGTGTCGGGACCCGCTCGGCGGGGACATTGAATCGAGATATCGCCTCGGGCAGGCTGGCTTCATGCCGACTCAAACGCCCTCCCCGTCGCGGCCCGGTGACCATCACCGGCGAGCCGCCGAGATCGTCGCCGCCCTGTCGACGACGCAGAAGGCTGCCCTCACGTCCGGAGCATCGTTCTGGCACACGGTGGGATTCACCGACCACGGTGTCGAGCCGCTTATGCTCACCGACGGTCCGCACGGGATTCGCAAACAGGCGGGCGATGCCGACGCCCTCGGCATCAACGACTCGGTTCCGGCGGTGTGTTTCCCGCCTGCGGTGGCGATGGCCTCGTCGTTCGATGCTGCCGCGATCGAGCGAGTCGGAGATGCGCTCGGGATCGAGTGCGTCGCCGAACGGGTCGGGGTGATCCTCGGTCCGGGCGTCAACATCAAGCGGTCCCTGCTGGGCGGGCGGAACTTCGAATACCTGTCCGAGGACCCATATCTGACCGGCCGCATCGGCGCCGCCCTCGTGCGCGGCGTGCAACGTCACGGCGTCGGGACCTCGGTCAAACACTTCGCGGTGAACAACCAGGAACACGAACGTCTCCGGGTCAGTGCGGATGTGGACGACCGGCCGCTGCACGAGATCTATCTCCGGGCGTTCGAGCACATCGTCCGCACCGAAGCGCCGTGGACGATCATGGCGTCGTACAACAAGATCAACGGCGTGTACGCGACCGAGAACACCTGGCTGCTCACCGAGACCCTGCGCGGGCGATGGGGATTCGAGGGGTTGGTGATCTCCGACTGGATGGCGGTCGACGATCGGGTCGCAGCGCTGAGTGCCGGACTCGATCTGGAGATGCCGTCGAGCGGGGACGTCGGGCCGGGCGCGGTGCGGGCCGCGGTCGATCGGGGAGAGGTGGCTGCGGCGGTACTGGATGCGGCGGCCTGCCGGGTGGTCGAGCTGGCGTTGGCCGCCGCGGAGCACGCCACCGATGCCACGACCTACGACCGCGAGGCTCACCACAGCCTGGCGCGGGAGGTGGCGAGGCGCTGTCCGGTCCTGCTGAAGAACGACGTCGTCGACGACGCCGGCCCGGTGCTGCCGCTCGCCCGATCGACGTCGGTCGCGGTGATCGGTGAGTTCGCGCGGACACCGCGCTATCAGGGCGGTGGGAGTTCCAAGATCAATCCCTTCCGCCTCGACGTCGCGCTCGATGAGATGCGATTGCTCGCAGACCGGGACCTCGCAGACCCGGGGATGGTGTCGTTCGCTCCGGGATTCGTGATCGGCGCAACGGAATCCGACGATGTCCTGGTAGCGGAGGCCGTCGAAGCCGCTCGCCGTGCCGAGGTTGCGGTGGTCTTCCTCGGGCTCGGCGACGACGACGAATCCGAAGGTTTCGACCGCACGGACTGGCGTCTGCCTGCGCCGCAGCTCGAGCTGCTCGGGCGGGTCGTCGAGGAGAATCCTCGGACGGTCGTGGTGCTCTCCAACGGAAGCGTGGTCGACCTGGCCGAGGTCGATGCGGCTCCCGCGGTGCTCGAGGGCTGGCTGCTCGGGCAGGCCGGCGGCGGAGCGATCGCCGACATTCTCTATGGTGTGGTCGATCCGTCCGGGCGACTGCCGGAGACGATCCCCGTACGCCTGGCCGACAGTCCGTCCTTTCTGGACTTTCCCGGCGAGCAGCTGCATGTGCGCTACGGCGAGGGGATCTTCGTCGGGTATCGGTGGTACGACGCTCGCGATCTCCCGGTGCGCTATCCGTTCGGACACGGATTGTCTTACACCACGATGGAATTCGACGATCTCGAGGTGAGAGCGACCGAGACGGCGCTCGAGCTCGACGTGACGGTGTCGAATGCGGGTGGTCGTGCGGGACGGGCAGTGGCGCAGGTCTATCTCGGCCTGGACGACTCGGTGGTCGCCCGTCCACCCCGGGAGCTGAAGGCGGTCGGGATCGCTGACCTCGAACCGGGAGGATCGCAGCGTCTTGGACTTCGGATACCGAGATCCGAACTGGCATATTGGGATCGGGTGGCCGACGACTGGGTCGTGGAGAGTGGTACCTACCGGGTGGAGGTCGGTGCATCGAGCCGCGACATCCGGGTGTCGGCCGGCGTCGAGGTGGCCGGCGACGATCGAACCGCACCGGTCGGCCCGTCGTCGACGGTCGGTGAGGTGCTCGATCATCCCGTCGCGGGCCCCGAATTCCGTTCTCGGATCGCGGCATCGATGGGCGTCGACGAACTCGATCCGGCCATCCTGATGATGGTCTCGTCGTTCCCGATCGGCCGGATCTCGCCGATGCTGGGCCTCGACGCCGCCGCGCTCGACGAGTTGCTCGCCTAGCCCGTGGCCGCGCGGCGCCGAAGGGTGACGCGGCCGCCACGGCGGGGGGAGTAGGCAACGCCACGGCTGTGCCACGCCTCGCCGTTGGCCGATGTCGGCTCGATGACGAAGTCCCGCAGCAGGCTTCGCAGGACGACATCCATCTCCATGTGGGCGAACGCGGCGCCGATGCACCGGCGGGTCCCGCCGCCGAACGGCAGCCAGGCCTGTCCCGGAGTGCTCCCGACGAACCGGCCGGGATCGAAGCGTTCCGGGTCGGCGAATTGGCGGCTGTCATCATGGAGGAGGGAGATGGCGACCAGGACGTTGTAGCCCCGTGGGATCCGGTACCGGCCGAGGTCGAGGAGATCGGTGACCACGTGGCGGCCGGCCAGGTCGATGACCGGGCGACTGCGCTGGATCTCCATGATGGTGGCCATCCGGAGCTCGCTGCCACCCTCGTCGGCCTCGTCGACCAGTCTGCGAAGAACGTCCGGATTGCGTTGCAGCCGTTCGATTGCCCAGGCCAACGTGGTCGCGGTGGTCTCGTGGCCGGCCACCAGGAGCGTCAGCAACTCGTCGCCGATCTCGGCGTCGGTCATCGACGAACCGTCGTCGTAGGTGCTCTGCAGCATCAGCGCGAGGATGTCGTCGCGCTCGTCGAGCCGGGGGTCCTCGCGTGCCTTGGTGATGAGCGTCGCGAGGGTGTCGACGTAGATCTGCCTGCGGGTCGCGAAGCTGCGCCGTGGGTCCAGACGGCCCAGGGAGAACGGGAGGTCGGGGGTGGATGCGAGGCGGGAGCCGACCGTCACCAGCGGCGGGATGATGTCGCGCAGGGTGTCGAGCTCGCGCCCGTCTGCGCCGAAGACCGTCCGGAGGATGACATTGAGCGTCACGCGCATCATCGGTTCGAGGGTGGCGAACTCGCTGCCCATTCGCCAGGTCCGTGCCTCGGCGTCGAACTCCTCGGCGACCACGGCTTCGTACTGTTTGATCCTCCGTCCGTGCAGTGGGGGCGTGAGGAGTTTGCGCCGGCGGCGGTGGTCGGTGCCCTCGAGTGCGAACATCGATCCGTCGCCGAGGATGCGGCCCAGATTCGGCCGGACGTTGACGACCTGGTCGGTTGGCGTGGTGAACAGCTGCTTGGCCATGGTCGGATCGGCGATGACGACAACCTTGCCGAACAACGGGATTCGGAGTGTGAACGCCGGGCCGTACCGACGGGCGAACGCGGCGAGTGTCTGCCGGCGCCGGGCCACGAACCCGAGCCCCTGCACGAACGCGGGCAGATGCGGTCCGGGTGGCAGCACCGGCGACGGGTCGGACGATGTGATCGAGTCGGCGACGGATCCTCCGACGGGTTGTGCGGCGACCATGTGCGGTTCCCTTCCCGGGGGTCCGGTGGCGGCGACGGCTGGTACAGCGGCGTACCGGTCCGACGGTACGCTCGCGTTCCGCGTTGCCGCAAGGGGTGGCGCCGTATGGTTGGAGGGTGTCCGATGCAGCTGTGTCCCAGGCGGCGCCGACGGTGGCCGACGCCGCGACGGGTTCAACCGGCGCCGGCGGCGAACGGGTGTCACCGCTGCGGCAACGCCTGCTCGATGCCATGGCCATGTGCCTGATGGAGCACGGATATCGGGCGACCACGGTCGCCGATGTGGTGCGGGTGGCCCGCACGTCCCGCCGGTCCTTCTATCAGGAATTCAGTGACAAGCAGGCGTGTTTCGTCGACCTGTTGCAGACGACCAACGACAGCATGGTCGGGGCGATCGCCGGTGCGGTCGACCCGGCCGCCGAGTGGCGAACGCAGATCCGGCAGGCCGTCGAGGTGTACGTGTCCGTCACCGACGAGCATCCGGAGATCGCGTGGAGCTGGATTCGTGAGCTGCCGGCACTCGGCGAGTCGGCGCGGCGCGTGCAGGTCGAGGCGATGGAGTCGCTGATCGATGTGCTGGTGCCGTTGACCGACAATCCGCAGATGCGCGCCGCGGGTATCGCCCCGATGAGCCGCGAGATCGGTGTGATGATCTGGGGTGGCATCCGTGAACTCGCGGCCTCGGCACTGGAGGAGGATCGCTCGCTGCACACCATCGTCGAGCCGGCGGTCGCCGCGTGTATCGCGTTGGTGGGTGCGAACATCGAGGGTTGATCGACCACCGAAATCCATACTATGTTGTCGACGGTGGCAATAGATCTGCAATTGGACGGTCGACGGGCTCTGATAACCGGGGCCGGGCAGGGCGTGGGCAGAGGGCTGGCCCTGGCCTTCGCCGATGCGGGGGCCGAGGTGCTGGTGAACGACCTCGGTCGGGAGCGCGCAGATGCCGTGGTCGACGAGATCCGGTCCGCGGGTGGCGCGGCCACCGCGGTTCCGTTCGACGTGACCGATCACCATGCCGTCGCGGATGCGGTCGCCGCGTCGGGGACGATCGACATCCTGGTGAACAATGCCGGCAACGCCGGTGCGGGCCAGTTCACGGTGGGTCGTCGCTTCGACGAGACCGATCCGGTCGACTGGGAGCCGTTCATCCAGGTCAATCTCTACGGCGTGATGCACTGTACGCATGCGGTGCTGCCGGACATGATCGTCCGGCGGTGGGGCCGCATCATCACCATCGTCTCCGACGCGGCACGCACCGGTGATCGCAACAGCGCCGTGTACGCGGCGGCGAAGGCCGGCGCGGCGGGGTTCATGCGATCGATCGCGATGGAAGGTGGACGCCACGGGATCACCGTGAACAGCGTCGCGCTCGGCACGATGCGCACCCCGCTCACCGAGGCGCTCTGGGACGATCCCGATTCGCCACGTGCCAAGGCGGTGCTGCAGAACTATCAGATCCGGCGGCCCGGAACTCCCGACGACCTCGCGCATCTCGCGGTTCTCCTCGCCGGCGATCAGGGTTCGTGGATCACCGGGCAGACGATCCCGGTCAACGGCGGGTACTCCTTCGCCCTCTGAGCATCCCGCTGCCGGCAGCCGACTGAGGTCGGCTCGGCAACGTGATCGCGTCGGGTCCGACGATACGGCGACAAATACAGTTAGACCAACAGTAAGCTGACCCGTAATGTGGTCGGCAGTGCCGGCCGGAGATTATGAGGAGGCGGGGAGAATGCAGGTCGATTCCCGAACGCGAATCAGTGGGGCCGGCGTCACGTACGACCGACCGGTCGACTGCGACAACCACTATTACGAGACGATCGATGCGTTCACGCGGCATCTGGACCCCGCGTTCACGCACCGTGGCATCGAGGTGATCAGTCGTGGCACCCACACCGAACTCCTGGCCGGCGGAACCCTCTTCGAGTTCGTGCCCAACCCGACCTTCGATCCGGTCGTCGTGCCGGGTTGTCTGGATCTGATCTTCCGGGGTCAGGTCCCGGACGGAACCGACCCGCGAACTCTGATGGAGGTGGAACCGCTCCACCCCGCCTACCAGGACCGTGATGTCCGGATCGACACGATCTCGCGGCAGAAGATGTCGGCCGCCATCCTGCTGCCGACGCTCGCCTGCGGGGTCGAGGAGGCGCTCAAGGACGACATCCCGGCCTTGATGGCGAGTATCACCGCTTTCAACCGATGGCTCGACGACGAGTGGGGGTACGCATATCAGGGGCGCATCTTCGCGGCACCCATGCTGTCGTTCGCGGATCCCGACGAGGCCGTGCGGGAGATCGATCGCCTCGTCGAACGCGATGTGAAAGTGGTCTATGTCCGGCCGGCGCCGGTGCCGGCCGGACACGGCACCGGCAGATCATTGGGCGACAAGGTGTTCGACAAGGTCTGGGCCCGACTCGCCGAGGCCGACATCGCGGTCGCCTTCCACCTCAGTGACAGTGGTTACAACGGCACGGTCGCGCGGGCATGGGGTGGCCCCGACCGTTTCGTCCCGTTCCGCAATCCGAGTGTCCTCGCCACCATCGTCGTCTCCGACCGCGCCATCCACGACACGGTCGCCTCCCTCGTCGTCGGTGGGGTCTTCGAGCGGCACCCCACGCTGCGTGTAGCGAGTATCGAGAACGGCTCCGACTGGCTCGCGCTGCTGCTCAAGCGACTTCGTAAGCAGGCCAACCAAACTCCGTGGGTGTTCGTCGAGGACCCGCTCGACACGCTGCGCAGGCACGTGTGGGTCTCGCCGTACTACGAAGAAGACATCGGGGCGCTGGCCGACCTCATCGGGGTCGAGCGTGTCATGTTCGGTTCGGATTGGCCGCACGGTGAAGGCCTGAGTGAACCCACCGATTTCGAGAACGGACTCGGCGAATTCGACGATCAGGAGGTCGATCAGATCATGCGTACCAATGTCCTCGATTTCCTCGGCATCGCGGTCTGAGGCCTACCGTGACGCTCAGCCCGACTGCCGGTACCTACTCCGCCGACTACGCCGATGACCCTGCGCTCGAGGGCTTGATGAGGCCCGGGGCCCCGTTCGAGACCACCGAGGTGATCATCGACGGCCACCCCGTTCGCGCGTACGCGAACATCCCCGGGACCCTCATCGAGATCTTCGAGGCGATGCGGGCACACGACGACACGACACATCTCGTCCATGAAGACGATCGGCTGACGGTCCGCGATGTGCGTGCGCAGGCACGCTCGCTCGCCGCACGCTTGGCCCGGGACTTCGGCGTGCGCCAGGGAGATCGGGTGGCCATCGTCATGCGGAACTTCCCCGAGTTCGTCACCAGCTGGTGGGCATCGGTGGTGCTCGGGGCCGTTGCGGTCCCGATGAACTCGTGGTGGAAGGGGCCGGAGCTCGGTTCGGCGATCACCGAGGCGGACCCGGCCGTGATCATCGCAGATGCCGAGCGAGTCGACCGTCTCGTCGCCCTCGGTGACCTGTCGGTTCCGATCATCGGTGTCCGGCCCGACGGTGCGGGTCATCGGGGTGAGGTCGCGTTCGACGACCTCATCCACGGAGGCCCGTTGGGCAGCGACGATTTCGCCGTTGTCGGGACCGACGACGTCGCGGCGATCCTGTACACGTCGGGCACCACCGGACGACCCAAAGGGGTGGTGATCACCCATCGCGGCATCATCACCAATGTGATGAACATGGGGTTCATGGCGCTCCGCGAGGTCCTCGTCTCCGGTCGCCAGTCGCCGCCACGGTCCGGTCAGATGGCCGGGATCATGGTCGCGCCGCTCTTCCACATCGGTGGCATCGCGGCGATCGTCGGCAGCGCCATGGGCGGCAGCAAGACTGTGCTGCTGCCCAAATGGGATGTCGAGGACTTCATCCGCCGGGCCCACGAAGAACAGGTCAGTGGCCTGGGTGGGGTGCCGACGATGGCTCGGGAGTTCCTCGAGCACCCGCGCGCAAAGGAGTTCAACGGGCTGGCCGCGTCGTTCACCTGTGGAGCCGCGAACGTCCCTCCGGAGCTGCCACGACTGGTGCGCGAGGTGCTCGGCGAATCGGTCCAGATCGTGAACGGCTACGGGCTCACCGAGACGACGTCGGCGATGGTGAGCAACGTCGGGGACGAGTACACGGCCCACCCCGACAGTGTCGGGCGTCTCAATCCCACCGCGGACCTGCGTGTGGAGGGACCGGCAGGCGAGCCGCTCGGGGTCGGGGAGACCGGCCAGCTGTGTTTCCGTTCACCGCAGGTCGCCAAGGGGTACTGGCGCAACCCCGAGGCGACCGCAGAGTCGTTCGTGGACGGGTGGTTTCGCAGTGGCGATCTCGGATACATCGACGACGACGGGTTCGTCTACGTCGTCGACCGGGTGAAGGACGTCATCATCCGAGGCGGCGAGAACGTCTACTGCGCCGAGGTCGAGGCTGTCCTCTACGAGCACCCGGACGTCCTCGACGTCGCCGCTGTGGGGGTGCCGGACCGGGTGATGGGAGAGAGGGTGTGCGCGGTCGTCGTGCCGAGACCGGGGACCACGCCGGACCTGGCCGAGTTGCGCACCTTCGCCGACGTGCGCCTGGCCACCTTCAAATGCCCTGAGGCGCTGTATCTCACATCCGACATGCCCAGGACCGCCACCGGCAAGGTCGCGAAGAAGGTCTTGAAGACTCAGGTGCTCGCCGATACCGACGCCGTGATCCGAGTGCGCTGAACGCTATCGCCAGGCGCCTCGGGAGTACTGGGCGGGGTACGGAGCGTCCCGATGTGAGACCCCGAGTTCGTATGCGGCGCGCAACGGCCAGGCGGGCTCACGGAGCGCGGCGCGTGCCAGCAACACCGCCGTGACGTCGTCGTCGCCCGCGACCTTCTCGGCCTGATCGGGCTGCGTGATGAGCCCGACTGCAGCGGTGGCGATCCCGGACTCACGGTGTACCGAGCGCGCGAAGTCCACCTGGTACCCGGGCCCCACCGGGATGTCGGCCTCCACGTTGCCGCCGGTCGACACGTCGATGAGGTCGACTCCGCGGTCACGGAGCAACCGGGCGAGCCGGCCACTGTCCGCGGGAGTCCATCCGCCCTCGGTCCAGTCCGTGGCGGAGATGCGGACGAACAGCGGCTTGCCGTCCGGCCACGCCTGGCGGACCGCCTCGGCCACCTCGAGCACGATCCGGACGCGATTGTCGAAACTTCCGCCGTACGAGTCGTTCCGCTCGTTGGACAGCGGCGACAGGAACTGGTGCAGCAGATAGCCGTGCGCCGCATGGATCTCGACAACGTCGAAACCGGCGGCATCGGCGCGGCGGGCCGCGTTCGCGAACGCGTCGACCACCTCGGCGATCTGGTCGGTGCTCAGCGCGACCGGCTCGGCGAATCCGTCGAAGGCGATCGGCGACGGTCCCACCGTGGTCCAGCCACCCTCGGCCGCGGGCACGCTGCCGGAGTGCTCGGCGAAAGGCGAATACACCGACGCCTTGCGCCCGGCGTGTGCGAGTTGGATGCCGACCGTAGCGCCCTGCGCGTGCACGAAATCGGTGATCCGCCGCCACGCCCCGGCCTGCGCGTCGTTCCAGATCCCTGCGTCCTGAGCGCTGATGCGTCCGTCCGGCGTCACCGCCGCCGCTTCGCTCAGGACGAGCCCGAAACCCCCGGTCGCCCGGGCACCCAGGTGCACGAGGTGCCAGTCGGTGGGCACGCCGTCACCGGCGAAGCAACTGTACTGGCACATCGGGGCGAGCCAGATGCGGTTGGGGATCTCGAGATCGCGGATGGTCAGCGGGTCGAAGAGAGCGGGACTGGTGGTCACGTGAGAGTAGAACGTCGGGAACTTCACGAGAGATTCCCGGTTCGGCGCACGGATTGTCTCGGAGTCCGACGGGCACCGAGCCGAAACGCGTCTCGCCGACGCGCAGAGCGAGGAGAGTGGAGATATGTCCATTGCTGTCACCACCGACGCTTCGCTCGGTGTCATCACTCTCGACGACGAGCGCCGTCGCAATCCGCTCTCGACCGAGACGATGCGGTCCGTCACCGAGGCGCTACGACAGTTCGACGCGGACCGGGACGTACGGGTGATCATCGTCCGCGCACTCGGTCCGGCCTTCTCCGCGGGCCATGATCTCGGTGAACTCCTCGACCGCACTCTCGAGGACGAGCGGGCTGTCTTTGCCGTGTGCACGGACTTGATGTCCGCGATCCACGCGGTACGGCAACCGGTGATCGCCGAGGTCGCCGGAATGGCCTTCGCTGCGGGCTGCCAGCTCGTCGCCACCTGCGACCTCGCCGTTGCCGGTGAGTCGGCCCGGTTCAGCACGCCCGGCGTGCGGATCGGTTTGTTCTGCTCGACGCCGATGGTCGCCCTGACGAGGGCGATCGGGCGAAAGCGGGCGATGAAGATGCTGCTCACCGGTGACGCCGTCGACGCGGCCACCGCGGCCGACTGGGGCCTGGTCAACGATGTGGTCGAAGACAGCGAACTTCCGACGGCCGTCAGGGATCTGGCGTTACGGATCGCAGGATCGAGTGCGTCGACCCTGGCGATCGGCAAGGCGGCGTTCTATCAGCAGGTGGACCGCGCAGAGGACGAGGCCTACCTGCTGATGCAGGAGACCATGGCGACCAACGCGATGACCTGCGACGCTCAGGAAGGCATGTCGGCTTTCCTGGAGAAGCGGACGCCGGTATGGACGGACTCGTGAGGAGTACGCCCGGGTCGGCTGCCGCTCAGTTCGCCGTAAGCCGCGCAAACCTCGCCACATGCGCGTCGGCCGAACCGAACTCGTACTCGATCGCGGTGAGCCGGCGGAAGAAGTGGCCGATGGCCAGCTCCTCGGTCATGCCCATGCCCCCGTGCAGCTGGACGGCGTTCTGTCCGATGAAGCGGGCCGCCCGGCTGATCGTCACCTTCGCCGCGGAAACCGCGGCCGCTCGCTCGGCCGGTGGCGCATCGAGCGTGAGAATCGCGTAATACTGTGCGGCCACTGCCTGTTCGAGCTCGATGTACATGTCGACCATCCGGTGCTGCAGTGCCTGGAAGCTCCCGATCGGGGCCCCGAACTGCTGCCGCTGCTTCGCGTACTCGACCGTGTCGTCGAGGACCTTCCGCATCGCGCCGACGGCCTCCGAGACGACCGCCGCGGTCGCCTCGTCCCACGCCCGCTCGAGGAGGGGGACAGCCGCGCCCTCTGGGCCGATGAGCGCGTCGGCGTCGAGCCGCAGATCGGTGAGAGTGATGTCGGCGGCTCGCCGATCGTCGATCGTGCGAACCGTGTGCATGGACAGGCCGTCGGGCACCGCGTCGCCGCCGAGGTCGACGAGGAACAGTGACAGACCGTCGCGGTCGCGGACGTCACCCGAGGTCCGCGCCGTGATGATCAGGTGGTCGGCGATCGGTGCCGACGTGACCACTGCCTTGGCACCGTTGAGGGTCCAGCTGTCCCCGGACCGTTCGGCGTGGGTGGCGACATGATGGAGCATTCCGCCCGAGCCGTCTTCGATCGTCGCGAGTGCCGAGACTCCCGTCCCGGCAGCGATCTTCGCTGCGACGGCCAATGCGCGGTCGGAGCCGGTGCGTTCGAGCAGCCGGGCGCCGAGGACGACCGAATCGACGAACGGCTCGATGACGAGTGCATATCCGAGCGACTCGGTGACCACCATGAGTTCCTCTGGGCCGCCGTCGTCGCCGCCGACCGATTCGGGCAGGCAGGCGCCGATCACGCCGAGTTCATCGGCGAAGGAACGCCAGATCTCGGGTTGCCAGCCGGCGCCGACCTTGGCGACCTCCCGGCTCGTCGTGAGGTCGTAGCGGGCGGCCAGGAATTTGGTCAGGCCGTCGCGGAGCAGTTGCTGTTCGGGGGTGAGTGTGAAGTCCATGACGTGAGTTGCTCCGTTGCTTTCTAACCGAGTCCGAGGGCGGCTTTGGCGAGGATGTTGCGCTGGATCTCGTTGCTGCCCGCGTAGATCGATCCCGCGCGGTCGTTGAGGTAGTGCAATGGAGCCACCGCCTGCCAGGTCTCGCCGCTGACGTAGCCGTCGGCGGGTGCCTCGTACTGCGCGATCGGCCCGCCGGGTACGGCCGCGTGTGGCTGGTAGACCCGGCCGTGTGGACCGGCCGCCTCGAGGTCGAGTTCGGTGATGTGCTGACTGAGTTCGGTTCCCAGGATCTTCAGCATCGACGCCACCGAACCGGCGTCGCCGCCCGAGCTCATCGCGGCGAGGGCGCGGTACTCGAGCACCTCGAGGACCTTGGCCCGGATCTGTGCGTCCGCGAGTTTGGCAGCGAACGCCGGCTCATCGATGAGCGGCGCCCCCGATGGTCCGGTCACGGTGGCGGCACGTTCGGAGATGTGCTCGCACATCACCTGGAGTGCGGGTGCGACCGCGCCACCGCCGCGTTCGAAGATGAGGAGGTACTTGGCGACGGTCCAGCCGTCGTCGATGCTGCCGAGCACGTTGGCCTTCGGCACTCGCACGCCGTCGAAGAACACCTGTGCCTGGATCTGCTCGCCCGACGCCATCACCAACGGCTGGATCTCGATACCCGGCGAACGCATGTCGATGAGCACGAAGGTGATGCCCTGCTGCTTGCGCTCCTGCCGCGACGTCCGGACCAGGCAGAAGATCCAGTTGGCCTCTGCCGCGTGGGTGGTCCAGATCTTGCTGCCGGTGACCACCAGGTCGTCGCCGTCGCTGACCGCGGCCATGGACAGGGACGCGAGATCAGAGCCTGCCTCCGGCTCGGAGTAGCCCTGACAGAAGAAGACGCTGCCGTCGAGGATGCCGGGCAGGAAGTGATCCTTCTGCTCCTGCGTACCGAAGGCCATGATCGCGTGGGAGACCATGCGAATGCCCATGGGGGACAGGGCAGGTGCACCGGCGAGGACGGACTCCCGGCTGAAGATGTAGTGCTGGGTGAGGGTCCAGTCGCAACCGCCGTACTCGACGGGCCACGCCGGTGCGGCCCAGCCGCGCTCGTGCAGGATGGCCTGCCAGGCCATGGATGCCTCGTGATCGGCATACACGCTGGTGCTCAAACGGCCTGCGGCACGCAACTCGGGCGTGAGGTTGGCTTCGAGGAACTCACGTACCTCGTCGCGGAACGCGATGTCGGCATCCGACCACGTCATATCCATCGAAGTGTCACCCCTGTCTGCGCTGCACCACTCCGTGGGCGCCGCCTATCAGATATATGTTCTCAGTCGAATGTACGTCAGGGCACCCGTGCCAGGAAAGCCGGATGCCCGGATCACGTATCGCGACTCGGAGGTCGGACACGCGATCCGGGCGATGGGCGGGGTGATGCTCAGGCGACGCGGTTGAAGGGATCGTGGTCGGCCATGATCTTGTCCATCCGTGCCTCGTCGAGTCGGGCGCGGACCGTCGTCTGTTCCTGCCGATCGCGGACGACCTTCGCCAGCGTGAACGTGCTCGAGGTGAGGAACAGAAGCGTGATCGCGAGGAAGCCTCGCTGCCACGGGTCGAGGGGGAGGTAGAGGATGCCGACGATCGCGGTCGCGAGGCTGACCCCGAAGGCGATGGCGGCCTGGGCGTAAAACGCGGCGGTGGTGACGGTCTGGGGGATCTCGTTCGAGGTGCTCATGACGATCAGATTCCCAGCAGGCGAGCCCGGGCGGATGCGTGTGATTACTCAGGCGGGCTGAGTAGTCCCGCCGGAATCGGTGCTTCCGGGACCGTCGGGACCGCTTGCCTCGGGGCCACCGGTCTCGGGGCCTGCGGAGCCGCCGGGCTCCTCGGGCGGGTCGGGGGATTCGTCTGCCGGCGTCGGCTGATCCTTGGGCGCCGACGACGCGAGCAGGACATCGACCCAGCGGGTGGATGGGTCGATGTCGATCAGCAGAGCCTTCGACATCAGGGTCAGCGGGACCGCGAGAATGGCGCCGAGCGGTCCGATCACCCACGCCCAGAACACCAACGACAGGAAGGTTAGCGTGGTCGACAGACCGACCGCGTCTCCGACGAACTTCGGCTGGATCACCGACTGGATCACGATGTTGATCGCGCTGTAGACGACGATCACCAGCAGCATCTGCCCTACGCCACCGTCGAGCAGGGCGAGCAGGGCAGGCGGGATCACACCGATGACGAACCCGATGTTGGGGATGTAGTTGGTGATGAACGACAGCAGACCCCACAGGATCGGCAGCGGTACCCCGAGCAGCCACAGCGCGCCGGTGTCGAGGACCGCCACGATCAGGCCGAACACCGTCGACACCAGCAGATAGCTGCGCGTTCCCCGCGCGAAGCTGCTGAAAGCCATTGCAATGTCGGCACGTTGACCGCGCAACACCGCGATCCGCTTGTCGAACGAGATCGCATCCGCCGCCATGAACAGCAGCACGGTGATCACCAGGATCAACGCCGACGCGACCGAGAGCGTGCTCTCCAGCAGATCGCCGACGTAGCCGATCGCCTTTCCCGGGTCGATGTGCTGAATCATGTTGTGCACTTGTTCCTGGCTGACCCCGTGGTCGGTGAGGAACTTCTGGAAGTTGTCGAGCAACTGCTGGAACTTGTCGGAGTACTCGGGCAGGATCGTCGCGAGTCTGGCGATGGAGAAGACCAGGGAACCGAAGAGCACCAACAAGATTCCGTAGACGGCAAGGAGTGTCGCCACAAAGGCGAGCCACGTGGGGCACCCCTTGCGGCGCAGCCATGCGGGGATCGGCTGGACGGCGACGGTCAGCATCAGCGCGAGGAAGACCGGGCCGACGAGGCCGGAGACCGCCTTCATCCCTCCGACGGTGACGATCAGCCCGGTGATAGAGAGCAGCACGATCGTGCCGCGGGGTATCGACCACCCCTGCGTCGGATCGGCTTCGGGTTGCTCAACTGTCATTGTCAGCCTCTCGTCGGTCGCGCTGATCCTAACCCTCGGAGAGCGCTGAGGCGTGGAGCACGCGGACGCTCAGCGACCCGTCCAGCGCGGCGATCGTTTTGACACGAAGGCCGTGATGCCCTCGATGGTGTCCTGGCTGACCAGGAGACTGTCGAGGGCGGTCGAGGTCGCGTCGATGGCGTCGATCTCGTCAGGGATCACCGCGGCCGACTCCATCGCCCGCAGCGATTCGCGCACCGACGTGGGCGAACTCGTCAGCACTTCGTCGGCGACCGCGCGTGCCAGCGACATCACCTCACCGGCAGGCGCGATCCTGCTCACCAGTCCGGCCGACATGGCCTCGGACGCGTCGAGACGTCGTCCGGTCAGGATCATGTCGCGCGCAAGGGCGCCGCCGACCGCCGCGGGCAGCCGCACGAGGCCGCCTGCGACCGCGGCGAGACCCACCTTGACCTCCGGCAGTCCGAAGGTGGCGTGCTCATCGGCCACGACGACATGACATGCGAGCGCGATCTCGCACCCGCCGCCCAGCGCGTAGCCGTTGACCGCCGCGATGACCGGCTTGGGCCGATGACGTCGCGAGGTGAGGCCGGCGAATCCGTTCTTCGGTACCTCCAGTCCCGCGCCGGACGTCTGTGCGAGGTCGTTGCCCGCGGAGAATGCCTTGTCGCCTGCGCCGGTCAGGATGGCCACCCACAGTTCGGGATCGGCGAAGTAGGCGTCGAAGATCGCGTCGAGTTCGGCGTTGGCGGCCGGATTCAGCGCATTGCGGGCCTCGGGCCGATTGATGGTGACCTCGAGGAGGTGACCGTCGCGTCGGATCTCGACATGCTCGTACTGCTCACGGAATGCCGGCGCCGTCGGCGGGTGGCGGCGGACCATCGCGGCCCGGCTGGTGTAGACCCGGTTGCCGCTCGCAGACGATCGGACGTAGACGCGCGTACCCACCGGATCGTCGGCGGCGAGCATGTCGAACATCGCGTCGTCGTCTTCGTCGACGTTGGCGACGAACCGTGCGCCGTCGGTCACGCGACCGATCACGACGCCCTTCCGGCGACCGTCCTTGCCCGGGACAACCGTGAAGGTCTCGATGGTCGCGGGACCGTCGGCGTAGTCGATAGGCCGGACGGTCGGCGCGCTGTCGACCTCTTCCTGCACACCGGCCGAATCCGCCGGATGCCACGCGTCGGGCCGCGCACTGTAGACGCCGACCGATGTCTTGCTGAGGATGCCACCGTTGGCGACGACCAACGCGTACGACTCGGGCGCGGTCCGGACCCGTTCCACGGCCTCGGCGATCGCGTGCAGCGAGTAATTGTTGCCCGGGCCGCCGAAGAAGGGGAGGCCGCCGGTGAGGGTCAGCCCGCGGGCATCGTCAGCGGTGATCCCGAGTGGGTCGATCACGTTGGAGACCGCGATGGGGAAGCAACTGTAGATGTCGACGAACGACACGTCGTCGAGGCCGATCTCGGCGACGTCGAGGGCGTGGCTGACGGCGGCCGCAGCGGCCGGCCCCGTGCTGAGGTCCGGGCGCTTCATGAGGGTCTGCTCGCGGACGTCGGCGTGCCCGTGCAGGAACACCCATCGTGATGGGTCGACACCGAGCGCTCGGGCCTGACCGACCGATAGGATCACGGCGGCCGCGGCCTGATTGACCTGGTCGCGAGCGACCAGCAGGCGCGTGAACGGGTCTGCCACCACGCGGTTGTCATCGCCCACGGTGACAAGCTCGTCGGCGCCACGCGCCGTCGGCGCGGCAGCATGCGGGTTACCGGCCGCGATCTGTGACAGTGGCGCGAACAACTCGCCCATGGTGCGCGCGTACTCGTCGCGGCCGAGACCGAGTCGATGGCGGCGCGCGTTCTCGAGGACGGCATATTGCGTCATCGGCGCGATGAGGCCGTGCTTGGCCTCCTGGTGTGAGGTGAGGCCCGCGATCGCATAGCCGCGGTCCTCGAGTTGACCGCCCACCTGTTCCGAGAGATCGGGTCGTCGGTCTTCGGGGGTGGTCGACATGAGATGGCGGACGGTCGACATGATCTCGGCGCCGAAGAGCACTGCGGCCGTGGACCGTCCGGCCTGGATCTCCACCGCGAACTCGGTCAGCAGGCTCTGGGGGCTCTGCCCGCCCGTCACCCCGACGACCGCGCGCCGTGGATCCATCCCGATCCGCTTGGCGACCGCGCGCGGCATGTTGTCGGGTCGGCCGAGGGGCGAGGTGGAGAGCGGACTCGACTCCTCGAAGGTCCGCACACCGACCACCGTGTCGATCTCGGCCGCGATGGATGGTGCCGCGACGCCGGAGTCGGTCAGTGCCGCCTCGACCGCGCGGGCGGCGAGGTCGGCCTCGCTCAATCCTTCGTAGCCGGTGTCGGTCAACCGCTCGGAGGCCTGGCCGACACCCACGACCACCGGGGTGTTCGGGTCGAGTTCGGACAGCTGAGCGGATCGTGGCATCGGATGACCTTCCGGGACAACGTTCGGATGACGGGCCATCTGACCATTGATCGATGGCAGTGTGCGGGATCCATTAATCCACCCGGTGTCGTCGGTGGGTGCACCGACCCCCGAACATGTTCCACTGCGCTGACACGACGATGATTACGAGCTATCGTTGATTACAAGTAATCATCCGCGCAACAGCGCTTGACGAGGGAGTCGACATGACCGAGACGGAGACCTCTGTGGCCGGCTGGCTGACGGGACGACTTCCCGACGGCCTCTTCACCACCGCGCCGGAGGTGCGGGTGGATCGTGAGGAGATCACTGTCATCGGCACGATCGGCCCGCCCGACGTCGATGAGGGGGCCGAGCCGGCAGCGGTGCGGCAGGCGGAAGCCGGGCGTATCGCCCGATTCCGCGAATCGACGCGCGATCAACGGATCGAGGTGGCCCGGGAGGCCGAGCATCGGTTCGACCGCAAGGTGGCGTGGGGAGTTCGGTGTGGCGAGACGTCGCAACTGTTCACCCATCTCGCGGTGCCGGTGATGACCAGGCTGCGTCAACCGCAACGCCAGGTTCTGGACACGCTCGTCGCCGCCGGGGTGGCCAGGAGTCGCGCGGATGCCTTGTCGTGGTGCGTGAAACTCGTCGGGCAGCACACGGATTCGTGGCTCGACGAACTGCGCGAAGCCATGAGCAAGGTGGACGAGATCCGGGACGCAGGCCCGGCTGTCGACTGAATCTGCCGAATCGTGCTCGCGTGCGCCCCGAGACGTTGTTGACATCTGGCGTCTGAGGGGTTGGCTGGAGGCATTGGTCGTGTCCGACAGCTGATCGAGAGGAACCACCCATGGGCGAGACGCAGAAGCGGCTGAGGCGACAACGTCTGGTTGTGCCGACGATGTGGCTGGCCTACGTGGCAGCTCTGATCGGAACGGTCGCCGCGGCGGTGACCGTGGTTGCGTTGGCGAGCGAGCGCTACGCCGTAGGGGTCGTGGTGGCTGTGGTGGCCGTCGTGCTGTTCGGCGCCGCCTATGTGATCTACCGAGTCGACAACCGGGTCGAGGGGCGGCCCGAAGCGCAACGCGATGTGGCAAAGGGCCGTCGGGCCAAGTACCGGAGCGTGTATCCCCGTCAGAAGTGACCGAGTCGCGTCGTGATGTTCGCGTGGACGGACGATCCCGGGAGCGTCGGTCCACAGGGCCCGGGTGGGCAGGTTTAGGTCACGCGGCGCGGAAGACTTCTCGTGCCGGTGGTCGGCGATCAGACTGTGCACGCCGATCGACCTGCACCGAGGAAAGGTACCCCCGTGACCGCGCATGTGACCGCGACGACCGACCGGAGCTCGTATACAGATGCCGAGCTCGACGAGATCTTCTCTCCCGTGTTCGCACGGATCGCCGAGGGCGCGGTGCGGCGCGAGGTGGATCGTCGTCTGGCCCATGACGAGGTCGGATGGCTGAACGAGGTCGGGTTCGGCGCACTGCGGGTGCCCGTCGAGTTCGGCGGCTACGGCGCATCGGTGCGCCAGCTGTTCCGTCTGCTCATCGATCTGGCCGGTGCCGAATCAAATCTGCCGCAGGCTCTGCGGGTGCACTGGTCCTTCGTCGAGGATCAGCTGGTGTCCTCGGCCACGGCCACCCGTGAACGGTGGCTGCGGGCGGTCGCCGACGGGACGCTGGTGGGCAATGCCATCACCGAACCGGGCGTCGGCGCGATCGATCGCTACCAGACCAGGCTCACCGCCGACGGTGACTCCTGGCGCCTCGACGGCACCAAGTACTACAGCACCGGCAGTCTGTACGCCGACCACATCCTGGTCGCTGCCGACCAGGACGGGGAGCGGGTCTCGGTGCTCGTCGCCGGCGATGCGGCGGGGGTCACCCAGCATGACGACTGGGACGGCTTCGGCCAGCGTCTGACGGCCAGCGGCACAACGGAGTTCGCCGGTGTCGCGGTTTCGGCCGACCAGATCCTCGGTCCTGGTTACGGAGTCGGGGGCCGGACCTACGCGACCTCGTATCTCCAGTTGGTGCAGCTCGCCGTGCTGGCCGGGATCGCCCAGCGCGCCCTCGACGACACCTCCGCCTGGGTGCGTGATCGCACGCGCACCTACACCCATGCGCTCGCCGACCTGCCCCGGCACGACCCGCTGGTGCAGCAGGTGATCGGCCGGCTGTCGTCGGCGGCCTACACGGCACGCACGCTCGTCCTGGACATCGCCGCGGAACTCGACGAACTCCTCGACGCAGGCGGGCAGGACGAGCAACTCCTGGATCGAGTCGAATTCGATGTCGCCCGCGCGCAGCAGGCCGTGATCTCCACGGTCCTCGATGCGACGACGCAGCTGTTCGAGGTCGGGGGAGCGTCGATCACGTCCGAGTCGCTGCGTCTCGACCGGCACTGGCGCAACGCGCGCACCATCTCCGTGCACAATCCCCTGATCTACAAGCTGCAGGCCATCGGCGATCACGTACTCAACGGCGCTGATCTGCCGTACGCGTGGAGTGCGGGCCGCCGCTAGCAGTTCACTCGGCAGATCCTCAGGTGAGCCATTCCCGGGTGTAGACGTCCTGCCACCGCACCGTGATGTTCTGCCGTGCGGTGGCGGTCGTTTGCCGGCCGAGCGCGGCGACGAGGACGTCGTCCACCACATCCCGCACATCGTCGGAGCGCGCGGGCAATTCGTCGTGGTACTGGGCGATCAGGCCTATCCGGATGCCGTCGATCAGGTCGGCCCCGCCGTCGACCGCCACGAACACGACGAGCCGCCCGAGGGTCGACCGGATGCGGATCGACAAGAGCTGCTTGATGATCCGGTCGCTCACCGCGACACCCGGGGTGTCGGTGGTCAGGGTCCGCGCGGGTCGACGCACGCGGCTGAGGTTTGCCGAGATCGCATCGATCAGGCGTTGGACGTCGCCGGTCGGCTCGTCGAGCCGACGACCCGCCTCCACCAGCCAGGCGTCGGTCTCGTCGGAGTGCTCGTCGTCGACGTGTAGATCGTTCACGGTTGCGCTCCTTTCCGATGGTGTTCGGCCTGTTCGGGCCCGAGGTGGCCACGATGGACGGTGTCGGGCGGCGGGTCGGGGCGCCAGGGGGCCAAGCGCGCCGACAGGTATCGACGGCTGCGCTGGAGGTGGCCACGGACCGAGCCGGTGCTGATCTGCAACACCCGTGCGATCTCGTCGAGGGACAGCCCTTCGGCCTCGCGCAGCCACCAGGCGGCCCGGGACGTCGGGGGGAGGTTGGTCAACTCGTGCCGGAGGGCATCGACCAGCGACGAGTGCTCGGCCTGCTCGGCAGGTAAGGGAGCGGGATCGGCCAGCTCCGCGAATCGCCCCTCGTCGGTCGGCACGTCACGACGGCGCCGATGGTGGTCGACTGTCCGGCGATGTGCGATGGAGAACATCCAGGTGCGAAAAGTGCTCCGGAAAGCGAAGTCGGGCAGGCTCTTCCACGCGTGCAGCAGGGTCTCCTGTGCGAGATCCTCGGCTGTCGGGGGATCGCTGACCATGCGGCGCAGATACCGCAGGAGTCCGGGTGAGACCCGCGCGACCAGGACGGCGAACGCCTCGCGATCGCCGACGGCCGCCGCGGCCGCCAGCTCGTCGTCGGACATCTCGCTCAACGACAGGGGGGCCGCGGCGCCGCGTCGACGATCCAGGGCCGTGACGTCACCGCCGCCGGCCCCAGGGGCGGTCGCTCCGGAGGTGTGATCGGCGTCACCCGAATCCATGCGTGCGCTTTCGGTGTCCACTGCGACTGACTCTATACACGGGTCGCAAGGATCTGTTCAGAAGAGTGAAGGGGATCGTATGTCCGATACGACCAATCGTCCGCAGGCCGCCACCGCCGAACCCGTCTCGACGGGTGTCTCCTCGGGATCGTCCGGCAAGAGCCTGGCACTGGCCAAGAACGACTCATCGCTGGTCGGCGAACGGGGCAAGACTGCCATCTCCGACATCGTGGTGGCCAAGATCGCCGGGATCGCGACTCGTGAGATCGACGGCGTGCACGACGTCGGCGGCGCGACCGAGCGCGTCGTGGGGAAAGTGCGTGACGTACTCCCCGGAACCGCCACCAGCACCACTCAGGGCATCAACGTCGAGGTCGGTGAGCTCCAGGCCGCGGTCGACGTGTCGATCGTCGCCGATTACGGGGTCGCCATCCATCAGTTGGCAGCCGCCATCCGCCGCAACGTCATCGCGGCCATCGAGCAGATGACCGGTCTCGAGGTGACCGAGGTCAACGTCACCGTCCACGACATCCACTTCGACGACGACGACGAATCCGTCGACGAGGAACCGCGCGTGCAGTGATGTCCGACGACGTGACCATCGCTTCGACCAGGGCCCGGGAGATCGCCGACGTGGTGACGGCAGTTCCCGGCGTCACCGGTCTGTACGGCGGGGTGTTCGGCGAGATCGCCACCTACCTGCCCGGCGGTCGCGTGACCGGGGTGGTCGTCGACGACGACTCCGCGCACGTCCATGTCGTCGTCGACATGGACCACGACCTCCGCGGCGTCGCCGATCGGGTCCGCCGCCGCATCGAGGAGCTCACCGGCCTACCGGTCACCGTGACCGTCGAGGACATCAGTGTCCACACCGACCGGCTCGGTGCGGATCCCACCGACGGCCCTCCCACAGACGATTGAGGATGGAAAGTACATGGCCAACAACGCGACAATAGGTCTGATCGCCGGTCTGCTCCTCGCCATAGCAGCGACGACGGGCGGATTCGGCGGCTTCGTGCTCGCACTGGTCCTCGGCGCGGTCGGCCTGGCGATCGGGCTGCAGCGCGACGGGGCGGTGGATCTGGGCGCACTGCTGCGGAGTCGAAATCGTGGCTGAGACGCTCACCGCCGACCCCGGCTCGCTCAGCATCGCCGATCGGGTCGGTGAAAAGATCGCCGTCCGTGCGGCTCTCGACGTCGACGGGGTGGTCCGCCATCAGACCTCGCTCGGTTCGATGCTGTCGGGCGCCACCCCGGGGCGAGCTGTTGCAGGCGGCGACTACCCACAGGCGTCGGTCGACATGTCCGTGACCGCTCCGTCGGTTCGTCTGACCATCGCCGTCCGATGGCCGTGCCGGTTGACCGACGTCTGTCGGAAGGTGCGCGGTGTCACGGCCGACGAACTGGCCCGACTGACCGGCGTCCGGCCCGGGCGGGTGGACGTGACGGTCGCGGCAGTGTTGTCGGGTGCCGCCGTCTCCGCCGACCGCCCGGGTCCCGGTTTCGTCGAGCTGCCGCCCCCGGCACCGCAACCGGCCCCCGCCGACGGGGAGGTCCGGTCATGACGGCCTCCACGACCACGGGCTCCGACCGATCGACCGCGGCCAAGACGGCAGACACCCACGACGCCAAGGTCTTTGCGCCGGCCGCCAATCCGGCCGCGACGATCGTCGGCTGCGTGATCGGTCTGGTGCTGCTGGGCGTCGCGGCGGTGGCCGTCCGCGATCTGCTGGTCCAGATCGGCTGGTTGTCGGGTTCGGCATGGACCCGTGACGCGGCGGACCGGGTGGCCGACCTCGGGTGGTCGGACTGGATGTGGCCGGTGGCCGTCACCCTGATCGTGATCGGCGTCGCGATGATCTGGCTCGCCGTGAAACCGCGCCGCCGAACGCACCTGAGCCTCAAGGGTTATGAGGTCATGTGGACCCGTCGTGGTGACCTCGCCCGCCGGTGCAGTAACGCTGCATCCGGCCTAACCGGCGTCGACCACGCGACCACGGTGGTCGGTCGTCGAACCGTCAAGGTCCGGGTCACCGTGACCGACGCCGCAGACCTCGGGGACATCGATCGGGTCGTCGGCGACGTGCTGGCGGACATCGACGCGCCGTTGCGTGCGAAGGTGCGGCCGGTCGGCCGGCGGAGCGGTGATCGAGCATGAACCGCGGACCCGCCGCGTGGCATCGGCTGACCGTGGGACTGTTCGGTGTGGTGTTCCTCGTGGTGGGACTCGGCGCCATCCTGTGGCGCACGGATGTCACCCCTGTGCGGGACCGGATCGAGCGGATCGACGAGGGATGGGTGGCGCGGTTCGCGGACACGGGCTGGTGGCCGGTGGTCCTGATCGGGTTGGCGCTGCTCGCGGTGATCTGGGGCTGGCGACTCATCGCGGCGACGATCCGGCCCGGGAAGGTCGATGACCTCGTCCTGCAGGGCTCCGACCAGAGCGGCAGCCTGACCGTGGCGCCGAAACTGATCGCAGGCGCCGTTGCCGATGAGCTGGCATCCGACCCCAGGGTGGACCGTGCGGTCGCGAAGGCGACGGACGATCGCGGCCGCAAGATCATCCGCTTGACGGTGACCGCGACGCCGACGCACAGCTATGCCGAGATCGCCGGGTCGGTCGGCGAGGCCGTCGAGGACATCCGAGAGGCGCTGGACGGAGCCGACATCCACGTTCAGGCGCTTGTCCATCTGGAGCCACGGGCGACCTGATCGGGTGCATCGGGACGACTTGTTACCGTGATCGGGTGACGCGGATGGAGCCCGCCGACTCCCGGATGTACTGGCTGTCGGCCGCGATTCCCAACGATCAGTTCCTGCTGTATTGCTTTGCCGATCAGCAGGTTCCGATGGCCGATCTCGCCGAGGGACTGCGCCGTCGCGCGGGCCGGGTGGCAGATCTGGGTCTCCGGGTGTGCGACGTCCCGTTGTCGCTCGACCATCCGCTCTGGGTGCATCGGCCCCCAACGCCAGATCAGGTCGTCGTCCATACCGGCATCGACGCCTGGTCGCGGTGCCTCGAGCGGGTCGGGGAGCTGACGGCCGACCAGCTCGTCGCCACCCGGACCTGTTGGCGGTTGCATCTTCTCGGCCCGATCGCGGACACCCCACGAGGCCCCGGGGTGGTCGCGGTGCTGCAGATCACCCACTCGCTCGGTGACGGGCGACGTACGTCGCAGATCGCCCGTGATCTCTTCGGCGAGCACCACCTGCGCACGGCCACCAGGGCTCCGACCGACGCGCTCCCGCCCGTCCTCGCCGGGTCATCGGCGGCCGTGCGTGGAGCACTCGCGACGCCGGTCCGGATCGGCCGGATGCTGTGGCGGGGTGTCGAGGCCTTCCGCGCGGTCGGCGCCCGCCCGCCGTCGGCGAGACCCGGATATGCGCTGACACAGCTCAACAGACCTCCCGGCGCTCGGCGGACACTGCGGGTGGTGGTGGTCGACCGGACCACGTTGCCCGCCGGCCACACCGTGACGGTCGGTGCGCTGACAGCCATCTCGATCGCGCTCGAGAGGTACCTGGGGGCAGGTGCCGAGCCGATCGGGGCCGAACTGACCATCGGACGTAATGCTCGGGCGAAGGCGCGTAACAACTTTCGCAATGCGGGTATCGACCTCCACGTCGAGGTGGCGGACCCTTCCGGACGCGCACGACTCATCGCGGGGGAGATCGCTCGCGCCGCCGATACCGACGATGAACCCGCCCGGGTGGCCGAGAGGCGGGCCTCCGATGCCACGCCGGCCTTCCTCGGGCACTGGGGGACAAGGCAATTCGACGCAGACGCGCCACCGGAGAGGGTGACCGGCGTGACGGTGGTGTCGTCGGTGTACCGCGGCGTCGCCGACCTCGCGCTCGGCGGTGGGCCGGTGCTGTTAACCACCGGATTCCCCGCCCTGTCGCCCGCGCAGGGCCTGACCCACGGGGTCCACGGCATCGGGGATGCGATCGCGATCTCGGTGACCACGAGCCCGGAGGTGATGCCCGACGTGGAACGCTACGTCGATCTGCTCACCGACGCGTTGGCACTGGTCGCCACGATCGACGGCCGTCAGGATTCGGCCGGGCCGCCGCCCGGTTCGCCGGAGCCCGACCGCGGATAGCCGTTGCGTTCGGAACCGTCGGTGATCGACGGCGTGCCCGACGAATGTCCGGAACCACCCTTGGAACCCCGGGTGAGCCGCTTCGGGAGCCGGTCGGCGAGCCCGCCGAGCGGCGCCACGGTCTGATTGAGCAGATCGACGGTCTCGGCGAGCTCGTGCACCGTGTCCTGCATGGCGAGCAGATTGGGGGCGAGCTGTCCGATCACCTCGGTCAGTTCGGTGATCCGGTCCAGCGGCCCGTCGGGTGCGATGGCGCGCTCAACCGCGCCGTTCTCGCCGACGAGCTGATCGAGCAGTCCGCCGTCCTCGGCCATGCGGTCCAGGACACCTCCCGACACGGTCACCTTCTCCAGGACGCCGTCCGGGGAGGTGAGCTTGTCGACGATGCCGCCCTCGGAGGTGAGGCGCTCGAGGATGCCCTCGCTCTCGGTGAACTGATCGACCACGCCACCCGGCCGGGTGAGCCGGTCCAGCGGGCCGTCCTTCGCGGTGAGCCGAACCAGGATGCCGCCGTCCTCGGCCATCTGGTCGAGCAGCCCGCCGCTGGTCGTCAGTTTCTCGAGGAGTCCGTCGGGAGCGGTCAGCCGGTCGATCACGCCGTCCGGGTTGAGGAGACGTTCGAGGGGTCCGCCCGCGGCCAGAATCCGCCCGAAGGGCCGGTCCGGTCCGAGCAACTCGGCAAGCTGGTTCAGGAGGGCGATGGGGGTGCGGGCGCTGCCGAGTTCGTCGCCGGAGAGGCCGAGCGCGACATTCACCTCGTGCTGAACACTGCTCGCGGTGATGCGTGCGATGGCGACGGCCGATTCGGCGGCGGTCAGCACCACACCGGTGACCGCGAAACCGAGGCGAAACGGCAGTTCGACGACACTGCGGGTGTCGACGCTGTTCGAGTCCATGTGCTGACCCTAGGACACCGATGGCCTGCGGCACAGCATCGCCGGGTCGCCGACGTCAGCGGGGGACGGCCGGCGTCACCCCTTGTGTGCCCTCACGCCTGCTGTGCGGCCTTGGCCGCTTTCGCCGCCTTCTTGAAGTCGCGGACCTTCTGCAGGGATTCCGGATCGGTGACGTCGGCGACCGAGCGATACCCGGCCTTGCCGTAGTCGCCGACCACTTTTGTCCACCCCGCGGGCTTCACGCCGAGTTGTTTGGCCAACAGGGCGGTGAAGATCTTGGCCTTCTGGTCCCCGAAACCGGGAAGTGCGCGCACGCGCGCGAACAGATCGGCACCCGACGACGCCTCGGTCCAGATCCGTTCGGTGTCACCGCCGTACTCGTCGACGACCACCCGGGCCAACCCTTGGACGCGGCCGGCCATCGACCGACCGTAGCGGTGGATGGCAGGCGGTGTGGCACACAGATCGGCGAACGAATCGGGTTCGGCGGCGGCGATGGCGCCCGGATCCATGGTGCCGAAGCGGTCTCGGATCTTGGCCGGACCCGCGAAGGCCCGCTCCATCGGGAACTGCTGGTCGAGCAACATCCCGGTCAGCAACGCGAAAGCGTCGGTCGAGAGCAACGCGTCGGCGGCCGGGTCCTGGGCAATCTGGAGATTCGCCATGGGCCCATCTTAGTAACCCCTAGACTCGGCCCATGGGGTTCGGTGGGAGGGGACGTCGGTCGATCGGGCGGCGAGCAGTCGGGGCGGTGGCCGTCGCGCTGTTGGCGGCATGCGCGCTGACCGCGGGGACCGGAGCCGCGCAGGCGATCCCCGAGTACACCGAACCGAACCTTGTCACCACACTGCGTTGTGACAGTCCCAATCCGTTGCCGGGGTCGCCGATCCCGGTCCGCGTCGACGTGTTCAACGGCATCCCATTCCCTGCCGACGGGCTTCCGGGGCCGGCCATATCGCTGATCGCATCCAATCGGGCGCAGCCGTCGCCGCTCCTCGACTACACCGTCGAGACCCGGGTCGACTGGCGCAATCTCGCGAGCGGCCGGACCGGATCGGTGACGGTGCCGAGCCGGGCCCGGGTGGTGACCTGGCAGGTGGACCTGCACCCCGGACGAGGACCCGTGGTGTTCCGGATCCATCAGAAGGTCGGGCTCATGGCGTTCGTTCCGATGGTGAACGCGCGAAACTCGACCTGCGCAGGCCGCGCGTCGGCCTGACACCGGCGTGGTTCCCGGCTTCCGATACCGAATCTTGACCCCACGCACTGCGCGGAAATCCCGCGGAACACGGCGTTTCGGCTAGTAGCCTGGCAAACGCATACCTCCGCCGGTCATTCGGTGGGACTCGACGATGAGGACACGGCATATGTCGCAAGAGCATCATCAGGAGATCGCCGAGCAGCACACGGCGAAGGTCATCGGCGTCACGGTGGCCGCGGCGGTCGGCGGATTCCTGTTCGGTTTCGACAGTTCGGTGGTCAATGGCGCCGTCGACTCGATCCAGGACACCTTCGGTCTCGGCGCCCTCTTCACCGGCTTCGCGGTCGCCATCGCGCTCCTCGGTTGTGCTCTCGGTGCGTGGTTCGCTGGGCGGCTGGCCGACGTCTGGGGCCGCAAGCGCGTGATGCTCCTCGGTTCGGCGCTGTTCGTCATCTCGGCGATCGGGACCGCGTACACCCAGACCGTCTGGGATCTCCTGCTGTGGCGCGTCCTCGGTGGCATCGGCATCGGTATCGCGTCGGTGATCGCACCGGCCTACATCTCCGAGATCGCGCCGGCCCGCTATCGAGGCGCCCTGGCATCCATGCAGCAGTTGGCGATCACGCTGGGCATCTTCGCCGCCCTCCTCTCGGACACGTTGCTGCAGGACGCGGCAGGCGATCCACTGAACGTGCTGTGGTGGGGTCTCGAGGCATGGCGCTGGATGTTCCTCGTCGGCGTGGTGCCCGCGGTGATCTACGGTCTGCTCGCGCTGATGATCCCGGAGTCGCCGCGGTACCTGGTGGGCCGCAACCGCGACGAGGAGGCGGCCCGCATCTTGCAGGAGGTGACGGGCGAGCCCAATCCGCTCGAGCGGGTCCGGGAAATCAAGATCACGGTGAAACGCGAGGCCCGCACGTCTCTGGCTGACATCCGCGGTCCATCGTTCGGGTTGCACCCACTGGTGTGGGTGGGTATCTGGATCGCGATCTTCCAGCAGTTCGTGGGCATCAACGCGATCTTCTACTACTCGACGACACTGTGGAAGTCGGTCGGTTTCGACACCGATCAGGCGTTCACCACGTCGGTCATCACGTCGGCGATCAACGTGGGCATGACCTTTGTCGCGATCCTGTTCGTGGACCGGCTCGGCCGCCGCAGATTGTTGCTCATCGGATCCGTCGGCATGTTCATCGGATTGCTGATGGCGTGTATCGCCTTCACCCAGGCGATGACCACGGTGAAGGACGGCGTCGCCGAGGTCACGCTGTCCGACGAGTGGGGCGTGGTCGCCCTGATCGGTGCCAACCTCTTCGTCGTCTTCTTCGCGGCGACCTGGGGTCCGGTGATGTGGGTGATGCTCGGCGAGATGTTCCCCAATCGCATCCGCGGTGTGGCCCTCGGTGTCTGCACGGCCGCGAACTGGCTGGCGAACTTCACGATCTCGATGCTTTTCCCGCAGGTCAGCAAGGTGCTGGGGCTCGGATGGGTCTACGGCTTCTTCGCGTTCTGTGCCGCCGCGTCGTTCTTCTACGTCAGGTCGAAGGTGCAGGAGACCAAGGGGCTGGAACTCGAGGACATGGACGGCGTGGCCGCCACGAGATTGTCGGAGTTCGAGGCGGTTCGGTCGGCGAAGGGCCCGCACCAGTCCCAATGACCGCCCGGGCCGACGATCACCCGTCGGATTCGGACAGGCTCGTCACGAGCAGCCATTGTGCTGCGAAATAGCTTGCGAGCACCCAGGCTTCGGCCACCGCGGCGAGACGTTCGTCGCGGATCAGATGCCGGCGGTTGATGATCGTGAGGTCGGACGCGAGGAACAGCCAGCCGCCCGTGCGCAGCCTGGGTTGTGGGCGTTCGGCCGCCCCGGCCGTCGACGACATCAGCGCGAGGGTGTTGCCGTAGCCGCCCAGGACCGGGAGGAGCTGTGGTCGGCGCAGCGCCATCACCGTTGCGGATTCGCCCAGGATCGCGGTCCGAAGGAGCAGTCCGGCCGGTCGTGGCCGCGCGCCCCTGCGCCACATGATGCCGGTCAGGCACAACTGGGCGCCGGCGAACAGTGACGCGCCGATCTGGAGTCGGCGGTCCTTGTCCGACGGTTCGTCGGTGAACTCCTCGAGCAACATGGCCCGGTCGCCTGCGGCCGAGAATGCCAGTGCGCCTGCGAGAAGCGCGTTGTCGACGCCACTGCGCCGTCGTGCTCCGCGCGCCGCGTGGACGGCCAGGACGAGCAGCGGCAGAGGTTTGGTGATCTCCGCGGCCCGCCGCCGGTGCAGGGCGCCGGTAACGGTCGCGGCCGCGCCTGCCGCCAGATACGGGACTGTCGGCCCCATCCTCTGCGCGAGTCGCCGAGACCGGACTCGCGCCCGGCTCACCGATTCGCCAACCGGGATACGAACCACCGGATGTCGTTGTCGGACAAGGCATCGGACTGTTGCTGATTGACCGCGAGATACGTGCGCGCGGTGACCCGGCGATCCGCCGCCCGGGCGTCGTTCAGATATCGGAGCGAGAGGGGCACGATGACATTCTGATCGAACAGACTCTGCGTCATCATCACCGGGCGGGTGAAGCCCTTGATGGGGATCATGTGGGTGCGCGAGACGGCCTCGATCAGTTCGCGATTCTCCGACAGCGGGGTGCGGAACAACGAACCCAACGTCTGACCGGCGAACTCGCGCGTGAGGTCGTCGGCGCAGACCCGGGCGGCACGATCGAGCCAACCGACCCCGGCATCGGTCAGGTACGGATCGAGTCGCACCGACGGCTGGGCGTTGCGGATCGCACTGAGGGTGAACAGGACGTCGGCCGCGACACCGGTCGGCATCGAGGTGGTCGACGGTCCGAGACTGCCGATCAGGGTGTCGAACTCGACCGGGATCGAGGAGGCCGCCGAACCGCGATAGTCCAGGGTCGGTCCCTGGATACGGGTAGCTTGCCGCGCGAGCTCGATCGCGGCCCCGGCGCCCTGCCCCTCACCGACCACCGCCCAACGCCGGGCCAGCCCCGAGGCGACGTCTCGGCTTGCGCGCACCGCGTCGACGATGTTGCTCGCGGTGGTGTCGGTGTCGAAGTACTCGGGAGTGCCCCGGGTGCCGAGGCCTGCGTAGTCGGGCACCACGACCGCATAGCCGCGGTCGAGCCAGCGTCCCATCTCGTCCCGGTCGGCCTTGGTGGGCTGGTTCGACGGGGCGCACTGGTCGGCGATGCCGCGACTGCCATGCGCCCAGACGACGATGGGCCATCCGCCCTTGGGTGCCCGGCCGCCCGGGACCTGCACGATGCTCGTGGACAGCCGTGGGGTGCGGTCGGTGCCGGTCGTCCAGTAGGTGAACGAGTCGCCGGAACCGGCCCCGCGGGCCAGGCTCTTGGTGGGCAGGTCGCGATTGGTGAAGACCGTGCCGGGCGCCGACCCGGCCGGTGCGGCATGGGCCGGGACGGCTTGCGCGACACCGCCGATCACCGTGGCGACCATCAGTGACGTGATCATTCTCGGCAGCGCCGATCGGAACGCCGATCGGCGGGGGATCGGCTGTCCGGGCCCGCGGGGGTGCGAGCCGGTCGGTGCGGATATGCGATTGGGCATCGTGGTCAGGGTCTCGTCGTCGGCTCGGGTCGGGTGACGGCTCAGGCGTCGATCACGCCGACTGCGGGCAGGAAGTAGCAGGTGCGGTTGCCGTTCTGGGCGGTGCCGTACACCGCTGACAGAATCGTCCCCTTGCCGGTCTTGACCGGTGCGAGACGGACACCGGACAGCAGCGGCAGTGCCTTCAGGATCGGCGCGTTCGAGATCGGCTTGAGGTCGGCGAATCCGCCCTGCAGGGTGGAGGTGTTGAACCATGCGACCTGCATCGCGCCGGCGTTTCCGCCGGAGGTCGCGGCCGGCACGAACGCGTAGGCGGTCTGACCGTTGTCGACGAGGTTGAGCTTCGGCAGCGTGATGCCGAGGAGTTGCTCGAGGGGCGCGAGGGGTTCCTGTGCCAACGGCCACGGGCCTGCGACCGCCCCGGCGCCTGCGGTGACGAGGCCGAGCGGGTTGTCGGCGGTCGGATCGGTGCAGAAGGGCGCGACCGACGGGCTCAACGGCTGGATACCAAGGCTGCGCAGGAGCAGCAGGGGATCGGCTGCGACGGGCGTGGCCGCGCCCCGATCCGCGACGGGCACGCCCGTGGCACGTGCGGCGACCTGTTCCGACGACATCTGGCCGACGCTGGTCATGATGGCCTGGGCGGCCTCGAGTGCCATGCGGTCCACGCCGGCGTCCCGGAGCATCCGGACGGCTGCGGCGAGCTCGCTGTCGAAGGGGATCGCAGGCAGGGTCATCGTGTTGTCGCCGACGAGAGGCTCGGCGGTGGCGGTCCCGGGTGCGGCAAGCCCAGGCGCACACAGTGCGGTGGCGGCCGCTGCGGCCACACCGAGGACGCCTGCGCGCAGACGGAACGACAAGCGACGAGTGCCCGCGGTGCGCTTCGAGGTGGCGACCATGATGTTTCTCTCCTTCATCGACCGATACACCCGCACGGCGATTGCCTGTTACGGGTGGGACGAATGTTGCTCAAGTTAAAAGAGAGCACGAAGAGTGTCGAATATTCAAGTCGTGAGGCCGTCTTGTGACATCGTCGCGACCGATAGGCAACCGTGGCGCCGCCCGAACGATCCGCGCAGGTCACGCGGCTGTGGCGCGCATCACAGCTGGAACCTGGCCCAAACGACGACACCCCCGGTCGTGGGGACCGGGGGTGTCGTCGAGTCGGAACGGATCAGACGATGCCGATGCCGATCGTGGGGACGATCCCGCAGGAGATGACCTTCCCCTTGGTCTTGGTCGTCACGTCGCCGTAGATCGTCGACACGATCCGGCCCTTGCCGGTCGGCGCGATGCCCGTGAACGTGCCCGGGCCGTCGGTCGCGTTGATCTTCGGGTTGCGCTTGAGCTGCACCTGTCCCGAGCGGCCGGTGTCGATGTTCAGCCAGGTCACCCAGAGCTTGCGCGCGGAGCTGTTGATCGCGGGTCCGGTGCCGAGGCTGGTGTAGACGTAGCCGGCCTGTCCCTTCTTCGGTCCCGGTGCCGGGGCCTGCTGAGGTCCGGCGGTCATCAGGGCGCGGCCCAACGAGTTGCCCGACGTCAGGCTCGCGTTCGGCATGCAGCCGATGCCGATGGTCGGGTAGAGGAACTCCTGGATCTTCGGAGCGCCCGGGCCCTTGGGGATCTCCGGATCACCGGGCTTGCGCTCGGCGGCCTTGTGCTGACGGATCAGTGCGGCCCGTCCCGGCTCGCCGAGGAAGTCGACCACGTCCTGCCAGATGTCCTTGGCGCGGGGCGGCAGGCCGGGCGTCGCGGCGAGGGCCTTGGCCTGGCTGATCAGTTGCGGGTTGATCTTGCCGTCCGGGCCCTTGGTGGTGACCGCGCCGATGATCGCCGGCGCGAACGCGCTCATCGAATCGAGTGTGCGCTGGTCGACCTTCGGGGCCGGCGCCTTCGGTGCGGCCTGCGCGACCGCGGGCATGGCCAGCGAGGTCGCGGCGGCGACGCTCATCGCGGCGACCGCGACCCGGCGGACAGTGCTGGTCGATGGTCGGTTCATGCGGTGGGAACGCAGGCTCTGGAGTACAGGCAAACGCACTGTTTCCGGTCCAATCGGTCGTCGGTGTGCGCCGGTGGAGGTCGCACACTCCGCTGTCAGTGACTCGGACGCCGGAATGGCGTCGCGCGTCATTCTATGCACGCCCCGGTGGCGGGCACTGTCCAGGGAGCCTAACGCCGGTCTGTGTGACTCCTGTGATTATTGATTCAATTGTTACTCATGTGACGCTGCGGCCACCGGTCGTGCCGGCGAGATGCACCTGGTTAGATCGAGCATGTGGGGAGACGACGCGCGAAGGATGCCCGAGACATCGCGACCGATGCGCGCCGACACGTCGGAGCGTTGCGAACCATCACCCTGGCAGTCGTGGCAGCGGTCGCCGCAACCATGCTGGCCGCGTGCGGTGACGATGCGGAGCAGGGCGCCGAGGTCACCCTACTGACGCACGACTCGTTCGAGCTGCCCGACTCGGTGTTCGACGCCTTCCGTCGGGAGACCGGACTGACACTCAAGGTGGTCAAATCCGGTGACGCGGGTCAGCTGGCGTCGACCGTGTCGCTGACACCGGGGTCGCCCAAGGCGGACGCCGTCTTCGGCATCGACAACACCTTTGCCTCCCGGCCCATCCAGGCGGGAGCGCTCGAGCCGTACGCGTCGCCGCTGGCCGCCAACGGCGCAGCCGACTTCGCCATCCCGGATTCGAACAACGAGCTGACGGCCGTCGACCGCGGCGATGTCTGCCTCAACGTCGATGAATCCTGGTACTCGTCCCGAGGCGAGGAACCGCCGAAGAGCCTTCGCGACCTCCGCGATCCGAAATACGCGTCGGAGTCGGTGCTGCTCGATCCGGGGACGTCGTCACCAGGGATGTCGTTTCTCCTCAGCACCGTCGGGGCCTTCGCGAACGGGTGGCAGGACTACTGGAAGACCGTGACCGCGGGTGGCGCGAGCATTGTGTCGGGCTGGGAGATCGCCTACAACCAGAAGTTCAGTGCGGGCGAGGGCAAGGGCGACAAGCCGATCGTGTTGTCCTACGCGTCGTCGCCTGCCGCCACCCCGGGCACCTCGGCATTGCTCGACAGCTGCTTCCGGCAGGTCGAGTACATCGGCGTCCTCAAGGGCACCGAGAACCCCTCGGGGGCGCGCAAACTGGTCGACTTCATGCTCGGCCCGGATGTGCAGGCCGCGCTGCCGTCGGCGATGTATGTCTATCCCGTCCAGAAGGGCACGCCGCTCCCGGACGGCTGGCAACAGCGGGCACCCGTGCCGCCGTGGACGGTGAGCCTTCCGCCCGCCTACATCGCGCAGAATCGTGAGAAGTGGCTCGAGCAGTGGCGCGAGGCCGTCGGGCGGTGACCGCGGGCCGAGTGGGTGGACTCGCCCTGCGGGTCGTGCCGGCGGCATTCATCCTGATCTTGTTCATCTGGCCGCTGGGCGCACTCGTCCGGCGGGCGATCGACAGCGGATCCGATGTGGGGGTCGGTGAGCTCCTCCGGCGCACGCACGCCCTGAACCTGTTGGGGTTCACCCTCTGGCAGGCCGCCGCGTCCACCGTGCTGGCACTTGTGGTGGCGGCGCCGATGGTGTGGCTGGTGGCCAGGGTGCGCATCCCGGGATCGGCGCTGCTGATGGTGATCGTGACCGTGCCCTTCGTGCTTCCCACGGTGGTCGTCGGGGTTGCGTTCCGGGCATTGCTCGACGGGCCACTCGCGTTCGCGCACGTCGGCTCCGGGCTGTGGCCGATCCTGCTCGCCCATGCGTTCCTCAACGTCGCCGTCGTCGCGCGGGTCGTCGGCGCGGCGTGGCGATCACTGGACACGCGACAGGCCGAGGCGGCGCAGACCCTGGGGGCCGGGCGAGTCCGTGCCTTCCTGACCGTCGTCGCGCCTCGCTTGATGCCGGCCGTCGGCGCGGCGGCGGCACTGGTGTTCCTGTTCTGCTCCACCAGCTTCGGCGTGATCGTGGTCCTCGGCAACGGTGAGATCCGGACGTTGGAGACCGAGATCTACACCCAGGCGATCGGCTACTTCCGGATCCCGGAGGCGGTGGCACTGTCGATGGTGCAGATCGTCGTGGTGGTCGCGGCGCTGCTGCTGACGCGGGTGTTCACCGACCCCGCCGGATCGGGTGCGGGTGCCCGCCCGACGGAGACCCGATTCCGGCCGCACGGCAGGGGATGGCTGCCGGTTCTGGCGGCGGTCGCCTGGACCGTGGTGGTCCTGGTCGGGCCGATTGCGGTTCTCGCGCTCCGGTCGGTGCGTCCGGGCGCAGACGGCGCCTGGACACTCGACGGATACCGATCCCTGACCGAGTCGGTCAACGGCGTAACACCCCTCGACACCTTGCGGTACTCGCTGGTCACAGCCGCATTGGCGATGGCGATCGCGCTGGTGGTGGGACTGCTGGCCGCGGTCGCGATGCATCGCTCCCACGGCGTGTGGGCGGCGACCGGCAACGTCGTCGCGACAATCCCCCTGGGCGTCAGCGCGGTGACCCTGGGTTTCGGATACCTCATCGTGCTGGCGGCGCTGCCCGCCGACGTCGCATCGTCGGGACTGGTGATCCCGTGCGTGCAGGCCCTGATAGCCATCCCGGTGGTGGTGCGGATCGCGCTGCCCGCCCTGTCGTCGGTGCCCGGCAGGCTGCGGGAGGCCGCGGCGACCCTGGGTGCCGGGCCGGTGCGGGTGTTCCTCACCGTCGACCTCCCGCTCATCGGGCGTGCGCTCTGTGCCGCAGGCGGTTTCGCATTCGTGATGGCGCTCGGCGAGTTCGGGGCCACGAGCTTCCTGGCCCGCGCGGACACGACCACGCTGCCGGTGCTGATCGGATCGGCCCTGAACCGGCCCGGCGCCGACAACCTGGCGACGGCGATGGCGGCCTCGATGCTGCTCGTCGCGGTGACGACCTTGGCGGTCGTCGTGGTCGAAGCGCTGCGGCCGAGGACGGGAGCGCTGCTCTGACATGCTGCAGATCGAGGGTGTCGGGGTCAGGTACGGATCGACCGTGGTCTTGGACGGCCTGAGTTGGACGGTGGGCACGTCGGGTTCGGTGGTGACCGCCCTGCTCGGCCCGTCGGGCTGCGGAAAGTCGACCCTGATCCGTGCGGTCGCGGGTCTGGAACCGTTGAGCCACGGGCGAATTCGGTTCGACGGCGACGACCTGTCCGAGCTGCCGGCGCATCGCCGCGACTTCGGGGTGGTGTTCCAGGATGGACAGCTGTTCCCCGGTCGGACCGTCGCGTCCAACATCGCCTACGGGTTGCGGATGCGACGCTGGTCGCGTGCGGCGATCCGGACCCGGGTGGCGGAGATGCTGGATCTGGTGCGGCTGCCCGATTTCGCCGAGCGCGGCGTCGATGAGCTGTCCGGTGGTCAGGCCCAGCGCGTCGCGCTCGCACGGGCGCTGGCGCCACGACCGCGGCTGCTGTTGCTCGACGAGCCCCTCGCGGCCCTCGATCGGCTGCTCCGGGATCAGCTGGCCATCGAGATCGCCGAGATCGTCCGCGATGCGGCAACGCCAACCGTCGTGGTGACCCACGATCACAACGAGGCCGCGTTGATGGCCGACACGATCTCGGTGATGCGCGCAGGTGAACTGGTGCAAACCGATGTGCCCGAACATCTCTGGAGCAGCCCCGTCGACGAGTGGACCGCCCGGTTCCTGGGGGTGACGACGGTGATCGAGGCGGAGTTCGCCGACGGGTCCGCGCAGACCCCCCTCGGGCCCGTCGGCCTCGCCGTTCCAGACGGTCACCGACGGCTGGGGCTGCGGGCCGAGTCGATGCGGGCGGTCCGGGCCGGTTCGGACGACGATGTCGTCGGTGTGGTCGCGGCGGTCGCCGATCTGCCCACCGGCCGCCGGCTGCGCGTGGTCACCGACGTCGGCGAGGTCGACTCGGTGGCCTCCGAGCGGGTCGCGGTGGGCGATCGGGTGGGCCTGCGGATCGTCGCCGAGCGGGTCGCGGTGATCGGCTCGTGAGCGAGCCGGTGGGCGCCGGGCGCCGGCTGGTGGTCGCCGGCGCGATCCTGGATGCGGGTCGTCGTCGCGTGCTGCTCGCGCAGCGGCGATACCCGGTCGAGGTCGCCGGGCGGTGGGAACTGCCCGGCGGCAAGGCGGAGCCGGGGGAGAGCGCCGAGACCGCCTTGCGCCGTGAACTCATGGAGGAACTCGGGGTCGAGGTCTCGGTGGGCGACGCCCTGCGCGAAACGGTGGATCTGCCGGCCGGTCTCACCCTGATGGCGCTGTGGGCACACATCGTCGCCGGAACCCCACATCCGGCCGAGCACCGGGAGCTGCGCTGGGTGGATGCGGCCGCACTGAGCGGGCTGACCCACGACGATCAGTTGGTGCCCGCCGACACCGCCTGGGTTCCCGAACTCCTCGCCGAACTCGAATGATGCGCGGGTCGGGCACCCGGGTGACCGCCCCGGCGCTGATGATCGTCGGCGCGGTCTCGATGTATCTCGGTGCGGCGATCGCCGTCGACCTGTTCGACACGTTGTCGCCCGGCGCGGTGGCCTGGCTGCGCATCGCCGGCGCGGCGCTCGTGCTGGTGGCCTGGGTGCGCCCCGGGCGGGCTGCGTGGCGGCCGCGGCGTCGCGTCCTGGCGGCCGCCTTCGGGCTCATCACAGCCGCGATGAACATCGCCTTCTACGAGGCGCTCGACCGACTGCCGCTGGGCACCACGGTTGCGCTCGAATTCCTGGGCCCGGTCGCGGTCGCGGCGCTCGGCTCGCGCACGCGCCGCGACGTGCTCGCACTGGGACTCGCGGTGGTCGGGGTGCTGCTCATCGCGGATGTCCGATGGGAGGGCACCGCGGTCGGGGTGCTACTGGCGCTGGTGGCCGCGGCCTGCTGGGCGGGTTACATCGTGCTGGGCAAGCGGGTCGCGCAGCGGGGGCGCGGCATGGAGGATCTGGCGACCGGTTTCGTCGTCGCCGCGATCGTCACATCGCCCCTCGCCCTGCTGCTCGGCCCGGCTTTCGCCGGCGACGCGCCGACCGTGCGGTTACTGCTGCTCGGACTCGGTCTCGGGCTCGCGTCGACGGCCGTTCCCTATGCGCTCGACCAGGTGGTGTTGCGGCAGGTGGGCCGCGCCCGGTTCGCGATTCTGCTGGCCCTGCTGCCGGTGGCCGCCTCGATCGTCGGGGTGGTGGTGCTGCAACAGATCCCGACACCGGTGGAGGCCGTCGGCATCGTCGCGGTGGCCGCGGCGGTCGCGGTCCGGTCGGCCGACGACGAGGAGTCGCCGCCGGCGGCGTGATGCGTGGAGCAAGCCCGATCAGGCGGCGCGGGCCTTCTTGAGCGCCTTGCCCAGCTGCTTCTTGGACAGCTGCGAGTTGTCGAGCTTGCGCATCCGGTGGATCACCACCGGGCAGCGGACACACCGCGTGGACTTCCGGCAACACTTCTTCTTGGCCTTGAGATCGCACACTTCTGCCGGCTTCACCTTGCCCATAGCGGGACGTTAGCATGCCCTAACTTCGGGCTGTCCGCGTGATGTGATCACCGTCTCAGGCGGTCGACCGATACCCTGTACAGGTTGACCTGTCCGCTGGCTATCGCCGGGTACCGGCCGGCCATGCCGCCACGCTTCCCCGCCGCCCGCCGCGCCGGGAGTGAGCGAGCGGGACATATCGACCCCACAAGCCCAGACCTCGAGTACGAACCGCAGTGAAAGAGAGCTCAGTGAGCGCTGTCCACAAATTCCGCAACGTCGCGATCGTCGCGCACGTCGACCACGGCAAGACCACCCTGGTCGACGCGATGCTGCGCCAGTCCGGCGTCTTCGGCGAACGCGCCGAGCTCGTCGACCGCGTGATGGATTCCGGTGACCTCGAACGCGAGAAGGGCATCACCATTCTCGCCAAGAACACCGCGGTCCACCGTCGCCAGCCCGACGGCACCGAGGTCATCATCAACGTCATCGACACCCCCGGCCACGCCGACTTCGGTGGTGAGGTCGAGCGCGGCCTGTCCATGGTCGACGGCGTGGTGCTGCTCGTCGACGCCTCCGAGGGGCCGCTGCCGCAGACGCGCTTCGTGCTGCGCAAGGCGCTGGCCGCCTCGCTGCCGGTCATCGTCCTCGTGAACAAGACCGACCGCCCGGACGCGCGGATCCAGGAGGTCGTCGACGAGACGCAGGACCTGCTGCTCGACCTCGCCTCGGATCTCGATGACGAGGCGGCCGCGGCCGCCGAGCTCGTCCTCGACCTGCCGATCCTGTACGCCTCGGGGCGCGCCGGGATCGCCAGCACCGAGAAGCCCGCCGACGGCGAGGTGCCGTCGGGGGAGAACCTCGACCCGTTCTTCGACGTGCTCCTCGAGCACGTGCCGCCGCCCAAGGGTGACCCCGACGCCCCGTTGCAGGCCCATGTCACCAACCTCGACGCCTCGGCGTTCCTGGGTCGCCTCGCACTCGTTCGCATCCACAACGGGACGCTGCGCAAGGGGCAGCAGATCTCGTGGTGCCGGGAGGTCGACGGCGAACCCGTGATCGAGCGGGCCAAGATCACCGAACTGCTCGCCACCATCGGTGTGGACCGGGCACCGGCCGAGTCGGCGGACGCCGGCGACATCGTCGCGGTCGCGGGCATGCCGGAGATCATGATCGGCGACACGCTCGCCGACCTGGAGAACCCGCAGCCGCTGCCGCGGATCACCGTCGACGAGCCGGCCATCTCGGTCACCATCGGCACCAACTCCTCGCCGCTCGCCGGCCGCGTGTCCGGTCACAAGCTGACCGCGCGGATGGTCAAGTCGCGTCTGGACGCCGAGCTGGTCGGCAACGTGTCGTTGCGGGTCCTCGACATCGGCCGTCCGGATGCCTGGGAGGTGCAGGGCCGCGGCGAGCTGGCGCTGGCCATCCTCGTCGAGCAGATGCGTCGTGAGGGCTTCGAGCTGACGGTCGGCAAGCCGCAGGTGGTCACCCGCAAGGTCGACGGCAAGGTGCAGGAGCCGTTCGAGCATCTGACCATCGACGTCCCCGAGGAGTACCTCGGTGCGGTCACCCAGTTGCTCGCCGCCCGCAAGGGCCGCATGGAGCAGATGAACAACCACGGCACCGGGTGGGTCCGGATGGAGTTCATCGTCCCGTCGCGCGGCCTGATCGGCTTCCGTACCGACTTCCTCACCGAGACTCGCGGCACCGGCATCGCCAACGCCGTGTTCGACGGTTACGACTCCTGGGCGGGCGAGATCCGGGCCCGGCACACCGGGTCCCTGGTCAGCGACCGCACCGGCAGCGTCACGCCGTTCGCGATGATCCAGCTTGCCGATCGCGGCACGTTCTTCGTCGAGCCGGGTGCCGACACCTACGAGGGCATGGTCGTCGGGATCAATCCGCGCGCCGAGGATCTCGACATCAACGTCACCCGCGAGAAGAAGCTGACCAACATGCGTCAGTCGTCGGCCGACGTGATGGAAACACTGGCCAAGCCGATGCAACTCGACCTCGAGGGCGCGATGGAGTTCTGCGCCGCCGACGAGTGCGTGGAGGTGACGCCCGAGGTGACCCGGGTGCGTAAGGTTCACCTCGACGCGTCCACTCGCGCCCGCGAACGCTCACGGGCGAAGTCGCGCGATCAGGCGGCGGGATAAGGCAAGGCCGAGTGCCCGGACGATGTGCGCCGGGCACCCATGACGTGGGGGTAGTGCTGGTGAGTCGTTGGCAGCTGAGATCGTCGGTGCGCGCCACCTGTCGTCACGGCCGATTGCCTGCGCTGCTCGCGGCCATCGTCGTGGTGGGTGCGGCGTGCTCGGCCAATCCGCCGCCACCGGTACGTGAGACGGCGCCGCCCGCGACCCCGACCGAATATCCGACCGAGAAGACGGTCTACATCGCGACCGACTCCGTGGGTGGCGGGTTCAACCCGCACCTCGGTGCCGATCAGGGGACGGTCACCACGGCGATCGCCGCGATGACGCTTCCGAGTGCGTTCCAGCCGGTCAACACCCCGGCAGGGGTCGTGTGGGAGCGCCAGAACGCGCTGATCACCTCGGCCGCCGTCACCTCGACAGAGCCGTTCACCGTCACCTATCACATCCAGACCGACGCGCAATGGTCCGACGGCCTCCCGGTGACCGGCGACGATTTCTCGTACCTCTGGCAGCAGATGTCGCGGCAACCCAACGTCGTCGCGCCTGCAGGCTATCGCCTGATCGACTCGGTGCAGTCGCGGGCAGGCGGCAAGGAGGTGGCGGTGACGTTCGCGCGGCCGTATCCGGCATGGCGTGAACTCTTCACGGACCTGCTGCCGAGCCACGTCCTACGCGGCGCGCCCGCGGGGTTCCAGACCGGGATGGACAGCGGGAAGCCCGTCTCGGCCGGTCCGTATTCGGTTGTGTCCATCGACCAGACCCGCGACGAGGTGCGGCTGGTCCGCAACGACCGGTACTGGATGAAGCCACCGTCGTTGGATCAGGTGGTGCTGCGGCGGGCCGGCACGGCGTCGCAGATGGTCGAGACCGTGCGATCGGGTGATTCGTCGATCGTCAACCTCAGCACCGGGCCGGCGACCACCGCAGAACTCGCCGCGGTGCCGGGGGTGCAGACGCAGCGCAACCCGACGTCGCGGGCCCTGTCGATCGGCGTGAACGCCCGGACGTCGGCGATGCGTTCGTTGCAGGTGCGCCAGGCGGTGCTCGGCATGGTCGATCCGGGTCTGGTCTCTCTCGCCGGCGCGGGCGAGGACATCGTGACGCCATACGCCAACACCGTTTTCGCCCCGACGGACCGCGGCTACTTCCCGGTCGACCGGGCCCGACCATCGGCGGGTGCGATCACCGGTCTGCTGGCCGACGCCGGCTACCAACGTGCCGAGGGAGACAGCGCCACCCCGACCGCAGGCACGCCGAGTACCACGGGGACGTCCTCACCGAGTACGTCCTCACCGGGCGCCGCTGCGCCGAGTCCGTCTCAGGCGTCCGGCGCGAACCCCGACACCCAACCGTTGCCGGAGGGTGTCGCGCCCTACCGCAAGGACGGTCAGGACCTCGCCGTCCGGGTCGGTGCGATCAGCGGTGACCCGCGATCCACGTCCGCGGCGGCCAACATCGTCGATCAGTTGCGCGGCCAGGGTGTGCGCGCGTCCGTCGTCGCCCTGCCCAACAACGAGCTGTACGGCGTCGCATTGACCAACGCCCGGGTGGACCTGGTCGTCGGCTGGACCGGACTCGGGGTGCCGCCTGCGGCATCCCTGGCGTCGCAGGTCGATTGCGATCAGCCGAAGCCGGGCACCGCGCCGTCGCTCTCGACGCCGCCGACGCCGACCAGTGTGGCCCCCGGAGAGACCAGCGCCGGTCCCGGCGACAGCTATGCCAGCAACATCTCGGGCGTGTGTGACCCGGCGCTGATCGCGCTGGCGCGTGGCGCGTTGTCGGCGGCCGACCCCATCCCGCAACTGACCGAGGCCGAGCCGCTGCTGGCCGCGCAGGCGGTCTACCTGCCGCTTTATCAGGACAGCACGCTCGTCGGCCGGACCGGTCAGGTCAAGAACGTGCCGCTGTCGGGGCCGATCCAGGTGGGGATCTACGGCGACGCGGTGTCCTGGGAGCTGTCGTGACGCCACCCGCGGATCGGCGGCTGCTGTTGTTGCACGCGCATCCCGACGACGAATCGATCATGACCGGCGGCACCATTGCCCGCTATCTCGCCGAGGGCGTCGACGTACGCGTCCTGACCTTCACCCTCGGTGAGGAGGGCGAGGTGATCGGTGAGGAGTGGTCGCAGCTGGCCGCCGATGGTGGCGCCGACCAACTGGGCGGTTACCGCATCCTCGAACTCACCCGGGCCCTCGCCGCGCTCACCCCGGCGGGTCGCGCACCGTTGCGCCCGCGGTTCCTCGGCGGCGCGGGACATTGGCGCGATTCGGGGATGGCCGGTGCCCCGTCGGCCGACCATCCGCGCGCCCTCGTCCGTGCGCCGTTCGACGACCTGGTGGCCGCACTCGTCGCCGAGATCGTGGATTTCGCGCCGCAGGTGATCGTGACCTATGACGACGCGGGGACCTACGGTCACCCCGACCACAAACTGGTCCATGCGACGACGGCCGCGGCAGTGCCACAGGCCGCCGAACGTCTCGGTGGCGCGTACCTCAAGGTGTACGAGTCGGTGACCGAGCGGTCCGCGCTGGCAGCCGGTCTCACCGCGGCATCCGGTCGCGTCCCGGAGGCCTGGCGCATGCCAGAGGCCGATGAGCTGCCGAGCTATCCGGACGAGACGATCACCACCGAGATCGATGTCCGTCCGCAGTTGCACCTGAAGGCGGCGGCACTGGCGGCACATGCCACGCAGGTGACCGTCGCCGGGTCCGGCACCGAGTACGCACTGTCCAACAACATCGTGCAGCCCATCCTCGACCGTGAGCACTTCGTCCGGACGGCAGGCCACCCCGGTGAGGGTGTGGGGCCGGGCCGTGAGATCGATCTGTTCGCCGGGGTCGTCTGATGCGATGGTCCGACCGGGTCCTGCTGGCCTTCCTCGTCATCGACGGGTTCGTGGTCGGCGTGATGTCCGTGGCGTTCGCATATGTGCGATTCGGTGGCATCGCCATCCCGGTGGCCGCGGTACTCGCCGGGATCGTGAACTCCGTCCTGCTCTGGCTCGCCTCGACCTACACCGACGGTCCGGTGCGCTACTTTCCGTTGCTGGCGTGGCTCCTCGCCCTGGTGATCGGTGCGCTGCCCGGTCCGGGAGGCGACGTCGAGCTGCTGCCCGACGGGGTGCTGATGCTGCCCACCCTGGCGCTGCTCGCCATCGGGGCGGGCCTGCCTGCCGTCGTCGCGTGGTCGGGGCGGTTGCCGACACCCGATGACGTCTGACCACGTCACCATGGGCGTACCGCGGCCCGGATCGCCGCGACGTCGGGGCCGCGCCGCGTGCGGTTACAGTGAGGGAATGGTCCTGCGGGAGTGGGCTCGGGACGCGCACGCCGCGGTGGACGAAGCCCGGGAAGCATTGCGTCACGTCGCCGACGATCCGGCATCGCTGACCGACGACGAGTGGGTCGCCCTGCTCGGCGCGTCGGGGCCGGAACTCGAGGCACTGTGTGCGCTCGCCGACGCCGCGCGTCGTGAGGTGACCGATCCCGACACGGTGACCTTCGTGGTCAATCGCAACCTCGACACCGCGGTGGTCGCTGCCGGACGTGCGGACGTACCGGCGGTCGAGGCGTTGGTCGACGAGGCGTGGCGGCTCGGGGCCACGGAGATCTGTATGCAGGGGCCGGTTCCCGCCGACGCCCCGCCCGATGAGTATCTGCGTCTCGTCGAACGCATCCATGGTGCGGCGCCGGATCTGCACCTGCATGCATTCCGCCCGCCCGAGGTACGCGATGCGGCGAATCGGATGGGCGTGCCGATCGCCGATTTCCTGCGGGCCGCGCGCGATGCAGGCCTCGGGTCGGTGCCCGGCACCGCCGCGCAGATCCTCGACAACGAGGTCCGGTCTCGTCTCGCGGGTGGTGGCGCACCGGCGGTGGAGGAATGGATCGAGGTCATCGAGGCCGCGCACGGGGTCGGTCTGTTCTCCACGGCCACCATGCTCTACGGCCATGTCGAGACGCCGCGGCACCAGGTCGCGCACCTTCGGCTGCTCACCGAGATCCAGAGCCGTACTGCCGGTTTCAGCGAGTTGATCGTCATGCCCATGCTGCCCGCGAATGCCGGACCACACTTGTCCGGGATCGCGACCACCAGCGTGTCCGAACGTGAGACCCGCGCCGTCCACGCCGTCGCCCGGCTGCTCACCCTCGGCCGGTTCGACCATCTGCAGGTGGCGTGGACGAAACTGGACCGCGATGTGGTGGAGCAGGTGTTGCGCGGCGGCGTCGACGACATCGGTGGCCTCCTGCTCGACGGCGAGCTGATGCCGGCGGCAGGTCAGGAGGCCGGTCGGGTCCTCGATGTCGACGACCTCGTCGACATCGCGGCACGCGTCGGCCGCGCGCCGCGCCAACGCACCACCGCCCATACCGATCCGCCCGCCGACCGTCTCGTGTCCATCCCGCAGGTGCGTCCATGACCACCCCCGACCCCGCCACGCCCACCTCGGTGGACGTCGCGATCGTCGGCGCCGGATTTGCCGGGATCGGTATGGCGACGCAGTTGGCAAGACGCGCAACGGAATCCTTCGTGGTTCTCGAGCGCGCCGATGCGGTCGGTGGCACCTGGCGCGACAACACCTATCCCGGGATCGCCTGCGACATCCCGGCACATCTGTACTCGTTCTCGTTCCGTCCGCCGACCGACTGGGCGACCCTGTACCCGCGTGGGGCCGACATCCAGCGGTACCTCCAGCGCACTGTCGACGACGAGGGCCTCGCGCCCCACATACGTCTGGGTTGTGAACTGCGGCAAGCCCGGTGGGACGACGACGGCGCATACTGGTCCTTGAGTACCGGGTCGGGACCGATCCGTGCCCGGGTGCTGGTGATGGCCGTCGGTCGCCTGTCCGAGCCGCACCTACCCGATGTCGAGGGTCTCGAATCATTCACCGGCACAGTCGTTCACACGGCGTCCTGGCGTGAGGACCTGCTCTCCGGAGGAGAGCGGATCGGAGTGGTCGGCACGGGCGCGTCGGCGGTCCAGGTGATCCCGCACCTTGCCGAGAACGCCGAAGAACTGGTGGTCTTCTCGCGGACGCCTCCCTATGTGGTCCCGCGTGAGGATCGTCGACTCTCGGACTCCGAACGAGCCGAGCTGCAGATACCGGAGAACGCTCAGGCGCTTCGTGAACGACTGCTCCACGACGCCGACAAGGGTTTCCGCCAGCGCCTCGGCCTCCATCCCGACATCGACGACATCCGGGACCGCGCGCTCGGACATCTGAACCGCCAGATCGGCAGCCCGACGTTGCGGGCCGACCTCACGCCCGAGTACGAGATCGGTTGCAAGCGAATACTGCTGAGCGACGACTTCTACCCGGCGTTGGAGCGCCCGAACGTGGTGTTCGAGTCGAGTGCGCTGGATTCGGTGGTCGAGTGCAAGGCGCGTGCCGTCAGCGGCAACACCTACGATCTGGACGTTCTCGTGATGGCCACCGGGTTCGAGGCGACCAGACCGCCTGCCGCGACGCGTATCCGCGGACGCGGCGGCCGGGTACTCGCCGACCACTGGTCCGACGGCATGGTCTCCTACGCCTCCACCACGGTCAGTGGGTTCCCGAACATGTTCGTCCTCGACGGCCCCAACGCGGCACTCGGGCACAACTCCGCCATCTACATGATCGAGACCCAGCTCGACTACGTGGTGGGCGCACTGGACTTCCTGGCGCACAACGGAAGTCGTTCGCTGGAGGTCACCGCGCAGGCCGAGGCGGAGTACACCCGGGAAATCGACGAGCGCAGCGCGGCCACGGTGTGGTTGACCGGCTGCGAGAGCTGGTACGTCGACCCGAGAAGCGGGCGGCTCACACTGCTGTGGCCGGGTACCGCGGTGTCGTTCCGGGAACGCAACGGCACCTTCGACCCGCAACCGTATCTGACCGAAACCCGATCCCAGGACAGAGGAGGTCCGTCACGATGACCGACGCGGGAGCCACGTCGACCGCCCTGGCGGCGGCGCGATCCGGAGAACCGATCGACCTCGAACAGGCGACCACGTTGCTGGCGTGCGCCGGCGACGACCTGCTCGAGCTGCAGGAGATCGCGGGCCGCATCCGCGACACGGGCCTCGCGGCGATCGGCCGCGAACGTCAGATCACCTACTCGCGCAAGGTGTTCATCCCGCTCACCCGACTGTGTCGTGATCGCTGCCATTACTGCACGTTCGTCACGGTGCCGGGAAAACTGGCCCGCGAGGGACACGGGATGTACCTCGACCTCGACGAGGTCGTCGACATCGCACGCAAGGGCGCCGAACTCGGTTGCAAGGAGGCGTTGTTCACCCTCGGTGATCGTCCCGAGGAGCGTTGGACGCAGGCGGGCGAATGGCTCGCGGCGCGCGGGTACAGCTCGACACTGGATTATGTGCGTGCCGCGGCGGTGGCAGTCCTCGAGGACACCGGGCTGTTGCCGCACCTCAATCCCGGTGTCATGAGTGTCGAGGAGATGCGCCGGCTGCGGCCGGTCGCGCCGTCGATGGGGATGATGCTCGAGACCACGTCGCGCCGCCTGTTCACCGAGAAGGGTCAGCCGCACTACGGGAGTCCGGACAAGGACCCGCTCGTGCGCCTGCAGGTGCTGCGCGACGCCGGTGCCGTCCGCGTCCCGTTCACCACCGGCATCCTGGTCGGTATCGGCGAGACTCTCACCGAGCGTGCCGAATCCATCCTCGCGATGGCCGACATCCATCGGGCCCACGGTCACATCCAGGAAGTGATCGTGCAGAACTTCCGGGCCAAGCCGGATACCGCGATGCGGGGTACTCCCGACGCGGCGATGACCGAGTTCCTCGCGGCGGTCGCGGTGGCACGGATCGTGTTGGGCCCGGAGATGCGCGTCCAGGCACCGCCGAATCTGGTGTCATCGGAGGAGTGCGCTGCCCTGATCGCCTCGGGCATCGACGACTGGGGTGGGGTGTCGCCGCTGACCCCCGATCATGTGAATCCCGAGCGTCCGTGGCCGAATCTCGAAGTGCTGGCGCAGATCACCGCTGCGGCGGGTCACACCCTCACCGAACGCATCACCGCTCAGCCGCCGTATGTCCTCGGCGACGGCTGGATCGACCCGTCACTCGCCGAGCACGTCGCCGCCGTCGCCGACCCCGCCACGGGTCTCGCCGCCGAGGTGACCCCACGTGGTCGTCCCTGGCCGGCCGTCGCCTGACCTGCCGACCGGGCTGACCGGTTCCGCAGCCTCCCGTCCCGCCGATCGTGCGCAGTTTCGCGTCGATCGTGCGCACAATCCCATCGATCGTGCGCGATGAGGTTGTCGGGAGACGGTCTGTTCCGTGGCCGCGCACGATCGGCGCGATTCTGTACCCGATCGGCGGAGTCGTGTACCCGGTCGGCGCAGCAATGCGCACAGTCGGCGCGAAACTGCGCACGATCGGCGAAGGTGGGGACGGGGAATGGGGTGAGGGGTCAGGCCGTCCCGCGTACGTCGACGGCCCGCAGTGCCTCCCACCCGCCGACGACGTCGGTGGCGCGGTGCAGGCCGAGTTGTTGCAGAGCGGCGGCGGCGAGGCTGGACGTGAATCCCTGCGAGCACAACACGATCCATCGCACATCGTGATCGACCGCTTCGGCCACCCGCGCGTCGCTGGCCGGATCGCATCGCCACTCGAGCACGTTGCGTTCGATGACGAGTGCACCGGGCGCCTCACCCTCGACAGCGCGCTGGGCCGCGGGGCGGATGTCGACGAGTACGCCGCCGTGCTCGATCTCGTCGGCCACCTCGGTCGGAGCGAGCCGTTCGAGCCGTTCACGGGCATCGAGCAGCAGATCGTCGATCGTCGGCATGTCGGTCACTCCGGTTGGTCGGTGAGTTCGGTTCGCGTCCGTCGCAAGGTGGCGTGATCGGTCACAGCGTAGAACGACATCGCGGTCAGGGGCGGTGAATAGGCGTGCACGCTCAGTGTGGGCGTGACCGTGTCGAGGGGAATGTCGTCGACGGCGTCGTCGGAGCGGATCGCGAGTGCGTCGTGCCGCTGCACGTCGTGGACCCACCCGAGCGGGAACGCGGCCTGGTCGCCCGAATCGAGGATGCGCAGGGCCAATTCGTTCCCGATCCAGCGGTACTCGCGCAATGAACCCGAGAGCACCGTGAGCGCTCCGAGCGAACCGGCGTGATCGTGGAGTTCGGTCGAACGGTCCGGCGTCCAACTGATGAGCCAGAGGTCGAGGTCGTCGGTCGCCTCCAGGCGGGCAGCCCACCGTTCGACCGGATCCCAGCGGTCGGGGAGGAGGTGATCGTAGGCGCCGTCGAGGACGTCGGCGACACCCTGATCGGTGATGCGCAGCAGATCGGCGGGGCGCAGTCGTGTCGGCAGGTTGGCCGAGCGCGCATGCGCGGGTTCGAAGCGGGGATCGGGGCGGCGTAACGTCGTGGTCATCGTGGTCTCCGAGTCGAAGGATGAGGGCCGGGCGGTCAGTTTCGACAGCCCGGACACATCCCGTGCGGGACGTCGCCGTCGCGTTCGTACTCGGTCACGTGCACAACAGTCGCGCGGAGCAGCGACGACGTCGAGGGTTGGACGCGCGTTGATCGCAACATCTCGGCCGGATGTGATCCCGGTTACTCCCAGGTCGTGAGCATGGGGCGGGTGTCGAGGGGCCGCGCCCGCGACGGATACGATTGACGGTGGACTCTCTTGCGACCGGCCCTCGACGGCCTGGCCAGGCGGTCCGCAATGCGGTGCGTCCAGCCCACGTGCCGTTCGACGATGAGTCTGCCGCACGTGCGATCGTCGTCGACCCGAGTTTGCAGCGAAGGAGAGTGTGGTGACCTACATCATCGCGGAGCCTTGCGTGGATGTCCTGGACAGGGCCTGCGTCGAGGAATGCCCGGTGGACTGCATCTACGAGGGCGGTCGGATGCTCTACATCCAGCCCGACGAGTGCGTTGACTGTGGCGCCTGTGAGCCGGTGTGTCCGGTCGAGGCGATCTTCTACGAGGATGATGTGCCCGACGAGTGGGAGCCGTACGTCAGTGCGAATGCCGACTTCTTCGACGATCTCGGGTCGCCGGGTGGCGCGAGCAAGGTGGGCAAGACCGACCACGATGCCGCGTTCATCAAGGGTCTGCCCCCGATGAACGAAGAGGAATGACCTGACGCGGTGACTACGTCCGGATTCACGACACGACGACGCGTCAGCGGCCTTCTCCCTGACTTCCCCTGGGACACCATCGGTGATGCCCGGGCGCGTGCTGCCGGGCATCCCGACGGCATCGTCGACTTGTCTGTCGGCACGCCGGTCGACCCCGTCGATCCGGTCATCCGCTGGGCGCTGGCGTCGGCGTCGGAGTTTCCCGGCTACCCGACGACGGTCGGCATCACCGAACTGCGCGAGGCGGCGGTGTCCGCGATGGACCGCCGCTATGGGGTGACCGGCCTCGACGAATCCGGCGTCCTACCGGTCATCGGGACCAAGGAAGCGATCGCCGGCATCGTGTCGACCCTCGGCATCGGCGCAGGCGACGTGGTCGTGATCCCGGAAGTCGCTTATCCCACATACGAAGTCGGTGCCATCCTGGCGGGGGCGACACCGGTGCGCGCGGACTCGACCATCCAATTGGGGCCGACGTCGCCGGCGCTCGTCTTCCTCAACTCGCCGTCGAACCCGACCGGCAAGGTGCTCGGGGTCGAGCACCTGCGGAAGATGATCGGCTGGGCCCGCGAGCGCGGTGCGATCGTCGTGTCCGATGAGTGCTATCTCGGGCTCGCATGGGAGTCGGAGGCGTACTCGATTCTCGATCCGCGGGTCAGCGACGGCGACCACACGGGCCTGATCGCCGTGCACTCGCTGTCCAAGGTCTCGAATCTCGCGTCCTACCGCGCCGGATTCCTCGCGGGGGATCGCGCTCTGATCGCCGAGTTGCTCGCGGTCCGTAAACATGCCGGGCTGATCGTGCCGTTCCCGATCCAGGGCGCGATGGTCGCGGCCCTCGACGACGACACGCATGTGCAGGCGCAGCGGGAGCGCTACCGGTCGCGCCGGGAAAAGCTCGCTGCCGCGGTGCGGGCCGCCGGCTTCCGGATCGACCATTCCGAGGCGGGTCTCTACCTGTGGGCGACCCGCGATGAGGACAGCAGAGTCACCCTGGAGTGGCTCGCCGATCGGGGCATCTTGGTGGCGCCCGGCGACTTCTACGGTCCAGCCGGAAACCAGCACGTCCGGATGGCACTGACCGCCACCGACGAACGGATCGCCGCGGCCGCCGCACGTCTGACGGCCTGACCCGACGAGCGGTCGGATCAGGCCGTGCCGAACGTCAGTTCTTGTGCAGGGCCTCGTTGAGGGCGATTCCGTCGCCCTTCCACGGCACCACCTCGACCGCGCCGGTGAGACTGTTGCGGCGGAACAGCAGATTCGACTGCCCGGCGAGTTCGCGTGCCTTGACCGATGAACCGTCCGGTCCGGTGACCTTGGTTCCCGCGGTGACGTAGAGACCGGCCTCGACGACGCAGTCGTCGCCGAGCGGGATGCCGCAACCGGAGTTCGCGCCGAGGAGGCACCGTTTGCCGAGCGCGATGATCTCCTTGCCGCCACCGGACAGTGTGCCCATGGTGGAGGCGCCGCCGCCGATGTCGGAGCCGTCGCCGACGACCACGCCCGCCGAGATCCGGCCCTCGACCATCGAGGAGCCGAGCGTGCCGGCGTTGTAGTTCACGAAGCCCTCGTGCATCACGGTGGTGCCGGGTGCGAGGTGGGCACCCAGGCGGACACGATCGGCGTCACCGATGCGCACGCCGCCGGGCAGCACGTAGTCGACCATCCGCGGGAACTTGTCGACGCTGTAGACGGTGACGTGGCCGCGCGAGCGCAAGCGAGAGCGCGTGGACTCGAAACCTTCGATGGGGCAGGGCCCGAAATTGGTCCACACGACGTTGCTCAGGAGACCGAAGATACCCTCGAGGTTCGTGCCGTGCGGCGTCACCAGCCGGTGGGAGAGCAGATGTAGCCGCAGGTACACGTCATACGCGTCGACCGGTGCCGACGAGAGGTCGGTGATCGAGGTGCGCACGGCGATGGTCTTGACGCCGCGGGAGTTGTCGGTGCCGACCAGATCGCGAAGCGAAGACGGGACGTCGTCGCCGTCGAGGACGACGGTGTCCGACGTCGCCGGGCTGTCGAGTTCCGGTTCGGGGAACCACACGTCGAGGACCACTCCCGGGTCAGCGGATCCGCCGTTGGTCACGGTGGCAATGCCGGTTGCGTAAGCGCCATTCGTCGTCACGGGACGACAGCCTACCGGGATGGGGAATACTCGGATTCGTGACCGCCTCGATGACCGCAGGCAGGCGGGCGGGCCCGCCCGCCGGGACGGTGTGGCGTGCGCGGCACCCGGCCGGGGAGTCGACGATCCTGCCAGACGGCTGCATGGACCTCATCTGGACCGGACGGCGAGTGTTGGTGGCCGGACCGGACACCGGTCCGTACCGGTACCGCGCCGACAGTGCGGAGTCGATGGTGGGTCTGCGCCTCCCACCGGGTGTGGCACCCGGCGTCCTGGGCCATCCGGCCGAGCGACTGCGTGACCGACGTGTCGATCTCGCCGACCTCTGGTCGGATACCGAGGCGGACCGCTGGTGCTCGCTGCTGTCCGAGGCCGACGATCCCGCGGCGGTTCTCGACGACATCGCGCGCACCAGGATGTGGGATGCCCCGGCCTGGCTCGCCCCGGCTGCCGCCGATCTCGCCGCCGGCGTGCGGGTCGGTGAGTGCGCGGAACGATTCGGGATGACCGTCCGTACGTTTCACCGGCACTCGTCGAGGTTCTACGGATACGGACCCAAGACGTTGCAGCGCATCCTCCGGATGCGCGCCGCACTCGGCGACCTGGCCGCCGGGCGTGATCTGACGGCGTCGGCGTACCGCCACGGGTACGCCGACGAGCCGCACATGCATCGGGAGTTCGTCGAACTGACCGGACGGGGTCCGTCGACGTTTCTGCGCACCACCGACGTGCGTGCGTGAATCAGGCCAGCGGGCAATAGAAATCGACGGGGTTGCCGTCGGGATCGAGGACCACCGCGTACCGCTGACCCCAGAACGCGTCGAACGGCTCACGCTGAGACACGTGGCCGGCCTCGACGAGACGCGCGTACTGGGAGTCGACCTGATCGGGTGACGCGCACTCGAAGGCGAGTGCCATCCGGTGGCCCCCCGATGGCTCAGTCCACTGCGGGGTGAAGGATTCGACCACCTCACGGGTGTCGAAGAGGATGCGAACGCTACCGGCCGTTGCCTCGGCATGCGGCTCCTGCTCGGCGCCTGCCGGGATGTCCAGGCCGCAGAGCCGGTAGAAGGCGAGGGCGGCGGACATGTCCGCGGTCACGATCGACAGGGCGTTCAATGTCGGAGGTGCAGGCTTGTCGGAGATCATGTCGCCGACGGTACTGCGCGGACCCCGCCCGGTCTTGAACGTTTCGGACAGCTCGGCGGTGTCTGTGCGTTCAGGGTCTTTCCGCTCAGCGTGGCATCTGCGCCGACGGCGCGGGACCGGCCATCTGGGGCTGTGCGTGGGCGTCGGCGACGAAGCGGTCTGCGTTCTCCCGGGAGACCCCGCAGGCGTTGCCGCAGTATGCGCAGTGGATGGAGTAGGCGCCGTGGCCCATCGGGAAGATCGGCAGGAAGAACAGGGTGAACCATGTCCTGGTGCGGAACAGGCGTTGTGCGGCATGTGCCCGGCAGAACGCGCAGTGGAAATACAGCACCGCGAGCAGGGCCGAGGTCTGTCGTCCGCCGAAGATGATCATGGGTGTCCTTCCCTGGAGAATGGATCGAGAATAAGTCGCGGAGTCGGGGCCGAGGGTGTCGAGCGGACGTTTGTCATTCGGCTGGGCGATACGAGGACCCGGCCGGACCCGATGGGTCCGGCCGACGTGCCCGGAGGCATCGGGCGGGCGAGTAGATTCAGCTCACGCACGCCTGACGACGACTCCGATGTGGAGGACCAGATGATCCGCGGTATGCACGCCCTGTTCTATTCGACCGAAGAACAGGCACTTCGTGACTTCATCAAGGACAAACTGCAGTTGCCGTCCACCGATACCGGTGGCGGCTGGCTCATCTTCGATGCCCCGGAGGCGGACCTGGGAGTGCACCCGACCGACGGCACGAGCCCGCCGTCGGGGACTGCAGACATCTCGTTCTACTGCGACCGGATCGAGGAGACGGTCGCGGAACTGAAGAGCCGCGGCGTCGAGTTCACCCAGGACGTCGAGGATCACGGCTACGGGTTCGTGACGTATTTCAAGGTTCCGGGCGGGTTCAACGTCCAGTTGTACGAGCCCCGCTACCAGAAATGACCGCGACGGCGGTCCCGCGACCGTCGGCGGTGGCGTGGCCACGCGTTACGGTGAACCGGTGACCACGCCCGACCTCGACCTGCATGCCGACCCCGTCGATCTCACCGCCGCCCTCGTCGACATCGAGAGCGAATCCCGCAACGAGACGGTCGTGGCCGACGCCGTCGAATCCGCCCTCCGCGCCCAGACAAGCGGTTTCGAGATCATCCGGCACGGCAATCGAGTCCTCGCGCGGACCGATCGCGGACTGCGGAGTCGCGTGATCTTGGCCGGTCACCTCGACACGGTGCCGGTGGCGGGCAATCTCCCACACCGTCGCACGGACGACGAGACCGAGGGTGACGTGTTGCACGGATGCGGCACGGTCGACATGAAATCCGGAGACGCGGTCTTCCTGCATCTCGCGGCGACGACGACCGAGCCTGCACACGACCTCACCCTGATCTTCTACGACTGCGAGGAGATCGCGGCGAAGTACAACGGGCTCGGTGTGATCGAGCGCGAACTGCCCGAATGGCTCCGCGGTGATGTCGCGATCCTCGGCGAGCCGACCGCCGGACTGATCGAGGCGGGCTGCCAGGGCACCATGCGGGCGCGGTTCTCGGCGCGCGGTGTGCGCGCGCATTCGGCCCGATCGTGGATGGGCGACAACGCGATTCACAAACTCGGCGGAGTGCTCACCACCCTGGCCGCCTACCGTCCGAGAACCGTCGACATCGACGGCTGCGAGTATCGGGAGGGCCTGTCCGCCGTCGGGATCGGCGGTGGCGTTGCCGGCAACGTCGTGCCGGACGACGCGTACGTCGACGTCAACTTCCGTTTCGCACCCGACCGCAGTGCCGAGCAGGCCACCGAGCACGTCCGGCAGGTGTTCGCGGCCGAACTCGCCGACGGCGAACTGGGTTTCGAGGTCACGGATTCGGCGGCCGGGGCGTTGCCGGGGCTGTCGAATCCCGCGGCCGCAGCGTTGGTGGCGGCTGCCGACGGCAGGTTCCGGGCAAAGTACGGGTGGACCGACGTCTCCCGGTTCTCGGCGCTCGGCGTGCCCGCGGTGAATCTCGGGCCGGGCGACCCGAATCTGGCTCATCGGGTCGACGAGCGGGTGCCGGTGGGTCAGATCGGTCAGGTCGCCGATCTCCTGCGTGCGTTCCTGTCCGGGTAGCCATTAGCGTGATGACCATGTCATCCGCTGATCCCTCCGACGAAACGGGCCGTCACCGGTCCGGTGACGCGCCGTCCCCCGACGATCTCGAGACCTGCTATGTCGGACCGGTGCGTGTCCGACGTGAACAGGGCGAACCGGGCAAGACCACCGATCGTCGGCTCCTGGAATGGGTCGATCCGCGTGATGCGGATCTGCGCGCCGAGCGGACCATGCGGGATTCGTGGCGGGTGCTGCGCATCCAGTCGGAGTTCGTCGCGGGCTTCGATGCGCTGAGTGAGGTCGCCGAGGCCGTCACCGTGTTCGGATCCGCGCGCCTGGTCCCCGGCTCCGACGACTTCGATCTCGCGGTGCGGCTCGGCCGGGCGCTGGGGGAGGCAGGGTATGCGGTGATCACCGGCGGCGGCCCGGGGGCGATGGAGGCCGCCAATCGGGGTGCCTGGGACGCCGGGGCCCAATCCATCGGCCTCAACATCGAATTGCCGTTCGAGCAACACCTCAACGAGTGGGTCGACGTCGGTATGAACTTCCGCTACTTCTTCGTGCGCAAGACGATGTTCGTCAAGTACGCGCAGGCCTTCGTCTGCCTGCCGGGCGGATTCGGGACCCTCGACGAGCTCTTCGAGGCACTGACGCTCGTGCAGACGAAGAAGGTCGTCCGATTCCCGATCGTGCTGATCGGCCGTGATCACTGGTCCGGCCTGGTGGACTGGATGCGTGAGGTGCTGTTGACCAAGGGGATGATCTCGCCAGACGATCTCGACCTGCTGCATCTCGTCGACGAGCCGTCCGAGGCGGTCGACATCATCGGGGCGGCCGCGGCCGGACGTGGTGGTCGATGAGCGCGATCTGCGTCTACTGCGCATCAGGTCCGGTCGAGCAGCGGTTTCTCGATCTCGCAGCCGATCTCGGCGCCGCCCTGGCCGCGGCCGGTCACACGGTGGTGTCCGGCGGCGGCAACATCTCCATGATGGGCGCACTCGCCGAGTCCGCGAGAGCGGCGGGCGGGACAACGGTCGGGATCATCCCGCGCGCGCTGATGGAACGTGAAGTCGCCGATCTCGGCGCCGATGAACTCGTGGTGACCGAGACGATGCGCGAGCGCAAGCGCCTGATGGACGATCGCGCGGACGGCTTCATCACCCTACCGGGCGGCATCGGCACCCTTGAGGAGTTGTTCGAGACGTGGACTGCCGGGTATCTCGGCATGCACGACAAACCGGTGGTGCTCCTCGACCCGTTCGAGTTCTACGCGCCGCTGCTGGGGTGGCTACGCGACCTTCGCGGGCAGGGATTCGTCTCCCGCAACGCCCTCGACCGGCTACTCGTCGCCGAATCGGTGCCGATGGCCATCCGGTTTGCTACTGCTCGGTAAGGTAGGCGAGATGTTCGACAACGATCCTTGTCGAACCCGGCCCGGGTGACACCCCAAGTGCACGAGGAAGCGGAGTACACAACTGATGTCGAGCAGTGATACGCACACCGCAGTCGGTTTCACCGACCTGATCCGCGGCGTCGTGAAGATGGCACCGCAGGCCCCCGGCATGCTCAAGCACGTGCCGGGACTCATCCGTCGGCCGCCGGAGGCCAAGCGCACCATCGGCTCGATATTCCAGAATCACGCGCAGGCCCACCCGGACCGTCCCTTCATCCGCTTCCAGGGCCGGTCGATGACCTACGGCGAGGTGAACCGGCGGGTCAACCGGTACGCGGCCGTGCTCGCCGAGAGTGGGGTGGGCAAGGGTGACGTCGTGGCCATCCTCGCCAAGAACTCGCCGACCGACTTGATGCTCATGCTCGCGACGGTGAAACTCGGCGCGGTCGCGGGGATGCTGAACTACAACCAGCGCGGAAAGGTCATGGCGCACAGCGTCGCCCTGCTCGATGCGAAGGTGCTGGTGCACGACCCCGACTGTGCCGAGGCGTTCGAGTCGATCCCGGCCGAGGGGCGACCGCCGCGCGTCTTCGATTTCGCCGACTTCGACGCCGCGGCAGAGGGCCGGTCGGAGGACAACCCGGCGGTGACCGCGACCCTGCCCGCGTCGACCAAGGCCTTCTACATCTTCACGTCGGGCACCACCGGGATGCCCAAGGCTAGCGTGATGAGCCACAACAGATGGCTGGCGAACCTGTCCGGCATCGGCGGTCTCGCGGTTCGCCTGAAGCACAGCGACACCATGTACGTGCCGCTGCCGCTCTACCACAACAACGCCCTGTCGGTGTCCCTCGGATCGGTGCTGGCCTCGGGTGCGTGCATCGCGATCGGGAAGTCGTTCTCGGCATCGAAATTCTGGGATGACGTGATCCTCAACCGGGCCACGGCCTTCTGCTACATCGGCGAGCTGTGCCGCTACCTCCTGGCGCAGCCCGAGAAGCCCACCGACCGTCAGCACGCGGTCAGGGTGATCATCGGCAACGGTATGCGGCCCGAGATCTGGGACGAGTTCGCCGAGCGATTCGGGATCGATCGGATCGTCGAGTTCTATGGCGCCAGCGAGCTCAATCTCGCCTTCGTGAACGCCTTCAGCGTCAAGCGCACCGCAGGTTTCTGTCCGCTGCCGTACAAGATCGTCGAGTACGACGACCACGGCGAACCCAAGCGCGACGCGCACGGTCACCTCACCGAAGTCGGCAAGGGCGGCACCGGTCTGCTGGTGGCCGAGATCAGCGAACGCGTGCCCCTCGACGGATACACCGACCCTGAGGCCACCGAGAAGAAGGTGATCCGCGACGCGTTCAAGGCGGGCGACTCCTACTTCAATTCGGGGGATCTCGTGCGCGATCAGGGCTTCGCCCACATCGCGTTCGTCGACCGTCTCGGTGACACGTTCCGATGGAAGGGCGAGAACGTCGCGACCACCGAGGTCGAGGCGGCGCTCGACTCCTTCTCGTCGATCGCCCAGTCGGTGGTCTACGGCGTCGAGATCGAGAAGACCGACGGCCGTGCCGGCATGGGTGCGATCAAGGTCCGCGACGGCTCCGACCTCGACCCCGGCAAACTCGCGGCCCACCTCTACGATCATCTGCCTGCATACGCGGTGCCGCTCTTCATCCGGGTCGTCGACGACTTCGAGCAGACCTCCACTTTCAAGAACCGCAAGGTGGAACTGCGCGAAGAGGGCTTCACGAAGGTCGGCGACGACGACCTCTACGTGCTCGCAGGCCGGGACAAGGGATACGTTGACTTCTACGACGATTACCCGTCCGATGTCGCAGCGGCAAAGGTGCCCAAGGGCTGAGCGGCAACTCATGGGGTTTGCGCTGGTCGAGTAGGTGACGAGCGTAGCGAGGAACCGTGGTTTGCGCTGGTCGAGTAGGTGACGAGCGTAGCGAGGAACCGTATCGAGACCACTCGTTACGCTGGTGCCATGCTCCCGACGTTGTGCGGAAAACCCGTCGCGACCGACCGCGCTCTCGTGATGGCCATCGTCAACCGGACGCCGGACTCGTTCTACGACATGGGTGCGAGCTTCGCGGACTCTGCCGCTCAGGCCCGCATCGATCAGGTGGTGGCCGAAGGTGCGGACATCGTCGACATCGGCGGGGTGAAGGCCGGACCGGGTGTCGAGGTGGACGCTGCCACCGAGACCGATCGCGTGGTCCCGATGATCGCCTGGGTCCGGGATCGCCACCCCGATATCCTCATCAGCGTCGACACCTGGCGCAGTGAGGTCGCCGAGCGTGCATGCGCGGCAGGCGCCGATCTGATCAACGACACCTGGGCCGGAGCCGACCCGGATCTTGTCAAGGTTGCCGCCGCTCGGGGTGCCGGGATCGTCTGCTCGCACACCGGCGGGGCGACTGTTCGGACCCGTCCGCACCGGGTGGCCTATGCGGATGTGGTCGCCGATGTGATCGCCGACGTCACGGCGGGGGCGCGACGGGCCGTCGAAGCGGGGGTTGCCCGTGACTCGATCGTGATCGACCCGACACATGATTTTGGCAAGAACACCCACCACGGGCTCGCCTTGTTACGCCAGGTAAACGATCTTGTTAATACCGGCTGGCCAGTGCTTATGGCACTGAGCAACAAGGATTTCGTGGGGGAGACTCTGGGTGTGGATCTCGATGAACGGTTGGAGGGAACTCTGGCCGCGACAGCCCTGAGTGCCGCCGCAGGCGCCCGGATCTTTCGTGTGCATGAGGTCGCCGCCACCCGTCGCGTGGTCGACATGGTCGCTGCCATCGCGGGGTCACGACCGCCCGCCCGAACAGTCAGGGGACTCGCATGACCGAACAGGGACGACGTACCCAGACGCGTCGCAAGGCGACCGTCACCAACAGCCGCAACAAGGCCAACATCTGGCCCACACCTGCCGACACCCTCGGGACCAAGCAGCGGTGGGCGGCGACCAACACGTGGGAACAGCCGGAATGGACGCTCGACGAGCTCGTCGCGGCCAAGGACGGCCGCACCGTCTCGGTCGTGCTGCCAGCGCTCAACGAGGAGGAGACGGTCGCCGATGTGATCGCGTCGATCCGGCCGCTGTGCGGCACGCTGGTCGACGAGCTGATCGTGCTCGACTCCGGGTCGACCGACGCCACCGAGGAGCGGGCGCGGGCGGCCGGTGCCACCGTGATCGGACGTGAACAGGCCGTGCCGGAACTCGAACCGGTGAAGGGCAAGGGTGAGGTGCTGTGGCGGTCGATCGCGGTCGCCACGGGCGACATCATCGCGTTCGTCGACTCCGACCTGATCGATCCGGATCCGATGTTCGTACCCAAGATGCTCGGGCCGCTCCTGATCGATCCCCGTATCCAGCTCGTGAAGGGCTACTACCGTCGCCCGCTGCGCACCGGTGGTCAGCACGATGCCAACGGTGGTGGACGGGTCACCGAGCTCGTCGCACGTCCCCTGTTGGCGTCGCAGCGACCGGATCTGACCGGCATCCTGCAGCCCCTGGGCGGCGAGTACGCCGGAACGCGCGAACTGCTCTCGTCGGTGCCGTTCGCGCCGGGCTATGGCGTCGAGATCGGTCTGCTGATCGACACCTTCGACCGGTACGGACTCGAGGGCATCGGGCAGGTCAATCTCGGGGTGCGGACGCACCGGAACCGGCCGCTGATCGAACTGGGCGTGATGAGCAGGCAGATCGTCGGCACCTTGATGCGGCGGTGCGGCATCGAGGACTCCGGGATCGGGCTCACGCAGTTCACCGCCGAGCCGGACGGATCGTTCACCCCGCACACCACCGAGGTCTACCTGGAGGATCGGCCGCCGATGAACACCATCCGGCCAGTCGAGACCGACACCGCGGAGATGGCCTCCTGACGGGTCACTCCTGAGGGAGATCGTCACGACCGTCTGACAGTATTGGTGCCATGCAGACGATCCTGCTGTACCTGCTGATCATGGCCGTCGTGGTGGCCGCGGTCTTCGCCGTGGTGTGGTTCGTCTTCGGTCGCGGCGAGGATCTCCCGCCGCTCGACCGGGGTACCACGCTGACCAGGCTCCCGCGGGCAGGCATCACCGGCGCCAATGTCCGTGCGCTCACGTTCTCGCAGAAGTTCCGTGGCTATTCAGCGGCCGAAGTCGACTGGGCCATGGAGAAACTCGCACGTGAACTCGACGAATTGCGTGGTGTCGTCCTCGACCTCCAAGGCCGCGAGGCGGCCGACCTGTCGGCGACCGATGGCGACCGACGGGACGGGTCATCGGCCGAGCGCTGACACCGACTGGCCACGTGCGCAGCAGTGACGCCGGGTCGTACACGTATCATTGTCCTGGCACCTGCAGCATTTCCGACCGATGTTGAGGGTGTCGTTCCACACCGTGTGGCGAATGCTCTGAAGGGAGTTCGAGAATGGCGGCAATGAAGCCACGTACTGGGGACGGCCCCCTCGAAGCGGCCAAGGAAGGACGTGGAATCGTTGTCCGGATTCCGATCGAAGGTGGCGGGCGACTCGTGGTCGAACTGACCGCGGACGAGGCGGCGGCATTGGGCGAGGAATTGCGCGGGGTCACCGGCTGAGCCGAGAAGGCGTGATGGCGGGGCCGCTGCGCGACGTCGAGTCCGCGCTGCGGTGCCCGGTATGCGCCGCCGACCTGGCGGTCGCCGCCGACCACCGGTCGCTGCACTGCGGCGCATCCCACCGTTTCGACATCGCCCGGCAGGGATATGTCTCACTGATCGACGGACGGTCGACGAATCACCTGTCCGACTCCGCGCAGATGGTCGCTGCGCGCCGGCGCGTCCACGAGTCCGGGTTCTTCGGTGTGGTGTCCGAAGCCGTTGCAGATGTCGTCGAGCGAGCCGTCGCCGAGAGTTCGGGGGACACGGACCGGCCAGGCCTCGTGCTCGACGCGGGCGCGGGGACCGGGCACTATCTCGCGGCCGGACTGGACCGAGTGCCGGGGCTCTACGGAATCGGTCTCGATCTGTCGAAGTACTGTGCGCGGTCGGTCGCCCGATCGCACCCACGCGCGGCGTCGGTGGTCGCCGACGTCTGGCGGCCCCTGCCGATCCGATCGTCGTCGATCGGCGTGGTCCTCTCCATCTTCTCGCCGCGCAACGTCGACGAGTTCGTCCGCGTGCTGCACCCGCGGGGGGTCCTTGTGGTGGTGACGCCCAATGCCGATCATCTCGGCGAGATCATCGCTCCGATGGGGATGCTCGCGGTCGGTGCGGACAAGGACGACCGACTGCGCAGCGCGCTCGGCGGAGAATTCGAGGTCGCCTCGGACACCGTCGTCGGCGACCGGCGCCCACTCGACGCCGACGCCATCGTGGACGTCGTCGCCATGGGCCCGACCGCCTTTCATCGCTCGCCGGAGCAGATCCGGTCCGATGCCGACATGGTGATCACCGACGCGGGCGGCCCGCTCGACGTCTCGGTCTCCGTCACGGTCACGACCTGCCGCCCGCGGCAGCGTTGAGGACTCGTCTCACCGCAGGATCGAGCGATACACCTCGAGCGTTTGTTCGGCGATCGCATCCCACGAGAACTCGGCCTCGGCCCGTTCCCGTCCGGCCGAGCCCATCGCCGACGCTTCGGTGGGGTCGCCGACGACGGCGTTGACGGCGTCGGCGAGCCCGGCCTCGAACGCCCGGGGTTCGACCGCGTCGTAATGCACCAACCGGCCGGTGACGTTGTCGCGGACGACCTCCGGAATGCCGCCGACTGCGGAGGCCACCACCGCGGTGCCACATGCCATCGCCTCGAGATTCACGATCCCCAGCGGCTCGTAGACCGACGGGCACAGGAAAACGGTTGCTGCGGTGAGTATTTCGCGGATTCGGGGTTGGGGGAGCATCTCCCGGACCCAGTACACACCATCGCGCGACGCGGACAGCTCGGATACCGCGCCCTCGATCTCGGCGCCGATCTCCGGGGTGTCGGGGGCGCCGGCACACAGCACCAGCTGGATGTCGGGGGCGAAGTGGTGCGCCGCGGCGACCAGGTGGGCGACACCCTTCTGGCGGGTGATCCGTCCGACGAACGCGACGATCGGGCGGTCGGGATCCACGCCGAGGCTTACCAGGGTCGATTCAGGCCCGAACGCATCGTCCACGGGAAACCACGAGGTGGTGTCGATACCGTTGCGCACCACGTGAACCCGTTCGGGATCGAGGCGTGGGTAGGTGTCGCAGACGTCGGTGCGCATACCGGAACTCACCGCGATGACGGCGTCGGCGTACTCGACCGCGTTGCGCTCCACCCAGCTCGACACGCGGTACCCGCCGCCCAGTTGCTCGGCCTTCCACGGCCGCATCGGTTCCAGCGAGTGCGCTGTCAGCACGTGGGGCACCCCGTAGAGCTGCGCGGCGAGATGGCCGGCCAGGCCCGTGTACCAGGTGTGGGAGTGGACCAGATCGGCACCCTGCGCACCCACGACCATCCGCAGATCGGTCGACAGCGTGGTGATGGCGGCATTGGCGCCGGCGATCCCCGGATCCGGCTGATAGACATGGGCGGTGTCGCGTTCGGCGCCCATGCAGTGCACGTCTACGGTGGCGAGGCTGCGAAGGTGCCGCACCAGTTCCGTGACGTGTACGCCGGCGCCGCCGTACACCTCGGGTGGATACTCCCGGGTCATCATCGCCACCCTCATGCGGTTGACGCTAACGCCAACGTCGGCTGTTCGCCAACGGTGCTGCGAAACACGCGGCCGCGGACAGGTCATTCGTCTGGCCCGAGCCGTGGATGCCGGTTAAGTTGGGGAGTGTGAGAACACAGCCGCACGTGCTCGGAATGGTCCTCGCAGGCGGCGAGGGGAAGCGCCTCTACCCCCTGACGATGGATCGTGCGAAACCTGCGGTTCCGTTCGGCGGTTCCTACCGCCTCATCGACTTCGTGCTGTCCAATCTCGTGAATGCGGGATACGAACGCATCTGCGTGCTCACGCAATACAAGTCGCATTCACTCGATCGGCACATCTCGCAGACGTGGTTCTCGGCCGGGTTCCACGGTGAGTACATCACCCCCGTTCCGGCACAGCAGCGCCTCGGGCCCCGTTGGTACACCGGCAGTGCGGACGCGATCTTCCAGTCGATGAACCTGATCACCGACGAGGAACCCGAGTACATCGTGGTGTTCGGCGCCGACAACGTGTACCGCATGGACCCCTCTCAGATGGTCGAGGCGCACATCGCCGCCGGTGCCGACGTGACCGTTGCCGGTATCCGGGTGCCCCGCGCGGAGGCGACGGCGTTCGGCTGCATCGACTCGGACGCGTCGGGCCGGATCACCCGATTCCTCGAGAAGCCGACCGATCCGCCTGGCACGCCGGATGATCCCGACGCCACGTTCGCGTCCATGGGCAACTACGTGTTCACTACCAAGGCGCTCGTCGACGCCATCCGCTCCGATGCCGCCGACCCCGATTCCGATCACGACATGGGTGGCGACATCATTCCCGGGTTCGTCCGCCGCAACACGGCGTTCGTCTACGACTTCAAGGACAACGAGGTGCCGGGTGCCACCGAGCGCGACAAGGGTTACTGGCGTGACGTCGGGACCCTGGATGCGTTCTATGACGCCCACATGGACCTGGTGTCGGTGCACCCGGTCTTCAACCTGTACAACCGGCGCTGGCCGATCCGCGGCGAGACGGTCAACCTGCCGCCCGCCAAGTTCGTGCAGGGCGGTACCGCACAGGACTCCGTCGTCGGTGCCGGCAGCATCATCTCGGCCGGCACGGTGAGTGACTCGGTGTTGTCGGCGAACGTCGTCATCGAGGACGGGGCAATCGTCGAGGGCAGCGTCCTGATGCCCGGCGTCCGGGTGGGCAAAGGTGCCGTGGTGCGTCACGCCATCCTCGACAAGAACGTCCACGTCGGCGAAGGAATGCAGCTCGGCGTGGATGCCGCCGCGGATCGTGAACGCTTCTCCATCAGCGGCGGTGGCGTGGTGACCGTCGGCAAGGGGATGCGGATCTAGAACGCCTTCGGGTGAGCCCGGCCCGTCCTCGATCGTGCCCGGTTTCCCGCCGATCGTGCGCGGTTTCGCCTCGATCGGGTACAGACCCGCAGGTGCGACGCCGCTCTGTACCCGCTTGGATGGATGTGTGCCCGATCGGCGAGAAACTGTGCCCGATCGGCGAGGATCTGTGCACGATCGACGGAACTGGCCGGTGGCGGCTCAGGTGGGGTCGGCTCGCCGCCAGGCCGCGAGTCCGCGGTCGATGAGAATCGGGACGTCGACGGTGTCGGTGTCCGCTGGTAGCTCGTCGATCGGCCACCAGGCGAGATCGACCGACTCGTCGCTGCGCACGATCGCCGGTGGCCGACCGTCGCCAGTCGGCTGCGCGACGGCAGCGTAACGCACGTCGAGGTGGCGGGTCGGGACGCCGAGAGAACAGGTGATCGGATGGGTGTGCAGGTGGACGGGCGCAGCGGTCAGTCGCAGGTCCGGCACACCCGATTCCTCGCGTGCCTCGCGCGCGGCCGCCCCGGCCAGCGTCTCGTCGGACTCCTCGCAATGGCCACCGAGCTGAATCCACTTGCCCACCCGCGGATGCAAGGTCAGCAGGACGTGGGTGAGCGTCGCGTCGAAGACGATCGCCGATCCGGTCAGGTGGCCCGGCTCGCAGCGGCGCAGGCACGCTTCTGGCGCCGCGGCGAGAAACGCGAGATACGTGTGGCGCAACGCGTCCTGTTCGGCATCCGGTGCCGCCCACGAACGTAGGGAGGCCACGGCCGATGCGTGTAGCGACGCCATGGTCACCGCTCGATCACCAGTCCATCGGTGGCCGCCGCCGGCCGCAGCCCGGCGTCCTCCTCGGGTCGTCCGATGGCGACCGCGCCCAGCGGTTCCCAGTTCTCGTCGAGGTCGAGGACGTCGCGGACGATGTCCGGGGCGAAGATGGTCGACCCGATCCAGCAGCTCCCGACGCCGCGCACCGACAGGGACACCAGCAGCGACGACACCGCGCCGCCCGCCGCAACCGTGAACATCGTGTGTTCGGCGGCCGCACGCCGGGCGTCCGGGTAGTCGTGAGCACCATCGGGGACGAGGAAAGGGATCACCAACTCGGGTGCGTCGTAAAGGATCTGGCCTCGACGCACGCGTTTGCGGATCGACTCCGCCGACTTCTCGTCACCCTCGAGGTCGTGCCGCCAGGCGGCGGCCATCGCGTCGAGCAGCCGGGTTCGGCGTTCGCCGGAGCGGACCCAGACGAATCGGACCGGATGGGTGTGATGCGGTGCGGGTGCGGTGAGTGCCTCGGCGAACGCGGCGGACATCACCTCGGGGTCGACGGCGCCGGGCGCGAACGTGCGCACCGACCGACGCGTCCGCACCGCCTCGCGACGGCCCTGCTCGATCGCCTCCGCGGTGCCCATCCGAAACAGGTCCTCCGACGCCGGACGGACGAGATCGACGGCCCCGGAACCGTCGTCGACCGGCGCGAGGCCGCGCACCACGGCGATGGGTACCCCGCCGAGTTTGCCCTTCACCAGATCAGCCGCCGCGGCGATCTCGTCTGCGACGGCGATGTCGGTGACGACCAGGGGATTCCCGTACGCGTCGACCGACCCCTCGTAGGGATGGGAGACCCGGATGCCCGCCGCGCCGATGGCGACGTCGGTCTGGCCGTTACGCCAGGCGCGGCCCATCGTGTCGGTGACGATCACCGCGACGTCGATGCCGGCCACCTCACGTATACGTGCCCGGAGCCCCGCCGCGCTCGCGTCGGGGTCCACCGGCAGCAGGGCGAGTTGATCGGTGGCGATGTTCGATCCGTCCACCCCGGCCGCCGCCTGCACGATGCCGATTCGGTTCTCGGTGATCAGCGTCCGGTTCTTGCGTGCCAGTATCCGCACGGACTCGTCGTCGACGAGCTTGCGGCGCAGCGCATCTCGTTCTTCCGGATCGGTCGGCGCGGCCACCATGCGGTTCTCCACCTTGGAGAAGATCTTGCTGGTCACCACGACGATGTCGTCGTCGGCGAGCCAGGGTGCGGCGGCGAGGAGTTCGGTGGCGATGTCGCTCTGCGGCCCGAACTCGCCGAGACCGGTGACTGCCCGGATCTCGAGGCCTCCGACGGACCCGTGGTCGTGGGGCGCCGGAGAGCCGGTCACGAGGTACTCCGTTCCGCTGCGCCGATATTGCGATCGGGGGTGGCCACTCCGACCAGCGTGCATGCGTCGCGGACCATCTGGGCGGTGGTGGCCGGATCGCTCATCAGCAGCGGTGCGGAACCGATCGCGACGCCGTCGACGGCGGCCCGGTCGCCTTCGGCGACCAACCATCCGTCGAGGATCCCGTTGCCACTGCGCGCGCCGTAATGTGCCGCGATGGCCTCGGCGGAGGTCTCCACACCGATCACCGACAGGCATTCGTCGGCCATCCCGCGCAGCGGCCGGTTGTCGATCACGGGGGAGATGCCGACGACGGGGGCCGAGGTGGTGCGCAGCGCGCTGCGCACCCCGGGCACACTGACGATCGCGCCGATGCTGACCACCGGATTGCTGGGTGCCAGCAGCACGATGTCGGCGGCGGCGATCGCCTCGGTGACACCCGGCGCGGTGCGGGTGTCGTCGGAACCGACCTGCGCGAAACCGAAGGTCGGGATCTGTGCACGGTGTCTGACCCACCATTCCTGGAAGTGGATCGCGACCCGCTCGTCGTCGTCGCCGTCGGGCTTGGCCACCACCACGTGGGTCTCGTGACGATCATCCGTCGCGGGTATGAGCCGGACACCGGGCTGCCACCGCCGGCACAGCGCTGCCGTCACGTCGGACAGGCGGTAGCCGGCATCGAGCATCTGGGTTCGGATGAGGTGGGTGGCGAGATCGCGATCGCCGAGGCCGAACCAGTCGGGATCGGCGCCATAGGCGGCGAGCTCCTCCTTGGCGTGCCACGTCTCGTCGACACGTCCCCATCCGCGATCACGGTCGATGCCGCCGCCGAGGGTGTACATGCAGGTGTCGAGGTCGGGGCAGATCCGGACGCCGTGCATCCACGCGTCGTCGCCGACGTTGACGATCGCGGTGATCGCGTGCCCCCCGCCGTCGGGTGCCGTCGCCGTACCGCCGTGGTCGGGTTCACCCGGCCCGGGAAACGGCGTGGGGCCGAGCAATTCGCGGACGCCGGAGAGGAATCGGGCGCCACCGACGCCACCCACGAGAACCGTCACTTTCACCTCGTTCACTCTAGTGATCGAGGCGCGGGTGGTGTCGACCGCGGTGGGCGCCGACGTTCCGCGTGGTCAGTGGGCCGTCATCTGCAGGATGACGCTCAGCGGCGGTGGGTTCGCTACCATGGGTCTCGATTCCGGGGGAGGGGATCGATCATCTGTGAGATTGCTGATGTCTGCGCCCGACCCCGTGTCGAGACCGAGGGTTTCCGACGACTGATGGTATTAAGGAATCTTTTCGGTTTAACTTGACCGCAGCGGTCCATGCCGTGTGTAATCACATCAGTGTCATTATGAGTTTGAGATCGAGAATTGATGGAGCGCAAGGTTTTCGATCATTTGTTCGAATGGCTCATTGGGTGCGATACCCGGACACACGGTGAAGATCGATGGTGTGGGCAGATGTGGTGGGGCGGCAGGGTTGCCGCGGACACCGACGACTGGAACTGACAGACTTCTCGAGCTAGGAGGCGCCGACGATGGCTTTTGAGAACCCGATCGGCAATCCACTTGAACCACGCGACTATTCCGATCCCCGCAAACCCGTTGAGCCGGTGCATAGTTCGGAGGAACTCGCCGGCGCCGACGTTGCAGCCAATCATCTTGGGCTGGTGGGTGATTCAATGACGGCGCCGGGTGTCGGCGGTGTCACGGCAGCGCCGAGCGACAACTCTCCTTGGTCACAGCGGCGTCATCTTTCGTTGGTGGCCAACGACTTCGACGATCTCTTCGAGGCAGTCGAGGAACAGTGGCAGGAGCGGGCGTTGTGCGCCCAGACCGACCCCGAGGCGTTCTTCCCGGAGAAGGGTGGATCGACTCGCGAGGCCAAGCGCATCTGCCAGGGGTGCGAGGTGAAGCCGGAATGCCTGGAATACGCCCTGCACAACGACGAACGCTTCGGGATCTGGGGCGGGCTGTCCGAGCGCGAGCGCCGGCGGCTCAAGCGCGGCATCATCTGACGGCGCTGCGACCGGAGGGCCAGGACGTGTCCCGTCCTAGTCCGGCCCACGATCGATGGTGTCTTCGTCGACGCCCAGGTGGGTGGCAACCTGCTGGACCAACACCTCGTGCACCAACTCCAGCAGATCGGCGCCACGCCTGGCGCGGATCTCGAGCGGTCGTCGGAACAAGATGATCTGCGCGCGGGTGGGTTGGCCGCGTACGTCCAGCCCGGCCGGGATGAGCCGCGCCAGCGGCACCGCGCCGTCGGCGGTGACCTCGTCCGGCCACTGGATCGAGTCGGGGTCGTGCGGCAACATGCGTGGGATGTCATCCACTGCGATGTCGAGGCCTGCGAGCTGATCGTGCCAGTTCGCATCGATCTCCGCGAACGCCTCCAGGGCGATTACGTCGAAGGAGTCGGCCCGGCTCGCGAACGCAGGCACCGATTGCGGAAGCAACGGTGATCTGAGTCCCCGACCTCGACGATCGCGCAGTCGCACCGACCGCGTCGGGCTCCGAAGCACACCCCGACGGGACTCCGCACCCCGACCGCGCGCATCCTGCGCCCGCGCATCGGCACCCCGACCGCGCGGATCCTGGGCGCGACCACGAGGTTCGTCGGCGCGGCCCCGGGAGGGGCGAGGTGGATCGAAGCGCATGACGAGAGTGTAAGGATTTGTGACGTCTCTGTCGCGTGTGAGGTGCGTTTCGCGCGAGCTAGCGTGTCGCCGCCGGTGTGGACCCGCCGCCGGGGATAACCTCGTCACCGTGAAGCTTCCCCGACAGTGCTGCAGGCCCGGCTGCGCCCGTTCCGCGGTGGCTACCCTGACGTTCGTCTACTCCGAGTCCACGGCGGTCATCGGTCCACTGGCCAGCTCGGCGGAGCCGCACTCGTGGGATCTCTGTGACGATCATGCTCGCCGGATCACCGTGCCGCGTGGCTGGGAGATGCTCCGGAGCGAACGCGGCTTCTCGGCCCCCGTCGCCGAGGACTACGAGTTGACCGCTCTGGCCGAGGCGGTGCGCGAGGTCGGCGGTGCAGGACGGGTCGATCCGTCGCAATGGCCCGACCTCTTCGACGGATCGGATGACGTCGCGCCAGGCCGTCGTGGCTCCGGGGGCCGTCACCCGGACGCGTCGCCACCTGGTGACGACGCTCCCACTCGACCGCCGCAATCGGCGCGACCACGGCCGGGCCGTCGTGGTCATCTCCGGGTGCTGCCCGACCCGACCGACTGACCGGCGTTCGTCGCATGTCGTCGGGGAACCGCGGTCCGATCTCGGATGCCGTCGTCGGTGCAGGCACATGCGCGCCCGACGGTGTGCGTGACTAGGCTGGACGTCATGCGTACCGGTGCCCCCGATCTCGATGATGTCGAGGAACTGATCGCGGCCGACCTGGACGGTCTTCTTCCCTCTGTCGCGCTCGCCGGTGCTCAGGTGCGATCGGTCGCGGAGGCGCAGCGCGAGGGTGTGCTCGAGCCCCTGACACAGCTGCGCCCCCGCAGCGTGGTGATCGTCTGCGGTACCACCGGGGCGGCATCGCCGGCGACGCAACTGGTGATCGCCGCGATCAGCTCTCGCATCGACGTCCCGATCGTCGCCGCCCCGGCCCTACCGGGATGGATCGGTCCGCTCGACGTGGTGGTGGTGGCGGGCGACGACGCCGGCGACATGGTCCTCGCGGACGCGGCCGCCCGGTCGGTGCGGCGCCGGGCTGAGGTGGTGGTGGCGGCCCCGATCGAGGGGCCGTTGCGAGATGCGCTGGGCGGCAACGGTATCGACCTATCACCGCGCGTGTCGGTGGATCCGCGGTTCCGGTTTCCGGGATTCGTCGCGGCTCTTCTCGCGGTGTTCGTCTCGTTGACCCAGGTCCGATTCACCGGACAGGTTCCGCAGGTCGGCGATCTCGCCGACGCGCTCGACGGCGAGGCGGTCGCCAACCATCCGGGCAACGAGAGCTTCCACAACCGGGCCAAGCTGCTCGCGGCCAGGCTCGAAGCCCGTTCGTCGGTCTGGGTGGGCGACACGGTCGGGACCGCGGTGGTGGCCGGTCAGGCGTCACGCTCGCTGCTCGCCCTCGCGGGCGTCATCAGTGCCGTAGCGGAGGTTGGTGACGTGGCGCGCTTGGTGCGGGAGTGGTCGGAGCGGACCGGTTCGACTCCGTCCGAATCCATCTTCTACGACCCGGAGATCGACGGTCCGGCCCCGCAGAGTCCGCCGCGGGTGTTCGTGGCCACCACACCGTCGCGGGACTGGTATGTGCGCCGGCGCCTCGACGGGCTCGGCGATCTCGACGTGCTCACCGGCGACGGTGCTTCCGACGCCGACTCCGGTGCGCGTGGACCTGCCGGTCCGCCCGCCATGCCCACCATGGACGATCTCGCGGCCGATTCGCCAGGCGACCTCGTGTCGTTGATGGTCCTGATCCTGCGCATCGAGATGGCTGCCGTGTATCTCCGGCTGATCGGGAACTGACGCGATGAGAACTCTCGAGGGGGTGGTGCGTCCCTATGCGTGGGGATCGCGCACCGCGATTGCTTCACTGCGTGGACGGCCGGTGCCGTCGCCGCATCCGGAGGCCGAGTTGTGGTTCGGCGCCCATCCGGCCGGCCCAGCGGTCTGTCTGCGGCCGGACGGAGAGCACGACACGGACCTGCTGAGTGCCATCGACGCGGCCCCGGTGGACATGCTGGGGCGGCGCACCATCGAGACGTTCGACGGCCGGCTCCCGTTCCTCATGAAGGTGCTCGCGGCCGACGAACCGCTGTCGTTGCAGGCGCATCCGAGCCTGGCGCAGGCTCGCGAGGGATTCGACCGCGAGAACGCCGCAGGAGTGCCCATCGACGCCCCGGACCGCAACTACCGGGACCCGTGGCACAAACCCGAACTGATCGTTGCGACCACCGAATTCGATGCGCTGGCGGGATTCCGGAATCCCGCAACCACCGTCGAATTGCTTCGTGAACTCCAGGTGAGCGAGCTCGACCCCTATCTCGGAATGCTTGCCGGACAACCCGATTCGGAGGGTTTGCGTGCCCTCTTCACCACCTGGCTGACCTTGCCGGACGCATCGATCGCCACGTTGATCCCGGCGGTGCTCGCCGGGGCGGTGTCGCTGTTGGGGTCGGGCAACGGCAGCCGGTTCGCCGCAGAACTGCGGACCGTTCTGGAACTGGGAGAGGACTATCCGCGCGATCCGGGCGTGCTGGCATCGTTGTTGCTCAACCGTGTTCGCCTCGAACCCGGTGAGGGTCTGTACCTGCCGGCAGGCAACCTGCACGCATACCTGCGCGGGATCGGTATCGAGATCATGGCGAACTCCGACAATGTGCTGCGCGGGGGACTCACACCGAAGCACATCGATGTGCCCGAGCTGCTCCGTGTCCTCGACTTCACCCCGGCCGACGTCGCCGAGATCACCGCACCGATCCGCACCGTGGGCGCCGAGCGGGTCTACCTGACGCCCGCGCCGGAGTTCCGGCTGTCCCGTGTCGAGCTCGACGGAACCGGGCTGAGGTACGCGTCGTCGGTGTGCTTCGACATGCCGGGTCCGCAGATCCTCGCCGTGCTGCACGGCTCGATCGACGTCCGGCCGATGGGCGGGGAGGCCACCACGATCCCTGCGGGTCGGGCGATCTGGATCGGCGATGCCGAGCCGGATGTGGTGGTCCACGCGGGGTCGTCTCGGGCGGTGTTCTTCCGTGCGCTGGTGCCGGCCGGACCGCGGGGCTGACAGGGCCGCCGGGCGTCGTCCGGGCCGGGCTCAGCGTCCGATGTAGGTCCACTCGTCCGGTGTCGCGACCATTGTCACGGCCACCCTTTCCGTCGCCGTGGACACCGAGATATCCTGCGGTGCACGAGGATTCTGGCGGATGATGACCGTGGCGTCGGGGGCGAGCTCGGTCACGCGCGGATCTCCGGCGGCGCACACGGTGATGTGGGTGGTGTTGGCCTCGGGTGGGGGACCGGTCAATCCGTCGAAGATCAGCACGCGGTGTCCGGAGGGGGACTGGACGCGGTCCGAGCTCAGGGCCAGCTGTCGCAGGTCGCCCACCGCGGCGACCAGGTGCTGCCACTGCGCGGGTCGGACGGTGTGCACGGTGACCGAGGCGCCGATGGCCACGGCGCGGAGTGTGACCTGTGAAACCAGCTGTGGGCCTGCCGATATCGCGACCGCGCGGAGATCAGGGCCGAGCAGCGGGACGGCGACGGCGCGGCCGTTGTGGTCGGCACCGACGAGTTGACCGCACCCGCCGGCAGGGAGCGACAGGGTGCGCAGCAGGTACTGGGCCTCGGCGCCGTGGACGGCGCCGAGGGTACGGTCCAGCCGAGCGGGGACGGAGATGGGCAGGCTCGCGGCCAGCGCGTCGAACTGGTGGCCGTCGAGCGGCGTGAGGCCGGCGGGCCACGGATCGACACTGCGCTTGGCAGAAGGAAGTTCGGCGAACCGCACCATGCCGGTGACCTCGAGGACGCCGTCGGCGTCGTGGCGCAATCGCACGGTCGCGGTGGTCGACAATGCCGAGTTCACCCACACCGTCGACAAGACCGAACCGATCGATTGTGGCTCGATGGCCGCGCTGCGGAAACGCAGTTGGCCGGATCCGATGGCATCCCACTGCTCGGCCATATCGTCGAGTGCCACGCCTTCCGACAACTGGGCGGTGACGGCGGTGATCTCGGCGCCGCTGAGCAGTGAGACACGAAGGCCACTCTCGGTGAGGCGCTTGGCGACGCGTCGGCTGGTGATGGTGGCGGTCCGGAGGGCCCCGACCGCGCCGCCGCCTCGGCGGGCGACCGCGTCGGCACAGTCGAGTGGATTGAGCCGCAACACCACCAGCACCGAGCGATGTGCGGTCGCCGCCAGGGGCCCAAGGGTCCGGTGGTAGGTCTGCGCGATCGGGCCGCTGCCCCAGCTGCGGACACCGTGGCTGATCACCTCGATCGAGTCCAGCGGGATGTCGAACGGGTTGATGCATTCGGCGAGCGCGTCGAGCGGCACCACCTGCCCGGTCGGGTCGGTGACGTCGGCGGTGCCGGGGGTGAGATACGTGGCGGCCGGCGAGCCGGGCGACACCCGCAGGACGGTGATCAGTGTGTCGCCGACCCAGCGCGCGCCGATCGTGTCGCCACCGCCTGCGGGGGTCCGCAACGACGTGCGAGCCCCCTGCTGCGGTCCCGCCGGGATGTCGAACGGTGCGGGCGCGAGATCGGTGGACCTGCGGCGCGATCGGGCCCAGACGAAACCCCATCGCTGTGCCCACCCGCCGACCATCGAGCGTCCGCCGCGAAACGGGATGAGGGCCAGGGATGTCACCGCGGCGACGACGAGAGCGATCCATCCCAGAGCACTGCCGCTGGCCGCCCAGACGATCAGACCGACGGCGAGGACGACCTCGACGAGCACGAACGTCTGCAGGGTGAGGCGTCGGCGGCCGGTGCGGTCACGTCCACGACGCGCACCGCGGGTGCGCCGCGTACCCCGATCGGCCGGCATCCGTGGTGAGCTGCCGGATGGTGCTGTTTCCGGACGGCCGGTCGTCGACATCGGCGCGCCTGCCATCGCCATGGTTCCCCCCGTTCTACGGGTGACCGGCGCGACACCCGCGGAAAATGTATCGGTTACGCTACTACGCGTCGATTCGTCCGTGACCACCCGATCAGTGGAAGCGACGGGACGACCAGGTGCGGCCGGAAGGGGGGACGATGGCCCGGCAGCTCACGACCAAGGCGCAGGTGAACGGTTATCGGTTCCTGTTGCGCCGGCTGGAGCACGCCCTGGTGCGTCGCGATGTCCGCATGTTGCACGACCCGATGCGGTCGCAGCTCCAGGCTCTCCTCGTCGGCACCGTGCTCGGGCTCCTGGTTCTCGGCGGGTGTGGCGTCTGGGGAATCGTGAAGCCCCAGGGCTCTGTGGGCGATGCCAAGATCGTCGTCAGCAAGGATGGCGGCGGCAACTACGTCCTCATCGACGACACGATGCACCCGGTGCTCAATCTCGCCTCCGCACGACTGATCACGGGCAGTAGTGAGAGTCCGAAGTCGGTGAGCGACGGCAAGCTGGCCTCGTATCCGCGTGGACCGCTGCTGGGCATCCCTGGTGCTCCTGCGGCCCTGCAGTCCTCTGCCCATGGGGGACAGTCCTTCTGGACGGTCTGCGACAGCGCGACCGTGTCGCCCGACGTGTCGGGTGAGGCGATCGAACTGACCGTCATCGGCGACCGTCCCGAACTCGGCCGATCCATCGGCACCGCGCGCCCCGACGAGGCAGCACTGGTCACCAGCGGTGGCAAGGACTTCCTGATCTACACCATCGAGCGCGACCGGAAGCCCGCCGCGGTCCGCGCCGAGGTGGACACCTCGAGTGTCCCGGTGATGCGTGCGCTGCACCTCGAGGGCGCGACCCCGCGTGAGATGAGCGCAGGTCTGCTCAACACCTTCCCGGAGGTCGATCCTCTCACCGTCCCCGAGATCGACGGTGCAGGCAGACCGGGTGCGCTGTCCGACGACGACGTGCGGGTGGGCTCGGTGGTGAAGTCGGTGGGCATCGATGACCAGACCAGCTACTACGTCGTGTTGCGCGACGGAGTCCAGCAGGTCAGTGAGGCGACCGCGGAGATCCTGCGGCTCGCCGATCGCGACGGCGCCGCACCGGTGCAGACCGTCGCGCCCGGTCAGGTCGCCGCCAGCCCCACCGGTGAGCGACTGCCGGTCGACGACTTCCCGGGTCACACACCGAGTCTGGTGGACGTCCCATCCGCCGGGACGCTCTGCCAGTCCTGGTCGCGGGGTGCGGGAGACGCAGCGGCGACCACGCAGTTCCTGGTGGGGAGAGAATTGCCGCTCGCCGAGGGCGCCACGCCGGTGCGGGTCAGCTCGGCCGACGGCTCCGGACCGGGTGTCGATCAGGTCTATCTGCGGCCGGGATCGGGTGAGTACATCCAGACGACCGGGTCTGAGCCGAACAGTCAGCGTGCCGAATCACGCTATTACATCAGCGATTTCGGAATCAGATACGGGGTTGCCGATGGCGGGACCGGGCAGGTTCTCGGGCTCGGGGAGAGCCCGACGAGAGCGCCGTGGTCGGTGATCTCCTTGCTCACCGCGGGGCCATCGCTGTCCCGGTCGGCAGCCCTGGTGTCGCACGACGGCATGGAGCCCGACGAGAACGGTCAGGCGATCCCGCAGCCTGACAACTGATCCGCCGATCCCCGCGCTCTGCCGGCCGTCGTCTCTGCCGACCCGCCGGTCCGTTCACGACGTGAGCGGACCTCCGACGATGTTCGAGACGATGCCGCGGATGACCCGTGTCCCGTCCTCCGAGCGGAGTTCGTCGTACCAGGCTGCGGTGGCCTCCGGGTCCTTGGCGTGGGTGACGTCGCAGCGCTTACGCGCCCGCAGGACCAGCTCGCCTGCGCGTTCGGTCCGTGCCGATTCGTATGCGGCGAGTGCGGCGTGGACGTCGTCGGGATGCTCATTGAAGGCGAACTGAAGGGCCACAGCATCTTCCATCGCCGAGCAGCCGCCCTGGCCGATGTCTGGAGTGGTGTTGTGCGCGGCATCGCCGAGTACGGCGACGCGGCCCTTGACCCAGGTGTGGAATGGGTCGAGGTCGAGTATCTCGACCCGGTTGGTGGTCGCCGGATCCAGCGCGGCGATCAGGCGTTGGACGCCGGGCGCCCAGTCGGCGAAACTCTCCGCGAGAACCTCCCGCGCCGTTCCGCGTTCATACGGCTGTCCCTCGGGCATCGTCACGTCGAAGAAGAAGTAGAAGCGTTTGCCCGCGATCGGCATCACCGAGACACGCTTCCCGTCGCCCACATAGGTGGTCCACTCGGTGGCGGGCCCGATCGCCTCGTCCACGTCGACGAGGCCGTTGAAGTTGACGTATCCGGCGTAGCGGCGATCGACCGGATGGCCGAGGACATACTCCCGAGCCAGCGATCGCGCGCCGTCGGCGCCGATCACCAGGTCTGCGGAAACAGTTGTGCCGTCGGCGAATTCGACTGTCGCGGCCTCGGGTCCGTCGGCCACCGAGACCATCTTCTTGCCGAAGTTGATGTCGTCGATACCGTATGCGTTCATCAGCATCAACTGGAGTTCGGCGCGTGCCACCGGATACGGCCGCTGTCCCACCTCGTCGATGAGCGGCTGCATGCTGAAGCGGCACATCGTGTCGCCGGTGAAGCCGTCGATGTACGACATCGAGTCGACGATCCCGCCGAGCGCCGCGGTCTCCTTCTCCAGTCCGAGGTGGTTCAGGCATTTGACGCCGTTGGACCACACCGAGATGGCTGCCCCGACAGGCTTGTTCTCGGTGACCTGTTCGTAGACCCCGACGTCGACGCCGATCTGCTTGAGTGCGATGGCGGCACTGAGCCCGCCCATACCGGCGCCGATGATGACAGCCTTCACTGGATTTGTGCCTTCCCTTGTATCTGGTGTCCCCGCGGTCCATTCAGGCTAAGACCGATGGCGGCTCGCCGCGCGTCGAGGCCGCAGGCGCGGCTCAATCCTTGGACCTGCCTGCGGCGAGAGTTGTCACCAGCTGTTCCCACTCGGTGGTGATCGTCTCCAGGTCGAGACCGACGACATCTCGGAGGTGTTTGACCGCGGCGGCGTTCAGGGGAGCGTGCACCGCGATCGCGACCACCTCGACCCGGTCGCCGAAACCGAGTTGCTGCAGCAGGATCTGGACGTGGCGGTTGGAGGCCGCCCACACCGGATGACTCAGGAACTCGGCGCCCGAGCCGCCGGCCTCGATGAGGATGTCGAGATGGTCGACGGTCATCTTGAGCCGAGCACGGCCGTAGGCGAGCAGCCGGTCCAGCGGGGGAGCACCCGGTCCGAGGGGTTGTGGTCCGAACAGGTAGGCGCGTTGGATCTCGGATTCCGAATGGTCGAGCAGTGCCACCATCAGACCGGTCCGGCTGCCGAAACGCCGGAAGACGGTGCCCTTCCCGACGCCGGCCTCACGGGCCACCGCATCCATGGTCACCGCCGAGGCCCCGTGGTTGTCGATCAGATTCTTGGCGGCGTCGAGCAGGAGCCGTCGATTACGGGCCGCGTCTGCCCGTTCGGGATCGGACCCGTCGGACAGACGGAGTGGGATGAGACCGCCGTCGGGACCGTTCGACACGTGACGAGCGTAACGCTTGACTGATCGCGGAATTATTCGGACTGTGGTCCGGTTGGATATTTCGACTTGCTAAACATCGAAAGGGAGCATTGTGTCCGAACGTAACGTGGAGATCGTCGCGCTTGTGGGAAGCCTGCGCAAGGGGTCGATCAATCGTCAATTGGCGCAGGTCGCTGTTGACAACGCCCCGGCGGGCGTCCGAGTCACGATCGTCGAGGGGCTCGGAGACCTGCCGTTCTACAGCGAGGATCACGACCCGTCGATCGAGGCGCAGGCCGTTCTGCCCGGCGGGGTGGCAACCCTGCGGGAGACCGTCGGTGCCGCCGACGCCGTGTTGCTCGTCACGCCCGAGTACAACGGCACCATTCCTGCCGTTCTGAAGAATGCCATCGACTGGCTGTCGCGCCCCTACGGTGCCGGCGCCGTGTCCGACAAGCCGATCGGTGTGATCGGTGCCGCGCTCGGCCGGTTCGCGGGTACCTGGTCGCGTGAGGACACCCGTAAATCTGTCGGTGTCGCCGGTGGCCGTGTGATCGAGGACGTCGAGGTCGGAGTCCAGACCTCCGCACTGGGTGAGCACGGCGTCGCCGCCGCCGAGGTTGTCGAGCAGGTCGTCGTGGCGGTCAATCGCCTCGTCGCCGAGGTGACCGTCGCTGCCTGATCCTTCCCGACCGCAGACGCGCCGTCGCGGGCTCTCACGAGCCTGCGACGGCGCGTCTTTGTGTCCGTCCTGTTGGCAGCCTGGGGACACGTTGTGGAGAGTCGTGGGACAACGTGTGGAGGACACGCCGGACACGCCCGACTTCACGATCGCGCATACGCCGCGACCTGCGACTTTCACGAATGTTATTCACAACTTGTTGTGGTGTCTCCAAATGGCAGACACTAGGTGTAGTGTTTTGAACACCAGCAAGGCAGACGTCGCAGACCGGTGTGACCGCGCGAGAGACGCCACGGAGACGGTGATCTGGATCACTTTCTTCACGTTGGGAAAGTGTCCGCCCGTGGGCAGTGTTGAAGGTCGTGAAGACGATGACCGGCGCTGACAGGGGCGGCGGGGTTCGCTCCCCGGGGAGCGAACGGCAGAGGTCCTCTCGGACCCGAGCCGGCCATGGCAAGCAGACCGCGACACGACGACCCGGTGGCACGACGGCACCGACCTGGTTCACCGGATGGTGATCACCAGGACCGCGTACACCGACACCGATCCAGCACGCAGCCAGATACAGCAGCCTGATCCAGCAAGGAGACTCTTCGATGGCCATCACCGTCTACACCAAGCCGGCATGTGTTCAGTGCAACGCGACCTACAAGGCACTCGACAAGCAGGGCCTGGCCTATGACGTCATCGACATCAGCCAGGACGCCGAGGCGCGCGACTACGTGATGGCGCTGGGATACCTGCAGGCTCCGGTCGTGGTTGTCGGTGACGATCACTGGTCGGGTTTCCGTCCCGATCGCATCAAGGCGCTGGCCGTCGCTGCTGCCTGACGGGCCCGGAGTGCGCCGCTCGATCCGACGGGGAAGCCGGATCGTGGGCAGCACCGCATGGCAGCCACGCCACATATCGGAAGAGACGAAACTGACGGGAGGTGGACGATGGCAAGCCGATCTGGTGCGTCGCCGTTGATCGTCTACTTCTCGTCCGTCTCGGAGAACACCCACCGATTCGTCGAGAAGCTGGGCATGCGCAGCGTGCGCATCCCGGTCCACGGTGATGCCGGCACATCTGCGGGCGGGCCGGGCGGTTTCACCGTCGATGAGCCCTATGTCCTGATCACTCCCACATACGGAGGCGGCAAGGCGACCGGGGACCGTTCCGGTTACGTGCCGAAGCAGGTCATCAAGTTCCTGAACAACACGCACAACCGGACCTTGATCCGCGGTGTGATCGCTGCCGGCAACACGAACTTCGGTGAGGAGTTCTGTCATGCTGGCGACGTCATCTCGCGCAAGTGCGTGGTGCCCTATCTGTACCGATTCGAGCTGATGGGCACCACCGACGACGTCGATCGAGTGCGTGCGGGTCTGGCGGATTTCGTCCGGAGTCCTGCGTTCATCGATCCGCGGCACGCCGAACTCAGCGCCGCACGCGCCTGAGACTGTCGGACCCGCCGAGTAGCTTTTTCTCATACGAACACCTATCTGCCAGGAGTCTTTCGTGTCGCCAACCGCCGCCCCCGTCTCCGACGCCGCATCCGCCAGCCAGTCGGGTACACACTCGGGTCCCGCCGGTCACGAGCCCGGCGAGCTCGACTATCACGCGCTCAACGCGATGCTCAACCTGTATGACGTGGACGGCAAGATCCAGTTCGACAAGGATCGTGAGGCCGCCCACCAGTACTTCTTGCAGCACGTCAACCAGAACACCGTCTTCTTCCACGACCTCGACGAGAAGCTCGACTACCTGGTCGAGGAGAACTACTACGAGCCCGAGGTGCTGGAGCGATACGACCGCGAGTTCGTGAAACTCCTGTTCGGCCATGCCTATTCGAAGAAGTTCCGGTTCCCGACCTTCCTGGGCGCGTTCAAGTACTACACGAGCTACACGCTCAAGACCTTCGACGGCAAGCGCTACCTCGAGCGGTTCGAGGACCGTGTGTGCATGGTCGCGCTCACCCTGGCCGATGGTGACACCGCGCTCGCGCGCAACCTGGTCGACGAGATCATCGAGGGCCGGTTCCAGCCGGCCACCCCGACGTTCCTCAACTCCGGTAAGAAGCAGCGCGGCGAGCCGGTGTCGTGCTTCCTGCTGCGCATCGAGGACAACATGGAGTCGATCGGCCGGTCGATCAACTCGGCGCTGCAGCTCTCCAAGCGCGGTGGCGGAGTCGCCCTGCTGCTCAGCAACATTCGTGAACACGGTGCACCGATCAAGAAGATCGAGAACCAGAGTTCCGGCGTCATCCCCATCATGAAGCTGCTCGAGGACTCGTTCTCCTACGCCAACCAGCTCGGCGCCCGTCAAGGTGCCGGAGCCGTGTACCTGCACGCACACCATCCGGACATCTACCGCTTCCTCGACACCAAGCGGGAGAACGCAGACGAGAAGATCCGCATCAAGACGCTGTCCCTCGGCGTGGTCATCCCGGACATCACGTTCCGGCTCGCCAAGGACAACGACGACATGTATCTGTTCAGCCCGTACGACGTGGAACGCGTCTACGGGGTGCCGTTCGCCGACATCAACGTCACCGACAAGTACCACGAGATGGTCGAGGACCGGCGGATTCGCAAGACCAAGATCCGGGCTCGCGAGTTCTTCCAGACCCTCGCCGAGCTCCAGTTCGAGTCGGGCTACCCCTACATCATGTTCGAGGACACGGTTAACCGGGCCAACCCGATCGACGGCAAGATCACCCACTCGAACCTCTGCTCGGAGATCCTGCAGGTCTCGACGGCGTCGACCTTCAACGACGATCTGTCCTATTCGAGTGTGGGTAAGGACATCTCGTGCAACCTGGGTTCGCTGAACATCGCCAAGACGATGGATTCGCCGGACATCGGTCAGACCATCGAGACCTCGATCCGCGGTCTGACCGCGGTCAGTGATCAGACCGCGATCACCTCGGTGCCGTCGATCGAGAAGGGCAACAACGACTCGCACGCCATCGGCCTGGGCCAGATGAATCTGCATGGCTATCTCGCACGCGAGCGGATCTTCTACGGCAGCGACGAGGGTGTCGACTTCACAAACATCTACTTCTACACAGTGCTCTTCCATGCACTGCGGGCGTCGAACCGAATCGCACGGGAACGCGGCAGGCCGTTCGCCGGTTTCGAGCGCTCCACCTATGCCAGCGGTGAGTTCTTCGACAAGTACATCACCAAGGCATGGGAGCCCGAGACCCAGAAGGTCCGGGATCTGTTCGGCGAGGCCGGGATTCACATTCCCAACCAGGACGACTGGCGTGAGCTGAAAGAGGCCGTGCAGCGCGACGGCATCTACAACCAGAACCTGCAGGCCGTGCCGCCGACCGGTTCGATCAGCTACATCAACCACTCGACGAGCTCGATCCACCCGGTCGCCGCGAAGGTCGAGATCCGCAAAGAGGGCAAGATCGGCCGCGTCTACTACCCCGCGCCGTACATGACCAACGACAACCTGGAGTACTACCAGGACGCGTACGAGATCGGCTACGAGAAGATCATCGACACCTACGCGGCCGCGACGCAGCACGTCGACCAGGGGCTGAGCCTGACGCTGTTCTTCAAGGACACCGCCAGCACCCGCGACGTCAACAAGGCGCAGATCTACGCCTGGCGCAAGGGGATCAAGACGCTGTACTACATCCGACTGCGTCAGCTGGCACTCGAGGGGACTGAGGTGGAGGGTTGCGTTTCGTGCATGTTGTGACCGCAGAATTCGTTACTGCACAATCACTGTCAGATCAGCGAGCGAACAGGGAATACCAATGACGTCCACCGAGAGCCACAGCCCGGCCGACGGCGCCCCGATCAAACTCGTGAGCCGGGTTTCCGCGATCAACTGGAACCGGGTGCCCGACGAGAAGGACGCCGAGGTGTGGGATCGCCTCACCGGCAACTTCTGGCTACCCGAGAAGGTGCCGGTCTCCAACGACATCCCGTCGTGGAACACGCTGACCGAGTACGAGAAGCAGCTGACCATGCGTGTCTTCACCGGTCTCACGTTGCTCGACACCATCCAGGGCACGGTCGGTGCGGTCTCGTTGATCCCCGACGCCACCACCCCGCACGAGGAGGCGGTGCTCACCAACATCGCCTTCATGGAGTCGGTGCACGCCAAGAGCTACAGTTCGATCTTCTCCACACTGTGTTCCACCAAGGAGATCGACGAGGCGTTCCGCTGGTCGGAGGAGAGCGAGCACCTGCAGCGCAAGGCGCAGATCGTCATGGACTACTACCGTGGCGAAGATCCGCTCAAGCGCAAGGTCGCCTCGACGCTGCTGGAGTCGTTCCTCTTCTACTCCGGCTTCTACCTGCCGATGTACTGGTCGAGCCGTGCGAAGCTCACCAACACTGCCGACCTCATCCGCCTGATCATCCGCGACGAGGCGGTGCACGGTTACTACATCGGGTACAAGTACCAGCGCGGGCTCGAGGTGCAGACCGCGGAGCGGCGGCAGGAGCTCAAGGACTACACCTTCGAGTTGCTGTTCGAGCTCTACGACAACGAGTCCGACTACACCGAGGCTCTCTACGACGAGGTGGGGCTCACCGAGGACGTCAAGAAGTTCTTGCGCTACAACGCCAACAAGGCGCTGATGAACCTCGGCTACGAGGCGATGTTCCCGCGGGACGAGACCGACGTGAACCCCGCCATCCTGTCCGCACTGTCGCCGAACGCCGACGAGAATCACGACTTCTTCTCCGGGTCCGGTAGCTCGTACGTGATCGGCAAGGCCGTCAACACCGAGGACGAGGACTGGGACTTCTAGTCCCCTCGCCGATTCCGTAGCAAGAATCCGCGCCCACCGCGGGTTGTTGCTACGAAATGGATGGCTCGCGGAATCGTTCGTACAGTTCGTCGAGCAGATCCAGGATCTCGCCGATGTCGGCCGGGGCGACGCCGGAGGCGCGCAGTGCCTTGCGCAACGCATCCGGGTCCAGGTCCATGATCGGGTTCAGTCGGGGCGGGCTCGGCAGCGGAGGCAGCACCGCGTTGGTGCCGTAGAAGTCGACGACCGGTGCGGATGGGTGCTCGCGCGACGACGGACCGTCATCGCCGCGCGATCGCGACACCTCGGTCGCCGAGGACAGTAGGGTGGCCAGGTCGGTACCCATGACGGTCAGCAATGTCACTGCGCTGCGGTCGATCTCCGCCGCGACCTCGTAGGCGACGCACAGCACGTGGATGCACCGGGGGGATTCGTCGGGACAGGTACAGTCCGCGGCGATGTCCGCCGATTCGGTCGGGAGCAGCAGTTCGCCCATCGCGGTCGGCTGTTCGCCCCGGGCCAGGGCCATGAGGTCGCCGGTGGCGTCACGTGAGCGGAGCAGGGCGATGACGGTCGGCACGTCGACCGGCCGCATGGTCAGGGTCACGTCGAAAGGGTCGAGCTGACTGCCCCGGACCGCGGCGGTCACCGCGGCGTCCGAGATCGCGATCCGTTCGGCATGATGATCCCGAAAGTAGCGGCGGGCCTGGGTGATCCGCCGTCGGTCCGCGTCGCCGCTGTGCACCCCCTCGACCACATCGACAAAGGCGTGTCCCCACCGGCTCACTCCGTAACCCCGCGTCGACGTGAGCCGTCCGCCGACCCTGCGTTCGCTGCCGCGACTCATTCGCTCACCGCCTCGTCTCGGAGTCGGAACAGGTCGAAGAGCTCGTCGTCGCCGAGATCGGACAGCCAGCTCTCGCCCGAGCTGACGGTCAGCCGTGAGAGTTCCCGTTTCGCGGAGATCATCTCGTCGATGCGCTCCTCGAGCGTGCCGACACAGAGGAACCGGTGCACCTGGACACGCTGCTGCTGACCGATCCGGTACGCGCGGTCGGTGGCCTGATCCTCGACCGCGGGATTCCACCACCGGTCGACATGCACCACGTGATTGGCGGCCGTGAGGTTGAGTCCCGTGCCGCCGGCCTTCAGGGTGGCGATCATCGCCGGGGGCCCGTCACCGCTCTGGAAACGCGCGACCATCTGATCGCGCTCCCCACGGGTCCGGCCTCCGTGCAGCACCGGAACGGGCTCGCCGAGGTAGGGTGCCAGCCACTCCGACAACAGCTCGCCGAAGGCGGCGAACTGGGTGAACACCAGGGCCCGGTCGCCCTCGGCGGCTGCCGTGGTCAGGATGTCCACCAGCAACTCCACCTTGCCCGATCGGTGTCTGTTGCGGCGCAACAGTTCCGACCCGTCGGCCAGATAGTGGGCCGGGTGATTGCACACCTGCTTCAAGCGGGTCAGTGCGGCCAGGATGTTCCGGCGACGGATGGTCCGCTGCTGCTTGCTGCGCAGTGCCTCCATGAGCTCGTCGATGACCGCGCGATAGAGCGCGGCCTGTTCGACGGTCAGATTGGCCCGGACGGTGATGTCGGTCTTCTCCGGCAGATCGGAGATGATGGTCGGATCCGACTTCTCCCGCCGGAGGATGAACGGACGGGTCAGGGCGCCCAATCTGCGGATCGCCGCCGGGTCGCGCTCGCGTTCGATGGGTTCGGCGAACCTCGCCCGGAATCGGGACGCGGAGCCGAGGAGTCCGGGGTTGACCAGATCGATCACCGCCCGCAGGTCCTCGAGCCGGTTCTCGACCGGGGTGCCGGTCAGTGCGATGCGATGGTCAGCCGGTACTGCGCGAATGGCCTTGGCCGCCTTGGTGGCGACGTTCTTGACGTGCTGGGCCTCGTCGACGACCACCCGCCGCCACCGGTGGGCCTTCAGCAGGTCACGGTCGCGCGTCGCGATGGCGAAGGTGGTGAGGACGACGTCGGCGTCGGCGTGTACGGCGCCGAATCGGCTCCCGGCGGCCCGGGCGGCCCCGTGGTGGACGGCCACGCGTAGATCGGGGGCGAACCGGGCGATCTCCCGCTCCCAGTTACCCACCACCGACATCGGACAGATGATCAACGTCGGTCGTCCGAGGGTGGGGTCGGTCGCCTGCTCGTGGCACAACAGTGCGATCACCTGCACGGTCTTGCCGAGACCCATGTCGTCGGCGAGGACCCCGCCGATCCGGTGGGTGGCGAGGTACGAGAGCCATTCCAGCCCGCGCTGCTGATACGGCCGGAGCTCGGCGCGCAACGACGGTGGAGCGGTGACCGGCGCCGGTCGTAGAGCGCCGCCGGTCGCTATGTCGTCGAGCCAGGAGAGTCCCTCGATCGATGTCACGGGGACCGGCACGGTGTCGACGACGAGATTGAATAGTTCACCCATGTCCGCCGGCTGATCCGACGCCGCGTTGGCGCGCTGCGCGATGACGAACGCCGCCGCGCGGGTGAGCGCGGCACCCTCCGCGCGCACCCAGACCCCGTGAATCCGCACCAGGTCACCCTGCTGTCGAGCGAGGTCGGCCAGGTCGGCATCGGAGAAACTCAGGGCGGCTGGATCGTCGCCGAGCGCGAGGCGCCATTCGAACTCGCCGACCTCGGCGACCCCGATCTGCGCGGCGCGCCCGGTGCTGGTCGCCACCGGCCGGGCGCGCAACCCGAGTGCCGGACGTACCTCGGCGATGGTGCGGGGGAGCAGGACCGGGCAACCGGCATCGGTCAGGACGGCGGCGCCGCCGGCGAACAGCTTCTCCACCACCGGGGTCGTCAGCAGAAAGTCGAGGGTGTGCCGATCCGGTTCCGCCCGCGACAACTCGGGAAAGGCGCGCACGGCGGCGGCGAGTCCGGTGGTCACCCGATCGAGCTCGTGTCCGTCGAGCCGGTGCGGCACGACGGCGAGGATCCGGCCGTCCGATGCGCGCCTGCACACCTCCAATCGCCACCGGGCATCGTCGGGTCGCCGACGGGCACCGAGGTCATCTTCGGATTCGTCCTCCGGTTCGTGCAGGCGGAGAACGATGGTCGAATCATCCTGTGGCGCGGCGTTGTTCCAGTGCATCCAAGCCGTGGATGCGTTTCGCAGCCGTGAGCGGCCCTCCGCTTCGAGGTCCGGTGGATCGGGGCACAGGGCGCGCAACAGCCATTCGGACGGCTGCCCGTCGACGGCGATCGGCCCCGCGGCGGCGATCCGTCCGCGGCATTCGTGATCGACGAGTTCGCCGAGCAGGTCGGTGATCGCATCGGTGCCACCGTTCTCCGCCACCAGCGCAGGTGCCGTCGCCGAGACGACGGACATCCAGCTCTGCCAGGACGAGGTCGGTACGGCCTGCCACCGCAGCATCGGTTCGCCGTCGATCTCGGCGACCCCGGGCGCCACCGCGCCCGCGGCGACGTGGGCTCGCACGCCGTCGAGGAGGTATCGGTACCAGCGGATCTCCCCGCTGACCGCGTGCGGCCGGGTGAGGTCGAGAAATGCCACCCCGGAACCGGCCCCGAGCGTCATCGTCGGGACGAACTCGCGCAGCCCGGATTCACCGATGACGGCCAGTTCCCGGCGTGCGCGTCGACGGGACAGATGGTGGGTGAGTGGCTCGGGGAGGTCGTCGGGACCGGCCCCGGGCAGCGCCCACCACAGCGCCAGACCAACGCCCGGCCGCCAGAGTGCGTGCAGCGGCAGGGTCGGGGAGGCGTCGGCGGTCGAGGCTGTGGTCGACCTATTTCGTGGTGAATCGAGTGGCATCGAGGATCATGACCACCCTATCGTCGGCATCCGACGGCGGCTCACCATCGGTCTCGCCGTACCTCTGGCCCAGGTCGAGATAGAACCGGGCGCCCTTGTCCTCTTCCACGGTGACCAGCCAGCCCCGGACCTCCAGGCAGCGGGCGGGTGCGTCGGGATCGGTGATCATGAACGCGTAATTCGGGTTCGCCTGCAGACTCACGAACTTCTTGCGGGGGATTGTCTGGCTCACCCGCAGATGCGCGCCGTCCCAGGTGAACTGCTTCGGGGTCAGGTTCGGGGAGCCGTCCGGGCTGACCGTGGCGAGAACGCCGACGATCGGCCGTTCGAGCAGATCCGCGTAGTCGGAGGGGACCTTCGAGTTCATGCCACTACTGTAACTGCAACTGTAACAAATGTGGGATGCGTCTCGGGTGTCCGTGTCGTCGGAGTGCGGTAGCTCAGGCGGCGACCTCGTTCAATACGCCGGTCGCGACGTCGAAGACGAATCCGCGCAGCGAGCTCGTCTTCGTGATGAACGGGCTGTTCTTGATCCGGGTGATCGACTGCCGGACATCCTCGTCGAGATCGGGGAACGCCTCTGCGGCCCACTCCGGTTTCTGGCCGGTCTCGGTCTGGATGTCGCGCTTGAAATCGTCGTCTGTGAAGGTGAGCATTCCGCAGTCGGTGTGGTGGATGAGGATGATCTCGGTGGTGCCGAGCAGCCGCTGGCTGATGGCGAGCGAGCGGATCTCGTCGTCGGTGACGACGCCGCCGGCGTTGCGGATCACATGCGCCTCGCCCTCGCCGAGGCCGAGGATGCGGTACACGTCGAGGCGGGCATCCATACAGGCGACCACCGCCACATGCTTGCTCGGCGGCAAGGGCAGCGGCCCGGTGAAGGTCTTCGCGTACTCGGCGTTGTTGGCGAGGTAGTCGTCGGTGACACTCATGCGTCCAGACTTATCTGTCCCGGGTCCCGGCACGAGGGTTGGACGCAGACTGACCGTTACTCGGACGGCCCGATCGGAATCGGGCTCAGTGCCAGTCGGCGAGCAGATCGGTCGCTCGCTGGGCGATGCTCATCTGCCACAGCGGGCCGAAGCTGATCCGTCCGACGCCGAGCTCGGCGAAGTGCGCGCGCGAGCCGTCGGCCGGATTGCCGATGGCGTTGACCGGCAGCGGCAGCTCGGTGCAGAGTCGCCGCTGGACGTCGTCGGTGTGGAAACCGACCGGGTAGAGCGAACTCGCCCCGGCGTCGGCGCACAAGGTCAATCTCGCGACCGCGCGGTCGACCCGATCCGCCTCGTCGCCGACCTGCTTCAGGAACAGATCCGTCCGTGCGTTGATGACCACCGGCACACCGGCCGCGTCGGCGGCGCTGCGCAAGGCGGCGACCAGATCCGCGTGTTCCTGTGAATCGCGGAGACGACCGCCCTCGGAGTGCACGGTGTCCTCGATGTTGAGGCCAACCGCGCCGGCCTCGAGCAGTCCGTCGATGAGGCGTTCGGGTGACTCGGCGTAGCCCGACTCGATGTCGATCGACAGCGGTACGTCGACGGCGCCGCTGATCTGGCGCACCCGGGTCAGCAACTCGTCGAAGGTCATGCCCTCGTTGTCGGCTCGACCGATCGAGTCGGCGACCGGGTGGCTGCCCACCGTGAGCGCCGCGAAACCGCCGCTCACCGCGAGGCCTGCCGACCAGGCGTCCCACACCGTCGGGAACACCCCCGGGTCGCCGGGCCGGTGCAGATCGAGTAGTTCCCGGGCCTGTGCGGCCAGATCACGAGTTGCCATCGAGGGACCCCTTCACGTCGTTCAGGACCAGCCAGGCGGCAGCGAGGCCGGAGGTTCCGTACCAGATCTGATCGTCGACGGAGAGAACCCGCTTCCACGTCGGCGCACCCATGTCGAGCCAGCGATCGCTCAGCAGCACCTCTTTCCCGTGCTCGAGGCCGTCCTCGCCCTGGAAGCTGACGTAGATGAGGTCTCCGTCGGCGTCGGTGAAATTCTTGTCGGTGACGGTGAACGAGCGGGGTGAGCGCTGTGGTTCGGGTCGCTGCACGCCGACCTCCGACAGGATCTGCCCGGCGAACGTCTCGGTCCCGGCGATCATCTCCGAATCCCCGGTGAACCGGACCAGCGAGATCTGGCTGTGCGGAGCATCCATGCGCCGTCCGGTCTTCTGCGTCTCGGTGTGGAACTCGTCGAGCAGCCGTGTGCCGGTCGACGATCGGCCGAGCGCGTCGGCGACGGCCTGGAATCGTGCTTTCCATCCGGTCGCCTGCCCGATCGTCTCGACGCGCGCGTCACCGAAGCTCTTCGCGGCGGCCGCGGTCCGTGGTGTCGTGAGGACGAGGTCGGGGTTCGCCGCGGCCACCGCGGCGGCGTCGGGAGTGGAGCCGATCGTGGGAACCGCCGCCAGCTGCGGTCCGAGATAGGCGGGGATGCTGCCCGGTGCGGCCGCGACTGCGGTGACCTTGGGGCCGATGCCGAGTGCGCAGATCGCGTCGAGCAGGGCCGGGTCGGTGACCACGATTCGCGTGACGTCGGTGACCCCGGCGTCAGGGGCTGTCGGTGCGAGGCAGGTCTTGCCGAGGTCCCGGTCGGCGTTGACGATGTTCACCTCGGCCACCCGCGTGGTGACCGTGGAGACCGGCTGACCGTCGGGGGTCGTCAGAGGCGCGTTGTCGCTGCAGGCGGCGATGGCCGCCACGACGGCGATCGACGACATGGCCCCGATCGCCCGAACCACGCCCCGGGCCCCTCGATCCGACCGTTCCAACCGGGTTTCGCCGCTGCGGTGCACGCGATCACGCTAGCACCGGGCGATCGGTTGTCCTCCCGCGGTCGCGACGCGTCACCGGCGACGACGGGGACGGGCGCCCGGTGGCCAGCGCGTCGCCGCCGACGGGGGCCCTGAACTGTGCCGATGAGGGGCCCGGACAGTCGAATACGACGTATCGTAGGACCCACTCGGCCACTGCCCGTGTGAGGGTTTAGGATCAGTACTCAGCGCTCGCTTTGTTCATGTGGCGACCGCGGGGAAACGGGAGTTGACCGGCCCTGATCGGTTGCGCAACGAGGAGGATCTGTGACCGCGGTAGACCAGCCCACCACGCAAGTGGCACCAGTGCGTCCGTATCCGGAGCGCTATCAGCCCAAGGGCTCGTTCATCTACAAGCTGCTGACGACGACCGATCACAAGTTGATCGGCATGATGTACATAACCGCCTGCTTTGCGTTCTTCCTCATCGGTGGCCTGATGGCGCTGCTGATGCGTGGCGAGCTCGCTCATCCGGGCATGCAGTTCCTGTCGACCGAGCAGTTCAACCAGCTGTTCACCATGCACGGCACGGTGATGCTGCTGATGTACGCGACCCCGATCGTGATCGGCTTCGCGAACTTCGTGCTGCCGCTGCAGATCGGTTCGCCCGACGTCGCGTTCCCGCGTCTGAACGCCTTCGGCTTCTGGCTGTTCGTGTTCGGTTCGACGATCGCGGTCGCAGGCTTCCTGACCCCGGGTGGTGCCGCCGACTTCGGCTGGACGGCCTACACGCCGCTGACCGATGCGATCCACTCGCCCGGCATCGGTGCCGACATGTGGATCATGGGTCTGGCCGTGTCCGGTCTGGGCACCATCCTGGGCGCGGTCAACATGGTGACCACCGTCGTGTGTCTGCGCGCACCGGGTATGACCATGTTCCGGATGCCGATCTTCACCTGGAACATCCTGGTGACCAGCGTGCTGATCCTGCTCGCCTTCCCGCTGCTGACCGCTGCTCTGATGGGCCTCGAGGTCGATCGGCAGTTCGGCGCGCACCTCTACGATCCCGCCAACGGCGGTGTGATCTTGTGGCAGCACCTGTTCTGGTTCTTCGGCCACCCCGAGGTCTACATCATCGCTTTGCCGTTCTTCGGCATCGTGTCCGAGGTGTTCCCGGTGTTCGCCCGCAAACCGATCTTCGGTTACTCGGGACTGGTGTATGCGACGCTGTCGATCGCGGCGCTGTCGGTGGCCGTGTGGGCGCACCACATGTACGTCACCGGTGCCGTGCTGCTGCCGTTCTTCTCCTTCATGACATTCCTCATCGCGGTGCCGACCGGTGTGAAGTTCTTCAACTGGATAGGCACGATGTGGAAGGGCAACATGACGTTCGAGACGCCGATGTTGTTCTCCGTCGGCTTCATCGTCACGTTCCTCTTCGGTGGCCTCACCGGTGTGCTGCTCGCCAGCCCGCCGCTCGACTTCCACCTGTCCGACAGCTACTTCGTCGTCGCCCACTTCCACTACGTGCTCTTCGGCACCATCGTGTTCGCGACGTACGCCGGTATCTACTTCTGGTTCCCCAAGATGACCGGCCGCATGCTCGACGAGCGCCTCGGCAAGATCCATTTCTGGCTGACGTTCATCGGCTTCCACACCACCTTCCTGGTGCAGCACTGGCTCGGTAACGAGGGCATGCCGCGTCGCTACGCCGACTACCTGCCGTCCGACGGGTTCACCACGCTGAACATGGTGTCGACGCTGGGAGCCTTCATCCTCGGTCTGTCGACCCTGCCGTTCCTGTGGAACGTCTTCCGTAGCTACCGCTACGGCGAGGTCGTCACAGTGGATGATCCGTGGGGCTTCGGCAACTCGCTCGAGTGGGCCACCAGTTGCCCGCCGCCGCGGCACAACTTCACCGAACTGCCCCGGATTCGTTCCGAGCGTCCGGCCTTCGAACTGCACTATCCGCACATGATCGACCGGATGCGTGCGGAGGCCCATGTCGGCCCGGGTCACGACGAGCACGGCCACGACCGGCAGGTTGCCGAAGAGGCCGAGCACATCCGTCGAGCGCCACTGACCACCGGCGATCACGAGGCGTCCGGGGACGCGGATCCGCGCTGACGCCACGGGCAACCGCGAACACGTGGCGAAGGAATCGGGTGACACGACAGTCCTGATCACCGTCACCGGGCCGGACAAGCCCGGCGTGACGTCGGTGCTCATGGGCGCGCTGGCAGGCCAGAAGGTCAGCCTCCTCGACGTCGAGCAGGTGGTGATCAGGCGTCGGCTGACGCTGGGTGTGCTCGTGTCCGCGTCGGGAGATCCCGAGGAACTCCAGGACGTGGTCGAACAGGCCATGGACTCGGTGGGCATCGACGTCATCGTCGAGGTCGGTCCGGACACCGGAACCCGACGTCCGTCGAGCCACGCGGTGGTGGTCCTCGGTAGTCCCGTGACCGCACGCGCGTTCCGTGCGATCGCCGCCGAACTCGCCAGTCAGCGCGGCAACATCGACTCCATCCGGGGGGTCGCGGACTATCCGCTCACCGGCCTGGAACTGATGGTGAGCACCAACCGCGACGACGTCGCCGCCGACTCGGCGTTACGCAAGGGCCTGGCGGCCGTCGCCGTCGACCACGGGGTCGACATCGCGGTGGAGCGTGGGGGGCTGGCCCGGCGCGCGAAGCGTCTCATCGTCTTCGACGTCGACTCGACTCTCATCCAGGGTGAGGTGATCGAGATGCTGGCGGCCAAGGCGGGCAAGGAAGCCGAGGTGGCGGCGGTCACCGAGGCCGCCATGCGAGGTGAGCTCGACTTCTCCGAGTCGCTGCATCAACGGGTCGCCGTCCTGGCCGGTCTGGATGCGAGCGTGATCGACGACGTGGCGAGCTCCCTGCAACTGACCCCCGGCGCACGGACCACGGTCCGAACCCTGCATCGTCTCGGCTACCACTGCGGCGTGGTCTCCGGCGGATTCCGCCAGGTGATCGAGGGACTCGCGCACGAACTCGAGTTGGATTTCGTGCGAGCCAACACGCTCGAGATCGTGAACGGCAAACTCACCGGGCGGGTCGTCGGGGAGGTCATCGACCGTGCGGGAAAGGCCAAGGCGCTCCGCGCTTTCGCCGACCAGGTCGGTGTTCCGATGGAGCAGACGATCGCAGTCGGGGACGGCGCCAACGACATCGACATGCTCAGCGTGGCCGGCCTGGGCATCGCCTTCAACGCCAAACCGGCTCTGCGCGAGGTCGCGGATGCCGCACTGAGCCATCCCTTCCTCGACGCGGTGCTCTTCATCCTGGGCGTCACGCGCGACGAGATCGAGGCGGCCGACGCCGCGGACGGGGTCGTACGGCGCGTGCCGCTCGGCTGAGCGGTCGACGTGTCGTATTCCTTCAGCCGTTGTCGGCGGCGAGGAGCATGATCGGACTGTCGAATCACCCAGCGAGAGGACATTCTGATGGCGAGCGAACACAAGGTCGGCGATCTGGCGATGGTCACGCTCGATTGTGCCGACGCGAAGGTGTCGTCCGAGTTCTGGTCGGCGGTGCTCGGTTGGCAGATCACTGCATCGGGCGACGGTTACGCGATGCTGACCGGCACGGGAGCCGCGCTCGGGTTCGGTGCGATTCCCGACTATGTGCCGCCCGCGTGGCCGAACCCCAACGGCTCCAAGCAATTCCACTTCGATCTGGCCGTCGACGACCTCGATTCGGCGTCGGCGCGATGCGTCGAGCTCGGTGCGACGGTACCGGCCGAGCAGCCCGGCGAGACCTGGCGGGTGTTGCTGGACCCATCCGGACATCCGTTCTGCCTCACGAAAGCAGAGAACTGGGGGTGATGTGGGGGTGACCGACACGGCGACCGAGATCGATGCCGCGGACCCTTTCGACGACGCCTATCGGCGACTGGTGGACTACGTCGGAGGGGGAGAGGACCCGGACGATCCCGGCGACGTGCTGGCCATGCAGATGGTGGTGCGGATCGAGAAGGCGGACCCGCCGGATCGCACCGAGCTACTGACCGCTGCCGCCCGCGCGGTGGCGATGCTCTGCCTCGACGACCGCTCAGGTGGCGACGGTCCGTGGTCGGCGCCGATGGATGCCTGGTGCGATGCCCGCATCCGCAAGATCGCTCGCCGTGCACGCGGTGCGCAGTGGGCGGCGGCGCAGGATGTCTGGGGCCTGACCGTCGCAGAGGGCAGTGCGCAGGCGCGGGCGATCGTGCCGGGTCGGGTCGGCGACGTCGACAAGCGGATCTCCCGCCTGCAGATCGGCGGGACGGAGATCGCCGGCGACGTCGCGTCCGCAGCGACTGACGGGGGAGTGCGCCTCTGGATCAATCCGGGTCTCGAGATGACGGTGGGAAAGGCCGCCGCCCAGGTCGGTCACGGTGCGATGCTCGCCGTCAAGCTGATGACCGCCGGGCGGGCACGGGAATGGCGCCGGGCGGAGTGTCCGCTCGCGGTTCGCGAGGCGACGCGTGCGCAGTGGGCGGCGCTGCTCGACGCCGACTCGACGGGTCGCGCGGTCGCGGTCCGCGACGCCGGGTTCACCGAGATCGCACCCGGATCGGTGACGGTGATCGCGGAGGTGATCGACGGATGAGCGCAGCCTCGGAACTGCCCGATTGGGCGCGAGGGCTCGGACTCTCGCCGCATCCGGAAGGCGGCTGGTATCGGGAGACGTGGCGCAGCGACGTCACGATCCCGGCCGACGTTCTCCCGCACGACTATCCGGGAGACAGAGCGGCCGGTACCGCGATCTACTTCCTGCTTCTGCCGGGTGAGCATTCTGCGTGGCACACGGTCCGCGGTGCAGAACTCTGGCTGCATCACCGAGGCTCGCCGGTCCTGCTCGAGCTGGGCGGCGACGGACCGGCGCCGGATGCGCCTGCGGGCATCGTGGTCGGCGCCGACATCGCCGCAGGTCACCGGCCCCAGGCCGTCGTCCCGCCCGGCACGTGGCAGCGCGCGCGACCGACCGGCGACCAGCCGACGCTGGTCAGCTGTCTGGTGCTGCCGGGCTTCGACTTCGCGGATTTCCGTCTCGCTCCCGACGGGACCTGACCGACTCCCGTCTGGTGCTGCGAGACGTCAGGGCGTCGCGGTACGAGCGGTCGCCGGGGCGATGTGCCCCAAGGTGTTCCGCCAGATCTCGCGATCAGGTGCGATGGACGCGACGATGAGTTCGTCGGCTTCGGCGTGGCCTGCGAACCAGTCGAGGTAATCGAGCACCTGCGTCGGGGTACCGACGCCTGCGTAGGTCATCATCGAATCGATCTGGCGGCCTTGCGGCATGTCGAGGATCATGTCGGCCTCCTCGTCGGTGAACTTCCGGCCGCGGCCGAAGAGCGCGTTGACGCGGTGGCGTTTTGCCTGCCGCAGCTGTTCCTGCGCGACCGCCTCGTCGTCGTCGGCGATCACACAGACCCCGGCGATCACGTACGGGGACTCGAGCTGTTCGGACGGCTGGAACTCCCGTCGGTAGACCGCGACAGCCTCCTCGAGGGCCTGCGGCGCGAAATGCGATGCGAACGCATAGGGGAGGCCGAGCGCGGCGGCGAGCTGGGCGCCGAAGAGCGACGAGCCCAGGATGTACAACGGGATGTCGGTGCCTGCGCCCGGCGTCGCCGCCACGCCCTCGACGCGCGACTGACCACGCAGGTACCCCTGCAGTTCCAGCACATCCGACGGGAACCGATCTGCCGATGCCATCGAGCGTCGCAACGCGGCGAAGGTCTGCTGATCGCCGCCCGGCGCACGGCCGAGTCCGAGGTCGATGCGACCCGGGTACAGCTCGCCGAGAGTGCCGAACTGTTCGGCGATGGCAAGCGGCGAGTGATTCGGCAACATCACGCCACCAGCGCCGAGCCGGATCGATTCGGTGTGGGCGGCCACATGTGAGATGAGGACGGCTGGTGCGGCCGAGGCGATCGACGACATGTTGTGGTGCTCGGCGTACCAGATGCGACGGAAGCCCCAGCGCTCCGCGCGCTGCGCCATGTCGACACTCGCGACGAAGCTGTCATGCACGGTCTCACCGGGGCCGACCTGTGCCAGGTCGAGGATGGACAGATCAACACTCATGTAGTGGTCAAGGCGTCGGCGCCCCGGTGTATTCCGGCCCGTCGGATTCCCTTGTCGGCGACCATGTGTCGCATGGCTCCACGCGGCCGCCATCGTCGTAGGGCACGATGGGGGAGTGACAGATGCGACCGACGACGACGAGGTGTACGAATCCGATCCGGACCTGTTGGTCGATTTCCGCGACGTGACACTGGTCCGCGGCGGCAACACACTGGTCGGGCCCGTCTCCTGGCAGGTCGAACTCGATGAACGCTGGGTGGTGATCGGGCCGAACGGCGCGGGCAAGACCTCGCTCATGCGGATGGCCGCCGCGCAGGTCCATCCGACGGCCGGTACGGCCTTCGTGTTGAACGAGCCGCTCGGGAAGGTGGAGGTCCGGGAGCTCTCCACACGCATCGGTGTGTCCAGCGCGGCGCTGGCCGAGCGGGTACCCGCCGATGAGGTCGTGAGCGACGTGGTGATCTCGGCCGGGTACTCGGTCATCGGGAGGTGGCGCGAGACCTACGACGACATCGACCGCGCGCAGGCCATCGAGTCGCTGGAGTCGCTGGGTGCCGAGCACCTCGCCGATCGCCTGTTCGGGACGTTGTCGGAGGGCGAACGCAAACGAGTCCTGATCGCGCGCGCGTTGATGACCGATCCGGAACTGCTGCTGCTCGACGAACCGGCGGCCGGCCTCGACCTCGGCGGCCGGGAGGAACTCGTGGACCGCCTCGGTCGACTGGCCTCCGATCCGGAGGCGCCGGCGATCGTGTTGATCACCCACCACGTGGAGGAGATCCCCGACGGATTCACCCACGTCATGTTGCTCTCCGAAGGGGAGATCGTGGGGCAGGGACTTCTCGACGACGTCCTCACCAGCGAGAACCTGTCGACGGCGTTCCGGGCACAGATCACCCTCAGCAAGGTCGACGGGCGCTACTTCGCCCGGCGGACCCGGCGCCCGGGAGGGCATCGCCGAGCGGCAGGCTGATCGGCGCGCGCTACCGTCATACGGTGATCGTTCGACAGGAGTGTCTGCCATGAGCCCATCTGCCCCGGAACCGACGGCAACCGAACCGGCCCCACTGCGTGGGGCGGCGACGGTGGTGCTGGTTCGTGACTCGGGGGACGGTGTCGAGGTCTTCCTGCAGCGCCGGGTGAAGCAGATGGCATTCGCGGGCGGGGTGACCGTCTTTCCCGGTGGCGGGGTTGATCCGCGCGACGCGGACGCCGACATCGACTGGACCGGGCCAGACGCGCAGTGGTGGGCCGACGCGTTCCACACCGACCCCAAGACGGCGCAGGCGCTGGTGTGTGCCGCGGTCCGCGAGACCTTCGAAGAATGTGGCGTGCTGCTGGCCAGCCGGCCCGACGGCACTCCGGTCGACCCGCAGTCGTACGAGTCCCATCGCGACCAACTCGTCGACAAGACGCTGTCGCTGGGTGATTTCCTCCGCGCGGAGGGGCTGAGCCTGCGGGCAGATCTCCTGCGCCCGCTGGCCCACTGGATCACCCCGATCATCGAGAAGCGTCGTTACGACACCCGCTTCTTCCTGGCCGCGCTGCCCGATGGACAGACGGCCGACGGCAAGACCACCGAGGCCGAGGTGACCGCATGGGCGACACCGCGTGCCGCCCTCGACGCGTGGATCGCGAACGAGCACACGCTTCTCCCGCCGACCTGGGCGCAGCTGAACCACCTGGCCGAGTTCTCCTCGGTCGCGGAACTGCTGGCCGCTGATCGGGTGATCGAGCCGATCGAACCGTCCGTCACGCCCGGCGCCGGGCTGGCCGGTCTGAAGTTCGCCGGATCGGATCGGTACTTCGCCGTCGTCGCCGACCGCGAGGTGCCCGGCCTCAGTCGCTGACCACGGGTCGCTCAGGAATCCAGGTCGACGACTCCATCGGCATCGACGTCGTCGATGGTGACGGCATCGCGCTCAGCCCATTCCAGCAGGGTGTCGAGCCGGTGGGCGACGTCGTCGATCTCACGGTGGAGATCGCCGATCTCGGCGAACCGGGCAGGCATGGTCGCGATGGTGAAATCGTCGGGTGCCACATCGTCGATCTCGGCCCAGTCGATGGGTGCAGAGACCGTCGCGCGCGGATTGCCGCGCACCGAGTATGCCGAGGCCATGGTGTGATCGCGGGTGTTCTGGTTGAAGTCGACGAACACGGCGGCCGGATCACGGTCCTTGCGCCACCAGGTCGTCGTGACGTCGGCAGGGGCGCGGCGTTCGACCTCACGTGCAAAGGCGAGCGCGGCGCTGCGCACCTGCGGGAAGCCCCATTCCGGTTCGATCCGCACGTAGATGTGCAGTCCCCGTCCGCCCGACGTCTTGGGGAAACCGCGGATGCCGAGTTCGTCGAGGACTTCCTCGACGACGTGTGCGACGCGCTGGATCCGGGAGAACGGGCAGTCCGGCATCGGATCGAGGTCGATCCGCCATTCGTCGGGGCACTCGGGGTCCAGGCGCCGCGAGTTCCACGGATGGAACTCGACCGTCGACATCTGGACGGCCCAGATCACGCTGCCCAGCTCGGTGACGCAGAGTTCGTCGGCGGTGCGGCCGAAGCGCGGAAACCAGATCTCGACGGTCTCGAGCCAATCGGGTGCGCCGGCCGGGATCCGCTTCTGGTGCACCTTCTTCCCGCTGACCCCCGTCGGGAACCGGTGCAGCATGCACGGTCGATCACGCAGTGCGCGGACGATCCCGTCGCCCACGGCGAGGTAGTACTCGGCCAGCTCGCGTTTCGTCTCGCCGCGTTCGGCGAAGTACACACGATCGGGGCTCGACAGACGGATCGTCCGGTCACCCACCTCCAGCTCGACCGGTTCACCGGCTTCCGAGGCCTTCGCCATGAGCCAACTCTAGAGCCGTGACCTCCCCCGGCGGGGCTGCACACGCAATGCAGACGGTAGCCTTCGACCATGGCTGAGTTCGTCACCCTCGAGACATCTGATGATCATCCCGGCGTGGGCACCATCCGGCTCGATCGTCCTCCGATGAACGCGCTGAATCGGCAGGTGCAGACCGAACTAGCCGCGGCCGCCGAGGAGGCGACCGTACGTGACGACATCAAGGCCGTGGTCATCTACGGCGGACCGAAGGTGCTCGCCGCGGGCGCCGACATCAAAGAGATGAACGACATGACCTATGCGGAGATGAGCAAGGTCGCCGGTCGCCTGCAGTCCGCTCTCGGTTCCATCGCCGACATCCCGAAGCCGACGGTCGCCGCGATCACCGGGTACGCGCTCGGAGGTGGTCTGGAGGTCGCCCTGGGCGCGGACCGGCGCATCGCCGGGGACAACGCCAAACTGGGTGTGCCCGAGATCCTGCTCGGTGTGATCCCCGGTGGCGGCGGAACCCAGCGGCTCGCCCGACTGGTCGGGCCGGCCAAGGCCAAGGACATGATCTTCACCGGTCGCTTCGTCGGCGCCGAGGAAGCGCTCGCCATCGGCCTGGTCGACGAGGTCGTGGCTCCCGACGAGGTGTACAACGCGGCATTGACGTGGGCCGGGCAGTTCCGCAATGCGGCGTCCATCGCGCTCGCGGCCGGCAAGAAGTCGGTCGATCAGGGACTCGGAGTCGATCTCGCGACCGGTCTGAAGATCGAGGAACAGCTCTTCGCGGCACTGTTCGCCACCGAGGACCGTGCCGTCGGGATGAAGTCCTTCATCGAGAACGGGCCGGGCAAGGCCCAGTTCACCGGCAAGTGACCCCCGACCGCCATTCACCCCGACCGCGATTCACCCCGACCACGATTCACCCCGACCACGAGGAAGTAGCCGAGGAATGACCACGAATGTGACGCCGGGAACCGATCCGGAGCCGAATCCGCACGCCACCGAGGAGCAGGTCAAGGCGGCCCTCGAGGACACCAAACTCGCGCAGGTGCTCTACCACGACTGGGAGGCGGAGACCTACGACGACAAGTGGTCCATCTCCTACGACGAGCGCTGCATCGACTATGCGCGTGGACGTTTCGACGCGGTCGCGTCGGACGCCGCGCTGCCGTACGAGCGTGCGATGGAACTCGGCTGCGGCACCGGGTTCTTCCTGCTCAACCTCATGCAGTCCGGTGTGGCCGAGAAGGGCTCGGTCACCGACCTCTCGCCAGGCATGGTCAAGGTCGCGTTGCGAAATGCGGAGAACCTCGGCCTCGACGTCGACGGTCGCGTCGCGGACGCCGAGAAGATCCCGTACGACGACAACACTTTCGACCTCGTCGTCGGACACGCTGTGTTGCATCACATCCCGGATGTCGAGCAGGCGTTGCGCGAGGTGTTGCGGGTACTCAAGCCGGGTGGCCGCTTCGTGTTCGCCGGGGAACCGACGACCATCGGCGATTTCTATGCCCGGTGGATGAGCCGGGCGACCTGGGCGGCGACCACCAACATCACCAAACTCGGACCGCTGCAGTCCTGGCGGCGTCCGCAGGAGGAGCTCGACGAGTCGTCGCGCGCCGCTGCTCTCGAGGCCGTCGTCGACATCCACACCTTCGATCCCGCCGAGCTCGAACGCATGGCACGCGCCGCGGGGGCGACGACCGTGGAGACCGCGACCGAGGAACTCGCCGCGGCCATGCTCGGGTGGCCGGTGCGGACCTTCGAGGCGGCGGTCCCGCCGTCGAAACTCGGTTGGGGCTGGGCCATGTTCGCGTTCAACGGATGGAAGCGGCTGTCCTGGCTGGACGAGAAGGTCCTGCGGAAAGTGGTGCCGCCCAAGTTCTTCTACAACGCGATCGTCACCGGCACCAAGCCGTAACGCGGGGTCCGTGCAACGGACGTCGGCCGGGAAGGATGATCGGCGATGGGGTACCGATTCACACTCGACGACGTCGCCTTCTTGCAGACGCCACTGGGCATCGAGGCGCTCGACTCCGCCTCGATGCTCGACCTCTCGGCGGCGTCGATGCTCGCCGACATCGGTGAGCTGCGCCGACGGTACGGCTCATACGACGGCGCTCTGATCGAGACGGTGCTGTGCCGTCGTCGAGGACGCGCGAGACTTCACGCGGCCGACGACATGTTGTTCACCGACGACGCGCTGCAACAGGCGACCGCCAGTGCGGTGGCCCGACACCGTGCGGCCGAGATCGCCGAGCGCTTCGGGGGGGCGGTGGTGCACGACGTCACGTGTTCGATCGGCGCCGAGATCATGGAGCTCGCGGCGCACGAAGGGATCTCGGGTGTACTCGGCAGCGACGTCGACCCGGTGCGTCTGCGCATGGCTCGCCACAACGGATCGTTGTCCGACCGCCGGACCACGATCGTCCGGGCCGACGCCCTGACCCCGACCTCCACCGCGGATGTCGTGCTCGCCGATCCGGCGCGCAGATCCGGGGCCGGACGGGTGTTCCGGCTCGATCAGCTCACGCCGCCGCTACTCGATGTGCTCACCACTTACGCCGGTCGACCGATCGGTGTGAAATGCGCTCCGGGGCTGGACTACCGGATGCTCCGAGATCGCTTCGGATTCGACGGTCAGGTGCAGATCACCTCGCTCGACGGGGCGGTTCGCGAGGCCTGCCTGTGGACCGAACGTGATGGTGAGCCGAATCGGCGCGCCACCGTCCTGCGGTCCCGTCCGGACGGCTCGGTGGCGACCTATGAGGTCGTCGACGACGGTGCCGACCAGGTGCCGGTCGGGGAGGTCGGGCGTTGGATCGTCGACCCGGACGGCGCGGTCGTGCGGGCCGGACTGGTCCGCAATTACGCTCGCCGACACCGGCTCTGGCAGCTCGACCCGCAGATCGCCTACCTCACCGGCGACGACGTGCCGGCCGGGGAGCGAGGCTTTAGGGTCATCGAGGCCACCGGTGTCGCCGAGAAGGAACTGCGCAAGCGTCTTGCCGCCCACGACTGCGGAAGCCTCGAGATCTTGGTCCGCGGACTCGATGTGGACCCGGATCGGCTTCGCAAACGGTTGAAGCTCGGCGGTTCCCGGCCCCTGTCGCTCGTCCTGACCCGTATCGGCCGCAAGGGGATCGGTTTTCTCTGCGAACCCGGCGTCCGGTTCTGAGGGACGGATGCCGGGGTCGGCCCGAACGGATTCGGTGGCAGATCAGTCGATCTCGGACTTGCTGTCGAAGAAGTAGACCTTGCCGATGTTCGTCGCGGTCGCGATCTGGCCCTTGGCCGACACGGCGACACCCGTCGCGAATCCGCCCGATTCCGGAAGTGGCAGTGTGCGTTTCGTCGAGCCGTCGGCGGTCGACACCTCGGCCAGCGACAAGGTGTCCTTGCCCTTGTCCCGGAGGACGGTCCATGCGGTGCCCTGATCGGTCAGAGTGGACAGGCTCACCGATGCGAGATCCTTGCGCTGCCACACCTGTTCGGCATGATCGCCACGGTCACGCAGCAAGGTCAGCGGGGCACCGAGCACTCCCGTCGGGATGATCAGGCCGTCCGGCGACACCGACATGGTGCCGAAGCCGTAGCCGCCGTTGTCATAGGTCCACCGCGTCTTGCCGGTGGCCGCATCGAGTGCCACGAGCTTGCCGAGGCGACTGAAGGCGTACACCGACGCGCCGTCGGCGGACAATGTCGGCGACCCGACGACACCGCCGGGGACGTCGGCATGCCAGGCCTCGCGCATCACGCGTGCGCCGTTCTGCTCGGCGTAGGACATCGCGCGCACCTGCGATGCGATGGCACCCTGCGGCCAGTAGTTGAGGAAGAACCTCTCGTGCGCCTCGTCGACCGCAGGCGGCGCGGGGACTGCACAGCGCGGGCCGTTGGTCACGCACTCGCCGAAGCCGTAGGTCGGGTCGTCGGGGTTCGCATCGGCGCGCAGCCGCACCTCAGGTGCGACGAGTTCGTTTGTCTGGCTGTCGATGAGGAGCAGCTGGCCCTGGGTGGTGGCGACGAGGACCTGTCCCGGCGCGGCGAACTTCGCCGACAACGGAACTCCCAACACGGGCATCCGCCACCGGATCGCACCACCTGCGTTGAACGCCAGGAAGGTGGTCTCCTCGCCGACGTAGGGCTGGTCGAACTGGTCGGACAGCAGCGAGTTGACCTCGATGCCCGGGCGCATCCGCTTGCAGAAATTCTTCCGGCCGCTGTGCGGATCGAGGATCAGCAGATTGCACCCGCTCGCCGTGTTCGACGTGACGCCGACGTTGGACTGGGTGGAGATCGTGACCGGTGCGGTCACCGGCCCGCCGGTGGGGCGGGTCCAGCTGAGCGCGAGGTCGTCGGGAACGGCGGGATAGGAGAAGTTCGAGTTGGCGGCGTTGCCGCCGTAGCTCGACCACCCGGGTCCGGCCACCGACCGGACATCGACCTCGCCGTCCGAGCAGGCCGACACCACGACGGCGATGACGGTCACCAGCAGCGCCGCGAAGGTTGTCCCAACACGACGGGGAACCCGACGCCCACCGGCCGTCACAGCCATCGAAGCTCCTGTTCTCATCGCGATCTGCCCCGTCGGACGACGTGCCAGCAGAGAGCCTATCGTGCCGGGAATTCGGGTCGATTAGGGTTTGTCGTCATGACCACGATGTGGAATGCCTCCTATCGGTCCCGGTGGACGGCGGGGCGGCGCCGAGACCCAGCACAGGCACGGTTTCTGACCCGTGATTCGCTGCGGTGGGTGGTACGCAACCGGGCCTATTCGCCGTGGTATCTCGTTCGGTACTACCGCCTGGCGCGCTTTCGGATCGCCAACCCCCACGTGGTGCTGCGCGGCATGGTCTTCCTGGGGCGCAACGTCGAGATCCATGCGACGCCTCAGATGTCGAGAATGGAGATCGGGCGCTGGGTGCACATCGGCGACGGTAACTCGATCCGCTGCCATGAAGGCAGTCTGAAGATCGGCGACAAAACCGTTTTCGGTTGCAACAACGTCGTCAACTCCTACCTCGATCTCGAGATCGGCGGCTCCACCCTCATCGCAGACTGGTGCTACATCTGCGATTTCGACCACAAGATGGACGACATCACATTGCCCATCAAAGACCAGGGCATCGTGAAGGGCCCGGTGCGGATCGGGCCGGACACCTGGGTCGCGGCCAAGGTGTCGGTGTTGCGCAACACGATCGTCGGCCGCGGCTGCGTGCTCGGTTCGCACGCGGTGGTCAGAGGTGTCATCCCGGACTTCTCGATCGCGGTGGGGGCACCGGCCCGGGTGGTGAAGAATCGCAAGGACGATTGGGCCACGAGCGCCGAGGAGCGAGCCGAGCTCGAACGTGCGCTCGCCGACATCGAGCGGAAGAAGGCGGCGGCCGAGCGGGAGCGGTGACCCCGCTCAGCGCCCAGGCGTGACGGCGACTCCCTCACTGGGCTGCACCACGACGAACCCCGGACCGTGGAACGACAGCTGGAACGACTCGCCCGAACCGCGACCGATCAGCGACCCGAGCTTGAAGTCGTTCTTGATGCCGGGTGTCAGGCCGGCCGACCAGCAGACCGCAGCCTGCGGGTCGACGAATGTGGGTTGCACCGAGCAGTCGAGGAGCATCGGCGGGCCGTCGCTGCTGATGCCGACGGTGCCCTGCCCCGACAACGTCAGGTTGAAGAGCCCGCCGGCGAGCATGCCCGCGTTGCCGAGCGACGTGATCTTCCACTGGAGTGACGCGTCGAAGGCCAGCAGGCTCGAGGTGTTGATGGTGATGGAGTCACCTTCGAGGTCGATGGTGAAGACGTTGCTGTTCCGGCGCGCGAAGAACACCTCGCCCTGGCCGCGCACCCGCATGAGTTGGCCGCCCTCGCTCGTGACCGCCTTCTTGAGGAAGTTCGACACGCTGCCCGATCCTTCGTGGGCGAAGTCGAATTCGCCCTGATAGGCGACCATCGCGCCCTTGGCGGCCAACGCTTCCGGCCCGAATCCGACCCGGAGCATCTTGTCGGACTGCATCGTCCACCGCTCGGTGCTCTGCTTCTCTCGATTGACCTGGTCGAAGATCGGACTGCGCACGTCGGTGGCTCCTCTGGGTGGCGCTGGTTGATGCCCGCGCTGGGCGATACGTCAGTCCGATTGTCCAGGATCGCGTTCCGGCAGGGGGCGTTCCGGGATGCTCGGTCGTCCGACCGGATGACGAACCCGGCGTTTGGCGGCCAGATAGACGCCTGCGGTGCGCTCGGCGACCTCACTCCACGAGAACTCCTCGGTGAGCCGATCGCGTGCCCGGGCGGCGCGGGTGGCGGCGGCCGCCGGGTCGCCCAGCGCGGCGCGCACTGCCGTTGCAATGCCCGCGACGTCGCCCGGATCGAAGGTGAGTCCGGTCGTCGTGTCGGTCACCGCCTCGCCGAGTCCGCCTGCCGTCGACACCACCAGCGGCGCACCGGTCGCGGCCGCCTCGAGTGCGACGATCCCGAACGGCTCGTAGCGACTGGGCAGCACGATGGCCGCGCATCGATGCATGAGACCGACCAGACCCTGGTGGTCCACGGCGCCGAGGAACCGGACGGCTTTGGTCACGCGGTGGCGCCGGGTCTGTTCGACCAGCCAGTCCTGTTGTGTGCCGGTCCCGGCGACGGTCAGGGTGGTGCCGGGATGGGTGCGTCGGATGCGGGGGAGCGCGGCCAGCAGATCCTGCACACCCTTCTCGTATTCGAGACGCCCCGCGAACAACAGTTCGGGTGGGCCGGAACGCACCGGTCGTGGCGCGAAGGGCCAGGTCCTGATATCGATCCCGTTGTGGATCACCGAGACGTCCGGGAGGTCGGGTCCGAAGAGTCGTGTGACCTCGTCGCGCATCGACGCCGAGCACGTGATGAGCGAGTCCGATTCGCTCGCCAGCCACCACTCCACGGAGTGCACCTGCCGATTGGTGGGTCCGCTCACCCAGCCACTGTGGCGGCCGGCCTCGGTGGCGTGGATGGTCGAGACCAGCGGAACGTCGAAGAACTCGGCGAGCGTGATCGCCGGATGCGCCACGAGCCAGTCGTGGGCATGGACGACGTCGGGCACCCAGGGCTGCTGCTCCGGTGTATTACGTTCGCCGGCAAGAACTCTCAGGCCGGTCCGGACGAACGAATGGCCCATCGCCAACGTCCATGCCATCATGTCGCGGCCGAACTCGAACTCCGGGGGATCCTCGGCCGCCGCGATGATCCGGACACCGTCGACACGGGTGTCGGTGGTCGGATGACTCACCGCGTCGGTCCCGGTCGGACGGCGGGTGAGCATCACGATGTCGTGTCCTTGGGCGGCGAGTTCGGTCGCAAGGTGGTGTACGTGCCGGCCGAGGCCGCCGACGACCACGGGTGGGTACTCCCACGAGACGATCAAGATCCTCATCTGCCATCCCCCGTCGCGGTCATCCCCGGACCTCGTCGACCGCATCCCTGGTGTGCAATCGTCGCGCATCGAGCCCGGCGAACAGATTGTCGGCGCGCGCCCAGTCGCCGGCGAGGCGGTTCGCCAGGTCGTGCCGTCCCCGGAGTGCGGCGTCGCAGATCTCGCGGGTCGCGTGCGCGTGTTTGTGTGCCCGGTCCACAGCGTAGTTGGCCGCGGTGTCCTTGGAGACCATGAACGGCCAGTCGGAGGCCACCGTCAGCAGGGTCTCGCGCAGGATCTGGTCGGCCACCCGGTTGCGCCCGGCCGGGTGGCCGGGCGCGCCACCGACCCCAGGGGCGAGGATCTTGTCGACCGCCTCGAGTGCCGTCTCGGTGACCTCGGCGTTCAGTGTGACGAGGTGTTCGACCTGCGGGCCGTTCCACACCCGCCAATCCTTGCCCGATCCCCACGACGACGCCGCCAGCGCCACCGGTGTACCCACGAAGCCGTCTCGTCGGGCGGAGGCGAGCGTTCCGACCTCGACACCCGCTTCGGGGAGCCGGCGCAGGACGCGTTCGAGCCAGATCGGACCCTCGTGCCACCAATGGCCGAACAACTCGGTGTCGAAGGCAGCCACCACCAGCGCCGGACGCCCCTGTCGTGCGGATTCGTCGATGAGTCTGCGTCGCACATGGTCGACGAAATCGTCGACGTGACGGTCGATCACGGTGTCCACGCGCGCCGGGTCGTATGGCTTCTTGTCGGCCGACGAGACGCCGCGTCCGGTGACCCGGGCCGGTTTCAGGCCGGTGGCATGGTCGTAGGTGTGGAAGTCGCGGTAGGCGGCATGCCCCGGATATCCCGACTTCGGCGACCACACGCGGTAGCTGATGCTCAGATCCCGGCCGAACGCGACGACATCGGTGTCACCGACGGGCCTGCCGAGTGCGGTGTCACCCTTGAGCGTCGGACCGTCCACCATGAAATGGCCGACGCCCGCCGCGGCGTACTCGGTCTCCATGCCTGGGTCGAAGGCACATTCCGGGGCCCAGATGCCCGCCGGACGAGTCGCCCACCGTGCTCGCGCGTCGTCGAGCCCCTCGGCCAGCGAGAACTGCCGCAGCCGGCGGTCGAGGAGCGGCGCGAAGGGATGGGCCAGCGGGCCACCCAGGATCTCCACGACGCCGGACGAGGCGAGTGCGCGGATCTGCGGGCTCGCGCCGTGCCGCCACTGTGTCTCGAACTCGGTCATCGCATCCGCCGCGGCGCGGTACTCGCGACCGCCCAGTGCGCGACGCGACAGGTCCGGCGCGATCGCCGCCTCGACCGCACGGAGTTGCCAGTCGGCGAGCCACTCGTACATCGACGCGCCGCAGTGCGGATCGTCGAGCTGCGCGGCCAGGACCGGCGTGATGCCGAGCGACAGTTGATCCAGTGCTCCGTCGTCGGCAAGCCGGCGCAACATCGCGAACAGCGGCAGATAGGAGCCGGCCCAGGACTGATACAGCCATTCCTCACCGACCGGCCATCGGCCGTGGTTGGCCAGCCATGGCAGATGGGAGTGCAGGACCAATGTGAATCGGCCGGGTACGGCGGAACCGGATCTGGGGGTCATCGGGGCGGCCGCCGATCAGGGTCGGACGGCGACGGCGAAGAGGTCGAGGCTGGCGTCGATGTCGACACCGTCCCGAGCCGGATCCAGGACGGTGAAGTCGTCGGTGGCGACCGCCGCGACGTCACTCGACAGGTCGTCCGGCCACGGTTCGCCTGCCAGCGCACGCTCGATCTGGGCGTCGATCAGCGAACCACCCCACTTCTCGTCGAGCGCGACCAGCCGCGGGCCGTGGTACACCCCGGACATCGTCGTCACGTCGAACCCACCGTCGGTGAGCAGGCCGGTCATCTCGGCGGCGTCGAGTTCGCGGGTGTGGAACGGGTTGAGCGGGGTGTCGCGACCTGGGGAGAAGGTGATGCGGTTCGGCGTGGAGATGAACAGCCGTCCGCCCGGGCGCAGGACGCGCCGGCATTCGGCGATGAATGCCGGCTGGTCCCAGAGATGCTCGATGACCTGGAAGTTCACCACGATGTCGACGGAGTGGTCGGGGAGTGGCAGGTCGATCAGATTGCCGTGGTGGACGGTCAGCTCCGGGTACCTGCGCCGGGCGTGTTCGACGGCGCTGGTGTCGTAGTCGACGCAGGTCACCGAGCGTGCCCGGGCGGCCAGCATCGCCGCCCCGTATCCCTCGCCCGAGCCGGCCTCGAGCACCTCCGCACCAGAACACTGATCGAGGACGTGGGCGTAGGCGATCTCGTGCCGCCGGAACCAGTAGTTCTCCTCGGCGATACCAGGGACGGTTCGCTCGCCCGTCAACGCGAGGGTCTCGTGTGACTCGCTCATCCCCACGAGACTAGTGCCCCCTGTCACGGCGACCGGAGGGTGTTCTCCCCGGACGACCTGGCCAACGGCCTCCGGGCGCTCCTTTGGTTCATCCTGAACCTATCGTTGACCTGCTCGACCGCCGGATGCTGACATGGTCAGACAAGGCGACGGATGCCGGCCCGATGCCTCCGCGAACGACATCGCGAACTCCACTTCGCTTGACACACAACAGGTGTGGGCCTTGTCGTGCCCGCAATCAGGAGGATTGACCACTGCCATGACCACCGAATCGGTTTCCGACGAGATCAAGTTCGCCTACTGGGTCCCCAATGTGAGCGGCGGACTCGTCACCAGCGACATCGAACAGCGGACGAGCTGGGACTACGACTACAACGTGCGGCTGGCGCAGACGGCCGAGGAGAACGGCTTCGAGTATGCGCTGTCCCAAGTCCGCTACGAGGCCAGCTACGGCGCTGAATTCCAGCATGAATCAACGAGTTTCAGTCTTGCGCTGCTCCTGGCGACCCAGCGCCTGAAGGTGATCGCTGCGGTCCATCCAGGCCTGTGGCAGCCTGCGGTGCTCGCGAAGCTCGGTGCTACTGCCGATCAGCTCTCGGGAGGTCGTTTCGCGGTCAACGTGGTGAGCGGCTGGTTCAAGGACGAGTTCACCCACCTCGGCGAACCATGGCTCGAGCACGACGAACGGTATCGGCGAAGTGCGGAGTTCCTGCAGGTCCTGCGCAAGATCTGGACCGAGGACGACGTGGATTTCCGGGGCGATTTCTACCGCATCCATGACTTCACGCTCAAGCCCAAGCCGCTGAACACCCCCGCGCGCCCGAACCCGGAGATCTTCCAGGGCGGAAACTCGCTGGCCGCGCGGCGCAACGGCGGTCGCCACTCGGACTGGTACTTCTCCAACGGCAAGGACTACGACGGGGTGACCGAGCAGTTGATCGACGTCCAGGCGTCCGCGCGAGAGGTCGGTCGTGAGGTGAAGTTCGGGCTGAACGGCTTCATCATCGCCCGGGACACCGAGAAGGAGGCCCGGGACACCCTGCGGGAGATCGTGGAGAAGGCGAATCGTCCCGCGGTCGAGGGATTCCGGGACGCCGTCCAGCAGGCCGGCAACTCCACCTCCACCGGCACCGGGATGTGGGCGGACTCCTCCTTCGAGGACCTCGTCCAGTACAACGACGGATTCCGCACCGGACTGATCGGCACCCCGGACCAGATCGCCGAGCGCATCGTGGCCTATCGGAAGCGCGGCGTCGACCTCATACTCGGGGGGTTCCTGCACTTCCAGGAGGAGGTCGAATACTTCGGCAAGCGCGTGCTGCCCCTCGTCCGTGAAATCGAGGCCGACGAGCGGTCGACAGAGCACTCGCTGGTCGGCGTCTGACCGGTCCGGCGACCCCTCGGCTGTCGTGGCCCATCGCGTGTATCGCGGTGGGCCACGATTCGTCGGTTGCCCCAGGCGGTGCGTTATGTGAGGTAGTCGATGTTTTGTGCTCACCGAGCTAACGCTAAAGTGGGGGAGACCGAACCCAACTTACTCGGCAGTAAGGTGGGAGAAACCGACGCAGGAGGTCGACGCAGACCCATGACAAACATTGTCGTTCTGATCAAGCAGGTTCCCGACACATGGTCCGAGCGCAAGCTTACCGACGGTGACTACACCCTGGATCGCGAAGCCGCTGACGCCGTTCTCGACGAGATCAACGAGCGCGCGGTCGAAGAGGCCCTGAAGATCAAGGAGGCCGACGGTGGCGAGGTGACCGTGCTGACCGCCGGTCCCGAGCGCGCGACCGAGGCGATCCGCAAGGCGCTGTCGATGGGCGCCGACAAGGCCATCCACATCAAGGACGATCAGCTGCACGGCTCGGATGCGGTGCAGACCGCGTACGTGCTGGCGCGCGCCCTCGGCACGGTGGAGGGTGTCGAGCTGGTCATCGCGGGCAACGAGGCCACCGACGGACGGGTCGGTGCGATCCCCGCGATGATCGCCGAGTACCTGGAACTCCCGCACCTCACCCATCTGCGCAAGCTGACCCTGGAGGGCGAGACCCTCACCGGTGAGCGCGAGACCGACGACGGCATCTTCCACATCGAAGCGCAGTTGCCGGCGATCGTGAGTGTCAACGAGAAGATCAACGAGCCGCGCTTCCCGTCCTTCAAGGGCATCATGGCCGCCAAGAAGAAGGAAGTTCAGGTCGTCACCCTCGCGGAGATCGATGTCGAGGCCACCGACGTGGGTCTCGAGCACGCAGGCACCGAGGTGACCGCATCGAATCCGAAGCCGCCGAAGACCGCCGGTGAGCGCGTCGCAGACGAAGGTGACGGCGGCACCAAGGTCGCCGAATACCTGGTGTCGCAGAAGATCATCTAGTCCGGACGGTCACTCAGAGCAACTGGCGATAAAAGAGACATTCAGGGAGATAAGAACATGGCTGAAGTACTAGTGCTCGTGGAGCAGGACGCCGAAGGCGCCCTCAAGAAGGTCACCAGCGAGCTGATCACCGCTGCGCGTGCCCTCGGCACCCCTGCGGCGGTTGTCGTCGGCAAGCCGGGATCGGCCGACGGTGTCATCGACGGCCTCAAGGAGGCCGGTGCGGAGAAGGTCTACGTCGCCGAGTCCGACGACGCCGCGGGCTACCTGGTCACCCCGCAGGTCGATGTCCTGGCTTCGATCGCCGAGCAGGCCTCCCCGGCGGGCATCCTGGTCGCGGCCACCGCCGACGGCAAGGAGATCGCCGGTCGTCTGGGCGTGCGCCTGGGCTCGGGCGTGCTCGCCGACGTGATCGACGTGCAAGAGGGTGGCGTGGGTATCCACTCCATCTTCGGCGGTGCGTTCACCGTCGACGCCAAGGCCAAGGGCGACACCCCGGTCTTCTCGGTGCGTCCGGGTGGTGTCGAGGCGGCCCCGCAGGCCGGCGCAGGCGAGCGCGTCGACGTCGAGGTCCCGGCCCAGGCCGAGGGCGTCGTGAAGATCACCAAGGTCGAGCCGAACGTCGGCGGCGATCGGCCGGAACTGACCGAGGCGTCGATCGTCGTGTCCGGTGGACGTGGCGTCGGCAGCGCGGACAAGTTCTCCGTGGTCGAGGATCTCGCCGACTCGCTCGGTGCTGCCGTCGGTGCCTCGCGCGCCGCGGTGGACTCCGGCTACTACCCGGGCCAGTTCCAGGTCGGTCAGACGGGCAAGACCGTGTCGCCGCAGCTCTACATCGCGCTCGGCATCTCCGGTGCGATCCAGCACCGCGCGGGCATGCAGACCTCGAAGACGATCATCGCCGTCAACAAGGACGAAGAGGCGCCGATCTTCGAGATCGCCGATTACGGCATCGTGGGCGACCTGTTCAACGTCGCCCCGCAGCTGACCGAAGAGGTCAAGAAGCGCAAGTGACCTGATCACTTCAGCGATGGCCCCCCGGGCCGTGTCATGTCGACACGCCGGGGGGCCATCGCCGTTTCGGGTCGTGTTCATCCGGTGTCGCCGACGTTCACCGGCCCAGCACCGACATGACACGCCGCCGTTGGCGCCCCGTCGTCCGTGGTGGATGTCATCAGGGCATGACACTCGCGCCCAGTCCGACCCGTACCGGCGTCGCCCGTCCGCTCCTGATGGCCGGCCCGGTGGTCGTGGGTCTCACCGAGGATCCCGCCGACATCGTCGAGATCCAGGAGTTGCGCTACCGGGTGTTCGGGGCGGAACCCGGCTTCGCCGACGTCATCGGTGACCCGATCACCCGCCGCGACGGCGACCGATTCGACGAGTTCTGCGAGCATCTGGTGGTCCGCCACACCGACGAGGGGCTCATCGGGTCGGCCCGGCTGCTGTCGCCGTCACGCGCCGCGGCCGCCGGCGGGTGGTACACCGGCACCGAGTTCGACGTCCGCGAACTCGCCTGCATCGCCGCGGACACCGTGGAGATGGGCCGCGCCGTGGTGGCCCCGGGTCATCGCCAGGGCACGACGACCGCGCTGATGTGGGCGGCGCTCCTGCGCCACCTCGACGACACCGGCCTTCGCTACCTGATGGGTTGTGTGTCGGTGCCGCTGAGCGGACCGGGTCCGCGAGCAAGCTCGCTACGCGGTGTTCGCGACGTCCTGCGGGATCGACATCAGGCGGCCTGGCAGGTGTATCCGCATCTGCCCGTGAACATCGACGGGCGGCGTCTCGACGACATCGGACCGCCGGATGTGGTGGCGATGCCCGCTCTGATGCGTGGCTATCTGCGGCTCGGTGCTCGCGTCTGCGGTGAACCGGCGCACGATGCCGCATTCGACGTGGGGGACTTCGTCACCGTGCTCGACCGGCGACACGGGAACGACCGGTATCTCGAACGAATGCGGTCGTGCGTCGACCGGCTCGCGGTGGGAGCGCGCGCATGACGGCCGCGCTGGCCGCGCCGGGGCTTTCGCAGCCGCGATCGGCCACGGCACCGACCCCTGCGCCGGTCGTCGCGCCGGCCCGACCGGACACACGCCACGCGTGGTACCCGGTGAGCCGGTGCGGCGATCACTGTCGCGAGCAGACACCGGCCGTGGTGAACCGCGTGGTGGTGATCGTCCGGATGGTCCGGTTGATGGCGGTCGTGTGTTTCCTCGCCACGTTCGGACCGATGGTGGCGCTCGCCCCGCGGCTGCTGCGCCGGCGGTTCCTCAGCCGGGCAGCGAGACACCTGCTGGCCGCTCTCGGCGTCTGCGTCCGCATCGACGACCGGCGCCCGTTCGCCGGGACATCCAGGGGCCTGGTCGTCGCCAATCACATCTCCTACCTCGACATCCTGGCGGTCGCAGTGGTGAGCCCCTCGCATTTCGTCGCCAAGTCCGACGTGACGACGATGCCGGTGATCTCGGGTCTGGCACGGCGCCTCGGCATCATCCCGGTCGAGCGGGCCTCACTGCGCGAGCTCCCCACGACGATTCGCAGCGCGGTCGATGAACTCCACCGGGACCGATCGGTCGCGGTGTTCCCGGAGGGCACCACGTGGTGTGGGCGAGAGGCCGGGCGGTTCCGTCCGGCGTTCTTCCAGGCCGCGATCGATGCCGGTGTCCCGGTGACACCGATCCGACTGGTGTTCACCGCGATGGACGGATCGCCGACCTCCGTCCCTGGTTTCATCGGCGACGACACGCCGTTGGACACCCTGCGTCGCGTCCTGCGGGCGCGCGGCCTGACGGTCGACATCCGTGTGCACGAGTCGCAGCTGCCCGACACCGATCGTCGGACCCTGGCCACCCGCTGCGAACGTCTGGTCACGTCCTGACCGCCGTCCACCGCCTGACCCTGGAACATATCTCATATATGTTGTATCTCTGAGCCGGGCGCCCGCCCGGCGTCGTGATGATCACCAGGAGGCGTTTCAGCCATGACTTCCGCACCGGCCCTGTCCCGAGCCGAGGCCCGGGCACGATTCACCGAACTCAGGTCCGTGACCGGCCTGGTCGACGACGCCGAACTCGACGCGGTGTGGACCGCCCTGGAAACCCTGCGTCCGGAGGAGATGTTCGGCGCGTGGAAGGGCGACGAGTTCACCACCGGACATCCGGTCAACGGTCTGCTGGACAAGGCGGGCTGGTTCGGCAAGACCTTCACGTCGCGTTCCGACGTTCAACCGCTGATGTGCCGAGACGAGAACGGCGACCTGTTCTCGAACACCGAACTCGGCAAGGGCGAGGCAAGCCTGTGGGCGGTCGAGTTCCGCGGCGAGGTCACGGCGTCGATGGTCTACGACGGGCAGGCCGTCATCGACCATTTCAAGAAAGTGGACGAGAACACCGTCATGGGCATCATGAACGGCAAGGCTGCGGTCGTCGACGGTCGCCACCTGTACTTCCTGCTCGAACGGGTCTGACGGGTGCGGATCGACGCCGCCGTGGTCTCGGTGCCCGGCGGCCCGTTCGAGGTGACACCGCTCGAGATCGATGCACCACGCACCGGTGAGGTGCTTGTACGGATTCGGGCGGTCGGCATCTGCCACACCGATCTGGGGATGCGCGCGACCTGGTCGACGCGACGATGCCCGCAGGTGTTCGGCCATGAGGGTGCCGGGGTGGTCGAGGCCGTCGGACCAGGGGTCACGCGCGTGCGTCCCGGCGAGGCGGTGTCGCTGACCTACCGCAGTTGCCGCACCTGCACGCAATGCTGCGCCGGACACCCCGCGTACTGCACCGCGGGCCTCAACACGGCCGGACGGCCGGACGGCACGCCGACGCTCACCCGCGACGGCGCCCCCATCTTCGGCGGCTTCTTCGGTCAGTCCAGCTTCGCCACGTATGCGATCACCCACGAGGACAACACGATTCCGGTGCCGGACACCCTGCCGCCGGTCATCGCGGCCCCGCTCGGCTGCGGGGTGCAGACCGGCTACGGCACGGTGACCAGGGTCCTCCGGCCGGCGCCCGGTGCGACGCTCACCGTGTACGGCGCGGGCAGTGTCGGCCTGTGTTCGGTGCTGGCCGCGGCCCGTGCCGGAGCGCGGGTGGTGGCAGTGGATCCGATCGCCGCTCGTCGGGCCATCGCCGAGAAATTCGGGGCGTGCGCGACCATCGACCCCGCCACCACCGACGACCTCGCCGCCGAGGTGGTCGCCCGGCACGGGCGAGGCACGGACCACGCCATCGACACCACCGCTCGTCAGGACGTGTTCGCCGCGGCCGTTGCGGCCGCCGAGTCGCGCGGCGACATAGCGCTGGTCGGGATCGGTCGCAGCCTCGAGTTCGACGTGATGTCCGTGCTGTACAAAGGGGTGGCGATCCGGGGCGTCATCGAAGGCGACGTGGTGCCGGACGAGATCATCCCCGAGCTCGCGGACCTGTACGCCGCCGGGCAGCTGCCGCTCGACGACCTGATCACCGTCTACCCGTTCGCCGAGATCGAGCGCGCAGCGACCGATTCGCTCACCGGCGCCACGATCAAACCGGTGTTGCTGCTCGACAGCTGAGCGATCGGAACCGATGGTCATCGCAGTGTGATCCCCGTTGTCCGATGCGCGGGAATTGGTCGGCGGTGTTCGCGCGTTTATCCTTGCAACGACATGTCCATGCCTTCTCGAGCCCCGGTCTACCTCGACCACGCTGCGTCGACAGCGATGCTTCCCGACGCCGTCGAGGCGATGACGGCTGTCTTCGCGCAGCCGGGCAACGCGTCGTCGTTGCACGGTTCGGGTCGCTGGGCTCGACGCAGACTCGAAGAGGCGAGGGAATCCATCGCCTCGTCGGTGGGTGCACGGCCCTCCGAGGTGATCTTCACCGGCGGTGGCACCGAGTCCGACAACCTCGCGCTCAAGGGCATCTATGCGGCTCGCCGCCGGGAGAATCCCGAGCGGCGCAGGGTCGTCGTGTCGGCCGTCGAGCATCATGCGGTTCTCGATCCGGCGACCTGGCTCGCCGATGCGGCCGGCGCCGAACTCGTGATCGCACCGGTCGACGCCCAGGGCTTCGTCTCGTCGTCGTGGTTGCGCGCCGAATTGGCGGCGCACGCGGACGAGACCGCGTTGATCTCGATCATGTGGGCCAACAACGAGGTCGGGACGATCCAGCCGATCGCCGAGATCGCAGCGGTCGGTGCCGAGTTCGGAATCCCCGTGCACTCGGACGCCATCCAGGCCGTCGGCCACATCCCGGTCGATTTCGGGACGAGCGGACTGTCGGCGCTGAGTCTGGCCGCGCACAAATTCGGTGGGCCGCAGGGAGTCGGCGCGCTGCTTCTGCGCCGCGACGTCGAATGTGTACCCCTGCTGCACGGCGGCGGACATGAGCGCGACGTGCGGTCGGGCACCCAGGACGTGGCCGGTGCGGTGGGTATGGCGACCGCGCTGCGACTGTCGATCGAGCACATGCCTGCTGCCACCGAGCACGTCGTCGCACTCCGCAACCGGCTGTTCGACGCCCTGCTCGACGTGCCGGACACCACCGTCAACGGGCCCCGCGACGAGCGGCGACTGCCCGGAAATGTTCACGTCTCCTTCGACGGATGCGAGGGCGACTCCCTGTTGATGCTGCTCGACGCCAACGGCGTCGAGTGCTCCACGGGATCCGCCTGCACCGCCGGGGTGGCTCAGGCGAGTCACGTCCTGCTGGCCATGGGACTCGACGTCTCGACGGCACGCGGATCCTTGCGTTTCTCCCTCGCGCCGAGTTCAACGGCAGCCGATGTCGACGCGGTGGCCGAGGTGATCGGCCAGGTCGTCGATCGCGCACGGGCCGCGGGACTGGTCTCGTCACCGACAGGAAAGGGACGCTGATGCGAGTATTGGCAGCGATGAGCGGCGGCGTCGACTCGTCGGTGGCCGCCGCCCGTGCGGTGGACGCCGGACACGACGTCGTCGGGGTGCACCTGGCGCTCTCGACCGCCCCCGGGGCCCTGCGCACCGGCTCTCGCGGTTGTTGCTCGCGAGAGGACGCGTCGGATGCCCGACGAGTCGCGGACGTTCTCGGGATTCCCTTCTATGTGTGGGACTTCGCCGATCGCTTCAAGGACGACGTCATCGACGAGTTCGTCGACGCCTACGCCGCGGGAGAGACCCCGAATCCGTGTCTGACCTGCAACGAGAAGATCAAGTTCTCCGCGCTCGCCCAGAAGGCTGCGGCGCTCGGGTTCGACGCCCTCGCGACCGGTCACTACGCCCGCCTCGACGGCGGTGAGCTGCGCCGTGCCGTCGACGAGGACAAGGACCAGTCCTACGTGCTCGCGGTGCTCACCGCCGACCAGCTGTCCCGGGCGATGTTCCCGGTGGGCGACACCCCCAAGGGGGAGATCCGCGCCGAGGCCGCACGGCGTGGCCTTGCGGTCGCCGAGAAGCCCGACTCGCACGACATCTGCTTCATCCCGACCGGTGACACCCGCGCGTTCCTCGGCGCGAACATCGGCATCCGGCCGGGGGCGGTGGTCGATGCCGACACCGGCGACCGGCTCGCCGACCACGACGGCGTCCACGGCTTCACCATCGGTCAGCGCAAGGGCCTGGGGATCGAGGCTCCGGCCTCCGACGGCAGGCCCCGCTACGTGACGGAGATCGACCCGGACTCGGGGACGGTCACCGTCGGCTCGGCCGCCCGTCTCGACGTCTGGTCGATCACCGCACATCGGCCCGTCTGGACCGCCGGCACCGCACCGGACGGGCCGTTCGAGGCGATGGTCCAGGTCCGTGCACACGGCGGCCTCGCCCCGGTCGTCGCGACCCCGACCGTCCGCGACGGTCGACCGGTGATCGAGATCGCCCTGCGCACACCGCTGACCGGCGTCGCCAAGGGGCAGGCCGCGGTCCTCTATCTGCCCGACGCGGAGCAGGGCGACCTGGTGCTGGGCTCGGGGCGCATCCTGGCGACCGATTCCGATCCGGCGTCGGGCGTGCGCCCGGACCCGGTCGTGTCCGGTCGTAACGCGTGAACCAACCGAATCACGGCCTCGGCGGCGGTGTCGGCACCGGCATCGGTTCGATGCCGGGGACCGATCCGCGAGAGACCGCTGCGGTGATCAACGGCGAACTGGATCTCGCCCACCTCGCCGAACTACCGGACCGGGGCGCCGGCGCCGACATGGTCGGTCGCATGGCGGCGGTCCTGGTGGATCTGCCGATGGATGCGGGAACGTGGGGCTATCGGCTCGCCGCTCGCGGGTCGGCGATCTCCCGGAGCTCCCGGGACTTCTTGCGCGCCGACCTCGATGCCGTCGAGGAGCTCTGGGACAGAGCGGGTTTCCGCGGGACGGGCCGACCGTTCAAGATCCAGGCATGTGGCCCGTTCACTTTGTCTGCGTCGGTGGAGCTCCGCGCCGGACACAAGGTGTTGCGCGACCACGGCGCGTGGCACGACGTGGTGGCCTCCACGGCGGAGGGACTCCGCGAACTCGTCGGCGAGGTGACCCGACGGCTCGGTGCCGAGGTCGTCGTGCAACTCGACGAGCCGATGATCGGCCAGGTCATCGATGGTGCGGTGACGCCCCTGACGCGTTTCGACACCATTCCCGCGGTGCCGGTGGCCGACGTCGCCGAGTCCCTGCACGGGGTGGTCGAACAGGTCGGCCGTCCGACGATCGTCCACAGCTGCGCGGCGCCGCGCTGGGATCTGGTCGAACGACTCCGGGGCGTCGCATGGTCGCTCGACGTCACCTCGCCCACCACCACGGACCTCGACGGCATCGGATCGGTGATCGACCGGGGCGATGTGCTGGTGGCGGGTGTCGTCCCGGCCGTCCGTGGCGATCGGGAACTCCGCGCTGAGATCGTCGCCACGCGCCTCGCGGCGCTCACCGACAGAATCGGCCTGGATCGGAAAGTGCTGTCGCACAACGTCATGGTCAGTCCGACGTGCGGTCTGGCAGGTGCCACCCCGGCGTGGGCGAAGGCCGCCCTCGGTCTCTGCGCGGCAGCAGGCGAACTGCTGGCCGCCGACCCGACGGCCCTCTAGCTCGCTGTCGGGAGAGTCCGACTCCTTCCGGGGGAGAGCGTCAGCCGGACTCGGCGTCGACGGTGGACTGCGCACTTGTCTGCGTGGTCCCGAACACCACGCCCTTGCGTTCCCTGCCGAGCGTCGTCAGCACGATCACGACGATCAGGACCGGCACGATCGTCACCGACAACGCAAACGGATAGCCGTGTCCCTCGGCGAGGCGCTCCTGGATGGGGAGATTGAACGCGGCCAGGCAGTTGCCCAACTGATATGTCACACCGGGGTAGAACCCACGGATCTCGTCGGGTGACAGTTCGGTCAGATGGGCGGGGATCACACCCCAGGCGCCCTGGACCATCACCTGCATCAGGAACGCCCCCAGGGCCAGACTGCCTGCGGTGGTGGAGTAGGCGAACAGGGGCACGATCGGCAGTGCGAGAAGTGCGCACGCGACGATCAGCACCTTGCGGCCGTACCGTTCGGACAGCGCGCCGGCGATGAGGCCGCCGATGATCGCACCGACGTTGTAGATCACCGCGATCCAGGTCGCCGTGCTCTTGGCGAGTTCCGCCCCGCCGTGCTCGGTCGCCTTCAGGAAGGTCGGATAGATGTCCTGGGTCCCGTGGCTCATCCAGTTGAACGCCGTCATCAGCAGCACCAAGAAGATGAATCGCCGCCAGATCACCGGATTGGCCAGGAGGTCGCGGACCGAGGTCTGGGTCTGCTTCACCCGCTCCCGGGTGGCCCGCCACGCCTCGGACTCCTCGACCTTGGCCCGGATGAGCAGACTGATCAGCGCCGGGATGATCGAGAGGGCGAACATCCAGCGCCAGCTGAGTCCCAGCCACGTGTTGAGCAGCAGGAACGCGAGTGAGGCGCACAGGTAGCCCATCGAGTACCCGCTCTGCAGGAAGCCCGAGAAGAAGCCGCGGCGTGAGACGGGGATCTTCTCCATCGCCAGTGCGGCACCCAGGCCCCACTCGCCGCCCATGCCGATGCCGTAGAGCATGCGCAGGATCATCAGGATCCAGAAGTTGGGCGCGAACGCGCAGAGGAATCCGACGAAGCTGTAGAACACGACGTTCGCCATCAGCGGGATCTTGCGGCCCTTGCGGTCCGCCCACAGGCCGAAGATGAACGCGCCGACCGGCCGCATGATGAGGGTCATCGTGGTGATCAGGGCCATCTGATCCAGCGGCACGTCGAAATCCTCGGCGATGTCGGCGTAGATCAACACCACCAGGAAATAGTCGAACGCATCCATCGCCCATCCGAGATAGGCGGCGGCGAACGAGTTGCGCTGGTCTGGGGTGAGCCGTTCGCGCGGTGACGCTGCGGCCGTGGACATCCGAACCTCCCGGGTCGACTGCGAACCCAGCCTAGACCCCGGTCACCGCGCGGTGGGCAAGTCACCGACTTGTCGGATTTGTCGTACCTTGAAGGGGCGCAGTCGGATTGGTATCGGTCCTGATGGCCGGGTCAGTCGGGCGTCGACAACTTGGCGATGGATCGCCGGGGCGCGATCTGTCGATAGCTGGCGTCGAGGAGTTCGCCGACCTCCACCCAGTCGGACAACTCGTCGAGCACCAGGCCCAGCCATCCGTACGCTCCGAGATAGGCGGGCAGAAAGAACCGCGAGTCGTCAAGTAGGGCCGGACGTTCCGACTCGTCGGGAATGAACAGGATGGACTGATCGTGTCGTACCTTGCTGCCCTTGACGCCGCCGCCGTAGTTGCCGAACATCTTCCCGCACCGGAATGTCGGGCGGCCGTGGGCGACCACTTCGGTGGTGTCGGGTAACGCCAGCGCGATCTCCCGCACGCGAGCGAGCACGGGATCGGCGTCGTCGAACATGATCGGGTGGGGCATGAACCCAGGATAGGGCGGGTCGGCAGGCCGGAGATGTCGGTCTCCTCCGATAGGCTCAGGTCGTGGCAGAAGAAGTCGGCACCACCGATCAGAGCGGCGACCTGCGCGAAGAGTGGACCGCGCTCGCCGACGAGATCCGCGACCATCAGTTCCGGTATTACGTCAAGGACGCACCGATCGTCACGGACGGGGAGTTCGACCATCTGCTCCGCCGGCTGCAGGAACTCGAAGACGCGCATCCGGAACTCGCGACCCCCGACTCGCCGACCAAGCTCGTCGGCGGCGGGTTCTCGACGGCATTCACACCGGTCGACCATCTCGAGCGGATGTTGTCCCTCGACAACGTCTTCGACTCCGACGAGATGCGAGCCTGGGTGGACCGGGTGGAAGCCGAGACGGGCAGCGGCGTCGACTTCCTCTGCGAACTCAAGATCGACGGTGTCGCGCTGGCCCTCGTCTACACCGACGGCACGCTCACCCGTGCCGTCACCCGTGGCGACGGCCGGACGGGGGAGGACGTCACCCTCAACGCGCGCACCATCGAGGACATCCCCAACCGACTGGCCGCATCCGACGACTTCCCGATCCCGCATGTGCTGGAGGTGCGCGGAGAGGTGTTCTTCCGCGGGGAGGACTTCGCGGCGCTCAACGCGTCCCTGGTCGCCGACGGCAAGCCGCCGTTCGCGAACCCGCGCAATTCTGCTGCGGGATCGCTACGTCAGAAGAATCCGCAGGTGACGGCCCGGCGTCGACTCCGGATGATCTGTCACGGCATCGGGCACACCGAGGGCTGGCGACCGGCGTCGCTGCACGATGCCTATCTGGCGATCGGCGCGTGGGGTCTGCCGGTGTCCGCCCACACCACCAAACTCGACGGCGCCGCGCAGATCCTCGACAAGGTCGCCTACTGGGGTGAACACCGCCACGACGTCGAACACGAGATCGACGGGATCGTCGTCAAGGTCGACGATGTCACCCTCCAGCGCAGGCTGGGTGCGACGTCGCGCGCCCCTCGATGGGCCATCGCCTACAAATATCCGCCCGAGGAGGCGACCACCAAACTCCTCGACATCAAGGTCGGGGTGGGGCGGACCGGGCGTGTGACGCCGTTCGCGTTCATGGAGCCGGTCCTGGTCGCCGGATCGACGGTGGCCCGCGCGACGCTGCACAACGAGTCCGAGGTCAAGCGCAAGGGCGTGCTGATCGGTGACACCGTCACCATCCGCAAGGCCGGTGATGTGATCCCCGAGGTCCTGGGTCCGGTCGTCGACGTCCGCGACGGGAGCGAACGCGAGTTCGTAATGCCGACTCACTGCCCCGAGTGCGGGACCGAACTCCGGCCGGAGAAGGACAGCGACGCCGACATCCGTTGTCCCAACACGGAATCCTGCCCGGCGCAGTTACGGGAGAGACTGTTCCACCTGGCCGGGCGCGGCTCGTTCGACATCGAGGCCCTCGGCTACGAGGCTGCGACCGCGCTGCTGACGTCCGGAGTGATCGTCAACGAGGGCGACCTGTTCGGCCTGACCGCCGACGATCTCGTGAAGACCGATCTCTTCACCACCAAGGCAGGAGCCCTGTCCGCCAACGGCAAGCGGCTGATCGCGAATCTCGAGAACGCCAAGAAGGCACCGCTCTGGCGGGTCCTGGTGGGATTGTCCATCCGGCACGTCGGGCCGACCGCGGCACGTGCCCTCGCCACCGAGTTCGGATCGCTGCAGGCGATCGAGGACGCGAGTGCCGACGATCTGGCCGACGTCGAGGGACTCGGAGCGACGCTGGCGCAGAGCATCCGGGACTGGTTTGCCGTCGCCTGGCACCGTGATGTCGTCGAGAAATGGCGTGCCGCAGGCGTTTCCATGGAGGACGAGCGTGACGAGTCGATCGCCCGGACGCTGGAGGGCAAGACCGTCGTGGTGACCGGTTCACTCGAGGACTTCTCGCGCGACGGCGCCAAGGAGGCGATTCTGGTGCGCGGCGGCAAGGCGTCGGGGTCGGTGTCCAAGAAGACCGACTTCGTCGTGGTGGGTGATTCGCCCGGCAGCAAGGCCGCCAAGGCCGAACAGCTCGGCGTCCCGGTCCTTGACGAGGACGCCTTCAAACGTCTTCTCGAGACGGGGGATCCCGGCCAGGGTTGAGTCGGGCGGGCTGAGACGGCCGGCGCCGTCATACGTCAGCTCTCCGCGCGCAGAACGGTACTGATGATGCCCGCGAGGTAGCCGAGACGGGCCACCTCCGACGGCCGGAAATCGGGGCCACCGATACGGCCGAGGAGAATCGCCTTGTCCCCGTTGCCGAGTGGGGCCGCGGCCATCCGGGTGTCCATGTCCTTCCACGCATCGGGTACCCAGTCGCCCTCACCGTCGAGCTGCGCGGCGTCGCGCAGTGGCAGCCAGTCGACATGCGTCAGTGGCGTCTCCGGAGCACCCGAACTGCCGAACAATTGCAGAACGCCGCCGCTGGCATCGGTCACGACCATGGCCCAGGAGACGCGCAACACACGAGGGGCGTTGTCGACGAGAACCTGCAGACGATCGCGCCCCACCGTCGCGACCTGGTCGACCAGTTCGAGCTCCCGATGTGTGTCGAGCACCCCCGAATACGGCCTGATGGAGTCGACTCGGACGCCGTTGAGCTTCTCGGCCGCCGTGATCAGAGCGTCGGGCAGAGAACCCGGGGACACCTCGACCACGAGGTCGTCGACGGCATAGCCGTCGCCGCGTTCCACGACCTCGAGCGAGAGGATGTCGGCCCCCACCGAACCCAGCTGGACGGCGAGCAATCCGAGACTGCCCGGCCGGTCCTGGAGGTACACCCGCAGCAGGTAAGACACGCCCGCCATTGTCGCACCACCGATCGAGCCGCGTGCGGTGAGGCATCCGGTGCGGCCGGCGATGTGCGTACCGCGCAGGGAACGGTCACCATGAACCCATGGCTGCCGATACCCCGACCGACCGAGGAGGCGACGGTTCCACCCAGGTCACCACGTCGGTCGCACGACGGATCCAGTCCGGTCGCGAACACGACTTCGTGGCCTGGACGGACGCCGGGATAGCCCTGGCCCGCACGTTCCCGGGATTCCTCGGCGGCGGCTGGCTCCGCAACTCCCGGATCGACGACGAGTACTACGTGGTCTATCGGTTCGCCGACGAGCAGGCCATGGACGACTGGGTTCGCTCGCCGGTGCGCAAGGCGTGGCTGTCACGAGGTGAGGGGGTCGCCGTGGAGTACGCGACGCACCGGCTGTCGGGCATCGAGGGCTGGTTCGAGCCGCAACAGCACCTGACCAACGCGGTACGCGTGCACGGCGACGCCGGTGCTCCGCCGCCGCGCTGGAAGCAGGCGATCACCATCTGGCTGGGCTTCTTCCCACTGTCGCTGGCCGTCAACCTGTTGCTGATCAGTCACCTGCACGCACTACCGGTGGCGGTCACGACGCTGATCGCCACGCTCGTCAACACACCGTTGATGGTCTACGTAGTGCTGCCATGGCTGACCGCCCGGCTCCATCGATGGCTGGACTGACCACCGCGACGACGCCGCCCCGGTGCACTCCCATAGGCTGATGGGCAGACCACGCACGACACGGCGAAAGGACCTGGCATGTCCAGCGGATCAGGGTCGGCGATCTCTCGGGAGGAGGTCGCGCATCTGGCTCGGCTGTCCCGGCTCGCGCTGACCGACGACGAACTCGACCAGTACGCGACGCAGCTCGATTCGATCCTGGCGCATGTCGCCAAGGTGTCGGAGGTGGCGGCCGACGACGTGCCGGGCACCGCGCACCCCGCCGCCCTCGCGAATGTGCTCCGTCCAGACGTCGAGGAGCCCTGCCTGACCACTGAGCAGGCACTGTCCGGCGCGCCCGCCGTCGAGCAGGACCGGTTCGCGGTACCGCAGATCCTGGGGGAGGAACAGTGACCGATTCATCACGGGTCGCCGGGGAGATCACCGGCCTCTCGGCCGCCGATCTCGCCGCGAAGATCGGCAGCCGCGAGGTGTCGTCGGTCGAGGTCACCCAGGCCCACCTGGACCGGATCGCCGAGATCGACGACCAGCTCGGTGCCTTCCTGCACATCAGCGGTGCCGAGGCGCTGGTGGCGGCCAAGGCCGCGGACGACGCGATCGCGTCGGGTGAGGCGCCGTCGCCGCTCGCCGGCGTCCCGATCGCACTGAAAGACGTGTTCACCACGGTCGACGCGCCGACCACCTGTGGCTCCAGGATCCTGGAAGGGTGGGTGCCGCCGTATGACGCGGCCGTGACCGAGCGGCTGCGCGCCGCAGGCATCCCGATCCTCGGCAAGACCAACATGGACGAGTTCGCGATGGGCAGCTCGACCGAGAACTCCGCGTATCAGGTGACCCGCAACCCGTGGAACACCGACAAGATCCCGGGAGGGTCTGGCGGCGGCAGCGCGGCAGCGCTCGCGTCGTATCAGGCTCCGCTGGCCATCGGCACCGACACCGGCGGATCGATCCGCCAGCCGGCCGCCGTCACCGCGACGGTCGGCGTGAAGCCGACCTACGGCACGGTGTCGCGCTACGGCCTGGTGGCGTGCGCATCGTCGCTCGACCAGGGCGGGCCGTGCGGGCGCACCGTACTCGACACGGCTCTGCTCCACTCGGTGATCGCCGGACACGACAAGCGTGACTCCACCTCGATCGACGCGCCTGTCCCCGATGTGGTTGCCGCAGCCGAGTTCGGTGCGCAGCAAGATCTTTCGGGTGTCCGGATCGGTGTGGTCACTGAACTCCAGGGCGAGGGTTATCAAGCGGGCGTACTGGATTCGTTCCGCGCGGCCCTCCAGGTGCTCACCGACCGCGGTGCCGAGGTCGTCGAGGTGTCGTGCCCGCACTTCACCTATGCGTTGGGCGCGTACTACCTGATCCTGCCGTCGGAGGTGTCGTCGAACCTCGCGCGTTTCGATGCCATGCGGTATGGCCTCCGGGTCGGCGACGACGGCAAGCACAGCGCGGAAGAGGTCATGGCGTTGACCCGCGACCAGGGTTTCGGGCCGGAGGTCAAGCGCCGCATCATGATCGGCACCTACGCGCTGTCGTCGGGCTATTACGACGCGTATTACGGACAGGCGCAGAAGGTCCGGACCCTGATCGCCCGGGACTTCGCCGACGCGTTCGAGAAGGTCGACGTCCTGGTGTCGCCGACCACCCCGACGACCGCGTTCGACCTGGGCGAGAAGGTCGACGATCCGCTGGCGATGTACCTGTTCGATCTCTGCACGCTGCCGGTGAACCTGGCAGGGATCGGCGCGATGTCGGTGCCGTCCGGACTGTCCGCCGACGACGGGATGCCGGTCGGCCTGCAGATCATGGCCCCCGCACTCGCCGACGATCGCCTCTACCGGGTGGGTGCTGCCTACGAGGCTGCACGCGGGCCCGTCGGCTGACCCGTCACCCGCCGTCGGTCGTCGAGGACATGCTCGACGACTGCTCCTGGCCGTATCGGTGACCGACGCCCGGAGCGCCGTCGAGCGACCCGAGCAGATCTGTACTCGTCTGCAGGAAGCCGACAACCGGTAACCACGGTGGGTGGCGGACGGATCGTCCGATGACCACCGTGCCCTGCGGTTGCCGCGCCGGTCGCCAGATCAGCGATGGGGACCACCGCGGGATCGGGTCGGACGCGTTGGCCAGGACGACCCGTCGCGCGCCCGCTCCCGGGTCGTCGCCGACGGCGTCTCCGGGGACCCCCGCCAGCAGCGTCTCGGCGACCGCGCCGGGGCGGTGGTCGCCCGCCCAGACCCTGGCCTCCTCCGCGCCGATGGCTCCGAGGCTCTGTCCGTAGAGATGGATGCGTGGTCGTCGATCCGGCGGGCGGTCCATGGTGCGGTCGATCACCTCGTGGAGCAGAGCGACCGCGCTGCGTCCGGCCGCCGAGCGGTCGCCGACAAACGCCCGCCACGACGGCATCTGGGCGTACTGGATGGCGAGAATCGCGACATGCCCGGCAAATCGGTCCTCATAGCCGGCGACGGCGGTGGCGTCGATCCACCCGGAGCCGGTCGGCACGGCGATCACCACGGCCCGGAGGTCGAGGCCCCCCGCGTCCACCCATCGCGTAGCGAGGTCCCGGCTGCGACTCGTCAACGACGTGCCGTCGTCGAGGCCGTAGATCACGCCGGCCGGTGTGTGGGGTGAGGACGGCGCGTCGTCGGCCTGAGCTGCCGGAAGGTATCCCGCGGCGACCGCCACCACCGTCGCACCGATCATCGCGGTGGTCCGTGGCAACGAGACGATCGCCGTGAACAGCAGTGCGGCAGGGACGATCGAGGCGGCGAGCCAGCTCACACCGGCCTGTGGTGCGCCCAGATCCGTGCGGAGTGAGTTCTGCCACGACAGACTGAGCAGCGACATCGAGGCCAGCGCACCGGCTGCCCCGGCGACGGCTGCGACCGCCTGGGCCGGTTTCGCGGTGCGGCGCCGGGTGGCGACAAGTGCTGCGGTCGTTGCGATTCCCACGCACAGGGCGGTGAGGGCGCCCGAGACGATCCCGGATCGGGGGAGCCCACACGGCCACAGCGCCATCACCGCACCCAGGGCCGCTGCGATCGAGACGGCAGGGTGGGGTGGGGTGAAGGTGGCTCGTCGTGGGTACCGCACCGGCCCGAACGGGGGTGCGGCGGCGCTCATTGCGGCGTATCGGCTCGTCGGTCGAGGAGGTCTGCCCATCCCCGTCCGACGCCGGACGACACGATCTGCGTCGCGGACTCGACAGCGGTGGGGGGGCCGTCGTATTGCCGCCAGGTATTGAGGCGGAGGGCCACTTCCGTCGCGGTGGCGGCGGCGTCACACAGCGGATAAGTACACGACGCGTGCATCCGGTCGACGAGTAGACGGTCCAGGTTCACGCGCGCCCATCCGCCCAGGGGATGCCCGGTCTCCGCGGCGTAACGCAGTATGTCGTAACCGAAGTCGTGGGACCGGCACAAGACCTCGAACCGCCGGGGCAATGTCACCGGTGAGGAGCAGCCGCCGCTCGGATTGACCGGATAACCGGCGACGACCCGCGGCCGGTAGCCGAGGTCTGCAGTGAACTCCGGTGGTAGCTCGCGTGCGACGCGATCGGGATGACCGGATGTGAGGTCCCACACCATCCGGCCGGCCGGCGTGGCCAGATCACCTGGCGTCGGCGGCAGGGCCGTCGGGGCGGCGCCCGGTATGTCCGCCTCGGACGATGACCGTGCATCGGACGCACCGTAGCCGAGACCGAGAATCGTTGTGGCTGCGGCGATGAGAATGAGGATGACCAAGCTCCGGCGCCCTCGGGGCCGGTCGTTTCTGTGATTTCTCATGGCGTCGAAGTTACGAATCCACGGCACTATGCCACATCGGCCTTAACGGTGAATAAGTCACCGTCGCGTGGTCGGGAGTGGGTCGAAGTCTCTGCTCCGGACGGGGGAGAACGGAATCCCTCTCGAGTATGAGGACGTGCGAGGTCGTGCCCGCATACCGTGGACAGTCGAGGTGATGAGAATGTTCCGACGAACGAGGTCGTTGATCGGCACGGCCGGGACGGCGGCGGTGCGCGAGATCCAAGGTCTGCCGGCCGTCCAGGACCCGGCAGTCCGCCGCTACTTCGCGTCGCGGGCCAACTGGTTCTTCCTGACGACGGCCGTGGTCCTCTACTCGGTTTCGTGGCCGACGCTGCCGCTGACCCATTCGATGCCGACCTATGCACTGCCGGTCGTCGCGGCGTTCGCAGCCTTCCCGGTCGCGCTCGCGTGGTCGGCGCCACTGATCGGCTGGGCGATCTCGGTCGTCTCGGCACAGATGATCGGGATCGTGGTGCCCACCGTCAACGGCTGGCCGTGGTCGATTCAGGTGACCCATCTGATCGCCCTGCTGGTGTTGACGTTCTTCGCCTATGTTCGCTGTGCGCTGCGGTGGGTGCCCGTCGTCTGGGTCTGCACCGCGATCGTGTTCGCGATCGCCGCGCCACCCGGTGCGCGCGGTGGGTGGGTGTTCGGGCTGACCTTCCTCGCGGTGGTGGTGGCCCTGGTGCGTTTCCTCTCGCGTTCGCGCCGTCAACTAGCTCAGAGCACCGAGCAGACCCAGTTGGTGGAATCCCAGAAGGCGATCCTGCAGGAGCGGACCCGGATTGCCCGGGATCTTCATGATGTTGTGGCGCACCGGATGTCGGTCGTGGTCGTGATGGCGCAGACTGCGCGATACCGACTCGACGACGTGAGTGACGAAGCGGCGGCGGAATTCGAGGCGATCGCAGTGTCCGCGCGTGCCTCACTCGACGAGGTCCGTCAGCTGCTCGGTGTGCTGCGGACCGACGGGGAGGTGCTGTCGGCTCCCAACCCCGGCCTCGGTGACCTCGACGGACTGGTGATGCAGACGAGGATGGCCGGGGCCGTCGTCGATCTCTCCGATTCGGTCGACCACGACGGCATCGGTGATGCCTCGAGCCTGGTCATCTACCGGATCGTGCAGGAGAGTCTCGCCAACGCCACCCGACATGCGCCGGGCGCCCGGATCGAGGTGCGGATCGCGCCTGCGGGTGACGGGACCGCCGAGATCGAGGTCCGCAATTCGGCCCCGACATCGGAACCCGTCCGGATCGCGGGGCCCGGCACCGGAATCCCCGGGATGATCGAGCGGGCCTCGGCGGTAGGGGGAGTACTGACCACCGAGCCCTGCGACGACGGGGGCTTCGTGGTCCACGCACTGATCCCCGAACGGGGTGGTCACACAGTCGGTGTCGCCGCGTCGACGTTGCGCGCGGGCGAATAGGCTCTGATTCGTGGCTCTCACCGTGGTGGTCGTCGACGATCAGGCGATGGTGCGTCAGGGGTTCTCGGCCCTGCTCGCCGCGCAATCCGACATCTCGGTTCTCGGTGACGCCGCGGACGGGGTCGAGGCAGTCGAGCTCTGTGCGCGGGTGCGGCCGGATGTGGTCCTGATGGATGTGCGGATGCCGCGCAAGGACGGGCTGCGGGCCGCCGAGGAGATCCTGCGCTCGGCATCACGTCCCAGCGACGGAACCCCCACCCGGGTGCTCATGCTGACCACGTTCGACATCGACGACTATGTCTTCGAGGCCCTGCGCATCGGTGCGTCGGGATTCATGCTCAAGGACGCGCCTGCCGACGAGCTGGTCCGAGCAGTTCGGGTGGTCGCCGCGGGCGAGGCCCTGTTGGCGCCCTCGATCACCCGGCGACTCATCGCCGAGGTGACCTCGCGGCGCGGACGGGCACCGCGGAACGCCGCTGTCGAACATCTCACGCCCCGTGAGCGGGAGGTGCTCGACCTGGTCTCGGACGGCAAGTCGAACGCGGAGATCGCCGGTGATCTGTTCGTCTCCGAGCAGACCGTGAAGACACACGTCAGCAGCGTGCTCGGCAAGCTGGGCCTGCGCGATCGCGCGCAGGCCGTCGTCTTCGCCTACGAGAACGGGCTCAAGTAGCGGCGCCCTCTTCGGTCGGCGCGCCGTCCGGGATGTGCGACGTCCGGCAGATGATCGCCCCGCCCACTAGATTGAGTGGCGTACGTATGACGTCGGTCGGCATGGAGGTCCCAGGGTATGGCCAAGAGGTTCGGCATTCTCACCAGTGGCGGCGACTGCCCTGGACTGAACGCGGTGATCCGCGGTGCAGTACTCAAGGGTGAGACCGTCTACGGCCACGAGTTCGTCGGCTTCAAAGATGGCTGGTATGGCCTCGTCTACGGCGACATCATCGAGCTGGACCGCACCCGCGTCCGCGGTCTCTCGCACGAGGGCGGAACGATCCTGGGCACCAGTCGCTTCGGCCCGTATCAGGAGCCCGACGGTGGCCCCGAGGCCATCAAGAAAGTGCTGAAGAACCTCGGAATCGACGGTGTCATCGCGATCGGCGGCGAGGGCACGGCTTCGGCGTCGAAGAGACTCTACGAGGACGGCATCAACATCGTCGGCGTACCCAAGACGATCGACAACGACCTCGACGCCACCGACTACACCTTCGGCTTCAACACCGCGGTGGAGATCGCCACCGAGGCGATCGACCGGCTCCGGACGACCGGCAACTCGCACAAACGGTGCATGGTCTTGGAGGTCATGGGCCGCCACGCCGGGTGGATCGCCCTCTACTCGGGTATCGCGGGTGGTGCGCACGCGATCCTGATCCCGGAGCAGCCGGAGAGTCTCAACCAGATCTGCGCCTGGGCGACCAGTGTCAAGAATCGCGGACGTGCACCGATGGTCGTGGTCGCGGAGGGATTCAAGCTGCCCGACATGGATCAGGCCTACTCCGACAAAGGACTCGACGGCTTCAATCGGCCGCGGCTCGGCGGCATCGGCGAGGTGCTGGCCCCGCTCATCCAGGAACGCACCGGCATCGAGACCCGCTCGACGGTGCTCGGCCACATCCAGCGAGGCGGCGTTCCCACCGCGTTCGACCGGGTGCTGGCCACGAGACTCGGTATGGCGGTCACCGACCTCTGCGCCGACAAGGGCTGGGGCAAGATGGTCGCGTTGCGCGGCACAGACATCGTGCACGTCGACTTCGCCGATGCCCTCGCCAACGAGAAGTCGGTGCCGTCCGACCAGTATCAGGAGATCCGCGTCATCTTCGGGTGATGGTCTACGGACTCGACGACGGATAGGTGATCGGCGAGGCCATGACCGGCGGCTGCGCAACGGGCTCACGCGGGATGACGACCCAGAGCACCAGGTACAGCAACACCTGCGGTCCGGGTAGCAGGATCGAGGCGACGAAGAGGACGCGGATGAGCGTGGCGTCCCAGCCGAAGCGTTTGGCGATGCCCCCGCATACTCCGCCGAGCCAGGAGTCGTCTCGGGAACGCATCAATCGGGTGGTGGCTGGTTCTGGTGTGGTCATCGGGGGGTTCCTTTCTGATACTCCCGACGCTACGCAGGTGAAGGCCTGGCGGCATCGGGGATGACCCTGACCTCGACCCCGGTTCTCGCGTGTAGTTCGCCGACCCATGCGGTCGCGGGATGGGCGGAGCAATAAGATGGACCCCATGACTGCCGCTGCCACTGAACTGCTCGACTACGACCAGGTCATCGCGGATTTCGATCCGGTCATGGGCCTCGAGGTACACGTGGAACTCGGGACCGTGACCAAGATGTTCTGCGGCTGCCCGACCACGTTCGGTGCCGACCCGAATACCCAGGTGTGCCCGGTGTGCATCGGCCTGCCAGGTGCACTGCCGGTGGCCAACCTGAAGGCCATCGAGTCGGCGATCCGGATCGGCCTCGCGCTCAACTGCTCGATCCGGCCGTCGAGTGTGTTCGCGCGGAAGAACTACTTCTATCCCGACCAGCCGAAGAACTACCAGATCTCCCAGTACGACGAGCCGATCGCCTACGAGGGGTACCTGGAGGTGTTGCTCCCGGACGGAACGCCCTGGCGCGTCGAGATCGAACGTGCGCACATGGAGGAGGACACCGGCAAGTCGTTGCACGTCGGCGGGTCCGGCCGCATCCAGGGAGCCAGTCACTCGTTGTTGGATTACAACCGTGCAGGCGTCCCGCTGGTGGAGATCGTGACCAAGCCCATCGTCGGTGCGGGGGAGCGCGCGCCGGAGGTGGCCCGTGCATACGTGACGGCCCTGCGCGACCTGTTGAAGGCTCTCGGGGTCTCCGATGTCCGGATGGATCAGGGATCGATGCGCTGCGATGCCAACGTGTCACTGATGCGTAAGGATGCCGCGCAGTTCGGTACCCGCACCGAGACAAAGAACGTCAATTCGCTCAAGAGTGTCGAGATCGCCGTGCGTCACGAGATGCGCCGCCAGGCGGCCATTCTCGAGGCCGGTGGTGAGATCATCCAGGAGACAAGGCATTTCCACGAGGAGGATGGCACCACCGCCGCGGGCCGGCGCAAGGAGACCGCGGAGGACTACCGCTACTTCCCCGAGCCCGATCTGCCGCCGGTGCAACCGGATCCGTCGTGGATCAAGGAGCTCGGGACCACGCTGCCGGAGATGCCCTGGGTGCGGCGCGCGCGAATCCAGGAAGAGTGGGGCGTCTCCGACGAGGTGATGCGCGATCTCGTCAACGTCGGTGCGGTGGACCTGATCATCGAGACCGTCGAGGCGGGTGCAAGTCCGGAGGCCGCCCGCGGTTGGTGGGTCTCCTTCCTTGCGCAGCAGGCCAACACCCGGTCCGTCGAGCTCGCGGAGCTGTCGATCTCGCCTGCTCAGGTCGCGACCGTGATCGGGCTGGTCGACGGGGGCAAGCTCACCAACAAGCTCGCCCAGCAGGTCGTGGTGGCGGTACTCGACGGTGAAGGCGAGCCGGAGCAGATCGTCGCCGACCGAGGGCTCGAGGTGGTGCGCGACGATTCGGCATTGCAGAAGGCGGTCGACGAGGCGCTGGCCGCGAACCCCGACATCGCCGACAAGATCCGGGGCGGAAAGGTTCAGGCGGCCGGCAAGATCGTCGGCGACGTCATGAAGGCCACCCGCGGTCAGGCTGATCCGGCGCGGGTGAAAGAGCTTGTGATCGCCGCCTGTCAGTGACGATTCGGTGCCATGCCGGGAAGGGTCACCTCCGGGTGGGTAGCATCGCGAGGACGTCGGCAGTCGCGCCTGCGTCGATCAATCGGGATCGCATCGTCGAGAGCCAGGTGTCGGCCCACGTCTGATCGACTGACGCCAGGATCTCGTACTGCGCCTGCCACGAGGCGCGGCTGAAGTCGGGCGAGCCCGGCGGGTGCAGCCGCCAGGACATACGCTCGGAGATCGACTCCGCCACCCAGCGGAGGAACTCGTCGGGGTCCGGCGTGCTCCGGTCGGACAGGATGCGGTCGCGCTCGCGGGCGGTGAGATGCCAGCCGTCGGGGCCGCGTACGCAGTAGGGCGTCGATTCACCGCGTACCGAGCCGAGCACCGGCAGGTCTTCCGGACGAGCACCGAGCCGGACCGCGAGATCCTCGATCCGCGCACGCATCTCGCCGTCGAGCAGATTATCCGATCCGTCCCGATCGGCCGGCGTCCCGACCATCAACTCACGGCGGGAAACGACTGCCGCAGATAGCCGGCACATTTCAACCATCCGACGCTCAGGGTGCCGTCCTGGTTGATGAAGCTGATGCACTGCGGATACGACGGGTCGTCGAGGTAGGACCTCACCACCTGATACTGGATGCCGCCGCCGCGCTGCGCGAACCAGGGAGCGATCCGGCCGGTGTCCACCGAGAACGTCTTGATCACCTCGTACACGTGATAGTTGCAGTACTGTTCCTGCCCCTGCGGGCCGGAGAGATTCGATGGCGGGAGGGCACGAGCCGCATACTTCGTGCCCGGGACCGCCAGGAAGTTGCCACCTTCGCCGCCGTACCGGTCCATCCGGGTTCCGACCTGCAGCATCTTCTTGTGTCTGATCGGCTGCTTGTTGCGGTCGAGGACATAGCCCTGCTCCGGTGGATAGGTCCACCACTTCGTGTCGCCGTCATAGTATTTCGTGTCGAACTTCGTGGCGGCGTCCTCGCCGGTGAACGACCCGAAACGCTGATAGCCGGCCAACTGCTGACCGGTCGGCGGCTGAGTCGAGAAGGTCTGCGGCCCGTATCGGCTGTTTCCGTCGTACGAGGCCACCGAACAACCCTGGGTCGTCGGACCGCCGAGCGATCCGAGGTCCAAGGGCCCGAATGGGCCCGGCGCGGCCTGGGCGACGGCGCCGGCGCCGAACAACAAGGAGAACGCGAACGCCAGGACGAGAAGGACTCTACGACGAACCATGACGGGAACCCTCCGCGACGGATGAATGCTCGATGCTCGATCTGACCAGCATTCGTCCACGCGTGCGTGTGTTTTCGAGATTTTGTCACCAGCAGTTTCCGCAGGTGAACCGGGCAGCTCGGGTCAGGTGCGATCTTCGGTCGATGACGGCGGGAGCCACTTCACCACTCGATCGTCGGTGCTCACCGGTTTTCCGTACTGCTCGTTGACCGTCGCGAACTGAAGGATGCCGTTCTGCAGTGCCACCATTCGACCCAATGCCCCGTACCGCTTCTCGAGCACCACCACCGGCGGGGTGATGGCAGGCTTCTGCCGGGTCGGTTCGTTGATCGCCTCGATGTGCTGTGTTCGCGTGGTGGAGACGAAGATCGCGCCCGACGTCACGGCGCACCCGGCGATCTGTGGCCGGTCCGGCCAGGTCCACAACACCTTCGGGCCCGACGATTCGAGCACCTGCACGCGATCCTCGGCGGCGGTCTGATCGGCGAAGTACAGCGACCCGGACGTCGTGCTCGGGCACAGCGAGACGTTGGAACCGAGACCGGAGGCCAGCGTGCGCGGACGTGGGTTGGCCCCCGATCCGAGCGCGGTCACCGACAAGATCTTCCCGGCCAGCGACGACGGGCTCGCCGCGGCGGAGGGATCGCCTGCGTTGCCGGTCGCCACGATCAGTTCGGCAGGGTTGCGGAAATACATCGCACCCATGTTTCCGTTGGCGCCCTTCGGGATACCCGTCAGAATCGGCTTCGGCACGTCGCCGGGCGCGATCCGCACGACGCGATTGTCGGATGCGGTGGTGATCAATGCGTAGATCAGTCGGTCCTGCGCGTACGTGGGTGAGAACGCGAAGTCGATCAGTCCGCCGTCGCCGGACGCATCGACCGGCACCGTCGCCAGGACACGTTGCGGTCCATAGCGTTTGGTGGTGATGATCTTGCCGGTCGTCCGCTCGGCGACCACTGTGACGTCGCCTTTGTCGTCGCCTGGCATCACCCCCGCGGTCGATGTCAGGCATGTCGCGATCACGGCGGGGTCAGGATCCACACAGGGTCCCGGCGGGGGAGGGATGGGAGGCTCTGCGGGGGTCGGGGGCGGCGTCTGCTTCTTCTGCTGCGACTCGTTGTTGGCACTGAATGTGCCGGCGTCCTTCTCTCGGTCCTGCGCGGAGAAGTCCGCACATCCGCTGATCATCGTCAGCACCGAGACGATCACGACGACGGCGCCGACCCGGACCCGATACGTCCGGCCCCCCGATGCGGACCGTTTCCGGCCACGCATTCCTGTCGGCCACCCCTTGCGCATACGACCCAGAGTAGGTGATCGATTTCGACTCACCGCGTGCTGCTGGAACCAGGTGCGCCCGACAGCGCATAGAGTCGGGCGTGTGACCGAACGCGACATGGCTGCAGGCAGCGGTTCCAGTCCGTACGACGAACCGACGGGCGAGATCGACCTGGGCGAGGGCGCCTCGATGCGTCGTCGGCAGGTGCCGGCGGATGACCGGGACGAGTTCTACGCCCGGCATGCGCTTCCCGAACGGCCCGGCGTCTCGAGAGTCGACGACCTCGATGACATCGATCCCGACGAACTCGACACCCAGGCGATGCCTGCCCGGCCGGCTGCGCGGACCGTCGCCGCACCTGCCGCGACGCCGACCGAGGCGATTCGACGGCCCGACGATGCCGCCGATGCGGAGACCCAGCGGTTCGCGGCGCCGCAACCGCGCACAAACCCGCAACCGGTCGAGGACGTCCGCACCGATGACTTCACGGCAGTCCCGCCGACCCGGGTCGCCGCTGCGGAGACCGTCGTGCCCGAGAGCGGTGTGTCCGATGCTGTCGTGCCCGGCGTCGCGGATTCTTACGAGGCGGCCCCGGCGGTCGCCGATGAACGTCTCCGGTCGGCGGAGGAGGATCTGTCCGAGGCGCAGCGCCGCGCACGCCGCGGCACCCTCGACATCGGGCTGCTCGTATTGCGTGCCGCGGTCGGAGTGATCGCCCTCGCGCACGGGTCGCAGAAGCTCTTCGGCTGGTGGAACGGGCCGCGACTGTCGGGATTCGAGGACATGCTCCTCAATTCGCCCAACCCGGCGATCGGTTTCACCCCCGACGCCGCACGTCCCCTGGCCATCGTGGGCGCGGTCTCGGAGACGCTCGGCGGTCTCATGCTGGTGGTGGGATTGTTCACACCGGTCGCCGCGTCCGCGGTCCTGGGTGTGATGTTGGTGGCCGCGGCCTACAAGGCGACCCTGGCAGGTGGGGTCTGGTTCTTCGCGGCCGACCCGAACGGCGCAGGCATCGAGTTCGAACTGCTCCTCTGTGCCTGCGCGGTGGCGATCATCCTGACCGGTCCGGGCCGGATCTCGCTCGATGCACCGCGCGGCTGGGCGCGACGACCGGCCTGGGGGTCGCTGGCGTTGCTCGTCGTCGGGATCGGTGCCGCCGTCGCCGTCTGGATGGTGTTCAACGGCACCAATCCGTTCGAGTCACCGGGTAACCCGACCGGCTGATGCCGGCCGGGCCTTCCGGAATCCGATCGCTCAGTCGACCACGCGCACAGCGCCTCGGTCGGCCGAGGTGGCCAACTTGGCGTAGGCGCGCAATGCGGTGGTGACCGTCCGCTGACGGTCCTTGGGCTGCCACGGCCGCTCCGACGCCTCCATCTTGGCGCGCCGCTCGGCCAGCACCTCGTCGTCGACGAGGACTTCGAGGCGACGGGTCTTGACGTCGATCAGGATCGGGTCACCGTTCTCGATGAGACCGATGACGCCGCCGGCCGCCGCTTCGGGGGAGATGTGACCGATCGACAGTCCCGACGATCCGCCGGAGAACCGGCCGTCGGTGATCAATCCGCACTTCTTCCCCATGCCGGTGCCCTTCATGAAGGCGGTGGGGTGCAGCATCTCCTGCATGCCTGGCCCGCCGGCCGGCCCTTCGTATCGAACCACGAGGACCTCACCTGCCTGGATCGTCTTGGACAGGATCACCTGGACGGCTTCCTCCTGGCTCTCGACGACACGGGCCGGACCTTCGAAGTGCCAGAGATCCTCGTCGATACCCGCGGTCTTGAGGATGGCGCCGTCGTCGGCGAGATTGCCGCGTAGCACGCACAAGCCACCCTCGACGGTGTATGCGTGTGCGAGATCGCGGATGCAGCCACCCTCGGCATCGGTGTCGAGGGAACTCCACCGGTTCGCGGTGGAGAACGGCGTGGTGGTCCGGACGCCGCCCGGTGCCGCATGGAACAGCTCCCGCGCCTCGTCGATGGCCTTGCCGCCGCGGACGTCCCAGTCGTCGAGGAACTGGGCGACGGTCGGGCTGTGCACCGTCGATGCGGTGTCGTCGAGAAGTCCGGCCCGGCGCAGTTCACCCAGGATCGCCGGGATGCCACCGGCCCGGTGCACGTCCTCCATGTGGTAATCCGAGTTCGGCGCGACCTTGGAAAGGCACGGCACGTTGCGACTGATCTCGTCGATGACCGAGAGGTCGAAGTCGGCGACCTCGCCTTCCTGCGCGGCGGCGAGGATGTGCAGCACTGTATTGGTCGACCCACCCATCGCGACGTCGAGAGCCATGGCATTGCGGAACGCCGTGGGGGTCGCGATGTTGCGGGGGAGGACCGACTCGTCGTCGTCGCGGTACCAGCGGTTGGCCGCGTCGACCACGACGCTGCCGGCGCGCTCGAACAGTGCGTGGCGCGCTTCGTGGGTGGCCAGCGTCGAACCGTTGCCGGGCAGCGCGAGTCCGAGTGCCTCGGTGAGGCAGTTCATCGAATTGGCGGTGAACATACCCGAGCACGACCCACAGGTCGGGCACGCGGATCGTTCGACCTCGCTCAGCCCCTCCTCGTCGACATCGCTGTTGGCCGACGCCGAGATCGCGGTGATCAGGTCGGTGGGCGCCTGCGCGACACCGTCGACGACGACCGCCTTGCCGGCCTCCATCGGGCCTCCCGAGACGAACACCGTGGGGATGTTCAGGCGCATCGCGGCGTTGAGCATGCCGGGAGTGATCTTGTCGCAGTTGGAGATACAGACAAGGGCATCGGCCGTGTGCGCGTTGACCATGTATTCAACCGAGTCGGCGATGATCTCGCGGCTCGGGAGCGAATAGAGCATGCCCCCGTGTCCCATCGCGATGCCGTCGTCGACGGCGATGGTGTGGAACTCGCGAGGCACACCACCGGCCGCACGGACCGCGTCGGCGACGATCTCGCCCACATCCTTGAGATGCACGTGGCCGGGTACGAATTGCGTGTAGGAGTTGGCGATCGCCACGATCGGCTTGCCGAAATCGTCATCGGTCATTCCGGTGGCCCGCCACAGCGAGCGCGCACCGGCTGCTTCGCGGCCGACGGTGGTGGTTCGGGACCTCAGAGCTGGCATGCAAAATCCTCGATGTTCGTCGTCCTGCCTGGGCTCGGGCAGACGTGGAGTGGGTGGTGATCTCGACGCCGGACGACGGACCGATCTTCGCGGTGGAGGTCATCGGCAGCCGAATGCGTGCGCATCACCGGGTTTCGAGGCTACTCCGCCCGAATCGGGGGTCACCGAAGGGTTCGTGGTGGTCAGGCCTGGTCGGCCGCTGCCGCTGCATACGGGTCGGGGATCCGTCCGCGACTCGCTGCCGACAACCGGGGGAGATCGGCGAAGGTGATGGCGGGCAATCGCACCCGAGCGCCGTTCACCAGGACCGCGCGGACCGAACTCCACCGCGGGAACTGCAGACCGTCGAGTTCGTTCCAGGCGATCTCGCGGGTGGAGAAGGTGTGCACCGCCTTCAGTCCGTCTTCGGTCACCACCGTGCGAATCCGCACGATCCACCAGCCGAGGAGTACCGGCAGGACCAGGGTCCAGCCGAGCCACACCAGTGAGGCCCCCGCCAGGATGACGGTGACGATGAACATCATCGGGACCGCGAAATAGGCGATCCGCTGGATGCGGAACGTCTGGGGCAGTTCCACCTCGGGGGGTGTGGAGTCGGAGGATGCGGCGGATGGGGTAGACACGGCTCCATTGTCTCATCCCGTCGACAGCGCAGATCCACCAGTGATTTCCCATCATGTGAGACGCGATGTCCCGTGGTTTGACTCTTGACATGCGCCGGTCCTACCGTGAAGGCGTGATGCAGCACGATAATCTCGTAGTAATCGGCCGGCGCGTCGTCGCCTGACCGGTCACCTCGTAGACCCTCGAGCATCGACGCGCCACCCTCGAACAGCCCAGCTGTCGGGGGTTTTTTCTTGTCAACAACCAGAACACCAGAAGATGGGGAACGTGCAGTGAGCGCACCAACAGCACGAACCAACGCCGCGACCGGAGCCGATGCCTCCCGTGAGACGGCGCCGCGCCAGCAATCACCCGCGGCAGGAAACCTGCGGGCGGTAGGCCAGCACACCGTGGCACCCGAGCGCGTCAGCGGTGCCCAGTCCGTGGTCCGGTCGCTCGAGGAGCTCGGCGTCGAGGTGGTCTTCGGCATTCCCGGTGGCGCCGTCCTGCCGGTCTACGACCCGCTGCTGGATTCGCAGAAGGTTCGTCACGTCCTGGTCCGGCACGAGCAGGGTGCGGGACACGCCGCGACCGGTTACGCGCAGATCACCGGCCGCGCCGGTGTCTGCATGGCGACGTCGGGTCCGGGTGCCACCAATCTGGTGACGCCGCTGGCCGACGCACAGATGGACTCGGTGCCGGTCGTCGCGATCACCGGACAGGTCGGGCGTGCGCTCATCGGCACCGACGGCTTCCAGGAGGCCGATATCTCCGGCATCACGATGCCGGTCACCAAGCACAACTTCCTGGTGAGCAACCCGGCCGACATCCCGCGCGTGATCGCCGAGGCGTTCCACATCGCGGAGAGTGGCCGTCCGGGCGCGGTTCTCGTCGACATCCCCAAGGACATCCTGCAGGCGCAGACCACGTTCGCGTGGCCGCCGCAGATCGACCTGCCCGGATATCGTCCGGTCACCAAGCCGCACGGCAAGCAGGTGCGAGAGGCGGCTCGCCTGATCGAGGCGGCCAAGGCGCCCGTCCTTTATGTCGGCGGCGGCGTCATCAAGGCGAACGCGTCGGAAGAGTTGCGGGAACTCGCCGAACTGACCGGCATCCCGGTGGTGACCACACTGATGGCGCGCGGGGCGTTCCCCGACAGTCATCAGCAGCACCTGGGGATGCCGGGCATGCACGGCACGGTCGCCGCGGTGGCCGCCCTGCAACGGAGTGATCTGCTGGTCACCCTCGGCGCACGTTTCGATGATCGCGTCACCGGCCAGCTGTCGTCATTCGCCCAGAACGCCAAGGTCGTCCATGCGGACATCGATCCGGCCGAGATCGGCAAGAACCGGCACGCCGACGTGCCGATCGTCGGTGACTGCAAGGCAGTCATCGTCGATCTCATCGAGACCATCCGCAACGAGCGGGCCACCACCGCGGAGGCTCCCGACATCTCGGAATGGTGGAAGTACCTCGACGGGGTGCGTCGTACCTACCCACTGAGCTACGACCGTCAGGCCGACGGATCGATGTCGCCCGAGTTCGTCATCTCGGCCATCGGCAAGGCCGCCGGCCCGGATGCCGTCTACTGTGCAGGCGTCGGCCAGCACCAGATGTGGGCCGCGCAGTTCATCTCCTACGAGAAGCCCCGAACCTGGCTGAACTCAGGCGGTCTCGGCACGATGGGCTACGCCGTGCCGGCGGCCATGGGCGCCAAGATGGCCGCGCCGGACACCGAGGTGTGGGCCATCGACGGCGACGGCTGCTTCCAGATGACCAACCAGGAGTTGGCCACCTGCGCCATCGAGGGCATCCCGATCAAGGTCGCCCTGATCAACAACGGCAACCTCGGCATGGTGCGACAGTGGCAGACCCTCTTCTACGAGGAGCGCTATTCCAGCACCGACCTCTCGACCCACTCGCGGATGATCCCTGACTTCGTGAAGCTCGCGGAAGCGTTGGGCTGCGCGGCATTCCGGGTCGAGCGCGAAGAGGACGTCGACGAGGTCATCGCCAAGGCCCGGGAGATCAACGATCGGCCGGTGGTGGTCGACTTCATCGTCGGCGCCGATGCCCAGGTGTGGCCGATGGTGGCCGCAGGCACCGGTAATGACCAGATCATGGCGGCCCGCGACATCCGGCCGCTGTTCGACGAAGACGAATCCGCATCGGATCCGGTCGACATCCACGAGACGATGTCGCGTCCGGATCAAGCGAATCAGCCCGCATCTGCAGGGAAGGAAGACAAGTGAGCACCACTCACACCCTCAGTGTTCTGGTCGAGGACCGACCGGGTGTTCTCGCCCGCGTCTCGAGTCTGTTCTCCCGGCGTGGGTTCAACATCGAGTCGTTGGCGGTGGGACCGACCGAGCTGAAAGGTATTTCGCGGATGACCATCATGGTCACCGTGGACGATTTCCCGCTCGAGCAGGTCACCAAGCAGCTCAACAAGCTGATCAACGTGATCAAGATCGTGGAGCAGGACCCGTCGAGTTCGGTGTCCCGTGAACTGATGATGATCAAGGTCCGGTCCGATTCGTCGGTGCGCAGCGAGGTCATCGAGGTGGTCAACCTGTTCCGCGCGAAGGTCATCGACGTCTCCACCGAATCCTTGACGATCGAGGCGACCGGTACCGGCGAGAAACTCGAGGCGTTGCTGCGGATGCTCGATCCGTATGGAATCCGCGAGATCGCCCAATCCGGCGCGGTCACCCTGGGGCGTGGCCCCAAGAGCATGTCGGCCAACCGCTGACACACGGCGCGAGCCGCACAGAGAAGTACACAGGCCCCGAGGACTACACAAGACCTTGAGGGCAAACAGAAATCGAAGGGAATCCAACTGTGGCGATCGAACTGTTCTATGACGACGACGCCGATCTGTCGATCATCCAGGGCCGCAAGGTTGCGGTGATCGGCTACGGCAGCCAGGGGCATGCGCATTCGCTGTCGCTGCGTGACTCCGGGGTCGATGTCGCGGTCGGTCTGCGTGAGGGCAGCAAGTCCCGCGAGAAGGCCGCCGAGCAGGGCCTCAAGGTCATGTCCGCCAAAGAGGCTGCCGAGTGGGCCGACGTCATCATGCTGCTGGCTCCGGACACCTCGCAGGCCAAGATCTTCACCGAGGACATCGAGCCGAACCTGAAGGACGGCAACGCGCTGTTCTTCGGACACGGCCTCAACATCCACTTCGATCTGATCAAGCCGGCCGCCAACATCACCGTCGGCATGGTCGCGCCGAAGGGCCCGGGGCACCTCGTGCGCCGGCAGTTCGTCGACGGCAAGGGCGTGCCTTGCCTGATCGCCGTCGATCAGGATCCGAAGGGCGAGGGCCAGGCCCTCGCATTGAGCTACGCCAGCGCCATCGGCGGTGGCCGCGCCGGGGTCATCAAGACCACCTTCAAGGAAGAGACCGAGACCGACCTGTTCGGTGAGCAGGCCGTGCTCTGCGGCGGTACCGAGGAATTGGTCAAGACCGGTTTCGAGGTCATGGTCGAGGCCGGCTATGCGCCGGAGATGGCCTACTTCGAGGTGCTGCACGAGCTCAAGCTCATCGTCGACCTCATGTACGAGGGTGGCATCGCCCGGATGAACTACTCCGTCTCCGACACCGCCGAGTTCGGCGGCTACCTCTCGGGACCGCGCGTCATCGACGCCGACACCAAGGAGCGGATGCGCGGCATCCTCCGCGACATCCAGGACGGCACCTTCACCAAGCGTCTCGTCGCCAATGTGGAGAACGGCAACTCCGAGCTCGAGGGCCTGCGCAAGAAGAACGCCGAGCACCCGATCGAGGTCACCGGCAAGAAGCTGCGCGACCTCATGAGCTGGGTCGATCGCCCGATCACCGAGACCGCGTAAGCGCCTCTCACCGAACGATCTGTGGCCGTTGTCGCCGGAACCCGGCGGCAGCGGCCACAGCCGTCTGTGGACTCCAGCATGGATGCCTCGATGGCGATGGATCGTCCGCTACCATGACGTCGATTCGGACTGTGCACAGGGGGAGACATGTCTGGAACGACGGTGAATCCGGGGATCTTGCGTGAGTTCTCGGGGACGGTGGAGGCGACGGCGGCAGTAATCCGCGATTCGTCGCTGCCCGCGGACCTACTCGAGATCGCTGCGTGTATGGCAGGATCGTCTGCCGCATATGCGTTGACGACCTTGGCTGATGCGATGCACGATCCGCTGAAGCGAACGGCAGAAGCGTACTCGGCGATGTCTGGCGCGGTTCACAACGCTGCCGGCGAGTTCGAGGCGACCGATGATGAGTTGGCGGCGGCGTTCAACCGAATTGCATCCGCTCGATGATCCCCAGCCGCCCGGTATTCGAGACGTGGCGACCCGACGCACTCCGGCCGGCCGTGGACGTGGCCAAGTCGTCCTCCGAAACCGTCGATCAGGCCGGCTGGGAGGTGGTATGGGAGATCTCCGGTCTCAACAACAACGAGAACTGGGATGGTCTCGCATACCGCGCTGCCGGCGACATGGCTGGTCGCGTTCGTGGCCAGACCTCGACATTCGGCAATCTGGGGACGAATGTCGAGGTCGGCGTCCACAAGTTCGGAGCGACTTTGGCAGCCGAACATCGAGCAATCAGTGATTTGGTGCGGATCATCGAATCCGGCGATCTCTACGTGACGGACGACTGGACGGTGCTCGTTCGCGAGAAGGTCATGTCGCCGGCGATGGCGAAGCTCTTGGTGCTCGCTGCGACCGGATTCCAGGATCAGTTGAATCCGCATCTGATGAATCTCGGACATGCCGACTACGATCTCGCGAACTTCCTTCGGTCGGAAGCCATGTCGGTGACTCCCGGACTGCCAGAGTTGTGGTGCGACAGGAATGCGCCGAAAGACGCCACGACCGATCCGTATTCTGACGAAACGCGCGGCGAGGATCCGACCAGAGGCCGGGAGAACCAGCAGAAGAAGCTGGCCGAGCACATGATGGGAACAGTCGTCGACAAGGGCACGACTTCCAAGGACGGGAAGACGGTGACGACTTTGCGGATGCTCGATGGCAGCAGGCAGGTCTACACAGATGCCCATCGTGGTGGGGTGGGGGACACCTTCGACCTGTACAACGAGAAGGGAAACCTCGTCTCGACGAAGGTGAACAACCCCGATGGGTCGATCGTTACCACGCTGACGCGTGACGGGAAGTCGCCGATTGTCGTGCGAGAGACCAAGGACGGCAAGGCAGTTGCCGACGTGGATGGCGTGCAGGTCCAGGTTCCGGGTACCAAGGACGTCGCCCAGGCCTTGGCCGGTGGTGGGATGGCCGCGCTGGAACCCCATGTGGCCGAAGGCTTGCCGCATCTGACGGCGCCTCAGGCCGAGAAACTCGTCATCGGAGCCAAGGCGGCTGGACCGGCGTTGACAATTCTCGGAACCGCGGTCGGTGTGGCGGACGCGAAGAACGGTTACGACAAGTGCGTGGCGACCACAGCAGGCGGTGTGAGTCTCGCCGGTGACGTTGCGATGGCGCTCGTTGCACCGGAGGGTGCCGGTGCGCTGAAAGCTTTCGGGATCACCGCTGGAAGCAGTCTTGCCTTCGGGATGGCTGGAGGTTTCCTCGGTCGGGCGGTGTGCAAGTGACATCGAGTCACCGGCTTCTCCTGCCGGTACCGAAAGAGTGGTCATCGCGACCGCGCGGCGATTGGGCGGGTGCACTGGTCTACACCGTCCTTGGTACGTCGTTCGCCGGCATTGGTATCGCGGGCTTGGCGGGTGGTCAGCGACTCGGCTTTCTCTGCGCCGAGCTGATTGCGTGTGGACTCATCCTGGAAATCTGCTCGATTCTTCGATCTGCGCGGTTACGCACGATGACAACTGCGGGGGGTGATCCGTTCCTCCGGGACGGCGTGCTGACCATTCGGCGTGATCCTCTGATGCGCGCATTCGACATTGTTTCCACCGCAACGTTTGGCGCCGGTGCATTGCTCTTCGCAGTCGGGGCCTGGCGTGATGCGGTGCACATTTCGCTCGCAAGCGAGTCGGCCGAAAACCTTTATCCGCCTGTGGCGTTCGTGGTGGGAATGCTCTATATCGGCAACGCGGTGCGGGTGGCCAACCGTGATTCCGCGTGGATGTCCGTGTCGGAGCGCGGGATCAGTGTGCCCTCACATCGGACCGCCACTGACCTCGATTGGGGAATCGTCACCGAAGTGACGCCGGTTCTGACGAAGGGTGACAAACGGAACGGGGCATGGATCTCGGTTCGGCCCGGCGAACGGTACGACGAGATCCGGGTAGACGAGTCGTGTCTCGGGGGCCCCGCGACCTTCTGGCTCATCGATTTCTACCATCGGCACCCTGAATTGAGGGCAGAACTCGGAGGCACGGCGGTGATCAGGCGGTTGCGTGACAGATCGTTGGTGCCGAATGAGCATCGCAATGTCTGACGGAGCGGGAGTGTGCAGCGTCCCTGCTGAGTACGTTGAGATTCTGCGGGTGATGGCTATGGACCCCAACGCCATCGAGCAGATTCGCGAAGCGCTTGCGGACCTGGGCGATGCGCAGTTGAGGAATGCTGTGCTGCCCATCCCGGAGCGGTGGGGGTCGGACGATTACGAACTGTTCTGCGTCGACCGGCGCGTTCGGCTTGCCGAGTACGAGAGGCGACGCGCGCTGGCAATCGACGAGTGGGACGCCGACGCCGGCGGCCGGACAATCGAAGGCCTCACACCGCATGAGCTCAGCCGTGTCGAGGATTGGACTCGGACACAGTTCCTGGCTGAACTCTCCGCGTGGTTGCGGCTGCATCCGGGGACTCGATACGAAACCGACTGATTCATCGCGACGTGCTGACCGCTGTACACGAAGGAGGCCCCGGGACCGAAGTCCCGGGGCCTCCTTCGTATGTCGGACAGTTATCAGATCGGTCGGAATCCGCGGTACTGCGAGAGAGATCCGATCCGCTTGAGCACCGGGCCGATGTTGGTGCCGGTCTCGGGGCCGATGCAGCCCACGAAGTAGTAGGCGTTCACCATCCCGACGAGGCGGTCACCGACCACCACGGGGCTACCGGAGTCGCCTTCGATCACGCACATCTGACTGAAATGTGCGTCGCCGTCGGAGAACCAGCTGATGCCGCAGGTGTTGCCGGTGGTTCGGCCCTCCTTGCAGGCGATCGTCGGGAAAGCGAGTGGTCGCGTGTCGACCGATCGGATGGTCACGCCGCGCACAGTGCGCAGGGGGACGACCTTCGCCGAATTGAACTCGATCACCGCGATGTCGAGATCACTGGCGGAATAAGTGATGGTTCCTGCCTGTCCCCGGTCCTGGAAGGTCTCCGAATACACCTTCTGCCCCGGCTTACCGCAGTGGCCTGCGGTGATACCGATCAGCTTGCCGGTGTTCGACTTGCCGATCGTGGTCAGGGTGCAGGCTGCGGCAGAACTACCGCCCTTGAGCACCAGGATCCCGGAGCCTCCACCGAGATAGACCTTTGCCGGTGCGGCGTGGGCAATGCCAGCCCCCCAGCCGGCCAGCACCGTTGCAGCCAGAACCGCCAACAGTGCTGTCAGCTTCCTCATCATCCACACTCCGCTCGTTCGAGACACAAGAAATCATCGGCCCCGAGACACGTCGCTCGGGGCCAAGCTCACCGTACCGGTCGGTGCCCGCGCAGTGTGCTCCGCGGAATCGTCCCGGGGTCGGTTTGCAACCTATCCGTAATGCCGATCACAATCTACCCGCAAATCGCGGTACCGAGTGCGACCGGTCGAGACCGGCTGCGAATGGGTGACGAGCCGACCACTAAGCTGTTCGCGGAAGTCGTCGCGGTCACCGGAGCGGGTCGCGGTGGTCTCCGCACCGTTCACTTCGCCCCTCGATCATGGAGAATATTGTGACCTCAGCTGGCCGTCCGGTCGTTCTGATCGCCGACAAACTGGCACCTTCGACCGTCGAGGCGCTGGGAGACGACGTCGAGGTGCGCTGGGTCGACGGCCCCGATCGACCGAAGCTCCTCGAAGCCGCCGTCGACGCCGACGCCATCCTGGTGCGCTCGGCCACCACCGTCGACGCAGAGGTCCTCGACGTCGCACCGCGGTTGAAGATCATCGCCCGTGCCGGCGTGGGCCTCGACAACGTCGATGTGCCCGCGGCCACGCAGCGCGGAGTGATGGTGGTCAACGCACCGACCTCCAACATCCACACGGCCGCCGAGCACGCGGTGGCCCTGCTGATGTCCGCGGCGCGCCAGATCCCGGCGGCCGACGCCACGTTGCGTGAGCATGCCTGGAAGCGTTCGTCGTTCAATGGCGTGGAGATCTTCGACAAGACCGTCGGCGTGGTGGGACTCGGCCGCATCGGCCAGCTGGTCGCCGCCCGGATGGCCGCCTTCGAGACGTCGATCATTGCCTATGATCCCTATGTGTCACCGGCGCGAGCAGCCCAGTTGGGTATCGAGCTGGTGAGTCTCGACGAGCTGCTCGAGCGCGCCGATTTCATCACCGTGCACCTTCCCAAGACGCCGGAGACCCTCGGCCTCATCGGTACGGATCAGCTCGCGCGCACCAAGAAGGGCGTTGTCATCGTGAACGCGGCCCGCGGCGGGCTGATCGACGAGCAGGCACTCGCCGATGCGATCACGTCCGGTCATGTGCGGGGCGCCGGGCTCGACGTCTATGCGACCGAGCCGTGCACCGACTCGCCGCTCTTCGAACTCCCGCAGGTCGTGGTGACCCCGCATCTCGGCGCCTCGACCAGTGAGGCACAAGACCGCGCAGGCACCGACGTCGCGAAGAGCGTGCGTCTGGCTCTCGCCGGACACTTCGTGCCCGATGCCGTCAACATCACCGGCGGCACGGTCGACGAGGAGGTCGCGCCATGGCTCGAGGTCGCGCGTAAGGCAGGCGTCCTCGTGGGCGCCATCAGCAAGGAGCCGCCGACCTCGATCGTCGTCGATGTCCGCGGTGAACTGGCGGCCAACAATGTCGACGTTCTCGGGCTGTCGGCGCTGCGCGGGCTGTTCTCGGCCGTGCTCGACGAGCCGGTCACCTTCGTGAACGCGCCGACTGTCGCCGCCGATCGTGGCGTGACCAGCGAGGTGACCACGGCTTCGGAGAGTCCCAACCACCGCAGCGTGGTCGACGTGAAGGCCGTTTTCGCCGACGGGTCGGTGCACAACGTCTCCGGCAGCCTGACCGAGCCCCGCCTCGTCGAGAAGATCGTCAACATCAACGGCCGCAACTTCGATCTTCGCGCCGAGGGACTGAATCTCGTCGTGAGTTATGCCGACGAGCCCGGTTCGCTTGGCAAGATCGGCACGCTGCTCGGTAACGCGGGCATCGACATCCGGGCCGCAGGTCTGTCCCAGGATGCCGAAGGCGGCGGGGCGACGGTGATGCTGCGTGTCAGCGGTCCGCTCGACGACGACCTCATCGCCTCCATCGGTGAAGCCGTGGGCGCAACTCTCATCGAACAGGTGGACTTGTCATGAAACTCGCCGTCATCGCCGGCGACGGTATCGGTCCCGAGGTCATCGAGGAGGCCGTCGGCGTACTCGAATCCGTTGTCACCGACGTCTCGACCACCGAGTTCGACCTCGGTGCGCGCCGCTACCACCGGAACGGTGAACTGCTCACCGAGGACGACCTGGAATCGCTCCGCAGGCACGATGCGATCTTGCTGGGCGCGATCGGGGATCCGTCGGTCCCGTCGGGGGTGCTCGAGCGGGGATTGTTGCTGAACATGCGCTTCGCGCTCGATCACCACGTCAACCTTCGCCCCTCGCGCCGTCTACCGGGTGTCACCTCGCCGCTGGCCGGGGACCCCGACATCGATTTCGTGGTCGTCCGTGAGGGAACCGAGGGTCCTTACACCGGAAACGGTGGCGCCATCCGCGTCGGGACCCCGCACGAGGTGGCCACCGAGGTGAGCGTGAACACCCGGTTCGGTGTGGAGCGCGTGGTGCGCAACGCCTTCGAGCGTGCACGGGCGCGTCGGAAGAAGCTGACGCTGGTGCACAAGACGAACGTGCTGACCTTCGCGGGCTCGATGTGGAGTCGGACGGTCGCCGAGATCGGCGCCGAGTATCCGGATGTCAGCACCGACTACTGCCACGTGGATGCGGCAACCATCTATCTGGTCACCGATCCGGGCCGGTTCGACGTCATCGTCACCGACAATCTCTTCGGCGACATCATCACCGACATCGCGGCCGCCGTCACCGGTGGTATCGGCCTGGCGGCTTCGGGCAACATCGATGCGACGGGGGCGAATCCCTCGATGTTCGAGCCCGTGCACGGTAGTGCGCCGGACATCGCGGGACAGGGTAAGGCGGATCCGACCGCCGCGATCCTGTCCGCAGCGTTGTTGCTCGCCCACCTCGGCGAGACGGATGCCGCGGCGCGCGTGGAGAAGGCCGTCATCGACGACCTTGCCGAGCGCGGGTCGGGCGACTTGAAGACCTCGGAAATCGGCCGCCGGATCCGCGAGCGCCTCTAGGGCCCAACACCTGCGACGACCCCCGCCCGGACGTGTCCGGGTGGGGGTCGTTCGTTCGACGGCTCCTTATTGTTCTAGTTGAGATAGAACTATATGATCTTCGTGTGTTGATCCGTATCGACCAGGCCTCACGCGCCCCGATCTTCGAACAGGTGGCGTCGTCGGTCCGTGGGGCCATCGTCCGCGGCGAGGTGGAAGCCGGTGAACGTCTGCCGCCCGCCCGTGAACTGTCCCGGAGCCTCGACATCAATCTGCACACCGTGCTGCGCGCGTATCAGATGCTTCGTGACGAAGGGGTCGTCGAACTCCGTCGCGGCCGGGGCGCAGTCGTCACGGCGGCGGCTCCCGATCGCTCGGAGTTCGTCGAGGCGATGGATCGGCTCGTGGATGTGGCGCGGCGGTTGGACATCAGGCCCGACGTGCTGGCGGTCGAGATCCGAGAGAGGTGGCAGACGTGAGGGATTCGCAGGATGGTCGGAGCGAGGGCGTGGTCGGCATGACCGCCCGGGATCGCCGGGTGGTGTGCGCGCTGGCGATTGCACCGTCGGCGCTTGCGGCGGCGATCGGCGCCGCCCTGGTCGCGTCGTGGCGGACGGTCCTGCCCGATCCGGTTGCCACGCACTGGTCGTCGCACGGCGCCGACGGCTTCTCCGGTCTGACGTTCGTGATCGTCGCGCCGATCGTGGTGGGGATGGTCGGTGCATTGGTCGGCGTGGCCCTGAGTATCCGGGCCACCGATGCCACGATCATCCGGACAAGTGTCGGAATCGTTGCCGGCGTTGTCATCTCGACCGTGGCTGTGATCGTGTCGACCATGGCTTGTCAGCGAGGTGTGGCCAATGCCGATACGGTACCGACACCGCAGTGGCAGATCGCGTTGTCGATGGCGATCGGCCTCGTGGGTGGTATCGGCGTCGCCGCGCTCGTGCCATCGTGGGCCGTGACGCCGCCCGTCGGCGACATCGGGGACCGCCCACACGTCGCGATCGGGGCGGAGGAGCGGATCGTCTGGACCCGGGTCGTCTCATCGTCGCCTGGGGCGTCACTGATCCTCGGCGGGTCCGTGGTGATCCTCGCGAGCCTGGCCCTGGTGCTGCGCTCGTGGGTCGGCGCGGCGGTCCTGCTGATCGTCGTGGTGTCGGTCATCGCAATGTGGGGCACTCGGGTCACCGTGGATCGGACCGGGGTCAGCGTGCGCGGGCGGCTGGGGTGGCCGCGCACGCACGTCGCGATGCCGGAGATCGACCACGCCGAGGTGGTCGGCGTGCGGGCTCTGCGGGACTTCGGGGGCTTCGGCCACCGCATCGCAGTTCACGGAGATCTCAAGGGAGCCAAGGGATTCGTGTTGAAATCCGGGTCCGCCCTCCTGGTGGTGCGGCAGGACGGGCGACGCGACATCGTGGTGGTCGATGACGCGTCGACCGCCGCAGGCGTGGTCAATCGGCTCCTGGATCGCGAGGGACCAGTGGAACGGCGACCAGGGGGGTCAGGGCAGTGAGGGCGAACGCGAGGGGGAACCCGGCGGCACCTATCAGTGCACCCAGCACCGGTGTGGTGGCGGCCGTCGCGAGATACTGAGCCGTGTTCTGCACCGCCAGACCGCGGCCGCTCCAGCCAGGACCCGCGAACTCGGCGATCGCGGTGAACGCCAAGCCGTTGTCGGCGACCGAGGCGATGGTCGCGATCGCCATCACGACCGGTGCGACCGGACTGTGCAGCCAGTCGGTCAACGCCAGTACCGCCATCGACAGCGCCGCGGCGACCGCGATCACGCGGATGGGTCGCATCCGCGAGCCCCACCTGTCCGAGACCCGGCCGGCGGCGATCCGTCCCAATGCTCCCACCACCTGCGTGGCGGTCACCAGTGCGCCTGCGGCGCCGGGTGACCAGTGGTGCGCGACGATCAGCCAGGTGGGCACGAAGGTCCACATCATCGACTGCGGGATCACCAGCAGCACACTGACTCCGTGTACGCGAGCCAGGAAACTGCCCGCGCGGTAAGGGTTGTCGGTCCGGGCCGGGGCTCCCGACGGCTGGGTTCCGGCCAACGGAGGGTCGACGATCCCGACGACGCACGCGACCAGACCCAGGGCAGTCACGGCGACCGGGATCAGGAGTGCGGCTGTGACACCGTAGGACTGGGCGGTGAACGGCATGGTGAGCGCACAGACGCCGATGCCAAGGGGCTGCGCCATCTGGCGGACGCCCATCGCGGTTCCGCGCTGGTGGGCCGGGAACCAGCCGACGACGATCCGGCCACTCGCGCCGTTGGCCGCGCCCGCGCCCAGGCCGCCGACGAACAGACCGGTCGCCAGCACCCAATAGGGCGCGTCGAGGGCCGAGATCACGGCGGTGGCAGCCGTGCCCGCCAGCGTGATGCACAGGGAGATGATCAGCACCCGGCGTTCGCCGAACCGATCGAGCAGCGCACCCCACGGGATGATCAGCAGCATCAGGCCCACGGTCGGAATGGTGGCCAGGACGGATGCCTGCGTGAGGGACAGCCCGTGGTCGGTGTGGAGCGCCGGGATGAGATAGGCCACACCGCTGACCGCGCAGGTCGTGGTCATGGCTGCGACCAATGCGCAACACAACATCGCCCATCGGCGCCGCGGTGACATCGTCACCGCCGCCGATCCGACCGTCGACCGGGTTGTCCCGACGCCGCCCACACGATCACCTCATCTCATATAGTGGTACGCAACGTCCATATTCTAGAACGCGAGAAGTTCACGTCAAACCGGTGTCCCGAGTTGTGGGAAAGCCGGTGCGATAATGTCGTGCCATGCGTTTAGGACGAGTTGCCAGCCCAGACGGGGTCGCGTTTGTCTCCATCGAAGACGTCGACGGTGGGCAGCGGGCACGCGAGATCGCGGAGCATCCGTTCGGTACCCCGACGTTCACCGGGCGGTCGTGGGCACTTGCCGATGTGCGATTGCTCGCGCCCATTCTCGCGTCGAAGGTCATCTGCATCGGGAAGAACTACGCCGCTCATGTCGCCGAGATGGGTGGGGAGGCGCCTGCGGATCCGGTGATCTTCCTGAAGCCCAACACGTCGATCATCGGTCCGGAGGTGCCCATCGTGCGCCCGCCGAGTTCGGAGCGCGTCGATTTCGAGGGTGAACTCGCGGTCGTGATCGGCCAGCCGTGCAAGGACGTGAGCGCCGCCAAGGCGAAGGACGTCATCCTCGGTTACACCGTCGCCAACGACGTGACGGCCCGCGATCAGCAGAAGGCCGACGGACAGTGGACCCGCGGCAAGGGCTACGACACGTTCTGCCCGCTCGGTCCCTGGATCGAGACCGAGTTCGACCCCGCTGACGCCGAATTGGTCACCGAGCTCGACGGCGAGGTGACCCAGCGGTCGAGAACCTCGTTGATGCTGCACGACGTCGGTGCGATCGTCGAGTGGATCTCGCGCGTCATGACGCTGCTGCCCGGTGACGTCATCCTGACCGGAACGCCCGAGGGCGTGGGCCCGATGACGGCCGGACAACGGGTCTCGGTGACCGTGGAAGGAATCGGGACACTCGTCAATCCGGTGGTGGACAAGCCGTGAGGGGCCCGAAGGTCGCGCAGGTCAACGGGATAGAGATCGCCTACGAGGAGTTCGGTTCAGGTCCGCTCGTGGTGCTCGTGATGGGTACCGGTAGTCCGGGGCGCGTGTGGCAGGCCCACCAGCAACCGGCGCTCACCAAGGCGGGCTTTCGGGTGGTGACCTTCGACAATCGGGGAATCGCACCCTCTTCGGAGTGCGCGGACGGTTTCTCCCACGACGACATGGTTGCCGACACCGCGGCGCTCATCGAGCATCTCGCCAGTGGGCCGGCGTTCGTGGTCGGGACTTCGCTGGGGGCCCGGATCACCCAGGAACTGGCGCTGGCGCGGCCGGATGTCGTGAAGGCGGCTGTGATGATCGCCACGTACGGCCGCAACACCCCGTTGCAGCAGGCCATCTCGGCGGGGGAGCGTGCCCTGTACGACAGCAAGATCACCCTGCCGCCGGACTACGAGGCTGCGATCACCGCCCACCTGAATCTGTCGCCGCACACCCTCGACGACGACCGCACGGCGAAGGACTGGCTCGACGTCATCGGCTTCTCGCCGCAGACGGTCACGCCGGGAGTGCGTGCACAGCTCGCCCTGCACGACCGTGAGGCCGACCGGCTGGGCGCCTACCGGGCTATCACGCGGCCGGCGATGGTCATCGGTTTCGCCGACGATCGCACCCTGCCGCCGAAGCTCGCGCGCGAGGTCGCCGAGGCGATCCCCGGTGCCCGGTACGAAGAGGTGGCCAAGGCGGGACACTTCGGCTACCTCGAACAGCCTGCCGAGGTGAACCGACTTCTCGTGGACTTCCTGGCCGCACAGCCCTGAGCGGCGGTCGTAGATCGGACGGGGAACCGACGGCGGCGCTCGATTCGATACGCTGACCTCCATGAGTGGCTCCGATGTGCGCGTCCGTTTCTGCCCGTCCCCGACCGGAACTCCGCATGTCGGTCTCGCCCGGACGGCATTGTTCAACTTCGCCCAGGCCCGTCACGACGGCGGCACGTTCGTGTTCCGGATCGAGGACACCGACGCCGCGCGCGACAGTGAGGAGTCCTACGCCGCGATCCTCGACGCGCTGCGGTGGCTCGGGCTCGAGTGGGACGAGGGCCCCGAGGTCGGCGGGCCCTATGGCCCGTACCGGCAGTCGGAGCGCCGCGCGACCCACCTCGACGTGGTCGCGCAACTGCTGGCCGCGGGAGAGGCCTACGAGGCCTACTCGACACCCGAAGAGGTCGAGGCGCGCCACCGTGCGGCGGGCCGCGATCCCAAACTCGGCTATGACAACTTCGACCGCGACCTGACCGACGAGCAGCGCGCCGCCTTGGCCGACGAAGGGCGCAAACCCGTTGTCCGCCTGCGGATGCCGGATCACGACCTGGTGTGGGACGACTTGGTCCGTGGCACCACGACGATCAAGGCCGGCACGGTCCCCGACTTCGCTCTCACCCGGGCGACCGGCGATCCGCTGTACACGCTGGTCAATCCGGTCGACGACGCGATGATGAAGATCACCCACGTGTTGCGGGGCGAGGATCTGCTCTCCTCGACGCCCCGGCAGATCGCGCTCTACGAGGCGTTGACCCGGATCGGGATCGCCGACCGTGTCCCGGAGTTCGGGCATCTGCCGTTCGTGATGGGGGAGGGCAACAAGAAACTGTCCAAGCGTGATCCGGAGTCGAACCTGTTCCACCATCGTGACCGCGGATTCATCCCCGAGGGGCTGCTGAACTATCTCGCCCTCCTCGGCTGGGGCTATTCCCATGAGACCGACGTCTTCTCGCTCGACGAGATGATCGCGGCTTTCGATGTGCGTCAGGTCAATTCGAACCCCGCCCGGTTCGACCAGAAGAAGGCCGACGCGATCAATGCCGAACACATCCGTGCTCTGGAGCTCGGCGACTTCGCTGCCCGCTTGAAGGACTACCTCATCGTGCACGGCAAGCTGGGCGAGCCGATCGATGACGCGTCGTTCACCGCGCTCGCCGAGTTGGTGCAGACACGCATCCAGGTCCTCGGGGACGCCTGGGCGCTGATGTCGTTCCTGTATGTCTCCGACGCCGACTTCGTCATCGACGAGAAATCGGCGGCCAAGAATCTCGGCGCCGACGCCGGTGAGGTCCTCGATGCCGCGGTCGCCGCGCTGGACGGGCTCCCGGCATGGACGGGGCCGCAGATCGAGGAAGCCCTGAAGAAGGCGCTGGTCGACACGCTCGGACTCAAACCGCGCAAGGCGTTCGGTCCCGTCCGTGTTGCCGTGACCGGCTCCCAGGTGAGCCCGCCGCTCTTCGAATCGATGGAGCTGCTCGGCCGCGACAAGAGCCTTGCGCGCCTCGCCGCCGCTCGCGAAACCGTGCCGAGCTAGTGCCCTGACCTGGCGATTTGTGATCCGAGGGTGCCCCTCGGTACTCTTCTCCTCGGTCCTTTTCGGACCGGCCGGGCGGCGAGTCCGGCCAGCCGGGAAGGGAAAACCTTGGGGTATGGTGTAATTGGCAACACAGCGGTTTCTGGTACCGCCATTCTAGGTTCGAGTCCTGGTACCCCAGCGAGTCCTCGGGTGGCCGACCTCGAATCGAGGCCGTATCCCGTAGATTCACAGTGAGCACGTACAACTGAACACTCAGTTCCTGGCCCCGTCGTCTAGCGGCCTAGGACGCCGCCCTCTCAAGGCGGTAGCGCGGGTTCGAATCCCGTCGGGGCTACAAGAACAAAGAGACCCCCTCACCTGCAATGAAGCAGGAGAGGGGGTCTCTTTGCGTCAGAATGTCGGGGCGGCAGTCTCCGGTCCTCCGGATTCGCGCGTCACGCCCCGGGCGCGGTGCTCCCGGCGACGGGCATCTCGGGCAGCCCGAGTTTGCGGTGGTCCCACGACCGGATGCGTCCCGGCACGATGCGGACCGCGACTCGTTTGTTCATCATCTGCTCGACGAACGGACGTGACTCCTCGGTGTACGGGGCCGTGTAGCGCTCCCACACACTGATCCCGACCTTCATGCAGGAATCCGGATCGTCGAGGATCTCCGCGGTCCCTTCGAAGGAGACGCCACGCAATGTGTCGTAGGTGTCGCCATCCTCGATCAGGACCGAACATCGACTGTTGCGTCGTAGGTTGACCGCCTTCTGGGACTTGGCCTTGGTCTCGAACCAGATCTCGCCGTCGACCACGCCGTACCACATGGCGACGAGATGAATGCTCCCGTCCGAACCGGTGGTCGCGAGCGTCGCGGTTCTCCCGTTCGTGACGAATTCACTGATCTCGGTCTCGGACATGACGATCTGATTGCGCTGATTGACTCCCATGGTCTGACGCTAACCGACCGGCTGCCACGGCGTGCAGGCGATCGGCGGGCGGACGGCCACGGCCCCCTGTTCAGCCACGTGTGGGCTGCAGTCGTTTGTGGATCGCGTCCGCCGCAGCGAGAAGATCGGCGGCCCATCGTGCTCCGGGGCGACGACCCATCCGGTCGATCGGCCCGGACACCGAGATCGCGGCGACCACCTCGCCGGTCGCGTCGCGCACCGGCGCCGAGACGCTCGCCACTCCGGCCGCCCGTTCCCCGGCGCTCTGCGCCCACCCCCGGCGCCGGATCTCGTGCAATGCGCGTTCTCCGAAGACGCTGTCGTGCAGCAGCGCCCGCTGGGTACCGGGTTCGGCCCACGCGAGCAGGACCTTCGCGGCCGAGCCGGCACTCATCGGGAACCGGGTGCCGACCGGAACGGTGTCGCGGAGACCGGTCAGTGGTTCCATGGCGGCGATACAGACACGTTCGGCACCCTCACGGCGGTAGAGCTGTACCGATTCGCCGGTGATCTCGCGCAGGCGCGGCAGTACCATCAACGCGGCCTCGTGAACCGGATCGTGCGCCGATGCCGCGAGTTCGCTCAGTGCGGGACCGGGATACCAGCGTCCGGCGGCATTGCGCGCGAGCAGACGGTGTGTCTCGAGCCCGACCGCGAGGCGGTGCGCCGTCGCCCGCGGAAGACCGGTGCGATCACACAATTCGGTCAGGTTGCGGGGCGCCTCGGCGATGGCCCGCAGAACGATCACCGATTTGTCGAGGACACCGATTCCACTGCTGGGCACCGATGCGTTATCCTTTCCCATAGGACGATACTAGCGTTCCAAATAGTGAGATGCACGTCGACGCGGAAACGGGTGGGCGTGCCGTGACGATCCGAACAGATGCGAGTACAGCCATGAGTTACAGCCCAAACACACCGCGTACTCTCGCCGAAAAGGTGTGGGATGACCACGTCGTCGTGCGCGGCGAAGAAGACGCGTCCGGGAATCGCAATCCCGACCTCATCTACATCGACCTCCACCTCGTCCACGAGGTGACCAGTCCGCAGGCATTCGAGGGTCTCCGTCTCGCGGACCGACCGGTGCGTCGGCCCGACCTGACCATCGCCACCGAAGACCACAACGTTCCGACGGTCGACATCTTCAAGCCGATCGCCGACGAGGTCTCGCGCACCCAGGTGGAGACGTTGCGCCGCAACTGCGAAGAGTTCGGCATCCGTCTGCATCCGATGGGCGATGCGGAACAGGGCATCGTGCACGTCGTCGGTCCGCAGCTCGGACTGACGCAGCCCGGGATGACCGTGGTGTGCGGAGACAGCCATACCTCGACGCACGGCGCATTCGGTGCCCTGGCAATGGGAATCGGTACCTCCGAGGTCGAGCACGTGCTGGCCACTCAGACACTTTCGTTGCGCCCGTTCCGCACGATGGCGATCACCGTCGACGGCGAACTGCCGCCGGGGGTGACGAGCAAGGATCTGATCCTCGCTGTCATCGCGGAGATCGGCACCGGTGGTGGCCAGGGCTACGTCCTCGAGTACCGGGGATCGGCCATCGAGAAGCTCTCGATGGAAGCACGAATGACGATCTGCAACATGTCGATCGAGGCGGGCGCACGTGCCGGCATGATCGCGCCGGACCAGGTGACCTACGAGTTCTTGAAGGGCAGGCCCAACGCGCCGACTGGTTCGCAATGGGATTACGCCGTCGCGTACTGGGACAGTCTGCGGACCGACGCCGGTGCCGAATTCGACGCCGAAGTCCACATCGATGCCACGCAATTGACGCCGTTCGTCACGTGGGGGACCAACCCCGGGCAGGGTCTGCCGCTGGCCGCGCGCGTGCCGGATCCGGCCGAGATCGCCGATGAGAACGCTGCGAGCGCGGCACGTCGCGCGCTCGAGTACATGGACCTGAAGCCGGGAATGCCCTTGCGGGACGTGAAGGTCGACACCGTGTTCGTCGGGTCGTGCACCAACGGCCGCATCGAGGATCTGCGTGCGGTGGCCGATGTCCTCAAGGGTCGCAAGGTCGCCGACGGCATGCGGATGCTCATCGTTCCGGGATCGATGCGCGTGCGGGCACAGGCCGAAGACGAAGGTCTCGGTGAGATCTTCACCGCCGCCGGCGCCGATTGGCGGCAGGCCGGTTGCTCGATGTGCCTGGGAATGAACCCGGATCAGCTCTCCCCCGGGGAGCGATGCGCATCGACATCGAATCGCAACTTCGAAGGGCGGCAGGGTAAGGGTGGTCGAACTCACCTGGTCTCACCGGCCGTGGCCGCGGCCACGGCCATTCGAGGCACGCTCTCCGCTCCCACGGATCTCGCCTGACCGCCCCACTCCTCAGATCGGAATCGGACCATGGACCCCATCATCACTCACACCGGGATCGGTGTGCCGCTGCGCCGCAGCAATGTCGACACCGACCAGATCATCCCGGCCGTCTACCTGAAGCGGGTGACCCGCACAGGTTTTGAGGACGGTCTCTTCGCCGGGTGGCGCGCCGACCCGGACTTCATCCTCAACAACGAGCCGTGGAGCCGCGGCTCGATTCTGGTAGCCGGTCCCGATTTCGGTACCGGATCGTCTCGTGAGCACGCGGTCTGGGCTCTGTCGGACTTCGGCTTTCGGGTCGTGATCTCGTCGCGGTTCGCAGACATCTTCCGCGGCAACGCCGGCAAGGCGGGCCTGGTCGCCGCCCAGGTGGAGCAGTCGGACGTCGAACTGCTGTGGAAACGGCTCGAAGAGCAGCCGGGCCTGGAACTGACGGTCAGTCTTGCCGATCGGACGATCACCGCGGCAGACCTTGTGGTGCCGTTGGCAATTGATGACTACACGAGATGGCGTCTGATGGAGGGCCTGGACGACATCGGCCTGACATTACGCCAGGTAGAAGCGATTTCTGAGTTCGAGACCTCGCGTCCTCGCTTCAAGCCGGTCACCCTCGACAGCTGAAATTCGCGGCCTGGGAACCGCCTCCCCGGAAAGCGATTGCTGCTTTCGATTTCGCAACATGCCTGGTTAATTGGCGTGGAAGATGGACGTTTTCGAATTGGACGTTTACCGTGTGGAGATAGCTGACTTTACAGATGGGTCAGATCAGCTTGCGGAGGTTTTCAATGAACAAGGCAGAGCTCATCGATGAGCTGACCAAGAAGCTGGATGCGGATCGCAAGACTGCGACTGCCGCTGTCGAGCTTGTCGTCGACACGATCGTGCGCGCGGTGAACAAGGGTGAGAGTGTCACCATCACCGGCTTCGGCGTGTTCGAGAAGCGGAGGCGCGCCCCACGCGTCGCCCGCAACCCGCGCACCGGTGAGACCGTGAAGGTGCGTGCCACTTCGGTTCCCGCGTTCCGGCCGGGAGCGCAGTTCAAGGCAGTCGTCGCGGGCAAGCAGAAGCTCGCCTCGTCCGGTCCGGCGGTGAAGCGTGGCAGCGGTGCCGCGGCGGCCCCGGCGAAGAAGACCGCGGCGAAGAAGGCCACCCCGGCCAAGAAGACCGCGGCCAAGAAGGCCACCCCGGCCAAGAAGGCGGCGCCGGCGAAGAAGGCGGCGCCCGCCAAGAAGACCGCGGCCAAGAAGGCTCCGGCGAAGAAGGCGGCGCCCGCCAAGAAGACCGCGGCCAAGAAGGCTCCGGCCAAGAAGGCTCCGGCGAAGAAGGCTCCGGCCAAGAAGACCGCAGCCAAGAAGGCTCCGGCCAAGAAGGCCACACGACGCTGAGGCGTCCCGAGTCATCCCGACATCAGCCTCCGACGTTCTTCCCCCGTCGGGGGCTGATGTGTGTCCGGGTCAGGACTCGACGTCGATGTCGGTGTGCGCCAGTGGACTGTCGATGTGGTCGGCGGCGAGCAGTTGCCCCTGGTGGATCGACAGCACCCAGACACTGGCCTTGCGATTGCGTTTGGGCGGCAGGGTGATGCCATCCTGATCGGACCACCATCGCATCATCGGCGGGATGACCTTGCCCTGACTGCAGACCGCGTGGATGGCCGAGGTGTCCCAGGCGATCTCACGGATGCGTTGGTGTGCCCGCTGCGGGTCGGCCAGGTAGGCCTCTTCGGACAGCGCGGGTTCGGGGACCGTCACGACCCCGAGATCGTGCGCCAGCGGTGCGAGGGTCTGCTCGCATCGGACCCGATCGGCCGCGTGTAGTCGCTCGGCCCCGAAGGTCTCGAGCAAGCCGGCCAGTTGGCGGGCCTCGTGGCGGCCCGTGCGATCCAGTGGCCGCAGCCGGTCGTCGCCCTTGTAGCGCGACCTCCGCCCGGCCCGCGCGTGGCGGACGAGCAGCAGCGTGTGGACGTCGGTGGGGAGTCTGTCGAACTCGGTGAGAATCGCCCGATCCAGTCGATAGCTCAATTTTTCGGTGGCGGTGGCCATGTCGAGCCAGCGGAGTTCGTCCACCTCGTGGCTGGGTTCGAACTCGCCGCCGAGGGCCCGTGCTGCCCAGTACCGCACGCGCTTGCGGTTGCCGTTCGGCAGCACATATCCGACGTCGCGCAGGTGCCGCCCCAGCCGGGCCTGCTGTCCTGTCTCCTCGCGGATCTCGCGCGCAGCGGTCGCGATCAAGGTCTCGCCCGCGTCGATCTTTCCCTTGGGCAGGGTCCAGTCGTCATAGTCGGGTCGGTGGACCAGTGCGACCTCGACCTGCCCGTCGCGAGTCGGGCGCCACAGGACGCCGCCGGCAGCCCAGACCGTCTTCGTTGTCTTCGACATCGACACGAATCCTAGGGGTTCGATGTTGCGAGAACGGTTACGGATTCGGGTCCGGTCGGCGACGATTGCGTCGGATCATCTGACGTTGGTGGTCGCGCACCTCTTCTCCTTCGGCCGGTGAGGCGACCCAGCTCCCGTCCGAATTGAGCACCCAGCACCGCGTGCGCGGGTCGAGTGCGGAGGCGAACATGTCGCCGAGTTCGGAGGTGAGGCGCTCGTCGCGGACCTGGACCATGACCTCGACACGACGATCGAGATTGCGGTGCATCATGTCGGCACTGCCGATCCAGTATTCGTTCTGGGCACCGAAATACAGTATTCGTGAATGTTCCAGGAATTGCCCCAGAATCGAGCGCACCACTATGTTGTCGCTGATCCCGGCCATTCCGGGACGGAGCGCACAGATGCCGCGCACCACGATCTCGACCGGAACACCACTCTGGGAGGCCCGATACAGGGCGTCGATCACCTGTTCGTCGACGAGTGCGTTGGCCTTGAGCTGGATCAGCGCGCGGGTGTCGCCTTGCCGGTGTCGTTCGATCTCGGCGTCGATCCGGGCGATGATCCCGGACCGGATGCCGTGCGGGGCGACCAGGATGTTGCGGTACTCCATCTTTCGCGAGTAGCCGGTCAGGGTGTTGAAGAGGTCGGTGAGGTCGGCGCCGATGTCGGGTGCGGCGGTGAACAAACCCACGTCCTCGTACAGTCGCGCGGTCTTCGGGTTGTAGTTGCCGGTGCCGATGTGGCAATAGCGACGGATCACCGATCCCTCGCGACGGACCACGAGGCACGTCTTGCAGTGTGTCTTCAACCCGACGAGGCCGTAGACCACGTGCACACCCGCCTGCTCGAGCTGTCTGGCCCACTTGATGTTCGCCTGCTCGTCGAAGCGCGCCTTGATCTCCACCAGTGCGACGACCTGTTTGCCGGCCTCGGCGGCATCGATCAGCGCGTTGACGATCGGTGAATCACCGGATGTGCGATACAGGGTCTGCTTGATCGCGAGCACCTGAGGGTCGGCGGCGGCCTGTTCGATGAATCGTTGAACGCTGGTGGAGAAGGAGTCGTACGGGTGGTGCACGAGCACGTCGCCCTCGCGCAACGTCGAGAACACACTCTTGGGCGTCTCGCGCTCGCCGAAGGCCGGATGGGTGGCGGGGACGAAGGGACGGTCCTTGAGATGCGGACGATCGAGCCCGTGGATCTCGAACAGGCATGACAGGTCCAGGAGACCGGGCACCTGGATGACATCGGCGGGATTCACATCGAGTTCGCGCAACAGGAGTTCGAGCATGTGCTCACTCATGTCGTCGGCCACCTCGAGTCGCACGGGTGAACCGAAGCGCCGGCGTGCGAGTTCGCGTTCGAGCGCCTGCAGCAGGTCTTCGTCACGGTCCTCTTCGACCTCGAAGTCGGCGTTGCGGGTGATCCGGAAGACATGGTGTTCAACGATTTCCATGCCGGGGAAGAGGTGTTCGAGGTTGGCCGCGATCAACGTCTCCAACGGCAGGAACATGGCCCGCTGGTCGGAGTCCTTCGATGAGCCGGAGCCCCGCCGCATCAGCCGGTCGACGCGAACGAAGCGATTCACGTTGTCGGGCACCTTCACACGCGCGAAGTGTTCGCCGCCCTCCGCTCGATCCTTCACGGTGACCGCCAGATTGAGCGACAATCCGCTGATGTAGGGGAACGGATGCGCCGGGTCGACCGCCAGCGGGGTGAGGACCGGGAACACGTCCTCGTGGAAATGATCGACGAGACGGGCCTTCTCGTCGTCGTTCAGTTCCGCCCAGGTGACGACGTGGATGTCGTTCTCCGCCAGGTTCGGGCGAACCGAGTCGAGGAAGACCCGGGCGTGCCGGTCGGCGATGGTCTGGGTGCGCCCGGCGATCCGCAGCAACTGTTCGCGTGGCGACAGACCGTCGGCGGAACGCACGGAGAGTCCGGTCTCGTCACGCCGCTTGAGTCCGGCGACGCGGACCATGAAGAACTCGTCGAGGTTGGACGAGAAGATCGCGAGGAATTTCGCGCGCTCGAGCAACGGCATCGATACGTCCTCGGCCAGCGCGAGCACTCGCGAGTTGAAATCGAGCCAGCTCAGTTCGCGATTGAGGTAGCGGTCATCGGGCAGGTCCGCGGACTCGTCGGGAAGCAACGTCGCGGCCGGGGGCGCACCGGGGATGGACGTGATCGGTTGGGTGGCGATGTCGTCGGCGGGGCTCACCGTTCAATCATGACGCATCGGCCGTGCCCTGACACGTCTGCCCGGTGGCGGCCTGTCCGCTGCACAGGTCAGTTGCCGTTACCGATCGGGACAGTGTCGTCGGCGGAGAACTCCCGGTCCTCGAGCGCCGCCAGGGTGTGCGGGCCCAGACCGAGGGATCGTGCGACCTCGAGATCCTCGGCGGTGTCGACGTCGGTGCGCAGGTCGGGCCACCGCTCGTGCTGTGGGTCGATCTCGACAGCACCTGACTTGCGGTGTGCCGCAGCAGAATCCGGACCGAAATGGGGTGGGCCGGCGACGGACGTGTCGCGCAGGAGGATGGTGGTGCCACTGCCGTCGCGATCGGTGAGCACGGCGTGCGGGTGGGCTGCGGCGGCGGCGATCACCTCCCGGAGGCTCCCGGCACCGGCTGCGGGCAGATCGGCCTGGACGAACATCACCCGCGCGGCGGTCGGCCATCGATCACGCGCCACCGTCGTGGCATGCGCGAACGCGAGATTCAGTCGCGTCACCCCGCTCGACCCGGAGTCGGACGGTTCGCGGACACCGACGGCACCCGCGGCGCCCGCTGCGGCCAGCACGGCATCGTCGGGGCTGATCACGATGACGCGCCCGATTCCCGCGGCCTCGACGGCCTCGACGGTGTCGGCCATCATCGCCAGCACGAGAGCATGGTGCAGGGGACCGTGACCGGGCTCCCGGCTCGCGGCAAGACGTGTCTTGGCCTGTTCGAGGCGCTTGACCGCCATCACCGCGACGACATCACCCAGGCCGCGACCGCCCGGATTCGGATGCGATGGCGTGTCCATGGACTCCATGATGCCGACCCGTGGACCGGGGTGGTCACGGGCACCCCACAAAGGATTCGTCGTCGGGCCCGGCGTCCCACGCACTAGGCTGAGGGCGGCAGTGGTGGTCGGCGAAGGAGTGGTCGTGCGTGCGGTGGTGATGGGTGCCGGGTCGTGGGGGACGGCCACGGCGAAGGTGCTGGTCGATGCGGGTACGGACACGACCATCTGGGCCCGGCGCCCGGAACTGGCCGATCGGATCAACAGCGATCACACGAATGTCGACTATCTCCCGGGCATCACGTTGCCCGACCAGCTGTTCGCGACGAGTTCGATTCCCGACGCCCTGGCGGGCGCCGATGTGGTGGTGTGCGCGGTGCCGTCCCAGTCGCTGCGCGCGAACCTGACCGAATGGCTGCCGCATGTGACACCGGAGACCACCTACGTCTCGCTCGCCAAGGGGGTCGAGACGAGCACCCTGCTCCGGATGAGCGAGGTGATCGCCGAGGTCTCCGGCGTTCCGGCCGGACAGGTGGCGGTGTTGTCGGGGCCCAATCTGGCACGCGAGGTGGCCGAGGGCCAGCCTGCGGCCACGGTGATCGCGTGCACCGACGAGCGACGCGCACGAGACCTGCAGCATTCTTTCAACACCGGATACTTCCGGCCCTACACGAACACCGATGTGGTCGGCTGCGAGATCGGCGGGGCGGTGAAGAACGTCATCGCGCTCGCCTGCGGGATGGCCAGCGGAGTGGGATTCGGACAGAACACCCTGGCGACGATCATCACCCGCGGCCTCGCGGAGACCATCCGCCTGGGGGTCGCCGTCGGTGCGCAGATCGAGACGCTCGCCGGCCTGGCGGGGATCGGCGATCTGGTCGCCACGTGTTCGTCCCCGTTGTCACGCAACCGGACGTTCGGCGCCCGGCTCGGTGAGGGTCTGTCACTCACCGAAGCGCAGGAGGCGACCCACGGCCAGGTGGCCGAGGGCGTCAAGTCGTGCACCTCGGTGCGCGCCCTGGCCGACAAGTTCGACGTCGAGATGCCACTGACCGATGCGGTCCACCAGGTCTGTCACAGTGGGCTGTCGGTCGCCGACGCGATCAGCTCCCTGCTCGGCCGCAGCACCAAACCCGAGATCTACGACTGAGTTTCGACCGGGTTCCGGATCAGCCGAAGTCGAGCGGGCCGCGCGGCAGGGTACGTTCGATCACCGCGGATACATCTGTGATCGGTCCGTTCCCGGCATTGGCCGGTATCCACATCGCCACGTAGGGACGATGATCGACGCAGACGTAGGCCTGACCCGAGCCCTCGACGGTGTCGGTGATGAACCACTGCACCGGATTGATCACCTGCAGGTTGCTCGTCGGGGACAGCTCGGACGGCCGGGATATGCCGCACCGCAAGGTCACCGCATCCCCGTCACCGTCGGCAGGCCATCTCACGGTGGTGCCGTCGACCTGTTTGTCGCCGAACCCGTCGAACGTCTGCGGCAACGCCGCGATCAGCTTCCCGCAGTCGGCCGGGGCCGATTCCCCGGTCGCATAGGACTCGATGGGCGTGGTGTCGTCGGGGCGCAGCGCGGCGAACGTGATGAAACCGATGATGACCATGACCGGGACGGCGACCAGCGTCGCGATCAACGCCGGGCTCAGGCGCGGACCGGTGCCGTAACGAGTTTCGACGTTGTCGGCCGCCGTGCCCTCCACCTCGTCGGGTGCACCGTCGGGCTTGCTCTCCTCGGTCACGTCCAACACCCTAGTGCGCCCTCGCGCCGGTCCCGTTCGCAGGCGCATGCGACGGGACGGCTCGGGCTCAGTGCGTGCTCTGCACCACCGGGCAGGTCAGGGTGCGGGTGATGCCGTCGACCTTCTGGATCTGCGGCACGACGTCGTCGGTGAGGTGCGTGGCGTCGGCCGCGTCGACTCGGACGATGACGTCGTACGGACCGCTGACCTCCTCGGACGAGGCGACGCCGGAGATCTCCGCAATCGTCGCCGCGGCAAGCGCGGCCCGTCCGACCTCGGTCTGGATCAGTATGTATGCCTGAACCACGCCCATCCTCTCGTCGACGCGACCCCGGCCGGGATCCCGCTATTCGACCCGCGCAGGCCCCCGACGTCGTGAGTCGCGAACGACCGCACGGCGCAGTGACGTACCGGCGAGCCAATACACTGTCGCCATATTGTCGCTGACAACCCCGTCCAAGCGCGACTCAGAGACCGAGGAGACGCCGTGACCGTCGGAAGGGCCGGGGACCCGGTGGATCGGTCCCGCACCGTCGGTGAGGTCGGCGAACGGCGTCTGATCACCGAACTCACCCGCGCGGCTCTCGCCGACGACTCGGTCGGGCCGCTCGCAGGCCATGACATCGTCATCGGCTCGGGCGACGACGCAGCCGTGATCGACACCGCCGGCCCGACCGTGATCAGCACCGACACCGCCGTACAGGGACGACATTTCCGGTTCGACTGGTCGCATGCGCGCACGGTCGGCGCTCGTGCGGTGATCCAGAGTGCCGCCGACATCGCCGCCATGGGCGGCCGCACCACCGGGATCGTCGTGTCCATCGGCTGCCCTCCCGACACCACGGTCGGGACCGTTCTCGACCTCAACGCCGGGATCGTCGAGACCGCTCACCGCATCGGGGGACGGGTTCTCGGGGGTGACCTGGTGGCGGCCGATCAGGTCGTCCTCGGCGTCACCGCGGTGGGGGCCCTCGACGGCGCCGTCCCGATCGTCGTGGGTGGTGCTCGACCCGGCGACGTGCTCGCGGTGACCGGACACGCTCTGGGGGCAAGTGCCGCCGGTCTGGCTCTGCTGGTCGACGCCGACTCCCGTGGAGACGCCGGTCATCTCGACGAGTTCCCGACACTCCTGGCCGCGTACCGGCTGCCGTCGCCCGATCTCACGCAGGGCCCGGCGGCAGCCCGGGCCGGGGCGCATGCGATGACCGACATCTCCGACGGTCTGATCGAGGAACTGATCACCATGGCGACGGCGGCCGGCGTCGCGCTGGACGTGCAGACCGACCGGATCCCCACGGACGCAGCAGTGCACGGTGCGGCGGCGGCGCTCGGCATGGACCCACAAGAGTGGAAGCTGACCGGCGGCGAGGACCACGAACTGTTGGCCGCCTTCCCCTCGGGTGTCCTGCCGCCCGGCTGGACCCGGATCGGCGACGTCGGTCTGGGAAGCGGGGTGCGGGTGGATGGTCGCGTGGTGAGCGGACTGCACGGGTGGCAGTCGTTCGGGGATTGACGGACGCCTGACGACGTCCCTGCCGGGGCGGATGTTTAGATTCGGTGCATGGCTATCTACGCACTCGGCGACCGCGAACCCACCATCGGTGACGACGTCTACATCCATCCGGATGCCACGGTGATAGGCGACGTGACCCTCGCCGACGGCGTCTCCGTCTGGCCCGGCGCCGTCCTGCGTGGCGATTCGGGAACCATCACGATCGGTCGCCGCACCAACATCCAGGACGGCACCATCATCCATTGCACCCCGATCGACGCGACGGTGATCGGCGAGGAGTGCGTGGTGGGCCACAACGCGCACATCGAGGGCGCGACGATCGGCGACCACTGCCTGATCGCGTCGGGCTCGGTTGTCCTGAACGGCTCGATGATCGGGTCCGGCGCCATCGTCGGAGCGGGCGCGGTGGTGCCGTTCAAGTTCGAGGTCCCGGAGAGGTCGATGGCACTCGGGGTACCCGCGAAGGTCCGTGCGGGATATGAGGTCCCGGAGGGGCACGTGGATCTCAACGTGGAGATGTACTTCCAGAACGGCAAGTACTTCCGTGACGCGTTGCGGAGGATCGGGTGACCGCGGCCGGGGCGGGGTCCTCGCCGAAACCGTTGTCGGAGTTGATCGATCCCGGCTGGGCGACGGCGCTGACGCCGGTGGAGCCGGTCATCTCGGCGATGGGGCAGTTCCTGCGCGAGGAGAACGCCGCAGGCCGCGGTTATCTCCCCGCGGGTGCAAACGTGTTGCGGGCCTTCACTCAGCCGTTCGACGACGTCCGGGTGCTGATCGTGGGCCAGGACCCGTACCCGACGCCGGGTCACGCCGTCGGGCTGAGCTTCTCGGTGGCCCAGGACGTCTCACCCATCCCACGATCCCTGGCCAACATCTACCGCGAGTACAACGAGGACCTCGGTTATCCGATGCCGGCCAACGGAGACCTCACGCCGTGGGCGAAATCGGGTGTGCTGCTGCTGAATCGGGTGCTGACGGTGTCGCCGGGCGAGCCGGCGTCGCACCGGGGCAAAGGGTGGGAGCAGGTGACCGAATGCGCCATCAAGGCCCTCGTCGCGCGGGACGCCGAGCCGCTGGTCGCCATCCTGTGGGGCCGGGACGCGGGCAGCCTCAAACAATGGCTGCCCGACGTCCCGGTGATCGAGTCGGCGCACCCGTCCCCGTTGTCGGCGAGCCGGGGCTTCTTCGGGTCGCGGCCGTTCAGTCGCGCCAACGAGGCGCTCGAGGAGTTGGGTGCCGAACCCGTCGACTGGCGCCTGCCGGTCTGATCGCCCCGTCAGGACTTGCGGGCGGCGGCGAAATCGGGCTTGCGCTTGGCGACGAATGCGTCGACGCCCTCGATGCCCTCGACGGTTCCCGACAGCGTGGAGATCGACCTGGCCTCGGCGGAGAGATGCTCGGTGAGGGATGTGTTCGCCGATCGCCACAGGAGCTCGCGGGTGTTGGCGTCCGACTGCCACGGGCCTGCGGCGATCTTGTCCGCTGCCGCCCGGGCGGACGACTCGACCTCGGCATCGTCGACGACGTCGGACAGCAGGCCCCACGCGAGCGCCTGCTCGGCGTCGATGACCTGATCGGTGAGGATGAGATGACGCGCACGAGCGGGACCGACGATCCGGGGAAGGGTCCACGTCATCCCGCCGTCGGGAGACAGGCCGATGCCGCGGTAGGCGGGGCGCATGCGGGTCGATGCTCCGCCGACCGCAACGTCGGCGTGCAGGACGATGCTCATCCCGGCGCCCGCCGCCCATCCCTTGACCGCGGCGACGACCGGGCGATTGGCCTCGTACAGTGCGCCGACGAAGGCGTGGAAGTTGTCGGCGATCTCGCGAAGATACGTCGGCCGCTGGTCGGCGGAGGCGAACGCTTTGACGTTGCCGCCCGCGCAGAAGTTGTTGCCGGTACCGACGAGCAGGACGGCGCCGACCTCGCGTTCGCCGCGCGCCACTTCGCGCAGGGCCGCGGCTCCGGCGAGCATCGCATCGTCGGCGAGCGAATTGCCCGCAGCAGGGGTGGACACGGCGATCGTGAGGACGGAACCGTCCTGCGTGACGAGGGATTCTGCGGCTTCGGTCATAGGCTCTGCGGTCATGATCTGCAGACTCTATCGCCGAACGCACAAAGACCCGACACCAGGGCGAGCGAATGCTCGCTCGGTGTCGGGCTCAGCGTGAAGATCGGTTCGATCGATGTGGGCGTCGCCGCCCGACGATCAGACGCGTGCGGTCTTGCCCGCCTTCAGGCAGGAGGTGCACACGTTCTTACGCTTGCGGTTCCCCGGCGCGACCTCGACGCGCACCGACTGAATGTTCGGGTTCCACCGGCGGTTCGTGCGCCGGTGCGAGTGCGAAACCGACTTGCCGAAGCCCGGTCCCTTGCCGCAGATATCGCAGACGGCAGCCATCGTCGAACTCCCTTGTGTTGATGAAAGTGGTCGTGTTCTACCCGCTCGTCCCACCGTCGGCGACTCCGCGTCGACGGGTACTGCAGCAAGGCAACCCTGCAAGAATAGCCGCACTGGCCAGGCGCGGACAAATCCACCCTGTGCAGGCCGGTGTGGGTACCCGCCCGCGCGTGGTCACCCTACGCTGCTGTCGGCCCGCGCGAGTAGCCTCGAACACATCCAACGGGCGGCCTTCGCCACGGCCAACGGTAAGGGGTTTCATGGAGTCGGCGTTCGACGGCGTCAGCACCCGGACGATGAATCCGCAGCTCTTGCGGGACTGGGCGCACGCGGCGGTCGACGGCCTCGAGGCGCTGCGCGGCGAGATCAACGACCTGAACGTCTTCCCGATCCCCGACTCGGACACCGGTAGCAACATGCTGTTCACCATGCGGGCCGCGGCAGATGCGGCCGATCGGGTACCGGAGGACACGACGATCGCGGCCGTCGCCCACGCGATGGCCGACGGCGCGGTGGCCCAGGCGCGGGGCAACTCCGGCATCATCCTCTCCCAGATCCTGGTCGGGCTCTCCGACGCCGCCGAGTTGTCGCCGGACGGATCGCAGATGACGTTCAACCACCTGTGGGCGGCAGGCCTCCGCCTGGGCTCGCTCGCCGCGGTGCGAGCGGTCAGCGAGCCCCGCGAGGGAACGGTCCTGACCGTGATCCGGGTGGGCGCCGAGACCGCGGCCGCGCACGTCTCGGAGTCGGCGGGTGACCTGGCGCGGGCGGTGGCCGACGACTGTGCCGATGCGTTGGAGCGAACGCCGGAACAACTGCCGGAGCTGGCGAGCGCGGGTGTCGTCGACGCCGGCGGGCGCGGATTCCTGGCGCTCGCCGACGCGATGGTCGCGGTGCTCACCGGCGTGGCCCAGCGTCGCCGCCGTTACCGCGGCATCCTCACCGGCGGGGGCGAGCCGGGTCATCAGGGCAACGATGCGTGTTCCGGTGGCAGCGACATGGATTTCGAGGTCATGTACTTCCTCGATGGTGCGGCCGGTGGTCAGATCGGGTCATTGAGGGAGACCCTGAACGAACTCGGCGATGCCGTGGTGATCGTCGGGGACAGCTCTGCCGGCGACGGCGAGCGCTTCTCGGTCCACGTCCACACATGTGATCCCGGCAAGGCCGTCGAGGCAGGCGTCACCCGGGGTGCCGTGTCGGACATCCGGATCAGCTGCTTCGCGCTCGACGCGATTCGGGCGCAGACCGACTCCGCCGAGCCGCCGCCCCGCCACAAGCGTGCGGTGGTCGCCGTGGTCACCGGTGAGGGGTCCGCCGATCTGTTCGGCGACGCGGGCGCCGCCGTGTTGCGCGCCGACGATGGGCTCACCCCGGAAGCGTTGGTCGAGGCGATCCGGGCGACCGACAGCGCGCATGTGGTGGTGATGGCCAACGGGAAGCTCGCGTCCCAGGATCTGGTGACGGTGACCGCGGCGACCCGATCGACGCAGCGGACGGTTGTTCATCTGCCGACATCGTCCATGGTGCAATGCCTTTCGGCACTGGCAGTGCACGACGACGCCGAATCGCCGGACGCGGACACCTACGCGATGGCGGAGGCGGCGGCCGCGACGCGCTGGGGTTCGCTGGTCCGGGCCCGCGCCAAGATGATGACGCTGGCCGGTACGTGCGAGGTCGGCGATGTGTTGGGCTTGATCGGCTCCGACGTCCTGGTCATCGCGCCAGACCAGACCGGTGCCGCCACCGCGCTGATCGACCTGATGCTGACCACCGGTGGCGAGATGGTCACGGTGATGGCCGGGGCCGACGTCGACGTCGCGGCCCTCGATGCGGTCGGCGTCCAGATGCGGCGCAGTTACCCGGGTGTGGAACTCGCCGTCTATCAGACGGGACAGTCGGACCAGTTGATCCAGGTCGGAGTCGAATAGTGGTTGAGATGTCCGACGCGCTCGACGTGGCGCTCGACCCGAAGACCGCCACGAAGCTCGCATCCCTTTCGGTGTCGACCGTGGGGGAGCTGCTGCGGTACGCACCGCGCCGCTATGTCCGCCACGGCCAGCTGTCCAACGACGAACTGCCCGAGAACGACGAGTGGGTGACCATCGTCGGCCGGATCACCGGCTCGCGGATGATCCAGATGCGCAAGCGTCATGGTCAGTTCCTCAAGGTCGCGGTCACCGACGGCAGCCACGTCTATGAGGCGAACTTCTTCAACGCCAAGTTCATTCAACACCAGCTCAAATCCGGCGCACGGGTGATGATGGCCGGGAAGGTGAAGACCTTCCAGGGCAAGGTCCAACTGTCGCATCCGGAATGGGCCATCCTCCCCGACGGCGATCCCGAGGTCGACCGCGTGGTGGGTTCCGCGATGCTCTCCGAGATGTACGCCGTCGAGGCCGAGATCACCGGCGGCGACGTCGACCCGGGCGCCTTCGACCGCCCCATCGTGCCGATCTACCCGGCGACCAAGGACATCCAGACCTGGGACATCTGGGGTGCGATCCGCCGGGTCCTGGCGGCGATGGAGGTCGGCGAGGAGACCGAGGACGCGCTCAGCCCGGACCAGCGCTCCGACCGTGGTCTGATCGGTACCGGCGACGCCCTGCGCCGGATTCATCTGCCCGACACCGAGGACGACATCGACGCGGCCCGTGCCCGGCTGAAGTTCGACGAGGCGCTGGCGATCCAGACCGTCCTCGCGCAACGCCGGATCGCCGGACGGGGCGAGAGTGCGTCGCCGTGTCCGCACGTGCCCGGCGGACTCGAGGACCGGCTGCTCGAACGGTTGCCGTTCACCCTGACCGACGGACAGCGCACAGTGGTCGCCGAGATCACCGAGGAACTCGGACGAGAAGCGCCGATGAGCCGGCTGCTGCAGGGCGAGGTCGGGTCCGGCAAGACGCTCGTATCGCTGTTGGCCATGCTGCGCGTCGTCGACAACGGTCATCAGTGCGCGATCCTGGCGCCCACCGAGGTTCTTGCGGCCCAGCACCATCGGACCATTCGGACGATGCTCGGCGACCTCGCCGAGGCAGGCGAGCTGACCGCCGCCGAGGGAGCCACCACGATCGCACTGCTGACCGGGTCGATGAAGACCGCGGGTAAGCGACGGACCCTTCTCGACGTGGTGACGGGTACCGCGGGGATCGTCATCGGAACCCATGCACTGCTGGAGGAGAACGTCACCTTCTTCGACCTGGGGATGGTGGTGGTCGACGAGCAGCACCGGTTCGGCGTCGAACAGCGGGATGTATTGCGTGCCAAGGGGAAAGACGGATTGATGCCGCACTTCCTGGTGATGACCGCGACCCCGATCCCGCGGACCGTGGCGATGACGGTCTTCGGCGACCTGGAGACCTCGACGCTGACCGAGCTGCCCCGGGGGCGACAACCGATCAGCACGTCGGTCGTCCCGATGGGCAACGAGGCGTGGGTCGACCGCGCATGGGCTCGCGCCGCCGAGGAGATCGCATCGGGCCGGCAGGTCTACGTGGTCTGCTCCCGCATCGGCGACGATGTCGACGACAAGAAGGCACAACGCGACGACGACGGGCAGGCGCCGAAGAGTACGTCGGTGGTCGACCAATATGCCGAGTTGCTGGCCGGTCCGCTCGGGGCCCATCGGATCGAGATGCTCCACGGGCGTCTGCCCGCGGACGAGAAGAACGCGGTGATGGATGCGTTCGGCCGCGGCGAGGTCGACGTGGTGGTGTCGACAACCGTCATCGAGGTCGGCGTCGACGTCCCGAACGCCACCATGATGGTGATCGTGGATGCCGAGCGGTTCGGGGTCAGTCAGTTGCACCAGTTGCGCGGCCGCGTCGGTCGTGGCGGCCATGCCGGCCTGTGCCTGTTGATGACGTCGGCCCCGCAGGTGTCGCAGGCGATGCAGCGGCTGCGCGCGGTCGAGGGGTCGATCGACGGATTCGAGCTCGCGCGAGTCGATCTCGAACAACGACGCGAAGGGGACGTCCTCGGATCGCTGCAGTCGGGCGGTACCTCGTCACTGCGCTTCCTGTCGCTGCTCGGTGACGGCGATGTCATCGGCGACGCACGCGACCTCGCCGACCAGATCGTGGGAGCGGATCTGCCGTTGGCCGATCATCGTCCGCTCGCCGATCTCGTCGACGCGATCCTCGTGCCGAACAAGGTCAAATACCTCGACAAGTCGTAGCGTTTCGCAGCGCACGGAGGCATCTGGTAGCGGATCACCTGTCCTGGCGAGCCAACGCAGCACTGGTGATCGGGGTGAAGAGGTTGACCAGATTGCCGTCCGGGTCGCGTATCAAGGCTGACCGGTTACCCCACGCCATCGTGGTCGGTTCCTGAACCACCTCGCCGACCTGACCGGCCAGACGCCGATACTCGGCGTCCACGTCGTCGACGCGGAACTCGATGATCACGGATCGGTTCGTCGCGGGCTCGACAGTGCCGGCGGCGAAGAGTGCAGCGGTACGCTCACTGCCGATGGCGAGGGTTCCTGCCGGAGTGACGATCTCTGCGAAATCGGGTGTGGCCCAGCGTGCCGGCGATGCGGTCACTGTTTCGTAGAAGGTGACGAGTCGGTTGACGGATCGGGTGATGATTCGGAGCGATACCAGGTTCATGTCCGTCACGCTAAAACTGATTCCGGACAGCTGCCGTCCGTGATCCCGATCGCTGCGAGGATTCGATCCGGCAGCGATGGAACGACGCGGCCCGCGGCGACGTCCAAGTGACCATGACGTTCTTGGGCGAGTGGCCGCTGCGTTGGTGGCTGATCCTCTGCGGATGTGTTCTGAGCGCGCTGATCGTGGCCGTCGGGACAGTGGCACAGAGCGATCGATCGACGTCGGATCCCGCCGTGCGCGAGCACGCCGATCGAGCGCTGCGGGCACTGTCGGCGGTTTCGGCACTCGCGCAACGTCCTTCGCGAGGGGATTACCAGCGCGAAGCATTCGGGTCCGCGTGGACCGATGCCACAGCGGCCGCGGGAGGATTCAACGGGTGCGACACCCGTAACGACGTCCTCGCCCGCGACCTGACGGACACGCGCCGGGCGGCGGTGTCGTCCTGCCCGCGAGCCGTCGTCGCGGGCGAGTTCCGCAGTCCCTATACGGGCGAGTTCATCGTGTTCCGGCGCGACCGCCGTGCGGGCGCCGTCCAGATCGACCACATCGTGCCGCTGGCCTACGCCTGGGACATGGGGGCGTGGTCGTGGTCGCCGACGGCGCGCGTGAACCTGGCCAACGATCCCGCCAATCTCGTGGCCGTGGACGCGGTGTCGAATCAGACGAAGTCGGATCAGGAGCCGGGGCGATGGATGCCGCCGAACAGGGGATTCCGGTGTCAGTACTCCATTCAGTTCGTGACTATCATGTCCACATATCACCTGCTACTCGATGCTCCATCGGCGACAGAACTACGAAAAGCACTGCGACAGTGCTGAGTACGGCTGTGGCATGGTGGTGGACGATTCGGATTTCCTCACCCTGAGTGGTTCGCCGGTCGGGGAGCTGGGAATTGCGCACTCGGCCGCTCGTGCCATATCCGGTGATTCTCAGAGATTGAGCTGCCACCATCGCGGTCAACAGAGGCATGCAGATGGAACGGACCATCTCCCGCATCCGGAGCCGGGTTACGGCGCACTGTGGTGTGGTCAACAGGGGCACGTGGTCGGTGGTCCGACTCCGGTCGTGAATGCACCGCACTGTTTGCGTCTCGGCAGACCGCGTTAGTCTGGAGAGCGACATAATTCCGCACGTGAAGTCGAGGAATCCATGAGTGCACCCACCGCCGTACCGGGCGTGGAGACGGCCGACATAGAGAAGGTCGTCAGGGGGCTGGCCAAGGCGGCCAGGATCGCGTCGAGGACGCTGGCAGGTCTGACCACAGCGGCCAAGAACGAGATCCTGCTCGCCGCCGCAGAGGCGATCGAAGCCGACGCCGAGGCCATCCTCGCCGCCAACGCCGCCGATGTCGTCCGTGCCGAGAACGACGGCACCGAGGCGAACCTGATCGATCGTCTACGACTGACCCCGGATCGGATCACCGGAATCGCCGACGGTCTCCGACAGGTGGCGGTACTGCCCGACCCGATCGGCGTGGTCGTCTCCGGCAAGACGCTTCCGAACGGTCTCGAACTCCGGCAGGTACGAGTGCCGCTCGGTGTGGTCGGGATGGTCTACGAGGCCCGTCCGAACGTCACTGTCGACGCCTTCGGGATCGCGTTCAAATCGGGCAACGCAGTACTGTTGCGCGGCTCGTCGTCGGCCGCCGATTCCAACGCCGAGCTGGTGCGCGTTCTGCGGGAAGTGCTGCGCGCCAAGGGCGTGAGCGCCGATGCGGTCGCGTTGCTGCCCAGTGAGGATCGCTCCAGCGTCACCGCCCTGATCCGCGCACGGGGTCTGGTCGACGTGGTGATCCCGCGCGGTGGCGCCGGACTCATCAACGCGGTCGTCGCCAACGCCACGGTCCCGACGATCGAGACCGGCACCGGCAACTGCCACGTCTACGTCCACGCGCTCGCCGATGTCGATGTCGCGACCCGGATCATCTTGAACTCCAAGACGCGGCGCCCCAGCGTCTGCAACACCGCCGAGACAGTGCTGATCGACAAGGCCGTCGCAGGCGACGCGCTGCCGAAGATCCGGCAGGCCCTCCAGGCGCAGGGAGTGGTCATCCACGGCGACGAGCCGGGGATGGAGCCGGCCACCGAGACCGATTGGGCCGAGGAGTACCTGTCGATGGACGTGGCGATGAAGATCGTCGACGGACTCGACGCCGCAGTCGCGCACATCGACACCTACGGCACCGGCCACACCGAGGCGATCGTGACCACCGATCTCGCGGCCGCCCGCGAGTTCACCTCCCGCGTCGACGCGGCAGCAGTGATGGTCAACGCCTCCACGGCATTCACCGACGGAGAACAGTTCGGCTTCGGCGCGGAGATCGGGATCTCGACCCAGAAACTCCATGCGCGTGGGCCGATGGGTCTGCCCGAGCTGACCTCGACCAAGTGGATCGTCTGGGGCGACGGCCACATCCGGCCCGCATGATGGGCGACGCGGCCACTGCGGCCGGCGGTGGTCCGGCCACGGTTCCCTCGTTCGGTGATGTCGCCGACGTGGTCTCCCGGCTGCGGTCGACCGGTTACCTCGCCGACGACGCCACCGCGACGTCCACGTACCTCGCCGATCGTCTCGGCAAGCCATTGCTCGTCGAAGGTCCGGCCGGGGTCGGCAAAACCGAACTGGCGAGGGCGATCTCGCAGGCGACCGACGCGGAGTTCATCCGCCTGCAGTGCTACGAGGGCATCGACGAGGCACGTGCGCTCTACGAGTGGAACCACGCCAAGCAGATCCTGCACATCCAGGCGACCGGTAGTCGTGAATGGGACGAGGCGAAAGCCGACATCTTCTCGGATGAGTTCCTGCTGCCCCGGCCGCTGCTGAAGGCGATCTCACGGTCGGAGCCGACGGTGCTGCTCATCGACGAGGTCGACAAGGCCGATGTCGACATGGAGGGCCTGCTCCTGGAGGTGCTCAGCGATTTCGCCGTGACCATCCCGGAGATGGGCACGGTGGCCGCGACCCGGCGCCCGGTGGTGATCCTGACGTCGAACGCGACCCGGGACCTCTCGGAGGCGCTCAAACGTCGCTGTCTCTACCTCTACATCGACTTCCCGGACGCCGCCCGTGAGCGGGAGATCCTGGCTTCGCGCGTGCCGGGACTGTCGGATGCGCTGTCCGCCGAACTGGTGCGTGTCGTCGGTGTGTTGCGCACCCTCGACATCCGGAAGAAGCCGTCGGTGGCCGAGACTATCGACTGGGCCAACACCCTGCTCGCGCTGGGCGCCGGCGAGTCGAGTGGTTCCGGGGCCGGCGGCAAGCTCGATGACGGCCTCATCGCCCGCACCCTGGGAGTGGTGCTCAAGCACCGACCGGACCTCAAGACGGCCCTCAAAGAACTCAAGCTGGGCTGATGTCGACCGACGGGTCCGCCGGGTCGGGTGCCGCTGGCACCGACGAGGTGCCGATGATCGCCCACCTCACCGGGTTCGTCGACGAGTTGCGGCGCCGCGGAATGGTCGTCGGGCCGTCGTCGCTCATCGACGCCGCGCAGGCGATGGAGGTCCTCGACCTCCTCGACCGGCGCAGCCTCCGTGAGGGACTGGCCACCACGTTGATCAGTGACCAGATGCACCGCAGGGTGTTCGACACGGTCTTCGACCTCTGGTTCCCACTGGGCACCGGCGCGCGGACGACGGCGACAGATCTGCCGCGGACACCGGACGGGGAGATCGACGTGGAGGCGATGCGCGAGATGGTCGCCGACATGCTCGCCGACGACGAGGCCGATGCGGATGGTCGGCTCGACCAGATGATCGCCCTCATCGTCGATCAGCTCGGCCGATACGACTCGACGCGTGGTGAGGCGTTCTCGGCGTATCAGGCGCTGTCGACGGTCAACCCGCAGACTCTGATCGCGCGGATCGCGGCGGCCATGGCGGGCGGGGGAGACGACGACGGCGCGGGCGGCGACCGCCCCGGCACCGACCCCCTCCACCGTCGCGCCGCCCGCGCCCGGGCAGGGGAGCTGCGGGCCGCCATCGAGGCGGAGACGCAGCGTCGGATGGCGGGTCGCAACGGACGCGACCGGGTCGCCGACTACGCCGTGCCGCCGCTGCCCGAGAACATCAACTTCCTCAGCGCGGGCGCGAAGGATCTCGCCGAGATCCGACGGACCATCCAGCCGCTCGCGCGATTGCTCGCCGCGAAGCTGGAGATCCGACGTCGCCGTTCGCACCGCGGTGCCGTCGATGTCCGCAAGACGCTCCGCGCGTCGATGTCCACCGGCGGCGTGCCGATCGAACTGAGCCATCGAAAGCCGCGGCCCGGCCGGCCCGAACTCGTCGTGATCTGCGATGTCTCGGGATCGGTCGCCGGTTTCTCGCAGTTCACGCTGCGGCTGGTTTACGCACTGCGCCAACAATTCTCGAAGGTGCGAGTATTCGCGTTCGTGGACACCGTCGACGAGGTCACCGACTTCTTCGACCGCGGCGCCGACGACGAGGACTTCGGTGCGAGCATGCACCGGATGATCACCACCGCGCGGATCAGTACGCGGGACGGGCATTCCGACTACGGCAACATGCTGCGCGGGTTCGTCGAGGAGTACGGCGAGTCGCTCACCCATCGCGGGGCGTTGCTGATCCTCGGCGACGGACGCACGAACTATCACGACCCTCATCTCGGCGCGCTGCGTGAACTCACCGACCGTGCCCGGCACGCGTACTGGCTCAATCCCGAGGCGGAGCGCAATTGGGGCACCGGCGACTCCGCGGCGATCGAATACGCCGAGATCATCGAGATGTTCGAATGCCGGAACGCGACCCAGCTCGGCCGGGCGATCGCAGATCTGCTCCCGGTGTGATCCGGCCCGGGCCGGGCGGGCACGTGGCGCCGACCGCGTAAACTCACACCTCATGGCCACCGACCGCCCGTTGCAACAGCAGCCGCGTGCACGCCGTATCGGCATCATGGGTGGCACATTCGATCCGATCCACAACGGCCACCTCGTCGCGGCCAGCGAGGTGGGGCACCGGTTCTCCCTCGACGAGGTCATCTTTGTGCCGACCGGCCGGCCGTGGCAGAAACTCGCCGACGACGACGCCGCAGTGGTGAAAGCCGAGCAGGCACGCGCGGTGAGCCCGGCCGAGGACCGCTACCTGATGACGGTGATCGCCACCGCGTCCAATCCGCGGTTCACCGTGAGCCGTGTCGACATCGAGCGGGAGGGCGACACCTATACCGTCGACACCCTGCGTGATCTGCGCAGCATGCATCCGGAAGCCGAGCTCTACTTCATCACCGGAGCCGATGCGCTCGAGTCGATCCTGTCCTGGCAGGACTGGGAGGAACTCTTCGAACTCGCCAACTTCATCGGTGTGAGCAGGCCCGGGTACGAACTCCATGCCAAGCACCTGGCGCAGCACCTCGAGGCGCTGCCCCCGGACACCCTGCAGATGCTCGAGATCCCGGCGCTGGCGATCTCGTCCACCGAGTGCCGCGCCCGCGCGGCCGGCGGGAGACCGGTGTGGTACCTGGTTCCCGACGGTGTGGTCCAGTACATCGCCAAACGCAAGCTGTACCGTTCACCGAGGGCATCCTCGCCGGGCGTTTCCGCTCCCTGATCGATCTGGTGCGACCGATCCGGTTGCGACCGCCCCGAAACATCCGATGGAAGGACACCCGTGACTGCCACAGCCGAAGCGCTGGAGATGGCCAAGGTCGCGGCATTCGCCGCCGCCGACAAACTCGCGCATGACGTCACCGTCATCGACGTCTCCGAACAACTCGTCATCACCGACATCTTCGTGATCGCCTCTGCCGACAACGAGCGGCAGGTGACATCGATCGTGGACGAGGTGGAGGACAAACTCCGCGAGGCGGGGTACAAGCCGGTACGTCGTGAGGGCACCCGGGAGGGGCGGTGGGCGCTGATCGACTACGCCGACATCGTGGTGCACATCCAGCACAGCGACGAGCGACAGTTCTACGCGCTCGAACGGCTGTGGCAGGACTGCCCGATCATCGAGGTGGACGGCCTGGGATGAGCGGGGGACCCGATTCGCACGACACCACGGTCGAGCGACTGACACCGGTGGTGCGGCGCCTCATCCTGTTGCGGCACGGCCAGACCGAGTACAACGCCACCAGTCGGATGCAGGGGCAACTCGACACCGATCTCTCGGCTCTCGGGGTCCGGCAGGCAGCTGCCGCGGCGGAGGTGCTCGCGAAGCGCGCCCCGATGCTCATCAGGTCGTCGGATCTCACGCGTGCCCGGGACACCGCCGAAGCGCTCGCGCGCAGCACCGGACTGTCGGTCGACACCGATCAGCGACTGCGTGAGACCCATCTCGGCGACTGGCAGGGGATGACCCACCACGAGGTCGACGACGTCATGCCGGGTGCGCGGCGGATCTGGCGCGACGACGCCGGTTGGCGTCCTCCGAACGGCGAGAGCCGGATCGACGTGGCCCGCAGGGCCGTGCCGCTCGTGGAGGAACTCGTCGCCGATCTCGACGAATGGGGGACCGGCGACAATCCGGAGGCTCCCGTCGTGCTCGTCGCGCATGGCGGTGTCATCGCCGCATTGACCGCGGCGCTCCTCGATCTCCCGGAGACATCGTGGCCGGTGTTCGGCGGGCTCGCCAACACCAGCTGGGTGCAACTGTCGGGGCACGGCGTCCCGGGGAGTCCGCCACGATGGCGGCTCGACGTCTGGAACGCGTCGGCCGAGAGCGCCGACGCGGCCGTCCAATGACCCTCCCGGCGCCGTCGTCCGGACGTTCGGACGGTACGGTCCTGATCCTCTCCGACTCGTTGGCCTATTACGGCCCGTCCGGCGGGCTCGCCGCCGACGACCCGAGGATCTGGCCGAATCTGGTCGGCGAGGCCTGCGGCCGCGAGGTACGTCTGTTCGGACGGATCGGCTGGACCAGCCGGGACGTGTGGTGGGCGCTGACCCAGGATCCGAACATCTGGGCCGCGGTTCCGGGCGCCGACGTCGTGGTCCTGGCCTTCGGCGGGATGGACAGTCTTCCCTCGCCGCTGCCGACCGCGGTGCGAGAACAGATCCGGTACGTCAGGCCGAACCGGTTGCGACAGGTCGTCCGGGACGGATACCAGTGGCTGCAACCGCGGCTGTCCACGGTCGGATGGCCGGTGGCCCTGCCGCCCAGGGTGACGGTCGAATACCTGGAGAAGATCCGTGCCGCGCTGAATCACCTCCGACCGGATCTGCCCATCGTGGTGTGCCTGCCACCCACGCATCGGAGTCCGTACTACGGCTACGTGCACAGTGGCCGGATCCCCACCACGGCCGCGATGGCCGAGTGGGCGACCACGCACGATCTGGCGGTCGCGGACTTCTATCCGGTCACCAGGGACGGGTTCTTTCCGGTCGATGGCGGCGCGAGCGACGAGATGAATCCGGATGGAATCCACTGGGGATACGAGTGTCATCGTGGCATCGCCGACGTCGTGGTGCCGGTGGTCGACGATGTCCTCGACCGGCGCGCGGCCGGTCGAGAGGCGACCGGCTAACGTAGACCCGTGCCAGTCGTCGTCGTCACCGATTCATCGTCGCGGTTGCCGCGCGCCGTGACCGATCACTATGGCATCCGGCAGGTACCGCTCCACCTCGAACTCGACGGCACCGACTACCTCGAAGGCGTCGACGACATCCCCGACGACATCATCTCGACGCCGGGCGTGACGACCTCTGGTGCCAATCCACACGACCTCGCGATCGCCTACGAGGAAGCACTGGCCGCGAGCGACGGTGACGGCGTGGTGGCGGTCCACATGTCGCGCAGGCTGTCGGGCACGTGGGGCGCAGGCCGGTTGGCGGCCGAGAAGTTTCCCGGACAGGTGCGGGTGGTCGATGCCAGGTCGGTCGGCCTGGCCGTCGGCTTCACCGCGATCGGTGCCGCCCAGGCCGCGGCGTCCGGCGCCGATCGGGACCGCGTGTACGAGTCGGCGATCCGACAGGCGGCCACCGTCGACTCGATGATCTGCGTCCACCAGCTCGACAACCTGCGCCAGAGCGGCCGGATCAGTGCGGCCAGCAAGATGTTGGGTTCGGCGCTGTCGATCAAGCCGATCCTGCACATGGTCGACGGAATCCTCACGCTCAAGGAGCGCCACCGCACCTTTTCCAAGGCGCTCACCAAGATGGTCGATGCGGCCGTCGAGTCGGCCGACGGCAGGCCGGTCACCCTCGGTGTCCAGCACAGCGCGGCCCCCGAGCTGGCCCGAGAACTGGCAGGCCAACTGACCGAGCGGCTGCGGGTCGTGACGTCGGAACTCATCGTCGATCTCGGGCCGATCCTGGGCTGCCATGTGGGTCCCGGGGCCATCGGGGTGGCGATCGCCACCGGCCTCGATCCCATCGAGGTCTGAGAAGACCGGCCGCCGCGGGCCGTTCACAGATCCGGATTCATCCACAGATCGGGTCTGCCGGCCGGTTCCCGGCCGTCATCGGCGGTTCCGGTTCTTAGGCTCATCGGTCATGAGCACCTCTGCGCGACGACCCTCCTTCGGTGCGCCCGCGGTCGAGCACCGGGGCGGGCGGCGCTCCCGCTCCGCGCTGGACCGGCTGTCGCCGCCGGCCGCCGAACCGAACGCGCCGCAGGACCGTGACGCCGAGATCCCCGACGTCCGTGACACCGACGTCTCCGAGGTGTGGGGCTCCGGTCCCGACGCTGCTCCCGACGTCGGTCCGGTCGCCGCTGCTCGCATCGACGATACGGTCGGCCATCCTGCTGCCGACACCGGTGCGGTGGACAGCCCGTGGGGGGTCGCGGCGGTGCCCACCTGGCTGGATCCCGTTCCGCCGGAAGACCGCCCGCGATCCCGGATGATCGTCGGAGACAGGTTCGGTGACCTCGATCCGGACGATCTGGACGAGCCGGGCCCGAGGCGGCGGTTCGCCGTCGCCCCGCCGGCCGCGATCGCCCTGATCCTCGTCGGCATCGTCGCATGTTCGGTGGCCGGGTTCTCGTTGCTCCGAGGCGGATCCGGTGACGCGACGACACCCGTGGCCTTTCCGATGTCGGCCGGGCCGACGAGTTCGGCTGCGGCCCCGGCCGCGTCGGTTGCGTCGGCCGGGTCGTCGCCGCCCGCCGCCGAGGAGCTCGTGGTCAGCGTCGTCGGCCTGGTGCATCGGCCCGGACTGGTCCGGCTGCACGGGCAGCCGCGCGTCGCCGACGCCATCGATCGGGCAGGCGGTGCCCGTCGAGGCGCAGATCTCCTGTCTCTCAACCTGGCTCAGCGGCTGAGCGACGGTGATCAGATCCTGGTCGGCTACGCCGGCAGCGGTGGACGGATGTCGATCCGCAGCGCCGTCGTCGGGCCATCCGGTCCCACCGGCGCGTCCGGGCCACCGTCGTCCGCCAACGGGGGACCGGCGTCCTCGTCGCCGACGGCGGGCGCAGCGGGCAAGGTCGACCTGAACACCGCGACCGAGGCGCAGCTCGACGAGCTGCCCGGGGTGGGCCCGGTGACTGCCAAGGCCATCATCGCCTGGCGCGAGGCCCATGGGCGGTTCGGGTCGGTCGAGCAACTCGGCGAAGTCGACGGCATCGGACCGGCCCGGCTCGCGAAGCTGCGCGACCTGGTCATCGTGTGACGCGCAGGTGGACGATCGGTGGGCTCGTTCCCGCCAATGACTACCGGCTGGTCGTCCCCGCATCGGTCGTGTGGGTGGTCAGCCTGGTCGGGCTGCTGGGCCTGCCGGATACCCTCTGGCCGATCGTGATTGCCGGAAGTGCCGGATGCATGGCGTCCGTTGTGGCCGTCCGACTGGGGTGGGTGAGCTGGGCGGCGGTGTCATTCGTGGTGGTGATCTGCGGTCTGGCAGCGGTGACGGCGGGATCCCTGGCGATCCGCCTCGATGCGCTTGCCGCACATCCGTTGTCGCACGTCGACGGGAAGGCCCGGGTCACGGTCGTCATCCGCGACGACCCGGTGACCCTCGATCCGGGAGCGCGGGTCCGGATTCGCGTCGACGTGGCCGCGGTCGCCGGTCGCGACTGTCGCCGTATCGGTGCCGAGCTGACCGGTGTGGCCGATGGCTGGGCGGAAGTCATGCCAGGACAGCATGTTTCGGCTTTGGTGCGCATCAGCCCGCCTCGAGGTCACGACCTGATGGCAGCACGGCTGTCAGCGGTGTCAGAGCCGCGACTGGTCGGTCGCCCGCCACCGCACCAGCGTATGGCGGGCGAGATCCGTCAACGGCTGAGGGTGCTGTCGGCGCGCGCACTCGGCCCGGATGCCTCGGGTCTGTTGCCGGGGCTGGTCCTCGGGGACACGAGCATGCTCGGCGCGGAGGTGCGCGACGACTTTCGGGCGGCCGGATTGACCCACTTGCTTGCCGTGTCCGGCAGTAATTTCGCGATCGTCTGCGGGGCAGCCATATTCGGGATCCGGTCGTTGGGCGCGTCGCCGTGGGTCACGGCGGTGGCCGGGACCATCGTCCTGGTGGGTTTCGTGATCCTCGTCCGCCCGTCGCCGAGCGTATTGCGGGCGGCGATGATGGGCATGGTCGGGCTGCTGGCACTGGTCGGGTCACGGCGGGCACGGGCGATGCCCGCCCTCGGCGCGGCCACCGTCATCGGACTGCTGTGGTGGCCGGAACTGGCCGTCGCGCCGGGGTTCGCGTTGTCGGTGCTGGCCACCGCGGGTTTGGTGCTGTGGTCCGGCGGACTACGAGATTGGTTGCGAGATCGGCGTGTTCCCCCGATGCTGGCGGAGCTCGTGGCGATGGCGGTGGCCGCTCAACTGGCCACCGCACCGGTCATCGCGGTGCTGAGCGGACGATTCAGCATCGTCGGGCTGCTGGCCAACATCCTGGTCGTCCCGGTGGTCGGTCTTGTCGGTGTTGTCGGAACGGCGGCCGCCGTGGTCGGCGCCATCGGAGGACCGGACGGTTTCGGCGCGGGCTGTGCCGAATTGGTCATCCGAGGTCTGGGACCGGAGCTGTGGTGGATGTTGATGTGTGCGCGCGTACTCGGCAGATTGTCCTGGGCTGCGGTCCCGGTGCCGTCGGGCGTTGTCGGTGGGATCGTCGTGGCGGGCGGCAGCGGTCTGGCCGTGTTCGTGCTCCACCACCTGGCTCACCGTGCGGCGCGGCGCCGCGAACTCGATGCGCGGGTGCCCGGTCGTGGGCGCGATGTCGGGCGGGTCTGGCACCATGGTCGCCGTGACGCAACGCCTGCACCTGCTGCTCGGGGACGATGACTTCTTGACGGGCCGGGTGATCACGGCAGTGGTCGCCGAGCAGTCCGCGGCCACCGGTGCCGACATCCCGGTCACGCGGGTCCGGGCGGGCGACGTGACCGAGCACGAGCTGGCCGAACTGCTCAGTCCGTCGTTGTTCGCGGAGGATCGCATCGTGGTGGTCGAGTCGGCCGCCGAGGCGGGCAAGGAGCCCGCGGCGCTGATCAGCGAGGCGGCCGCGGAGTTGCCCGAGGGCATCACCTTGATGGTCGCCCACACCGGTGGCGGCCGCGCCAAGTCGATGGTGCCGGCGTTGAAGAAGGCGGGGGCGGTCGAGCACGATTGCGCGGGTCCCAAATGGCCGTCCGAGCGCATCGATTTCGTCCGCAACGAGTTCCGGTCACTCGGTGCGAAGGTCAGCAACGACGTCGTCGAGCAGGTCGTCGAGGGGGTCGGTTCCGAGTTGCGGGAACTCGCCGCCGCGTGCAGCCAGCTGGTGGCCGACACAGGCGGCAAGGTCACCGTGGACGCGGTCCGGCTCTACTACCAGGGCCGTCCGGAGATCACGGGGTTCGAGGTCGCCGACAAGGCGGTCACCGGCGACCGGGCGGGCGCCCTGGAGTCATTGGCGTGGGCCGAGCATCACGGGGTGCCTCGGGTGCTGCTGGCCGATGCTCTCGCGGAGGCGGTGCACGCGATCGCCCGGGTGCGGGCGATGGGGTCGATGGACCAGTACGCGGCCGCATCGGAATTGGGTATGCCGCCGCGGCGCGTGAAGAAGGTGCAGGCGCAGGCCCGGGCGTGGGACTCCATCTCGATCGCGTCGGCGATCGTCGTGGTCGCCCAGCTGAACGGCGACGTCAAGGGACAGGCCGCGGACGCGGACTTCAGCCTCGAGCACGCCGTCGCGAAAGTCGCGGATCTACGTCCGGCGCGCGAACGCAGCCGACGGGACTGACAGGACGCAACTCACCCCGGTGACCGCGTGAATGTCACCGGGGTGAGCCGTGAAGATCTGGCTGTAGCTGTTGGGGGCAGGTCAGAGCTTGTTGACTGCCAGCGCCATCGCCGACTTCTTGTTGGCGGCCTGGTTGGCGTGGATGACGCCCTTCGAGGCGGCCTTGTCGAGCTTCTTGCCTGCATCGGCGGCGAGCTCGGCGGCCTTGTTCTTGTCGCCTGCATCGGCAGCCGCGCGGAACTGACGGATCGCGGTCCGCAGCGACGAGCGCACAGCCTGGTTGCGCTGACGGCTCGCTTCGTTGGTGCGGATGCGCTTGACCTGCGACTTGATGTTTGCCACGCGTGTATACCTCTTTGGTTCGGGTTGGTACTCGTTGTTCTGTTTCGGCGGCGAGCGGGTCGCGCCTGAGCAGTTCGGACGGGTCCGGATCGGTAAGATCCTGCCGACACTGCGACAGCGCTCTACGTTACCAGCCGGGCTCGACAGCGCCCAAATCGTGACAGCCGGCCCTACCGGCCACCCCATCGCCAGACGATGCGCAAGGGTTTCCACCAACTAGGCTTCAACTCATCATGTCTGTTGTCTACGTGCATATCGGCCTGCCCAAAACGGGGACCACACATCTCCAGGATCGGCTCTGGCGGAACCGTGACCTGGCCATGCGGTCGTCGGGTCTCCTGTATCCGGGTGACGTCATCTCCGATCACTTCCACGCCGCGGTCCATCTCCAGCCCGAGCGCTACCTCGACTGGGTCGACCCGGCCTTCGCGCGCAAGTGGCCGACACTGCTCGCGCAGATCAAGGCGTGGCCGCAGACCTCCCTGCTCTCGCACGAGCTCTACGCCACGGCAACTCCGGAGCACATCGCGACACTGATGGACGACCTCTCCTTCGCCGACGAGGTGCACGTGATCGCCACGGTGCGAGACCTGGCGCGACAACTCCCGTCGGTGTGGCAGGAGAACATCAAGAACCAGCGAGAAGCGACCTTCGACGAGTTCCTGGCCTCCGTGCACACCTGCGGTCCGGCCCTCCCGGGATTCGTCGCGCCGACCGACGGCGCCGTCGAGGAACCGTTCTGGGAGTTCCAGGACTACATCCGGATCCTCGCCGATTGGGCTCAGGCAGTGGGGCCGGAGCGGGTGCACGTCGTGACCGTGCCCACGCGCCGCGACACGCCCGGCGACAATCTGTGGGAGAGATTCCTGCGGGTGCTCGACGTCGACCCGGCCGCCCTCACCATCCCGGTGCCCAGTCTCAACTCGTCGTTGTCGGCCGCCCAGGCGGAGTTCCTGCGTCAGCTCAACCACCGTTTGCAACCCACCGAGGTGGCATGGCAGCGCTACGAGCGCGTCATCAAAGGGCAACTGATCGGCGAGATCCTCTTCGAGGCGCCCAACGGGGCCCCACGTGGCCTGACGTCGGACCAGCGGACCTGGATCGCCCACACCGCCGACGAGATGATCGGCGAGGTGCGCTCGGCCGGCTACCGCGTATCCGGAGACCTCGGTGACCTGGCCGTGAGTCGGCTGGCGGCTGGTGACGCGTTGCCGCCGACGGTCCAGGACGTCCTCGACGTCGCCCTCGACACGATGTCCGAGATGGTCAAGGTGGCGCCGTTGCCTGCGGTCGGCCCGAGATGGAAGACCCGCGCGATGAACATCGTGCGTCGGATCCGGCGGCGTGCACTGGGAGTTCGCCGCTCGCTGTGAGTCAGGCATGCCGAACCGTCATGCCGAATCCGCGTTTTTGTAGCACCATGTCAAGTTATGAGTCCCGCGTCGACGTCCTCAGCGTCCACCAAGCGAGCCGCCACCAAGGCCGCCTCCGGCAAGTCGAACGCAACCGGAACGACCAAGGGTGCCAAGTCCGGCGGCGCCCGTGGTGACGCCAAGGCGGCCCCGGCAGCCAAGGGGCGGGCGCGTGACTCGAGTGCTCCCGCCAAACGAGCGAAGACCGTTGTGCGGGAACCGAAGGCGATCGATGACACGATCTTCGCCGGCTACTCGAAAGGCCCGTACGGCAAGGCTTTCGACGAGATGTTCGATGCCGACGGCGAGGTTCGTGCCCCGTTCCGGGGCATCTACAAGGCGATGGCCGAGTACGACCGCGCCGATCTCGACGTGCGCGTGGACGCGCTCGGGCGCGCCTTCATCGACCAGGGCGTCACGTTCTCGCTGTCGGGAAAAGAACGACCGTTCCCGCTCGACGTTGTGCCACGGGTCATTTCGGCGACCGAATGGACCAAGCTGGAGGCGGGGATCACCCAGCGGGTGCAGGCGCTCGAACTCTTCCTCGACGACATCTATGGTGAGCAGGAGATCCTTCGGGACGGCGTCCTGCCCAAACGTCTGGTCCACTCGTGCGAGCACTTTCATCGGCAGGCCGCAAACATCCGGCCACCCAACGGAGTTCGTATCCACGTCGCGGGTATCGACCTGATCCGCGACGAGAACGGCGACTTCCGGGTCCTCGAGGACAATCTCCGTTCGCCGTCCGGCGTCTCCTATGTCATGGAGAACCGACGAACCATGGCGCGGGTGTTCCCGGATCTGTTCTCGTCACACCGCGTCCGCGCGGTGGCCGACTACCCGAGTCACCTCCTGCGAGCGCTCCGTGCCTCGGCGGCCTTCAACGAGGCCGACCCCAACATCGTGGTGCTCACGCCCGGCGTCGCGAACTCCGCCTACTTCGAGCATTCGCTGTTGGCCCGCCTGATGGGGGTGGAACTCGTCGAGGGACGAGATCTGTTCTGCCGCGACAACATCGTCTACATGCGGACCACCGAGGGCGAGCAGCGGGTCGATGTCATCTACCGTCGCATCGACGACGACTTCCTCGACCCGATGCAGTTCCGCCCGGATTCCATGCTCGGCGTCGCAGGGCTCCTGAACGCCGCGCGGGCCGGCAACGTGGTGATCTCGAGCGCGGTCGGCAACGGGGTCGGCGACGACAAGCTGATCTACACCTACGTACCGGAGATCATCGAGTACTACCTCGGCGAGAAGCCGTCGCTGATGAACGTCGACACTCTGCGGTGCTGGCTCGACGACGAACGCGAGGAGGTCCTCGACCGCATCGACGAACTGGTGATCAAGCCGGTCGAGGGTTCCGGCGGCTACGGGATCGTGTTCGGTCCGGACGCCACCAAGGCGGAGCTCGACACCTTGGCGCGCAAGGTCCGCAACGATCCCCGCGGCTGGATCGCCCAGCCGGTGGTGCAGCTCTCGACCGTGCCGACCAAGATCGATGGCGACGTCCGGCCCCGACACGTCGACCTGCGGCCGTTCGCGGTCAACGACGGTGAATCGGTCTGGGTGCTGCCCGGCGGACTCACCCGCGTCGCCCTGCCGGAAGGCTCACTGGTGGTCAACTCCAGCCAGGGTGGCGGCTCCAAGGACACGTGGGTGCTCGCGTCGTCACGGTCGTCGGCGGAACGGGAACTCTCTGGCGCGAAGGTCGTCGACGCCAGCGGTGTTGCCGCCGCGCGGCCGGCCGAGAGTGCGCCGGACCCATTGCACACCCAATCCCAGCAACAGCAGCAGGGACAAGAATCCGCGTTGCCGCAGCAGGGCACGGGCACCGAGCGAGGTGGCCGCAAATGATGTTGGCCCGCAACGCCGAATCCCTGTACTGGATCGGCCGGTACGTCGAACGCGCCGACGACATGGCCCGCATCCTGGACGTCGCGATCCACCAGCTCCTCGAGGACGCGACGGTGGACGTGGATCGTCAGGCACGCCTGGTCATCCAGGTGCTGGGTCTGGAAACACCCGACACCGACGATCCGCTCGACGTGTGGACCCTCACCGAACGCGTCGCGTACGACAAGGATTCGGTCGGGTCCATCATCGACCTGATCCGCTCGGCACGCGAGAACGCCCGCGGTGCAAGAGAAGTGACCTCGAGCGAGATGTGGGAGTGTCTCAACACCACCTACAACGGACTCGGGGATGCCGAACGACGTGCCCGACGCCTCGGGCCGCACGAGTTCCTGTCATACGTGAAGAATCGGGCCGCGATGTTCGCAGGCCTCGCCGACGCGACCCTCAGCCACGATGACGGCTACCGCTATCTGCTCCTCGGGCGGTCGGTGGAACGGGTCGACATGACCATCCGAATGCTGTTGTCGCGTGCGGGAGACCGGGTCAGCTCGCCGGCATGGGTGAGCGTCCTGGTGTCGGCAGGCGCCCACGACACGTTCCTGCGTACCTACCGCGGCGTGCTCAACGCGGAGAACATCGTCGAGTTCATGTTGGTCGACCGGCTCTTCCCGCGGTCGGTGTTCCATGCCCTTCGTGTGGCCGAGAGCAATCTGGTCGAGTTGGAGAAACGTCCGAGCCGGGTTGGAGCCCAGGTGGAGGCCCTCCTGCTGCTCGGGCGCGCGCGCAGTTCGCTCGAGTTCCTCGAGCCGGGCAAGCTCCTCGACGACCTGCAAGATCGTCTGATCGACCTCCAGGACACCTGTCGTGAGGTGAACGAGGCGGTCACCGCACAGTATTTCCACGTGTCGCCCTACGTGTCGTGGGCGGACGCCCGGGTCAGCGATGCCGAAGATCATGTCATCGAGGAGAGTGAGCTGTGAGCTGGCGTCTGCGCGTCGTCCATTCCACCGGATTCGCCTACAAGAGCCCGGTCACGTCGTCCTACAACGAGGCGCGCCTCACCCCGCGCAGCGACAATCGGCAGAACGTCATCGTGAACCGTGTGGAGACGGTGCCCGCCACCCGGTCCTATCGATACACCGACTACTGGGGCAGCGCGGTGACCGCGTTCGATCTGCATGCTCCACACGAGGAGCTCGAGGTGTCGGGCATGTCGGTGGTGGAAACCGAAGCGGGAGAACGTCCCTCGGAGAAGGTCACATGGGACGAGATCCGCGGCGGGTATGTCGCCGATCGCTATGACGAGATGCTCTCGTACACCACATACGTGTGCAAGAACCGCCAACTGTCCTCTGCGGCAACCCGACTGGCGAAAGGGCTCGATCCCGAAGATGCCGTGGAGGCGGTGTGCCGGTACGTGCACGAGGAGATGGAGTACGTCCCGGGTACCACCGGCGTGCACACCACGGCCGTCGATGCCTGGAACGAACGCAAGGGCGTGTGTCAGGACTACGCGCACCTGACCTTGTTGATGCTGCGCAGTCTGGGGATTCCGGCCCGCTACGTGTCGGGATATCTGCACCCGAAGCCGAACGCCGAGATCGACGCGACTGTCGAGGGACAGAGCCACGCCTGGATCGAGGCGTGGACCGGCGGCTGGTGGGGATACGACCCGACCAACAACACCGGCATCAGCGAACAGCATGTCTCGGTCGGCGTCGGTCGTGACTACTCCGACGTGTCACCGCTGAAGGGCATCTACACCGGCGGCGGCGCAACGGATCTCGACGTCGTCGTGGAGATCACGCGACTCGCCTGAGTACCGGCCGCGGCCTGCGGAGGGTGCGCGCGAGGGCTCAGCGCCAGCCGAAATCGGTGCGTAGCCGCGTGGCGACGACCTCGAAACGATTCTGGTCGAGGATCGCCCCTTCGCGCCGGATGCCGTGTTCGGCGACCATCAGAACACGGTCGAGGCGGACGAAGCTCTCGCGGTGCCAGGAATCCCACACCCCGGTCCCGAGCGAGATCCAATCCGGATCCTCGCGGTGCCAGTCCTTGCTGGAGAGCATGAGGCCGAGCAGGTGGGAACGGTCGGCGTCATCGATATCGCGTCCGACGACCAGTACGGGCCGGTCCTTGCCCTTGTCCGCGCGGTCTTCGTAGGGGACCCACGTCCAGACGATCTCACCCGGATCGGCCGCGCCGTCGAGGTCGGGCGAGTAGAGGATCTGCCGGGCCAACTCGTGTGTCGGATGCCCGGGCGGCGGGCTCTGCACCCCGCCGGTCTCGCGGTCGGCGGTCACGTCGGCTCCGAAGTGAAGAAGGTCTCCGTGACCGCTTCGGCCGTGAGGGCGGCGGTCGGCTTCCGGTCAGGGTTCAGATTGTGTCCGACCTTCTCGATCTCGACGACGCGCACCGGTGCCGGAATCAGTGCGACGGCCGCGGTGAGTTCGTCCGGGGTCGCGAACGGATCGGTACTCCCGTGGACGATCACGGTGGGCACGGAGATCGAGGGGAGGTGCTCGGTCCGGAGGCGCTCGGGCTTGCCCGGTGGGTGCAGCGGGTAGGAGGTGAGCAACAGGCCGTCGGCGAGGTCGGGATTCTCGGCTACCGCCATCGATGCCTGTCGGCCGCCATACGAGTGACCGCCGACGATGAGGGGGCCGGTGGACTCGTCGCGAAAGGTTGCGCAGGCTGCGACGATGCCGTCGCGATCGGCAGCAGCCGTGGACGGACTCGGCGGCCCCTTGGGTCGCCGCTGCCGGTACGGGAGGTCGATGCGGGCGACGACGAGCCCGTGCGCGCAGAGTTCGGCGGCGATGGCACGCAGGATCACCGCGTGGCGATTGCCGCCTGCGCCGTGCGCGAGAACGGCCACGCCGCGGTTCTGGCCGGGCGGACGAGACACCTCGGCGACCACGCCGCCGGTGTCGTGGGAGGTCGTCTCAGGGGTGCTCGAGGCCATGTCACTCACGGTAGCGGCGAGCGTCCACGTCGACACCACGCTCAGGCATGAGAAACTGGTCTGGACATGCGGCCGCACCGACCGCGAACCATGCCACGCACGTTCCGAGGAGCAGTTCGATTCCCAACTTCGCCGACACCACCTTCACCGACCCTGCGCGGATCCGGAACTTCTGCATCATCGCCCACATCGACCACGGAAAATCCACCCTGGCCGACCGGATGCTGCAGCTCACCGGCGTGGTCGAGGAACGAGCGATGCGCGCCCAATATCTCGACCGGATGGACATCGAGCGGGAGCGGGGCATCACCATCAAGGCGCAGAACGTGCGTCTTCCGTGGACCGTCACCGATGCCGACGGCTCGTCCACCGACTACGTGCTGCACCTGATCGACACTCCTGGGCACGTCGACTTCACCTACGAGGTGTCACGCGCCCTGGAGGCCTGCGAAGGGGCGGTCCTGCTGGTCGACGCGGCCCAGGGCATCGAGGCCCAGACCCTCGCGAACCTCTACCTCGCGATGGAGAACGACCTCACCATCATCCCGGTGCTGAACAAGATCGATCTCCCGGCCGCCGATCCCGACCGCTATGCCGCCGAGATCGCCCACATCATCGGCTGCGAGGCCGACGACGTGCTGCGCGTCTCCGGCAAGACCGGTGAGGGAGTCGGTGCTCTCCTCGACAAGGTGATCGACGAGATCCCGGCGCCGACCGGTGACGCAGACGCGCCGGCGCGCGCGATGATCTTCGACTCTGTCTATGACACCTATCGCGGCGTGGTCACCTACGTGCGCGTCGTCGACGGTCGCGTCGTCCCGCGCGAGAAGGTCCTGATGATGTCGACCGGAGCGACACACGAACTCCTCGAGGTCGGCATCGTGTCCCCGGAGCCGAAACCGTCGAAGGGCCTCGGCGTCGGTGAGGTCGGCTACCTGATCACCGGCGTGAAGGACGTGCGTCAGTCGAAGGTCGGCGACACGGTGACCACCGCGCGCAACGGTGCCGAGCAGGCACTGACCGGATACCGGGAGCCGCGGCCGATGGTCTATTCGGGGCTCTACCCGGTGGATGGATCGGATTACCCGGTGCTACGCGAGGCCCTCGAGAAGTTGCAGCTCAACGATGCCGCACTCACATTCGAGCCGGAGACGTCGGTGGCGCTCGGCTTCGGTTTCCGCTGCGGATTCCTCGGCCTGCTGCACATGGAGATCACCCGCGAACGGCTCGAGCGGGAGTTCGACCTCGATCTGATCTCGACGGCACCGAACGTCGTGTACCGCGTGATCATGGAGGACGGTGCGGAGATCACCGTCACCAACCCGTCGGACTGGCCTGCGGGCAAGGCCAAGCACATCTACGAGCCCATCGTGAAGATGACGATCATCGCGCCCAGCGAGTTCGTCGGCACCATCATGGAACTGTGCCAGACGCGGCGGGGTGAACTCGGCGGGATGGACTACCTGTCCGAGAGCCGCGTCGAGTTGCGCTACACGTTGCCGATGGCGGAGATCATCTTCGACTTCTTCGATGCCCTCAAGTCGCGGACCCGTGGGTACGCGAGCCTCGATTATGAGGAGTCGGGGGAGCAGGAGGCCGACCTGGTGAAGGTCGACATCCTGCTGCAGGGCGAGGCCGTCGACGCCTTCAGCGCCATCGTGCACCGGGACGGCGCCTACACCTACGGCAACAAGATGGCGACCAAGCTGAAGGAACTCATCCCCCGCCAGCAGTACGAGGTGCCCATCCAGGCCGCGATCGGATCGAAGATCATTGCGCGCGAGAACATCCGCGCGATCCGCAAGGATGTGCTGGCGAAGTGCTACGGCGGTGACATCAGCCGTAAGCGCAAACTGCTCGAGAAGCAGAAGGAAGGCAAGAAGCGGATGAAGACGATCGGCCGTGTCGATGTCCCGCAGGAGGCCTTCGTCGCAGCCCTGTCCACCGATGCAGGCGGCGACAAACCGAAGGGGAAATAGTCTGATGAATCGTCCTGAGGTCAACCCGGTTCTCGCCGAGAGCACGCTGCCGCATGGACTGCCCGACTTCGCGGCGATCACCGACGATGATTTCCTGCCCGCCTTCACCGAGGCGATGGCGACCCAGATCGCCGAGGTGGAGGCGATCGCGACCGACCCGCGCCCGGCCACCTTCCACAACACGGTCGAGGCACTCGAACTCTCCGGTCGCGACCTCGCGCGGGCGAGTGGGGTGTTCTTCAATCTGGTCGGGCCGGACACGAATCCGGTTCGTAACGAGATCTCCCAGAAGCTCTCCACACTGCTCACCGACCACGCCAACACCATCGCGATGGACGGCCGCCTGTTCTCGCGGATCGCCGATCTCCATGAGCGCCGGGCCGACCTGGCACTGACCGAGGCGCAGGAACGACTGTTGGCCAAGCGGTTCCGCGAATCGGTCCGCGCCGGCGCAGGCCTCGGGCCCGACGATCAGGAGCAGATGCGACAGATCTCGTCGCGGCTGGCCTTCCTGACCACGACGTTCTCGCAGCGGATCCTGGACGACACCAATGCCTCGGCGGTGTTGGTCGACAACGAGGCCGATCTCGACGGGTTGTCGGACGGGGAGATCCGTGCGGCACGTCGCGCAGCCGCGGACGCCGGGCACGACTCCGGATACCTGATCACGCTGGAATTGCCGACGAGTCAGTCAGTGCTCACCTCGCTGACCGATCCCACGGTGCGGCAACGGGTCTTCGATGCCTCGGTCAACCGTTGTTCCCGCGGCAACGACCATGACACCCGCGAACTGATCCTGGAGATCGTCGGTCTGCGTGCCCGGCGCGCTCGGCTGCTCGGGTACACCGATCACGCCGAATACGTGATCGCAGAGCAGACCGCGCCGGACCCGGCATCGGTGACCGCGTTGCTCGGTGAGCTGACCGAATCCGCGATGCGGGCCGGTGGCCGGGAGCTGACGAGGCTGACGCAGCTGGCAAACCACGACATCGGACCCGCCGATCTCACCTTCTGGCTGGAACGGGATCGACGATCGAACTCCGCTGTACCACTGGACGACTTCGCGAACTACTGCGAGCTGGACAAGGTCCTGGAGCGGGGCGTGTTCCATGCCGCGGGCAAGCTGTACGGACTGCGATTCACCGAGCGGGGTGACCTGGCCGGCTACCACCCCGACGTCCGGATCTGGGAGGTCTTCGGCGAGAGTGGTCGAAGCGTCGGGTTGTTCCTCGGCGACTATTTCGCGCGACCCTCGAAGCGGGGCGGGGCGTGGATGAACAACATCGTCGACCAGTCGACGGTGCTTTCCACCCAGCCGGTCGTCGTGAACGTCCTCAATCTGACCAAGCCCGACGACGGCAAGCCGTGCCTGCTCACGATGGATCAGCTCACCACGCTGTTCCACGAATTCGGTCACGCTCTGCACGGGCTGTTGTCGGCGGTCGACTATCCGTCGCTGTCGGGAACGTCGGTGCCGCGCGACTTCGTCGAGTTTCCGTCGCAGGTCAACGAGATGTGGGCGCTGCACCCGGACGTGTTGTCGCACTACGCACGTCATCACGAGACCGGGGAACCGATCCCGGCCGAGCTGGCCGAGGCGGCGCGCGAGTCGGCGAACACCGAGACCGCTCACGCCACGATCGAATATCTGGCCGCCGCCGTCCTCGACCTCGCCTGGCACCGCATCACCGTCGACGACACCGTCGACGACGTCGAGGCGTTCGAACGCGCGGCACTACGGTCGGCCGGGTTCGTCGGCGATCTCATCCCGCCGCGATATCGCAGCGCCTACTTCAACCACATCTTCGGCGGTGGGTACTCGGCCGGCTATTACTCCTACATCTGGTCCGAGGTTCTCGACGCCGAGACCGAGCAGTGGTTTCTCGCCGAAGGCGGTCTGCAACGCACCAATGGGCAGAAGTTCGCCGAGGCCACCCTCTCCCGAGGCGACAGCGTCGATCCGCTTGTCGCACACGAGAAACTGATCGGTCGCCGACCCGAGATCGGTCCGCTGCTGGTGCGCCGGGGACTGGGAGCGGCCACCGGATAGCGTGTTCGATGACGTCTCGGCAGTTGATCGGCGACAATGGGGCGATGGGTGCCGATGATGTTGCCGCCACGAGAAATCTGCTGGACGAGAGGGCGCGGGATGCGCTGGGCGAACTGATCCAGACGCGCCACCACCTCCATTCCCATCCCGAACTGTCGAACCGCGAGGTCAACACCTCGGCGCTGGTGGCGGAGCGGCTGCGCCGGGCAGGCCTCGACGAGGTTCACACCGGCATCGCCGGGCACGGCGTGGTCGGCGTCCTGCGCGGCGGCCGCGCGGGAGATCGCGTCGCGGGTCTGCGCGCCGACATGGATGCTCTGCCGGTCGCCGAGGCCTCCGGTGTCGAGTTCGCGTCCACGGTCGTCGACTCGGAGTATCCGGGCGGTCCGTTCCCGGTGGCCCACGCATGCGGACACGACTGCCACACGTCGACCGTGCTGGGTGCGGCGGACGTGCTCGCGTCGGTTCGGGAAGACCTGCCCGGGACGGTGATGTTCGTGTTCCAGCCCGCCGAAGAAGGGCCGCCGATCGACGAGGCCGGCGGTGCCAAGGCCATGATCGACGCCGGTGCGTTCGCCGACCTGCGCCCGACGATGATGTTCGGCATGCATGTCGCCCCATTGCCCAAAGGCGTTGTGGGCTATGGCATCGGCAACCAGTACGCGGCGTCGTGCCTGGTGAGGATCGAGGTGGTGGGCAAGCAGGTACATGGCTCGATGCCCTGGTACGGCATCGATCCGATGCCGGCGGTCGCCGACATCATCTCCGGTACCGGCCAGTTGTACCGCCAGGTACCGGCCACCGACGCGGTGACGGTCTCGATCGGTCATGTCGAGGACGTCGGCCGGTTCAACATCATCGGTGAGCGGGTCACGCTATGGGGCACCATCCGCTGCCTCGACGAGACCTCCATGGGCACCGTGCAGGACAACCTCCGCCGAATGGCCGAGCATCACGCCGCGGCCTACGGGGCGAGTGCCACGGTCGAATATCTGCAGTACGTGCCGCCGTTGGCCAACACCGAAGAGTGGATCGACGCGATCCTGCCGACGGTGAAACGGGTCATCGGTCCCGACCGTCTGGTGGAGATGCCCGGGATGCTCGGCTATGACGACATGTCGGAGTTCACGCGTGCCTTCGGTGGTGCGTACCTCAACTTCGGTACCCAGGACACGCAGTTCGCCGGCGCATCGCTCGCGCCGGTCGAGGGCGGGCGAGGTATGGCGATGAATCACAGTCCGGCCTTCTACGCCGACGACGACTGCCTCGTGGACAGTTTGCGCATCCACGTCCAGGTGGCTTTCGACCATCTCGTGGGCGAAGTCCCGGCGTGATCCGCTGACTCTCGGATTCGATTGCGCCGCCGCTGCTGTCAGTGGTGGGCGGGCTGGAAGGTCCCGTGACTCGCGGCCTCCTCGGCCCGGATCACATGCATGACCGCGTTGATGAGCGCGAGATGGGTGAATGCCTGCGGGAAGTTGCCGAGATGCTGCCCGGTCTTCGCGTCGATCTCCTCGGCGTAGAGCTTCAACGGGCTGGAGTAGGAGAGCAGGCGTTCGCAGAGCGCCTTCGCTCGCGGGAGTTCGCCGATCTCCACGAGTGCCGACACCAACCAGAACGAACAGATGGTGAAGGTGCCCTCTTCGCCGGACAGACCGTCGTCGGTCTCCTCGACGCGGTATCTCAGGACCAGTCCGTTCTCGGTCAGTTCGTCGGCAATGGCCAGTACGGTGTTGCGGACCCGGTGGTCGTCGGAGGGCAAGAAGCGCAGCAGCGGCACGAGGAGCAGGGAGGCGTCGAGCGCGTCGTCGCCATAACGCTGGGTGAAGACGCCACGGGTGTTGACACCGTTGGCGAGGATGTCGTCGCGGATCTCGTCGGCGATCTCGGCCCATTGCCTGGCGTAGGACTTCTCGCCGTGCAGTGCGGCCAGCCGCGAACCGCGGTCGAGTGCCACCCAGCACATGACCTTCGACGAGGTGAAGTGCTTGGGCTCACCACGCACCTCCCAGATCCCGCGGTCCGGCTTGCGCCAGTTCTTCACCGCCTCCTCGACCTGTGCCTTCAGTACCGGCCACAACGTCTCGGGAACCGCCTCGTTGGACTTGGTGTTGAGATACACCGAGTCGAGCATTGTTCCCCAGATATCATGTTGCGCTTGGTTGTACGCGCCGTTGCCGATGCGGACCGGTCGCGCGCCGTCGTAGCCGGACAGGTGGTGGAGTTCTGCTTCCTCGAGGGTGCGTTCGCCGCCGACCCCGTACATCACCTGCAGCGGGTGATGTTCGGAGTTGGTCACGCCGGACACGTCGGCGATGAACGAGAAGAAGTCGTCTGCCTCACGGTCGAGCCCGAGTGTGTAGAGACCCCACAGCGCGAACGTCGAGTCGCGCACCCACGCGTAGCGATAGTCCCAGTTGCGTTCGCCGCCAGGGGTTTCCGGGAGCGATGTGGTGGCGGCCGCGAGCAGGGCGCCGGTCGGGGAGTAGGTGAGCCCCTTCAACGTGAGGGCCGAACGTTGCAGATGGGTACGCCACGGGTGGTCGGGGAAGGTCCCGGCGTTGATCCACTGGCGCCAGCATTCCGAGGTCGACCACATCTTCTGGGCCGCCTCCTCGAAGTTCTGCGGGGCAGGCTGGCGCGACCACGACAGGGCGACGAAGCGGTCGTCGCCCTCGACGAGCCTCGTACGCGCGCGTGCCTCCCGGCCCTCGAGTCCCAGCCTCAGGTCGGTCGTGAGCTTCAGGGTGGGGCTCGGCGAGGTGGTGTTGGTGCCCGTCGCGATCGCCTCGCCGTAGGCCGGTCCCGTGTACTCCCACACGGTGTTGCCGCGGTGATAGTCGAACGCCGGCTCGCAACTCATCGACAGTTCGACGGTCCCCGACACGCAGCGCACCGTGCGCAACAGGATGTGCTCGGCATCCCAGTCGGTCGGTGTGCGCCGGTGGGTGGTCGAGCGACGCTCGTTGTCGTGCCACGGACCCATCACGAGGGCGTCGCGCACCACGATCCAACCCGTCTCGGTCTGCCAGGTGGTCTCCACCATCAGACTGCCGGGGAGGTAGCGACGGTCGACGGGGACGTTCACGCCGTACGGCGCCAGTCGGAAATGACCGGCGCTGCGACCGAGGATGGCGCCGAACACGCTCGGCGAGTCCGGCCGGGGCACGCACATCCACTCGATGGACCCGTTGCGGGCGATCAGGCAGTTGGTCTCGGTGTCGGAGAGAAAGGCGTAGTCACCGATGGGTGGGAAGGCATTGTGCACCGCCGTGGCCGGCGAGAACGCCTTGGCCTCGGGCTCGGTGACGGTCGAATCCGGCCCGTGCGACGCGGTCGCGGTCGGCAGTGCGGTGACGGCGGCGTCTTCCGGGACGGTCATGGCTATATCATTGCGATCGGCCCCTGTTGTCGCCACTCGACCGGCGACCGGACTGTCGGGTGTTTTATTCAGACTGAGCGAAACTCTCGATCGGTGTCCGATTCGGGCGAACTGCGGGAAGAGGTGAACGATGACATCGGTGAGTGCCTGGTGGGACAGCGTCGAGGAGTGGCTGACCGGACTGTCCTTCGTCCCGCAGCTCCTGGTGACCCTGATCGTCGTCATCCCGTTGGCGGTCCTGATCGCCGCCGTCCTCAATCTGCTGGTCGATACGGTCTCCGACGTCCTCGATCGCAGACGCTTCGCCGATGACGACGGGAAGGGGCTCTAGGCCATGATCCGTTCCCGCGTGACCCTCGCCCTGATCGCCCTGATCGTGCTGGTGGTCCTCGCGTGGGTGCTCACCCGCTAGCACAGCGCACTGCGCACCCCAAATCATGCATCTGACATGCGCAGGACACCGAAACGGCATTGCTAGCGTTTACGCGTCCGAGGTTGTGCCGGGGGCGGACGGGCAGGTGCTCGGTCACCCCGGTCCAGGCGTGTGAGTCCGGGAGGATTGCGTGGCGAGATCCGTGGTTGTGCGGAGGTGGCGAACCGCCGTGGTGGCGGCTGTCGCACTCATGGCCATCACCAGTGTGACGGCGTGTGGAGCCGGTTCGACCGACGAACCCGGGGGGGTCGACATCTCGAGTGGCAGTCGGCACCTGAATCTCGTCGCGTACGCCGTGCCGAAGCCCGGTTTCGACTCCATCATCCCCGCGTTCCGGGACACCGAGCAAGGTCATGACATCGGTTTCTCCCAGTCCTATGGCGCCTCGGGTGATCAGTCGCGCAAGGTTGCCCGGCGGGTCCCGGCCGACGTCGTCAACTTCTCGGTGGAGCCCGACATCACGCGTCTGGTGAAAGAGGGCGTCGTCGACGAGGACTGGAAGAAGCAGGCACCCAATAACAGCACTCCGTTCGGCTCTGTGGTGGCCCTCGTGGTGCGCAAGGGCAACCCGAAGAACATCCGGGATTGGGACGACCTCCTCAAGCCTGGAGTGCAGGTCGTCACACCCAATCCGGGCAGTTCGGGATCGGCGAAGTGGAACCTCCTCGCGCCGTACGCCGCGAAGAGCGATGGTGGCCGCAATTCCCAGGCGGGCCTCGACTACGTGAGCGAACTCGTCCGGGATCACATCAAGGTGGTGCCCAAGTCCGGCCGTGAGGCGACAACCGCGTTCGAGCAAGGGCAGGGCGATGTCCTGATCAGTTACGAGAACGAGGCGATCATGCTCAACCGGGCCAACTCGTCGGTGCCTGCCGACGAGCAGGTCGACTACCTCCTCCCATCGCAGACCTTCAAGATCGAGAACCCGGTCGCCGTCGTGAACACCTCGACGGACAAGGAAGGCGCCAGGTCGTTCGTCGACTACCTCTTCACCCCCGCGGCCCAACAACTGTGGGCGCAGGAGGGTTTCCGTCCGGTGCTGCCGGACGTGATCGCACGGACCCACGGCCTGTTCCCCGGCGACATCGCGAAGCTCTGGACGATCAAGGAGCTCGGCGCGGTGCTCGGTGAGGGCACGGCAGCGGAGAACGACGGCAAGGACCTGACCGGATGGAAGGCCGTCGACTCGGCCCTGTTCGGGTCGAAGGGCGCCATCACCGAGATCTACAACGCGGGAGGCCGGCAATGAGTACGCAGACGGTGGACTCCACCCCACCGGGAGGGTTCCTCGGGCGAAACCGGACGTTCAGCGGGGTATCGCCTGCCGGGGTCGGTGTCGCCTGGCTGTGGCTCAGCGTGATCGTCCTGCTCCCGCTCGCCGCGATCACGGCGCAGGCCTTCACCGACGGTTGGGGCGGCTTCTGGGATGCGGTCACCGACCCGAACGCACTCGACGCGCTGTGGATCACGGTCCTGGTCTCCGTGGTCGTGGCGCTCATCAATGTCGTGTTCGGCACGTTGATCGCCTGGGTGCTGGTCCGCGACGACTTCCCGGGCAAGGGATTCGTCAATGCGATCATCGATCTGCCCTTTGCGTTGCCGACGATCGTGGCCAGCCTGGTGCTGCTCTCTCTCTACGGTCCGAACAGTCCGATCGACATCCAGCTCAATGCGACGAAGCCGGCACTGGTGATCGCGCTGACCTTCGTCACTCTGCCGTTCGTGGTGCGGCAGGTGCAGCCGGTGCTCATCGAACTCGACACCGACGTCGAGGAGGCCGCGGCGGTTCTGGGTGCGGGCAACTGGATCATCTGGACCAAGATCATCATGCCCGCGCTGTTGCCCGCCATCCTGACCGGCGCAGGCCTGGCCTTCACCCGTGCGATCGGTGAGTTCGGCTCGGTGGTCCTGATCGGCGGCAACATCCCCGGCGACACCCAGGTGGCGTCGCAGTACATCCAGCAGCAGATCGAGGTCGACGAGCCGGTCAACGCCGCGGCCGTGTCGGTGATGCTCCTGGTGATCGCCTTCGTCGCCCTGCTCATCCTGCGGATCGTCGGCCGCCGTCAGTCCATGCGAGAGGAGCAGGATCGGTGAAGGTCTCCAGAACCACGCGATATACGTTGCGCGCCATCGCGCTTCTCTACCTGTTCATCCTTCTCGTCGTGCCGGTGGGGCTGATCTTCTGGCGGTCGTTCGAGCACGGCCTCGGGCAGTTCTGGGAGTGGATCACCACCCCGGCGGCCATCGCCGCCCTGCAACTGAGCTTGCTGATCGTGGTAATCGTGGTGCCGCTCAACGTGATCTTCGGCATCGTGACCGCCCTGGCCCTCGTCCGCGGCCGGTTCCCGGGGAAGGGCTTCCTCCAGTCCGTGGTGGACCTGCCGTTCGCGGTCTCACCAGTGGTGGCGGGTGTCGCGCTGATCCTGCTGTGGGGTTACGGCGGATGGTTCGGCGGGATCGAGAGCACCGGATTCCGCGTCATCTTCGGATTCCCCGGGCTGGTGCTGGCAACCTTGTTCGTCACCCTGCCGTTCGTGGTGCGCGAGGTGGAGCCGGTGCTGCGTGAGATCGGCACCGAGCAGGAGCAGGCGGCGGCGACCCTTGGCGCCAACGGGTGGCAGACCTTCAGCCGGATCACGTTGCCCGCCATCCGCTGGGGACTCACCTACGGCATCGTGCTGACGATCGCCCGCGCTCTCGGCGAATACGGCGCGGTGACGATGGTGTCGTCGAATTTCCCGGGCATCTCGCAGACCCTGACACTCCTGGTGAACTCGCGGTACACCGATGACTACAACGAGTTCGGTGCGTACGCCGCGGCGACGCTGCTGATGCTGGTGGCGATCCTCGTCCTGGTGGCGATGACGCTCATCGAACGGCGGGCAAAGGGCCGGTACGCCGTCGCGAGCGAAACCTACACCGGCAGTACCGAGACCGAGGTCGAACCCGATCTCACCGTCCCCCACGGACCCGCATCCATCGATGCCCAGCAAGTCGTGCAGCACAAGGAAGGCGTGTGACATGTCCATCTCGGTTATCGGCGCGAACAAACGGTACGGGGATTTCGCGGCGCTCGACGATGTGTCGATCGACATTCCGGAAGGGTCGTTGACCTCGTTGCTCGGACCGTCGGGCTCAGGCAAATCCACCCTCCTGCGGGCCATCGCGGGTTTGGACAGTCTCGACTCGGGCACCGTCATCATCAGTGGTAACGACGTGTCGGGCGCGGCGCCGCAGAAGCGTGACATCGGATTCGTGTTCCAGCACTACGCGGCCTTCAAACACCTGACCGTGCGCGACAACATCGCGTTCGGACTCAAGATCCGCAAGCGGCCCAAGGCACAGATCGATGCCAAGGTCGACGAGCTACTCGACATCGTGGGACTCACCGTGTTCCAGCGGCGCTTCCCGTCCCAGCTGTCGGGAGGCCAGCGTCAGCGCATGGCATTGGCCCGCGCGCTGGCGGTGGACCCGCAGGTCCTGCTGCTCGACGAGCCGTTCGGTGCCCTGGATGCGAAGGTCCGCGAGGATCTGCGAAAGTGGTTGCGGCGCTTACATGAAGATGTCAACGTCACCACCGTCCTGGTCACGCACGATCAGCAGGAAGCGCTCGACGTGAGCGACCGGATCGCCGTGCTCAACAAGGGGCGGATCGAGCAGGTCGGCGCGCCGGATGACCTCTACGACCGTCCGGCCAACGAGTTCGTGGCGTCGTTCCTCGGATCCACCGTGCGCCTCAACGGTGAGCTGGTGCGTCCGCACGACATCCGGATCGGCCGCAATCCGGAAATGGCCTTGCCGGCCGCGGATGCGTCCCTCGACACCGGGGTGATCAAGGCGACGGTGCAGCGGGTGGTCCATCTCGGATTCGAGACCCGGGTCGAGCTGATCGCGGCCACCACCGGTGACGAGTTCCAGGCGCAGATCACGCGAGGCGATGCCAACGCGCTCAACCTGCAGGCGGGAGAGGCGATCTACGCGCGTGCGACGAAGGTGGCCGCGCTGACCGACTCCTGAGTGGGAGCATCCTGCGCGAACGCCGTACGGGTGGAGGCCGCAGTCCAATAGTGGTGGCACACCGCGTCGATGATGTCGCGATGGGCGCCAAGCGGTCCGGCGACCAGGGCGCCGGGTGCGTGGACATCGAGCGCGGCCTCGACCCGTTCGGTGAGCAGTCCGGCGGACAGGAAGTAGGGACTCATCGCGATGCGGTCCGCTCCGGCGGCGCGCAGTCGGCGAACCGCGCTGCGCAGCTGGTGCTCCCGTGGTCCGAGCTTGGTGGCGAACACCACTTCCACCGGACGGTTCAGCAAGGTCGACAGTTCGATGGCCCGGCGTCGGACGTGGCGATCGGCTGCCGGGTCCGATGATCCGACAGCGCTCAGGATGATGCCTGCACGCCGACAGGCGGGTTCGCCCAAGCCGGCTTCGCACAGCCGCTCGGCCAGCGCATTCGCCAGCGGGAACGTTCCGATCACCTCGGATCGGATCACCACCCGACCCGGGCGGTCGTGCTCGGCGATGATCGCGGGCAGGTCGATCTTCTGGTGATAACCGGCCGCGAAGAGCAGCGGCACCACCACACAATCACCGGCGATCTCGTCGAGGGCATCGCCGACCAGGGGGGCGTTGAGATCGAGGTACGCCAGGCGTACCCCGACACCCGGAAGCGTGGCCGCGACGGCGTCGCGCACGCGGCCGGCAGTCGCCGGGAAACGCGCGTCACGACTGCCGTGTGCGACCAGCAGCAGGGTAGGGGTCAACGTAACCGAATCCTCAACGGTCTCAGACGAGTTCGGGTGTCGCCGACAGATGGAGATTCGCGAGGGCATCGCCGACGAGACCGGCGCCGAGGGTGTTCCCGCCCTGCGGATCGATGAGCAGGAAGCTGCCCGACTCGCGGTTGACCTGGTAGTCGTCCGGCGCGATCGGTTCGGCGGTCTGGATCGCGATCCGGCCGATCTGGTTCAGCTCCACCGTGTCCGGTGCATCGATCAGCGCGAGGGTCTGCTCGTCGAACAGCACCTCGAGTCCACCGACGATCGCCTGGGTGGTCCTGGTGCCGTGCTTGAGCAGCAACCGGGCACCCGGCCGCAGTGGCTTCTCGGCCAACCAGCAGACCGTGGCGGTGAACTGCTGAGCCGGTTCCGGTGCGTCCGTGACAGCCGCGATCAGGTCGCCGCGCGATACGTCGACGTCATCGTCGAGCAGCAGCGTCACGCTGCGCCCGGTGTGCGCGGTGGTGAGTTCGCCGTCGGCCGTGTCGATCTGGCGGATCGTACTGCGGACACCGGAGGGCAGGATCACGACCTCGTCGCCGACCGAGACGCGACCGGCCGCGATCTGCCCGGCGTAGCCCCGGTAGTCGGGATACTCGGGGGTACGCGGACGGATCACGTACTGGACGGGGAAGCGCAACCCGACCGGCCGGGGATCGGTGACGTTCGGGACCGTCTCGAGGTGTTCGATCAGCGCGGGGCCCTCGTAGTACGGGGTGTTCTCGGAGCGCGTGGCGACGTTGTCGCCGTGCAGTGCCGACACCGGGATGGCGGTCACCTGTTCCGGCGACCACCCCAGCGACCGGGTGAGTTCGCCGAACTCGGCGGAGATCTCCGCGAAGGCCGTCTCCTGGTCGTCGACCAGGTCGATCTTGTTGACCGCCAACACGAGCTGGGGCACCCCGAGGAGTGCCATCACCGCGGTATGACGGCGGGTCTGGGCGACCACACCGCTGCGCGCGTCGACGAGCAGGATCACCAGCTGGGCGGTCGACGCGCCGGACACCGTGTTCCGGGTGTACTGCACATGGCCAGGGGTGTCGGCGAGCACGAACGACCGTGCCGGCGTGGCGAAGTAGCGGTAGGCGACATCGATCGTGATGCCCTGCTCGCGCTCGGCGCGCAGACCGTCGACGAGCAGCGAGAGGTCGGGACCCTCGAGGCCGCGGTCGACCGATGCCTTGGTGACGGCGTCGATCTGGTCGACGAGGACCGATTTGGTGTCGTAGAGCAGCCGGCCGACGAGCGTCGACTTGCCGTCGTCGACGCTGCCCGCGGTGGCGATGCGGAGAAGGTCGGGAGCATGTGACATCAGAAGTATCCTTCGCGTTTGCGGTCTTCCATCGCGGCCTCGGAGACCCGGTCGTCGCCGCGGGTCGCCCCGCGCTCGGTGAGTCGGGAGGCAGCCACCTCGGCCAGCACCGCGTCGTTGTCGGCGGCGTCGGAGAGCACGGCGCCGGTGGACGACCCGTCACCGACGGTCCGGTAGCGGACCCAGCGACGCTCGACGGTTTCGCCCTCGCGCGGACCGCCCCACGAACCGGAGGTCATCCACATACCGTCGCGCAGGAACACGTCGCGCTCGTGCGCGTAGTAGATCTGCGGAAGCAGCACCTGCTCGCGGGCGATGTAGCGCCAGATGTCGAGTTCGGTCCAGTTCGACAGCGGGAACACGCGGACATGCTCACCCGGCGCGTGGCGACCGTTGTAGAGGTTCCACAGTTCGGGGCGCTGACGCTTCGGATCCCATTGACCGAAGGCGTTGCGCAGGGAGAAGATCCGCTCCTTGGCGCGCGAGCGCTCCTCGTCGCGACGTCCGCCGCCGAAGACCGCGTCGAAACGGTTCTCAGTGATCGCGTCGAGCAGCGGGATGGTCTGCAGCGGGTTGCGCACACCATCCGGGCGTTCGGTGAGTCGCCCGTCGGCGAGGTAGTCCTCCACCTTCGCCACGTGCAGGCGCAGCCCGTGCCGCTCGACCACCTGGTCGCGGAACTCCAGCACCTCGGTCAGGTTGTGGCCGGTGTCCACGTGCAAGAGCGAGAACGGCAGGGGAGCAGGCCAGAAGGCCTTGAGCGCCAGGTGCAGCAGCACCGTGGAGTCCTTGCCGCCGGAGAACAGGATCACCGGCCGCTCGAACTCGCCCGCCACCTCACGGAAGATGTGGATGGCCTCGGATTCGAGAGCGTCGAGGGTGGTGAAGTCGTCGGCGTCGGCCTCGACCGCGGAGGCGCTGCTGGTGACGGTGGCGTCGGCGATGGTCATGCGTGGAGCCCACATTCTGTCTTGGCGCGACCGGCCCAACGGCCACTGCGCGGATCGGATCCGGGTTCGGGTTTGGCTGTGCACGGGGCGCAGCCGATCGACGGATAGCCGTCGTCGACGAGCGGGTTGACGAGCACCCCGTTGGAGTCGATGTAGTCCTGCATCGTCTCGTCCGACCACGCGGCGATCGGGTTGATCTTCACCAGCCCGAATCCCTCGTCGAACGAGATGAGCGGTGCATTCGCACGGGTCGGCGCCTCCACTCGGCGGATGCCGGTGATCCAGGCGTCGTACTGCGAGAGGCCGGACTTGAGCGGGACCACCTTGCGCAGTCGGCAGCACTCGCCCGGGTCGCGGGCGAACAGGTTGCGGCCCAACAGTTCGTCCTGTTCGGCGACGCTGTGCTCCGGAGTGAGGTTGACCATGTCCACGTCGTAGACCTGCTCGACGGCATCGCGGGTGCCGATGGTCTCGGCGAAGTGATAGCCGGTGTCGAGGAAGAGCACCTTGAGCTTCTCGCCGTGCAGGTGGTCGGTGTCGACATGCTTGCTGGCGAGATCGACGAGCGCCGCGTCCTGCATGTTGGAGGCGACGACGAAGTTGTCACCGAAGGTCTCTGCGGTCCAGCGCAGCAGTTCCTCGGGGGTGGCGTCCGCGCCGAGGTCGCGGGCACCTGCCTCGGCGATGGCACGCAACTCGTCTTCGGTGTGACGGCGACCCGTCGTGGCGGTGGTGACCGTGCTCATCGCAATGCCTCCTCGTCGGCGCGAACGGCCCACTGGGCGAACCGTTCTCCTGGTGTGCGCTGCTCCACGAAGTTTCGGACGACGCGGTCGATGTAGTCGCCGAGATCGGTGGAGAACACCTTGTGTTGGCGCAGCTTTCGGCCGAAGCCGGCATCCTGGCCAATGCTTCCGCCGAGATGGACCTGGAATCCCTCGGTCTGGCCGCCGTTGTCGTCGTCGACCAATTGACCCTTGAACCCGATGTCGGCGATCTGGGACCGCGCGCACGAGTTGGGGCAACCGTTGATGTTCACGGTGATCGGGACGTCGAGTTCTGAGTTGATATCGGCCAGTCGCTGCTCGAGTTCAGGTACGAGTCGCTGCGACCGCTTGCGGGTCTCGGTGAAGGACAGCTTGCAGAACTCGATCCCGCTGCACGCCATCAGATTCCGTCGCCAGTTCGAGGTCCGCGCCGACAGTCCGAGTGCGGCAACCTCGTCGATCAGCTGATCGATCTTGTCGTCGGCGATGTCGAGGATCACGAGCTTCTGGTAGGGCGTGAAGCGGATGCGGTCGGACCCGGCTCGTTCGGCGGCGTCGGCGACCGAACTCAGGATGGTGCCGGAGACACGTCCGGCGATGGCTGCGAAACCGACCGCGTTGAGGCCGTTCTTCTGCCGCTGGACACCGACGTGATCGCGCGGTGCGGTGAGTGGCTCGGGTGCCGGACCGTCGATCAGCTTGCGCCCGAGGTATTCGTCCTCGAGGACCTGGCGGAACTTCTCGATGCCCCAGTCCTTGATGAGGAACTTGAGGCGGGCCTTGGCCCGCAGGCGCCGGTAGCCGTAGTCGCGGAAGATGGCGACCACGCCTTCCCACACGTCGGGCACCTCGTCGAGCGGGATCCACGCACCGACGCGCTGGGCGAGCATCGGGTTGGTCGAGAGCCCGCCGCCGACCCACAGGTCGAGCCCGGGGCCGTGTTCGGGGTGGTTCACGCCGATGAACGCGACGTCGTTGGTCTCGTGGGAGACGTCCTGCAGGCCGGAGATCGCGGTCTTGAACTTGCGCGGCAGGTTCGAGTACTGCGGGTCACCGATGAAGCGGCGGACGATCTCGTCGATTGCCGGCGTGGGGTCGAGCACCTCGTCCACGGCGTCGCCGGCGAGCGGCGAACCCAGGACGACGCGGGGGCAGTCACCGCACGCCTCGGTCGTCTTGAGGCCGACGCCTTCGATCCGTTCCCAGATCGTGGGGACGTCCTCGATACGGATCCAGTGGTATTGGACGTTCTCGCGGTCCGAGAGGTCGGCGGTGTCGCGGGCGAACTCGGTCGAGATCTGACCGAGCGTGCGCAGCTGCGCCACGTTCAGAGCACCCGCGTCGCAGCGGATACGCATCATGAAGTGGCTGTCCTCGAGGAGGTCGATGTTCTCGTCGCCGGTCCAGGTGCCGTCGTAGCCCTCGGCTCGCTGGGTGTAGAGACCCCACCAGCGCATGCGGCCGCGGAGATCCTGCTTGTCGATCGAGTCGAAGCCCTGCTTGGCGTAGATGTTCTCGATCCGGGCGCGCACGTTGAGCGGGTTGTCGTCCTTCTTGACCTGCTCGTTGGGATTGAGGGGCTCGCGGTAACCCAGCTTCCACTGGCCTTCGGCGCGACGCTTGGTCGGCCGGGGCTTGCGGGCCGGGCGCTCACCGCGGGCCGGCCGGTCACCGGCGGGCGCTGTGGGCTTCGACCCGGCGGCGCGATCCTTTGCGGCCGGCTCTTCGACCGCGTCCGAGGTGGTCACGGAAAGATCGTCGGTGGTGGACGTCATGAAGTCTCCTGAGCCGACGCAGCAAGCGTCAGCGTTCACATGGAAGTGGGCTGGAAACGTGCTGGCATACCCGCGGCTGAGCGGGGACTTCTCGGGGCCGACCTGTCGTCAGGGGACAGTGCGCACGTCGTCTAAGGACGACAGAATGCGCTGCAGACGCGCTTGAGATCGATGTGGCGTCGGGCTGCGAGCCACACCCCTGGGGAAGTCACGCCGTTCATAGTGCCACGATGCCCCTTGCCTCGTCTACTTGGCGTTATTTTCCCTCACGGTGAGGCAAAGCCCTGCCGTGAGGTCCGCACGTAGAAGTCAAGGCAGTCGGAGCGGGAGGTATTCCCGCTGTCCGGGCGCATCCGCGACAGTCCTTCCATGGAACCCGGATCGGTGGCGTGGTCACCGTCACACCGCGCCGGGCGAGCATGATGGAGGAGTGAAGGTCGAGATGGAATCGGGCACCGGCGACGTCGTCGGTGCCGCGTGTGGCGCAGTCGACGCCACGACACCACTCGGCCTGTATCTGCACGTTCCGTTCTGCGCGACGCGCTGCGGATACTGCGACTTCAACACCTACACCGCGGGTGAGCTGGGGAGTTCGTCGTCGCCGGAGTCGTGGCAGGAGGCCGTCGATCGCGAGCTGAGAAGTGCTGCGCGACTGATGAACCCGAATCGACCGGTGTCGACGGTCTTTGTCGGCGGGGGTACCCCGTCGCTGCTGGGTGCGGCGGGATTGTCGAGGCTGCTGGGTTCGGTGACCGAGTACTTCGACCTCGCCGACGATGCGGAGGTCACCACCGAGTCCAATCCGGAATCGACATCGCCGGAGTTCTTCGATGGTCTGCTCGGGGCGGGGTTCAACCGCATCTCCCTCGGTATGCAGTCCGCCGCTCCGCACGTGCTGGCAACCCTGGATCGCACGCACACGCCGGGCCGCGCGGTCGCCGCAGCCCGGGAGGCGACCGCCGCCGGGTTCGACCACATCAATCTCGATCTGATCTACGGCACGCCGGGGGAGACCGACGACGACCTGCACGCGAGTCTGGATGCCGTCCTCTCGACCGAGGTCGACCACGTCTCCGCATACGCCCTGATCGTCGAGGACGGCACCGCGCTGGCCCGGCGCATCCGGCGCGGCGAATTGCCCGCCCCCGACGACGACGTCCTCGCCGACCGGTACCGGATTCTCGGCGACCGGCTGTCGACGGCGGGTTTCGACTGGTACGAGGTGTCGAACTGGTCGCGGTCGCGCGCCGCGGAATGCAGGCACAACCTGGCCTACTGGTACAGCCACGATTGGTGGGGGATCGGTCCGGGCGCTCATTCGCACGTGAACGGCGTGCGGTGGTGGAATGTCAAACATCCGGCGCGCTATGCGGATTCACTTGCCGCCGAACAACTCCCGATCGGCGGACACGAGATCCTCACGCCGGAGGACCGACATCTCGAAGCGGTGATGCTCAAGGCACGCTGCCGCGACGGGCTGGGGGTCGACGAGCTCACCGCAGGCGAATATCAGCGGGCGGCGGAGTTCATCGACGATGGCCTGCTCGAACACGTGGGCAGTGTCGGTGCCCGGCTGGTGCTCACGGACGCGGGCCGACTGCTTGCCGACCGTGTGGTGCGCGAGATCCTGGTCGCCGGCTGAGCGCCGGTCCGGACCGGATGCGGTCCCGGGCTCCTCACCACTCGGGCGGCTGCCGGCCCGCCACCGGAACCGTCCAGCCGGTACTGCGCGCGCCACGCCGGTGCACGCCGCCTGCCGACTCCCGTCCCGGGGATGGGAGCTCCGCAGTGTCCACCTGATCCTCCACCGGGGCGGCCCCGGGATCGAGATCGAGATCGAGTGCGTCCAGATCGAGCATGCGGGCGTGGATGATGTGACGGTTCCGCAGCGCGGACCGTACGGCCCGGTGCAGCCCGTCTTCCAGATAGAGCTCTCCGTGCCAGCGGACGACATGGGAGAACAGGTCGCCGTAGAACGTGGAGTCCTCACTGAGGAGCCGGTCGAGGGCGAGCACGGTGGTGACCGTGGTCAGCTCGTTCAGGCGGAACTGCCGGGGCGGGATCTTCGCCCAACCGCGCGCCGACAATCCGTGGTCGGGATAGGGCTTACCCTCCCGCACCCCCTTGAAGATCATCCCGGCACTTTCTGAAGAGTCGGCCGGCCGATGATGCTCACCGGCGCACGGCCCGGCACGAAAAAACTGTTTCAGCGAGTTTCGCGCCACGGTTCGTAAGATGGACGTCACCTACTGTATGGCAGAGTTCTGTGCCGGGAGGAGTGTCGCGTGTCGAGTACCGATGATCGTCGATTCGAGATCCTGCGCGCGATCGTGACGGATTTCGTCGAATCGCAGGAACCCATCGGTTCCAAGGCGATCGTCGATCGTCACCAGCTCGGGGTGTCGAGCGCCACGGTGCGCAACGACATGGCGGTCCTCGAGGCCGAGGGGTACATCGCCCAGCCCCATACGAGTTCCGGCCGCGTGCCGACCGACAAGGGCTACCGGATGTTCGTGGACCGGATCAGCGAGGTCAAACCGCTGTCGGCCGCCGAGCGTCGCGCCATCCTGTCGGTCCTGGATTCCGGCGTGGATCTCGATGACGTGCTGCGACGCTCGGTCAAACTGCTCGCCCAGCTGACGCGACAGGTCGCGGTGATCCAGTACCCGGTGCTGTCGACGGCTACGGTGCGACACCTCGAGGTGGTGTCGCTGTCGCCGTCCCGGCTGTTGCTGGTGGTGATCACCGACACCGGTCGTGTCGAGCAGCGGATGGTGGCGCTCAGCGACGACCTCGTCGACGACGACTTCGTGCGGCTGCGTGACATGTTCTCCGCGGCCCTGTACGGAAAGCGACTCGAGGCGGCATCGGCCGCGGTTGCCGAAGTGGCCAACGAGGCGCCCGATGACATTCGTGACGTGGTGATCAACGTGGCCACGGTGCTCGTCGAGACGCTGGTGGAACGTGGTGACGACCGCCTGGTGCTGGGTGGCACGTCGAATCTGGCCCGGGCTGCGGCGGATTTCACACCCGTCGTCGGCGGGATGGACTCGGTGCTCGATGCCCTCGAAGAGCAGGTCGTCGTGCTGAAACTGCTCGCCACCACCCAACGGATGGGCGGGGTCACAGTGCAGATCGGAGAGGAGACCCAGACCGAGAACCTGCGTGGTACCTCGGTTGTCTCGACAGGGTACGGTGCATCGGGCACGGTGTTCGGCGGCGTCGGAGTGGTAGGCCCCACACGCATGGACTATCCGGGAACAATCGCGTCGGTCGCGGCCGTTGCCAAGTACGTCGGCGAGGTCTTGGCCGATCGATGACCTGTGCGGCCGCCACCATGCGGCCCCGGTCCGACAGAGATGCCGACAGCCGGCCACGACCACAGACGCCGCCCACCAAGCAGACCAAGTTGTGAGATAGAGGACCGAGACGACCGTGGCACGTGACTACTACGGAATCCTGGGTGTCGCCAAAGGCGCCACCGACCAGGAGATCAAGCGCGCATATCGCAAGAAGGCGCGGGAGCTGCACCCCGATGTGAATCCGGGTGAAGAAGAGCGTTTCAAAGAGGTCAGTACCGCCTACGAGGTGCTGACCGATCCCGAGAAGCGCCGCATCGTGGACGCCGGCGGTGACCCGCTGGCCGGTCCGGGTGCCGGTGGCTTCGGCGGGGGATTCGGTGGCAGCGGCGGCCTCGGTGATGTCTTCGAGGCGTTCTTCGGCTCCAGTGGCGGTTTCGGCGGCGGCGGATTCGGGTCCGGCCGGGGCCCGCGGAGCCGGGTGCAGCCGGGCGAGCCTGCCCTGGTGGCCGTGGAACTCGACCTCGAGGAGTGCGCCGCCGGGGTCAACAAGGAGATCACCGTCGACACCGCGATCCTCTGTGACCTCTGCAAGGGCTCCGGGACGCACGGCGATTCGAAGCCGATCAGCTGCGACACGTGCAACGGTGCCGGCGAGATCCAGGCGGTCCAGCGGTCGTTCCTCGGTCAGGTGATGACCGTTCGCGAGTGCCCGACCTGCCATGGCGTCGGTGAGGTGATCCCGGACCCCTGCCGCAAGTGTGGTGGCGACGGACGGGTCCGTTCCCGCCGGACCATGACGGTCAAGATCCCGGCCGGGATCGAGAGCGGGATGCGGGTCCGGCTGTCGGGGCAAGGTGAGATCGGCGCGGGCGGCGGACCTGCGGGCGACCTGTACGTGGAGGTCAGTGAGCGTCCGAACGACGTGTTCATCCGCGACAAGGACGACCTGCACTGCACCATCCGGGTGCCGATCGTCGACGCGGCCCTCGGCGGCTCCATCGACATCGACACCATCCTCGACGGCACCGCTCGCATCACCATCGCGGCGGGCACTCAGCCGGGGCAGGTCGTCAAGGTGAAGGGCCAGGGCATGCCGCACCTGAACACCGGGGTGCGCGGCACCCTCCACGCCCATCTCGACGTGGTGGTGCCGACGAAACTCGACGCCGCGCAGACCGAGGCCCTGACCACGTTCCGCGACGCATCCGACGATCGCGTCGAGGTCGTCACGACGGCGACCGGTGCAGCAGCCGGCGGACTGTTCTCCCGACTGCGCAACGCCTTCGCCGGGCGTTGACGACCACCGGAGCCCGTGCGTGAGTCCGCCGCTGTTCTGGGTCGACGAGGTACCGCGCGTCGGCTCCGACGTGACCCTCTCCGGTCCGGAGGGCAGACATGCGGTCACCGTGGCGCGCCTGGCGGCCGGTGAGGAGATCTCCCTCGGGGACGGTCGCGGCTCCACGGCACTGTGCGAGGTGAGCGAGATCACCTCGAAGGACACCCTGGTGGCGCGGGCGCACACCTACGGATATGCCGAGCCACCTCGCCCCCATGTCACGGTGGTGCAGGCGTTGCCCAAGTCCGAGCGATCGGAACTCGCCGTCGATCTGGCGACCGAGGCCGGCGCCGACCGGATCGTGCCGTGGCAGGCCTCCCGGTGCGTGGCCCGATGGACGGGGAAGTCGGAGAAGGGCCGCGCGAAGTGGACGGCCGCCGCGTCGGCGGCCGCCAAACAGAGCCGGCGGGCCTGGATTCCCGAGATCGCCCCGTTGGCGTCCACCACAGACATCCGGGCGCGATGCGCCGACGTCGTCGCCACCGGCGGCCTGGTCGCGGTCCTGCACGAACACGGTGTGACGCCCCTGCGTGAGCTACCACTGGCGGATGCGACCGAACTGGTCCTGGTGATCGGCCCGGAGGGCGGCCTCGACGACACCGAGATCGCCGATCTCTCGGCACTCGGCGCGTCGTCGGTGATCCTCGGACCGGAGGTGTTGAGGACATCGAGCGCAGCCGCGGTAGCCCTCGGCGCAGTTGGTGTGCTGACCGATCGCTGGGCACTCCGGTGAGGCGGGTGCGCCGGTGAAGAAGTGTGGGGCGCACCGCGTCAAGGTTGAATATGGAAGTGCGCCATCGCAATTCGGGCACGTCTATCACCCGGTGAGCGGAGTGGGACCGACCGATCCCGTGCGTGCGGTCGTGTTGGTCCACGGTGGCTACTGGACCACCGAGTTCGGCTTGACGATCGAGACCGCGATCGCCCGCCGGTTCGCCGAGCGGGGTGCGGTCGTGTGGAACGTCGAGTACCGGCGTGTCGGCGAGGACGGCGGCGGCTGGCCGAACAGCGGTCGCGACGTGGTCGCCGCGCTGCAGGCACTCGACGGTCCCGTTCGCTCGGCCCTGCCGGCGGAGATGTCGGCACAGGTCGACTGGGGCTCGGTGGCCGTGGTCGGACATTCCGCGGGCGGACAGCTGGCCGTGTGGTCGGTCGCACAGCTGCGGGCCCGCACCGACGCGTGCCAGATCACCACGGTGATCGCGCAATCGGCGGCGCTCGACCTGGAGTCCGGCGCCGAACGACCGTCGATCCGGGGCCTGATGGGACGCCCCTATGCCGAGATCCCGCACCGGTACCGCGAGGCGTCACCGATCTCGCAGGAGCCGTTCCCCGCGCATGTCGTCGCTCTCCACGCGGAGGACGACACGGCGATCCCGGTCGAGTCGAGCCGCCGGTACGTCGACGCCGTCGCCGCGAGGGGCCAATCGGCCGAACTGGTCGTTGTCCCGGGAGAGGGGCACGACGCATTCGTCGATCCGCGAAGCGCGTCCACCCGGCACACCGTGCGGCTGCTGGGCATCTGATCACGTCGTTCACGTTCGTGGTGATCGCCGACGGCGTACGTTGAGAGAACCGCGGACAGTCCCAGCTGTAGCGCGACGGTGGTGAGCGCGACGGCCTTGCGTACGAGGTCAGTATCCGGTTCGGCCGTGGGAGGTCGCGGTGCATCTCCTCAGGTCCGGGTCGGTCGGTCGGCTCCTCGTCGCGGTCGGTGTGGCGGTCGCGTCGTTCTCACTCGTGGTCAGTGCTGAATCCACGGCCGTCGCCGCACCGGCCCCGCCCACCATGTGGCTGTGCAGTCCGACCATGACGTCGGACCCGTGCGATCTTCCTCAGGACACCACCGACCTGCTGACAGGCCGGGTCACGGCGCCGCCACCGGTCGCCGAATCCGCCAAGCCGGTGGATTGCTTCTTCGTGTACGGGACCGCGACAAACGCGCTCTCGCTCAACGCGGATCTGGTTGCGTCGCCGGAGATCCAGGCGGCCGCCTCACTGCATGGGGCACGATTCAATCGGACGTGCCGCATGTTCGCCCCCGTCTACCGACAGGTGTCCCTACCCGCAGGCGTGCTCACCAATCTCGGCCTGGCCGAACCCTTCGCCATCGCCTATCGCGATGTCCGCAACGCCTGGCGGGAGTATCTCGCCCACGCGGGCAACCGAGGCGTGATCTTCATCGCCGACTCGCAGGGCGCCTACCAGCTCCGCAAACTGATCCGCGAGGAAGTCGACCCCCGGCCGGCGCTGCGTCGTCGACTCGCAGGCGCCTTCCTGATGGGCGCAAACGTGACCACCGCCAAGGGGAGTGCCGTGGGCGGGGACTTCCGCCACATCCCCGTGTGTACCCGCCAGGGCGAGTACCAGTGTGTGATGGCGTATTCGTCGAACATCGTCTATCCACCCGTGTCGGCATTCGGCAACAGTGCGGTCGATGTGACATCGCGGGCATCTGGATTGCCGAACGGGCCGCAATACCAGGTCGCCTGCACGGACCCGGCGGTGGTGAGCGGCAATCGTGCGCCGGTCGGCATCACGGTGCCGAGTGAGCCGTTCCCGCCTTGGCTCCTCGCGGGTCTGCTGGCCTACACCAGGTTCCCGGATCCCTGGCCGACGTCGTCGTCGACCTGGACGACCGGCCGCGGTCGCGGGGTGGGTAGCTGCGACGAGGTGTACGGCATCCGCGAGTACCACATACGGATGATCCGGCCACAGCCGATCAACCAGCTGCCATTGCTGGACACCCACGATCTCGACTTCACTTTCGGGCTCGACCGGCTCGTCGGGATCGCCGCCCGGCAGGCCGAGGACTGGCGAGCACACGCTCGTTGAGGTTCCGGTGGGTGCCCTGCACGGCCCCCGGAATATTGCCTGCTGGCGCACGGTTCAATCGCGTTAGACTGTCTACATCCCGGCGTACCGTTGCGCCGCGACGACCCCCTAGGAGTGATTGCATACGTGAGTGACGACAACCCCGACCTGAGCGCGCCGACCAGCCGGACTCTTGCGGGTCGATCTGTCACCTCCAACGTGGAAATCTCTCCCGAGGTGGTGTTCGGGCTGCTCGGGACCAGTGACGTCAATCTGCGCACCCTCGAACAACTGCTGCCGGCGGATATCCACGTGCGTGGCAACCAGGTCACCCTGACCGGTGTGCCTGCCGACGTCGCGGCATCGGAGCGGGTCATCGCCGAACTCGTCGATCTGGTCGGTCGCGGCACCCCTCTGACGCCCGACCTCGTCCGACACAGCGTCTCCATGCTCTCCGAGGGGACCGCGGAATCGCCCGCCGACGTGCTGTCGCTCGACATCCTGTCCCGGCGCGGCAAGACGATCCGGCCGAAGACCCTGAACCAGAAGAAGTACGTCGACGCGATCGACAACAACACGATCGTGTTCGGTCTCGGTCCCGCCGGCACAGGCAAGACCTATCTGGGGATGGCGAAGGCCGTGCAGGCCCTGCAGTCGAAGTCGGTCAACCGCATCATCCTGACCCGGCCGGCGGTCGAGGCGGGGGAGCGACTCGGCTTCCTGCCGGGCACACTCAGCGAGAAGATCGACCCGTATCTGCGGCCGCTCTACGACGCTCTGCACGACATGATGGATCCGGAGTCGATCCCGAAGCTGATGGCGGCCGGGGTCATCGAGGTCGCGCCGCTCGCATATATGCGCGGGCGGGCACAGCCCTTGTCGACCCGAGTACTCACTCCGGAAGGTTTCCGGCCCATCGGCGATTTGCAGGTCGGTGACGCGGTCATCGGTTCGGACGGCACACCCACCGACGTGCTCGGCGTCTACCCACAGGGTTTCAAGGACATCGTGCGTGTCACCACCCAGGACGGCGCGTCGACTCTGAGCTCGACCGACCACCTATGGTCGGTCTACACGCGGTCGGATCGTCGCCGTGGCAAGGGCCCGCGGGTGCTGGCTGCCAAGGAGATGATCGGGAATCTGCGCGCGGCGCATTACCACCGCTACGAGCTGCCGCTGCTGGCTGCGCCGGTGGCCTTCGATGCCCAGCCGGTGCCGTTCGACCCCTACGCGCTCGGGTTGATGCTGGGCGATGGGTGCATGGCCGGCATGACGACGCCGTCCTTCACGACCAAAGACCCGGAGCTGGTCGACGCACTGGTGGACGCGGTGCCCGGCATTCGCGCGCGGCGCAAGACCGAGATCGACTATGTGCTCAACCGGATCACCACACCGGGCGAGGTGATCACCATCGAGAATCCTGTGACGGGTGCGATGCGTGCGACGGGACTCTGGGGCACCAAGTCGTCGACGAAGTTCGTGCCGAAGCAGTACCTTCTCAACTCCGCTGAGGTACGGCTGGCGGTACTGCAGGGTCTCCTCGACACCGACGGCGGTCCGGTCGGTCAGGCGGGGCGTACCTGCCGCGTCCAGTACACGACCGTGTCCGACCAGCTCCGTGACGATGTGATGTTCCTCGTTCAATCGCTCGGCGGCATCGTCTACACACGCACTCGTGCTGCAGAGGGACGGACCCCGGGCAATGCACGTGGCCGCGAAGTGCTGTACCGCCATGATGCCCACGTGCTCGACATCCGACTCCCGGAGGGCGTTGCACCCTTCAGGCTCGGCCGCAAGGCCGCACGGTATGGCGTGGACGGCTCCAAAGAACCCAAGCGCTACATCGAGAGCATCGAATCAGTGGGTACCGAGGAGGCGGTCTGCATCAAGGTCGCCGCCGAGGATTCGTTGTATGTCACCGAGGACTTCCTGCTGACGCACAACACGCTCAATGACGCCTTCATCATCCTCGACGAGGCCCAGAACACCACGGGCGAACAGATGAAGATGTTCCTCACCCGACTGGGTTTCGGGTCCAAGGTCGTCGTCACCGGCGACACCACACAGGTTGATCTCCCAGGTGGGGCACAGAGCGGACTCACCGCGGCGACACGGATTCTCGACGGTATCGACGACATCCACTTCTCGCACCTCACCAGCGCGGACGTGGTCCGGCACCGGTTGGTGGCCGACATCGTGGACGCATACGGACGAGCCGAGGAGAACTCGCGCGTCGGCGGACGACTGCGCGACGCCGACAACCTGCAGGGCAACCGGGCGGCTCGTCGGGCCGCCTCGCACGGACGTCGCTCATGAGCATCGAACTGGCCAACGAATCGGGTGTCGAGGTCCCCGGGGACCTGATCATCGAGTCGGCACGCTTCGCCATCACCGCGATGGACGTCCATCCGGCCGCGGAACTCTCGGTGGTCTGTGTCGACGAGGACACGATGGCCGACATGCACATGCAGTGGATGGATCTGCCCGGCCCGACAGACGTGATGAGCTTCCCGATGGACGAGCTGGTCCCGGGTGGGCGGCCGGATGCCGCGGAACCGGGGCCGGCGATCCTCGGTGACATCGTGTTGTGCCCGGCGTTCGCCGCTCAGCAGGCGAAGTCGGCGCGGCGCTCGTTCGAGCACGAGCTGTCGATGCTGACGATCCACGGGGTGCTTCATCTGCTGGGCTATGACCACGCCGAGCCGGATGAGGAAAAAGAGATGTTCGGCCTGCAGAACCGAATCCTCGAGGATTTCTACGCGGCGCGGCATCGCCGGGCGCAGCAACAGCGACAGTCCGATCGGGACACCCAGTTGCTGACCAACATCGGCTTCGCCGAGACCGCCCGGCCCGAGAACGCTCCCGTCGAGGACGAGTGACGGTGCCCGACGACGTCTGGTTCGTCGTGGCGGCACTCGTGCTGATCCCGGTCGGCGGGCTGTTCGCCGCCGTCGACGCGGCCATCACCACCGTTTCCATGGCGCGCGTCGAGGATATGGCGAAAGAACAGCGCGCCGGTGCGGTTCGCCTGATCGCGGTGTTGCACGGACGGGCAACCTATGTGGGTCTCGCCGTCCTGATGCGGGTCACCTCCGAGACGGCCGCGGTCGCCCTGATGACCCTTGTGCTGACCGACTGGCTCGGCGTCGGCTGGGGTCTGTTCGCGGCCATCGTCGGGATGGCGGTGGTGTCGTTCGTCGCCGTCGGCGTGGGGCCGCGAACCCTCGGTCGGCAGCATGCGTACACGATCGCGCTGTCGTCGGCGATCGTGTTGCAGGGCATCGGATTGCTGCTCAAACCACTGACCCGACTGCTCATCATGGTGGGCAACGCGGTGACGCCCGGCAAGGGCTTCCGCAACGGGCCCTTCGCCACCGAGGTGGAACTGCGCGAGGTCGTCGACCTCGCCGAGGCCAGTGGTGTGGTGGCGGCGGACGAGCGCCGGATGATCCAGTCGGTCTTCGATCTCGGCGACACCAACGCGCGCGAGATCATGGTGCCGCGACCGGAGATGATCTGGATCGAGCAGGACAAGACCGCCGCCCAGGCGATGAATCTCGCGGTGCGGTCCGGGCATTCGCGTATCCCGGTGATCGGGGAGAACCCCGACGACATCGTCGGCGTGGTCTATCTCAAGGACCTCGTCGCCGAAGGAGGCCGTTCGACGTCTGCGCACGTCCACGACTTCATGCGCGACGCCGAGTTCATCCCGGATTCCAAACCGCTGGACAAGGTGTTGGCGGACATGCAGCGCACACGCAATCACATGGCGCTGCTCGTCGACGAGTACGGCGGGATCGCGGGGCTGGTGACCATCGAGGACGTCCTCGAGGAGATCGTCGGTGAGATCACCGACGAGTACGACACCGACGAGGTCGCGCCGATCGAAGAACTCGAGGGTGGGTCCTACCGTGTGTCGGCGCGGCTGCCCGTGGAAGACCTCGGCGAACTCTTCGGCCTCGACATCGACGACGACGAGATCGAGACCGTCGGCGGTTTGCTCGGCCTCGAACTAGGCCGGGTACCGCTGCCGGGCGCCCGGGTCGAGTCGAACGGGCTGCTGCTCGTCGCCGAAGGTGGCCCGAACCGCCGGGGCCGCCAGCGCATCACCACCCTGCTGGTGAGCCGGGTCGACGATCCTGACGCCGGCGACACGTCGTCGGCCCATGGTGATCGCGACGACACCGACATGCCCACGTCCGATCCGGCCGAATCCGACCGCGGTGCGGAATACTCGATGTCCAGCCGTGGGCGTTCGCAGGTCCGGGAGCAGGTCCGACGACACGGCGACACAACGGGTGACACCACCAGGAGCGAGGACCGAACGTGACCGCACCGTCGAGCGGACTGCCCGAGTTGTCCGACGAGGACCAGAAGCTGGTCGTCTTGGCGCGGGGCGCACTCGCCCGCGCGGAGAGCTCATCGGCGGCCGCCGTCCGCGATGCCGACGGCCGAACCTATGCCGGCGCGCCCGTGGCCGCCGAGACGTTGAGCCTGTCCGGCCTCCAGGTCGCCCTGGCGAGTGCGCTGTCCAGCGGTGCCCAGGCCTTCGAGGCGGCCGTGTTGGTCAACGGCGCCTCCGACGATCCGGGCCTGGTCACCCTCGCGGAGTTCGGCTCGGATGCGTATGCGGTGCACACCGACCTGTCGGGGACACCGACCGGTCGTCAGGATGCGCACCGATGACCGAGTTCCGGTCGGGATTCGTCTGCTTCGTCGGTCGGCCGAACACCGGAAAATCCACCCTCACCAACGCTCTCGTCGGTGAGAAGATCGCCATCACCTCGAACCGGCCACAGACCACACGGCACACCATCCGGGGGATCGTCAATCGCGACGACGCCCAGTTGATCCTGGTCGACACACCAGGTCTGCACCGGCCTCGGACTCTGCTCGGCCAGCGACTCAACGACCTCGTCCGGGACACGTACTCGGAGGTCGACGTGATCGGTGTGTGCGTCCCGGCCGACGAGACGATCGGGCCAGGCGACCGCTGGATCGTGTCCCAGGTCCGTCAGATGGCCCCAAGCACCACGGTGCTGGGCGTGGTCACCAAGATCGACCGCGTCACCCCGGATCGAGTCGCCGCGCAACTCGTCGCGTTGTCCGAACTGCTCGGCCCCACCTCCGAGGTGGTCCCGGTGTCGGCGAGGTCGGGCGCTCAGCTCGACATCCTGACCGACGTGTTGGTCGGCCTGATGGAACCCGGCCCGGCCTTCTATCCCGACGGTGAGCTCACCGACGAACCCGAGGAGGTGCTGATGGCGGAGTTCATCCGTGAGGCGGCCCTCGAGGGTGTCCGTGACGAACTCCCGCACTCGCTCGCGGTGGTGATCGAGGAGATCATCCCGCGCGAGGAGGAGCAGGAGGGGCAGGGGCCGTCGATGGTCGATGTGCACGCCATCCTCTATGTCGAGCGGGACAGCCAGAAGGGCATCATCATCGGCCATCGAGGTGCCCGGCTGAAAGAGGTCGGCACCGTGGCGCGGGGACAGATCGAGAAGCTGCTCGGCACCAGGGTGTACCTGGATCTGCATGTGAAGGTGGCCAAGGACTGGCAGCGGGACCCGAAGCAATTGGGGCGCATGGGCTTCTGATGCCTGCGGCCGTCCGTCGGTGCGAATGAGTCGAGAGGGAGTCCGGATGGGTCGGCACGAAACAGGCGACGAGGTGGAGCCCAACGGGCCCGGCGGGCGGGAGTCTCCCGGATACTCTGGCGCCGAACACGCCGCCCCCGAACAGGATGCGGCGGCCGGCACCACGATCGCCGGTGTCCTGCGCTCACCGCGGTTCTGGCTGGCGCCGCTGCTGCTGGTCGTCGTCATCATGTCGTTCATGGCGGCGCTCTACATGGGCGCGGTCGCGGACCCGCAGCGCAACCTGCACGATTTCCCGATCGCCCTCGTCAACGAGGATCGTGGCGGCGACGTCGACAATCCGGATGGCGGCACCACGAAGCAGAACTTCGGCGATCAGGTCGCCGCGGGCGTGATCTCGACAGCGGCCGAGAGCGGTATCGCGGTGGAGAAGGTGGACCGGACCACCGCACTCAACCGACTGAACTCCGGCAAGGCCTACGGGGTGGTGGTGATCGGCCCCAACTTCACCAATCGCGCGGTGAGCCTCGGCCGGGCCGCGGTGCTCGAGGCCAAACCGGATCCGATGGCGATCGACGTGTTCATCAACCGCGGTTCCGGAACCTTCGCGTCGGCAGTCACCACCACCTTCGCCGACCAGATGTCGGAGCAGGTCAATGCCCAGGTCGGCGAACGCCTCGTGGACACCGTCCGGCAGAGCCTGGTCAAGGCCGATGTGCCGTTCTCGGGGGCCGCCCAGCTGGCGTTGTCCAATCCGGTGGATGTGCGGATCGTCGAGCCGACCCCGTTGCCGGACGGATCCGGAAACGGGTTGTCCGCGTTCTATTTCACGTTGTTGCTCATCCTGGCGGGGTTCACCGGCGCGATGATGGTGAGCGTCGTGGTCGACGGCATCCTCGGCCAGACGCCCATCGAGTACGGACCCTTCTATCAGCTCAGGCAGCGGCTCGCGATCTCTCGCTGGGGAACGCTGGCGACCAAGTGGACCATCATGGTGCTCGTCGCGGTGATCCAGTCCGCACTGTTCATCGCGGTGTGCACAGCGGTCGGCACGTCGTTGCCGAATGCGTTTGCGCTGTGGCTGTTCTCGGTGCTGGTGATCACCGCGGTCGGGGTGTCGGCGAGTTCGATGATGGCGGTGTTCGGCAATCCCGGTCTCATCCTGAACCTGGTGTTCTTCGTGATCCTCGGACTCCCATCGTCGGGTGGCACGGTGCCGCTGGAGGCGAGTCCGCGACTGTTCGCCTGGATCGCCGCGGTGGAACCGATGCATCTGGTCTATCTCGGGACTCGTGCCATCCTCTATTTCGACGCGGATCTCGACGCCGGACTGGGCCGGTCGATCATCCAGTGCGCGATCGGTCTGCTGGTGGGCGTGCTGCTCGGTCTGGGCGGCACCAAGCTCTACGACCGCAAGGGCTGGCACCGGTTCCCCGGCGGGATGACGTTGTCGCCGCGGCTGCGCAGGCTGGTCGGCGGCGACGGGCCCGCCTCGATCACCACACCGTCCCCGGCACACGTCGCCGCGGTGAGTGGTTCGGGGTCACCTCGGCCCCCCGGGACGTCCGGCCCGCCGGCCGCATCGGAGACACCAGATGTCACACAGGCACCAGAGGACCCGGGACGCATGTCGTAGTGGGGTGCTGTCGGTGCCCGGTGGAACAATGTGCCGGTGAGGTTCTATCGGGATGAGGCCGTGGTGCTTCGCCAGCACAAGCTGGGCGAGGCCGACCGCATCATCACGCTGCTCACCCAGGACCACGGTCTGGTACGTGCCGTGGCCAAAGGCGTCCGCCGGACCCGCTCGAAGTTCGGTGCCCGGCTCGAACCCTTCGCCCATGTCGACGTCCACCTCTACCCCGGTCGCAACCTCGACGTCGTGACCCAGGTGCACACCCTCCATGCATTCGCCGACGCCATCGTGGCCGATTACGGCCGATACACCACGGCCTGCGCGGTGCTGGAGACCGCGGAGCGGTTGGCCGGTGAGGAGCGCGCACCGGCCGCGCAGTTGCACCGACTCACGGTCGGTGCCCTGGAAGCACTCGCCGAACACCGCCGCGCCAACCAACTCATCCTCGATGCCTACCTGCTGCGTGCGATGCACTGCGCGGGATGGATGCCGACGCTGGACGTGTGCGCCCGCTGTACGCAGCCGGGCCCACATCGGGCGTTCCATGTGGCGGCCGGTGGTGCGGTGTGCATCCACTGTCGGCCACCCGGATCGGCCACCCCGTCACCAGGGGTTCTCGACCTGATGGATGCCCTGTTCCGTGGCCAGTGGGAACACACCGCCGAGGCCACTTCGTCGATGCAGCGCCAGGCGAGCGGGCTGACCGCCGCTCACCTGCAGTGGCATCTCGAACGTCAGTTGCGAACCCTGCCGCTCATCGAACGCGAAGCACCTCATAGGCTGGTGGACACCGCGTGAGAGGAGACGGTTGATGGCGTTACGACCCGGCTCGCGATCCGGGAAACGACAGGCCGCACCGGAACCCCGAGCAGATCGCACCCCCGTACGCCCACCCGACCCGCACCCGAGCGGCGCGCGGCCACCCCGGATTCAGCCCGAACTGATACCGAGGCACGTGGCCCTGGTGATGGACGGCAACGGCCGGTGGGCCCAGGACCGAGGACTACCCCGCACCGAAGGCCACAAGCAGGGCGAGGCGGTCCTGATGGACACCGTCTGCGGATGTATCGAACTCGGCGTGACCTGGCTGTCGGCCTATGCGTTCTCGACGGAGAACTGGTCGCGCAGTCCAGAAGAGGTTCGTTTCCTGATGGGCTTCAACCGTGACGTGATCCGCCGTCGGCGTGACGAGATGCACGAGATGGGCGTCCGGGTGCGTTGGGCGGGCCGCCGACCGCGCTTGTGGCGCAGTGTGATCCGCGAGCTCGAGGTGGCCGAGGAGATGACGAAGGACAACACCGTGATGACCCTCACGATGTGCGTCAACTATGGCGGTCGCGCCGAGATCGCCGACGCGGCAAAGGAAATCGCCCGTCGGGCCGCGGCCGGTGAGATCGATCCGGATCGGATCACCGAAGCGTCCTTCGCCCGTTATCTCGACGAGCCGGACATGCCCGACGTCGACCTCTTCCTGCGCCCGTCCGGCGAACAGCGGATCTCGAACTTCTTGCTGTGGCAGTCCGCGTACGCCGAGATGGTGTATCAGGAGAAGCTCTTTCCCGACTTCGATCGGCGCGACCTGTGGGCGGCGTGTCTCGAATACGCCTCGCGGGACCGACGATTCGGCGGAGTGATGCCGACATGACCGACGCGGCATCGGAGACCGAAGGCCTGCTGACCCGGGTCGCGCGCCTGGTCGGTGAGATCGGTGACGTCGGAGACGAAGACGCGGATTCGGTGATCGTGCAGGTGGGTACGACCCGCGCGTCGTTGCGCGTCCTGACCCTCGCCGACGGACTCGACGTACTGACCGTGACCCAACTGGTCGCGGTCAACCTGCCGAACACGTCCGCACTACGAGACGACGTGGAAGGCGCTGACGGCCATCTGAGTTTCGGTGCACTGCGCAGATCCGATCCGGAGGGCGTGACCACCGACGTGCTGCAGTACTACACGTTCCCGGCCGGGACCCTCGACGACGTCCCGCTGCTGACGGTGCTGCACATCGTGCTGTCGGCAGGAGCCGATATCGCTCGCCGCCTCTCGGGTGCCTAGCCCTTTCGAGCCCCTTCGAGACGCTCGCGAGCTCGCTCCTCAGGGTGCGGAGTCGGCGTGTTCGCGCCTCGGGAGGCGGTGCCGGGGTGCGCCCTTTCTCGCGGCCCGTCAGTTCTGCGCCCGGCAGTCGGCGCAGTAGCCGAAGACCTCTACGGTGTGGTTGATGTCGGTGAAACCGTGCCGTGCGGCCACACTCGCTGCCCACTTCTCGACGGGCTCGGCTTGCACCTCCACCGTCGTGCCGCAGCGACGGCACACGAGGTGGTGATGATGTCCGGACGAACAGTGGCGATACCGCGTCTCGCCCGAGCCGTCCCACAGCATGTCGATCTGCCCTGATTGACTCAACGCCTGCAGATTTCGGTACACGGTGGTCAGTCCGATCGATTCTCCCCGCGCCTTGAGCTGATCGTGCAGTTCCTGCGCGGAGACGAAGTCGTCGCCGGCGGCGAGCGCGTCGGCGATCGCGGCACGCTGCCTGGTCGACCGGACACCGGTCACCGGGCGGTCCGGGCCCGCCGTCATTCGGCCACCGTGCCCGCGGCATCGGGAATCATCTCGGTCGCCGTGCCGTCGGAGACCTCCATTGCGTGCGCGAGCGCGTCGGTCACGATGTGGGCGAGGTGGTGATCGACGAGTTCGTAGACGATCTCCCGACCCGTCCGGTGGCCCCGCACCACGCCGGCGTCCTTGAGGACTCGAAGATGCTGGCTCACCAGAGGCTGACTGACCTCCAGGGCGCCGACGATCTCGTGGACACACTGCGGACGCTCGCGCAGGAGCAGGACGATGGCGATGCGGGTCGGCGATGCCAGCGCGCGCAGGAGGTCGCCGGCGGCCGCGCACTCCACCGCGCCGACGACACCGCGGTCGGCGGTGGTGGCTGCGCAATCTCGTTCCTGGGAGTCCATCGCCTCCATACTAAAGGAAGTCGTTTTCATTTGGGGTGGACAGAGCCGACGCACGGCGACGGTCCGCCGCCCTCGGAGCGGCTGTGACGTCCGCACGCGTGATCGGAGAAGGGTGACGATTCCGACGACCGGCACCTCTGTGGCTACCCTGTAGGGGCTGCCGTTCTGTGTTCCGACGGAATGGCCGCGTCACCGTATCGAACCCCTAGTCGTTGGAGATCAGTTAACCGTGGCCGCCCAGTCCAACCGCGTCGAAGCCGTCGTCAACCTCGCCAAGCGTCGTGGCCTGGTGTTCCCGAGCGGCGAGATCTACGGCGGAACCCGCTCCGCGTGGGACTACGGCCCGCTCGGTGTCGAGGTCAAGGAGAACATCAAGAGGCAGTGGTGGCGTGGCATGGTCACCAGCCGCGACGACATCGTCGGGCTCGACTCGGCGGTCATCCTGCCGCGGCGCGTGTGGGAGGCGTCGGGTCACGTGGAGGTGTTCACCGACCCGCTCGTGGAGTCGCTCTACACCCATAAGCGCTACCGTGCCGATCACCTTCTGGAGGCCTACGAGATCAAGCACGGCCGGCCACCGGCCAACGGCCTCGCCGACATCAACGACCCGGACACCGGTCAGCCCGGCAAGTGGACCGAGCCCAAGGCGTTCAGCGGTCTGATGAAGACCTACCTCGGCCCCGTCGACGACGAGGAGGGCCTGCACTACCTGCGGCCCGAGACCGCGCAGGGCATCTTCGTGAACTTCAAGAACGTGATGACCACCGCGCGCAAGAAGCCACCGTTCGGCATCGCCCAGATCGGCAAGAGCTTCCGCAACGAGATCACCCCCGGCAACTTCATCTTCCGCACGCGCGAGTTCGAGCAGATGGAGATGGAGTACTTCGTCAAGCCCGGCGAGGACGAGGAATGGCACCAGTACTGGATCGACCAGCGCTTCGACTGGTACGTCGACCTGGGCATCGATCCGGAGAACCTGCGCCTCGTCGAGCACCCGAAGGACAAGCTCTCGCACTACTCCAAGCGCACCGTCGACGTCGAGTACAAGTTCGGCTTCTCCGGGAATCCGTGGGGTGAGCTCGAGGGTGTCGCCAACCGTACCGATTTCGACCTGTCGACCCACAGCAAGCACTCGGGTGAGGACCTGTCGTTCTTCGACCAGGCCTCCGGCGAGCGCTACACGCCGTATGTCATCGAGCCCGCTGCTGGTCTCACCCGCTCGCTGATGGCGTTCCTGTGCGACGCGTACACCGAGGAGGAGGTGCCGAACGCCAAGGGCGGCACCGATACCCGCACGGTGTTGCGCCTCGATCGGCGGCTCGCGCCGGTCAAGGTGGCGGTGCTGCCGCTCTCCCGCAACGAGAAACTGTCGCCGAAGGCCAAGGATCTGGCGGCGGAGCTGCGCAAGCACTGGAATGTCGAGTTCGACGACGCGCAGGGCATCGGCAAGCGATACCGCAGGCAGGACGAGATCGGCACCCCGTTCTGCGTGACCGTGGACTTCGACACTCTCGACGACCAGGCGGTCACCGTGCGCGAGCGCGACACCATGAGCCAGGAGCGCGTCGCGCTCGACAAGGTCGTGGAGTTCCTGGGCGGCAAGCTCCTGGGGGCGTGAGCCTTCGGTAAGGCCGGCCGACCAGCGGTCGAGGTCGTCGTCGCAACGTGCGACCTGCGTAGTTCTGTCATAGTTGAGTGTGGAGTTGTCGCACGCCCGGGCATGGGGTCCGGAGCCGTGTGCGGCGAGGAGAGTGAGTGCAGCAGTGACCGTCAACGGCAAAGTCGTTCATTACGACGCGAATCGGGGCTTCGGATTTCTCGCACCGGACGCGGGCGGTGCCGACGTCTTCCTGCACATCAACGACATCGACATCGACGAGAACGCCCTGAAGCCGGGCGCGAAGGTCGCGTTCGACATCGAGGAGACGGACCGCGGCACCAAGGCAGTCAACGTCGCGGTGACCGAGTCGGCATCGGCCGACGACGCCCCGGCGGGCCGGCCGCACCGTCGAGACAGCCACGATCACGGTCGTCCGCACGGCGGTGACCGTGACCGGGACCGTGACCGCGATCGTTCACGCAAGCCGCGTGGCGGCGGCGGCTCGCTCGACGCGGCGTCGTTCACCGAAGAGGTCACCGAGCTGCTGCTCGACTCGTCCGACGACCTGACCGCGGCTCAGATCGTGGCGATCCGGCAGCGCATCACCGAATTCGCGGTCGCTCGGGGATGGGTGCTTGACTAGCGCACCGCCGACCGGCCGTTCGGCCGCGATACCGCCCACGGCGGACTACGGTGACGAGGCCGTCGAACGGATCGTGCCGGAGGCGCCGAAGGTCGCGAGCCTGCCCGGAACCCGAACCGACCATCGCAGCGACTTCGCTCGTGACCGGGCCCGGGTGTTGCATTCGGCCGCCCTGCGCCGACTGGCAGACAAGACTCAGGTCGTCGGGCCGCGTGAGGGCGACACCCCCAGGACCCGCCTGACCCATTCGCTCGAGGTGGGTCAGATCGGGCGGGGGATCGCGATCGGCCTCGGCTGCGAACCCGATCTCGTCGAACTGGCGGGTCTCGCCCACGACATCGGTCACCCGCCCTACGGGCACAACGGTGAGCGGGCCCTCGACGAGGTCGCTGTGGCGATCGGCGGTTTCGAGGGCAACGCCCAGAATCTCCGGATCCTCACGCGTCTGGAACCGAAGCTCCTCGACGAGAGCGGTCGGAGTGCCGGACTGAACCTGACCAGAGCATCGCTCGACGCCACGCTGAAATACCCCTGGACCCGCAGCGCGCCGGGGACGAAGTTCGGTGCCTACGACGACGACGCAGACGCCCTGGACTGGATCCGGCTCGACGCCCCCGCCGGCCGTCAGTGCATCGAGGCCCAGGTGATGGACTGGTCCGACGACGTCGCCTACTCCGTGCACGATCTGGAGGACGGTGTGATCGCCAACCGCATCGACCTGCGCACACTCGGCGACGCGTCCGATCAGCGGGCGCTTGCCGACATCGGGGTGAAGGAGTTCGCGGGACTCGAGGCCGGTGCCCTCATCGACGCAGCGCAACGCCTGTCGCGGATGGAGATCGTCGGCCAGGCCGGGGTCTACGACGGCAGCCTGAACAGCGCCGTCGCTCTCAAACGACTGACCAGCGAGCTCATCGGCCGGTTCGCGTCGGCCGCGATCACCGGGACGCGGGCGGCGGTGGGCGGTCGCTCGGTGGCCCGTTACGACGCCGACCTCACGGTCTCACCGCTGGTGGCCGCCGAGGTGGCGATCCTCAAGACCCTGGCGTTGCGGTTCATCTTCTCCAACAGCCGTCACAAGGCCCATCAGCAGCGTCAGCGCGAGCGCATCCATCGGGTGGCCGGCTGGCTGACCGCGGCCGCTCCCGGCGGCCTGGACCAGATCTTCGTGCCGTCCTGGCATGAGGCGGCCGACGATGACGCCCGCCTGCGCGTCATCGTCGACCAGATCGCCTCGATGACAGAGGGCCGACTCGAGCGCACCGACCGACAGAACTCGGGCGCACAGGCGCATCTGGGCTGAGCCCGCACGTGTGGCTGCCGGTTCCCGGGGTGCAGTCACTACACTGGTCCGCGTGCCAGGCCGAATCCCCGATCGTGACATCACGGCGATCCGTGAGCAGACGCGTATCGAGGAGATCGTCGGCGACTACGTGGCGTTGCGCCGCGCGGGGGCCGACAGCCTCAAGGGTCTCTGCCCGTTCCACGACGAGAAGACGCCGTCGTTCCACGTCCGTCCCAACCACGGACACTTCCACTGCTTCGGCTGCGGTGAGGGCGGGGACGTCTACAGCTTTCTGCAGAAGCAGGAACACGTCAGCTTCGTCGAGGCGGTGCAGCAGCTCGCCGACCGAATCGGATACCAGATCCACTTCGAGGGCGGCGGCACCACCGTGGTCCGGGATCGCGGTACGCGCGCGCGACTCGTCGCAGCCAACGCGGCGGCCCAGCGGTTCTACGCGGAGCAACTGCAGACACCGGAGGCGCAGAAGGCGCGCGACTACCTGACCGAACGGGACTTCGACGCCGCCACCGCGACCGCCTTCGGGTGCGGGTACGCGCCGGCCGGCTGGGACACGATGACCAAAACCCTTCTGTCCCAGGGGTTCGAATTCTCCGAGCTCGAAGCCGCCGGGTTGGCCAAGCAGGGGCGCAAGGGGCCGATCGACCGGTTCCATCGGCGCCTGCTGTGGCCGATCCGCAACCTCGGCGGTGACATCATCGGCTTCGGAGCCCGCAAGTTGTTCGACGACGACAATCTCGGCAAGTACATGAACACGCCGGAGACCATGCTGTACAAGAAGTCTCAGGTGCTCTTCGGTCTCGACCACGCGAAGAAGAACATCGCCAAGGGACATCAGGTGGTCATCGTCGAGGGCTACACCGACGTGATGGCGATGCATCTGTCCGGGGTGACGACGGCGGTCGCGTCGTGTGGGACGGCCTTCGGTGAGGATCACCTTGCGCTCCTGCGCCGGCTCATGATGGACGACTCGTACTTCCGCGGCGAGGTCATCTACACCTTCGACGGTGACGAAGCCGGGAAGGCCGCTGCCCTCAAGGCTTTCGAGGGGGAGCAGAGTATCGCCGGCCAGACGTTCGTGGCGGTGGCCCCGGACGGGATGGATCCGTGCGAACTCCGCCAGCGCAGCGGTGACCCGGCGGTCCGCGACCTGATCGCCCGGCGGGTCCCGATGTTCGAGTTCGCGATCAAGGCGTTGCTGTCCGATCACGACCTCGACACCGCCGAGGGGCGGGTGCACGCGCTGCGGGACGCCGTGCCGGTGGTCGCGCGCATCAAGGACATCGCGTTGCGGGACGAGTACGCCAGGCAACTCGCGGGCTGGGTCGGGTGGGAAGACGTCGGCCAGGTGTTGTCCCGGGTTCGGGAGGAGGGTGCGCGACATGGCCGCGCAACCGGCCGGAGTGACCGGGTGACCTCGATGCGGCGTCAGCGGCCGGAGGCCGCTTCGGCGCCACTGACACCGCGTCCGCTGCCCACCGATCCGCGACTGTGGCCGCAACGCGAGGCGCTCAAGGCCGCGCTGCAGTATCCGGCGATCGCAGGCACCGTCTTCGATTCGCTACCGGTGCAGTGTTTCACCGAACCGGCCTACGCCATGATCCGGACCGCGATGACCGCACTCGGCGGCGCCGCCTCCGGCATGGGCGGAGCCGAATGGGTCGACGCGGTGCACAACTCGATCGACGACCTCCTCGTGGGCCCGCTGGTCACCGAACTCGCCGTCGAGTCGATGCCGGTGAGCGAGAACAACATCCCGCGCTACATCTCGAGCGTGATGGCGCGCCTGCAGGAGGTCTGGGTCGGCGCCCAGATCGCCGATATCAAGTCCAAACTGCGGCGAATGGCGCCGGGCGAGGACCCGGACGGGTACAACGCCGTCTTCGGTGACCTCGTGGCGTTGGAGGCCTACCGGCGCAGCCTGCTCGAGCAGGCCGTCGATCCCACTGTCGACGTGGGCTGAGCGGCACGAGCACGCTCACGCCGCCCGGATGAATCGTCGTCCGGGACGCAACTCCTCGGGGAAGAGCGGCCGGTGCGGGTCGTCGGCGTTGTAGACGCAGCCGCCCGCGTACGTATGTGTCCCTCGACAGCGATCGGGAACAGGTCGCGGACGTCCCCAGATGTGGTTCCCCGTGCCACTCATGTCGCCCTCCCTCGGTGCTCGACGATATGGATCGGCGTTACCGAGAAGTATGCGGGCACCTGTCCGATCGGGCAGGTCGACACGTCGGGATCACACGGGCACGAGCGATGCGCAGGTTCGTCCGGGGCTCACGATGCCCGGGCGATGCTGTCCGAGAGCCAACTCCCGAACCAGTCGATCGCGTCACGCCCCTCGGCGTCGACGACGAGGGACCCGTAGCGCACATGGCTGTCGGAGGCGTAGAACGTGCCGGCGCTGACCGCGTCGGTGACCACCGTCGCCGGGTCGGTGATCGCGCGTTTCGCGACGATCCCGGTGACCGCGGTCGCCATGCTCCGCAGATCGGGTGAGACCGCCGCCACCTCCGTGCCGGTGCGCGGGCGGACCGTGACGATGCTGCTGGAGAGTACGGCGAGCTCGCGGGCGACCTGTCGGACGTCAGACGGTGTCGTGGTGGTGGTCGGCAACGTCTTCGCGCCGGCGCGGGCGGCCACCGCCCCCACCCCCGACCACGTGAGTTCCTGAATTCTGCCCACGAGATCGGCGGTCCGCTGGAAGTCGACATGTGCGAGCGCGGCGGCGAGCAGGGAGGCCGCCTTGGTCAGTCCGGTCTCGTCCGGGATCAATGCCAATGTCGTGGAGACCTCGGTGAAATCGATCATCGAGGCGAGGGTCACGAGTGGTCGGAGGCGATTGTTGAGGGTCCCGGAGACCGCGTGGGCCGACGCGAGGTCGCCGGCCGCGACCTCGCGCGGGAGCCGGGTCAGCCCGTCGATGATGCCCGGGATGTCGACGGACGCGAGGACGGTCGTCGCGGTGGCTGCCTTCTTCACCGCGGCCTCCGCGTCGGCCGGCGTCTTGCCCAGCACCGTGCCGAGCTGGCCGAGCAGCGGGTTCTGCGACTTGTCGATCGAGCAGTAGAGGTCGTCGGGGGCACAGATGGCAGAGACCCGCCCCATCAGGCTGCCCATGCCCGCCGGACGTGGATCGGCGATCCCGATCCCGTCCTCCCGCGGACCGACGACGGTCTCGCCCGCGGTGCCTGCTCGTGGGTCCGCCAACAAGGCGACGGCGAGTACGGCGTCGGCTGCGATGGGACCGAGTTCGTTGCCGATCGCCGAGGCGAGGTCGCCCGCCGCGTCGGCGCCCTGGCTGTAGCCGGTGATCGTGAACCTGGCGTCGGGATGCTGTGACGCGTAATCCCGCAGCACCGTGCCGGCATTCTCGAGTGCGGTCGCCTTGCTGGTGCCGTAGCTCTCGCCGTTGTCGAAGGCCCGCGCGACATACGGCAGGAAATAGATGACCGCGGAGTCGCCATGGTCGTGGCGGAGGCGGTCGGCGATCGGTTTCAGCGCCCCGATGGGCTTCGACGGATCCGCCGATTCGCTGGTCTCCCACGTGCCCGGGATGAACAGGTTGAACGTTGCGCCGGGCGCGGTGGGGAAGGAGTCGGCGACGGCTGTTGCCGCAGGCGCCAGCGTTAGAGCCACGGTCACCCCGACCGTACCGGCCGTCCTCGCGGCGGAATGCTCCAGAATTCGGTCACGAACGGACGGCCGCCGGACAGGTGGAGATGGGGCGAGCTCACCGGAGCGCGGAGACGACAATCGGTTTCGGTTCGAGGAAGGGGTACACGACATCGGGGGCTCCGCCGGGGGTGTGGGGAACGGATGCTCTGTGAGTGGCGATGAACGGGCGCTGCGTCGAAATCACGTCGAGATGATGTCGAAACGATACCGCGATGTACCCCATCCGAGGTGTGAATTCATCTCATTGGCCGAGTGGCGGTCTCGTTGTGCCGGTTGCCAAGTCGAACGAACCAATCCGTCGGGACTCAATGGGCGTTGTATTTCACTGCCGTGCAGCTGCATTCGTGGTGCCAGTGGTGACAGGTGAGGCGCCTGTGCATGTTGAGCAGGTCCCCCGGGGCGACCGAGCGATCGCTAATCCCGCGTCGGAAATTCGGTTAGCACCGCGAACTATGTTCCATTGCAACGAGTTTCGATTCCAGGTGTTGCCGAACAATCCGCCGCTGCTGCTGTGGGGTACCGCTGAATCTTAGTGCGACGAACTATGTTCTCCCGCACTGATTGTCCATCCTCCGCCGACAGCAGCGTCGGAAAGGTGACGTGAGCTCGAGGTCGGACGGCGGCGACCGGTCGAACCGGGGGAGTGGGGCGGGTGGGGCTCGAACCCACGACCAGCGGATTATGAGTCCGCGGCTCTAACCGACTGAGCTACCGCCCCTGGGTAACGGCGTACCCGCCGGTGCACATTACCGCACGCCCGAGACGGCCTCCTGCGTCGCCATCCGTGCGGGCCATCGCGGCGGTTCGGGGCGCGGAGCCGTTGGACTGCGAGAGACCAGAAGCCAGCGAGAGATCAGACATCGACAGGGCGAGGAGCGCATGGCCGGGGCCGGTGGGGCGAATGGGGACAGCTCCCGGCCGGAAAGCCTCGTGGACGTCGCCGGGCACCGCATCGGGGCGCCATCCTGTCCGGCAGTTGAAGCCGGGGGAGGAGATCGTCGACGAGAACCTGTGTGCCGACCTGGGGATCAGTCGTGCCCGGTGCGCGAGGCGTTGCGGTTGCTCGCGCAGCAGGGCCTTGTCGAGCATCAGCCGCGCCGGCGCACCAGGGTGACACAGTGGTCGCCGCAGGACATCGTCCAATTGTTCGGCCTTCGTCAGCTGCTCGAGAGCTTCGCGGTGGAGTCGGCGCTCCCGCTTCTCGATGCCGATGTCCAGCTGTCGCCGGTCCGGGCTGCGGTCGAGGAGAATAAGCAGTCCTCCGACGAGCTCGCCAAGAATGATGCGCACTGCCGCACCGCCGGTACCGATGCAGGCGTTTTGTTGTCGGGAGTATCCATGCGCTAAAGTCAGCACTCGGTTCGAGCACAATCCCCCATAGCTCAATTGGCAGAGCATTCGACTGTTAATCGAACGGTTACTGGTTCGAGTCCAGTTGGGGGAGCAACAGAACGCCCGTCACCTGCAGCAATGCCGGGGCGGGCGTTCTTGTCGTTGCCGCGGCCTACCGTGGCGCCATGGCACTCACCACATCAGAACGAGAATTGTTCCTGGCCGAGCCCAATATCGCCGCCCTGGCCGCCGAGGCGGGTCCCGACCGCGCACCTCTCGTGGTGCCGATCTGGTACCAGTACGCGCCCGGGGGATCTGTGTGGTTCCTCACCGGGACGTCATCGCGCAAGCTTGCGCTCATCCGGGAAGCCGGCCGCTGCAGCCTCATGGTCGAGACACTGGAACCGACGATCCGGTACGTGTCGGTCTCGGGAGACATCGAGAGCTACACGGACGGGACGCGCGAGCAACTCACCGAGATGGCGGCCCGTTATCTGCCTGCCGAGAAGGTCGCGGGGTACGTCGACTTCGCATGGGAGAACCACGGTGCCCAGACCAAGGTGGTGTTGCGACCCCAGCAATGGGTGTCGTCTGACCTCGGCAGTCTGTGACCGTCGAGGTCCCGGAACGTATCAGCGCCGCCCAGGGCGGAGCTGGTCGTCGGGGGTGACCAGCCCCGCCCTGGGCGGCGCCACGAATCAACCCTACCCGACCCGAAGCGATGCATGGCGGTGGCCCGGTGTGACCGGCGAGTCTAGTGCTGGTCGTCCCAGATCCCGGTCGTCTCCAGGTGCCGGGTGAGCCTGGTTGCGCCGTCGGTGAATTGGCGGCGTGTCTGCTCGACGATCTGGTCGTGATCGCCGACGCGGTAGGCCTCGATGAGTTTCGCGTGCGAATCGACGGCCACCTTGCCCCACTCGGGATCGGTGGCATACAGCTGTGACGGCGTGTAGCGGGTCGCGCTCAGGAGGAACCAGGCGAGCTTCCCGCCGGCGGCCACCAGGTTGTGCGCCCGGTGGAACTCGAACTCGGCGAGCGCCACCTGCTCGCCGTCGCCGAGTTCCAGTGCGTCGCGGAGCTGTTGGTTGTGACGCTCCAGGTCGGCGATCTGTTCCGTCGTGATCGCGTCGGCGGTACGCAGTGCGAGCTTGACGGCGATCTCACCCTGCAGCCAGAAGAGATCGTCGACGTCGGTCCGGCTGAGTTCGGCAACGATGTAGCCGCGGTGCGGCGCGAGGTTCACCATGCCCTCACCGCGCAATGTCAGCAGGGCCTCGCGGACGGGGGTCACACTCACGCCGAGACGTTCCGCCGTCTCGTCCATCCGGACGTAATCGCCCGGGCGGATGGCGGCCGTCATGATCTGTTCCCGGAGGTGGGTGGCCACCTCTTCGGACAGCTGCGGTCGACGTCGCAGGCGTTGCGCGGGCGCGGAACGCTCGGCGCCCGCAGGGCTCTGCGAGGATGTCGCGCTGGGTCTCATTGGTGCCACCGTAGCCGGTCGATGGGACCGCGCCGAGTGAGGATCCTCGGAGCCGAACCCGGGTTCTCAGTTCTGTGCTGACCCTCAAGGTAGCGCACATATATCTGATAGGCGCGACCGGAGCGCCGAATCGAGTCGCTACATTGGTCGCATGCCCAAGTCCCAGCGGCCGAACGCGGCCGAGAGCGACGCCGACGCGGTGATCGGCCCACCTCGTGACGACGCCCGTGATCCGGGCGAGGTGACCCCACTCGACGGCGACGACTTCCTGGCCGTCAATCGCACCAACCGGGAACGTCTTCGGGAGGAGGCCCGGCAGAAGGCGGAGCGTGAATCACGGCGGCGGGGTCGGCAGACCGCGGACGGCTCGAGCGCGAATGGCTCGCCGGACGCGGCAGCGGACGAGGGGGACGGTTCCGGCGGGGCGGCGGCCGACCGGACGCCCGGCCGCGTGATGGACCGACCTCGGCCCACGACGATGTCCCGGCGATCACGCGTCCTGGTCGTCGGCTTGTCGGTGTTGGTGGTCGTGCTGGCCGCGACCACGGCCTACTTTGCGTATGCGGCGCACCAGGCCGACCGACGCGCGGATGCGAGCGGTCCGTCGGAGGTGGTTCGTCAGGACGCGATGGATTCGGCGAGGCGTTATGCGGCAGCGGTGGCCACCTACGACCCGGCGAACTACGGGGACCTCGACCGGCGGATTCACGACATTGCCACGGCAGAGTTCGCCAAGTCGTACATCACCTCGTCCCAAGATGCCCGTCGCGGCAACGCCGCCGCCCGGGGGACTTCCCGTGCAGCCTCCAAAGAGGCGGGGCTGCAATCTATCTCGCACGGCAAGGCCGTGGTCCTGGTGACCCTGGACCAGACGGTGACCTCGCCGCAGGTGAGTGCGGAAGTGCCCGAGGGGATCCCGTACCAGTCCAGGGTCAAGGTGACCTTGGAACGGCGGGACGGTCGGTGGCTACTCTCCGACCTCGACACCGTCTGACTCCGCACCCACCGAATCCTCACTACCGAGCAGCAGTCGGAGTCCCAGCGCGGAGATCCGCTCGGGCGTCGGCCTGCGGTTCAGACGAGTCAGATCGATGGTGACGTTGAGCGCGGCCTGGACGAGGAATCGGGCCGCGACGGCGGTGAGCTCGGGCCGCTCCCGGGTGAGCCACGCAGCCCATTCTTCGACGTTGATGCGTTGTTGATTGCGTAATTCGGTCCGCTGGGCGGGGGCCACGTTGCCGATCTCGGAGACATATACCGACAACATCGCGGTGTTGGTGCAGCACAGATCGACGTACCGGGTCACCAGGGCGACGATGGCCTCCCTGGGTGTACTCGACGACGACAGCGCGTCGGCGATCAAGGCGGTGACGCGATCGGAAGTGCGCCAGAACGCGGCCTGCAGGATGGCCGCCTTGCTCTCGAAATGCCGATAGACCCCGGACGACGGCAGGTCGGCCGCACGTGCGATGTCGTCGATGGTCACCTCGCGAAAGCTCTGTGCCGCGAAGAGTTTCATCGCCTCGGTGAGGAGCACCTCGCGTTTGGACGTCGGCGACAGCCCGGTCGGCGGAGGGCCGGTGTCGGCTCCGGATCGGTTGGGCAGATCGGCATCGCTCAGTGACATGGCCGCCCCGGTGATCAGATCGCTGATCTGGCGCGCCGGCAAGGCCGCACGGTGGGTCGCCGGGCTGGCGACGACACTCGTCATCGCCGCAGTGATCAGATCGGCGGACTCGGCGTCGAGGCGAGGCCGCGCCCGACGAAGTGCGGCACGGATCCGTCGATGCTGGGCGATGACGATGTCCCGCACATATCGCGCGTCGTCGGTATGGAGATAATCGGCCTCCCAGTGGTAGAGACCGCCGGTGCGGCGGTTGTCGATCGACGCCCCGGTGAGCGCCGCGAGCAGCCCACGCAGTTCGATCTCGGGATGATCCGGGTCGTGCGGGATCGATCCGGTGGCGTCGGCGAGCGCATCGGCGAGCTTGCGCGCGGTCTCCGCGAAGAGCGCGTATTTGTTCGGGAAATGCCGATACAGCGCCGGTGCGGAGACCCCAGCGGAGTCGGCGATGTCGTCGAGTCGAACCGCGTGGTAGCCGTTCGCGCTGAAGGCCTTGGCCGCGGACCGCAGGATGACGTCGCGTCGGTCGGCCGGTCGGCGACGGCGCGCGCGGTCGGTCTGCGGTGTCGCCGGTGGCGTCGGCTGGGCGGTCATGTCGTGCGAGCATAGTCGGAGTCGATGTTCACCACATCGGTTCGCACTCTGAAGCTAGAAATACCAGTAAAACGGCCCCTTCCGCATTGATAAGTTAATGAGTATTCTCGTGATCTGGATCGCACCGTGGTAGTAGTGTGGTCGGCGGACGGCCCGAGGGGTCGGTATCGGGAACGAGTGAGGGGCGAGGCAGCGTGAGCGACAATGCGGCCGGTGCGGACGAGGTCCGGGTCAGTGTGGATGACCGAGGGGTGGCCCGGATCGAGATCGACCGGCCGCATCGGATGAATGCGCTGAACGGGGCGGCGAGTCGCACCATCATCGACGCGTTCGACGAGTGGTCGACGCGTGAGGATGTTCGTGTCGTGGTGATCGAGGGCGTCGGTGGGAGTTTCAGTACCGGTGCCGACGTCATCGACATCGCCGACGCGGCCGGGGGGCCGGGTGGTGGTCTCGACGCGACGCAGGCACGTGGCGTCATCTCGTCCGGGTCGGATCTTGCGCGCGCGGTTCGCCGGGTGGGGGTGCCCGTCGTCGCCGTCGTGGACGGCCCGGCCGCCGGAATCGGAGCCTCGCTGGCATTGGCCGCCGACCTGATCTACGCGACCGAACGCTCGTACTTCCTGCTGGCCTTCATCAACATCGGTCTGATGCCCGACGGCGGTGCCTCCATGTCGGTGACGGCGGCGGTGGGGCGCGCCAGGGCCAACGCGATGGCTCTGCTCGGTGAGAAGCTCCCCGCCGCAGAGGCATTCGACGCCGGTCTGATCACGAAGGTGGTCGCCGACAGGGCGGCGCTCGACGCAACGGTTGGCGCGGCGGTGACAAAGCTGGCGGCGTCGTCGGCGAGTGCACTGCGACTGACCAAGGCGGCGCTCGATGCCCACTCGATGGCCGATTTCGACAAGGCGCTCGACCGCGAGCTCGAGGGCCAGACGACCCTGTTGCAATCCGCCGAGTTCCAGGCGGCGATGGCGGCGTTCGCCGGCACCAAGCGCTGATCGGCGTCCTTCGGCGGTGTCTGCCGGACCACTTCGACCGACCACACCCGACCCGAAACCGTGACCGTCACAGCGTCACAGGACAGGAGACACCCATGACCGCCGCGATCGATACCGGCAGTGATCTGACCACCGAGCCGTTGCGGTCACGCCGCAACCACTGGAACAACCAGGTGCGCCGGCACGCCTTCATGACGCCCGACCGACCCGCCCTCAAGTTCCAGGGCACGGTCACCACGTGGGCCGAGCTCGACGAGCGGGCGCGCGGGTTCGCCGCGGCGCTCAGCCGACGAGGAGTGCAGTTCGGGGACCGCATCCTGATCCTCATGTTGAACCGCACCGAGTACGTCGAGGCGGTGCTCGGCGCCAATCTGATCGGCGCGATCCCTGTGCCGGTCAACATCCGGATGAGCCCTGCGGAGATCGGGTTCCTCGTGACCGACAGCGGATCGAAGCTCATCGTCACCGAGTCGATGCTGGCCCCGTTGGCGGATGCGGTCAGCGCCTCGACCGGTGCCATCGAGTCGATTGTCGTCGCAGGCGGCACCGAGAACGATGCCCACCTGGATTTCGAGGCGCTGGTGGCCGAGGATTCATCCGATCTGCCGGAGATCGACGTACCGGAAGATACCGTCTCGCTCATCATGTACACGTCCGGCACCACGGGAAAGCCCAAGGGCGCCATGCTGACTCACACCAATCTGCAGGCGCAGGCGGTGACGTGCCTGCAGGCGTTGCAGACCTCGCGCGACGACATCGGGGCCTGCGTGGCACCGATGTTCCACATCGCGGGCCTCGGTGCCATGACGCCGCTGATCTACATGGGCGCGTTGTCGGTGATCCATCCGCTCGGTGCGTTCGATCCGAACGACATGCTCGACACCCTGGAGCGTGAGGGTACGACCTCGATCTTCCTGGTGCCCGCCCAATGGCAGGCGGTGTGCGCTGCGCAGCAGGCCAAACCGCGGGATCTGAAGCTGCGGGTGATCAGCTGGGGTGCGGCACCGGCCTCGGACACGGTCCTGAACGCGATGAACGAGACCTTCCCGGACGCCGTCAACGTCGCCGTCTTCGGTCAGACCGAGATGTCTCCGATAACCTGCGTCCTCGAGGGCCGGGATGCCCTGCGCAAGCTCGGGTCGATCGGAAAGGTCGTTCCGGCGGTGACCGCTCGGGTCGTCGACCCGGAGATGCGAGACGTCGCCCGTGGAGAGGTGGGGGAGATCGTCTACCGCGGCCCGAACATGATGAAGGGCTACTGGCAGAACCCGCAGGGGACGGCTGATGCGTTCCACGGCGGGTGGTTCCACTCGGGTGACCTCGTGCGCGAGGACGAGGAGGGCTTCCTCTACGTCGTCGATCGAGCCAAGGACATGATCATCTCCGGTGGAGAGAACATCTACTGCGCCGAGGTGGAGAACGCCCTGTTCGGTCACCCGAAGATCGCCGAGGCCGCCGTCATCGGTCGTGCCGACCAGAAATGGGGAGAGGTGCCGGTCGCCGTCGTGGTCCTCGCCGAGGGCACCGACGACCTCACCCTCGCCGAGCTCGAGCCGTATCTCAACGAGAATCTTGCGCGGTTCAAGCATCCGAAGGAGATCGTGATCGTCGACGTCCTGCCCCGCAATGCGGGCGGCAAGGTGGTCAAGCCGACCTTGCGTGCGTCGTACGGAAGCAAGGACGCCGGCCTGGCCCACTGATCGGGAGCCGTGGCGCCGGGTTGCGCCACGAAAATCGCGACTAGAACACGTTTCATTTTTGGCCGTGAGTGACTAGGGTCTCTCATAGGTTGTCTTGCGTCTGTCGGGGGGATCGATCCGTCGGATGACGCGTGTCTACAAGTGGAGGAAGTGAAGTGAAGACCAAGGGTGCGCTGCTGCGCGAACTCAACAAGCCGTGGGAGATCGAAGAGATCGAGATCGGCGATCCGCAGCGCAGCGAGATCAAGATCAGGATGGAAGCGGCCGGAATGTGCCATTCCGACCACCACCTGATGACCGGCGGAATCCCGATGGCGGGATTCCCGATCCTCGGTGGACACGAAGGCGCCGGAGTCGTGGCCGAAGTGGGGGAGGGTGTCACCGACTTCGAGGTCGGCGACCATGTGGTCCTGTCATTCATCCCGTCGTGTGGCAAGTGCCCGTCGTGTAAGGCCGGTCTCGCCAACCTGTGCGACTTCGGGGCCATGCTCTTGCAGGGTGAAGCAGTGTCGGACAACACCTTCCGCATTCACTCTGCGAAGGGCGAGAACGTCTATCCGATGACGCTGCTCGGCACCTTCTCGCCGTACATGGTCGTCCACGAGGCATCGGCCGTGAAGATCGACAAGGACATCCCGTTCGAGGTCGCTGCCCTGTGTGGCTGTGGCATCCCGACCGGTTACGGGTCGTCCACCCGCAGCGGCCACGTCCGCCCGGGGGAGGACGTGGCGATCGTCGGCGTCGGCGGCGTCGGCACGGCCGCGCTGCAGGGTGCCGTGATCTCCGGTGCGCGCAACGTGATCGCCATCGATCCGGTGGAGTGGAAGCGTGAGCAGGCGATGAAGTTCGGCGCCACGCACACCTTCGCGTCGGTCGAAGAGGCTGCGATGAGCATCGCGGAGCTCACTCACGGGCACATGTGCCACAAGGTGATCGTCACCGTGGGGGAGGTGCACGGCAAGGACGTCGACACCTGGATGGGCATCACCGCCAAGGCCGGCACGTGTGTGCTGACCGGCATGGGCAACATGATGGAATCCGAGGTGACCCTCAATCTCGCGATGCTGACCCTGCTGCAGAAGAACCTGCAGGGTTCGATCTTCGGCGGCGCCAACCCGAAGCTCGACATCCCGCAGCTGCTCTCGATGTACCGCATGGGCAAGCTCAACATCGACGACATGATCACCCGTCAGTACCGCCTCGACCAGATCAACGAGGGATACCAGGACATGCTCGAGGGCCGGAACATCCGCGGCGTGATCCGGTACACCGACGAAGATCACTGAGTACCACGGACGGTAATGTCGTGCGGTGTGTCGTCACTTGATGCATTAGCCGACTGGCCGGTCGACCACGTGTCGGCCGCCGTTGTCACCGCGAACGGGGTCGTCGAGCAATTCGGCGACCCCGATCGTGTCTTCGAGCTCGCCTCGGTCACCAAACTCCTTGTGGCCGAGGCGGTTCTCGTCTCGGTGGAAGAAGGTGCGGTCGAGCTCGACGATGCCGCCGGTCCGCCGGGGGCGACCGTCGCACACCTGCTCGCCCACGCGTCGGGACTCGCCTTCGACAGCCGCGAGGTCGCGGCGCCGGTGGCGACCCAACGCATCTACTCGAGTTCGGGTTTCGAGGTGCTCGCCGAGACGGTCGAGCGTGCCACCGACATCGCTTTCGCCGATTACCTCGATGAGGCGGTCTGCGAACCCCTCGGCCTGTCGTCGACGGAGCTGGCGGGGCCTGCCGGTCACGGGGCCCGTTCGACGACGGCCGATCTGGGGCGCTTCGCCACCGAACTCCTGTCGCCGACCCTGCTGTCGACGGATCTGGCGGCGCGCGCGTCGTCGGTGCAGTTCGCCGGTCTCGACGGCTTCGTTCCCGGATACGGGAAACACCGCCCCAACGACTGGGGGCTGGGATTCGAGATCCGGGCCGAGAAGACGCCGCACTGGACGGGGACGCAGAACTCACCGCGGACCTTCGGCCACTTCGGTCAGAGTGGCACGTTCCTCTGGGTGGATCCGGCCCTGACCACGGCATGCGTCGTACTCACCGACCGCGCATTCGGAGCGTGGGCCAAGCCGCTGTGGAGGGATTTCAACGACGCCGTCGTCGCAAAGTCGCCGAGGTGAACCGGGAAACCTGAGAAAGCACTCCAGAAACTGGCGCAACACGGGCAACTTGAGGCACAATTAACCACACAAGTGTGATATCTGGTTTCCGAGGTGTGTTGGGGAAGACGTTCCTCGTCGAAACCGGAGGTGAACAAGGTGCGCAATCTGAGTCAGTTTGCGGACAGGACGACAGGAGTGGTGTACATCCACTCGGCGCCGGTGGCGCTGTGCCCGCATGTCGAGTGGGCTCTGTCGTCGACCCTGAATGCGCGGGCCAACCTGAAGTGGTCCGCGCAAGAGGCCGACCCCGGTATGCAACGTGCCACCGTTGACTGGGCCGGCCCGGTCGGCACTGCCGCGCGATTGGTGACGGCGCTGCGGGAGTGGTCGGCGTTGCGCTTCGAGGTGACCGAGAACGCCAGTGATGGCGTCGACGGCGAGCGCTTCAGCTACGTACCAGGCCTCGGGCTGTGGCGTGGCTCCACGAGCGCGAGTGGCGACGTCATGATCGGCGAGATGCAGCTTCGCGCGTTGATCGAATCCCAGCCCGACAGCGCCGGACTGGCCGGCGAACTCGAGGCCGCCCTCGGTACGGCCTGGGACGACGCCCTCGAGTCATACCGCATGGGTGGCGCTGGTGCCGAGGTGACCTGGCTCCAGCAGCGCGTCGGATAGACCCCTCGGCGGTACACACCCGTCGATACGAGATTCGGCCCCGGTAGCGAACTACCGGGGCCGAATTGCTGTGTCGATGAGTGGGCCTCGATACGCGGCTCCTCCGTCGCCGCTACTCGACCGGCGGATGGCTCACGCTGATCGAGTAGGCACCGAGCGTAGCGCGGCGCCGTATCGAGATCGCCCCGCGTGCCGCCCGGCAGAAGGTCAGAGCGGGATGTTCTTGTGACGACCGCGCCGTGCAGGTGCTGCCGCCAGTGCTTCGGCGATGCGGCTGCGGGTGGTCGCGGGGTCGATCACGTCGTCGACCACACCGATCGACTGGGCGCGACCCAGACCGCCGGCGATCGCCTCGTGCTCGACCGTCAGACGTTCGTGCAGAGCCTCCCGCTCGTCGTCCGGTGCGGCGGCCAGCGCTTTCTTGTGGAGGATGCCGACGGCCGCCTTGGCGCCCATCACGGCGACCTCAGAGCCCGGCCACGCGAAGACCGCTGTCGCACCGAGGGCGCGTGCGTTCATCGCGATATATGCGCCGCCGTAGATCTTTCGGGTCACCAACGTCACACGCGGAACGGTGCATTCGGCGAAGGCGTGCAGCAGCTTGGCCCCGCGACGCACCACGCCGTTCCATTCCTGGCCGACGCCGGGCAGGTAGCCGGGGACATCGGTGACGACGATCAGCGGGATGCCGAAGGCGTCGCAGAGGCGGACGAATCGCGCGGCCTTCTCGGCGCTCTCCGAGTTGAGACAGCCGCCCATGCGCAGCGGGTTGTTGGCGATGACGCCGACGCTGCGTCCGGAGAGGCGACCGAATCCCACCATGATGTTCGGAGCCCACTTCGCCTGCAGCTCTTCGAAAGTGGAGATCTCGGTCTCGCCGTCGGCGGCCATCTGGGTGTCGAGCATCTGCTCGACGATCGGGTGCACGTCGTAGGCGCGACGATTCGACTCGGGCAACAATGCCTTGAGGTCGACGTCGCCTGCCTCGGCCTGCTCCCGGTTGAAGTGACCCTGCTGGCTGAACGTCGACACGAGTCGGCGTGCGCGCCAGTACGCGTCCGGCTCGGAGTCGGCGATGATGTGGCACACGCCCGACTTCTTGCCGTGGGTGAGCGGACCGCCGAGCGACTCCATGTCGACGGATTCGCCGGTCACGCTCTTGACCACGTCGGGACCCGTGACGAACACGCGGCCCGCCGGGGCCATGATCACGACGTCGGTGAGTGCCGGTCCGTATGCGGCGCCGCCGGCAGCGAAGCCGACGACCACCGAGATCTGGGGCACGTAGCCGGAGGCGCGGACCATCGCCTCGAAGACCTGGCCGACCGCGTGGAGAGCCTCGACGCCCTCCGCGAGTCGGGCACCACCGGAATGCCAGATGCCGATTACCGGCGTCTGTTCGGTGATGGCGGTATCGATCGCGTTCACGATGTGAGCGCAACCCACCACACCCATGGCACCGCCCATCACGGTGCCATCGGTGCAATAAGAGACAGTACGAACGCCGTTGACCGAGCCGATTGCGGCCTGCACTCCCGACTTGTCGCGAGCGTGCAGAAGCGACATCGTGCCTTCGTCGAAGAAGTTGGTCAACCGGAGTAGCGGATCGCGGGGATCCGCAGCTTCCTCATGGCCGGTGATGGGAGCCAATGTGGTCATCGCTGTCTCCTGTGGTGTCGGGGTGGTGTATCAGTAGCGACCGAAGGCGAGCGCGACGTTGTGCCCACCGAATCCGAACGAGTTGTTCAACGCGTAATCGATCTGCCCGTAACGGGCTTCACCGTGAACGACGTCGACGTCGCACTCTGGATCCTGGTTCTGCAGGTTGAGCGTTGGAGGTATGACACCCTCCTCGACGCTCTTGATGGTGAGCACGGACTCCAGCGCCCCGACTGCGCCGATGGAGTGACCGAGCGCCGACTTGGGCGCATACACCGCGGCATGCTGACCGACTGCGGCGTTGATGCCCGCCGCCTCGGCCGTGTCGCCGATGGGGGTCGACGTCGCATGTGCGTTGATGTGACTGATGTCGGCCTTGGTGAGGCCTGCCGTCTGGATCGCACGGGTCATGGCACGGGCGTTGCCCTGGCCACTGGGGTCCGGCGCGACCAGATGGAAACCATCCGAGGTGATACCGGCGCCGAGCAGGCGGGCGTGGATGTGTGCACCACGTGCCTTGGCATGCTCTTCGCGCTCGATGATCATCATCGCCGCGCCCTCGCCGAACACGAAGCCGTCGCGATCCTTGTCGAACGGCCGTGAGGCACCCGCAGGATCCTCGTTTCGCGTGCTCATCGCACGCATCATCGAGAACGCCGCGATCGGAATCGCGTCGATGTGACCCTCGACGCCACCGGTGACGACCATGTCGGCGTCACCCATGACGATGTGGCGCCACGCGTGTGCGATGGCCTCCGCACCCGACGAGCACGCCGAGACGGGGGTGATCACACCGGCACGTGCACCGACATTGAGTCCGGTGACCGCGGCCGGACCGTTCGGCATCGCCATCGAGACCGCCAGCGGCGAGACCTTGCGGTAGTTGCCCGACTGCTCGATCGCCTTGACGGCATCGACCATCGCATCTCCGCCACCCTGACCGGTGCCCAAGACGACGGCCAGACGGTCGGGATCGACCTCCGGCTCGCCCGCCTGGGCCCACAGGCGCTTGCTCATGACATGAGCGATGCGCTCGACGTAGGCCATCCGGCGTGCTTCGACGCGCGTCACTTCTTCGGACGGATCCTTGATGAGACGGCCACCGATACGGCACGGCAGGTCGCCGTACTTGGTGACGAAGTCATCAGTCAGTTCACGGATGCCCGACTCACCCGCCACCAGCTTCTTCCACGTGGTGTCGAGATCTTCGCCCAGCGAGGTGGTGGCCACCATGGAGGTGACCACCACGCTCGGGAAGTTCCCGCCCAGCGTTGAGTATTCGCGGAGGGATGGGGAGCTCACGAGTTCTTGTCTGCCTCGACCTTGGCCTGGATGGCGGCAGCGGCCTCGGGGTTCTCCGTCTCGAGCTTCTGGATGTAGGAGACGGCGTCGCCGACGGTGCGGAGGCCGGCGAGATCCTCGTCGGGGATCTTCACGCCGTACTTGTCCTCGGTCTGCACGGCGATCTCCACCATCGACAGCGAGTCGATGTCGAGGTCGTCGACGAACGACTTCTCCAACGTCACCTCGGACGGCTCGATGCCGGTGACTTCCTCGATGATCTCGGCGATGCCGGCGATGAGTTCTTCCTGGGTGGCAGCCACGATGTGGTTCCCTTCTTGTTTTGCTTTGATGTTCTCCGGAGCACTCACGAGCATCCCGCCCGTGAGTGGTTGGACAACCGGGGATCCGGTCTTCCGGGGGTCACGGCCTCTCGCCGTGACCGCTATCCAAGTTCGTTGATGTTGTCGAGGTTGTCGGGCGATTTCAACGCCAGTGTGGGCGTGCCCTTCAACTCTCGCTTGGCAATGCCGACGAGCGTGCCCGCGGGCGGAAGCTCGACGACGGCAGTGGCGGCCTGCTCGCGCATATACGCAGAGCACAGGTCCCAGCGGACCGGTTTTGTCACCTGTCCCACTAGTCTTGTCAGCGCGTCGGCGCCATTCGTTACAGGTTGGCCATCGAAGTTGGACAACAGCGTCCGATTGGGATCTGCGGGGGTGATCTTCGCCGCGGCCGCGGCGACGGCCTCCTGCGCTGGGGCCATGAATCGCGTATGGAACGCTCCCGCGACTGCGAGCTTACGCGTACGGGCCTTTTCCGGCGGGTTGGCGATGAGTTCGTCGACGGCGGCCACGGTGCCGGCCGCCACGATCTGGCCGGCCGCGTTGCGATTGGCCGGGACGAGATCGAGTTCGTCGAGGCGCGCGAGGACGGCGGATTCGTCGCCACCGAGAACCGCGGCCATCGTCGTCGGCTCGACCGCGCAGGCCTTGGCCATCTCGGCGCCACGGATGGCGGCCAGTGACACGGCCTCGTCGCTGCTGATGACACCGGTGATGGCGGCGGCGGCGAGCTCACCGACCGAATGGCCGGCGACGATCGCATCGGCGGGCAGTTCCGAACGCCTCGCGAGCTCTTGGTAAGCCAGCAGCGCCGACGCGACCACGAGCGGCTGGGTCACCGCTGTGTCGGTGATCTCGTCCGCGGTCGCAGTGGTACCGAGGCGCTCGAGATCAAGGCCGATCAGCTTCGACCACGTCGAGAGTTGGTCGCGGGCACCCGCAAGTTCCAACCACGAGGACAGCATCCCGGGCGTCTGTGAGCCCTGGCCGGGCGCAAGCATCGAAAGCACGTGACCAGAGAACACTGTCCGAGGGGTCTTTGTGGGTGTTGAGCCCCATGAACCTTGTCGCGACCTTTTGTGGGGTTCCCACAAACTTGATCTAACCCATACCTGGTTCGACACCACTTTGAGATGCGTTATCAAAACGTGTCCCAGGGAGTGTGATCAGCGGAAACGTGAAAACAAGGCTGTGGCTGGTGTGGTTCATGTGGCCTGTGAGTGCGTTTCGTTTTGGAAGTGTGTCAATCGACCAACAGTCGCCGCGACCCTCAGGACATAGCCGTCGCGAGGGTTAGTTGGATCACGTCCTGTGATTTCCGAAATTTTCTTCAGTCGGTAACGAACTGTATTTGGATGGATATACAGAACGCGGGCACAACTCTCGACCGAGCCCCCAGAGTCGAGATAGGCCTCGAGGGTCGCGTTGAGGGTGCTGCCACCCTTCGCCAGGGGGCGGACCAACGACTCGTTCAACGTGGCCATCGCCGCGGTGTCGCCGTTGAGCGCACGCTCGGGCAGCAATTCGAGACTGTGGACCGGGCGCGGTGCGTTCGGCCACCCGACCACTGCCGCGATACCGGACATGGCCTCGCTGGCACTCGTGTGTGCGCTGCCGAGGTTCGGCATCGTGGGTCCGATCACCACCGGGCCGTCGGCGAAATGGGTCAGCAACTCGGTGACGAACCGCTCGCCGGGTTTGACGGGTCCGCTGACGATCGCGACCAGGAAGGTGCCCTGGACCACCGAGAGCGCGGACCGGTCGAACTGTTTCGCCGTGTTGTGGATGGCCAGCGGCACCGAGACGTTCTGCTCGGGCGGCGGAGTTCCGACGATGATGGTGGCCGGTGCGTCCGAGTCCCAGTTGAGGGCGGCCGCCCGTGACAAGAGCTGCGGTCCGGTGTCACCGCGCACGACAGCGTCGACGACAAGGGCCTCGAGGCGGGAGTCCCAGGCGCCGCGCGACTCGGCGGCCGAGGCGTAGATGGACGCGGCGGCGAAGCCGATCTCGCGGCCGTACCGCAGCACCGATTCGGTGAGCGCCCGGAGCTGGGCGTCGTTGCGGGCGAGCAGTGGGAGCCACTTCTCGAAGAACTCCATCGCCACGCGCACCATCTCGACGGTCTGCAACAGCGTGATTCGCCGGGCCAGGTCCTGCGGGACCACCTGGAACGCCTGGACGGTGAACTTGACGTTGCCCTCGGGGTCCTGAATCCACTCGACGAAGTTGACGACGGCCGTCTGGACGACCAGCTGGACGCTCGCGCGTTGCGCCGCGTCGAGGTCGGCGAAGTAGGGGAGCTGGTCCTGCATCGAGTGAACGGCCTCGGTGGCCAATCGTCCGCTGTACTGCTTGACCCGTCGCAGGAGGGTGTCGGGCAGGGCGTCGTGCACGGTCGCCGGTGCGGGGACGTGGGCGCCCCGCGCACCGAACACGTCGGCCGACGGTGGCTCCTGGTTCACGCGTGCATCGCTCACGGTCTCAATCTATGCCCATGCGTCGGCCGACGATCCGCAGATCGTCGGCCGACGCAGAGCGAACGTGCCGGTACTGTCAGGCCACGCCCGGATCGCTGGTCTGTTCCGGGGCCGCGGCGACGTCGGTGATCTGATACTTCTCCGCCGCTTCGGCCGCGACGGTGAACGGGATGTGTCCGTCCCGGGCGAGCGCCACGAGCACCGCGACGACGATGGACTCGGCGTCGACGTTGAAGAACCGCCGTGCAGCGGGCCGGGTGTCGGAGAAGCCGAAGCCGTCGGTGCCCAGGGTGAGATACGTGCCCGGTACGTAGGCACGGATCTGCTCCGGCACCCCGCGCATGTAGTCGCTCACCGCGACCACCGGACCGGCGACATCCGCGAGGAGTTCCGTCAGGTAGGGCCGAGGGTGATCGACCGCGGGTTCGCGCACCGCCGCGCGATCGACCCGGATGCCGTCGCGGGCGAGTTCACTCCACGACGTGACCGAATAGACGTTGGCTCCGACGTTCCACTCCTCTGCGAGGATCTCCGAGGCGCGCAGCGCATCGGGCATCGTCACGCCCGACACCAGGATGCTGGCGGGATGCTCCTTGCCCTGGGGGGCGTCGGTGAATCGATGGATGCCCTTGAGAACGCCCGCGACATCGAGATTCTCCGGCTGTGCCGGCTGACTGATCGGCTCGTTGTACACGGTCAGGTAGTAGTAGACGTTCTCCGGCTCGTCGCCGTACATGCGCTCGAGCCCGTCGGCGATGATGTGACCGAGCTCGAATGCGAAGGCGGGGTCATACGACACCACAGCTGGATTGGTGGCGGCCAGCAGCGGCGAATGGCCGTCCGCGTGTTGGAGTCCTTCACCGGTCAGAGTGGTCCGCCCCGCGGTCGCGCCGATGACGAACCCGCGGGCCATCTGGTCACCTGCCGCCCACAGGCTGTCGCCGGTGCGCTGGAAACCGAACATCGAATAGAAGATGTAGAGCGGGATCATCGGTTCGTCGTGGGTCGAGTACGACGTGCCGACAGCGGTGAACGACGCTGCCGACCCGGCCTCGTTGATGCCCTCGTGCAGGATCTGGCCCTCGGCGCTCTCCTTGTACGCGAGCATGAGCTCGGCGTCGACGGAGGTGTAGAGCTGTCCGTTGCGGTTGTAGATCTTCAGGGTCGGGAACCACGAATCCATCCCGAAGGTACGTGCCTCGTCCGGGATGATGGGCACGATCCGATTGCCGATCTCCTTGTCGCGCAACAGATCCTTGAAGATGCGTACCAGCGCCATGGTGGTGGCGACCTGCTGTTTGCCCGAACCCTTGCCCGCGGTCTTGAGCGCCCGGCTGACGTCGGGCTTCAGTGCCTTGGACTTGGTGCGCCGGGCAGGCAGGAAACCGCCGAGGGTCTTGCGCCGGTCCAGCATGTACTGGATCTCCGGCGATTCCGGCCCCGGGTGGTAGTAGGGCGGCAGGTAGGGGTTCTCCTCGAGTTGCGCGTCGGTGATCGGGATGCGGGTGCTGTCGCGGAAGGCCTTCAGATCATCGAGCGTCAGCTTCTTCATCTGGTGGGTCGCATTGCGGCCCTCGAAGTGCTTGCCGAGCGTGTAGCCCTTGATGGTGTGCGCGAGGATCACCGTCGGCTGGCCCTTGTGGGCCATCGCCGCCGCGTAGGCGGCATGGATCTTCCGGTAGTCGTGGCCACCGCGCTTCAGATTCCAGATCTCGGCGTCCGAGAGGTCCTTGACGAGTTCCTTGGTGCGCGGGTCGCGGTTGAAGAAGTGTTCGCGCACGAACGCGCCGTCGTTGGCCTTGTAGGTCTGGAAGTCGCCGTCGGGGGTGGTGTTCATGAGGTTCACCAGCGCACCGTCACGATCGGCGTGCAGCAGGGTGTCCCACTCGCGACCCCAGATCACCTTGATGACGTTCCAGCCTGCGCCGCGGAAGAACGACTCGAGCTCCTGGATGATCTTGCCGTTTCCACGGACCGGGCCGTCGAGGCGCTGCAGGTTGCAGTTGATGACGAAGGTGAGGTTGTCGAGGCCCTCCGTGGCGGCGAAGCTGGCCAGACCCCGCGACTCCGGCTCGTCCATCTCGCCGTCGCCGAGGTAGGCCCACACATGCTGGTCGGAGGTGTCGGTGATGCCGCGGTCGTGCAGGTAGTGGTTGAAACGCGCCTGGTAGATCGCGTTCATCGGGCCGAGTCCCATCGACACCGTCGGGAACTGCCAGAACTCCGGCATGAGGCGCGGGTGGGGGTACGAGGGCAGACCGCCCCCCTCGCCGGCATGGCTGTGTTCCTGCCGGAAGCCGTCCATCCGGGCCTCGTCGATGCGCCCTTCCAGGAAGGCGCGGGCGTAGATGCCCGGGGACGCGTGACCCTGGATGAAGACCTGGTCGCCGCCGCCGGGGTGATCGGTACCGCGGAAGAAGTGGTTGAAGCCGACCTCGTAGAGCGCGGCCGACGACGCGTACGTGGAGATGTGTCCGCCCACGCCCACACCGGGGCGCTGCGCGCGGTGGACCATGATCGCGGCATTCCAGCGGATGAACGCACGGAACCGGCGCTCGACCTCTTCGTCGCCGGGGAACCATGGCTCGTTCTCGGTGGGAATGGTGTTGACGTAGTCGGTCGATGTCAGCGAGGGGATCGCGACACGCTTCTCGCCTGCGCGTTCGAGGAGTCGGAGCATCAGGTAGCGGGCGCGGGCGGGACCCGCGTGATCGAGCAGGTCGTCGAAGGATTCGAGCCATTCCCCGGTTTCGTCGGGGTCGATGTCCGGCAGGTACGACGCAACTCCCTCGCGGATGACGCGAACGCGGTTGCGATCACCGCCGGCTGGGGTTTTTGCCGGCTTGGAGCCGTTGCCCTGGGTGGCGGTCGTCGTGCGGTCTGCCTGGTCGGTCACTGTTATGCCTACTCCCTCGGTCGGCCGGATTCACGGTGGTGTCCGGCGTGCGATGACACGGGGCCGCTCCCATGATGTCGGGACCGCGGCGTCCCCCTCTCATCGTGCCCCATGTCACTGCGGTTGGCATCGGGTGGTCAACCTTGCTGCCACCCGCCGCGACCTGCGGTAGCGTTCTGGTGTTGGTTACTCGTGGGTCAGGAGCGCAATGCGGGACACCGGCAGGAGCAGCACCGCACGCAGGGCCGGTCGACGACGGCCGGCGGCACCTGCTGCGACGATGATCTGCGCCGTGATACTCCTCGCGGCATCGGCGGCCGGATGCTCGTCGTCGGTGGACGGAAGCGGGTCCGCGGCCCCCGGTGAGGTGGCCGCCTACAGTTCGGACGTCGCCGCGTCGAGCGAGACCGCCGGACGCGACGACGCGAGCAAACTGTGCCGCGAGGCCATGTCGTCGATGGTCGTGATGGTCCGCGGGTACAACGCGTTCGTCCGTCGACTCACCGAAGTCCACACCTACAGCGACGTGGGAGACCTCGATGACAAGGCGCGCGCGAGCCTGATCGCCGGGGCCGACCTGATCCGGCAACAGGTGACCGAGGCGACCCCCGCCGACGTGGCGGACCCGGCCAACCGGTTCCTCGACTCCACCGGACGACTCGGTGCCGCCATCGGGCAGCGCCAACTCGACGGGCTCAATCCCGTTGCCGCCCAATGGACCCGGGACAAGCAGGCCACGCTGAACGCGTGCTCGGTCTACCTCCCGCTGCCGCCGACCGTCGCGGCGTCGCCGGTGCCCACGTCCGGTGCGACCGGTGCAGGCCCGTCGTCGGCGCCTGCTTCGCCGCCCACCCCGTGAGACACATTCGGCCTGCCCCCTGTTCGGGTTGCACTCTGAGCATTTAGGCTGTTCCCTAAGCTGACAGTCGAATTCGCATGGCAGGGAGGTCGCACGCGGTGGTAGCCGCCACAGAGTCCAGCAGCGCTGGGGGCAACAACGCCCACAAGCTGGGATTCACGTCCGGCATGGTGGTGCAGGAACTGGGTTGGGATGAAGACACCGACGACGCCCTGCGGGCCGACATCGAAGACGTCATCGGCGGTGAGATGGTCGATGAGGACGCAGATGACGTCGTCGACGTCGTCGTGCTGTGGTGGCGTGATGACGACGGTGACCTGGTCGATGCACTGATGGACGCCATCTCGCCCCTGGCCGACGACGGGTACGTCTGGGTCTTCTCGCCGAAGACCGGCACGGACGGACATGTCGATCCCAGCGAGATCGCCGAGTCCGCACCGACGGCCGGCCTGACACAGACCAATGTGATGAGTCTCGGGGGATGGTCGGGGTCGCGGCTGGTGCAGCCGAAGACCCGCAAGCGCACATGACCGGCGAGGGTACGGTCCTCCCGACGTCGCCGCTGCGCGTGGGAGACGCCGCGCCCGACTTCGAGCTCCGCGACCAGAACAACCAGCGCATCTCGCTGTCTGCCCTCCGGGCCGAGAGCAAGGTGCTGCTGGTGTTCTTCCCGCTGGCGTTCACCGGGACGTGTCAGGGTGAACTCGGCTACATCAGGGATCATCAACCGCAGTTCGACCACGACGGGCTACGTACCGTCGCCGTGTCGGTAGGGCCGCCGCCGACGCACAAGGTGTGGTCGTCTGCGCAGGGGTTCCTGTTCCCGATCCTCTCGGATTTCTGGCCCCATGGTGCGGTCGCCGAGGCGTACGGCGTCTTCAACGAACACAACGGTTACCCGAACCGCGGGACGTTCCTGATCGAGCGCGACGGAACGGTCGCGTTCGCGGACGTCGTCGGCCCTGGCGAAGCCCGCGAGCAGGCGCTGTGGGACAAGGCGCTGCTCGCCGCGCGCTGATCGTGTTCATGCTCGGTCAGCCGACTGAGACCCGTCCCGTGCGGCGGGCCAGTCGGGCGAGCGGTGGGAACACCAGTCGCTGAAGCCACGCGGGAATGCCGGCGAGGTAGCCGTCCTGGAGTTCCCACAAGGTCGCGAGATCGAGCGGATTGCGGGGGATGCCGTATCGATTGGTGCGCCCCGCGGCGTCCAGCCGATGCCAGGTCTCGAACATCTCGCGATGATGCGCGGGTGGGCGGATCACATGCTCGACCTCGACGTCGTGGTCGAGGGTCCAGAACTCGTGCACCTGGCGCGGTCGGATGGTGAGCTCGTCGTCGGGGCCGAGTTCGACGTCGTTCTTGTCGACGCGAAACCGCATTCGTCCGCGTCGCACATGGAATGACTCGGTGAGGTTCGGATGCCAATGAGGCCCGGCCATCCGTCCCGGCGTCGGGATCTCATGGCGCAGGACGAGAACGGCGTCGTCGCCGTCGGACGTCGTCCCGATGACCTCGATGACGTGACCGTCGCGGAAGGTCAGGGTGTTGCCGTCCATAATTACCAAGGCTACCTTGGTAATTATGCCTTCGGAAGACCCGCCTCGACTGCTCTTGCGACTCCTGGTGGAGGCGACCCGGGCTTTCGAGGACCGAGTGCTCGACGACCTGGCGATCGACGGGATCCGGCCCGCCCACTTCTCGGTGTTCCGCTACCTGGCCCCGGAGGGCAGCCGCATCGGTGATCTGGCGACGGCGGCGGGAATGACCGGACAGGCGATGGGCGAGCTGGTCGGGAAGGTGCGGGAGCTGGGCCTGGTCGATGTGGTGACCGACCCGGCCGATCGTCGCGCGCGGCTGGTGAGATCAACGCCTCGTGGATCCGCGGCGGTCGCACAGTATGCCGAACAGGTGCGTGCGGTCGAGGGGCGACTTCGCGACGAGATCGGCGCGGCGGGCCTCGAAGAGCTGCGCGGGTTGCTGGCCCGCGCGGGTCGGGTGTTGAGCGAGCCGTCCGGTTGATCGGTGAACTCGGCCGCAGGTCGGGCTGGAGCTTTGGCTCTGGGTTTGGGCTGGGGCCCGTGAGCCATTACATTCATGTCTTGGTGTTCGCCGGTCTCGACATCGGTGTTCACTCACGCGCGTATAGCTCAGCGGTAGAGCTCTGGTCTTACACACCAGCGGTCAGGGGTTCAAATCCCCTTGCGCGCACCACCGCAACCGGTCCTGAGTGCCCAACAGCCAGGCCGATTCCGCGTCCGCTGAACAGCGGGATACGTTGCCGCACGACACATCTGACGAAAACCGCGCCGAACCACCGCAGCCCAAGGCTGAACGCCCACCCGTCGCCGCGGGTGAGGGTAGCGCGCCAGAAACCCCCAGAAGCCCGTGGACGGCTTGGCCCCGCCCACGCCACCAACAACAGCCGGAAACCCGCGAGCGGGCCACACAGCGGGCGATACGGACGGCCCGAGAGCCGACGGCCGACGCTCACCACGGACATCGCCACAGCGAGGACAAACGAACCGAACAACATGAGCAACAGCGACCTTCGGCAGAGCAGCGGGCGAGGGACGAAGCACAGAGCGTGCGGATTGACGTCAATCATGAACCGTCACAGCAATTGCGCAACGGGCAGTAGAAGAAGGGTGCCGGTGTCATAGGTCTACGAGACAATGCACGGATGATGCGGATCTACCTAGATCAGTCCGAGTGGATCGGCCTCACTAAGCGCCGCGTCGGCAAACCCGACGGCGATCGGTACGCCGAGGTTCTCGACCTCGCGAGGGTGGCTGTGGAACGAGGGCAGGTGTCGTTCGTCCTGTCCTGCGCGCACTATTACGAGACCCAACGCCGCGGGACAGGGCACAGCCGTCGCGAACTGGGCGAGACGATGGCCGAACTAAGCAAGTTCCACGCCATAGCCCCCGTTCACAAGATTGTCCCGGCCGAGATTCGGGAGTACCTCACCGGCGAGCCTCTGCCGTCACAGATCAACCTCTTCGGAGTCGGATTCAAGCACGCCTTTGACACCCGCTTTGACTTCTTCGACGCGCTCGACCTACCTGCTCTGGATTTGCTACCCGAGCCAGTCCGCGCAGAAATGCGTAAAGCGGCCGAGCTGTTTGTCTTGGCCGCGCCCGAAGAGGCGCCCGATGCTGCCCGGAAGATGCTCGAAACAGCCTCGCAAATACACACCAGCTCGCAAGCCTTCGCCGACGGTCAGACCGGCCTGAGCAGAGCCGTTGTCGAGCAAAAGCTAGGAGGCCGCCTCGGCGACGTGGCGGTCATGTCGGAACTCGCGGACATTATCGACCCTCTGATGTCCGAGTGCGACCGCAGCGGAGTCGAGCTTGGAGATCTGATTGCCAGCAAGGAGGCGCAATACGATCTCCTGAAGGGCATCCCCAGCCGATGGGTAATGAGCGAACTACGACGGGTCCGATTACGCAATCCTCAACAGCCCTGGAAACCCAACGATCTCAACGATCTATCGTTCCTGTCGATCGCGGTTCCCTATTGCGACGTTGTAGTGACCGAACGCCAGTGGGCCATGCACATCAATCAGCTAGGCCTGGCCCAGCAACACGGCACCACAGTCTTGCACGACTTGACGGATCTCGCCGAGGTGCTCGTGACTGCTTCCCGGACTGACGGCTAGGCACAGTTCGCCCAGCGCACCCGACAACCCTCGGCCATGCTCTCGAACCCGCCTCGGTACCGTGTCCGGCACGAGAGAAAAAGCGCAACCCCCGCGCATTCGTCCTCATTCGCGGTACTTTGCAAAGGTGGCTGTTCAAGGAAACCCGGTCTCAGCAGCGTTGACTGCCCATGTGCATGCGGCAGCTACGACAATCGAAGTGACCGCGCTCGACCATTTCCCCAATCTCATAATTTACCGGTGCCTCGCTTCATCTTCGAGCGAGCTAGCTCAAGCAGCGATCAGCGCAATACAAGCTGGTGAGCAAACAGCATCCGAAGTGATAACGATGCCAAGAAAGGGTGTCGGGACACGCCCAGTCGAAGTTTTGTGCCCAGTTTCACGCGTTCGCTACACCGCACTGGTCAATAGCCTAATAGAATCGCTTCCGCCAGCATCGCGACAGGAACGATCCTGGTCAGAACACACGATGTTCGGAGAGTCCGGCGATCACACTCACGTGGTGGAGATCGACTTTACATCATGCTATGAGTTTATCGACCACGCCGATCTGCGTCGTGAGCTATCGCTGAGATCATTCGATTACGACGCAATTAGTAAACTCATGGAGACGGTTCTCGGCGTTGGGCACCACGGGCGCGGACTTCCGCAGATGCTGGAGGCTAGCGACCGCCTAGCAGACACCTACCTCAGTATCGTAGACAGACAATTGACACGACGCGGACACCCTATTCATAGGTATGCTGACGACATTCGTGTACTGGCTTCGAACTGGGAATCAGCAAACGAGATAATAGAAACCACCGCAAGCGTGGGACGGAGCCTAGGATTGGTTCTATCCTCGGAAAAGACTTCCATTCGGTTGAAAGAAACTATCGCTGCATCTAACAGATCGCGAACAGCTTCGATAATAGCCGCCTTAGACTTGTCGACGACTGATCCAACGGACTTCGATTTCGGCCCATATTCAGAACCACCACAGCCTTCGAGCGAAGATACGAGCGCGCAGCTCACCGAGTCAATGAAGCGAATACTTTCAGATTGGCAGGCCAAGTTCTCCGAGTCACGCAAAATCCAGGGAGGGTATCCGCGAAAGACGGATATTGACTTCCTGGTAAGCCCTGCCGTGATACTCCTCTCAGACAACGAAGAGGAACTCGAATCACAGCTTGTGGCCGACCTTGCTTTCGACTCTCCACTCCGCAGTGAGATAATTTGCAGATACTTTATTCTCCGTAATCAAAAGGGCCTCACTGTAAGTGACGCACTGTTCGCCCGCGCAACCGAAGCATCAGAGCGAAGCCCCTGGTCAAAGTTGTGGTTGTTGCATACCGCCCGCGATCTGGGCGTTTCGAGCCCCGATATTGTTACATGGGCCAGAAAGCAGCTGAATGATTCTCACGAAATTGTCCGCGCAGAGGCTTTGTGGACTCTAGCCCTATTAGACGACCTATCACTCGACGAGGTCTCCAGACTTTACCGATCAGCAACCCGCGTTTCGACGCCTGCCCTAGCCGCCGCTACCGCCTACTGGAACAACAAGACGGGGTCGAAAGAGAGTCAGCGACTCAGCGGGGCGCTGGATGGTGACTCATTATTGAACCGAAAGGCAAGCCAGTGGGCGCGGTCATTGACCCAGAAGAGTTGACCGAGTCTGGCGAGCGGGCATGCGTACGACTAAACGAGCTTTATGGGTCTAATCTACCGACCGCTCAGCTAATTACCGGAATTGGGACGGTTGTTGAGCGTCACGTTGGCGCAGTATTGGCTCGCCTAATCTACCTAAGTGACGTGCAATCAACACAAATCGGCGCCGCGCTTGTGGATGAGATTTCCGACTCGATGAACGCAACCTGGAATAACAGGAAAAAGTGGCTATCGTCCGGATTTGGCATAAGCTACTCGGGAACCGCCTCTGGCCAGAACTTCGATACGTTGGTAGAGCTTAGAAATTCGATTGTCCACGGCGACGGGGCGCTGAGCGACTTACAGGAAAAGAAGTCTGTGGATAAGCTGATAGCGTTGCGGCGCGAATTCAAGGAACGTCTATCGACAAACTTTCTCGGGCGCGCAGAGTTCGCAGACGATAGTTCCGATAGAGCTATGATCATTGCCCGTCAATTCATACTGGACTTCGATCGGTCCGTAGTATCGCTATACACCGAGGCGCGTCGGTTCTAGTGCTACTCCCACTGAACGGCGCTGGATGGTCGAAAAGCGTCGCATCGAAGAACAGTCGGGTGCAGCGCACCGATTCCTGAGTTTTGACAATGCCGGTAGGCCAGAGCCCACACTGAGAGACATCGACCAGTGGAAGGGCATTAGCATGGCTACCGCAGCAGAGCACAAGATCACCGCCGAGACCCTCGCGGCCGAGGCCGCGACCGACTTCGCGCGGACGAACACCACCGCCGCCCAGTTCAAGACGGCCCTCGCCCAGGTGCATGCAACGTTGGCGACGGTGACCGAATGACCACATCGAACTCTGCGAAGCGGACGCCGAAGGCCAAGCCCGCCGGGGTCGACATGTCCTCTCGCGCATTGCGTCAGCACTATGTGGACGAGGCCGCCCGGCTGAACCTCGTTCTTGACCATGCCGACGAGGTGCTCATCGAGAACGCGTGCGCGACCATCGACACCATCACCGCCCTACAGCGGTCGATCGACACCGACGGCGCGGTGATCGTGTCCCCGACTGGTGGGGTGAAGAACAACCCGGCGACCACCGAGATCCGGCAACAGCGACTCGCGTTGCCGAAGCTGCAAGCGCTGATCACCCACAACTTCACCGTCGCCGCCAACGAGGGCCGGTTGACCTCCACAGGCGCCGTGCCCGGCTCGACCCGCGGCCCCTACATGGGCACCGCAGGAGCAGCAGCCGCCCGCAAACCTCGACGCCGCAACCAGCCGCCCACACCGCGATCGGCAGCCCGGTAATGGCCCGGTTGGCTGGTGCCGGAGAGGTCGCAGGCAGCACCGGCCGCCAGATCATCCCGCCGCGATCCCCGCCGAGTGTCGGGCCGACTACTGGCTCGACGAGATCGGCGACGAACACGGCATGCCTCGATTGGACCGGGACGACGCATGCCTCGCCGCCTACGGCCACACCGCCGACGAAATGCGCACCGGACACAGCCTCAATCCGTTCGCCGGACGCCACGACCGGCCCTCACCCCTCGACGCGACAGTTCGTCACCCGTGGCCGCACTGGCGCAGCATGCTAGCCGCCCAACGGGCAGGCGAAGCGTTCGACCAGTGGTGCCGCGACCGGAACTTGCTCGACGACAAAGGTCGACCACCGCGGGAGTTCCTCACCGCCCAACGACACGGCAGCACCGACCGATGAACACGAGCCCGCGGGTGTTGCATGTACCCGAACGCTGTCGACAAGGGCGCGAGTTGACTTCCCGCACAACGCATATCAGTCTCGGACCTTCCGGCAACGGGAAGGCCTCGCAGCCGGTCCGATGGGAGTGTCTGCGATGCCTCCGCACCGACTGCTATCGCGCACACCTCGGCCGCGACGGCGATGTTCCGGAAGGTGTACTCGACGAGGGCCGGTTCTGCCGACAGCCGATGAACGGTTGCCCCCCAACCAGCGGGCACAGCATGGCCGCGACACGGATCGCAGGGAGGCGCCCCCGGCTGGTGGACCCGCGTCCACTTCGCTTCCGGTTGGGGTTACTGAGAACCCGACCCGACGCCCGAACTCCGGGCCGAGCGCGAGGCAGCCGAGCACGCCCGAGCCACCGCCGAACTCGCAGAGCAGGAGCTACATGACGCCCGGCTACGGCGTGATCAGCGACGCCGGGACAACGAGGCCGCCACGGCCGCGATCAGGTCAGCGATGAGTAGCGCACGGGGTGGAGTGGCATGAGAATCTCGCTCGACGTGTTGGGCCGAGAGGTCTTCGCGATCGAAGCCGGCAGCCTCATCGAGCACCGATCCTGAATGGACTCACGTCCTCAGCGAAACCCCTACACCGACGACCGAGGCGCCCGACGTTCCCGGCAAGGTCGTCGTGCGCGGCACCGATTCGACATGCAGTAGTCCGGCGATCGCCGATGCAGCGTTGATCTGATCGGGGTCGACGTCCATCTCGGCGTGCCCGGTTACGTAGGACAGGCCGCACGCGTCACCTGGAAGCTCTCAGCACCCCTGCCCACCACTGGAAGCGCGCTCGTCAGTCTGCTCGCGGCCAGCGAAGACGGACCGGTCACCCGCCAACTCGGTTACAAAACGGTCGACGGTGAGTTCTCTGCCTACTACGTCTTCGACATGGACACTGCACAGCAACGCGCACTCGATGGACTCCCCGGGACGTCAACCCCCGGCGAGATCAGCGGGGTCTTACCCTCAGCCGACATCGACGCACTCGGCGACAACTGGCACTGGTCAGCCGCACTCAACCTCGACGGCGAAGACGTCGACACCTGCCCGGCATAGGGCAGAGAGACCAAGGCAATGGGCGACCGACCCGACCCCGACCGGCACCCGCACGCCTATCGCGTGTGGTTGGCCGAACAGCAACAGCGACAACGCCTGTTGAATCAAACCCGCGGGTTCGGCCGATACGCCCCGCCACCCCGAGGAGAGCGAATACCGGCGGCCGACCCGCCGCTAGGGTCCGATTGGACGACCCCGGTCGGTGTCGTTATCCGCCAGTGTCGGAGTTGCCGATTAACCTGGACACGAGCGATGGACGTTCTTGAGAAGGGTGCCAGCATGGCCGGTCGGAACGACAACGATTCGGAGTCAGAGCAGCCTGCCGACGGCCCGGATCGACGCATCACAGACAGCGCCGATCGGCCCGAATTCGTCGATTGGGGATCGAGCGACTCTCTGACCGGCAGCGCCCCGCCTCCCGGCAGACGTCGAAGGAAGGGATAAGGCATGAGTAACCCAGAAGACACCAGCGACGATTCCCCGGCGGTCGAGACACAGGGAACAACTGAAACACCCGAGTTCGTCGATTGGGGATCTAGCGACTGGCAGACTCACGGCCAGAACCCGGACTCGCTGCACTTCAAGCACGAACGTGGCTACTGACCGGCCCGACGGCCCTGAGGTCTTCTCCCTGCATCTAGAGCAGCAGTTGCAGCGTGAGTACGACCGCAAGGCGATGCTCACCGCTCGCGGGGAGATCATCGCGCGCACGGTGCTCTCGATCCTGACCGTTCTCGTCGCGGGCGTTGCACTCGGACTCGGCGCGAGTATCGGCATCCGCCCACATGCAGCGACGTGGATCGTTCTCGGCGTGGCAGCGCTAGTCGGCATCAGCGCTCTCGTCGCGGCCTCACTGGCACAGTCGGCGTCAAGTCGCATTCTCTCATCGTCAGACGACATGCTCCGCGAGATGGTCGGCGAGAGGTGGAACGACACCGCCGAGAAAGATCCGCAGTTAGTGATCGCGAAGCGCCACGCCGAGGCGATCATCAAACTTCGGGAGGCTAACGAGAAGCGTGCGCGTCAGGCCAAGGCAGCCCTCGCGCTTCAGCTCATCTTCATAATCGGGCTGGTCGCCGCCGTGGCGATCGAGGTCGTCATGCAGGTCGCTCAGAACTGAGAGCCCCCGCGAAGCTGGCCGGTGCTCGCGGGGGTCTCTGTCGTCGGGTGGACTGCGCCTCAGTTGGAGAGGTCGAAGACCCGGACGCAACCGACTGGTCGAGCGTATGGCGGTCCGGCCGCGGCTGTCCAAAGTCGCTCCACTCAGTCCGCAGCCAGTCCGCAGACCGCGACGCAACGAAAGTAGTCGTCGGTAACAAATACAGTCGATTACGCACTCCAGCAACGATATTCAGTGAATCAGGGACTATCACCGGTAACCCCCGGTAAAGCATGTTTCCGCAGATAGCGGAACTTACACACCAGCGGTCAGGGGTTCAAATCCCTTTGCGCGCACTGCGTTCATTTCCCGGATTTGCCACGCGCATCCGGTTGTTCAGGCCTGCCCGACCACCACCGTCGCCCACATCTGCTCCGACGACGCGACCGTCGTCCCGAGTCCGGCCTCCGCCAGCGCCTCGGCGGTCAGTCGGGACTGCACATCGCCCGTCTCGATCAGTACGTGCCCGCCGGGCCGCAGCCACTGTCCGACGGAGCGGGCCACCCGGCGATGGACGTCGACACCGTCGCCACCGCCGTCGAGCGTGTGTCGGGGCTCGTGGTCGCGGGCCTCGGGCGGCATCATCGCGATCTCGGCGGTCGGCACGTAGGGCGCGTTGACCACCACGACGTCGACGGCGCCGCGGAGTCGATCGGGCAGGGGTTCGAAGAGGTCCCCGCACCACGTCGCGCCGCCGACGGTCGAGAGATTGCGGGATGCGCACCGGACGGCGACCGGGTCGATGTCGCAGGCATGGAGTTCGATGCCGGGCAGCTCGGTGGCGATCGCGAATCCGATCGCACCGGTGCCGCAGCAGAGGTCCACGACGATCGAACCCGGCTGCGTGACGGCCAGCGCCTGCCGGACCAGGAAGGCGGTCCGTTGCCGGGGGACGAAGACGCCGGAATCGACCTCGATCCGAAGGCCTCGGAACGTCATCCATCCGAGTACCACCTCGAGCGGTTCGCCCGCGACCCGCCGCACGAGCAGTTCCTCCAGTTCGGCGGCGTCGCCGGCATCTCCGATGAGCAGTTCTGCTTCCTCCTCGGCGAACACACAGCCCGCGTCTCGCAGTCGGGAGACTGTGTGGGACAAGGTTTCTACGGACACCCCGATCACCGCGATGCCGCCCCGTCCGCCGCTCGTCGATAGCGGGCGGCCAGGTCGTCGTGATACTGCGCCGCCTCCCGGCATTCGTCCACCAACTCCGGCGGGCCCAGCACGGTGAAGTCAGCCTCGAACGCCCGCAGCCAGCGGGCGATGCTCACCAACGACGTGCTGAACAGCACCAGTTCACAGCCCTGATCGTCGCCGGCCTCGATGGTGCCCCACGCCGCATCGACCATGGGTTCGACCACGTCCATCGGCGCGTGGATCCGCACGCGCGCCGACGCCTTCCGGTACACCGCACCGAGGCTGCGCGTCAGATAGCCGGTGGCCCCGCCCTCGGGCAGCTCGCGGGGAGTGAAACGCGGCCCAGTGGGAGTCTTGGGTTCCATCCGATCGACGCGGAAGGACCGCCAATCCTCGCGGCCGAGGTCCCAGCCGACCAGGTACCAGCGCAGACCGCTCCGCACCAACCGGTACGGTTCGATCTCCCGTCGACTCTCCGCCCCGTCGCCGCGTCGGTAGTCGAATCGCAGGCGTTCGCTGCGGTGACACGCGGTCGCGATCTCGGTGAGTACGTCCCCCGACACCGAGGTCCTCGATTCACGCGGGACCGCCTCCATGGTCAGGGCATCGAGTCGGTGGCGCAGACGCGACGGCATCACCTGACGCAGTTTTGTGAGAGCTCCGGCGGACGCGTCCGCCATGTCGGCCACCGAGCCGGTGGTGATCTCGTTGAGCCCGAGGGCGACGGCGAGGACTTCCTGGTCGTCGAGCAGCAGCGGCGGCATCTCCGCACCGGCGCCGAGTCGGTATCCGCCGCCGACGCCGACGGTCGCGTCGACCGGATATCCGAGCTCACGGAGTTTGTCGATGTCCCGCCGGACCGTGCGGGTGGTGATCTCGAGGCGCCGGGCGAGATCCGCGCCCGACCAGTCGCGCCGCGTCTGCAACAAGGTCAGCAGAGCCAGCAATCGGGCCGACGTTTCCAACATGGATTCATCCTGCCGCCTTTTGCGGACAGATGGTGACCTCAATGCCGACGCGTCGCCCTAGTCGGGAGCGCCCAGGTTCAGCTCGTCGGGGTGGGCGCCGACCCGTTCGCCGGTGTCGAGCGTCGCGATCTCGGCCATGTCGTCGTCGTCGAGCTCGAAGTCGAGGACGTCGATGTTCGCGGAGATGCGCTCGTCGTGCACCGACTTCGGTATCACGATGACGCCCGACTGCAGGTGCCACCGGATCATCACCTGGGCGGTCGAGCGGCCGTGGCGTTCGGCGACCCGGGTCACCGTGGGGTCGGTGAGCAGGGTGTTCGGGATGGAATCCACGCCCCAGCCTGCGCCGCTGCCGCCGAGCGGGCTCCAGGCCTCCACCGCGATCCCACGGTCGGCGCAGAACGCGCGGAGTTCTCGTTGCGCCAGACGGGGATGCAGCTCCACCTGGTTGACCGCCGGTGCCTGCCCGGTCGCATCGATGATCGCGGTCAGATGGTGGGGCTCGAAATTGGAGACGCCGATCGACGTGGCCTTCCCGGAGTCCCGGATCTCGATCAGCGCCCGCCAGGTCTCGATCATCCGTGCGGCGTCCTGAAGCGGCCAGTGGATGAGGTAGAGGTTGACGTGGTCGAGGCCCAGTCTGTCGAGGCTGGCGTCGATCGCCGCGTGCGCCCGATCGGCACCATGGTCGGCATTCCACAATTTGGTGGTCACGAAGATCTCGGAACGGTCGACTCCCGACGTCGCGATACCGCGCCCCACGGCCGCCTCGTTGTCGTAGGCGGCCGCCGTGTCGATGTGGCGGTAGCCCGCGGTGCCGATCGCGTACCCGACCGCGTGCTCGGTGTCCCGGTCGTCGGCCTGCCACACGCCGAGACCGAGCTGGGGGATCAGGGCGCCGGTGGAGAGCTCGATGGTCGGGAGATCTGTACTCATGCCTCCAGGCTAGGCCGGAAGCATCCGATCACGACGAACCGTACCGGGGGTGAGTCATGAAGAACTGCCACAACAACTGTGTTGCCGACACAGTGTCGGCGGAGCTTCCGAGCACTCGGTTCCCCATCGAACCCGGCCAGCGGTGGGTTCCCCCGCGGATACGGTAGTGCACGATCGCGTGACCGGATTGCGCACAGAACGGCCACGAAACACGATCGACGACGGAGTTCAGCGGGATCGTCACCGTGGTGTCGGCACACCCGGCCCGGGTGGACCAGGTCCGCAACCAGGCCGGTGTCGAGAGATAGCGTGCGTGGAATCTGGTCCCGCCGCCGTAATGGATGACGCCGTCGGCAGTGCCGTGGAAGTCGACCAGCGAGATCGGCGGACCGTGCGAACATCCCTGCAAGGTGCGGGTGTAGATCGCTGCGCTGATCGTGGCGAAGCCGGTGAACTCCCGCGGCATCCGGCAGGCCAGCATCGCCACCAGGCCGCCGCCATTGGATCGTCCGACGGCATAGGTGCGATTCCGGTCGACGCAGGCGCTCGTCCGCACCGCGCCGAGGATGGCGCGCGTGAACGCGATGTCGTCGGCGCGCGGCGACGAGTAGGGCGCGCCCTGCCAGGCAGTGCGGTTGTCGGTGCCGCGCAGTCCGTCCGGGTACACGGTGATCGCGGGCAACGAGGACAGACCGGTGTAGCGCTCGAAAGTCGCACCGCGCTCGGCGCGGCCGTGGAAGGCGAGGACCAACGGCAGCCGCTGCCGGCCGGTGTGGTCGGCCGGAACGTGAATCCGGTACGTCCGGTGCACCCCGCGTACGGTGACCGACCTGGTGATGGTGTCGCCTGCTCGCAGTGATGGGCACCCGGCGGCCGGTCGCGGATCGATGGGAGACGCCGAGGCCTGACCCGTGACTCCTGGGACCCACCCTGCGCCGGCACCGACCATCGTCACGACGGCCACGAGAACGCTCCAGACGAAGGTGCGGCGCCGTCGACGAGTGCGGGGGTTGTCGTGCACCGCATCACTGTAGTTGTCGGGCATCCGACAGGTGGCGGGAAGTGGTCCGGGCGCGCAAAATCCGTACCTCGGCGCATGTGATCTGACATCCTGAGCGCGTGCTCACCGCCGACACCCCGATGGGTCATCGTCCCCGCCCGGCCGTCCTGATCGCTGTGGTGATCGCCACGATCATCGCGATCGCCGCGCCGGAGATCCCTGTCGCGCTCGGCGCGCCGGCACCGGGCGCCGGATCGTCTGCACCGGCGGCGTTGCCCCGCGACTTCGACTGGGGTGTCTCGTCATCGGGGTTCCAGAGCGAGGGTTTCTCGCCGGACAGCAACTGGCGGCGTTACGTCGCCTCGGGTGCGACGCATGATCGGGTCGGCACCTCGGTGGATTTCCGGCACCGCTATCGCGGCGACATCGCACTGGCGAAGGCACTCGGGGTCAAGGTGTATCGCGTCGGCATCGAATGGGCGCGCATCGAGCCCCGGCCGGGTGTGCTCGACCGTACCGAGATCGCCTATTACGACGCGATGATCGCCGCGATCGTCGCCGCCGGGATGCGGCCGATGATCACCCTCGATCACTGGGTGTATCCGGGCTGGGTGGCCGACCGTGGCGGCTGGGCGAACCCCGAGACCCCGGCGCTCTGGCTGCGCAACGCCCGCCGCGTGGTCGACCGCTACAGCCACTTTCGTCCGATCTGGATCACCATCAACGAGCCGACCGTCTATGTGACGAACGAACTCAAGACCGGCGCGATCGCGGCGCCCGACGTCCCGGCCATGCTCGATCGCCTCATCCGGGTGCACCGCGAGATCTACCGCTACATCCATCGCCGTGATGCCGCCGCGATGGTGTCGTCCAACGTCGCCTACGTCCCGACGGTCGAACCCGTGCTCGACACGCAGTTCGTCGATCGCGTCGCCGACACCCTTGACTTCATCGGGATCGATTACTACTACTCGATCTCACCCGCGAACACCGGTGCCTGGCACGCTCTGACCGATGAGAGTTGGCTGGCGCCCGTGTCGGCCGACGGTCTGTACTACGCACTGCGGCACTACAGCCGCAGATATCCCGGCAAGCCGCTTTACGTCGTCGAGTCCGGCATGCCCACCCGCGACGGCGCCGCCCGAGCGGATGGCTATCGCCGCGGCGATCACCTGCGTGATCTCGTCTACTGGCTGCAGCGGGCTCGCGGCGACGGCGTGAACGTGATCGGGTACAACTATTGGAGTCTGACCGACAACTTTGAATGGGGAAGCTACACACCGAGATTCGGTCTCTACACGGTGAAGGTGAAGTCGGACCACACATTGACGCGCCGGCCGACCGACGCGGTGGCCGCCTATCGACGCATCACCGCCGACAACGGCGTGCCGACGGGTTACCGTCCGACGCGTCCGGCCGAGTACTGTTCGCTCGTCGCCGCACCGGCCAGTTGCGTCGATCCCGTGCATTGATCCGCGAACGGCGTCAGCCCACTCGCCGTCCGATCGACCGAGACCCTAGGAGGATGGCCGTGGCCGCCAAGACCTCACTGCCCATCGCATCCGTCGTCACCGCGTTGACCGCCCAATGGGCGACGCTCGACGCGCTTGCGACCGCGCTCTCCGACGACCAGTGGTCGGCGCCCTCGGTGCTGCCGGGCTGGTCGATGGCCGACGTCGTCGCCCACGTGATCGGCACCGAGAGCATGCTCGCCGGGCGTGAGGTGGAACCGCGTCGTGACGTCGGCGCCCTCGACCATGTGCGCAACCCGATCGGCGAACTCAACGAGAGGTGGCTCGACCACTTCCGTGGCTCGTCGCGAGGTGAGGTGATGGCCGCCTATCGCGAGATCGTCGCGGTCCGGACCGACATGCTGACCCAGATGACCCAGGAGGAGTTCGACGCCGACTCGGTCACCCCCGCCGGCCCGGAAAGCTACGGGAGATTCATGCGGATCCGAGTCTTCGACTGCTGGATGCACGAGATCGACATCCGCGACAGCACCGACGGTTCGGCCCCGACCGATGCGGTTCCCGCGGAGCTCGCACTCGATGAGATCGCCGCGTCCCTGCCGTTCGTGGTGGGTAAGCGGGCCGCCACGCCGAAGGGCACCTCGGTGCTCATGCGGATCGGCGGCGTGGTCTCACGCGCGATTCGCATCGAGGTGGGCGATCGCGCGGTGGCCGTCGACGAGTTCGCCGCCGGTGACGAGTCCGCCGACGTCGTACTCACACTCGACGCGCGCGAACTCGCCCGACTGGCCGGCGGGCGGCGCACGGCCGACCCCGGACGGGTGACCGTCGACGGTGACCGGACGATCGGTACGGCGATCCTCGACAACCTCGACTACGTCGTCTGAGGCCGTCGGCCCCGGCAGCGGGCTGTGCACGGCGTCACCAGGTGTCGAATTCGACCGCGGCGGCGTCTGCCCCTCGCAACGGCGCGATCGCTTCGGCTTCGTGCTGGAGAGATCGCTGGTGACGGGCCGGCAACGCGGCGAACGTGCTGATCGTGAGGGTCAGGGTGCGGCCGCGCTTGCGCGGTCTCCAGGCGCCGGCGATGGTGCCGTCGACGAGGACCATGCCCGGCTCGCCGACGTTTTTCCACACGTCGCGGTGATACCGCCTCTCGACGATCGTCTCGCGATCTCGCATCTGGGTGTAGGGGTCCCGGGGTGGCAGGAGCCGCACCCCTGCGGCGTCCGGTGGTGACCTCAATGCGTCGCGATCGTCGGTGAGAATCCATGCAGGTCCGCCGAAGTCGACCGGTGTCATCTCGTCGGCGACGAGGTCCCACCATGGGTCCACGTCACCGGCCCTGATGCCCAGCCAGCCGGCGAAGTGGGCGCGGGTCGACGGTCCGTAGCAGCGGAGGTAGCGCCGCAGCAGCTCGGCGCGGGCGGTCTGCGGGTCGGTGTCGGGAACGGGTCGACCGATCCAGTCGTCGACCAGTGCGAACGGCGCCTTGTTGCCGTCGCGTCGAGTCAGGCACACGACTTGCTGCAGGGTGAGGATCCGGAGACAGAAATGGACAACGGCTTCGCCGACCGGTTGGCCCTGGGCGTGCGGGCCCTCCGCGTCCCAGACAGTGCGTTGCTTCGGCGGCAGGCGACACCCGATCCGATGGGCGAGTTCCGCTCCGAGTTCGGTGATGGCGAGCCGACGTCCGGCGAGTACGTCGCCGATCTCGGCGCCGCACAGATCGACCGCATCCGTCACGGTCATCCCGAGACGGTCGACGGACTGCTCCACGCCGACGATGAAATGACGCAGCGAGTCCTCTGCCGGGGGCAGCACGCCGGTGGTGAACACCGCCGCATCCACGGTGGGGAAGTAGAACGGCGCACCCCTCAGGGACCACGTCTGCAGCAGGCTCTTGTCGTCGGCGACCAGCGTGTCCACGCGATCTGCGGCAACTGACCGGACTCGCGCGTGCAGCGCCAACAGTGCCGATCCGGGTGGGCTGTTCTGGATGGCACAGCGTCCGGCGGCCTCGAGCGTTCCGTCGTCATCCAGCCGTTCGGTCAGCCCGTGCGCGGCCAGGCGATAGGCGATCACCTCGTCGGCCGAAACCCTCTCCGCCACGGCCCCACCCTATCGCGCCGAGAGGCGTACGTTTGCGAACGCATGTTCGATCCGCATCCGCTGTCCGGACGTGGCACTTCACGGGAGGAAATCCCTTGTCGTCCGGCCGGATGACGACCGGGACAAACGACCAGGTCGCTTCCGCGATGCGATGACGTTGCGGGGCCGCGGCGTCGCTCAGGTCTCGTCCCGGATGACCGCGCCGGAGGCGAACTCGCGGGCCCGTCGGCCGGTCAGGATCTTCGCCGGTTGGGGATCGCTGAGCAGCGCGCGGACGAGTTCCGGGGTGTCCTCGATCGGGCTGTCGGCGGCGACCAACACGATGTTTCCGGTGCGGCGCCCCTTGAGCATCGCAGCATCCGCAACGAGGGCGACGTGCCGGAAGACGGAGGCGGCGGTGGCGACCTCGGCGCGTGCCAGAGCGAGGTCGCGGCCATCGCCGCAGTTGGCGAGGTAGAGCCCGCCGGGCGCGAGGACTCGACGGACCTGTTCGGTGAACTCCAGCGTTGTCAGGTGCCGTGGTGTGCGCGCGGCGGCGAACGCATCCCGGATGATCACATCGCGTGTCTGCTCGGTGAGGCCGGCCAAGACTTCGCGGCCGTCACCCACGCGGATTCGTAGCCGCGGCGCTCGCGGGAGGTCGAACCACTCGCGGGCGAGCCTGGCCAGCTCGGCATCGACCTCGACGGCGACCTGGCGCGTGGCGTGCTGACGATCCGCGAGATACCGCGGCAGGGCGCACGCGGCGGCACCGAGGTGCAGGACGCGTAACGACGCATCGGCGCCGTACCGGTCGGCGATCACCGCGGCCATCTGGCGCATGTACTCGAAGTCGAGAACCGCTGGGTCGGGGTGGATGTGTGAGCTCTGGGCACCGTTGATCGTGAGCAGCCAACCGCCCGCGATGGGATCGCGGGACAGCTCGGCGACCCCGGTGTCGATCGGGTGCGTCCCGGCGACGGGTTCTGGGCGGGTTCTGGCCATCGCCGGTGAGTCTATGCGGGCCGTACGCGATGTCGGCTCGGCCGCGGATACGATCGCCTCCGTGTCCGGCCGCATCAGTATCCGTCGTCATGGTTCGTCGCCGACCCGCCACCGCGATGCGGGGGTCGCGCTCGGTCTCCTGGCAGGCTTCGTCGCCGACCGCGTGCTCGGCGATCCGCGGCGATGGCACCCCGTGGCCGGGATCGGACACGCGGCGGGGGCCGCCGAGCGGGTGCTCTACCGGGACAATCGCCCGGCCGGGGCGGTCTTCGCAGGCGTGTGCGTCGGCGCAGGCTGGGCGGTCGGAGAGCTGGTCGGCCGGGTGCCCGCGAATCGGACCAGGACTGTCGTCACCGCACTCGCCACCTGGTCGGTGCTCGGTGGCACCACGCTCATCCGGGTGGGTGACGCGATGGCCGATGCGCTCGACGCCGACGACGTCCAGCGCGCGCGACAGCTGGTCCCGAGCCTCTGCGGACGAGATCCCGAGGCCCTCGACGAGGCTGGGATCGTCCGTGCCGCTCTCGAATCGATTGCCGAGAACACGTCCGACGCCACGGTTGCGCCACTGGTCTGGGCGGCATGTGCCGGACTACCCGGCCTGATCGCCTATCGCGTGGTCAACACACTCGATGCGATGGTCGGTCACCGTGACGACCGGTATCGGCGGTTCGGCTGGGCCGCAGCGCGTCTCGACGACCTCGCGAATCTGGCGCCTGCGCGGCTCACCGGAGCACTGACCGTCGTGCTGGGCCGGGCCCCCGCAGGGTCCCTGCGGGCCTGGCGTCGTGACGCGGCTGCACATCCGAGTCCCAACGCCGGCGTGGTGGAGGCCACGTTCGCGGGCGCGCTCGGGGTCACGCTGGGTGGGCGCACCGAATATCACTACGGTGTCGAGCAGCGGCCGTTGCTGGGGGACGGGCCCGCGCCCAGGACGTCTGACCTTCGTGCCGCGGTCGTCCTGTCACGCCGTGTCCAGACCGCGGCGGCCGTCGGGGCGGCGACGGCCGTGTTCCTGGTCAGCCGCCGTAGCGGTCGCTGAGTTTGGCGCGCACGTCGGCCGACGCGTCTTCGGCATCAGGACCGGAGCCGATCTGACCGCGTTGTCGGGCCCCCGACGCGGCGCCCGCCTCACGGAGGTCGGCGCGGACGCGCGCCCGGCGGTTCCGCGGCGCTGCCGGCTCGGCGTCCTCGGCCGCGGGAGCGACGGGCGGTACCCCGTCTGAGTGCTCGACGGTGGACGCGGCGACCGCGGCGCTGCGCCGGCGCTGGCGGATCTCGGAGTAGATGAAGTACCCGGCACCGAGGGGGGCCATGATGCCGAAGGCCAGCCACTGCAGCCCGTAGGACAGGTAGGGGCCGGATTCAAGCTGCGGAAGCGGGATCTCTCCCAGCGAGCCGGGTTGGTCGGGGGAGAGCTGGAGATAGAACGGGTCGAGCGTGGTGTCGACGGCCCGGCCCACCTCGGCCGGATCGATCGTGTAGACGGCCCGCGTGCCACCCTCCTGGTGGGCGCCGCGGCCCGGACTGGTGCCCTCGCCCGCGCGGATGCGTGCGGTGATGGTTGTCTCGCCGCTCGGCGCGGTGGGAACGGCGGGCACCGCACCCTGGTCCGGTCGCACGAATCCCCGGTCGACGAGCACGACTCGGGAGCCGTCGGTCGCGGCGAACGGGGTGAGGACCTCGACGGCGGGTCGCTCGTCCACCGAACGCAATCGGACCAGCACCTCGCGGTCGGTGAGGTAGTGACCCGTCACGGTCACCTCGCGCCATTCCGTGGTTGGCTTGAACGCCGGTCCCGGAGGTGCGAGTGAGCCCAACGCCACCGATGGCGTGGACATCGCGGACTTGATCAGGTCGTTGCGCTCCTCGGTGGCGGTGTTCTTACCGAGCTGCCACGGGGCGAGAAGGGTGAAGCAGAGGACCGCGAACGCGATGACGACCAAGCCCAGGGCGATCCACCCGGGGCGTAGGAACATCCGAACCACGCGCACACCCCCAACGGTACCGAGCCGCCGTCGCCGCCCATCCGCGGCCACCACCGCAAACAGGGCGGCTCAGGGTAGCGTGGACGAAATGCGAGATTTCCTCTGCCGAAAGTGCGGCCAGCGTCTTTCCTTCGAGAACAGCTTGTGTCTGCACTGCAAGAGCGCACTGGGATTCTGGCTCCCGACACGCACCATCTATGTGCTCGACGACGACGGCCGCGTCGAAGTCGACGGACAGCTCCTCGAGCGGTGCACGAACAACAAAGTGGCACAGTGTAACTGGCTGGTGCCATGGTCCGGGGTGCCGACCCTGTGCGCCTCGTGCCGACTCACCCGGACGCGCCCGGGCGACGACGACATCGACGCGATGGCGGAGTTCGGCAGAGCGGAGACGGCCAAGCGCCGGGTGGTGCTCGAACTCGACGAGTTGGGCCTGCCGATTCGCGGGCGCGAGGAGGAGCCCGAGACGGGGCTCGCGTTCGACCTCCTCTCGAGCGCCACGCAGCCGGTGACCACGGGGCATGCGAGCGGTGTGATCACCCTCGACCTCGCTGAGGGCGACGACGTGCACCGTGAGCAGATGCGCGTGGAACTCGATGAGCCTTATCGCACCGTGCTGGGCCACTTTCGGCACGAGATCGGCCACTACTACCAGACCGTCCTGGTCGACGACACGGTCCGTCAGTCGTTCGAGGAGCTGTTCGGCGATCCCGACGAGGACTACCAGGCGGCACTGGACCGCCACTACTCCGAGGGCGCGCCGACGGGGTGGCAGCAGAACTTCGTGTCGTCGTACGCGACCATGCACCCCGCGGAGGACTTCGCCGAGACCTTCGCGCACTATCTGCACATCCGCGACACCCTGGACACCGCGGCGGCGTTCGCGATGGCACCCTCCGGTTCGACGCTCGACAGTGTGCTGCCCGGTGACGTCGGCTTCGATCAGCTGGTGGAGTGGTGGCTACCGCTCACCTGGGCGCTGAACCAGATCAACCGCTCGATGGGGCATCCCGATCTCTACCCGTTCGTCCTGCCGGAACGGGTCCTCGAGAAGATCAGGTTCGTCCACAACGTCGTCCTGCCGGCCTGAGCCGCCGCAGGCCCACGACGGCCTACGCGGACTCCTCGAGCGTGGCGTGCACCCACGCCAACAGTCCCGGGACCGCGCTCTCGATCTGTTCGCGGGTGATCGCGAAGTCCTCACCGGTCCCGTAGAAGGGATCGTTGAGGTCGAGGTCGTCGGGTCCGGCACTGGGGTCGAAGCTGCGCAGCAGTCGTACGCGGTCACCGAGACGCTTGCGCTCGAGTTCGCGGACGTGCCCCGCGTCCATCGCCACCAGGAGGTCGGCGTCGAAATGGACGGGGGAGAGCTGAGCGGCGACATGCGCATCGGAGTAGCCGTGGGCCAGCAGCTCTGTGCGCGCACGATTGTCTGCGGGCTCGCCGGTGTGCCACCCGCTCGTGCCGCAGCTGGTCACCCGGACGCGGTCCGATAGCCCGGCGTCGTCGAGCGCCGAGCGGAAGATGTTCTGTGCCATGGGCGACCGGCAGATGTTGCCGGTGCACACGAAACACACGTGTAGTTGCTCAGACACCAAGTACCTCACGCAGATGTGCGATCGACCCGACCGTCCATGCCGCCGAGTCGTCCTCCCCATCCAGAGCGTAGCCCCACCGCACGAGGATCGCCGGTATACCGAACAACGCTGCGCCCTCGACGTCGTGGGCTCGGTCACCGAGCATCACCACCGGGGCATCGGTCACATGCGTGTCGGCGTCCGCCGGGATCCCCAATTGGGCCAGGGCATGCGCGATTACATCCGACTTCGCGCGACGGGTGCCGTCATCGCTGGCACCCGCGATGAACCGGAAATGATGGGCCAGCCCGAAGTGATCGAGGATGGCTCGGGCGGTGCCCTCGTTTTTCGAGGTCGCCACGGCGATCGTGCGTCCGCTCGAGGCCAGATCTTCGAGCAGGGCGGGCATACCGTCGAAGACGGAGTTCTCCAACCAGCCGACATCCGTGTACCGCAGGCGATAGGCGCGCATGGCGGCATCGGCGGTCTCCTGGTCGAGGCCGATCGCCGTGAGGGTGTCGATCATCGGCGGCCCGGCGATGCCGGCGACCACCTCGGGATCGGGTTCGGGGGCGCCGACCGCGGCCAGTGCATGCCGGAAACTGTTGGCGATACCCGCGAAGCTGTCGGTGATCGTGCCGTCGAGATCGACGAGCAGGACGGTGGCCGGGTCTGCGGGATCCGGTCGGGTGGGCAGGACATCGGCGGACTCAGGCATGTCGGTCACCGTTCCATCGTGCACGTAGGCTGGTGATTTATGACATCGGGGCTGTTCGCACGGCATCGTCATGGCGATGCCGACGCCGAACCCGGCCTGGTCGACTTCGCGGTCAACGTGCGAAGTGGCCCGCCGGAGTTCATCTGTGATGCGCTCGCACGCCGGATCGGCGACCTTGCGCAGTATCCGTCGATCTCCGATCAGGAGAAGGCGATTACCGCCATCGCGGCGGCGCACGACAGGTCGCACGACGAGGTGCTCCTGCTGTCCGGTGCCGCCGAGGGATTCGAGTTGATGCCGCGCCTGGCGCCGAGGCATGCCGCCCTGATCCAGCCGTCGTTCACCGAACCCGAACTCGCCCTGCGGTCCGCGGGCGTATCGATCACCGACGTGGTCCTGCCGCCGCCGTGGGAATTGGTGCCTGACGCGGTGCCCGACGACGCGGATCTGGTGGTGCTGGGCAACCCCACCAACCCGACGTCGGTGTTGCATCCGGTGTCCGCCATCGAGCGCCTGCGGAGGCCGGGACGGCTGGTGGTGGTCGACGAAGCATTCGCCGACATCACCCTCGATCCCGGGACCCGACAGGGTGAGCCCGCGTCGATCGCCGGCAACCGCGCCGACGACGTGGTCGTCATCCGAAGCGTGACAAAGACATTCGGACTGGCCGGTCTACGTGCCGGCTATCTTCTCGCCGCGCCTGCCGTCATCGCACGGCTCACCGTCGGCCGTCGTCCGTGGCCGCTCGGGACCCTTGCGCTCACCGCACTGACCGAATGCGTCGGCCCCGAGGGGCAGCGGTATGCGCGCGAGCAGGCGGAGATGATCGCGGCAGACCGGGCGGAGATGGTGGCGCAGTTGACCGCTGCGGGGATCGAGGTCTGCGCGGCACCGAGCGCATCGTTTGTGCTGACCGCGATGCCCGATGCGCTCGAGATCAAGAGCCGACTGCGCGACAAGGGTTTCGCCGTCCGGAGCGCAGCCAACTTCGTGGGGCTCGGCGACCGGCACCTGCGGCTCGCGGTACGCGACGCGGAGACCACCCGGTCGTTGATCGCGGCCATCGACGAAGTACGAGAGGAGTTCGGCTGATGACCATCCCAGGCGCAACGAACGTGACGGGTGCGGACGTGATCGAGGTGCTCGATCGCGCGTACCCCCGACGGCTCGCCGAGCCCTGGGACTCGGTGGGCCCCGTCTGCGGGGATCCGACCGAGCCCGTCGGATCGGTCCTGGTGTGCGTCGACGTCACCGACGGCGTGGTGGACATGGCCGTCGAATCGGGTGCACAGATGGTGGTCGCCCACCATCCGCTGCTGCTGCGCGGGGTGGATTCTGTTGCGGCGGATACCGTCAAGGGGCGGCTGATCCATCGGCTGATCCGTTCGGGGATCGCGCTGTTCACCGCGCACACCAACGCCGACAGCGCACGGCCCGGGGTGTCCGATGCGCTCGCCGAACTCCTGGGTCTCGTCGACACCGTTCCGATAGACCCGAAACCCACTGCCCCCTTGGACAAATGGGTTGTGATGGTGCCTGAGGGCAACGCCGAGCAGGTGAGTGAGGCGATGTTCGCGGTCGGCGCCGGTGCGATCGGGGAGTACCGCGACTGTTCGTGGTCGGTGGTCGGTACCGGTCAATTCGAGGCTCAGGACGCGGCCAATCCGGCCATCGGGGTCATCGGGGAGCGCACCCGCGTCGATGAGGACCGGATCGAGATGGTCGCGCCGCGGGGGCTGCGGGCCGCTGTTCTCGCGGCATTGCGGGGTGCACATCCGTACGAGGAACCGGCGTTCGACATTCTCGAATTGGCCCAGACCGCAGGAGACATGGGTCTCGGACGCTTCGGGCGACTCGCCACCCCGACGACGGTGCGAGAGTTCGCCGAACGCACGGCGGAGTATCTGGGCAGCCCGTCCGGGGTGCGGGTCGCAGGTGATCCCGATGCGCGTGTCGAGTTGGTGGCGGTGTGTGGAGGTGCGGGCGATTCGCTGCTCGACACGGTGACCGCGGTCGGTGCCGACGTGTACCTGACCGGGGATCTGAGGCACCACCCGGCCGACGAAAGCCGCCGCCGCGGCGGGCCTGCTCTCGTCGACGCCGGGCACTGGGCGACCGAGTTCCCGTGGTGTGGGCAGGCCGCGACCCTGCTGTCGGAGTCGCTCGGTGTCGCCGTCGCGGTGTACCGCGAGCCGACCGACCCGTTCACCGTCGTCCGCCGGTCGTGAGGCGGTGGTCCCGGCCGTGACCGGGCGCGTACCGTGTGGGGCACCCATCTGCCGCCGTCGGCGGCGATCGGGCACGAGAACAGCAGAGGGATGAGGAATTGGTGACGAGAGCACATCGTGTGCGCGTATCGCGGAGGTTTGCACAGTGAAGGTCGACGCGGGAATCCAGCGACATCTCCTCGACCTGGCCGACGCCGACGCCGAACTCGCTCGGCTGGATCACCGTCGGACCCACTTGCCCGAGGACGCCGAGATCGCCGAGTTGGACCAGCGGATCGAATCCGCGCGCGACGATCTGGTCCGCGCCGAGATCTCTGCCGAGGACCTGACCCGCGAGTACCGGCGGATCGACAGCGAGGTGACCGGGATGGCATCCCGGGAGGCCAAGGATTCCGCCCAGCTGACCGCGGGCGGGCTCGCCCCCAAGGCGCTCTCCGAACTGCAGCACGAGTTGTCCGGCCTGGCCCGTCGTCGGGCGTCGCTCGAGGACGATCTGCTCGGCGTCATGGAGCAGCAGGAGGCGCTCACCGCCGAACAGCAGCGTGCCGCCGCGACCATCGAACACCTGGACAGCGAGGTCGGGTCCACCCGAGAGCGCCGGAACACGGCATTATCGGCGATCGCGGCCGATCACGACGCCGTCGTGGCGCGGCGGGAATCGATCGCAGCCGAGATCACACCGGAACTCCTTGCCGTGTACGAGAAGCAGCGCGCGACCGGTCGGATCGGTGCGGGCTTGCTGAGGGCCCGCCGATGCGGTGCCTGCCGGATGGAGCTGGATCGCGGCACCATCGCCTCGATCGCGGCGAAACCCGCCGACGAGGTGGTCCGTTGTGAGGAATGCGGCGCAGTCCTCGTCCGGACGGCCGAATCGGGCATCTGATGGCGACGGCTGCGCGATCTGCCGGCCGGGCGCCGACGTGGCAGGGCCAGCGGGCCCAGCCGACCCGGATCCTGTTGCTGCGGCACGGGCAGACAGAGCTGTCGGTGGAGCGACGCTACTCAGGGCGCGGGAACCCTGAGTTGACCGACCTCGGCCGTCGGCAGGCGGCGGCTGCGGCGCAACGACTCGGCGAGAGTACCGAGATCGCCGCGGTGATCTCGTCGCCGCTGCAGCGTGCACGGTCGACTGCGGAGGCGGTCGCTGAGCGGCTGGGGGTCGCCGTCGACATCGACGACGGATTCATCGAGACGGACTTCGGTGCCTGGGAGGGCCTGACCTTCACCGAGGCCGCCCAGCGCGATCCCGAGCTGCACGCCCGATGGCTCGGCGACACCACGGTCGCACCGCCCGGCGGTGAGAGTTTCGCCCAGGTATCCGAACGGATAGCCACAACCAGAGATGCTGTGCTGCAGCATTATCCGGGAACCACCGTGCTCGTCGTCTCGCATGTCACCCCGATCAAGACGATGCTCCGGGACGCGCTCGCCACCGGGCCCGAACTCTTGTTCCGGCTGCATCTGGATCTGGCATCGCTGTCCATCGCGGAGTTCTATCCCGACGGCGGGTCCGTCGTGCGACTGGTGAACGACACCGGCCACCTCGACTGACTCGTGACCGTGGCCCGCTATCCTGTGTTTGCGAACGAGTCGGCCGGGCGGCCGCGGCGGTCGGAACGGCCCAGATCTCTGGGTGCGCCGCCCGCCGAGGAAAGTCCGGACTCCACAGAGCAGGGTGGTTGTCAACGGCAACCCGGGGTGACCCGCGGGACAGTGCCACAGAGAACAGACCGCCGCGCCGATCCGTCGGGGCGGTAAGGGTGAAACGGTGCGGTAAGAGCGCACCAGCGACACGGGTGACCGCGTCGGCTAGGTAAACCCCACCCGGAGCAAGGCCGAAGCTCGCACCCCGGGCAACCGGGAGTGCGGGTGCGCGGGTGTTCGAGGGCTGCTCGCCCGAGCCCGCGGGTGGGCCGCTCGAGGTACCCGGCGACGGAGTACCCAGATGGATGGTCGCCGCCCGCCTCGTGGTGAGAACCGCGAGACCGGGCACAGGATCCGGCTTACACGCCGGCTCGTTCGCCCCTACAGTCGGTGACGTGCAGCGCAAACTGTCCGCCCCCGACCTCGACTTCGACGCGGTGCGGAACGAACTCGGCATCAGCGAGGACTACGGCGCGACCGCGCAGGCGGAGGCAGATCATCCCGTCGATCGGTTCGTCGCCGATCGCGAGGACCGGACCGACCTCCCGTTCGTCACGATCGATCCGCCGACCTCGATGGATCTCGACCAGGCGGTGCACATCGTCGCCGATGGCGACGGTTTCGTGGTGAACTACGCGATCGCCGACGTCGCGGCTCTGATCGAACCGGAGGGAGCGCTGGACGCGGAGAGTCGGCGCCGCGGTACGACCGTCTATTTCCCGGACTGCTCGGTCCCTCTTCATCCGCGGTCGTTGTCGGAGGGAGCGGGATCGCTGCTGCCCGACCAGACCCGCCCGTGCGTCCTGTGGACCATCCGAGTCGGCGCCGACGGTGAACCCGGCGACGTGTCGGTCGGCCGTGCCACGGTGCGTTCGGTCGCGAAGCTCGACTATGCCGGGGTGTCGGCCGATGCCGCGGCGGGGCGGTTGCATCCGTCGATCGAGGCGCTGCCCGCCTTCGGCGAACTGCGTCATAGAGTCGCCCTTGATCGTGGTGCGGTCGAGCTCGATCTGCCCGATCAGGAAGTCGTGCGGGACGGCGGAGGTGAGAGTCGGCCCGCTCGCTCCGCTCCCGGCGCCGGATGGACCCTACGGCTCGCCCCGCACACCCCGGCGGACCTGTGGAACTCGCAGCTGTCGTTGCTCACCGGAATGTGCGCCGGGCAGATCATGGCCGATGCCGGGATCGGTCTGCTGCGCACCCTGCCGCCCGCGGATCCTCGTGCGGTGGCAGCGCTGCGCGCGGCGGCGACATCGTTGGACGTCGACTGGCCAGCGGACGCGACGCCCGGTCAGTTCCTCGCGGGGCTGCCCAGGGACGAACCGGCGACCCTTGCGTTGATGTCGGTGGGCGCGACACTGATGCGGGGCGCCGACTATCTGGCGCTGGGGAGCAGTGGCGACGGCGATGTGCGCGAGGCTCCCTCTCCCGACCGGCTACGCCACGCGGCGATTGCCGGCCTCTACGCCCACGTGACGGCACCATTGCGACGGCTCGGCGATCGCTTCGCGACGGAGGCATGCCTTGCCGTCACCGCCGGGAACCCGGTGCCGGACTGGGTGTCCCGGGCGTTGCCGACTCTTCCGAAGATCCTGCGCGCGGCGGATTCCCTCGCCTCGTCGGCCGACCGCGCGAGTATCGACCTGACCGAGGCGGTCGTACTCGCGGGCCGGGTGGGGGAGACTTTTGACGCCGTTGTCCTGCACGCGGCGACCGAACATCGAGCCGCACAGGTCTTCCTCACCGATCCCGCGGTGATCGCCCCCTGCGACGGAGACCCGGCGCAGGGCCGCAGGATCTCGGTGGTCCTCACGGTCGCCGACCCGTCGGCCCGGAAGGTGCTGTTCGTCCCCGCCGGCGGGTGAACGCCGCATCCGGTGGTGCGGTGTTGCGTCGCCACCGTCCGTCGATCGTGCGCAGTTTCCCGTCGATCGTGCGCAGAATCGCGTTGATCGTGCGCAGCGAACGGCGCGCGACGACGGCTGCGCACGATCGGCGGGAATCTGGGCCCACTCGCCGGGAAACTGCGCCCGCTCGACGCAGGGTTCAGAGATCCTTGGCGGCCTTGCGGTAGGCGTCGATGGCGCGCTCACCGTCGGCCTGTTGTCGGGCATCGATGCGTCCGAGCACGAACATGTCGGATCCGGAGAGCTTTCCGGAGCCGGCGATCTCGGCAACCCGGGCGCGGTTGATCCGGCTGTCGTTGTAGTCGCCGAGTGCGGACTGGACTCGCTTGGCGATCGTGGCCACCTTGCGATAACGCTTCTTGTCGAGAGGCTCGGCAGCATCGGTGCTGTAGCGCAGCCGCTTGGCGCGTTTGCGAATGGTGTGCAGTTGTTCCGCCCACTCCTCGGAGCCTTCCGTCAGGCTCGACAGCACGCTCTGCTCCTTGCGGATCTTCTTGCGGCTCTTGGCAATGGCGCGGTCCACGGCGATTGTCGCGTCGAGGTCGGCGTCGGGCCCGGGCGGTGGTGACGCGATGAGCTCGTCGATCGCGTCGAGAAGGGCGAAGTACCGGTCGGAATCCATCGCGGCGTGCGCGGCCTTGATCGCCCGCTCGTGGATGGCGGTCTCCGTGCCGGCGAGCTCGGCGATCAGCGACTCCGAGGCGTTCTCGGCTCTCAGGAGGTTCTCGTCGAGCGCCAGCTGCACTTCCGAATCCCGGGCATCACCGAGGATCCGCGCGAGCAGCTTCAACTCACCACCGAGGTGGTCGGTGCGCTCGGCGTCGAGAACGGTCGGGAATCCGGAGAACACGCTGCGGAGCCGTCGGCAGGCCACCCGCATCTGATGCACCGCGTCGTCGGCGTCGGTGCGCACGAGCGGGTCCTGGGTGATGAGCGAGTTGCGATGGATGGCGATGTCGGTGACAACGAGTTCCAGCGCAGTCGGTCGCTTGCCGAGGTGCGGTTCGACCACGGTCGGAGTGGAACCGATCGCACGTGCGAGCTTGGACGCCGACGACGGTTCGCGACCGCCCGCGGCACGCAAGGTCTTCTCCGCGGTCTTGAGCAGGCGCGGGTGCGGATCGTTGCCGAGGAGTTCGAACTCCCACTCGGCCCACTCCTGGAAATGTCCACCGGGCAGCAACGATTGGGCGGTGACCAGATCCTCGGCGAACTCGGCGACGGGCTGCCCGTCGGCCCCGAGCAGCGTCGTCACGGTTCGTGTGGTGGACACGGCAGCGACCGGGGTCAGCCTGCGGGTCCGGGTCAGAGCCACCACCGGGGAGATGAGCTCCGTCGGAACCTCGCCGTCGGCGGGCGCCTCGTCGAAGCCGAGCTGGAGCTCCCGGCGCGTGCCAGGCGCACCGGCCGGGCGCTTGAGGTGCCATCCGGCGTCGTGGCCACCGGTGCGGCGACGCAAGGTGATCCGGTTGCCGGCCAGGTCGAGGTTCTCGGTGTCGAAGTAGGTCGCATCGAGGTTGAACGTCTCGGGTTCCGTCGCACCGATGACGCCGGGCAGGACTCGGAGATCGGGTGCAGTGTGTCCCGCATCCACATCGAACTTCAGTTCCACTTCGAGCTGCTCGGATGCCGCCACCCGGTCCTCCTGTCCCTGGGCGCGGTCGATGCGCGCGCCCGACGAGTGCTGTGTCTGTGCAGTCTAGGCCGGGCTCAGAATGCCCGATTCGCGAAACCGTCGGTCGCGGTGATCAGGTGATGCTTGATGCCCGGTTCGAACGATGCATGCCCGGCGTCGTCGACGATGTGCAACTGCGCACTCGGCCACGCGCGGTGGAGATCCCAGGCACTGCGCGCGGGGCAGACGACGTCGTAGCGCCCCTGGACGATCACGCCCGGGATGTCGGCGAGCCGGTCGATGTGGGCCAGCAATTGGCTGTCCTCGAGGAACCCGCTGTTGACGAAGTAGTGGTTCTCGATGGTCGCGAATGCGAGGTCGAAACGGGGTTTGTCGGCGTCGTCCTGGACGTCGCCGGGTGTGCGGGGCAGCAGGTGGCTGGTCGCCTGCTCCCAGCCGGTCCACGCGCTCGCAGCCGCCTGGGCGACGGATCGATCCGGGGAGGTGAGCAGGCGGTGGTAGGCGGCAACCAGGTCACCGTCCCGCTCGGCGTCGGGGATGGGCGCCAGATAGGACTCCCAGAGGTCGGGGTAGATGTTGGCCGCGCCGCCGTTGTAGTACCAGTCGATCTCGCTGCGTCGTAGCAGAAAGATGCCGCGCAGGACCAGCTCGGTGACCCGCTCGGGATGCGCCTGCGCGTAGGCGAGGCCGAGGGTCGAGCCCCACGAGCCGCCGAACACCTGCCATCGGTCGATACCGAGGTGGGTGCGCAGCAACTCCATGTCCGCGATCAGGTGCCCGGTGGTGTTCGTCGACAGGTCGGCGCCGTCGGCGATGTGGGGGCGCGACTTACCGCATCCGCGTTGGTCGAAGAGCACGATCCGGTACCGCGCCGGGTCGAAGAACCGTCGCTGATCAGGGGCGGTGCCACCTCCGGGGCCGCCGTGCACGAACACGACTGGCTTGCCGTCGGCGTTGCCGGAGGTCTCCCAATAGATCTGCTGGCCGTCGCCGACGTCGAGATGGCCCTGGTCGTACGGTTCGATGCTCGGGTAGAAGTCGCGCATGGTCACAACCCTATGCGCGACCGCTCCCGTCAGTAGCTGTGTTCGGGTGCAGGGAAGGTTCCGCGCCGGACTTCGTCGGCGTATTGCTCTGCCGCGGAACGTAGTTCGGTTCCGACATCGCCGAAGCGCTTGACGAACTTGGCGGTTTTGCCGTGTGTGAGGCCGGCCATGTCCTGCCAGACGAGGACCTGGGCGTCGGTCTCGTTGCCGGCGCCGATACCCACGGTCGGGATGGTGAGCTTGCGGGTGATCTGGCCTGCCAGATCGGCGGGCACCATCTCCATCACCATGGCGAACGCGCCGGCCTCCTGAACCGCGATGGCATCCTCGACGAGTTGGTCGCCCGCGTCGCCGCGGCCCTGGACCCGGTAGCCGCCGAGGCCGTTCACGCTCTGTGGGGTGAAGCCGATGTGTGCCATCACCGGGATTCCGGCTGCGGTCAGCGCGGCGATCTGATCGGCGACGCGCTCACCGCCCTCGATCTTGATGGCGTGGGCGCCGGTCTCCTTGAACACCTTCACGGCCGATTCGAGGGCCTGCTGGGGGCTCGCCTCATAGCTGCCGAACGGCAGGTCGGCGACGACGAGCGCGTGCGGGGCGCCACGTACCACCGCTCGGATCAGCGGGATCAGTTCGTCGACGGTCACCGGGATGGTGGTGTCGTAGCCGAGCACGACATTCGCCGCCGAGTCGCCGACGAGCAGCACCGGGATCTCCGCGGCGTCGAAAATGCGGGCAGTGGAGTAGTCGTAGCAGGTCAGCATGGACCACTTTTCGCCGTCGGTCTTCATCTGGGCCAGATGGTGCACGCGCGTGGCGCGGCGACGGGGAGCGGACGCGGCGGAATCAGACGCGGAGGAATCGGATGCGCCATACACCGAAGAATCGGACATCATTGTCTCTTTTCTGCCTCGAGTCCTGCCAAGCAGGTACCCGGGTTGGGCTGGACGCCATCCATTGTGGCACCGGTGCGCGCACGGTTGAATGCCCATGACCTGTGGTTTTCCTCACACGACCGGCGCGGGCGGGCACGGTCGGGACCGTACGATCACGGCATGGCGATCATCGGCCGGAGCGTGGTGCGACGGGTGGTCGTCGTCGCGGTGGTCGCGATGCTCGCGTTGGGCGGGTGCGGTCTCCTGTCGTCCGGGTCCGGGATCGACTGGCATGCCTGCGGTCCCGACGACGGCGTGGCGAGCGCCGCGATCCCCGGATCTGTCTCCGGGCGGGTGTCGTGTGGGCGGTTGTCGGTTCCGCTCGACCCCCGCGATCCCGGCCTGGGCACGATCTCCCTCGCGGTCGCGCGCCTGGGCGCCGCGGGACCCAAGGCGGGGACGCTGGTGATCAACCCGGGCGGTCCCGGCGGCTCCGGCGTGGATGATCTCGTCGACTCGTCCGCGAACCTGGCAACCTCGGCGCTCGCGGACACCCACGACATCGTCTCCTTCGATCCGCGCGGCGTGGGCGCATCGCGGCCGGCCATCCGCTGCCGAACCGACGCCGAACGCGACACCGAGCGTGCGATGGACCATGGCGATCGATCGGCGGCCGGCATTGCGCGGGTGGAGCGATACCAGGCAACGATGGCGCAGGAGTGCCGCGAGCGCGTCGGTGCGGACGTCCTGTCGCGAGTCGGTACCGACTTCGTGGCCGGCGACCTGGATCGGATCCGTACCGCGCTCGGTGAGGACGCGATCGACTTTCTCGGATACTCCTACGGCACCCGCCTCGGTCTCGAATACGCGGCGCGGTATCCGTCGCGGCTGCGGGCGCTCGTCCTCGACGGCATGGTCGATCCCGTGAAGGACCCGATCGACGCATCGATCGATCAGCGCAGGGGATTCCAGCAAGCCTTCGATGCCTTCGCCGCGGATTGCGTGCACCGGCCCGGCTGTCCATTGGGCGATCGTGCCGAAGGGGCGGTCGCGCGCTATCGGGCGATGCTCGCTCCGCTGCTCGCCGATCCGGCGCAGGCGGGTGGGCGGACCCTGTCGGCCGAGGATGCCGAGACCGCCACGGTGGCCGCGCTGTATCAGCGATCCGGATGGGACGGCCTGCGGGCGGCGCTGATCGCCCTCGCGGCGGGTGACGGCACCGAGATGATGCGGCTCGCCGACTCCCTCGAGGGCCGCGACGACGACGGCCGCTACGACGCGACGCAGGACGCCTTCACCGCGATCACCTGTGCCGACGACCCGAGAGTGCCCGACCGCGCGCGGTACGACGAGTTGGACCGCCGCGCACGCAGCGCGGCACCGTTTCGCGACGACGGGCGCGGCAGCGGACGCGGGCCGCTGGGGATCTGTGAGTTCTGGGTGCCCTCGGTCCGCGCCGGTGGCGGCCCGCCGGACGACGGCATGCCGGGCGCTGGGGCCCCACGCGCCCTCGTGGTGGCGTCCACCGGTGACCCCGCAACTCCGTACCCGACGGCGATGGCGGTCGCGCGACGGACCGGCGCTGCGCTCATCAGCGTCGACCGACTGGGGCACACCTCGGTTTTCCGCGGTGACGAGTGCGTGGACGGCGCTGTGACCCGGTACGTCTCCGATCTCACAGTGCCGCACGCGACTCTCGGATGCTGAGATTTGTTCGACAAAACCGCAGGATGCTGAGTTCGACTTGAACATGTAACACGGATTTAACAGGCTACTTCTAATGTCCGGGGCATGGATCGCCAAAAGGAATTCGTGCTGCGGACCCTCGAAGAGCGCGACATCCGATTCGTGAGGCTGTGGTTCACCGACGTTCTCGGCTACCTCAAATCCGTGGCGATCGCACCCGCCGAACTCGAGGGAGCCTTCGCCGAGGGTATCGGTTTCGACGGCTCGGCCATCGAGGGATTCTCCCGCGTCTCCGAGGCGGACACGGTCGCCAAGCCGGATCCGTCGACCTTTCAGATCCTGCCGTGGACGACCTCCACCGGTCGTCATCACTCGGCTCGGATGTTCTGCGACATCGCGATGCCGGACGGTACTCCGAGCTGGGCGGACTCTCGTCATGTCCTGCGACGTCAGCTCAACAAGGCGGCCGATCAGGGCTTCAGTTGCTACGTCCATCCGGAGATCGAGTTCTTCCTCCTCAAGGACGCGCCGCTCGACGGCAGCGTGCCGACGCCTGCCGATTCGGGTGGCTACTTCGACCAGGCCGTACACGACGCGGCACCCAACTTCCGCCGCCACGCCATCGAGGCACTGGAGTCGATGGGGATCTCGGTCGAGTTCTCCCATCACGAGGGTGCGCCCGGTCAGCAGGAGATCGACCTGCGGTACGCGGATGCGCTGTCCATGGCCGACAACGTGATGACCTTCCGCTACGTCATCAAAGAGGTCGCCATCGACGAGGGGACCTGGGCGACCTTCATGCCCAAGCCGTTCAGCGAGCACCCCGGCTCGGCGATGCACACCCACATGAGCCTCTTCGAGGGCGATACCAACGCCTTCCACAACCCCGACGACCCGATGCAGCTGTCGAGCACCGGAAAGAGCTTCATCGCCGGGATCCTGCACCACGCCAGTGAGATCAGCGCGGTCACCAACCAGTGGGTGAACTCCTACAAGCGCCTCATCCACGGCGGCGAGGCGCCGACCGCGGCCACCTGGGGCGGTGCCAATCGGTCTGCCCTGATCCGCCTGCCGCTGTACACGCCGAACAAGGCGTCGTCGCGGCGCATCGAGGTCCGCAGCCCCGACTCCGCGTGCAATCCATACCTGACGTTTGCAGTGCTCTTGGCCGCCGGGCTGAAGGGCATCGAGGAGGGTTACGAGCTGCCCGACGAGGCCGAGGACGACGTGTGGGCACTAACCCCGGCCGAGCGGCGAGCGATGGGCTACCGGGAGCTGCCCGGCAGCCTCGCCGATGCGCTCGTGGAGATGGAGAAGTCGGAGTTGGTGGCCGAGGCACTCGGAGAACACGTCTTCGATTACTTCCTCCGCAACAAGTGGGCGGAGTGGACGAGTTACCGCAGCCTGGTCACGCCGTACGAGCTGAAGAACTACCTGCCGCTGTAGTTGTGCCCTGGTGCACACCTGACCGGTAGCGCCCGCTACCTTTTGGAGTGTGACTTCCCTTCGCGGCCGTGGCCGCGTACCCAGTGCCGGGCGTCTCGGGCTGCTCGAGACCACCGCCCCGGGTCACCTCGCCGAACTGGGGTGGGACAACGACGATTCGGTCGATGTGCTGTGGGCCCTGTCTCGTGCGCCCGACGCCGATCTCGCCCTCCGGGCGCTGATCCGTCTCAAGGGTGCGGCCGGTGCCGACGATTGGGCCGAGGCCGACGATCGGATCCGCACCGACACGGGATTTCGTGGACGGCTGTTCGCGGTCCTCGGGGCCTCCGACGCACTCGGCGATCACATGGTGGCCGAACCGTCGAGCTGGCGCCTGCTGATCGGCTCGACGCTGCCGTCGGTCGACGAGATGAACGAACGCATGCTGGCGTCGGTCGGTGCCTCCCCGGAGCCGGGCGCGCTCGAGGCGGGCAACAAGGTCTATCGTGCGGCGGTCACCGGCCCCAAGTCCGTGGTCGCGTTGCGGACCGCCTATCGGAATCTGTTGCTGCAGTTGGCGGCCCACGACGTCGCGCCGACCGTCCAAGACGAGCCGGTGATCTATCTGCCCGAGGTCGGCGGGTTCCTCTCGGATCTCGCGGATGCGGCCCTCACCGCGGCACTGGCGGTGGCCGTCGCCGAGGTGTGCGGCGACGATCCGCTCTCGGTGCGGCTGGCGATCATCGCGATGGGCAAATGTGGTGCGCGTGAGCTGAACTACGTCAGCGATGTCGACGTCGTGTTCGTCAGTGAACCCGCGGACGGAGTGGCCGCGCGGATCGCCGGCGAGGTGATGCGGGTCGGATCGTTGGCCTTCTTCGAGGTCGACGCCGCGCTACGGCCGGAAGGGAAGGCAGGCGCGCTGACCCGCACCCTCGAGTCGCATGTCGCGTACTACCGCCGCTGGGCCAAGACGTGGGAATTCCAGGCCTTGCTCAAGGCGCGCGCGATGACCGGCGACATGGGACTCGCCGACGAATACCTGGCCGCGGTCAGCCCGATGGTGTGGACGGCGGCCGAGCGCGAGGACTTCGTGCCGGAGACCCAGGCGATGCGTCGCCGCGTCGAGTCACTCGTCCCGGAGGAACTGCGCGAGCGCAACCTCAAGCTCGGCAGTGGGAGCCTGCGCGACGTCGAGTTCGCCGTCCAGCTCCTGCAGATGGTGCACGGCCGAGTCGACGAGGAGATCCGCGTCAAGGCGACCGTCGATGCACTGAGTGCGCTGACGGCCGGCGGCTATGTCGGTCGCGACGACGGTGCGAATCTCACCGCCTCCTACCAGTTCCTGCGTGCGCTGGAACATCGGCTGCAGCTGCAGCGGCTGTCGCGGACCCACCTCCTGCCGGCCTTCGAGGACGAGGGGAACATGCGCTGGCTCGCCCGGGCCGCGCACATTCGTCAGGAGGGCGACCGGGATGCGACCGGTGTGCTGCGGGAGGAGCTCAAGCGCCACAAGTCACGCATCCGCAGGTTGCACGAGAAGCTCTTCTACCGCCCGCTGCTCGACGCGGCCACGCGCTTCAACACCGACGAGCTGACGCTCTCCGACAAGTCGGCCGAACGTCGACTGTCGGCTCTCGGATATGCGAAACCCGAACGCGCACTGAGCCATATCCGCGCACTGGCATCCGCGGCCGGTCGTCGTGGGCAGATCCAGCTGCTGATCCTGCCGTCGCTGCTCGAGTGGATCGGGAACACCCCGGACCCCGATGCAGGCCTGCTGAACTATCGCCGACTGTGCGACGTGATGGACAAAGAGGAGTGGTTCATCCGGCTGTTGCGCGACGACGGCGTCGTCGCCGAGCGGCTGATGCACGTGCTGGGGACGTCGGAGTACATCGCCAACCTGCTGATGCGGTCACCCGAGGTGATCCATCTCTATTCGGATGGTGCCAACGGTCCCAAGCTGTGTGAGGTGCAGCCCGAGGATGTCGCCCGCGGACTCATCGCGTCGACGGTGCGCCAGCCGGATCTCAAACGTGCGGTGGCCGCGGCCCGGTCGCACCGGCGCTTCGAACTCGCCCGGGTGGCCTCCGCCGACATCCTCGGCATGATGGACGTGCCTGCGGTGTGCGCGGCGCTGTCGTCGGTGTGGGCATCGGTCCTCAACGCCGCCCTCACCGTCGTGATCGCCGAGTCGGAGCGTGACCGCGGGACCCCGGCTCCCGCCCGCATCGCGGTGATCGGCATGGGCCGTTTGGGCGGCGGCGAACTCGGATACGGATCCGACGCGGACGTGCTGTTCGTCTGCGAGCCGGAGCCCGATGTCGACGAGGCGTCTGCGGTCCGCTGGTCGCAGACGATCGCGGAGAAGGTCCGCTCGATGCTGGGATCGCCCAGCGAGGATCCGCCGCTGGAAGTGGACACCGGCCTGCGCCCGGAGGGGCGCAACGGCCCGGTGGTGCGAACGCTCGCCGCGTACGCGGCCTACTACGACCAGTGGGCGCAGCCGTGGGAGATCCAGGCGTTGCTTCGGGCACATCAGGTCGCAGGCGACGATCAGCTCGGAATCGACTTCCTGCACATGGCCGATCGCATCCGCTACCCCGAGGGCGGGGTGTCGGGTGAGGCGGTCAAGGAGATCCGGCGGATCAAGGCCCGCGTCGATTCCGAGCGGTTGCCGCGTGGTGCCGATCCGGCGACCCACACCAAACTGGGTCGTGGCGGGCTCGCGGACATCGAATGGACCGTGCAGCTCATCCAGTTGCGGTACGCCCACAGTTACCCGTCGTTGCACAACACGTCCACCTTGCAGTCCCTCGACGCCATCGGCGCCGCAGAGTTGTTGGGGGAGAACGACGTATCGCTCCTGAAGGAAGCCTGGCTGACCGCGACCAATGCGCGCAACGCCCTGGTACTGGTCCGTGGCAAGCCGGTCGATCAGCTCCCCGCGCCGGGCAGACAGTTGCGGGCCGTCGCCTATGCGGCCGGCTGGCCCGAGGATCAGGCGGCGGAGTTCCTGGAGAACTATCTGCGCATCACCCGTCGGGCGAAGACCGTGGTGCGCAAGGTGTTCGGGGCGTGATCGGCCGACTCATCCGGTTCGTCCTGATGCTTGCCGGATGGGTTCTGCTCGCCGCTGCCGCGGTAGCTGTCTGGCTGCACCATTCTCCGTCACGCGGGCAACTCAGCCTGTACCTGACCAGCGCGGTTCCCTTCGCGCTCGTCGCCGCGGTGTCGGCACTGGTGATCTTCGCGGCCACCCGGCGATGGATTCTGCTGACACTCGCGATCCTGGTATCGGCGGCGCTCTGCTACACGCAGGTGCCGTTGGCGCGGGCCCAGGATGCCCCTGCGGGTCATCCGGTCACCGTTGTCACCGCGAACATGCTGTTCGGTGGCGCCGATGTGGACGCGTTGGCCAGGGAGGTCGCCGCCGTCGACGCGGACGTCGTATCGGTGCAGGAGGTGACGCCGGACGCGTTGGCGCGGCTGCGGGCGAGCCCGATCGGTCGTCAGCTGCCGTTCACCTTCGCGCTGCCGGGCCCCACGGCGGTCGGTACCGCCATGTTCAGTCGCACCCCGCTGTCTGGTCAGGACGACATCGAGGGCACCGCACTGCACAACCTCACCGCCGTGAGCGACCTGCCGGGTGCAGCGCGCACCCGGGTGCTCGCGGTGCACCCGGGCGCACCGCTGCCGGGACGAACGAACGTCTGGCGTAGCGATCTCGACCTCCTCGGGGCGTATCTGCGTGCACTGCCGCCGGGCCGGATGATCGCGGCGGGAGACTTCAACGCGACCTGGGACCATGCCGGTTACCGCAATCTGTTGCGCGGCGGGATCGTCGACGCCACGGATCAGGCGGGTGCCGGGTTCCGGCCGACGTATCCGACCGACCGCTTCGGTGGTCGCCCGGTGATCGCCATCGATCACGTCATCAGCCGCGGATTCGTCGCGACGTCGTTGCGGACCTTCGACCTGCCGGGTTCCGATCATCGCGCAGTGGTGGTAACACTGGTGCCAACATGACCCCTTTCGAAGAGACCGGCCGCGCCGCGCAGGCCGAGCCGCGGCCGTTGCTGTCCGAGAGCCTCCGTGCCGCCACCGCAGAGGCACACGACCGTGCGGAGCGGGCCGTCTTCGTCGACGACCTGATGTCGGGCCGGCTCGACGCAGGGGGATATAGGCGGATGGCCTCCCAGCTCTATTTCGTCTACCGGGCGCTGGAATCCGTCGCGGACACCCTGTCCGGCGACGCGGTGGCGGGACCCGTCGTCGACGAGCGACTACGCCGTCTCCCTCGGCTCGCCGCCGACCTCGCGATCCTCGGCGTCGATCCGGCGACCCTCCGGCCGCTACCCGGAGTGTCTGCGTACGTGGCCGCGATCGAGGCCACCCGCGACGACCCGCCTCGATTCGTGGCTCACCACTACACGCGCTATCTCGGGGATCTGAGTGGCGGTCAGGTCATCCGCAGCCGCATGAAACTGCACTACGGCATCGCCGAGGACGCGCTGAGCTTCTACGCCTTCGACGAGATCGGGAAACTCAAGCGGTACAAGGATTCCTATCGGGAGACCCTCGACGACCTACCGCTCGACGACCAGCAGGTCGCGTCCCTCATCGCCGAGGCGGTCGCCGCGTTCGGGCACAACGAACGGCTGTTCGCCGAACTCGCCGGCTGATCCCGACCACGTCGGCAGGCGCGCCGGTAACCGACGGTGCGCTAGCGGGCGGAGTCCGCCCGGTTCTCGCGGGCGCGCTCGATGCCGGCCTTCGCCAGGAAGAAGGGCACGAGGAGCGTGCCGACTGCGGTCACCAGCCAGGTGATCACCGTCGCCCCGATCCAGGTCGGGATGCCGTGGATCTCGATGCCGTCACTGCCGAGCAGATTTGCGAGCAGCAGGGCCACGAAGGTCGACACCAGCCCGACTCCGCCGAGAAACGCCTCGGCGTTGCGCCGGACGAACTTCACGATGAACGGGCTGAGGATGAGTTGGGCGGCAGCGAAGATCACGACCGCGAGGAGGAATCCGCCTGCGTGGACGTGCATGTCATCGAGGATCCACGTCGCCACCAGCAGCCCGAGGGCGGCGGAGATCAAGTAGACGAGCGTACGGATGATTATGCGGATCATCTGCCAATCGTAAGCTCATGATGACCGATCCCGGGCGTGGTTGCGCCGTGTCGTCGGGGTCGGCGTTCAGACCGATCCGATGAGCGCGTCGAGGCCGTCGAGGATGACTCCGAGCCCGAAGGTCAGTTCGGCGGTGAAGAAGTCGTCGTCGTCATGACCTTCACCGGCGATGACCGCAGCCAGGTTCGGTAATCGGTCCTCGTCGACGAACTCGGCGACCATCGCCTCGTAACTGCTACCGACGCTGACGTCGGATCCGTCGAGCATCCCCATCTGACTCGCCTGGCGCACATGTTGCCGGACGAATCCGTCCACCAGCAGCAATGCGCTCAGCTTCTGTTGGCCCGTGAGGCCGGTCTCGGCGAATGCCCGAACCCCGGAATCGGTCCAGGACAGCACATTCGGCCCCGCCGGGGGCCTGCGGAGCGGGATCGCGGCGAGCCAGGGGCGGTCGCGGAGCCCGGTCGCGGCCGCGAGGGCCCACGCGGTGAGCCGCTCACGCCACGTGCCGGTCGACGTCAGGTCCGGGTCTGCGGGGCCGTAGGCGGTGTCGACCATCACCTCGACGACGTCGTCCTTGCTGTCGACGTACCGGTACAGCGACATGGTGGTGAGGCCGAGTGCGGCCGCGATCGCCTTCATCGACGCCGCCTCGACACCGTGTTCGTCGGCGATCGCCACGGCCGCGACACCGATGTCGCGCACGCTGAGTGTCGGGCGCGGACCGCGCCGCGGGGTGGGGTCCTCGCGGCCCCACAGCAGTGCCAGGTAGCGCGGGATCGCGGGTTGCGCGGTGCCGTCCGTCGAGGTCATTCCGCCATCGTACTAACTGCTTGCCAAGTACACAGTTATGGGCATAACATCTGCGTACCAAATAAACAGTCGATGTTGTACACAGAAAGGTGGTGGTGTCGTCATGAACCGGCGATCCCCGTGGCTCGGCCTGCTCGTCCTGTGTCTGCCGATGCTCATCGTGTCGATGGATGTCTCGGTCTTGTTCTTCGCCGTCCCGTACATCGCGGCCGATCTGTCGCCGACTCCGGAACAGCAGCTGTGGATCTTCGACATCTACGGCTTCGTGCTGGCCGGGCTGTTGCTGTCGATGGGCTCACTGGCCGACCGGATCGGCCATCGCCGGTTGCTGATGATCGGTGCCGCGGCCTTCAGTGCGGCATCGTTGGCCGCGGCGTTCGCGACGTCGGCGGAGATGCTGATCGGTGCGCGGGCCCTGCTGGCCGTGGCGGGTGCGACATTGATGCCGTCGACCCTCGCGATGATCCGTCACATCTTCGACGACGCCGCCCAACGTGCCAAGGCGGTGGCCACCTGGAACGCGGTGCTCGCCGGCGGGGTGGCGGTCGGGCCGATCGTCAGCGGTCTGCTGCTCGAACACGTCTGGTGGGGGTCGGTCTTCCTGATCAACGTGCCGATCATGGTGGTGCTGATGCTGGCGGCGCCCCTGGTGCTGCCCGGCGGCACCGCGACGCCGAGTCGGCGGGTCGATGTCCTCAGCGGCCTCCTGGTGCTCGGCGCGATGCTGCCCGTGGTCGCGGCTATCAAGAATATGGCGGCCGACGGATGGTCGGTCTCACGGGTCGCGATGCTCGCGGCAGGCCTGGTGGTGGGCGCGATCTTCGTGAGCAGGCAACGCCGCATCGACGATCCGATGGTCGACCTCGGGCTTCTCGGGGAGCGCCGATTCGCCACCTCGATCTGGACCAACCTCATCTGCATGTTCGCGCTCCTGGGCAACTCGATCCTGATGACGCAGTATCTGCAATCGGTGCTGGGGTACTCGCCGCTGCGCGCGGCCCTCTGGAGTCTCGCGCCCTCGGTGGCGGTCGGAGCGGTGGCGCCGTTGACCGCGGTCGTCGCCGCACGGACCGGTCGGCCTGCGGTGATCGTCGGCGGATTGTGCACCGGTGCAGCGGGTTTCGCGGTCCTGGGCGCCTTTACGGGGGTTCACTCGCTGGCGATGGTGCTGATCGGCGCCACATTGCTGGCATCGGGGATCGTCGCGGCCACGTCGATGATCGCCGACTACGTGGTGGGGGTGGCACCGGCCGATCGTGCGGGTGCGACCTCGGGACTGCTCGAGACCTCGAGCGAGCTCGGGGGAGCGCTGGGCATCGCGGTCCTCGGCAGCGTGGTGAATGCGGTGTTCCGACTGGGATTCCCGGCGGACCTGGCCGGGGGAGAGGCGTCGCGGAGTCTGGCGGGCGCGGTGGCTGCGGTGCCGCACCTGCCCGCGGGACAGGGCGCGACGGTGCTCGATGCTGCGCGGCGCGCCTTTGTCGACGGGCTCGTGGTGGCCGCGTGGACGGGTGCGGTCATCCTGGTGTGCTCGGCGGTACTGGCCGGCTGGGGACTGCGGACGCGCTCCGGCGAGCGGGCGCCCGATGCGGTGGGCGGCGAGTCAGGCGCGCGGCGCGCGGGATCGCTTGATGATGGCCGAACCGATCGCGACGACGATGATCGAGCCGATCAGGGCGCCGATGATGCCGCCCCAGTCGAACTTGTCGTCGTCGCCGATACCGAACAGACCGGTGAAGACCCAATAGCCGAGGAGCGCACCGAGCAGGCCGAGGAGCGTCGAGGCGAGCCACGACTGCCATCCGCTCATGCTCTTGAAGGCGTCGTTCGGCACGAGCGCCCGGGCGATGGCTCCGCAGACGAATCCGAGCAGCAACGCCGCGATCAGGCTTCCGATGTCCATGGCGACCTCCTGTCCGCAGACTAGTCCGCGACGGGACGCCTCGGGGATGGTTCTAGAGGATCTCGACCTTGGTGCCCAGTCCGAGGACGATGGCGTCCCGGTCGTCCGAACTGTTCACGAGTTCGACGAGGTGCTGATCGGTGCCCGTCGGGGTGGTGGTCCGGACCACGGCGCGCAGGCCGTCGACACTGATGCGGTCCCCGGGGGCGAGGTCTTCGACAAATCTGGTGCGAGTCATGGTTTCAAAGTAAAGCCAAATGATGTGAAACGGCAGGGTACAAAGGCCTGAACGTGACACCAATCACCGATGTGAACACTGCCACCCACAGACGCCGAAGGGCGGCCGGGACATCCCGGCCGCCCTTCGGGTGACTGTTCGGTCGGAGAACCGCTCAGCAGTCGTAGTAGAGCGCGAACTCGTACGGGTGCGGACGGATCTGCACCGGCTCGATCTCGTTCTCACGCTTGAGTGCGATCCAGGTCTCGATGAGATCCTCGGTGAACACGCCACCGGCGGTGAGGTATTCGTGATCCTCTTCGAGCTTGTCGATGACCGCGCCCAGCGAGGTCGGTGCCTGCGGGATGCCCTTGGCCTCCTCCGGCGGGAGCTCGTAGAGGTCCTTGTCGACGGGCTCGTGCGGCTCGATCTTGTTCTTGATGCCGTCGAGTCCGGCCATCATCATCGCGGCGAACGCCAGGTACGGGTTGCCCGAGCTGTCCGGGCAACGGAACTCGAGGCGCTTGGCCTTCGGGTTGTTGCCGGTGATCGGGATGCGCACGCAGGCGCTGCGGTTGCGCTGGCTGTAGACCAGATTGATCGGGGCCTCGTAGCCCGGGACCAGACGCTTGTAGGAGTTCACCGTCGGGTTGGTGAAGGCCAGCAGCGACGGCGCGTGGTGCAGGATGCCGCCGATGTAGTAGCGCGCCAGGTCCGAGAGACCCGCGTAGCCGGCCTCGTCGTGGAACAGCGGCTTGCCGTCCTTCCACAGCGACTGGTGGGCGTGCATGCCCGAGCCGTTGTCGCCGAAGAGCGGTTTCGGCATGAAGGTGACGGTCTTGCCGTTCGCGTACGCGGTGTTCTTGATGATGTATTTGAAGAGCAACACATCGTCGGCCGCATGCAGCAGGGTGTTGAACTTGTAGTTGATCTCGGCCTGACCGCCGGTGCCCACCTCGTGGTGGCCGCGCTCGAGCTCGAAACCGGCGTTGCTCAGGTTGGTCGACATCTCATCGCGCAGGTCGACGTAGTGGTCGTACGGCGCGACGGGGAAGTAGCCGCCCTTCGGTCGGACCTTGTAGCCGAGGTTCGGGCTGCCGTCCGGATCGGTGGGTGAGCCGGTGTTCCACCAGCCCGACTCCGACTCGACCTCGTAGAAGGTGCCGTTCATCTGCGAGTCGAAGGAGACGCCGTCGAAGATGTAGAACTCGGCCTCGGCGCCGAAGAAGCAGGTGTCGGCGATACCGGTGGAGGCCAGGTAGTCCTCGGCCTTGCGCGCGACGTTACGCGGGTCGCGGCTGTAGGCCTCGCGGGTGAACGGGTCGTGGACGAAGAAGCTGATGTTCATCGTCTTGGCGTGGCGGAAGGGATCGATCCGCGCGGTGGCCGGGTCGGGCAGCAGCATCATGTCGGACTCGTCGATCGACTGGAAGCCGCGGACCGACGAACCGTCGAACGCCAGCCCGTCCTCGAACACGTCCTCGGTGAACGCCGAGGCCGGGATCGAGAAGTGCTGCATCACACCGGGCAGGTCGCAGAAACGGATGTCGACGTACTCGACGCCCTCTTTCTTGATGCCCTCGAGAAGTTCTTCTTTGCTGCTGTACACCGTGCGGTGACTCCTTAACTTGTTCGGGTGGCCAGATCACCTGGACCGCCTCACCCGCCGCCGAGTTGCAGCAGCGGATCTCAGCCAGAACCGTATGGACGCGAAGTTGCCCGCGCGTCAAGGCCGTGTTTCTCCTGTGTTACACGCGGTCGATGCTCGGGCGACGCACTATCGTCCCGGATCGCAACGATGCCATGTCCGCCGACAGAGCACCATCGATACCCCTGAAACATCGGCCCAGGGTGGACGATGGCGGGCCGGTGAACTGCCGCGACTACCATGGCGGGCATGGGTCAGGCGAGTACAGACAGCACGCAGCGCGGCGAGCCGGGGGGCCGGTGATGGGCAGGGCCACCGGATCCTGGCTGTCGGGCCCGCCCGTCGGGCCCAGCGGTGCCGACGTCGAGTATCGAGGTCAAGACCTCGGTCTCCCCGAATCCGGGCCAGGCGCACTCGCCGGCGGCTGGCAACGCACCGCGGCCCTGCTCGTCGACTGGTTGCTGGCAGGCGGGATCTCCTTGCTGTTCGTGTCCTTCGGTTCCCCGACGCTGGGGACGACCGTGCTCGGCGTCTGGTTCGTCCTCGGGGTGGTCGCGGTCACCTTCTTCGGCTTCACCCCGGGTCAGTTCGCGCTCGGACTCCGGGTCGCCCGGGTCGACTTCGGTCCCGACCGCGCGGAGGCGGAAGCAACCGGCAAGGTCCCGTTCGCGGCCGTCGGCATCCTGCGGACGCTCGGCAGGCAGGTGCTCATCGTGTTCCTGGTCCCCGCGGTGATCAACGACTACAACGGCCGGGCCATGCACGATCGCGCCACCGGGACGGCATTGGTCCGGACCCGCTGACGGGGCGCGGCGCCGCATCTGTGATGTGCCCGCGCCGCCTCGAAACTCCCTCGAAAAGCGCCCCCGAAAGCACCCGACAGTGGGTCGCCGTCGACGATATGTCGATGGGCCCGCTGCGCAGGGCGCTTTTCGGGGGCGCTTTTCGAGGGGAGGGCTGAGCAGGTTCGCGAATCCCGGGGTGCACCGGTCAGTCGGTGCGACCCTTCAGGATCTCGTCCTCGATGGTTCCGCCGAGACCTTCCTGCTCGGGGTCGAATCCGTGCAGGCCGCCCGTGACCGCGTACTCCTCCTCGGGTGACAGGACCAGTCGGTGGCGTCCGTACAGCCCGAAGATGAGCAACCCGATCGCGTAGAACACGACGATCGCGATCACCGCGTCGCGGTAATCCGGGTTGATGAGTACGCCGATGAAGGTGATGGCCGCGATGACGAACGCGATCACCGCGCCGGTGATGCCCGCCGGGCTCTTGTAGGGGCGGCGGGCGTTCGGGTACTTCCGGCGCAGCAGGACGAACGAGACCATCTGCAGCATGTACGCCAGCACCGCGCCCCACACCGCGATGTTCAGCACGATCGCGCCGGCGCCGGAGATCCAGTATTCGATGACCAGCAATGCGATGAAGCCGACGACGGCGCCTGCGATGAGGGCGACGTACGGCGTCTGGCGGGACCCGGTGAGCGAGAGCACCTTCGGGTAGTAGCCGGCCCGACTCAGCGAGTAGAGGTTGCGGCCGTAGGCGTACATGATGCCCTGCAGGCTCGCCAGCAATCCGATCAGCGCGAACGCCGACAACACCGACGCCCAGCCCGACGGCAGGAAAGCGCGGAATCCGTCGAGCAGTGGCTCCCCGGAGTCGCCCAGCGCGGCGGACCCGGTCACCGCCGGGTTGAGGAAGAAGACGATGGCCGCGCACCCGACGAGGGTCACCATGCCCCAGATGCCCGCACGCGGGATGTCGCGGGTGGGTTCGTGGGCCTCCTCGGCGGCCAGCGGGAGTTCTTCTATGCCCAGGAAGAACCACATGGCGAACGGCAGTGCGTAGAGGATGCCCATCACGCCGAACGGCAGGAAGTCACTCGAACCCGCCTTGGAGCTGTCCGGGTCGATGTCGAGGAGCTTGCCGAAATCGACTGCGCCATTGGCGAACGCGAGGATGGCGAAGAGCACCAGGATGCCGATCGACACGACGGCCACCACGATCGCGAACTTGAACGACGCCTCGGCTCCCCAGGAGTTCAGCGCGATGAAGATCGCGTAGAGGATGATCCACCAGACCCACGCAGGCATGCTGAGGCCGAACAGGTCGTCAGTGATGGCGTCGGCGTAGGAGGCGGAGAAATAGACCACGACGCCGGTGGTGAACACATACTCGATGGTCTCGGCGAAGCCCGTGACGAATCCACCCCACGGGCCCATCGCCGCACGCGCGAACGAATATGCGCCACCGGTGTGGGGCATGGCCGCCGACATCTCGCCGATCGAGAACAGCATGCCGAAGTACATGACGACGATGATCAGCGCGGCGATGCCGAGCCCGCCCCAGCCCGCCTGGCCGATCCCGTAGTTCCAGCCGGAGAAGTCGCCCGAGATCACCGCGGCGATCCCGATACCCCAGATACCCCAGAAGCCGGCGCTGCGTTTGAGTTGACGCTTCTCGAAATAGCCATCCTCGGCGTGGGTGTAGGTGGCGCCCGCCGATTTCATCGCCGGGTTGTTCGGGACATCTGCCATCGCGGTGCTCGCTCTCACTCAGACCGGATCGTGTGTGCGGGGCGGGACGCCCGAGCAACTGATAAGGCAGAATAGGACCTCAATGGTCGGTCCACCCACCTTTAAACGAAACAATCGGGTTAAATCGGGCGGTGACGGAGAGTTGGGCGATCGTCCAATGGTTGACTGTGGCTGACCGGCGCAGGAGAGTCCGGTCGCGAGCGCGCACAGAGGAGTACGGATGACCGACGGCATGCTGGACCTGACCGATCTTCAGGAGCTCGTCGCGGCCGACGAGATCGACACGGTGATCGTGGCGTTCCCGGACATGCAGGGACGGCTCACCGGCAAGCGGATCTCCGCGCGCCTGTTTCTCGACGACGTGGCCGCACACGGGTCGGAATGCTGTGACTATCTGCTGGCCGTCGACGTGGAGATGAACACCGTCGACGGCTACGCGATGTCGAGCTGGGACACCGGGTACGGCGACATGGTGATGACCCCGGACCCCTCGACGCTGCGTCGGGTGCCCTGGTTACCGGGAACCGCGCTGGTCCTGGCGGATCTGAACACGACCACCGGTTCGCCGGTGACGGTGGCGCCTCGCAACATCCTCCGGCGACAGCTCGATCGGCTCGATGAGCGCGGGCTGGTGCCTTTCGTCGGAACCGAGCTGGAGTTCATGGTGTTCGACAACACTTACCGCGAGGCGTGGGCCAAGCGCTATCACGAGCTGACACCCGCGACCGATTACAACGTCGACTACGCCATGCTCGCATCGACTCGGATGGAGCCACTGCTGCGCGACATCCGGCGGGGGATGAGCGGCGCGGGGATGTATTGCGAGGGGGTCAAGGGCGAATGCAATCTCGGCCAGCAGGAGATCGCGTTCCGCTACGACCATGCGCTGGTCACCTGTGACAACCACACGATCTATCGCAACGGCGCAAAGGAGATCGCCGACCGGCACGGCAAGAGCCTGACCTTCATGGCCAAGTTCGACGAGCGTGAGGGCAACAGCTGTCACATCCACATCTCGTTGCGGGATCCGGACGGCACCCCGGTCTTCGCCGACGACGACGCCGCGAACGGGATGTCGCCGATGTTCGGCCACTTCATCGCGGGCATCATCGCGTCGTTGCGGGAACTCACGCTCCTGTATGCCCCGAACATCAACTCCTACAAGCGTTTTGTCGACGGAAGTTTCGCGCCGACGGCGATCGCGTGGGGACTGGACAATCGCACCTGCGCCCTGCGGGTGGTCGGGCACGGCCCGGGTATGCGGGTCGAATGCCGGGCTCCCGGCGGCGACGTCAATCAGTATCTGGCGGTCGCCGCCCTCATCGCGGGTGGTCTCGACGGCATCGACCGCGAGCTGCCGTTGCCCGAGATCGCCACGGGTAACGCCTATCTGGGGCCGACGCAGCGGCTTCCGACATCGTTGTCGGAAGCCGCCGAACTGTTCGCAGGCTCCGCGCTGGCCGCGCGTGCGTTCGGTGCCGACGTCGTCGAGCACTACCTCAACAACGCCCGGGTGGAGCTGGCGGCGTACGGTGCGGCCGTGACCGATTGGGAGAGGGTGCGTGGCTTTGAACGACTGTGAGACCACGGACCGTAGAGGTCCGGCGGCCGGGCCGGTCGTCGGGATGACGACGTACCTCGAACCGTCGCGGACCGGAGTCTGGGATGTGCACGCGAGCTTTCTGCCCCGTGTCTACTTCGACGGTGTGACCCGGTGCGGCGGTATCGCCACGTTGTTGCCCCCACAACCGGTGGACGCTGCGGTGGCCGATCGGGTCATCGACGGGCTGGACGCGCTGGTACTGACGGGGGGCAAGGACCTCGATCCGGGTTCCTATGGCCGGCAGCCGCATCCGGAGACCGACGAACCCCGGGTGGACCGCGATGCGTGGGAGTTCGCCCTGCTCGATGCCGCACTGCGGGCCGGTGCGCCGGTTCTCGGCATCTGTCGCGGCGCGCAGCTGGTCAACGTGGCATTCGGCGGGACGTTGCATCAGCACCTGCCGGATGTCCTCGGACATTCTCGGCACCAGGCGGGCAACGCGGTGTTCACCACGACCAGGATCTCGGTGACGCCGGGAACCCGGCTCGCGTCGCTGATGGGCGAACAGACGTCGGCGGAGTGCTATCACCACCAGGCAATCGACCGCGTGGGCGAGGGTCTCGTGGTGTGTGCACGTGACGACGAGGGGGTGATCGAGGCGGTGGAACGCCCGGGGGAACCGTTTGTCCTCGCGGTGCAATGGCATCCGGAGGAGCGCCTGGACGATCTGCGTCTGTTCGCGGCGATCGTCGATGCCGGGCGTGTGTGGATGACCCGACGATCGGAGGTCGATGCATGACAGTGATGGAACTCGTCAACCCGGCGACGGCCGAGGTGTTCGCCGACGTCGAGATGCTCGACGCGGCAGCGGTCGACCGGGCGGTGACCGATGCCCAGCGCGCGCAACGGTCCTGGGCCGGGGCGACCCCGGCTTCGCGTGGCATGGCCCTGCGCGCGTTCGCAGCCGCTGTGGAGGCGCACCGCCGGGAACTCGCCGATCTCGAGGTCGCGAACTCCGGTCACCCGCTCGGACAGGCGATGTGGGAGGTCGACCATGTGCGCGACGTCCTGACCTTCTACGCGGCGACACCAGAACGATTGGCCGGCAGCCAGATCCCGGTGTCGGGCGGAATCGACATCACCTTTGCCGAGCCCATCGGCGTGGTCGGCGTGATCACGCCCTGGAACTTTCCGATGACGATCGCCTCCTGGGGCTTCGGGCCGGCGCTGGCGGCCGGGAACGCGGTGATCGTGAAACCGGCCGAATGGACGCCGCTCACCTCGATCCGTCTCGCCGAACTCGCGGTCGAATCCGGTCTGCCGGAAGGCCTGCTGCAGGTGTTGCCCGGTCGCGGTGATGTGGTCGGAGAGGCCATCATCGGCCATCCAGGCATCGGCAAGGTCGTCTTCACCGGGTCCACACGTACCGGCAGGCGCGTGATGGAACAGGCTGCGCAATCGGTCAAACAGGTCACCCTCGAGCTCGGTGGCAAGAGCGCCAACATCGTGTTCGCCGACTCCGACGTGGCCCGTGCCGCGGCGACCGCACCGTACGGGGTCTTCGACAACGCCGGCCAGGACTGCTGTGCTCGGAGTCGAATCCTGGTGCAGCGCAGCGTCTACGACGAGTTCATGGAACGGCTCGAACCAGCCGTGTCCGGGATACGAGTGGGAGATCCACGCGCCGACGGCACCGAGATGGGTCCGCTCGTGGCGCGGCCGCACTGGGAGAAGGTCGCGTCCTACGTGCCGGAAGGCGCTCCGGTCGCCTTCCGTGGCACCGCTCCCGACGGGCCCGGATTCTGGTTCCCGCCGACGGTGTTGACGCCGCAACCGGATGATCGCAGTGTGCGTGAGGAGATCTTCGGGCCGGTGGTCACGGTCCAGGCGTTCGACGACGAGGTCCAGGCCGTCGCGATGGCCAACGATTCCCCGTACGGATTGTCCGGGTCGATCTGGACCGAGAACCTGTCGCGGGCGATGCGGGTCTCGCGTGCGGTGGCCGCGGGGAATCTGTCCGTGAATTCGCATTCGGCGGTGCGGTATTCGACACCGTTCGGCGGTTACAAGCAGTCGGGCATCGGACGAGAACTCGGTCCCGACGCGCCCTCGGCCTTCACCGAGACCAAGAACGTCTTCATCGCGGTCGAACCCGACCCACAGGCAGGAGGGACATCATGAGCAGCACAGTCGATCTGACCCAGCGTCTGTCCGGCAAGGTCGCCGTGGTCACCGGTGGGGCAGGCGGGATCGGTCTGGCCTCGGCCCGCCGGATGCGGGCGGAGGGCGCGACGATCGTCATCGGTGATCTGGACCGCGACGCAGGCCGGCAGGCGGCCGACGAGGTCGACGGTCTGTTCGTCGACGTCGACGTCGCAGACCAGGGCCAGGTGGACGCGCTGTTCGACACGGCGGCACAGCGTTACGGCTCGGTCGACATCGCCTTCAACAACGCGGGTATATCGCCACCCGACGACGATCTCATCGAGACGACCGAACTCGATGCCTGGGATCGGGTCCAGCAGGTGAACCTGACGTCGGTCTACTTCTCCTGCCGCGCGGCGTTGCGCCACATGGGTCCGGCCGGTCGGGGATCGATCATCAACACCGCATCGTTCGTCGCCGTGATGGGATCGGCCACCTCACAGATCTCCTACACCGCCTCCAAGGGCGGTGTGCTGGCGATGTCACGCGAGCTCGGTGTGCAGTACGCCCGACAGGGCATCAGGGTCAATGCACTGTGTCCCGGTCCGGTGAACACCCCGCTGCTCAAGGAACTCTTCGCCAAAGATCCCGAACGCGCGGCGCGACGATTGATCCACGTCCCGGTCGGGCGGTTCGCCGAACCCGAGGAGCTCGCCGCCGCGGTCGCGTTCCTCGCCAGCGACGACGCGTCGTTCATCACGGCGTCGACGTTCCTGGTCGACGGCGGCATCAGCTCGGCGTACGTGACACCCCTATAGGAATGCGATGACCATCCCGGCCCGTTCCGAACAACTCGCGGACGCACTGCTGGCGCCGGTGCGCCCGGCGAACGCGTTCGAAGAGACCGTGGGGCGGTTGCTACAGCTGATCCGACTCGGAGTGTTCGAGCCGGGGGAGTCGATCCCGCCCGAGCGGGAACTCGCCGTGCGTCTCGGGGTCAGCCGGGACACCGTCCGGGAGGCGATCAAGGCGCTGGCCGACGCCGGATTCCTGGTGTCCAAGCGGGGGCGCTACGGCGGCACATTCCTCACCGACGTACTGCCGGCGCCCGGTGCGGTGGACCACACCGTCGGGCCTGCGGGGGACGACGAGCCGGTCAGCCGCGCCGAGCTCGACGACGTACTCCGGCTTCGGGAGATCCTCGAGGCGGGCGCGGCCCGGATGGCCGCCGGACGTACCTTCTCGGCCACCGAACGCGAGGCGCTGTGGACTCGCCTGACCGACATCCGGGGCGCCACCGACGACGACTACCGCCGGCTCGACTCGCGACTGCACCTGGCGATAGCGGAGGCGGCGGGGGCGCCGTCGCTGGTGGGGATGGTCGCCGACAACCGGATGCGGATCAATCGGCTACTCGACCGCATCCCGCAACTCGAACCGAACATCGCGCATTCCGATGAGCAACACGAGGCGATCGTGATCGCCATCCTGACGGGCAATCCGGACGGCGCGGCAAATGCGATGCGCGCTCACATCGAGGGCACGGCGACCCTGCTGCACGGCTTTCTGGATTGACCGTGCGGTTGGGCTCAGCCGCGACGCCGGGCCGTACGCTGCATCCCGCGGACCTTCGCGTTGCCGGGTACCGGTCCCTTCGGCATACCCGGGCCCTGCTGGTTGCGACCGCCCAGCGCGGCGAGACGACCCTCGAGGGCATCGATCCGCTTGCCGTCGATGTTCCGCGGCAGCTTGTTGATGTGCTTTTCCAGCTTGCTCAGCGGGACCAGACCGTCGTCGTTGCCCACCACGATCTCGTAGATCGGTGTGTCGCCGACCACTCGGGCGACCTTCTTCTTCTCCTGCGCGAGCAGGGTTTTGACGCGCGTCGGTGACCCTTCGCCGACGAGGATCACACCGGGTTTGCCGATCACCCGGTGGACAGCGTCGAGGTGGGCGTTGCCCGAGACGGCCTGCTTGACCCGCCACTGGCCACGCATGTTGCCCAGCGCCCAGCCGGCGGCACCCGCCTGCCCCTCGGCCTTGGTGTAGACGGTGCGTTGTACGCGCCGTCCGAACAGGATGAAGGCGGCGAGCAGACCGAGGACGATGCCCAGCGGAAGCAGCAGCCAGACCGAACCGAAGATCAGGCCGAGGACCACGAAGACCGCGACTATCAGGACGAACAGCCCGGCCATGTACGGGATCAGCCGTTTGTCTTCCTTGCGCTGCATCTGGAAGGCCTGCCACAGCTGCTTGTAGCGTTCCCGGGACGCCTGCCTGCGGGCCTTCTTCGCTTCGGCCTTCGCCTCTTTGTCTTGCGCCTTTGCCATGCTGACCAGTTTACGTCGCAGGTTTCGGGCGTCGGACCCGGCGGTCGATCTCTATCGCGCGAGTCGTTCCAGCAGGCTCGTGGCCTCCTGGCTGGCCGAGCCGCCGTCGGCCAGGTGGGCCATCGCCGGGGCGAGTTCCCGACCGTGACGAGCCATGGCCTGGGCGTACAGACGTCCGGCGCGGTACGAGGAGCGCACCAGCGGGCCCGCCATGACGCCCGCGAACCCGACCTCCGTCGCGAACTCGGAGTGGTCGACGAACTCTTCGGGCTTCACCCACCGTTCGACGGGGTGGTGACGCGGCGAGGGACGCAGGTACTGCGTGATGGTCAGGATGTCGCAGCCGGCCTCGTGCAGATCGACGATGGCGCTCTGCACTTCTTCGGGTGTCTCACCCATGCCGAGGATGAGGTTCGACTTGGTCACCAGGCCGAAGTCGCGGGCCTGGGTGATGACGTCGAGGGAGCGCTCGTAGCGGAACGCCGGGCGGATGCGCTTGAAGATCCGCGGCACCGTTTCCAGATTGTGGGCCAGTACCTCGGGCCGGGCCTCGAACACCTCGGCCAACAGATCCGGCTTGGCGTGGAAATCAGGGATGAGATTCTCCACACCGGTGCCCGGGTTGAGCCGGTGGATGGCGCGGACGGTCTCGGCGTAGAGCCAGGCGCCCTCGTCCGGCAGGTCGTCGCGGGCGACGCCCGTGATGGTCGAGTAGCGCAAGCCCATCGCCTGCACGCTCTCGGCGACCCGGCGCGGCTCGTCGCGGTCGAGCTCGGCGGGCTTGCCGGTGTCGATCTGGCAGAAATCGCAACGGCGCGTGCACTGTTCGCCACCGATCAAGAACGTGGCCTCGCGATCCTCCCAGCATTCGTAGATGTTGGGGCAGCCCGCTTCCTCGCACACCGTGTGCAGACCCTCGCGCTTCACGAGGCCCTTGAGTTCGGTGTACTCAGGGCCCATCGTCGCGCGCGTCTTGATCCACTTCGGCTTGCGCTCGATGGGAGTCTGCGCGTTCCGCACCTCGAGGCGCAGCAGCTTGCGGCCGTTGGGGGCGGGGTCTGAGGGGGTGATGGGAGACGCGGTCACTGCACAGATCCTACGCTTGCGGTTGTTCGTGCATCGAGTGCGCGGTGGTCGTCGTCGAGTGCCGACTGCACGGCCGCGGCGACCGGTGCGAGTGCCTCGCCGACGGTGATCGGCCGTTCGAGTTCGCGGCTCAGCGAGGTCACGCCGGCATCGGCGATGCCGCACGGCACGATCGACTCGAACGCCGACATGTCCGGGTCGATGTTCAGGGCGAAGCCGTGCAGCGCAACGCCACGTGCCACCCGGATGCCGATCTGCCCGAGTTTGCGTTCTCCGCTGTGGTCGGTCACCCACACACCGGACCTGCCGTCGACCCGCCCCGTGGTCACGCCGAGGTCGGCGCACACCGTGATCAGTGCCTCCTCGAGCCGGCGGACGTACTCGACCACGTCCAGTGGTTCGGCGAGACGGACGATCGGATACCCCACCAGCTGTCCCGGCCCGTGCCAGGTGATGCGGCCACCGCGGTCCACGTCGATCACCAGCGAGCCGTCGGTGGGCCGGTCGGAGTCCTCGGTGCGTTTGCCCGCGGTGTACGTGGACGGATGTTCGAGCAGCAGCAGGACGTCGTGGTCGAGCGTGCCGTCGGCGCGGTCGGCGGCGAGCCGGTGCTGCAGGTCGTAGGCCGCCCGGTAGTCGAGCGTGCCCAGATGGCGCACCTCGATCGGTGCCGCGGAGCTGCGGATGGATCGGTCACGCACGGGTGTACTCCAGGGCGTCGTCGATCTGTGGATGGGTGAACGAGAAGCCGTTGTCGGTCAGCACACCTGGTACAACGCGCTGACTGAACAGAATCATTTCCTCGGCCATCTCTCCGCCGACACGTCTGGCCGCGAACGCCGGCACCTTGAGCACGGTCGGCCGGTGCATTGCGCGGCCGAGAGCGGATGCGAACTCGGCGAACGGCACGGCCCCGGGCGCGGACAGATTGACCGGCCCGCTGATCGTCGACTCCAGCAGGAACGCGATGGCGCGGACCTCGTCCGGCAGGCTGATCCATGAGAAGTACTGGGTGCCGTCACCGATGGCCCCACCCAGCCCGAGCCAGAAGACCGGCTGCAGGCGGGACAACAATCCGCCCCTGCGTGAGAGCACCGGCGCAGTGCGCAACAACACCACGCGGGTGTCGTTACCGGCGTTCGCGGTCGCCGCGTGTTCCCAGTCGGTGACCAGTCCGGCGAGGAATCCTTCTCCGGCGGCAGCGGATTCGTCGGCCGCCCGATCTCCGGTGTCACCGTAGAAGCCGCTCGCCGAGGCGCTGATGAAGGTCGGCACGCCGGCCCGCGCGACCGCTTCGGCGAGCACCTCGGTCGGGGTGATGCGGGAATCCCGGAGTTCCTGCTTGAAACGCCCGGTCCAGCGGTGGTCGCCGACGCCGACCCCGCCGAGGCCGATCACCGCGTCCACGTCCCGCAGGCTCTCCTCGGGGACCCCGAAAGTCTCGGGGTCCCAGGAGAACTCGTCATCGGACAGGGCCTCGCGACGGACCAGCCGGACCACGGTGTGGCCGGCGTTGCGCAACGCGGACACCACCGCGGAGCCGATCAACCCCTGCGAGCCGGCGACGGCTACCCGCATCGCGTCCTAGAGGCCGAGATCTGCGGCGAACGCGGCTTGCTCGAGGCGTTTCTTCACTGTCGTGAGGAAGCGGCCCGCGTCCGCACCGTCGATCAGGCGGTGATCGTAGGTGAGCGGCAGATACGACATCGACCGCACCGCGATCGACTCCGAACCGTCGTCACCGGAGATGACCACCGGGCGCTTCACGATGGCGCCCGTACCGAGCATCGCCGCCTGCGGCGGCACCAGGATCGGGGTGTCGAACAGCGCGCCCTGGCTGCCGATGTTGGTGATGGTGAACGTGCCGCCTGCCAGCTCGTCGGGCTTGAGCTTGTTGGTCCGGGCACGGCCTGCGATGTCGGCGATCGCACGGGCGAGCCCGGCGATCGACAGGTCGTCGGCATTGTGGATCACCGGCGACAGCAGGCCCTGCTCGGTGTCGACCGCGATGCCGAGATGCACCTTGTCGTAGTAGGTGATCTCTTTCTTGTCCTCGTCGATCGACGCGTTGACATTCGGGTGCGCCTTGAGTGCCTCGACGACGGCCTTCGCGATGAACGGCAGGAAGGTGAGATTGACACCCTCGGACGCCTTGAACGACTCCTTCGCCTGCTTGCGCAGCGTCACGATCTTGGTCATGTCGACCTCGAAGACCTGGGTGAGCTGTGCGCTGGTCTGCAGCGATTCCCGGGTCTTCTTGGCGGTGATCTGCCGGATCCGATTGATCTTCTGTGTGGTTCCACGCAGTGCGGCCAGCTCGGGCTTGACCTCCGGCGCCGCCGACGCGGCGGGTGCCTGCGGGGCAGCCGGAGCCGACGCGGCGGGCGCAGCCGTCTCGGCAGGAGCCTTCGCGGCATCGGCCGCGGCCAGCACGTCCTGCTTGCGGATGCGGCCGCCGACACCGGTGCCCTTGATGCTGTTCAGGTCGATGTCGTTCTCCGCAGCCAGCTTTCGCACCAGCGGTGTCACATACGGGGTCGACTCGACCGTCTTGGGCTCGGACGAGGCCGGCTTCTCGGACTGCGCGGCCGGTGCGGGCTCGGGGGCCGATGCAGGCTTCGCCGGCTCCGGCTCCGGCTCGGGCGCGGGTTCTGGTTCGGGCTCCGGCTCGGGTGCCTTCTCGGCTTCTGGTTCCGGGGCAGACTTCTGGCTCGGCGCGGCCGATGCGTCCCCGATCACGGCGAGTTTGCCACCGACCTCGATGACGTCGTCCTCCTCGGCGACGATCTCGAGCAAGGTGCCGGCGACCGGCGACGGGATCTCGGTGTCGACCTTGTCCGTCGACACCTCGAGGAGCGGCTCGTCGGCGGCGACCTCGTCACCCACGGCCTTGAGCCAGTTGGTCACGGTTCCCTCGGTGACCGACTCGCCGAGTTCGGGCATCACCACGTCGGTGCCCTCGGCGGAGCCGCCACCCTTCGTCGATTCTCCCGAAGGCTTCTCGGCCGGTGCTTCCGCGTCGGTCGACGGGGCCTCGTCGGCCTGCTCGGGCTCGCCTGCGTCGGTCGGCTCGTCGCCACCGCTCGAGTCGGCGCCACTGTCGCCACCGGACTGCTCGCCGGCCTCACCGATGAGCGCGAGTTCGCCGCCGACCTCGACGACGTCGTCTTCCTGGGCGACGATCTTCGTCAGCACACCCGAAGTGGGGGCGGGGATCTCGGTGTCGACTTTGTCCGTGGACACCTCGAGCAATGGCTCGTCGGCCTCGACGGTGTCGCCCTCCTCCTTCAGCCACCGGGTGACTGTCCCTTCGGTGACACTTTCACCCAGGGCGGGCATCTGGACGGAGAAGGCCATCGTTGTTGACTCCTGAACTCGACGTGTGGTCACTAGGTCTGCGCGCCGCGGTGTGTGCGCCGTCGGTGCACGGAGACGGGCTGTGGCGGGTGAGCCGTCCGTCCCTGAGCTACCCTACCCGGCACGCGTCACACGGACCGGGTGTGCCCGGACATTTGCTGCGCGTCATGCGCCGGCCCGCTCGGCGGCGTTCAGGAGTTCTGTTGTGGCCTCCCATAACCTCGCCTCGCGGGCCGGATCGGTCGCGAAGGGTTTCACGTCGCGTTCGGCATCGACGACCACGAACGCGCCGTCCTCGAGGCGTGCCCAGCGGTCATCGAGGACGATCGACGCGAGTGCCGGACCGGACCTCCTGGGGGACGAGACGCCCGGGATCCGTTCGATCGCGCGGCCGATCTGGGAGTCGGAGTAGGCGACGCCTGCCGCCTCGCGGGCCGTCGACGTCGGGGGGCCGCGGCACGGGGTCAGCGGCACGGGCCGGCTCGACCGGATCCCGGGAGGCGAAAGACGATCGACCACCCGGACGTCGGCTTGATCACACTCGACTGCGACACCATGATCGTCGCCGCCGACGACATCCGGATCCTGATCTACACCGCGGAGCCCGGCACCGAGGACGCCGAGCGGCTCGCGCTCGCAATCGTCCTCGGCGCCCAGCGCACGGTCACGGGTCCGCGACCAGATCAACCCTGATCGACCCGCGGTGTGCTCAGCCGCGGTCGGCGATGTCCTCGAGGACCCGGGCGATGGTGCGGACCGGCACGCCGGTGCCGCCCTTGGTCGTGTAGCCCCACGGGCCGGACGTGTTGAACGCCGGACCCGCGATGTCGATGTGGGCCCATCCGACGGACTCGGCGACGAACTCCTTGAGGAACAGTCCGGCCGACAACATGCCGCCGTTGCGGTGGTTGGTCACATTCGCCAGGTCGGCCACCCGCGACTTGAGGTCACCACGCAACTCGGCGGGCAGCGGCATCGCCCAACCGTTCTCGCCGACTTCGCGCGACAACGCCGCGACGCGATCACGGAACTCGTCGGTGCCCATCACGCCCGGGGTGCGCGCCCCCAGGGCGACCATCTGCGCACCGGTCAGCGTTGCGGTGTCGATGAGGTAATCGGGTTCGTCCTCACAGGCCCGCACGATCGCGTCGGCCAGGATCAGTCGGCCCTCGGCGTCGGTGTTGAGCACCTCGACGGTGGTGCCGCCGTACTGGGTGAGGACGTCGCCCGGTCGCTGCGCGGTTGCCGAGGGCATGTTCTCCGCCATCGGCACGGTCGCCGTCACCGAGACGTCGAGATCGAGTCGCGCGGCCAGGATGGTGGCCGCGATGACTGCGGCCGCGCCACCCATGTCCGAGGTCATGTGGTCCATGTTGGCCGCCGGCTTGATGGAGATGCCGCCGGTGTCGAAGGTGATGCCCTTGCCGACGAGCGCCACCCTCTTGGCGTCCTTCTTGCCGGTGTGGACGAGACGCACCAGCCGCGGCAGACGCGACGAGCCCTTGCCGACGCCGATGATGCCGCCGTATCCGGCCTTCTCCAGCGCGGTGTCGTCGAGCACCTCGACCTTGAGGCCGACGGCGCTGCCGAGCACACGGGCGCGCTCGGCGAACTCTTCGGGATAGAGGTGACTCGGCGGGGTGTTCACGAAGTCGCGGGCGATGGCCACCGAATCGGCCACCGCGGCCGCGTGGGCCAACTCGGCCTTGGCCGTTCGACTCTTGTCGTCGACGAGCAGCGTGATCGTCGTCGGGAGCGACTTCTTGGGACGTGTCTTCTCCGACCGGAACGTGTCGAATCGGTACGCGCCCAGGAAGAATCCCTCGGCCGCGGCGCCCAGGTTCACTGCCGACAAGGTGGTGGCCGCCTGCGGGTGGCCGTCGAGTTCACGCGCCGCGATCCCGGCGGCCTGCCGGATCTGTTCCGGGTCATCGAGGTTGTCGGTGGTGCCGAGCCCGACCGCGACGATGATGTCGACATCGAGGCCCTCGGGTGCCGGTAGCCGGGTGATCTCGCCGTGCGAGCCGGTCGCGCCGAGGCGGCGGGCGGCCGCGCCGACGAACTCGGCCTGCGCGTCGTCGAAGATCCCGTCGCCGATCACCAGGGTGGGCTCGGCGTCGGTGCCGCCGCCCTCCTTCTCACTGTTCTCGGGTTTGATCAGGCCGATCACCAGGGCCTTGTCGGCCTTGTCGAGGGTGGTCGCCAACTCCAGTTCCGGGCCGCGTACGCGGTCAGTCGTCTCGTTCTTGCTCACGGCACAACTCTGCCACAGGGCCTGCGGGTGCGACGGAGGGCGACGGGGCGTGCGGCTTCGCGGTCACGTCGCTTCGGCCCAGTACGGTAGGTGTCCATGAGTGAACTCCTTGCGGGCCCGATCGCCGACCGCCATGGTGCTCTCGGCGCCACCTTCGCCGCCTTCGGTGGCTGGGACATGCCCGTCTCCTATGCGGGAACCGTCGCCGAGCACACCGCCGTCCGCGAGAGCGTCGGCATCTTCGACGTGAGCCATCTCGGGAAGGCCGTCGTCGCGGGTCCGGGGGCGGCGGACCTCGTGAATCGCACCTTGACCAACGACCTCGCCAAGATCGCACCGGGCAAGGCGCAATATACGCTGTGCTGCAACGAATCCGGCGGTGTCGTCGACGACCTCATCACCTATCTGGTGAGCGACGACGAGGTGTTCCTGATCCCGAATGCGGCGAACACCGCGAGCGTGGTCGAACGACTGGTCTCGGCGGCACCCCAGGGTGTCACCGTGACGGATCGCCATCGCGAATACGCCGTGTTCGCTGTGCAGGGGCCGAAGGCCCCCGACGCCCTGGCGCTCGTCGGCCTGCCCACCGAGATGGAGTACATGGCCTTCACCGACGCAGAGTTGGCGACCGAGGCAGGAACGCTGCCGGTGCGCGTGTGCCGGACCGGGTACACGGGGGAGCGCGGGTACGAACTCCTCCCGCGCTGGGACGACGCCGGGCCGGTGTTCGACGCGCTGTTGGCGGCGGTCACCGAACTCGGCGGTCAGCCCGCGGGTCTTGGTGCCCGCGACACCCTGCGGACCGAGATGGGCTACGCGCTGCACGGACACGAGCTGAGCACCGACATCACGCCCGTGCAGGCCCGGTCGGGCTGGGCGGTCGGCTGGAAGAAGCCCGAGTTCTTCGGCCGTGAGTCGCTCATCGCGGAGAAGGCCGCCGGCCCGGTCCGCAGGCTCCACGGACTGAAGGCGATCGGGCGCGGTGTACCGCGGGCGGAGTGCGCGGTGCTGGCGGGGCCCGGCGGCGCACAGATCGGCACGTGCACATCAGGGACCTTCTCGCCGACGCTCAAGCAGGGCATCGCGCTCGCGCTGCTGGCCACCGATGCCGGGATCGCCGTCGGGGACGAAGTGGTGGTGGACGTCCGCGGGCGGGCGCTGGCGTGCGAGGTCGTCGCGCCGCCGTTCGTGACGCCGCACGTCTGACCTCGGGGTCGGCCCGGCCGCCAACCCCGCGGACCCGGGCCGCGTCACGACGGTGACGGCGGGCGACAACCCGTTTGCGGTGCGGCGGTACGATTGGCCAATGACCTTGCAGTTCACGCGTACCGAGCATCCCCACCCGGTGTCGGAGAATCGTCGGTCGGAGATCCTCTCCGCCCCCGGTTTCGGCAAATTCTTCACCGACAACATGGTGATGGTCGACTACGACGTGGATCGCGGGTGGCACAACGCGCAGGTCCGCCCCTACGCCCCGATCGCGCTCGATCCGTCGGCGATGGTGCTGCACTACGGCCAGGAGGTCTTCGAGGGGCTCAAGGCCTACCGTCAGCCCGACGGCTCGATCGCCGCATTCCGGCCGGAGGCCAACGGCCTGCGGATGCAACGTTCCGCCGAGCGTTTGGCGATGCCCCCGCTGCCCGTCGAGGACTTCATCGCGTCATTGCGGGTGCTCCTCGACGCCGACAACGAGTGGGTGCCCGCCGCCGGCGGCGAGGAGGCCCTCTATCTGCGTCCGTTCATGTTCGCGTCGCAGGCCGGCCTCGGCGTCAACGCGCCGTCGAATCAGTACATCTACTCGGTCATCGCGTCACCGGCCGGGGCGTATTTCTCGGGCGGCATCAAGCCGGTCAGCGTCTGGCTCTCCACCGAGTACGTGCGCGCGGCGCCGGGCGGTACCGGATTCGCCAAATGCGGTGGCAACTACGCGGCCGCCTTCCTCGCGCAGGCGCAGGCCACCCAGCACGGCTGCGACCAGGTCGTCTGGCTCGACGCCATCGAGCGCCGCTACATCGAGGAGATGGGCGGCATGAATCTGTTCTTCGTGTTCGGGTCCGGCGCGGACGCGCGGCTCGTGACCCCGGAGCTGAGCGGTTCGTTGCTGCCCGGTATCACCCGGGAGTCCTTGCTGCAGTTGGCAACCGACGCGGGCTTCGCCGTCGAGGAACGTCGCATCACGACCGACGAACTGCGGAAGGGTGTGGCCACGGGCGACATCACCGAGGTCTTCGCCTGTGGGACCGCGGCCGTCATCACACCCGTCGGTCGGGTGAAGGGCGACACCGAGGACTACATGATCGGCGACGGTTCGGCGGGCGAGGTGACCCAGGCGTTGCGTGACACGTTGACCGGGATCCAGCGCGGCACCTTCGCCGACACGCACGGCTGGATGACCGAGCTCTACCGCCGGTAGACCGGTTGGCGTGTCTCGCTCAGACGAGCAGGCCGACCACCGAGAGTGTCACCCCCAGTTCGATACCCGCACCCAGGATGTCGCCGCTGATGCCGCCGATCCGGCGGGCGCAGTGCCGGGTGAACCACCACCCGAACGCGGTGACGGCACCGGCCACGATCACCGACTGGACGGCCTGCCCGGCGGAGAACCCGTCGGCTCCCCAGCCGGTGGCGAGCGCGCCGACGATCGCGAGTCCGCCCCACACCGCGACCGACATGCGCTGGCTGTTCGCGACGAGCGCGCCGAAGCCTTCGGGATGCGCCGCGGGCAGGCCGCGCCTGGCCCCGACCACCGCGACCAGCCGTCCGAGGGCGATGGCGAAACCGATGTCGTACCAACGGTGTTCGCCGGCCAGGGCGCCGAAGCCGACCGACTGGATGAGCATCACCGCAACGATCGTGGCCACGCCGAAAGGTCCGGCCGACCCACTACGCATCACCTCGGCGACCCGCTCCGGCGGTCCGTAACAGCCGAGTCCGTCGGCCGTGTCGGCCAGGCCGTCGAGGTGCATGCCACGCGTGAGCAGGGCCAGCACGACGACCACGATGGCACCGATCAATGTGTCGGGCAGGTCGGTGACAGACAGGAGTGCCGCCACCCCGGCGGCCAGCGCCCCGAGAACCGCGCCGACCACGGGGACCGCGCTCATCACGGCTCCGCCGACCGCGCGGTCCATGGTCACGCGGGGCTGGGGGACCGGGAGCACCGTCAGCCAGCTGAGTGCGACATGGACGGCCCGCAGCGGCGTGTGCGTCGACACTCGACGATCAGGATCTGTCGGCGGCCAAGGCGCCGGCCGGTTCGTCCTTGTCACTGACGCCTGCTTCGGCGAAGGTCGCCATCGACGTCAGGATGTCGACCGACGACGCGACGATCGGCAGCGCGGTGAGAGCTCCGCTGCCCTCGCCGAGGCGCATCGACAGGTCGAGAACCGGCTCGAGATCGAGGTGTTCCAGAGCGACGGTGTGCGCGGGTTCGACGGAGCGATGGCCTGCGACCCACCAGCGCGTCGCACCCGGGGCGAGCTCGTTGGCGACCATCGCCGCGGCGGTGACGACCATGCCGTCGAGGATCACCGGGGTCCGGCGCACGGCCGCTTGTGCGAGGAACCCGGCAAGCGCGGTGAGGTCGGCGCCCGCGACGGCGGCGAGCAACGAGAGCGGGTCGTGCACGTGACGTCGCGCCCGGCGCATGCCGTCACGGATGGCCGCCGTCTTGCGAATCCACCCGGCGTCGTCGATACCTGTTCCGCGCCCGATGATCTCGACCGGCTCACGCCGTGTCAAGGTGCCGATCAGCACGGTCGCCGGAGTGGTGTTGCCGATCCCCATCTCGCCGCCGATGAGAAGGTCGGCCCCCGAGTCGACGAGCTCGTCGGCGATTGCCCGGCCGGCCGCGAGAGCCTCCCGTGCCTCGGCGACCGTGATGGCATCGGTGATGCGCAGGTCTCCGCTGCTGCGCCGCACCTTGTAGCGGGAGACCTCGGGTGCGGTATCGGCGTCGACGGACATGTCGATGACCTGCACCGTGGCGCCGGCACGCCGGGCGAGGACGTTGACCGCGGCACCGCCGGAGGCGATGTTGGCCACCATCTGGGCCGTCACCTCGGGCGGGAACGCCGACACCCCGGACTGTGCGACGCCGTGGTCGCCGGCGAACACCACCACTCGCGGTGCGGTCAGTTGGCGTGGGGGACAGGCGCCCTGGCATGAGGCAAGCCAGACCCCGAGCTCCTCGAGGCGCCCGAGCGAGCCCGGCGGTTTGGTGAGATCGAGGTGTCGTGCGCGCGCTTCCGCGGCCGTGGCGATATCCGGCGGCTCGACCGGCGGGAAGTTCTCGGCGTCGGTCGGGTCAACCGGTTCACCCGTCGTCGGCGCCAGGGTGGCCGCCGCGACCGGCTCCTCTGGTGCCGTCGGCGCGGGATCGGTTGCTGTCGACGACAGGACGGTTGCTGTCGGCGTGGGATCGGTTGCTGTCGAGGTGGGCGTGGGCGTCGCCGGTGCTGCCGGGAGGTCGAGCACACGGCCGGCGACCGTCAGGACGACGCGGTCGCAGACCGCCGCGACGGCTTCGTTGAGGGCGCCCAACTCATCCTGGAAACGGCGGCCTGCCGGAGTCGGAGGAACCACGGACAACCCGACCTCCGGGCTGATGATGACCAGTTCGCCGGTGAAATCCGTGATGGCAGAGCAGATCTCGGTGCGGACGGAGGTGAGATCGACCGGCGCGTCACCCCACCCGCCGATTGCGTCGAGCTGCGCGGCGAGCCAGTTCCCGAGGTCGTCGAGCAACGTCGGGGTCTGGTCGGATCGCAGCGCCGCGGCAACGTCGATCGTCTCGACGGTGGTGTACCGGTCGTCGCGGCGAGCACGATGTGCGGTCAGGCGGGCGACCCAGTCGGCGTCCGACGAGGTGGTCGGACCGGTCGCCAGGTAACGCACTGACGGACAGTCGAGCAGCAGAGATTCCCCATGGCCGGATTTACCCGACCGCACTCCGCCGAGGATGAGTGTGCGGGTGCCCCGAGATCCCACCGGTATCAGACCTCGTCGCCCGGCGACACCTGCGGCTTGGGAGCGCGCATCATGCGGAGCTGCATGGCGCGGGTGAATGAATACCAGCCCAGACGGAACCCGGTCTGCGACGGATCGACGTCGGGGAAGCGTTCGCGTACACGCCGATTCACGAGGCGGCCGAGGATGAACGCGTCGATTGCCATGAAGACCACGAAGACCAACAGCAGCATGTTGGCGAACACTGCGATCTGCGGCACGAACATCACCACGATCAGCACCACCGCGAAGGGCATGAACAGCCCGGCGAAGTTGCGACGAGAGTCCACGATGTCGCGGGTGAACCGCTTGGCAGGCCCCTTGTCGCGGGGCATCAGATAGCGCTCGTCGCCCGCCATCATCTTCTCGCGCTGTTCGGTGCGTTGCGAGCGACGATCGTCGGAGAGCTTGCGCTTGTCCTCGCGCGACATGCTCGACTTCAGCTCTTTCTTGCGTGCGCGCGCCTCGGACCGCGTGGTCGGCGGGGGCGCGACCGGACCGCGGCGGCGGCCCTCGGCCTCTCGCCGCGACGGTGTCGCGCGGCCTTTGGCCGCCGTGTACGCGGTGCCCTTGGAGCCGTTGCTCGCGCTGGCGGACGACTCGTCATCCGGGGCGGTGGACACCTCGGTGTCGGCGCTCTCAGCGGTCGCGTCGTCATCTGACTTCCATGGCAACTTCACACCTTCGAGCCTAGGTGATTCCGCGCTGCCGAGGTTCTCCGACCTCCCTATACTTCGCCCATGGGACGAGCGCGCTGCCGGCGGATGACGGATCGGTGAGGTCGACATGCAGATCCTGATCGCGCCGGACTCGTTCGGGGACACCCTGTCCGCAGTGGCGGCGGCCGAGGCGATCGCCCGCGGGTGGTCGGCGACGCGCCCGATGGACGTGGTCCAGAAGGCGCCGCAGTCCGACGGCGGCCCCGGTTTCGTCGACGTCCTGGCCTCGCGGTTCGGGTCGATGCGGACCGCGGAGGTCCCCGGCCCGCTCGGTGCGTCGGTGAGCGCGACCTGGCTGTTCGACGATCGCGGGCCCGAACCGGCGGCGTATATCGAGTGTGCGCAGGCATGTGGCCTGCACCAGCTCGGTGGCCGGCCCACCCCGCGTACAGCGCTGGCGGCCGACACCACAGGAGTCGGGTTCCTGGTCGCCGAGGCGCTCGCGGCGGGTGCCCGGCGGATCGTCGTCGGCCTCGGCGGCTCCGCGACCAACGACGGGGGTCGGGGCCTGATCGATGCGCTGGGTGGCCCCGGTGAGGCCGCCGAAAGGTTCGACGGCGTCGAGCTGGTCGTCGCATCCGATGTGGAGAACCCCCTGCTCGGCGACCTCGGCGCGGTCGCGGTGTTCGGACCGCAGAAGGGGGCCGATCCGACCACCGTCCTGCGATTGGAAGAACGGATGACGCAGTGGTCACGGGTGCTGGCCGGGATGGCCGGACGTGACGTCTCCGACGAACCGGGTGCGGGCGCCGCGGGCGGCCTCGGCGCGGCTCTCCTGGCGTTGGGCGGTACCCGGGTCTCCGGGGCCACCGTGGTGTCCGAGGCCACCGGACGAGACGCCGATGTGGCGTCCTCGCAGCTGGTGATCACCGGCGAGGGCAGATTCGACACCCAGACGTTGCGGGGCAAGGTCGTCGCCGCGCTCACCGCATCGGCGGCCGCTGCCGGTGTCCCGACCCTCGTCTTCGCCGGCCAGGTGGCTCTGCCACCCGAGGAGATCGCGGCGGCCGGGATCGCGGCCGCATACGCGATCGTCGATGTGGCGGGGTCGGTCGAGGTGGCGATGACCGACGCGGCGAATCAGTTGTCACGGTTGGCGCAGCAGGTGGCGGCGGACTGGGCCGGAGACGACGAGTCGGCGGGGGTCCGCGGTGCGTGACGGTCGGTGACCGGGCAGGAGGGCGGCCTGCGCACTCTCGGGATGTCCGGCGCGGCGTATGCCGTGGGCGCCTACGCGTTGTGGGGGTTCCTGCCGCTCTACTTCCTGCTGCTGGAGCCGACGGGCCCGTGGGAGGTGGTGGCCTGGCGGATTCTGTTGTCCCTGGCGTTCTATGCGGTGCTGGTCCCCGTCGTCGGCGGTTGGCCGCGACTGCGGGCGGTCATGGCCGACCGGCGCCTGGTGGTCTGGACCGCGGTGGCGGGCCTGCTGATTTACCTCAACTGGCAGATCTTCCTGATCGCCACCCTCACCGGGCACGTGATCGAGATGAGTCTCGGATATTTCATCAACCCGATCGTCACGGTCTTGCTCGGGGTCGTCGTGCTGCGCGAGCGGCTGCGGCCCATGCAATGGCTCGCCGTGGGGCTGGCGGTGGCGGCGACGCTGGTGATCGTCGTGGGCTACGGGGCGTTTCCGTCGCTGGCGCTCGGCGTGGCGTTCTCCTTCGGGCTGTACGGACTGGTCAAGAAGCACATCGGGCCGTCGGTCGACGTGACGAGCGGATTGACGCTGGAATCGCTGTGGCTGGCTCCGCTCGCGGTCGGCCAGTTGGTCGTCGTCGGCCTGACCACCGGTCTGACGATGGGTTCCGCGGGCCCCGGACATGCTGTGCTGCTCGCCCTGGCAGGCGTGATCACCGCGGCGCCGCTGATGCTGTTCGCCGCCGGGGCCCGGCGCGCCCGCCTGACCGTCCTCGGGATCGCGCAGTTCATCACGCCCACGATGCAGCTGATCATCGGTGTGTGGGTGCTCGACGAACCGATGCCGCCGGAACGCTGGATCGGGTTCGCGATCGTCTGGCTGGCGCTCGTCGTGTTCACGCTGGACTCGGTGATCGTCGCGCGCAGGCAGCGCGGTGTCCGGCGGACCGAGATCGCCGCCGGCGTCACGGAGTGATCGCGCGAGGTGTCGGGTGTGTGTGCGCGGATCGGCAGGAATAGACGGGGACGGGGTACCGTTGTGGTGAGCACGTGGCCGAATCGGCGTGCCGCCGGTCTGTGGACACGGCCGCCCGAGGAGATCCCGACCCGAGACACACAGGAGCATCGATGACCGTTCAGAACGAATCCGGACCCGCCACCACCACGACCGGTGTCATTCTGTCCGACGCGGCTGCCACCAAAGCGAAGGCGCTGCTCGACCAGGAGGGCCGCGACGACCTGTCACTGCGGATCGCTGTTCAGCCCGGCGGTTGCGCGGGCCTGCGTTACCAGCTGTTCTTCGACGATCGTAGCCTAGCCTCGACGGTGACCTCACCGACGATTTCGGCGGCGTCACGCTCGCAGTGGACCGTATGAGCGCACCTTACGTCGGCGGCGCGACCATCGACTTCGTGGACACGATCGAGAAGCAGGGTTTCACCATCGACAACCCGAACGCCACCGGCAGCTGTGCCTGCGGCGACTCTTTCAACTGAGTCCAGACTCCTTTCGATTCTGACCGCATCCCCGACCCGGGGGTGCGGTCAGTGTCGTCTCGGCGACCTGAGTAGCGTGGTCTGCTGTCCAACTCCCGAAAACCGAAGGGCATCCGCACGTGGCAATCGTTGTCTGTGGCTCCATCGCAACCGACCATCTGATGACCTTCCCCGGGAAGTTCTCCGAGCAGCTGCTCGGAGACCATCTCGAGCACATCTCGCTGAGCTTCCTCGTCGAGGATCTGGTCGTCCGGCGCGGCGGCGTCGGCGGCAACATCTGTTATGCGATGGGTGAGCTGGGTGGCAGTCCGGCGCTGGTCGGCGCGGTCGGCGCCGACTTCGACGACTATCGCCGCTGGCTCGAGTCGCACGGGGTCGACTGTCGTGCGGTCCGGGTCTCGGACACCAAGCACACCGCGCGGTTCATGTGCACCACAGATCAGACGATGGCGCAGCTGGCGACGTTCTACGCGGGCGCCATGAGTGAGGCGCGCGAGATCGCCCTGTCGGACGTGGTGGAGCAGGTCGGCACCCCGGAGTTGGTCCTGGTCGGGGCGGACGATCCGGACGCGATGGTGCGGCACACCGATGAATGCCGGACGCTGGGCATCCCGTTCGCGGCGGATCCGTCGCAGCAACTCGCACGGCTCGACGGCGAGCAGGCCCGCGCTCTCATCGACGGCGCCGCGTATCTGTTCACCAACGAATACGAATGGGGTCTGCTGCGTCAGAAGACCGGTCTCTCGGAGGCCCAGGTCGCGGGCATGGTGGGGGTCCGGGTCACCACGCTCGGCAAGGACGGCGTCGAGATCGTCGACAAGGATGGCGCTCGGACCCACGTCGGCGTGGTACCGGAGACCGAGAAGGTCGACCCGACCGGCGTCGGCGACGGCTTCCGGGCCGGCTTCCTGACCGCACTCGGCAAGGGACTCGACTTCGAGCGCGCCGCACAGGTCGGGTCGATGGTCGCCGTACTCGTGCTCGAGACGGTCTCCACCCAGGACTGGACGTGGGATCGCGACCTCGCCCTCAAACGACTTGCCGACGCCTACGGCGATGCGGCATCTGCGGAGATCGCGGCGCACCTCTAGGTCCACGACGCCTGCGGCTACGCGTCGCCCGGCCTTCGGGCCGTGCGGCCTTTCGTGCCGAGAGCAACCCAGAATTCGCCGAGAGCAACCAGAAAATTGTCGATGTCGACCGGATCGGCCGACGGCTGGTTGCTCTCGGCGAATTCTGCGTTGCTCTCGGCCGCCGTGCTGGTGGCGATCGGCGGCTGGGTGCGGGGGTGGCTACAGCCGGACGGGGTAGTGGTGGTCGGTGATGGCGGGCACGATCGACTTCTCGACGAAGATCCCGTGCCACACCATGAACATCAGCAGCGTCCACAGTCGTCGGCTGTTGTCGACGACACCGTCGCGGTGTTCGTTGAGCATCGCGACGACCGCTTCCTTGTTCAGGATGTGATCGGTCTGTGAGTGCTCGATCGTCTCGTGCGCCCAGTCGTACATCTCGGTGCCGGCCAGCCAAAGTCGGATCGGAACCGGGAAGCCGAGCTTCTTGCGGTGCAGGACGTGGGCCGGGACGATCTGTTCGAGGGCCTGACGCAGCGCATACTTCGTGGTGCCATGCGAGATCTTCTCGTCGAACGGCAGTGTCTCCGCGATCCGGAAGACCTCGGGGTCGAGGAACGGGACGCGTAGTTCCAGTGAGTTGGCCATCGTCATCTTGTCGGCCTTGACCAGGATGTCGCCGCGCAGCCAGGTGAACAGGTCGATGTGCTGCATCCTGGCGACGGGGTCCAACTCCTCGGACATCGCATAAATCGGCGCGGTGACGTCGGTGTGCGTCCACTCCGGCCGGTAATCGCGCAGCACGGCACGCAACCGCGCATCGTCGAAGCTCCGCGCGTTGCCGTAGTAGCGCTCCTCGAGCGTCAACGACCCCCGATGCAGCAGGCTCTTGCCGCGCGTGCCCTCGGGGATGCGGTCGGAGACCCGTCCCGCGATGCGGCGCAACGCGGTCGGCAACCGGTCGAAGGCGCCAAGCGACAGCGGCTCCTTGTAGATGGTGTATCCACCGAACAGCTCGTCGGCGCCCTCGCCGGAGAGCACCACCTTCACGTGCTTGCGGGCCTCGGCCGCCACGAAGTAGAGCGGGACCAGCGCCGGATCGGCCACCGGATCGTCCAGGTACCAGACGATCTCCGGGATCGCGTCGATGAACTCGCGCGGGCTCACCAACTTGACGATGTGCCGCGCGCCGATCGCCTCGGCCGACTCGACGGCGACGTCGACCTCGGAATATCCCTGCCGCTCGAAGCCCGTGGTGAAGGTGATGAGGTCGGGATTGTGCCGGATGGCCAGCGCGGCGATCGCCGTCGAGTCGATGCCGCCGGACAGGAACGATCCGACCGTGACATCGGCACGCATGTGCTTGGCCACGGAGTCCGATAACACGTCGGCGATCTCGTCGTAGCGTTTCTGGCGGGTGGCGTCGGTGACCGGGCGCACTCCGAACCGGGGTGTGAAATAGCGCTGCACCTGCGGGGCCTGTCCGGCACGCAGGGTCGCGTGGCAGCCGGACTCCAACCGGCGGATCGCGGCGTGCAGGGTCTCCGGCTCGGGAACGTACTGCAGCACCGTGTAGTGCTCGATGGCGCGAGGGTCGAGTTCGTCACCGAGGCCGATCCGGCCGATCAGCTCGAGAAGGCTCTTCTTCTCACTGCCGAAGGCGGTGCCGCCCGGTCCGGTCGCGATGAACATCGGCTTGATACCGAAGGGGTCGCGGGCCAGGAACAACGACTTCTCGACGGTGTCCCAGATGGCGAACGCGAACATCCCGCGCAACCGGCGCACCGAGTCGGGCCCCCAGTGGTGGAATGCCGCGACGATGGCCTCGCCGTCGCCCTCGGTGGCGAAGCGGGCGTCGGAGTCCCGTCGCAACTCCTCGCGGATCTCCAGGTAGTTGTAGATCTCGCCGTTGAACACCATCGCGTACCGATCCGGCTGTTCCGGGGGACCCCACCGCAGCGGCTGGTGCGAGTGCTCGATGTCGATGATCGACAGCCGGTTGAACCCCAACACCAGATCGTCGTCGTGCCAGGTACCCGGCTCGTCGGGGCCGCGATGGCGCATGCAGTGGGATGCGGTGGACACCAGGTCGACGGCGTCGGCCGCCGATCCGTCCGAGGTCAACAGACCGAGCAAACCACACACCAGAAAGGCCTCACTTATCGACGACTACACGTGCTCCCGACGCGTCGAGTATGCCTGAGAACCGGTGATGACAACGCGCGCGGGCGGTCTCGACGCACGAAGGTAAACCCCAATCACGAAAGGTTCGCCGTGTTGGTCTACGCTGCGTAGTACTAGGTGCGAGAATCGCTGTAGTGCTGGGTGTGACCACTCCCGGTGCAGGCGAGGGCAGCCCTGTGCGGGTCATGTGGCATGGCAACTCGGGCGGCACGATGTGCCGGAACCGAGCGAGCGGGAAGGCGTGAAATTGGCACACGGTGGACGGCCGCGGGCGAAACAAGCCCGATCCGCATCGCGAACGATCAAGCAGATCGGGGCAGTCGTCGCACTCGGTATCGGTGCGCTGCTCATGTCGGGCTGTGATGCCCGAACCGCGATGCGATTCGGATGGCCGGCGGGTATCACCCCCGAGGCCAAGAAGATGGGCGATCTGTGGACCTGGTCGGTCATCGCCGCGCTCGTCATGGGCATCATCGTCTGGGGCCTGATCTTCTGGACCATCACCTTCCACCGGCACAAGGCCGGCAAGGACGAGTTCCCCCGTCAGACGGCCTACAACGTGCCGCTCGAGCTCGGCTACACGGCCGTTCCGTTCGTCATCATCGCGGTGCTGTTCTACTTCACCGTCGTCGTCCAGAACGATGTCGAGAAGAAGACTTCCGATCCCAAGGTCATCGTCGATGTGACGGCGTTCCAGTGGAACTGGAAGTTCGGCTATCGCGACGTCACCTTCACCGACGGCAACACGTACAACGGTTTCGAACGCGCGGCTAGCCCCTTCGAACTGCAGACCCGCAACGTGCGGACCGAGCACGGTGAAGAGCATCCGATCCAGGGACCGGCGGGTGGTCGCGACGACGACATCCGCGACTACCTGAAGTTCAACAAGATCGAGACCGTCGGTTCGTCGACGGAGATCCCGATCCTGGTCCTGCCGACAGGCAAGCGCATCGAGTTCGAGATCGCATCGGCCGACGTCATCCACTCGTTCTGGGTGCCGGAGTTCCTGTTCAAACGGGACGTCATGCCGTTCCCCAAGCAGAACCACAGCGACAGCGTCTTCCAGATCCAGAGCATCGATCGCACCGGCGCGTTCGTGGGTCGTTGCGCGGAGATGTGCGGTACCTATCACTCGATGATGAACTTCGAGGTCCGCGCGGTCAGTCCGCAGAAGTTCGACTCCTACATCCGCTACCGCGAGCAGAATCCGACCGCGACCAACGCTCAGGCCCTCGAGTCGATCTGCGAGGTGCCCAAGTCGGTCACGACCGTTCCGTTCAACACGCGTCGCGCGACCAACGGGGACACCCCGAAGGAGCTCGGTGACGCCTCCAACACGTCCCTGCAGGGCTGCACAGTGGGAGCCAACGGATGAAAATCGAAGCCAGGATCTTCGAACTGCTGACCGGATTCTTCTTCATCGCCGGTATTGCCTACACGATCTGCACGGCCTTCTCCAGCAAGGGCGTGGAGTGGGCCGGTGTGACCGCGATGTTCTTCACCGGTGGTCTGACCCTGATCGCCGGGACGTACTTCAGGTTCGTCGCGCGCCGCGTCGAGATCCGTCCCGAGGACTATGAGGATGCCGAAATCGAGGACGGTGCAGGAGAACTCGGATTCTTCAGCCCGCACTCCTGGTGGCCGATCCTGCTTGCGTCCGGCGCCGCGATGTTCGCCATCGGATTCGCGACGGGCAACTTCTGGTTCGCCATCTTCGCTGCGGTCGTGATCATCGGCACCGCTGCCGGTCTCGTGTTCGAGTACCACGTCGGTCCCGAGAAGCACTGACACCACTGCTCGTGAGCAAACGGCCACATCCTCCACGACGGGGGGATGTGGCCGATTGCTGTGGTGGGCTCCGGTGCCGTTCTGTGGACCGATTCCCTTCGGTGAGTCAGTCGCGTCGGTGCGGAGCGTAGACGGGCAGGGCGCGGTACGCGACCCGGAAGGTGGCGTCCTGGTACGACTCACCGACCTCGCCGTCGTGGGCGACGACGACCGGGCCGTCAACCGCTGAGAACGAGAACTCGGGCACCTGCATCTCGTGGAAGAGCGGGGAGCGCTCGAGTCGGCCGGCCACCAGCGACCCGAGAAGTCGGATGCCCGCGAATCGATGCCCGACCTCGAGGATGCGGACGTCGAGAAGGCCGTCGTCGAGCCGTACCCGCCGCGACGGTGCGAAGCCGGACGGCTGATACAGCGAGTTGCCCAGCAAGAACAGTGACGTCTCGATCACCGTGCCGTCGACGCGGATCCGCACCGGACGTGTCCGCCGCAATGTCGCCGTGAGGGCGACTGCCGTCGCGAACGGGCGACTCCACCGGTGTTGCAGTCGACTGCGGGTGCGCACGAAATGCGGATACGCCCCGATGCTAGCGGTGTTCAGGATGACGTGGTCGTCGTTGAGCAGTGCCACATCGACCCGCATGACGTCGCCCGCCGCGAGCGAAGCGACGGTGTCCGCGACCGTCGTGACGCCGAGGTCCTTGGCGAAGTGGTTGTAGGTGCCACCCGGGAAGACGGCGAGGGGCAACCCGGTGTCCAGGGCGACCCGTGCGGCAGCGGCCACGGTACCGTCACCCCCGCCGACGGCGAGGACCTCTGCGCGACCGGCAGCGTCATGGAGCAGGGCCTCGACGTCGTCGTCGGGGCCGAGTTCGACGATCTCCGCGTCGGGGAGCTCGGTGCGTATCGTGTCGATGACCCGCCGACCGTCACCCGATCCCGACGACGGGTTCACCACCGCCACCACACCACCACCGCGAGGCCGTGGGGAAGCGAGGTCACGACTGGCGGGCGGTACGGCGACGCTGTGCTCGGTGATGGGTGGGACGAGGCGGGCGCCGATGACCGCGATGGATGCACCGATTCCGAATCCGGCCAGGACGTCGCCGGGGTAGTGGGCACCCGTGGCCACCCGCGACAGTCCCACCAGGCCGGCGAGGCCGCCGAGTACGAGGCCCGTGGGACCGTTCTCGATGCCTGTCCCGAGTGCGAACGCGGCTGCACTCGCGGAGTGGCCGGACGGCAGCGAGTTCGAGGTGGGTAACCGATGGCCGCGCCGCTGGAGGGGGACAGTGGTCGGTGTCGGCCGCGGCCGGTTGCGGATCCGCTTGGCGACCTGATTGGTGACCAGGCTGGTGACCGCGAGTGTGGCGACACCGCGGGCGGCCGCACGCTGAGCGGTCGGGCGGCCGCTCAGCGCCAACCCGCCTGCGATCGCGAACCACAGTGTGGAGTGGTCGGCCGCCCGCGACAGCGGGCGCATCGTGGCGTCCAGAGCAGGGGAGTCCGATCGTGCGACGGTCTCGAAGATCTCTGCGTCGAGGCTTCCGAGGCCTCGGGTGATCTGTCGTAAACCCGAAGAGTCCCAGCGGGATCGGGATGGTTGTCGTGATCGTCGAGGTGATCTCATCATCTCGATCCTAGTCATGTCGGGGCGAGTGCCCCTGCACAGACGAATCGGCCGCCGTCGCAATAGCGACGGCGGCCGATCCGTGGTCCGGTGAGGCCTGAGCCGATCACTCCAGAGCGTCGCCGCCCTTGGCCTGGAGCTCGCGCAGAGCCTGCTTCTCGGCCTTCTCCGTTTCGTGCTCGCGCTCCACGTTGCGCGCCTGCTGCTCCGGCGGATCCTCGAGGAGGATCGATCCGGTGCCGGGTGCGCCCGCGGAACCCAGTTTGTTCATCCGTTTCGGGAGCGCCGCGCCCTCGTAGGGGAGCGGGATCGGATGGCCGTGGTCGTCGACCGGGCCGAGCGGCTGATGCAGCTCGATGTACTCACCCTGCGGCAGGCGCTTGATGATGCCGGTCTCGATGCCGTGGGCCAGCACCTCGCGGTCGCTGCGCTGCAGTGCGAGTGCCCAGCGATAGGCGATGAAGTACGCGATCGGCGGTACGACGATCAGCCCGATACGTCCCATCCACGTCGTCGCGTTGAGCGAGATGTGGAACTTGAGCGCGATGATGTCGTTCATACAGGACAGCGTCAGGATGATGTAGAACGAGAGCGCCATCGCACCGATCGCGGTGCGCACCGGGACGTCGCGCGGACGTTGCAGCAGGTTGTGATGCGCGTCGTCGCCGGTCAGCCGTTTCTCGATCCACGGATACGAGAACATCAGGCCGAACATGATCGTGATGATCACGACCACCCAGAAGATCGCGGGCACCGTGTAATTGCCCAGGTACAACTCCCAGGCGGGCATGAGTCTCGCCAGGCCGTCCGTCCACATCATGTAGATGTCGGGCTGAGAGCCGGCCGACACGTGTGCCGGGTTGTACGGGCCGAGCACCCAGACCGGGTTGATCTGGAAGATTCCTGCCATCATCGCCAGCACGCCGGTGGTGATGGCGAAGAAGGCGCCCGACTTGACCGCGAACACGGGCAGGATGCGCACGCCGACGACGTTCTTCTCGGTGCGTCCCGGGCCGGGGAACTGGGTGTGCTTCTGGTACCAGACCAGTGCCAGGTGGGCACCGATCAGGGCCAGGATGATGCCCGGGAAGAGCAGTACGTGCATCACATAGAGACGCGGGATGATGATGTCGCCCGGGAACTGGCCGCCGAAGAGCGCCCAATGTATCCAGGTGCCGACCAACGGGATGCCGAGGACGATGCCGCTCATCGCCGCGCGGACGCCGGTACCCGAGAGCAGGTCGTCGGGGAGCGAGTATCCGAAGAAGCCCTCGAACATCGCCAGGATCAGCAGCAGGCAGCCGATGATCCAGTTGGCCTCACGCGGCCGGCGGAACGCGCCGGTGAAGAAGATGCGGGCCATGTGCACGATGATCGACGCCGCGAACAGCAGCGCCGCCCAGTGGTGGATCTGCCGCACGAACAGTCCGCCGCGTACCTCGAACGAGATGTTCAGGGTGGTCTCGTACGCGCGGGTCATCATCACGCCGTTGAGCGGCTGATACGCGCCGTCGTAGACGACCTCCTGCATCGACGGATCGAAGAACAGGGTGAGGTAGACACCGGAGATCAGCAGGATGATGAAGCTGTAGAGCGCGATCTCACCCAGCAGAAACGACCAGTGGGTGGGGAACACCTTGTTGATCTGACGACGGATACCCGGCGACAGGTGGTAGCGCGAGTCGACCTCTTCGGCCTGCGTCGCGAGACGGTCGGCGATGGTCATGATCTACGCTCCCAGAATGCCGGTCCGACAGGTTCGATGTAGTCGCCTGCGGCGACCATGTATCCCTGATTGTTCACCGTGATCGGCAGCTGCGCCAGGGCGCGCGCGGCCGGACCGAAGACCGGCTTCGCGTACTCGAGGGCATCGAACTGCGACTGGTGGCAGGGGCAGAGGATGCGGTTGGTCCGCTGCTCGAAGAGCGAGGTCGGGCAGCCGAGGTGGCTGCAGACCTTGGTGTAGGCGAAGTAGTCGCCGTAGTTGAAGCTCTCCTGGCCCTTGCGCTTGATCGCACGGGCCGCGTCCTCGGGGCGCAGGCGGATCAGCATGACCGGATTGCTCACGTACCGCAGGCCCTCGACCAGCTTGTGGCGGGATTCCTCGGTCTCGCCGTAGCCATCGGAGACACGCCAAGGGAACACGGTCTCCATGCCGCCGGAGTCGAGATCCTCGGGCCGGACCAGGGCGACCTGGTACGGATTACCGGTGTCGCGCCGCAGGAACACCGTCTCGTTCGGATCGTTCGCCGGGTTGTAGATCGGCGACCACCCGGTGTGCCATAGGGGGGCCTTGTCGCCCTGTGCCCACGGGTTCTTGATGATTCCGCCGAGACCGGCGACCAGGCCGGTGAAGGCGAAAGCGCCGAGGCCGAACAGGGCCGACCCGATGATCATCTTGCGGCGCGGGAGCGTCGAGGTGGTCAGCGAATCGTTGAACTCGGCGCCGATCGTCTTCTTGTCGACCTCGGAGGAGCCGCCGTCGTGGCGATCCTGCACCGAGATCTCGGCCGGGATGAACTTCTTGGTGAACAGCACCATGCCGACGCCGATCGACAACACCGAGAGCCCGAAGGTCACGCCGAGCAGGGGGGTGTTGAGCGTGTAGCGCCAGTAGTCGACCGAATCGGGGAGCGCGAACTCCCAGTGATTCCAGATGAAGATGATGAAGCAGGCGAGAGCCGAGATGCCGGCCAGGGTGAACCAGGCGGCGACCTGGCGCTCGGCGCGCTTCTCGACGCCGGTACCCGGCTCCGGGAATCGCTCGGCGCGGTGGATGATCTCCACGCCGTCGAGATTGGTACCGAGTTTGACCAGCTCTTCTTTGCTCATCTGGTCGAGCTCGTCCTGCGACGGGACGTCGTTTCCGCCGGTTGCACTCATGTTCGTGATCCCATCCACATTGCGGCGGCAACGATCGCCACAACTCCGACAACCCACATCACCATGCCCTCGCTGACCGGGCCGAAGCCGCCGATCCCGAGGCCGCCCTGCGGCTTGGACTCGGTGACGTACTTGACGAAGCCGATGATGTCCTTCTTCTCCTCCACCGAGAGCTGGCGGTTGGAGAACTTGGGCATGTTCTGCGGTCCGGTGAGCATGGCCGTGTAGATCTGTTGTTCTTCCACCCCGTCGAGCGTCGGGGCGAACTTGCCCGACGACAGTGCGCCGCCGCGACCGGTGAAGTTGTGGCATGAGGCGCAGTTCAGCCGGAAGAGCTCACTGCCGCGACCGAGGTTCTTGCCGCGCAATGACTCCTGGGCGAGGACGGGCAGCCCGTCCTTCATCTTCACCGAGCCGTCGGGGTTGCGCTCGTAGATGACCTGCGGTCCGCCACCCTCCGACTGGACGTATGCGCCGAGCTGGTCGATCTGCGCCTTGGTGAACTTCGGTGGCTTGCGGATCGCCTGGGCCTCGCCACGTGCGGCGGGCATGCGGCCGGTGGACACCTGGAAGTAAACGGCGGCGTCGCCGACGCCGAGCAGTGCCGGGCCGCGGTCCTGGACACCCTGCAGGTTTGCCCCGTGGCAGGTGATGCAGGACGTCTCGTAGAGCTTCTTGCCGTCGCTGATCAGTGCCGCATTCGACTCGTCGGCGACCGCAACCTGAGGCTTGGGGGTCAGTACCGATGCGAGAACCCCGGCGGCCACCAGACCGACGAGGAGCAGGAGGGCGCCGCTGGCCCGACGGCGCAGTTTGCGTCGTGACTTCGCCTTACGCGCCGAGGTGGCTGCGGACGCCGGGCGTCCGGCCGACGCGACGCCTGCCGTGTCGGTGCTGTGGCCGGCGTCCACGTCGTCGCTATCCGACGGTCGCGGTGGAGATGAACTCATCTGTGACTCTCTACTAAGCGGACGGACTGTTGCTGTTGCAGGGGCTGCCCGGGGGCGGCTACCTGATGAAGTAGATGGTGACGAAGAGACCGATCCAGACGATGTCGACGAAGTGCCAGTAGTAGGACACGACGATGGCCGCGGTGGCCTGGGCCGGCGTGAACTTCGACAGCTTGGTGCGGATCAGCAGGAAGATGAAGGCGACGAGGCCGCCGATGACGTGCAGACCGTGGAATCCGGTCGCCATGTAGAAGACCGAGCCGTATGAGCTCGACGAGATCGTGGTGCCCTCGTGGACCAGGTGGTAGTACTCGTACCCCTGGCCGCAGACGAAGAAGGCGCCCATCAGGAACGTCAGGATGTACCACCGACGCAGCCCGAAGACGTCACCTCGTTCGGCGGCGAACACACCCATCTGGCAGGTCACCGACGACAGGATCAGGACGGTCGTCACCGGGATCGCGAGTGTGAGGTTCAACTCCGTGGGTTCGGGCGGCCAACCGATCGACGAGTTGGCGCGCGCGACGAAGTACATCGCAAAAAGCCCAGCGAAGAACATGAGCTCACTGGACAGCCACACGATGGTGCCGACGCTGACCATGTTGGGCCGGTTCAGCGAGTGCACGCGCGAGGTGATGGCTGTTCCTGAGGTACCTACAGCGCTAGTCACAAAAGGAAGTATGACGGTTCGTAGTAAGCCGTGACCACTTGGGTCACCAAATTGGCGGAACTATTTCTCCCGACCCTGGTGGGGGCACCGTGAAGGCCCTCGTCGGCGTGTCCTGAGACGTGGTTTGCTGGGTGCGTGGACGGCGATCGGAACACCTCTCGGCCATCGGTTTCGGCCCGCTGGGACCTGAACGGACACCCGGTGGATGCGGGTCGGTGGGAACGGATGCGACAGCGGTTGTCGGGACGCGGTTCCGGTGGTGTGCCGCTGGGTGTCGACGACGCCGATCTGATCGTCGTGGCCGAGTCCGACGACGAGACCGCGGCGAGCTCGGCAGTGCTCGACGAGTCCGCGTGGCGGCCGGGTGACGACGTGGTGTTGCGGCACGTTCTGCGGGTACCGGCGTCGCGAGTGGACGACGCCGTCGCGACGGCCGCACTCGACGGGTACGAATGGCTCGACGACGGTCTGGGGCGGACGGTCGCCGGTGGCGCAGACGACACCGTCGTCGTGGTGCTCGGGCGCCGGCAGACGCTCGACGCGATGCATCTGTCCCAGGAACGGTCGCGGATGGCAGGCCTCGGTGCCCGGCACGGCGGCTCGGTGCTCCGATGGCAGGTACTCCAACGACCGGAGGCGCGCCGATGAGCGGCCGCGCACTACCCTTTGCACCGTGAGCACAGAGCCTTCCCGCACCGCGCCGACGTCCCTCACCTGGCCGCAGATCCTGGGTCGCGTCACCGATGGCATCGACCTGACCGTCGACGAGGCCGCCTGGGCGATGAACGAGATCATGAGCGACGCGGCGACCGGAGCGCAGATCGCCGCCTTCGGTGTGGGCGTGAAGATGAAGGGCGCGGCCCCGGCCGAACTGCGCGGTCTGGCGGCCGCCATGCTCGATCACGCCACTCTCGTCGACATTCCGCGTCCCGCGGTCGACGTCGTCGGCACCGGGGGCGACCGCTCGCACACCGTCAACATCTCCACCATGACGTCGATCGTCATCGCCGCCGCCGGGATTCCGGTGGTGAAGCACGGGAACCGGGCGGCATCGTCGAAGAGCGGCGGTGCCGACGTCCTCGAGGCGCTCGGCATCAACATCTCGCTCGGCGCCGCCGACGTCGCGCGATGCGTCGACGAACTCGGCATCGGGTTCTGCTTCGCCCCGGTCTTTCATCCCGCATTCCGGTTCACCGGCCCGCCGCGTAGCCAGATCGGCATCCCGACGGTCTTCAACGTGCTCGGACCGCTCACCAACCCGGCACGGCCGCGAAGCGGTCTGATCGGGTGTGCCTTCGTCGATCTCGCCCCGGTCCTCGCGCAGGCCTTCGCCGATCGGGGGAGTTCGGTGCTCGTCGTCCGCGGCGACGACGGGCTCGACGAACTGACCACCACGACGACCTCGACTGTGTGGCAGGTGGTCGACGGTGCGGTACATCGGCTCACGCTCGACCCGGCCGACCTCGGCGTCGGACGGGTGAAACTCTCTGCGCTGCAGGGGGGCGACGCGACCGCCAACGCGATGATCGCCCGCGGGCTCTTCGCCGGGGAGCGCGGGCCGGTGCGCGATGCGGTGCTCCTGAACGCGGCGGGCGCGATCGTCGCCTTCGAGCAGGAGTCGGCGATGACCACGGCCGAACTGACCGATGCCATGGGTGCCGCCACCGAGCGGGCCGCCGCGGTGCTCGACAGCGGAGACGCGACCCGGTTGCTCGACCGCTGGGGTCGCCTCACCGTGGAGTTGGCCGCCGCCGCGGGCTAGGTCATTCCTCGCCGATGGAGAAGCCGCCCTCGACATCGGAACTGGAATAGCTGCGGAATGCGATGTGGGTCGCACTGTGGGTGACCCCCGGCAGCCGATTGATCTTCCCGGTCACGACGTCGGCGATCTGCTCGTGGTCGCGCACCTTGATCTTCGCGATCAGATCGACGTCACCGGCGCATGAGTAGACCTCCGAGACGCCCGGGATGTCGGCCACGGCCTGCGCGGTCTCCGGGATCTGATGGACGTCGGCGTGAATCAGGACGATGGCGGTGATCATGGGTGTCACAGTAGTGCTCCGGGACCTCGCCGACCGTGCACATCACCCTGCCGATCGGCGGGGTGTGCGTGTGCGGGGTGCGCGGCTAGGGGCCGTCAGCCTGCGCGGCGGGGCGCCTCGCGCGCTGCATGGGCGGTCTGCGACCACGGCAACCACCGCTCGGCGCTCGCCGCCGGCAGGGCGAACGGCTCCGTCGTGGAGACGATCCGGGCGCCGGGTTCGGTGACCCAGCGATAGAGCAGCCCGGCCTCTTCGGGTGGGGCTCCGAGCAACGGCCCGTCGGTCGCGACGACGGTCTCGGCGGACGCGGTCAAGGTCTCGACAACGGCCATCGGGGCGATGCCCCGGCGGGCGACCCCGGCACTGGCCAGCCGACCGTGCCGGATGACGGCGATCTCCCACCCCCGATCGGGATCGGGGCGGGCCACGACGAGTTCGCTGATCGCGCACAGCGCTGCGAGTCGTTGGCAGCGGGCCAAAGCGTCGATCGTCGCGGACACCCGGTCTCGTTGCCGGGCAGCACTTTCGAACATCTGCGCATCGGCGAGTCGGACCAGTCGATCGGTGAGGTCGGTCAGCAGGTGGTCGCGATCGCCTGCCATCAGGTCGCGCACGGCGGAGGCCCGCGGGAGATAGTCGGGGAGGGTCAGCGGGCGTTCCGACGCCGCGTGACACCCTCCGATGCGCGGCCCGCCCGCGGCCTCGGATCGGCACCAGTGGTGTGATGCGGACCCCAATCGCGTTGTGCAGCTGCGTAATCCGGATGACCGGCTGATCATGTCGGCGATCGTCGCCGCGGTCGTGCGGTTGCCGATCGGGCCGATGGCGTCTTCGGTCGGGGTCCGCGAGACCTTCAGCCGCGGGAATCGTTCGCCGGTCAGCACGATCCACCAACCGCGGTGCGGTTGGGTCGACCGCCGGTTGTAGGCGGGCGCATGCGCGGCCAGGAGCCGCAGCTCACGCACGCCGGCCTCGAGGGCGTGCGCACACTCGACGTGGTCGATCCGGGTGGCCAGATTCACCATCTCGCCGATGCGTCGGCGGGGGTCGCTGCCGGTGAAGTACGACATGACCCGGCGCCGCAGGTCGACGGCGGTGCCCACGTACAACACCTCCTCCGACGGACCGCGGAAGAGATAGACACCGGGCCGCGACGGCAGGTCCCGCGCCAGGGTGCGTTTGGCGCGCAACCGGGGATTCGATCGCGGCAGATAGGCGGTCAGTTCGCGGTAGGTGTCGACGCCCTGATTGCCGACCCGTTCGAGGAGGTGATGGAACACCTCGACCGTCGCGCGCGCATCGTCGAGGGCACGGTGGGTCGGCCGCGTCGAGACGTCGAAGAGATCGGCGAGAGCGGACAACCGGACGGTGGGGGCCTCATCGCGTGTCAGGATGCGACGGGCCATGGTCACCGTGCACAGGCTGGCGGTGAACGGCCAGTCGATCCCCAGTCGCGCCGCGTTCTGTCGGAGGAAACCCATGTCGAATCGGGCGTTGTGGGCCACCAGGATCGAGCCGCGGGCGAACTCCACGAACGAGGGCAGCACTGCACCGATCATCGGCGCGTCGCTGACCATCGCCTCGGTGATGCCGGTGAGCGTGACGATCTGCGGGGGGATGGGCAGCCCGGGATCCACCAGCGTCGCGAACTCGCCGATGACCTCACCGCCGCGGATCTTCACCGCGCCGATCTCGGTGATCCCATCGTCGGTCGGACTGCCTCCCGTCGTCTCGAGGTCCACGACGACGAGCGTGGTGTCGAACAGTGAGCGATCGGGCCGGAATCCGTCGTCGTCGTTGTCGTCCAGATCGGCGAAGGTGAGTTGTCCGCCGTCCGTCTGCCCCCTGAGCACCACGCTCCGAACACTAGTTCGACGTTACGACAGATTCTGATGTGACAGGCGGGGAAATTGAGTTCGACCGGTGATCGGGCCGGATCTGTCGGTGGCCGTCCCTAGTGTCCATCACGTGTGGCGCACGGAGCCGAGTCAGGCGATTTCGGCCCGTCGACATACCCAGAGCACGCGATTGAGATGGAGATCACACATGTACATCGACTGCCAGTCCTGCCCGGGTCGTCCCGTCGCCTGCGACGGCTGCATGATGCAAGTGCTGTTCGACGCCCCCAACTGCGAAAACCCCACTGCCGAAGGTGGAGGAAAGGTTACGAGATCGGGGGTGCCGGGAGACGCCGACATCGACGCCGCGATCGGTGTTTTCGAGGCCGCTGCAATGGTCTCCAGTGCCGCTGCAGTATCTGCAAGAAATGGGAAAACCGCAGATGGCGGCGTGGTTTCCGGTCGGCAACTCCGTATTCTGCGCGCTGGTTGAGCGCACGCGCCAATTCAGGCCCGAAAGGGTCGGTGGACAGACCCGCATCGGATTTCGTAACCTTTCCGAGACCTTTGCAGAGCGTCCCGCTCCAACAGGAGTGGTCTGGATCGGTCACCGCTCAATCGCCACAGGCGAACCGGGGAACCATCAGTTTTCGGAGTGATCCGAATCGGGGTGAATCGCGCATGCCCGGCGACGTTTTCGACGTCGTCGCGACACGTGTGTAGGGCCATTCTTCCGGCCCGAACCCGACAGCTAACTCGGTCGGCGGTCGAAGGGAGAGCAAGGAGAGATCGCTTCGTGGCGAAACATCGTTTGGAACAGCCCAACCGCGGCACCAAGGTAGCCAAGCGCGCGGTGGTTGCAGGGTCGATCACCGTCGGCTCGCTCGCCGCTGTCGCGGGACCGGCGCTCGCAGCGCCGATACACGTGCCCAATGTCGGCACATTCGAACTTCCTGGGGTCGATACCAAGCAGGTCCCCCAGCAATTCCAGGAGCACAAGGCGGCGCCTGCCCCCAAGGCAGCTCCGGTCACTCCCGCAGCCCAGTCGCCCGGTGCGAGTGTCTCCGTTCCGAATCTGGGTACCTTCACCGTGCCCGGTCTGAACGACAACCAGATCCCGCAGCAGTTCAAGCCCAAGGGTGACGACGGCGGCTTCCTGGGTGCGAAGCCGACGGCGGCCCAGAAGGCCGTGCGGGTCGCGGAGAGCAAGATCGGTGCGCCGTACGTCTACGGTTCGGCCGGTCCGAACGCCTTCGACTGCTCGGGTCTCGTCTACTACTCGTACAAGCAGGCAGGCAAGACCATCCCGCGCGACAGCTATGGGCAGCTCGGTGGCGGCACGCCGGTGGCGTCGATCGCAGCCGCCAAGCCCGGCGACGTGCTGATCTTCGACGGCGGCGGCCACGCAGGCATGTACATCGGCAACGGAACCTTCGTCCATGCGTCGACCGCCGGAGTGCCGGTCAAGAAGGACAAGGTCTCCAACTGGTCGGTGACCGGCATCCGGCGCTACTGAGCGTCGGTCACCGATGAGGATGTGAACTCGTTTGGGCGGATCACGTGGAATGCGTGATCCGCCCAAACAAATCACCTGGCCTGACAGGAACGGTCCATCCGGATCGCCGTCAGGGCACGTGATCGGGGGGACAGTGGCGGAGGAGAAGTGACAACCGTGGTTTCCGGATGGTGGACCGCACGGGCGCGGGCTGTGCCAGTGATACTCGTCGCCGCGGTGATGGCGCTCGTGGTGTCCTCCGGCCAATTCGCTGCGACGGTTGGTGCCGGTGACGCCTCGGCAGCGCCGGTCCGGTCGCCGAATCAGCTGCTCACCCAATACAAAAAGCTCAGCGACGACGCCGAGAAGTCGGCGGAGGCGATGCACAACGCGCAGATCGAGTACGACAAGCAGCGACGCATCGTGGCCGACTCGAAGAAGGCGTCGACCGACGCCGACCGCACGCTCGTCGTTACGCAGAAGCGTCTCGAGAGCTATCAGGGTCGTGTCGACTCGATCGTCCGTGCGAGTTACAAGGGCGCCCGGGTCAATCGTCTGTACGCCGTGCTGGTCAGCGATTCACCCCAGTCGTTGCTCGACCAGATGTCGGGTCTGGAATTGATCTCGCGTCAGGCGGCCACCGACCTCAAGGGCCTCAAGGACGCTCGCCGGAACACGTTGGCGGCGAAGGCCTCCGCGGACAAGACCGCGACCGAGGCGACCGCTGCCGTGGCCTCGGCCGAGAAGACACGTGGTGAGCTGCAGGCGAAGCAGGCGAATCTGCAGCTGCAGGCCGTGCAGATCCGTGCGGTGTACGAATCCATGACCGGCAAGCAGCTGGCGGCCCTGCGTGGCCCGAAGTTCGATTTCGATCCGCGGTTCGTGCCGAGGGGCACGTCTGCCGCGCTCGTCGCGGTGCAGGCCGCGCTGAGCCGGATCGGTGATCCGTACGTGTGGGGGGCCACCGGACCCGATTCGTTCGACTGCTCGGGCCTCATGGTGTGGGCCTACGAGCAGGCGGGCAAGACGCTGCCGCGTTCCAGCGAGGCGCAGAACAGTTCCGGACAGGCGGTCGATCGTAATGACCTGCGCCCCGGCGATCTGATCATCTATTACTCGGACGCCCACCATGTCGGCATGTATGTCGGCGACGGATACGTGATCCACGCATCCACGTTCGGTGTTCCCGTGAAGGTCGTGCCGATCGACGAGGCGGGACCGTTCAGCGCGGCTCGCCGGTACTGAGTGGCGTGCCGTGAGGGGCGCGTCCGGATGATCGCTCCGGGTGGGCGGCGCCGGCGGAAGCTGCTGACCCTCGCCGGGTCGGCGCTCGTGGTCGCGACGGTGCTGAGCGGGTGCGGCGAGGCCGTCGCACCAGCGCCCGAATCGGGTGGCAGTTCGTCGACCACCCCGGCCAATGTCTATGAGGAACAGCGGTCGGCGGGGGTGCAGGCCGCCCTGGATGCTCTCGGTAGGGGCTTGCTCGCCGGCGATCGCGCTCGCGTCACCGACCTCCTCGACGCTTCGGCGTCGCCTGCCTTCCGCAGCCGGATCCAGACATCGATCGCCAATCTCTCCGGCGCCGGACCCGGGAGCGGATCGTCGAGCCCGACGTCGTCGCCCGCCCTCGACCTCACGTCGACGCCGCGATCGGATTCGCCCTCCGCCGATGCGTCGTCGGGGACCCCGTCGGCGTCTGTGCCGCCGCCGGCCCGCGGAGAAGCCTTGCAGTTGAAGGATCTTCGCTATGTCCTGGCGCCCACCGAGGAGGCCGAGACGCTGGTGCCCGCCGAGTTGCAGGCCCGGCTCGATGCCCAGGGGAGTTCGGACTCCTGGGTGGCGCCGGTGGAACTGCACTACGCGCTCGGCGGTGCGACCAAGCCAGGGCTCGACGAACCCGAGGTGGTGGTCTCGTCCCAGTTCGTGATGGCGAGGTACGGGGATGCCTGGAAGATCGTCGGCGACGCGTCGGCCATCGGGGCCGCCGCCATGCCGACCCAGCTGTGGGAACTCCCCGACGTCGCGGCCGATGACGTCGCGACCGCCGGCGGGGAATCGGTTGTTGCGTCCTACCCCGGCACGGAGACCGTGGTCGACCGCGTTCGTCGTCTGCTCCCGGGCGCAACGGCCGCCGTCACCGATTTCTGGGGCTCCGACTGGCCGCGACGCGCGGCGGTGGTGGCAACCGGGCGTCCGTCCGAGTTCAGGGATCTGGCCCAGAGCGCGTCGACCGACATCGCAGGCGCGGCGGCGGCCACCGTGTTCAGTCGGATCGACACCGGCGCGCATTCGGCGGCCGGACAACGCATCATCCTCACCCCGAACGCGGGCGACCTCGCGGAGCCCGCCCTGGGAGTGGTGCTGCGGCACGAGCTGACGCACGTTGCCGCGCGGGTGGTGACGTCGCCGGGCGCTCCGTTGTGGATCACCGAGGGCGTTCCCGAGTACGTCGGACGGAAGGACACCTATGTCCGCCTCGAGGACGCTGCGCCCGATCTGGCAGCTGCCGTACGGGCCGGTGAGGGACCGACGGCGCTGCCGACCGACCGGGAGTTCGCGGTGGATTCGGACCAGGCGCTCGTGGCATACCAGGCGGCGTGGTCGGTTTCCGCATTCGTGGCCGCACGTTTCGGTGAGGAGAAGCTCAAGGAGCTCTACGTGGGCGTCGCCGGTACCGACGACGTGAAGCGGCAGGACGTCGCGATCCGTAGGGTTCTGGGGATGTCGCGTGCCGAGTTCGTCGCCTCGTGGCGGCGATGGTTGAACGAACAGGTCGACTGATGCGCCGGACCCTGTTGATCACCAACGACTTCCCGCCCCGACCCGGGGGCATCCAGTCATATCTGCAGAACCTGGTCGATCGCCTGCCGCCGGACGAGGTGGTCGTCTACGCACCGCGGTGGCGTGGCCACGAGGAGTTCGACGCGACGATTCCCTACACGGTCGTGCGGCATCCCACCACGCTGATGCTGCCCACTCCGTTCGTGGCCCGCCGAGCCTCCGAGATCATCCGGACCCACGGCATCTCGACGGTCTGGTTCGGCGCTGCCGCGCCGTTGGCGGTCCTCGCTCCGGCGATGCGGCGGGCCGGGGCCGAACGGGTCGTCGCGAGCACCCACGGCCATGAGGTCGGATGGTCGATGCTGCCCGTCGCGCGCCAGGTACTGACCTTCATCGGCCGCAACGTCGATGTCGTCACCTTCGTGAGTCGCTACACGCGCGGGCGGTTCGCGTCGGCGTTCGGCGCACGGGCCGCCCTGGAGTACCTGCCGCCCGGCGTGGACACGGGTCGGTTCGCGCCGGACCCGCAGGCGCGTCAGAGGATTCGGGAACAGCTCGGGCTCGGTGAGCGTCCGACGGTGCTCTGCCTGTCCCGGCTGGTGCCGCGCAAGGGGCAGGACGTGTTGATCCGCGCGCTGCCGTTGATCCGGCGGGAGGTCGGCGACGTGGCACTGGTCATCGTGGGCGGGGGACCCTACGCGCAGACCCTGCGCGAATTGGTGGCGCAGAACGGCATGACCGAGCACGTGGTGTTCACCGGTTCGGTGCCCTCGGCGGACCTGCCCGCCTATCACAACATCGCCGATGTGTTCGCGATGCCGGCGCGGACACGGGGACGCGGGTTGGATGTCGAGGGACTCGGCATCGTCTACCTCGAGGCGTCGGCGACCGGAATCCCGGTTGTCGCGGGTCAGTCGGGTGGGGCACCTGAGACGGTCGTGGAGGGCGTCACCGGCACCGTCGTCGACGGCACCGATGTCGACGCGGTCGCCTTCGCGATCACCGCGATTCTGGCGGATCCGACGACCGCGTCCGAGATGGGCGCCCGGGGGCGCGAACACGCCGTCGACACCTGGGAGTGGAGGTCGATCGCGGCTCGACTTCGCCAGCTGCTCTGAGCCTCCGGGTGCCTCAGCGGGTGTAGATCGCGTCGATGTCGTCGGCGAACTTCTGGACCACCACGTTGCGCTTCACCTTCAGGGTCGGGGTCATCTCCCCGGTCTCCTCGGTGAAATCGTCTGGGAGGATGCGGAACTTCTTGATCGCCTCCGCGTGCGAGACGGTCTTGTTCGCATCGTCGACGGCTGCCTGGACCTCGGCCCGTAGGTCGTCGTCGCCTGCGAGGTCGGCGACGCTCGCGGACGCAGGCTTGTGGTGGCGATCCTTCCACGCGGGGAAGGCCTCCGGGTCGATCGTGATCAGCGCTGCGATGAAGGGTTTCGCATCACCGATGACGAGCGCCTGCGAGACGAGCGCGCTGGATCGGATGACGTCCTCGAGTCCGGCGGGGGACACGTTCTTGCCGCCGGCGGTCACGATGAGCTCCTTCTTCCGGCCGGTGATCGTGAGGAATCCGTCGCCGTCGACGTTTCCTAGGTCGCCGGTGTGGAACCAGCCGTCCTCGAGCGCGGTGGCGGTGGCGTCCGGATTCTGCCAATAGCCACCGAACACGACACCGCCCTTGAGCATCACCTCGCCGTCCTCGGCGATCCGTACGCTGTTGCCGGCCAACGGTTTCCCGACAGTCCCGACCCGCACCTGGCCGGGCGTGTTCACGCTGAAGGCCGCGGTCGTCTCGGTGAGGCCGTAGCCCTCGTAGACCGGGATGCCGATACCGGAGAAGAAGTGCCCCAGTCGGGCTCCGAGCGGTGCGCCGCCCGAGATGGCGAGCTCACACTCGCCGCCGAGTGCCGCGCGCAGTTTGCCGTAGACGAGCTTGTCGAACACCGCGTGCTTGGCCTTGAGGACCAGCCCGGGGCCGCCCCGCTCGATCGCCTGCGAGTATTCGACGGCCGCGTCGGCAGCGGCGTCGAAGATGCGTCCCTTGCCCTCGTCGTGTGCCTTCTGCCGGGCGCTGTTGTAGACCTTCTCGAAGACCCGGGGGACGGACAGGATCAGTGACGGCTTGAACACGGCGAACTCCGGCACCAGGTTCGGGATGTCGCTGGTGTAACCGATCTCCACGCCCGCCTCGAGGGCGACCAGATTGATGGCCCGTGCGAGCACGTGTGCCATCGGGAGGAACATCAGCAGCCGCCTGTCGGGGCCGAGCAGCGTGCGCATGTTGCCCTCGAGTACCCCGTAGGTCTCCGAGAGCAGGTTGCTGTGGCTGAGCATGCAGCCTTTGGGGCGGCCCGTCGTGCCCGAGGTGTAGATCAGGGTGGCCGGGTCGGCGGCGGCGACCGTCGCGCGTCGCTTGGTCACCTCGTCGTCGTGGAGGTCGGCTCCGGCGGCCTCGAGGGCGGCGATGGCCCCGGTCTCTCCGTCCGCCCCGTCGATCTGGAAGACCTTGACGCCCGGGAGGTTCTCGATCCGGTCGAAGATGGCCCGGTGCCCCGCATCCTCGAGCACGATCGCGACGGCTCCGGAGTCCCGCATGATCCATTCGACCTGCGGTCCCGACGACGAATCGTAGATCGGCACGGGCACCGCCCCGGCCGACCAGATGGCGAAGTCGATCAGCGTCCACTCCGGGCGGGTACGGGAGAGGATCGCGACGCGGTCGCCCGGGCCGATGCCCTCGGCGATGAGGCCCTTGGCCAGGGCAATGATCTGCGCGGCCGCGTCGCCTGCGCGGACCGGCACCCACTGTGGGCCCTCTTTGCGGCGGAACACCGTTTTGTCGGGTTCTCGCTCGGCGATACCGAAGATGATGTCGGTACAGTCGGCGTTCTCGGGGACAGAAAATCGTGCGGGAACGCTGAACTCACTCATCGAGGTACCTTTCGCATGCAGCTTCTCCTCACCGATCGTATCGCTGTGCCCGACGTGACCGGGGGCACGTTCGCCGAGCCCGTCTGACGAGGTCGCTGTCCCGGCGTCGGTCGAGTATGTGAAGCTAGTGAACGTGACGAGCATTCAGGTGGCCGATGAGACCTTCATCGCCGCCGCACCGTCGTCGGTGACGGAGGTGGTCGGGGACCGGGCCAACTGGCGCCGGTGGTGGCCCGACCTCCGCCTGACCGTGACCGAGGAGCGGGGGGCGCAGGGGGTGCGTTGGCGTGTGGACGGCCCACTGGCAGGCACCATGGAGATCTGGTGTGAGCCGGTGATGGACGGGTTCGTGCTGCACTACTTCCTGCACGCGGAGCCCACGGCCGGTCTCCCGGCCGAAGGGCGGGCCCGAGGGCTGTACCTCGCGGATGCGAACCGTGATCGCCGTGCGGCCGGCAAGGTGATGTCGTTCGAGGTGAAGGATCGCCTCGAGTCCGGCCGCTCGGTTGGCGGTCCGGCGATCGGCGACGACCAGGTGGCGGTCTGATGGCCGAACACACCGAGCGTTCCATCGTGATCAACGCCGATCCCGACGACATCATGGCGGTGATCGCCGACTTCGAGCACTACCCGGAGTGGGTGTCGGCCGCGCGTGAGGTCCAGGTGACCGAGTACGGCGCGGGCAATCGTCCGAGCGAGGTGCGGTTCGTGCTCGATGCCGGGGTGCTGCAGGACACCTACGTCCTCTCCTACGACTGGGAGGCCGACGGTCGGGCGGTCTCGTGGCGACTGGTGAGCAGTGACCTGCAGCGCGATCAGCGTGGCCGATACGTTCTCGCGCAGCAGGTCCCGGGTTCCACGAAGGTCACCTACGAACTGATGGTCGACCTGTTGGTGCCGATGATCGGGCAGCTGAAACGCCGGGCGGAGAAGGCGATCACCGAGGCGGCACTGAACGATCTGAAGAAGAGGGTCGAAGGCTGATCGATCTCACGCCCATCCATGTGGTGATCGGGCCGGGTGGCGCCGGGGTCTCGGTGACCGCGACCTCGGGCGCCCTGGGCCGGTCCGGAACCCGCAGGCCCGGGGGCGCCCGTGCTGTCACCACTCCCGACCGCGACACCCTGCTGGTCACCGTCGACAGGTGCTCGCCGACTGCCGATCTCCTGGGAGTGTTCCGGCAGCCCGACGAACCGGTCGCGGTGTCGACCCGGTTGCACCTGCTCTCGCTCGACCGCCTGGTGCTCCTGGAACGGACCTGGTCGGAGTTCACCACCGTGCTGTCGGAGACGATGGCCCGATCGAAGGTGGCGTTGCCGGGTGTCGGCGCGGTGTCGGACATCGACGCCGCGGAGCTCTCGACTCTGCCGGGTGTCGAGGATTTCCTGGTGATGCGCCGAATCCGGGACGAAGCGGTGAGCGGCCAGTGGCGCCGGATCGTGGTCGACGCGTCCGGACTCGGCGACCCGTTCGAGTTCCTGAGGGCGTCGTCGTTGCTGAGTCAGGCGCTGAATCGGTTGTGGCCCAGGCATCGTCGGCTCGCGGCAGCGGCCGAGCGCCCGGTGATGGCCCAGTTGACCGCGGCTGTCGACGCGATCGACCGCGACTGCGTCGATGTCACCGAACTCGTGACCGATCCGCACACGGTGGCGATGCACGTCGTCGTCGGGGCGGATGATCGCGGCGAGCGCGCTCTTCCGCACCTGCTGGCCACCGTCGACGTGATGGGACTTGCGCTGCGATCGGTGGTGATCAACCAAGGTGTCGGAGCGGGCCGTGACGGTGCGGATCACGACGCCCGGATGGACCGGTTGCGCGCCGTCGTCCGGGGCGGCGACCCAGCAGTCGAGGTCGCCGAGTTGCCGTGTCTGGACCTACCCATCGACCGGGCCGCCCGACTGCGCAAGCTCGGAGTCGGCCTCCCGATGCCGAACGGTCGGCCGTCCGGGTCGGGGGCGGCGCAGGTCACCGAGGCCGCCGACACCGGGGCCGGTACCTCGCGTGTGTACGAACTGACCTGGCGTCAGCGACTTCCCGATCCCGACGCCCTGCAGCTCGGGCGATCCGGCGACGACCTGCTGGTGACGGTCGGCGGTTTCCGGCACCCGGTGCGCCTACCCTCGGTGCTGCGGCGTTGCGTCGTCGTCGACGCGGCGTGGGACGGCACCGATCTGACGGTCCGGTTCATGCCGGACCCGGCGCTGTGGCCGCAGGGCCGCTGACATCTGCGCACATCCGCCGCACGGCGACGTGGCGGTGGTGTCGCGTACACTACTGCCGGACCCGGACAGGAGAGCTGCCCACATGACCTCGGACGACACGACCGGACCCGACGACGACAACGTCGCAGGCCACGCCCGTGGCGCCACGGGCGACCCGGTACGGGACTTCCTCCTCGGCGTCGCGGCCCAGATCGATCAGCTCGCCGCCCTGTTCGGCGGCCCCGGACAGCGTGCCGGCGGACAGCACGCCACGGCGACCGCGGGAGTGTCCGCGGATGCCGGTACCTTCGCCGATCTCACCGGCGACATCACCACGCTGCTCGTCGAGCTCGGAGATCTGCTGGCCCGCTTGATCGCCGCCCTGATCGCCGTCCTCGAGGCGATGGCGAACGCTCTACGATCCACCCCGTCGCCGACCTCCGGTGACTCGGCCCAGCACTATCAGCCGATCGCGGTCCGCATCGACGTCGTCGACCGGTCGGCGAATGTGCACGGGCCCGACCCGGAGAGTGAGATCTGATGGGGGACTTGACCATCGGTATCGACATCGGTGGCACGAGTGTGCGCGCCTCGGTGGTCGACGACCACGGTGCGATGCTGGACACCCTGCGGGCGGCGACGCCGCCGACGACCAGCGCGCTCGAACACTGCCTCGACCGGCTAGTCGGTGAACTCACCTCCCGGTGGGCCGCCAAGGCGGTCGGACTGGCCATCGCCGGATTCCTCACCCCTGATCGCAGGGTGGTGCGATTCGCGCCGCATCTCCCGTGGCGGGAGGCCGCGGTCGCCGAGGACATGACCGCCCGGATCGACATACCGGTGTTCGCCGAACACGACGCGAATGCCGCGGCGGTGGCGGAATGGCGTTTCGGGGCGGCCGCGCGTGGCAAGAATTCGTTGGTGCTCGCCATCGGGACCGGGATCGGGGCCGGCCTGCTGCTCGACGGCGAGATCTATCGCGGCAGCTTCGGGGTGGCCCCGGAGCTCGGGCACCTGACGGTGGTCCCGGACGGTCGGGTGTGCTCGTGCGGGAAGCTCGGCTGCTGGGAAAGGTATTGCAGCGGTACCGCTCTGGTGGACACCGTGGTCGAGTTGCTCGCCGACGGCGACTGGGGACGCAGTCAACTGGCCGCGGACGTGGCCGCCGACCCCGGCTCGCTGACCGGCCGTCGGGTGGCGGGTGCCGCCGCGGACGGGGATGCTGTCGCGCTGGCGGCCTTCGCCCAATTCGCCGCATCCCTGGGACAGGGGCTGGCGATGATCGCGGACATCTTCGACCCGGATCTCATCGTGCTCGCGGGCGGCGTCGGCGCGGCGTCGGGACTGTTCCTCGACGAGGCGCGTGAGCACTACGCACGGCTGGTGACGGGTGCCGGTCATCGTCAGCTCGCCCGCATCCGCGGCACCCAGCTCGGCGAGAGCGCCGGCGTGGTGGGCGCGGCAGAAGTTGCGCGACAAGCCATCAGGGCACAGGCCGGGGAGACGGTACGCAGCCGAACCTGAGGATGTGTATCGTTTCTGCGAGTAAGGTCTGAGGCGGTGACGATGGGCGAGGTTCGGAGTCTTCGATGTGGTACTACACGTTCAAATACGTATTGCTTGGACCGTTTCTCCGCCTCATCGGCCGGCCGACGGTCGAAGGACTCGAGAACATTCCGGCCCGTGGCCCGGCGATCCTGGCGAGCAACCACCTGGCCGTGATGGACAGTTTCTATCTGCCCCTGATGGTGCGGCGCCGGATCTATTTCCTGGCGAAGAGCGAGTATTTCACCGGCACCGGCCCCAAGGGCGCCTTCCAGCGCTGGTTCTTCTCGGCCGTCGGCCAGATCCCCATCGATCGATCCGGTGCGGAAGCGGCCGCCGGCGCATTGACCGCCGCGCGCCGGCAGCTCGAGACCGGTGAGCTGATGGGGATGTACCCAGAGGGCACCCGGTCCCCGGACGGCCGGCTGTACAAGGGCAAGACGGGTCTCGCACGGGTCGCGCTCGACACCGGTGTGCCGGTGATCCCCGTCGCGATGATCAACACCGAGAAGCTCAACCCGCCCGGGTCGCTCATCCCGCGCCCGGCGCGCATCGTCGTCAAGATCGGCAAACCATTGAATTTCGCGCGCTACGAGGGGATGCAGGGCAACCGGTTCATCGAGCGCGCGATCACCGACGAGATCATGTACGAGCTGATGCAGCTGACCGGCCAGCAATACGTCGACATCTACGCGGCCTCCCTCAAGGACAGCAAGCCGAAACCGCCGGAGCCCGTCTCGGCGTCGGCTGCCTGACCCGCGTCCCACCCTGACCGGCGCGCCACCCTGACCGGCGCGCCGACGACGACGCCGTCGTCGCAGCCGCGCCGGGTTGCCCGGCACCCGGTCGGTTCAGCGAACGTGTGCGTCCGCGAGTTGGGGATGCGCGTGTGTGGTTCCCTCGCCGGTGATCTGCGGCGGCAGCAGCCACACGATGATCAGGACGGCGAGCCCCCAGAGCGTGTAGGAGTTCCCGATCAGGTGATCGATGATCGACCACTGGCGGACCGCGGGCGACAAGAACTGGAACGGGCCGAGCGCGAAGATCACCACTCCCGTCGCGGCCACCGTGGCGTAGCCGATCCGCACACGTCGATCGGTGTCGCGGGCGGCCACCACGGCGGCGGTCAGGATGGTCGGGATCGCCCACACCCAATGATGGGCCCACGACGTCGGCGACACGAGCAGGCCCCAGAGCGCGACCACCGAGACCGTCAGGACCGCCGCGACCCCTGCCGAGGGGTCACCGCCGGCGGGACGTCGAAATGCTCCGAAGGCCGCGATCGGCCGGCATGATCGCGCCGCGACGAGCGCGAGGACGGTCACCACGAGTGAACTGGCGACCCACATCAGCTGCTCGGCCGACTCCAATTGCGGCACGAGACGAATCCACATGGCGTTGAGATTCTGGTTGATCCGGCCTGCGGGGTCGCCGATGCGGGCAGTGTGGAAGAGCGTGTGCGTCCAGTAGCCGTGCGAGTCCGCGGGCAACCAGATCCATGCGAGGGCGCCGGCGCCCACGAAGGTACCGACCGTGACGAGCGCCGCGCGCCATTGCCGCGTCAGCAGGTAGACCGCGACGAAGACCAGTGGGGTCAGCTTGATCGCGGATGCCAGACCGGTCAGGATTCCGCGGAACGGTCCGGTGGCGGCGGCGCGACCCCGGCCGACGACGAAGATGTCGACGATGATCATCGCCATCAGGATGATGTTGATCTGACCGAAGCCGAGCGTCATCCACAACGGGTTGAGCCAGATGACCCCGGCGGTCAGCAGCAGGGCGGTCCACCATCTGTTCCCCGGGTTTCCCACCGAGAGCATCCTCAGCACGATCTGCAGGATCACCACCGTCAGGACAACCGTGATCACCGAGATCAGCAGCCCGGCCAGCCCGAGCGTGATGGCGCCGAGGGGCATGAAGCCGAGTGCGGCGAACGGGGGATAGGTGAACGGCAACCAGATTCCGTCGCTGGTGAAGGGCATGGACCCGTCGGCGTAGAGGCTCTGGCCGTGTTGCCAGATCTGCCCGCCCAGGCGGTAGACGTCCAGGTCGATGCGGGTGCGGGTCCCGAAACTCGATGTGAAGGGAATGCCGACGATCTGCAGGGTGACCGACGCGAGGAACACCACGGCGATCGCGGTGCGCGCACCGTTCGACGGCGCCCATCGGTGCAGCCTGGTGTCGGCCGCGGACAGATAAGTCATGGTCTCGGCGGTTCTCTGCTCCACGTGGTGTGAATACTGGTGGGTATGCGGTTCTTCTACGACTCGGAGTTTATCGAGGACGGCACCACCATCGAGCTCATCTCGATCGGTGTCGTCGCCGAGGACGGACGTGAATTCTACGCGGTGTCCACCGAGTTCGATCCGGGACGGGCCGGTGACTGGGTTCGGACCAACGTATTGCCCAAGCTACCGTCCCCGGCGTCGCCCTATTGGCGCAGCCGTCGGCAGATCCGCGACGAGCTGCTCGCGTTCCTGACCGCCGACGGTGACGACGTCGAATTGTGGGCGTGGGTCGGCGCCTACGACCATGTGGTGCTGTGCCAGCTGTGGGGCCCGATGACGGCGCTTCCGCGCCCGATGCCGCGCTTCACCCGGGAGCTGCGACAGCACTGGGAGGCCGCGGGCAAACCGGCGCTCCCACCGTCGCCGAGGGACGCCCACGACGCGCTCACCGATGCCCGCCACAACTGGCGTCGTTGGCAGGCGATCGAGAAGTCGCGACCCTGATCGCGGCCGCACCTGCCTGCCGGAGCACCGTCGCCCGCCGGGCTCCCCGCCCACCTGGTACGCGACCGGCTCAACTACCCTGTAACCGTGGTGACGAACTGGACCGTAGACGTTCCGATCGCAGAGCTTCCGGAGCTGCCGCCGCTGCCCGGCGACCTGCAGAGCCGGTTCGACGATGCGATGGCGCGTCCGGCGCTGCAGCAGCCGAGCTGGCCCGCCGAAGAGGCGCGCAAGATGCGCACCGTCCTCGAGAGCGTGCCGCCGATCTGCATGCCTGCCGAGGTCCGGGATCTCCGTGCGCAACTCGCCGACGTTGCCGAGGGGCGTGCCTTCCTGCTCCAGGGTGGTGACTGCGCCGAGACCTTCGTCGACAACACCGAGCCGCACATCAAAGGCAACATCCGCACGCTGCTGCAGATGGCGGTGGTGCTCACCTACGGTGCCAGCATGCCGGTGGTCAAGGTGGCCCGGATCGCAGGCCAGTACGCCAAGCCGCGGTCGTCGGACACCGATGCGCTCGGCCTGCCGTCGTACCGCGGCGACATGGTCAACGGTTTCCCGGCCGACGAGACCACGCGCAGGCACGACCCGTCGCGACTGGTCCGCGCGTACGCCAACGCGGCCGCCGCGATGAATCTCGTTCGCGCGCTGACTGGTTCGGAGGCGGATCTGCGCCGCGTGCACCTCTGGAACCGCGAGTTCGTGCGGACCTCCCCGGCGGGGGCCCGCTACGAGGCGCTGGCATCCGAGATCGACCGCGGCCTGCGGTTCATGGACGCCTGTGGCGTGACCGATACGAACCTGGAATCGGCGTCCATCTTCGCCTCCCACGAGGCACTCGTCATGGACTACGAGCGCGCGATGCTGCGTCTTGCCGACGTACCCGATCGATCCGACGGCGAGAAGGTCCTCTACGACCTCTCCGCCCATTTCCTCTGGATCGGTGAGCGGACCCGGCAGCTCGACGGCGCGCACATCGCGTTCGCCGAGCTGATCGACAACCCGATCGGGGTCAAGATCGGTCCGACCACCACGCCCGAGCAGGCCGTCGAATACGTCGAACGACTCGACCCGCACAACCAACCGGGTCGGCTCACCCTGGTGGCCCGGATGGGCAACAACAAGGTGCGGGAGGTCCTGCCCGCCATCGTGTCCGCGGTCGAGGCGACCGGGCACAAGGTCATCTGGCAGTCCGACCCGATGCACGGCAACACCCACGAGGCCTCGACCGGCTACAAGACGCGGCACTTCGATCGCATCGTCGACGAGGTGCAGGGCTTCTTCGAGGTGCACCATGCGCTGGGCACCCATCCCGGTGGCGTACACATCGAGCTGACCGGCGAAGACGTCACCGAATGTCTCGGTGGCGCACAGGACATCTCCGATCTCGACCTCGCCGGGCGATACGAGACGGCCTGCGATCCACGCCTGAACACCCAGCAGTCACTGGAGCTCGCATTCCTCGTCGCGGAGATGCTGCGCGGCTGACCGGCGCCACAGGGCCGGTCGGCCTGCTCAGCTCAGGTAGGTCTGTCCCACCCACCATCCGGCGGCACCGATCGCGACGGCGAGCAGCAGCACGACGGTGGTCCAGATGAGCGCCCGCACGGGCCCGTTGTCGTCCGGTTCCGGCTGCTCGTCGAATCGGGACTCCAGGCGCGTCCTCGTCGCCGCGGCGGGCTCGCGCTCGGGTCGCGGTGCCGGCGCCGAGACCGCAGGTGGGGTCGGACCCGACTGCACCCTGGTGGGGTTGGCGACCGGGGTCGCGGGGGCCTGCGGCTGTGCGCGATCGGCCCGGAACCGTGCCATGGTGTCGCGCTCGGCCGATCGGCGCGGGGCGGGGACGGTGAACGACGGCAGGTCCAGTTCGTCGGTGGCGGCCAGCAGTGCCCGACGCATGTCGTACCCGTCCGCATATCGCTCGGCGGGATCGCGTTCGGTCGCGCGCAGGACGATCTCGTCGAACTCCTCCGGTACGCCGTCCACCACGTCACCCGGCGCAGGAACGTCATAGCTGAGTCGCTGATAAGCCAGTGCCAGCGGCGTGTCGCCCCGGAAAGGCGTTCGGCCGGTGAGTAATTCGAACATCATGACGCCCATCGAGTAGACGTCGCTGCGGGCATCGGCGTCACCGGCCTCGACCTGCTCGGGGGACAGGTAGGCCGCCGTGCCGAGGATGACACTGGCAGAGGTGACGCCCGCTTCGGCGACGGCGCGGACCAGCCCGAAATCGGCGACCTTCACCTCGCCGACGTCGGAGATGAGCACGTTCTCCGGTTTGACGTCGCGGTGGACGAGTCCGGCGGCATGGGCGGTACCGAGCCCGCCGAGTACCGGGTCGGCGACGGCGCTGACCGCATGGGGCGGCATCGGACCGCGTTCGCGCAGGAGTTCCCGAAGGCTGCCACCTTCGACGAGTTCCATCACGAGGAAGGCGATACCGTCGTCGATGCCCTGGTCGTACACGGCCACCAGCCCGGGGTGTTTCAACCCGGCGACCGCCCGCGCCTCGAACTCGAACCGGCGCAGGAACTGCGGATCACCGCTGTAGCGCGCATCCATCACCTTGATCGCCACCGATCGGCCCAGACGCAGGTCAACCCCGAGGTAGACCGCCGACATCCCGCCGCGCGCGATCGGCGCGTCGATCCGGTAGCGGCCCTCGAGGGACGCGCCCAGGAGTGAGTCGGCGGGAGGTTTCACGTCGCCGAATCTACCGGTCGGCGTCGCGCGGGCGGTGTATCGACTCGGGCTCGGATCAGCACCGGCCCGGTGCACGATGCCACCGCTGTGAATCCGGGGCCGCATCGTTGGGCGACGGACCTCGAGCCGGTACGCTCGGCGATGTGGGTTCACTACCGCTGTCCGAAGACAGTCTCACGTCCGAGATCGACACGTTGACGATCGGCGACGCGGCCCGCCGGCTGGGAGTGTCGGCCAGCCGTGTGCGCACCCTGATCCAGGACCATCAACTGCTCGCGGTGTCGCGCGAGGGGCAACCGGCGATTCCGGCGGTGTTCTTCGACGACCTCGGGATCGTCAAGCATTTCACCGGGCTCGTGGAGGTCCTCTTCGACGGCGGCTACACCCGCGACGAGGTGATGGAGTGGCTGTTCGCCGTCCAGGACGACCTCGGTATGTGTCCGGCCGATGCGCTGCACACACATTCGGCTCGCGAGGTCATCCGGCGGGCTCAGGCCCAGGCGTTCTGACGGCTCGTCTGTCCGGCCGTCTCACCACGGACGGCGACCGGAGATCGCCTGTGCGGCCAGCATGGCCCGTCGTCGACCGCTCACCACCACGCGACGATCCATGACGTCGTTGTCGGCCCGTTCGATCTCGCCGAGGATATCGTGGTACATCGCCGCCGCTGCCGCAATCGAGCGCCGAGACCTGTTGGGCAGAGCCGTGATAGAGGGCCAGGCACGTCGGTACTGGTCGCGGTTGACGGCGATCATGTGGGCGAGTGCCCGTCGGAGGTGCGGGCTGGTCACATGTTCGGCACGACACCGGCGGAGGTGGTCCTCGTCCACGCCGAACGCCGCGAGTTCGTCGGTGGGCAGATAGATCCGGTCGCGGTCGAGATCCTCGGCGACGTCCCTCAGGAAGTTGGTCAACTGGAACGCCTCGCCCAGCGTCGCGGCACCGTCGGCGACGTCGTCACCGGCCGCCCTCACCCCGAGCAGCGGGATCATCTGGAGACCGATGACGGCCGCGGATCCATAGGTGTACTCGGCGAGTTCGGCCCAGGTCCGATAGCGGTCCCGGAATTCGGTGGTGCCGGGCACGTCCATCCGCATCGACCGCAGGAACGCGTCGAAGGTGTGGGTGGGGATGTCGAACCGCACGACGGTGTCGCGCACCGCGGCCAGGATCGACTCGAGATGGGCGTCGCCCTGTTCCGCGTCCTCGGGCCGATGGTCGAGGCCTGCGACCGGTCTGCCGTCGGGCGCGGGGTGGAGCACGGCGTGCAGCGCCTCCTCGATCCGGTCGATCTGGGCGGCCCGCCCACGCGGCGCAGGTGCGGCGGACGGAAGGTCGACGACGTCGTCGACGATGCGCGCGAACCCGTAGAGCGCCCACACCCCGCGACGTTGCCGCGGGGGTAGGAGACACGACGCCGCAAAGTACGTCCGGCCGTGTTCGGCGGTCAGGGCACGTGCCCGCCGGTACCCGAGCCGAACGGTATCGGTGGCGGCGGCATCGCGAAGCACGTTCTCACGCACCGGAGGTCGTCGATCGGTCGGCCTCGTCCGGGATGTCGGGGCTGCCTCGGAACCAGTCGACTGCCCGGCGCAGGCGCAGCGGATCCCGCCGGGTGAGCGAGATCGCCGCGAGGAGGGAGAGCGCCGTCGCCAGGAGCACTTCCGGGAGTTTGTAGAAGAGAATCGAGTCGTCGGGCTGGAACACGATCAGCATGAAGGTGGACACGCCGACGACGATCGCCCGCACCCAGGGGGGCAGGGTGAATGCCACCGCCAGGCACAGGACCCAGGTGTAATACCAGGGGAGCGTGGATGGTTCGAGGAGCAGGACCGCGAGCATCGCCCACACCATGCCCGCCATGGCGCTGCGTTCGTCACGGCGATGCGACCACCACAGGCCCACCAGGACGATCGCGAGCACCACCATGCCAACGGCACGTGTGACCCCCAGGACCGGTTGCAGGTTCAACGCCGTGAACGGCGCGGCGATCAGCGTCACGATGTGCCCCGCGAGGGTGGGCAGGGTGAACCAGTTGATGATGCGATCGGCCCAGCCGAGACCGGTCAGCCAGCCCAGCCCGAGCCCGAGTACCGCGGTGCACACCGCGAACACGGCTACGGTGATGCCGACCACTGACGCGAACACACGGGCCACGTCGACCGGCTCCACGCGCCGCCGGGCGCGGATGTGTGACAACCAGATCCACACCACGAACGGGATCGCGATACCGGCGGTGACCTTGATGGACACCGCCAGCCCGAGCACGACAAGGCCGGGGACGTGTCGCCCGGTGACCACCAGGGCGACACCGGCGACGAGGACGCCCATCATCAGCAACTCGACGTGGCTGCCTGCCACCAGATGAATGAGGACCATCGGGTTGGCGAGTGCCAGCCACAGACCGGTCTGCGGTGACGCGCCGAAATGTTCGGCCAGCCGCGGAATCGCCCAGAGCGCCAACAGGAGCCCGGGCAACAGGATCAGCCGGATCGCGTACACGCCGAGAATGACGTGGTCGCCGGTGATCTCGGTGACCAGCCGGGTGAGTCCGACGAAGAGCGGACCATAGGGCGCGGTGGTGGTCGCCCACACCTGCGCCATGCTGTCGAGGAGTGGCCCGGGGAGGTGGGCGGGTCCGTCCGCATAGGGATCGAACCCCTCCCGGAACAGTGCCCCCTGGCCGAGGTAGGCGTAGACGTCGCGGCTGTAGACGGGAACGGCCACAGCGAGCGGGGCGGCCCAGCCCACGATGCCCCATCCGAAGGTGCGCACCGACAGCGCCGATCGGTCGGTGCCGAGCCGGCGTCCCAACCGCACCCAGGCGATCACCATGGTCGCAACGCCGAGCCAGAAGATGCTGCCGAACAACGTCTTGCCGTGTCCGTACGCGATCGCCGACAGACCGAGATCCTGGGCGACGGTGCTGTTGCGTGCGATGTCACCGACGCCGAAGCTGCCGATGCACACGAGCACGGAACCGACGAAGCCCACCACCAGGTCCGCGAAGCCCGGCTCGCGAACCGCGCGGTTCCGACGGGATGGCGGAGTGTCGTCGCGGGTCGCGGTCACGGCCTGATCCTACGGCGCGACGTCGTACCGAGCGCCGAGACGACGCGCTCGGCGGCGAGCCTGCCGGACACCAGTACCGGCGGGATGCCGACCCCCGGCACGGTGGCCGCACCCGCCAGGACCAGATTGCTGCTGCCCGGCCATCGGTTCGGGGTCCGCAACGGCCCGGTCTGCCGGACGGTGTGGGCGGCGCCGAACGGCGTCCCGGCCGGTAGTCCGGCGGCCGCCCAGGTGGTCGGGTCGTCGACGCGCAGCACCTGCAGCGCCGTGTCGATGCCGCGGTAGCCGCGGCGTGCGAGGGTCTGCAGGCACTCGTCGACGTAGGCGTCGGCGAGGATGTCCCAGGGCAGGTCGGCGGTGGCCAGGTTGGGGCAGGGCGCGAGCACGGAGACGGGCTCCATCGGACCGGTCTGGCTCGGGTCCGACACCGCGGGACGCGTCACCAGGAACGACGGATCGCGCATGAGACGCCCCGGCGCGCGGGTCAGGTCGACGAAGGTCTCCGCCCACGCGGCCCCGAAGTCGAGGGTGTGGTGGTGGCCCGGCCAGGTCGCGGTCACCGAACGCGGTGCGAGGCCATGGATCACGACGGCGCTCGGCGAGTGACGGATCCGGCGCCATCGGGGTCCGCGCGGCATCGGCGCGCCGAGCAGTCGGGCCACCTCGCCGATCGGGACCGCGGCCACCACCGCGTCGGCGGGCACGATGTCGCCGGAGTCCAGTCGGACGCCCGTGACCTGTGCGCCGTCGCGACACAGGGCTGCCGCACCGGTGGACAGTTCGACGTTTCCCCCGGCGTCACGCAGAGCATCGGCCATGACCGCACCGACGCGACCCATCCCGCCGGTCGGGTAGTAGACGCCCATGCCGATGTCCATGTGTGCGATCACGCCGTAGATCGCCGCCGCATGCTGTGGCGGCACCCCCGCGTAGAGGGCCTGGAACGTGAACACACGCTGCAGTCGTTCGTCGGAGACGTGCCGCGCGACGGCAGGCGTGAGCCGCCGGGTCGCCCCCATCATCACCAGATCTACGGCGCGGGAGAGGATTCGGCGGTCACGCAGGTCGGACAGGGAATTGAGGTTGTGGTCGATGAAGGTGTCGAACTCGACGTCATACAGCCGGGCGAGCCACCTGGTGAGGTCGCGTACCCCGGTACCCGCATCCGGACCGAACGTCGACGTCACGGCGGCGGCCAACCTGGCGGCACCGCGCGGGATGTCGAGGTGCGTGCCGTCGGCGAATCGAGCGTTGTACGACGGGTCGACGTCGATCAAGGCCAGTCGGCGGCGGGACTCCGCGGCTGGGATGCCGACCGCACCGAGTGCGTCGTCGATCAGCGATGGCATGGTGAGAACCGTTGCGCCGGTGTCGAATCTGACGGAACCGAGGGACCGGTCCGGGGCCGTGCCGTCGGCGGCGAGCGGTTCGGTGCGGACCAGTCCGCCCGCGGTGGGCGCGGCATCGACGACGGTGACCCGGTGCCCGAGTCCGGTGAGTCGCAGTGCCGCCGAGAGTCCCGACAACCCGGCACCGATGATCACCACCCGGGCGCCGTGCCGGGCCGTCTGTGCGGTCACGTCGCGATCATGTCGTGCGGTGGGCGATGCGATGGGCGAAGGAGCCCAGCTCGGTGCGGACCGGTTCGGACATGTCGGCCGCCCCGAGGGTGGCCAGGGCGCTGGTGAGGAGGCCGGAGATCTGGGTCTCGATCTCGTCGACGGCGCCGACCTCGGTGAGAATCGACCGGGCCGTGCCCACCTCGTCCTCGGTCAGCGGGCGGCCGATGGCGGCGCGGAGCCGTGCGGCGAGTGCCGGATCGCGTTCGCCTGCCCGTGCCAGTCCGACGGCGAGCAGCGCGGTGCGCTTCCCGGCGACCAGGTCGTCACCGGATGGTTTGCCCGTCCGGTCGGGGTCGCCGAACACTCCCAGGAGGTCGTCGCGCAACTGGAAGGCGACGCCGAGATCATGGCCGATCGAACGGAGATCGCCGATCAGCGATGCGGGTGCCGACGCGAGGGTGGCACCGAGTTCGAGCGGCCGGGCGACCGTGTAGGCGGCGGTCTTGAACCGCATGACGCGGTACGCGGCGCCGACGGACTCGTCGCCGCCCGCCTCGTTGACGATGTCGAGGTACTGGCCGCCCAGAACCTCGGTACGCATCGACGACCACACCCGGCCGACCGACGCAGGCAGAGGACGTGGAGCAGATTCTCCGGGCACGGTCGCGTCGCCCGGGTGATGACCGTGCACCATGTCGTCGGCCCAGGCGAGGGCGAGGTCGCCGAGCAGGATCGCGGCGGCCGCCCCGTGGTGGGCGGCGTCGCCGGCCCAGCCGTCATCGAGGTGGCGGCGTTCGAACACCCGGTGCACGGTGGGGCGCCCACGTCGGGTGTCGGATCGGTCGATGATGTCGTCGTGGATCAGCGCGCAGGCCTGGACGAGTTCGAGCGAGGCGGCGACACGGAGGGCGTCCGCCGGGCCGGGGGAGTCCGGCCCGGCGGCCGGGAGATCACGTCCGGAGGAGGTCAGGCCGGCGAGCCATCCGGCATAGGCGAAGACCGGGCGAACCCGTTTCCCGCCCTGCAGGACGAAGTCCCGCACCACCTCGCCCGCCGCGCCCACCTGCGGGTCGACGTCGGCGGCCACCGGGATCGCGCGCCCGAAGAAGACCTCGAGGGCGGCCTCGACCGCGGAGGGCACGGCGTCGAGGGTGGTCGGGATCGGCAGGGCGGACGTCACCCTGCCAGGCTAGTGCCGCCGACGACGCCGCTGTGGAGCCCGGTACCGGCGGGCCCTGACCCGTGATCCGTACAATGTGCGGGTGACCTCATCTCCCACCCGGGCTCCCTCGATCGTGGACCGGCTCTCGGCACCTCACCGCGGCCCTGTCCCGTTCTCGGTGGAGTTCTTCCCGCCCAAGGACGCCGAGGCCGAGGCGAGGCTGTGGCGTGCGGTCCGCACGTTCGAGCGATTGGGTCCGGCATTCGTCTCCATGACCTACGGCGCCGGCGGGTCAACCCGTGACCGGACGGTCCGCATCACCGGCGAACTCGCGGCCCAGACCACCCTGCTGCCGGTCGCCCATCTGACCGCGGTCAACCACAGCATCGGTGAACTGCGGGCGCTGGTCGGCGCCTACGCAGACCAGGGCATCACCAACATCCTTGCGCTCCGCGGCGACCCTCCGGGCAACCCGCTCGGCGACTGGGTGCAGCATCCGGACGGGGTCGCCTACGCCGAGGAACTGGTGCGGCTGATCGACCAACTCGGCGACTTCCATGTCGGGGTCGCGTCGTTCCCCGAAGGGCATCACCGGGCGCCGACGCTCGAGCACGACACCCGCACACTGGTGAACAAGCTGCGCGCCGGTGCCGAGTACTCCATCACCCAGATGTTCTTCGACGTCGACGACTTCCTGCGGCTGCGCGATCGGGTGGTCCGTGCGGATCCGGAGCAGGGCGCCAAGCCGCTCATTCCCGGGATCATGCCGATCACGTCGCTGGCGAGCGTGCGGCGGATGGCCGAGCTGTCGGGGTCGGTGATCCCGCCCGACGTACAGGCACGATTCGCGGCCGCGGCCGGGGACGGTGCGGAGGAGAACCGCGAGGCGGTGCGCGCCGTCGGGATCGACTTCGCGACCGAGATGGCACAACGCCTCGTCGCCGAGGGGGTGCCGTGCATCCACTTCTGCAGTCTGAACTTCGCCAAGGCGACCAGCGAGGTCCTCGAGCGCCTCGGGGTCGACACGTCGTCGGCGCTGGGCGCGACCGTCGGCTGACGCCCCGACGGTCGGCCGATCACCGGCTGCCGGACCCCGTCGTCTGCTGCGTCGTCGTCTCCTGCTCGGTCGCCCCGGGTTTCGTCGACGACTTCGTGCTCGTCGGACCCGACCGCCGCGGTCGGCCAGGTCGGGGACTGCGGTCTCGCCTGAGGTAGGCGAGCCAGCCCACGATGGCGACGGCCGCCAGGCAGACCAGTGCGAAGAACCACGACCAGCTGCTGACGGCGGCTGTCGCCGGATCCGGATAGGTGGCGTCGGCGCTGAAGTCCGACGGCTTGCGCGGCTCGGGTGTCCAGGTGACGGTGCTGTCGCTGATCTGATCGCCGTTGGTGGCGCTCACCGGTCCACCGAACGTCACCGTGAGCTCGACGAAGTCGCGGTTCGGCGTCAGGTCGGTGAGGTCTGCGGAGCCGCGAAAACGTACGACATCGCCACTGCGCTTCGCCGACAGGTCCATGCTCATCGCGGACTCGCCGAACGAGGCCGCCACGATGTCGCCGAGCTGGCTGAACTGGCCGGCGGTGAGATCGGTGAAGACCGCGCGGGTGCCGACGCGGGGGATGACCTTGTCGGCGGTGTTGCCGGGAGCCGCGCTCGCGCCGGGGCTCGCGGGGGACGGCGTCGGGGAACTGCCGGGCGCTGCGGTCGTCTCGGACTCGGGGCGCGTGGAGTAGTCGCTGAGGGTGACGCTCGACGCCATCGACTCCGGGACGTCGAGCTTGGGCGCGCCGCGCGGATTGTCCGGCGAGGTCGCCACCACGATGGTGCCGGAGTACCGGTCACCGACGGTGGTCGAGCGTTCCAGACAGCCCGTGAGCAGGGGAGCGGCAGCCATCAGGGACACCAGCAACAGGACCGCGGACCTTCGAGATGACGAGCGCACGTTGCTCATCGTGCCAGACGCGCCGAAGCAAACCGTTGCCGACGCGCACGGGTCACCGCCGGAGCGCCAGGTGCGCGGAGATCCGGCCGCTCGCTCCCGTCACGCCGCCGCCGGGGTGCGTCGATGCCCCGGCCAGCAGGATCCCGTCCGCGCCGGGAACGGAGTGCCCGGAAAGATCGGGGTGGGGGCGCCAGAAGAACATCTGATCGATGCTCATCTCGACGTGCATGATGTTGCCGCCGAGCAGGCCGAGTTCCTGCTCGAGGTCGTCCGGGGTCTGGATGTGGGTGTGCTCGACGTGCTCACCGAACCCGGGCGCATGGCGGTCGAGTTCCGCACCGATCGCAGCGGCCGCATCCGACGCGACGTCGGCCCACGACCGGCCCCCGGCGAGGCGATGGGGATGCCATTGGGCCCACACGCTGACGAGATGCTTGCCGGGCGGCGCGAGGGTGGAGTCGATCGCCGAATATCCCATCGCCACGCAGGCGGGTCGGTCGGGCAGGTCACCCACCGACGCCGCGGCGTGAGCCCGTCGGAGCTGCGCGCGATCGGTCACCAACAGACCGAGCGCCGAATGCACGCCGTGGGCCGGGAGATCCGACGGCAGGTCGCGGTAGGCGGGCAGGGCGTCGGTGCCGAGCCGGACGGCCATGCCGATGCCGTCTCCGATGACGATCTGCGACCGCCAGCGCTCGGCCGTCTCGCGCGGATATCCACCTGCGGTCAGCAGGTCGAGGGTCGTGGCGATGTGACAGGCCGCGATCACTTTTCGCGCACAGTGGCCTGCGCCGTCCACGGTCCGGACCTGCCAGTGGTCGCCGCATCGCGTGATCGAGGTGGCGGCCCGGCCGAGCAGCACCTCGCCGCCGTCGCTCCCGAGCCGGCCGAGGAGGGCCTCGGTGAGTGCCCCGCTGCCGCCGATGGCGCGTCCGGGTGGGATGTCGTGCTGGAGCGCGGCGAAGCCGACCATCGGGGCGGTGCCGGGTGCGCTCATCGGCGGACCGGACTGCGCACCGAACCAGGCCAGTGCGGCCTTGAGCGGCTCGGAGGTGAACCATCGGTCGAGCAGCGTGTCGCCCGAGGACATCAGCTCCTGCGTCAGGGACAGCATCGCACCGGTCCGGTGTCCGATGGGTCCCGTTCGGGCGGAGTGGGCGGTGCGGGAGAGACCGGTGAACGCAGTGGCGAACCGTCCCGGACTCGCAGGGGAGTAGAACGAGCGCATGACGGCCCTGGCGCGCGGTCGCCACACCTCGACGAATCTGCGGTACGCCTCGGCATCGGCGGAGCCGACCGCGCGGTCGATCGATTCGCACGTGGTGTCGAGGTCGGTGCGGAAGATGATCGGCCCGGTCTGGTCGGTCGATGGGGCGAATGCCCAGGGATCACAGTCGACGTAGCGGAGTCCGTGATCGGCGAGGGACAGCTCCTCGAGGATCGGGGAATGGCGGATCATCAGGTGCGCCGACGACCCGCGATCGACCCGGTAGCCGGGGAAACGCTCGACCGTGGAGACCGCGCCGCCTGCGATGTCGTCGCGTTCGACGACACGCACCGATCGCCCGGCACGGGCGAGGTAGGCGGCTGCGACCAGGCCGTTGTGGCCGGCCCCGACGACGACCGCGTCGAGTGGCCGATGGGTTCGATCGCCTGCGAGGCTCATCCGGTAGTCCGTCCAGTCATCGTGCACGGGCCGGGTCGTCGAGGCCCAGCGGAAGCGGCCGCCCCAGAAACGCGAACGGACGCGGGTCACCGGTGAAGGTGAAGTGACGCAGTATGTCGACGAATCCCATCCGTCGGTACAGGGACCAGGCGCGATTGTCCTCGGCAGGCGCCTCGGGTGTCGACAGCAACACCTGGCCCTCGGGCCGGCCGGCGAGCAGCCTGCCGAGCAGCCACTGTCCGATGCCACGTCCCTGTGCCGTCGGGTGCACGTGCAGTTCGGTCAGCTCGAAGTAGTCGCGGGTGATCGCGTCGACGGAGGGATCGGAATGTCCCGCCTGACGTAGGCCGATGCGGAGCTGCTGATTCCACCACTGGTCGCGCGCGCCCTGATAGCCGTAGGCGATCCCGACCAGGAGCTCGTCGTCGGAGACCGCCACCGGCCGGGCCAGGCGCCGGCGCACCATCTGCGGGGAGGTGATCTCGGCGGGAGGCAGCGTCGCCACCGCCCCGACCGCGCGCCAGCCGGGACGGGTGATGTGGTCGCGCCAGAGCGCCGCCCGGTGGATCTCGGTACCGCGTGGATAGTTCATCGCGGTCACGTAGATGTCGAGGGCGGGTTCGAGCCAAATCCGGGAATCCTGGCCGGTCAGATCAACGAGGCGGATCGTCAACGAACGTCTGTCCTCTCGTCGAACAGTGGACATCGGGGTCGGCCGTCGCCTTGAAGGTGACGGAGGTGCTAGCTATATTGAATATGTCGAACGGGTGTTCGATGAATCAGCCTCCGCAAGCTGTTCTGGCCCACCCGTCGACATCGGGCGCCGGCCCGACGGCGACGAGGGAAGCGTTTGCTGTCGGGCCGGCGTTGTATACAGCAGTCGCACCGCGCACAACGACGGCCGACTGACCACGGGGAGGTGGACATGCCCAACTCGATTCCGACGACCGGGTCCACGACGGACATCGATCCGATCGTGGTGGGACGTAGCCGTGACCTGCTCGACCGCGCCCAGAACCTGTTCGACAACGCCGACGGCGTCGACGACTCCGCAGAGCGCTTCCGTCAGTACTACCTCACCGCGCTGCGTGCCGCAGGTGCGGCGCTCGAGATCCACGAGCCGACGAACAGGCCGGTCCGGCGCAGGCATTCTCGTAGCGCCTGGAACCGGGTCCCGGTGGTGGTCCCCGAGCTCGATGACCACGCCGCCTACTTCGCCGCCCGCTCGCGGATACGCCTCGACATCGAGGCAGGCCTGGTCCGCTCGATCGATGATCGAGCGGTGCAGCAGATGCGCCGCAGGGTCATCGACCTGCTCGATGCCGTCGAGGCGTTGCTCATCTCGTACGAACAAGGCAAGTTGCCCCACCAGGCCGCGCATTCGGACCGGACCGCGTGACGGTATGATCCGACCCAACCTCGGGTAATGGTGGTCGCCGGGTGATTCTGCTCGTATCATGGGAAATTGAAGCCGCAGACGGCGGCAGACGGCGTCGACATCGCGCAGGACCGGCAACGGCGATGCGGTCGGGTCGGTGGAGTGGGAGTTAGGAGGGTCGGTGCCTCTTTCGGAGCACGAGCAGCGGATGCTCGAACAGATCGAAAGCGCTCTGTATGCCGAAGACCCGAAGTTCGCGTCGAGCGTCAAGCGTCGTCGCCTCGGACGGTCCAGCGGCCGGCGCCGCCTGCAAGCGGTTGCCATCTTCGTTGTGGGTCTGGTCCTCCTCGTCGGTGGACTCATCGTCGAGGTGCGCGTCGGCGGGTTCCCGATCATCAGCCTCATCGGTTTTCTCGTCATGTTCGGGGCCGGGTTGCTCGCCCTCTGGGGCGGCGGCAGTCGATCGGCGGGGGCCGATCGTGAGCACGGCAACGGTGCCAAGGAGCCCCGGGGCGGCGCACCCAAGCGAAAGTTCTCCGAACGCATGGAAGAGCGGTTCAACCGCCGCTTCGAGCAGGAGTAGGTCACCCGCCGGGTGAGAACCCGGCGCCAGGTCGTTCACAGACCGCACACCACTTCGGTGTGCGGTCTTTTCGTGTTGTCGGTGGAGCGTGGAGTCCGACGCCCGCCCTCTGGCTCCCCACAGCCGGACTCCCCACGGCGCCCCACCGCGATTCCCCACCGTGTCGCACCCCGATTCCCCACGGCGCCCCACCTGAGTGCCCCACTACGCCCCACAGTGCGCCGATCTCATTCCTCACCTGGCACTTTGATGTGATTCAGCATCATCACCACCACTTGTCTGCGCTGGCGACGCGCCGTGTCGCGCATCATGCCCCACGCGAAATCAGGCCATTGAACTGGACTTTTCTGATCGTGTGGGGGATGGGTGGAGCGTCGGGGGTGGAAAGTGGAGGAAAGTGGGGTACTGTGGCAGCACTGGGTGAGACGGACCGGACGTCGAACCCAGTAGGGCAGGAGGTGTCGACATGTCCGTGCGATTTGTCGGCACCTACACGCCCAAGTTGGACGACAAGGGGCGGCTCACGTTGCCCGCCAAGTTCCGCGACGCACTGGCAGGAGGGGTGATGGTCACACGAGGCCAGGACCGCAGCCTGTCGGTGTATCGAGCCGACGAGTTCGACGCGATCGCGGAACGCACCATGGCGGCGTCGCGAAACAACCCCGAGGCGCGGGCCTATCAGCGGTACTTCTTCGCGAGTACCGATGAGCAGCGACCCGACGGGCAGGGCCGGATCACCCTGTCGGCCGAACACCGGACCTACGCGGGCCTGTCCAAGGAATGCGTGGTGATCGGCGGGTTCGACCACCTCGAGATCTGGGACGCGCAAGCGTGGAGCGACTACCAGAGCGAGCACGAGGAGGACTTCTCCGCCGCGGGCTCGGACGCACTGGACGCGTTGCTGTAGCAGGCAAGCGATCGGGCAGACAGATGAATACGGGATCGGATGGGTCGAGGCCTCGGCCCGGAGCGACCCTGGCGTACTTCCCCAACGCCAGGTGCGCGATCGGGCCGAGACCCCGCCTCATCGGAGACACCCCGTTGCGAACCCTCACCGCCCGAGACCGACGAATCGAACCGCACAGTCCGAGGAGGAGGTCGGTGAACGCACGCCACGAGGAGCCGGACGGCGGATCCGATCGGCTCACTCCGCACGCGGACCCCGGTGGGACGCCCCGCCGTTCGGGCGAGTTCGGGCATCTGCCGGTGATGGCGGACCGGATGGTCGACCTCATCACGGCAGCGTTCCCCGGAACCGGCAGCACACCCGTATTCGTGGATGGCACGCTCGGGGCCGGCGGCCACACCGAACTCATCCTGCGCGCCGATCCGCGGGTCCGGGTGATCGGCATCGACCGGGACAGCAACGCGCTCGACATCGCACGCGACCGGCTGGCGGAGTTCGGTGAGCGGATCACCTTCCATCAGGCCCGTTTCGACGAGATCGGCGATGTGCTGACCGACGTCGGTGTCGACCTCGTCGACGCGGTGCTCTTCGACCTCGGTGTGTCGTCCATGCAACTCGACCGTGCCGACCGGGGTTTCGCGTACGCGATCGACGCGCCCTTGGACATGCGGATGAACTCCTCCGAATCCACAACTGCCGCAGACATTCTCAACACGTACTCGCACGGCGACCTGGCGCGTATCCTGTCCGAGTACGGCGAGGAACGATTCGCCGGGAAGATCGCGTCGGCGATCCTGCGGGAGCGCGAAAAGGAACCGTTCACCACCAGCGCCCGTCTCGTCGAACTGCTCTACGCCGCCATCCCGGCCGCCACCCGCAGGACCGGTGGGCATCCGGCGAAACGTACCTTTCAGGCGTTGCGCATCGAGGTCAACCACGAGCTCGACGCGTTGCGTCGTGCACTCCCGGCGGCGTTGTCGGCCCTGCGGGTCGGTGGACGCGTCGCCGTGATGAGTTACCAGTCGCTCGAAGACCGGATCGTCAAGCGGGAGTTCGTCAGTCGCACGACATCGACCTCGCCGATCGGCCTCCCGGTCGAATTGCCGGACTCTGCACCGGATTTTCGCCTGATCACCCGCGGCGCCGAGCGAGCGAACGACCAGGAGCAAACGGAGAACCCCCGATCGGCCCCGGTGCGTGTCCGGGTGATCGAACGTGTCGACGAAAAGGATCGCGCATGACCGTCTTGCAGGACATCGAGATCGACGATGACCATGTCGAAGCGGACGAGATCCGCCGAGGCCGGCGGCATTCGGGTTTCGAGAGTGAGCGCGCGACCCGGTCTCGCGCTGCCCAGCGCGCGATAGACCGGCGTCGGAAGCGGCTCGAGCGGGATGAGCGGGCCGATCAGATCGCAGGCCGGACCCGGGCGAAGTCGATGCCGGCGGCGGTCGGTCCCCAGATCTCGATGAGGGCTCGAATCGCCGGAATTCCTTTCGTGGTACCGGTGCTCGCCCTCCTGGTGATCGGGCTCGGCATGAGCCTGCTGTTGTCGACGAAGGCAGCCGCGGATTCGTATCGGCTCGGCGAGGAGCGTCAGGCGAACCAGGCGCTGGTCGATCGACGCGACTCGCTCAAGCGGAGTTACGAATCGGGTGACTCGGCACCGGAACTGTCCGACAAGGCATCTCGGCTGGGCATGATCCCGGCGAAGAATCCGGCGCGGATGATCGTGAACGGAACCGGACGGCCTCGGGTGATCGGCGATCCGGAACCCGCGCAGGGTCGCGCCATGCGTTCGATCAACCCGCCGACCGGGCCGGACCCGGTGTCGAGCATCGACCCCAAGAAGGTCGACGACTCCGAGGGGCTGCCCGGTGGTGGGGCGGAATCCGCAGGTGCGCAATCGAGTTCGACCCCGGGTGACACTCCCGCGCAGACGCCGGCCGACACACCCACGCCTGCCCCCACTCCCGCGCCGACACCTGGTGCATCGTCGTCGGTCACCCCTGGTGCCACCGCACCGGCGGCGGGCGCGACCACGCAGGCGGCACCCGCGCCGTCCGCGGTCCGTCCGGCACCGAACGTGCTGCCGACGAACCAGAACGCGCCGGGCGCAAATTCGCCGGAATCCCGCTAACAGCGTGGACAATTGGCAACCATGACACGTGCCGTCTTCCAGCGTTTCGACGCGGGATCTTCCGGTCGGGGTCGAGGTGGCCGCGGAGGTTCCGGAGGTGGTCGCGGCGGTGCCGGTTCCGGAGCCGGCGGTCCGCAACGACCGGAGACATTTCTGGGGCGTAGCCGGATCGCCGGGGCGTTGGTGATCCTCGCGGTGCTGGCGGTGGCGATCCGGATGATCGTGGTGCACACCGTGGAGGCATCATCGATCTCGGCCGAGGCCGCCCAGCAACGCGAGTACACCCAGATCCTGACCGCGAAACGCGGAGCCATCCTCGATCGCAAGGGTCGTCCGCTCGCCTACACCGACGAAGCGCGATCGCTGACCTTCCTGCCCAAGTCGGTTCGCAAGACGATTGCCGAGGCGCATCAGAAGGACGACGCACTACCGGATGTGGACGACCGTCTCGGCGAGATCGCGAAAGGCGTGTCGTCGGCGCTCGGCGGTTCGATCAGTGAGCAGGACCTGCTGTCGAAGCTCAAGAGCGACGACACCTTCGTCTACCTGGCGCGGTCGGTGAGTCCGGAGGTGGCGAACAAGATCACCGAGGAGTTCCCGGAGGTCGGAGCCGACCCGCAGAGCATCCGGCTCTATCCCGGAGGGTCGTTGGGCGCCAACATCATCGGCGACGTGAACTACGACGGCAACGGCCTCGTCGGTCTCGAGGCCTCCCTCGATTCCCAACTGGCGGGTACCAACGGTTCCAAGACCTACGATCGCGGCTCCGACGGCGCGATCATCCCGGGCAGCACCCGCAACGTGCATCCGGCCCTCAACGGCGCGACCGTTCGCCTCACGATCGACTCGGACGTCCAGTGGTTCGTGCAGAGCCAGGTGTCGGCGGCCAAGGCGGCCTCGGGCGCCAAGAACGCCTCGGCGGTGGTCCTCGACGCCAAGACGGGCGAAGTGGTCGCGATGGCCAACGACAACACGTTCAACGCCTCGCAGCCGTTGGGAGACCAGAGAAATGCCGACCTCGGCAACCGGGCGGTCACGTCGCCGTTCGAACCAGGTTCGGTCAACAAGATCATCGCGGCATCGGCCGCCATCGAGTACGGCGTCACCACGCCGACCGAGGTCCACCAGGTACCCGGCAGCATCAACATGGCGGGGGTGACGGTCAACGACGCCTGGTCTCACGGCGTCGAGCCGTACACCACGACCGGGATCTTCGGTAAGTCGTCGAATGTCGGCACCCTCATGCTGGCCCGGAAGGTCGGGGAGAAACGGTACGCCGACATGGTCCAGAGGTTCGGCCTCGGCCAGCGCACCGGCGTGGGACTGCCGGCCGAGAGCGCAGGCGAGGTGCCCGCCCTGAGTCAATGGTCGGGCGGTTCGTTCGCGAATCTGCCCATCGGTCAGGGACTGTCGATGACGCTGCTGCAGATGACCGGGATGTATCAGGCCATCGCGAACAACGGTGTGCGGGTCCCGCCGCGCATCCTCGAGTCCGAGCAGCGAGACGGGCACGATGTCGACGACCTGTCCCGTCCGGACGGTGTCCGTGTGGTGAGCCCACAGACCGCCGAGAAGGTTCGGAACATGTTCCGGGCCGTCATGCAGAAAGATCCGATGGGTGTGCAACAGGGGACCGGCTACACGGGTGCCGTCGCGGGTTACCAGATCTCGGGAAAGACGGGCACCGCCCAGCAGGTCGATCCGAGTTGTGGCTGCTACTCGAACTCGAACTACAACATCACCTTCGCGGGCATCGCTCCGGCCGACAACCCCCGATACGTGATCGGCATGATGCTGGACAATCCGAAACGCAGCTCGGACGGCAGCGGCGGGCAGTCGGCGGCGCCGATGTTCGGCACGATCGCCTCGTGGTTGCTGCAGCGCGACCGGGTGCCCCTGTCGGGACCTGCGCCGCGTTTGACCCTGGAGGCGCGCTGACCGGAGGTGGTCAGGCGATCGACGGCGCACCGATGTCGAATCCGTGCGCGTCCACAGTCACCCGTAACGGACAGCGATCGCGCTGACGGTATCGTGAGTGCGTTCCGGCGAGCCCGAACCGGGCCGCCTTGGGTTGAACAACGAGGGAGGCGGGAGGCACAGATGGCGTCGACTCGCCGTAACCGGGCGAAGCCTGCCGGGGGGATGCTCCGGCCGACAATCGTGGCACCGACGGCGGTCTCGGTCTTGTCCGCGGCCACCGGGGCTCGTGTGGACCTCGTCGGCTCGGCATCCGCCGACACCGAGGTCACCGGAGTGACCTTGCGGGCCCAGGATGTGGTTCCGGGCGATCTCTTCGCGGCACTGCCCGGCGGCCGCACACACGGCGCACTGTTCGCCGATCAGGCGGTCGCGGCGGGCGCCACAGCCGTGCTCACCGATCCTGCCGGCCGTGCGGAGCTGACAAAGGTCCTCGGGTCCGATGCGGCGTGCGCGGTGCTCATCCACCCGAATCCGCGAGAGGTTCTCGGCCCGGTGAGCGCCCGGATCTTCGGCTACCCGTCCCTGCGACTGAAGCTGATCGGCATCACCGGCACCTCGGGCAAGACGACGACCGCCTACATGGTGGAGGCGGCCCTGCTCGCCGCGGGACACTCGGTCGGCCTGATGGGCACGGTGCAGACCCGGATCAACGGGGTCGCCCAGCCCAGCGCACTCACCACGCCGGAGGCCCCGACCTTGCAGGCGATGCTGGCCACCATGCTCGAGCGCGGCGTCGACGCCGTCGTGATGGAGGTGTCCAGCCATGCCCTCGCGCTCGGCCGGGTCGACGGCGCCCAGTTCGCGATCGGGGCGTTCACCAACCTGTCGCAGGACCACCTGGATTTCCACGATTCGATGCGGGCGTACTTCGACGCCAAGGCGCGGTTGTTCGCGCCGTCGTCGTCGACGCATGCGGTGCGACCGATCATCTGTGTCGACGACGAGTGGGGACGCCGGATGGTCGAGATCGCCCGTTCGGACAAGCAGTCGCCCCCGGTGACGGTGTCGACCGGAACGGTGCCGGCCCAGTGGCATGCGGGACCGTCGACGGTGGACGCCGACGGCGCGCAGCACGTGACGGTGACCGTGCCCGGCGGCGGCGACCAGGACATGGTGGTGCCCCTGCCAGGCCGCTACAACGTGGCCAATGCCCTGACAGCGGTGGCGATCGCGGTCGGCGCCGGTGTCACCCCATCGGCAGCGATCGGCGCGATCGCAGGCGTCGCGGTCCCGGGCCGGCTCGAGCGGATCGACCGTGGGCAGCAATTCCTCGTCGTCGTCGACTACGCACACAAGCCTGCGGCGCTCGAGGCGGTGATCGCCACGCTGCGAGAGCAGACCCGTGGACGGATCGCGGTGGTGGTCGGGGCCGGCGGTGACCGTGATGTGGGCAAGCGACCGATCATGGGTGAGATCGCCGCTCGCGGTGCCGAACTCGTGATCGTCACCGACGACAATCCGCGCACCGAGGAAGCGGCCGCGATCCGTGCGGAGGTCCTCGCCGGTGCGTGGGCCGCCGAACTCGACGAAGATGCCCACGAGATCCGCGAGATCGGTGATCGGGCCGAGGCCATCGCGGCGGCCATCGCCTGGGCGGCGCCGGGGGACACCGTGCTCATCGCCGGCAAGGGACACGAGACCGGTCAGGAGGTCGACGGTGTCAAGCACCCCTTCGACGACCGGCTGGTCGCCGGGGCAGCCCTCGATTCGTCGATCGCACCTCCGACGACGGGGGAGGACGAGAAATGACGACGCCACCGACTGTTCTCGTGGCATCATCGGTCCACATCGACGACGTGCGGGTCATGCTGCGCAGACTGGCGGAGGCGGGTGCGACCCCCTCGGAGGCCGGGCAGGTGCGCACCTGGGCGATCCTCGGTGAACTCGCCGTCGCCGACGGACTCACAGAGAACGAGCGTGTCGTCGAGCACGATCGACTCGGTCGTCAGATCGTCCGCCTCGCCGTCGACAAGACGCTCTGTGTCGGGCGTTCGCGCGCCGTGCGTGCCCTTCACCAGGGCACCGTCATGGAAGGCTCATGGGGTGACGAGGTCCGGATGGTCGCGACCGTCGACGAGGCACGTGACCTGCTGACCTCCGACGACTGGCGGCCCGGACCGGGCGACGTGGTCCTGCTGGCCGCCGAGGACCCCGGCATCGCCGGCCTCGCGACCCTCTGGCCGGCGCGCGACGGCAACTCGGGCGACAGCGCCGGACACGAGACAACCGACGACGAGAACACCGCACACGAAGGTATGGGGGACGGGCCATCGAGCATGTCGACGACGGGGACGAACGAGTGAGGGCGACAAGGGTGACAGTGCAGACAGGGATGACGCGGTGACACAGATCCTGATCGCGGGTGGCATCGCGCTCGCGGTGTCGATCCTCCTCACGCCGTTCCTCATCCGACTCTTCACCCGGCAGGGTTTCGGGCAGGAGATCCGGGTCGAGGGCCCGCAGAGCCACCAGACCAAACGTGGCACGCCGTCGATGGGTGGCGTGGCGATCCTGGTCGCATTGTGGGCGGGCTATCTCGGGTCCCACATCGTCGGACTGTTCACCGGGGGAACCGGGGTCACCGCGTCGGGTCTGCTGGTCCTGGGACTGGCCACCGCGCTCGGCGGTGTCGGGTTCCTCGACGACATCATCAAGATCCGCAAGCACCGGAACCTCGGGCTCAACAAGACCGCCAAGTCGATCGGGCAGTTCGCTGCCGCGATCCTCTTCGGGGTGCTCGTGCTGCAGTTCCGCAACGATGCCGGCTACACGCCTGCGAGCACGCATCTGTCCTATGTCCGCGACATCGACGCCATCTCGATGTGGTCGATCGTCTTCGTGGTGTTCTGCTGGCTCGTGGTGGCGGCGTGGTCGAACGCGGTGAACTTCACCGACGGCCTCGACGGACTGGCGGCCGGTTCGATGGCGATGGTGCTCGGGTCCTACGTGCTCGTCACGTTCTGGCAGTACCGCAACGCGTGTTCGGGTGGACCCAAGGCCACCCAGGAGATCACGCCCGGCTGTTATGTGGTCCGAGATCCGCTCGACCTCGCGCTGATCGCGGTCGCCGGCGGCGGAGCCTGTCTCGGCTTCCTGTGGTGGAACGCGGCGCCGGCCAAGATCTTCATGGGCGACACCGGCTCGCTGGCCCTCGGCGGCATGCTGGCCGGCCTGTCGATCACCACCCGCACCGAACTCCTCGCGGTGGTCATCGGTGCACTGTTCGTCGCGGAGATCATTTCGGTGGTGGTCCAGATCGCGTTCTTCCGCACCACCGGACGCCGGGTGTTCCGGATGGCGCCCTTCCATCACCACTTCGAACTGGGCGGCTGGGCCGAGACCACGGTGATCATCAGGTTCTGGCTGCTCACGGCCATCGCCTGCGCGTTGGGCCTGTCCTTGTTCTACAGCGAGTTCCTGGCCGTCAGTGGCTGATCGGCGACCCGACCTCGACGTGACCGCATTGTCGGGGACGACTGTGCTGGTCGCCGGTGCCGGAACCGCAGGCCGGTCGGCGGCCCGGTACCTGCTCGATATCGGGGCGCAGGTCACCGTCGCCGATGCCCGGTTCGGTCCGGACGATCCCGGCGACGACGATCTGTCCGGCCTCGGTGCTCGCCTGGTCGGCACCGCGTCACTGCTCGACGACGACAGCGCATGGCCGGGGGAGACCGGCCTGGTCATCGCGTCGCCCGGATTCTCGCCTGCGCATCCACTCATCGTCCGTGCGGTCGAGGCGGGACTGCCGATCTGGGGCGAGGTCGAACTCGCCTGGCGCGTCGACCGTGCCGGGCTGCTCGGCGAGCCTCGGACCTGGCTGGTCGTCACCGGGACCAACGGGAAGACGACGACCACGTCGATGCTCACCGACATCGTCGTCGGCGCGGGGCGTTCGGCGGCGGCCTGCGGCAATATCGGCCTGCCCGCACTCGATGCGATGCGGCAGACGCCGCGAGTGGACATCCTCTGCGCCGAGCTGTCGTCGTTCCAGCTGCACTGGGCACCCTCGGTGGCGCCGGATGCCGGCGTGGTGCTCAACATCGCCGACGACCATCTGGACTGGCATGGCTCGTTCGACGCCTATGCCGAGGCCAAGGGTGTCGCCTTGCGCGGTGCCGTCGGGGTGGTCGGCCTCGACGATCGGGCGGCGTCGTCGCTGCCGGTCGCCGGTCGCCGGGTGGGCTTCACGCTTGGCACGCCGGGGGACGGCGAGCTCGGGGTCGCCGACTCCCGGATCGTGGACCGCGCCTTCGGACCGCAGGGGTCGTCGCGAACGATCGTCGAGACCGCGGCGATCCACCCGCCCGGCCCGTCCGGGACCGCCGACGCACTGGCGGCGGCGGCTCTGGCGCTCGCGGTAGGGATCTCACCCGATGCGGCCGCCGAGGCGCTGCGCGACTTCCGGCCCGCCGCCCACCGCGGCGAGGTGGTGGCCCGCGTCGAGGATCTCGACTACATCGATGACTCGAAGGCAACCAATCCGCATGCGGCCGAGGCCGCGATCGCGGGTCATCGGCGGGTGGTCCTGGTCGCAGGCGGACTGCTCAAAGGCGCACGGGTCGACGACATGATCCGCCACACGCGTGCGCGGCTCGCCGGGGTGGTCGCGATCGGTCGCGATCGTGAGCTGATCGTCGACGCGATCTCGCGACACGCCCCAGAAGTCCCAACAGTCACAGTATTCACAGGGGACGATGGGCGCGTGACTGTTCAGCACGCGACCCCACACCTCGGGAACGAACTGCCCGCCGGACTGAGCGCTCCGACCGAACCACCCTCGCCGGCGGTCGGATCCGACGAGACCGACTCCGACCGAGCCGCTGTCGCGGTCATGGAGCGTGCGGTCGAGGTGGCTGCGCATCTGGCCCGGACCGCCGACGACCGGCCCGACGCGGTGCTGCTCGCCCCGGCGGCCGCCTCCCTGGACATGTTCGCGGGGTACGGCAGGCGCGGCGACGTGTTCGCGACGGCCGCGCGGTCCCTGCCGGGTGCGGCCGACGTGAGCGGAACATCTCGATGAGCTCCTCGACGGAGGTACCGGGGCGGTCGTCGCGCGCGACGAAGTCGACCGGCACGAAGCAGAACGGCACCCAGCGAACGAGCACACGCAGAACAACCGGCACGAAGGACTCGTCGTCGGCGGGCACCTGGCCTGCCGCAGTGGTCGAGGCGGTGCGCAACCTTCTGTCGCGACCACTCGCGTCGTACCACCTGATCCTGACGATCGCGTTCCTGCTGACCGTGTTCGGTCTGGTGATGGTGTTGTCGGCCTCCTCGGTGGAGGGCTACTCCAAGGACGGGTCGTCCTACGGTCTGTTCGCCACCCAGATGATCTTCGCGCTGCTGGGTCTGGTGGGCTTCTACGTCATGCTCCGGCTGCCGGTGCGGCTCCTGCGTCGGGCGGCGGCGCCACTGATGGTGATCACCACGGTCCTGCTCGCCGTGGTGCTCGTCCCCGGCATCGGCACCCTGAGTCAGGGCGCGCGGCGTTGGTTCGTGATCGGTGGATTGTCGGTGCAGCCGTCGGAGTTGGTGAAGGTGGCGCTCTGCGTCTGGGGTGCCCACCTGCTCGCCTCCCGGCGCCGGGACAACGCGTCCTTGAAAGAGCTGCTGATCCCGCTCGTCCCGGTCGCGATGCTGGTCTGCCTGCTGATCATCCTCGAGCCGAATCTGTCCACCACCATCACGATCGCCATCATCGTCGGCGCGATGCTGTGGTTCGCGGGCCTCCCGGTCAAGGTGTTCCTCACGTTCGCCGGAGTGGGCACAGCGATCGCGGTGCTGCTCGCACTCGTCGAGGGTTACCGATCCCAGCGTGTGCTGAGCTTCCTCGGCAGCATCGACGACCCCCAGGGAGCGGGATACCAGGCTCGCCAGGCCACCTACGCGCTCGCCAACGGCGGGGTGTTCGGGGTCGGCCTGGGGCAGAGCCGGGCGAAGTGGAACTATCTCCCGAACGCGCACAACGACTTCATCTTCGCGATCATCGGCGAGGAACTGGGGTTGATCGGCGGACTGCTCGTGGTGATCCTGTTCGCGATCCTCGCGTTCATCGGATTCCGGATCGCCGTGCGGTCCGTGGATCCGTTCCTGCGCCTGATGACCGGCACCATCACCGTCCTGATCACCGCCCAGGCATTCATCAACATCGGCTACGTCATCGGGCTCCTGCCGGTCACCGGTATTCAACTGCCGCTGCTGTCCGCAGGCGGTACCTCGACCTTGACCGTGCTGGCCATGCTCGGACTGCTGGCCAGTGCCGCCCGGCACGAGCCGGAGGCCGTGGCCGCCCTGAGCACCGGCGAACCCGGGCGCCTCGGTCGCTGGCTGCGCCTGCCGGCGCCGGTCCCGTATCGCCCGACGCGCGCCGACGCCCTGCGTGATCGGCTCGATCAGCGACGCCCGGAACGGGCTCGCGTCGCAGCGCCCGCCGCCCCCTCCCGCTGGGCGCGTCTGCGGCATGGCACGCCAACCGAGGACGTGGGCAGTCGACCGGTGCGGCGCCCGGCACAGAGCCCCCGGACACCACGCACGGCCGCTGTCCGGGTCGACTACCGTACGGGGTATTCGGGAACGGGTACCCGCCGTGGCGCTCCGGTTCCGCCGCGTGCGAGCCGTGGCGGGGGCGGTGCCTCCGACGCCGGGCGGGCCGGGTCGACACACCAGTGGCGGCCGGCGGGCCGTTCCACCTGGTCACGGCACTGAAGACGGTCGAGACCGCACGGGAGCCGGTAGGCGGCTGCCGACGATGCGGAATGGAGTTGGGCACGGGTGAGTTCTGAGCGAGGCCGGTCGTCGGATCGGCCGTTGTCGGTCGTGGTCGCCGGCGGTGGGACCGCCGGACACATCGAACCCGCGCTCGCCGTCGCGGATGCGGTGACCCGTCTGGACCCGACCGCGCAGGTCACGGCCCTGGGGACCACCCGTGGTCTCGAGACCACCCTGGTGCCCGAGCGCGGGTACCCCCTGGAGCTGATCCCGCCCGTCCCGCTACCCCGGAAGCCGGGGATGGAACTGGCCAAGACGCCTGCCCGTCTCGTCCATGCGGTGACCGCGACCCGGTCGGTGCTCTCGTCGGTCGGCGCCGACGTCGTGGTCGGTTTCGGCGGTTATGTCGCCCTGCCGGCGTACTTCGCGGCGCAGATGCGGGTCCGCGGCCGTCACCGGCTGCCGATCGTCATCCACGAGGCCAATGCGAGCGCCGGGATCGCGAACAAGGTCGGCGCGCGGTTCGCCGATCGGGTGCTGGCGGCGGTACCGGGTTCCGGCCTGGACGCCGACGTGGTCGGCATCCCGGTACGCGGTGTCATCACCGAACTCGACCGTCCGGCTCTGCGCGCCAAGGCGCGCCACTATTTCGGCCTCGACGAGGACGCGCCGACGGTGCTTGTGTTCGGGGGATCCCAAGGTGCGCAACGACTCAACGACGCCGTCTCCGGCGCCGCGGGTGCGCTGGGCACCGCAGGCATCGGCGTGCTCCACGCGTTCGGCCCGAAGCACACGATCGATCCACAGTCGCCGCCGGGTGCGCCGCCGTATCGAGGGGTCGGCTACCTCAAGCGGATGGATCTCGCATACGCCGCGGCAGATCTCGTCATCTGCCGATCGGGTGCGATGACGGTGGCCGAGATCTCGGCCACCGGCCTGCCGGCGATCTATGTCCCGCTCCCGCACGGCAACGGCGAACAGCGACTCAACGCGCTCCCGGTGGTCGAGGCAGGCGGCGGCATCATCGTCGACGACGCAGAGCTGACCGCGGACTGGGTGGCCCGAGAGGTCCCCGCGATGCTCGCCGACCGGGACCGGCTGGCCGCGATGTCGGTGGCCGCGACCGGCTCGGGTCATCGTGACGCCGCGGACGCGGTCGCGTCGGCGGCACTGGAACTTGCCGCACAGCACCGAGGGGGCGGCCGACGACGGCGGCTCCGTTCCGCGTTTCGTTCACCGGGATCGGTATCGGAGCGGTGACAATCGACGTGCGTGGCGCCGGCCACGATGACGGTATGGGTGGCCCAGGCTGTGGCGATGGTGAGGTGAGGCGATGAACGGCGACTCCGTGAATGGCCCCGTAGGCGAACTCCCCGAACGTCTTCGCCGGGTGCACATGGTCGGCATCGGCGGCGCCGGGATGAGCGGGCTCGCCCGGATCCTGCTCGCCCGCGGCGGTCAGGTGTCCGGCTCCGATGCGAAGAACAGCCGGGGCATCCTCGCGTTGCGCACACGCGGAGCCCGCATCCAGGTCGGTCACGATCCGTCCGCCCTCGACCAGTTGCCGGGCGGCCCGTCGGTGGTCGTGACCACGCACGCGGCGATCCCCAAGACCAATCCCGAACTCGTCGCCGCCCGGTCGCGGGGCATTCCCGTCCTCTTGCGGCCCCGCATCCTGGCGGACCTGATGGTGGGGTATCGCACCCTGCTTGTGGCCGGAACCCACGGCAAGACCTCGACCACCTCGATCGCTGTTGTCGCGCTTCAGCATTGCGGTGTCGACCCGTCGTTCGCAGTGGGTGGCGAGCTCAACGAATCCGGTACCAACGCCCACCACGGCAGCGGCGAGATCTTCGTCGCCGAGGCCGACGAGAGCGACGGATCCCTGCTCGAGTACACCCCGGACGTCGTGGTGGTCACCAACATCGAGGTCGACCATCTCGATCACTTCGGGACCCGTGAGGCGTACGTCGACGTGTTCGACGAGTTCGCCGATCGCATCGCACCCGGCGGTTCGCTCATCGTGTGTCTCGACGACGAGGGTTCCGCGGCCCTGGCCGGCCGATGCGCGCAGCGACTGGCGGAACGGGGCGTGTCGGTGTTCGGCTACGGCGCGGGCCGGCATGCCGATCTCGCGCCCGCCGCGAAGCACGTCGCGACGTTGGTCTCGTGGTCGGCGCGGGGCTCCGGCGGGGTGGCGCAGGTGCGGTTCGACGCGCCGATCGCCGATCCGTCCGTCGAGCGCACCCTGCTGTTGACCGTCCCCGGCGAGCACATGGCGCTCAACGCGATCGGAGCGGTCGTCGCCTGTGTCTGCGCAGGTGGCGCCCTCGCGGGTGTCATCGACGGCGTCGAGGCTTTCGGTGGCGTTCACCGTCGATTCGAATTCCGTGGCCGGACAGGCGATGTGGACGTCTTCGACGATTACGCACACCACCCGACCGAGGTTCGGGCGGTGTTGACCGCCGCGCGGCTCGCGGTCGAGAGTGCGACGCCGGACAGCCACGCACCGGGAACGGGTCGGGTCATCGCGGTGTTCCAGCCGCATCTGTTCTCTCGCACCCGTGATTTCGCGGCCGACTTCGCCGCGGCGCTCGATCTCGCCGACCAGGTCGTCGTCGCCGATGTCTACGGCGCACGCGAGCAGCCGATCCCGGGGATCAGCGGTGCCAGCATCGCCGATCGGGTGACCCGGCCGGTCATCTTCCAGCCCGATCTGTCCGCGCTCGCGCGGACCGTCGCGTCCGTGGCACGCCCCGGCGACCTGGTGCTCACACTGGGGGCCGGTGACATCACCATGCAGGGGCCGGAAATCCTCGAGGCGTTGCGGGACCGCGGTGCCAACCACGCTGTCACCGCAGTCGCGGACGGTGCCGGGACGAATGGTGCCGGAGCGAATGGTCCCCGAGCGAATGGTCCCCGAGCGAACGGTGCCGAGGGGGCCGGGGCGCCGGGGTCGCAACCGTGAGTCCGCGGGTGCGGGAAACCTCGCGTCGTTCCCGGCTTCTGCTGGGCACGGTCCTGGTCATCGTGGTGGTGGTCGGTCTCGGTCTGATCGCCTACTTCACCCCGCTGATGTCGGTCCGGTCGACCGACGTCCACGACAATCGGGCGGTCCCGACCGACCAGATCATCGGCGCGGCCCAGGTGGCCGACGGGACGCCACTGCTGCAGGTGGACACGCACCAGGTCGCGCAGCGGATCGCGGCGATCCCCTCGATCGAATCGGTCCGGGTGCAGCGGAGCTATCCGTCGTCGCTGACCATCACCGTCGTCGAGCGGCAACCGGTGGTGAAGGTGACCGACGGGCAGAAGGTCCATGTACTCGACCGTTCGGGCGTCGGGTATCTGACCTTCGACACCACGACCGGTGTGCCACCGGAGATGAACCGGCTGCCGGAGTTCTCGACACCCAATCCGGGTCCCGGTGATCCGACGACGACCGCAACCCTCGCAGCCGTCTCCGGGCTGCCGGAATCGATCGGGAGCCGGGTCGTCAAGGTGGCCGCCTCGTCGCCGGTGGACATCCAGTTCACCCTCAAGGGCAACAAGACCGTCGTCTGGGGAGACAGTGGGCAAGGGGCGGAGAAAGCCCGAACCCTCGGCGCCCTGCTGACACGTCCCGCGACCACCTACAACGTGTCAAGCCCGGAGTTCCCCGCCTACAAGTGACGACGCGGCGTGCGCGACGGCAACGCCGTGCCGACGTCCGCGGTGGTCGTCGGCAGGTGACATCCATGAAAAATGCGGTCCAACTTCGCGACACGCCGCACGCTTGCTGGTTACCGCGCCATTCGGTGCCTAACGTCATGCCCATCATCCATCTACTTGACATAACTCTAAATCTATGGTTCAGGTTTAGGGTTTCGGATCGAACGAGGAAGGCGGGCACATGACGCCACCGCACAACTACCTGGCCGTGATCAAGGTCGTCGGCATCGGCGGCGGCGGTGTCAATGCCGTCAACCGAATGATCGAACAGGGACTGAAAGGTGTTGAGTTCATTGCCATCAACACCGATGCTCAGGCCCTGTTGATGAGCGACGCCGACGTCAAACTCGACGTCGGCCGCGACTCGACCCGTGGGCTCGGCGCCGGCGCCGACCCGGAGGTCGGGCGGCGCGCGGCGGAGGACGCCCGCGACGAGATCGAGGAACTCCTCAAGGGCGCCGACATGGTGTTCGTGACTGCCGGTGAGGGCGGCGGGACCGGGACCGGCGGCGCGCCGGTCGTGGCGTCGATCGCGCGCAAACTCGGTGCGCTGACGGTGGGCGTCGTGACGCGGCCGTTCTCCTTCGAGGGCAAGCGCCGCGGCGGGCAGGCGGAGGCGGGTATCACCGCGCTCCGTGAATCCTGCGACACCCTCATCGTCATCCCCAACGACCGGCTCCTGCAGCTCGGCGATGCCCAGGTCAGTCTCATGGACGCGTTCCGCAGCGCAGATGAGGTGCTGCTCAACGGTGTTCAGGGCATCACGGATCTGATCACGACGCCCGGGCTGATCAATGTCGACTTCGCCGACGTCAAGGGCGTGATGAGCGACGCGGGCAGTGCCCTGATGGGTATCGGGTCGTCGCGCGGCGAGGAACGCGCGAAGAAGGCCGCCGAGGCGGCCATCAACTCGCCGCTCCTCGAGGCGTCGATGGAAGGCGCTCGCGGCGTGCTCATCTCGATCGCAGGCGGCAGCGATCTCGGCCTGTTCGAGATCCATAACGCAGCGACCCAGGTGCAAGAGGCTGCGCATGAGGACGCCAACATCATCTTCGGCACCGTGATCGACGACAACCTGGGCGACGAGGTCCGCGTGACCGTCATCGCGGCCGGATTCGACAGTGGCGCACCACGTAAGCGCACCGAGATCCCGGCCGCCGCGACGGGCAAGTCGACCGTCGGTTCCGGACAGGCGGGCGCGGTCGCGGCCAACTCACAGGACAACGACCCGCTGTTCGGCAAGATGCCTGCCGGCGCAGGCGACCCGTTCGTCGAGGCTCAGGAGCGTCCGCGGCGCAACAACGTCACCCTCGACGACGACGACGTCGACGTGCCGTCGTTCATGAAGCGCTGAGCCCGCACATGCGGGTTCGCCGCGTGGTCACCAGCCGATCCGGTGGCGTCTCGGTGGCGCCCTATGACTCGTTCAACCTGGGCGATCATGTCGGCGATGACCCGAAAGCGGTTGCCGAGAACCGGACTCGCCTCGCCGAGCAGATCGGGCTGGCGCCGGGACGGATCGTGTGGATGGAACAGATCCACAGTCGCAACGTGACCGTGGTGACCGGTCCGGTGGACGAGCCGGTGCCTGCGACCGATGCGCTGGTCACCACGGAGACCGACCTGGCGTTGGCCGTGTTGTCCGCGGACTGTGTGCCGGTACTGCTCTCCGACGACGAGGCGGGCGTGATCGCGGGCGTGCACGCCGGACGAGTGGGTGCACGTATCGGGATCGTGCCGGCGACATTGCGAGCCATGATCGAACTCGGTGCCCGGCCGGAGCGGATCGGCGTCCTGCTCGGTCCGGCGGCCGCCGGGGCCGACTACGAGGTGCCGCCGCACATGCAGCGCGACGTCGAGGAGCATCTGCCCGGTAGCGCGTGTGTGACCACCAAGGGCACAACGGGTCTGGATCTCCGAGCGGGACTGCGCCGTCAGCTCCTCGCCGCCGGTGTGGGCGCGGTGGCCGCGGATCCGCGGAGCACCGTCGCGGACCCCGAACTGTTCAGCCACCGTCGAGGCGCGCCCACGGGCCGGCTCGCCTCGGTGATCTGGATGGACGCCCGACCCGCCGAGGGCGCCGATGGCTGACGAGGCGGTGGATGCGCGGACACACGAACTTGCCGAACGGTATTCGGCTGCGCGCGATCGTCTCGATGCCGCGGTCGCAGCGGCCGGGCGGGAACGCGGCGACGTCGAGTTGATGGTGGTGACCAAGTACTTCCCGGCCGACGACGTGCGGCGGCTGCTCGGCCTCGGCGTGCGGTGCTTCGGTGAGTCGAGGGAACCGGAGGCGAGCCGCAAGCTGGCCGAGCTCGCCGCGGACGACCCGACTGGTGGCAGGCCAGGCGATCGGGCCGCGGTCTTCGACATGATCGGTTCTGTTCAGTCCAAAAAGGCGAAAACCGTTGCCACGTGGGCTCGTTCGGTGCATTCTGTGGATCGCGACAAGGTGGTCGACGCCCTCTCCCGTGGAGCGCAGGCGTCGCTCGACGCGGGCGAGCGGTCCGATCAGCTGGGCATTCTGTTGCAGGTGAGCCTCGACGGGGACCCACATAGAGGCGGCGCGCTCGTCGAGGATCTGCCGGAACTGGCCGAGCGTGTCCGGGCGGCGCCCGGGCTGTCGCTGGCCGGCCTCATGGTGATCGCGCCGCTCGAGGGTACGGCCGATCGCTGGATGTCGCTGGCCGCCCGGATCCGCGAGCGTTTCGTCGCCGATCATCCGGAGGCGCGCGAACTGTCTGCGGGGATGTCTGGCGACCTGGAATCGGCGGTGGCACACGGTTCGACATGCGTGCGTGTCGGTACCGCGATCATGGGACCTCGCCCGTTAGTCTCTCAGTAATCACATTGGTCACATGAGAACCAACGAGCACACAGATCGACAACTGCACCACCCACTGCTTCCCCCGGCAGCGTTGGACGACAGAGAGGCCAGCTATGACCACGATGCAGAAGTTCAAAGCATATTTCGGCATGGTGCCTCCAGGTGAATACGAGGACGACTACCTGGAGGAACCAGGTGGACCGGTGCGCGGCGGACGTGCCTATCGCGACGACTACTACGGTGAGCCCGCTTATCGCGAGCCCGGCTTTCGCGAGGGTCCGCGTGACGCCGACTTCGCATACGTCGACGATCGCCGCTTTCCGGCGGAGTTCGATCAGCAGGGCTTCGGGGGGAACGGTTACGACATGAATACCTACGACGGCGGCGGATACGAGCCCGTTCCGGAGTACGCCTATGCCGGTGGGCGGCACGCAGGCGAACCGGTCGAGCGGATGCGTCCGCCGCGCCTCGAACCCCTGCAGCGCTCCGGCATGCGGGCGGCCGGCGTGCCGCGCGCGCCGATGAACACCGACGAGCGTGAGCTCGAACGTGTGTTCGCCGATGGCCCACTGCAGAAGATCACCACCCTCCGCCCGTCGGACTACGGTGAGGCGCGCACGATCGGGGAGCGTTTCCGCGACGGGAACCCGGTCATCATGGACCTGGTCGACATGAGCAACGACGACGCGAAACGACTCGTCGATTTCGCGGCGGGTCTGGCGTTCGCCCTGCGCGGCTCCTTCGACAAGGTCGCGACGAAGGTCTTCCTCCTGTCGCCTGCCGACGTCGACGTCTCACCCGAGGACCGGCGCAAGATCGCCGAGACCGGGTTCTACAACCACAGCTGAGTTTCAAACCTTCGGGCAGCGGCCCTCTCTGCGTCATGGCGATGCGGGGGAGGGCCGTTGTCGTGTCCGGCGTCGGGAGCGCAGCGAGCGGGCCGATTCACCACCGATGGGATATATCAGGCAATCTGGTGGGGTGACGATTCTGTTCCAGGTTCTCTATTACCTGCTGTTCATCTACTGGCTGCTCCTCCTCGCGCGACTCGTCGTCGAACTGGTGCGGACCTTCGCGCGTGAATGGCGGCCCACGGGGTTCGCGGTGGTGATCATCGAGATCGTGTTCACCACCACGGATCCCCCGATCCGGGCATTGCGGAGGATTCTCCCGCCGATCCCGCTGGGGCCGGTGCGCCTCGACCTCTCGCTCATGATCGTGATGATCGTGGTGTTGATCGCCATGCAGATCGTCAGTTCACTCAGCAGGAGCTCGGCGGCCGCCCTGGCAGGACTGGCGTGACCTGGGGGATTTGCTGTGACCGACTCCGGGCCGTCGACGACGGGCCGAACCTGGTCGATGACTGCACACCTTCGGTGGTTTACGGTTGGATGTCATCATCGAGTGACCGTTTCGTTGCAAGAGCGCATCGATCTCGTGCTACGAACGGTTCTCGTGTGACAGGATTTGACGCCAGTTACCAATTGGACTGGTATGAATAAACAGTGACAGCCTGTAGCAAAGACTGTGCAGACTGGGTGTGCTGCCAAGTGAACAGAGCTAGATCCCGACCACATCTCGACTGACAAAGATGATCTCGACCGACAAATGAGGGGAACCGACATGCGGCTGACTCCAGCTGATGTGCACAACGTCGCGTTCAGCAAACCGCCTATCGGTAAACGCGGCTACAACGAGGATGAAGTCGATCAGTTCCTCGACTTTGTCGAGGCCGAACTGGCCCGTCTCATCGAGGAGAACGGCGACCTGAAGCAGAGGGTCGAGGAGCTCGAAGGCGATCTGGCCGATGCGCGTTCGTCGGCGCCCGCCGCCGGAGCAGCCGCGGCTGCCGCATCGTCCGCACCGGCCGCGGAAGAGCGCACCCAGGTCTTCGCCGCCGCACCGGAACAGCAGGCACCGCAGCAGAGCGCTGCACCCAAGCAGGAATTCGGCGAGGATGACGCGAACGTCCGTGCGGCCCGCGTGCTCGCGCTCGCCCAGGACACCGCAGACCGCCTGACCTCGACCTCGCGCCAGGAAGCGGATTCGCTGGTCACCGATGCGCGGACGCGTGCCGACACGATGGTGTCGGAAGCGCAGGCCAAGGCGGACGGGCTGCTCACCGATGCGCGACAGCGCTCGGAGGCGATCCTCGCCGACGCTCAGACGCGCTCCGAGGCGCAGGTGCGCCAGGCGCAGGAACGTGCCGACGCCCTGCAGAGCGATGCCGAGCGCAAGCACAGCGAGATCATGGGGACCATCAACCAGCAGCGGACCGTGCTCGAGGGCCGGATCGAACAGCTGAAGGTGTATGAGCGCGAGTACCGGACCCGTCTCAAGACGTATCTGGAATCCCAGCTCGAGGAGCTGCAGCAGCGAGGAAGTGCGGCGCCCGTCGAGGGCGGACGCGCCGATTCGTTCTCTTCGGATCCGGGTAATGGCGGTTTCACCAGTTACTCACCGAGTTAGTCGGCGAGCAGCAGGGAGTAGTTCGTGCTGACGCTGGCCTTGGCGGCGACGCTGGTCGGGTTCGTGCTACTGGTACTCGGCCTGATCACCGGTACCGTGTGGCTCGCCATCGCGTGCATCGTCGTGTGTTTGGTAGGCCTCGGATTGCTGATCGCCGACATCGTCGGGTCAGGTCGTCGCAACGAGGAGCCGACCATCAGCGATTTCGTTGCGGCCGACGATGATTCGCTGTCCGCGGTGAATGAGGACGTCGGCGGACGTCATGAGGGGGCATCGGAGACCCGGACGAGGTCGGCGCCCACCGAGCCCCGGTCGGCCGTTGCGACAGACGCACCGCAGCGCGCGTCCGACGCTCCGGCAGGCGCCGGCGACGACGCAGGGTCCGCACCGCAACCGCCGCAGCCGAACCAGGGTGAGTCCGTTCCTCGGACCGGGCGTGAGGGCACCTACGACGACTATCTGCGGTCGGTCGGTGGCTACGGCGCGGTCCCCGGCGTGACTGCGCCGGGTCCTGCCGACAACACTCCTCCGACGTCTCCTCGCGGACCGGGATCGTACGAGCGGCAGTTCCCGCCGCCGGGACGTGGGGCACCAGGATCCCACTCGGCGCCCGATGATCCGGCGACCGAGTCGTTTCCTCCTCAGCAGCGTCGTCCATCGCCGCCACCGGGCGGAACGCAACAGCGCCCGCCGGGACAGCGCTCGGAGGAGTGGAACCGGGATCGCCCGCGTGAGTCGCGCCCACAGAAGTTCGATCCGCTGGACCCGAACTGGCGACCACCGCCGGAATGACCGCGGGCCGCCGACGGCCTCTCGACAAACGATTGGTCTGCACGCCGGTTGCGCGGCTACACTCGATGCTGCGTTGATCCGGCAATCACCGGGGAGCACCCGGAAGAACAGGGCACCTCACGGCGCCCTCGGTAGACCCGGGCGGGAGCGGCCCGACACAGCCGTGGGCGCGCGGTGTGACCGCGGGCCGGAGAGAGGCGCCGAACCGGCTCGGATCGCGAGCGGTGGCGCAAGCGGGGTGGTACCGCGCGGATCGGGTGGTCGTCGACGACCTGATATGCGTCCCCGTGCCCAGAGCAGTCATACACATGCCAGGCACGAGGAGACCGACCGATGACCGACACGGTCCGCAGCAGCGACCCGACCGACCCCGCATCACAGTCCGACCGTCCCGCCGGAGCGCGTGTCTATCCGGTCGCCGACATGACCACCGACGCCGGGAACGCAGCAAGCGGGTCGAGCGATACCGATACCGGCCGTTCTACGCCGTCCTTCCCTGATGTGGAGGAGCGCGTTCTCGCCTATTGGGAGGCCGACCAGACGTTCGCGGCGTCGATCGCCAACCGTGCCGACGCCGAGGAGTTCGTCTTCTACGACGGGCCTCCGTTCGCCAACGGACTCCCGCATTACGGGCACCTGCTCACCGGGTACGTGAAAGATCTGGTACCGCGGTACCAGACCATGCGCGGCAAGAGGGTCGAGCGACGCTTTGGCTGGGACACGCACGGTCTGCCAGCCGAACTCGAGGCCGAACGTCAGCTCGGGATCACCGACAAGTCGGAGATCGAGACGATGGGCATGGAGAAGTTCAACGACTATTGTCGCGACTCCGTGCTGCGCTACACCGGTGAGTGGCGCGATTACGTGACCCGTCAGGCCCGCTGGGTCGACTTCGACAACGACTACAAGACGCTGGATCTCGACTTCATGGAGTCGGTGATGTGGGCGTTCAAGCGGCTCTACGACAAAGGGCTGGTCTACCAGGGTTACCGCGTGCTGCCGTACAGCTGGTACGAGCAGACACCGCTGAGCAACCAGGAATCCAAGCTCGACGACGCCTACCGCATGCGTCAGGACCCCGCGGTCACCGTGCGGATGCCGCTGGTGGTCCCCGACGGTCCGCTCGCCGCGCTCGACGGTGTGAACGCGCTGATCTGGACCACCACGCCGTGGACGCTGCCGTCGAACCTCGCCATCGCGGTCAACCCCGACGTCGAGTACGTGCACGTGAGGGCCACCGACGGCCAGGAGTATCTGCTGGCGAAGGCGCTGCTGGGCAGCTATGCCAAGGAGATCTCCGAGCCCGAGGTCGTCGCCAGTTATGGCGGGGCCGAGCTGGCCGGTCTGTCGTACACGCCGCCGTTCGATTTCTTCGTCGGCCATCCGAACGCCCATCGTGTGCTGCTCGGCGACTATGTCACCACCGAGAGCGGCACGGGCGTGGTGCATCTCGCGCCGGCGTTCGGCGAGGAGGACATGGATCTCGCCACGGCGAACGACATCGAGGTCGTACAGCCGCTGGATCCGGGTGGCCGGTTCACCGCCATGGTGCCGCCATACGAGGGTCTGATGGTGTTCGACGCCAACCCGGTGATCATCAAGGACCTGAAGTCCGTCGGCAAGATCCTGCGTCACGACACCATCGAGCACTCGTACCCGCACTCGTGGCGGTCGGGGAAGCCGTTGATCTACATGGCGGTTCCGTCGTGGTTCGTCGCGGTCACCCCGATCAAGGACCGGATGCTCGAGCTGAACAAGCAGATCACCTGGGCGCCGGAGCACATCCGCGACGGTCAGTTCGGCAAGTGGCTGGAGGGTGCGCGGGACTGGAACATCAGCCGCAATCGCTTCTGGGGTGCGCCGATCCCGGTGTGGATCTCCGATGATCCGGATCATCCCCGGATCGACGTCTACGGCTCGCTCGACGACCTCGAGCGCGATTTCGGTGTGCGGCCCGACAACCTCCATCGTCCCTACATCGATGAGCTGACCCGGCCGAATCCCGATGATCCGTCCGGGCGCTCGACCATGCGTCGCGTCCCGGAGGTGTTCGACTGCTGGTTCGAGTCCGGCTCGATGCCGTTCGCCCAGGTGCACTACCCCTTCGAGAACTCCGAGTGGTTCGACGGAGATCCGGATCAGGGTGTGTTGCCACACAATCCGGGCGACTTCATCGTCGAGTACAACGGGCAGACCCGCGGCTGGTTCTACAACCTGCACGTGCTGGCGACGGCACTGTTCGATCGTCCGGCATTCAAGTCCGTCGCCGCACACGGCATCGTGCTCGGGGACGACGGGCAGAAGATGTCCAAGTCCAAGCGCAACTACCCGGACGTCAACGAGGTCTTCGACCGTGACGGCTCAGATGCGATGCGCTGGTTCCTGATGGCCAGCCCGATCCTGCGCGGCGGCAATCTGGTCGTCACCGAGCGCGGCATCCGGGAGGGAGTGCGCCAAGCGCTGTTGCCGCTCTGGAACGCCTACAGCTTCCTGCAGCTCTACGCGGAACGGCCGGCCGCGTGGCGCACCGACTCCACGAATGTGCTCGACCGATACATCCTGGCCAAGCTCGCGGTCACCCGGGACACCATGACCGAGGCCCTCGACACCTACGACGTGTCGGGAGCGTGCGATGCGTTCCGCGACTTCGTCGAGTCGCTGACGAATTGGTACGTGCGTCGCTCGCGTGCGCGGTTCTGGGGCGGGCAGGACGAGGACCCCGACGCATTCGACACGCTGTACACGGTGCTGGAGGCGGCGAGTCGACTCGCCGCACCTCTGCTGCCGCTGGCGACCGAGGCGATCTGGCGCGGTCTGACCGGCGGTCGTTCGGTGCATCTGACGGACTGGCCGTCGGCCGACGAACTGCCGTCGGATCCGGAACTCGTCGCAGCGATGGACGAGGTGCAGGAGGTCTGTTCGGTGGCGTCGAGTGTGCGCAAGGCGAACAAGCTCCGTGTCCGCCTCCCGCTGCCGGGGCTGACCGTCGCGTCGCCGACCGCCGAGCAGCTGGCGCCTTTCAAGGGCCTGATCGCCGACGAGATGAACGTGAAGTCGGTGACGCTGGCCACCGACGCGGACGCCTATGGTCGGCACGAGATCGCGGTCAACGCCCGCGCCGCGGGACCGCGCCTGGGCAAGGACGTCCAGCGTGCGATCAAGGCGGTCAAGGCCGGCGACTGGACGGTCCGGACCGACGCGGACGGCGCCGAGGTGGTGGTCGCCGACGGGATCGAGTTGCACGACGGTGAGTACACGCGCCGGTTGGTCGCGGTCGAGCCCGATTCGACCGCGGAGATGCCCGGTGGGCGGGGGCTGGTGGTGCTGGACACGACGGTCACGCCGGAACTCGAAGCCGAGGGCTGGGCGAAGGACCGCATCCGTGAACTGCAGGATGCGCGACGCACCCTGGGCTTGGACGTATCCGATCGCATAACGGTCCGCCTCGTCGTGCCGGCGGAGCGTCTGGCCTGGGCAGGCGAACATGCCGAGCTGATTGCGGGCGAGGTTCTCGCGGTCTCGTTCGATGTGGTCGGCACCGACGGCGAGCAGGCCGGTGCCATCGACCTCGGCGACGGTGTGACGGCGGACGTGCGAAAGGCGGCTGCCTGACGGTGCATTGAATGTGATCTGGGTCACTGTTCGTCACGCGGCGGATGTTGCCGGTGTCCAGTGGTTGTCCATCTTCGAAGGGAGCAATCATGAACACCTCACACCGCCCACAGATCGTCGTCCTCGGCGGCGGGTACGCGGGGACGATGGCCGCGAACCGGCTGAGCGCGGAGGGGACCGCCGCGGAGATCACGGTGGTCAATGCGCGTCCGCGATTCGTTCATCGGATTCGGTTGCATCAGTGGATCGCCGGGACGGGCACTGCCGAGGAGGACTACCGGCACGTTCTCTCCGAGCACGTGCGGCTGGTTGTCGACACCGCGACCCGGATCGCGGACGGGCGGGTGGAACTGGCGTCCGGCGCGGCCCTCGACTTCGACCATCTCGTCTACGCGGTGGGCTCGTCGGGTACCGCGGCCGACGCGATCGACGGACTCGCCGACCACGGATTCGCACTCGGTGAATGGGAAGCGGCGCAGCGTCTGCGGGACCATCTGGCCGAGGTCGACACGACCGACGAGAATCGACCCGTCACCGTCGTCGGAGGCGGGCTGACGGGGATGGAGATGGCCGCCGAGCTCGCCGACGCCGGGGTGGCGGTCCGGTTGGTCTGCGGCGCGACCCTGGCCCCCTCCTTCGGCGCCGGCGCCCGGCGGGCTGCCCGCAGGCGCCTGCGGAAGCTCGGCGTGGAGATCCTCGAGGACGGCCACGTCACCGCAGTCGGACCGGATACCGTCACGATCGTGGAGAAGGCGCAGCGCCGGGTAGTGCCCAGTTCGACGACGATCGTCGCGGCCGGGTTCGGTGTGCCCGATCTGGCCGCGGTCAGCGGCCTGTCGACCGACGCGATCGGCAGGCTCATCACCGACGAGACGCTGAGCAGCGTCGACGACCCGCGGATCGTGGGAGCCGGTGACGCGGTTGCCCCGTCGGGCACACCGTTTCGGATGAGTTGTCAGGCGGCCAATCAGCTCGGTCCCCACGCCGCTGACACCGTGCTGGCCCGGTTGGCGGGAACGGAACCGACGCCGATCCGACTGGCCTTCGTCGGACAGTGCACCTCGCTCGGGCGGCATGGCGCGGTGGTCCAGCTGACCCACCGCGACGACACGCCGGCGCGGGCCGTGATCTCGGGGCGAACCGGCGCCGCGATCAAGGAGGTGGTGTGCCGCAGCGTGATCTGGGGTCTCCGCCTGGAAGGTCGTCGGCCGGGGGTCACCCCGTCGTTCGGACGGCCGCGTGAGGTCGGTGGTCGGGAGCCGGAGGTGGTGGCGTGACCCACGATTCCGACGAGCACGTACGCAGGTTCACCGAGCTGCGGCCGCTACTGTTCACGGTCGCGTACGAGATCCTGGGGTCTGCGACGGATGCCGACGACGTGCTTCAGGAGAGCTATCTCCGGTGGGCCGACGTCGATCTCGGCACCGTCGACGACACCAAGGCCTATCTCGCGAAGGTGGTCACCCGCCAGGCGCTCAACGCGTTGCGGGCATCGTCGCGGCGCCGGGAACAGTACGTGGGGCCGTGGCTACCGGAGCCGATCCTGCTCGACGAACGCGACGCAGCCCAGGACGTCGTACTCGCGGAATCGGTATCCACGGCCATGCTCGTCGTACTCGAGACACTCAGCCCGGACGAGCGGGTCGTGTTCGTGCTGCGGGAGGTGTTCGGTTTCGGCCACGACGAGATCGCCGAGATGGTCGGCAAATCCGATGCGGCGGTTCGGCAGTCGGCGCATCGGGCCCGCGCACACGTGCAGGCCCGACGACGGCGTTTCGTTCCCGTCGATGCCTCGCGCACGGCCGAGATCACCGATGCGTTCATGGCTGCCGCCCAGTCGGGCGAGGTCGAGACACTCATGACGATGATGTCGCCGGATGTGGTGTTCACCGCGGACAGCGACGGCAAGGCGAGCGCGGTGCGCAGGCCGATCCGCGGGGCGCTCGCGGTGGCCCGTCTGCTGGCCGGATTCGCGCGCGTCGGGCCGACCCTCGAGGAGTTCCGGGTGGAGCCGGCGATCTTCAACAGTCTGCCCGGCATGCGGATCTTCTTCGACGGCGAACTGCAAGGCGTGTTCGTGCTCGACGTCGTGGACGGTCTCGTTGCCGACATCTACGCCACCCGCAATCCGGAGAAACTGCTCGGGGTCGCCGAGCCGCGCCGGATCTCGCGGTGATCCCCGGTCAGGTCCCGGTCAGATCTCGATGTTGTCGAGCATGTGGCCGATCATCGCGACGCGGTCGGCGGTGAGGCGATCGAGGGCCGATCCCGGTACTCGGTCTGCCTCGACCGCGGGAGTGAGCAGGTCGAGCGGTATCGCCGATACGACATGTGCCACGGCGAGTTGGATGTGGTGTGCCCGTTCGAGTTCGGCCATCGACACGCTCACCCCGCCGTCGGCCAGGCCCTGCCGATAGGCGGGCAGGCACACCTGCTGCACATCCGCCAATCGCTCCGTCGGCCTCTGGCGGAGTTCGATCTCGCTGATGACGAGTTGGCTCAGATCGAAGCCCATGCGGCCACGTGCGAAGAAGGCCCAGTCGATGACCACGAACCCGCCGTCGGCCGCCAGCAGGTTGTTGGGGCAGGCGTCGCCGTGCGAACTCAGCAGTGGCAAGGACTCGATCTCGTCGAACAACGCGGGCACGCCGTCGATGAATCGCATCATCCGTTCGCGGAACCGGGCGTCGACATGCCGTGCGATCACCGGATCATCCCAGGCCGTGCCGTCGAGATACGAGCGGACGAACTGATCCATCAGTCGTCCGGACCAGTACATGCGCGCCTGCCCCGGACCCGCGGGATGGCCGATGTCGTCGGCGATGTCGGCCACCGACGACGATGCCGCCAGCCGCCCCAACAGTCGTGCCGCGGCACCGTGGCGTGCGGCGTCCCACACCGACGTGTCGTGCTGGACGAACTCCATCCAGATGGCCGCTGAGGCGTCGTCGAGGTCCACGACACCATGGCAGGCGGGGAGCCGCGACCCGGCGGGCATGTGCCGATGCAACTCGGATCGGTAGACGTCGGGTTCGATCTGCCAGGGCAGCGCCCGGATCGCCTCGTCGCGCAAGGCGGGCGGGATCATCGCCAGGATCGGTGATCGCGCAAAGGTGCGGGCCACCTTGACCACATAGCACCGATGCCCGTGTGCGGTGTCGACGCCGACCCGCCAGCGGCTGCCCGTCGTCAATGCCATCAGGTCGTACTCGACCTCGTCGACGCCCGTGACCGACGCCTCGGACACGCCCAGCATCGCCGCCAATGACGGGACCGGGAGTTCCGGTGGACCGAGCAATGCCGCGACGTCCATGAGGTACCTTTGGTCAATAAGCTTTACCAAGAAAGGTAAGTCACTTGTCCAAATCGGTCAAGCCCCCGCACGCCGCGCAACTCCTCGGCGCCGCACTCGGTGAGTTACGTGCATCGTTTCCGTCCGACGACTGGGAAGGGTTGCGGCCCTCGCATTTCCGCATTCTCGAAGCGATCGAGGGGGGCGCGGTGCGCACGGTGGATCTGGCTGCCGAACTGGGTATGACGAAGCAGGGGGCCGGCCAGCATGTCGCCTATTTGACCGACGGTGGTTTCGTCACACAGCAGCCCGACCCGGGCGATCGCCGGGCTCGCCGTGTGGAACTCACCGAGCGGGGTGTCGAGACCCTCGGCCGCCTGCATCGTCGCCTGGCCGCCATCGAACGCGCCTGGATACGGCAGGTCGGGCGTGAGGATTATGCGACATTCCGCCGGGTGCTGACGAGCATCGTCGACTCCTGACGGTCAGATCGGGCGCATCACTCGCCGATCGGCCCTAGCGCGAGATCGATCTGGGCGACGAACAGGGCTTCCGGGTCGGTGAAGGTGTCGGATCCGTACTGGCCGAAGACCTCCAGGCTGATCGCGCCGATCGTCGTCGCCCACAGGGTGGTCGCCACGAGCATCGCCTCGTCGGGTAGGTCGGTGCCGAATTCCGTTCGGATGGCGTCGAAATCGCTCGCCACCGACGACGGCACCGAGTCCGCCGCGGCGGTTTCCCGGGTCGCGTGCGCGCGTGCGACCTCGGCGATGAGTGTTCCGACGACCCGGGTCCCCGGCTCGACGGTCTGTTCTGCAGGCGCCGTGTACCCGGGGACGGGGCTGCCGTAGAGCAGCGCCCACCGGGCCGGATCGTCGATCGCCCATCGCCGCAACGCTCGCGTCGCGGCACGCAGGCGGTCGTACGGGCGGCTCTCGTCGACGGCACCGACGGCTGCATCGACCGTGTCCGCGAGATCGGAGTACGCCTCGACGAGCAGCAGGGTGAGGAGGTCGTCGCGGCTGGGGACGTAGCGGTACACCGCCGACGACACCACCCCCATGTCACGTGCGATCGCGCGCAGCGACAGGCCCGCCGCGCCGTCGGTGCGCAAGTGCGCCCGGCCCAGTCGCCGGATCTCCGATTCCATTGCGGCGCGGTTGGCCGCGCGTCTCCCGCCACTCATGGAGACAGTGTCGCATAAAAAGAGAGCACCGCTCTTGATTATTCCGCCGACAGCGTGCAGACTGATATTCGAGAGCGGCGCTCTCGAATCGACTTCGAAGGGAAGATCATGACCGCGACGCACTACAGCGCCCCGAAGGGCTTCGACAACGTCTTCAACAACAGCGTGCGCTGGCTCGCCGACCATGGGGTGAACCTCGCGGGAGCGCAGACCCTCACGGTCACCGGCCGGGTCAGTGGTCTGCCCCAGAGCGTGCCGGTGAACCCGATGCAGCTCCACGGGCGTGAGTACCTCGTCGCACCGCGCGGCACGACCCAGTGGGTGCGCAACGTGCGGGTGAACGATTCCGCCGAACTGCGACGCGGCCGGCGTCGTCGCGCGGTGCGCCTGGTGGAGGTCGACACCGCCGACCGCGCGCCGATGATTCGCGCCTACCTCGACAAGTGGGGGTGGGAGGTCGGTCGGTTCCTGCCGGAGGGCATGGGTACCGAGCCGGACGACGCCACGCTGGCCGCCCACCTCGACGACCTTCCGGTGTTCGAGATCCGGTCCTGAGGTCGGGCGGCCGTCCTGACTACGATGCGGGGGTGGCGTCCGCCGTCCCATCACCGTCCGGGCCCGCCGGCCCCGATCCCGAGCGCAGTGCGCGGTGGGTGATGCATCTGGACATGGACGCGTTCTTCGCCTCCGTGGAACAGCTGACGCGTCCGACGTTGCAGGGTCGTCCGGTGCTCGTCGGCGGGACCGGCGGGCGTGGCGTCGTGGCGGGTGCCAGCTACGCGGCGAGGGCATTCGGCGCGCGGTCGGCGATGCCGATGCATCAGGCCCGTCGGCTGATCGGCGCCGGAGCGGTTGTGCTGCCACCGCGGGGCGGTGTCTATCGCGTGGTGAGCGCACGCATCTTCGGGCTGGTCCGTGACGCGATCCCGGTGATCGAGATGCTCTCCTTCGACGAGGCGTTCGGCGAGCCGGCGGAACTCGCCGGAGCGTCGGTCGAGGAGGTCACGGCGTTCGCAGAACGCCTGCGCGGCAGGATCCGCGACACCGTCGGCATCGCGGCGTCGGTCGGCTTCGGCAGCGGCAAGCAGATCGCCAAGATCGCGTCCGGACTCGCCAAACCCGATGGGGTGATGGCGATCCCGCCGAGTCGTGAACTCGCCTTCCTGCATTCGCTCCCGGTCCGCAAGTTGTGGGGGATCGGGCCGGTGTCGGGCGACAAGCTGCAACGGCTCGGCATCGAGACGATCGGCGACTTCGCCGCGATGTCCGACATCGAGGTCACCTCGGTTCTCGGGGCGACGCTCGGGCCCGCCCTGCACAGACTCGCGCACGGTGTCGACGACCGCCCGGTCGCCGAACGTGCCTCGGCCAAACAGATCAGCGCCGAGTCGACATTTCCCCGAGACCTGGTGGAACTCGACGAATTGCGTCCGGCAATCGACTCCGCGGCGCAAGGTGCGCACCGCAGGCTGATGTCGGACGGGCGCGGCGCCCGCACCGTGGTGCTGAAGCTGAGGCGATCCGACATGTCGGTGCTGACGAGGTCGATGACGCTGCCGGCCGCGACCACCGAACTGTCGGTGCTGGTCTCGGCCGCACAGCGACTCGCCCTCGACCCGCGCAGTGTCGGACCGATCCGGCTGGTCGGCGTCGGGTACTCGGGACTCACTGCGGTGCAACAGTTCTCACTGTTCGCAGATCTGGAAGAAGAGTGGGGTGCGCCCGGCGCATCGGCGGCCGAATCGGAGGATGTCGAGGCCGCCTTCGTGGCCGCGGGGGCCGCCGGGCCGATGGGCGGCGCCGCCGGTGACGTCCCCGCCGACGTCCCCGCCGACGACACGCCCGACACGTCCGTCGATGACCCCGCAGCGCATGAGAACTGGGAGACCGGCGCAGACGTGACACATCCCGACCACGGCCACGGGTGGGTCCAGGGGAGCGGTCACGGGGTGCTGACCGTCCGGTTCGAGACGCGGGCGACCGGACCGGGCCGCGCCCTGACCTTCGCGACCGACGATCCCGCGGTGCGGCGCGCCGATCCGCTCGACAGTCTCGCCTGGCCCGACCTGGGCTCGTCGGCACCGCGCGACGGCGACTGACCGGCTTCTCCGTACGTCGGCGGGCCCACCGGGCTGCGCCCGTCATCCCGGCGGTTCGACGGCATCGAAGAAGGCGCGGATCTCGTGCGGATCCGCGCCCGCCGAGATCAGCGCGAGCAGCGCGATCCGCGCCTGAGGAGCGCGTAACCATCGCGACACGATGGCGCCGGCGCGTGCGAGGTCGACGGCCCCGCCGCCACCTCCGTAGGCGGGTACGACCGCCCCGAAGGGAACCCGGCTGGCCACCACCACGACAACGCCCGCGCGGACCGCGGCAGACACCTCGGCGGTGATGTCGGGGTGGGTGTTGCCCGACCCGGTGGCCGACAGCACGATGCCCGATGCCTGTTGGGAGACGGCGGCCGCGATGATGCCCGGCGCCACGCCCGGATAGAGCATGAACGCGTCCACGCGGGCGTGCCGCCTCCGTGGCACGGGGTGTCCGATCGGCCGTCGCGGCAAGGCGTCGTGCACATTGTCGAACGCCGCGAGGTCCGTCGTCGACGACTTGAAGATGCCACGTGCCGAACGGATTTCGCCGCCGATCGCGATCAGGACACCACGGCCACGCGACGCCGGATCGGTGATCGCCCGCAACGCCGCGGTGATGTTGTCCGGACCGTCCGGCGCAGGTGCGTCCGCGGGTCGTTGCGCACCGGTGAACACCACGGGCCGGTCGTCGGTGAGGAAGAGGTCGGCCAGGTACGACGTCTCCTCGACCGTGTCGGTGCCGTGCGTCACCACCACTCCGGCGACCGCGGGATCGGCCAGTGCGTCGACGATCGCCGCGACGATCGCGAACTGGTCGGAGACGGTCATCGCCGAGCTGTCCACCGACATCAGATCGACGGCCAGGATGTCGCCGGAGCCGGGGTGGAGATCGCTCGCCGCCAGGCTCGGTACCGCGCCGTCGGAGGTGGTCAGCGCCGCGATCGTGCCGCCGGTGGTGATCAGGACGGTGCGGGTGTTCGCCATGGTGTTCAGCGTCGATGGAACCTGCGCGTCGCGTCAACCGTTGGCGATCCGGCTGCGATGGTTCCCGGCTCGGATGTTGGGGGCCTCGTCGTCCATTTGGCATAGTGGTGTGAGTTTTGGCGGGCTCGGAGGGGGATGAGTCGGCCAGGATCTGCCAGGACCTGCGGCGGGGGAGAGTCCGCTGCGGGCGTGACGAACGACAGTGAGGGAGATCGGTGAAGTTTCCGAAGATCGTGACCGCCGCGTTGATCGCGGCGTCGGTCGCATCGGTTGCGGCCTGTGGCAGCGACGACAGCGACGTGCCGGACGTGCCGACCGTGTCGTCGGCGGCGAGCTCGGCGGACGCCGGGGGGAGCAGCGCGGACGACGTGACCAACCCGAACAAGCGGCCGTCGGTGGCGACGCTGAACGCGATGCTCACCAAGGCGCTGGACCCGAACGTGCCGAACTCGGAGAAGACCGAGCTGGTCGAGGGTTCCTCGGCCGACCCGACGGTCTTCGACAAGCTGGTCAAGGCCAAGCAGGACAACCCGGACGTCACCTACGAGATCTTCCCGCCGGTGATCCCGGCCGGCCCCAACAAGGCCACCGTGAAGGTCCAGGTCAAGCTGCCGGACAACCCGCCGACCAAGCTGGACGCCGGGATCGTCTACACCGACGGACGGTGGATGTTGTCCAGTGACACGGTCTGTCCGCTGATCACGGCCAACAACGTGACCACGCCGATGTGCAAGTCGTCAGGTGGTGCCTCGACGTCGAAGGCGCCCAACTGACCCGGAGCCGCGGTCGACAGAACTGAACGGGCCGGTGGGACGAGCAGCAGCTCGTGCCACCGGCCCGTTTCTGTATGGTCCGGCGGCCGTGTCGGGCCCGGTCAGCGCCAGCGGACGGAGAGTCCGGTCTGCTGTATCAGCGGGCGACCGGGGTCGCTGCCGACCAGGGCCCGCGCGCCGGAGAGTTCGATGGAGCCTGCCACCGGCAGCCCGCGGGTGAGGTCGATGGTGACCTGTCCGGTGCCGCCGTTGGAGAAGCGGGCGATGGTCAGGGTCTGATCACTGCCGGGAATCGCGAACACCGAGTTGACCGGGGTCTCGTCGACGGTGACGGCGACCACCAGACGATTGCCGTCCCACGACTTCAGGGTCGCGTCGATGTGCTGGGTGACCGTCGCGGCCCCGCTGATGACACGCTCGACCTGCCAGCGCGCACCGGGACCGATCGGCTCGGTGGGGACGGGCACCGAGAGCTGCAGGGCCTGGACGAAGGACTGTTCGACGGCGCTGCGCGCCTCGGGACCGGCGTCCTCGGCCGGGAGCAGACGTAAGGAGATCGGCATCGAACCGGGGCCGATGGCCAGGCCCGCGCGGGAATTTTCGACCGCCCGCAACTGGTCGGCGAGGACCGGTTCCGGCGACGTCACGTGGCCGAGGGTCATCTCGAGGTCGGTGGAGTCGGTGCAATGGAACCGTGCCTGGAGCGGCATCTCGACGCTCTGGGTCTTGGTGTCACCGGGCGAGAGCACCGACGAGGTGGTCACCATGGTCGACGACTGCGGACTGGTCCGATCGGGAGCTGCGGCGGCGGTGCGTTTGTCTGCGCCGCCCGCGTCGAGCACGGTCACCTTCGCCGGCGGGATCGGCAGAAGGTTGACGCCCTCCTGGCCCGACGTCGACTCGTCGGCACAGCCCGCCTGCGCCGCTGTGGCCGACGTGTCGCCTGCCTGATCACCGGAACCGCAGCCGGCGAGCGCGATGATCAACAGCGCCGCGACGGCGACGCCTGCGCCTCGATTCGGTGGCCGTACCTGCCACCCCGATCCTGATGTGACGACGCGCGAGGGGAACACGGCAGCCAGCGTATTGCAGACCTCGTGGATGATGGTGAGGTGGATGATGGAGTCATGAGTCAAGCGACACCCGGTCCGGTGGACGGCGGTGGTGCCGAGGGCGCGGACGGGACACCGCCCACCGGGGCCCGGCCGGACCGACGGGGAGACGGGGCAACCGGTCGTCGTCGACCCACGATGGTGTGGGTGCTGCTCGCCATCGCGCTCGGGGTGATCGGCCTCGACCTGCTGACGAAGACGCTGGCCGTGGCGCACCTCGACCCGGCGCGGCCGGTGCACATCGTCGGCGACGCGATCACGTTGCGCCTGGTGCGCAACAGCGGGGCGGCGTTCTCGATGGCATCGGGATACACCTGGGTGCTGACCGTGGTGGCGCTGGTGGTGGTGCTGGGGATCATCCGTTACAGCAGCCGCCTGCGGTCGGCCTGGTGGATCGTCGGGCTCGGTCTGGTGCTCGGCGGTGCGATGGGAAACCTCGCCGACCGCATCTTCCGCGCGCCCGGACCGTTGCGCGGGCACGTCGTCGACTTCGTGTCCGTCGGCTGGTGGCCGGTCTTCAACGTCGCGGACTCGGCGGTGGTGTGCGGCGCGATCCTGCTCGTCGCGTTGTCGCTGCTGGGCTTCGAGTACGACGGCTCGCGTACCGGCTGGGCGGCCCGCCGGGCCGGCCACGGTGAGCCGGTGTCGGCGGAGGACGCCGATGCGTGAATCGAGGTCGATGCCGGTTCCCGACGGCGTCGATGGTATGCGGCTCGACGCCGGGGTCGCCCGCATCCTCGGGTTGTCGCGGACGGTGGCCGCAGCACTCGCCGAGGCAGGCGACATCACCGTCGAAGGGGTGGCCGTCGGCAAGGCGCACAAGTTGGCCGCCGGCAGCTGGCTCGACGTGACACTGCCCGAACCGGCACAACCCCTGAGGGTCGAACCCACGCCCGTCGAGGATCTCGACGTCATCTACCACGACTCCGACATCATCGTCGTCGACAAGCCCGTCGGGGTGGCCGCACACCCATCACAGGGGTGGAGCGGGCCAACCGTGGTCGGCGCACTCGAGGCGGCCGGCTATCGGATCTCGACGTCGGGGGCATCCGAACGTCAGGGGATCGTGTCCCGACTCGACGTCGGGACGTCAGGGGTGATGGTCCTCGCGGTGTCCGAAAGGGCGTACTCGTTGCTCAAGCGCGCGTTCAAGGAACGCGACGTGGACAAGGGTTATCACACGCTCGTCCAGGGGCACCTCGATCCGCCGACCGGCACGATCGACGCACCGATCGGCCGTCATCGGGGCAGTGACTGGAAGTTCGCGGTGACCGCCAACGGCAAACCGAGCGTCACCCACTACGACACGCTCGAGATGCACGCATCCGCGTCGCTGCTGGACATCCATCTCGAGACCGGTCGGACGCATCAGATCCGGGTTCATTTCTCGGCGCTGCATCATCCGTGCTGCGGCGACCTGACCTACGGGGCCGACCCGGTGTTGGCCGAGCGGCTCGGTCTGCAGCGGCAGTGGCTGCATGCGCGCTCGCTGGCGTTTGCACATCCCGCCGACGGCAGGCGCGTGGAGTTCACCAGTCCGTATCCGGCCGATCTGCAGCACGCGCTGGACATCCTGCGCGAGACCTGAGGGGGTGTCGGTCCGACACGCCGGACCGACACACCGAGGCGATCGCCCCATCTGTCACAGTCGGGCGCGCCCCGCGAAGACTGTCGTACGTCGCGCCTAAAGTGGTCGTCGTCGTCGTGACAGCTGTCGAGGTGAGAGGGATTCGTGGCCGATTCGTTCGTTCACCTGCACAACCACACCGAGTATTCGATGCTCGACGGTGCCGCCAAGGTGTCGCCGCTGTTCGCCGAGGCCCAACGCCTCGGGATGCCCGCGATCGGCATGACCGACCACGGGAACATGTTCGGGGCCAGCGAGTTCTACAACGCCGCGGTCAAGCACGACATCACCCCGATCATCGGGATCGAGGCCTACATCGCGCCCGCGTCGCGGTTCGACACCAAACGCGTCCTGTGGGGCAACCGCGACCAGAAGAGCGACGACGTCTCCGGTAGTGGCGCTTACACCCACATGACGATGATGGCGCGCAACGCGACCGGTCTGCGGAACCTCTTCAAGCTGTCGTCGCTGGCGTCCATCGAGGGACAGCTGGGTAAGTGGTCGCGGATGGATGCCGACCTGATCGCGGAGTACGCGGACGGGATCATCGCGACGACGGGCTGTCCGTCTGGCGAGGTGCAGACCCGGTTGCGCCTCGGCCACGAGCGCGAGGCCCTCGAGGCCGCCGCGAAGTGGCAGGAGATCTTCGGCAAGGACAACTTCTACCTGGAGTTGATGGAGCACGGACTGGAGATCGAGCGGCGCGTGCGCGACGGCCTGCTCGACATCGGTCGCCGGCTGGGGATCAAACCGGTGGTCACCAACGACTGCCACTACGTCACCCGCGACCAGTCGACCAGCCATGAGGCCCTGCTCTGCGTCCAGACCGGCAAGACGCTGTCCGACCCGACACGATTCCGGTTCGACGGCGACGGTTATTACCTGAAGTCGGCCGCCGAGATGCGCGAGCTGTGGGATGCGCAGGTCCCCGGTGCCTGCGACACCACGCTCGAGATCGCCGAGAAGGTGGAGAGTTACGCCGACGTCTTCGGGCATCGCGACCGGATGCCGGTGTTCCCGGTGCCCGACGGCGAGACTCAGCAGACCTGGCTGCGCCGCGAGGTGGCGAAGGGCCTGAAGAGCCGCTTCGACCCGGAGCCCGTGCCGGACGAGTACGCGCGCCGCGCCGATTACGAACTCGACGTGATCATCGAGATGGGCTTTCCCGCCTACTTCCTGGTGGTCGGCGACCTCATCCGGCACGCCCAGGAGGTCGGTATCCGGGTCGGACCGGGCCGCGGCTCGGCAGCGGGCTCGCTGGTCGCATATGCGTTGGGTATCACCAACATCGATCCCATCCCGCACGGTCTGCTGTTCGAGCGGTTCCTGAATCCCGAGCGCGTGTCCATGCCCGACATCGACATCGACTTCGACGATCGCCGTCGCGGCGACATGGTCCGCTACGCGACGGAGCGGTGGGGTAGCGACAAGGTCGCCCAGGTCATCACCTTCGGCACCATCAAGACGAAGGCCGCGATCAAGGACTCGGCCCGCGTCCAGTTCGGTCAGCCCGGCTTCGCAATCGCCGACAAGATCACCAAGGCGTTGCCGCCGCCGATCATGGCCAAGGACATCTCGGTGTCGGGTATCACCGATCCCGACCACGAGCGGTTCAACGAGGCGTCCGAGGTGCGGTCGCTGATCGAGACCGACCCCGACGTCAAGCGGATCTACGACACCGCGCTGGGGCTCGAGGGCCTGATCCGCAACGCAGGCGTGCATGCCTGCGCGGTGATCATGTCGTCGGAACCGCTGACCGACGCGATCCCGGTGTGGAAGCGTGCGCAGGACGGCGCCATCATCACCGGTTGGGACTACCCGTCGTGCGAGGCCATCGGCCTGCTCAAGATGGATTTCCTGGGTCTGCGCAACCTCACCGTCATCGGTGACGCGATCGAGAACATCAAGACCAACCGCGGTGTCGACCTCGATCTCGACGCCGCCCCGCTCGACGATCCCAAGACCTACGAACTCCTCGCCCGCGGCGACACACTCGGTGTGTTCCAGCTCGACGGCGGCGCGATGCGCGAACTGCTGAAACGAATGCAGCCCACCGGCTTCGAGGACATCGTGGCCGTGCTCGCGCTGTACCGGCCCGGTCCGATGGGCATGAACGCCCACAACGACTACGCCGACCGCAAGAACGGGCGGCAGCAGGTCCGCCCGATCCACCCCGAGCTCGAGGAGCCGCTCAAGGAGATCCTCGCCGACACCTACGGTCTGATCGTCTACCAAGAGCAGATCATGCAGATCGCCCAGAAGGTGGCCGGATATTCGCTCGGTCGAGCCGATATCCTGCGTCGCGCGATGGGCAAGAAGAAGGCCGAGGTCCTCGCCGCCGAATTCGAGGGCTTCGAAGAGGGCATGAAGTCCAACGGCTTCTCGTCGGCGGCGATCAAGGCGCTGTGGGACACGATCCTCCCGTTCGCCGGATACGCGTTCAACAAGTCGCACGCCGCGGGCTACGGCCTGGTCTCCTTCTGGACGGCCTACCTGAAGGCCAACTACAAGGCCGAGTACATGGCAGGCCTGCTCACGTCGGTCGGCGACGACAAGGACAAGGCGGCCATCTACCTGTCGGATTGCCGCAAGCTCGGCATCACGGTGCTGCCGCCCGACGTCAACGAATCGCAACGCAACTTCGCGGCCGTCGGCGGCGACATCCGCTTCGGTCTCGCGGCGGTGCGCAACGTCGGGACGGGCGTGGTGTCGGCGATCCTCGCCGCACGTGAGGAGAAGGGGAAGTTCACCAACTTCTCCGATTACCTCGGCAAGATCGACGTCACCGCGTGCAACAAGAAGGTCACGGAGTCACTCATCAAGGCCGGTGCGTTCGACTCGTTGAGTCATCCGCGCAAGGGCCTCTTCCTCGTCCACGGCGACGCGGTGGAATCGGTCATCGGCACCAAGAAGGCCGAGGCGATCGGACAGTTCGACCTCTTCGGTGACTCCGGCGGGGCCGACGACACGATGGCCGAGGTCTTCGCCGTCAAGGTGCCCGACGAGGAGTGGGATTCCAAACACAAATTGGCGCTGGAGCGGGAGATGCTGGGGCTCTACGTCTCCGATCACCCGCTGGCCGGGGTGGCGCACGCCATCGCGGCCCAGACCGACACATCGATCACCGCGCTCCTCGAGGGCACGGTGGGCGACGGTGCGCAGATCACCATCGGCGGCATCATCTCGTCGGTCAACCGTCGCGTGAACAAGAAGGGCGAGCCGTACGCGGTCGTGACCCTCGAGGACATGGTCGGTGGTGTCGAGGTCTACTTCTTCCCGCGGTCGTTCCAGGTCTACGGGCTCGACATCGTGGCCGACAACATCGTGCTCATCAAGGCGCGGGTCAACAAACGCGACGACAGCACGATGATCAGCGCCAACGACCTCGCGGTGCCCGACCTGGCAGTGGTGGGAACGGCGAAACCGGTGTCGCTCACGCTGAGTGCGCGGACGTGTACACCGGATCGGGTGCAGGCGCTCAAGCAGGTCCTCACGCGACACCCCGGTACCGCCGACGTGCACGTCACGCTGGTCAGCGAGCAACGGTCGACGATCCTGCGACTCACGGAGTCGCTGCGCGTCAGCCCGAGTTCCGCGCTGATGGGTGATCTCAAGGCGCTGCTCGGACCGAGCTGTCTGGGTTGACGGCTGAGTGAAAGTGCCCACACCCGAACCAGAGATTTCGGCTGGCCGAACAATTTAGTTTCGGGTGCGTTATACTGGGGTCAGTGGCAACGAACATCCGCCATCTCCGCCCGACCGAGGAGTGACCCATGACCTCAGCGAACATCACCGCGCTGGTCGAGGTGCGTCCCACCCGGGCGCGGGCATCGGCACGATCGGTGGAGATCGCCGGCACCAGGTGGCCGCTCTACAAGCTGCACGCCCTGCTGGCCGCCGTCGTCGTCGGAGTGCTCGCCCTCGCCATCACCGGCTCGGTCCAGGCCGTCGCCTGGGCCTCGGCAGTTGCGCTGATCACCGTGTGGTGGACCGAGCGTTTCTGGCAATCACGCCGGCACCGCTAGCCGCCGACAGCAACCACAGATCCGTCGACAGCAACCGCGGCCGCGCCGACAGCAACTGCATTCCCGTCGACAGAAGCCGGATTCGCGACGAGAGCCCGCTCAGCCGGGGACGGCCGCAGTCGCACCCCGATCGAAACCGCCCGGTATCTCATAGATGCGGCCATCGAAGCCGGCCCGGTAGAGATGTCCCGCCGAGAATCCGCGGGTTCCACGGCCGTACGACACCACGATCGACGATGCCATGCCGGATCCGAGGACGCAGTACCGTCCCGGCGAGGTGATCCGGACGATCTGTCCGGCCCCGCCGAATGCCACCACCGGACGCCCCCGGGAATCAAGTGTCAGGCCGGCCGGACCCGCCATCGTGTTCGCGCCGAGGTCCAACAGGCTCTGTACCACCCGCGGGTTGGTCGTGGAGATGCGGCTGACGCCCGGATTGACCCAGGTACGGGAAACATACAGCCAATGGTCGTCGCGTCCGAGAACCGCGCCGTTGGCGCTCGGCGCAGTTCCCCAGGCCGCCTGCACGCCGCCGTCAGGGTGGACGCGGCCGATGAGATTGCCGAAATCGTTGGTGGCGTAAACCGTTCCGTTTGCGCCGACATCAAGGCCGTCGGCGGCCGAGAGCCCCCGGACCCACGGGCGGAGCGACAGGTTGCCGACATTCATACGCGCGATGCCGCCGGGGCGCAGTGCGTCCCCGACGAAGACGCGCGGATCGGAGCCATAGCCGACCAACAGCGCGCCATCGGGTGCCCAGGCCAGTGCGTCGGCGCCTCCGTCGGGGACATGAGCGATCGGGACCGCCGGTGCGCCGGGGGCGGAGAGACGGAATACTCGGCCCGAGACCAAGTCTGTTGTGTAGAGCCGTCCGCCGGCATCGACGGTGAGACCTTTGAGTGTGGCGCCCGGCACGGTACCGACCAGTCGTGGCGCCTGCCCGGCTCCGGCGCAGATCGGCGCGGCCGAGGCCGGGACCGCGGACACCGCGGTGAGCAGGCCCGCCGCGAGTGCCACCACCGACGCCGCTACGACCAGGCGTCGCCGACGGGTGCTCACGCCCGGGTGCACCCATGGGTCGACGGCATCATCGAAGCGGCTCCGTCGGAACATGTCAGCCTCCCACTGAGCTCGGGGACTTCTGTTCACGCATGGTTCCGGTGGAGGGCCGGTTCGTCGACCTCCGTGGAGTGTGTTGCAGGTGGTGGCGTCGAGCGAACCAGGATTCCCTTCGGGACCCTGGACTGCCGACGAGCGAGCCGCTCAGCTCGGGACCGCTGCCGTGGCGCCCCGATCGAACCCACCCGGGATCTCGTAGATCCGTCCGTCGAAGCCCGCCCGGTAGAGATGCCCCGCCGCGAAGCCGCGGTTTCCCCGGCCGTACGACAACACGCTCGAGGTGGGGATTCCCGAAGCGAGTACGCAGTAGCGTCCCGGCGAGGTGATCCGGACGATCTGGCCTGCCCCGTTGAACGGAACCACCGGCCGCTCCTTGGAATCGAGTGTCAGCCCATCCGGGCCTGCGGTGATGTTCCCGCCCAGATCGAGCAGGCTCTGCACCACGCGAGGGTTGGCGGTCGAGATGCGGCTGACGCCCGGATTCACAAAGGTGCGGGACACGTACAGCCACCGGTCACCTTTTCCGAGGACCGCGCCGTTGGCGCTGGGCAGCGAACCCCAGTCGGCCTGCACTGCGCCGTTGGGATAGGCGCGTCCGATCAGATTGCCGAAATCATTGGTGGCATAGACGATTCCGTTCGCCGCCGTATCCATCCCGTTGGCGGCGGAGAAGCCACGCACCCAGGGTCGGAGCGCAAGGTTGGCGACGTTCAGACGTGCGATGCCCGCGTGCCGGAGCGAGTCCCCGACGACGACGCGGGGATCGGCACCGTAGCCGACGAGCAATGCGCCGTCCCGGGCCCATGCGAGTGCGCCGCCGCCGCCTTCGGGGACGCGCGCGATCGGCACCGGTCGTGCGCCCGGCGCCGAGAGTCGGAACACCCTTCCCGACACCAGGTCGGTCGTGTAGAGCCGTCCGCCGGCGTCGACGGTCAGTCCCTCGAGTGCTGCCCCGGGTACCGACCCGACGAGGCGCGGGGCCTGCCCGGCGCCTGCACACACCGGCGCGGCCGCGGCCGGGGCCGCCGACAGCGCGGTGAACAGACCGGCGGCGAGTGCGATCACCGAGGAGGTCGCGATCAATCGTCGTCGGACGGGCCGCCCCGATCCCGGGGGTGACACCGATGCAGAGTCGTCGGCGCAGTCGAACGATGTGGAGCGTCGGAACATCTCGGCCTCTCGAGGTTGGACGCCGTCCGCCGGTTGGTCACGCGCACAGATCTCGGGGGACGACTGGTTCGTTGACCTGTGTGGAGTGTATGCCCGCGGCAAGGCCCCGTCGACCATTTACGATCGGACTGCGCCGGACCTCCCGATGCTCTCACCACGACGCCGGGTGAGAGCATGGAGAGCGTGAGTACGCAGGAGGCATCGGTTCATCAGCACGGTCCCACGTTGACCGCGGACGCCATCACGGCGTCGGTCGCGCGGATCGCCGAGGCTGTCGCCCGCACGCCGCTCGAGGAATCGCCGCGGATCTCGGCAGACGTCGGGGCCCGGGTCTTTCTCAAGCGCGAGGACCTGCAGACGGTGCGCTCGTACAAGATTCGCGGTGCCTACAACGTGATGGCCCAACTGTCCGAGCAGGAACTCGCCCGCGGTGTGGTCGCGGCGAGCGCAGGCAACCACGCACAAGGCGTCGCGTACGCATGCCGGTCCATGCAGGTGCCCGGGCGGATCTATGTGCCGACCACCACTCCGAAGCAGAAGCGCGACCGAATCCGTTGGCACGGTGGAGACTTCGTCGAACTGATCGCCGTCGGCGAGACGTACGACGCCGCGGCCGCCGCGGCGCAGTCGGACGTCATGCGCACCGGGGCTTCCTGGATCCATGCGTTCGACGACCCGCGTACCGCCGCGGGGCAGGGGACCATCGCCTACGAGATCGTCGAGCAACTCGGAAAGGTGCCCGACGTCGTGGTCGCGCCCGTCGGTGGCGGTGGCTGCCTCGCCGGTATCGCGACCTATCTGCGGTCGCTCAGCGACGACGTGGCCATCGTCGGAGTCGAGCCGACCGGCGCGGTCTCACTGACCGCGGCGCTGGCGGCCGGCGGGCCCGTCACTCTCGACACCATCGATCCCTTCGTCGACGGCGCGGCGGTCAAGCGCATCGGCAGCATCGGCCACCGGGTGATGGCGGATCTCGACGCAACCATCACCGAGCACCCGTGCCTGCCGGGCATCGCGCCGAAGCCCCTGGTCGGAGTGCTCGAGGACGGCGTCCGGTACCGACCCCGCCCGGGCTCCGCGCACATCATGCACGTCGACGAGGGTGCGATCTGCTCGACCATGCTGGCGCTCTATCAGAACGAGGGCATCATCGCCGAGCCGGCCGGTGCGCTCGCCGTCACCGGACTGTCCACGCTGGACCTGCCGGCCGATGCCACCGTCGTCTGCCTGATCTCCGGCGGCAACAACGACGTCTCGCGGTACGGCGAGATCATCGAACGTTCACTCGTCCACAAGGGGCTCAAGCACTACTTCCTGGTGGACTTCCCGCAGGAGCCCGGGGCATTGCGGAGGTTCCTCGACGACGTGCTGGGCCCCGACGACGACATCACGCTTTTCGAGTACGTCAAGCGGAACAACCGGGAGACCGGGGCCGCGCTGGTCGGTGTGGAGCTCGGTGAACCCGAGGGTCTCGTCGGCCTGATGGATCGCATGGCGCACTCACGACTGCACTGTGAGCGACTCGAACCCGGTACTCCGGCCTACGATTACCTGACCTGATCGGTCACCGGGTCCGGCCGATCACCACGTTGTGCCCGTTGCTGCGCAGCGCTCCGTCGGCGATCGTGGGTTCGTCCCACCAGAGCTCGGGGGTCAGGTCGACCGGTACGGTCGTCTCGGTTCCGCCCAGGACGCAGATCACGACCCACTCGCCGCGCGACATCGCGAACCAACCGGCTGCGTCGTCGAATGATGTTGTGACCGAGGCGAAATCGCCGCGACGGAAATCCTCCTCGCACTTGCGCAGCTCGATCAGCTCGCGGTAGAAGTCGAACATCCGACGGTGGGCCATCTGGTCCAACTCGGACCAATCGAGCTTCGACGACCGGAAAGTCTCCGGGTCCTGAGGATCGGGGATCTCCACACCGTCCCAGCCGTGGTCGGCGAACTCCGCGCGCCTGCCGTCCGCCGTCGCGCGGCCGAGTTCCGGCTCGGGGTGTGAGGTGAAGAACGCGAACGGCGTCTGTGCCGCCCATTCCTCGCCCATGAACAACATCGGGGTGAACGGCGAGAGCAGCACGAGTGCCGCCTTGATGGCGAGGCGACCACCGGTGAGGTAGGCCGAGGGCCGGTCGCCGACGGCCCGATTGCCGATCTGGTCGTGATTGCACGTGTAGGCCACCAACGCCTCTGCGGCGACCAGGTCGGTCGGTATTGGCCGGCCATGATGGCGCCTGCGGAACGATGAGTAGGTGCCGTCGTGGAAGAACCCGCCCCTCAGCACCTTCGACAATCCCTCGAGGCTGCCGAAATCGGCGTAGTAACCTTGCCGCTCGCCCGAGACGGCGGCGTGGATGGCGTGGTGGACGTCGTCGTCCCATTGCGCGGCGAGTCCGTACCCGCCGAGTTCACGCGGCAGGATCAGTCGCGGATCGTTGAGGTCGCTCTCCGCGATCAGCGACAGAGGCCGGCCGAGTTCGAGTGCGAGCGCATCGGTCGCGACCGCCAGTTCCTCGAGCAGATGGACCGCTCGGTGATCGACGAGGGCGTGGACGGCGTCGAGACGTAACCCGTCGACGTGGAAGTCGCGCAGCCAGCGAAGCGCGTTGGCCATGATGTAGGACCGGACCTCGTCCGAATCGGGCTCCGACAGGTTCAGCGAGGACCCCCAGCTGTTGGTTCCCTCGGTGAGGTACGGACCGAACCGGGGCAGATAGTTGCCCGACGGCCCGAGGTGGTTGTAGACGACGTCGAGCACCACGCCGAGGCCGCGCCGGTGACAGGCGTCGACGAATCGGGCGAAACCATCCGGGCCGCCGTATGGCTCGTGCACCGCGTACCACGCGACACCGTCGTAGCCCCAGCCGTGGGTCCCGTTGAACGCGTTGATCGGCATGACCTCGACGACGTCGACACCGAGGGTCACCAGGTGGTCGATCCGCTCGATCGCGGCGTCGAATGTGCCTTCTGCAGTGAAGGTTCCGATGTGCAGCTCGTAGAGCACGGCCCCCCGGACATCGATGCCGCGCCAGTCGTCGGCGGACCACGACGGCTCGTCGAGATGATGAAGCGCCGAACTGCCGTGGACACCGTCGGGAAGTCGCACGGAACGCGGATCGGGGACGGGCTCGCCGCCGTCGACGACGAAACGGTATCGGAGGTCGGGCTGCGCGGCGGTCGAGCGCTCGACCTCCGGAACCCACCACTGCGCCGTGTCCTGCCCCGTGGCGGCCTGGTCTCGGCGCATCGGGATCTCGCTCTGGCCACCGCCGTCGTCGGCCAGCATCACGACGCTCTGTGCACGCGGTGCCCACACGCGGATATCGGCCGCCGTGTGCGGCGGCACGAAAGGCCGCGCCGGGACCGGAAAGCGCGATATCTCCCCACGTTGGTCGGTCGACCCAGTTATGGTGTCGGGAGCTTTCGACTTATCGGTCACGAAACACAAGGTATGTCGCCGCTGTGACAGGCGCAGATGTCGGTAGTGTGACCCGTGACACAGACGGATTGGAGATATCAGATATATTTACCGGCGGGGGTCGGCCCACCAGGGGGCCCGCATCGACATGGTGTGCGGGATGGTGGCCGAGTCGGCCGCTCGATCGACACATCTGACTGAACCCGGCGACGGGGCAGCCGACACGCGAGGGTAGGGGATTGAGTACTGACGCGGTGACCTCGAACGGGGAGGGAACACGTGCGGGCTCGGGCGGAGTTCGCCGGTGGTTCCGTGACCATGTCATGGCCTCGTTCGACACGTTCGGGCGGCAGATGGGCATGTTCGTCGAGGTCTTCAAGGTCCTCATCGTCGACATCGTCAAACGCCGGTTCCCGTTCGGTGAGTTCATCCGTCAGTGCGCGTTCATGTCGAGTACCTCGGTGTTCCCGACGCTGCTGGTCGCGATCCCGATCGGGGTGATCGTGTCGATCCAGGTGTCCAACATCGCCGGTCAGATCGGCGCGACCTCGTTCTCGGGAGCGGCGACCGGACTGGGTGTGATCCGGCAGGGCGCGCCACTGGTGACGTCGCTGCTGCTGGCCGGCGCGGTCGGCTCGGCCATCGCCGCCGATCTCGGCTCTCGAACCATCCGCGACGAGATCGACGCGATGAAGGTGATGGGGGTCAACCCGATCCAGCGTCTGATCTCCCCGCGCCTGCTGGCCACCATGGTGGTGAGCTTTCTGCTGTGCGGCTTCGTCTGCTTCGTCGGTTTCATCACCGGATATGTCTTCAACGTCTACTTCCAGGGCGGTACGCCGGGTAGCTACACCGGCACATTCGCGTCCTTCGCATCCACTTCCGACCTCGCCTTCGCGATCATCAAGGCGGTGATCTTCGGTGCCATCGTCGCGGTGGTCGCCTGTGATCGCGGCCTGACCACCAAGGGCGGTCCGGCGGGTGTGGCGAACTCGGTCAACGCCGCCGTGGTCAACTCCGTGCTGCTGTTGTTCACCGTGAACGTCGCGCTGACCCAGCTGTTCGCCATCCTCGTCCCGGCGAAGGTGGTGTGAGGTGACCGCATCACGGTATGTGCCCCCCGCTCTCCGGCCGCTCGAGGCGGCCAAGGCGATCTACCGGGGCCCGCGCGGCATGCTCGCCGCGATGGGCCACCTCATCACCTTTCTGGTCAAGTCGATCGGCGCGGTGCCGATCGCCTTCACCCACTACCGCAAAGAGGTCTGGCGTCTGCTGTCGGATGTCGCCTGGGGCAACGGCGCGATCGTCGTCGGCGGCGGCACCGTCGGCGTGATGGTGATCCTCGGCGTCATGGGCGGGGCCACCGTGGGCATCGAGGGATACACCGCCCTGAACCTCCTCGGCATGTCCCCGGTCACCGGCGGCCTGTCGGCCTTCGCCACGACCCGTGAGATCGCGCCACTGCTCGCGGCCACCGCGTTCACCGCTCAGTCGGGATGCCGATTCACCGCGCAGCTCGGTTCGATGCGCATCAGCGAAGAGATCGACGCGCTCGAATCCATCGCGATCCGCCCGCTGCCCTACCTCGTCACCACTCGGATGTCGGCGGCCGTGCTGGCGATCGTGCCGCTGTATGCGGTGTCGCTGGCCGCGAACTACCTGGCCTGCCAGGTCATGTTCCAGGTGCAGAGCGGCCAGGGCGCAGGCACCTACCTTTACTACTTCAACCAGTTCCTGGTCTCCACGGACATGGTCGCCTCATTCGTGAAGGTGGTGGTCTTCGTCCTGCTGACCACGTTCATCCAGTGCTATTACGGCTATTTCGCCTCCGGGGGTCCCGAAGGCGTGGGGGTGGCCGCCGGGCACGCGATCCGCATGGCGATCATCGTCATCGTCTTCGCCAACCTGGTCCTGACGCTCGTGTTCTGGGGCACCTCGCCCGGAATCAAGATCTCGGGTTAGGGGAGGATTCGATGGACATCGCCACCGACGGCCGCAATCCCTCACTGCTGCAGTACGTCCTGCGCGGACTCGCGTTCCTCGTCGCCCTGCTCATCTTGTTCGTACTGCTCTTCCTGCGATATCAGGGCACCTTCACCTCGACGGTTCCGGTCACCGCCAAACTGACCGACGTGGGCGACGGGTTGGTCACCGATGCAGATGTCCGCTACAACGGCCTGATCGTCGGGGCGGTGAAGTCGATAGATCTCAGCGGCGACGTCGGGCCGGGCAACCTCCAGTACAAGAACGTCGGGATCGACATCGATCCGGACCAGGCGCCGGGCATCCCCAGCAACGTCACCGCGCGGACCGTGCCGTCGAACTTGTTCGGCGTCAATTCCGTCGAACTCGTCGCACCCGGACAGGCGAGTGGGGAGGGCCTGTCCTCGGACGCCACGATCCCGGCCGACGAGACCCTGCCGACCATCCGGTTGCAGGATGCGCAGAACGAACTGCGGACCCTGCTGCAGGCCGTACCGCCGGAGGATCTCGCGTCGGTGCTCGGGACCATCTCGGATGCGTTGAAGGGTGGCGGTGCGGTTTTCGGCGCGTTCGTCCCGCTGCTGGACAACTACTGGCGCACCATCAACGCGCAGTTCCCCCCAGGCGCTCCCTCGGGCTTCGACAACTTCAACAACGCCGTGAAGGGGCTCTCCCAGTCGACGCCACAGTTGCTGGACACATTGGGCCGCAGCGTGATCCCGGCGATGACCATCGCCGAGAAACAGCAGGATCTCACCGCCCTCCTGTCGGCGGGCGAGGGCGTCCTGGACGAGACGCAGGCGCTCTTCGCGGCCAACGGTGATCGGGGCAAGCGGGTGGTGCGTGATCTCAACACGATGGTCGGCGCCGCGGTCCTCGAGCCGGACGCGTTGCCGCAGTCGTTGTCGGCGCTGAACAACCTCGCGGCCAAGGCGCTGACCGTGTTCACCGGTGTCAACGGTCACGCACAGCTCAACATCGGTGTGAGCTTCGGTGCGTATCAGCGGTACACACGGCAGAACTGCCCTGTCTACAACGGTGGCCCGTACGGCCAGACGCGCGCCCCGGGGTGTGTGGGTCCGGGCACCGGGACGGGGCCGACGAGTTCCGGTCCGTTGATGATCTATCCCTCGGACGGTATGCGCCGCAACGCATCCGCCGCGGGATCGGTGACCACATCATCGGACGACAAGACGCTCGGCACGGCACTCAAGCGTAAGCCCGGTGCCGCGGACACGCTGATGCTCGGGCCGCTGGTCCAGTCGAGTTCGATCAGGCCGGGGAGCCCCAACGGACAGCAGGGAGGCGGTCGATGAGCCACGGGCAGTCCAGCATCCGCAAACCACTGATCGGCTTCACGGTGTTCGCGATCGTCGCGATGCTCCTGACCTACATCATCTGGTCCACCCTGGAGCGGTCGCTGCCGGGGAACACGAACTCGTTCACCACCTACTTCACGGATGCCTCCGGGCTCGCCACCGGCGACGACGTCCGGATGGCCGGCGTGCGGGTCGGCCGGGTCCACGACATCTCCCTCGACGACGGTCGTGCCCGGGTCACCTTCGACGTACAGACCGATCAGCCCGTTTTCACCAACACCCAGGCGGCGATCCGTTATCAGAACCTCATCGGTCAGCGGTACCTGTCTCTCACGTTGGTGAAGGGCGCCGACAGCGCGCCGCTGGCGGCCGGATCATCCCTCCGACAGCCCTCCGAGGACTCGTTCGACGTGACCCGACTGCTCGCCGGGTTCCAGCCCGTGTTCGAGACCCTGAAACCAGAACAGGTGAATGCATTGTCGGAGGGACTGATCCAGGCCTTCCAGGGCAACAAGGTGTCGCTGAGCTACACCGTCGCCGAGGTGGGGCAACTCGCCTCGGACATGGCCGATCGTGATGCGGTGATCGGGTCGATCATCAACAACCTGAGCGCCGTCATGCGCGACCTGGCCAAGCAGGGCGGCCAGGTGGGCACCGTGATCGACAGCATCTCGGGCCTGATCGAGAACCTCAACGCGAACTCGGCCGCCTTCGGCAAATCGGTGTCCCAGATCGGACAGACCGCAAGTGGATTCGCCGACGTACTCGGACAGAGCCGGAGCTCGCTGTCGGCCGCGGCGACCGACGCGCGGGCGGCCACGTCCACCCTCATCGCCAACGGCGCCAAGCTCGACCGGATGGCGGGGCAGTTGCCGATCTTCCTCGGTCACTTCCCACTGGTCCTCGGTCAGGGCGCCTACCTCAACATCTATGCCTGCGACCTCGACATCGCGATCGGAGACGTGCTGTTGCCACCCGGCATCATCAACAAGATCGGTGGCACCAAGCATTCGGAGGTGTGTCGATGAGCAGGTGGCGCAGACACTTCGACGGCAATCGTCGTTTCTGGTACGGCCTGGCCGGTGCCGCGGTGATCGTGCTGTTGGTGCTGGGTGTCACCAGTCTGGCGCAGGCACACCTCGGGAAGAAGACCTACACCGGTGATTTCGCCCAGGCGGGCGGCATCCGTCCCGGGGACAAGGTGCGGGTGGCCGGCATCGACAAGGGCGAGGTCAGCTCGACCGAACTCGACGGGAATCACGTGACCGTCACGATGAAGGTCGACCGGGACGTGAACGTCACATCGAACGGTTCCGCCGAGATCAAGATGTCCACACTGCTCGGACAGCGATATGTCGATGTGTCGCTGGGGGATTCGCCCACCGAGGCCACCGACGGGCGGATCGTGCAGACGAGCGTCCCCTACGATCTGCAGAAGACCATCGAACAGGGCACCCCGATCATCGCCGGGATCGACGACGAGAGCTTCGCCGACAGCCTGCGCACCCTCAACCGGCAGCTCGCCGGTGCACCAGCGGTGACCAAGCCGACCCTCGATTCGCTGACCGCGATGTCGAAGGTGATCACCAACCGCCGGGATCAGATCAATCAACTCGTCAGCGACACGAAGTCGGTGACGGGGATCGTCGACGACAGTCAGACACAGTTGTCGATCATCGTTGGTCAGGGTCGTCAGCTGGCCGAGAAAATCACCGCGCGTGAGGCTCTGGTGACGAGGATGCTCGACGGGATCGCCCAGCTGACCGAGCAGGCCCGCGCGGTGGCCCGCGAGAACGGCAACCAGTTCGCGCCGATCATGGCCAACCTCAACACGATGTCCCAGGGACTGGAGAAGAATCGCGCCAACCTTCGCAAGCTCCTCGAGGTGCTCCCGGTCACCGCGCGACTCACCAACAACATCATCGGCGACGGTCCCTACGCGAACGGCTACCTCCCCTGGGGGATCTTCCCGGACAACTGGCTGTGCCTGGCGAGGGTGGTGGACGGATGTTGATCACCGCACGCGGGGCCCGCGGCCTGCGTCGTCCGCTCTCGATGGTCGCGCTGGCTCTGATGGTGGTGCTGGGCCTGTCGGGCTGCTCGCTCATCCCGGCGAAGTGGACGGCGGCGTTCGGTTCGGCCATCGAGGTCACCGCATATTTCGACGACGTCGCCGGCCTCTATTCGAGCAACGACGTCTCGGTGCTCGGTATGCCGGTCGGCCAGGTGACCGGGGTGGAGCAGCAGGGCAACCGGGTGAAGGTGACGTTCACCGTCGACAAGGATGTCCCGGTTCCCGCCGACGCCACCGCGGCCATCGTCAACACCTCCATCGTGACCACCCGACACATCGAGTTGTCCCCGACATATTCCGAGGGCGACAAGCTCACCGACGGCGCGGTCATCCAGCAGACGAAGAGCCCGGTCTCGGTCGGCGAGCTGTTCGATTCGATCGACGGCCTGGTGAAGTCGCTGTCGGGTGATCAGCACGGTGAGGGGCCGGTCGCCGACCTGGTCGACATCACCTCCGGTATCACCAGTGGCAACGGCGAACGGATGCGTGAGGCGTTCGACCAGCTGAGCAAGGCCTCCGAGGTGGCATCCAGCAATGGTGGTGCCCTGATGGAGATCATCAAGACCGTGCAGGGACTGACCTCCACACTGGTGGGCAACTACCCGAAGATGACGGCCTTCTCCAACTCCATCAACGACGTCGCGCAGATGCTCCGCACCCAGGCGCCGGGTCTCCAGGCGACGCTGGGCGACCTGAACGTCGCGCTGCAGAACACCACCGCATTCCTGCGGAACAATGCGGGCACGATCGGGTCGTCGACCGGTCGCCTCGCTGCGCTGGCCGAGAACCTCAGCGACTTCTCGCGGCAGGTGGTGGAGACGATCGACCTGGGGCCGTTGCTGTTCCAGAACCTCAGCAACTCGGTCTCGGCCGAGCAGGGCGCCTGGCGTGCACAGGTGCTGCTCGACAAGTCGTTGATCGACACCGAGGCGTTGTCGACCTTCTGCCAGGCCATCAACCTCCAGAAGAACGGGTGTCGCACGGGCCAGCTCAAGGATTTCGGGCCGGATCTCGGTGTGTTCTCGGCGATGATGGAGCTGACGAAATGACCCGTGGCGGAATCGGACCCTTCCGAGTTCAACGCGCCGACGGACGCGGGCGACGGGTCTCGCGCGGCGCCCTGATGATGGTGCTCGTGGCGGCGGTCGTGTCGATGTCGGGCTGTGGCGTGGTACCGGGACTCACCGTCGAGCAGATCCCGCTGCCCGCTCCCGGCGGCATCGGTGATTCGATCCGGTTGACAGCGAAGTTCGACAACGCGCTCAACCTGCCGACGCGCGCGAAGGTCAAGCTCTACGGGACCGACGTCGGGCAGGTCTCCGACATCGTCGCGCAGGACTATTCGGCGGTGGTCACCATGAACGTCAGCACGGCCTCCAAGCTGCCGACCGGCACCGGTGCCGAACTGCGGCAGGCGACTCCGCTCGGCGACGTGTTCGTCGCACTGCTACCTCCGAAGGGCGCGCCGTCGGGGTATCTCGGCGACGGCGACAGCCTCGACGGGCCGACCTCGGCCGCCGCGACCGTCGAGGATCTGCTCGTCAGCACCTCAGGTCTGGTCGACAGTGGATCCCTGAGCTCGCTGCAGGTGATCCTGACGGAGTTGAGCAGCGCGGTCTCGGCGCATCCGGACGAGCTGTCCGGCTCGATCGAAGGCCTCACCACTGCGATCACGAAGTTCAACAAGAACTCCGCCGAGGTCGATGAGTCGATGCGCAACATGCAGGTGTTGACCGGTCAGCTAGCGGACGGTCGAGCCCAGATCATGGCGTCGATCAACAAACTCGGACCCGCGGTCAACGCGGTGAACAGCCAGATCGGTCAGATCTTGACGACCCTGGACAAGACGAACCGGGTGACCGCGGCGACCAATGACTTCCTGAACTCCGACCAGGACAATCTCGTCGAGCTCATCGGACATCTGTCGACGGCACTGAGAGGTCTACGCGGCGCCGCGAACGTCCTTGGTCCGCTCTCGGACAATCTGGCCACGCTGACTCCCAAGTGGGTCAAGTCGACGCCCGGTAGTGCCGCGGCACTGTCGGCGAAGGTCTACTACCTCAATCCCGGCGCCGGGTTCGACTCGGCCAGTCGCCTGCCCGAGTTGCAGGATGTGGACGAGGGCTCGAAGGCATTGCAGCAGACGCTGACCCGACTGCTGGCACGGCTGACCGGAACGCGGGGGTGCTGCGGATGAGGGCGTTGTCCGGACCGTTCACCTGGGTGCGCAGGCACTCGGTCCTCGTCGGGAACATCGGGCTGATCCTGGTGATGCTCGTCGGGCTGGCGTACCTGTCCTTCGGCGCGCTCCGCTGGGATCCGTTCAAGGGCACCTATCAGATGACCGTGCACTTCACGAGTTCCGGTGGGCTCCAGGACACCTCGGGCGTCATGTTGCGCGGCGCCCGGGTCGGTGAGGTGGAGTCGATCCGCGTGCAGCCGAAACAGGTGGACGTGACCGTCGAGATCACCGATGACGTCAAGATCAACCGCAACGCGGTCGTCGCCGCCCTCGGACTCTCGGCGGCGGGCGAACAGTACGTCGACTTCGAACCGGCCACGGCCGACGGTCCGTACTTCGCCGATGGTGATGTCGTCGCGGTGAACCAGACTCGGGTGACGGCGCCGTTCCCCGAGATGCTTGAGGCGTCACTCAACGTCGTGGAGCAGATCGATCCGGTCAAGCTGCGGTCGGCGGTCGACAACCTGGAGGTGGCACTCGGTTCGGACGGCTCCGGTGACAACGATCTGCGCGCACTGTTCGTCTCGGGCGGCACCATCTTCGCCGACCTGGCACTCGTGCTGCCGCAGACGAAGAAGCTGATCTCCGACACCGGAACGATTCTGAAGACCACCTCGAACATCCAGCCGGATCTGGGGACCACGGTCTCGTCCTTGAGTACCATCGTGAACGCGGCGGTGGCCTCCGACAAGGAGATCCGCACCCTGCTCGATCGGGGACCATCGCAACTGACGAGTCTGACCGGCTCCCTGAACCAGATCCGGGACCCGGTGTCCGACGTGCTCCAGCAGTTCGTGGACGTGGCCCGGCAGGGTGCTCTGCGGGCACCCGCCATCGCGAATCTGCTCCCGTCGATCCGAGACGCCGGGGTCAAGAGCCTCACGATGTTCCACGGCGGCGCGTGGTGGGCGTTCGGCTCCATCTTCCCGCGCCCGAGCTGCAACTACGCCGTCACCCCGGTGCGACCGACGAAGATCCTGGAACTGACCGTGCCCACCAATCTGTACTGTGTGACCGAAGACCCGCGGCAACAGGTCCGCGGATCGGCGAACGCACCTCGACCACCCGGCGACGATACCGCCGGTCCGCCGCCCGGCTATGACCCGAATGCGCGGACAGTGCCGCTCGACAAGTGATGTGAAGAGAAGGAATGACCAAGCAGGACAACAACTCCGACGGATCGCACGAGGGCTCGGCAGAGTCAAGATCGCCCCGTCCCGAGGACACCGCCCACACCGACGACGCCGCCCACACCGACGACGCCGTGCCGCGGGCCGACGCGGATCTCGGTGCCGATGACACGTCGACCGGAAGTGTCGACGAGCCGGCCGAGCCGGCACCGAAGGCGACGCGTCCGCAGACGAAATCCGCTCGGACGGCGGGGCGCCGGTCCGGTACCCCGACCCCGGCGGCCGCAACCCCCGACAACGACGTGACACCCGATTCCGAGCGCCCGAAATCTTCTGGCGGACGCGAGATCTCGCTGACCTTCTCGACCCGTGGACTGGCGAAGGTCCTGGCCGCGATCGTCGTGATCGCCGTGGTGGTCGGGGTCGTGCTGCTGGGCTGGGGCTACTATCACCAGCGGCAGGAACTCGCCGCCTTCGACGACAGCAAGGCGGCGTCGGAGGAGTTCTCGGTCAAGTTGGTCAGCACGATGAACACCGACAACATCGGCAACATGAAGGAGCTCCTCGGCCCCCTGTCCACCGGTGAGTTCCGTCAACATCTGGAGCAGCAGCAGTCCGACGGGAGCAAGGCGGTCAAGGATCTGAACGTGAAGGCCACCCCGGTCGTGAAGTCGGTGTCGGTCGCCAGTTTCGACACCGACTCGGCAAAGACGAGTGTGCTGATGGAGGTCAGTGGGACCAGCACCCTGGCGCCGTCCGGCGGCAAGGAACTGATGCTGATCTGGCTGGACCTGCACAAAGAGGACGGCAAGTGGCTGGTCGCGAAGCTCGACGGCGCGCAGGCCGGTATCGGTGCGCCCCAGGGCCAACAGAACCAGTCCGGGCAGCCGGCCGCCCCCGCCGCCCCGCCCGCGCCTGCCCCGGCGGGGTGAGTGACACCACCTGACGGTGTGCTCAGCCTGAGCGGGTGAGAATCGCGACGGGTCCGGGGGCGAGCAACTGCGCGAGATGGGCGGTTCCGTCGAGGGTTTCGCCGGTCACCGCGTCGGTCCAGGTCCCCGGCGGCAGGGTCACCGAGGTCGTCGAGCGGTCGTGCGCGGACAGACTGTGGGTGAAGCGCGCGGTCACCACGGCGACCCGCGGATCATCGTCGTCTGCTCCCCGGACGAAGGCGATCACGTGGTCCGCGCGCGGGCCCTCGGTCGGCAATGGAGCGTAAGTGCCTCCCGCACCGAAGGCGATCGGATGATCGGCACGGGCCCGCAGGGCCACGCGGATCAGTTCGGCCTTGGGATGATGCTCGGGCCGCGAGTAGTCCACCGGCCGACGGTTGTCGGGATCGACGAGAGAGTCGTCCCACCATTGGGTGCCCTGGTAGATGTCGCCGACCCCCGGGCCGAGCAGTGCGATCGCCTTGCGCGCCATCGCCTCGGCCTGCCAGCTCGCCGAGATCTCGCCGACCAGTCCGGCGATCGCGTCCGCGGCGTCACCGGTGGTGACGGCGTCCACCCACGAGTCGAGAGCGCTCTCGAACTCCTCGTCGACCTCGGTCCAGGTGGTACGCAGGCCCGCCTCGCGGGCCGCCTTCTGGGCATAGGCGCGTAGTCGTGTCCGCAGGGTGTCGTCGACCGCCCCGTATACGGGCCAGACGCCGAAGATGTTCTGTAGCAGAAAGTATCCCGTCAGGTCGTCCGGCGGCGGCGCGAGGGACCAGATCCGGCGGACCAGCAGCGACCACCGCTCCGGTACCTGGGCTAGCAGGGCGATGCGGGCCCGCACGTCTTCGCCGCGTTTGGTGTCGTGCGTCGACGTCGCGGTCATCGCCCACGGCCAGTCACGTGCCCGGCGGGCATTGCGGGCATGGAACTCCCGCAGCGACATCGCCGGGTTGGCCGGGTCGCCCCCGACCTCTTGAGCGGAGACGAGTCTTGCCGTGCGGTAGAACAGGCTGTCCTCGACACTCTTCGCCGTCACCGCGCCGCAGGTCTGGGCGAGCCGAGACGTGGCCGCACCGGGGCTCGCGGTGGATTGGACCACGAGGTCGAGTGCGGATGCGAGAGCAGGTGCGCGACGGGCGATCTCCGCTGCGGTGTCGAGGAGACGGGAGCGCAGGGACGGGTAGTCGGCACGATAGACCCCGATCTCGGCGATCAGCTCGGCGGTCGCGTCGGCTATCGCGTCGACGTCGGCGGACGGATCGGAGTGCGTGATGGCCCGGACGAGTCGTCGATGCTCGGTCGGGAACATCTGCCGGACGGTTGTCAACTTGCGTTCTCGTTCGGTCGCGTGCAGCCACGCCGAGTCGCCGGTCGTCGCCGTGATGCTCTCGTGGACCTCGTCGAGCTCGATGATCCCGGTCGGCGCGATGAAGACGGCATCGATCGCGCGCATCTGCTCGTAACCCGTGGTTCCCTCCACCGGCAGGGTGGGCTCCAGATCCTCGTCCGACGCGAGAATCTTCTCGATGTAGATCAACCGGCGATCGCCGACGTCGCCCCTCAGACGTCGCAGATAGGCCTGCGGATCCCAGAGCCCGTCCGGATGGTCGACGCGGACGCCGTCGATGAGGTCCTCGTCGACGAGGTCGAACAGCCATCGATGCGAGGCCGCGTAGACCTCGGGGTCCTCTTGACGCAGGCCGGCGAGTTCGTTGACGGTGAAGAACCGCCGGTATCCGATCAACCCGCTGTTCCACGGGACCAGCCGATAGTGCTGACGATCGTGCACCTCCGCGGGCGTGCCACTCGAGGTGCCGGGAGCCGTGGGGAAGACATGGTCGTAGTACCGGAGATGCCCGTCGTCGACGGAGAGGGGCGAGAGGTCGCCGTCGGCGGCGATCACCGGGAGCGCGATCTTGCCGTCGGTGCCGTTGTCGGTGGAGAAGTCGACGTCGAACCACGTCGCGTAACGCGAACCCGAGCCGTACCGCAGCAGGTCGTTGAACCACGGGTTCTGTACCGGGTCCGCGACGCCGGTGTGGTTCGGCACGATGTCGACGATCACCCCCAGTCCGTGATCGGTGGCGGCGCGACGCAACGCCCGCAACCCGTCGATCCCGCCCAGTTCGGCCGATACGCCGGGCGGTGGCACCCAGTCGTATCCGTGGGTGGAACCCTCGACCGCGCGTCCGATGGGCGACAGGTACAGGTGACTCACGCCCAGGTCGGCGATCCGGGGGAGGATCTCGACGACCTCGGCGAAGCCGTGGTCCGGGGTGAGCTGAATCCGGTAGGTGGCGACCGGTTCTCGTCGTCCGCCGATGCCGTGGGCGTCGGCGGACGACACCTGCCGTTCGGTGCTCACGCCGTCTTGCGCAGGACCAGGACCGATCGGGCACCGACGGTCACGGTCGTGTCGGCCGCGGCGGTGAGGTCGGTGGCGCCGTCGGCGTGGGTGGTGTCGAGTTCGCCGGTCCACTCCAGGCCCCACGACGACGGTGGCAGGTGGAAGTCGATGTCGCCGTCGTGCGCGTTGAAGCAGATGAGAAAGCTGTCGTCGACGACCTTCTCGCCGAGTTCGTTCTTCTCCTCGATGCCGTCGCCGTTGAGGAACACCGCCAGGCTCTTGCCGAACCCGCTGTCCCAGTCCTCGGCGGTCATGGCCTGCCCGGCTGGGGTCAGCCAGACGATGTCGAGGGCCTGATCGCCCCAGCGAATCGGCTTGCCGGCGAAGAACCTTCGGCGCCGCAGCACAGGGTGGTCGTGGCGCAGCGCGATGGCCCGGCGGGTGAAGTCGAGGAGGTCGGTGTTCTTCTCGGCGAGTGACCAGTCCATCCACGAGAGTTCGGAGTCCTGGCAGTAGACGTTGTTGTTGCCCTGTTGCGTCCGGCCCATCTCGTCACCGTGCGCCAGCATGGGTGTGCCCTGTGAGAGGAACAGGGTGGCCAGGATGTTGCGTTGCTGCTGTGCGCGCAGGGCGAGGATGTCGGGGTCGTCGGTGGGGCCCTCGACCCCGCAATTCCAGGACCGGTTGTGACTTTCGCCGTCACGATTGTCCTCGCCGTTGGCGATGTTGTGTTTCTCGTTGTAGGACACCAGATCACGCAACGTGAAGCCGTCGTGGGCGATGACGAAGTTGATGCTGGCGAGGGGCCGACGGCCGGTTGCCTCGTACAGGTCCGACGAACCTGTCAGCCGGGACGCGAACTCGCCGAGGGTCGCCGGTTCGCCCCGCCAGTAGTCCCGGACTGTGTCGCGGTATTTGCCGTTCCATTCAGTCCACAGCGGGGGAAAGTTGCCGACCTGGTAGCCGCCCTCGCCGACATCCCAGGGCTCCGCGATGAGCTTGACCTGGCTGACCACCGGATCCTGTTGCACCAGATCGAAGAACGCCGATAGTCGGTCCACGTCATGCAGCTCGCGTGCGAGGGTGGAGGCCAGGTCGAAACGGAAGCCGTCCACATGCATCTCAAGGACCCAGTACCGCAGCGAATCCATGATGAGCTGCAGCGTGTGCGGATGGCGCCCGTTGAGACTGTTCCCGGTTCCGGTGTAATCCATGTACATCTCGGGGTTGTCGTCGACGAGCCGATAGTAGGCCGCGTTGTCGATCCCGCGGAACGAGACCGTCGGGCCGAGATGGTTGCCCTCCGCCGTGTGGTTGTAGACCACGTCGAGGATCACCTCGATGTCGGCCTTGTGGAAGGCCCGGACCATCGCCTTGAACTCGGTGACCGCGCTCGCCGGCTGGTCGGGCTTCGACGCGTATTCGACGTGGGGTGCGAGGAACCCGAAGGTGTTGTACCCCCAGTAGTTCCGGAGGCCCTTGTCGTGCAGGACGAAATCCTGCATGAACTGGTGGACCGGCATGAGCTCGATCGCGGTGACGCCGAGCGACTGCAGATGGTCGATGATCACGGGGTGACACAGTCCCGCGTACGTTCCGCGTAGATGCTCCGGAACATCGGGGTGAGTGGCCGTCATCCCCTTCACGTGGGCCTCGTAGATGACTGTCTGGTGATAAGGCCGACGCGGGGATCGGTCACTCTGCCAGTCGAAATACGGATTGATCACCACCGACACCATGGTGTGTCCCAGCGAGTCGAGCTGCGGCATGTCGGCCGGTGCACGGGTGGTGAGCGTCAGCGAGGACTCGGTGTCGCCGTTCGGCTCGGTCTCGGTCTCGGTCTCGGTGTCGGTGTCGGTGCCATCGGTGTCCGGTTTTCCGACGGACTCGGGCGGCGTCTGATCCGTGCCGCCGGGCGTCGTGTCCAAGTCTGCTTCGGCGGCCTCGTCGGCGGCGGGAGCCTCGTCCGGTCCTTCATCGACCATCGGGTACGAGAACAGTGACGCATCCCCGTCGAACTCACCGTGGAAGGCCTTTCCGTACGGGTCGAGCAGCAGCTTGCTCGGATCACACCGCAGACCCTGAGCGGGGTCGTAGGGGCCGTGCACCCGGAAGCCGTAGAACTGACCCGGGCCGACGTTGGGGAGATAGCAGTGCCAGCAGTATCCGTCGACCTCTTCGAGGCGGATCCGACGTTCCGTCCCGGCGTCGTCGATGAGACACAGATCGACCGCGGTGGCGACCTCCGAGAACAACGAAAAGTTTGTCCCCACACCGTCATACGTCGCCCCGAGCGGATATGCGCTGCCCGGCCAGACGATGAAGGGTTCCCGGTCGTCCGGTGGCGCCGCGAAGTCGAACGGATCGGGGACGTTGGTGACCTCCGCGGGCTGGGCGGGGCGCGAACCTCCGGCATCGGGGGCCGGTGACTCAGTCACTGCGACCTTCGGCGATTCCATGAGACGACACTAGCCGTCAACGGTCCCGGGTTCATCTCGGAGAGCATGCCGACGACGTGTGATCGACGACGTCACACCTCTTCAACGGGGCGAGGGGGTCAACGGGCGAGGGGGTCAACGGGGTGACGGGCCCGTCCACGGCGCCGCCGCCGCCATCTGGCGGCCCAACTCGTCGCTCAGGCTGCGGACAAACGTCGCGCTGAGGTGATGCCAGTCCTTGTAGACGACCACATTGCCGACGATCGCCGGGCACAACTCCGCATCGCAAACCCCGTTCGAGAGGTCGAGGGCGTGGAACATCGGCCGGGTGGCGGCCAACGCCTTGGCCGGGTCGTCGGGAGCCAGCGCCGCGGCCCGTCGCGTCGCGCAACTGGTGGCCGACCCGCCGTCGGCGAGACACGTCGGCGTGTCGATCAGACCCGCGGCGTTGTGTGGCCAGGGTGTGTCGCGGATGCCGAACACCTGGATGCCCGCCGCGATGAAATCGTCGAAGATCGGCGTGTAGGTCGGGGGCACCCAGTCGCCGGGCTCGTAGTCGCGCGGCCGGGTCGAGTTGGTGAAGATCGCGTCCGGCTTGTCGGCGATGACCTTCTTCTGGACCCGCATCACCCAGTCGTGGCACTGCGGATACGGTATGCCGTCCTGTTTGGGGACGAGCTCGGTCGACATCGGGCAACCCATCTTCAGATACGTGGTCACCTTGAAGTGATTGCGTTGCCCGAGCAGGTTCAGTGCACTGATCCACATCTCGGCGTGCGATCCGCCGATCAGCGCGATCGTCTTGGTCGCGTTCGGGTCGCCGTACACACCGACGTGGATGTCGGGGTCTTCGAAGCTGCTCATGTAGCCGTCGGTGGAGGTCTCCGGGAAGTCCTTGGTGACCAGCAATGGCGAGGGCTGAGGATCCAGTGCGGGTACCGGCAGGCCGTTGAGGAGTGCCCGACCACCGGGATACAGGCGCGGATCGAGGTTCTTGGTGTCCACGACCATCGTCGAGACGTGTCGATCCCAGATCTTGATACCGACTCCGGTGACCAGGGTTGCGATCACCAGGATCGACGTCAGTACCGACGTGTAGGTCAGCCAGCGGGTGTGCCCGTCCCGGCGGGCGTGCGCCAGCCGCGACCGGCCGCCGCCGCGCAGCGGATCCTCGATGTAGCGCTTGGTGAGCCAGGCGAGGGTGATCGAGACAGCGAGCAGGACCACACCCTCGAGTACCGAAGCGTGGTCCTTGCCCCGCCACGTCAGGTAGAAGATGAGCAGTGGCCAGTGCCACAGGTAGAGCGAGTAGGCGATGGTGCCCAGCCAGACCGGCCACCGGCTGGCCAGCATCCGATTGACCGGTGGGAGGGCCTGCGGTGACGAGACCCCTGGACGCGGACGCTCCAGGGCGGTTGCGCCTGCCCAGATGATCAGCAGCGTCGAGCCCACCGGTATCAGCGCCCACGGTCCGGGGTAGGAGTCGACTCCGTCGATCCACCAGCCGCAGGTGACGATCAGCGCCAGGGCCACGACCGCCGCGACCGTGCGGAGCCACCTCGGGACGCGCCAGCGGGGCAGCCAGATGGCCAGCAGCCCGCCGGCGAGTGGTTCCCAGACCCGCGAGAAGGTGTCGAAATAGTTGAACTGCTGATTGACCCCCATGCGCATGTGGGCCCAGTAGAACGACACGGCGGCCACGAAGAGGACGGCGACGCCCACGAGCACCCGGATGACCCGTGGCTCCGCGAGGGGCGCCAGAGCTCTCGCGGCCAGTTTGATGACGGCGGCGAACACCAGGGCCACGACCATCGTGGCCACGAAGAACTGGCCCTGCACCGACATCGACCAGATGTGCTGGAGCGGGCTGTTGGCCGAGCTCGCGGCCAGGTAGTCCTGGGAATTGAACGCCAGATGCCAGTTCTGGTAGTACAGCGCGCTCGCGACCAGTTCGCGTCCGATGCTGACCCAGCGGGTCTGCGGGATGACGATGACGGTGAGGACGGCGATCGCGATCAGGACGGTGAACAGTGCGGGCAACAGTCGGCGCAGCAGGCGCTTCAGGCGTGGCCACGGATTGATCGTGTCGCGGTAGGTCACGTGCGGTGCCTGGCTGTGGATCGCGTGGCGGAGCAGCGACCCGATGAAGAAATATCCGGACAGCGCGAGGAAGACGTCCACACCGCCCGACACCCGGCCGAACCAGATGTGGAAGCACGCGACGAGTGCGATCGCGATCCCGCGCAGACCGTCGAGGTCGGTGCGGTACGCGGGCACGTTGTTCACCGGGGCCGGCGTGGCCGGGGCGGCGGTGTGGGTCGGAGCTGCCACTACCTGGGTACGTCTTCCTGTCTCGACGGCGCGTTCGGCGAATCGAGCGCGACGACTGGTTTGGTGTGCCAGAGGCTGGTGTCGGGAAGCAATCTACATGTCCAAGCTGTGATATCTCGATTCGGTCCGCTCCGACACGCCTGCGGTCACACCCCCGCTGACCTTTACTTTTCTTTACCTTCGGCCGAGCCGGGCGACGCAGTCACGGCCAAGGCGCGCAGTCGCGCGCCGTCGAGGATCACGCTCAGGCCGTCGGTGAACTCGGCGGTGAAGTCCCGGTCCGACGGCTCGATCACCTGGAGACGTTCCATCTGGGCACGTGTCTGCTCCTCGATGGTGAGTCCGATCACCAGCTGACACACCGCCGTCGCGACCGCCCGGGCATCTCGATCGCTCAAGCCGCCGTCGCGGGCCACCGAGGACAGATCGATGGCGATCGACTTCGGCGACAATCCGCTGGCCCAGCTCGACGACACCACCTCGGCGCTGTCGGGCACCGAGAGGAGTGCCGCGCGCATCCCGGTCGCCAGGAACGCCAACCGCTCATCCCACGGAAGCGACCCCGGTGCCGTGTGCACCTCGCCGAGGATGTCGTCGGACAGGGCTGCCAGCAGCGTCTGCTTGTTGGGGAAATGCCAGTACAGGGCGTTCGGGCGGACGCCGAGGTCCGCGGCGAGCCGCCGCATCGAGAGGTCGGCGAGGCTGTGGTCGGTGAGGATGTGCCGAGCCGCTCGCAGGACGTCGGCCCGATTGTTGCTCACCCGCTCAGGGTAATGGGCGCGCGCCCGACGACGCGCGCCCTGTACAGCGTTCAGGAAGCCTGTACAGTGTCCAGGACGCCGTCAGCCCGAACGACGTCTCCCGATCTCGAAGGACATCGCCGTGGACGAGGCCGCCATCAGTCGTATCGATGCCGAGCACGTCTGGCATCCGTATGGCGCGATGCATGCGGCAGGCGTCGACCCGGCGCAGCCGCGCCCACTGGTGGTGCGGGGCGCGCACGGGGTCCGGCTGGAGCTGGGCGACGGTCGCATCGTCGTCGACGGGATGAGCTCGTGGTGGGCGGCGATTCACGGCTATCGCCATCCGGTTCTGGACGACGCGGTGACCCGTCAGCTCGGGGCGATGTCACACGTGATGTTCGGTGGTCTGACCCATGAACCTGCCGCCAGGCTGGCACAGCTGCTCGCATCGATCACCCCCGAGCCGCTCCAGAAGGTCTTCTTCTGCGACTCAGGTTCGGTGTCGGTGGAGGTGGCGGTCAAGATGGCGCTGCAGTACTGGCGCAGTCGCGGCCACGGTGAGCGGACCCGGCTGCTCACGTGGCGCGGCGGCTACCACGGCGACACGTTCACCCCGATGAGCGTCTGCGACCCCGACGGCGGCATGCACTCGATGTGGACCGACGTCCTGACCGAGCAGCTCTTTGTGCCCGCGCCGCCCGCGGCGTTCGACGACGACTACGTCCGCGTTCTGGAATCCGCGGTCGAACGGCATCGCGACAGGCTGGCCGCCGTCATCGTGGAACCGGTCGTGCAGGGTGCGGGCGGGATGCGTTTCCACGATCCGCGGTACCTCGGCGAACTGCGCCGCATCTGCGACCGTGCCGGCGTCCTGCTGATCTTCGACGAGATCGCGACCGGATTCGGCCGCACCGGTGAACTGTTCGCGGCCGATCATGCCGGGGTCGCCCCGGACATCATGTGTCTGGGCAAGGCGCTGACAGGCGGATACCTGACCTTGGCGGCCACCCTGTGCACGCCTGAGATCGCCGCGGTCATCAGTGCCGGGGAAGCGGGCGGGCTCGCGCACGGGCCGACCTTCATGGCGAATCCGCTGGCGTGTGCCGTCGCGGTCGCCGCGGTGGAACTGCTGCTCGATTCCCCGTGGCGGGAACGGGTGCAGGGGATCGAGAGCCGGTTGCGGACGGGACTGACCGACCTCGACGGTCGCACGGGGATCGTCGACGTTCGGGTGCGTGGAGCCATCGGGGTCGTCCAACTCGAGGGTCCGGTGGACATCGCGGCCGCCACCGCCGCCGCCCTCGACGAGGGCGTGTGGGTCCGGCCGTTCCGGGATCTCATCTACGTGATGCCGCCGTTCGTGTGCACCGACGACGACATCGACACCATCACCCGCGGGGTCCGCGCCGCCGTGCAGGCATGTCTGTCCACCGATCTCGTCACGGGAGCCATCCGATGACCACCACCGAGCTGCCGGATTCCGCGATCACGCCGGTCGCCGACGGCGACGATGCGCTGGCGTGGCTGGCCGACGAGGCCGCTCGTCTGCGTGCCGCCGGATTGCATCGCGAACCCGTTGTGCGACCTCCTGATCCGGCGATGATCAATTTGGCCTCCAACGACTACCTGGGCCTCTCCGGCCATCCGGCCGTCGTCGCCGGTGCCCACGCCGCACTGGACACCTGGGGTGCCGGGTCGACCGCGTCGAGGCTCGTCGTCGGGACCACCGAGCTCCATGTCGACCTCGAGGACGATCTCGCCGACTTCCTCGGTTTCCCTGCTGCGCTGGCCTTCTCGTCGGGTTATCTCGGCAACGTCGGGGCGATCACCGCGCTGGCAGGCCGAGGGGACCTGATCGTCAGCGACACGGGTACGCATGCGTCGCTGATCGATGGATGCCGGCTGTCGCGGGCGCGGGTGGTGGTGACCGATCGCGGTGACCACGCCGCGGTGCGTGCGGCGCTGCGCGAGCGGACCGAACGGCGGGCCCTGGTGGTCACCGATTCGGTGTACAGCATCGACGGCGAGCCTGCCCCCGTCGCCGAGTTGTATTCGGCGGCTCGCGATCACGGCGCCGCATTGCTCGTCGACGAGGCGCACGCGCTCGGGGTGCGCGGACCGGGTGGTCGGGGACTGGTCGCCGAGCTCGGACTGTCGGGGGCTCCGGACCTGGTCGTCACGACGGTGCTGTCCAAATCGTTGGGCGCGCAGGGCGGGGTGGTGCTCGGATCGGCGTTGCTGCGTTCGCACCTGATCGATCGGGCGCGGACCTTCATCTTCGACACCGGGCTCAATCCGGCGGCGGTCGGTGCGGCGCGCGCCGCGCTCGGGCTGCTCCGTTCGGATGCGGCGATGCCGGACCGACTGCGCGCCAATGCCACCCGGCTCGCTGCCGCGATCGGTGTACCCGACCCGGCCGCTGCGGTCATCTCGTTGGTCATCGGAGAACCGCAAAGGGCGGTGGCCGCCGCCGCGATCTGTCGGGATCGCGGAGTCCTCGTGGGCTGCTTCCGCCCGCCGTCGGTGCCCGCGGGCACTTCGCGACTGCGGCTGACGGTGCGGGCCGATCTCGACGGACCGCTGATCCATCACGTCGCCGACGTGGTCAAGGGTGCGCTGCGAGAGGTCGGGATCCGAGAGGTCGGCGAGCGATGACCGGCCAGGTCCTCGCGGTCACCGGTACGTCCACCGACGTCGGCAAGACCATCGTCACGGCAGCGCTGGTCGCGGCCGCCGCTGATGCGGAATTGGCCGCAGCCGTGTGCAAACCGGCACAGACCGGGGTCGCGCCCGGGGAGCCCGGCGACCTTGCCGTGATCGATGAGTTGGCCGGTCCGGTCAGCACCGTGGAATGCGCTCGCTTTCCCGATCCGCTCGCCCCGGACACGGCCGCCCGACGGGCCGGGATGGCTCCGCTCGATCCCGACACCGTCTCGGCCGCGATCACCGCGATGTCCGCCGACCACGACGTCACCTTCGTCGAGGGCGCTGGTGGTGTCCTGGTCCGACTGGCCGACGGATTGACCCTGCTCGATGTCGCGGCGGCCACCGATGCGGGTGTGCTCATCGTGGTTCCGCCGGGGCTCGGTGCACTCAACCATGCCGAGCTCACCGTCGGTGCGATCGTCGCCCGCGGCCTGCGTCCGGCCGGCCTCGTGGTCGGTTCCTGGCCTGCCGACCCCGATCTCGCGATGACCTGCAATCGCATTGACTTGCCGCGTGTCACCGGGGTGCCGATCGTCGGCGTGATCCCCGCCGGCGCGGGGGCCCTCGATCGGGCGGAATTCCGTCGCCGTGCGCCCTCGTGGATAGACACCGACTGGCTCCGACGTGAGTGCGCCCTCCCGCCGACAGCAACCTACTTTTCGTCGACAGCAACTGAATTCGCCTCGACAGCAACCGGATCCCCGCCGACAGCAACCGGATCCCCGCCGACGGCAACCGAGATTTCCGCGGCGGCACCGTCTGCCCACCCTGAATGCCCGTCCACCGAAGGAGTTCACTCGTGACCCAGGCACCCGTTGTATCCGAACCGACAACCGGCGACATCCTCGACGTCGCGCGCGCACAGGTCCTCGACCGCGGGGAGCCGCTGAACCGCGAGCAGGTCCTCGAGGTGCTGCGGCTGCCGGAAGAGCGTCTGACCGAACTGCTGCAGCTGGCCCACGATGTCCGGATGCGGTGGTGTGGCCCCGAGGTCGAGGTGGAGGGCATCGTCTCGCTCAAGACCGGCGGCTGCCCTGAGGATTGCCACTTCTGTTCGCAGTCCGGCCTTTTCGCGTCGCCCGTGCGCAGCGCGTGGATCGACATACCGTCGCTCGTGGAGGCCGCCAAGCAGACCGCGAAGACCGGCGCCACCGAGTTCTGCATCGTCGCGGCGGTCCGCGGACCGGACAAGCGGCTGCTGAGTCAGGTCGCGGCCGGCATCGAGGCGATCCGCAACGAGGTCGACATTCAGATCGCCTGCAGCCTCGGCATGCTGACCCAGGAGCAGGTGGATCAGCTCAAGGACATGGGCGTCCACCGGTACAACCACAATCTGGAGACGGCCCGCAGCCACTTCCCGAATGTGGTGACGACCCACACCTGGGAGGAGCGCTGGGATACGCTGCGGATGGTCCGCGACGCCGGCATGGAGGTCTGCTGCGGCGGCATCCTCGGCATGGGGGAGAGCCTGGAGCAGCGCGCCGAGTTCGCCGCCGACCTCGCGTCGCTGGAGCCCGACGAGGTGCCGCTCAACTTCCTCAATCCGCGCCCGGGCACCCCGTTCGGCGACCTCGACGTCCTGCCGGCCTCCGAGGCGCTGCGGTCGGTCGCCGCGTTCCGTCTCGCGCTGCCCCGCACGATCCTGCGGTTCGCGGGTGGTCGCGAGATCACGCTCGGCGATCTCGGCGCCCAGCAGGGGATCCTCGGCGGCATCAACGCCGTCATCGTCGGCAACTATCTCACCACGCTGGGCCGACCGGCCGAAGACGACCTCGACCTCTTGTCGGATCTGTCGATGCCGATCAAAGCACTCAACGACAGCATCTAGGCTCGACGACGTGACGTCTCCGATGACGACGCCGGGGCCCTCGGGCATTCCGGACGCGCTGCATGAGATCCCGGGCCCCCTGGCCCAGCCCTGCCGGTTCGGTGTCCACACCGGACTCGCGCTCGAACTGGAGTCGGCCGAAGCGGTGCCGACGGCCGCCCGGATGGGGCTGGAACCACCCCGGTTCTGCGGGCAGTGTGGTCGACGCATGGTGGTGCAGGTACGGCCGGACGGATGGGGTGCCCGGTGCTCCCGGCACGGGACGGTCGATTCGACCGAACTGGGCCTGCGGTGACCGACGCCGGACGTCGGCCCGCCGTCGGGCCGCTGATCGCGGTGGTCGGTGCGGTGGTTCTGCTCGGTTCGGTGGTCGGGATGATCTGGGCGGAGGTGACCCCGGCGATGTCGGGCCGGGTCGTCGACGCCGACTCGGCGCTCATTCCGGCAGGTCAGTTCCCCGAGGAGTTCGCGGGCGTCGGAACCTTCGCTCTGCTCTTGTTCGGCTATGGGGTGGTCGCGGTGGTGATCGCATGGTTCGCGAGTCGTCGGTGGCGGGGTCCGTTGGGATTCGTCGCCGTGGCGATCTCGACGGTGATCGGCTCGCTCGTCGCGGCCTGGGTCGGCACGATGGTGGCCGACTGGCGTTTCGACGATCCGAGGTCGTCGCCGGTGGGTTCGACCTTCGAGGTGGTCCCGGACCTGTGGCTCGACGGCGCCGTGCGGGGAGGGCTCGCCGGTCCATGGGTCCTGTTCGTGTGCGCGCCGCTGGCCGCCTCGCTGGTCTATCTCGGTCTCGCGCTCGCCTCGCGCCACGGTGACCTGGGCGTCGGGGACCTGCTCGACGCAGGTACCGAGGAGCAACTGCGACCCACCGCTCAGCCGATGTGAGCGGTCACCTCGCCACTCATCGCCGTGGCGAGCGTCTCCACCGAGACATCCAGGACCCGGCTGAGTGCCACGACGGTCGCGAACGACGGCGTCAGCAGGCGGCCGGTTTCGATCTTGCGCAGCGTCTCCGGAGAGATCCCCGCCGCACATGCGACCTCATTCGTCGTGCGGTTGCCGCGACGGTCGCGCAGCAGCGCACCGAGCCTGCGGCCTGCGGCGATCTGCTCAGCGGTCAGAGGTGCACGAACCATGAACCCACTCTAGCGACCCCGGTATGAAAATACCGACCGCGTTCCGTAGGGTGGTATTCAAATACCGCCGGAGATGGATGCAGGAGGCCGCAGTGATCGAACTCAAGTCACCCGAAGAGGTCGCGGCGATGCGGGTGACCGGGCGGTTCATCGCGGAACTGCTCGACGACCTGGCCGGTCGTGCGCAGATCGGTGTCAACCTGCTCGACCTCGAGATGCGTGCCCGTCAGCTGATCGAGGAGCGTGGTGCCGTCTCCTGCTACTGGGACTACGAGCCGTCCTTCGGTCGCGGGCCGTTCCGTAACGTCATCTGCCTCTCGGTCAACGACGCCGTGTTGCACGGCCTGCCGCATCACCACGTACTCGCGGACGGCGACGTCCTCAGTATGGACATAGCGGTGGCGATCGACGGCTGGGTGGCCGACTCGGCGCGGACGGTGATTGTCGGGACGCCGCGCAGCGACGACGAGCGTCTCGTCGAGACGACGAGAGCAGCCCTGGTGGCCGGTATCGCCGCCGCCCGGGCGGGGAATCGCCTCGGCGACATCTCGGCCGCCATCGGCGAGATCTGCACGTCCCGCGGCTATCTCGTGAACACCGAGTTCGGCGGGCACGGGCTGGGTCGGACCATGCACGAGGACCCGCATGTGCCCAATCTCGGGCGCGCCGGGCACGGGATGCGGCTGCGGCCCGGGCTCACCCTGGCGCTGGAACCGTGGCTCGCCCAGCGCACGTCGCAGATCGTCTACGACCCCGACGGCTGGACGATCCGGTCGGCCGACGGCTCGCGTACGGCGCACAGCGAACACACGATCGCGATCACCGAGGGCGACGCCGAGGTGTTGACCGCTCTCTGAGGTCGGCGCCGGCGACGGCCATGTCCGGTCACGAATCGGCGATCCGGTCGAGCCACTCACGCATGAACGTTCGCTCCGCCGGGCTGAGGGCGCCGAGCGCGTCCTCGCCGGCCCGCAGGCGCAGTGCGGCCACGCGTGTGCTGTCGTCGGACCCGTCGGTGGCGTCGGTGAGAAGCGCGGCAGCAAGCGACTCCCGCGCCGTGTCGGCGAGATGGGCGTCGCGATCCGGTTCCGGTGCTGCGATGAGCGCGAGCACCACGCCGGTGCCGATCGCGTGCACGAGCAACACGGCGCGCTCCTCGGGTATGCGGAGGCGTCCGGCGAGTGCCACCAGATGAATGCGCTCCCGCGGCACGGCGATGCCGCGCTCCTCGGTGGTCGAGGGACGCCGTAACGGGTCCGAGAAGATTGCCGTGAGACCGGGATTCGACGTCCCGAAATCGATGTGCGCGGCGAACGAGCGTCGGAGATCTCGGACCGGGTCCCCGTCGGGATCCACCCTCGGCGAACGCATCGGTCGGGAGCTGCGGACGATCCGTACCGAGCTCGAGACCGTCCTGAGTCCTTCTCGTCGATGACGGGGCGGTCGTCACATCGGCGGACGAAGGGTCGCGAACTCGTCGGTGACCCGCAATCGGGTGTCGGCGAACGCGTACAGGGCAGGCGGGCGTCCACCGGACCGTCCGGTCTTGCCGACCGTGCCGGTTGCGACCACCACGGCGCGGCGGCTGAGGATGCGCAGGAGGTTCGTCGTGTCGACCGGGTAACCCAGTGCTGCACAATAGATCTCGGAGAGCTCCGACATCGGGAATCGCGCCGGGGCCAGCGCGAAGGCGATATTGGTGTAGGAGAGCTTGGCGGCCAGGCGATGCCGTGCCGCGGCAACGACGTCGCCGTGGTCGAAGGCGAGGTCCGGGAGCGCATCGACGCCGTGCCAGGCCGCGGTCTCGGGAAGCGATGCCTGCACGTCGCTCGGAACCAGTCCGAGGTAGGTCGATGCGATGGTGCGGGCGCCGGGGACCCGAAGGGGGGCGGAGAACACGGCCAGCTGTTCGAGGTGGGCGATGGTTCCGATCCCGACTTTGTCGGCGACGAGACGTCGCGCACTGGTCTGGAGGGTCTCGTCGTCCGCGACATCGCCGCCCGGCAGCGACCAGGTGCCCGTGGTGGCCGCCTTCTCGAGGAGGACGCACAGTGAGGATGCCGACTCAGGCCCGACCTCGCGCACCTGGAAGACCGCGGTCAGCGCCTCGACTCGGACGCCCGACGGTGCCTGGGAGCCGGTGGGCGACGACGGCGGGGGCGGTGGCATGGCGTCGATTGTATGGGTGGTCGGGCCGCCTGCCTGCTGGTCGCCACGCCGTCGCTCAGAGGTCGTCGAGCGCGAGAATCCCGTCCTGGATGGCGCGCGCGGCCAGGGCCGCCTTCGTGCGGGCCGTCCGTCCGACCGCCGTGTACTTGGCCCGGATGCGCGTCAGGTGGGTGTTCACCGTGCCGATCGAGATCGAGAGTTCTTCCGCCACGCAGATCTTCGAATCGGTGAGCAGCCAGGTGCGCAGCACCTGGATCTCGCGGTCGGTGAGGCCGGGTCGTCTGCGTGTGGGGTTCTCGGGATGTGGACGCAGCGCCGGTGACGGCCGCGGTGCAGGCGGGGCAGCGAGGGACGTCGATGTGCCGGCGGGAATCGGGGTAGTGCTCGCAATGAGCCGCATGTGCGAACGCCCGTTCCGGCCGTCGGTCGGATGGGTTCGTTGCGCCGAGTGCGCGCTGGGCATCAGGTGGGCCGGTGACGATGTGACCGGCATCGCGACGGGTTGGCCGGGGAGTGGCATCCGCCGGGCGGCCAGACGGGCGAGGGCGGCTTCGCGACGCTGTGCGGCCGCATCCGCGCGGCCGGTGCCAGGCGGAATCGGTCGGGGGCCGGTCGATACGGGGGCAGGGCTGATGCTCTCGGAGGGGGAGACGGTCATCACGTTGCTCGCAATCTGGTCCGGGGCCGCGGTCTGGACTGGCCGGATGAGGTCTGTACACCGCCGACGCTATGGTTCGGCGCCCGCGAGCGAACGCGTAGTGGACTACTCGAATTGCGGCAGGGAATGCCGCAGATGTGACCGGTGTTACGATGAACAGCGTTTTCGATCACCAGTCGAAAACCCTGCTCGGCCGCATGACCCGTGCACCGAGCGTGACCGGTAGAGGAGTGGCAGATGAGCATCACCAGCGATCGTCCGGCCGCGGCGCCAGGAGTGGCGAGCGTCGACCTGGGGCTGATGGATGCCGTGTGGACCGACGGACCCGGTGGGTACACCGGCGTGGAGCCGACACCCGAATGGGCCGACGAGGTTCGACGGCTTGCCCGTGCCCGCAACGCGACGCTGCTCGCGCACAATTACCAGCTTCCCGCGATCCAGGATGTCGCCGATCACGTCGGCGACTCGCTGGCCTTGTCGCGGATCGCCGCCGAGGTCGACGCCGACGAGATCATCTTCTGCGGTGTGCACTTCATGGCCGAGACCGCGAAGATCCTCAGTCCCGACAAGCGGGTGCTGATCCCGGACGCCCGCGCCGGATGTTCTCTCGCGGACTCCATCACCGCCGACGAGCTGCGCGAATGGAAATCCGAGTTCCCCGATGCGGTGGTGGTCTCCTACGTGAACACGACCGCGGAGGTGAAGGGTCTCACCGACATCTGCTGCACGTCGTCGAACGCCGTGGACGTCGTCGCATCGATCGATCCCGACCGTGACGTGCTGTTCCTCCCGGACCAGTTCCTCGGGGCGCACGTGAAGCGGGAGACCGGCCGCGACAACATCCACATCTGGGCGGGCGAATGCCACGTCCACGCCGGGATCAACGGCGACGAACTGGCCCAGCAGGCGAGTTCACACCCGGACGCCGATCTCTTCATCCATCCCGAGTGCGGGTGCGCCACGTCGGCGCTCTACCTCGCCGGTGAGGGTTTCGTGCCCGAGGACAAGGTCAAGATCCTCTCCACCGGCGGAATGCTCGATGCCGCGCGCGAGACGGGCGCCAAGCAGGTCCTGGTGGCCACCGAGATCGGCATGCTGCACCAGCTCCGCAAGGCTGCGCCGACAGTCGATTTCCAAGCCGTCAACGACCGGGCGTCGTGCCCGTACATGAAGATGATCACCCCGGCCGCGCTGCTTCGTTCGCTGCGTGAGGGCCGCGACGAGGTCCATGTCGCGCCCGACGTCGCCGAACGTGCGCGCAAGAGTGTCGAGCGGATGATCTCGATCGGGAATCCCGGTTCCGGTGAGTGAGGCATTCGTCGGTCAGGTCCGGGCCGCTGCGGACCTGGACCTGACCATCACCGACGAGGTCCGGGCGTTGATCAGGACCGCTCTCGACGAGGACCTGCGCCACGGCCCCGACGTGACGACATCGGCGACCGTCCCCGACGACGCCCGGACCGACGCGGCCGTCGTCAGCAGGGCCGACGGCGTGATCGCGGGGGTCCCGGTGGTCCTCGCGGTGTTCGACGAGGTGATCGGTGCAGGTGCCTACGAGGTGACGGCCGCCGTGCCCGACGGTGCCACGGTTGGCCCCGGCGACGTGGTGCTCCGCGTGCATGCGCCCACCGGCGCACTCCTCACCGCCGAGCGGACGGCGCTCAATCTGGTGTCGCACCTCTCCGGCATCGCCACCGCGACGGCCCGCTGGGTGGCGGCGGTCGAGGGCACCGACGCCAAGGTGCGCGATTCGCGGAAGACGTTGCCGGGCATGCGGTATCTGCAGAAGTACGCAGTACGCGCAGGCGGCGGCGTCAATCACCGGATGGGCCTCGGCGATGCCGCGCTCATCAAGGACAACCATGTGGTCGCCGCCGGCTCGGTGAGCGCGGCGTTGAGCGCGGTGCGGGCGGCGGCCCCCGACCTCCCCGTCGAGGTGGAGGTCGACTCACTGGCGCAACTCGACGAAGTGCTGCCGCTGGAACCGCAGCTGGTGCTGCTCGACAACTTCGCGCTGTGGGAGACACAGATGGCGGTGCAGCGTCGCAACACGCGGTCGCCGCACACGAAACTCGAGAGTTCCGGTGGGCTCTCGCTCGACATGGCCGGCGACTATGCACGCACCGGTGTCGACTATCTCGCCGTGGGTGCGCTGACCCATTCGGTCACCGTGCTCGACCTCGGGCTCGACATCCCCGCTCCCTGAGCGAATCGGTAGCAATAATCCGCGCTGTCTTCGGATTCGTGCTACCGATCGGAAACCGCTTCTCCCGACCCCATAAACTGGTCGTGACGTGTGCGCATGGTGCGCACCCTCCCCAGCTCACAGGAGAACCCGATGCTCGCCCGAACCGACCTGCGCGGTGCCACCCCGACGCTCGCCGAATTGCGTCGTGCGCTGCCGCGCGGGGGCACCGACGTCAATGCCGTCCTCGACACGGTGGCGCCGGTGGTTCACGAGATCGCCGAACGCGGGGTCGACGCCGCCCTTGAGTTCGGCGCCAGGTTCGACGGTGTGAAGCCGGCCTCGGTCCGTGTCCCCGCCGCGGTGATCGCCGACGCACTGGCGCGACTCGACCCGACGGTCGCCGACGCACTGCGCGAATCGATCACCCGGGCCCGCAAGGTCCACGCCGATCAGCGTCGCGAGACCTCCCGCACGCAGGTGGTCGACGGCGGGGTGGTCAGCGAGAAGTGGATCCCGGTGCGGCGCGTCGGCCTGTACGTGCCCGGCGGCAACGCGGTCTACCCGTCGTCGGTGATCATGAACGTGGTGCCCGCCCAGGAGGCGGGTGTCGGTTCGCTGGTGATCGCCTCGCCGCCGCAGAAAGACTTCGGCGGATGGCCGCACCCGACCATCCTCGCCGCGTGTGCGCTGCTCGACGTCGAGGAGGTGTGGGCGGTCGGCGGTGCACAGGGCGTGGCCCTGCTCACCTACGGCGGGACCGACACCGACGCAGCCGACGACCCGGGCGCCGTCCTGGACCCGGTCGACCTCATCACCGGACCGGGCAACATCTACGTGACCGCCGCCAAGCGACTCTGTCGCGGCGTCGTCGGCATCGACTCCGAGGCCGGACCGACCGAGATCGCCATTCTCGCCGACGACAGCGCCGACGCGGGCATCCTGGCGTCCGACCTGATCAGTCAGGCCGAGCACGACGTCCTCGCTGCCTCGGTGCTCGTGACCGACAGCGCCGATCTCGCCGACGCCGTGGACACCGCACTCGATGCGCAGGTCGCGACCACCAAGCATCGCGAGCGCGTGACCACCGCCCTGACCGGCAAGCAGTCCGGCATCGTGCTGGTGGACGATCTCGAGGCCGGTCTGGCCGTAGTCGACGCGTACGCCGCCGAGCACCTCGAGATCCAGACCCGCGACGCGGCGGCGGTCGCCGACCGTGTGCACAACGCCGGCGCGATCTTTGTCGGCCCCTATGCGCCGGTCAGTCTGGGCGACTACTGCGCCGGGTCCAATCACGTTCTCCCGACGTCGGGTTCGGCACGGTTCGCCTCGGGCCTCTCGGTACAGACCTTCCTCAAGGGCGTGCACGTCATCGACTACGACGAGGCCGCCCTGCGTGACGTCGCGGATCAGGTGGTGACCCTCGCCGAGGCGGAAGACCTGCCGGGCCACGGCGATGCGGTGAAGCAGCGGTTTGCCGGAGGTGGGCGATGAGTGCGCCCGACAAGCTCATCCCCGGCTCCGGCATCACCGTCGACGATCTGCCGCTGCGCGACAACCTCCGCGGCAAGAGTGCTTATGGCGCACCGCAACTCGAGGTCCCGGTGGTCCTCAACACCAACGAGAACCCGCACCCGCCGTCGGCTGCGCTGATCGATGACGTCGCGGAGTCGACGCGTGCCGTGGCGGCAGCGCTGCACCGGTATCCGGACCGCGACGCCGTCGCCCTGCGGAGCGATCTCGCGGACTATCTCTCGACCGCGACCGGTGTGTCCCTCGGCGTCGAGAACCTGTGGGCGGCCAACGGTTCCAACGAGATCCTGCAGCAGCTGCTGCAGGCCTTCGCAGGCCCCGGGCGCAGTTCGCTCGGATTCGTGCCCTCGTACTCGATGCACCCGATCATCTCGGACGGCACCGACACCACATGGCTCGCCGCGCATCGCGCCGCCGATTTCGGCCTCGACATCGACTACGCGGTCGCCGAGGTCGAGGCACGGCGACCCGACGTGGTGTTCGTGACGTCGCCCAACAACCCGACCGGCGGCTCGGTGACACCCGACGATCTCCGACGGATCGTCGAGGCGGCGCCCGGCATCGTGATCGTCGACGAAGCGTACGGCGAGTTCTCCGACCGGCCGAGCGCGGTCGAACTCATCGACGAGTTCCCGGCCAAGGTCGTCGTCAGCCGCACCATGAGCAAGGCGTTCGCGTTCGCCGGCGGGCGCCTGGGCTACCTGGCCGCCGCGCCCGCGATCGTCGAGGCGCTGCTCCTGGTCCGCCTGCCGTACCACCTGTCGGTGCTCACCCAGGCCGCGGCCCGCGCCGCGCTGCGGCATCGCGACGACACGCTCGCGGGTGTCGCCGCGATCATCGCCGAACGCAGACGCGTCGCGCAGGAACTGTCCGCCGCCGGCTTCCGGGTCGTGGATTCCGATGCCAACTTCCTGCTGTTCGGCCATTTCGCCGACGCACCGGCGAGCTGGCGACGCTATCTCGACCACGGCGTGTTGATCCGCGACGTCGGGATCACCGGCCATCTGCGTGTCACCATCGGGCTGGCAGCCGAGAACGACGCGTTCCTCGACGTCAGCCGAACGCTCGCGTCTACAGATCTGGAGAATGGGTAAGTGACCACCGCACCGCCGCCCGAAGAAGAACCCCGCCGCTCCGCTCGCACGGCACGCGTCGAACGAACCACCAGGGAGTCGTCGATCACCGTCGATCTGAACCTCGACGGCACCGGCGTCACGAACATCTCCACCGGTATCGCGTTCTTCGACCACATGCTCACCGCGTTCGGCCAGCACGGCAGCTTCGACCTCACCGTCGAGGCGAAAGGCGACGTCGAGGTCGAGGGGCACCACACGATCGAGGACACCTCGATCGTGCTCGGTCAGGCGTTGGGCCAGGCACTCGGCGACAAGAAGGGCATCCGGCGGTTCGGCGACGCCTGGATACCGATGGACGAGTCGCTCGCGCACGCGGCGGTCGACGTGTCGGGGCGACCCTACTGCGTGCACACCGGTGAACCCGAGCACCTGTTGACCGCGGTCATCGGCGGATATCCGGGCGTGCCGTATTCGACCGTGATCAACCGTCACGTCTTCGAGGCGATCGCCCTCAACGCACGCATCGCTCTGCATGTGCGAGTGCTGTACGGACGCGATCAGCACCACATCACCGAGGCCGAGTTCAAGGCGGTGGCCCGCGCGTTGCGTGCCGCGACCGAGAACGATCCGCGGGTGAGTGGTGTGCCGTCCACCAAGGGCGCGCTCTGATGGGGCGCACCCGATGAGCGGTGCACCCGCAGTCGCCATCCTCGACTACGGATCGGGCAATCTGCGATCGGCGCAGCGTGCGCTCGAGCGGGCCGGGGCCGACGTCACGGTCACCGACGATCGCGACATCGCAACCAACTGCGACGGGCTGGTTGTCCCCGGGGTCGGCGCCTTCGCCGCCTGCATGGAGGGGCTGAACGCGGTCAAGGGCCACCGCATCATCGACCAGCGTCTGGCCGGTGGGAGACCGGTGCTCGGCATCTGCGTCGGCATGCAGATCCTGTTCGAGCGCGGTGTCGAGTTCGGTGTCGAGGCGCAGGGTTGCGGCGAGTGGCCCGGTACCGTCAGCCGGCTCCCCGCCGAGGTGCTCCCGCACATGGGCTGGAACACGGTGGACGCGGCGGCCGGCACGATGCTGTTCGACGGTCTGGATGCCGATACCCGCTTCTACTTCGTGCACTCCTACGCCGTTCAGGACTGGAGCATGGACACCGACGGTTCGCGGATCGATCCGCCCAAGCTGACCTGGGCGACACATGGCGGGCCGTTCCTGGCGGCCGTCGAGAACGGCGCACTCGCCGCGACCCAGTTCCACCCGGAGAAGTCCGGGGATGCCGGTGCGCACCTGCTCCGCAACTGGGTCCGGTCCCTGGCATGAACATCGACGACACCCGATTCTCCTACGGCAAGCTGGTTCTTTACTCGCTTGGCGCGGGTGTCGTCGTACTGCTGGTGTCCATCCCGGTGATCCTGCTGGTGGCGCAATGGTCACCCATCGCAGGCCTGGTCATCGCACTGATCGCGGTGCTGGCGATGATCTGGGTGATCGGCGGCGTCTCCCGGCGCATGATCGCCCGCGCCGAGCATGAGATCCTGGCCGCGCGCTCTGACCGGCCCGATACCCCCGATCCGACAGACAGGAACACATCCACCGATGGGTAACACCCTTGAACTCCTCCCCGCCGTCGACGTCGCCGACGGGCAGGCCGTCCGACTCGTCCAAGGCGCGGCAGGCACCGAGACCTCATACGGGTCGCCGCGGGAGGCCGCGCTGGCCTGGCAGACCGACGGGGCCGAGTGGATCCATCTGGTCGATCTCGACGCCGCGTTCGGACGCGGTAACAACCGCGAACTACTCGCCGACGTCGTCGGCGAACTCGACGTGAAGGTCGAACTCTCCGGCGGTATCCGCGACGACGACTCCCTCGCCGCCGCGCTCGGGACCGGTTGTACCCGCGTGAATCTCGGCACGGCTGCGCTGGAGAACCCGGAGTGGTGCGCACGGGCGATCGAACGGTACGGCGACCGGATCGCGGTCGGGCTCGACGTCATCCGAGAAGGGGAGTCCTACCGTCTGCGCGGTCGCGGCTGGGTCACCGACGGCGGCGACCTGTGGGAGGTTCTCGAGCGGCTCGACCGCGACGGTTGTGCTCGGTACGTCGTCACCGATGTCTCCAAGGACGGCACACTGGCCGGGCCGAATCTGGAGCTGCTGGGCGAAGTCGCCGCGGCCACGTCGGCGCCGGTCGTCGCCTCTGGCGGGGTATCGGCCCTCGACGACCTGGTCGCGATAGCCGGACTCGTCGACCGTGGCGTGGAAGGCGCGATTGTCGGCAAGGCCCTCTACGCGGGCCGGTTCACGCTGCCTCAGGCCCTGTCCGCCGTAGCCGGGAAGTGATGGACCACTCACGACTGCTCGACACGGCGAGCACCATCCTCGACTCGGTGGCCGCCGAGTTCGTGGCCGGACTCGGCGCTCCGAGCGCAGTCACCAAGGGCCCCACGGACTTCGCCACACAGGTCGACCTCGATCTGGAACGACGGATCGCCGGTGAACTCGCCGAGCGCACCCAGATCCCGGTTCACGGTGAGGAATTCGGCGGGCCGTCGGTCACCGAGGGAGCCGTCTGGGTGCTCGATCCGGTCGACGGCACCTACAACTACTCGACAGGTGTCCCACTGGCGGGCATCCTGCTCGGGCTGCTCGTCGACGGCGACCCGGTCCTCGGGCTGACCTGGCTGCCGCTGCTGGGACGTCGCTACGCCGGTCATGTCGACGGTCCGCTCCTCGTCGACGGCGAGCCCGTGCCACCGCTGAGCCCGATCGACCTGCAGACCTCGGCCATCGCCTACGGTCCGTTCAACGAACGGGCGAAGGGTCGTTATCCCGGTACGCGCCGTGTCGATGTCATCCGGGCGTTGAGTTCTCGGGTCGCCCGGTTGCGGATGACGGGCAGCACGGGCGTCGACATGGCCTACACCGCCGCGGGGATCTTCGGCGGCGCAATTGCTTTCGGCCGCCACGCGTGGGACAACGCGGCGGGTGCGGCACTGGTGCGCGCCGCCGGCGGGGTTGCGACCGATCTCGCAGGCGAGCCGTGGACGGCGGCGTCACCGTCGTTGGTGTGTGCGGCCCCGGGGCTGCACGAGGAACTGATGGCCGTCATCGACGGCGTGGTCGGCGACGAATGGGCTTCGCAGCCCCCGAGCGCAGGCCACCCAGAGAACTCCGGAGGTCGGCCATGACCGTCGCTGTGCGCGTGATCCCTTGTCTCGACGGTGTTGTCGGGGACGTCTCGATCGGGAGGACTGTTCGATGACCGTTGCGGTGCGAGTGATCCCTTGTCTCGACGTGGACGACGGACGGGTCGTCAAGGGAGTCAACTTCCAGAACCTGCGCGACGCAGGTGATCCCGTCGAACTCGCGGCCCGCTATGACGGCGAGGGGGCCGACGAACTGACCTTCCTGGACGTCACGGCGTCGAGTTCGGGCCGGTCGACGATGATCGAGGTCGTCAAACGGACGGCTGATCAGATCTTCATCCCGCTGACCGTGGGGGGCGGTATCCGCACGGTCGACGACGTCGACACCATGCTGCGGGCAGGAGCCGACAAGGTCAGCGTCAACACCGCGGCGATCGCGCGTCCCGAGGTGCTCGCCGAGATGAGCCGTCGGTTCGGATCGCAGTGCATCGTGCTGTCGGTGGATGCGCGAACCGTTCCAGACGGCGACGAACCCACACCGTCGGGGTGGGAGGTCACCACCCACGGAGGCCGCCGCGGAACCGGTATCGACGCCGTCGAGTGGGCCCGGCGCGGGCAGGAACTCGGCGTCGGTGAGATCCTGCTCAACTCGATGGATGCCGACGGCACCAAGCGTGGCTTCGATCTGCGCATGCTGGCCGCGGTCCGCGCGGAGGTCGACGTCCCGGTGATCGCGAGTGGCGGCGCGGGCGCGGTCGCCGACTTCGCACCAGCCGTGGCGGCCGGCGCCGACGCGGTTCTGGCTGCGTCGGTGTTCCACTTCGGCGAGCTGACCATCCCCGACGTGAAGGCCGCGATGGCGGCCGAGGGAATCATCGTCCGTTGACGCGACGTTCCCCGTACGCACTCGACAACACGACAGGACCCCGAAGATGGCTCTCGACCACGACATCGCCGCCCGCCTGAAACGCAACGACGACGGGTTGTTCGCAGCGGTCGCCCAGGAACGCGAGACCGGCACCGTCCTGATGATGGCGTGGATGGACGACGCCGCGCTCGAACAGACTCTGGCAACCCGACGGGCGACCTACTATTCACGCTCCCGTCAGCAGTACTGGGTGAAGGGTGAGACCAGCGGCCACACCCAATTCGTGCACGACGTCCGGCTCGACTGTGACGGCGACACCGTGTTGTTGGTGGTCGACCAGGTCGGCGCCGCCTGCCACACCGGCAATCACAGTTGTTTCGACACCCCGTCGCTGCCGCTCGCGGCATCTGACGCACCCCCGGCCGACGGGGCGTCTCCCGTCGGCGGGGGAGAATGAACGCGACCACCCGAGAAGAAAGGCGGTGACGGCGCCGAATGCCAATGATCCAGATCTCGCAGACCCCGGGCCTGTCCGACCGGGTCAAACGGGAGACCATCGCGGCGGTGACCGATGCCTACGCGAAGGCGACCGGCAAGAATCCCGACTCGGTGTGGGTGACCATCACCGAGATCCCGCGTCAGCAGTGGGGCGTCGGCGGCGAGCCGCTGGGATGAGCCCCGACACGACCACCCTCGCGGAGTTCCTCGACCTCGCGGCCGATCACCGCGTCGTCCCCGTCACCCGCAAGGTGCTCGCCGACTCCGAGACACCGTTGTCGGCGTACCGGAAACTCGCCGGCGACCGGGAGGGCACCTTCCTGCTGGAGTCGGCGGAGAACGGCCGTTCCTGGTCGCGCTGGTCGTTCATCGGCGTGCAGTCGCCGTCGGCGCTCACCGTTGTCGACGGTGAGGCCCGCTGGTGGGGAGAGGTCCCCACCGGCGCGCCCGACGGGGGCGACCCGGTCGAGGCGTTGGCCGAGTCGTTGCGCCTGCTGGCCACCGACCCGTTCCCCGACATGCCGCCGCTGACCGGTGGCTTCGTCGGATTCTTCGCCTACGACATGGTGCGCCGGCTCGAGCGGCTCCCGGAGACCACGACCGACGATCTGGGACTGCCCGACATGATGATGCTGCTGGCGACCGACCTCGCCGCTGTCGATCACCACGAAGGCACCATCACCCTGATCGCGAACGCGGTGAACTGGGACGGCTCATCCGAGCGGGTCGAGCAGGCCTACCACGACGCGGTCGCACGGCTCGACCGCATGACCGAGGCCCTGGCCGCCCCGTCACCGTCCACGGTGTCGCATTTCGACCGTCCGATGCCGGAGTACCGGTCACAGCGGACGCTCGCGGAGTACAGCGAGATCGTCACGACCCTGGTCGGCGAGATCGAAGCGGGCGAGGCGTTCCAGGTGGTCCCGTCGCAGCGATTCGAGATGGAGACCGAGGCCGATCCGGTCGACGTCTATCGGGTGCTGCGCGCGTCCAATCCGAGTCCGTACATGTATCTCCTTCGGATGCCCGGTCACCAAGGTGCAGGCAGTGGTCCGTTCACCATCGTCGGCAGCAGCCCCGAAGCCCTCGTCACCGTGTCCGACGGAGTGGCAACCACCCATCCCATCGCGGGCACGCGCTGGCGCGGTGCCACCGAGGAAGAGGATCAGCTCCTCGCCAAGGGCCTGGTGGAAGACGAGAAGGAGAACGCCGAGCATCTGATGCTTGTCGATCTCGGCCGTAACGACCTCGGTCGGGTCTGCCGCCCCGGCACGGTCAAGGTCAGCGATTACCGCCACGTCGAGCGGTACAGCCATGTCATGCACCTCGTCTCGACGGTGTCCGGGACGCTACGCGACGACAAGCACGCGCTCGACGCGGTCACCGCGTGTTTCCCGGCGGGCACACTCACCGGCGCGCCGAAGGTGCGTGCCATGGAACTCATCGACGAGCACGAGCTCACGCGACGCGGCCTCTACGGCGGGATCGTCGGGTATCTGGATTTCGCCGGCAACGCGGACACCGCGATCGCGATCCGCACGGCGCTGATGTCGGGCGGGCGTGCCTTCGTGCAGGCAGGCGGCGGCGTGGTCGCCGACAGCGAACCCGAATACGAGTACAACGAGGCGCGCAACAAGGCGACCGCAGTACTCAACGCGGTGGCCGCGGCCGGCACCATGCGCCGCGTCGGATCGGACGCCGCCGACGGGGTCACGGTGGAGAGCGGGACCCGATGAACGCGCCGACTCCCTCGAGCACCGATCCGGCGGCCGCCGCGAAGTCGTTCATGCGGCGACGTCAGATGCTCGCCGCGATCCTGCTGGCGCTCGCGGCGCTGGCCTTCTGGTCGGCGTCGCGGCTGGTGTGGTGCCGGGTACTCGCCGCGGACGGTCTGGCCCCGGCACGGGATTTCGACGTCAAGGGTTCGGACTGGAGTCCGTGGCTCACACCCCTGGCGCTGGTTCTGCTCGCGGCCATCCTCGCAGCGTTCTCGGTGCGTGGCTGGGGTCTACGCGTGATCGCGATACTCGTCGCGGCGGGCGGTGTCCTCGCCGCCATCCCCGCGATCTCACTGATGACCGGTGGTGCCGACTCCGGCTACGCCGCCGAAGCCGCCAATCTCCCCGGCCGTTTCCAGGTACTCCTGATCACCACCAATTCCTGGGCGGCGGTGGTCGCGCTCGCCGGCACCGTGTGCGCGGTCCTGGCAGGCGTGCTCCTGCTCCGGGTGGCCGGTGGGGCCGGGATGTCGTCGAAGTACAAGAGTCCGGGCGCGCGACGAGCCGAACTGGAGCGTCAGATCTTCGCCGAGCACGAGCGCACCACCGGTGCCACAACCGGCACCGCGACCACCGGTGACACGGCGTCCGAGGACGCCGCGCGGGCGGACGAGCGTAACGAAGGACCCGCCGCGAACGAACGCATGATGTGGGACGCACTCGACACCGGGATCGATCCCACCGATGTCCCGGAGACCCCTGCGGACGACGGCCGTGAGCGGCCAACCCGGCCACAGGACGATTCGGGCACCGGTCTACCCTGAGAACACACGAACATCGAAAGGGGGCCCACACGTCGTGAGTACGCCGACTGTCCTCGACTCCATCCTCGAGGGAGTGAAAGCTGACGTCGCCGCGCGCGAAGCCGTGGTCGATTACGCGGCGATCAAGGCGGCGTCCGTGCAGGCTCCCGAACCCATCGATGCCATGGCCGCGTTCAACAAGCCGGGCATCGGGGTCATCGCCGAGGTGAAGCGCGCCAGCCCATCCAAGGGTGATCTGGCGACCATCGCCGATCCCGCCGAACTCGCCGCCGCCTATGAGGCCGGCGGCGCTCGCATCATCAGCGTGTTGACCGAGCAGCGACGCTTCCGCGGGTCGCTCGCCGATCTCGACAGTGTGCGCGCAGCGGTGAACATCCCGGTGCTGCGCAAGGACTTCATCGTCGGGCCCTATCAGATCCATGAGGCCCGGGCCCACGGTGCCGACGTGATCCTGTTGATCGTCGCGGCACTCGAGCAGAACGTCCTGGCATCGTTGCTCGACCGCACCGAGAGCCTCGGCATGACCGCACTCGTCGAGGTGCACACCGAGGAAGAGGCCGATCGCGCGCTCGAGGCCGGTGCTTCGGTGGTGGGTGTCAACGCACGCAATCTGAAGACCCTCGAAGTCGACCGCGACTCCTTTGCCCGCATCGCCCCCGGACTGCCGACCCGGGTGATCCGGGTTGCCGAATCCGGCGTGCGCGGCACCGCCGACCTGCTGGCCTATGCAGGTGCGGGTGCAGATGCGGTGCTCGTCGGTGAGGGACTCGTCACCAGTGGCAACCCGCGGGCCGCCGTCTCCGAGCTGGTCACCGCCGGGACTCACCCTTCCTGCCCGAAACCGGTTCGCTGACGGCAATTTCCGCCCGCTGACCCCGATAGCCGACGACAAGAGACCGTGAGCGCGAATACCGATTCTCCCAACGTTCCCTACCCGGCCATGAGTGTCGGGCTCACCACGCGTACATCGATCGAACCCGACGAGAGCGGCCATTTCGGTGTCTACGGCGGACGGCACGTCCCCGAGGCGTTGATGGCGGTGATCGACGAGGTCACCACGACGTACCAGAAACTGCGTAGCGATGATGACTACCTCGCCGAGCTCGACCGGTTGCAGCGGGACTACACCGGACGGCCGTCGCCGCTGTACGAAGCGGCGCGACTTCGTGAAGATGCAGGCGGCGCAAGGCTTTTCCTCAAGCGTGAGGATCTGAACCACACCGGCTCGCACAAGATCAACAATGTGCTCGGACAGGCATTGCTGGCGCAGCGCATGGGCAAGTCGCGGGTGATCGCCGAGACCGGCGCCGGTCAGCACGGTGTCGCCACCGCGACCGCCTGTGCCTTGCTCGGTCTCGAATGCGTCGTCTACATGGGCCGGGTCGACACCGATCGGCAGGCCCTGAACGTGGCCCGGATGCGGCTCCTCGGCGCCGAAGTGATCGCTGTCGACAACGGTTCGGCGACTCTCAAGGATGCCATCAACGAGGCGATGCGCGACTGGGTGACCAACGCGCACAACACTTATTACTGCTTCGGCACGGCCGCCGGTCCACATCCGTTCCCTGCGATGGTGCGCGATTTTCAGCGTGTCGTCGGGTTGGAGGCACGCGCGCAGATCCAGGAGCAGGTCGGGCGCCTGCCCGACGCCGTGGTCGCGTGTGTCGGTGGCGGCTCCAACGCGATCGGGATCTTCCATCCGTTCATCGACGATGCGGGCGTGCGGCTCATCGGTTACGAGGCTGCGGGCGACGGTGTCGAGACGGGCCGGCATGCCGCGACCTTCACGGGCGGAACACCGGGCGCATTCCAGGGGGCCTACTCCTACCTGTTGCAGGACGAGGACGGGCAGACCATCGAATCGCATTCGATCTCTGCAGGTCTCGACTATCCCGGCGTCGGACCGGAGCACGCGTATCTGAAAGACATCGGCCGCGCCGATTACCGGCCGATCACCGACACGGAGGCGATGGACGCGCTCGCGTTGCTGAGCCGGCGCGAGGGCATCATCCCGGCCATCGAGTCCGCGCACGCGGTTGCCGGCGCGCTCAAGCTCGGCCGGGAACTCGGTGACGGCGCGATCATCGTCGTGAGCCTGTCCGGTCGTGGTGACAAGGACGTCGACACCGCAGCGGAATGGTTCCACCTGTTCGACAAGCCCCCATCACAGGACGAGGCGGCGGCAGGCGGCGAACAGACAGGGGAGACGGTATGAGTGCCCAGGAATCTGCCGCCGTGACCCACACAGCGCGCTCGAAGCTCGGCCCGACCTTCGCCCGATGCCGTGACGAGGGTCGCAGCGCGCTGATCGGATACCTGCCCGTGGGCTATCCCACGGTCGAGAAGTCGGTGGAGTACTTCCGGACGATGGTCGAGGCCGGCTGCGACATCATCGAGGTCGGCGTGCCGTACTCCGATCCGGTGATGGATGGACCGACCATCCAGGAGGCCGCCGACCTGGCGCTCGCCAACGGCGTGCGGGTCCGCGACGTCTTCACGGCCGTGGAGGCCATCTCCGCGGCCGGCGGCCAGGCCGTCGTCATGAGCTACTGGAATCCGGTGCTGCAGTACGGCGTGGACCGGTTCGCCCACGATCTGGCGAGCGCAGGCGGTGCCGGCCTGATCACCCCGAACCTCATTCCCGAGGAGGGCGCCGCCTGGGAGGCCGCGTCCGACGCACACGACCTCGACCGCATCTATCTCGTCGCGCCGTCATCGACAACCGAACGATTGGCCCTCACCGTCGATGCGTCGCGCGGGTTCGTCTACGCCGCCTCGACGATGGGTGTCACGGGCGCCCGTGACGCGGTGTCCGACGCCGCGCCGGAACTCTGTGCGCGGGTGCGGGCACACTCGGACATCCCGATCGGTGTCGGTCTGGGCGTTCGCAGCGGAGCGCAGGCTGCCGAGATCGCGAGTTACGCCGACGGCGTGATCGTGGGCTCGGCCCTCGTGTCGGCGGCCAAGGTCGGCACGAGCGAGCTCGCGGCGCTGGTCGGCGAACTCGCCGAGGGCGTCCGTGCGGCGACCCCTGCCGGCTCGGCTCCACGCGGAGCGTAAGCGTCCCACCGCCGGTCCACGGTCCGGATCGGTCGGTCGGTTAGGGTGGCAGCGTGACGGTGCCGACACCCCTTGCTGGGCCGACAACTCTCGACGGGACTGGATCCGCAGGATCGATGGTCCTGGCCTACCTTCCGAGCCCGCCGGAGGGCGTCTGGCACCTGGGGCCGTTTCCGCTCCGCGCATACGCCCTCTGCATCATCGTCGGCATCATCGTCGCGGTCTGGTGGGGCAATCGCCGCTGGAAGGCCCGAGGCGGGCAAGATGGCGAGGTCCTCGACGTCGCGATCTGGGCGGTGCCCTTCGGCCTCGTCGGCGGGCGGCTGTACCACGTGGCCACCGACTGGCAGACCTACTTCGGCGACGGCCCGAAGGAGCCGATCGACGCACTGAAGATCTGGGATGGCGGCCTCGGCATCTGGGGTGCCGTACTGCTCGGAGCGCTCGGCGCCTGGATCGGTGCGCGACGACACGGCATCAGGTTGCCCCCGTTCGGTGACGCGCTCGCACCGGCGATCCTGCTGGCCCAGGCCATCGGCCGCCTCGGGAACTACTTCAACCAGGAGCTCTACGGTCGCGAGACGACCGTGCCGTGGGGCTTGAAGATCTACGAGCGCGTCGATGCGAACGGGGTCGCCGACCCCGGCCTGATCAGCGGTACCTCCAACGGCCATGTGGTTGCCATCGTGCATCCGACTTTCCTCTACGAGCTGCTGTGGAACGTCCTTGTGGTGATCCTGCTCGTCGTCGTCGACCGGCAATTCCGGATCGGCCACGGACGTCTGTTCGCGCTGTATGTGGCCGGCTATTGCGTCGGCCGTTTCGGCGTGGAACTGATGCGTTCCGATCCGGCCACCCACATCTTCGGAACCAGGATCAACGTGTTCACCGCGGTATTGGTGTTCGCCTGTGCGGCAGCCTACTTCGTCCTCGCACCACGTGGTCGTGAGCACGGGCTGGAGATCTATCACCCGCAGCGGGCCGAAGAACTCGAAGAGCTCGGGGTCGCCGGTTACGTCGACGACCGCTACGACGCAGACGCCGATGACGATCGCGACACCGACGCGGGCACGAGACGTGGCCGGGCCCGACGTGCGGCCGAGGAGCCCGGCGACAGTCCCGCCGAGGCCGCACTCGCGGCCGCGATCGCGCGCCACACACCCCGGGCCGACGACGGGGAGCCGCTGACCGCGGAATCCTCCACCGACGACTGGGTGCTCGAGTCGGAGATCGACGACACCGCCGACAGCAACCCCGATGTCGCCGACGGCACCTCCGATGTCGCCGACAGCAACCCCGATGTCGCCGACAGCAACCCCGATGTCGCCGACAGCAACCCCGACGTCGCCGACAGCACCCCCGATGTCGCCGAGAGCACCACGGATGACGCCGACAGCACCCCCGACGTCGCCGACGGCACCACGGATGTCGCCGACGGCACCCCCGATGTCGCCGACGGCACCCCCGACGACGCCGACGATCACCCCGAACACACCTAGCCGGGCATCGACGCTCCCGTCACGCGGATCACGCCGGTTCCGGTGCTGATCACAGCCGAGTACGCGGCACCCTCGGATTCGGTCCGATAGAGTGAAGCTTCACGATGATCGGGATCAGCCCACCGAACTCGGTCACCGGATATAACTGCTCCACGGGCCAGCGCTGTCCCTGAGGACATCGAGCATTGCGATTCGTCACCGAGTCGAGTGGAGGTTCGAGATGTTGTTTTCCGCGCTCCCGGCCAAGCAGGGCCTGTACGACCCAGAGGCCGAAGTCGATTCGTGCGGTGTCGCGATGGTGACCGACGTCTACGGCCGACGTTCCCACTCGATCGTGGCCGACGGCTTGCTCGCGCTGGAGAACCTCGAACATCGCGGGGCCGCAGGCGCCGAGGTCAACAGCGGTGACGGTGCAGGCATCCTCATCCAGCTCCCCGACGAATTGCTCCGCGCGGTGGCGGGTTTCGACCTTCCCGCGCCGACCACGGATGGTGAGAACACCTACGCGGCCGGTATCTGCTTCCTGCCCGTCGATCCCGTCCTGCGCGAGCGCGCCATCGAACGGGTGGGTGCGTTGGCCGACGCCGAGGGAGTCACGATCCTGGGATGGCGTGAGTTGCCGGTCGATGCCGAACGCGCGGACATCGGTGAGACAGCGCTCGGCTGTATGCCCTACATGATGCAGCTCTTCGTCACTGTCGACCCGTCTGCCGGCGCGAAGCGGATCGGCGGCCTCGAACTCGATCGCGTCATCTACCCGTTCCGCAAGCAGGCCGAGCGGGTCACCCCGGAGATCGAGGAGGTGGGGACGGGCATCTACTTCCCGTCGTTGTCGAGTCGCACGATGGTCTACAAGGGCATGCTCACCACGATGCAGCTGCCGCTGTACTACGACGACCTGCGCGATGATCGGTGCCACAGCGCGATCGCCATCGTGCACTCCCGGTTCTCGACCAACACGTTCCCGTCATGGCCGCTGGCCCACCCCTTCCGATTCGTCGCCCACAACGGCGAGATCAACACCGTCCGCGGCAATCGCAACAGGATGCGCGCACGTGAGGCACTTCTCGAGACCGACCTCATCCCCGGGGACCTGAAACGAGCATTCCCGATCTGCACACCGGAGGCATCGGATTCCGCCTCGCTCGACGAAGTCCTCGAACTCTTGCACCTCGGCGGCCGCAGCGTCCCGCACGCGGTGATGATGATGGTGCCCGAGGCGTGGGAGAACGTGCCGGACATGGATCCGAAGCGGCACGCGTTCCTCCAGTTCAACGGATCGCTGATGGAGGCCTGGGACGGACCGGCCTGCGTCACCTTCACCGACGGCACCGTCGTCGGAGCCGTGCTCGACCGCAACGGGCTGCGGCCGGGACGCTGGTGGCAGACCCGCGACGGCCGCGTGATCCTCGCGTCGGAGGCCGGGGTGCTCGACGTCTCCGTCGACGACGTCATCTCGAAGGGCCGGCTCGAACCAGGGCGGATGTTCCTGGTGGACACCAAACAGGGCCGGGTCATCCCGGACGAGGAGATCAAGGGCGACCTGATCGGTGCCGAGCCCTACGACGAGTGGCTCCATGCCGGTCTGCTCGACATCGCGACCCTGCCGAACCGGCCGGTCTACAAACCGAACCACGACACCGTCGTCCGACGCCAGGTCTCGTTCGGCTACACCGAGGAGGACATGCGCGTACTCCTCACGCCGATGGCCGCGTCGGGCTACGAACCACTCGGCTCGATGGGCACCGACACCCCGGTTGCCGTGCTGTCCAAGCGGTCCCGCCTGCTCTACGACTACTTCGTCGAACTGTTCGCCCAGGTCACCAATCCGCCGCTGGACGCGATCCGCGAAGAGATCGTCACATCGATGGCGCGCGTGATGGGTCCCGAACAGAATCTCCTGAACCCCACCGCTGCGTCATGTCGCCAGATCCTGCTGCATTGGCCGGTCATCGACAACGACGACCTCGCCAAGCTCGTCCACATCAACGACGACGGCGACAATCCGGGGTTGTCGGCGAAGGTGCTGCACGGTCTCTATGAGGTGGCCGACGGCGGCACGGGTCTCGCGGCCGCCCTGGATGATCTCCGGTTGCGGGCGAGCCAGGCGATCGCCGAGGGTCACACCACGCTGGTGATCTCCGACCGGCGGACCGACCGTGATCATGCGCCGATCCCGTCGCTGCTCGCGACGTCGGCGGTGCACCATCACCTCGTCCGGACCAAGGAACGTACCAAGGTCGCGCTGGTGGTGGAGTCGGGTGACGCCCGCGAGGTACACCACATCGCCCTGCTGATCGGTTTCGGTGCGGCGGCCGTCAACCCGTACCTTGCGCTCGAGTCGATCGACGACCTGATCGCGGAGGGCGAACTCACCGGCGTCCCGTCGTCCAAGGCCAGTCGGAACTACCTCGAGGCGCTGGGCAAGGGTGTGCTCAAGGTCATGAGCAAGATGGGTATCTCGACGATCAGCTCGTACACCGGCGCGCAGGCATTCGAGGCCGTCGGACTGTCGTCGGAGGTCGTCAAGGAGTACTTCACGCGGACCGTCTCCCGGATCGAAGGTGTCGGGCTCGACGAGCTCGCGGAGGAGGTCCGGATCCGTCACCATCGGGCATTCCCGGAGAACCCGACGGAACAGGTGTATCGGCGTCTCGAAGTCGGCGGGGAGTACCAGTACCGCAGGGAGGGCGAACTGCATCTGTTCACCCCCGAGACGATCTTCTTGCTCCAGCACGCGACGAGAACCGGTCAGTCCGAGGTGTTTCAGAAGTACTCCGACGAGGTCGACAAGCTGTCCCGCGAGGGCGGCACGCTGCGTGGACTGTTCGATTTCGACCTGGCCGCACGCGATCCCATCCCGCTCGACGAGGTGGAACCGGTCGAGACGATCATGACGCGGTTCAACACGGGCGCGATGAGCTACGGGTCGATCTCGGCCGAGGCCCACGAGACCATCGCCATCGCGATGAACCGGATCGGCGGCCGCTCCAATTCCGGTGAGGGCGGCGAAGATGTCGATCGACTCTACGATCCGGAACGGCGCAGCGCGGTCAAACAGGTGGCGTCTGGCCGATTCGGGGTCACCAGTGACTACCTGATCAACGCAACCGACATCCAGATCAAGATGGCGCAAGGGGCGAAGCCCGGTGAAGGAGGTCAGCTCCCGGCCTACAAGGTGTACCCGTGGATCGCCAAGACGCGGCATTCCACACCCGGGGTCGCCCTGATCTCGCCCCCGCCGCACCACGACATCTATTCGATCGAGGATCTCGCGCAGCTGATCCACGACCTGAAGAACGCCAACTCCGATGCACGTATCCACGTGAAGCTGGTCAGTGCCGTCGGAGTCGGGACCGTGGCGACCGGCGTGTCCAAGGCGCATGCCGACGTCGTCCTGATCTCCGGCCACGACGGAGGCACCGGCGCCTCGCCGCTGACATCACTCAAACACGCAGGCACGCCCTGGGAGATCGGGCTCGCCGACGCGCAGCAGACGTTGATGCTCAACGGTTTACGCGATCGCATCACCGTGCAGTGCGACGGCGCGTTGCGGACCGGCCGCGACGTGATCATGGCGGCTCTTCTCGGTGCCGAGGAGTACGGCTTCTCGACGGCCCCGCTCATCGTCACCGGGTGCATCATGATGCGGGTCTGCCATCTCGACACCTGCCCGGTCGGCGTCGCGACGCAGAATCCTCAGCTGCGTGCGCGGTTCACCGGGCGGGCCGAGCACATCGTCAACTTCTTCCGGTTCATTGCGGAGGACGTGCGAAAGCACTTGGCGCAGCTGGGCTACCGCACGCTCGACGAGGCGATCGGACAGTCGCAGCGTCTGCACACCGCCGAGGCGGTGGCGCATTGGAAGAGCAAGGGTCTCGACCTGACGCCGATCTTCCGCACCCACGAGGACAAGGGGCCGACCCGCCGGATGCGCGGCCAGGACCACGGGCTCGATCGGGCGCTCGACCAGACCTTCATCCAGCTCGCCGAAGGTGCGCTCGAGGATGCACATCCGGTGACGCTGGAGCTGCCGGTGCGCAACGTGAACCGGACGGTCGGCACCCTGCTGGGGTCGGAGGTCACTCGCCGGTACGGAGCCGAAGGGCTCGCCGAGGACACCATCGTGGTGAAGCTGACCGGCTCGGCCGGACAATCGCTCGGGGCCTTCCTGCCGCCAGGCGTGACGATCCGGCTGTCGGGTGACACCAACGACTACGTCGGAAAAGGGTTGTGCGGCGGGAAGATCGTCGTCGCGCCCGATCCGGAAGCCTGGTTCGTCGCCGAGGACCAGGTCATCGCGGGCAACACCATCCTGTACGGCGCGACGTCGGGGGAGGTGTTCCTGCGCGGCAAGGTCGGCGAACGGTTCTCGGTACGCAACTCGGGCGCCACGGCGGTGGTCGAAGGCGTGGGCGATCACGCCTGCGAGTACATGACCGGCGGACGGGTGGTGATCCTCGGGCCCACCGGGCGCAACCTGGCCGCCGGGATGTCCGGGGGTATCGCGTTCGTCTACGACCTCGACACCGCCAAGGTGAACATGGCGATGGTGGAGTTGTTGCGCCCCGACCCCGACGACCTGCGATTCCTGCGCGACACGATCACCAAGCACACCGAGCTCACGGGTTCGGCGATCGGGGCGTCGATGCTGGCCGACTGGCCACGGCGATGCCTGGGCTTCACCAAGGTCATGCCCAGTGACTACAAGCGCGTGCTCGACGCGGCCCGGATGGCCGAGGCCGAAGGGCGCGACGTCGATTCAGCGATCATGGAGGCGGCACGTGGCTGATCCGCGCGGGTTCCTGGAGATCCCCAAGAGAGAATCGAAGTACCGTCCGATCGCCGAGCGGGTAAAGGACTGGCACGACGTCTACCACCACGGCGAGAACCCGTTGCAGGAGATGGCCGAGGTGTCCGAACAGGCCACCCGCTGCATGGACTGCGGCATCCCGTTCTGCCATTCCGGAACCGCGGGATGTCCGCTGGGAAATCTGATCCCGGAATGGAACGACCTGGTCCGCCGCGGACGATGGGACGCGGCGAGTAGTCGGCTGCACGCCACAAACAACTTTCCCGAGTTCACCGGGATGGTGTGCCCGGCGCCCTGCGAGGCGGCCTGCGTGTTGTCGATCTCGGAGGCCACCACCGGTGGCAGCGTCACCATCAAACGTGTCGAGAAGACCATCGCCTACGAATCGTGGGCGGAGGGCATCATCGGACCCGAGCCGCCCGCCGCGCGATCGGGAAAGTCGGTGGGGGTCGTGGGCTCGGGACCCGCGGGACTTGCTGCCGCACAGCAACTCACGCGAGCCGGTCACGAGGTGACCGTTTACGAGCGCGATGATCGGCTCGGCGGGCTGCTGCGCTACGGCATCCCCGAGTACAAGCTGCAGAAGTCCGACATCGATCGGCGGATCGCCCAGATGCGCGCCGAGGGAACCGAGTTCGTCACCAGCTGCGATGTCGGTACCGACATGTCGGTGGATGAGCTGCGCTCGCGTCATGATGCCGTCGTGCTGGCGATCGGCGCGATGGAGGCCCGCGACAACCCGGTGCCGGGTCGTGAGCTGAGCGGCGTGCATCTCGCGATGGAACATCTCGTACCCGCCAATCGCGAATGCGAGGGCGACGGTCCGTCGCCGATCTCTGCTGCGGGCAAGCATGTCGTCATCATCGGCGGTGGCGACACCGGTGCCGACTGCCTCGGCACCGCCCATCGCCAGGGGGCGGCATCGGTGGTGCAGCTCGACTACAACCCCGAACTGCCCAGCGACCGCGACGAGAGCCGGTCACCATGGCCCACATGGCCGTTGGTCATGCGGACATCATCGGCACACGCCGAGGGCGGCGAGCGGAAGTATCAGGTCGCCGTCCAGCGGTTCGTCGGCGACGAGGACGGAAACGTGACGACGCTGGTGCTCGCCGAAGTCGAGGTGGTCCGCGAGCCGGACGGGCGACGGGTGGTCACCCCGGTCGGCGACGAGTTCGAGATCCCGTGCGAGATGGCCCTGTTCGCCATCGGGTTCGCCGGCGTCACGCGAGGCCCGCTGCTGGCCGATCTCGAACTCGAGCCCAACGGCCGCGGTGCGCTGTCGTGCGGCAGTGACTGGCAGACCGACGCGCCCGGTGTCTTCGTGTGCGGAGACGCCCACCGCGGCGCCTCCCTCGTGGTCTGGGCGATTGCCGAGGGGCGATCGACCGCGCATGCGGTCGACGAGCTCTTGATGGGCGAGTCCGACCTGCCGTCGCCGGTGCGGCCGGCGACCCTCCCGCTGTCGGTGCGGTGACGGGACCACCGAGCAGGTCGGCAACGACCCGCAACTCGCGCGGGCAGCGTTGGTTTCATTGTGTTCGCGACCACCTCGGTCGCCGCGCTGACCTGCTCGAACTGCGGTTGTCCGGCAGGTGACCAATCCGCGCCGGGATAGAGATGGCGATCCAACGGGACTAAGGTGAACACAGTGACACGGCGAACAAAGATTGTCTGCACCCTCGGCCCGGCGACCAGCAGCGACGAGAAGCTCAAAGAGCTCGTCGAGGCCGGGATGGATGTGGCCCGGATGAACATGAGCCACGGCACCCATGACGTGCACCGCGAGGTGTACGCCAGGGTGCGAAAGGCGAGTGATGCCACTGAGAAGGCCGTCGGCATCCTCGCCGACCTGCAGGGCCCGAAGATCCGCCTGGGAAAGTTCGAGGACACCGGCGCGCCGAACGGCGAGGTGCTGTGGGCGACGGGTGAAGAAGTGCGGGTCACCGTCGACGACATCGTCGGCACCCACGATCGCGTGTCGACCACCTACAAGCACCTGGCCGCCGACGCCAAACCCGGTGACCGGCTGCTCGTCGACGACGGCAAGGTCGGCCTGGTCGCGACAGCCGTCGACGGCAACGACGTGGTGTGCACGGTGACCGAGGGCGGACCGGTCAGCAACAACAAGGGCCTGTCACTGCCGGGCGTGAACGTGTCGGTGCCCGCGATGTCCGAGAAGGACATCGCCGACCTGGAGTTCGCATTGGAACTGGGTGTCGACATGATCGCCCTGTCCTTTGTCCGTAGTCCGGCCGACATCGAGCTGGTCCACGAGGTCATGGATCGTGTGGGGCGGCGCGTGCCGGTGATCGCGAAGCTGGAGAAGCCCGAGGCCATCGACAACCTCGAGGCCATCGTGCTCGCGTTCGACGCCATCATGGTCGCCCGCGGTGACCTCGGCGTCGAGTTGCCGCTCGAAGAGGTTCCGCTGGTCCAGAAGCGGGCGATCCAGATGGCCCGGGAGAACGCCAAACCGGTCATCGTCGCAACCCAGATGCTGGACTCGATGATCGAGAACTCGCGACCCACCCGCGCCGAGGCCTCCGACGTCGCCAACGCGGTCCTCGATGGTGCCGACGCGGTGATGCTGTCCGGTGAGACCTCGGTGGGCAAGTGGCCGATCGATTCGGTGCTGACGATGGACAAGATCGCGCGTGCGGTCGAGGGTGGTTCCCGCGACGTCCCGCCGCTGTCACACGTGCCGCGTACCAAGCGCGGCATCATCTCTTACGCCGCTCGCGACATCGGTGAGCGACTGGAGGTGAAGGCGCTCGTGGCGTTCACACAGTCGGGCGACACGGTCCGCCGGCTCGCGCGTTTGCACTCGCGGCTTCCGCTGCTGGCCTTCACACCGACCCAGGAGGTGCGCAGCCAGCTGGCGCTGAGCTGGGGCACCGAGACGTTCATCGTCGATCACGTCGACACCACCGATCACATGATCGATCAGGTCGACCTGCAACTCCTGCGTATCGGGCGGCTCAAGGAAGGCGACGTGGTGGTGATCGTCGCGGGTGCTCCGCCCGGAACAGTGGGCTCCACCAACATGATTCACGTCCACCGAATCGGCGAGCAGGACCACTGACCCGGTCCCTGTCGTTGGAGTCGCATCTTCCCGTCGGTCGAGTAGACGACGAGCGCAGCGAGGAGTCGTATCGAGACCACCCTCCCCGAGGGAATAGGGTGTGCTCTCATGACCGACCAATCCGAGGATCTCGGCAAACTGCTCGCGTTGCTCGACGTCGAGCGACGCGACGACGACCTGTTCATCGGCCAGCACCCGGAGCAGAAGACGGCGCGCACGTTCGGTGGGCAGCTGCTGGCGCAGGGAGTGGTGTCGGCGGGACGCACCATCACCCGGGGGAACCCGCCGATCCACGCGCTGCATGCCCACTTCATCAGGGGTGGCGATGTCAGCAAGCCAATGGAGTACCACGTCGCACGTTTTCGCGACGGAAAGTCGTTCGCGAACCGGCAGGTGACCGCGATGCAGGACGGCTCCGAGGTGTTCACCATGCTGGTCGCCTTCCAGGACAACACGGCAGGCCTCGAGCACGCGGTGGAGATCCCGCAGGTGCCCTACCCGGAGGACCTGCCGCCGCTCGGCGAGCATTTCAAGGGCTACGAGGATCGCATCGCCACGTTCGTCAATGCGTTGCACCCCATCGACATCCGGTTCGCCAACGATCCGACCTGGAAGATGCGCGACGCCGGCGCCACCCTCACCGACAACCGGGTGTGGATGAAGACCGACGGTGCGCTGCCCGACGATCCGATCATGCACGTCGCCGCGATGTGCTACGCGTCGGACACCACGGTGCTCGACTCGATCATCACCACACACGGTCTCTCGTGGGGGATCGACCGACTCTTCGCCGCCACCGTCAACCATTCGATGTGGTTCCACCGCGAATTCCGCTTCGACGATTGGTTGCTGTACGCCACTCGGTCGCCCGTCGCGACCGGAAGTCGCGGCATGGGATCAGGGCGGTTCTGGAAGCGTGACGGCACCCTGGCGACCTCGGTCGTCCAAGAGGCTCTGATCAAGTACTTCCCGCCGAAGAACTGAGCCCAGGCCCAATCGCTGGTCGAGGGTGCGCGTCCCGACCGCCGGTCAAGGAGTTGGGTGCCCAGCGCTGGTCGAGCAGCCGACGAGCTGCCAGGCGAGTCGGCGTATCGAGACCACACCCACGTGCTGGCAGACTGATGCCATGACCTCCGCCCAGCCTCCTCGACGCGACGTGGCGCCGCAGGCGCAGGAACACCCCGGCGCCGGCCGCCCGGTTGGTCCCCACACCGGACCCGCCGAACCTCCTCAGTTCTGGCTGCGGTCGGGACCGATGCTGCCGCAGCGCACCTGGCAGCGCAGCACACGATCGCCGATCATCATCATCAGTTCACTCGCCGCCATGGCGCTGGCCGCGGTCGCCGTGGCGGCACTGCTCGTGGGCACGGTGAATCGAACATCGTTCACGGCCCGCGGTGTGGTGGTCTGTCCGACGGCCCAGGGTCAGACGCTGCGGATCGCTCCAGGTGCGCCCGTCCAGATCTACGACGAGACCGGCGATGAATTGTCGACGACCACACTCGGTCAGCGCGAGAGCGGGGATGACAATCAATGCGAGATGCCGTTCCGTGCCGGTGACGTCGCGTCGGGGCGCGACGGATATGTGGTCCGCATCGGCGACGTCCTCCAGGAGACGGTGTCCGAATCGGCGCTTTCGTCGGGAGTCGTACTGCGCCCTGTTCCCTGACCATCGGCCTTAACGGGTGGTAAGCGAAGGCGCGGGTTAGACTGCGGCGATCTCTGTGAACCCCTGGCCGGTTTCCGGGCAGGATCCACACGTGACCTTCGGATGGATGGGGGAGAGGGTGACTGACAGCATCGACTGGGGCAGCGAGGTATTGGCTTCGCTCCGGTGGATCGGCATCGTGTTCGTGATCGCTCTCGTCGGGGTGCTGGTCGTCGGCTATCTGTTGGCGCGGTTCAGCAACTGGGGTCGTCAGTACTGGCGGACCGCCGGTGGCTTCTTCACCGACTCCGACACGCGACTGCTCGCGTGGAGCCTGGTCGGGGTTCTGCTGCTGCTGGCGGTTGCCGGAGTGAGACTCACTGTCCTGTTCTCGTATCAGGGCAACGACATGTTCACGGCGCTCCAGACCGCAGCCCAGGGTCTTGCGCAGGGGAATCAAGATGCTCTGGACGCCGGAAAGTCGGCCTTCTGGAAGGCCATGTGGATCTTCGGCGTCCTCGCCGCGATCCACATCGTCCGAACCCTTATCGAGCTGTATCTGGGCAGCGCCTTCGAGATCAAGCTGCGCGAATACATGACAACGCGCAACACCACGGACTGGCTTGGTGGAAAGGCCTTCTACCGGAACAGGTTCGTCGAGGCGGCCCGTCCGCAGGGGCCGGATTCGGCGATCCAGCCCGGGGTCGACAACCCCGATCAGCGCATCGAGACAGACATCACGACGGTCGCGACGTCGAGTCGCCAGCTCGTCTTCGGGTACAACGGATCATCGACGAACGGTGTGATCCCGGCGATCATCACCATCGTGTCGTTCACGAAGATCTTGTGGGACCTGTCTGGTCCGATGTCCGTGTTCGGCGCGGAAGTGCCGCGCGCGATGGTCTGGTTCGTCTATATGTTCGTCCTGATCACCACTGTCATCGCGTTCTGGATCGGGCGACCGCTGATCCGCCTGTACTTCCTCCGAGAGCGTCTGACTGCGAACTTCCGTTATGCACTCGTCCGAGTTCGTGATGGCGCCGAGAACGTCGCCCTCTATCACGGTGAGGGCGTCGAACGTGCCGGTCTGCTCGAACGATTCGGAGCCGTGGTCGGCAACTTCTGGCAGATCGTCTTCCGGACCCTGAAGTTCACCGGCTGGAACTTCGTCGTCAATCAGTTGTCGGTGGTGTTCGCCTACATGATCCAGGCGCCGCGGTTCTTCGCAGGCACGATCACCCTCGGCGACATGAATCAGACGGCGTCGGCATTCGGCAATGTCCACGACTCGCTGTCGTTCTTCCGCGAGGCCTACGACTCGTTCGCCGATTTCCGTGCGGCACTCATCCGGCTCAACGGCCTCGAAGACGCCAACGAGGAGTCACGCGAGTTGCCGGTGCTCGCGACCACCGACCGCGACCGTGCCGTCCGACTCACCGATGTCGACATCACCACTCCGGATGGCAACGAACTCGTCCGCGACCTCAGCCTCTCTCTCGACCCGGGCGACGCCCTCGTCGTGAAAGGCCGGTCGGGTTCGGGCAAGACGACCCTGCTGCGCGGACTGGCCGGGCTCTGGCCGTTCGCCGACGGCGAGTTCGCCCGCCCGCCGGGCGACCGCACGCTGTTCCTGTCGCAGATCCCCTACATTCCGCTCGGAGATCTACGCACCGCGGTCGCCTATCCGGCCCTGCCGGACGACTTGGGGGACGACGCGATCCGGGCCGCGTTGGAGCGGGTGTTCCTCCCTCACCTCGTCGATCGCCTCGACGAGGAGGAAGACTGGTCGAAGGTGCTGTCGCCGGGGGAGCAGCAGCGCGTGGCATTCGCGCGCATCCTGCTGACCCGCCCCGAAGTGGTGTTCATGGACGAGGCGACCTCCGCCGTCGACGAAGGTCTGGAGTACTCGCTGTATTCGCTGATCCGGGCGGAACTACCCGAGACGATCCTGGTGTCCGTCAGCCACCGCAGCACCACCGATCAGCACCACACCAATGTTCTCGAGCTGACCGGCGGAGGTTCGTGGGAGGTTCGTCCGGTCGGCGCCTGATCGAGCGCCCACGGCAGAAACTGCGGCGCTGACGTCTGGGTTTTACTGTCTCATTACCAATGTGGTGGATTCTCTTCCGGCTGCGTGATCACTGGGTACTGTGATGCCGACCACACAGTCGGGCGGAACGAGGACATCTGTCATGGCGGACGCAGAGCGAATCACATTTCCTCACGAGAGCGGCACCGCGGTGGCCACCCTCCCGGAGGCCTTTCAACTGACGACGACGATGCGCCCGGACGGCGTGGCGATCCGGACCGTCGGCGGAATCCAGGAGATCACCTGGGCGCAGTACGCCGCCCGCGTCGAGGCGATCGCACGCGGGCTCGCCGCAGTCGGCGTCCGACGTGGGGACACCGTCGGCATCATGCTGACCAACCGGCCCGAGTTCCACTTGGTCGACACCGCGGCCTTGCACCTCGGGGCGATCCCGTTCTCCATCTACAACACGAGTTCGCCGGATCAGATCGAGTACCTGTTCGACAATGCCGAGAACGCCGTGGTGGTCACCGAGCAGGTCTTCCTGCCGGCGGTTCGTGCCGCCGACACCGCGGTCACGACGACGATCGTGGTGGACGGGGCCGCGAGTGGCGCGATCACGCTCGCCGAACTGGAGCAGACCGAGGCGCCGGATGACTTCGATTTCGAGGCATCGTGGCGCGCCGTGCGACCGGATGATCTGGCGACCCTCATCTACACCTCGGGTACCACCGGCCCACCGAAGGGCGTGGAGATCACCCACCGCAACATCATCGCCGAGCTCGCCGCCCTCGAGGAACACGTCGACGCGGGTTTCGACGATCGGGTCATCTCGTACCTGCCTGCTGCCCACATCGCCGACCGCGTGTCCTCGCATGCGGCGAACATGGTCCGCGGAATCCAGGTGACGACCGTTCCGGACCCGCGCGAGATCGCCGCTGCACTACCGGAGGTGCGGCCAACGTTCTTCTTCGGTGTGCCGCGGGTGTGGCAGAAGATCCGTGCGGGGATCGAGGCGAAGATGGCCGAGGAATCGAGCCCCGTGAAGAAGAACCTGGCGGCCTGGGCACTCGGGGCCGGAGCCGCCTCCGCGAAGGCGCATCTCGAGGGACGAGGCGACGGATTGGTCGGTGGCGTCCAGCACGGGCTCGCCGACAAGCTGGTGTTGCACAAGATCCGTGCCGCCATCGGGATGGACCAGGTCACGTTCGCCGGTTCCGGCGCGGCGGCGATTCCGCCCGAGGTGCTGCAGTTCTTCCTCGGTCTCGGTGTTCCGGTGTTGGAGGTCTGGGGGATGTCGGAGACCACCGGGGTGTCCACGATGACCACTGCGGAGAATCTCAAGATCGGTACCGTCGGCAAGCCGGTCGCCGGTGTGGAGACGAAACTCGCCGCTGACGGTGAGCTCCTCATCCGTGGTCCGGTGGTGATGCGCGGCTATCGCAAGGAACCGGAGAAGACCGCGGACACCATCGATGCGGACGGCTGGCTCGCGACCGGCGACATCGCCACCATCGACGACCAGGGCAACGTGACCATCGTCGATCGCAAGAAGGAACTGATCATCAACGAGGCCGGCAAGAACATGTCGCCCACGAACATCGAGAACGCGATGAAGGCGGCGTCGTCACTGATCGGACAGGTGGTGGCGATCGGGGACGGCAAGCCGTACATCGCCGCGCTCGTCGTCCTGGATCCCGACGCGGCCGCGGCACGAGCGAAGAACCTGAACATCCCGGATGCGGACGTCGCCACGCTGTCACGTCGGCGCGAGGTGATCGAGGAGGTCACCGCCGCCATCCGGGAGGGGAACGGCAAACTGTCGAGGGTCGAACAGGTCAAGCGGTTCACCATGGTGCCGGCCGCCTGGGACCCGGGTGGTGACGAATTGACGCCGACGATGAAGTTGCGGCGTAAGCCGATTGCGACGAAATACGCGGATCGAATCGGCGGGATGTACGGGGAGTCGCCGGGGAGCGACGTCATCGATCTGCGTTGACGTCACCCGTCCGACATTCGTGTGTGGCTCCTCCACGGCCGTGCCGCGCCGCGACGATCGCCCAGCCCCAGATCATCAACCACACCGTCATCCCGCCGACCTGGATGCGCTGGGCGAGACCGAGACGAAAATCGCCCGACAGGTTGTCGGCGGCCAGCATCCACACCGTCGAGACCACGACCACGAACAGCACGATGCTCCCGACCACCCGCAGTTCGGGCCACGTGCCCGACCGGTAGGCGGCGACCGTCGCCGCGATCATCGCGGTGAAGATCGAGAAGACCGCCAGCGTGCTCGTCAGGGCGTGAATGTGGTGTAACTGCGGGAGGATTCCGCTTGGCTGGCTCGGGCAGCCGGCGTCGACCCCGGGAATGCACTCGATCGGCATGAGTGCGTCGGCAATCGTCGACATCCCGAATGTGCCGAGCGCCACCACCGCGGTGATCGCCGGAAACCCGTGGAACACGGGTCGCGGCACGAGCAGTACGACGGCGGCGAGCATCGCGCAACACGCGGTGGTGATGTCGCCCGCGACGTACACCTCACGATGAGGGCGGTGGGCGGCGTCCAGTTCGCTCAGGAAACTGCGGAACGGATCGAGCGGACTGGGCCACAGGAACTCCAGAACCCAGGACGAATAGCAGACGCCGGCGAGCGCCACCAGGAGTCCCGCCGCGACGACACGCCCCGGCCGAGTTCGGGGCGCGGCGGACGTCACCCAGACAGCCTAGCGATGACCTGCCCCGATCCCGTGGTGGATCCACGTCTCACCCGGCCGGGGTGAAAATGCGGTCGAACGCAGCGGCACAGCGGCCTCTTCGCACTAGGATCGGTCGCAGGGTCGTCGTTTCCGCGCGATGCGGGAGGGGCGATCACCACCTGTCAATCGCGATGCAGCGAGGTTTTCATGACCGAAGAAGCCGCCCAAGAGCTCGGACCCATCGACTACGTCGTATTGGAATGGCCAGACAAGCAGCCGAACGGAGAGGCGATTCCCTACCTGATCGACCTGGTGGATCGCGGAGTCATCCGCATCATCGATCTCGCCTTCGTGATGAAGGACGAGGACGGCTCGATCACCCAGATCGAACTCGACCAGCTGGGCGCCGATTTCGAGGTTTTCGACGGTGTCTCCACCGATCTGATCTCGACCGACGACGTCTCCGAAGCGGCATCGGTGCTGCAGCCGGGGACCGCGGCGGCGATCATCGTGTACGAAAATGCCTGGGCTGCAGGCTTTGCTGCAGCACTGCGACGAAACGGTGGCCAGATGGTGTCCGCCGGTCGTATCCCGATGGACGAATTCCTCGAAACCCTGGACGCCGCGGAGGCCTGACGGCCCAGTTTCGGCGATCACGTCCGACCCTCAGAAGGAGATCATCATGCCCGGACTCATCCGCGCGGCCGCGCGTACCGCCGTCATCGCCGGAACTGCGACGTCGGTGAGCAACCGTGTGTCCCGCCGTCAGTCGAACCGGTGGGCGCAACAGGAATACGACAATCAGCAGCGCTATGCGCAGCCCCAACCGGTGCCGCAAGCAGCACCTCCGGCCCCGCCTGCCGCGTCGCCTGCCCCGGACACCATCGAACAGCTCAAGGAACTCGGTGCGCTCTATCAGCAAGGCATCCTGACCGAGCAGGAGTTCGCCGCTCAGAAGGCGAAGATCCTCGGCAGCTGAATCTCCAAAGACCTCACCTCTTGTCAGCGACATTGCGCGCGCAGGGTCCCGGACAAGAGGTGAGGTCTTTGCGTCTCTGGCCTGTGTCCGGCCGCGGGCCGTCAGGGATTCTCGGGTTCGGGTTCGGCGCCGACCATCGCGGTCGAACCGAGTTCCGCACCAGGTTGTCGGGGGAGGCGCTGTGCGACGACGAGACCCAGCCCGGCAAGCAGGATGGCGAGCAGGATCGAGTCCTTGATCGACTGGATCTGAGCCTCCCCGTAATGCTGCGAGAGTTGCTCGACGTCCTGGGGCGACAAGCCGTTCGCCTCGGCCGCCTCGGTGAGCTGATCTCCGGTCACGATCTCGACCCCGTCGGCGGAGAGCTCGGCGACCCGGGTCTTGCTCTGCTCGGACAGATTCGGATCGGCTTGGGCGGCATTGTTGAATCCGCTGCTGAGCGATGCGATGAGCAGCGCGCCGAGGAGGGCGACCCCGACAGACGTCCCGATGTTCTGCGCCGTGCCCTGGAGGCCGCCGGCCTCACCTCGGTCGCGGTCGCCGACCGATGACATGATGACGTTGCCGAGTTGTGAGGCGATGAACCCGAATCCGGCTCCGAAAATCGCCATCCCGATCGCGAACAACACCCCGTTGAGTTGCGGCTCGATCGTGGTCACCAGCACGGACGATCCGACGATGACGAGTATCAGACCGAGGCGGACCATACGCCGTGGCGATTGTGTCGCAGCGAGTTTCGGGCTCGCAAAGGCGGCGACCAGCATGGCGACCGACATGGGAGCCAGCTTCACACCCGTCTCGAACGCATTCTTCAGCAGAACGTACTGGAGGTAGATCGGGATCACGAAGAAGATCCCGCCGATGATCGTCTGCTGCGCGACCATCATGACGAGCCCGTTGCGCAACTGGAGTTTTCGCAGCAGGTCGGGGTGCATCAAGGGCGTCTCACCGCGCGAGATGACGTGACGTTCCCAGCGGAAGAATCCGATGAGGACGAACACCCCGGCCGCGATCATGAACGGCACCACCGAGAGCCCGAACGGCGTGATCTCCTTGCCCGCGATGGTCAATGCCCCGGATGGCCGGACGAAGCCCCAGGTGCCGGACTGCAGGAACGCCAACACGATGAGGCCAAGACCTGCAGCCGAGAGGAAAGTGCCGCCCCAATCCATCCGACGCGAGGTCGACCGGTCGGTGTCCGAGATGACCCGCACACACGCGATCACGGCCAGACACACCACTGTCTCGGCTGCGAAGACGACCCGCCACGTCAGTACCTCGGTGACCCATCCGCCTATCAGCGGGCCGGCCGCCGCACCGGCGGCGGCGATCCCACCCAATGCGCTGTACGCGGTGGCGCGGTCCTTGCCGTCGTAATTGGTTGCGGTGAGCGAGATGATCGCCGGCATCACCAACACCGCGCCGGCGCCCTCGACAAACGACCAGCCGAACAGCAGAACTCCGATGTTGGGGCTGAACGCGGTGATCAATGACCCGATGCCGTAGACGATCAGGCCGATCGAGAACACCCGACGACGTCCGAACATGTCGCCGAGTCGACCGCCGAACAGCATGAACGAACCCATCACCAGGGTGTAGAGCGTGATCGCCAACTGCACCTGGGTGATGGTCGTGTCGAGGTCGACCACGACGCTGGACACGGACACATTCATGACCGTGGTGTCGAGCACCATGATGAACTGCGCAGCGCACAGAATGATCAGGACGCGCCAGTGTTGCACCGGGCAAGATTACGCCGTCAAACACCTGCTGACGTCGGATGTCGTCCCTGGTGAGAGGAAATCATTCGGATCGGATGAGCGGCGGTCGCGGATCGATCCGCTCAATGACGGGACACTGCCGTGAGATCTCTTCATAGTGGGAGAGGAGCCCACGTACAGCTCCGACGACGAAAGGAATCCGATGGCACTCGACGACGATGACATCACCACCTCCGGAGGCGGCGAAGGTGTGGCCGACGGCGGCTCGAATCCGGACGGCCACGATGGCGGTGCCGATGGAACTGCTGGTGCCGGTGAGGGACCGGCCGACGGCGGCTCGAATCCGGATGGCCACGATGGCGGTGCCGATGGAACCGCTGGTGCCGGTGAGGGACCGGCCGACGGCGGCACGAATCCGGACGGCCACGACGGCGGTGCCGACGGAACCGCCTGACCGGCGCACCATGCTCAGTCGCTGTATCTCGGTCGATCCCGCGACATTCGGGCGCGAATACTGGGGCAGGCGGCCGCTGCTCAGCCGTTCGGACTCGCTGCCCAGCGATTTCGGTGATCTGCTGTCGGCATCGGATGTCGACGAACTGATCTCCCAACGCGGCCTTAGGGCACCGTTCATCCGGATGGCCAGGGACGGTGGCCTCGTCGGTCGCGACTGCTACACGGGGCCGGCCGGGTTCGGTGCGGAGATGCCCGACCAGGTCGATTCCGCGCAGGTGCTCGCCCAGTTCGCGGCCGGTGCGACGATCGTGCTGCAGGGGCTGCACCGACTGTGGCCGCCGGTGATCGACTTCGGACGGGCCATGGTCGACGACCTCGGCCATCCGGTGCAGGCCAACGCGTACGTCACGCCGGCGAGCAACCGTGGTTTCGACGCGCACTACGACGTCCACGACGTGTTCATCCTGCAAACCGGCGGGCGCAAGCGATGGACGGTCCATGAGCCGGTGCACCGGGATCCGCTCGCCTCACAGCCGTGGACCGATCATCGCGCGGCCATCGAGGCGCGGACGACTGACGACCCGGTCATCGACACGGTGCTGACCCCGGGTGACGTGCTGTACCTGCCCCGTGGGTGGATTCACTCCGCGCAGGCACAGGCTGAGACGTCGATTCATCTCACCATCGGGGTGTCCGCGACCACCGTCGTCGACCTGGCACGGGCGGTCGTCGACGAACTCGGTCACATCGAGGAGTTCCGCTCCTCGCTACCGATGGCCATCGACCTGACCGACCCCGACGAGACCGAGGCGATGGCGGCGAAGACGATGGCGGCCCTCGTCGCCGTGCTGCGGGACCGGAGCGCCGATCTCGGTGCCGCCACCGCCACGCGATTGCGCGCGCGGTTCGCCGAACAGACTCGACCGGTCTCGGTGCGACCGTTGCGCACGGCCGGCATCATCGCCGACCTGGACGCCGCGACGCCGGTGTGCTGGCGGCACGGGCTGGTGGGATCGGTGTCGCGGGCAGGGGAGCGTGTCGAGCTGCGACTGCACGGCCGGACGATCGGTTTTCCCGGGTACTGCGCTGACGCCCTGTACACGGTGGCCCGCGGAGACGTGGTGCACGCGGACGCACTGCCCGGACTCGATACCGCCGACGGCCTCGTCCTGATACGGCGGCTGCTGCGCGAGGCCGTTGTGGTTCCCGCCGAGCCGCCGACACCCGGGGCGACGGTGTGACGGGTGGTCTCCCGTGCAGCGATCAGTCGCTGGAGCGCGGTGACCCGATGTACGGCACGGCCTCGGCCGGATTCTCCTGGCTGCTCCTGGAGCTCTCAGGCCCATGGGGACCGTCGGTGTTCCTCAACTCACCCAAGATCATCGATCCCGCACTCGGCCGATCCATCGTTCGTCGAGTGGAGGCGACCGGGATGCGCATAGTCGCCATTCGCCGACCGGGCAAGCGTGCCCCGACGCCGCGCTGGCGGTGGTTCGTCGTGCACTCGAATCCGGGCGAGGAGTCGATCCGTCATGGAGAGGTCGACGACCCGACGGGCTATCTGGATCTCGCGTTGGACGGCTCCGACGGCACATCGTCACCGGACCCGGTGATCGCGATCTGCGCCCACGGCAAACACGACCAGTGCTGCGCGGTGCGCGGCCGGGCGGCGACCACCGCCATCGCCACCGAGTTCCCCGAATGGACCTGGGAATGTTCACATCTGGGCGGTGATCGATTCGCTGCGACGATGCTCGTGCTACCGCACGGCCTGAGCTACGGGCGGGTCGATTCGAGCGACGACCCCGCTGCCCTCATCCGGTTGTACAACGCGGGGAGACTGGATGATGCACACCTGCGGGGACGGACCTCGTTGCCGCATCCGGTGCAGGCGGCCCAGCATTTCGTGCGGCAGGAGACCGGCGAGGACCGGATCGACGCGCTGGCACCGCTGGACGTACAGCGAGGCGATCACCGGATCCGCGTCGTACTCGACGGCCACGACGGCCCGGTCGAGGTGATCCTCGCCGAGCAGATGTCCGACCCGCTGCTGTCGACGTGTGGTTCGCAGGTGTCGGGCCGGGTGCGTCAGTTCGTCCTCGTGTCGATGAACGTCCTCCGGCCCGGTCCCTGACGAGCCGGCGTGACCAAGGGGCCATCACGTCGCGGGTTTCGCCTCGACGGCGATGACCGGGGTTCCCACCGTCGTCTCACCCTCGGCGATCTGCTCGACCGAGGCGAACTTCTTCGTGTTCATCACGACCACCGGTGTTATCAGCGGATATCCTGCGGCCTCGATGACCTTGCGATCGAAGGTGACCAACGGGGTCCCGACCTCCACCTTCTGACCGGCCTTGACCTTGACGTCGAAGCCTTCGCCCTTCAGTTGGACGGTGTCGATGCCGATGTGGATCAACAGTTCGATGCCGCCGTCGAGGACCATACCGAGGGCGTGGCCGGTCGGCTGTGCCGCCACGATCGTCGCGACCGCCGGGGCGTAGACGGTGTCGCCGGACGGCACGATTGCCACGCCGCCACCCATCGTGCCTTTCGCGAACACCGGATCCGGGACCTCGCTCAGCGGCACCACGGTGCCGTCGAGCGGGGACGGAATCTTCGTGATCGCGCCACGAACCGTGCCCGTGGTGGTCGGGGCCTCGGCGACCGCGACCCCACCGGCCGTCGCCGAGGTGGTCTCCGCATCCGCCAGGGCGGCCGCCGTCGCGACCCCGTGTGCCGAATCGTCCAAGGGGATCGGGCCAGGGGATTCCAATCCGGCATCCCGCGCGGCCTCGAACTCGGCTTGCTGTTCGGGTGTGCGGTAGCCGGACAGGACCACCAGGACCATCGCCGTGAAGAATGCTGCGGCCACCGCGATCGAGTACAGGATGACACTGTCGAACGCCGGGATGGTCAGCAGCGAGGTGAAGACGAACGCGTTCGTGGTGACGCCACCGCCGATGCCGATGATGAGGCCGCCGACGAAGCAGCCCACGAGCATTCGTGGATAGATCCGTTTGAATCGGAGGTGGATGCCGTACAGGGATGGCTCCGAGATGCCGCCGAGCAGACCGGCGGCGAGAGCGCCGGTCGCGGTTTGTCGCATCTGTGCGTCGCGTTCGCGCCAGGCGATGAGAAGGACGCCTGCGGTGGCACCGAAACAGGCGAAGTTCCATGCGCCCATCGGGCCTTGGATGAAGTCGTACCCGAGGGTCTGGATGTTGAGGAGCATGATCGCGTTGATCGGCCAGTGCAGCCCCAACGGCACCATGAACGGGTACGCGAGCGGGATCACGATCGCGAAGATGAAGGGCGAGAAGTCGTTGATGGACTTGAGGATGTCGGCCAGGCCGGCGCCGACGTAGACGCCGATGGGGCCGATGAGGAACGCCGTCAACGGGATCATGATCAGCATCGCCAGGAACGGCACGAAGATCAGTTGGACGTTCTCCGGGATGACCTTCTTGAGCAATTTGTACAGTGGTCCGAGGACGGCGGCCATCAGCAGCGGCGGGAACACCTGCGAGCTGTAGTCGAAGACCGTCAGCGGAACGCCGAAGATGTCGATCGTCTGGACGTCGAATCCGAAAATGGTGTGCTGTTGGGCGTTCTCGCCGAAGCTCGTATAGGTCGGCAGCATCAGGACGGCCATGATCGCGAACCCCACCCACGGGTCGGCGTCGAGCTTCTTCGAGGCGTTGTACGCGATCATCAGCGGCAGGAAGACGAACACACACTGCCAGCAGAGGTTGACGAACTGCCACGACGGCGACAGTTCGGTTCGCGGATCGGCCCAGTTGCCGATCACTCCGAGCGTGCTCATCAGGGACATGAACGTGATGAACAGTGAGGCGCCGAGCAGAGCCCCGAGGATCGGTCGGAACGAGTCGGAGAGGTACTCGAAAAGAGAGTCGAGCCAGGCGGACTTGCCTCGCGGTCCCTTGGCGCGCTCCGCGGCCTTGATGGCGGCCGCGTCCACAGGGGCGCCACCGCCACCCATCCCGGGCAGCGCCATGATCTCGTTGTAGACGGTCTGTACACCGCCGCCGATGACCACCTGGTAGCGGTCACCGCCCTGCGGGACGGCCCCCATCACACCGTCGATCGCCTCGAGCGCGGACTGTTCGACTCCCGACGCATCGTGGAGCTGGAACCGCAACCGGGTGGCGCAGTGGGTGAGACTCTCGATGTTGCCGGGTCCACCGACACCCTGGACGATCTGGTTCGCCGAGTTCGTAGACATGACTCTCCCTTGAGAATGCCCGTACCTGGGTTCGACCATTGAGTTGTTGCCCCAAGCCCGTCACGACGAGGTCGACAGGTGCCCGGCGTCTGGCGATGCTATATCGATCGACGACGCGGGCGCGGAGAGATGACAAAGGCGGTAGCCAACCGTGACGCGACGCCCTTCCCGGCGAGTGGTCGCGCGCTCATCCCGCTGCCCTTCCCGCTGATCGAGTAGCCACGTGCGAGCGTAGCGAGCCCGGGGCGTATCGAGATCCGCACTCACCGCGAACGCGCGAGCTCCGCGGTGAGAAGCTCGACGAGTTCGTCGATGTGCTCCCGTCGCGTGCGCCACGACGACACCGAGATGCGAAATGCCGGTTCGCCCTGCCACACTGTCGGGCCGAACCACACCCGTCCACTCTGTTGCAGTTGCTCCCGGACAGTCTGGGTCCGGTCCGGGGTGTCGGCCCGGACCAGGACCTGATTCAGCACGCATCGGTTGAGCACCGTGAAGCCGTTGGCGCGCAGTCCTTCCGCGGCATGCCCCGCCAGGGCGACGCAGCGGTCGACCAGCTCCTCGACACCACCGGCGCCCAGTGTGCGCAATACGGCCCAGATCGGTATCCCACGCGCTCGACGCGAGAACTCGAGCGTCAGGTTCTTCTGCGCATCTGGCGGGCCGGCCAGATATACGGCATCGGAGTTCATCGCCGACGACAACGCGTCGGCGTCCCGGACGATCACCATGGCGCTGTCGTACGGCGTGTTGAGCCACTTGTGCCCGTCGGTCGTCCAACTGTCGGCGGCGTCGATCCCGGTGGTGAGAACTCGATGCGTCCCCGACGCCCGTGCCCACAGTCCGAACGCGCCGTCGACGTGGACCCAGGCACCTGCCCGGCGCGCCGCGGGGATGATGTCGGCGAACGGATCGAACTCGCCGGTGTTCACCTCCCCGGCCTGCAGGATCACGAGGGTCATGTCGTCCAGATCGGGCACCGCCGCCGCGGTGACTCGCCCGTACTCGTCGACCGGTGCTCGCTCGATGTTCTCGAGCCCGAATCCGAGGATGCGCAGCGCCCGGACGACGGTGATATGGGCCAACTCGCCAATGACGACCCGGACGGTCGGTGCACCGTGCAAACCGCGCTGATCGACGTCCCATCCGTGCCGGAGCAGGAGCGCCCGCCGCGCCGCGGTTATTGCGGTGACGGCGCCTGCGGTGGCGCTGGTGGTGAAGCCGACGGCCGACGAGCGCGGTAGATCAAGTGCATCGAGTACCCATCGGCCCGCCTGCTTCTCCAGGACGTGCGCGGCGGGGGAGTTGTCGAACGACGACGCGCACTGGTCCCATGCGAGAGCGATGCGTTCTGCCGCTGCGGCCACCGGGAGTGTCGACCCGACGACGAACCCGAAGTAGCGCGGATCGTTGGAGGCGACAACGCAGTCACCGGCCACCTCGTCGAGCATCGCGATCGTCTCGCCTGCCGGCCTGCCCGCTGCGGTGAGCGGCTCGTCGAGACGGCTCAATCCGGCCAGCGACTCTGCGGACGGGAAGACGCGGCGAGCCGACGATCCGATACCGGCGGTCCATGTCCGCGCACGCCGGTCGGCATCTGCGAGCAGGACCAGCTCGTCGTCGGTGGGCTCGGGGTCGGTGGCGTTGCCGGACACGAATCAGAAGCTACTCGACCCCGGCAATCAGTACGGCGGTTCAGCGTCGACCGGTTCGGTCGGGTCAGGCGATCAGTCGGTCGGCGGATCGGACGTCGGACAGCAGGCCGCTCGGGTCGACGATCATGATGACCGGCCCGACGATGTCGATGGCGCGCTCGATGACCGCGGCGACCTGGTCGGGATCCGACGGATCGGAGACGACGGCCCACACGCGATCGCGTACGGCGGCATCGACAAACGGGACGACATCGTGCGACGACGGGCCCGTCAGAACGACGTTGCGCCCCGATCGGAGGACCTGGTGAACGATGGCGTGTGCGCGGGTACTGCCGTCCATGACGACGAGAACTGTGTCGGTCGAGGTGTTTTCGGTGGTGATCATGATGTCATCACACCGTTCGGTGCTGCGGTCGGCGTGTGCGCACGCTGTCAATCCGCTGTCGACGGTTTCGAGGGCCTAGGCTCACGATGGTGAGCATTTCGAGGAACGTCCGGTCGGGAAGCGAGCGGTGCCCGTGTCTGTCGGGCCTGACCCTCGACGAATGCTGCGGTCCGATCCTTGCCGGCGAGCGGCAGGCCGGAACCGCCGAGGCGCTGATGCGGTCACGGTTCACGGCGTTCGCGGTCGGCGACCGCGATCACCTGCTGGCGAGCTGGCATCCGCGCACGCGGCCCCGCATCCTCGACCTCGACGGCACCTTGCAGTGGTACCGACTCGACATCGAATCGACTACTGGTGGAACGCCGTTCGACACCACCGGCGAGGTGGTGTTCACCGCGCACCATCGGCAGGGCGGGATCCGCGGCTCACTTCACGAGCGCAGCCGGTTCGAACGTCTCGACGGGCAGTGGGTGTACGTCGACGGAGTTGTCTCCTAGGGAATTCGGCTCATGCGTCTGCGCTCCTGATCTGCATCTGAGGCATTTGCCCCACGCGCCGACGGCGGGGTGCGGCACAAACTGAACCCCATGAGCACCCACACTCCTCACGAGGCGGTCACCGCCCTGCGCGCACGTCCCGAACTGCCGGGTGGAACCGACGAACGGTTCGCCGGTTACGGCATCATGGGGATGCCCTTCGCATCAGGCCACTATCTCGCGCTGCGCGAGATGGTCGCCAGTTCGCTCGGCGCTCCCTACCGGACGATCTGGCACCGAGACCCGCAGGGCAGGTGGACAATCCACACGACAACCGATCCGGAGGCGAGCTGTCCCCGCTACTTCGGCGCGGCCGCGGACGTTCGGCGGGTTCCCTCCATCGACATCGCCTGGACCGGCGAGTCCGATGTCGAGGTGACTCTCGGCGACGCCCTGCACTGGCGGATCGGTCTGGCGTCGTCTCCTGCCACGAGGATCTTGACCGCGATGGGTGCCATGATGCCCCTGCGGGCACTGACCAGCCCGTCGGTCTTGACTGCCATGGGTCCGATGGCAGGGGCCGTGCTGGGCGCCGGCCGCATGCGATTGTGTGGCCGGACGCCGAACGGGCATCGGTTCCGGGCCACCCCGCTTCAGGTCTGGCGGGTGGCGACCGCCGAGGCCACCCATCGGGGGCAGGATCTCGGCGCCCCCGGCCCGCTCGACGTCCAGGCGGCCCTCGGGGATTTCTGGTTACCCCAGCGCGGGTTGTTCTTTGTCGGACAGGCGAGTTTCACATCGCCGATCCCCTCGGCTGACGACGTGGTCGCGGCCCGATCGGAGATGGCGTGATGACGACGACGATGCGTCGCCGGGCCCCCGGGGCCGGCGCGTTTGCCGCGCGGATCGCCGCCGTCGGATACGGCGCAACCGCGTATGTCCTTTTCCTGCTGGTGTTCTCCTGGGCCATCGCTTTCGTCGAGGACATCCGCATGTCGATCGGCGACACTGATCTCGTTCCCCGGACCATCGATCGTGGCGGCCCGACCGTCCCAGCGGAGATCGCGCTGCTGGTGAATGTCTTGTTGCTGACGCTCTTCGCCGCGCAGCACAGCGTGATGGCCCGCGCAGGCTTCAAACGGTGGTGGACGCGCATCGTGCCGGCCACGGTAGAGCGCAGCACCTATGTGCTCGCCGCCTCGTTGTGCCTCGCCGCACTGATGTGGTGGTGGTGTCCGATGACGGCCGAGCTCTGGGACGTGTCCGGAACGCGATTGTCGAGCGTCCTGGTCGCGGTGTCGCTGGCGGGTTGGCTACTCGTCTTGGCGTCGACAATCCTCATCGACCACTTCGATCTCTTCGGACTGCGGCAGGTGATCGCCGATGCGCGAGGTCGTCCGGCGCCGACGTACCGGTTCGTCACACCGCTCTGGTACGGAATAGTGCGCCATCCCATCTATCTCGGCTTCCTCATCGCGTTCTGGGTGGCACCGACGATGACCGTCGGACACCTCGTCTTCGCCATCGCGACCACCGGATTCGTCCTCCTCGGTATCCAGTTGGAGGAGCGGGACCTGGTCCGCGCGTTCGGTGCCGATTACCTGGCGTACCGCAAGCGGGTGCCCATGCTCCTCCCCGGCCTGCGTCACCGTGCCTGATCGGCCGGTCACCCAATGCACCGCAGACGGCTGACATCGCACCGGCAACAGGTCGACAATGGGCTCATGACCGGGCGATCCCCGCTGCCGCGGCGCGTGGAGGTGTTGGCCGGGCTCTCGGTCGCCATCGACCTCGGGCTCGGCCAGCCCGCCGAGCACATGTTGCGCTCGGCGGTCATCGCCTGCCGGTTGTCCGATCGGCTCGGGCTGGACCGGACCCAGCGCGACACGACCTACTATGCGACCCTGCTGATGTGGATCGGGTGTCATGCGGATTCGCAGGAGTACGCACGGTGGTTCGGCGACGACATCGCGGTGCGAAGCGACGCGTATCTCGTTGACTGGTCGGGGATTCCGTACTTCCGATTCCTGCTCGGCAATGTGGCGCGTGGGGAGCCGATCGGCTACCGCGTGAAGACGATGGCGACGTTGTTCCGTGACGCGCGCGGGCAGATCGCGACCTTGGTGCATTCGCACTGTATGTCGGCGGCGGCCCTGGCACGGCACATCGGGCTGGGCTCGGACGTGGAGCATGCGATTGCCTTCACCTATGAGCGGTACGACGGCGGAGGACTGCCGAACGGCGTGTCGGCGGAGAGCATCCCGATCGAGATGCGCGTGGCGCAACTGGCCGACATGGTGGAGGTGCACCACCGGACGTACGGGGTCGACGGTGCGGTCGCGATGGCGCGCAGCCGCCGCGGCGGTCATTTCGATCCCGCGGTCGTCGACGCGTTCGTCACCGACCCCGAGGGTGTGCTGTCGGTGGTCGGAGATGATCCGTGGAGTAGTGCGATGAGCCTCGCCCCCGACTCGGAGATCGCTCTCGACGAGCCCGGCCTGGATGCGCTGGTGAGGGCGATCGGTGACTTCGGTGACCTCAAATGTCCCTTTGCGCTCGGTCATTCGCGCGTGGTGGCCGAGATCGTGGACACCGCTGCCGGACATCTCGGGATGTCCGCGGTCGAGATCGACAGCGTGCGGCGCGCAGGGTACCTCCACGACGTCGGCCGAATCGGTGTGTCGAGTCAGATCTGGTCGAAACCGGGAGAGTTGACCGGGGCCGAGTGGGAGCGGGTCAGGATGCACCCGTACCTCACCGACCGAGTCCTCATGCGGATTCCCGGTTTTGACGACATCGCGGCAATCGCGCGTTCGCATCACGAACACCTCGACGGCACTGGCTATCCGCTCGGGATCGGCGGCGCCGCACTCGGCCGCGGACAGCGGTTGGTGGCTGCTGCGGTCGCCTTCCGGTCGGCGGTCGAGCCCCGGCCGTACCGTGCGGCGCTGTCCGACGAGGAGGCGGACGCCCGGATCAAGCGACGTGCCGACCGTGGAGCGCTCGACGGCGATTGTGTCGAGGCGGTTCTGGCTGCCGCCGGACACAAGCGGGTCCGGATCCGCCGCGACGATGCGCTCACTCCCCGCGAGACCGAGATCCTCGGCCTGGTGGCGCGCGGAATGTCCAACCGGGAGATCGCAACTCGGCTCGTACTGAGTGAGAAGACCGTACGCAATCACGTCGAGCGGACGTACACCAAGATCGGCGCCGCCAACCGGGTGGGCGCGAGCCTCTACGCCTTACGACACGGGCTCGTCGGTCCGGCCGCCGAAGACCTTTCCGGCTAAGGAGATCCGTGCCGCACGACCCAGTCGACGAGCGGGGCCGTGGCGCGCCAGTCCGTGCGGATGCGATCGACCAGGGCGGCGGTGTGGATCACCTTCTCGAATCCGTAGTCCCGGCCGACGGTGAGTGATTTGTGGCGCAGCAGGTCGATGCGCGGGTGGTCGGCGTCCCACCCGCGTGGGGAGGTCTTGAGCTTGTCGCCGCCGACCTCCCAGCCGGCCTTCGCGAGCTTCTTCAGCAGCCGTTCCAGGTCGCGACCGTGGCGGTCATGGTCGATTGCGGCCCGCAGTGCGGCGAGGCGCTCGCCGGACGCCTCGTAGAAGCCCGCACCGACGCGTACGCCCGGTGCACCGATCTGCACGTAATATCCGGTCGCCGGACCGAGCCCGACGAATGCTCCCTGGTGGGTTTTGTACGGCGTCTTGTCCTTGGAGAACCGCACGTCGCGGTAGGGGCGAAAGATCTTGGCCGGGCCGAATTCGTCGGCGAGGGCGTCCGTCAGGGCACGCATCGGGTCCGCGACAGCCGAACGATAGACCTCCTTGTTCGCCTCCCAGAAAGTCTTGGTGTTGTCCATCTCGAGGTCGTCGTAGAAGTCGAGTGCGGCCTCGGGAAAGCCCTCGAACGTCATGCAGGTGAGATTACGCGGGCCTGCTGACGGTCGAGGGGCCCGCCTACCCTCTGCCGGTCGAGTAGCCGCGAACGGAGTGAGTGGCGTATCGAGACCCCGACCAGACTCACGCGCCCGCCAGCTCCCGATCCTCGCCGACGGCGAGCACCTCCAACGGTGTCCCGGTCAGCGAATCCGCGCCGAGGAACATACCGGTCGACGCCTTTCCGGTGTCACTGAGCATGACGTCGTGGATGGCGATACTGAGCTTCGGCGCTACCGCCCGCACGAAGTCGATGGCCTGTTCGGTGGAGATCCAGGGTCCGCTGACGGGAAGCAACAGCGTCTCGATCGGGCGGCCCGGATTCAGGTACGCGTCGCCGGGGTGGAAGACGCTGTGATCGATCAGGAATCCGACGTTGTCGACCAGGGGGATCTCCGGATGGATCACCGCGTGGTCGGCGACGAAGGTCTCGACCGTGAACCCGGCGATCTCGAAGGACTCCCCGGTCGAGACCGCATGCACACGGTCCGCGACCTCCGACAGCGCGCCGGCGATAGACGCGGGACCGTACAGATGCAGCCCGTCCCGCTCCTTCATGGCGGCCACGATCTTCTCGGCGTCGAAATGATCGAAGTGCTCGTGGGTGATGAGGACGGCGTCGGCGGCGGCGAGCAACTCCGCAGCATCGGGGGTGAACGTTCCCGGGTCGATCAGCAGCGTGTTGTCATCCTTGGACAGGGTGACGGTGGCGTGGGTGTATTTGGTGAGACGCATGGGACCTCCGGCGCACAGTTGGGCTGTCGATGAATACAGTTCGACTGTACGCTTTGGGATATGGTTGTCGACTCGGACAATGCCGACGGCGCAACGGGACTCGATCTTGCCGAGGATCTCCGCCGGGCGGTGGGGAGCTTCGTACGCGCGGTGCGGTCGATCAGCGATTCGCTTCCGGCCGGCCACGGCGAGGTGCTCGGCGCACTCGACCGCGACGGGCCGCAGTCGGTTGCAGCATTGGCGCGGAAGCGGGGAGTCCGGCATCAGAGCATGCGGATCACGGTCCGTGACCTGGAGGCCGCGGGTCTGGTCTCGCGTGCTGCCGACCCCGACGATGCGCGCAGTGCGCTCGTCTCCGTGACCGCCAGGGGAGGAGATGTCCTGGAGCGAGATCGGACTCGGCGGCGCGAGATCGTTGCGGTCGCCGCGGATACCGCGCTCAACTCACGTCAGCGTGCGTTGCTCGATCAGATGCCCGAGATCCTCGACCTCATGGCGGCGTCCGTGCGCGTGGGCGCGAACCGAAAAGCTGGATGACCTGCGCTTGTTCGAACCGGCACGCGTCAGCGTTCGCGGTCACGCGGGTTGCGTGCGACGCGTTGTCGAGTTGTCTCGCGTCGCCCGACACGTTCGGTCAAAACCGTTGACTGACTGTGCCCTGCCAGTACTGTGTTACATATCACACGGGTCTTGGAGGGATCGCCATGATAACGGCCGAGATGAAGGAACTCCATCGCAGTATCGGAGTGCTGCGCCATCACATTCTGACGCTGAAGTCGCATTACGGGGATGTCGATGCCGTCCGGCGGATGACCAACGACCTCGACCGGCTCGAGATCGACCTGCACGACTTCGAACACGCGCCGCCACCGGTGGTCCGGGCGGCCGTGAGCAAGGACGAAGTGGTCTACGTACCCGACAGCAAATCAGACGAGGCAGCGTGGCTCGGTGCTCAAGACGAAGGGCTGGGCTTCCACTCGCGTGAGCGAACGAAGTGAGCGCCCCCGCGGCTGAGCGGGAGGCAACCGGGGTTTTTTCTCCGGGACGGGCGCGCATTCTGGCGCGAACCCTTCGAGTGGACAGATGGTGGTTGTCGCCACTGTTGACCGTGCTGGGTCTGTCGGCGTTCATCATCTATGCCACCGTGCGGTCATTCGTGCGCAGTGCCTATTGGGTTGCCGACTACCACTACCTGACGCCGTTCTACTCGCCATGTCTGAGCGAGTCGTGTGTGCCGGGGTCGAGCCACTTCGGGACCCCGTTCCCCGAACTCCCGATGTGGATTCCACTCGGGTTCGTCGTCCTTCCGTTCCTCCTCGGCTTTCGAGTGACCTGCTACTACTACCGCAAGGCCTACTACCGTTCGGTCTGGTTCTCGCCGCCGGCCTGTGCGGTGGCAGAACCGCACTCCCGGTACACGGGAGAGACCCGTCTTCCATTGATCATCCAGAACGCACACCGCTACTTCTTCTATGCGGCGGTGATCGTTTCGTTGATCAACACCTACGACGCCATCACCGCATTCCACGGCAAGGGCGGAGGTTTCGGGTTCGGATTGGGCAACGTGATCCTGGTGGTCAATGTGGTCCTGCTGTGGACCTACACGGTGTCCTGTCATTCGTGTCGGCATGTCACGGGTGGTCGACTCAAGCACTTCTCGGCGCATCCGGTCCGATACTGGATGTGGAGCCAGGTCTCCAAGCTCAACACCCGACACATGCAGTTCGCCTGGATCACCCTCGGCACGTTGGTGCTCACCGACTTCTACGTCATGTTGGTGGCCAGTAACACGATCTCTGACCTTCGATTCGTGGGTTGACCCGTTGCCATGTGCGCAACGATTGTTGCGCAATCGATTCGACGCTGGGAGCTATCGCTAGATGACCGAAACCGAACGCCACCAATACGACGTAGTTGTGATCGGTGCCGGTGGCGCAGGTCTGCGCGCAGTCATCGAGGCCCGCGAGAAGGGCTACTCCGTCGCCGTGGTGTGCAAGTCATTGTTCGGCAAGGCGCACACGGTCATGGCCGAAGGTGGTTGTGCCGCATCGATGGGCAACGCCAACTCCAAAGACAGCTGGCAGACGCATTTCAAGGACACCATGCGTGGTGGCAAGTTCCTGAACAACTGGCGGATGGCGGAACTACACGCCAAGGAAGCGCCGGACCGGGTCTGGGAGTTGGAAACCTATGGCGCGCTGTTCGATCGGACGGCTGACGGACGAATTGCCCAGCGCAACTTCGGTGGTCACACCTATCCCAGGCTCGCGCACGTCGGAGACCGTACTGGTCTCGAACTGATCAGGACCATGCAGCAGAAGATCGTCTCGCTGCAGCAGGAGGACTACGCGGCCACCGGCGACTACGAAGCGCGTATCAAGGTGTTCGCGGAGTGCACCATCACCGAGTTGCTCAAGGACGGCGACGCCATCGCGGGAGCGTTCGGATATTGGCGTGAATCCGGCCGATTCGTGCTGTTCGAGGCGCCGGCGGTGGTGCTGGCGACCGGTGGGATCGGCAAGTCCTTCAAGGTGACGTCCAACTCGTGGGAATACACCGGCGACGGTCACGCACTCGCGCTGCGTGCCGGTGCCAGCCTGATCAACATGGAGTTCGTCCAGTTCCACCCGACCGGCATGGTCTGGCCACCCAGCGTCAAGGGCATCCTGGTGACCGAAGGCGTTCGCGGTGACGGCGGTGTCCTCAAGAACACCGACGGCAAGCGGTTCATGTTCGACTACATCCCTCCCGTCTTCAAGGGTCAATACGCCGAGACCGAAGAGGAAGCGGACAAATGGCTCGCCGACAACGACAGCGCCCGCCGCACACCCGATCTGCTGCCGCGCGACGAGGTCGCCCGGGCGATCAACGAAGAGGTCAAGGCGGGTCGCGGCACCGAGCACGGCGGTGTCTATCTCGACATCGCCTCGCGCATGCCTGCCGACGAGATCGTCCGCCGGCTGCCGTCGATGCATCACCAGTTCAAAGAGCTTGCCGACGTCGACATCACGGCCGAGCCGATGGAGGTGGGTCCCACCTGTCACTACGTGATGGGCGGGATCGAGGTCGATCCGGACACCGGTGCCGCACGAGTGCCCGGGTTGTTCGCGGCAGGTGAATGCTCCGGTGGCATGCACGGATCGAATCGGTTGGGCGGCAACTCGTTGTCCGATCTGCTGGTGTTCGGACGACGTGCCGGGCTAGGCGCGGCGTCGTACATCGAGTCACTCTCGACCCGGCCCACCGTCGCCGCCGCCGACGTCGACCGGGCAGCGGCATTCGCCTTGGCGCCGTTCGAGTCGAAGAGCCCCGGTAAGCCCGAAAATCCGTACACCCTCCACACCGACCTGCAGCAATCGATGAACGACCTGGTCGGCATCATCCGGAAGGAGGCGGAGGTGCAGGAGGCGATCAGTGTGCTCGACCAGATCCGAAGCCGTCTGCCCGGCATGCAGGTGGAAGGCCACCGGCAGTTCAACCCGGGCTGGCATCTCGCCGTCGACCTGCGAAACATGCTGCTGGTCTGCGAATGTGTGGCCAAGGCCGCCCTTCTGCGCACCGAGAGCCGGGGTGGTCACACCCGTGACGATCATCCTGCGATGGATGCGAATTGGCGCAACACACTGCTGGTCTGCACGGCCGATGCGGGTGACGATTCGCCGGTCCCCGAGGTGACGGTGGTCAAGGAAGAACAGATCCCGATGCGTCCAGAGTTGCTGGAACTCTTCGATTTCTCCGAGATCGAGAAGTACTACACCGCCGGTGAGATCGCCGGTCATCCCGACGCCGGGGGCGAGAAGGAGGGCTGAAATGGGCTACGACGCGAAGTTCCGGGTATGGCGTGGAGACACCGATGGCGGTGATCTGCAGGACTACACCGTGCTCGTCAACGACGGCGAGGTGGTGCTCGACATCATCCACCGGCTCCAGGCGACTCAGGCTCCCGACCTGGCCGTGCGCTGGAACTGCAAGGCAGGCAAATGCGGGTCGTGCTCGGCAGAGGTCAACGGCCGCCCGAAGCTGCTGTGTATGACCCGGATGTCCACATTCACCGAAGACGAGGTCATCACCGTCACGCCGATGCGGACGTTCCCGGTCATCCGCGACCTGGTCGCCGACGTTTCGTTCAACTACGAGAAGGCCCGAGAGATCCAGTCGTTCACGCCGCCCGAAGGTCTGAAGGCGGGGGAGTACCGGATGAAGCAGGTCGACGTGCAGCGGTCACAGGAGTTCCGCAAGTGCATCGAGTGCTTCCTCTGCCAGGACACCTGCCATGTGGTCCGCGACCACGAGGAGAACAAGGAGAACTTTGCCGGGCCGCGTTTCCTGATGCGTGTCGCCGAACTCGACATGCATCCGCTCGACGTGGCCGAGCGCCGCGATTCTGCGCAGTCCGAGCACGGTCTGGGGCTGTGCAACATCACCAAGTGTTGTACGGATGTGTGTCCCGAGAACATCAAGATCACCGACAACGCACTGATCCCGATGAAGGAACGGGTGGTGGATCGTCATTACGACCCGTTGGTGTGGTTGGGCAACAAACTGTTTCGGCGGTGACCGTGAACCGTCCGGGTCTCCACCAGACCCACCGACGTTCAGCGGACGGGCGGGGATCGGTCCGGGTCTGGCCGTCACCAACCCAAGCGCGGATGTAGTCGGGTCACCCGGGTTGATGCTGCCCGCGGTGCCCCGCCAGTTGAGTCACCCGGGGGCAGGAGGTCACGGGTGGACGTTGCGCTTGTTCAACCACGCCTGCGGGTTGATCTTCTTATCATTCTTGTCCCAGACCTCGTAGTGCAGGTGAGGGCCGGTGGATTCGCCGCGGTTGCCGACGGTGCCGATCTGCTGGCCGGCGCGGACCTGCTGGCCGGCGTGGACGAAGCTCTGGTCGACATGGCCGAAGACGCCGGTCGTACCGTCGTCCTGCCGGACACGGATCCACTGGCCGAAGCCTGATGCCGGGCCGGACTCGAGGACGACTCCATCGGTCACCGCATAGACCGGGGTCCCGATCTTGTTGGCGATGTCGACGCCGTTGTGGTTGGCGCCCCAGCGGTGGCCGTAGCCCGAGGTGACGGTGCCGCTGACCGGCGCCACTGCGCGGCCCGCACCGGGCACGAACATGTGCGGGGGAAGGATGTCGCGCGCCAGGTCATCGAGGTGGGGCGGAAGTGTCAGATTCGCCGGGAGGGCGGGCTTCTGTGGAGCGGGCTGTGCCATCGCATGAGATGTGCCGCCGACCGTCAGGCCGATGGCGCCGGCAAAGGTTGCCACCGCGCCGACCTTCATCTTGGTGGTCCAGGCGCTGCGGATGATTGCGCGATGCCGGCCGCGCTGGTCGGTGCGTGGCCCGGCGTCGGGCAGGACGCAGGCAACGGGTGTCGATGTCTGTGCGTTCGGTCGATGTCGCGGCACGTTTATGTCCATTCGTTTGGTAACAGTTGGGTATCGTCAAGGACACGGCGAGGTTACCGACGAGACATAAACGAAGGCTGAGAAAGGGGCTGCGAGTGAGGAGGGCCACCATCGACGCGGGGCGACGAGCGTCACGATCGAGCGTAAAGAGCAGGTCAGTGAGCAGATCGAGGCTCAGTGCGCGGATCCATCTGCACCTGGGTGCCGATATATCGGTCGCAAGCGACGTCGAACCGTAGGTTCGTCAGGCCGTCGATGATCAGGTGCGGACGGTCTGGGCCGCATGGCTCGGCCAGGATGGCTGCCGGCAACTGACGCATCCGGGCGAGTCGTTGACAGGACCGGAGTCAGGGAATGTGTGATGGTGCCCCCGGTCAGACTCGAACTGACACTGGACGGGTTTTGAATCCGTTGCCTCTGCCAATTGGGCTACGGGGGCGTCCCGCAGCTGCCAACTGGTGTGGCGGCTGCGACAGTCCACATTAGATGACCGGCCGACACACCTGCCAACCGGTACTCTGCACCCATCAGCTGGTGATGGGACAGTGCAGGTCACGGCTGAATCGAAGCGGAGGAGGGGATGGTGACGGTGGTAGACAGTGCTGCGTCTCGGACCGGCGAACAGGCGACTACCCATCGGGTGCTCGTCGCCGAGGACGACTCGCTGATCCGGATGGATCTCATCGAGATGCTCCGCGAAGAGGGCTACGAGGTCGTCGGAGAGGCCCCCAACGGACAGGTCGCGGTCGAGCTGACCGAGAGCCTGACACCCGACCTGGTGATCATGGACGTGAAGATGCCGGTTCGCGATGGTATCGATGCGGCGTCCGAGATCGCGCAGAAGAAGTTGGCTGCCGTGGTGATGCTGACCGCGTTCAGCCAGCGCGAGTTCATCGAGAAGGCGCGTGACGCCGGTGCGATGGCCTATCTGGTCAAACCGTTCACCAAGGCCGATCTGGTCCCGGCGATCGAGGTGGCGGTGAGCCGCTACAACGAGGTGGCCGCGCTCGAGAAAGAGGTCGCCACGATATCCGACCGTCTGGAGACCCGGAAACTGGTCGAACGCGCCAAGGGACTCCTGATGGAAAAGCAGTCACTCTCAGAGCCCGAGGCGTTCAAGTGGATTCAGCGCGCCGCGATGGACCGTCGCACGACGATGAAGGCTGTCGCCCAGGTGGTCGTCGAGACTCTGGACCCCGACAGCTGACGGTCGCGGCGCCTGCGCCGTTAAATCTGTGAAAACACGCCGCGGGGCATCATGCGCGTTTGGGTCCAATCCATCGCGGGCGCCGTTGTTTCGGACTATGTTTTCTCAAGGTCTCCTCAGCAGACCTCTTGGCGCAGATCGGTCCTCAACAGATCGACGTACGCCGGGTGGGTGGGAAGTGAAGAGGTAAGAGAATGCATCGTCGAGTGGCGACAGGTGCTCTCGCGCTGGCAATGGTGAGCGTGCTCGCCGTGTCAGCGTGTAGCAGCAAATCCAGTGACTCCGGGACCGAATCCGGTTCCAGCGGTTCGGCTGCCGCGAGTTCCGGTCTCGAGATCGCGCCCCTGGCTCAGATCGACACCCAGGGCAACGAGGTCCAGGGCGCCGCGGAGTCGGCGGCCCTCAATCCGGCCGGTGACGGCCAGGCTCAATGCCCTCAGACGACGATCGCGATGGCGGGCGCACTGACCGGCGCGGATGCCGCGCTGGGCATCAACATCAAGAACGGTGCGCAACTCGCGGTCGACGAGCACAACAAGGCGAACCCCAACTGCCAGATCACTCTGAAGCCCTACGACACCGAGGGTGACCCCCAGAAGGCCACCCAGGTCGCACCTCAGATCGCCAATGACGACGCCATCGTGGGTCTGATCGGTCCCGCCTTCTCCGGTGAGACCAAGGCGACCGGCGGTATCTTCAACCAGGCCGGACTGGTCTCGGTGACCGCTTCTGCCACCAACCCGACCCTGACCGACAACGGCTGGAAGACCTTCTTCCGCGGTCTCGCCAACGACGATGTGCAAGGCCCGGCGGTCGCGAAGTACCTGACCGGCACGATGGGCAAGAAGAAGGTCTGTGTCATCAAGGACGACACCGACTACGGTGTCGGACTGGCGAAGGCGATGACCCAATCGCTCGGATCGGCCGCCGACGCCTCCTGCTCCGGCGACGTCAAGAAGGGTGATCGTGAGTTCTCGGCGATCATCTCGAAGGTCACCGCCGCCAACCCGGACGCGATCTTCTACTCGGGCTACTACGCCGAGGCAGCTCCGCTGGCGCAACAGTTGAAGACCGCGGGCTCACAGGCCACCTTCGTCTCGGGCGACGGCGCCAACGACCCGCAGTTCACCGCGCAGGCCGGAGACAGCGCCAAGGGCGCCATCCTCTCGTGCCCGTGCGGTCCGGCACCGTCGCAGTTCAAGAAGGACTACCAGGCAGCCTTCAACCAGGCACCCGGCGTCTACTCGGTCGAGGCCTACGACCTCGCCTCGATCCTGATGAAGGGGATCAACGAGGGCAAGCGCACCCGCCCCGAGTTGCTGTCGTTCGTCCGCAGCTACAAGGGTCCGGGCCTGGCGCGCGAGTATCAGTGGAGCCCCACCGGCGAGCTGACCTCCTCGCTGATCTGGGTATACGACGTCAAATAAGGCACAACCATCACGGTGCGTCCGGGCACACCAGCCCGGACGCACCGTGGTCTGTGGGGGATTCTCGTGGCTGAAAGGCACGCATGATCGTGTACTCGATGGCCGAGACGGCGTCGGTGGCAGCGACCATCAACTTCGATCTCGGCGCGCTCAAGAACGGCTTCTGGGGACTGACGATCGAGGGGCTCACCTACGGTGCGATCTACGCGCTCGTCGCGGTGGGTTACACCCTCGTCTACGGTGTGCTGCGGCTGATCAACTTCGCACATTCCGAAGTCTTCATGCTGGGTATGTTCGGCCAGTACATCGGGCTGCTGCTGCTCGGCTTCACACCGTCGGGGAACACCTACTCCGAGGGCACCGTGATGACCGTCCTCTACCTCCTGTTGGCGGGGCTCTGCGGGATGGCCGTATCGGGTGGCGCCGCGGTCGGTTTGGAGTTCGTGGCCTACCGTCCGCTGCGTAAACGGAAAGCGAAACCGCTCGCCTTTCTGATCACGGCGATCGGTATGTCGTTCGTGTTGCAGGAGTTCGTGCACTATGTGCTGCCGAAGCTGCCGATCGACCCGCCGCTGGGCGGTTCCAGTGCGCAACCGACGATCCGGCTGGTGCAGCCGGTCAAAGAGTTCAGCCTCTTCGGGGCGCCCGTCTACAACCTGACGCTGATCATCATCATCTCGGCGTTGGTGTTGGCACTCGGGACCGACTACATGATCAACCGCACGCGACTGGGCCGCGGAATCCAGTCGGTTGCGCAGGACCCCGACGCCGCATTGCTTATGGGTGTGTCGCGTGAACGCATCATCACGGTGACCTTCCTGATCGGTGGCCTGCTCGCGGGTGCGGCTGCGTTGCTCTACACGCTGCGCGTCCCGACGAACATCGTCTACTACGGCGGTTTCATCCTCGGTATCAAAGCGTTCTGTGCCGCCGTCCTCGGCGGCATCGGCAACGTTCGGGGTGCGCTGCTCGGCGGACTTCTGCTCGGTGTCATGGAAAACTATGGATCGGTGGTGCTCGGCAACCAGTGGCGGGACGTCGTCGCCTTCGTCCTGCTCATCCTGGTGCTGATGTTCCGCCCGACGGGCATCCTCGGTGAGAAGCTCGGGAAGGCACGGGTATGACGACTCAGCAGCCCGCAGGCGCCGCGGTACCCGACGACCCGAATGCGCCCCCACCTCGGGGCGTCGGCGATGCGATCCGGACCTGGTGGAACGGCTTACCTCGCGTGATGCAGTGGCTCGTGGGCGTGCCCGCGATCATCGTGGTCGGCCTGCTCCCCGTCGTCAATCCACCGCTGATCACCACCACGGCAACCGATTTCGGCGTGGTCATGGCGACTTTCGCGATGACCGCACTGATCGCCATCGGGCTGAACGTGGTGGTCGGCCAAACCGGCCTGCTCGATCTCGGATATGTCGGCTTCTATGCGGTCGGTGCCTACGTCGTGGCATTGATGACCAGTCCCGCGAGCCCGCTGTGGAACAGCACCGACCACGGGGTCTTCTCCGGGCCGTGGGGATGGCTGGCGTGTGTGCCGCTGGCCATCATCATCACCGGGATCACCGGTGTCATCCTGGGCACCCCGACCCTGCGGGTCCGCGGTGACTATCTCGCCATCGTCACTCTCGGATTCGGTGAGATCGTCCGACTCCTTGCCGACAATCTCGGTGACGTCACCAATGGGGCCTCGGGCCTGCAGGGTGTGCTGTTCCCCGAGGTCGGACAGAACGACGCACACCCCGACGGAGTGTTCTCCAGCGCCAACAACGCCGGCACCCTGAACTACGGGGTGTGGTGGTACTGGCTCGGTATCGCGTTGGTGATCCTGGTCCTCATCATCATCGGCAATCTCGAACGCAGCAGGGTCGGCCGGTCGTGGGTGGCGATTCGCGAGGACGAGGACGCCGCCGAGATCATGGGCGTGCCGACCTTCAAGTACAAGCTCTGGGCGTTCGTCATCGGTGCGGGGATCGGTGGCCTGTCGGGTGCCGTCTATGCAGGCCAGGTCCAGTACGTCGACCCCAAGGCGTTCACCGTCATCAACTCGATGCTCTTCCTGTGTGCGGTCGTGCTGGGTGGGCAGGGCAACAAACTGGGCGTGATCGCCGGGGCCTTCCTGATCGTCTATCTCCCTGCACGAGTCCAGGGGGTCGAGATCGGCGGCCAGTCGCTCAGCGAGTTCAAGTACCTGTTCTTCGGGATCGCCCTCGTGGTGTTGATGATCTTCCGTCCGCAGGGCCTGTTCCCGGCCAGAGCCCGCTTGATCACGTTCGGCAGACGGATCTACGGAGCGGTGAAACGTGCGCCGAGCAGTGGGCGGACCCGCGGTGAGGAGGTGGAGGCGTGAGTAGGCATCGTGAGCCCGACGACCCGGGGACCGGCGCGGGCGCTGTCCCGGGCCATGACGAGCAGATCGCCGAGGCCGTCGCCGACCCGTCGGCCACCGCCATCGTCGATCCGGCAGCCATCGACCCCGACCTCGCCGATCCGGAGGCGGTCGCCGAGGCCGTTGCGCCCCAACGTGACATCGCCACCGCGACCGGCGAATCATTGCTCGAGGTCAACGGTCTGACCGTCGAGTTCGGTGGTCTCGCTGCCCTCGACGACGTCACCTTCGACATCAAGCGCGGTGAGATCCTGGGCCTGATCGGGCCGAACGGTGCCGGGAAGACCACCTGCTTCAACGCCATCACCGGGGTCTATCGGCCGACCCGTGGCACCGTCACCTTCGACGGCGCGCCACTCGGGAAGATCAAGCAGCACAAGATCACTCGGCGAGGCATCGCCCGCACCTTCCAGAACGTGCGGCTGTGGGGGGAGATGACCGCTCTGGAGAACGTCTGTGTCGGCACCGATGCACGGCACAAGACGTCGGTGTTCGGTGGCATCTTCCGCACCCCGCGCCACTATCGGGAGGAACGCGACGCCGTCGACCGGGGCATGGCGCTGCTCGAGTTCGTCGGCATCGGACCGCGGGCCGCGGAGAAGGCATCCAATCTGCCCTACGGCGATCAGCGGCGCCTCGAGATCGCCCGCGCGATGGCGACCGAACCCAAACTGCTGTGCCTCGACGAACCGGCCGCGGGGTTCAACCCCAGCGAGAAGACCGCCTTGATGAGGCTGATCCAGAAGATCCGTGACGACGGGTACACCGTGCTCCTCATCGAGCACGACATGCGTCTGGTGATGGGCGTGACCGACCGCATCGTCGTCTTGGAGTTCGGTCGCAAGATCGCCGACGGGTCACCGCGAGATGTCCGCGACAACCCGGCCGTCGTTGCCGCCTACCTGGGAGTTCCCGATGACGAATCCGCCTGAGTCCGCCGCGCCGGGGGACACCCCGGACGCACCGTCGACGTCGACCCCGGTTCTCGAACTGCGCGACGTGGTGATCCACTACGGACGGATCCGGGCCTTGCACGGCATCTCGCTGCAGGTGGGTGCGGGGGAGTTGGTCACGTTGCTGGGTGCCAACGGTGCAGGCAAGTCGACGACGATGCGGGGCATCTCCGGACTCAATCGACTGACCGAGGGCGACATCCTCTTCGACGGTGAGTCGATCGCCGGCCTCGCAGCACACCAGCGGGTCAAGCGCGGCATCATCCAGGTGCCCGAGGGACGTCGGATCTTCCCCGGGATGACGGTGCTGGAGAACCTCGACATGGGTTGCTATGGCCGGAAGTTCACTTCCAAAGCCGCCTATCAGGAGTCGCTCGAGCACGTCTTCGATCTCTTCCCGAGGCTCGGGGAGCGTCGGAAGCAATTCGGCGGAACCATGTCCGGCGGTGAGCAGCAGATGCTGGCGATCGGGCGTGCGCTGATGGCCCGGCCCAAACTGCTGCTGCTCGACGAGCCGTCGATGGGTTTGGCGCCCATGGTGATCCAACAGATCTTCCGCATCATCGCGCAGATCAACTCCGAGGGCACCACCATCCTGCTCGTCGAGCAGAACGCCCAGCAGGCCCTCAGTCGGTCGACGCGCGGTTACATCCTGGAGACCGGCGTGATCACCAAAGAGGGCGCGGGCAAGGACCTCCTCGTCGACGACGCGGTGCGCGAGGCGTACCTGGGTGTCGCCTGACACTGTCGGGGATCGTGACACATCGTCTAGGCTCGGCCCATGCCGGCCATCGCAGTAACTTCGAGCCACGACCGGGAGCTGGTGAGTTCGCTGCTCGCGCAGGCCTTCGTCGAGGATCCGGTCATCCGCTGGCTGTGCCCGGACCCGAGGCACGACAAGCAGATCTTCCACACCTTGCTGCGATGGGTGCACGGCGACGCGGCGTCGATCGACCTCGCCACCCGTGACGGGGTCCCGATCGGTGTCGCGGTGTGGGATGCGCCCGGCCATCGCCTGACCGTCACCCAGCAGCTCGGTTCTGTCCTGGGTTTCGTCCGCGCGCTGCGCGGGCGGATCCGTTACGGCTCGATCCTGGAACAGGAGTTCGGCAAGGTGCGCCCGAAGGAGCCGCACTGGTACCTCGGTCAGGTCGGTGCCGCGGTCAAGGGCGTCGGGGTCGGGAGTGCTCTGCTTACCACAGGACTGGATCGCGTCGACGCGCCCGCCTATCTCGAGAGTTCGAACGAGGCAAACATCCCGCTCTATGAGCGGTACGGATTCGTGGTGACCACCGAGGTGACGTTGCCCTATGGCGGTCCGACGGTCTGGCCGATGTATCGGCGAGGCTGACCATCCGGGTCGAACACCCCCTCGAGCTGTCGGGCGGTGTCATTAGACTCGCTGGGGTGAGTCCCGCGAAGAGTTCGACAGCGCCCGCGAAAGCCCCGTCAGGCCCGGCGAAAGCCTCGTCAGGCCCGGCGAAAGCCTCGTCAGGCACGGAACGCAAGCCGGTCCTGATGCTGCTCGACGGGCACTCGTTGGCGTATCGGGCGTTCTTCGCGCTCCCGGCCGAGAACTTCAAGACAGCGACCGGTCAGACCACCAACGCCGTCTACGGCTTCACGTCGATGCTGATCAACCTGCTGCGCGACGAGGAGCCGACCCACGTCGCCGCGGCCTTCGACGTGTCACGCAAGACGTTCCGCTCCGAGATGTTCCCCGAGTACAAGGCCCAGCGCTCCAAGTCGCCGGACGAGTTCAACGGGCAGGTCGATCTCACCAAAGAGGTTCTCGATGCGCTGGGTATCCCGGTGATGGCCATCGAGGGTTACGAGGCCGACGACATCATCGCGACGCTGGCAACCCAGGCCGAGGCCGAGGGCTATCAGGTTCTGGTGGTGACCGGCGACCGTGATTCGCTGCAGCTCGTCGATGATTCGGTCACCGTGCTCTATCCCAAGAAGGGGGTCTCGGAACTGACCCGATTCACCCCGGACGAGGTCGAGAAGAAGTACGGTCTCACCCCCACGCAGTACCCCGACTACGCAGCCCTCCGCGGCGATCCCAGTGACAATCTGCCCGGCATCCCCGGCGTGGGGGAGAAGACCGCGTCGAAGTGGATTCGCGAATACGGATCGCTGGCGTCGCTGGTGGACCATGTCGACGAGGTGAAGGGCAAGGTCGGCGATGCGTTGCGCGCTCACCTGGCCTCGGTGCAGACCAACCGACAACTCACCGAACTCGTCCGTGACATGCAGCTGCCCGCCGGGCCAGACGAGTTGGCGATGGTCGGCTGGGACCGGGACCGTATCCATCAGCTCTTCGACGACCTCGAGTTCCGGGTGCTCCGCGACCGGCTGTTCTCGACATTGAGTTCCGTTGAGCCCGAGGCAGAATCGGGTTTCGACCTCGACGGGACAATTCTCGGTGCAGGCGAGGTCCGCGCATGGCTGCAGGAGCACACCGCAACCGGCCGCAGCGGCGTGGCCGTGACGTCGCCACGTCAGGTGGTGGGCGCCGATGCCACCGGCATCGCCGTCGCCGCCGCCGACGGGACGTCGGCCTACCTGGATGTCACCGGGCTCGACGCCGACGACGAACAAGCCCTGGGGGCGTGGCTCGCGGACACCGAACGGCCCAAGGCGCTGCACGAGGTGAAGTGGGCGATCCACGCGGTCCGGGCGCGCGGGTGGACCCTGGCGGGGGTCACGAGCGACACGTCGCTGGCGGCCTATCTCGTCCGCCCCGGGCAGCGCACGTTCAATCTCGACGACCTCACCCTGCGGTATCTGCGTCGGGAACTCCGCGACGATGCCGCACCCGACGACGGACAGATGTCACTGCTCGACGAGGACGCAGGCGACGCCAAGCATGCCGAGCATCAGATGCTGGAGGCGCGGGCGGTCGCCGAACTCGCCGACACGCTGGACACCGAGCTCGAGCAGATCGATTCGAAGCCACTGCTCACCGAGATGGAGCTGCCGCTCCTGTTCGTGCTCGCTCAGCTCGAGGCGGCGGGGATCGCCGTCGACGTCGACCACTTCGGGGAGCTGGAAAGTGACTTCGCCCAACGCATCCGCACCGCCGCGGACGCCGCGTACGAGGTGATCGGCGAGCAGATCAACCTCGGTTCGCCCAAACAGTTGCAGACGGTGCTGTTCGACAAGCTCGACATGCCGAAGACCAAGAAGACCAAGACCGGCTACACCACCGACGCCGACGCGTTGCAGAGCCTGTACGAGAAGACCGAGCATCCCTTCCTCGCGCATCTGCTCGAGCACCGCGACGCGACCCGACTGAAGGTCACCGTCGACGGCCTCCTCAAATCCGTGGCCGACGACGGACGCGTCCACACGACGTTCAACCAGACCGTCGCCGCGACCGGTCGGCTCTCGTCGACCGAACCCAACCTGCAGAACATCCCGGTGCGGACCGAGGCCGGGCGGCAGATCCGCAAGGGATTCATCGTCGGTGCCGATTCCGCGGGTACCGGCTACGACTGTTTGATGACCGCGGACTACAGCCAGATCGAGATGCGCATCATGGCGCACCTGTCGGAAGACGCGGGACTGATCGAGGCCTTCAACACCGGCGAGGATCTGCACAACTTCGTGGGATCGCGCGCGTTCGGGGTTCCCATCGACCAGGTCACCACAGAGATGCGCCATCGGGTGAAGGCGATGTCGTACGGCCTCGCCTACGGACTCAGCGCCTTCGGCCTCGCCGCACAGTTGAAGATCAGCCGCGACGACGCCAAGGAACAGATGGAGGCCTACTTCGCGCGGTTCGGCGGTGTCCGTGACTACCTTCACGACGTCGTCGCCGAGGCCCGTCGTAACGAGTACACCGCGACGCTGTTCGGCAGGCGTCGGTATCTGCCGGATCTCAACAGCGACAACTGGCAACGCCGTCAATCCGCGGAGCGGATGGCGCTCAACGCTCCCATCCAGGGCACCGCGGCGGACATCATCAAGGTCGCGATGATCAACGTCTACGGACGTCTCGAGCGTGAGGAACTGCGGTCGCGCATGCTCCTGCAGGTCCACGACGAACTGGTCGTCGAGGTCGCCGCAGGCGAACGCGACGCGGTCGAGGCCGTGGTGCGTGAGGAGATGGGCAGCGCAATCAGTCTGTCTGTCCCACTGGAGGTCTCGGTCGGGTTCGGTCGTTCCTGGGACGACGCGGCGCACTGATGACACGCATCGGGGTGTTGACCGGCGACGGCATCGGACCCGAGATCGTACCGGCGGCCATCACGGTTGCCCAGGCTGCGGCCGGTGCCGAGGGCATCGGTGTCGAATGGGTCGAGTTGCCCTTCGGGCGGACCGCGATCGACAGTCACGACAATCCGGTTCCCGACGAGACATTGTGTGCTCTCGACGATCTCGACGTGTGGGTGATGGGGCCGCATGACTCCGCGAGTTATCCCACTCCGCACGCCGAGCGAACTCCCGGCGCGGTGATCCGTACCCGCTACGAGCTGTTCGCCAACCTTCGGCCTGCGCGCGCCTTCCGAGGAGTGCGCGCCACCGCGAGGGACATCGACGTGCTGATCATCAGGGAGAACACCGAAGGGCTCTATGCCGACCGCAACATGTTCGCCGGCAGCGGTGAGTTCATGCCCACTCCCGACGTGGCGCTCTCGGTCGGGGTGATCACGCGACAAGCATCGGAACGGATCGCGCGGGTGGCCTTCGAGGCCGCGTGCGGCCGTTCTTCACACGTGACCATCGTGCACAAGGCAAATGTCCTGCGTCTCACCACCGGACTCTTCCGCGACGTGTGTCTGCAGGTGGCCGCAGACTTCCCCGACGTGGTCGTCGACGAACAGCACGTCGACGCGATGGCCGCCCACCTCGTCCGGCGCCCATCCGATTTCGACGTGATCGTGACCGAGAATCTCTTCGGCGACATCCTGTCTGATCTTGCGGGCGAGTTGGCAGGCTCGCTGGGACTGGCTGCGTCGGTGAACTGTTCGGACACCAAGGTGATGGCACAGGCCACCCATGGCGCGGCCCCCGACATCGCCGGCCGTGGGTTGGCGAACCCCGTCGCGATGATCCTGTCGACGGCGATGGCGATGCGCCGACACGGTGTGGCGTCATCCGATGGTGGGCTCGTCGCGGTGGCGGGGCGGATGGAAGCGGCGGTCGCCGACACCCTCGCGCAGTCGACGGCCACGGCAGATCTCGGCGGCACGGCGACGACCCGTGAGTTCACGGAGACAGTGGTCGAGCGGATCCGAGGCCCGGGGCGTCGACCGAGCATCCGGTAAATCTCTGGTAACTAGCCGGTGGATCGGCTTGGTAGCCATTAAGTTCGTCATGTGCGTCGACGACGGCCGCCTGTGCCGTCGTGCGCCGAACATGCAGATGCATGGAGAATTTTGAACAGATGGGGTGTGTGATGCGTTTTCTGCGATCTTCCCGACTGGGTGGAGTGCTGGTGGCACTCTTCGCGGTCCTGGCTCTCGCCTTGGCGGGGTGTTCCAACAACGAGGATTCCGAGTCGTCGGGTCCCGCGTCGTCGTCGGCGAAGGTGGAGGCGACCAAGGTCCAGGAGATCGCCGATCTGGTACCCGGCAACATCAAGGAGTCGGGCCAGCTGATCGTCGGGGTCAACGTGCCGTATCAGCCCAACGAGTTCAAGGACTCCAGCGGCAACATCATCGGCTACGACGTCGATCTCATGAACGCGATCGGTGGGGTGCTCGGGTTGAAGCCGGTGTTCAAGGAGGCCGACTTCGACAAGATCATTCCGGCGGTTCAGCAGGGGACATACAACGTGGGCATGTCGTCGTTCACCGACAGCAAGGAGCGTGAGAAGCAGGTCGACTTCGTCACCTACTACAGCGCGGGTATCCAGTGGGCCCAGCAGAAGGGCGGGTCCATCGACCCGAACAACGCCTGCGGAAAGCGTGTCGCCGTGCAGTCGACCACCGTCGAGGACACCGTCGAGGTCCCGGCCAAGAGCAAGGCCTGCACGGACGCGGGTAAGCCTGCCATCCAGAAGACCAAGTTCGATTCGCAGGATGAGGCGGTCAACGCTCTGGTGCTCGGCAAGGTCGACGCGATGTCGGCGGATTCGCCGGTGACCGCTTACGCGATCAAGCGGTCCGAGGGCGCGCTCGAGCCGGCAGGCGGGGTCTTCGAGTCCGCTCCGTACGGCTACCCGGTGGCCAAGGGATCGCCGTTGGCCGGGGCCCTGCAGAAGGCTGTGCAGCATCTCATCGACAACGGCCAGTACAAGCAGATCGCCGAGAACTGGGGCGTGCAGTCGGGCACCATCCCGAACGCGGTGATCAACGGCGCGGTCAGCTAGGCACGTGAGCTCTCCGTCCACGGGTCCGCAACCGACCGGGGCCGACCCCACCGATCCGGACCCGATCAAAGCCGTGCCCTTGCGTCATCCCGGTCAGTGGGCCGCCGCGGCCATCGTGCTGGTGCTGGCCGCTCTGTTCGTCTACGGCGCGGCCACCAACGCCGCCTACGCATGGGACACGTATGCCAAGTACCTGTTCGACACCCGCATACTGTCCGGTGTCTGGTACACGCTTGCCCTGACCGTGCTCGCGATGCTCATAGCGATCATCTTGGGTGTCCTGCTCGCGATCATGCGTCTGTCACCGAACCCGGTACTGCGGTACACCGCGTGGGTCTACCTTTGGGTGTTCCGCGGAACACCGGTGTACGTGCAGTTGGTGTTCTGGGGGCTGTTCCCGTCGATCTACAAGCAGATCGACCTGGGGATCCCGTTCGTGTACCAGTTCGCTCACTTCGATATCCAATCGCTCAACGCCGCCTTCACCTTCGCGATGATCGGTCTCGCCCTCAACGAGGCCGCGTACATGGCCGAGATCGTCCGGGCCGGTGTCTCCTCGGTCGGAGAGGGACAGTCGGAGGCATCGGTGGCGTTGGGTATGTCATGGGCGCAGACGATGCGTCGGACCGTGCTGCCCCAGGCGATGCGCGTGATCATCCCGCCCACCGGCAACGAGGTGATCAGCATGCTCAAGACCACCAGCCTCGTGGCGGCCGTGCCGTTCACCGGTGAGGTCTACGGTCGTGCCCGCGATATCTCGGGCGTCAATTTCCAGCCGATCCCACTGCTGATGGTGGCATCGACCTGGTATCTGATCGTGACGAGCGTGTTGATGGTCGGCCAGTACTACCTGGAGCGCTATTACTCGAAGGGGGCGAGCAAACAGATGACGGCCCGGCAGCTGAAAGCCATGGCCGCCGTGCAGAATGCGCCGATCGTGGATGGGGAGAGCGATGAGCGTCGTTGAGCGCCCGATGGTGCAGGCCGACCGGGTCTACAAGAACTTCGGTTCGCTGCAGGTCCTCAAGGGCATCACGCTGGAGGTCGGCCGCGGGGAGGTGCTCTGCCTCATCGGTCCGTCCGGCTCCGGGAAGTCGACGTTCCTTCGGTGCGTCAATCATCTCGAGGTCGTCAATGCGGGCAGGCTCTACGTCGACGGGGATCTCATCGGCTATCAGGAGCGCGGGGACAAGCTCCACGAGATGAGTCCGAAGGATGCCGCCAAGCAGCGCCGCGACATCGGCATGGTGTTCCAGCATTTCAACCTGTTCCCGCATCGAACCGCGTTGGAGAACGTGATCGAGGCGCCGACGCAGGTGAAGAAGCAGAGCAAGAAGGACGCCGTCGAGCGGGCGCGATATCTGCTCGAACGGGTGGGTTTGTCGGAGAAGGCCGACACCTACCCGGCGCAGCTGTCGGGCGGACAGCAACAACGCGTCGCGATCGCCCGTGCGTTGGCCATGGATCCCAAGCTCATGCTGTTCGACGAGCCGACCTCGGCGTTGGATCCGGAACTCGTCGGCGAGGTTCTGGGCGTGATGCGCGAGTTGGCCGCCACCGGCATGACGATGGTGGTGGTGACCCACGAGATGGGGTTCGCGCGTGAGGTCGCCGATCAGTTGGTGTTCATGGACGCCGGTGTCGTGGTGGAACAGGGTGTCCCCCGAGACGTGCTGGCCAATCCGCAACACGAGCGGACGAAAGGGTTCTTGTCGAAGCTGTTGTGAGCGTTGCGGTGCAGCGTCGACGAACTGCAGAACGAACTCGACCTCATCTCGAAGATGACCGGGGCGGCCCGGGCGCGGCTGGTGGTGTCGGAGCTCAACGGACTCGCCGAATCCGTATTGGAGTCACGCAGCCGGATCGAGCTCGTCGATCGCGGTCTGCCGATGCCCGAATTGCAGGTCAACCTGTACGACAACTCGGGGCGGTGGATCGCTCGCGTCGACTTCTACTGGCGCGAGCATCGGACCGTCGGCGAGGCCGATGGCGAGTCGAAGTATGCCGGACAGAGCGGAGTTGCGGTGTTGCGCAAAGAGAAGGGCCGCTCCGACGCGATCGTCGAGGCAGGTAACCGGGCGATCCACTGGGGATGGTCGGACGTCGACGAAGCGGACGGGCTCGCTGCCCGGGTCCGGCGGCTGATCGCACCGGCGGCCGCCTGAACATCCACCCGGACTCGGTTAACCACCTTGGTTCGGCCAGGGTGGTGTCATCGAGGCGAGGTGGCTGCCGCCGAGGCACGCGCCCGACCCGCCGACAGCTACGGCTTACGACAACAGAAGATCGCGGTTCCCGGGAAGTACTGACCACGGAACGGACTCCACTGGCCCCATTCCTTGTCGAATCCCTCGGGCCATTCCGGTTCCACGATGTCGTCGAGAAGCAAACCGGCGGAACGGATCTCGCGTACCCGGTCGCCAACGGTCCGGTGGTGTTCGACATAGGTGATCGCGCCGGTGTCGTCGACCTCGGTGTACGGCGTGCGGTCGAAGTAGGGGATACGAACGGTCAACCCGTCCGGCCCCGGGTCGTCGAGGAACATCCAGCGCATCGGGTGATTGACGGCGAACACCCACCGCCCGCCAGGGCGCAGGACGCGGGCGACCTCGGCCATCACCCCGGCCGAATCCGCCACGAACGGAACGGCACCGAACGCCGAGCACACGACGTCGAACGATCCGTCGGCGAAGGGCAGCGACTCGGCCGTCGCCTGGACGAGCGGAACGTGTGTGCCGTCGGCGGCCATCGCGGCCAGCCCGATGCCGAGCATGCGTCGCGACAGGTCGACCCCGACGGCGCGGGCACCCTGACCCGCCAGCCATCGCGCACAGGGCGCCGACCCGCACCCGACCTCCAGGACGTCGCGGCCCACCACGTCACCGAGCAGTCCGATGTCGGCCTCGCGGAGGCCCTCGGGGCACCACAAGAAATCACCGCCGGTGGCGAAGGTCCCCAGGAAATCGCCGTGTTCGGCGTGGTAGTTCTCGGCATCGTGATCCCACCACCACCGATTCGCGCGGTCGCTCGTCGTCGAATCGACGCCGGTCAGCAGCCGTGGCGGCCGCACAGAAGCTTCCTGTGTGGTGTCGTCCTCGATCATCGGCCTCAGTCTGTCACGAGTTCGTAGAACCTGAAGAAGCTGAAGTCCTCGATCGGGAGGGTGTCCACCCGGGTGAAGCCCGCCTCGTGTGCGTACGACGTCAGTGTCGACGGGCGCATCACCGTCCCCGTCGCAGCCGAAGGTGGCGAACTCATCGAATCGGGCAGGCACACGAACAGCGAGAACCCGTACATGATCTTGTCCAGATCGTCTGCAGGGCCGGTGAATTCATCGGACACCGCTTCGTCCATGACGACCATCGAGCCGCCGGGCGCGAGCGAGGCACGTGCGGCCGAGAGGACGTCGACGGGACGCGGCATGTCGTGCAGGCACTCGAAGGCGAACGCGACATCGAACGGGCCCCGGGTGGACGCGTCGGCCCCGTCGGCGAGCAGGAACTCCACCCGGTCGGTAACCCCTGCGTCGGATGCGGTGCGCCTGGCCATCTCCACCGATTCCGCGTCGATGTCGAGCCCGACCAACGTGGCCTCGGGGTACGCATTCGCGAGCGCGACGGTGGAGTGGCCGCCACCGAACCCGATATCGGCGATCCGGGCACCCGGCCGCGACAACCGGGTGTGCAGATGCTCGACACCGGCAAGTGCAGGAGCCAGTTGCCGGTCGAACCATGGTCGGTTCATCCCGGCCTGGGATTCGCGGGCGTCCACGCCGAGCCGCTCCCAGCTGACGCCGCCGCCGGTGCGATAGGCCTCGAGCAGTTCGGGCAGATGAGTGAATGACGCCGCGAACATCCGGGGGACGGTCCCCAGGAACGACAGGCTGGACCGGTCGGTGAGGACCTCGGCCACCCCGGGGGAGATCGAGAACCGGACGGGATCGGCGGTCAGGTCGGCATCGAGAATGCTGAACGCGGCCTGCATCTCCAACCACTCCTGCGCATAGCGGGCGTTGGTTCCGCTGTGTTCGGCCAGTTCGTCGGCGGTGAGCGGCCCGCGCTGGACGAGAGTGGAGTACCAACCCAGCCGGTCGCCCAGGTAGACGCTCATCGTCTCTGCGGTCGCGAGAGCTGACGAGAAGAGACGTTCCGCGAACTCATCCGCGCTGACGTTGCCCGCTGAGGTGGTCATGCATCAATGATGCTCCGGTGCCGCCGACGAGGGCCAGCACTGATCTCGCTGGTCATTCGTTTGTCAGCAGGCGCGTCCGCCCACAACGTGCTCGATCTTCGCGTCACCGTCCCAATGCCGTAGCCCCACGAACGAGCCGTCGATGGTGGCTCGGGGGTCAAGGGCGGCGAGCGCGCGGGTCAGCTGTTCCGGATCCAGCCGGCGGGCGAGCGTCACGTGTGGTGTCCAGCGCCCGGGCGCGCTGTGCGGCATCATCGCCGGCCCGATGTCGCCTGCACCACCGTCGCCCAGGTGATCGGCGACCAACCGGATCGTCTGCGCGTGCACCGACAGCAGTTCGGTCGACGGGACGACGAGCCGTGCCAGCGTGATGCGGGAACCCTGGGCGAACAGGATCGGCGCCCCGATGACGGCGGTGAACGGCAGTCGCAGACTCACCGGGGTCAGGGCCGCGTCGGCCGACCCGGCGATGTGCTTCGCGGCCGCGAGCGTCACGTGCGGCCGGTTGGTGCCGGATCGGATGGTGCTCTGATTCGGCAGGCCTGCGCTGTCCAACGTGTGCCATTCGTCACGTATGTACTGGTCAGAGGCTTCGTCGAGGAGCAACTCGAGAGAATGGACCACGCGTCGACCTCCTTGTGGCACGTATTTGCCCAGTACAGCGGCCCTGGAGTACGCTTGCTCACGCGCGTGTGCTCGATAACGCGCGGTTCAGCATGCCAATCCGGTGGACGACTGCGCGTCGGTCGAATCACACGGAGGCGGTCATGCCGTTCCACAGACTCGAAAAAACTGTACCTACTACACACCTGTCCGGAGCAACTCAACATATGTCGTCCCCCACGATCACCTCGCCGCAAGTAGCCGTCAATGACATCGGCTCGGCCGAGGACTTTCTCGCCGCCATCGACTCCACGATCAAGTACTTCAACGATGGCGACATCGTCGAGGGCACCATCGTCAAGGTCGATCGCGACGAGGTTCTGCTCGACATCGGTTACAAGACCGAAGGCGTCATCCCTTCCCGTGAACTCTCGATCAAGCACGACGTCGACCCCAATGAGGTCGTCAACGTCGGTGACGAGGTCGAGGCACTGGTCCTCACCAAGGAGGACAAAGAAGGCCGCCTGATCCTGTCCAAGAAGCGCGCCCAGTACGAGCGCGCCTGGGGCACCATCGAGGAGCTCAAGGAAAAGGACGAGGCCGTCAAGGGCACCGTCATCGAGGTCGTCAAGGGCGGCCTGATCCTGGACATCGGCCTGCGTGGCTTCCTCCCGGCGTCGCTGGTGGAGATGCGTCGCGTCCGCGACCTCCAGCCCTACATCGGCAAGGAGATCGAGGCCAAGATCATCGAGCTCGACAAGAACCGCAACAACGTGGTGCTGTCGCGCCGCGCATGGCTGGAGCAGACCCAGTCCGAGGTTCGCAGCGAGTTCTTGCACCAGCTGCAGAAGGGCCAGGTCCGCAAGGGCGTCGTGTCCTCGATCGTCAACTTCGGCGCGTTCGTCGATCTCGGCGGCGTCGACGGTCTGGTGCACGTCTCCGAGCTCTCCTGGAAGCACATCGATCACCCGTCCGAGGTCGTCGCCGTGGGCGACGAGGTCACGGTCGAGGTCCTCGACGTCGACCTGGACCGCGAGCGTGTGTCGCTGTCGCTCAAGGCGACCCAGGAAGACCCGTGGCGTCAGTTCGCCCGCACCCACGCGATCGGTCAGATCGTGCCGGGCAAGGTCACCAAGCTGGTTCCGTTCGGTGCGTTCGTCCGCGTCGACGAGGGCATCGAGGGTCTGGTCCACATCTCCGAGCTGGCCGAGCGCCACGTCGAGGTGCCGGATCAGGTTGTCGCCGTCGGTGACGACGCGATGGTCAAGGTCATCGACATCGACCTCGAGCGTCGTCGTATCTCGCTGAGCCTCAAGCAGGCCAACGAGGACTACACCGAGGAGTTCGACCCCTCGAAGTACGGCATGGCCGACAGCTACGACGAGCAGGGCAACTACATCTTCCCGGAGGGCTTCGACGCCGAGACCAACGAATGGCTCGAAGGCTTCGAGAAGCAGCGTGAGGCATGGGAGGCCCGGTACGCCGAGGCCGAGCGTCGCCACAAGATGCACACCGCCCAGATCGAGAAGTTCGCGGCTGCCGCCGCCGAGGCCGAGAAGGCCCCGTCGGACTACTCGTCGGCATCGGAGGGTCGCTCGAGCGCGAGCAACGCTCCGGCCTCGACCGGTGGCTCGCTGGCCAGCGACGAGCAGCTCGCCGCACTGCGCGAGAAGCTTGCGGGTAACGCCTGACAAGCACAGCAGTACCAACAGCTCCCCGGCTCGTTCGAGCCGGGGAGCTGTTTTGTGTCGGGCCGGCGGGTCAGCCGTAATAGGATCGAGAGTCGAACGCGGTCAACGGTATCCACTGGGGTATCACCGCATCGTCTTCGAGAGCGGCTCCTGGTCGGTCGCCGAAGTCCTGGAGTCGCAATGCGATCCGCGGATCGAGATCGATCGCCGCGGCGAGCGCATAGAGCGTCGCGAGGACATGCACACACATCGTCGAGCGAGCGGTGCAGGAGCAGTCACAGTTGTCGATCACCGGGCCGGGGTGGTGTCCGGAGCCGGTCGCGTTCCGGTGCACCTCCTCGTCGGGCTCGCCGGCGGAACCGATGAGTTCACCGACGGCCCGCGCTGTCGCCGGTGGCATCTGACCGAACTCGATGTGCGCGACGGATGCGTCGGCCCCCCGGTGGACGACCGCCTTCACCAGGCGTCCGTCGACGGTGAGGTCCACCCCGTTGTTGCGTGCGATGCTGCGCGCCCTGGGCGCCCATCGGTTGGGTTCGCGCGTGGCGATGGGTTCCGCGATGCGCACCAGGTCGGCACCCCATGGCGTGTACCCGAACTCGTTGGTGGGCATCAGGACTCCCGGGATCGGCGCAGCACGTCGAAAAGTCGTTCGTCGCTCAGTCGGGCGAGATCGGCGATCATCGATGTGTCGTCGGCGTGGGCACCGAGCGCGGCCTTGCGGTCGTGCATCGACGCGATGTGTTCCTCGAGGGTGGTCGCGGTCGTGAGCGTCGTGACGGTGACCGGTCGGTCCTGGCCGATGCGATGGACGCGGTCGGATGCCTGGGATTCGACCGCGGGATTCCACCACCTGTCGAAGTGCACCACGTCGCAGGCCCGGGTCAGATTCAGGCCCACCCCACCGGCTTTGAGGCTGAGGATCATCACCGGGCCCGAGAGCCCGGCTTGGAAGTCGCTGACCATCCCGTGCCGTTGGCTGTCGGTGAGACCGCCGTGGAAGAAGGGTGCATCGATCCGCACCTCGTCGGCGAAGTGCCGTCGCAGCAGTTCCCCGGTGGCGCGGTACTGCGTGAACACCAGAGTGGGGGAGTTGGTGTCGAGATTCGATCGGATCACCTCGGTGCACGCGTCGAGTTTGCCGGACCGTCCCGACAACTCGTGCAGGTCACCCGTCACCAGGCCCGGGTGGTTGCAGATCTGCTTGAGTCGGGTCAGGGTCGCCAGTACTCGGCCGTGTCGTTCGATGCCCGAGCCGAATCCGTTGTCGACGACAGCATCCAGGCACTCGTCGTAGATCCGGGCCTGCTCATCGGTGAGGTCGCAGAGCACGGGAACGACGATCTTGGGCGGTAACGCCACCGCAACCTGGTTCTTGCTGCGCGCCAACATGGCCGGCCTGGTGGCGACCCGGAGTCGATCGAGAGCGCCCGCGTCCCCGTCGGCCACGGCACGGGAGAACCTGCGGCGGAACACGGCTCGATGGGGGAAGATTCGTGGTGCCACCACGTGCAGGATCGACCAGAGCTCATCGAGATCGTTCTCGACCGGAGTTCCGGTGAGTGCCACCTTCGCTGCGGCCGAGAGTGCTCGCGCCGCGCGCGTGAGTTGCGTGCGGGTGTTCTTCAGCGCTTGCGCCTCGTCGAAAACGGCTGTAGACCAAGGGGTCTCCGTCAATCCGCGGTACCCGGCGCGCAGTTGTGGATAGGACATGACGACGACCTGGGTTGCTCGCAGGGTCGCGTCCGCGCCGGACGCCGACGACGCGAGCAGCGACGGCGCGAATCGTCGGATCTCCCGGAGCCAGTTGCTGATCAGACTCTTGGGGCAGACCACGACCTGCGGACCCAGTGCTGCTCGGGACAGGAGAAGGCCGATGGCCTGCACGGTTTTACCGAGGCCCATCTCGTCCGCCAATACGGCCCCGCCTACGCGGGTGACGGTCTCGTCCAGCCAGGCGATTCCCCGCGCCTGGTATGGGCGGAGGTCCGCGCGCAGCCCTGCGGCCACCGGCTCTGGCAGAGCCTGAGCAGTACGGAACGCCGCACGGGCGTGTGCGGCGGAGGTCAGCGCCGTGCCGGTCGGATCGGCGACGGCGTGCGCGGCCACGGGGAGAGCGCGCTCCGAGCCCCGTGCGATGGATTGCCAGGCGTCGACCGATCGGCTGTGTCCGGGCGGGAGGTCGCCGAGGGCGGTCGGTTCGATCAGATCACAGCGCACCGGGGTGGCGACCAGACCTGGACCATCGTCGGCGGGCACCGCCAGTCGGACCTGATGGTGGCGTTCGGGATCATTCGTGGCGTGCGACGACCAGACGGCGAAGAGGTGCACGTCGGGGAGGTAGGTGGCTTGCGTGGGCAGGATGCGGCCCCTCTGTCGGCGGAGACGAGAACCCTGTACGGTGTACGGAGTTACAACATCGTACACCGTACGGGAATAGAGGTGGTGCGTGTGTCGGCGTCGGACGATGCCCGGGTCCTCGTGCGCCTGCTGTGGCGTCATCGGGTGGGTGATCCGCGCACGCCGCGTCGGGGTCCGCGACAGCGCGTCACCGTGGACGGGGTGATCCGGGCCGCGATCGATCTCGCGGATGCCCGCGACCTGGCCGCGGTGTCGATGCGGGCTCTCGCCGACCGCATGGGAGTCGGGCCGATGAGCCTGTATACCTACGTCCCGAACAGGGACGCCCTGGTGGCCCTGATGATCGACGAGGTCGCAGCCGAGGATCGGCCGTTCGATCTCGGGCAGGCGCCCGATCTGGACGAGGCCGTGGCCGCCATCGGTCGCGCGCTCCGGGACGAGCACGCCCGCCACCCGTGGTTGCTGGATGCCTCGCGCTGGCGGTCGGTGTTGGGGCCGCACCGACTCGCACGCTTCGATCGACAACTCGCTTTGCTCGAGGCCCACCCCCTGACCGATGTCGAGCGGGATCGGGTCATCTCGCTCGTGACCGACCTGGCGGCAGGCAGCGCGCGAGAGGCTCGCGATGCCGGGTGGGAGGTTGCGCGCAGCGGGATGTCGGACAGCGAGTGGTGGGACGTCGTCGGTCCCGAACTGGATGCGGTGATCGGAGATGGCGAGTTCCCCTTGGCCGGACGAGTTGGATCCGTGGTGGGTCAACTCTACGAGGGGCCCGGCGACACCGCGGGTGCATTCGAGTTCGGGCTGGCGTGCATCGTCGACGGGGTGCGGGCGTTGCTCGCAGGTCGCGTGCGTGGCGTCGGAACGAGTGATGTCACCCATTAGCTATTGACAATAATTTTCATCAAGAAGTTGACTGTCCCGCGTGCAATCACAACCGACAAAACTGACACAGATCGTCGCGATGGTTGTCGCGTCGTCGTTCGCCCTCGCCGCCTGCGGTGCTGACTCGGAGGAATCGCAGGCCACCAGTAGTGCGCCGGCAAGTTCGGCACCGGTCGAACAGCAGAGCGCGACACCGCGACTGGCGCTGAGCTACGACGGCGGCATCCTCGTCCTCGACGCGCAATCGCTGCAGCAGGTGGCCGACATCCCGGCCGACGGATTCATCCGTCTCCACAGCGCCGACAACGGCCGCCACGTGTTCGTCTCGGAGACAGGTGGATTCCGAGTTCTGGACATGGGCACCTGGACGCGGCAGCACGGCGACCACGGACATCACTACACCGCGTCGCCGACGATGACGGACATGCGCTTCGGTGGGGAGGAGCCGGGCCACGTGGTGCCTCACGACTCCCGCATCACGTTGTTCACCGACGGCACCGGCGAGGTCGATATCGCCGAACCGGCAGAGCTGTTGCGAGGCAATGCGAAATCCTCCGAGTACACGGTTCCGGAGCCGCATCACGGCGTCGCCGTGGCGCGCGGCGACGGGTCGCTGGTGGTGACGTCGGGCAACGAGGAAGCCCGCGCGGGCATCGTCATCCTGGACAAGGATCGCGAGGAGATTGCCCGCAACGACCAGTGTCCCGGTGTCCACGGTGAGGCCGCGGCCGCGCAGGGAGTGCTCACGTTCGGATGCGAGGACGGCATGCTGATCGTGCGCGGCAACGAGATCCAGAAGGTGCCGAGCCCGGACTCTTACGGGCGGATCGGCAACCAGGCGGGCAGCGAGGAGACGCCGGTCGTGCTGGGCGATTACAAGACCGACAAAGACGCCGAACTCGAGCGCCCGAACCGATTCACGCTCACCGACACGAGGACCGGTCAGCTGCGCGTCGTGCCTTTCCCGGCGAGCTACAGCTTCCGGTCCATCGAGCGCGGTCCGAACGGCTCGGCGGTGATCCTCGGCACCGACGGCGCGCTTCACGTGTACGACCCGGTCACCGCCACCGAGACGCGGAAGATCGACGTCATCCGAGCGTGGACCGAGCCCGACGAGTGGCAGACGGCGATGCCGAATGTGCACGTCCAGGACGGCATCGCCTTCGTCGCGGATCCGACTGCCAAGTCAGTGATCGCAGTCGATCTCGTGACAGGGGAGAAGCAGGCGCAGGCAGAACTTCCCCGGTCGACGATCGAACTCACGGGCGTCACCGGCTGACCCGAGCAGTGGCCCGACGGAACCGGCGTCGCACGGTTTGCGAGACTGGTCGGGTGATCAGACTCGGGCTGTCCGGCGGCATCGGTGCCGGGAAATCGACGGTGGCGAAGACCTTCATCGATCGAGGCGGGTACCACATCGACGCGGACAAGATCGCCCGTGAGGTGGTCGAGCCCGGGACGCCCGGATTGGCGGCGCTGGTGGAGGCATTCGGCGACGACATCCTCGCCGACGACGGCACCCTCGACCGGCCGGCACTTGCGGCCAAGGCATTTGTCGACGACGAGCAGCGCACCAAGCTCAATTCGATCACGCATCCGCTGGTCGGGAAGCGCACCCAGGAACTCCTCGACGCGGCTCCCGACGACGCGATCGTCGTGCAGGACATCCCTCTGTTGGTCGAGGGGAACATGGCCCCGTTCTTCCACCTGGTCGTGATCGTGCATGCGGACGCGGAGGTGCGGATTGCGCGGTTGACCACGGCACGTGGCATGCCGGAGGCCGACGCCCGGGCAAGGATCGGAGCGCAGGCCACCGATGAACAGCGGCGTGCGGTCGCCGACGTGTGGCTCGACAACTCGGGTACACCAGAGGATCTCGCCGCCGCGGCCGCCGAGCTGTGGGACGACCGTCTGGTGCCCTTCGATGAGAATGTCCGGTCCCGGACCAGGGTGCGGGGTCCGGTCATGCTGGCGGATGCAGACCCGGCGTGGGCGGCCCAGGGTGCTCGCATCGTGAACCGATTATGGGCGGTGGTCGGGGACAAGGCCACGGCCATCGACCACATAGGCTCCACCGCGATCCCCGGACTGGCCGCGAAACCGACCATCGACGTCCAGGTCACCGTGGCTGACCTCGGCGTGGCCGATGCGCTCGTCGACGTGCTCGCCGACGGCGGGTTTCCGCGCGTCCCCGGCATCGACGGCGACCGTCCCAAGCCGGACCCGGCCACGGGATCTGTTGACGAAGGTCTGTGGGGGAAGCGCTTTCACGCCTCGGCGGACCCGGGGCGTCCGGTCAACGTGCACCTACGGCCCGCCGGCTCGCCGGGCGGCGCGTTCGCGATCGACTTCCGTGACTGGCTACGGGCCGACGATGCTGCACGCGACGAGTACGCACAGATCAAGAAGACGGCGATGGCCGGGGCGGACGGCGATCTCGACAGGTACGTGGGGGCGAAGGAACCGTGGTTCGACGACGCCTACCGCCGTGTCGCCGAGTGGAAGCGCGAGCGCGCCGACGGGTAGCTGTCCCGTGATCGGATGAACTCTGGATACGTCCGTGGCCAGATTTGCCGCTTCGTCCGGCTGTGCTTGTCGAGCTTTGCTAGCGTGAAGCCCGCACCTGGTAGGTGCGACCTACGTCACTGCTCTGAGTCGAGGGAGAACAGCCATGGGTGTATCCACGAGAGGCCGCGCCGTGTCGGCGGCCGTCGCGTTCGCGAGTGTCGCGGCAGCGGGAGCCGTGCTCGCCGCGCCGGCGAACGCGGCCATCAGCGATCTTCAGATAGACAATTCAGCACTGCTCGGATCGGTCGGGGAGAACCGGTACGGCGCGGGATGTGGATACGGCGTCATCGCGACCGTGAATTCGGATGAGCCCGTTCAGTTCACGGTCACCGGCACGGTGCCCGCCTCGCAGTCGGTCACCCCGCAGGACAACAAGGCGGTATACAGCTGGATTCCGCTGCTGCCGGGCAAGTACACGATCACTGCCAAGCAGGGGAGTTCGACAAAGACGACCGGCGAACTCACGGTCGTGCAGGCTGTTTACACCGGAAGTTCCTGCATCATCATCTGATTCGATCAGGGCAACCCGGGCGGCCCGGAATCGTTGATGACCTGCCACGTGGGTGAAATGAATTCCGTGGATCGAATTGGGGATCTCGAACCGTAGAGGTTGCTCATGCGCGGTAACTGTGGAATACCTGAGAGTGGTCGTGAATATTTGGGATACGGCCGTATCCACAAACTTCAAGGAGATCACCACATGGCATTCACCAAGGGTCGTCGTGTTGTCGGAGCCGCCACTGCCCTCGTCGGCGCCGGAGCTGCAGCTCTCGTCATGGCCGCGCCGGCCAGTGCCGCGGTCACCAGTCTGCAGATCACCACGCCGTCGGGCTATGGCTCGGTGGCGGATCGCTACGGCGTGGGTTGTGAGTACGACGTCGAAGTGACCATTAACAATGCACGCCCTCGAAGCGATGTGTCCTACATCGCGCAGGGGCCTGATGGAAAGGCCAGCAACGTCGGTACAAAGAAGGCATCCGGGACGACAGCGACCTTCGAATTCAAGCCGACGGTTCCCGGTGAATACACATTGCAAGCTCGGCAGATCGACAACGTGAACGACCAGAATCAGGAAACGTGGGTCGAGAAGAAGGTCCAGGTCGGTCGTGCCATCGCGACCCCCGATACCGGATCGGTCGAACTCCCGTTCAGCGATTCGTGCATCATTCTCGCCCCGTGACGATCGTGGGAACGTGAGTTCCTGAACTGACGAACCGGGCGTTGCGGACCATGGTCCGCAACGCCCGGTTCGTCTTTGTGTGAAGTGGGTCACGGGCCGCGAATACGTCAGGACAAAGATGTGGTTGACGATTATGAAGGTTGCCCGATTGTTATCAACTGTGAAATACCGGACAAGGGCTGCAAACGCCGAGAGGCGACCGAGAGCACGAATCTCACAGAGGAGATAGCAATGCCTGCAAGCACAAGCCGCCGTATCCTTGGAGTTGCCACCGCGCTTGTCAGCGTCGGTGCCGCGGGTCTGGTGATGGCCGCACCGGCCGACGCCGCGGCGATCGGGGTCGCGATCACCACGCCATCCGGATTCGGCTCATCTCAAAACGTGTACGGCGCCGGGTGCCAGTACAAAGTTGCGGTGACCATCAACAACGCCCGCCCCCGCGAAGACGTGCAGTTCGTCTCGAGGCACACGAGTGGCGTCGTCACACCGATGCAGAAGGCCAAGGCATCCGGAACCAAGGCGAGCTTCACGTGGAAGCCGACCCGGCCCGGCAGGTGGACCTTGATGGCGCGGCAAAATGACAACAAGGACGCGAACAAGCAGGAGACCTGGGTGATGAAGAAGGTCCGGGTCGGTTCCGGCTTCGCCCTCCCGAACTCCAGCGACGGCACGTGCGTCGTGGTGTTCCCCTGATTCGTAACCGAGTCCAACGCCGACTGGCTCAGTGGCCGGGTCGGTCACGAAAGTAGACCGACCCGGCGACAGTCGCGTCCAGCCACGCCTGGACATCGTGACCGTGTTCGGCGGCGCCGACGAGTGCCCTCGTCGCGATGGTGACGGCTTCCTCGCAGGCGGTGGTGTCGAGCAGGCCTGCGGCGTGCGCCTCGAACAGTTCGTCGACATCGACCAACTCGAGCGGATGGCCTGGAACGTCGACGAGGTCGAGATACCAGTCCTCGGCATGCCAGCGACCGTCGTCGTCGGGCCAATCGAACCGCCCGACATCCAGATAGAGGCGCTGGCCGTCCCGGTGGCCTGCGGTGAAGTGGAAGATGTTCGCCCGCAGCCCGAGGTCGGGCAGCAGCCATGACTCGAGGTGGAAGAACCGGGGGTGATCGGCCGGCCGGGACATGTAGAGGCCGTGATCGGTGACCTCATACCGTTCGACCGGCCGGACGAACCCCTTGTTGTCGGTGTTGGTCATGGCCGGCACGTCGAAGACTTCGCGCTTGGGCGGATGCGGAGCTCCCCTCATGGCCGTCACCCTATGTCGCGGATGCCGACGCCGCCGACGGAACACAATTGTCGTACCGCGCGTTTACCCTGGCACTATGGCTTTTGCAGCAGAACATCCGGTCCTCGCGCATTCCGAGTTCCGGCCGATCGGGGAGATCGAGCGCACCGAAGGCCGGTTCGAGGTGGTCAGCGAGTACGAACCGGCCGGTGACCAGCCCACCGCCATCAATGACCTCGAACAACGGATCGCGGCGGGCGAGAAGGACATCGTCCTGCTCGGTGCCACCGGCACTGGTAAGTCGGCCACCACGGCGTGGCTCATCGAGCGGGTTCAGCGTCCGACCCTGGTGATGGCGCCGAACAAGACGTTGGCCGCCCAGCTCGCCAACGAGCTGCGCGAGATGCTGCCCAACAACGCCGTCGAGTACTTCGTCTCCTACTACGACTACTACCAACCCGAGGCGTACATCGCGCAGACCGACACCTACATCGAGAAGGACTCGTCGATCAACGACGACGTCGAACGCCTGCGCCACTCGGCGACCTCCAATCTGTTGTCGCGCCGGGACGTGGTCGTGGTGGCCTCGGTGTCGTGCATCTACGGCCTCGGCACGCCGCAGTCGTACATGGACCGATCGGTCGAGATGTCCGTCGGTGACGAGATCGACCGGGACGCCCTGTTGCGGCTCCTCGTCGACGTGCAGTACACCCGCAACGACACGGCCTTCACCCGGGGCAGCTTCCGCGTGCGTGGCGACACGGTCGAGATCATCCCGTCCTACGAGGAACTGGCCGTGCGCATCGAGTTCTTCGGCGACGAGGTGGAATCGCTCTACTACCTGCATCCGCTGACCGGAGACGTTGTGCGTCAGGTCGATTCGCTGCGAATCTTTCCGGCCACGCACTATGTCGCCGGACCGGAACGCATGGAAAAGGCGATGAAGGGTATCGAGGAGGAGCTCGAGGCCAGGCTCGCCGAGCTCGAGTCGAAGGGCAAACTGCTGGAGGCACAACGACTCCGGATGCGCACCTCGTACGACCTGGAGATGATGCGGCAGGTGGGTTTCTGCTCCGGTATCGAGAACTACTCGCGCCATATCGACGGGCGCTCCGCGGGTAGCGCGCCCGCGACCCTCATCGATTATTTCCCGGACGACTTCCTCATGGTCATCGACGAATCCCATGTGACCGTGCCGCAGATCGGTGGCATGTACGAAGGTGACATGTCGCGTAAGCGGAATCTCGTCGACTACGGGTTCCGGTTGCCGTCGGCGGTCGACAACCGACCACTCACGTGGGATGAGTTCGTCGACCGGATCGGACAGACGGTGTACCTCTCGGCGACACCGGGCCCGTATGAACTCGGTCAGGCCAACGGTGAATTCGTGGAACAGGTGATCCGGCCCACCGGTCTGATCGACCCGGAAGTGGTGGTCAAGCCGACGAAGGGGCAGATCGACGATCTCGTCCACGAGATCCGGGAACGCACCGAGCGTGACGAGCGAGTCCTGGTGACCACGCTGACGAAGAAGATGGCCGAAGACCTCACCGACTATCTGCTCGAGCTCGGGATCCGGGTGCGCTACCTGCATTCAGAGGTCGACACGCTGCGCCGCGTCGAACTCCTCCGTCAGTTGCGATCCGGCGAATACGACGTGCTGGTCGGCATCAACCTGCTCCGCGAGGGCCTCGACCTCCCGGAGGTGTCGTTGGTCGCCATCCTCGACGCCGACAAGGAGGGCTTCCTGCGGTCCACGACGTCGCTGATCCAGACCATCGGCCGTGCCGCCCGCAACGTGTCCGGTGAGGTGCACATGTATGCGGACAAGATCACGGATTCGATGCGCAACGCGATCGATGAGACCGAACGTCGCCGGGAGAAGCAGGTCGCCTACAACACGGAGATGGGCATCGACCCGAAACCGTTGCGCAAGAAGATCGCCGACATCCTCGACCAGGTCTATCGGGAAGCCGAGGACGAGGCGGTTGCGGTGGGTGGTTCGGGTCGTAACGCGAGCCGGGGACGCCGGGCCCAGGGCGAGGTCTCCAAGGCCAGGGGCGGCAGTGCAGGCGTCATCGAGAAACGCGATACGTCGTCGATGCCGCGGGCCGAACTCGCCGACCTGGTCGCCCAGCTCACCGATCAGATGATGAGTGCCGCACGCGACCTGCAATTCGAACTCGCGGGTCGGCTTCGCGACGAGATCGCCGACCTGAAGAAGGAACTACGGGGCATGGACGCGGCCGGCATCAAGTGACCCGCCGGCCGTGGGTGGTGGATCCCACCGTTGCGCGGAATGTGCGGATAACCACGAAGTGCGGACAAACCGGCACGCCGCCAACTACTCTGCCGGGTCAGGGGTTCTACAGTGTGGGGATGACACCTGCCTCGTGACTGCGGGGCAGACTGACTCGTGGAGGTTGGGATGAGCGCATACAAGACGGTCGTCGTGGGCACCGATGGCTCTGAGTCGTCGTTGAGGGCGGTCGAGCGTGCGGGGGCGCTGGCAGGCGAGTCTGCGTCGCTGGTCATCGCGTGCGCCTATTTTCCGAACGATCGTGGAGCGGGCGGCGCGGCCGATGTGCTGAAGGACGAGGCGTATCAGATCACCGGATCGTCGCCGACCGAAGAGATCCTGCGCACGGCCAAGGAGCGTGCGACCATCGCGGGCGCAGGCAACATCGACGCCCGTTCGGTCAAGGGAGCGCCGGTCGACGCTTTGCTGCAGCTGGTCGCCGACGTCAACGCGGATCTGCTGGTCGTCGGAAACCGCGGCTTGAACTCGATCGCCGGGCGACTGCTCGGCTCGGTTCCGGCCGATGTTGCACGAAAGTCCGCCTGCGACGTACTGATCGTGCACACGACGTAGCGATTTCCGCGCGATCACCGACAGCCGAACGCCCTCGACACCGTCACCAGGTGTCGGGGGCGTTCGTCACGTCACGCAGCTCCTCGGGCAGTTCGTCGGAGTGGACCACCGTCAGCCGCTGCGTCGCCCGGGTCAGTGCCACATAGAGATCCGAGTAGCCGCGTGGGGAGTCGGCGATGATCGCCGCGGGTTCGACCACGACGATGTTGTCGAACTCGAGACCCTTGCAGGCGCCGACCGTGAGAACACGTGGCGGTGAGTCGATGTCGCTCATCTCGGCCACCACGTCGTCGTGGAGCCGTGTGGGCACGATCACCGCGGTCACACCGGTGAGTTCGGGACGCGCTGCCGCCTCGACGGCGATCTGTGCACGCTTGGCGACGTCGGTGTGGATCGCGACCGGATCGATCCCGTTGCTCCGCAACGACGTCGGCGGGGACTGCGTGGGACTGATCTGCGCGAGCATGCGGGTCGCATAGGTCATGATCTCTGCGGGTGTCCGGTAGTTGACGGTCAGTTCACGCAGATGCCAGCGGTCCGCGACATACGGTGACAGAACATCCCCCCACGATCGCGTGCCGGCCAGATCTCCGGTCTGGGCGGTGTCACCGATGATCGTCATCCACCGGTTCGGTATGCGGCGCATCACCATTCGCCACGCCATCGCCGACAACTCCTGCGCCTCGTCCACGATGACATGCCCGAAGGCCCAATTCCGGTCACCGTGCGCGCGTTCGGCGGTGGTCAGCCGCTGCGTCTCGGTCTGGCGGGCGGCCAGCTGCTCGGCATCGATGAGGTCATAGGCCATCAGGATCTCCGGATCGAGCTCGTCCTCGAGATCCTGCGGCGCGGAGCCGGTGAGGATGTCCAGTGCGTCCTGGGCGTCGGCGAGCTGACGGCGCCAGCGTTCACGTTCCGCGCGCTCGGCGTCGTCGGTGCCGTAGCCGATCAGCTCCGCGAGCTCGTCGAGCAGTGGCACGTCTGCGGGGGTGAGATCACCGCCATCGGTTCGCGGCCGCGGGGACCTGCGATGCAGAGCGTTGCGATCCTCGTCGGACCAGCCGGGTGAGGCCTTCCGTACCGCGGCGGGGTCGGCGAGGAGTTCACGCAGCATCGCCTGGGGCGTCAGCGACGGCCAGTAGCGCAGGAGTGCGCGGCGGATCTCAGGATCCTGGCCCATCTCGTCGCGGATGTCGGTGATGTCGGCGCCGCTGAGCAATTGGGAGCCGTCGAGCAGACTCGAGCCGATCGCGCGCGCGTGGGCCTGAGCCAATCCGTCCAGCGCGGCGCGGAGAAAGACCGGTTGCGCGAGATTGTGTGCGCGCCGCGAACTCCGTGCCTTCGCTCGTGCCGCCTTGATCAGTGCGGAGTCGATCATCACCTGATAGGTGTCGAAGTCCACCGGAACAGGCTTGGGTGGCAGTGACTGCCGGGCCCGCACCGCACGTTTCAGCAGATCCACCATGCGGGGGTCGCCCTTCACCGCTGCGGCGTGGCGGGTCTCGGTCGCGGTCGCGTGGACGCCGGGATAGAGGTCGCCGATGGTGGACAGCAGCACACCCGACTCGCCGAGCGACGGGAGAACCTGGCCGATGTAGGTCAGGAAGTCGTCGTTGGGACCGATGATCAGAATGCCACTGCGCGACAGGATGTCCCGGTGGGTGTACAGCAGGTACGCGGCACGGTGCAGCGCCACGGCCGTCTTCCCGGTACCGGGTCCGCCCTGGATCACCGTGACCCCGCGATGTGGGGAGCGGATGATCAGATCCTGCTCGCGCTGAATCGTCTCGACGATGTCGGTCATCTCACCGGTGCGCGCGGCGTTCAGCGCGGCGACCAGAGCGGTCTCGTTGACCACGTCCCCGTGCCCGACGTCGTCGGGCGACGCGTCGCCGAGAGTCAGGTACTCGTCGTTGACCGCCCGCACCCGTCTGCTCCGGGTCCGGACATGCCGTCGGCGGTCGACGTCCTCGGGTGCGGCGGGCGTGGCCAGATAGAACGGACGTGAGAGGGGAGCACGCCAATCGAGCAGCAGGGTGGTGTCCGTGTCGTCGTCGTCGAGGACGCCGATCCGGCCGATCCGCCGGATCTCCCCGTCGTCGAGATCGAGTCTGCCGAAGTACAGATTGTGTTCGGCGGCATCGAACTTGGCGAGATCATCGGTGTAGAGCCGTTCATACGACTCGCGTTCGGACCGCGCCTGCGGAGTGCCGCCCTTCTCGCGCAACGTCGAGGAGAGGCGACGCTGCGTGTTGGCGCGCATGCGATCGAGTCGCCCATAGACCTGGTCGAGGTGGGCCTGTTCTTCGGTGATCCGCGAGTCCACGTCGGTCTCAGGGTGTTCCGTGTCTGTCGAACTCACCGTCGGGCCATGCCTTCGCGAGATGGGGTCGATGCCAATCCGGCGTCGCGGGCCAGGTCCGCCGACCGGAACGAGGTGGTGATCCGCGCGCCCACCGCAGGCTCCGCCAGCCGGCGGCACACGGCATCTGTGGGTCCGCCCAACGCCGGATGGGCCAGGCGTGCGCCGAGCCATTCGACGGCGTCGCCCTGCGAGCCCAGCGGCAGGGGACTCGCGGTCCGCGGGTCACCGAGAACGCCGTGCCGGGACACGTAGAGCGAGAACGTCTGGGGGACAACGGTTGCTGCAACGACCGGGTGGTCGGCGGTGGAAAGCATCATACGATCGTAATTCGGTTCGGTGTGGTCGAGGACAGCGGTCTCGTCGTCGGTGAGCCATGCGCCGACGGTGTGCAGCTGTGCCCCGGGGGAGAAATACGGCGCCGCGGGGATGTATCCACGAGCGGAGACGTGCGCGGAGTGTCCGACGGCGAGATGGGAAACCGTCAGGCGGACCATCGGCGGGTTCACGTCACCGATCACCGCGGCGAGTTTTGTGCGTAGCACGATGGGTGACGCATTGGACCCGACGGCGACGACGAGTTCACGGCCGGCGAGCGAATCCGGCTCGAGGAGTTCATCGTCGACGTCGTCGGGCGTCGCCCACGGATAAGCGTGGGCGGGGAATGCCGTCCTGTTGTCGGTGCTCGGCCCGCTCGGGTGGCGGGGGTCGGGAAGCGGGTCTATGAGCGGGCCTCTCGCCAGCGCCGCCGGCCCTCGTCTGCGCCTTCGCTTGCCTTGTCCTTCGCCGTGGTCGCCAGCGCGGACGCCTGATCCGCGAGCTCAGGCCCACGGCTCTTGACGACCTGTGCGGCGTCGGAGGACTTCTCGCGAATGGCCTCGGCCAGCTCAGGTGCACGGTCGATGATGCGCTCGGCGGCCTTGTCGGCGCGCTTCTGCAGCTTCTTCGCGGTTTTCTCGGAGCGCTTCTGGGCGACCTTCGCGGCCTTGTCCGAACGCTTCTGGGCCACCTCGGCGAAGTCCGCGGAGCGCTTCTGGGCCGCGTCGGCGAGCTCCGGTGCGCGCTGCCGGATGATCTCGGCGGCCTCGACGGACCGGTCACGTGCCGCCTCGGCGATCTCGGGCGCGCGGTGCTTGATGACCTCGGCTGCCTCGACAGAACGCTCGCGAGCGGCCTCGGCGATCTCGGGCGCACGATGTTTGATGACCTCGGCGGCCTCGGCGGAGCGCTCGCCGAGCACGTGGGCGCCCTCCGCGGAGCGTTCACGGAGCGTGCCCCAGGTCGATTCCGATGCGGCGACACCGATCGGCAGCGCCGCGGTGATCGCCTGGCTCGCCTCACCGGCCTTCCGGCGACCGCGCCACGCGAGTGACGGCTTGCCCTCGGTGTCGACGGCGGCGATGAGCAGCCCGCCGAGCAGGCTCACGTTCTTGTAGAACTGGGTGCGCTGCCGAGCCCGGACGTCGGGATCCGTCTCCTCCCAGAACGCGTGTCCGGCCAGCGTTGTCGGGACCAGCGAACCGGCCAGACCCAGTGCGGCGAATCGTGGGAACTTGCCCGTCGCGAGAAGAATTCCTCCGCCGACCTGGATCGCACCGTTGACGCGCACGAGGATCTCCGGCTCCGTCGGGACGTTGTCGGTGACGCTGTTCGGAAGGGCTTGGACCGACTTGTCGACGAGATCGCGCGACATGTCGGCCTTGGGCTGAGGATTGCGTAGGGCGTCGATGCCGGAGGCAACGAACGCGGTGGCCAGCATGGGTCGGGCAATTCGGCGGATCAACATTGACGGCCTCCTCGTGACAGAACTCGGATGTCCACCCCCTTGTCTTGAGTGGTGAACCTCATCGAGGCTACCGGGCTCGGAGAGCGATCGCAGGCACGCAGGCGCCCGGTGGCACCCGCGTGCCGCTCGGTCACCAGCCGCGCTGACGCCATTCGGGCAGCGACGGGCGCTCGGCACCGAGTGTGGTGTCCTTGCCGTGTCCGGGATAGACGACGGTCGAATCCGGGTAGCGATCGAAGACCTTCGCGGACACATCGTCGATCAAGGTCTCGAAGTGGCCCGGCTCCCAGGTCTTGCCGACGCCGCCGGGGAACAGACAGTCGCCGGTGAAGAGGTGCACGCCGTCGTCGTCGGAGTACGCGAGCGCGATCGAGCCGGGGGTGTGGCCGACGAGATGGATCGCGTCGAAGGTGAGGTCGCCCACCACGACGGTGTCGCCGTCGTCGATCAGCCGGTCCGGAGCGATGGGCAGCTCGTGGGCGTCCAGGCGCCCGGCGGCCGTCGGCACGCCGAGTTCGCCGGCCACGTCGGTCAGGGCCTGCCAGTGGTCGAAATGCTGATGTGTGGTGAAGATCAGTTTCGGGGTGCCCGGCAACGACCGGACCACCTCGAGGATGCGGTCGGCATCGTTGGCGGCGTCGATGATCAGCTGGTCACCGGTCGCTGTGGAGGTGACCACGTACACGTTGTTGTCCATCGGTCCGACGGACATCTTCACGATCGTCGCCGACCCGAGGGTCCGCAGCTGAGGCCGAGGGGACTCCGAGAGATCGCCGGTGTAGGTGTCGCTGAGGGAAACGTCCTGGGGGCTCATGGCCGTCAGGTTATGCCACGACGACGGGCCGGGCGACGGAGATCGTCGGTCGATCGGCGAGAGTATCGTGGAGCATTGGTCGACTGACCATCGAACATGCCCTGCGTCGAGATCTCTCCAGCAACGGGAGGCCGGCCGAGCCCTCCGATCTTGTCGGTGGTCGTCGTTAGGGTGTGCGCGGTGCGGTCCGGCCATGGCCTGGATCGCGTCCAGCCAGCTCACACACCAGCACCCGAGCGAACGCCGGGTCAGCAACGAATGAGGACTCCAAGTGGTTGACCGTCTCGTCGTCCGCGGCGCCCGTGAACACAACCTGCGCGGTATCGACGTGGATCTCCCGCGGGACAGCCTCATCGTGTTCACCGGGCTGTCGGGATCGGGGAAGTCGTCGCTCGCGTTCGACACGATCTTCGCCGAGGGGCAGCGCCGCTACGTCGAGTCACTGTCGGCGTACGCGCGCCAGTTCCTCGGTCAGATGGACAAGCCCGACGTGGACTTCATCGAGGGGCTCTCGCCGGCCGTCTCCATCGACCAGAAGTCGACCAACCGCAACCCGCGGTCCACGGTCGGCACGATCACCGAGGTCTACGACTACCTCCGCCTGCTCTATGCCCGCGCCGGCCGTGCGCATTGCCCGGAGTGCGGCGCGCTGATCGCCAAGCAGACTCCGCAGCAGATCGTCGATCAGGTCCTCGAGATGGACCAGGGTGTGCGCTTCCAGGTGCTCGCCCCCGTCGTCCGCACCCGCAAGGGCGAGTTCGTCGACCTGTTCGCCGAACTGCAGACCCAGGGGTTCTCCCGCGCACGTGTCGACGGCACCGTTCACCAGCTGACCGATCCGCCGAAGCTGAAGAAGCAGGAGAAACACGACATCGAGGTCGTCGTGGACCGCCTCGCGGTCAAGTCGAGCGCCAAACAGCGTCTGACCGACTCCATCGAGACCGCGCTACGCCTCGCCGACGGCATCGTCGTCCTCGACTTCGTCGACCTCGACGAGTCGGATCCCCATCGGGAACGCCGGTTCTCCGAGCGCATGGCATGCCCGAACGGGCACCCGATCGCCATCGACGACCTCGAACCGCGGTCGTTCTCGTTCAACTCGCCCTACGGTGCCTGCCCGGAATGCGACGGCCTCGGCATCCGCAAGGAGGTCGACGAGGAGCTGGTGGTTCCCGACCCCGACCTCTCACTGGCCGACGGCGCCATCGCCCCGTGGTCGGGCGGGCACAACGCCGACTACTTCCTGCGGCTCATGGGTGGCCTGGCCGATCAGATGGGCTTCGACGTCGACACCCCGTGGCGGAAACTGCCCGCCAAGGCGCGCAACGCCATCCTCAACGGCAGCGACCACCAGGTTCATGTGAAGTTCCGGAATCGGTACGGGCGAACTCGCTCCTACTACACCGAATTCGAAGGTGTGCTGTCATTCCTGGCCCGGCGCATGGATCAGACCGAGTCCGAGCAGATGAAGGAGCGGTACGAGGGATACATGCGCGACGTGCCGTGCCCGGCATGTCAGGGCGCACGCCTGCGGCCCGAGATCCTCTCCGTCACCCTCGACCATCCGACCTTCGGCCCGAAGTCGATCGCCGAGGTGTGTGCGTTGTCGGTGTCGGAATGCGCGGAGTACCTCAACGGCCTGGAACTCGATGCACGCCAGCAGGCCATCGCCGGACGGGTCCTCAAAGAGGTCCAGGCCCGCATCACTTTCCTGCTCGACGTCGGGCTCGAGTACCTGTCGTTGTCGCGGGCGGCGGGCTCGCTCTCGGGCGGTGAGGCGCAGCGTATTCGCCTGGCGACCCAGATCGGCTCCGGTCTCGCAGGCGTGCTCTACGTCCTCGACGAGCCGTCGATCGGGCTCCATCAGCGCGACAATCGGCGTCTCATCGAAACCCTCACGCGCCTGCGGGATCTCGGTAACACCCTGATCGTCGTCGAGCACGACGAGGACACCATCCGATCGGCGGATTGGATCGTCGACATCGGCCCACGGGCCGGCGAACACGGTGGCGAGGTGGTGCACAGCGGCAGCTACAAGGATCTGCTGCGCAACCGCCGATCGCTCACCGGCGCCTACCTGTCCGGCCGGGACACGCTGCCGGTGCCGCCGATCCGACGGCCGATCTCCCGGCGCAAGCAGCTCACCGTCGTCGGTGCGCGTGAACACAACCTGCGCGGTATCGACGTGCCCTTCCCGCTCGGCGTGCTCACCGCCATCACCGGAGTGTCGGGCTCGGGCAAGTCGACGCTCGTCAACGACATCCTCGCGACCGTGCTGGCCAACAAGCTCAACGGCGCGCGACAGGTGCCCGGTCGGCACACGCGCGTGAAGGGCCTCGATCACCTCGACAAGCTCGTCCAGGTCGACCAGTCGCCGATCGGCCGCACACCGCGCTCCAATCCGGCGACCTACACCGGCGTCTTCGACAAGATCCGGACGTTGTTCGCCGCGACCACCGAGGCAAAAGTGCGCGGCTATCAGCCGGGCCGGTTCTCCTTCAACGTCAAAGGCGGGCGCTGCGAGGCGTGCACCGGTGAAGGCACGATCAAGATCGAGATGAACTTCCTCCCCGACGTCTACGTGCCGTGCGAGGTGTGTCACGGTGCGCGGTACAACCGCGAGACGCTCGAGGTCCACTACAAGGGCAAGACCATCTCCGAGGTCCTCGACATGCCGATCGAGGAGGCCGCAGAGTTCTTCGAGCCGGTCACGTCCATCCACCGCTACCTGAAGACGCTGGTCGACGTCGGGCTCGGGTACGTGCGACTCGGCCAGCCGGCGCCGACGCTCTCCGGCGGCGAGGCGCAGCGCGTGAAACTGGCCGCCGAACTCCAAAAGCGTTCGACCGGTCGGACGGCCTACATCCTCGACGAGCCGACCACCGGCCTGCACTTCGAGGACATCAAGAAGCTGCTCGGCGTCATCAGCGGCCTGGTCGACAAGGGCAACACCGTCATCGTCATCGAGCACAACCTCGACGTCATCAAGACGGCGGACTGGGTGATCGACATGGGTCCCGAGGGGGGTACGGGCGGCGGCACCGTGGTGGCCGAGGGAACGCCCGAAGACATCGCGGCGGTGCCGGAGAGCCACACCGGGAAATTCCTGGCCGACATCCTCGAGCTCGATGAGGACGTGGCCTCGGCGGGCTGAGTCGGCTTGTAGCAATAATCCGTGCCCAGCGCGGTTTATTGCTACAAAGGCGGGTCGTCAGCCCTTGCCCATCGACTTCCGGATCTCATCGAGCTTCTTCTTGGCCGCCTCGTCGCGTTTACGCATCATCTCGTCGACCTGTTGCCCCTCGGGCGAGGCCTCTGCCAGCTCCTCGGAACCGATCGCCGTGGTGACCCGGTTCTCGATCTTGTCGCGGACGAAGTCGAAGGTCGGTACGCCCGACTGGTTGTAGCCCGGGTCGGGGATTGCAGCGCCCGTGGCGTAACCCGGCGGCGCCGGCACCGACGTCGGGGATGCTGGTTCCGGCAGGACAACCTCGCCGTCGACGACGTCGGGCTGGGGCTCCTCGCGTTTGTCCGAGTTCACCACTCCAGCCTACGTCGCACGCGCGAGCGCGAGGGTCTATCGGCGTGGCGCGCGGACCGGCCCGGTGTACTTCTCGCCCGGACCCTCGCCCGGCTCGTCCGGATGCGCGCTCGCCTCGCGGAACGCCAGCTGAAGGCCTTTGAGGCCGTCGCGGATCGGGGCCGCGTGGATGCCGAGGTATTCGGTGGAGGCCTGCACGAGGCCGGCCAGCGAGGTGATGAGCCGTCGTGCCTCATCAAGGTCGACGGAGTCCTCGTCGGCTCCCTCGGCCAGGCCCAGCTTCTCGGCGGCCGCGCTCATGAGCAGCACGATCGCCTTGGTGACCACCTCGATGGCCGGAATATCGGCCAGGTCGCGGACGTTGTCGATATCGGTCTGCTCCGGACCGACGATTCCCTCGCCACTGTCAGCGGCGCCCTCACCGGGCATCTGTGCAGGTGACGAATAGGAGTTCTCGGTCATGGCTGTTAGACTCCCATAGCACGACCGCCCCGGTTTGCGCCGGGGTCGCAAGTGGAGTTCCGCTCCCACCGTCACGACGCGGTTTCACCCGCAGTTGTACGGTCCGGTTCATACCGAGGTCTCGCCGCTTCGAGCAGCGCAGATTCGTCGGTCCGACGAGTGCGTCGGAGAACCGGTCGGTAACGGAGCCCTGCGGACGCCATCAGCGTCGCGGGGCTCTTCTGCTGGAGAGCCACCTGCTTGCGCATCCCAGCGATCCTGGGCCGCGGTCACCAGAGAACACTGATCTAGGAGGCCCCATCAGCACTGAGACCCGCATCAACGAGCGCATCCGCGTCCCTGAGGTCCGACTCGTCGGACCGAACTCGGAGCAGGTGGGCATCGTGCGTGTTGAAGATGCGCTTCGCCTGGCCATCGAGGCCGACCTGGACCTGGTCGAGGTCGCCCCCGACGCACGGCCACCCGTGTGCAAGATCATGGACTACGGCAAGTTCAAGTACGAAGCCGCGCAGAAACAGCGCGAATCGCGTCGCAACCAGCAGATGACCGTCGTCAAGGAGCAGAAGCTCCGCCCGAAGATCGACGACCACGACTACGAGACCAAGAAGGGTCACGTCGTACGGTTCCTCGAGGCCGGGTCCAAGGTGAAGGTCACCATCATGTTCCGTGGTCGCGAGCAGTCGCGCCCCGAACTCGGCTACCGACTTCTGCAGCGCCTGGGCAACGACGTCGCCGACTACGGCTTCATCGAGACCTCCGCCAAGCAGGACGGCCGGAACATGACGATGGTGCTGGCGCCGCACAAGGGTGCGAAGACCCGGCAGAAGGCTCAGCAGGGCCGCGACCGTGGACCGCGCCCCGACGCCGCCGCGCAAGACGCCGAGACCAACCAATAGCGAAGGGGGATGGGTAACACCGTCCGCCACTGAGCACTGACCATCAGCGCGCGAGAACCACCCGGTCACCACGGGTGGGCTTCCGCTCGCTCGAACGAAGGAAGAACATGCCGAAGAGCAAGACCCACAAAGGCACCGCAAAGCGATTCAAGGTGACCGGCAGCGGCAAGATCGTTCGCCAGAAGGCCAATCGTCGCCACCTCCTGGAGCACAAGTCGTCGCGCCGTACTCGCCGTCTCGACGGGATCGCCGTCGTGAGCGAGAACGACACCCCTCGCATCAAGCGGCTCCTCAACCGCTGACGCGACCGAAGACTGCGCCCCGCCGCCGGAGGCCGGGGACCCACCAGACATCTGACGAACAAAGGATTTGAAGCATGGCACGCGTGAAAAGGGCGGTGAACGCCCAGAAGAAGCGTCGTTCGACCCTGGAGGCTTCCAAGGGTTACCGCGGACAGCGTTCGCGTCTGTACCGCAAGGCGAAGGAGCAGCAGCTCCACTCGATGACCTACGCCTACCGGGACCGTCGCGCCCGTAAGGGTGAGTTCCGCAAGCTGTGGATCGCGCGTATCAACGCTGCCGCCCGCGCCAACGACATCACCTACAACCGCTTCATCCAGGGCCTGAAGGCCGCTGGTGTCGAGGTCGACCGCAAGGTGCTCGCCGACATCGCCGTCACCGACCCGGAGGCCTTCACCGGTCTCGTCGAGGTCGCGCGCAAGGCGCTGCCGGACGATGTGAACGCGCCCGCTGCCTGACACCGGCGCGTCCGACGGCATCCCACGACCCGTGATGGAAGTTCTCTCCGAACGATCATCACGGGTCGTGTCGTATGCAAAGCTCCATCGCTCGTCGGTGCGGCGCACCGAGGGACGGTTCCTCGTGGAAGGTGCGAACGCCGTCGAATCGGCGCTCGCAACTCGACGGGCTCAGCGAATCCTGGTGCGCGACGGCGATGTCGAGCGGTTCGCTTCTCTCGTCGACACTGCACGCACGAGTGGCCTCCCCGTCGAGATCCTGTCCGAGCGGGCGGTGGCCAAGCTGACGGAGGCCACCACCGCTCCCGGCGTGTTCGCGATCTCCGCGCTGCTCGATCGATCGCTCCCGGACGTGCTGGACTTGTCACCGGGCTTGCTGGCCGTCGCGGTGGAGCCGCGTGAGCCGGGAAACCTCGGCACCCTCATCCGGTGTGCCGATGCGATGGGCGCCGATGCGGTGATCCTGCTCGGCGAGTCGGTGGATCCGCACAACGGGAAATGTGTGCGGTCCTCGGCGGGCAGCGTGTTCCATGTGCCGATCGTGCGCGAGCGGGAGGTCGCCGCGGGTCTGGCCACCATCGGGGCTGCGGGCATCAGCGTGCTGGCGACCGCGGCCGACGGCGAACTGTCCCTCGACGACGCCGACGACGTCCTTGCCGGGCGGTGCGCATGGATGTTCGGCAACGAGGCGCACGGCCTCGACGACGCGGTGGCCGGACGCGCAGATCATCGGGTGTCGATCCCCATCCGCGGTCGCGCCGAGAGCCTCAATCTGGCGGCCGCGGCGGCCATCTGTCTGTACGCGAGCGCACGTGTCCGCGCGTCGGGTCCGGCAGGCGATGGGCGATGACCCCACGACGGGTGACTGCGCCGGCTGACCCGATAGCAGCGCCCACCTGCGCCTCAGCGCGATCCGTAGGTCGTCTAGGCTGGTAGCTCGGGTGTCCGGAAGGAACGTGGTCACCCGAGATCCCACTTTTTCGACAGACCGAGGAGATCGCCGACCGTGGCCAGCCCTGCCGACGACGCCCAAGAGATGCGGTTCCCCGAACCGCACGAACTCGACGCCGCAGCCGCGGCGGCCGTCGCCGCGTTCGAGGCGGCCGCAGACCTCGACGAACTCGCACACGCCAAGACAGCGCACCTCGGTGATCGGTCCCCGATAGCACTCGCTCGGCGGGCGCTGGGCGCGATCCCGAAAGACCAGCGTTCGGCCGCCGGAAAGACGGTCAACGAGGTCCGCGGGCGGGTCACCGCGGCATTCGACCTCAGGATGGCGACGCTGCAGGCCGAACGGGATGCGGCCGTGCTGGTGGCGGAGGCCGTCGACGTCACGTTGCCCAGCGGGCGCCGACGCGTCGGCGCGCGGCACCCGATCACGGTCATCGCAGAACAGGTCGCCGATGTGTTCATCGGGATGGGTTGGGAGGTCGCCGAGGGGCCGGAGGTGGAGACCGAGCACTACAACTTCGATGCGCTCAACTTCCTGCCTGACCATCCGGCTCGTTCGATGCAGGACACCTTCTACATCGCACCCGAGGGCTCGCGACAGGTGCTGCGGACGCACACATCTCCGGTGCAGGTGCGGTCCATGCTGAGCCGCGATGTGCCGATCTACGTCGCATGCCCCGGGCGGACGTTCCGCACCGACGAGCTCGACGCCACCCACACGCCGGTCTTTCATCAGATCGAGGGACTGGCCGTCGACAAGGGCCTGACGCTGGCGAATCTGCGCGGCACCTTGGAGGTCTTCGCGCGGGCGCTGTTCGGTCCGGAGACCACCACCCGGATGCGTCCGAGCTACTTCCCGTTCACCGAGCCGTCGGCTGAGGTGGACGTATGGTTCCCCGGCAAGAAGGGTGGAGCGGGTTGGGTCGAGTGGGGTGGCTGCGGCATGGTCAACCCGAATGTGTTGCGCGCTAGTGGAATCGACCCAGACGTGTACTCGGGCTTCGCCTTCGGGATGGGCCTCGAACGAACCCTGCAGTTCCGCAATGGCATCTCTGACATGCGTGACATGGTCGAAGGGGACATCCGTTTCACCGTCCCGTTCGGCCCGGCGGTCTGATCGACCGTCACCGAGCCCGACCACCGGCAACTCCATATCCGCGACAAGCCCGATCGATGAAAGTAGTTGGTTGACGTGCGTGCCCCACAGTCCTGGTTCACCGAGGTGCTCCGCCAAGGAGACCCCCAGTGGTCGGCGACGGCCGCGGAGATCGACCAGGGATTCGTCCGCGTCGGTTTCGAGATCGAGGATGTCGAGCCGTTCCCGGTGATCACGGGTCCGCTGGTGATCGGCCGGGTGGAGACCATCGAGGAGCTCACCGAGTTCAAGAAGCCGATCCGGTTCTGCACCGTCGAGGTCGGCGAGGAGCAGCCGCGTGGCATCGTCTGTGGCGCACGCAACTTTGACGTCGGCGACCTGATCGTGGCTGCGCTGCCGGGGGTGGTGCTGCCCGGGCCCTTCGAGATCGCCTCGCGCAAGACCTACGGACGTGTCTCCGATGGCATGATCTGTTCGGTGTCCGAACTCGGGATCGGTAACGACCACAGTGGAATCCTCGTGCTCGCGCCGGATACCGCCGAACCCGGCGACGACGCCCGCGAGGTCCTGGGTCTCGACGACACCGCCATCGACATCAACGTCACACCCGACCGTGGCTACGCATTCTCGGTGCGCGGACTCGGCCGTGAACTCGCCGGCAGCTTCGGGGTGCCCTTCGTCGATCCGGGCATCGGTGCGGCCGCACTGGCCTCCGCTGCGGGCGATGCGTGGCCGGTGGCGATCGACGAGGGCTCGTCGGCCACGCGATATACCGCACGGGTCATATCCGGTGTGGATTCCACCGCCGCCTCTCCGTGGTGGATGCAGAAGCGGTTGCTGGTGGCGGGTATCCGGCCCATCTCCGCGATCGTCGACGTCACCAACTACGTGATGATCGAGCTCGGGCAGCCGTTGCACGCCTTCGACGCGGAGAAACTCGCCGGCACCATCACGGTTCGCCCCGCACAGGCAGGCGAGAAACTGACCACCCTCGACGATGTCGTGCGCGTCCTCGATCCCGAAGACGTCGTGATCGCCGACGACAGCGGACCCGTCGCATTGGCCGGCGTGATGGGTGGGGCATCCACCGAGGTCGCCGACGAAACGACGTCGGTGCTGCTCGAGGCGGCGACCTTCGACCCTGTGCGGGTGTTCCGTACCGGAAAACGGCACAAACTGACGTCGGAGGCGAGCAAGCGATTCGAGCGCACGGTGGATCCGGACGTCACCGCGGTGGCGTCGGACCGGGCGGCGCGACTGATCGTCGAGATCGCCGGGGGCACCATCGCCTCGCCTCTGAGCGAGGCCCGGGTCGCAAAGACCGCGGTGCCGCCGATCACCATCGCCCTCGACGAGCCCGACCGCACCGCCGGGATTCCGTATCCGGCCGGGACCACCGCGACACGTCTGGCCGAGGTGGGCTGCACCATCGCGGGCGCAGATCCCCTGACTGTCACTCCGCCGTCGTGGCGTCCCGATCTGCGGGAACGCGCGGATCTCGTCGAGGAGGTGTTGCGCCTCGAAGGGCTCGAGGACATTCCGGCCGTGGTGCCACGGGCGCCGGCCGGTACCGGCCTGAGTGCGGCGCAGCGTCGCCGTCGCGGCATCGGGCGGACCCTCGCTCTCGACGGCTATGTCGAGGTCCTGCCGTACCCGTTCATGCCCGCGGGGGTCTTCGACGTCTGGGATCTGCCCGCCGACGACGAGCGTCGGCGCACCGTCAAGGTGCTCAATCCGCTGGAGTCCGATCGTCCGGAACTCAACACCACCCTGCTGCCGGGTCTGCTGGAGATGACCGCCCGCAACATCGCGCGCGGCCAGCGGGACCTGTCGCTGTTCACCGTCGGTCAGGTCGTACTGGCGGGTGATCACGTCGCCGCGGTTGATGCGATCGACGTCACGCGCAGGCCCACCGACGAACAGATCGCAGCCCTCGATGCGTCGTTGCCGCATCAGCCTTTGCATGTCGCGGTGGTTCTGACCGGGCTCCGCGATCCCGCGGGCCCGTGGGGCCCGGGACGTACCGCCGACCATGTCGACGCCTTCGAGGCGGCCCGGACCATCGGTCGAGCCGCCGGTGTCGAACTGGTGTTGTCGGCCGCCGACGAACGGCCGTGGCATCCCGGCCGCTGCGCGCGACTCAGTGTCGACGGTGTGCGGGTCGGGTACGCGGGAGAGCTGCACCCGGCGGTGCTCGAACGTGCCGGTCTGCCCAAGCGGTTGTGCGCCGTCGAGATCGACGTCGACGCGATGCCCCTTGTCGAGCGCCTGCCCGCGCCACGCGTCTCGCCGTTCCCGGCCGTGCTGCAGGACGTCGCGGTCGTGGTCGCGGACAGCGTGTCTGCCGGCGACGTCGCCGCTGCGCTGCGCGTCGGAGCCGGTGAACTGCTCGAGGCCATCGACCTGTTCGACGTGTTCACCGGTGAGCAGGTCGGCGACGGCAGCAAGTCCCTCACCTTCGCGCTGCGGTTCCGCGCGCCCGACCGGACGCTCACGGAGGACGAGGCCAACGAGGCGAAGCTCGCGGCCGTCGCGCACGCGGGCGAACAGCTCGGCGCCCGGCTACGGTAGGTCCCACCCGCCCGTGAATTGATTTGCATTGGCATGCATAATGATCGCATGACGATCAAGGTGGCAGTCGCCGGTGCGAGCGGCTATGCGGGCGGAGAGATCCTTCGACTCCTGTGTGGGCATCCCCGCCTGCGATCGGGGGACCTGGAGATCGGTGCGCTCACTGCAGGCGGCAACGCGGGCAGCACGCTCGGTTCGCTGCATCCACACCTCCTGCCACTCGCCGACCGGGAACTCGAGGAGACCACTGCCGACGTGCTGGCCGGCCACGATGTCGTGTTCCTCGGGCTCCCGCATGGCAAGTCCGGCGAGATCGCCGATGCGCTGCCGCCGACCACGCTGATCATCGATTGCGGCGCCGATCATCGCCTCCAGAACGCACAGGACTGGGTCGACTACTACGGCAGCGAGCATGCCGGCACCTGGCCGTACGGCCTTCCCGAGTTGCCAGGCAACCGGGACATCCTTCGTGATGCGAGCCGGATCGCGGTGCCCGGCTGCTACCCGACGGTGTCCGTCCTCGCCCTGCGTCCGGCGGTCGCCGCCGGTCTCGTCGAGCCTCTGGTCAGCGTCGTCGCGGTGAGCGGGGCCTCCGGAGCCGGTCGCGCACCGAAGATCGATCTGCTGGCGTCCGAGGTGATCGGTTCCGCGCGGGCGTACGGGATCGGTGGTGCGCATCGGCACACGCCGGAGATCGCGCAGGCGCTCTCGGCGGCGGCCGACCTTCCGGTGTCCGTCTCGTTCACGCCCGTCCTCGTGCCGATGGCGCGTGGCATCCTCGCCACCTGCACGGCCCGTACGAGCGCATCGGCCACCGAGATCCGGGCAGCCTACGAGAAGGCCTACGGCGACGAGACCTTCGTTCACGTGCTCCCGGAAGGGGTGCTCCCGACGACCGGATCGGTGATCGGCAGCAATGCCGTCCAGATCGCGGTCACCGTCGACGAACGTGCGGGGACGATGGTGGCCGTCGCCGCCATCGACAATCTGACCAAGGGCACCGGCGGCGCCGCGGTGCAATCGATGAACCTCGCGCTCGGCTGGGACGAGGCCGAGGGCCTGAGCACCGTGGGGGTGGCACCGTGACGACCTCATCGGAGTCGAATGCTCCGTCCGGCGACGACCGGATCACGCCGGGCGCGCCACTGGATGCGCCACGGCTGGTCCGCGATCAGGGCGTGACCGCGCCCCTGGGGTTCCGTGCGGCGGGAATCGCGGCCGGTATCAAGGCCTCCGGCGCCGAGGATCTCGCTCTCGTCTTCAACGAGGGCCCCGACTACGCGGCGGCAGGCGTCTTCACGCGTAACCAGGTCAAGGCCGCGCCGGTCCTGTGGAGTCGGCAGGCCCTCACCACGGGTCGCCTGCGTGCGGTGATCCTCAACTCGGGCGGCGCCAACGCATGTACGGGGCCCGAGGGCTTCCAGGACACCCATGCCACGGCCGAGGCGGTCGCCGAGGCGTTGAGCAACTGGGGTACCGAAACCGGTGCGGTCGAGGTCGCGGTCTGCTCGACCGGTCTGATCGGTGACCGGCTGCCGATGGACAAGGTCCTTGCCGGCGTGACCGAGATCGTGCACGAGATGGGCGGCGGTCTCTCCGGAGGTACCGACGCTGCGCACGCGATCATGACCACCGACACGGTGCCGAAACAAGTTGCGCTGCACCATCCCAAGGGATGGAACGTCGGTGCGATGGCCAAGGGGGCGGGCATGCTCGCACCATCGCTGGCGACGATGCTCGTCGTCCTGACCACCGACGCGAAGGCCACCGCGGGACAGCTCGATGCGGCGCTGCGCAAGGCGACTGCTCGTACCCTCGACCGCCTGGACGTGGACGGATCGAGCTCCACCAACGACACCGTGCTCTTGCTGAGTTCGGGAGCCAGCCAGATCCCGGTCGACCAGGACGACCTCGACGCCGCGGTGTTCGCGGTGTGCGACGACCTCGCCGCCCAGCTGATGGCCGACGCCGAGGGTGTCACCAAAAGGGTGGTGATCACCGTCAGTGGAGCGGTCACCGAGGACGATGCCGTGACCGTCGCCCGGACGGTGGCGCGGGATTCGCTCGTGAAAACCGCACTTTTCGGCTCGGATCCCAACTGGGGTCGGGTCCTCGCAGCTGTGGGAATCGCGCCGGTCACCATCGACCCGGATCGGATCACGGTGTCGTTCAACGGGAAGCCGGTGTGCGTGAACGGGTGCGGAGCACCTGGAGCGCGCGACGTCGACCTGTCCGGCGCCGACATCGCGGTCCGGATCGAACTCGGACTGGGCGACGCCACCGCCGACATCCGCACCACGGACCTGTCCCACGGGTACGTCGAAGAGAACTCGGCGTATTCGTCATGATCTCGACAAGCTCGATCAGCGGGGGAGACGGCTCGATCAGCGGGGGAGACGGCACGGTCGGTGGGACCGCTCTGAGCGCGCTCGACAAGGCGATGGTGCTGGCCGAATCGCTTCCGGCTCTGCAGGCGCTGCACGGCGCCACCGTGGTGGTGAAGTACGGCGGCAACGCGATGATCGACGACGATCTCAAGCGCGCGTTCGCGACGGACATGGTCTTCCTGCGCGCGTGCGGTATCCACCCGGTGGTCGTGCACGGCGGCGGTCCCCAGATCTCCGCGATGCTGAAGCGCCTCGGGCTCGAGGGCGAGTTCCGTGGCGGATTCCGGGTCACCACCCCCGAGGTGATGGACATCGCGCGGATGGTGCTCTTCGGGCAGGTCGGGCGGGAGCTGGTGGGGCTCATCAATGCTCACGGCCCCTACGCGGTGGGCATCACGGGCGAGGATGCGCACCTCTTCACCGCTTCTCGCCGAACGGTTCTCGTCGACGGCGTCGCCACCGACATCGGTCTCGTCGGTGACATCACCTCGGTGAACACCTCCGCGGTCCTCGACCTGGTGGCGGCCGGCCGTATCCCGGTGGTCTCGACCATCGCCCCCGACCGCGATGGGGTGGTCCACAACATCAACGCCGACACCGCGGCGGGTGCACTCGCCGATGCGCTCGGAGCGTCGCGGTTGGTGATGCTCACCGATGTCGAAGGTCTCTACACCGACTGGCCGGACCGCACCTCGCTGGTGGAGAAGATCACCACGTCCGAGGTCGACGCCCTTCTCGGGTCCCTCGACGCAGGCATGGTGCCGAAGATGGAGGCGTGTCTGCGGGCCGTGAACGGCAGTGTGCGTCAAGCCCATGTGATCGACGGACGGGTACCGCACTCGGTGCTCGCACAACTGCTGACCGAGAGCTCGACCGGGACGACCGTCGTCGCCGACTCCGACAACCCAGGGGGCCCGTCATGACCGAGCCATTGCAGCAGCGGTGGTCGGCCGCGCTGATGAACAATTACGGCACGCCCGCGATCGCACTGACCAGCGGATCGGGAGCCGTCGTCCGTGACGCGAACGGGAAGGAGTATCTCGACCTGCTGGGCGGGATCGCCGTCAACTCGCTGGGACATGCGCACCCGGCGATCATCGATGCGGTGACCACCCAACTCCAGACCCTCGGGCATGTGTCCAACCTCTACATCAGTGCGCCCGCAGTCGAACTCGCCGAGCGCCTGCTGGACAAGTTCGGCCACCCGGGCCGCGTGTTCTTCTGCAATTCGGGTACCGAGGCGAACGAGGCCGCGTTCAAACTCGCGCGGCGAACCGGGCGTCCGGAGATCGTCGCGGCCGAGCGTGCCTTCCACGGCCGCACCATGGGCGCACTCGCGATGACGGGCCAACCCGCCAAACGCGGCCGAGCGTGCCTTCCACGGCCGCACCATGGGCGCACTCGCGATGACGGGCCAACCCGCCAAACGGGCGCCCTTCGAGCCCATGCCGCCGGGGGTGCGCTTCGTCTCGTACGGCGACGTCGAGGAACTCGAGGCCGCGGTCACCGAGAACACCGCGGCGGTCATCCTGGAGCCGATCCTCGGCGAGAGTGGCGTCGTCGTGCCGCCGGAGGGATATCTGGCCGCCGCCCGGCGGATCACCTCCGAACGCGGCGCACTGCTGATCTTCGACGAGGTCCAGACCGGGATCGCCCGTACCGGTTCGTTTTTCGCTCATCAGGCCGCGGGTGTCGTCCCCGACGTGATGACGTTGGCGAAGGGTCTCGGTGGCGGACTGCCGATCGGTGCGTGCATCGCTTCGGGACCGGCGGCCGATCTCTTCGAACCGGGTCAGCACGGCACCACCTTCGGCGGCAATCCGACCTGTACCGCGGCGGCCCTGGCGGTGCTGCGCGTGATCGACGAGGACGGCCTCGTCGACCACGTTGCGTCCCTGGGTAAGTCGATCGCGACCGGAATCGAGGACCTCGGCCATCCCCAGGTGTCGCACGTACGTGGGTCGGGTCTGCTGCTCGGTGTGGTGTTGAACAATCCCGTCGCCGCCAAGACCGAACTGGCGGCACGGGAGGCAGGATTCCTCATCAACGCTCCGGGACCCGACGTCCTGCGTCTCGCGCCACCGTTGATCCTCACCGAGGAACAGGGCGCGGCCTTCGTCGCTGCGCTGCCCGCGATCCTGGACACGGCCACCTCGCCGACTCCATCGTCCGACGACCCGCAGGGGAAGACCGCATGACCCGCCATTTCTTACGCGACGACGACCTCACTCCGGACGAACAAGCACAGGTGCTGGCGCTCGCCGCCGAGGTCAAGGCCGCGCCGTTCGCGCATCGTCCGCTCGAGGGTCCGCGGGGCGTCGGGGTCATCTTCGACAAGAACTCGACTCGGACGAGATTCTCCTTCGAGATGGGCATCGCACAGATGGGCGGGCACGCGGTCGTCGTCGACGGCACCACGACCCAACTCGGCCGCGACGAGACGATCGAGGACACCGGTCGTGTGCTGTCGCGGTTCGTCGACGCGGTGGTCTGGCGGACCTTCGGTCAGGACCGCCTCGAGGCGATGGCGTCGACGGCCACCATCCCGATCGTGAACGCACTGTCGGATACCTTCCACCCGTGTCAGGTGCTCGCCGATTTGCAGACGATCATCGAACGCAAAGGGAAGACGACCGGGTTGTCGATGACCTACCTCGGCGACGGGGCGAACAACATGGCCCATTCGCTCGCTCTCGGGGGTGTCACCGCAGGCATGCACGTCACGATCAGTGCGCCTGCGGGTTTCGAACCGGACGCCGATGTCGTCGAGGCGACGCGGCGACGAGCCGAGCTCACCGGCGGATCGGTGCGGATCGTGACGGACCCGGTCGAGGCCGTGGGCCGCGCCGACGTCCTGGTCACCGACACCTGGACCTCGATGGGCCAGGAGAGTGACGGCAAGGACCGGCAGGCACCGTTCGTCCCGTATCAGATCAACCACGAGTTGCTGGCGCATGCGGACCCCGCGGCAATCGTGCTGCACTGTCTGCCCGCGCACCGTGGCGAGGAGATCACCGACGACGTCCTCGACGGCCCGGCCAGTGTCGTCCTGGACGAGGCGGAGAACCGCCTGCACGCCCAGAAGGCGCTGCTGATCTGGTTGCTGGAGCAGCGATGACCACCACGGGCGATTCCACCAGGCCTGCCGCGGAGCACGGCGAGACCAAGCTCGCCGCCACCAAGGCAGGCCGTCACGCGCGGATCATCGACATCCTGTCCACCCACCAGGTGCGGAGCCAGTCCGGGTTGCAGCGCCTGCTCGCCGACGCAGGCATCGACGCGACACAGGCGACGTTGTCGCGTGACCTCGACGAACTCGGCGCGGTGAAGCTCCGCGCGGCCGACGGCGGCGCAGGCGTGTACGTGGTGCCCGAGGACGGATCACCCGTCCGCGGGGTGTTCGGCGGCACCGACCGGCTCGCGCGCCTGCTGTCGGAACTGTTGGTGTCGAGCGACAGCAGCGGCAATCTCGCCGTCCTGCGGACGCCGCCCGGGGCGGCCCATTACCTGGCCAGCGCCATCGACCGGGCCAGCCTCCCCGATGTGGTGGGCACCATCGCCGGCGACGACACCATCTTCGTCGTCGCACGCGAACCGGCGGACGGCGCCGAGTTGTCCCGACGAATCGAGGGCCTCGTGTAGACCACGTGGCCCCACAGCTCGGCCTTTCAGACACAATCAATCACAAGGCACCGGAGTCGGCACAGGATTACGCCGCGGGTGCGGAAGAACTACAGGAGAGAATCATGGCGGAACGCGTCGTACTCGCGTACTCGGGCGGACTGGACACCTCGGTTGCGATCAGCTGGATCGGCAAGGAGACCGGCAAGGAGGTGGTTGCCGTCGCGCTCGACCTCGGTCAGGGTGGCGAGGACATGGACGTGGTGCGCCAACGAGCACTGGACTGCGGTGCGGTTGAGGCCGTGGTGGTCGACGCCCGCGACGAGTTCGCCGACGAGTACTGCCTGCCGGCGATCACGTCCAATGCGCTTTACATGGACCGGTACCCGCTGGTGTCGGCGATCTCGCGCCCTCTGATCGCGAAGCACCTGGTGACTGCGGCGCGCGACCATGGTGGCACCGTCGTCGCCCACGGCTGTACCGGCAAGGGCAACGACCAGGTGCGGTTCGAGGTCGGATTCGCCTCGCTCGCACCCGATCTCGACGTTCTCGCCCCCGTGCGCGACTACGCATGGACCCGGGAGAAGGCGATCAGCTTCGCCGAGGAGAACGACATCCCGATCAACGTGACCAAGAAGTCGCCGTTCTCGATCGATCAGAACGTGTGGGGCCGCGCCGTCGAGACCGGCTTTCTCGAGGATCTGTGGAACGCGCCGACCAAGGACGTCTACAGCTACACCGAGGATCCGACGGTCAACTGGCAGTCTCCCGACGAGGTCATCATCTCCTTCGACAAGGGCCGTCCGATCGCCATCGACGGGCGGCCGGTGAGCGTCCTCGAGGCGATCGTGGAACTGAACCGGCGCGCCGGTGCGCAGGGCGTCGGCCGACTCGACGTCGTCGAGGACCGACTCGTCGGCATCAAGAGCCGAGAGGTCTACGAGGCCCCCGGTGCGATGGTCCTGATCCGCGCGCACGAGGAACTCGAACATGTGACCCTGGAACGTGAACTGGGCCGCTACAAGCGGCTCACCGACCAGAAGTGGGCCGAACAGGTGTACGACGGATTGTGGTTCTCGCCGCTGCGCCGCTCGCTCGACGCGTTCGTCGCGTCCACCCAGGAACACGTCACCGGCGACATCCGCCTGGTTCTCCATGGCGGTCACATCGCCGTGACCGGCCGGCGCAGCCCGGAGTCGCTCTACGACTTCAACCTCGCCACCTACGACGAGGGCGACAGCTTCGACCAGTCCGCGGCACGCGGATTTGTCGAGTTGCACGGGCTGTCGTCGAAGATCGCGGCGAGGCGGGATCTCGATCTGTGAGCAACGGCCCTGATCGACCCGCGCCGCGAGCCACCAACGAGGGATCGCTTTGGGGTGGACGCTTCGCCGGCGGACCTGCCGAGGCGATGGCCGCGCTCAGCAAGTCGACGCATTTCGACTGGGCGCTCGCGCCGTTCGACGTCGAGGCGTCGAAGGCGCACGCTCGGGTGCTCAATCGAGCCGGCCTGCTCACCGACGACGATCTCGCCGCGATGCTGGACGGTCTCTCGCGGCTCTCGGCCGACGTCGCAGACGGTTCGTTCGGTCCTGCCGAATCAGACGAGGACGTTCACGGGGCGCTCGAGCGCGGTTTGATCGAGCGGGTGGGACCGGAACTCGGCGGCAGGCTCCGCGCCGGTCGATCGCGCAACGATCAGGTCGCGACCCTGTTCCGGATGTGGTTGCGCGCGGCGATGGGCCGTGTGGCCGTGGGGGTGCTCGACGTCGTCGATGCGCTGATCGCCCAGGCCCAGGCGCATCCGGATGCGGTGATGCCGGGCAAGACCCATCTGCAGGCCGCGCAGCCGGTCCTGCTCGCCCATCACCTCCTCGCGCATGCGCACCCGCTGATCCGGGACGTGGATCGTATCGCCGACGCGGATCGTCGGACCGCGGTCTCTCCCTACGGTTCCGGTGCACTTGCCGGATCATCGCTCGGGCTGGACCCGGCTGCGATCGCGGCGGATCTGGGATTCGACCGGCCCGCCGAGAACTCGATCGATGCGACGTCGGCACGCGATTTCGCCGCCGAGGGAGCCTTCGTCCTGGCGATGATCGCTGTCGACCTGTCGCGGCTGTCCGAGGAGGTCATCCTGTGGAGCACCCCGGAATACGGCTACGTGACCCTCGCCGACGCCTGGTCGACCGGGAGCTCCATCATGCCGCAGAAGAAGAACCCCGACGTCGCCGAACTGATGCGCGGCAAGTCGGGTCGCCTGATCGGCAACCTGACGGGCCTGATGGCCACGCTCAAGGCTCAGCCGCTCGCGTACAACCGGGACCTCCAGGAAGACAAGGAGCCGGTCTTCGACTCGATCGCGCAACTGGAATTGCTGTTGCCTGCGATCACCGGGCTCGTCGCGACACTCGAATTCCACGAGGACCGCATGGCAGAACTCGCCCCTGCCGGGTTCACTCTCGCTACTGATATCGCGGAATGGCTTGTGCGCCAAGGGGTTCCGTTCCGCGTGGCGCATGAGGTCGCGGGTGCGAGTGTCCGCGCGGCCGAAGAGCGTGGTGTCGGGCTCGCCGATCTCGACGACGAGACCCTGGCCTCGATCAGCCCGGACCTGCGACCCGAGGTGCGGGACGTGCTGACAGTGCGGGGATCGATCGAATCGCGCAATGCGCACGGCGGGACCGCATCGGTGGCCGTCGGTCGACAGCTGTCCGACCTGCAGGCCGAGGTGCGCACGCGACGGGACCGCTGGCCTGGCTGAGTCTTTGGCCGATGCGCTGCGGCGCGCTCAGGACACCGCCCGCGGGGAGGTCGGTACAGTGACACGCATCACTCGGACATGTATCACTCGACGGATGGGAGGGGGACAGCGCGATGGTGGGTCTTCCTGCGCTGCCAGACATCGGGGCGGCGGTCGACCGGGTACTCGCGACCGCTCAGAACGGCCTCGAGGTACTGAGATTCGGGGGCTTCGACACCGGCACCGAGCCCGCGCCGTACACGGTGGTGGAGACCGAGAAGATGTTCCGGCTGCGCCGCTACTTCCCGGGTACGTCCACCGACGGGCCGCAGATCGTTCTCGTGCCTCCGATGATGGTGTCCGCCAACGTCTATGACGTCACCGACCTCAATGGTGCAGTGTCCATCCTGCATCGGAACGGGATCACCCCCTGGGTTATCGATTTCGGCTCGCCCGACTCCGAGGAAGGCGGGATGGAGCGCAACCTGGCCGATCACGTGGTGGCGGTCAGCAGGGCGATCGACCTGATCATCGAGGCGACCGGGCGTGACGTCCACCTGGCCGGTTATTCGCAGGGTGGCATGTTCGCCTACCAGACGGCCGCTTACCGACGCTCCGCCGGCATCGCAAGCCTCATCACCTTCGGCAGCCCGGTGGACGTCCTGGCCGCCCTTCCTCTCGGACTTCCCGCCAATCTGGTGGTGCCGGGAGCGGAACTGCTGGCCGACAAGGTCTTCAACCGACTCTGGGTACCCGGCTGGATGGCGCGAGCCGGTTTCCAGCTCGTCGACCCGGTCAAAACCGCACGCAGCCGGGTGGATTTCCTCCGCAAGCTGCACGATCGCGACGCGCTGCTGCCGCGGGAGGACCAGCGTCGGTTCATCGAGGCGGAGGGCTGGGTGGCCTGGTCCGGGCCTGCCGTCGCAGAGCTGCTGCGCCAGTTCGTGGTGCACAACCGCATGATGTCCGGCGGCTTCGTCATCAACGGTGATCTCGTCACGCTGACCGAGATCACTTGTCCCATACTGGCATTCATCGGCGAGGCCGACGACATCGGGCAACCGCTCGCGGTTCGCGGGATCGTGCAGGCCGCGCCGGTGGCAGATGTGTACGAATCTCGCGTGCCGGTAGGACATTTCGGGCTGGTGGTGGGCAGCACCGCCGGTGGGCACACCTGGCCGACCACGTCGGAATGGGTATTGTGGCAGTCCGGCAAGGGCGACCGCCCGCCGCTGGTCGAGGAGATGCCCGAGACCCTCGACCCGAACGGTACCGGGGTCAGCATCTCGTCACGGATCACGCACGGACTCGGTTCGATGACCGATGCAGGCGCGGGTGTCTCTCGCGAGTTGATGTCCCTTGCGAGCTCACTGCAGCGGACCTCGCGGGCGGTGGCCCAGGAATCGGTGCGGACGGTGCCCAGATTGTTGCGGCTCGGACAGATCCAGTCCGGCACGCGGATATCGCTTGGCAAGTTGATGTCGGAGAACTGCAAGCGCGCGGCCGCCAACGAACTGTTCCTGTTCGAGAACCGCGTCCTGACCCACGCCCAGGTCAACGCCCGCATCGACAACGTGGTCGCGGGTCTGATCGATTGCGGTGTCCGGCCAGGAGTGCACGTCGGGGTACTCATGGAGACCCGGCCGAGTGCGCTCGTCGTGGTCGCGGCGCTGTCTCGACTGGGTGCGGTCGCGGTCCTGCTGGCCGCCGACGGCGACATCCCCGAGATGCTGCGCCTCGGCGAGTGCTCGATCGTGATCACCGATCCGAATCACCTGGACGCCGCCGCCAAGCACACCGACCGAGTCCTGGTGCTCGGTGGTGGTAGCGCGGAGGCGCGCGCGATCCACGCCGCGGACGGCCGGACGATCATCGACATGGAGGAGATCGATCCCGACGAGGTCCGGATACCGTCCTGGTACCGCCGCGATCCCGGATTGGCAGGCGATCTCGCCTTCATCCTCTTCACCCGAGCGGGCGGAAACCTCGCTCCGTGGCCCGTCACCAATCACCGCTTCGCGATGTCGGCGTTCGGGGCCGCCTCGGCGGCCGGCCTGACCGACCGGGACACGGTCTACTGCCTGCCACCTCTGCATCACGCATCGGGCCTGCTCACCACTCTGGGTGCGACCGTCGTCGGCCGGTCCCGCATCGCGTTGTCGGAACGGATCGACGCCGAGACGTTTGCGGCCGAGGTCCACCGCTATGGCGTCACGGTCGTCTCCTACACCTGGTCGATGCTGCGGCAGGTGGTCCGCTCCGAGGATTTCCAGATCAACCAGTACAACCCCATCCGTCTGTTCATCGGCTCGGGGATGCCGTCGGGTCTCTGGGCGGAGGTCCTCGAAGGGTTCCCGCGGGCCAGGGTTCTGGAGTTCTTCGCCACCGCCGATGGTTCGGCGATCTTGGCCAACGTCTCCGGTGACAAGGTCGGTTCGATGGGGCAGGCGTTGCCGGAGACCAATCCGGTCGAGGTCGCGGCTTTCGACGTCGACGCAGGACGGCTCGACATCGACGACTCCGGGTTTGTCCGCAAGGCGGGTGTCGGCGAGGTCGGGTTGCTGATGGCCAAGGCGCGTCAGCGGTTCGAGACGTCGACGACGGTGTTGCGCGATGTGTTCGCCGAGCGGGACCGCTGGGAGGTGTCGGGCCATCTGTTCCAACGGGACGCCAACGGCGATCTCTGGTTCTTCGGCTCGGTCGAGTCGGTCATCCGCAGCACCATGGGGCCGATCTACATCCCGCCGATCGAATTCGCGTTGTCGCAGGTACGCGGTGTCGACCAGGTCGCCGTGTACGGAGTCGGCGAACCCGGTCACGAGATCGCGGTGGCCGCCGTGACGACCCGTCGACGAGGGGACAGGCCGGAATCCCTGACCGTCTCGGCCTTGCGGATCGGGCTCGGCGCCCTACCGGCCGAGGAACGTCCACATCTGATCTGGGTGGTCGACGAGATCCCGGTCTCCGATTCCTATCGGCCGCTGGCCGCCCGGTTCGCGAGGACGGGGTTGCCCCGGCCAGGTGCCCGGGTCTGGTACCGGGATAACGACGGAGGCTATCGGCGATACACGAGAAATGTTGCCGTAGAAGGTAATTGGGCATGATTTCGCAGTAAGTACCGCGTGCCCGGCATACGCCGGCCTGCCGCAGGCAGACAGACTAGAGTGGCAGTCCGAGCCCTCGGGCCGGTAGTAGCGACAAGAAAGTGGGAGCAGACGTGACGTCACGTGCCGCAGCCATCGACCCGATCACACGCGAGCGGCTGGTGTGCCCGCAGGACCATGAGCCCTTGCTCGACGCCGGTGACGAGCTCTACAACCCTCGGCTACGGGTGGCCTACCGGATCGATTCCGACGGCATCCCGGTGATGCTCGCCGACGAGGCGCGCAGCGTGGACGATGCCGAACACGCTGCGTTGACCACCCCGGCGCCGAAGCCCGAATAGATCGCGATGCAGGTGGTCGACGCCCACTGACGCCCTGGATGACAAGATCGAAGGGTGACTGCCGAGACGTCTGACCGCCCGACCACCGACATCCTCGACGAGCTCGCGTGGCGTGGCCTGATCGCCCAGTCGACCGACCTCGATGAGCTCCGCGCCGAATTGGCCCGTGGGCCGATCACGCTCTATGCGGGCTTCGACCCCACGGCATCGAGCCTGCATGCGGGACACCTGGTGCCGTTGCTGACCCTGAGCCGGTTCCAGCAGGCCGGCCACCGACCGATCGTGCTCGCCGGCGGGGCGACCGGGCTGATCGGCGACCCTCGTGAGGTCGGTGAACGCACGATGAACACGGCCGACACCGTCGCGGACTGGGCCGGTCGGATCGACGCGCAGCTCCGTCGCTTCGTGCGGATCGACGACTCGTCGAACGGTGCACTGACGGTCAACAACATGGACTGGACGGCCGAACTGTCGGCCATCGAGTTCCTCCGAGACATCGGCAAGCACTTCTCGGTGAACGTCATGCTGGCCAGGGAGACAGTTCGTCGGAGACTGGAAGCCGACGGCATCAGTTACACCGAGTTCAGCTACCTGTTGCTGCAGTCCAACGACTTCGTCGAGCTGCACCGCCGGCATGGCTGCACGCTGCAGATCGGCGGTTCCGACCAGTGGGGGAACATCGTCGGCGGGGTCGACCTGGCCCGACGTGTCGACGGCTCCACCCTGCACGCGATGACCGTGCCCTTGGTGACGTCTTCGGACGGCAAGAAGTTCGGCAAGTCGACCGGTGGCGGCAGTCTGTGGCTCGATCCGGAGCTGACCAGCCCGTATGCCTGGTACCAGTACTTCGTGAACACCGCAGACGCCGATGTCGTGCGCTATCTGAAGTGGTTCACCTTCCTCGGGCGCGAGGAGATCGCGGAACTCGAGCGCGCCACCGAGGAGACGCCGCACCTGCGGACGGCGCAGAAGCGCCTGGCCGCCGAGATGACCACGCTGATCCACGGTGAACACCACACCGAGTCCGCCGAACTGGCCAGCCAGGCGCTGTTCGGACGCGCCGAACTGGCCGACCTCGATGAGCAGACCCTGGCCGCCGCGGTCGGTGAGACGACCGTGGCCGACTACGCCGGCACGCAGCCGACCATCGTCGAACTCTTGGTGGACACCGCTCTGTCGGAGAGCAACAAGGCTGCTCGCCGCGCCATCGGTGAGGGTGGCGCGTACGTGAACAACGAGAAAATCACCGACCCGCAGTGGCGTCCGGAGGCCTCGGATCTGCTGCACGGCAGCTGGTTGGTCATCCGGCGCGGGAAGAAGAGCTTTGCCGGCGCAAGAATATCGCTCTGACCAGGCGATTTGACGCTGTGTTCTCGCCTGTGTAACTTAATCGATGCACCGCAGAGAGCAAGTCCCCCGGGGCCAGCAAGGACCGGGGAAACTGAAGTGCCCGAGCCACTGGTTCGGGCCGACTGTGCGGGGCCACTCCCAAGAACAAGAGTGCGGTTCGCTGCGCTCTCGGGAGGCTCATCGGAGCCGGGTCTGGAAACGGATGCGTCTGGTGGGTGTGTGTTCTTTGAGAACTCGATAGTGTGTTGATGAATTGTCTGATGCCATTTGTTTGGCATCGTGTGTCCAAGTTCTTTGGATTTTGGATATGAGATGGATTGTTTTTGTGGCATCTGCCCGTGTGGGTGGGTGTTGCTAGTTTTTGTTATGGTCAGGTTTGTTTTTCTCTCTGGCTGAGATTGTGTTGAAAGATGCTGGCCTTTGTGTTGGTGTTTTTTGTATGATTTTCATGGAGAGTTTGATCCTGGCTCAGGACGAACGCTGGCGGCGTGCTTAACACATGCAAGTCGAACGGAAAGGCCCCTTCGGGGGTACTCGAGTGGCGAACGGGTGAGTAACACGTGGGTGATCTGCCCCCAACTTTGGGATAAGCCTGGGAAACTGGGTCTAATACCGGATATGACTGCACTTCGCATGGGGTGTGGTGGAAAGCTTTTGCGGTTGGGGATGGGCCCGCGGCCTATCAGCTTGTTGGTGGGGTAATGGCCTACCAAGGCGACGACGGGTAGCCGACCTGAGAGGGTGATCGGCCACACTGGGACTGAGACACGGCCCAGACTCCTACGGGAGGCAGCAGTGGGGAATATTGCACAATGGGCGGAAGCCTGATGCAGCGACGCCGCGTGAGGGATGACGGCCTTCGGGTTGTAAACCTCTTTCACCAGGGACGAAGCGTGAGTGACGGTACCTGGAGAAGAAGCACCGGCCAACTACGTGCCAGCAGCCGCGGTAATACGTAGGGTGCGAGCGTTGTCCGGAATTACTGGGCGTAAAGAGCTCGTAGGCGGTTTGTCGCGTCGTCTGTGAAATTCTGCAACTCAATTGTAGGCGTGCAGGCGATACGGGCAGACTTGAGTACTACAGGGGAGACTGGAATTCCTGGTGTAGCGGTGAAATGCGCAGATATCAGGAGGAACACCGGTGGCGAAGGCGGGTCTCTGGGTAGTAACTGACGCTGAGGAGCGAAAGCGTGGGTAGCGAACAGGATTAGATACCCTGGTAGTCCACGCCGTAAACGGTGGGTACTAGGTGTGGGTTCCTTTTCACGGGATCCGTGCCGTAGCTAACGCATTAAGTACCCCGCCTGGGGAGTACGGCCGCAAGGCTAAAACTCAAAGGAATTGACGGGGGCCCGCACAAGCGGCGGAGCATGTGGATTAATTCGATGCAACGCGAAGAACCTTACCTGGGTTTGACATACACCAGAAAGCTATAGAGATATAGCCCCCCTTGTGGTTGGTGTACAGGTGGTGCATGGCTGTCGTCAGCTCGTGTCGTGAGATGTTGGGTTAAGTCCCGCAACGAGCGCAACCCTTGTCCTGTATTGCCAGCGGGTTATGCCGGGGACTTGCAGGAGACTGCCGGGGTCAACTCGGAGGAAGGTGGGGATGACGTCAAGTCATCATGCCCCTTATGTCCAGGGCTTCACACATGCTACAATGGCCGGTACAGAGGGCTGCGATACCGTGAGGTGGAGCGAATCCCTTAAAGCCGGTCTCAGTTCGGATCGGGGTCTGCAACTCGACCCCGTGAAGTCGGAGTCGCTAGTAATCGCAGATCAGCAACGCTGCGGTGAATACGTTCCCGGGCCTTGTACACACCGCCCGTCACGTCATGAAAGTCGGTAACACCCGAAGCCGGTGGCCTAACCCTTGTGGAGGGAGCCGTCGAAGGTGGGATCGGCGATTGGGACGAAGTCGTAACAAGGTAGCCGTACCGGAAGGTGCGGCTGGATCACCTCCTTTCTAAGGAGCACACAACATCACCCATTTCTGCCGGCATGTGTCCGTGCGGTGGGTGTGTGTTCGAGGGTGAAACATCAGGCAGGCTCAGGTTGTCCGAGTGTTCGGGTGGCGTGGGTGGTTGCTCACTGTGAGGTGGGTGGCGTTGTCAGCACACTATCGGGGTTCTGAGGGAACACACATGTGTGTGTGTTGTCTTGGTGCCTGCATGGTCGGGTCGGATCGGTGACGGCTTCTGTGGTGGGAGTTCGAGGTTTGGTCGCGTGTGGGTGTGTGTTGTTTGAGAAGTGCATAGTGGATGCGAGCATCTTTATTTGTCATGAACACTTCGGTGTTTGTGGTTGAACGAGATAAAAGTTTTGTAGGTGATGTCTACATTCGATCCTCGCCGGCTGGCTGTCCTTGTGGGTGGTTGGTGGTGTGGGGGTGGTTTGTAGGTGTTGTTGTAAGTGTTTAAGGGCGTTCGGTGGATGCCTTGGCACCAGGAGCCGATGAAGGACGTGGTAGGCCGCGATAGTCCTCGGGGAGTTGTCAAACGAGCTGTGATCCGAGGGTGTCCGAATGGGGAAACCCAGCACGAGTGATGTCGTGTTACCCACCTGTGAATGTATAGCGGGTGTGGAGGGAACGTGGGGAAGTGAAACATCTCAGTACCCATAGGAAGAGAAAACAATTGTGATTCCGTGAGTAGTGGCGAGCGAAAGCGGAGGAGGCTAAACCATGCGCATGTGATACCTGGCAGGGGTTGTGTGTGTGGGGTTGTGGGGTTCATCTTCTCAGTGCTGCCGTGCTGGGGGCGAGTGATAAAACTGCGTGTTAGGTGAAGTGGCCTGGAATGGTCTGCCGTAGACGGTGAGAGTCCGGTAGCTGAAAACATGTGGTCTTGCTTGATGGATGCCCAAGTAGCAGCGGGCTCGTGGAATCTGCTGTGAATCTGCCGGGACCACCCGGTAAGCCTGAATACTTCCTGGTGACCGATAGCGGACAAGTACCGTGAGGGAAAGGTGAAAAGTACCCCGGGAGGGGAGTGAAATAGTACCTGAAACCGGACGCTTACAATCCGTCAAAGCCTGTGCCACTTCGGTGGGTGGGTGATGGCGTGCCTTTTGAAGAATGAGCCTGCGAGTTAGTGCTCGGTGGCAAGGTTAACCCGTGTGGGGTAGCCGTAGCGAAAGCGAGTCTGAATAGGGCGTGGAGTCGCCGGGTCTAGACCCGAAGCGGAGTGATCTACCCATGGCCAGGGTGAAGCGACGGTAAGACGTCGTGGAGGCCCGAACCCACTTCAGTTGAAAATGGAGGGGATGAGCTGTGGGTAGGGGTGAAAGGCCAATCAAACTCCGTGATAGCTGGTTCGCGCCGAAATGCATTTAGGTGCAGCGTTGCATGTTTCTTACCGGAGGTAGAGCTACTGGATGGCCGATGGGCCCTATCAGGTTACTGACGTCAGCCAAACTCCGAATGCCGGTAAGTGAGAGTGTGGCAGTGAGACTGCGGGCGATAAGGTTCGTAGTCGAGAGGGAAACAGCCCAGATCGCCGGCTAAGGCCCCTAAGCGTGTACTAAGTGGAAAAGGATGTGGGATCGCAGAGACAACCAGGAGGTTGGCTTAGAAGCAGCCACCCTTGAAAGAGTGCGTAATAGCTCACTGGTCAAGTGATCCTGCGCCGACAATGTAGCGGGGCTCAAGTACACCGCCGAAGCCGCGGCACTTCACCAATACATCCCTTCACCCTTACGGGGGTGGAGGTAGTGGGTGGGGTGGGTAGGGGAGCGTCCTGCATCCCTGGAAGCACCGGCGTGAGCTAGGTGTGGAGGGTGTGGGAGTGAGAATGCAGGCATGAGTAGCGAAAGCAGAGTGAGAAACTCTGCCGCCGGATGACCAAGGGTTCCTGGGCCAGGCTAATCCGCCCAGGGTGAGTCGGGACCTAAGGCGAGGCCGACAGGCGTAGTCGATGGACAACGGGTTGATATTCCCGTACCCGTGTATCCGCGTCCATGCTGAATCAGCTGTACTAACCATCCAAATGGTGATCGATTTCCTTCGGGAAACGTGAGCCGGCTGCATGGGACCTTGGCTGGTAGTAGGCAAGCGATGGGGTGACGCAGGAAGGTAGTGGGGCCAGTCAGTGGTAATACTGGTGTAAGCCTGTAGGACGAACGATAGGTAAATCCGTCGTTCATGTGTCTGAGAGGTGATGCGTAGCCGTTGAGGCGAATTCCATGATCCTATGCTGCCGAGAAAAGCCTCTAGCGAGTTGGTACACGGCCCGTACCCCAAACCAACACAGGTGGTCAGGTAGAGAATACTAAGGCGATCGAGAGAACTGTGGTTAAGGAACTCGGCAAAATGCCCCCGTAACTTCGGGAGAAGGGGGACCATGTCTGGTGATTGAGTTTTCCTCATGAGCTGGGTGTGGTCGCAGAGACCAGAGAGAAGCGACTGTTTACTAAAAACACAGGTCCGTGCGAAGTCGTAAGACGATGTATACGGACTGACGCCTGCCCGGTGCTGGAAGGTTAAGAGGACCGGTTAGTGCCCTTCGGGGTGCGAAGCTGAGAATTTAAGCCCCAGTAAACGGCGGTGGTAACTATAACCATCCTAAGGTAGCGAAATTCCTTGTCGGGTAAGTTCCGACCTGCACGAATGGCGTAACGACTTCTCTGCTGTCTCAACCACAGACTCGGCGAAATTGCAGTACGAGTAAAGATGCTCGTTACGCGCGGCAGGACGAAAAGACCCCGGGACCTTCACTATAGCTTGGTATTGGTGTTCGGTTCGGTTTGTGTAGGATAGGTGGGAGACTGTGAAGTGGGCACGCCAGTGTTCATGGAGTCGTTGTTGAAATACCACTCTGATCGTATTGGACTTCTAACCTCGGACCCTGATCGGGTTCAGGGACAGTGCCTGGTGGGTAGTTTAACTGGGGCGGTTGCCTCCCAAAATGTAACGGAGGCGCCCAAAGGTTCCCTCAGCCTGGTTGGCAATCAGGTGTTGAGTGTAAGTGCACAAGGGAGCTTGACTGTGAGACGTACATGTCGAGCAGGGACGAAAGTCGGGACTAGTGATCCGGCACCGGCAAGTGGAAGCGGTGTCGCTCAACGGATAAAAGGTACCCCGGGGATAACAGGCTGATCTTCCCCAAGAGTCCATATCGACGGGATGGTTTGGCACCTCGATGTCGGCTCGTCGCATCCTGGGGCTGGAGTAGGTCCCAAGGGTTGGGCTGTTCGCCCATTAAAGCGGCACGCGAGCTGGGTTTAGAACGTCGTGAGACAGTTCGGTCTCTATCCGCCGCGCGCGTCAGAAACTTGAGGAAACCTGTCCCTAGTACGAGAGGACCGGGACGGACGAACCTCTGGTGTGCCAGTTGTCCTACCAAGGGCACCGCTGGTTAGCTACGTTCGGAAGGGATAACCGCTGAAAGCATCTAAGCGGGAAGCCTGTTCCAAGATGAGGTTTCTCACCCCCTTCGAGGGGGTAAGGCCCCCACAGACCATGGGGTTGATAGGCCAGAACTGGAAGTACAGCAATGTATGCAGGTGACTGGTACTAATCGGCCGAGGACTTACTAACAACACTCATTCATCTGCAATGAGTTCGCATCCACTATGACACTTCTGAAACAACACACAACAGTTGAAACAAACCCAATGTTGTGTGTGGGTTTCATAAAGTTACGGCGGCCATAGCGGAGGGGAAACGCCCGGTCCCATTCCGAACCCGGAAGCTAAGCCCTCCAGCGCCAATGGTACTGCACCCTAACCAGTGTGGGAGAGTAGGACA